>CAWICQ010000001.1:0-176593 GCA_963834755.1 uncultured Gammaproteobacteria bacterium
GTGTGGCTGAAGGGCGGCCGTGGCACGGCGCGGCTTGCGCCCAGCGTACCGCCGAGTGGTTACCGATAGAAATTGATAGATACGATGGCTTCGATCGACGGCGTCTATCGCCGTGCCCGGGTCTTGGCGGCGTGTCGGGCCGGAATGCGGATTCGAGCTTGGCGCCTTGGAGCCATCACGGCGCCCGCGCCGCAGTGCGGGATCGGCGTGCCGTTTTCGACGCTTCACCGGTGCACGCCGAATGCGGATCGAGCAGCGCGCGCGACAGCACGAACAGCTCGGCCAGGCGCTTCAGGAACGGCGCCATCGCCGAGCTCTTGCGCCAAACCATCGCGATGCGCCGGCTCGGCGCATGGCCGCGGAACTCGACGAGACGGATGTCCGAGGACTGCGCCACCGGCGGCTTTACCGCCAGCGTCGGCAGCAGCGTGACGCCGACGTTCGCCGCGACCATCTGGCGCAGCGTTTCGAGGCTGGTCGCGCGGAATCCGGTTTTTTCGCTCGCGCCGGCGAGCTGGCACACCTCGAGCGCCTGATCGCGCAGGCAATGGCCGTCTTCAAGCAGCAGCAGGGTCTGATCGGTGAGATCGTCGAGCTTGAGCTGTTTGCGCGCGGCGAGCGGATGGTGTTCCGGCACGGCGAGCAGGAAGGGTTCTTCGAACAGGAACTGCTGATGCAGCTGATCGTCATGGATCGGCTGCGCCAGCACGGCGGCATCGAGGCGGCCTTCGCGGAGCTGCTTCAGCACGATCTCGGTTTTTTCCTCGACCAGTAAAAGTTCGAGGCGCGGAAAGCGCTCGCGAATCTTCGGCACGACGTGCGGCAGGAGATAAGGCCCGAGCGTCGGAAAGATGCCGAGCCGTACCGTGCCGGATTCGGGATCCTTGGTGCGCCGCGCGATCTGCCGGATCTGCTCGACTTCGTTGAGCACCTCGCGCGCGCGCTGCGCGATCTCGCGACCGACTTCGGTAAGCAGCACCTTGCGCGGCGTGCGTTCGACGAGCGCGACGCCAAGCTCTTCCTCGAGCTTGCGAATCTGCGTCGACAGTGTCGGCTGGCTGACGAAGCTCGCGGTCGCGGCGCGGCCGAAATGCTTGTGTTCGGCCAGCGCAACCAGATATCGGAGATCACGCAGGTTCATCCGCGCTCCAATTGACATGGACTATCGAATCGATATTAACAATCGATTTGAACAATGGGAAGGGTGGCCCTATGTTGGTAGGCGTAGCGCGATTCAGCGCGACCTCATTCCGGTTCCTATTCACCCCTCAGGAGCGACACCATGCTGACCGTCGGAGACAAGTTCCCACAATTCAAGCTCAAGGCAACCGTGGCCATCGACAATATCGATACCGCGTTCGCCGAAATCGACAACCACACCTACAAAGGCAAGTGGACGCTGGTGTTCTTCTATCCGAAGGACTTCACGTTCGTGTGCCCGACCGAAATCAAGGGTTTCGGCGACCTGAATGCGCAGTTCGCGGATCGCGATTGCCAGGTTCTCGCGGCGAGCACCGACAGCGAATTCGTGCATCTCGCGTGGCGTCGCGACCACAAGGATCTGAAGCAGCTTCCGTTCCCGATGCTCGCCGACACCGCGAAGCGCCTGTCGACCGCGCTCGGCATCCTTGATGCGGAAGAGGGCGTCGCCAAGCGCGCCACGTTCCTCGTCGATCCGGATGGCGTGATCCGTTTTGCGTATGTCACCGACGGCAGCGTCGGCCGCAATCCGCAGGAAGTGTTGCGCGTGCTCGATGCGCTGCAGACCGATGAGCTCTGCCCGTGCAACTGGAGCAAGGGCGACGAGGTGCTGAAAGCAGCCTAATTATTCGGGGTTGTGATCGGGCGGGCCGGTCCCAATGTTGCGGGAACGGCTCTCAGGGCGACGCAAAACGCGGCGCCCATGGTTTGGGCGGCATCGGTCTCCTCCCTCCCCAACGATGTCGCCCCGGCCGGCGACCCCCGGCCGTTATTTTTGCGGGCATCGGTGCCCGCGCTGAAGCAAGATCAAGAACGGCCATCCCCGGCCGCACTTCCTTAGACAGCTAAAGAATTATGAGCCCGGCTTCACGCCGGGCTCTTCTTTCCGAGGAGTTGCCGCATGAATCTTGAAACGATCAAAGCGCGGATTCCGGACTACGCGAAGGATCTGCGTCTCAATCTCGACTCGGTGCTGAGCGAAAGCGGTGCGCCGGGTCTTTCCGCCAAGCAGATCGCGATCATCGCGCTTGCAAGTGCCATCACGTCGCGGCATGAACCGCTGACGCAAGCAATCGCCGCGCAGGCTGCGACGGTGCTGAGTCCCGCCGAAATCGATGGCGCTCGCGCGGCGGCGGCGATCATGGCGATGAACAATGTCTACTATCGCTTCACGCACCTCGTCGGCGATCCGGAATACCAGACCTTGCGCGCGAGCCTGCGCATGAACGTCATGGCGAATCCCGGTTGCGGCAAGGTCGATTTCGAGCTCGCATCGCTGGCGGCGTCGGCCATCAATGGCTGTGGCGCGTGCGTCGAGTCGCACGAAAAAACCCTGCGCAAGCATGGCGTGCCGGTGCTGGCGATTCAGAGCGCCGCGCGCATCGCGGCGGTGATCCACGGTGTTGCAGTCACGATCGAACAGGCCCTCGCAGCCGCGCCGGCGCTCGCGGAAGCAGCCTGAGCGGCTTTTCATTCCGGGTGCATCGCGACCAACGCGTGATGCACCCGTCATTTTTTCCTCTCCCGCATTGTTCTTTTTCCCGCCCGCATGACTAATCGGCCATGCCGGGGCCAGTAGGCTGTGGTGTCCTGCGCGACCTTTCCCAAGTATCGTGATGCGCATGCTCCTGCGGGCAGTATTTGTTGCGTGTGCGCTGGCCGCCGGTGTTCCGGCGGCAGCAAAGACCAGCGCGGCTGACGACGTCCCGGCCGGCAAGCTGCCCGCCGACGCGACGCCTCGGCACTATTCGTTGCACTTCACCGTCGATCCGCGCACCGATCGCTTCAGCGGTGAGACGCGGATTCGCGTTCAGCTCACCGCGCCCGCGAACCACGTATGGCTGCATGCGCAGCAACTCGACATCGCAAAGGCTACCGTCACCGCCGCGAACGGCGAAACGCGAGCGGCCGTCGTGATTGCGCACGTCGACAGCGGCGTGCTCGAGGTTCGCTTCGATCGCACTTTGCCCGCAGGCGATATCGATCTTGCGTTCGAATACACCGCACCGTTCAATGGTCAGCTGGAAGGCGCCTACAAGGTCAAGGTCGGCGACGACGCGTACGTCATTACGCAAATGGAGCCGATCAGCGCGCGCTATGCGTTTCCCGGTTTCGACGAGCCGCGTTTCAAGACACCGTTCGATGTCACGTTGACCGTACCGATGGATGAAGTCGCGGTCGCCAACACGCGTCAGCTCGATGCAAAGACGTCGGCCGATGGCAAATGGAAAACGCTGACGTTCGCGACGACGAAACCGCTGCCGACCTATCTCATCGCATTCGCGGTCGGGCCGTGGGATGTCGTCGACGCGCCGCCGATTCCGCCGAATGCGGTGCGCAAGCATGCGATTCCGCTGCGCGGGCTGGCACCGCGAGGAAAAGGCAAGAAGCTGGCATGGGTGCTCGGTGAAACGCCGGCCGTCATCAAGTTCTACGAGGACTACACCGCGCAGCCGTATCCGTTCGACAAGCTCGATCTGCTCGGCGCGCCGGATTTTTCGGCCGGCGCGATGGAGAACGCGGGCCTGATCGTCTATCGCGATGCGCTGTTGCTGCTCGACGAGCACTCGCCCGCGGAACGTTATCGCAGCGTGTTCAACGTCAATGCGCACGAGATCGCGCATCAGTGGTACGGCGATCTCGTCACGGTGCCGTGGTGGGACGACATCTGGCTCAACGAAGCCTTCGCGACGTGGGCGCAGCGCAAGGCGACCGTCGCGCTGAAGCCGGAATATTTCGGCGATCTCGAATCGCTCGAATATCGCCTCGCGACGATGAAGAACGACAGTCTCCTGACCGCGCGCAAGGTGCGTCAGCCGATCAACGGCCACGGCGACATCGAAACCGCGTTCGACAACATCACCTATCAGAAAGGCGCCAGCGTGCTCGCGATGTTCGAGGCCTGGGTCGGCGAAGACGCGTTCCGGCAGGGCATGCGCGATTATCTCGCGAGTCACCGCTTCGGCGGCGGCAGCTCGGACGATCTGATCGCATCGCTCGGCAAGGCGAGCGGCAAGGGCGATGTGTTTGCGGGCTCGATGCGAAGCTTCCTCGATCAGCCCGGCATTCCGCTCGTGCGCGTCGAAGTTGCGTGCAAGGACGATCACGCTTCGCTTTCGGTCAGCCAATCGCGCTATCTGCCCTACGGCGTGCTTGGCGAGGGCATGCCGCGCTGGAGCGGACCGATGTGCACGCGTTTCGGACGCGGCGCCGAGTCGAATACGCAGTGTTTCGTGTTCGATCAGCCCGAGCAGCGCTTCACAGTCGAAGGCGGATGTCCCGATTGGTATCTGCCGAACGCGCAGGCGCGCGGCTACTACCGCTTCGAGATGTCGGCGGCGGATATGAATCGGCTCGGCGGCGCGCTCGCGCACTTGACCGCGCCCGAACAGGTCGTCTACGCCGACGCGTTGAACGGAGCGTTCCGGCGCGGCGCGCTGGGTCCGACCGCGGTGCTCGAGGCGATGCCGCGCCTCGCCGATTCCGAGACGCCGCAAGTCGCGACCGCGTTGTTCGCTCCGTTCGAATGGATCCGCGAGGAGCTCGTCGACGACACCGCGCGCTCGGTGCTCGACGCTTATGCAAGCTCGATCTACAAACCGCGGCTCGAAACACTCGGCTACAGGCGCCGAGAAGGCGATGCGAGCACGACAATCGCGTTGCGCGCGCGTCTCGCCGAGTTTCTTGCCTTGACCGTGCGCGATGCGGGCGTGCGCGACGAGCTCGCCCGACAAGGTCGTGCGGCACTCGGTCTCGACGGCACCGGCACGATCGATTTGTCGCGCGCCGATTCCGATCTTTTGCGCAGCGCGCTCCGGGTCACCGTGCAGGAAGACGGCGCGCGCGCGTTCGCGGCCGTGCAAAAGGAATTCGCGGTGAACAGCGACACGGCGCAACGGTACGCATTGTTGGCCGCGCTTGGCGCAACGCGCGATCGAGCGCTCGCGGAAAAAGCGCGCGACTTCGGTCTCGATCCGAGCGTGCAGATCGGCGAAATCTACAATCTCTACGATGCGCAGATGAACGAGCCGGAAAATCGGGCCGCGATGTGGCAATGGCTGCTCGCGCATTACGACGCGTACCGCGCGCGGCTGCCCGCATTCCGCCGCGGCAATATGCCCAAGACGTTCGCCGACGGCCGCTGCAGCGCGACCGACGCGGACGAGCTTTCGGCGTTTTTTGCACCGCGCATCAAGGACCTGGTCGGCGGCGATCGTGGCCTCGGCCAGACGCTCGAAAGCATCCGCCAATGCGCTTCGCTGCGCGAGCACATCGGCCAGCGGGCGCTGGCCGGCTGGATCGAGGCGTACCAAACCCATTCACCGGCGAGTGCTCCGGGCGCGGCACCTGCGAAGGCGGGCGGCCAGCACTGAGGAAGGATCGCTCCGCACGCCTGGGTGCCGTGTGAAACATCGGCGATAGGGCAGAACGGAATCGCCGCGGCCAAACCACGTCGCGCTTGCTAAGATGCCACGCAACGTCTGAGGGACGGACTTGCGATGGACGAGCCTTCTTCCGTGGCGGAAGTGTTCTCGCGCATTCCCGAGCGCAATACTGGCGATGCGATGCTGCGTACCGCGCAGCAACACCACGTCGTGTTGTCGAGCATGGCCGATACCAAGGCCAACATCATCATCACGGTCTCGTCGATCGTGCTGACGCTGTCGCTGGGGCGCATCGGCGATGCCGATCTTCGACCCGCCGTGCAGACGCTCGCGGCGTTCACGCTCATTTCACTGTTTTTCGCGATCCTCGCGGTGCTGCCCAAGCATCGATCGCTGCGCATCGGCTCCGGCGATTTTCCCGAGAATTTCAACCTGCTGTTTTTCGGCCACTTCGCCGATCTTCCACGCGAGCGTTTCCTGCGCGAGATCGCGGCGGCGATGAAGCCCGACGGCTCGGTGTACGAAACGATGGCGAACGATCTCTATTCGATCGGCTGGTATCTCGCGCATCGCAAATATCGTTATCTCCGCTACAGCTACCTGTTTTTCCTCGCCGGTTTCGTCATCGCCTGCCTGGAACAGGCGTGGAGGCTGTTCATGCGCTAAACCCCGCGCTGCCCATGCCTGCGTTGCAGACGGTGGCGGGACCGCCGATGCGATTCCGTATCACCCGTCATACGCCGTAGTCGCCTCCGGAACGAGGGTTTTCCATGCGCGCATTCCTGCATCGCCTTGCCTGGCTGACGGGCCTCCTTCTCGCCACTGCGGCGCACGCCGACCCGCAAGTGCCGCCGACGCTCGAACCGTGGCGCGGCTGGGTGCTGCACGGCCAGGAATTCCGCGCCTGTCCGCTGATCGCGGGGCGGGTAGGAGCTGCGCCGGAAGATTATCTCTGCGCATGGCCCGGCTTGCTCTCGCTGAACGCCGATGCCGGTGGCGCAAACGTGACGCAGCATTGGCGCGTCGAAGCCGAATCGTGGATTCCTCTGCCGGGCGACGCGTCGCACTGGCCGCAGCAGGTCACGGTCGACGGCCAGGCGGCGCCCGTCGTCGATCATGAAGGACCGTGCTCTGCGTCTCGCAGCCGGCGCTCACGAAATTCGCGCGCGTATTCCGTGGCGCGAACGCCCGCAAACGCTGCACGTGCCTGCGGTGATCGGTCTCGTCGCGCTCAACGTCGACGGCAAAGCAGTCGCGCCGATCCAGCGCAAGGATAGCGAGGTCACGCTCGGTCGCGGCGTCGCCGCGGCACCCGAAGTCGACAACATCGAACTGCACGTGTATCGCAAGCTGGCCGACGGGATTCCGGCGATGCTGACGACGGAGATCCGGCTTGCGGTCTCGGGTCAGGCGCGCGAGGAAACGATCGGCCCGGCACTCCCGGCCGGTTTCGAACCGCTGCGTCTGGACAGCGAGGAATGGCCCGCGCGTTTGGATGCGGATGGACGCTTGCGCGTGCAGGTGCAGCCCGGAACATCGGTGGTCAAGCTCGAAGCGCGTGCGACGGCACCCTTAGCGAAAGTCGTCGCGCGCGTGCCGGACGCGCCGTGGCCGAAGCAGGAGATCTGGAGCTACGAAGCCGCGCCGACGTTGCGCGTGACTTCGGCGACGAGTGCGCTGCAAGTCGATCCGCGCCAGGCCGATGTCGATCAGGAATGGCTTACGTTACCGACGTTCGCGCTCGGTGACGGAGCCGAGATCACGATCGAAGAACGTTCGCGCGGTCTGGCTCCCGACGACAAGAACCGCCTGACGCTCGATCGCGAGATGTGGCTCGATTTTTCCGGCGACGGCTGGTTTGCGCGCGATCGTGTCGGTGGCGAAATGCTGCGCGGCTGGCGGTTCGACGTCGCGGCGCCGCTGACGCTTGAGCGCGCCGATGCGTTGAATTCGAAATTCCGTAATCAAAAGGGAGAGAGTCTCCTTGTCACGCACGGCAGCGAACCGGGAACCTCCGGTGTCGAATGGCGCACACCGCAAGTCGATCTCGGCGCCGGCGTGCGCATCGCCTCGGCGGCCTCGCTGCTGCCGGTAACGGGTTGGCAAGACAGTTTCGAGCGCGTCAACACGACGCTGCATCTGCCGAGCGGCTACAAGCTGCTCGGCGCGCCGGGCGCCGACAGCGCGGCCGGAAGCTGGCTGTCCGGCTGGACGCTGCTCGACGTTTTCATCGCGGCGATCGTCGTGCTGCTCGCATGGCGATTGCTCGGCGTCGTGGGCGCGGCGATCGCTGCTCTGTATCTCGTGTTCAGTTTCCAGGAATCCGGCGCGCCGCTGTGGACGTTGCTCGCCGCGTTGGCGCTCGGACTGATCGCGCGTCTGCTGCCCGGCGGGAAACTTGCGACGGCTGCGACGTGGACGCGTCGCGCAGCGCTTGCTTTGCTCGTGTTGGTCACGCTGCCGTTCGCGGCGGATCAGCTGCGCTATGCGTTGCATCCGCAGTTGGAGAACCAGAGCTACGGGTATCGGTCGGGATTGGGGGGTGGCGTCGTTGCGTCATTGAAAACGCGGGCGGTGCTTCAAAAGGAGGAGGCACAAAGTTGCCGCGCCGGAGTCGGCGCCGGTTGCTCTCCCCCTTCTCCTGCCCCAGGGCCCGTGCGAGAGCAGAGTGCCGAACAGGCGAATCCGCGCGTCGGAGACCATCATCGTGACAGGCTCCGAAATCCGCCGTGCCGACGTCATGGACCACTACAACGAATCCACGGTCGTTCAGACGGGCGCCGGCGAGCCCGAATGGAACCTCGGATCCAACTACCTGCTCACGTGGAGCGGACCAGTGCTGCCGTCGCAGAGCGTGCGCCTGGTCATCGCGCCGCCGTGGCTGGTGCGATTGCTGCGCGTCGGCACGGTTGCGCTTCTCGCAATGCTGCTCGTGCGGTTGGTGCGCGGAAATCTTGGCTCGGTCGCGCGCACGTCGGCAGCTTCGCTGGCGGGTGCGATGCTGCTGCTATCGGCATTGTCGATCCCTTCGCCGGTTCGCGCGCAGGCGTTTCCGCCCGAAAGCCTGCTCAATGAATTGAGCGCGCGCGCGATCGAGGCACCCGCGTGCGTGCCGCGTTGCGCGAACATCGCCAACGCGGACGTCAGCGCGCGCGGCGACGAGATTCGCATCGCGCTCGAAGCGCACGCGGCGGCACGCGTCGCATTGCCGATTCCCGCCGGCGACGACTCGCTGCAACTGCGCAGCATCACCGTTGATGGTGCTGGCCAGGACGGCATTGCGAGCAGTAAAGGCGTTCTGCACATCGGACTCGCGCGCGGCGTGCATCGCGTCGAGCTCGTGTATGCGTCGGCAGCGGACAAGGTCGCGCTCAAATTTCCGCTGCAGCCGATGCGTATCGCGTTTTCCGGCGAAGGCTGGCAGTCGAGCGGCGTGAACGACGATCGCCTGATGACCGAAACGCTGTCGCTGTCGCGCGCGCGGGAAAACGGCACGACCGGCCCCGCGGGAACGCAGCGATTCAGCCCATTCGTGCTCGTGCATCGGGACATCACGCTCGGTCTCAACTGGACGCTTTCGACGGATGTGCGCCGTCTCGCTCCAAGCGCGGGCGGATTCACGGTGTCGGTGCCGGCACTCGCCGGCGAGCATGTTTCGACGGCCGGCATCAAGAACGAGCGCGGATCGATCATCGCTGCGATCGGAGACGACGAAAGCGATGTCGCATGGAGCAGCACGCTCGACAAATCCGACAGCATCACATTGACCGCGCCACCGCTCGCCGATCGAGCTGAAATCTGGCACATCACGGCAAGTCCGATCTGGCATGTCGAAACGAGCGGCGTGCCGATGACGGCCGATGCCGATGCGGACAAGAGCGACTATCGCAGTTTCCAGTTTCATCCGCTGCCGGGTGAGACGCTGACGGTGCGCATCAGTAAACCGCAGGCGGTCGACGGATCGACGCGGGCCATCGATCGCGCAAGCCTCGTAACGAGCGCCGGTCAACGCGCATCGGACACCGTGCTCGATCTCACGATGCGCGCGAGCCAGGGCGGCGAACAATCGATCTCGTTGCCCGCCGATGCGGAAGTCATGAGTGTTTCGCGCAATGCCGAAATTCTGAACCTGCGCCCGCGCGATGGAAAATTGAGCCTGCCGGTCGTGCCGGGTGCGCAGCGTTTCCAGATTCGTTTTCGCGAGTCCTTGCCGGTCGCGTTGATGACCCATTCGCCGACCGTCGCACTCGGTTTGCCGGCGGCGAATATCGATCTTGGCATCGATCTTCCGGCCGATCGCTGGCTGCTGGCGACGGGCGGCCCGGCGCAGGGGCCGGCTGTTCTCTATTGGAGCGAGCTGGTCGTGATGCTGATCGTCGCGTGGGTACTCGCGCGCACTCGCCGTACGCCGCTCTCGCTTCGGCAATGGATTCTGCTCGGCATCGGCTTTTCGACATTCTCGTGGCTCGCGCTGCTGCCGGTCGCGGGATGGCTTTTCGCACTCGACTGGCGCGCTCGCGCCGCGTCGCCGACCTCGAACGCGTTGTTCAATCTCACGCAGCTCGGGCTCGCGATTCTGACCGTGTTCGCGCTGTTATGCCTTGCCGCGGCCATTCCGCAGGGACTGCTCGGCACGCCGGACATGCACGTCGCGGGCAACGGATCGTCGGCGCAGGCGCTGCGCTGGTTCGCCGACCGCAGCGAGGATGCGCTGCCCGGCGCGAGCGCGATCAGCGTGCCGCTCTGGGTCTACAAAGTCGCGATGCTCGCGTGGGCAACGTGGCTCGCGAACGCGGTCGTCGGCTGGCTCGGTTACGGTTTCAACGCGTGGATGCGCGACGGCTATTGGCGCGCGGCGCCGCGCAAGGTCGCCATCGAAATTCCGGCAACGCCGCCACCGCCGGCGCGGTCGTGAACGTTCGAAGTCTGCTTGCCGACGCGATCGTGCGGCTCGGCGGCGGCGATGCACGCCTCGATGCGGAGCTGCTATTGGCGCATGCGCTGGGCAAATCGCGCACGTGGCTGTTCGCGTGGCCCGAATACGAACTCGATGCCGTGCAACGCGCGGCGTTCGAATGCATGGTCGCCGCGCGCGAACGCGGCGAGCCGGTTGCGTATCTGACCGGTCGTCGCGAATTCTGGTCGCTCGATCTCGTGGTGACGCCCGATGTGCTCATTCCGCGGCATGAAACGGAGTTGCTGGTCGAGATTGCGCTCGCGCGAATTCCAGCGGATCGCGACGTGCGCATCGCCGATCTCGGCACGGGCTCGGGGGCGATCGCGCTTGCGCTCGCGCGAGAACGACCGCGCGCACGCGTGTTGGCGACCGATGCGAGCAACGCAGCACTGGGCGTCGCGCGAGAGAATGCGCGTCGGCTCGGTATACGCAACATCGCGTTCGCCGGAGGTGATTGGTGCAACGCGCTCGGTCGCGAGCGCTTCGATCTGATCGCATCGAATCCGCCGTATATCGCGGCACATGACGCGCATCTCGATATCGGCGATCTGCGGCACGAGCCGAAATCGGCGCTGATCTCCGGCGCGGATGGCCTCGATGCAATCCGCCGCATCGTTGCGGACGCGTTCGAGCATCTGCATCCGGGCGCGCGACTCGTGATCGAGCACGGTTGGGATCAGGCCGAGCGCGTGCGCGCACTGTTCGCGGCTGCGGGATACGCCGACGTTGGCAGCGCGCGCGATGGCGCCGGCCAAGAACGCGTGACGTTCGGCGCGAAACCGGGCTGAGGCGGGCACGCCGCGTCGATCTGAACAAATCGCTGTGCCGGTCCCACCCGGGCTCCTCGCACGCTCTGCAGCGGCGCGCGGGCTCGTCGTGCGAAGAAGGCCGCGCTATCGCTGTGATCCAGTTGGCACTCGCTGCGTGCGCGAGCGCCCGCGGCCTTCGGCAAGCATTCCACGGAAGCCGAACTCCAAAACGACGATTCTGATCACGCGGTCAGGAAGCGCATGGCGCGGACCGAAGAAGTAAGCCCCGATAAGCCGCGCGTGAGCGCCGCGTGTCAGCCACAAGGCCGACACTGACTGCTGCAGGATGCAGCGGTGGAGGGACCCGATGGAGGGAACCGCCAGGATGGCGGTTTTGTAGGCGGGGAGGAGCGGCCCCCGGCGTGAAACATCGCCGGGGGCTTTTTTTTGGCCGGCGTCAGCTGACGCTGCGCAAGTTCGAAGCCGGAATGAACGTCGCGAACCGAGTGCGTATCGCACTTTCGATCGAGGCCGCATCGAGTCCGGCTTGTGCGAGCAGCTCTTCGCGGCTGCCGTGATCGAGGAATCCGTCGGCGAGGCCGAGTTGCAGCACGGGCAGGGCGATGCCATGCGCGGCGAGACATTCGATGACGGCGCCGCCGGCGCCACCGGCGATCGCGTTGTCTTCGATCGAGACGAATGCCGCGTGCGTGCTGGCGAGTTCGAGCAGCAATGTTTCGTCGAGCGGTTTGACGAAACGCATGTTGACCAGCGTCGCATCGAGCGCGTCGGCGACGCGCGCCGATGGCGCGACCATCGCGCCGAACGCGAGCAGCGCGATGCCGCGCCCGCGACGACGGATTTCGGCCTTGCCGATCGGAAGCGTCGTCAATTCTTTCTGGACGGCAACACCGCTGCCGCCGCCACGCGGATAGCGTACCGCGGCTGGACCCTGATGCTTGAACGCGGTCGTCAGCATCTTGCGGCATTCGTCTTCGTCCGCCGGCGCCATCACGACCATGTTCGGGATGCAGCGCAGATACGAAAAATCGAAACTGCCGGCGTGCGTTGGACCGTCAGGACCGACGAGTCCGCCGCGATCGATCGCGAACATCACGTCGAGGTCCTGTAACGCGACATCGTGGATCAGCTGATCGTAGGCGCGCTGCAAAAACGTCGAATAGATCGCGACGACGGGTTTGGCGCCTTCGCAGGCCATGCCGGCCGCGAGCGTGACGGCGTGCTGCTCGGCGATACCGACATCGAAATAGCGCGCGGGAAATTCGCGCGAGAAGCGCACCAGACCCGAGCCTTCGCGCATCGCCGGCGTGATCGCGTGCAGGCGCGCGTCCGCAGCGGCCATGTCGCACAACCAGTCGCCGAAGATTTCGGTATAAGTCGGCTTGGCCGATCCGCCTTTTTTCACGATGCCGGCTTGCGGATCGAATGGTCCGACGGCGTGATATTCGATCTGCTCGCGCTCGGCGGGCGGATAGCCTTTGCCTTTGGTCGTGATCACGTGCAGGAGCTGCGGACCCTTGAGCTCCTTCAGCGTGCGCAGCGTCGAGACCAGCAACGGAATGTCGTGGCCATCGATCGGTCCGGTGTAGTGAAAACCGAATTCCTCGAACAAGGTCGACGGCACGAACATGCCTTTCGCATGCTCTTCCCAACGCTTGACGAAGCGCCACAGGAACGAGCCGCGCTTCATCATCTTCTTGCCGTGTTCGCGAATGCGATTCAGTGTGCGGCTCGCCATCAGGCGCGCCAGCATCTTGGTCATCGCGCCGACGTTTTCGGAAATCGACATGCCGTTGTCGTTGAGGATGACAAGCATGTCCGGTTCGACATCGCCGCCGTGATTCAACGCTTCGAACGCCATGCCGGCGCCCATCGCGCCGTCGCCGATCACCGCGACGATCTTGCGCTCGTCGCCTTTGCGCTGCGCGGCAATGGCCATGCCGAGCGCGGCGCTCACCGATGTCGACGAATGACCGACACCGAACGTGTCGTACTCGCTTTCGGCGCGTTTCGGGAACGGCGCGAGTCCGTCCTTCTTCTTGATCGTCGTGATGCGATCGCGACGGCCGGTCAGGATCTTGTGCGGATAACACTGATGGCCGACATCCCAGACCAGACGGTCGCGCGGCGTGTCGAAAAGGTAATGCAACGCAACGGTCAACTCGACGACGCCGAGACCGGCGCCGAAATGGCCGCCCGAGGTCGCGACCGATTCGATCAGATAGGCGCGCAGCTCCTGCGCGACATCGCTGAGCTCGGCTTCCGGGACCTTGCGAAGGTCGCCGGGCGTCTGGATGTGCGCGAGATGCGGATAGCGTTTCGGGTCGATCATTTGCTGAAGCTGGCTTGCGGCCCGCTATTGTCCAATGCAACCGCGGGCGCGGCAAGAAAGGTCCGGAAAAAGCCTGGCCATTCGCGGGCATGGCGGTGGCTGCGAGGGGCGCTGCGGAGCGGTCGACAAGGCCACGGCCGACGAGCGATGGCCCAAGGCAGTAACGGCCTATACTTTTCCACGTTGGATTTGGCCGCACCATTGACCTTTTCGCGTATGGGTTTGATCGCGAACCGAGTCAGCGGTCGCACGACGAGATTCCTGATGAGACAGCCCAACGGACGCACGCAAGGCACCGATTGGTCTTCGATCGGCTTGTGGGCGTTCGTGCCGCTCACGGTCGCGGCTGGATTCCTGTATGTCGCGGTGACGCCGCAATGGGAGACCGATGGATGGATCGGCGGACTTCTGGCGCTGATACCGCTCGAATACTTCAGGGCCTTCGTCGTTTCGATCCTGAGCGATACGTACGCAACGTACAAGACGCCGCGGCAAGCGGTGGGGTTTTTCCTGATCTCGCTGCTGATCCTCATCGCGATAGCGGCCGTGATCGCCATGTACGTCGTCGGATTCCACGACTTTCTCGAATGGATGAGAGAACCCGACGTGTATCGTGCCGTTGCGTTCGCCCTCGCGGTGATCGCGTTCGATGGCGTCGTCAGCGTCTATTTCTTTCGCGGCGACGCCCATCGTCTCGCCGTGCGGCTGCAGGCCGTCGCTGACGACACTCGCGATTGGCTGCAGCTCGCCGCGTTTCAGCTGCCGATCGTGCTCGCGCTGTCGTACGGTGTGCTGCTTCTGTTCAAAGAAACGCGAGCTAGCCTGGCGTGGGTGCCTGATCCCGGTTCGAACGCCGTGCGTTCGGCCTGCCTCCTTTACGCGGCGTTCTATTTCGTCGGCAAAGCGATGCTGCTCGCACACGCGAACACGGCGGCGTTCAATCGCACCGGTCGCCGTCTGCTCGGCGCAAAGTGGGTCCAGTTCTTTGTCTGGGAAAAGAATCGCGACCGCGAGAAAAACGCAGGCGAAGAGCGCGCGGCGGAAAGCAAACGGCTCAGAGTGCTGACTGGAGAGGACGCCGCGGTTTCCGCCGATAACTCAGGCGGCGGTTGAGCGCGGGCGCGCGTTTTTGTTTCGCCGGCGAACGCTCGCCGGGCTGCCGGGCATGCGGTGCACGATCGCGATGGTCACGATCAGGACGAGAATGCCGAACAGGCCGATCAGAAAAACATCGAGCGAAGATCCCTCGACGAACGGAAACAGGAGCAGGCCGGCCAGTTGCACGCCGAGCAGCGTCGCGCAGGGAACACGCAGCTCATGAGTCCACCAGGCGGCGCGCTTGCGCTTGCCCGGCGCGGTCGCGCTATCGATCATTGCCGGATCCGTAGCGGCGACGAGCCAGCGTGCGTGCGCAACGAAGCGTATCGGCGCGTCAGTGCCGCCGGTTCTTCGGCAGATGGTTGACCAGGAATTCCATCTGGTCGGCCAGGATGTTGCGGTTCGAAAGGATCAGGTGCTCGACCCAGCTTGGCCGATAAGGAACCGCAAGCAGCGGCATGTTCGCCTGCTGTGGCGTGCGGCCACCCTTGCGCACGTTGCACGACCAGCACGCGGTGACGACGTTTTCCCATTCGTCGCGGCCGCCTTTCGAAACCGGCAGCACGTGGTCGCGCGTCAGCTCGCCGCGATGAAAATGGTCGCCGCAGTAAAGGCACAGCATGCGATCGCGCGCGAACAATGCGACATTCGTCAGCGCCGGTGCCGGATCGATCGCGACCGGACGCGCGTGTCCGGTGCTGGCGACGATCGGATGCAATGCAAGCGTGCTCTGCTCGCCGGTGAGTCGGCTGGTGCCGCCGTGGATCGTCAGGCAAGGATCGCCGAGTGTCCAAGCCACTGCACCGCGCACGTAAAGACAGACCGCGTCCTGCCAGCTCATCCAGTCGAGGATGCGCCCGGTGGAGTCCAGGGACAGGACGCGGGTGCTATGGATGTCGCCGGAAGCTCGTACTTCCGCAAGCATGCTGACCTCCTTGGTTTACCGTCCCTGGACCCGCGAGCCGCCCATCCCGGGCTTCGGCGGCTTCGGTTTTCCGCGGAAAACCGGCCTCCGACCGCAGGCGCCGCGCAGCATAGACCAAAAGCTTTACGGTTGGAAAACCGGCCTCGTCACTCATTTGATCTAGCCGACGCTTTTGGCCATGCGCAACAACTCGATGCCGTAACCGTGCCGCTCGTACAACTCGCGGGCGCGTGCGTTGGCCGGAAAAACGCCGAGCGTGATGTAGCGGCAGCCGTGCTCCTTCGCCCAGCGTTCGGCGAATGCAAGCAGGCGGCTGCCGATACCGTGCCCGTCCCATTCCGGCGCGACCGCAAGATCGGAGATGTGACAGTTCGGCGCGCCGGTCAGGAAATCGACCGTCGCCTGCAGGTGCAGGAATCCCGCCGGCAAGTCCGCTTCGGTGACGGCGACAAAAAAGTGCGTGCCTTCGGGACGCTCACGCAGGTGACGCTCGATGTCGCGGCGCACGCCGGCGCAGCTTTCGTCGCGGTCGCGGCCGACCGGGAGATCGAACGCGACGAAGCGCGGAACGAGATCGAGAATGAAGTCCCGGTCGGATGTGCGTGCGGAGCGGATCCGCACTTCGGGAAGAGATTCCACCGGATGCTGCTCGCACCTCAGACACGTCCGTGCGCTCATGCGGCCGAGAAGGCGTGTCGCGTGCTATTTCGCGGCCATCCTGTTGTTGATCATGCCGATAACCGCGGTTACCACGGCACCAGCGACACCGCCGCCGACTGCGTTACCGGCGATCTGCCGCCTTGCCGCCCACGGCGCCCGCAATTAACTGGATGATAAGAGGAAGATATTGTTCCATGACAAAACCCCCGCTTCGTTTGCTTGCACCATGGAGCGCGAGTCCAACGCAGGACAGCTGAGTAAGCGGATGCCCACGGGCATCCTAGCATCGGTTGAACCGGGCGGTTTTGTGCATTGCGGGCGGGATTTCGCCGCCGAGATTTGAGCGTCGACGGGAGCGCCAGATGGAAAACACGATGAGCACGTTGTCGGCAGGCGTCCTGCTGTTCCTGATCATGGATCCGCTCGGCAACATTCCGCTGTTTCTCAGCCTGCTGCGCAATGTCGATCCGAAGCGCCGCCAGCTCGTGCTCGCGCGCGAGCTCCTGATCGCGCTGGTCGTGTTGTTCGTATTCCTGTTCGGCGGTCAATATCTGCTTCGCCTGCTGCAGCTCAAGCAGGAGTCGGTCAGCATCGCGGGCGGCATCGTGTTGTTCCTGATCGGCGTGCGCATGATTTTTCCGCCGAAGGACGGCATCTTCGGCGGCGATCCGCAACGCGAGCCGTTCATCGTGCCGATGGCGATTCCGGGAGTGGCCGGACCATCGGCCGTCGCCGCGGTGATGTTGCTGGCGAACAGCCATCCGGGACGTGCAGTGGACTGGAGTGTTGCGCTGTCACTCGCGTGGCTGGCGACGGCGGTCATTCTGCTGTCGTCGACCTATCTCTTCCGCTGTCTCGGCACAAGCGTGCTGATTGCCGTTGAACGGCTGATGGGCATGCTGCTCGTCGCGCTGTCGGTGCAGATGTTCCTCGACGGCGTGATGGCGTACGTGAAAATCGCGGGCTGAACGTCGCGATTGTCGTGCGACTCATCAATCTGTAACACGGCGACGCTAGCGTCACCTCGGCTGTGTCGCGGGCTCGTCTGGCTCGGCCTTCGGCGACTTTCGACCGGCCAAGCGCGCGCTATCTGAAGAGCTCGCTCGCGCCCGGGTGACACGGGTGTCGGAAAAAAACATTGCCGCATCCGCTGTTACGAATCGGTCACCGGTCGCTGTTAAACTATGGTTAAGTCTCGGGCGGGCTGGCCCGAAGCTGGGGTTTGGGCGCCGCGCTTGCGCGGATCCATGAGCGTCGAATGCGAACGTTTCACGCGATGCGGGAAAGGTGCGTGCGGCGCCGTTTGCGTTTGCATATTCCATCGACTGTCGAGGCTGGGGCATGAATAAACAACTGCGTGTGCGGCTTTTGCCGTGGCTCATCGGATCGCTGTTCGCGGTGTCGACCGCGTTCGCGCAGAACACGTCTTCGTCGCTCAGCGGCCGCGTCGTCGATGCGGCGGGCGCGCCCGTCGCCGGCGCGACGATCGAGGTCCAGCACGTGCCGTCGGGCACGTCGGTCACCGTCGTCACCGACGCCGAAGGTCGCTACACGGCGCAGGGTTTGCGCGTCGGCGGACCGTTCGACGTCAAGGCATCGGGCGACAACGGCGCGAATGCCGAGCAGGACGACGTGTACTTGAAGCTCGCCGAAGAAACGACGCTGAACCTCACCGTCACCGGCGGCAAGGCGACCGAGCTCGCCGGCATCACCGTCACCGCGGCCGCACCGGGCGCGACGTTCCAGGCCGACAACAAGGGTCTTTCGTCGAACGTCTCGCAGCGCGAGCTCAAGGTGATCCCGAACCCGAACCGTTCGATCCAGGACATCGCGCGCACCGATCCGCACATCACGCTGACCAACGTCGGCCGCGGCGAGATTTCCGCGCTCGGCCAGAACAGCCGCTACAACAACATCACCATTGATGGCGTGCCGACCAACGATTCGTTCGGTCTCGAAGCGAACGGCCTGCCGGCGCTGAATCAGCCGCTGTCGTTCGATGCAATCGAGGAATACAACCTGTCGACGATGAATTTCGACGTGACCAACAAGCGTTCGGTCGGCGCCAACGTGAACATCGTCACCAAGTCCGGCACCAACGATTTCCACGGCGACGCCTATTACGCGTATACCAACGCGAACGACCTGACCGGCGACAATCCGAGCACGTTCACCGGCTACGACGCCAAGAAAACCTACGGCGCGACGATCGGCGGCCCGATCATCAAGGACACGCTGTTCTTTTTCCTGGGCTACGAAGAAGCCAAGACACTGGCGCCGGGTCCGGCGTTCGGACCGATCGGCTCGAACGCATCGAATATCGTCAACATCAGCCAGGACGACATCAACCGCATCATCAACATCGCGCAAGGTTATGGACTGACGCCGGGCAACATCGGCGCATCCAACGCCAATCAGGACAACAAGCTCTATCTCGCCAAGCTCGACTGGAACATTTCCGATGGCCATCGCGCGAGCTTGCGCTACAACGAGACGAAGAGCGATCAGCCGATCATCCAGACGTTCAACGCGACGACGCTGAGCCTTTCGAGCTATTCGTACGTGCAGCAGCGCGACCTCAAAAGCTACGTGCTGAACCTCTACGACGACTGGACCGACACGTTCTCGACCGAGGGTTCGTTCTCGTATTCGAAATACGACGCGGTTGCGCACACCGTCGCCGATCAGCCGCAGATCCAGGTCTGCACCGATCCGAGCGGCTGCAGCTCGACGAATCCGTCGCTGTTCCTCGGCACCGATCAGTTCCGCCACTACAACGCGCTCGGCGTGAAGACCTACAACGGGTTCTTCGCCGGCAGCTGGTTCCTCGGCGATCACACGATCAAGGCCGGCGCCGATTTCCAGCGCGACATGTACCTAAACCTGTTCGGCCGCACCGAGTTCGGCGCGTATCAGTTCGCCAGCATCGACGATTTCGCCAGCGGCAATTATTCGAGCTTCCAGCTGTACCGTCCGACCAACGGCGACATCAACAGCATTGCCGCGAACTGGCGCCTCGATCAGTGGGGCCTGTTCATCCAGGATACGTGGCAGGCGACCTCGCAGCTCTCGCTGCAATACGGCGTGCGCTGGGATCTTCCCGAGACAGGCGACAAGCCCGGCTACAACCCCGCATTCGCGCAGGCGTTCGGCTATTCGAACCAGGGCACGATCAACGGCAACGACATCATCGAACCGCGTGCGTCGTTCAACTACACATTCGACACCGCGAACAAGAGCCAGCTGCGCGGCGGCATGGGCGTCAGCGAAGGCGTAACGCCGGGCGTGTGGCTATCGAACCCGTATTCGAATAACGGCCTGCTTGTGCAGACGTTCTCGGCGGGCTCGGGCTGCTGCTTCATTCCCGATCCGCACGGCCAGCAACCACCCAACACCGCGCCGAACGCGCAGCAGACCGTCGACACGGTCGATCCGAATTTCACGCTGCCGACCGTGCTCAAGATGACGCTGGGTTACGACTACGAGCTGCCGTGGTGGGGCATGATCGCGACCGCCGAGATCGCGCATCTCGACACGATCCACGGCATCTTCTATCAGGCGATCAATCTCGGTCCCGGCAACGGCACGTTGCCGGACGGACGCATCAGCTACTGGGGCAGCACGGATCCCACGCTGTGGATGGGCACGAATCCGAATCAGCCGACCGGCTACACGACGCTGCAGCGCACGGGCTCGAATCCGGCATTCGGCGGGCAGTCGACGTTCCTGACCAACACCGGCAAGGGCGAAGCGAATTACCTCACGCTCGCCTTGCAGACGCCGTTCCACGACGAGGGATTTTCCGGCACCGCGGCGATGACCCTCGGCCGCGCGACCGAAGTGAATCCGGGCACCTCCAGCCAGGCCTTCAGCAACTTCGGCGGACGCGCCGCGTTCAACCCGAATGAGGACATAGCATATCGCTCGAACTACGACATCAAGGCGCGCCTGATCGGTGCGTTGACCTGGCAGCACCATTTCTTCGGCGATTACGCCACCAGCGTCTCGGCGTTCTACGACGGACACTCGGGTCAGCCATACAGTTTCGTCTATGGCAACGACGCGAATGGCGATGGCGTGTCGAACAACGACTTGTTCTTCGTGCCGAAGCCGGGGCAGGTGCAATTCGTCAACGGCACGCCGCAGTCGGTCATCGACCAGTTCTACAAATTCATCCACGACAACACCTATCTGAGAAACCACCAGGGCGGTCCGGTCGGACAGAATGGCGCGACGTCGCCCTGGATCAACCAGATCAACCTGAGCTTCCGCCAGGAGATTCCTGGTCTCTTCGCCGGCAACAAGGGCGAAATCCGCTTCGATATCCTGAATTTCGGCAACCTGCTCAACAAGGATTGGGGCCAGATTTACGACGTGCCATTTTCGACCGCCGGCGGTTTCACCCGCCCGCTCGCGAATTTCCGCGGCGTCGATCCGGCGACCGGCCAATACATCTACGCGCTGCCGACGCGCGGCGGAAATTACAACCCGCAGGCGTTCGTCAGGGAAGATGCGAACGCGCAGTCGCGGTGGTCGGTGCTGGTTACGGTGCGGTATACGTTCTGATTTCTGATTTGTTGGTTTGGAAGGTGTCGAAAAACGGTCGGCTTTGTGCCGGCCGTTTTTTTTGTTTTGGGTTGTCGTTCTCGGCGGACCTAACGGGTTTTCCGTTATTCCGCTTGCGCTGCGGTTTCAGTGCTTCGCGAAGACCGACTCACGTCCCTGTGTATTTTCGTCCGCCATCCTGGCGGCCGAGTCACTTTCTCTTGCTTGCCCAAGAGAAAGTAACCAAAGAGAAGGGCGCGCGCGTCGTGCGCGCCCCCCTTCGGGCTGTTTCCTACGCGACCTCGCCGCGGCCGAGAGGGACCCGGGAGGAGCAGAGCGGCCGTCCTGGCCGCAGAAGCGGAGCAAAGTTCTGGCTCTGGCGTCGCCTATCGTCATCAATTGATGAGGCTCGGCTGTCAGCGCGCGCCACAGCCAAACTCGCCTTTGGTTGGCTTCGCTTCGGTTGGCTTCGCTCCTGCCCTCGGGTCCCTCTGTGCCGCGGCGAAGGGCGGACGGACAGGCCCGCGTGCGCCGCACGCGGGTGAGCGCGATGGATCGCGCTCATTCGGCTGCGGCACAGGGATGTGCCGTCAGTCGAACCCCGTCTGCCCGTAGCGAACCCGGCTCATTGCGCCGGGCGCGACACCGAGGGTGTGTTCTCTTTGGTTACTTTCTCTTGCACAAGCAAGAGAAAGTGACTCGGCCGCCAGGATGGCGGACGAAGGCACACAGGGACGTGAGTCGGCTATCGCGAAGCGCCAAAGGCCGAAGCGAAACAAACAAGACCCCGCCCAACAAGAACAAACCCCCAACGTCGTACCATTACAAACCCCTGCGCAACGGAACACCGAATGGACACTCCCCGCAAATCACCGACGTTCAGCGCGCGCATCGCGCCGGCGGCAGGTCTGGACGTGTTGTCGCGCCACGAAGTCGCGCGTCTGCGCGACGCGAGCGGGGGCGGCCTGCACGAGCTGCTGCGTCGTTGCGCGCTGGCGGTGCTCACACAAGGCAGCCAGAGCGACGATGCGCGCGCGCTGCTCGAACGCTATCCGGATTTCGATGTCCAGATCCTGCAGCAGGATCGCGGCGTGAAGCTGGAGTTGATGAATGCACCGGCCGACGCCTTCGTCGACGGCCGCATCATTCGCGGCGTCAACGAGCTGCTGTTTGCGGTGGTGCGCGATATCGTCTACGTCGCGACACAGATCGAGGCCGGGCGTTTCGATCTTTCGAGCTCGCCCGGCATGACGCATGCGGTGTTCGAGATCCTGCGCAACGCGCGCGTGTTGCGCGCGAACGTCGATCCGAATCTCGTCGTCTGCTGGGGCGGTCATTCGATCTTGCGCGACGAGTACGAGTACACGAAGAAGGTCGGATACGAGCTGGGTTTGCGCGCATTCGACATCTGCACCGGATGCGGACCCGGCGCGATGAAAGGTCCGATGAAGGGCGCAACGATCGCGCATGCGAAGCAGCGACGCACCAAGAATCGCTACATCGGCATCACCGAGCCCGGCATCATCGCGGCGGAATCGCCGAATCCGATCGTGAACAATCTCGTGATCATGCCGGACATCGAGAAGCGACTCGAGGCGTTCGCGCGCATCGCTCACGCGATCGTGGTGTTTCCGGGCGGCGTCGGCACCGCGGAAGAAATCCTGTATCTGCTCGGCATCCTGCTGCACCCGTCGAATCGCGACCTGCCGTTTCCGCTGATTTTCACCGGCCCCGCCGAATCCGCGGCGTATTTCGAGCAGATCGATCGTTTCCTGCGGCTGGCACTCGGCCAGGACGTCGCCGCACGCTATCGCATTGTCGTCGGCGATCCGCGCGATGTCGCGCATCAGGTGCGCAAGGGCATCGAGCGCGTGCGCATCCATCGGCTCGACAACCAGGATGCGTTCTTCTTCAATTGGGCGCTCCACATCGAACGCGAATTCCAGGTTCCGTTCGTACCGACACACGAAGCGATAGCGGCGCTCAATCTGCATCGCGGCCAGGAACCGCATCGTCTTGCCGCGGATCTTCGACGCGCGTTCTCCGGCATCGTCGCCGGCAACGTGAAGGAAGACGGCATGCGCGCGATCGAACAACGCGGTCCGTTCGTGATCGACGGCGATCGCGACATCATGCAGGCGCTGGATGCGCTGCTGACGAGTTTCGTCGTGCAGCAGCGCATGAAGCTGCCGGGCAGCGATTACGTGCCGTGTTACCGGATTCGTGCGTCTTAGGGAGTCTCACTTCTCCCGCTTGCGGGAGACAAAACGGCGGGACTGCCGTTTTGCACGGCGCAGCCGCCCGAAGGGGTGAGCGCCATGGATGGTGCGAATGAATCGGCGCGTAGCGCCACGTGAGGTAAGCGTTGCCGTGGCTCTCACTTCTCCCGCTTGCGGGAGAAGTCGGCGCGTAGCGCCGGATCAGGGGAGCTTTGCTGCGCTGCCAGGAAAAAGCCCTCTCCCGCGCATTCGCGCGACCTCTCCCGCGAAGCGGGACAGGTGAATATCAGCCCGAATGCAGCGAAGAGCCGCTCGCCGCCGCGACCGCAGCGCGCTCGGCGATGCGTACCTTCTGACCGGCACTCAAGCGCTCCGCGCCGCGCACGACGACGTTGTCGCCGGCGTTCAGCGCGCCGGTCACCGCAGTCAGCTCGCCGTCGCTCGCGCCGGCTTTCACTTCGACGCGTTCGGCGGTGTTGTCGGCCTTGATGCGCATGACGTAACTGCCGTCTTCGCGGACGATCAGCGCGTCGCGCGGCACCGCGAGTGTTTCGGCTACTTCGCGCTCCGGCAGGGCGACTTCGATCGCGCTGCCGACCATCGGCGGATTGTCGTTCAGCGCAAGGCGCAGCTCGAACTGCCGCGAGCGTTCTTCGCCGACCGGCACGACCGCGCGCACCGCGGCCTTGAACTCGCGATCGCCGATGCGCACCGGCAGTTTCATGTCCGGCTTGACCAGGGCAGCGAGCGCCAGAGGTGCCTGCACTTTCGCTTCGAGATTCGTCGTATCGACCAGATGGACGATGGCGGCGCCGGCGGAGACGTATTCGCCGCGCGTCGCCAGGCGTTCGCTGACGATGCCCGGAAACGGCGCATGCACTTCGGTCTGCTCGAGATCGTATTGCGCCGAACGCACGCGGACTTCGACCTGCCGCAGCTGCGCGGTGAGCTGGACGACTTGCGCACGCGCTTCGTCGAGCTGGTTCGCGGCGATGCTGTTGGTCGTCGCGAGTTTTTCCAGGCGCTCGCGCTGACGTTCGGCGAGCCCGCGTTGGGCCGTGATGCGCGCGACTTCGGTCTTGGCGTCCTCCAGGCGCAGGCGGATCGCTTCGTCTTCGAGCTTGGCGACCTGCTCGCCGGCCTTGAGCCGCGTGCCGACCTCGGCAACGTGCACGAGTCGTCCCGCGGCACTCGTCGCGAGCTTCGCATCGTCGCGGCTGACGACGCTGCCCGGCGCCCAATGGCGCGGTGCGATGCGCGCGATGTTGGCCTTGGCGACCTCGACGACGGAAGCCGGCGGCTCCGGCGCCTTGGCCTGCTGCGCTTCTGTGCGGGTCGCGAGCAGCGATACCAGTAGCGCGAGCGCGGCGGCCAGGACGATTCGGTTGCGCATCGGAAACTCCATTCGATCCATCCCGTTTCTCACGCGGCGCGCGCGACCGCGCTCGCCTCTTGCGCCGCATCGGCCGGCGCTTCGAGCGCCTTCCGCCGCGGTGTCAGCAGCCGCATCAGGCTCGGCAGCAGGAGCAGCGAAAACACCATCGCGACGACCACCCCGCCGACATTGACCGCGGCGAGTCCTCTATAGATGACGCTGCCGGGCCCGGGGTTTACCGCCATCGGCAACGCGCCCAGCGCACCGGTCATCGTCGAGGCCAGAATCGCGCGCAGGCGCTGGTTCAGCGCGAGGCGGATCGATTCCTCGAGAGTATGGCCGTGATTCTGCGCATCGCGCGTGCGGTCGACCAGCAGGATCGAGTGATTGACGATCACGCCGACCATCATGATGAAGCCGATCATGGTCAGAAGATCGAGCGGCTGGAACGCGATCGCGCCCAGCACACGAAGGCCGAGCACGCCGCCGACCAGTGCGACCGGCACGGTCAGCACGACCACGAGCGCGTCGCGCAGCGAGCGGAACATCGCCGCCATCAGCATGTAGAGCACGATGAGCGCGAGGATGAAATTTTTCGCCATCGTCGCGACGGTTGCCTGCAGATGATCGGCGCTGCCGGCGAGCCGGATGTTCGCGTCCGGCGGAAGTTTGGCCTTGAGCGCCGGCACGATGTCGTTCTGGATCGTCGCGAGCGCGTCCTCGAGCGAAAGCGTCTGCGGCGGATCCATCGTCAGCGTCACCGTGCGGCGGTGATCGAGTCGGCGGATCTGGTTCGGTCCGAGCGCGGTTTCGAGCTTGATCACGTCGCCGAGTGGAATGACCTGCCCACTCGGCGTGACCAGCGGCGCTTCGGCGAGCTCTTCGGGTGTTTCGCGGCGATCGGCGCGCAGGATCACCGAAAGGCGGCGCTGGCCGTCGAAATATTCGCCGAGCCAGGCACCGTCGCCGAGCGCGCGCACGATCGTGCCGAGCGAATTGCGATTCCATCCGGCTTCGGCCATGCGGCGATCGTTCGGGATCGCGTGGAGTTCCAGCGACGTCTGATCGGTGTTCGGATTCGCCTGCACGTTCGCGCCGGGAAATTTCTGCTCCAGCAATTTGCGGCCGTCTTCGGCGACCTTGTTCAGCGTGTCCGCGTCGTCGCTCTGCAAGTGGATCGCGACCGAACGCGCCGAGCCGCCGACGCCGCCGAACAATTCGCCTTCGCTGGCGAACGCGCGCGTGTCCGGGAATCCCACGGTGATCTCGTCACGCATGATGCGTTCGAGATCGCCGATGCGCTTCTCGTCGACGACGCGCGCGCCGATCGTGCCGCCGCCGGGCCACAGCCAGATGTAGTAGTTCTTCAGCGCCGGCTGCTTCTCGCCCTTCATATATGGCTGCAGACGTTCGATCAGCTTGTTGCCGATCTCGCTGTTGACCTTCTCCGGACTCATGCCCGGCGGAAAACTGAAGAACGCATCGATCGCTGCGCGCTTGACCGGCGGCAGATAGTCGAGCTTCGGCAGGAAATACCACGACAGGATCAGCGGCAGCACGAGCAAACCGAGCACCCAGCCGATCTGTTTCGGGCGCGAATCGGTCCAGCGCAGGATGCGCTCGGTCAGCGCCGGCCAGCCGTCGCCGTAACCGGACTTGAGTTTCTTCGCCTTGAGCCAGCCGCCGGCCGCTGCGGGCAGAACCGTGATCGCGACGATGATCGACAGCGCAACCGCGATCGAGATCGTCAATGCAAGATCGGAGAAGATCTGACCTTCGACATCGCGCAGGAACAGAACCGGCAGGAACACTGCGATCGTCGTGATCGTCGAAGCGACCAGCGCCGGCACGACTTGTTGCGTACCTTCGCGCGCCGCTTCGAGCGGCGTCATGCCGGCTTCCTTGAGCCGGATGATGTTGCCGGACACGACGATCGCGCCTTCGACCACCATGCCGACCGCGAACGCGAGACCGGCCAGCGAGATGACGTTAAGGCTGCGCCCACCCATGTCGAGCGCACCGAACGTGGCCAGCAAGCACACCGGAATCGCGCTCGCGATCAACAGCGTCGCGCGCCAGTCGCGCATGAACCACCAGACGCAGAAAAGCGCCAGCAGCGCGCCGACGATGAGGTTTTCGGTCAGCAGATTGACAGCGCGATGGATGAACAGCGCGGCGTCGAAACTCTGCTCGATGCCGAGCCCGCGCGCTTTCAACGGACCGGTGCGCAACTCATCGACGACTTTCTTGACTTGTTCGAGCGTACCGAGCACGTTGGCGCCGGGCGCGCGCAGTACCTGCAGGCCGATCGCCGGATTACCGTTCTGGTAAACGAAGAACTGCTGCTCGGGTGGCTTGAGCTCGATCTTCGCGACATCGCCGAGCTTGACCGGCCGACCGTCGCGCCAGGCGAGCACGAGCTCGCCGAGGTCTTCGGGTTTGTAGCGGCCGGTGAAACGCAGCGCGTATTGACGACGACCGATCTCGATCTGGCCACCGGAAACGTCGACCGGATCCGTCGCGCGAGCGGCAATGTCAGGAATGCCGACGCCGAGCGCCGCGGCTTTCGCGAGATCGACGGTAATGCGTACATCGTCCGGCGGGCCCGCGTTGACGTTGACCGAAGCGACACCGGGAACCGATTCGATGCGCGGCTTGATCACATCTTCGATGAAGTGCCGATAGTTCTCTATCGGTCCTGCCGTGCCCGGGAGGAGCTGCACGAAGAACCATGAGAGGGAATCATTCGAGTCGTTGCCGCCGCCGCCGATCTGGATGATCGGGCGATCGGCATCCGCCGGCAGCGGGCGGATGCGGTTCATGCGCCCGATGACGTCGACCAGCGCGGCCTTCATGTCGGTGCCGATCGAGAACGTCAGGTTGATGAAGCTGCCGCCGGAATTCGCGTTGCCTTCGATCTCTTCCACGCCGGCGAGGCCCTGCAGGACCTGCTCCTCGGGCTCGAGCAGCTGCGCTTCGGCCTCCTCGGGCGAGGCCGCGCGCCAGCCGGTGAAGATCGTGATGTTCGGCCGGTCGATATCGGGAAAGAGCTGAAGCGGCAGCTTGGCAAGGCTGAGCGCGCCGAACAGGCAGATCAGGGCGACCGTGACCGCGACCGCGATCGGATTACGAATGGATGCGGCGATCAGGCGCATGGCGGCCCTCCCGAGGCCTGCTGGTAGCCGCACACTAACGGTGCGTCATCCGGATCGGATGTGGCGAGGGTCATGAGCGTTCCGCGCGCTGCGGCGGAACGCCCGCGTGCAGCGCCGAAGCGAGGAGCGGCTCTGCGTCATTGGAATGCGGATAGCGCGGCCGGCGCCGGGGCCGAGAGGGCGCGCATCCGGTGCCGAAGGTGAATCCGACTGCAGCGATCCGCATGGCTGAGAAACCCGATACGGCGCCCGCGGTCCTGGTTGGGGAGTTGCCTGAGGACGAGGCGGGCTTTGCGAGGTCGGCTGTTCCGCGTTCGGGGAGGCCCGCGAGAATCGATCCCGGCCGGCGACTCCTCATTCGACCGCCACTTGACCTAGATCAAACGACGATTCGCTTCCTTGTGTATTTTAGGTTAAAGAGTATTAGGATATCGCAAGCCTATTAGGAGGATGGGAATGCGTCGCATCATTCGCTGTGATCGCCGCCTCACGGTCGCGACAACGGTTTTCGGATTCGCCTTGTCTCTGTCAGTCCTTGCCGCCGACGTAGACGTCGAGGCCGCCAAGGAGCTTGCGCGTCAGAACAACTGCTTCAAGTGTCATGCGATAAGCAAGGATAAGGACGGTCCTGCCTACCAGAAGGTCGCGGAAAAGTACAAGGGCAAGGACAACGCCGAGGCTCGCCTGATCGAACACATCACCTCGGGCGAGAAGGCAAAGTTCCCGGACGGTCACGAGGAAGCGCACAAGATCGTGAAGACCTCGCCGCCGGACGACAAGGCGCAAATCAAGAATCTGGTGGACTGGATCTTGTCGCTCTAGCGCGACATTTACATATACGTATACGTAAGCAGGCTCGTTCGACCGATGGAGTAACGCAGCCACACCACGCCGGCTTCTGGGGAGAGACATGATACGCCTGGCGATTGCGGGATTACTGTGCGCGGCCTTTGGGTTGGTCGGCGCTTCGACGATGGCTGCGGCCGCAGAGACGAATGCGGTGGGAGAGCAGCGTCTCAACAAGGACGGCATCTGCACGAAGTGCCACGACGAGTCGGAAACCAAGCCGATTCTGGCGATCTATCAGACGCCCCACGGCGTGATCGCGGACGAGCGCACGCCAAGCTGCCAGTCTTGCCACGGCGAGAGCAAGGCCCATCTGGCGGGCGACTCCGAGGGCAAGGGCCGCGCGCCGCCGGATATGATGTTCGGTTCGCAGGCACACGACCGCGGGATATGCGCCGAACGACGCCCAGTCGCAGACCGAGACCTGCCTCACGTGTCACAAGGCGAGCCTTCGCATGCATTGGCCGGGCAGCCAGCACCAAGTCAACGACGTCGTCTGCGCCGACTGCCACACCGTGCACAACGCGAAGGACCCGATGCTGGTCAAGGCGCTGCAGCCCGCCGTCTGCTTCAACTGCCACAAGGAACAGCGCGCGCAGATCAAGCAGATCTCGGCGCACCCGCTCGACGTCGGCAAGATGGCCTGCTCGGATTGCCACAATCCGCACGGCTCGGCCGGACCGCAAGCTGCTGGTGAAGAACACGGTCACCGAAACCTGCACCACGTGCCACGCGGAAAAGCGCGGCCCCTTCCTCTGGGAGCACCAGCCCGTCAACGAGGATTGCACCAATTGCCATACCCCGCACGGCTCGAACATCACGCCGCTGCTGAAGTCGCGTCCGCCGTTCCTGTGCGACGAATGCCACGACGGTCCGCACAACAGTCAGGCGCCGTACGGCACCGCGGTGGCAGGCATCCAGGGCGGCGGCGCGCTCGCCGGGCGGCAATCCGAACTCGAATGCGGTGGGGCGCGCGTGCATGAACTGCCACGTGATGATTCACGGTTCGAATTCGCCGGCCGGTGCGTTCCTCCATCGCTGATCAGGTCCATGGGGGTTGCCATGAAAACGGATCGAACATCTCTCGCCGCCAGCGCGCATTGCGCTGGCCGTGCGGAGCGCGTTGGCCCTTGGGTGCGTGCTGCCGATCGCCGCGCACGCGCAGGAGGATGAAGGCAACGACGATGTCAAAGCGCTGATCTGTCCGACCAACTATCTGGACGTCGGCGCTGATCGTGTCTCGTCGGACTCGCCGAAGTTCGGCGAATACAACGGACTCGAACAGGTCGGGCGTCTATTTGCTCGGCGACTTCGACGTGACGCGGCGGCGATGCCTACGGGCAGGGCTCCGGCACGACGCGCTGGGAGGCGAGCGGAACGAATCTCGGCACGACTTCGCGCAACATCGGCGCGAGCGTCACCGATCAGGGCCACTGGAGCTTCGGCGTCGACTACGACCAGTTGCGCCACTACACGACCGACGGCTCCTACCAGACGCCGTTCCAGGGCGAGATGGGCGGCAACGTGTTCACGCTGCCGCCGAGCTTCGGCGTGATCAATACGACGACGACGACCGACGGACGGCGTCATCACCAGCACGAACCGCGGCACGCAGACGCTCACGCCGGACCAGCTCGCCTCGTTCCACAACGAGGACGTGTATACCGAGCGCGAGAACACGAGCTTCGGCCTCGGCTACACCTTCAACCCGCAGTGGAGCGTCAAGTTCGACTTCAAGCGTCTCGATCAGTCGGGCGCCAAGCTCATCGGCTCGGGCACCGACGCCTACGACCTGAGGGACGCCGGCGGCTTCAACTACGGCGGCGAGCGCGTCGCGATCCTGATGAATCCGACCGACTACAAGAACGACACGTTCAATCTCGCGCTGAACTGGGTCGGCAAGCAGGCGTATGCCAGCGCGGCCTACTACGGCTCGCTGTTCCACGACAACAATTCGGGCATTTCCTGGTCGAATCCGTTCGTTTCCGGCGGCACCGGCAACGCGCCGGATCCGCCGACCGGAACGTCGCCCGGCGCGGCGTTCCCGATCAGCACGATGAGCACGCCGCCAAGCAACGACTTCCATCAGCTCAACCTGACCGGCGGCTACATCTTCAGCCCGGCGACGAAGCTGGTCGGCGGCTTGTCGTACGGACGCAACACGCAGAACCAGAGCTATGCGGGCACCTACACGACGACACCGGACACCGTCCCGGTGTTGCCGCGTGAACTCGCTGGACGGCGTCGTGGTGATGAAGCACGCCGACCTCAAGCTGACCCACCAGGCGACGCAGCGCGCTGAATCTCACCGCCGGCTTCAAGTACAACGAACGCGACAACCAGACGGCGTCGAACACCTACACGTTCCTCAATCTCGGCGGCGACGAGCAGACCGCCGTCAACATTCCGATGAGCAACAAGCACTACCAGGCCGAGCTCGGCGGCGACTATCGCTTCGATTCGCGCCAGCGCCTGCATGTCGGCTACGAGTACGACGCGATGAACCGCTGGTGCAACAACGCGCTCGCGAACAACGCGCAGGGCGTGCTTTCGCGACACGAATGCCGGCTACTACACCGATCGCCTCGTGCGTGCAGGTGCCGAAGGACAAGGAAAACCGGCTCGGCGCGAAATACACGCTCAAGGCCAGCGAGACGGTCGATCTCAATGCCGGCTACACCTATGGCCGGCGGCGGGCGACCGTCAACACCTCCTTCTACAACCCGATGCAGGCCAACGAGGAGGGTTTCGAGAACTTCGGCTTCCTCGCGTTCTTCGACGCGTCGCGCAACGCAGAACCTGTTCAAGGCCGGCGTCAACTGGCAGGCGACCAGCAAGGTCACGCTTGGCCTCAACGGCCGCCACACCAAGGACGACTACGATTCGACGCTGGGCGTGCAGAACGGCGAATCATCGAGCGCCAACCTGGACGCGACCTACAGCTATTCGGAAAAGGGCTCCGTTTCCGCGTATGCGAGCTGGCAGCGCAGAACGCGCACGCTGCTGACAGCGAGCGGCCGCGACGCGGTCGAATTGCGCACAACGCTCTGGAGCAACGATCTCGCCGATCGCGACAACGCCATCGGCGTCAGCGGCAGGCAGAAGGGCCTGATGGGCGGCAAGCTCGAGCTGATGGAGGATTTCAGCTATTCGCTGAGCAAGTCGAAGTACTACACCACGCTGGGGCCGAACATTCCTCCCGCAGTCGGAAACCAGGGCGATTCGCCCAACATCAGCAGCGAAATCTCGCAGCTGAAGCTGAGCGGCACCTACGCGTTCAACAAGGCTTCGGGCATTCTGGTCGGTTACATGTATCAGCGGCTCAAATCCAACGACTACTACTACAACGCCTATCAGTTCGGATTCACGCCGACCAGTCTGCTGCCCACCGAACAGAAGGCGCCGAACTATTCGGTCAACATGATCTTCGCCGCCTATCGTTACAGTTTCCAATAAGGCGATGCCGAACCGTGCGAGCCGGGCTTGCTGACAGCACCGCGACGGCATCCGGCGCGCGTCCGGTCGCACCATCACCGGCCTTCAGCGGAGCGAGCATATGAGCAAAGAAAATCCCGGAGCACTGCGACGGTTTTGGAGATTCCTGCGCACGCCGAGCAGGAGGTTCTCCGTGCTGGTCTTGTTGGTGGTCGGTTTCGTCGCAGGCATCATCTGGTGGGGCGCGTTCAACACGGGACTGGAGGCGACCAACTCGCTCGAATTCTGCATCAGCTGTCACGAGATGCGCGACAACGTCTACAAGGAATACAAGGAGACCATCCACTACAGTAATCGGACCGGCGTGCGCGCGATATGCTCGGACTGCCACGTGCCCAAGGACTGGACGCACAAGCTGATCCGCAAGATCCAGGCGAGCGAGGAGGTGTGGGGCAAGATCACCGGATACGTCGACACCCCGGAGAAGTTCGAAGCGCATCGCATGGAACTCGCCACACATGAATGGGCGCGCATGAAAGCCGCCGACTCGCGCGAATGCCGCAACTGCCACAGCTTCGATGCGATGAGCCGCAAACATCCAGAAGCAGTCTGTGTACAAGAAGCACATGGAAGCCCAGCAGGCGGGCCAGACCTGCATCGACTGCCACAAGGGCATCGCACATCACCTGCCCAAGGAATATCGGGATCCGAACGAAGAAGAGTAGACAAGCCTGGCCGACAGCGACTCGTCATGAACGCGGCCGAGAGAAAGATTCTGCGCCCGTTCCGACGATGGCATCCGCATCTGCGGTCGCCTGCTGCGGAAGATCCATCTTTTCCTTGTAGCTCCGCGACAGCTTCGGCGGCTGCCCCCATCGAGGATCAGGAAATGCTCGCTATTGAGGTGCGAGCGCGGCTCGCGCACGCGCGCGCCATTGACGATCCTTGAACATGGGATGCGCCGCAAGGAGTGCGCATCGAGGCGCTGCGCCGAGCCCGGCGAGCCCAAGCACGGTACGCACCGCAATGTCGAGGAACGCGCGCCTTGGCGATTGCGATCGTTCGGATTTCGGACGCGGGCGCGTCGCGGAGGCCAGTCGATGAATCTGCATACGTCGTATGTCCGTCAGCATAACGCCGGGCTGCCACGCATGTTTCGTCAGCGAGCGAAACATGCGCGCTTCGGCGCGCGCGACAATCGGGCCCACCTTTCGCGAGGCGCAACATGACGACGACCCGTCGTGAGTTCATCGAGAGCGCGGCAACGTCATCGCTCGTGCTCGGACTCGGGCCCGGCGGCACGGCAGGCGCCGCATCCGACCGGAGCCGGCGCGTGACGATCACCTGCGTGATCCGTTATCAGATCGACCCGCACCAGCACGATGCGTTCCGGGAATACGCGGCGAACTGGGCACGCATCATTCCACGCTGCGGCGGACACCTCGTCGGCTATTTCCTTCCGTACGAAGGCACCAATGACATCGGCTGGGGCCTGATCGCGTTCGACAGCCTGGCTTCGTACGAGACCTACCGAGCGCGCCTTCGCGACGACGCCGAAGCGCGCGCGAACATCGCCATGGCGCAGAAGCGGCGATGCATCCTGCGCGAAGAGCGGAATTTCGTCGAAGTCGTAGATGCGACGTTCTGGCGGCCATCGACATTGCACGCGACCGGCACCGGCGAAGTTTCGCCGGCGAGATACCCGGACTACGACGACATCGGCGCGGGACTCTAAGCCGCGCATGCGGCGTCGGCATCGATCAGTGCAGCAGCCGCACTTTGTCCTTGTAGCTGCGCGACAGCTTGAGCTGCTGTCCCGAATCGAGAATCAGGAAATACTCGCCGTTGAGATGCGAGCGCAGCTCGCGCACGCGCGCGACGTTGACGATCGTCGAACGATGGATGCGCTGGAAGCGGCGCGGATCGAGCTTGCCTTCGAGCTCGCGCATGGTCGCGCGCAGCACGTGCGTGTCGGCGCTGGTATGGACGCACATGTAATCGCCGGCGGCGTCGATCCACAGGATGTCGTCGAGCGGCACGCGCAGGATGCGGCCCGCGTCCTTGATCGCAAGGCGATCGTCCGTGGGACGACCGCCGGCGCGATCGGCGTCGGCGAGCGCTTCGTCGAGCGTCAGTTCCGGCCGGCCGGACATCGTTCCGATCAGTCGCAACAGACGGCCGCGATGCTGATCCGCGTCGCGTGTGGCGAGCTCTTGGCGCACACGATCGAGCGCGATATCGAGCCGCGCATCATCGACCGGCTTCAAAAGATAATCGAGCGCGTTGGCTTCGAATGCGCGCAGCGCGTATTGATCGTACGCGGTCACGAAAATCGTCAGCGGCATCTGCGCCGTGGGCACGGCCTTCAGAAGCTCGAAACCGTCGACGCCCGGCATCTGCACGTCGAGGAACATGAGATCGGGTTGATGCTCGGAAATCGCGAAGAACGCCTCGCGGCCGTTGCCGGCCTCGGCGACGATCTCCATATCCTGGTGGCGTGCCAGCCTGAGCGCGAGTCCGCGCCGGGCCAGTGGTTCGTCGTCAACGATCAGCGTGCGCGTGCGCATCGGCAAGAGTGGCCTCTTCGAGCCGTTCGAGTGGCAGGCGTAGCGTTACCAGAGTTCCGTGCGGTTCGCATGTGCGGATGGTAAAGCTCTGTTCCTCACCGTAGAGCACGCGCAGGCGCTCGCGCGTGTTGGCGAGGCCGACACCGTGGCCGCCGCCGCTCTTGGGCGCGTAATCGGCGCTGCCCGGGCCGTCGTCGCGAAGGCTGATCTCGAGCACGCCGTCGTCCGCGCGCGCGACCAGCTCGATACGGCCGCCTTCCTCACGCCGCGATACGGCAAACTTGATCGCGTTTTCGATCAGCGGCTGCAGGATCAGGCTCGGCACCAGCGCGCCGGCCGCCTCGGGCGTGACCATAATGCCGACGCGCAGGCGTTCGCCGAAGCGCACCTGCTCGATGCACAGATAACGGCGCACTGATTCGATCTCCTGATCGAGCGTCACGCGCTGCTCGGGATCGCTATCGAGCGAATACCGCAGGAATCCCGACAGCGCTCCAACCATGCCGTTGGCCTGATCGCGGCGTCCGTCGAGCACGAGCGTCGAGATCGCGTTCAGCGTGTTGAAGAGGAAATGCGGGTTCAGTTGATAGCGCAACATGCGCAGCTGCGCCTGATGCGCCATCGCGGTCGCCTGCAGCGTCGTTTCCTTTTCGTGCTGAAGCTGGCGCGCGAGCTTGATGCCGACATACGCCGCAGTCCACGCGAAGAGCAGGTACAGCCCGCCGAAGAAGAACGAGATGTAGCCGAGATAGCTCGGCGGCGGCTTGCAGTCGGTGCAGGCAGCATACAGCGCGATCTTCCAGAGATAGCCCCAGACCGCCGACGTCGCCGCGAGCACTATGCCGCCCGCCCAGAGTCGAGCGCGCACCGGTTCGTTCCAGGTCGCCTTCAAGACCGAGCGGATGATCAGCGTCAGCACAAAGCCGCACACCGAATCGAAGAGGCACAGCTTGACGTAGCCGATTTCCCGACCCATGCCGATGCCGGCGAGGAACTGCTCGAAGCCGTAGCCGAGCCAGACGATCGTCTGCAGCAGGTAGAACTGGCGGGAGAGCAGGGGCTTCAAGGCGGACGATCGGGCTGAGACGTCGGCGATAGTAGATCGTATTCGAGCCCGGCCGCGGCGTCATGGCGCGTCGTGTAAACGTCTGGTCCCACGCGGGATGCACCCCTCGCGGCGCTCGGCCGGGCCGCGTCACGTCCCGACTGACTGTGCTTACTCGCGTCGCGTCGCGCCTCGCGCGCGAAAAGCCGCTGCCTCCACCCGATCGACCGCAAGATGGGAGCGAGCTGGTCGGACCGGGCGGCGAAGTTCGGAACAAGGATCGATTCGAAGGATGACGAGATGGCGGCCTCATCCCGGGCCGCCATCTCCGATCCGCAGCTGCTACTTGGCGGCTGCCGTATAGGTCAGTTCGGCGTTGTAACTGTCCACGTGCGAGGACACGTCCTGAAGCGCATCGTTGATCGACTTGCGCAACGCATCCGTATCCTGCTTGCCGTAGACGCCTTCGACCATCTTCCATACCGCCGGATTCGGTCCCGCGCCGTATTCCGCCCAGTTCTTGTAGGGGCTTACCAGGATGTAATCCGGCGAGTCCTTGTCGCCGCCGCGAGTCCTGTAGAGCGTGTAGTGCCCGGACCATTTGGACTTCTCGGCGGCTGCGTTGATCTTCTTGACGCCTTCGATGAACGCGTCATCGGCTTCGTGGCTCGTTTTCACTGTGAAGAATGTGACGTTGATGAGCCCGGGCTTGGCATCCTTGTCCGTGGGCATGCGACTGAGCTCGGGCATGGCGACGAGAAATGCGCTCGACTCACTTTTCAACTGCGGATTCGCCTCCTTGCGCCAGGTATCGTCACAAGCCTTGCCGGCGTCGTGCATCGCGTCGAAGTCCGCCCACGCATACGGCCCACCGGCATACGAATAGCTGTAGGTGTTTCCGGTTTCATGCCCCCATGCAACCCAGGTGTATTTGAATCCATGCTGGTGCAGGCATTTGCTGTAATCCTTCACGGCAGCCTCGTAGGCCTGCTGATGCGCGGGCTCCACGACGTCGTTGTAGACCCTCGTCACGCCGGCGATGTCCGCTTCTGCCGCGTGAGTGCTGGCGGCAGCTAACAGCGCAATTCCCGACACGGCGAAAGATGTGATGATCTTCATGCGAACCCCCTCTGGTTTCGATTTGGCTTTCTGTTCTTTTCGGCCCATTTCGGTCTCATACGGCGGACCATCGTTCCTTCATCGCCTCCTGCAGGGAATTGCTCCCCCGCGCGCCAGCATCGAATCGGCACAAGTTCGGGCAAGTGGAAGAGCGGCCTCAAAGCGACTTTCTGCACGGCCACGGTCGCGCCGGGAATCAGCGTACTCCTAAAGGGCCTCGGCAAGCGGCTGGCCCAGTGAATATCGGCTCTATCGCCCTCAAACCCGGCGCATGCGCGCAAACAAGCCGCCCAACTCCCTCACCGCGGCTTCGGAGACCGCCCGATCGGGCGTCAGATCACTGTTGTTGAAATTGCCGGTATCACCGATCACCTGCACGAGCACGCCATCGCTGCGCGGCACGGTACTGAGGTGGCCGGTATAAAGGCTGTACGTGACTTCCGGTTGCGGGATGAGTCGCGCCGTCTGTCCGCGTACCGGAATGATCGAATCATCCTTGAACAGTGCCCGTGCGCCGTAACCGGTCGCGTTGATCAGCGTTTTCTCCGGCAGCTTCATGAGCTCGCGCGGATCGTGGAACTCGCGCACTTCGATCTTGCCGCCAGCGGCCAGGAAATCGGACATCAGCATGTGGGCGTACGCGCTGATGTTGAACATCATGATCGTGTAGCGCCGCACGTAGGCCTGCGGAAACGGATGACTTCCGGCCGCAAGCTCGACCGAGTGCGGCGTGAGATCGTGCACGCGTGCGTGAAAGCTGCCGTACTCGGGTTCGTCGGCAACGGGCGGCTCGGGATGGTCGAATGGCTGATCCGACACCGCGTAACCTTCGATCCATTCGATCGGTTTGCCGGGCAAACCGAGAAGGCTCTGATATGTACGAAACGATGTGCGCGTCATCTCCTCCCAGCGATCTCCGAACGCCGCCGCGTGCTCGGCGTCGCAGATGCGCGAATCCGGCGTCCATAGTCCCGATGCGCGCATCGAATAGACATCCGGCGGAAGTTCCCTCGCGTAGATGCGCACGCTGAGCCCCGCGCGCTGCGCCAGCAAGGCGGACGTGAGACCAAGCGCGCCGCAACCGATCACGCCGATCTGTCGCGCGCCGGTCGCTTGCGCCATGCGCAGCGCCAGCGCGCTCGATCCCCATGACAGCGACCATCCGCTGCCGCCATGCCCGTAGTTGTGCACGATCGTCTTGTGGTCGAGCCGTTCGGTTTCGATGCGCGGCCCGGCCGCGCGGAACGGGCGCGTGCAGACGTAAACACCGGTGATGCGATCGGGCGTCGCCTTGATCGGCGCAATTTCCGCGACGTCCGCTTGCAGTCGCGCGACCGGAGTTAGGGGAATCGCGTCCGAAGACTTCGCCGTTACGATCGGCTGTCTTGCGCAGGCTGCGAGCGGAACCGCAGATGCGGCGGCCAGCGTGACGCCGGCCTGGCGCAGGAAGTCGCGTCTTTGCACGGGTGTTCTCCGGGTCGGCCAGAGTTTCCGCTATGGCAGTAGTCTATCGATACCTTCGTGCAGTAACGGGGTGCGTAAGTGCACGCTGCGGATCTTCAATGGCTGATCGAATTCGGGTCAATTGAACGGGACGATTCGCAAAAGTCGACTGCGCGCGCACCGCAACCTCCCGCAGCGCGGCCTGCGCACCGTCGCGGTCTCCCAAGGCGTAGCGGGAAAGGCCGACGTGCAACAGACTGTAGATCATCAACCGATGTTCCGCGGGAAATTTCGCGCTCAGGATCCTGGCCGATTGATCACAATCTTGCTTGGCCTCGTCATAGCGTCCGAGCGCGAGGAAAGCCTGGCAGCGCCCATCCAGCGTCTCGGCGACTTCGACGCTTTCCGAATCAAGCGACTTGCGGCGCAAATCCAGCGCCTGTTCAAAACCATCCAGCGCCGCGGCGAAGTTGCCGCGGTCTAGGTTTACCAACGCCCTATCATGGATCGGATTCGAGACCGACGGGTGGTTGTCGCCGAGGGCTTGCCGGTATGCGCGCTCGGCAACAGCGTAATACTCCAACGCTTTGTCAAACTGCTGTTCTTGCCTGGCGATCTCTCCAAGCAAATCCTGAGCTGCTGCATAGCCGGGGTGCGCAGGTCCAAGAGTCTTGAGAAAATTTGCCGAGACAGCGTCCATCGCCCGTTCGGCTTTGCTCAACTCGCCGAGTTCGACGAGAACAAGTGCCAGATTCATTTTGGTACCGCTTACGTAGACCTGAGTGTCGCTGTGCTCGCCGTAGTACTTCTGATAGAGAGCAAGTGCTTGATCGAATTCGGCCTGTGCAGAAGGAATGTCATCCAGCACAAGCAACAATGTACCGTAGTTGTTATGAGCGCTCGCCGTGTCTGCAGTCTTGTAGCTATCTGCGGTATCTCCAGCTGAGTCGATCTCCTTTTCCAGCCTGATGGAAGACGCAAAATCGTCGCGGGCGGCCCGATAGTCTCCGAGTGACTTGAATGCGAGTGCGCGGTAGTTGAGTGCACCCGCCCGCCAAACCGAGTCCTGAGTGCTGTGGCCTAACGTCGATATGGCGTCGTCCAGCAATCGGATAGCCGCCTTCAGATCACCTTGTTGATACACGACCCATGCCAGGTTTGTCAGATAGTGGCCAACGTCTGTTGGATTCGGGTGCGGTGTCGTCCGCAGCGTCGCAACGGCCTTTTCCAAAAGCGGACGTGCGCGACGGTAGTCGCCGAGCATCGAATAGACACGCCCAATCACGCCGAGCAACTGCCCGCGTTGTTCGGGGAGGCTTGCCATTTCATGATCGAGTTGTTCGGCGCCGCGGTCGAGTATCTGATTGGCGGTGAGCTTTTCGCCACGATTAATACCCGGATCGGAGACTTTGAAGAGGCTGATCAAGAAATTCGCCACCGTGTTCGCGCGGTCCGCTTCTGCGGTGGCAAGATGGGACTGGCGCACCGCGACGAGGGTTGTCGCAGCCAACGCCATGAAGGCCATGACGGTCGCGGCAACGGTGTAACGCCAACGCTGCACAAAGCGCCACGTGAAGTACAGCGGGCCGGCACGACGCGCATTGACGGGTCGGCCGTCGAGATAGGCGTCGAGGTCTGCGATCATCGCATCCATCGAGCGGTAGCGGTCTTCGGGCGCCTTTGCCAATGCCGTGCGCGCGATCGCATCCAAGTCTGCGGTCAATTGCCGTCGCAGGCGCTTCGACGTCTCTTTGTCGGCCGCGCCTTCTCCCATTTCAAGCGCTTGCGCCAACGTCATGGGCTCTTGCTCCGTGACGGCCCGCGCCCATTCGAGACTGTCGTCTGGATCCGCGCGATATGGCAGCCGACCCGTCAGCACGACGAAACACAACACGCCGAATTGGTAAACGTCCGTGGCTACGGTGACTGCGCCGTTGTGGAACTGTTCCGGCGCCGCGTACGCGGGTGTCATCGGGCCTGCGTTCGCTTGCGTCGTTGTTGAGTCGGTCCGATTGTCGAGCAGCTTTGCCAAGCCAAAATCGACGAGCTTGGCCTGGCAATCGGCCGTGACGAGCACGTTCGAGGGTTTGATGTCGCGGTGCACGACGAGGTTCTGATGCGCATACGCCAGCGCCGAGGCGACCTGCAACAGGAGACGCACGCGCGCGGTGATGGCGAGATGTCGGCAGAAATCCGAGACGGCTTCGCCGTCGACGTACTCCATCGTGTAAAACGCTTGACCCTCTTGGGTGCGCCCGCCGTCGAACAACAGTGCGATACCGGGGTGCTTCAATGCCGCAAGAATGCGGCGCTCGCGTTCGAAGCGCTCTTCGGTCGTCGCCGTAGCGAACGCATTGCGTACGAGCTTGAGCGCGACCTGCTGTGCGAAATCCTGACTGGTGCGCTCGGCGAGGTAGACGGCACCCATCCCGCCCGCGCCGAGCAGGCGCACGAGACGATACGGACCGACCGTCTGTCCGACGCGGGTCTGGTCGAGAACGGCATCATCCTTGATCGAGTCGGCGACGGCCGGCACCGCCAGGTCCATCGCGTTGGCCATGGATTGCTGGCCGAGCGTTTCGTGTTGCGCGAGCACGCGAACGAGATCATCGCGCAACGCAGCGTCTTCGCCATCGAGTGAATCGACGAACGCGCGGCGCGCGTCGCCATCGACCTCGAGTGCCCGATCCAGGAGTTGGCGCAGACGTTTCCAGGATTCGGGGCCGATGGCTTTCATGGTTCGTGCTCGGGCGGCGACACACTCCTTGCGAGTTGTGCGCGCGAGTTTGTCGGTCCGGATCGGCGGATCAGCCGGTCGCCGTCTGTGCGGGTCTCAAGGAAGCTTCAAGCTCACGCGCGACGCGCTGCTGTTCGTTCCGGAGCGCCTCTGGCGTGCGTGCTCCGAATGAATCGAGATAGCGACCGATATCGGCGATCTCCTTGCGCCAATGTTCCGGGTCGACATCGAGCAGCGCATCCAGCGCGCGATCGGCGAGACGCAGCCCCTCGACGCGCAGATCGCGCTTGCGCGGCACGTAGCCGATCGGGGTTTCTTCGGCGTGCGCCGTGCCTTCGCAGCGGCCGATGATCCATTCGAGCACGCGCAGGTTCTCGCCGTAGCCCGGCCAGAGGAATTTGCCGTCGATGCCTTTGCGGAACCAGTTCACGTGGAAGATCTTCGGCAAGTTGGCGCCGGGTTTGTCGAAGGAGAGCCAGTGCGCGAAGTAGTCACCGTAGTTGTAGCCGCAGAACGGTTTCATTGCCATCGAGTCGCGGCGCAGCACGCCGACCTGGCCGGTCGCGGCGGCGGTCGTTTCCGAACCCATCGATGCGCCGACGAGCACGCCGTGCTTCCAGTCGCGCGCTTCGAACACGAGCGGCACGAGCGATGGGCGGCGTCCACCGAAAATGATCGCGGAGATCGGCACGCCTTGCGCGTCTTCGGCGCGCGGCGACCAGCTCGGACATTGCTTCGCCGATACGGTGAAGCGTGAATTCGGATGTGCGGCCGGGCCATTCTTCGCATCGTGCGGCCGGCCCTGCCAATCTTTCACCGGCGCGCCGGGCAGGCCTTCCCACCACGGCTGGTCGTCCGCGGTGACGGCGACGTTGGTGAAGATCGCATCGTGCCGGGTGGTCGCGAGCGCGTTCGGATTCGTCGACGCGCTGGTGCCGGGCGCGACGCCAAAATAGCCGGCTTCCGGATTGATCGCCCACAAGCGGCCGTCGGGCCCCGGTGTCATCCAGCAGATGTCGTCGCCGATGGTCCAGACCTTCCAGCCATCCTTGCGATAGCTCTCGGGCGGAATCAGCATCGCGAGATTGGTCTTGCCGCACGCGGAAGGAAACGCTGCGGCGACGTAATGTGTTTCGCCTTCGGGGCTCTCGATGCCGACGATCAGCATGTGCTCGGCGAGCCAGCCCTCGTCGCGCGCCTGCCAGCTCGCGATGCGCAGCGCGTGGCATTTCTTGCCGAGCAGCGCGTTGCCGCCGTAGCCGGAGCCGATCGACTTGATCGAGAGCTCCTCGGGGAAATGCATGATGAAGCGCTTTTCCGGATCGAGCTCGCCGATCGAATGCAGTCCCTTCACGAACGTCTCTTCCCGCTCGCCGCGAGCGGCTCGCTCGAGGCCCTCGCGCTCGATGCGCGCAAGCGCCGGCGCGCCCATGCGCGTCATGATGCACATGTTGGCGACGACATAGGGACTATCGGTGATCTCGACGCCGCAGCGTGCGATCGGCGAATCGATCGGGCCCATGCAGTACGGGACCACGTACATCGTGCGGCCGCGCATCGCGCCGGCGAACAGCGCATCGACTTTCGCGTGGGCCTCGGCCGGGTCCATCCAGTTGTTGTTCGGGCCGGCGTCTTCCTTGTCCTTCGTGCAGACGAAGGTCAGGTGTTCGACGCGCGCGACATCGGAAGGATTCGAGCGATGCAGCCAGCAGTTCGGATGCGTTTCGTTCGTTCAGCGCGATCAGCGTGCCGTCCCGCTCCATCGTGCGGATCAGCTCGCGGTATTCCGCATCGGATCCGTCGCACCAGTGCACCGCATCGGGCTGCGTGAGTCGGGCGACCTCGTCGACCCATCGGTTCAACGCTTGGAGCTTGCTGGACATTGGCAGAGGTGGCGCCACGGGCTGCGCCGCTTGCGAAAGGATGCGCTCGACGTTAGCGGCGCCGGGTGACCATTGCAAGGCGGTCCGCCGCAATGGTGCTAACGCTTTTTTCAGGTCGGGATCAGCGTGGCGATGACGTGTTCGACGTAAGCCTCGAATTCTTCATGATTAAGGCGTGGCAGGCCAAGCTGCAGCGAAAGCTGAAGAAATCCTGTGTACGCGGAATACGCCAGCCGCGCGCGGTGCGATGCGGCGCGGCGGTCGAATCCCGCCTGGCGGTAGGCGAGGGTGAGCACGTCCAATCGACGCTGCGAAACCCGCGTCATCACGGGCTTGACCAGCGGATGATCGAGCGATTGCATCAGCGCCGCGTAGATCACATGCGACTGCATCTCGCGGCTGACGCGCAAGAAAAGCTCCCGCAGGCGCGCGCGCGGATCGGCGATCGGCTCGACCTTGGCCATGATCTCGTCTTCGTCGCGCCGTTCCCAGCGTTCGAGCGCGGCCTTGATCAGTGCCTCGCGGGTCGGGAAATGCCAGTAGAAACTGCCCTTGGTGACGCCGAGCCGGCGCGCCAGCGACTCCACGGCGACGGCGCCGAGTCCACTTTCGGCCAGCATGTCCAGCGCCGCCTGCTCCCAGTCGGCCGACGACAGGCGGCCCCGGGGTTCCAGCTTGGTGACAGCGACCATCCAGGCAGTGTGCCCGAGAAGCGAGCACATTTGAAGTCAGATCGAGGATATTTAGAATCCACTCAATAAGATAGATTACCATACGCAAGCGTATTGATTTCCTCGGAGACGCGTTCCATACTGTCGCGTATGGCCTGTGTCGTCCCTCCGCGTCCGGAATCTGCCATGCGCCGGCTCGAAAGCCGCGACGGCGTTGCCTTGGCGCTCGAAACGCGCGGCGAGCCCGGTCGACCCGGCATCGTCTTCGCGCACGGCTTCGGCCAGACCCGGCGTGCCTGGGCCGGCAGCGCGGCCACGTTGGCCGAACGCGGCTATTTCACCGTGACCTACGACGCCCGAGGCCACGGCGACAGCGGCTGGCGCCAGGAGAAGCCATACGACTGGGAGCAGATGCGCGACGATCTCGTCGCCGTCGTCGGCGCGCTCTCATCGCCGCCGGTTCTGGTCGGCGCATCGATGGGCGGCCTCGTGGGTCTCGCCGCCGAAGGCATGGACGGTCCGCTGTTTCGCGCGCTCGTGCTGGTGGATGTCACACCGCGCTGGGAACCTCGCGGCGTCGACCGCATCTTTAATTTCATGCGCGCGCATCCGCACGGATTCGATTCGCTCGATCAAGCCTCCGCGGCGATCGCGGCGTATCTGCCGCACCGCGGCGAGCGCAAATCGCCGCAGCGCCTGCGCGCGCTGCTCGACGATGACGGCCACGGGCGCCTGCGCTGGCATTGGGATCCGCGCCTGCTCGACGAGCTCGCGCGCGGCAGCGAGAGCCAGCAACCGCTGCTGCTCGAAGCGGCGCGCCGCATCCGCATTCCGACGCTGCTGATCAGCGGCGGCGCGAGCGACGTCGTGTCGCCCGCGACGATCGACGAATTCCTTTCACTCGTGCCGCACGCGCAGCACATCGTCGTGCCGCACGCCACGCACATGGTCGCAGGCGACGATAACATCGTCTTTACCCATCACGTGATGCAGTTCCTGGGGACGCTCGGGGACAAGGAGTCTCAGTCATGAGTGCGTTCATTCCCGCCATCGCGGCGATTCTGGTGTCGCTCGCCGCTGCGTACCTTCGCGTCGGCCTTCGCGTCTGGACGATTGCGGTAGCCGTCGCGATGGTCGCGGCAGGATGGCTCGCGCAGGCGTCGCCGATCGCAATCGGCGCATCGCTGGTCGTCTTCGCGCTCATCGCTGTGCCGTTGAACCTGCCGGAATTTCGCCGGCGCAAGTTGAGCGCTCCGCTGCTCGCGATCTTCCAGAAGGTGACGCCGAAACTTTCCGACACCGAACAGATTGCACTCGAAGCCGGCACCGTCGGTTTCGAAGGCGAGCTTTTCAGCGGAAAGCCGGATTTCTCCAAATTGCTCAAGCAACCGAAACCTGAGCTTTCGGTCGAAGAGCAGGCATTTCTCGACGGCCCGGTCGAAGATCTCTGCCGCATGATCGACGACTGGGAGATCACGCACGAGCGCGCCGATCTCACGCCCGAAACCTGGGATTTCCTCAAGAAGAAGAAATTCTTCGGCATGATCATCCCGAAGGAATACGGCGGCCTCGGCTTTTCGGCGCTCGCGCATTCGGCGGTGCTGCAAAAGATGGCCGGCATGTCGACGACGCTGGTTTCGACGGTGGCCGTGCCGAACTCGCTCGGGCCCGGCGAGCTCCTCGTCCACTACGGCACGAAGGAACAAAAGGATTATTACCTGCCGCGCCTCGCCGACGGGCGCGAGGTGCCGTGCTTCGCGCTGACCGGGCCGTACGCCGGCTCGGATGCGACCTCGATTCCGGATTACGGCATCGTCTGCAAGGGCGAATGGAACGGCGCGAACGTGGTCGGCGTGCGCCTGACTTTCGACAAGCGCTACATCACGCTTGCGCCGGTCGCGACGATCGTCGGTCTCGCATTTCGCATGTACGATCCCGAGAAAATGCTCGGCGATGTCGAGGATCTCGGCATCACGCTGGCGCTTTTGCCGCGCGATACCAAAGGCCTTGAAATCGGACGCCGGCATTTTCCGCTCAACGTGCCGTTCCAGAACGGTCCGGTGCGCGGCAAGGATGTGTTCATCCCGCTCGCGCAATTGATCGGCGGACCCGACATGGCGGGGCAGGGCTGGCGCATGCTCGTCGAATGTCTTTCGGTCGGTCGCGCCATCTCGCTGCCCTCGAATACGGCCGGCGGTGCGCGCTCGGCCGTCTTCGCAACCGGTGCGTACGCGCGCATCCGCAAACAATTCGGCATGCCGATCGGACGTTTCGAGGGCATCGAGGAAGCGCTGGCGCGCATCGGCGGCTACACCTACGCGATCACCGCGCTTTCGCGCGCGACCGCCGCGGCCGTCGACCGCGGCGAAAAACCGGCGGTGCCGTCGGCCATCGCGAAATATCACGCGACCGAGCTCGCGCGCGAAATCGCCAAAGATGCGATGGACGTGCACGGCGGCAAAGGCGTGATCCTCGGGCCGTCGAACTGGATCGGCCGCGGCTGGCAGGGCGCGCCGATCGCGATCACGGTCGAAGGCGCGAACATCATGACGCGAAGCCTGATGATCTTCGGCCAGGGCGCGATTCGCTGCCATCCGTTCGTATTGAAGGAAATGCAGGCGCTGCGCATCGCCGACTACCCTCAACGTCTCAAAGCGTTCGACGCGGCGTTGTTCGGCCATATCGGTTTCGCGATCTCGAACGCCGTACGCAGCTTCGTGCTGGGCCTCACATTCGCGCGCATCGGCCGCGCGCCCGGCGACGCCTACACACGCCGTTTCTATCGCAAGCTCACGCGTTACGCAGCGGCACTCGCGCTGGTCGCCGATACATCGATGCTCGTGCTCGGCGGCAAGCTCAAATTCAAGGAAAAACTTTCGGCGCGCCTCGGCGATGTGCTTTCCAACCTCTACATCGCGAGCGCGATGCTGAAACGCTACGAGGATACCGACCGTCCCGCGACCGACCAGCCGCTGCTGGCGTGGGCATTCCACGATTGCGTGTGGCGCATGCAGATGGCGCTCGACGGCGTGCTGCGGAATTTCCCGGTGCGCCCGGTTGCCTGGCTCTTGCGCATCATGGTGTTTCCATTCGGGCGCCGCGAAGTGCCGCCGTCGGATCGACTCGGCCACCGCGTCGCTGCGCTGATGACCGCGCCGAACGAAGCGCGCGATCGCCTGACCGCCGGCATCTATCGCGCGCCCAATCCGAACAACCCGGTCGGTCGCATGAATGCGCTGCTGCCCGACGTGATCCTCGCCGAACCCGTCGAGCGCAAGTTCCTCAAGGCCGCGAAGACCGGCGAGCTCAAGGGCTACGACTACGCAACCCAGCTCGCCGACGCGGAAGCGAAGGGTGTGCTGAGTGCCGCCGAATGCGCGTTGCTGAGACGCGTCCGCGATGCGTCGTTCGAGTTCATCTCGGTCGACGACTTCGATTCGGCCGACCTCGCAGGCGGGCCGGCATCCGCGACCGGCGTTACGATCGGTGGCTTAAGGACTTTCCCCCGAGAACACGGTCCTTTCTCCCCACACACATTTCCTCCCCCGCATGCACACATTTCCCCTCTCCCGCTTGCGGGAGAGGGTAGGGTGAGGTCGCTTTTGCGACAGCCCCTCAAGCCTTCCCTCACCCGCCGCGCGGTGGGCGTCGGCCTCTCCCGCAAGCGGGAGAGGCGAGAGCATCAGCCGAACGCAGCATCCGGCATGTCGAGCAAGCTCGAAGCGCCGGCCAGAATCGCGGCGGCATGTGTGTGAACGCGCGGCAGAATGCGTGAGTAGTAGAAGCGAGCAGTGAGCAGCTTGCTGTCGCGAACGCCGGCGTTCGCTTTCGTTGACGCGGCGACGACGCTCCGCGCCCAGAAATACGCAAGCGCGACGTATCCCGAATAGAAAAGATAATCGTACGCAGCCGCGCCCATCTCCTCGGGATTCGACGCCGCGCGTTTCGCGATTCCCATCGTGAGATCGCTCCATTCCTTGGTCGCGACGGCAAGCGGACCGATGAACTCGGCAAGCGCCGCGTCGGCCGCGTGCGTTTCGCAGAACGCGCTGATCTCGAGCAGAAAATGCTTGAGTCCCGCGCCTTGCAACTGCAGCACTTTTCGACCCAGCAGGTCGAGCGCCTGGATCTGCGTCGTTCCCTCGTAGAGTGTCGTGATGCGCGCGTCGCGCGCGAACTGCTCCATGCCGTGCTCGACGATGTAACCGTGGCCGCCGAAGATCTGCAGCGCGTGATAGGTGCATTCGATCGCGGTCTCTGTAAGCATCGCTTTGACGATCGGCGTCAGGAACGACACGGTTGCATCCGCGCGTTCGCGTTCCTGCGCATCGCCTGCGCGCTTGGCGATGTCCTCTTGCGTGTACGCATACAGCGCGAGTACGCGACAGCCTTCGGCGAATGCTTTCTGCGTGAGCAGCATGCGCCGGATATCGGGATGCACGATCAACGGATCGGCAGGGCGATCCGGAAATTTCGCGCCCGATAGCGAACGCATCTGCAAACGTTCGCGCGCGTAGGCGAGCGCGTTCTGATACGCGCGCTCGGTCAACGCGAGGCCTTGCAGACCGACTGCCAGCCGCGCGGTGTTCATCATCGTGAACATCGCATTGAGGCCTTTGTTCGGCTGACCGATCAGCCAGCCTTCGGCGCCGTCGAAGTTCATCGTGCAGGTCGCCGAACCTTTGATGCCCATCTTGTGCTCGATCGCGCCGCACGCGAGCGCGTTGCGATCGCCGAGCTTTCCATCGCGGCCTACCTTGAATTTCGGCACGATGAACAACGAGATGCCTTTCACGCCAGCCGGTGCATCCGGCAGGCGCGCGAGCACGAGATGCACGATGTTCTCGGTGAAATCGTGCTCGCCCGCGGTGATGAAGATCTTGGTTCCGCTGACGCGGTAGGTGCCGTCGGCGGCCGGCGCCGCCTTGGTCTTGAGCAGACCGAGATCCGTGCCGCAATGCGGCTCGGTGAGGCACATCGTGCCGGTCCAGCGGCCGGCGACGATCGGTTTCAGGAATACTTCGCGCTGCCAGTCTTCGCCGTGCTGCAGCAACGCTTCGGTCGCGCCGTGCGAGAGCAGCGGATAGTTGCCCCACGAGAGATTCGCCGCGTCGAGCATTTCCTTGACCGCCGCGCCGAGCACCTGCGGCATCGCCTGTCCGCCGAACTCGGCGGCGGCGGTGAGACCGGACCAGCCGTTCTCGACATATTGTTCGTATGCTTTCTTGAAACCCGCCGGTGTGGTGACGCTGGCGCTCGCCGCATCGTAATGGCAGCCTTCCTGGTCGCCGGTCTGGTTGAGCGGCGCCAGAACCTGCTCGGTGAATTTCGCGGCTTCTTCCAGAACGGCGTCGACGACATCGCGCGTCGCTGCTTCGCAACCGGGCAGTCGTTTGAATAGGGCTTCGACGTCGAGCACGTCGTACAGCGCGAAACGCAAATCAGCCAGCGGCGCGACGTAGCGGGCAGCCATTTCGTCCGTGCCTCAGCGCCAGGTGCCGGGCAGACCGGGCGCTGGCGACAACCGGCTCGAACGTTCGAACTTGAAATTCTCCTTCGGCTCGCTGGTGTCGATCGTGCCGGAGATCTTGTACTCGATATCGCCGGCGGGCAGTTTCGCGGTCGCGTGCAGCGTCGCGTCGATGACGTCGGCGCTGTTCGGCGGAATGTCGAGATCGGTTTTCAACTCGATGCTGCCGACATCTGCGCCGGCGATGTGCAGCGTTCCGTGCAGCGCCGCGTATTGCATCGCCACCGTGCTGTAGTTCTGGATGCGCAACGTCAGGCGCCATTGGCCGTCGGGCTGCACGATGAGTTGCTGGATCGATACGACGGAAGGCGTGATGCGCCTGACCGGCCCGCCGCCACAACCCGCGACCAAACCCGCCATCGCGATGGCGGCGATGAAATGACGCAACGTCATGACGACCTCTGAGCGGCGCTCGTGGTGCCTAGCCTAGCCGGTTCCCGGCGGCCGGCAAAGCGCAGGCAACTTCGTTCGACTGGCGCGATCAGACCGGCGCTTGCAGGGCGGTTGCCGAGTAGCGGGCGACGAAATCGTCGCGTGCGAGGCGGCCGGCCACCTCGCCCGCGGCCAGCAGCACGACCTCGTCCGCCAGAGCCGCGACTTCGTCCGCGTGGTGAGTGACCAGAACCGTGAATACACCCAGCTCACGCTTGAGCCGGCGCAGATACTCGAGCACCTGCCGACGCGCCTCGAAATGGAGGCCGGTCAGTGGCTCGTCGAGCAGCAGCGCGCGCGGCCGCGCGAGCAATGCGCGGCCGATCGCCACGCGCTGGCGCTCGCCACCCGAGAGATTGGCCGGGATGCGACGCAACAGCGGAGCAAGCTCAAGCAGCGCGACGACCGCATCGAAATCCGTGCGTGCCTGTTCGTGTCGTGGTCGCGCGCCGTACATCAGATTCGCGCGCACGTCGAGATGCGGAAACAGCCGGCCATCCTGAAACACGTAACCGACACGCCGCTCGGCGACCGCGACATCGACGCGATCCGCGCTGTCGAACAGCACGCGATCGTCGAGCACGATGCGGCCGCTCTGTGGTGCGAGAAGACCTGCGATCGCATTCAAGACGCTGGTCTTGCCGGCTCCGGAATCGCCGAACAACGCGAGCGTGCGCGCATCCGCGCGGAACGCGACGTCGAGATCGAGATCGGCGAAGGCATGGCGCATCGAGAATTCGATCACCGCGGCTTTCCTCCGGCGCGCTCGTCATTCATTCGAGGAACCGCGCCGCAGCACGCCCCCGGCGATCACCGTCGCGCTGGCTGCCGCGGCCAGAGCGACGAACAACGCGACCAGCGAAAGCCGCTGCACGCCGGGCATTCCGCCGGGCACGTTGAGGAGCTCGTAGATTGCAATCGGCAGCGTGCGTGTTTCGCCCGGGATGTTCGATACGAAACTGATCGTCGCGCCGAATTCGCCGAATGCGCGCGCGAACGCGAGCACGCAGCCGGCCGCGAGGCCGCGCAGCGAAAGCGGCAGCGTGATCGTCGCGAAGCGCCGCAAGGCGCCGGCGCCGAGCGTTTCCGCGGCCGCTTCGAGACGTCGGTCGACGCCGTCGAATGCGACGCGAATCGACAGCACCAGCAGCGGAAAACCCATCACGGCCGCCGCGATGACGGCACCGGTCCAGCGGAATGCGAACACGATGCCGACATCGGCGAGCATGCGGCCGAGCAGTGCATTGCGGCCGAGCAGTGCGAGCAGCGCATAGCCGGTGACGACCGGCGGCAGAATCAGCGGCAGGAACAGCAGCGCTTCGACGAGCGTGCGGCCGAGAAAGCGCTTGCGCGACAACACCCACGCGAGCGCGAGCGCGACCGGCAGCGAAATCACGACACTGAGAAACGCGACGCGAAGACTCAGCGCGAGTGCTTGCCAGTCCTCTGGAGAGAGCCAGCTCGTCATGCGCGCGGCGGCGATCCGGACAAGGTCGATCGACCTAGGCCGCGAAGAGCGTGAACGAGGTCCATCTCAATCACCGCGCTTCGCCCCTTGCACTTTTGATGTTTGTTGAGGCGGCGCATCAAAGCCGTAGCGGCGAAAGATTCCCTGCGCTGCCGGTGCGCGCAACAGCGCGAGCAACGCGCGCGCACCCGGCGTGTCGTGATCGGCGACGATCGCCGCAGGATAGATGATCGGTGCGTGTGAGGCCGTCGGAAACGTGTCGACGACACGCACCGCCGGTTCCGACACGGCATCGGATCGATACACGATGCCGAGCGGCGCTTCGCCGCGGGCAACGAAATTGAGCGCTGCGCGGACGTTGTCGGCGGATACGACGCGCGGCTGGATCGATTCCCAGACGCCGAGTGCGGTCAGCGAGCTCTTCGCATATTTTCCAGCCGGGACGCTGTTCGGTTCGCCGAGCGCTATGTGTCCGTCCTTGCCGAGCGCACCGAGAAGATCGAAGCGGTCGGCGATGGTGAGCTCGATCGAATTGTCCTTCGGCGCGACGAGCACCAGCGCATTGCCGAGCAGATCGACGCGCGTGTCGCGCACGATCCTGTTATTGGAATCCGCCGCGTTCATCCAGTCCTCGTCGGCGGAAATGAACAGCGATGCCGGCGCGCCGGCTTCGATCTGATGTTCGAGCTGGGAGCTCGCCGCGTAGCTCGCCTTGATCTCGCCGATCGCCATTGCCTGTGGCGTGGCAACGATTTCGTCGATCGCGGGTTTGAGGCTCGCGGCGGCGAAAACCAGCAGCTCGTCGGCGCGCGCTCGAGAAGAAAGCGGGACAATCGCGACGAGCGCGAGGAAGACCGGCATCGCGCGCAAAATTCGGCCTCGTCTCATGGCGCGCCTCTGCGGCGGTTGACGAAAACCGCGCGACGGTGCGTGATGGGTATCCTCACGCATCCACGCGGCAGGACGTGCGTATGAAGAGCAAACAAATCGCCGAGGCGGTTCGTCTGCGCCTGCAGATCGCGCCCGGCGTTGCGCTCGGGCCTGGCAAGGCGGATCTGCTCGAAGGCATTCGTGAAACGGGATCGATCGCGGCCGCGGGCCGCCGCATGCGCATGAGCTACAAGCGCGCGTGGCAGCTCGTCGACGAGCTCAACCGTCTTTTCGACGTGCCGCTGGTCGCGGCCAGCAAGGGCGGCTCCGGCGGTGGCGGCGCTGGATTGACGAAAGCAGGCGCCGATGTGCTCGCGCGCTATCGTCGCATGCACGCCGCCTGCTGCGCGGCGATCGTCGATGATTTTTCGGCGTTGCGCAGGCATCGGTCGTCGGCAGCCGATTCGGCGAAAAGGAAAAAGGCACGGGGGCGTGCTTAGCGGTCCAATTCGATATAGTCTGACGGAAATATCGACCGTTGTCGCCTGCAGTCGCGACAGCCAAAGTCGGTATCGCCGCATCCGTCATCGGCGACAAACGACGCGTCGACATTTGCGACCGCATTGCCGCCGGGAGCGCTTGATGGGGATTCGGAGATTCGCGGTTTTCGCCGCGTTCGCTGCGACGGCAGGTTCCGCACACGCCTGGATCATGTTCTAGAACCGCAGCGCGGCATGGACACAGCCATGCATGGTTGATCCAGTCGTCCGCCGCTGCGTACCGCCGCTGAGGCGCTCGTCGGCGGACGGACATCCGCCACTTCTCGCCGTCGCCGACGAAATATTCCTGCGCGGCCGGGTGCGCGACTTTGCTAGCATCCTCGCGATGCATCCGGACGCGTCGCAACTCCTCAATACGGTTTTCGGCTACTCGGCGTTCCGCGGCGAGCAGCAGGCGATCATCGAACACGTCGCCGGCGGCGGCGATGCGCTGGTGCTGATGCCGACCGGCGGCGGCAAGTCGCTGTGCTATCAGATTCCGGCGCTGCTGCGCGACGGCACCGCCGTGGTCGTGTCGCCGCTGATCGCGCTGATGCAGGATCAGGTCGATGCGCTGCGCCAGGTCGGCGTGGATGCGGCGTTTCTCAATTCGAGCATCGATGCGTTGGCGCAGCGCGACGTCGAGCAACGCTTCGCCACCGGCGCGTTGAAGCTCTTGTACGTCGCGCCCGAGCGGCTACTGACCGAGCGTTGTCTCGACATGCTGTCGCGCGGTTCGGTTTCGTTGTTCGCGATCGACGAAGCGCATTGCGTCTCGCAGTGGGGTCACGACTTCCGCCCTGAGTATCGTCAGCTGACGGTTTTGCACGAGCGCTTCCCCAAGGTGCCGCGTATCGCGCTGACCGCGACGGCGGATGCGCCGACGCGCCGCGAGATCGTCGAGCGTCTCGCGCTCGCAACCGCGCGCGAGTTCGTGGCGAGCTTCGACCGGCCGAATATCTGCTATCGGGTGGTCGAGAAGGACGAACCGCGCCGGCAACTCAAGGATTTCCTCGCTTCGCATGCCGGCGAATCCGGCATCGTGTATTGCCTTTCACGGCGCAAAGTCGAAAACACGGCAGAGTGGCTCGTGGAAGAAGGCATCGCGGCGCTGCCTTATCACGCCGGGATGGATGCGGCATCGCGCACGGCGAATCAACAGCGATTCCTGCGCCAAGACGGCATCGTCATGGTCGCGACGATCGCGTTCGGCATGGGTATCGACAAACCCGACGTGCGCTTCGTCGCGCATCTGGATCTGCCCAAGAGCATGGAAGGCTATTACCAGGAGACCGGCCGCGCCGGCCGCGACGGATTGCCCGCCGACGCCTGGCTTTGCTACGGCCTGGGCGATGTCGTGACGCTGGCGCAGCTGATCGCGCAAGGCGAATCCGGCGAGGAACGCAAGCGCGTCGAGCGCGGCAAGCTCGATGCGTTGCTCGGCTACGCGGAAACGACCGCGTGCCGGCGTCAACGTCTCCTCGCATATTTCGGCGAGACGTACCAGCGTCACGACGAGCGCGGCTGCGGCCATTGCGACAATTGCCTCGATCCGCCCGAAACCTGGGACGCGAGCATCGTTGCGCAAAAAGCGCTGTCGGCGGTGTATCGCACCGGGCAGCGCTTCGGCGTCGTGCATCTCACGGCCGTGTTGCGCGGCGAAGCGGACGATCGCATCCGCGCGCTGCGGCACGATCGGCTTTCCACGTTCGGCGTCGGTGCCGAGCTCGACAAACAGCAATGGCGCGGCGTATTCCGCCAGCTGGTCGCCGCCGGTCTGCTCGCCACCGACGAGCAAGGTTACGGCACCTTGCGCCTGACCACGGCGAGCCGCGACGTGCTGCGCGGCACGGCATCCGTGCACCTTCGTCGCGAAGCCGATCGCGCCGAACGTCGCAGCGCGCGCAAGAAAGCGAAATCGGAGCGCGCCTACGCAAGCCTCGACATCGCCCCGCACGAGGCGTCGCTGTGGGACGCGCTGCGCGACCTGCGCGGACGCCTCGCGCGCGAGCAGGGCGTGCCCGCGTACGTGATCTTCCACGACGCGACGCTGCTCGCGATGTTGCGCGAGCGGCCGCAGACGCTGGATGCCATGAGCACGATCAGCGGCGTCGGCGAACGCAAGCTCGCGCGCTACGGCGAAGCATTCCTCGCCGCGCTCGACCGCTCGCCTTCGTGATTGCGAACGCGCGTGCCCGACGCCCGCAGCGCCGGACGCAGCGGGCGGCCGTCACCGCGACCTGCGGAACGTCCGGACGGGTCAACGCGGGCCGGGATTCCGGCCTCAAGAATCGCCTGATTTGATCAGAATCGGCGCGCTTTACATCAGCTCCGAGTCTACGTTCCTCCACCGAATCGACCGATCCGCGGCTTGCGTCGATCGGGTGCGGGCCGGCGTGTCTCAAATGCGCGCGGTTTGGCGTTCTTCATTGCCGAGTGCGTCAGGGTCAGCCGCGACGCCGCATTCATGGAGACGACGCGATGAATACGAGCATGGAAATCCAACTCAAGCGGCGGGCGTTGGCGGCCTGCGTGGCAGCGATTTGTGCCGTGGCGGCGCCGACGGTGTCGGCGACCGCGCGGCCGCCGGCGGCCGCCGTTGCAGCCGTGCCAAGCGCGCCGAGCAGCACCATCGTCGTCACGAATTGCGAGGACAGCGGCGCCGGCAGTCTGCGCGATGCGGTCAACAGCGCCGTCAGTGGCGACGTCATCGATCTCACGCAGCTCGGCTGCAGCACGATCACACTGACCAGCGGTACGGTGGCGTCTTCGGCCAACGACCTGACGCTGATCGGTCCCGGCATGGCCGCCCTCACGATCCTCGGCGTCCCGTCGAACAACGAATCCGTGATCTATCACACGGGCTACGGCACGCTGAGCGTCAGCGGCATGCTGATCAGCGGCGGCAACAAGTATCTGACCGGCGGCAGTGCGGCGCTCGGCGGTTGCCTGCACAGCGAAGGCAGCATCGACCTTCAGAACGCCCAGATCACCGGCTGCGTCGCGCACGCGCACTCCGCGAGCGCGCTCGGGGGCGCGGTGTTCGCGCGCGGCGGCGTATACATGTCGCACAGCGTCGTTACCGACAGTCACGCGCGCGCCACCGGCTATGCGAGCGGCGGCGGCGTGTACGCGCTCGGAAGTTTCACTTCGAAGTACTCGACGATCCAGCGCAGTTACTGCTACGCCGAGACCTCGACACCGAGCTTCGCAGGCGGCGTCTTCGCACGCGGACCCGTGTTGATGATGGGCACCACGATTTCCGACAGCAACGCCATACGCGACGGCGGCGCCGCCTTCGCCGATTCGCATGGCTACGACACGACGATCATCAACAGCACGATCTCGCACAACAATGCCGGCGCCATCGGCGGCATGTTCGTGCGACCGCCGCTGTATCTCTACAACAGTACGATCGGCAACAACAACTCGAACTCGTGGACGGACGGTGCGGGCCACTACTTCCCGGGCGGCGTATACATCACGGTGCCGGGCATCATCGAGAGCTCGATCATCGCGAGCAACACCAGTGGCGGTGCGCCGTTTGCGACGACCGACCTGCTGGGCGCGCCGGGCTCCGGCTTCAATGGCGGCCACAGCGACGTGATGTTCTGCGGCGTGCCTTGCCCGAACGACACCGCGCACGACGATCCGGGACTCGGTCCGCTGCAAGACAACGGCGGTTTCAACCGCACGCAGGTGCCGACGCCGGGTCTTTGGGACTCCGCGGGCGGCAACAACCTGCGCAGCGTGCAGTGGGATCAGCGCGGCCCTGGCTTTCCGCGGCAGTCGTCCGGAGATTTTCCGGAGATCGGCGCGATCCAGATCAACTCGGACATCATCTTCACCAACGGCTTCAACGGGTAGCGCCCGGACGAGGCGCGCGTCGCCGGTCACCCGGCCGGGTGCTCGCGGCGCGCGCCGACGTCTTCAGGGGCTGCAGCCGGCGAGCGCGGGTGCGGTGCGCACGAGCGGTATCGTGCCGCTGTGTCCCTGGTTTGCTCCGGCGTCGAATGAGTAGGTGAGTGACGCGCTCGTGCACCCGTTGAAGAGGATTCCCGCCGTGCCGACGGGCGTCGTCGTCACCGGCGTCGGATTATTGAACGCGCCGCCGGTTGTCTCGTAGATCGTGATGCCGTTGACCGTACCGGTGCCCGGCGTGAAACCCGATTGCAGCGAATACCAGCGCTGGCTGGCGGCGCCGCCGATCGCTTGCCCGTTCGGCGCGTAGGTGTACCAGGCGACGAACAGGGACTGCTGCTGCGGATTGATGTCGACGAGCAGACCCTGACCGCTGGTGGCCGGGTCGTACCACGCGCCCGACAAGAGATACGACGGCGGTGATTGGCCGCTGCCGCTGGTCGTGCAAGAAACGTTGCCGCCGAGTCGCGTCAACGGTATCGAGCCGTTGCGGCCGCTGCCGTCGGTAAAGGCGTACGTCAACGTGCCATGCGTGCAATCGCTGAACGCGAGTGTTGCCTGACCGACGCTCGCGACGCCGACATTCGGCGGCGCCGCGAAATTGCCGCCTTCGGAGACGTAGATCGGCAGCGTCGCAGACGGACTCGATGCGCTCACCTGACCTTGCACGCTGTACCAACGCTCGCCGCCGGCGGCGCTGACATCGAACGTGAACCAGCCGCCGAACAAGAGACCTTGGCCCGCGCCGTAGAAGTCCGGAACGATCTGCATCACGACGCCTTGGCCGCTGGTTGCCGGGTTGTACCAGGAGCCGGTGAGGCCGACCTGATCGAGATTCACCGAGCTCGCGCTGGCGCTCCAGTGCGCGAGCAGATTCGCCGCGTCGACAGAACCGAGACCGGTCGCTTCGTCATAACCGGCGCCGACCATGTATCCGGTCAATCCGCCGTTGAGACCCGACGGTCCCGGCGTCGTGTTGTTGCACATGCTTGGTACGGCGAGCGTGCAGCCGGAGACGCCGCTGCTGCTGACGGTGACATCGTGGAATGCCGCCGCGCTGGCATTCCCGGCAAGCGAATAAAGACGCGGATTGAGATTGCCCTGCGCCGTGCCGATTTTCTGGTTCAGCAGCGCAGCGAGGCCGGCGATGCCGGGCGCCGATGCGGACGTCCCTCCGCCCGCGATGAACGAGAATGTTCCGCCGGTGTCGACGACGCACGAACCATTCTGTGCGGCGATGCAGGTGAAATAGCCTTCGCGCGTCGCCGCGTGCAGCGAAACATCGGGCGTGTAGCGACCTTCCGAGCCCGGCACGCCGGAGCCGGTTTGCCACGAAGGTTTCGGCAGATAGACGCTGAACCCGCCGCCGCTCGAGGCGAGCTGCGGATGGCCGTTGTCGTCGAGCGGCTCGTTCCACGCGCCTTCGGGGATATAGCCGATGGCGGAAAGGAAATGCGCGCTATCGGTCGAATGCCAGTACGCACCAGGATTCTCGGCATCGGCGAACTCGGTGCCGCCCACGCAGGTGACGTACTGCGATGCGCAGAGGATGTTCGTGCTCTTCGGTTCGCCCGGTGTCGGCGCCGCGTCGAGGCTAGCGCAACCGGCGACGCCCGCATCACCCGATGCGACAAACACCGAAATGCCTTCGGCCGCGGCCTGGCCGAAAAACTGGTCGAGCGATTGCGCGACCGCAAGGCCGTTGTCGGCTTCGCACGAAGTGAAGCTGATACTGAGCACCTTCGCCGGCACCGGATCGGTATTGACCGCATAGTCGATCGCGATGTTGACCCCATCGTCCGAGCTCGTGTCGCCGCTCACGATCAGATCGATGACGGCGCCGGGCGCGACGCTGTTCGCGCGTTGCACGTCGAGCGTTGCTTCGGCTTGATCGTTGACCTGGTCGCTGGGATTGCCGCAGGTCGGCGAAGACGTATCGGGACAGCTCGAAAGTGGTGCGCCGGGATCGGTGCCGTCGGGCGGCACGATCGTCGTCGGTGCGCGCGCCGTGAGCCCGGCCATCTGCTGGAAATGATCGACATCGGGCTCGTAAACGCGCGAGCGGCCGACCACGGCGATGGTCTGTCCGGCGCCGTTGACGCCCTGCTGATAGACGGGGTTGACGTCGTAGATCGCGCTGAAGTCGGAAGGAAAAATGTTGTATTGACACGGCTGGCCGCCGCCGGGGCAATACGTTCCCGCCGGTCGTGGTGACACGGTTGCGCTCTGGATCGGCGCCGTCATGTGCAGCGCGGAACGGTAGTGCACCGACTGCAGTCCGGTGACCGCTGTGATCGCATCGGCTAACGCGATCGGAATTTCCGCGTCCGTCGCGTTCGCGATTCGCTTCGAGGCGCCGGCGCGGTAATAGCGCAATGAGGTGGCGAATGCGGCGGCGACACCGGCCGCTTTGCCGCTGAATCGAATGCGCGTGCGCGCGTTCGACACCGAATCGACGTTGAGTCCGCGCGAGCGCAGCCATCCGGAGATGGCGTCGACATCGTGTTGCGTCGCGCCGAATCGCTCGCCGATCTCGAGCGGAGAAAGCCAGCGGTGAAAATTCGGTGAGGTCGGGTCCTGCTGATCCCGCAGCAGTTGCTCGAATGCCTGCTGACGCTCGGGCGAGCGCTTGAGCACGAGCGCAAGGCGCGTCAGCGGAAGATCGTCGGGAACGGCGCCCATGTCATTCGCGGGCGAAACCCATTGCGCGCGTCGTTCGGAGAGAGTCACGCGTTTGTCGGCATCGACCGCGGTCACGATGCGATCGGCCGATGGCAAATCGGCCGCGAGCCCATCGGCACAGGCGAGGCTCAACGGAATCAACCAGATCAACTTCGTCCTCAAGGACGGCATATCGAACGCTTGCATCGGGATCACGTGCTTCCCTGCAGGTGGGCCGCGGTGGAACGGCGAATCGCCGCGGCGGATGGATGATCGTTAGCGGCCCTGATCGAGAGCGGCTGTTCCGTTTCAGGCCGCGCCCGTCGGTCGCCGGTTTCCGGCCACCGTGTATTGCGGCGGCGCGCGATCGAGGAATCCCAGCGCGTGGCACCAACGCATGACGTGGACGCCTTTCGCAATCTGCTCGTCGCGGATGCGATCGCGCAACTCGATCATGCGCGTCCAGTGCACCTTCGGGCGATAGTGATGCTCGGCGTGAAAGCCGTTGTACAGCCAGGTCCAGTTGTAGAGCTTGTTGTAGGTGCTGACGCCCCACGCGATCGGCGTGTCCGGGTCGCCCTTGAAATGTTCGTAATAGCCGTTCAGCGACGATAGCGAGTGGCCGAAATAGTAGAACGGCACCAGCGCCAGAAACGCGCGCCAGTCGTAGATGAGGCAGGCTAGATAGATGATGACGACCGTCGCGATCTCGATGCGGATCCAGCGCTGAAGATGCGGATGCTTTTCCTTGAGACGGGTGTAGCACTCGCCGATGTCGTCACGGAAATAGCTGTAAAACGTGTACGTCCACGGACTTTCGGGTTTGCCGTCCTTGCCGCGCCGGTAGATCGACAATGGATCGATCGTCGTGCCGTTGGCACCGATGCGATCCATGTTGCCGACGTGATGGCGCAGGTGGACGTGGTGGTAGAACTCCTGCGAAAAACCGTCGGTCAGCGACAGGACGAAACTGTAGATGCGGTTCAGCGCCGGCGAAACGAAGAACGCGTTGTGGATGAAGTTGTGGCTGACCGAGTTGATGCTCCACGAGATGCTGATTGAATAGACCAGCGCCAGCGGAACCCAGATGACCCATGGCGTCGCGTGGAAACCGAAGAACAGGAACGCGACGAAAGCGAGATGGCCCAGGCCCATCAGCACCGGAATCAGGTCCCACGGCGTGTGCGCGAAGACGCCGGGCCGGGTTGTCGTGGCATGCGGATTCATGAAGCCTTGTTGTGGGCGATTCTCGACGTAAGCCGTCTTGGTGCAAGCGATTTCGATGTAGGCGATTTCGACGCGAGCGGTGATGCTCGATCAAGCCAGTATCTTAGCGCTTTCGCGCAACCGGCCGTTGCAGCCTAGGCAGGCCGTCTTTCGCACCGCTTTCGATGTGGCGAGGCGGATTTTGCGGCCTCCGGGGCCCGCGATGCCGCATCCGCCATGTCTGCTGGTACGATTTGCGCCGCCGGGTGCCCGCGGCCGGGAAGGAGGCGGGGCACCGAGCGGCTGCGAAAGGGCCGCGAAAGACACTCAAAGCTACGATTTTCATTGTTCGGCCGATGCCGACGGATAAGGATCCCTGCGTGTCCAACTGGACCATTCTCTGCGATTTCGACGGCACCGTTTCCGTCGAGGACATCACCGACTCGCTGCTCGAGCGCTTCGCGCGTCCCGGCTGGCAAAAAATCGAGCAGGCGTGGCGGCGCGGCGAAATCGGTTCGCACGATTGCATGGCCGAACAGGTCGCGCTGTTCGACGCCAGCCGCGAGGAAATCGACGAGCATCTGGACAGCATGATGATCGATCGCGCGTTCCCGGCGTTCGTGGTCGAGGTCGAAGCGGCGGGAATTCCGCTCGCGATCGTCAGCGACGGACTCGACTACGCGATACGACGCATCCTCGACAGTCACGGCCTCGGCCGTCTGCCGATCATCGCGAACCGGCTCGAAACCACCGGACCGCGCAGCTGGCGACTCGATTTCCCGCACGGAAGTCCCAGCTGCCGCATCGCCAGCGGCAACTGCAAGTGCGCGTGCGCGGGCAGCGCGCGCGACGCGCAGCGGCGCGTGCTGCTGATCGGCGACGGCGCGTCGGATTTCTGCGTCGCCGGCGAGGCGGATCTGGTTTTCGCCAAGCACCGGCTGATCGAGCATTGCCGTTCCGCCGGGATCGCCTACGTGCCGGTCACCGGATTCGCCGACGCGCTCGATCTCCTCCCGACGCTGCTTGCGGGCGAGCTCGCCGCGCACGTCGTCCCGCTGGAACAGCCGGCGCCGGCCTGACCGGCGCCCGCACCACCTCGAAGTTCGAGCCGACGTTTCGCGCCGAGCCGGCGCGTATCACAATGCACGCCGACGCGTGGAGTGGAATCCGATGAATTACGACATCTCCCGGCAGAAGACCCTGCCGGTCAGCGACGCGGAACTTCTCGCCGACGAGGCGCGCTACTGCTCGTTCGGCGACACCGTGCATTACTCGGAGCCGCCGAAGATCTTCACGCGCTGCGAAGGCAGCTATCTCTACGACGCGGCCGGCACGCCATTCCTCGATCTGCAGATGTGGTATTCCGCGGTCAACTTCGGTTACGCGAACCCGCGCCTCAACCACGCGCTGAAGCAACAGGTCGACACGCTGCCGCAGGTCGCGAGCCAATACCTGCATCCGACCAAGATCGAGCTTGCCAAGATCATCGGCCAGGACGCGGAAAAGAAATGGGGCAATCGCGGCCGCGTGCACTTCAATGTCGGCGGATCGCAGTCGGTCGAAGACTCGCTCAAGCTCGTGCGCAACGCCTCGAACGGCAAGAGCCTCGTGTTTGCGTTCGAGGGCGGCTATCACGGACGCACGCTGGGCGCGTCGGCGATCACGTCTTCGTATCGTTACCGTCGCCGCTACGGGCATTTCGATCGCGCGCAATTCGTCGAATTTCCGTATCACTTCCGTGCTTCGAAGAGCCTCGGCTCGAAAGGCATGTCGAAGGAGGAATACGGCGAATACTGCGTCGCAAAATTCGAGCGCCTGTTCGAAACCGAATACAACGGCGTCTGGGATCCCAAGGCCGGGCAGTGCGAATACGCCGCGTTCTATGTCGAGCCGATTCAGGGTACCGGCGGCTATGTGATTCCGCCGCCGAATTTTTTCAGCGGCCTGAAACGTGTGCTGGACAAGTACGGCATCCTGCTCGTCGTCGACGAAATCCAGATGGGTTTCTTCCGCACCGGCAAGCTGTGGTCGATCGAGCATTTTGGCGTGAAGCCCGACGTGCTCGTGTTCGGCAAAGCACTCACCAACGGCCTCAATCCGCTCGCCGGCATCTGGGCGCGCGAGGAGCTGATCAATCCGACGGTATTTCCGCCGGGCTCGACGCATTCGACGTTCGCGTCGAATCCACTCGGCACGGCCGTCGGTCTCGAAACGATGAAGATGTTGGCCGAAACGGATTACTCGTCGATGGTGATGCGCAAGGGCGCGCACTTTCTCGACGGCCTGCGCGATCTGCAGAAGCGCCATCCGGAAATCGGCGATGTCGACGGTCTCGGTCTCGCGCTGCGCGCGGAGATCTGCGAGGCGGACGGCTTCACGCCGAACAAAAAGCTGCTCGATCGCATGGCCGATATCGGCCTTGCCGGACAGCTGGATGACGGTGGCGAGAAAGTCGGCCTCGTGCTCGATGTCGGCGGCTATTACAAGAACGTGATCACGCTGGCGCCGTCGCTGCATATCAGCGATGAGGAAATCGACCGCGGCCTGCGTCTGCTCGATCAGCTGTTGACGCGCGCCAAGAAGGCCTGACGACACGAGAGAACGCCTGCCGATCGGCGGGCGTTCCGTGTTGCAGATCGGGGATCAACGATCCCAGCGGCCGTCGTAGTAGCGCCAGCGATGGCCTTCGTGCTCCCAGCGCGACGGCACCCAGTGATAGCCGTGGCGCTCATGCACCCAATGGCCCTTGTGCCATACGTGCCTATGTCCGCCCCAACCCCAGTAGCCATTGATCCAAACGTAACCCGCACGCGGACCGGGAACAGCCTCGACGCGGAGGGCAGGGGGCTCGACATCGGCATAAATGATGGTGCGCGCCAGGGCTTGATGGCTACCCAAGGCACCCAGGCCGCCGATCGCCACCGCGGCACCCAACAGCAGTTTGTTCAGCGCTTGCATCGTTGCCTCCGTATGGCGCTCGGAGAGCGCCCTCAGGGGATGCTACGCTAGCCAACGCGCACTGAATGATCGCCAAGCACGTTCATGGAAATGCCGCGTCCACGCGTCGCGAGCTGAATCAGTTCTTCCCGGCCGAATAGCCGGCGCAGAATGCCGGTGGGTTGGTTTCGATCATCGCGCATCCGCGTTTGATTTCGTCGATGACGAGCTCGCACGAATTCGACGCATTGCATGGCGGATGCGTTGCCGGCGAAACCGCAAGACACTGTTGCACGTACTCGTCGGCTTTCTTCGCGCCGGCGCTCTTGCTGCACGGGACGTCAGCCGGGGTCTGCGTGGGCGCAGATGCGTTCGGGACAGACGCGGCTGCATGCGCGGCCGCGCTGTCTTTCGGGACGTCATTCGATCGCGCGCTCGCCAATGAGCACGCGGCGAGTGCAACAGTGACAAGCATGCGATGCATGGGTGTCCTCTGCGAATACGCCTTACGGTGCGCGCCGCAGCGCGAGCACGGCGTTGAGTCCACCGAACGCGAACGAATTGCTGAGCGCGACGCGCACCGGTTTTTCGCGCGCCGCGTTTGGCACGTAGTCGAGATCGCACTCGGGATCAGGGTCGATGAAGTTCGCCGTCGGTGGGATCACGCCGTCGCGCAATGCGCCGATCACTGCGACGAGCTCGATCGCGCCCGCCGCGCCGAGCGCGTGACCGTGCATCGATTTCGTCGACGACACCGCGAGCGCATCGGCGTGCGCGCCGAACGTACGCCGGATCGCGCGCGACTCAGTCGGATCGTTGGCCGGCGTGCCGGTGCCGTGCGCGTTGATGTAGTCGACTTTTTCGGGCGTGATTCCGCCGTCGTCGAGTGCGCGCCGCATCGCCATCGCCGCACCGGCCTCTGACGGAAACACGATATCGCCGGCGTCGGCCGACATGCCCGCGCCGGCGATCTCGGCGAGAATATTCGCGCCACGCGCGTGCGCGCGATCGAGCGTTTCCAGCACGAACGCCGCGGCGCCTTCGCCCAGCACGAGGCCGCGGCGCTGCTTGCAAAATGGTCGGCAGGTGTCGTCGGCGAGCACGCGCATCGCTTCCCAAGCACGTATCGCGCCGAGCGTCAGGCAGGCTTCGGTACCGCCGGTCACGGCCGCATCGGCAACGCCGCTGCGCACCATGTGGAAGGCCTGCGCAATCGCATGGTTCGACGAGGCGCACGCGCTGACCGTCGCGAACGCCGGTCCATGCAATTTGTGTTCGATGCTGACGTGACAGGCCGGCGCGTTCGCCATCAGGCGCACGATCGTCAGCGGATGCAGGCGCGGATTGTTCTCGGCGTACATGCGCCGCGATGCTTCGTCGTTCGTGTTCTCGCCGCCGATGCCGGTGCCGATCACGACCGCAGTGTTGTCCCCCAGACTGTCACGCATGAAATCGATGCCGGATTGCGCGATCGCCTCGCGCGCGGCGACGAGCGCGAGCTGCGAGACGCGATCGAGCAGGATCAGGCGTTTCTCGTCGAAGTGCTTCAGCGGATCGAAATCGCGCACTTCGGCGGCGATGCCGAAGCGCAACGCATCGCGCGGCAGGCAGGTGATCGGACCGATCGCCGAGCGGCCTTCGCGCAGCGCGCCCCACGTCGCGGCTGCCGTGTGCCCGAGCGGCGTGACCGCACCCATGCCGGTGACAACGACGCGATGCATCCTCGATTCCGTCGTGCAAGGAGACTCAGGCCGCCGGAGGCTTGGCGCCTTGCGCGGCGACGAGCTTCTCGACCGTTTCGATGAGCCCCTTGACGGACTCGGTGTCGAAATTCGGATCGCGGTCCGGCATCGTGATCTTGAAGTGGTCCTCGATCTCGAAAAGGATCTGCACGGCGTCGAGCGACTGGATTTCCAGATCCTTCAATGTCGCCTCGGGCGTGATCTTCGCGCGATCGATCCCGGATTCCTTGGCGATGATGTCGAAGATGGTTTCCTGCACACTGCTCATGAAACGATTCCCTTACGAAAGTGTTCCGACGTTCGTCGCCGGGCGCGTCGCGGTCCGGCGGCGTCGCTAATCTTCGCCCCGTCCCGCCGCGGCCGGCGTAGCCGCGGGGTGGTCCGGGCCAAGCAGCAGGACGCCCGCGACAATCATCGCCGAGCCGACGAGTTTGAGCCAGCCCACCGGCTCATCGAACAGCCAGCGCGAGGCGATCATCAACACGATCAATACGATGGCGCCGGTCGGAAACGCGCTCGACAGCGACGACTGGCGCAGGATCACCATCCAGGCCAGGAATTCGCCGACATAGCAGGCGACCGCGGTCCACAGCCACGCGGACGACACGGCGGCCGCGAATGCGTGCGGTGAAAAATCAAACGGACCGGTATCGAGCCCGGCATATTTGAGAGAGATCTGACACAGAGCGCCGAGCGCAAGCAGGATCACCCAGCTCGCCAGAACCGTCGTGCGCGAGTAGGCTGCGCGCGTCACAAGCTCGCCGCCGGCGGCAGCGCGGTGTTCGAGGCGTCGAGAGTGAAGACGCGCTCGACCGCGGCGAACACACGATCGACGATGCGGTTGCGATGGCGATACCAGAGCCAGTTCGGCGCGAGACGGCTGCCGAGTCGCGTTTTTTCGCGCTCGAGACCCTGGCCGCTCTGGTAGCGGACGAGGCCGTGCTCGATGCAGTAGCGAACGTTTTCCATCCAGCTCAGATAATAAAGGTTGTGCGCGCGGCCGAGCGCATAGTCCATGCCGAAGAACTTGTCGAGCAGGTAGCGCCGATTGTGCAGGATCAGGTTGAAGCCGATCAGTTGCTGGCCAAGCCAGTACGTCGAGCATAGCGCGCGTCCGCGCAGGTCGCGCATCACGCCGCTGAAGTATTCGGGTGTCAACTCTTCGAAGCGGTATTCTGCCTGCGACAGCGTTGCGCGATAAAGCGCCATGATCGGATCGATGAGATCGTCGATGTCGCTGCGCCATTCGACGCGCACGTCGGCGCGCGCGCGGAGCTTCCGGCGCATGTCCTTGCGGGTCGCGGGACCCAGCGAAGCGAGATAGTCGTCGAGCGAGCGGAACGGCAGTTCGAGCAATGCGGTCGACTGGCCCGGCATGCGCCGCAGTCCGGCGCGGCCGCACGCATCGGTCCACAGCGCGTCGTCGGCGCCGCGCGCGTCCTTGACCGCGACCATGCCGATGCGTCGTTGTGCGGCGAAGTCGAGCAGCTTGTCGAGCAGTCTTGCGGCAAGACGCCGCCGTTCGTCTTCATCGCAATCGGCCGCAAAGCCGAGATGGCAGATTTCTCCCACCGGCGATCCGAGCGATGCGAGCGGAATGCCGAGCAATCGCGGCGCGACGCGCGCGACCGCGCCGGTCACGCGTTTCAGCGGGCCCGACAGTGTCGTATCGATGCGATAATCGGTAACGAAACCCGGCACCGCGGCGCGCAGCCGGCCGTGTTCCCACACCGCGAGATAGATCCATTCGAAGCCGGCCAGTGCGGCATTTTCGACTGCGCGGTAGTAGAACCAGTCCTCGATCTCGTCCGCGAACAGGGCATTCCATTCTTCGCGGTCGAATGCCTCGATCGATCGGGCGACAATCGCTTCCATCACTCGATCGCGGCTGCGATCGCTGCGCCCGGCTCGCGCATCGGCTCGGCTTCGGCGATGCGGCGGAAGAATTCGGCGGATCGCTCGATCAGCTCGCCGCGTTGACGATCGACGGTGACCATGTGATAGCTGTCGTCGAGCAGCACAGTTTCGACCGGCGCGCGCGTGCCGCGTTCGACGATGCGCACGTTGCGCAGGCTCGCGATGTCGTCGTCGGACGAATGCACGATCACGCTCGGCGCGCGCACGCGACCGATGCGGTTGCGCACGTGCAGCGACAGGCTCTGGAATTCAGCGAGCGAAGGCCACGGAAAGCCGGCGAGGCCGCCGGCCTGGCTGTCGCCCGACAGCATCGCGCTGACGATGCGGTTGCGGATGCGTTCGTCCTTGATACCGTACGGCGGATTTTCCATCGAAATCTGCTTGCGCCCGATGCCGAGACGCATGCCCAGCGGCAACAGGAATGCAAAGCGGCCGATCAGCGGCGTGGCCCAGCCGTCGTGGAAGAACGTCGTGCCGTAGAGACCGAGGCCGTCGACTTCGCGCGGTCGATCGATCGCGAGCTTCAGCGCGAGCACCGCGCCCATCGAAAGGCCGGCGACGAAGAGATGATCGACCTGTTCCTGCAGGCGTTCGGCCGCGGCGACGACGCTTGCGTACCAGTCGCGCCAGCCGGTCGCCAGAAGATCGGCTTCGTCGCCGCAATGTCCGGCGAGCTGCAAGCCGAGCACGGTGAATCCCGCGCGATTGAGGCCATTGCCGACGAAACGCATCTCCGTCGGTGTGCCGGTCAATCCGTGGATCAGCAACACGCCGGAGCGGCCGCCACGTAGATGGAATTCGGAAGGCTTGATCATGCTCAGGCGGTCGGCCAGCAGACGATCGCGACGCCGGCCGCGACGACCAGTGTCGCGGCCCAGCGTTGCGCGGAAATGTGCTCGTGCAGAATCAGCCGGCTCGCGACCACGACGCCGCAATACGACAGCGCCGCGAACGGCACGGCGAGACTCAGCGGCGCGAGCGTGAGCGCTCCGAACCAGAACACGAATTCAAGCGCGTAGATGACAACGCCGAGTGCGATCCACGGCGAGCGCACGAGGCTGGCGAGGAAGCCCGCGATGCCGCCGGCATTCGATCCACCATCGTCGTGCACGCCGATCTTGAAGCAGATCTGCCCGCCGATATCGCACAGCACGGAGCCGGCGAGGAATGCGAACATCAGCATGACCGAGCTCCCGCGATCGCAGCGAGCAGTGCGCGATTGACGCGTTCGTTGTCCTCGAGGCGTGCCGCCGCAACGTCGGTGCGATGCGGCTGGTCGAAGCGCGCTTCCCAGCGCTTGAATGGATTCGCGTGCACCAGCGGCGCATATTCGCCGCAGATGTCGGCGCCGATCACGCGCCGTTGGGCGACGGTCGCGCGCACGAAGCGCAGCAGCGCGTCGAGCGGCATCTGTCCCTGGTCCCAGTTGGTCACCACTTCGCTCTCCGGCAACACGTCCTTGTCGACGCTGATCCAGACCGCCTGGGTCGGTATCGCGGCGATCATCGCGGAAATAGCTTCATCGAGATCCCTTTCGCACAGGTTTCGCCAGTAAATATAGCCCTTGGCGTAGCGGTGGGCGGGGCCATCCGCGATTCGGTGCCAGATTCTCGATGGGGCATGCTGCCATGGATACAAGACGAGACGCCCGGAATCCAGCGCAGCGACATTGCCGCCCTTGAGGCCCGGATTGACAAGGTCGTCGCTGCAAGGGCCGAGCGTGATCGCGCGCGCGAGCAAGGGCAGCGTTAGCGTTCGATTCATCCAGGATCCGCAGTGCCAGCGCGGCGCGAAGCGCACCCAATCCGGGTGATTGTCGAAATGCACGAGCGTGAATGGTTCTCGAATGCGTTCGTGCAGCAACGCGGCGACGTGATGGAAATCGCCCGAGCCGAGCAGCGTGATCGTCGATTCGATCTCGGCACCGGTCTGGATGAGTCGTTGGCGTGTTTGCGCGATTGTCGTGCCGCGCGACCAGAGTCGCAGGCGCGGGCCGATGTCGCGCAGATCGATCGTGCGCGTCGATTGCCAGGGCGCGACGTCGCCGAGCGATGACTGAGCGGTCAGCGAACCATCGAGATCGAATATCTGAAGATGCATCCGCGCGCCGGTCCGCAAGCCCGGGCGCAGGCTGCCATTGGATCGTGCGCGCGTCCAGCCGGCGGCGCGCAATCATCGCCGCGCGCGCCGCGAGCCGGCAAATTCAGTCGTCGTCGTTCGGCACTGAAACCTTGCCGCGCACATTGCGGTGCTCGATGTCGCCCGAGCCTTTGGCACCGACGCGGAAATTGCCGTTGACGCCGTCGACGTGGACATCGCCCGAGCCGATCGACTCGACCGTCACGTCGTTGGCCGCGTCGGTGACGGATACATCGCCCGAACCGACGTCGCCGATGCTGACGCTACCGACGGTATCGAAGACCAGGTCGCCCGAGCCCGAGCGCGCGACGCCGACGGGCCCGTGCACGTCGCGCAGCGAAATGTCGCCGGAAGACGTTCCGCGAACGTCGACGCTGCCGATGTCCTCGCCGCGTACGTCGCCGGAGCTGACTTGGACGGCAAGCGTGCCGGCGATGTGGTCGGCAACGAGATCGCCCGAGCTCGCAGCGAAATCGAGCGCCGCGATGTTTCTCGCCTGGACGTCACCCGACTGCGCCTTGATCGAAGCCGCGAGTTTGGTCGGCACGCGAACGCGAACGTCCACATAGGCGTAGTTCGAACCCGACCAGCTGCCGTGAAGGTCGTGGCCATTGTGCGGCGTGATGTCGACGCGATCGCCGCTGCGATGCTGGTCGATGGTCAATTGATCGAGCCAGGCCGGCTCTGATGCGCAGGCGCGCCCGCGGACTTCGACCTGTGCGAGTCCGGGCACGCCTTCGATGACGAGATCGCTTGACCCGAGATCGAAGGCGACCGTGTTGAGACCCGCGGCCGGGACGTCGAAATTGCGATCGGCGGAGTAGCGACATTCGGCGCCCGCGGTGGCGGGCAGGAGGGCGAGCAGGAACAGACTGGACAAGCGCGGCATGGCGGGCTTCCTTCGGTCGGACTGAATGCTCCGATGCGCCAAGGCGTGCAAGGGTTTATGCGGACGCTGACGATGCCGACTGCCGCGATTCGCTGAGTGCCGAGGTGAGCCATCCGATGTCGTGCGCACGCGTTCGCAGCGGACACATCAGCTTTGGCCCGACCCTTGCTTTGATCCCCGCATTGGCAAGAGGGAATTCCATGTTTATCTCGTCCGACCCGAACTCGCTCGTCGCGCGAAGTCTCTCCGTGTTGCGCAGCGTGGGCACGTGGGTCGCCATCCATCCGGAACAGACCTACGTCGCGACGAGCATTCGCGGCCTGGGCGCGTGTAAAAGTACCTATTGTCAGGCCGAGCGCCGCGAGCGGCCCGCTTCGCGGGCCGCAAGTCGCTTGCCCGGTCGACTCGCGCCGTTGCTCGCGGCCGCCATGGCGGCGGTCGGGCTGCTGGCGGGCTGCGCGACTTACCGCCCGCTGGTCGACATGCGCGATGTGGCAGATCGTGACCAATACGAGCGCGATATCGCGGATTGTCAAAATTACGCGGGGTCTGTCAGTCCTGGCGCCTCGGCCGGAGCCGGGGCGGTTTTCGGCGCGCTCCTTGGGGCGGCGCTTGGAGCGGCCGTCGGTGACCGGGACGTCGCGATCGACGCGGCGCGGTTTGGGGCGGTTGAAGGCGCGGTGGCCGGAGGGGCGGCGGGGGCGGACACGCAAGTCCGGATCATGCGCAACTGCATGAGCGAGCGCGGTTACCTCGTCCTCAACTGACGATCGTCGAATCGGATCAAGCAGGACCACATCTAGTGGAAAAGGAAACCATGAACCACGAGATCTTGAAGCGCCTTGGGCTGGATCATCTGGATGTGTCCTCGCCGGATTTCCTGACCACGCTCAATCGCCTGCAGCAGGCGGCACGCGAGGATCTGCGCCAGACCAAGCCGGTCAACGATCCGCAGTTCACCGGTCCGGTCGAGGATGTGCCGTTCCCCGGATTCGACTGGATGCCGCTCGGCCTGGAATGAGGGCGGCCGCGGCCTCCCCCGTGGCACGCAAAATGCTTGACTTAAGACAAACGCAAACCGGTCAAGCCGCCATGTACAACAACGTCAGCGAGTTCCCCGTAGATCATCTGTCCGACCGCGAGCTGCGCTTGCGCGAATGGGAAGTGGTGATGGCCGGCGGTTACGGATCGTCCGAGCACAAGCGTCTGCAGAATGAGATGTGGCGTCGCACGTCGAACATGTATGCGCCGGCGCAAGCTCGCACCACGCACTGATTCGGCATCGCGTTATTCCGCATCGCGTCAATCGGCATCGATTGAATCCGCATTTCGCGTCGCACGGCCGACTCGACGCCCGCGTGATCTCCGCCAGATAGCCATCGACTTGCGTACCCGGCGGCGAAACGAACGCGAACGTCTTGTATGCGCTGAAATTTGCCGAATGGTGGTAATCGGATCGCACCTTGGGACCGGCCGCGATGGCCGAAACGGCGATGACGGCGGCAAGCGCGGCGGTTACCAGTGATTCGCGCATTTTCATCGACGGTCTCCCCAGTGATGTGCTGACCGTTCGCGTCAGCGGCGAACCCGAGAGACCCGATTGATGTCGCAGTCTCCCGGCGCGAGGATCGCCCGGCGACGAGGGCGGCACAGTTCTGCCGCCGATCCACGAGCGGACCCAGACCAGGCGATCACGAAGGGGGACGCCTGAGCAGCCCAAGCGTCGCAATCCGGACCTACGACGATTCGTAACACGCCGATGCTACGGTCCGCCGGGGCCGCCACGGGTCTGTGGAATCCGCGGGGGCGGGCAACGCGCTCTTTGGCGGCAATTCGCGGTCCCGGCTCGGTGCTATCGCAAATGAAGAGATCGAACCTCGATGAACATCCTGATGCTGTCCGACGTCTATTTCCCCCGCGTCAACGGTGTGTCGACATCGATGCAGACGTTCTGCCGCGAGCTCGTCGGATTCGGCCATCACGTCACCATCGTTGCACCGGACTATGGCATCCCCGACGACGACTCGGAATTCGAAATAGTCCGGCTGCCGTCGCGCCGCATCTTCTTCGATCCGGAAGATCGGCTGATCAGGAAATCCGCGGCGCGCAAGATCGTGTCGGAGCTGGCGCGCAGATCCTGGGACGTCATTCATATCCACACGCCGTTTCGCGCACATCAGATCGGCGTCGAACTCGCGCGAAGGACCGCTCGGCCGACCGTGGAGAGCTATCACACCTATTTCGAGGAATACGTCGCCAATTATCTGCCGTGGTTTCCGCCGAAGGTGCTGCGGTTTTTCGTCCGGCGATTTTCGCGCCGTCTGTGCGAAAGCGTCGATCATCTGATCGTGCCTACGACCGAAATGGCGGACGTGCTGCGCAGCTACGGCATCGGCACGGCGTCGACCGTGGTTCCGACCGGAATTCGCCTCGAAGAGTTTGCGCGTGGAGATGCCGCGCGCTTTCGCCATGCGCACGGTTTCGGCGCGGCACAGCTTCTGCTGCTTACTGTGAGCCGGCTCGCGATCGAGAAGAACATCGACTTCCTGCTCGAAGTCGCCCGGATTCTCAAGAGCGAATTCGATGACTTCGTCTTCGTCATCGCAGGCGAGGGCCCCGACGCGCCGCGTCTCGGCCGCTTGACGCGAGCGCTCGGGCTCGACAAGCACGTGCGTTTTCTCGGCAATCTCGATCGATATACGACGCTGGTCGATTGCTACAGCGCCGCCGACGTTTTCATGTTTGCGTCCAGCACCGAGACGCAAGGACTGGTGCTGATCGAAGCGATGGCCTGTGGCGCCCCGATCGTCTCGACGGCCGTGATGGGCACGGCGACCGTGCTGCGCGATACTCGCAGCGCGTTGATCAGCGAGGGCCGCGTCGAGGTCTTCGCAGCCAATGTCGCCAGATTGCTGCGCTCGCCCGAGGAGCGCGCCGCGCTATCGGCTTGCGGCCCGCTCGACGCGGAAAAATGGAGCGCTGGCGCGTTGATGCGCAAAGTGATCGGAATGTACGAGCATTTGGTGAAGTCGCGTTCGAGCGAAACGCCACATGTTGCAGTCGAGGCGTCGCCCGCGGCTTGATCCGTGAGATATCGCACGTGCCTGCGTCGCGTTGCGACGATCGTGATGGCATCACATGCCGCACTCTTGGATTCGACGCGAACCAACGTTCCGCATGGCGTCCGCATGAAGCGCTGACCGATACGGCTGTCCGCGTCGTCTCCGCATTCTCGTAATAGCGGCAGGGTTCGTCCTCCGCCGCATCCCGAACGTGCTCACTGCACCCGAAAACTATCCAGTGGAGAAACGCATGAAACGACACGCTGCCGTTGCTTCAATGTTGCTGGCCGGCGGTTTGGCTTTGTCCAGCACCGCATCATTTGCGGCTCGCACGCAGCCCCCGCCGCATATCTATCCGCCCGGTCCTTCCGGCGCAGGCCAGCCATCGCAAGCCGCGCAGGCTCGCAAAATCAATTCCGCGCCGGCACCGCGTCGCAGTCAGCAGACGCCGAACGGACGCATGTACCCGCCCGGTCCATCGGCACATGAGGCGCCGCGGCCTTCCGGTGATTCGGCCGGTTGAGGCGATTGGATTCCCCGAAATACGCTTGAGAATTCGCGGACCCCGGCGCGCAGCAACGGGGTTCGCGCTTCCGCATGCAAACGGCGTCGATCCTATGGCGCCGACACGGCGCAATCGAACGGCAGCAACGCATGCAACCACGGGGCGTGGCCAGCAGCGAGCCAGGGCCCCGCCAACGTCAGCATGGCGCTTGCGAGCAACAGGCTTCCAGCGGCGTTGCGCATGAATCGCGGGGCCTTCGCGAATGCAAGCCGCTGCGCGCCGAACGCGCCGAGCATCAATGCGGGCACCGTGCCGAGTCCGAATGCCGCCATCGTCGCTGCGCCACGCAGGGGATCGAGCGAAAGCGTCGCGACGATCAGCACGGTATAGACGAAGCCGCACGGCATCCAGCCCCATAGCATTCCGAACGCAGTCGCGCGCGGAAAGGTCGACACCGGCAGAAGCCGTCGTCCGAGCGGTGCGATTCCGGCCCAGATCCGATGCGCAGCTCCGGCGCCAGGATTTCGCAGCACACCGAATGCAACCAGCGCGCCGACTAGGAAAGCGCCAGCGGTTGCGGTGCGCAATGCGGTGCGCACGTGATCGTTGTCAAGCCAGCCGATCGCCGCACCAGCGAGGCCACTGAAAAGGAGGCCGGCCAGCGTGTAGGAAAGAACACGGCCGAACTGATAACCCGCGAGGAGATCGACGCGCGGCCGGCCATCGCTGCGGCGCGTGGTTACCGTTCCGAGCGCGGCCGTGATCCCGCCGCACATGACCAGGCAATGTCCGCTGGCGGCGAGCCCGAGCAGCAACGCGGCGCCGATCGTCAGAGCGCCGCCGCTCATGGCGGCGACTCCTTCTCATCGTCGGTCAGCGGCATCAGCGCGGGCGTTTCCAGATCGTCGAACTGCGAATGATCGATCGCCCAGAACAGCGCGGCGACTCCGGCGACGAGCAGCACGATGCTGAGCGGAATCAGTACAAGAATGATGTTCACGCGATCGCCTCCGCGAGCCGCGGCGTATCGTCGCGCGTCGCCTGGCGCGCACGCGGCACGTCGATGCGCAACGAATTGAGGACGACGATAAGCGAGCTCGCCGACATCGCAATCGCGGCGAGCCACGGCGGGACAAAGCCCAGCGCCGCGAGCGGCACGGCGCCGATGTTGTAGACCAGCGCCCAGTCGAGATTCTGCGCGAGCACCCGGCGCATGCGTACCGCGACCGCGCGCGCACGAGGCAATTCGTCGAAGCGATCGGCCGCGAGCACGAGACCGCTGGCCGCCTGGGCGAGCGCCGCTCCGCTCGACAACGCGATCGAAACATCGGCTGCGGCCAGCACCGGCGCATCGTTCACGCCGTCGCCGATCATCGCGACGACGTGTCCCTCGGCGCGTAGGCGTTCGATATGCGCAAGCTTGTCGGCCGGCGTCGCGTTCGCCTTCCATGCGCCCGCCGCGAGTTCTGCGGCGGCTTCGGCAACGCGCGCACTCGTGTCGCCGCTCAGGATCTCGGTCGACGCACCGCTTTCGCGCAAGGCTGCCAAAGCGGGCGCAGCTCCGTCGCGTGGCCGCTCGCGCATCGTGAATTCGGCGACGACGCCATGGTCGTCCGCAAGGACCAGACCATCGCGCGCATTGTCGCCGGGTATCGCGAAATTCGAGCGCCCGAAACGGTACGTGACTCCATCGACGATGCCGGAAACTCCGGCTCCGGCCGCGTGGCGTCGATCCATGACGACGGGCAGCGGCATGTCGCCGGCCGCCTCGCGCACGGCGGCGCCGAGTGGATGCGCGCTGCCCTGCTCGAGCGCAGCGGCCACGGCGAGCGCGGCAAACGGGTCGCCGCGGCGGACCAGCAGGTCGCCGCTCGTGATCTCCGGATGGGTCAGCGTGCCGGTTTTGTCGAAAACGAAACGGTCGGCGCGCGCGAGCACATCGAGCGCATCGGCGTCGACGACGAGCACACCGCGGCGCGCGAGCACGGCGACCGCGCGCGTCAGCGCGGCGGGCACGGCGAGCGCGAACGCGCACGGACAGCTCACGACCAGCACGGATACCGCAGCGGCGAATGCGCGCGAGGGATCGACGAAGCTCCAGCCGACGCCCGCGATCAGCGCGAAGGCAAGCACGCGCAACACGAAATGCCGCGCGCGACGATCCGCTTCGTGCACCAGTTTGGGTTTGCCGCTCGCGGCGCGCGTCACCATGCGCACGATGTCGGCCAGCACCGTGTCGGCACCGACGCGTTCGACACGTACTTCGACCGGGCCATCGAGGACGAGACTGCCTGCGATCAGCGCATCGCCGCTGCAACGTCGCAATGGCGTCGATTCGCCGGTCAAGAGCGATTCGTCGACGCTGCAGGCACCGTCGATCAGCAAACCGTCGGCCGGCACCGCCGCGCCCGCGGGGATGCGCACGCGATCGCCGGGTACCAGCTCGTGCACGCCGACTTGCTCGCTGCCGCTCGCAGTCAGGCGTTCGGCGGTGGCCGGCTGCAGGCGCGCGAGCGCATCGACGAGATCGGCGGTGCGGTGGCGCGCGCGCATCTCGACATAGCGCGCGCCGAGCAGGAAGAAGACGAACATGCTCACCGAATCGAAATAGATGTCGCGGCCGTGCGCGAGCGTCTCGACCAGGCTCGCGGTATAGATCAGCGCGATCGCGAGCGCGATCGGCGTGTCCATCGAAAGATGACGCGCCTTCCACGAACGCCACGCGCCGGCGAAGAACGGCCTCGCCGAATAGAAGACGACCGGCGCGGCGACGAGGAAGCCGAGCCAGCGGAAGAAATCGCGCGTCGTCGCTTCGATGCCGTCGAAGGTGCCGGCGTACAGCGCGACGGCGTACATCATTGCCTGCATCGTGCCGAGGCCGGCGACGACGAGACGCTTCAGCGCATCGCGATCCTCGCGCAAGCGCGAAGAATCCAGCGCGGCGGCTTCGAGCGGCTGCGGCGTGTAGCCAAGCTGCGCGAGTCGGCCCATCAAATCGCAGAGACGCGCCGCGTTTGGATCGAACACCAGGCGCACACGCCGCGCCGGTGCGTTGACCGCCACCTCGCGCACCCCGGCGCTGCGGCCGAGCGTGCGTTCGATCAGCCAGGCGCACGCCGAGCAACGCAGACCCTCGACGAGAAAAACAATTTCCGCGCGATCGCTCGCGTGCGATCGCAGATGCAGACGTTGTAACGCGGGACGATCCCATGCCGAGAAATCCGCGCTCGCCGCGGGGCGCGTCGCGGGCCCGGTGCGCAGGCGATAGTAGTCGCCCAGGCCGAGCCCGGCGATCCATTCGACGGCGGCGCGGCAGCCCTGACAACAGACCGGCTCACGTTCGCCTCCGACCGATGCAAGGATCGCGACGTCGTCCGGCACAGGCTCGCCGCAGTGGAAGCACCGCTTCACTTCAGTGCGGCAGCTTGTGCGTCTGCGTGTCGGCATTCGCGATGTAGGCATCGGGCAGGCTCATCGCCACGATCGCCAGCGTGAGGGCGCCGGACACGCCGCCGGTGAGCAGGAAGATCAGCAGCCAGACTTCGGGCACGCGATACCAGGATGTCTTCTTCATGGGAGCTCCGGAGCAAAGAAGCGCGTCGTCGTGCGGACCGATTCCGCACGCGCGACATCGCCGTGATTGTGGTCGGGTGTTTCGACGAATTCGAGCGTCGCATCGCGACGACCGTGGACCGCGCCGGCGGGCGCGCGCAGCGTCAAGGGAATCGAAGCGACCGCGCCGCCTTCGATTTCGATGCGGTGCGCGCCGACGATCGAGTAGATCGGGTCCGCGACGCGCGCTTCGAGCTCGATGCTGCGCTCGCTCTTGTTGACGATCTTGGCGGTGTAGCTGTTCTCGATGCTGCCCTCCGGCCCGGCGTGCCACAGCGCATTGCGATCGCGAATGATTTCGGCGAGCAGCATGCTTCGATGCGTGACGCTCCAGACGAAACCGGAAAAGAGCGTGAGCAGCAGCGAGGCGTAGACGAGTGTGCGTGGCCGGAGTACACGCATGGGCCGGCCGTCGCGCGCATTTTCGGTTGTGTAGCGGATCAGTCCTTTCGGATATGCCATCTTGTCCATGACGACGTCGCACGCGTCGATGCAGGCGGCGCACGCAATGCAGCCCACCTGAAGTCCGTTGCGAATGTCGATGCCGGTGGGACAGACCTGCACGCAGGCGAGGCAGTCGATGCAGTCGCCAAGTCCGGCCGAGCCGCGTTCGACGCTCTTGCGACGACTGCCGCGCGGTTCGCCGCGTGCTTCGTCGTAGCTGATGATCAGCGTGTCACGATCGAACATCGCACCCTGGAATCGCGCGTACGGGCACATGTATTTGCAGACCTGCTCGCGCAGGTAGCCGGCGTTGCCGTAGGTCGCGAACGCGTAGAAGAGGATCCAGAACGTTTCCCAACCACCCACCTTGAGACGCGACATTTCGCCGGCAAGCTCGTGTATCGGCGTGAAAAACCCGACGAACGTGAAGCCCGTCCAGAGCGCAAACGCGATCCACAGGAATTGCTTGAGCGATTTCCGCGCGAGTTTCGCGCCGTTCCAAGGTGCAGCGTCGAGCTTCATGCGCCGGTTGCGATCGCCTTCGATCTTGCGCTCGATCCACAGGAACACTTCGGTCCACACGGTCTGCGGGCATGCGTAACCGCACCACAGCCTTCCGGCGAGCGCGGTGAAGAAAAACAGCGACAGCCCGGCCATGACCAGCAGCCAGGTCAGATAAAAGAAATCCTGTGGCCAGAAGGTCAGGCCGAAGACATGGAATTTGCGCGCGGGAAGATCGAACAGGACGAGCTGATGCCCGTTCCACGACAGCCACGGAAACGCATAGAACATGCCGAGCAGCCAGAACACTGCCGCGATACGCAGACGCTGGAAGCGCCCGTCGATCTCGCGTGGATAAACCTTCGGCTGCTTCGCGTAGAGCGCGCCGTCATCGCCCTCGACCAGCGCCAATGGAATGGTTTTGGTCATTGCACATCGCGAGCGGTCGGACCATCGCTCACCGGCGCGGTCGAAAGCAGCGCGGTAAAAGAACTTGACGCGAACGTGCAGGCCCAGAACATGAAGAATCCGATCGTGTAGCCCGCCTCGCGCGAGATCGACACGTGCGGCCAGGTCATCGCCGCGAGTTCCACGGGATCGACGATCGCGAAGAACACCATCGTCGCCACGCCAGCAGCGAAGAACGATGGCCACGCCACGGCGCCGAAGCGCGCGGCCAGCGGTACGCGCGCGGACTTCGGCTTCGATCGGGCGGAATCCGGCTTCATGGCGAACGCTGGCTGTCCGGCGGTAGTTTGTTTGCCGATTGCGCGATGACCCACGCGGCGACCAGACGAATGCGATCAGCGCCGAGCGACTTGTCCCACGCCGGCATCTGGCCGTTGCGTCCGTTGCGCACGGATGCTTCGATCGAAGCGAGATCGCCGCCGTAAAGCCACACATCGTCCGTGAGATTCGGCGCGCCGATCACCTGGTTGCCTTTGCCGTCCGGCCCGTGGCATGCGATGCACATGGTCATGAACTGCGCCTTGCCGGCGTCGGCTTTGGCCGCGTCGTGCGCTTTGCCAGACAACGAGAGCACGTACTCGGCGACGTTCTCAACGCCGGTATCGCCGAGCGCAGCGCCCCACGGCGGCATCACTCCGGTGCGACCGTTCGTGATCGTCGCGACGATCGTGTCGGATGTGCTGCCGTACAACCAGTCGTCGTCGGTGAGGTTCGGGAAGCCGGGTCCGCCGCGGGCGGCCGAGCCGTGGCAGGCGACGCAGTTGTTGGCGAACACGTTGTGTCCGATCTCGGTCGCCTTGGGATCGCGACTCAGCGCTTCGATCGGCCGATTGCGGAATTCGGCGAAGATGGCGTCGAGCTTGGCGTTGGCCGCTGCGACGTCGCTGTCGTGTTCCTTCGCCGATGTCCAGCCGGTGACGCCGGGGAATGCACCAAGTCCTGGATACACGACCAGGTAACCGATTCCGAACAGGATGCTGCCGACGAAGAGGCCCACCCACCAGAGCGGTAACGGCTTGTTGTATTCGGTGAGGTCTTCGTCCCAGACGTGGCCGGTGGTCTTGTCGGGCGAGCTCTTGCGCGCGTTCGCGAACAACAGCCACGCCGAACCGATGATGTTGGCGACGACGATCACGCTGATGAAAGCGCTCCAGAACGATGTCATGGCGTGCGCTCCGCGCGCCGAACATCGTCCACCAGCGCGAGCGCGGCGGCTTCCTCGAAACGTTGCCGCCGACCGGGCGCATAGGCCCAGGCGAAGAGTCCCAGGAACAGGACCAGCAATACGGCGATGAAGATCCCGGCGATCATCGTCTACTCCTTGGGTGCGAACTTGCCGAGGCTTTGCAGATACGCGACGAGCGCGTCGAGCTCGGTCTTGTTGTCGACTGCGGCCTTGACCGATTTCAGATCGTCGTCCGTGTATGGATCGCCAATCGTGCGCAGCGCGCGCATGTGCGATTCGACGGTCGCGGCATCAAGCTTGTTCTGCGCCAGCCACGGATAACCAGGCATGTTGGATTCGGGCACCACGTCGCGCGCATTCATCAGGTGCACGCGGTGCCAGTCGTCGCTGTAGCGGCCGCCGACGCGCGCGAGATCGGGTCCCGTGCGCTTGCTGCCCCACAGGAACGGATGGTCGTAGACCGATTCGCCGGCGACCGAATAGTGACCGTAGCGCTGCGTCTCGAACGACAGCGTGCGGATCATCTGCGAATGACAGTTGTAGCAGCCTTCGCGCACGTACACGTCGCGCCCGGCAAGCTCGAGCGCCGCGGGCGGCTTGAGGCCCGGCACGGGCGTAATCGCCTGCGCCTGGTACATCAGCGGGACGATCTCGGCGAGGCCGCCGAAGCTGATCGCGACGGCGATCAGCACGGCAAGGAGACCGACGTTCTTCTCGATCGTGGCGTGGTTCACGGCAAGTCCTCAGGCGGCGACCGCGGTCGGAATGAGCACGGGTTCTGGTGTGCGCGACGTGGCCCAGGTCTTCCAGGTGTTCCAGGCCATCATCAGCATGCCGCTGAGATAGAGCAGGCCGCCGACGAGGCGCACGTAGTAGAACGGATAGGTCTGTTTGAGCGCTTCGACGAACGTGTAGGTCAGCGTGCCGTCCGGATTCGTCGCTCGCCACATCAGGCCCTGCATGATGCCGGCCGTCCACATCGCCGCGATGTAGAGCACGACGCCGATCGTCGCGACCCAGAAGTGCGTTTCGACCAGGCGCGTCGAATACATCTGCTTGGTGCCGCGCAAACGCGGGATCAGGCAATAGAGCGAACCGATGGTGATGAAGCCGACCCAGCCGAGCGCGCCGGAGTGCACGTGGCCGATCGTCCAGTCGGTGTAGTGCGAAAGCGAATTGACGGTCTTGATCGACATCATCGGCCCTTCGAAGGTCGACATGCCGTAGAACGACAGCGCGACGATCATGAATTTCAGGACCGGATCCGTGCGCAGCTTGTGCCACGCGCCCGACAGCGTGAGGATGCCGTTGAGCATGCCGCCCCATGACGGCGCGAGCAGGATCAGCGAAAACACCATGCCGAGCGACTGCGCCCAGTCCGGCAGCGCGGTGTAGTGCAGATGATGCGGGCCCGCCCACATGTAGATCGCGATCAGTGCCCAGAAGTGGACGACCGAAAGGCGATACGAATAGATCGGACGCTCGGCTTGCTTCGGCACGAAGTAGTACATCATTCCGAGGAATCCAGCGGTCAGGAAGAAACCGACCGCGTTGTGGCCGTACCACCACTCCACCATCGCGTCGACGGCGCCGGAGTAGACGATGTACGACTTCGTAAGCGACACCGGAATCGCGACGTTGTTGACGACGTGCAGAACGGCGATCGTGATGATGTACGCGCCGTAGAACCAGTTGGCGACGTAGATGTGCTTGACGCGTCGCGTCGCCAGCGTGCCGAAGAAGACGACGGCGAACGCGATCCAGACAATCGTGATTAGAATGTCGATGAACCACTCGGGCTCGGCGTATTCCTTGTTCTGCTGGATGCCGAGCGGCAGCGTGATCGCGACGAGCACGATCACGGTCTGCCATCCCCAGAATGTAAACGCGGCGAGCTTGTCGCTGAACAGGCGCACTTGAGACGTGCGCTGCACGACGTAGTACGCCGTCGCGAACAGACCGCAGCCGCCGAACGCGAAGATCACCGCATTCGTGTGCAGCGGGCGCAGGCGGCTGTAGGTCAGCCATGGAATGTCGAAATTGAGCGCCGGCCACGCGAGCTGCGCCGCGATCAGCGCGCCGACGAGCATGCCGACGATGCCCCAGAAGATGGTTGCGATCGTGAACTGGCGTACGACGCGATCGTTGTAGGTCTCGACGGCTTGCATGTAGGGCCTCCCGGTCTTTGCGGGAGGTTAGGCGGAGGCCCTTCGTCCGTTCTTGATCCTGATCAAGTGCACCTGCTCTCGCGATGTCGTGATCGCCGCACTCCCTCGCAACACGAATGATCCGTGCACTTTGCGACAGACACGGCGCTGATGATCCTGGGCAGCACGCTTCGCGCCGCATGCGCGCTTGATGCCTGAGCCTGGAACGGCCGTCGCGTTGTTGGGCCGCCGTCGAGTGAAGGCGCAGCGTGATTCAGTCAGTGCCGCAGGAACACCGGAATCTCTGCCTCGACCAGCACATGGCGCGTCGCGCCACCGAATATCCATTCGCTGAATCGTGCGCGTCCGTACGCGCCCATCACCAGCATGTCGGCGTGCAGTGCCGAAGCCGCGGCCAACAAGGCCTTTCCGGCGTCGTCATCGGGGGTTTCCAAATCGCGTCTCTCGAAGACAAGACCGTGATTGTGCAGATATGCATCGAGCTCGAATTCCGGCTTCCAACCCATCTCGCTGAAATGCTCGCGGCGTTCCCCGGCGAGAACGACGATGCGTTTGGCGCGCGCCAATATCGGTCGCGCGGCATGAATCGCGCGGATCGCCTCGGGCGAACCATTCCACGCGAGCACGACGCAGTCGAATCGCGGCTCGCTGACGCCCGGCGGGACGATGATGCACGGCATCCTGCTGCCGAGGACGGCGCTGCCGAGCGTCGCCGCAGTGCCGACGCTCGTGTCGGGGTCGCGTCCGAGCACGACCACATCGTGCCAATTGCCCAGGTGCGCCAACACGCTCGCCAAACTACCCTCGGCCACCTGCCACAGCGCTTTTCGCACCGAGAGCTCGGCTGCTCGCGCGCCGAATGCGGCGCCGCCGCCGCAAGCCTGCTCCTCGAGCTCGCGTATTTCCTCGATGATCGTCGAAAAAAGTTGCGGGGCATCGTACGGAGGCATCGTGCCGACCGGCGAAGGACAGACAAACACGCCGGTGACGCGCCCTTCGAACGATGCGGCAAGGCGCATCGCGTAGTCCATGCTCGGCGTGCATACGGTGAAATTGTCGGCGTAAACCAGGAAGTCGCGCATGACGGCTGCTCCTGCGAACCTGCAGCAGCCTAGTTCCGCTTCCAAGGCTCGATGCTGATCCTGATCAAGCCGGTGCAAGATCGCGCTCGACTTGACGAGGATCACATGGCGCTATTCGGGACCGGGCTAGGTTCACCAGGTGTCCACTCAAGAGCATGCTGTCATGTTCAGGCACATCCTGTTGCCGATCGATGGGTCCGAGCTTTCGGAGAAGGCCGTGCGTTCCGGCGTGCGTCTGGCCAAGACGTTCGGCGCGAGCGTCACGGCGTTCCACATGAAGCCCAAGGTGGATGGTTTCACGGCGATGATGAATGGCTTCGAGAAGACGCCAGGCGACTACGCCGAGGATGCCGAGAGGCGATCGAAGACGCTCCTTTCGTACGTCAGCCGCGCCGCCAAGGCGGCAGGTGTCGACTGCGACGTCGTGAGCTCGACCGGCCACGATCCGTTCAAGGAGATCATCAAAGTGGCGACTGCGAGAAAATGCGATCTCGTCGTCATGGGCTCGCACGGACGGCGCGGCATCGAAGCCGTGCTGATGGGAAGCGAAACGCACAAACTGCTCACGCACAGTCGCGTTCCGGTGCTTGTGTACCGCTGAGGACGCAGTGCGTATGACGATCCCGAATTCATCGCGGACCCGCTGTCGATGCTTCTTCGGATTCCGCGCGGCGGCGGGTTGATCTGGATCAACACAATCCGCGTGCGGCTGACACAGGCTGATGCCGTATTCAATACGGAGGCGTCAACATGAATGCGAAGACCGATCGCCAGCTGCAGAAGGACGTCATGGAGGAGCTGGCCTGGGATCCCGCGATCGAAGCGAATCGAATCGGCGTCGACGTCGAGGACGGCATCGTAAGCCTGTCCGGCCATGTGCGCAGCTACGCGGAAAAATGCAACGCCGAGAAGGCCGCCCAACGCATCGCGGGCGTGAAAGGAGTCGTCGTCGATCTCAGCGTCGCGCTGCCGGGCGGAGCGGAGCACAGCGACGCGGAGCTCGCCAAGCGAGTGATCTCGGCGCTCGAGTGGAGCATTTCGGTGCCGCGGGATACGGTCAAGATACGCGTCGAAGAGGGTTGGGTCACATTGACGGGCGATGTCGATTGGGCGTACGTGCGCGATGCGGCCGAGTCGTGCGTGCGCAGCCTCATCGGCATCAAAGGTGTCGTCAACAAGATCGACGTGCATCCCAAAGTGGCGCTCGAGCACGTGAAAGCGAAGATTGAGGCCGCGCTGCAACGCCGGGCGCACGCGGACGTGGACGGAATTACCGTGACCGCGAAGGACGGTATCGTTACGCTCACCGGTTGCGTCGATTCGCTCGCCGAGCGTCTTACGATGGAAAGTGCCGCGTGGAACACGCCCGGCGTGCGTAAAGTCGTCGACAATCTCACCATCACCTGAGGCGGCCCGCGCCGATCCGACATGTACAAACGCCTTCTGGTCTGCACCGATGGTTCGCCTCTCGCGCAGAGTGCTGCGCGGGAAGGCGTGAAGCTCGCTGCATCGCTGCGCGCGCGCGTCGTCGCGTTGCTCGTGACGCCGCCGTTCGAGCCGCCGAAGGGGTACGAATCATCGCCACTTGCTGCACAGATCCGACAGCACGAGCGCGAAAGCAAGGCGATGGCCGCGCGCTGTCTTGACGCCATCGCGCGCGAGGCCAAAGAGCTCGGCATAGTGTGCAAGACGCGGCACGTCGGCAAGTACCCGCCCGCGGCGACGATCGTCGAGACCGCGGCGGAGGAGAAGTGCGATCTCATCGTGATGGGCTCGCACGGCCACGGCGCGCTCGGACAGCTCTTCGTCGGATCGGTGACGACACGCGTGGCAGCGACATGCTCGGTGCCCTTGCTGATCGTGCGCCCGCGCGCTGGCAAGGGTAGGAAATAGGCTAGGAAAGAAATAGGCGACGAACGTCACCCACGCGGAGCGGCGTCACCGATGCGCTCGAGCTGACGCAGGATCGGTGGCGCCAGAACCGGCACGATGTCAATCGCATTGGTCGGATGTGGGATCGTATTCGTCGTGACAACGCGTCCAACGCCCGCGTCGAGAATTTCCTGATACGCATCTGCCGCGAAGATGCCGTGCACGGCGACGCAAGCCGGCGCCGCTGGCGTCGCGACACGCAGACGTCTGACGACTTGCATGAGCGTTCGCCCTGACGAGATGATGTCATCGACGATCACGGGCGTGCGTCCTTCGATCTCGGCGGTCGGCAGCGAACAGACTTCGACCTCGCGGTCACCGAGCCGCTGCTTGCTGAGCGCCAAGATGGGCGCCCCGATCGCGACGCCGAGTGGCTGCACCCACTGCGCGCTCTCGTCGTCGGGACCGATCAGGATCGGATTCGCGACATTGGCCCGAATCCATTCGCCGATCGGCGGTATCGCCGTGACATGTTCGACTGGAATGCCGAACAGCGCGCCGAGATCGTGGCGCCGGTGCAGGTGAGGATCGACCGTGACCAGCCAGTCGAAAATCGACGACAGGAATGAAGCGAAATGCGCCGACGCAAGAGCTTCGCCGGGATGGAAGCGCGCGTCCTGGCGCATATACGCAAGATACGGTGCAGCAAGTCCGACCGAACGCGCGCCGAGCTCGCGCGCCGTGCGCGCGGCGAACAGCAGCGGTAATGCGAGCGGATCGGGATCTCGAAGCGTGCCGACAATGACGACGTCGCGCCCGCGGCATTCGCCTTCGAGAGCGAGCAGCGATTCACCGTCGGGAAAATGTCTCCATCGCAGCGTTCCCATCTGCGCGCCCAACCGCTCGCAGAGGTGTGCGGCGAGCTGATCGACGCGTGGGAATGCGAACAGGATCGGCGTCATGATCCTTCGCCGATGCGCAGCAGCGCCGCATGTTGATCGAGATACGCTCGTGCGTAATCGAGTTCGCCGGCCGATTCGGCGTGCAGCGTGAGCAACGGTTCGCCGACGTTTACCCTGGCGCCGAGCGGCGTATTCAGCACCAGCCCAGCCGCGGCATCGCGCGGCGCGCCGGCGAGTTTGGCCACCTTGGCGAGCTTGCGATTGTCGATCTCCTCGACGATGCCATCGCGCGTCGCGAGGAATTCGAATCGGTACGCTGCGACGGGCGGCTCATGCATGCCACCTTGCGCAAGGCAGATCGCTTCGAACTTGCGCAAGGCAGCACCCGAGCGCAGCAGATGTTCGGCTCTGCTCCTGTTGATGCCGGGCGTCGTCGAGTCGAAGTCGAGCACTTTCGCTGCGAGCTCGAGCGCGCGCTCCCGCAGATCAGCCGGCGCATCGTCTGCGTTGCGCAGCACGCGCAGGACATCCCAGGCTTCGAGCGCCGGACCGATGCCGCGCCCGATCGGCTGACGTCCGTCGCAGACATGCACGGCAATGTGAAGGCCGATTGCGCCACCGACATCGACGAGCCGCTTGCCGAGCACCGCAGCGGCGTCGAGGCTGCGGACCTTGGCCGTCGGTCCGACGGGAACGTCGATCACGACGTGCGTGGAGCCAGCCGCTTTCTTCTTCGACAGCACGCTTGCAGTGAGCTGCGCATCGCTGTCGAAGTCGAGCGGGCGCTCCACGCGAATCAGTACGTCGTCGGCCGGGCTCAGGCTGACCGCGCCGCCCCAGACGATGCAGCCGCCTTCGCGCTCAACGACACGGCGCATTGCCGGAAGATCGAGATCGACCTTGGTCAGCGTCGCCATGGTGTCGGCTGTTCCTGCCGGCGAGGTGATCGCGCGCGACGATGTCTTCGGGATCAGCGAACCGGCCGCGGCGACGATCGCAACGACGATCGGTGTCGTCCGGTTGCCCGGCAGTCCGCCGACGCTGTGCTTGTCCAGCACCGGCGAGCGCGACCATTCGATCCGCTCGCCGACGCCGACCATCGCTTCGGTCAATGCGATATTTTCCTTGAGGTCAAACGCCGGGCCCGCGCAAGCCGCGATGAATGCGGCCAGTTCGATGTCCGAGAGCCGCCCGTCGATTGCATCGCGAAGGAGGCGTTCGTATTGGCCGCGATCGAGCGCGTGTCCGAACACTTTTGAGCGCAGATCGCTCGCCGATTCGGCCGGCTGGGGATATTCGAAAGTCACCCGCTCCCCATCGTGCGCACCAAGGCGACGCCACGCCGCCTCCGAGAGTCCGGCCGTGAACGCATCCAGCCATGTGCCGGTGACGACGTTCAGTGTCGCCACGATGCTGCGCTCACCAAGACAGATGCGAATGCGCGACAGCGACTCGAAACCGATCGACTTGCACACCGAGCATTCGCGATTCAGGTAGACGACGGATTCCTGATACGTGTCGACGCCGAGTCGTCGAACCTGGAGCTGCGTTGTGACGGGGATGGCAGCACCCATCGCCCTCAGCCCTTGAGATAGAGCGGCACGCCGGCGTGTTGCAGGAGATAGCGCGGGATGGGATCGAGGTGCACGTCGCCGAATCGACTCTTGCCCGGAGCACCCGCGACGACAAGATCCACGCGATGACGAGACGCTGCTTCGAGCAGCGCGTCGGCGGCCTCGTCCGCGCCTGCATCCAGCTCCTCGAGCTCGATCGCGATGCCATGTTTTGCAAGGTGATGCAGCGGGTCGAATGGCGGGCGTCCGTCGGGTCGTTCCACCGGCCAGTTCCCGCGCAGCAGAACGACGCAGGTCGCCCTGCCGAGCAGTGGAAGCGCTTCGTGCAGCGCGCGGATCGAAGCGGACGAACCATCGTAGACGAGCGCGATGCGCTCGAGCCGGCCGATTGCGTAGGTCGCTTCCGGCACCACGATGCAGGCGAATCCGGACAGCAGCGTTTCGCTGATCAAGTCGATCGCTCGCTCGGCTTCGGCGTTCGGCCGCTCGAACACGACGACGTCGCTCCAGTTGGCGGCGACGCCTACAACATTCGCCGCATCGCCGAGTGCGACCTGCCACTGCGCTCTCTGCACGCCGAATTGCCGCGCCCACGTGGCGAAGCGCGGTCCGGCCAGCATGGCGGCCTGCACTTCGTCCTGCGCGTAGGCGATCAACTCCGCACCGATCGATGCCGGCATGCCGCTCGGTGTCCGTAACGGCAACCGCGGCGCGACGTGAATGCCGGTCAACGACGCGTCGACGGTCGCCGCAAGCTCCGCCGCATAGCGGGCGCCGGGCGACCACGTATGGATGTCGGCGCAATAGGCGAGGATATCCTGCACGCGCGCCGCTTCACTGCAGTTTCAGAGTATGGATGACCTGTCTTGGATCATCCGGATCGGTCTTGCGACGGAAACCGAAGAACTTGGCCAGATCGCGCATGCCCGTGTTGCCGACCTCGTCGATCGACATCATCGATCGCACACCGCGCGATCGCGCGACTTCGATCAGATGCCGCATCAGCAATGCGCCGAGTCCGCGGTTGCGCCATTCGTCACTCACGGTGACAGCGCATTCTGAGGTCTTGCCGTCCTTGCTCGTGCTGTAGCGTGCGACGCCGATTTCGACCTTCTCGCCGTCGCGGTGGATCAGCGCGACGAACGCCATGTCGCGCCGATAGTCGATGTCGGTCAGGTTGTGAATCAGCTCATCGCTCGGCTCGTTCATCTGGCCGAGAAAGCGCAGACGCCGCGATTCCGGCGAAAGGCGTTTGATGAAAGCCCGCTCAAGTGCTGCGTCTTCCTTGTGGATCGGGCGGATCAGAATGCGCGTGCCGTCTGCGAGCGTCTCGGTCCATCGCGGATCGTCACGTGACGGAGCGGTCGTGACGAGCGCCTTGGCGGGTTTTCCTACCGGACGCGGCGCTTTCGGCTTGCGCGCCGACGCGTTGGATTTTGCCTTCGCGGCGGTCTTGCGTCGCATGGGTTTCGCGACGGTCTTGCTGCGGCGCGACCGCGCACTGTCGGTCGTCTTGGCCTTCACGGAAGCGCGGCGGCGCGGGGTACGGGTCGAACGGGTGGCCATGGCGGCATCTCCTTGAAGCGTGCCGTCACTATGGCCCGGTCGCGCAGCGGGCAATTGATCCACGTCATCCGCCGGCGAGATTCGCCCTTCGGGTCAGCGTCTGAGCCGGTCGGTCGCACGCGCGACGACGATCTCCTCGTCGGTGGGAATCGCGAATACGTCGACGCGTGAATCGGGCGCGCTGATGCGCGGGCGGTGGCGCGCATTTGCGTCGGCGTCCAGCGCGACGCCGAGCCATGCCGAACAAGCGCAGACGCGACGTCGCATCTGCGCCGAGTGCTCGCCGATGCCGCCGCTGAAGACCAGCACGTCGAGCCCTTCGAGCGCTGCGGCCATCGCGGCGATCTCGCAGCCCGCGCGATATGCGAAGAGGTCCATGGCTTCCTCGGCATGCGGGTCGCCACTCGCCTCGAGAACGCGCAGATCGTCGCTGATTCCTGATACGCCGAGCAGGCCGGAACGGTTATAGAGCAAGTCCTCGACGGCGGCGGGCGTCATTGGTCTTTGCTGCAGCAGATACAGCAATAGACCAGGATCGATCGCGCCGCTGCGCCGACCCATCATGAGTCCATCGAGCGCGGTGAAGCCCATCGTCGTCGCCATGCTGCGCCGATCGCGCATCGCGCACAGGCTGGCGCCGTTCCCGAGATGGGCGAGGACAACGCGTCCGTTGGCGCGAGCGCCGGCGTAGCGCGGCAGAACGCCACTGAGATATTCGTACGAGAGCCCATGAAAACCGTAACGGATGATGCCTTCGGCAGCGAAAGCGCGCGGCAGCGCGAACCATTGTGCGCGCGCCGGTTGGGTGCGATGGAATGCGGTATCGAAGCACGCGATCTGCGTCAGGCCGGGCCATGTCTGGGCAACCATGCGGATCGCAGCCAGGTTGTGAGGCTGGTGCTGCGGGGCGAGCGGCACGAGCTTTTCGAGCGCGGCGAGCACGTGCTCGTCTACGACGACAGGCTCCGCGAAATCCATTCCACCATGCACGACGCGATGGCCCGCCGCCCGAACCACGACGTCGGCCACCGATTGGCGGATGCGATCGAGCAGCCAGCGTCCGGCTGTGGAGTGATCGCGGATCTCGGCCGGCAATTCCGTCTCGCCGAAATCCGCAGCCCGTGGTCCCTCGATGTGCGCGGCGATGTCGTCGTCGCCAATGTTCTCGATATGGACTCGGCACTGCAGATCGAGCGTGCCGGCGGCATAGAGCGCGACCTTGATGCTCGACGAGCCGACATTGAGAACCAGGATCGCTTCGATCATTTCGACGCGCTTCGGAAATGCTCGAGCAGCACGGCAAGCGCGCAGGACGCCAGTCTCGCCAGCACGTCGTCCGAGCGGCTGGTGAGCACGATCGGAACGCGTGCGCCGAGCACGATCCCCGCCGAGTCGGCGCCGGAAAGGTAGATGAGCTGCTTGGCCAGCATATTGCCCGACTCGAGGTCGGGCACAACGAGTATGTCGGCGTCGCCGGCGACGGGCGAAACAATCTGTTTCGTCTCAGCGGCTGCGCGCGAGATCGCGTTGTCGAACGCGAGCGGCCCGTCGACGAGACCACCGACGATCTGGCCGCGATCGACCATCTTGCACAGCGCCGCGGCCTCGACCGTCGAGTGAATCTTCGGGTTGATCGTCTCGACCGCCGACAAGATCGCCACCTTCGGCAATCGAATCGCGATCGCGTGCGCGAGATCGATCGCGTTCTGGACGATGTCGCGCTTGTCCATCAGGTCGGGATAGATATTGATCGCGGCGTCGGTGAGCAGCAACGGTTTGGGATATGTCGGGACGTCGAGCGCGAAAACGTGACTCATGCGCCGTTCCGTGCGCAAACCCGAAGCGGCGTCGACCACGGCCGCCATCAGCTCGTCGGTGTGCAGCGCGCCCTTCATCAGTGCGCGGACCGCACCGCTGCGCGCGAGATCGACGGCGCGCGCCGCGGCCGCGTGGCTGTGCGGCGTGTCGAGGATCTCGACCCCATCGAGCGAAAGTCCTGCCGCAGCGGCCGTCTTGCGGATCTTCGCTTCGGGTCCGACCAGCACCGGCACGATCAACAGCTTGCTCCTCGCTTCGAGAGCGCCGGTCAGCGACAGCTCGTCGCACGGATGCACAACCGCCATGCGCAACGGTTCCAGCGATCGCGTCGCGTCGATCAGCTGGCGATAGCGCAGGCCGCGCTCGTGCAGGTGCACCTCCGCAAGCGCGGTGCGCGGCCGTCGCACTTTCGCGGTCGGTGCGATGACGCTGGCGACGCCCTCGACGACGACATCACCTGCCTGATTGCGACACACGCAATCCAGCGTGACACGGTTGCCCGGCATGTGCTTCTCGCGCACGCTGACGCGCACCGTGACCGTATCGCCGACGCCGACCGGTTTGCGGAAATGCAGGGTCTGGTCGACATAGATCGTGCCCGGTCCCGGCAGTTCCGTACCCAACACGGCCGATATCAGCGCGCCGCCCCACATTCCGTGCGCGATGACTTTGTGGAACACATCGGAGCGGGCGAAGTTCTCGTCGACATGTTCGGGATTGACGTCGCCGGACAATACCGCGAACAACTCGATGTCGTCCTTGCGCAAGGTGCGCGTGATCTCGGCCTGATCGCCAACCTTGAGCTCGTCGTAGGTCTTGTTCTCGATGTACTGCATCGGTTTTCCGCCCGCGCATCCAGTCCCGTGGTTCGGCTCAAGCGTACAGTGTCGCCGACGTATGTGTCGCATGATTGACCAGGATCAAGCGTCGCGGCGGCCGACCATCTAGAGTGCGCAGGCCGGGCGCGTCGCTGGCGGGGGAGGATGCGGATGATCGCAATCACATGCCACGGCGCCGCCCGGCAAGTCACAGGGTCCTGTCACCTCCTCGAATGCGCCTCGCAGCGAATGCTGATCGACTGCGGCCTCTTTCAGGGCAGCGATGCGGTCGAGAACGGCAATGCGGCGGAATTCGGCTTCGATCCCGCGTCGATCGACTTCGTTCTACTGACCCACGCGCACCTCGATCATTGCGGTCGCATACCGTTGTTGGTCAAACGAGGATTTCGTGGCGAAATCATCGCGACCGCTCCGACGCGCGAACTGGCGCGGCTCGTGATGAGCGACGCCGCGTCGCTGCAGCAAGAGGACGCGCGCATGCGCTCGCGGCGACTGCATCGCGGCGGAAATGCCGATTCGGTGCCGCTCTACACGATCGACGATGCGTTCCATGCGATGGATTTCTTCGGCCGCAAGGCCGAGTACGGACGCGATATCGACCTCGCGCCGGACCTGCGCGTTCGCTTCGTCGATGCCGGACACATGCTCGGATCCGCTTGCGTGCTCGTCGATGCGGGAACCGGCGCTTCGCGCCGGCGCATCCTGTTCTCGGGCGACATCGGCAATCCGGGCCGGCCGCTGCTGCGCATTGCCGAGCCGCCGCCGGCGGCGGATGTCGTGGTGATGGAAGCGACGTACGGCGATCGCAACCATCGATCGATGTCGGCCAGTGTCGATGAGCTCGTCGCCGCGATCAAGGACAGGCTCGACAGCGGCGGCAATGTGGTCATCCCGACGTTCGCGCTCGAACGCGCGCAGGAAGTCATCTTTCATCTCGCCAATGCCGTGCGCGCAGGCACGCTGCCGCGCAACTTGCGCGTCTTCCTCGATTCGCCGATGGCGATCTCGGCGACTTCGATCTTTGCGCGCTATCCCGATTGTCTGGGCGAAGAATCACGCGCGCGCATTGCCGCCGGCAGCGACCCGTTCGGGCTGCCGACGCTGCGCTTCACGCGCGATGTCGCCGAGTCGATGGCGATCAACAATATCGACGGCGGAGCGGTGATCCTTGCGGGCTCCGGCATGTGCACCGGCGGCCGTGTGCTCCATCACCTCAAGCACAATCTCTGGCGCGAGAATGCCGGCGTCGTATTCGTCGGCTACGCCGCCGAAGGGACACCCGCGCGCCGCATCATCGATGGCGCCGACTACGTGCGCATTCTCGGCGAGGAAATCCGCGTTCGCGCGAAGATATGGACGATCAATGGCTTCTCGGCGCACGCGGGTCAGGACGATCTGCTGCGCTGGATCGCGCACACCGGCGCACCGCGCAAGGTCCTGCTGGTCCATGGCGAGCCGGCGCGAGGCATGCAACCGCTTGCCGAACGCATTCGGCAGAGCGGACTCTCCGTCGAGATGCCCGCCCAGGGCGAACGCCTGACGTTCGACTGACGTCGCACCGCGCACGCGGCAGATTCGCTCCGACTTGACGCAGATCAGGATGGTGCCGGGCGCCGCTCGCTAGCGTGTCCCCTCGAAGCCGACGCCTCCTTCACGAGGAGATCGACAAGCGCGAGAGGACAGGTCATGCAGGACGTTCTGATCTATGTGCACAGCCTCAAGCAGCCTTGGGATCCCGTGGTCGAATACGGTGGACGACTGGCTGCGCTGCTCGGCGCCTCGGTCACTGGTGCCTACGTCTATCCATGGCCGCAATATTCGCCGCCGCCGTTCAGCTCGCCTGACTTCATCGCGCTCATCTTCCAGAATTCGCGTGCGCAGGAGGCTGCCGCGAAGGCGGCCGAGGAACCTTTCAAGCGCTGGGCGAAGTCGGTCGGCGTCCGCGATACGACCTGGCACGTCGCGGAAGGGTACCTGCCGGATGCGCTTGCGCAGATCGGTACGTGGCACGATTTGCTCGTGCTCGAGCTCAATTCGGATGCGCCGTGGGGTTCGCCTTCGGATGTGGCGAGTCTGGTACTCGCGTCGCATCTGCCGACCGTCATAGTTCCTGGCATGCAGAAATTGAATGGCGCGCCGGGCTGCGTGCTGGTCGCATGGAACGGCGCCCCGGAATCGGTCCGCGCGATCCACGCGGCACTGCCGTTGCTCCAGCGCGCCAAGCGCGTGGTCATGTTGTGCGGCGAGCGACGCAACAGCTATCTCGAGATCACCTGGAAACCGCCGTTCGACATGAACGCCTACCTGCTCCGGCATGGCGTCAAGCTCGAATTTCGGAATCTCGAGGTGGACGATGAGCAGGCCGGCGCGGCGATTCTCGATGCCGCGTCGGAGCTCAAGGCCGAACTCATCGTCATGGGAGCCTACGGCCGAAATCGTTTCAGCGAGTGGGCGCTCGGCGGCGCGACGCGTCATGTGCTGAATCACACTCAGGTACCGGTCTTCATGCGTCATTGAGCGAAGCGTATCGTTCTCGGTGTCGGCAAGCTGCCAGGGTACGCGGACGTGCGTGCGATGGTGTCCATGGGAGCGGGGCTACCGCTTCGGTACCGGGAGTTGCCCGATCCGGCCCCGCGGCCGGACGAGGTTCGTCTGCGCATAGAAGCCTGCGGCGTCTGCCGGACCGATCTGCATGTCGTCGATCGGGAGTTGCCCGACACGCCCGCGCAAATCATCCCGGGACATGAAGTCGTCGGTGTTGTCGATGTGGTCGGCGCGAATGTCTCCGCCTTCTCGGTCGGCGACCGCGTCGGGGTTCCATGGCTTGGCTCGACGTGCGGTCATTGCGAATACTGCCACGCCGGTCGCGAAAACCTTTGCGATGCGCCGACGTTCACCGGCTACACGCGATCAGGCGGATTCGCCACGCACATCGTCGCGTGCGCCGATTACTGCGTGCCGTTGCCGGCCGGCGTAGATCCCGTCGCGACCGCGCCACTTCTATGCGCCGGGCTGATCGGCTGGCGTTGCTTGCAGAAAACAGGAGAAGCGTTTCGCATCGGTTTGTACGGATTCGGCGCGGCGGCTCACATCGTCGCCCAGATCGCGCGATGGCAGCGTCGCGAGGTGTTCGCCTTCACGCGCGCGGGCGATCTCGAGACGCAGGCGTTCGCGCGATCGCTCGGAGCCGCCTGGGCGGGCGCTTCCGGCGATGCACCACCGGTTGCGCTCGATGCGGCGATCATTTTCGCACCGGTCGGATCGCTGGTCGTCGACGCGTTGCGCGCCGTGAAGAAGGGCGGCCGCGTCGTCTGCGGCGGCATCCACATGAGCGACATTCCTTCGTTTGGCTATCAGCTGCTGTGGCACGAGCGCGAGATCGTATCGGTCGCCAACTTGACACGCGCCGATGCGCACGAATTTTTCGCGGTCGCGCCGCGCGCGGGTATCGTGGTCACGACCACGCGTTATACGCTCCAGGATGCGAATCGCGCTCTGACCGATTTGCGCAACGGAACGTTCGACGGAGCCGCGGTACTGGTTCCGTAACACCGTATGCTCGGCGGCTGTTACGAACCGTTACAAACGGTTGCTGCGGCGACGTCGAATTGTGAGCGTCGGCCGATAACGTCTCTTCCGCGAACCCGCGTTAGGAGACCGACATGAACATCGCATGCGCCGCCAGCAGAATCGAACCGGCCGTTGTCGCGGCGTCGGCACGCTTCAACAGCGCCGCCATCGATATCGATCTGCTGCGTCAGCACGTCGAGGTGTTTCGCCGGAAGATATCGGCCGGTGAATACATCTATCGCGCGGGACAGCCGATGCAGGCCGTGTTTCTGGTCCATGTCGGATCGCTCAAAACCTGCGAGCTCGCGACGGACGGCCGTGAACAGATCACCGGATTCCGCATGCGCGGCGATCTGGTCGGCGTGGAGTCGATCGGCCTTGCGACCTATGCGTGCGATGCGATTGCGCTCGAAGACTGCGAAGTCTGGGAATTGCCGTACCCGCCGGTCCTGAAGGCGTGCCTGGAGATTCCGGAATTGCACAACCGCTTCACGGCTGCCCTGGCGGAGGAGATCCGGCGCGATCGAAGCTGGATGCTTGCGCTCGGCACGTTGACCGCCGAGCAGCGCGTCGCCGCGTTCCTGATCGATGTCGCGGCCCGTTACGCGGAGCTCGGTTTCAGCGACCGTCATTTCCTGTTGCGTATGAGCCGCGCCGACATGGCGAATTTCCTCGCGCTGAAACACGAGACCGTCAGCCGGGCGCTGTCGCGTCTGCAGGACCTGTGCTTTATTGCGGTCCAGCGCCGCGAGGTCAAGGTGATGGACATGCCGGAGCTGCGCCGGCTGGCCGCGGGTTCTGCGACGATCCACTGAGACGCGGCGGCTTCAGGCGGCTCGGTCGGCGTCCAGCGTTTTGCGCAAGGCGGCCGCTAATTGCTCGCGGCGATAGGGCTTGCGTAGCACATCGGATTCGATCGATGCCGACGGCTCGCTTGCTTCGGCAGCGTGTTCATAACCGGACGTGAGCAATACCGGCAGATGAGGTCGCAATACCCTCGCTTCGCGGACGAGGTCGAAGCCGGTCATGCCGCTGCCGAGCACGATGTCGGAAAACAGCAGTTCGATATCGGTGTGCTGCCTGAGAAGCGCGAGCGCGTTCTCGGCATCGCTTGCTTCATAGGTCGTGTAGCCGAGTGAACGCAGGAAGGCGAGGGCGATTCCGCGCACTTCGGCTTCGTCTTCGACGACGAGAATGGTTTCTTTTCCTTCGCGCGGCGGTATTGCGTCGCGGACGGGATGTGCGAGGTCCGCGTTGGAGCCCGCGGGCAGATAAAGATCGACGCGCGTCCCTTGGCCGACGTGGCTTTCAATGGCGACCTGACCGCCCGACTGCCGGGCAAATCCGTACACCATGCTGAGGCCAAGTCCGGCGCCTTTGCCGGCGTCCTTGGTCGTGAAGAAGGGTTCCAGCGCGCGCGCACACACTTCCGGCGCCATGCCGGTGCCGGTGTCGACGACGCTGAACACGACGTAGGCGCCGGGCGGCAGATCGATACGATCCGTCCCGGATTCCAGGACGTGCTCGCGGACGCCGATGTTAAGAGCACCGCCATTCGGCATCGCGTCGCGCGCGTTGAGAGCGAGGTTGATGAGCGCCGCCTCGAGTTCGCCCGGATCGGCAAACACCGGAGTCTTGTCTGCCTCGCCCAGTTCGACCGAAACGGCGATGTGCTCGCCCAGGGTGCGCCGAAGCATGCCTTGCAGATCGGAAAGAACCTGGCCAGGCAGGATGGGCCGCGGGACCAGGTGTCGTCTGCGCGCGAATGCCAGCAGCTTGCGTGTGAGTACAGCACCGCGGTCGACGGCACGCAACGCGCTGTCGATCGTTTCGCCCAGCGCGGGGCGGTCCGCAAGCTCCGCTTCGAGAATCTGAAGATTGCCCGAGATCACGGTCAGCAGATTGTTGAAATCGTGCGCGATGCCGCCGGTGAGTTGTCCCACTGCGTCCAATCGTTGGGAATGCGCAAGCTGTTCCTCGCTGCGACTGCGTTGAGCGGCCGCGGCAAGAATATTTCCGACCGATTGCAGGAAATGCAGGGCATCGCGGTCGAAGTGATCGCGTTTGCCGGACAACGCGAGCAACACGCCCATCGGCTGGTAGCGATCGAGCAGCAAGACGGCGGCCGCATCGCGAAAACCGGCGTCGCCGAGCGCGGCGACGAGGGGCGCGAACTCGCTGCCGATCAGCTGTTTCAGCGTGATGCCCGCGGGCGCGTCGCGCTCGACGCGGGCGAATAGCGCGCTCTGCGGAATCGTCCGCGGCAGTGTTTCGCGAAGACTGCGCGGAAGGCCGGTTTCCGCGTGCACGCGCAGATCGTCGCTGCGCGGGCCCGCAAGCAGAACCACGGCAGCACGGATCGCCAACGCCGACGCCACGAGCGCGGGCATCTTCTCAACGGCCGCTTCGTAGTTCGAAGATTCGAGCGCAAGGCGACCGATCTGCGCGGCGAACGTGTCGTGTCGCGCGCGCGTCAAAGCCTGTCGCACGCGATGCGTTTCGGAGATGTCGCGAATCGAAGCGGCGAATAATATGCTTTTCGACGACTGGATCGGACTGAGCCCGATCTCCACCGGAAAGGGTTGCCCGTTGCGGCGAACGCCGGTCAACTCATAGCCCGCGCCCATCGGGCGGACGCGTGGGTTTGCCATGAATCCGTTGCGGTGGCCGACATGAACCGCGCGCACGCTTTCCGGCAGCAGGACTTCCACGGGCGATCCCGCGAGTTCTCCGGCCTCGTATCCAAACAGGCGTTCCGCCTGCGGATTCGCCAGGACGATGCAACCATCGCGATTGACCACGATCATCGCATCGGGCGCCGTCTCGAACAGCGCTTCGAACAGCGCCGAGTCGATCGGTTCGTCGGATCCGGCCGGAGGCGTCATTCCCGTCGAACCTGCGCGGCAAACAGGTACCCGGCTCCGCGCACGGACTTGATGATTTCCGGCCGCGCGGGATCAGTCTCGATCTTGCGCCGCAGCCGGCTGATCTGCACGTCGATCGCCCGGTCGAATGGACCGGCGTCGCGCCCGTGCAGGTGCGTCATCAAATCGTCACGCGACAACACGCGATTCGGATGCTCCACGAGAATCTTCAGAAGCGCGAATTCGCCACTCGTCAGATCCACCGGCGCGCCATGCCGATCGATCAAGGAATACGCTCTTGCGTCGAGGCGGAAACCCGAGAAAACCAGTGTCGAACCATCCTGCGCCGAACTTGCATCGCGTTCGCTCGTGCGACGCAGTACCGTGCGAACGCGCGCAAGCAGCTCGCGCAGATCGAAGGGTTTGGTCACGTAGTCATCGGCACCGAGCTCGAGTCCGACGACGCGATCCACGGATTCCCCGCGACCCGTCACGATGATGACGGAACCGCGCCATTGCTGGCGCAGATAACGCGTCAGATCGAAACCGTCCTCGCCCGGCAAACCCAGATCGAGCAGGATCAGATCGACAGAAATCTCCCTGGCGAGTGCCTCTCGCATCGCAGCGCCGTCGGTTGCCGTGCTGACGCGAAAGCCCTGCGCCGTGAAATAGCGCACGACCAGCGCGGCGATATCGGGATCATCGTCGACGATCAGCAGATGATGGTTGCAGACTTGGTTGGCGGAGGTGGAGGTCGAATCGTGCATGGCGTCGCGAGTTGTCGAACATCCTTGGTCTGTCTTCGTTCAAGAAAAGCGCTCACCAGAGCCGTGCGCGAATCCTAAGTGCGATGCGCTGACGATACAAACGATCGATGTCAGTGGCGGAAGGTTGGGATTCAAACCGCCGAGGCCGGCGTTTTCTGCGAAAACGGAGTTTTAGCGGCGCCGCGGTCCCTGCGGGCCGCGGCGGCGAATCCGTCGGTCGAGGGATTTGCGCGCCCGTCAACGTAATTCCCCGGCACGGCCGTGATCCGGTCGTCGGACATCAACGGCGGGACCGGCAGCACGCTCGTCGGAGATCACAATTTGATCGGCTGGTCCGGACCAACGCCTCCCTCCCATACGCTCTTCACCGACGAGGCGAAGCTCGAGCCGCTCGCCGACACTGAGCCGCATACGCATCTGACCGATGCGACGACGCATGACGCCGGATGGCGAACCCTGGGCCGGCGGATGGATCGATGCCGCTTGGCGATTACGATGCCGTCGATCCTGAGCTTGCGCAGTTCGACTATTGCCGGTTGGACGTCGGCAGGCAGACCGAAATCGAGAGCGCGCGCGTGGGGCTGCCGTTGTAGGCGAGTGGCCCCGTAATCTCCCCCGATCGCCGGACACCGCAGAAGTAGAACTTTCTGGCATGTTTAAGCCAGGAGGTTCCAATGAAGAAGTCGCGATTTACCGAGACGCAGATCTTTCGATCTGAAGCGGGCCGATGCGGGGATGCCGGTGAAGGACGTCTGCCGGCAGGCTGGGATCAGCGTGCCGACGTACTACCAGTGGAAGTCGAAGTACGGCGGGCTTGAAGCGTCCGATCTGAAGCGGGTGAAGGAGCTCGAGGCGGAGAATGCCAAGCTCAAACGCTGTATGCCGATTTGGCGCTGGAGAACGCCGCGATGAAGGACCTGATCGCAAAAAAATTGTAGGGCCGGCTCGCAAGCGCGAGGCGGTGCGGTATCTCGTCGAGGTACACGCCCTGCCGCTGCGCCGGTCCTGTGGATGCGTCGGTCTCTCGCGCTCGGCCTGGTACGACCCGCCATTGGACTGGACCGTGCGCGATGCCGAGCTTATTGCGGCATTGGCCCGGTTGGTAGAAGAGCGGCCCAGCCGCGGCTTCGGGATGTGTCGCAAACAACTGCGCAGGACGACCCGTGCTGGAACCGCAGACGCATGTACCATGTGTACAAAGCCATGCATCTGAACCTACGTCGTAGCGCACGTCGGCGGCTGCCCAGGCGCGAACGCGCCGAGCTTTACATTCCGCGGCTGCCTGACACCGTGTGGTCCGCGACTTGATGGCCGAGCTTGGCATGCGGGCGACGCTCTCGCAACTTCAACGTCATCGACGACTTCAACCGCGAAGTGCTACATATCGAGGTCGACACCTCGATCACGTCACTGCGGTTGATCCGCATCTTCGAGCACCTGCGTTGCGAGCGCGGTCTGCCCCAGGTGCTCAGGACCGACAACGGTCCTGAATTCCTTGGCGAGGTGTTCGCGCAGTGGGCCAAGAGCCATGGCATGGCGATCCAATACATCCAGCCCGGCAAGCCGAATCAGAACGCCTACATCGAGCGTTTCAATCGCACGTTCCGCGAGGACGTACTGGACCCGCACTTGTTCCTGCGGCTCGACGACGTTCGTGAAGCGGCGCACTGGTGGATGATCGATTACAACGAGCAACGTCCGCATGACTCGCTCAGCGACATGACGCCTTGCGAGTACGCACAACAATTCGCCGGAGGTTCTACTTCTGAAATGTCCGCTTGACGGGGATGATTACGGTTCGTTTTCTGGAATCTTTTTCACCGTTAGCTTCGCTTGGCGCAATCCGTTCATGAGTGCCTGCCCGGAACCTGTGTCGTACCAAGTTTTGGGGTCGAGGCTGCTCACGTCCGGACCAAAGATGTTGGTGTGGCCATCGCCAGCAATCAGCATTAGGGCGCGGGATGTCTTCGCGGCGCGGGTCTCAAAGTCAATACCCCAGAGATATTGGTACGTGACGGTGTTGCGCAGTTGAATGCTCGTGCTGTTGCGGAAGCTCAAGTACGCGTAACGGAAAACACGCCGGACCCGCAGGCAGGGTCCATCACATACTCCTTGCGCGTTGGATTGAGCATACGTACGCACATTTCAACGACGTGTCGGGGAGTGAAAAACTGACCCTTCTTCTTCTTGGCTTCGGTCGGTAGCAGATACTCAAAGGCGTCGTCCATGATGCGCAGATTCGATCCCTCAGCCGCACCCCCTCGATGGGACCGACACAAACTTGCAGGTGTCGTTTGGCCAGTTCGATGTCTTCGTCTGCCTTGAAAATGCCGGGCCATTCGTCGCAGGCCTTATGGAAAAAGTTGTTGATGCGGTCGAAGGTGATCTCCGGATCAAGGCTTTGCGAAACTCGACTACCTTATCCTGGCCGATTCTTCTAACGCTTCCTTCTCGTCCCAAATCTTCGCAAAAATGAGCTTAAAGATTTCATTGAACTCATCTTTGCCACTGTCAGCTAAGACCAGCTCTTCAAGATCCTGGATGATCTTCTTGAAGTTGAAATCCTTTTTAAGTTGCAGAAGCGTTTTCTTCGCCTCTAAAACATCTTTCGGTTCCTGTCCTCGCTTCGGAATGTCGAACAGAGTGTCTCGAATTGCGCCGGGTAAGGACGGTAGAGGATGATGCTATCGGCACCGTTAGACCAGACGGCTAACGGATGCTCCCTTGGCGTTCATGTAACTTTTTAGCTGCTCGATGCCGTCCTTGCGTTTTGGCTTCTTGCACTCAACGATTAGCTTCGGGGTCACCTTTGTTGTATCGGTGTAGACGATGATGTCCGCCGCCTTGGTGCCGACTTCCGTCCCAAATTGGACGCTCTTCTCGAGGTCAATTTCGTCCGCTTTATAGCCATACTCGTGCATTAGCTTGTAAACCCAGAGTTGGCGCACGATTTCTTCAGGCGCTGACTTGCCACCCTCGACGTACACCTGGACTTCCTCGTTGCCAGTGGAAAACGGGACGAAACTCTTCAGGTAGTACTTGATTTTGCCGGCGTCCTTTCCGGTGGTCACCGCCTTTGGGTAGATCGAAATGATTTCGTGAATGGGTTTGCCCAAATTCTCGAATTCAGTCAATTCGAACTTGATGCCAGGCTCTTTGAAGATCCGGTCGATGACTTCTTTTGTGTTCATGCTTGGTTTTTCGCTCATGGCTCTCTTTTGTCTCCAGGCCGCCGTTGTCCGGCGCTTGTAGTCCGCTCAGCGCGAGCGGGCACTGCTTCCTTTGCTTGAATCGGCCCGTCGACACTCTATGCAGCTCCGCGCGTAACTTGCACGCTCGCGCGAGCGATCTCAATTTGAAGCTGCCTGGACCGACGGACTGGGAATTCGCGACATTATCCAAGAAATCGGCCTGCTGTCGACACGATGCGGTCGCGAGCGTTGACGCACTGCAGAGCAGGCCAATGCGGGCACAAGGGCTTGAAGCATGTGACTGGCACCATTCGTGGTTCAATTTACCGCGTCTTTACCGATAGGCGCCAGCGGCAGTTCTGCTCGAATGTCCTCTGGCAATTTGTCATAGGTCCTAAAGACAGCAGCGAGAATGTCGGACTGATCCCACAGCCGTATATGAAAGTGCTGAGGTTTCGCCTCCTGCTCTACCGTCTTCAAGAACCCGGACCACGAAACGAGTAATCCAAGGTCTGCCTTGTAGGTCTGCATGATGCCTAGAAGCGACCGATAGACGGTGGTGTTAGATGCCGAATCTCCAGACTTGACCTGCACTAGCAATCTAGGACTTTCGAGACCGAAGAGGGCCGCGCCCGGCAAGAATGTCGACACCCCCGTCCGCCCCTGGAGGCGAGATATCCGTTTGGTAACGATCTGCGTGCAATATCGCAGCCACAAGCCGGGCCAACCCGTGTCCTGAAAATTGGCTCTGAATGTATCGAGTGATCTGATCTTCTGTCGCGGCTTGGAGATCAGTTGCTGGCAATGCCACCAGCCAGCTGCGGCGCGTCGCGGTCAGCCAACAGCGCCGGCATCCTTGTTCCATATCAGCACCGCTTGCACTCTTTCCAGCGCGTTGTTCCGGCTGATCTCACACACCGTCATGAATGCGCCGAACGAATACAACAGGTCTTGCTTGAAGGTCGATCGCGGCAAGTTCGGCCGAAGCCAATTCACCTGAATGGCATGCTTTCCCTCAACAGCGTCTTTTAGATACCGGTATCCGCCCGTTACTTTGCCGACGGCGATCTGTGACCTGGTCTTTACCGGCATGACGACAATGTCATCTACCGCGATGCGACGCGCAAACGCATCCAGCTGCGCCGAATGATTGATTATTTTCTTTGCTCCCGCGGATGGCTGGCTTGCTTGTAGCAGCGCAGCGATGTCCTCTCTAGATTTTGCTTGGGATAAATCCGGCACCTCAACCCACCCAATGACGGCCAGTCCGTGCTCTAAGCTGTACGCTTCGGTCTCACCGTGCTTGCCGCCTCTAACCAACCAAACCTTCATCGGTGATCTCCTCCAAGGCGAGGCCGAATACTAGGATGTTTTGAAACACCTGCGAGGGACGCAAACTGGCGAGGGGAGTCTCGATGGCTACGACACGAGTCTCCCGATCGAGACGAATCGGACGTTGCGGTCGAAGGTCGGTGCATGCCGTTCGACGAAGCCGATGACTAAATCGCGTTACTCAACGGCTAAAAAAGACGGCGCGGTGACTCAGTGGTGACTCAACATGAATGCCACGGTTTACAAAGACGGCTAACAGTTTGATTTTATTGGTGGCCAGGGACGGAATCGAACCGCCGACACGGGGATTTTCAGTCCCCTGCTCTACCAACTGAGCTACCTGGCCAGAAGCGTGCTTCGCGATTGTGCGGCAGGTGAGGGCCGCAGCGGGGCCGCGTATTAAAGCGGCCGGGTTCCGGCGCGTCAAGCGCGCTCGCGAGGGCGCGCGCAAGGCGTCTTCGCAAACGAAAAGGCACCTGGCGACCTCGTCGCCGTGCTTGCGCAGCTAGATGACCAGCCGGTCATGACTTCCGGCCTGTTGCAGCCGTCGCAATTTTCTACTACACATGTAGTACGACGACTGTAGAAACACATCCGATGACCAAGCGGGACGACGTCAGCCTGAGCGAATTGCAGATTGCGTTGATGCGCGTGCTCTGGCGACGCGGCGAGACCAGCACGGCCGACGTCGCAAGCGAGCTCGCCGAGGACCGCGGCTTGAAACATACGACCATCGCCACGGTGCTGACGCGATTGGAAAAGCGCGGCGTGGTCGCGCAACGGCGCGAAGGTCGTCAGCTTTTCTATCGCGCATTGGCCGGCGAAGCTCAGGTGCGACGCTCGATGGTGGCGGATTTGCTCGGAGCACTGTTCGGCGGCGACGCGCGCGAACTCGTCGCGCATCTGGTCAAGGAATCGGAAATAGCGCCCGGCGATCTCGCGAAAGTTCGCCGGCGTCTGGCGCGTGGAGGGCAGAATGGCGAGTGAAATCCTCACGGCGTGGTTGCTGACGGTCGCGCTGCACGCCAGCGTCCTGCTTTGCATCGCGTGGCTGATCGATCGCGGATCATTGCGCGCGCGACCCGCGTGGCGCGAAACGCTCTGGCGCGCAGCGTTTTTCGGCGGCGCTATCACGGCGAGTGCGCAAGTACTGCTCGAGACACCGGCTTCGGCGCGAATCACATTGCTGACGAATTCCACGCACAGCACTGCGCCGCGCGGTGCGTCCTCGACGGTAGCGGCGCCGCCCGCGAAAAATCGCGCGGAGAAGGTCGCTCCCGCAGAACAGCCTTATGTAGCCGCTCGATCGCCGGCGTCGACGTCGATCGCGCAGGTGAAAGCGAATGGCCGCGATGATGCGATGAAACCTTCGTCGCGCGGAACACCACTCGTGCTTCCTTCCTGGCATCTGATGCTGATCGCAGGCTGGCTCGCCGGTGCATTGATCGCTTTGGCGCGACTGACGGTGGTGTGGCTCAACCTGCAACGCTCGTTGACGCGCGCCGAATCGATCGACAACGCCCAGCTCGCGACCGATGCAACAGCGCTCGCGATCCAGGCGGGCATCGAAACACCGCGCCTCGGCGCACTCGACGAACTGGCGAGTCCGATCGCCGCACGAGGCCGCATTCTGCTGCCGTCCTGGGCGCTGGAGCTGCTCGATCGCGAACAATTGCGCGCGATGCTCGCGCACGAAACCGCGCACATCGCGCGTCGCGATCCGGAATGGAAGCTCGCGATCGCGATGTGGCGTGCGTTGTTCTGGTTCGTGCCGCTGGCGACGCTTGCTCGGCGCAGGCTCGATGAAGTAGCGGAAATTTCCTGCGACGCGTGGGCGGCGATCCATCTGGGCGACGGCCGTTCGCTTGCCGAATGCCTCGCCGAATGTGCGGAACGTCGGATCGGCGGCGTCGACATCGCGCTCGCGCCGGCGATGGCCGGACGCGAATCGCCGCTATTGCGACGCATCGATTATCTGATTGCGGGGGTACCCATGAATACGAGCAGTGCCGGCATGCGTGCGGCCATCGCCGTTGTTGCGGCGCTCGCGATCGGCGCATTCGCGCTGCCTGGCGTGAGCCTTCGTTCGGCCGCGGCACAGTCCGCGCCACCGGCTCCGCCAACGCCACCCATTCCCGACGCGCCGCCGGTTCCCGCTGCGCCGGCCGTTCCTGCGGCGCCCACAGCGCCCGCGGAAGGTCATCACGTTCATGTGTCCTCGGACATCTCCATCAACGGTCGGCGCGACGTGATGATGGTGCAGGTCAACGACAGCCGGCACAGCTACAGCGTTAAGATCGATGGCAAAGTCGAATTCAACGGCAGCGAAGACGATATCGCGAGTCTCGCCGACGGCGGCACCGCGACATTTTCGGAAACGCATCTGGGCAAGACACAGCGCGTAGAGATCGCGAGTCGCGGCGGCAAGCTCGAGCGCCGCTACTTCGTCGACAACAAGGAACAGCCGCTCGACGCGAATGCACGTCAGTGGATGGCCGCGCTGATTCCTAGCGTGATCCGCGAAACCGCCATCGACGCCGAAGGCCGCGTGAAACGCATTCGTGCCAAAGGTGGCGCCGCTGCGGTGCTCGACGAGATTGCGCACATCGATTCCGGCTACGCACGCGGCGTTTATCTGCGTGCGCTCGCCGGCAGCGGCAAGCTCACATCCGCCGAGATGACGCGCGCGCTGGAGCTCGTCGACGCAATCGATTCCGATTACGAAAAGCGCAATGCGCTCGCCGCGCTCGCTGCGATGCAACCGTTGGATGCGGCCCAGCAAAAGCTCGTGATCGCGCAGGCCGACAAGATCAACTCCGACTACGAGCGAGCCGAACTCCTCGTCGGCATGCTGCCGCAGCTCGCGCCTGCGGACGACGTGCGTGCGGCATGGCTCAAGGCCGCCTCTGGCATCAGTTCCGACTATGAGCATCGGCGCACGTTGTCGGCGATGCTCGATTCGGGTCATGCGGACGAGGCGACACTCACGGCGGTCGTCGACGCCGCGCACACGATCGGATCCGACTACGAGCGCCGCGAACTGCTGACGTCTGCCGTACAGCGTACGCACGATGCCGAGAAGCTCGCGGTGGCGTATGCCGGTGCGGCTTCCAAGATCGGCTCCGACTACGAGCGGCGCGAAGCGTTGACCGCGCTGATCCGCGCGCCGGGCTTCGGCAAGGACGGCTCGCGCGCGGTGCTCGATGCGCTCTCCGGTATCGGCTCGGATTACGACTGTCGCGAAGTGCTGGTCGCCTTGGCCAAAGTGATGCCGAACGATCCGGACCTCATCGCGCGCTATCGCACGGTTGCGCGGCGTTTGTCCGACTTCGATCGCGGCCAGGCCGAACGCGCGCTGGATCGCTTCACGAGTTGACGACATTCGCGCGAGTTTGCGCGCCGCTCGGCAGGGCGGCGTTCAGCGCCGTGCGTCGAAAGCGCGCTATCTTCCGTCATGGGTTGAAGGATGACGGAGAATGGCGATGAAAAATAAACTCGTCTTGGGCCTCCTGTTTGCGGTGCTGTGCGTGAGCGGCGCGCAAGCGCAGACGCGCAAGACTCAGCAGGAGAATCTCGAACGCTTCGAGAAATATACGGGCGAGCCGGTCGACCAGTTCCAGTTCTGGTCGCTCTACAAGTGGCAGCTCGTCGGGCCGACCAAGGTCGTCGTGTGGCCGACGATCAATCAGGCATATCTCTTGACCGTGAACGAACCATGTCCTGGCCTCGAATGGGCAAACACGATCGGCGTCACGTCGAAACAGCGGCATCTGGTGAGCAGCAAGTTCGACTACGTGACGTATGGCAAGGGTCGATGCCAGATCAGCGAGATCCGCCCGATCGATTACAAGAGGATGCTCAAGGACGGCCCGGACGCGAAAGCAAACTAGAGACGTGTCGTGCGCACGTCACGAGTGCGCGCGATGTGTCCGCTATTCAGGCGCGACGTAGCCGACCGGTTTCTCCGAGCCATCGCCGAAGAAATACTTTTCCATTTCGGCGGAAAGGAACGCGCGCGTTTTCGGCTCGAGCGGATTCAGCCGGTTCTCGTTGATCAACATCGTCTGATGCGCGAGCCACGCCTGCCACGCTTCTTTGGAGACGTTCTGGTAAATGCGTCGGCCGAGCTCGCCGGGCCACGGCGCGAACGCGAGCCCTTCGGCTTCGCGGCCGAGTTTCACGCACTGAACGGTTCTTGCCATCGTCATTCCTCGAATGCGGTTTCGAGCAGTCGGCGCACGGGAGCCGGCAGACCGAGCGCCGGCCATTCTTCGCGCGAAAACCAGCCGCGATCGCCGTCGTCGGCAACGCGCGGCGCGCGGGCGCCGGCCACCAGCAGTGGCGTAACGCGCAAATGATAGTGGCTGAAACTATGCACGAATCCGCCGAGCGCAAGCGCTGACTCGGCGTGCACGGCGTAGCGATCGCGCAATACGTCGCGCGCCGATTCCGGGTCGGGCGTTTCCGGAAGACTCCAGAGCCGGGCCCAGATGCCGGTCGGCGGACGCCTTTCGAGCAGCACGCGGCGGTGTTCGTCGCGCACGATCAGCATGGTCGTCTCGCGTGTTGGTCGCGTGCGCAAAGGTTTCGGCGAAGGCAGCTCGGCCGTCGAACCTTCGCGAAACGCGATGCAGTCGCTGCGCACCGGACAGGCGCGACACAACGGACGCGTGCGCACGCAAACCGTCGCGCCGAGATCCATGATCGCCTGCGTATAGTCGGCGACGCGCTGTCCGGGCGTGTGCGATTCGGCGTGTTCCCACAATATCCGCTGCACAGAACTTGCGCCGGGCCAGCCGCGCACGCCGTGCCAGCGCGCGAGCACGCGCTTGACGTTGCCGTCGAGAATCGCATGGCGAGCGTCGAAGGCCTGCGCGAGAATCGCACCGGCGGTCGAGCGCCCGATGCCGGGCAGCACCGCAAGCGACTCGAAATCGCGCGGAAGATCACCACCGTGCCGCTCGACACAGATCTGCGCAGCACGATGCAGGTGACGCGCGCGCGGGTAGTAACCAAGCCCGGACCACAACGCGAGCACGCGATCCAGCGGCGCTTCGGCGAGTGCCGGGAGCGTCGGCAGCGCAGCGACGAAGCGCTCGAAGTACGCGATCACGGTGCGCACCTGCGTCTGCTGCAGCATGATTTCGCTGAGCCACACGCGATACGGCGTGCGCGGATGCTGCCACGGCAGATTCTTGCGTCCGTGCACGTCGAACCAGGTGAGCAGATCGCGCGCGAACGCGTCGGCCAAGGGCCGGGATTCAGGATTCGGGATCCGGGGTGCCGCAGCGCGATCGTTTACGCACATCCCGAATCTCCAATCCCGAATCCTGTCTCTTCCCATCTCAGCCGCCGATCGTCGCCGGCAACAAGCCGTCGACAAACGCCTGCGCGTCGAACACCCGCAGATCATTCGCACTTTCGCCAAGGCCGACGTAGCGAATCGGCAAACCGAACTCGCGCGCGAGCGCGAACACGATGCCGCCTTTTGCGGTGCCGTCGAGCTTGGTGACGGCGAGTCCGGTGACGCCGATCGCGTCGCGGAATTGTCGCGTCTGGCTGATCGCATTCTGGCCGGTCGTGCCGTCGATGACGAGCAGCACCTCGTGCGGCGCGTCGGCGTCGATCTTGTTGAGAACGCGGCGGATCTTCGAAAGCTCGTCCATCAGGCCGGATTGGGTGTGCAGTCGGCCCGCCGTGTCGGCGATCAGCACATCGGTGCCGCGCGAGCGCGCGGTCTGCAATGCGTCGAAGATGACGCTCGCCGCATCGGCGCCGGAACCTTGCGAAATCACCGGCACGCGATGGCGCTCGCCCCAGGTGCGAAGTTGTTCGACCGCGGCGGCGCGAAAGGTGTCGCCCGCGGCGAGCAAGACCGAGCGGCCTTCGGCCGTGTAGCGTCGCGCGAGTTTGCCGATGGTCGTCGTCTTGCCGACGCCGTTGACGCCGACCATCAGCAGCACGAATGGGCGTCGTCCGCCGACATCGAGCGGTTGCTCGACCGATTTCAGCCGCTCGACAAGCTCCGCGCGCAGCGCGGCGAGCAGCGCGTTCGCGTCGGCGAATTCACGGCGTGCGGTGCGCGCTCGAAGTCGCTCGACGAGCTCCGCAGCGGTCGCGACGCCGACGTCGGCGCTGATGAGGCACGTCTCGAGCTCGTCGAGCAACGCATCGTCGAGCACCGGATTGCGCGCGAACAAGGAGGACAATCCGCGTGCGAACCCGCTGCCGGAGAGACGCTCGCGCCACGAGCGTCTGGGTTCGCTCGCAGGCTCGATCTCGGTGGAAAGCGCCGCGCTTTCCTTTGCGACGATTGCGTCGGAGGGCGCGTCGTCGCCAGCGTCGACGCGCTCGTCCGGAGAGGGGGCCGGAGCCGTCGGCTGCGTTTCGTCGGCGGGTTTCTTTTTCCAGAACTTCAGCATTGCGAGACGGTATCGGTGAAAATGCGGGGCCAACATGCTAACACTCGGCTCTGCGGTACCCGACACGATGGCAATGCCGCTCGACCGGGACACCGACCGTTGCCGGCGCGCGAGAGGAACAAAATGAACAACAGCATCCTTCGCGTTCGCCGAATGAGCACGCGGTGATTCATGCATCGCGATAACTCGGGAGCTCCCGGAAAACTGCGCATCGTCGCCGGCAGCCTGCGCGGATCGCGTCTTGCGGTGCCGGACAAGGCCGGGCTGCGACCGACGCCGGATCGCGTGCGCGAAACGCTGTTCAACTGGCTCGCGCCGGTCGTCGAGGGTGCGCGTTGTCTCGATCTTTATGCAGGCACGGGCGCGCTCGGTATCGAAGCGATTTCGCGCGGCGCGAGCGGGTGCACGTTCGTCGAAAGCGATCGCATGCTCGCGCGTCTCCTCGCGGAGAATCTGGCGCGACTCAAGATCGACACCGCGCGCGTCCTCGAAACCGACGCCCTGAACATGCTAAGCCGCGCTGCGGAACCTTTCGACATCGCGTTTCTCGACCCGCCGTTTGGCGCGAATCTCTGGAACGAGTCGGCGCGTCTGCTCGAAAGCCGCGGCTGGCTGGCGGCGAACGCCTGGCTCTATGTCGAATCGCCCAGAGACGCCGCGATCACGCTGCCGCCGTCGCTGCTGCTGCACCGCGAGGGCCACGCGGGCGCTGTTCGCTACGCGCTGTATCGTCGCGCGCCGGCCGATCCGCTAAGCTAGCGACGCTTCCGGTGGAGCGCAGGCAGGCCTATGGCGACTTCGCAGCAACGCGCGCGTGTGGCGGTCTATCCGGGCACGTTCGATCCGATCACGAACGGCCACGTCGATCTTGTTACCCGCGCCGCGCCGCTGTTCGATCGCTTGATCGTGGCCATCGCCGAGAGTCCGACCAAGGGCACGAGCTTTGGTCTCGCCGAGCGCATCTCACTGGCTCGCGTGGCGCTCGCGGGAATTCCGAACATCGAAGTGCGCGGCTTCGCCACGCTGCTCGCCGATCTCGTCGAGGACGTCGGTGCGGGCGTGATCTTGCGCGGCCTGCGCGCGGTATCGGATTTCGAATACGAATTCCAGCTCGCCAGCATGAACCGGCACCTGATCCCTACCGCCGAGACGCTGTTCCTGACTCCGGCCGAGCAATACAGTTTCATCTCGTCCTCGCTGGTGCGCGAAATCGCGCGCCTCGGCGGCGACGTATCCGGGTTCGTGCACCCGGTTGTGCAACAGGCACTACGCAATAATTACCGCAATCCGACCACCACCACGTGAGGGGCAGCAAGACCATGCGCAAGATTCCCGCCATCATCTTTTCCGCGTGCGCCGCGACCTTCGCGCTCACCGCATGCAATCAGCAGGAAACGCCGAAAAATCAGGCGGACGTGAAGCCGCAAGTCGCGCCGGTGCCGACCAGTCCCACTGACAAGACGGCCTGGAAGCAGTATCTGGTCAGCGTGGTCACCGCCAACATGCAGGGCGTCAAGACCAATCATCCATATATGTACTTTGTGCCAGCCGGCGATGACGACACCGCCAAGAGCGATCGTCAGAATCAGCTCGACAACGTCAAGAACGTCGTCGCCCGCGGCGTGCTGCCGGGCAACATGATGGCGTTCGGCGGCCCGGATTCGAAGACGACCTCCGATCTCCTCGTGCAGGCGTTCAAGGACGCGCAGGCCGGCGCGTTCAAGGATGTCGTCGTCTTGTTCATCGGCGCGCCGGGCGATCTCGATGCGGTGAAGCAGGCGCTGGCATCCTCGGGAGCGGAGGTGCGGTTCGTCGAGGCGAAGTAGTTTTTTGTCGGTTGTTCATTTTGTCGCGGCGCGCGTTGGGCTCGTCGTCCTGGCGTAGGTTGGGATTCGGTGTTTTTGGCTTTTGCTTCTTTGGTCTGCGGCGCTTGGCGAATACCGGCTCACGTCCGTGTGTGTTTCCGTCCGCCATCCTGGCGGACGGGTCACTTCTCTTTGCTTGCCCAAAGAGAAGTAACCAAGAGAAAGGGCACCCACACGGCCGCGGTCGCCGGGCATCGTGCCCGGCGACTCCGCGAGGGCGCTCCGGAGGTTCGCTGACGGCACGTCCATGTGCCGACAGCGAACGCGCGCGCATCGTGCGCGCGCCCCTTCGGGCTTTTCCCTACGCGCCCTCGCCGCGGCCGAGAGGGACCCGGTAGAAGCAGAGCGCGGCCGTCCTGCCCGCAGAAGCAAGAGTAGAAGCGACGTGCAGATCTCTGCTCTGGCCTCGCACTTGACCTTGGGCCCCTCTGTGCCGCGGCGAAGGGCGGACGGAAGAGGCCCGCGTGCTCCGCACGCGGGTGAGCGCGAGGGATCGCGCTCATTCCGCTGCGGCACAGGATGTGCCGTCAGCGGAACCCCGTCCGCCCGTAGCGCACCCGGCGCGTAGCGCCGGGCGCGACACCGAGGGTGTGTTCTCTTTGGTTACTTTCTCTTGCACAAGCAAGAGAAAGTGACTCGGCCGCCATGGATGGCGGACGAAAGCACACAAGGACGTGAGTCGGTTCTCGCGAAGCGCCAAAAACCGAAAAAAAGCATAACGAACACAGCCCACGAACTCACGGCAATCCGCCAAGAAAGACACATACCACCGAGGCCATCCACCGGGCCCAAAAAGCACAATCAAAAAGAACCCCACCCCCAATACGCTAAGCTCTACAAAATGTCCCTCAAGATCACCGATGTCTGCATCAATTGTGATGTCTGCGAGCCCGTGTGCCCGAACAAGGCGATCGCGCCGGGGCCGGAAATCTACGAAATCGTTCCATCGCTCTGCACCGAGTGCGTGGGCCACTACGACGCGCCGCAGTGCGTGGAGGTGTGTCCCGTCGAGTGCATCATCGTCGATCCCGCGCACGCGGAGTCGCGCGAGACGCTGATGGCGAGATACGCACTGCTGGTGCAGGAGAGAAGCGCATGAGAGTTCGCAACACAACGACCGCGATGTTTTTCGCGGTTGCCGTCTTATTTTCTGCAACCGCGTTCGCCGCAAGCGACGTCAAGCCGACGAAGGCGGCGATCGCGAGCGCGCACAAGCTCGCCACGGCCGCAGGTTTCGAGGCACTCGCACAGGGCGGCAACGCGTTCGATGCAGCGGTCGCGGTCGCTGCGGCGCTTTCGGTGCTCGAGCCGCAAAGCTCCGGTATCGGCGGCGGCGGCTTGTTCCTGCTGCGTCGCGCGTCCGATGGCAAGGAAGTCATGATCGACGCGCGCGAAACAGCGCCCGCGGCAGTCGATGCGAAGGACTACGTCGACGCGAATGGCAACGCGAATCGCGACCACTCGACGATCGGCCCGCTGTCGGCTGCGATTCCGGGCGAACCCGCTGGTCTGGTCTGGATTGCGCAACATTACGGACGCCTGCCGTTGTCGAAATCGCTGGCACCGGCGATCCGGCTCGCGCGCGACGGCTTCCAGCCCGATTCGCGCATGCTCGGAGAGCTCGCGCAGCGCAAGGCGAAGATCGAGCGGTTTCCGGCTTCGGCGGCGTTGTATCTGCCCGGCGGCGAAGTGCCCAAGGAAGGCTGGGTATTCAAGACGCCCGACCTCGCGCGCGAGCTCGAAGCGATTGCCGCGCACGGCAACGACGCGTTCTATCGCGGCGATTTCGCCAAGAAGCTCGTCGATGGCGTGCGTGCCGAAGGCGGCCGCTGGACGCTCGACGATCTCGCCACATACGCGGTCAAGGAACGTCAGCCGCTCAGCAGCGAATATCGTGGATTCCACATGGTCACCGCGCCACCGCCGTCATCGGGCGGCGTCGCGATCGCCGAGATTCTCAATATTCTTTCCGGCTACGACCTCGCGCGCTACGATCATGCGCATCGCGTGCATCTGGCGGTCGAGGCGATGCGTCGCGCGTATCGCGATCGCGCGGAATATCTGGGTGATCCCGATTTCATCCAGATGCCGATCGCGCGGCTGATGAGCCTCGACTACGCGGCGGGCCTCCGTGCTGGAATCAATCCGGACAAGGCGACGCCGAGCGACATGTTGCCGGGTTATCTCGATACGTCACAGGGCGTGCACACCTCGCACTTCTCGATCATCGACAAGGAAGGCAACCTCGTTTCGGCAACGCAGACGGTGAACCTGATCTTCGGTTCGGCGTTCGTCGTGCCGGGAACCGGTTTCGTGCTCAACGACGAAATGGACGATTTCGCGCTCGTCGCCGGCAAGCCGAATGCATTCGGGCTGGTCGGCAACGACAACAACGCGCCGAAACCGCACAGCCGACCGCTGTCGTCGATGTCGCCGAGTTTCGTCGTCGGCCCGGATCGCATCGGCGTGCTCGGCACGCCGGGCGGGAGCCGCATCATCACGATGACGCTCGAAGGCATCCTCGCGTTCATCGATGGCGAACAGCCCGAACAATTCGTTGCCAACCCGCGTTATCACCATCAGTATCTGCCCGACGTCATCAACGCCGAAAAGGGCGCGCTGTCGGCGGCCGACATCGCGACGCTGCAGGCGATGGGGCATCGCATCGACGAAGCCCCAGGCACATGGCACGTCGGCTTCATGAATGCCGTGAGCTGGGATCGCAAGACCGGCGAAGTGCATGCCGCCTCCGATCCGCGCGGCGTCTCCGGCAGCGGCGAGGTGAGGTGACAGGAAAAGCCGGGATTCGGCATTCGGGATTGGGGATTCGAGACTTGGCGCTTCGTGGGCACTTCGTGCTGCGGCACGATTCTCTACCGTCCCCCCTTACCGCGGTGCGTGCTCGCCTCGGCCAGCTTCGCGTTCGCTCGCCGGGCGGTCAACCTTGTAAGCTTCTTTGCGCAATCCCCAATTCCAATCCCGAATCCCGAATGAAGCTCTGGTCCATCATCGGCAACTCGCAGCGCCTCGACGGCGGCGCGATGTTCGGCAACGCGCCGCGCGCGATGTGGGAGAAGTGGATTGCGCCGGACAGCGAGAACCGCATTCCGCTCGCCTGCCGCTGTCTGCTGGTCGAAGGGCTGAACGGACGCAACGTGCTGTTCGAGACCGGCATCGGCGCATTCTTCGAGCCGCGTTTGCGCGAGCGGTACGGCGTCGTCGAACAGCACCATGTTCTTCTGGATTCGCTCAAACGCGCGGGGTTTTCCCATGAGGACATCGGCGCGGTCGTGCTTTCGCACCTGCATTTCGATCATGCCGGAGGCCTGCTTGCCGCCTGGGAAGAGGGCAAACCCGCGCGGCTCCTGTTTCCGAACGCGACTTACGTCGTCGGCGAGGAGTGCTGGCAGCGTGCGCTGAATCCGCATCCGCGCGATCGCGCGTCGTTCATTACCGAATTGCAGCCGTTGCTCGAAGCGTCGGGGCGTCTCGAACGCGTGCAAGGCGCGCGTTCGCCGACGCTCGGCATGCAGGTTCGTTTCGGCTATTCGAGCGGGCATACGCCCGGACTCATGCTCGCCGAGATCGCGCCGGTCGAAGGCGGCACGAACGGGGTCGTGTTCTGCGCGGATCTCATTCCGGGTCGGCCTTGGGTACACTTGCCGGTGACGATGGGCTACGACCGCAATCCCGAGCTCCTGATCGACGAGAAAAAAGCGTTCCTCGAAGACAAGCTCGCGCGCGACGTGCGCCTGTTCTTCACCCACGATGTCGGCTGTGCGATCGCGCGCGTCACACGCGATGCGAAAGGCCGTTTCTCGACCGCCGACGAGCATGCCGAGCTGATCGGCGAAGCCGCCTGAAGACGCGCATGGCCAAGAAAACCAACCGAACCCCAATCGTCATTCTCGTTCTTGTTCTCGGCGCCGCCGCCGCCGTCGCGTATCTATGGATGTACAGACATCGACCTTCCGGTGCGGAGCCGGAGGCGAACAAGCCGGCGGCCGCGCCGGGTGCACCGATCGCGGTCCACGCAGACAAGATCGACCCCGCCGACGAGGATCGACTCATCGAGTTGACCGGCGAACTCAAAGTGCTGACGCCCTCGCGCGATACGCAGCTCGGTATCGAGGCGGACGCGGTCATGCTGATGCGCTACGCCGACATGCTGCAATGGCGGGAACAATGCAGCGGCACGAGTTGCACGTATCAGCAGACCTGGTCGCCGCAGCTTCTCAACTCGAAGAAATTCCGCGAGCAGCAAGGGCATCAGAACCCGACGCGCATGCCGGTGACGACCGCGCGTTATCCTTCGGCGGAAGTTCGCGTCGGCGCGTTCCGAGTGAACGCCGCGCTGTTCGGCAATTCGCAGCCGGGCGCTGGGCTTCCGATCAAGCCGGTGCCATATCCGGTCACGAGCGCGAAGCTTCCGTCGAACCTCGCGATCAGCTTTCGCGACCGCAACGGGATACTGTACGCGGGCGATCCCGATCATCCCGCCATCGGCGACGTGCGCGTGATCTATCGCATCATTCCGGCGGAAAAAGTCCAGATCATCGGTACGCAGCACGGCGATGGCGTGGTCGTGAAATCGGTGAAGTCGATCGGGCCTTCGTCCTGACAACAGGAGCGGATTCATGCGCATCACGGGCATTTACGCGGCACTTGCTGCACTGCTGATCGTGATCCTCGCGGTGCGCGTCACCTTGCGCAGGCGAGCGATCAAGGTCGGCATCGGCAACGGCGGCGATGCAATCCTCGCGCGACGCATCCGCGCGCACGCGAACGCAGCGGAATACGTTCCGCTGGCGCTGATGCTGCTGTTGATCCTCGAACTCAACCAGACGCAGCCGCTGCTGCTGCACGTATTCGGCTGCGTGCTGATCGCGGGACGCCTGCTGCACGGATTTGGGCTCTCGACTTCGCCTGCGGTCACGCCCGGTCGCGCGATCGGCATCACGCTGACTTGGCTCGTGATCGCCGCGATGGCGTTGCTGCTGCTCTGGCAGGCGCTCGCGATGTGGGTTCTGACTTGATCAACGCGGATTCTTTTTCGCGTCCTTGAACAACGTCTCGCCGTGTTCCAGGAAGTAGAGACCGGCGAACATCTTCGGATCGACCGAATAGCCCTCGCGGATCTTCTGCAACAGCCAGCGCGGCGCCTCTTCGCGCGGCACTTCGTGCACGACGATGTCCTCGGTCTCGTCACCGCCGCCCTCGTGCACGCGAACCAGATCGTATGCACGCACGAAGGCCATGATCTCGTTGCTCATGCCGGACGATGACGGTCCGGCCATCAGGAATTCGATGCGCCCGGCTTCGTAGCCGGTCTCCTCGAGGAGCTCGCGTCGCGCCGCTTCGACGGCGTGCTCATCCGCACTGTGGGCGAGATCGCCGACCAGGCCGGCCGGCATCTCGATGGTCTTTTTTTCGATCGCGGCGCGATATTGCTCGACCAGCAGCACGCGGTCCTCCGGGGTGACGGCGACGATGATCACGCCACCGCCCGCATTCACGCGTTCGGCAAATTCCCAGCGCCCGCGTCGTTTGAGGCGCAGCCAGCGGCCGTTGCAAAGCGTTTCGGTTTCGGTCATCGTGAGCGGCTGTCCCAGCCCTTTTTTCGTGGGTAATTTATCGATCCGGCCTGTGTTGCGGCCGGCGAACATCATGCGGTCCTTGCCGCCGCGGCCCAGCCGCCGTCCCGGCGTGCCCGACCGAAGCCGACAAGCATCCTCCCGACAAGCATCCTAGGTAAGCCCGATGAAGATCAAGAGAATCCTCTGCTGCGCCGCGTTCGCCATCGTCGCCGCGTTCGCGCAAGCACAAACGCTGCCGCGTGGCGCGGCACGCGGCCCCGATCCGCGTTCGCTCAGCCAAGCGCAGATCGAGCAGATGCAGGTGCCGTCGGCGCTGTACCGGCTCGCCGCGACCTACAAGCAAAGCGGCGATCTCGATCGTCTGGTGTGGTCGCTGACGCGGCTCGTCGAGCTGATGCCGAACAGCGGCGAGCTGAGGCTGGCACTGGCCAGCGTCTATGCCCAAAAAGGCGATGCATCGAAGACCTACGGAGTGCTGCTGCAGATGCAGAAGCAGGGTTTCGGTTACGACCTTGCCGATAACGCCGCCTTCGCAAAGGTCAAGAACACGCATCTCTGGGATTTTCTCCTCAGTAGCCTCAAGACGAACATGAAGATGTTCGGCGAAGGCAAGGTCGCGTTCACGCTGCCGAAGGGCGACTACATGTTCGAGTCGCTCGCGTTCGACCCGGCGCGCAAGCAGTTTCTCGTCGGCAGCGTGCGCGAAGGCAAGATCTATCGCGTCGGCAAGGACGGCAAGCTCGAGGACTTCGTCGCACCGGGTGCCGGCAACGGTCTCTGGAGCGTCTACGCGATGGCGGCCGATCCGGCCAACGACACGCTGTACGTCGCAAGCACCTCGTCGGTCTACTTCAAGAATTTCAGCCAGAACGACTACGGCAAGGCCGGCGTGTTCAAATTCAAGCTTTCGACCGGCAAATTGCTCAACAAGTATCTCCTCGCACCCGACAGCGCGCCGCACACGCTATCCAGCATCGCGATCGGCAAGCACGGCGAGGTGTTTGCCGCGGATGGACTGCGCAACATCATTTACCGGCTCGACGATGGTGCGTTGAAGCCGATGCTCGAGAATCCGAGGTTGACGAGCATCCGTGGCCTGGCAGTCAGCGAAGACGGCAAGCGCCTTTATTTCGCTGACTATTCGCTGGGTGTATTCGGCGTCGACCTCGCAGCCGGAAAGGCGTTCGATCTCGGCTACGCCGGCGACAAGCTCGTGCTCGGTGGCATCGACGGCCTTTATTGCTACGACGGCACATTGGTGGTGATCGAAAACGGCATGTCGCCCAGGCGCGTCATGCGGCTCCAGCTCGGCAAGGACGGCCACTCGATCGAGCGCGCGATGCCGCTCGATGTCGCCAACCCGGCGTTCGGATTGCCGACTTACGGCGCCATCGACGGCGACGGACTCTACTTCGTCGCCAACAGCCAGAAGAACGAATACGACACCTTCGGCGTGCCGAAAGATCTGGCGAAACTGGAAGCAGTGCGCGTGTTCCGCAGCAATCTGCGTTTCGCCTGGAGCGAAGGCGGCATCGACACGCGCGTCGGTGGCAAGCCGACACCGGCCGCCGCCGCGCCGCACACCGGCGTGTTCGACAACGTCGAAGGCGGCGTGCAATCGACGCAACCGGCCGAGAGCGCGAAGTCTTCAGGCGGCTGAGGCGGGCGTGTCGGCCGGGTTTGCGATCGCGCGCACGCGCGCTCGCGTCAGCGGACCGAGTTTGAGGCGATCGAACAGCGCTTCGATAGCTGTCGAATCCATCGCACGCCGCGTATACGCCTCGGCCCCAAGCGGCACCGGCGCATCGAGCGCGATCACGCTGAGCAATCGCGAAAGGCGCGCGCTTTCCGCGTGCTCGCGCAGTCGCATCGAAGCGGCCGCGGCGCCGCGAGTGCGCAGGAAGGCGACCTCTTCGGCGCGTTCGAGCAATGCATCCAGCGTGCCGAAATGGTGCAGAAGGATCGCCGCGGTCTTCGGCCCGATGCCGGGCACGCCGGGAATGTTGTCGACGCTGTCGCCGGTCAGCGCGAGGTAATCCGCGACCTGATCCGGACGCACGCCGAGACGCGCCTTCACACCGTGCGCGTCCCAACGCTGGTTGCGTTGCGGATCCCATTGCTCGTCGTCGGCACCAATCAGCTGACCGAAGTCCTTGTCGGCGGAAACGATCACGCCGCGGAATCCATCCATGCGCAATGCCATCAGCGCGCTGCCGATGAGATCATCGGCTTCGTACTTCCCATCCGCCAGCACCACCACGCCGAGCGCCGCGGTGACTTCCTTGCACAGAGCGAACTGATGCATCAACTCGGGCGGCGCTGGCTCGCGATGCGCCTTGTACGCGGGATAGATCGCGTTGCGGAACGACGTCGTCAGCGATTCGTCGAAAGCAACCGCGATGTGCGTCGGCCGCGTGCGTTCGAGAAGATCGAGCAGAAAGCGCGTGAAGCCGTGCACGGCGACCACCGACGCGCCATCGGCGCCGGCGATGTCCGGCATCGGCGCGAAATACGCGCGGCAGATGTAGAGGCTGGCGTCGACGAGGTGCGCGGTGGGTGTCATCGATGCCACTCGCTCAACACGCTTTCGAGCGCCGGACGCGTGCGCTCGGGCGCCGCTTCGCGCGCGGTGCCGATGTGAACGAAGCCGACCACGCGTTCGTCGTCGGCAAGACCGAGCAACGCAGCGGCTTCACGATCGTAGGCCGGCCAGCCGGTCAGCCATTGCGCGCCGAAACCGAGTGCCTGTGCGCCAAGCAGCAGGTTGTAGGCGACGCAACCCGACGACAGCAACTGCTCCTGCGCCGGAATTTTCGGATGATCCGGCGCGATGCGCGCGATGACGGCGACGATCAGCGGCGCGAAATTGAAACGCGAGCGATCCTTCTCGATCACCGCCGGCGGCACGTCCGGCTCGTTGCGCAGATGAATCTCGGCGAGCGCCGAGCCAAGTTTCGCGCGCGCGTCGCCACGGATCAGCAGAAGACGCCACGGAGTGAGCTTGCCGTGATCCGGCACGCGAATCGCCGCGCGCAGCAGTTCCTGCAGCTGCGCACGATCGGGACCGGGCTCGCCGAGCTGGCGCGACGGCACCGAGCGGCGCTGATTGAGAACGTCGAGGGACATGCGTCGGGGAAAGTGGAGACTCGCCCGCGAGTTTACCAGCCGCCCGCCGGCGAACGCGGCCGATTCGCTGCAGTGCGGCTTACCGTATCCGCACGGTTCCGCTAGGATTGCCGGCATTCGAGTGATTCCTGGAGGCGACATGCCGGTTGCCGTGGCGGTAGTGCGCGAAAGCGCCGCGGGCGAACGCCGCGTCGCGGTGACGCCGGAGACGGCGAAGAAGCTCAAATCGCGCGGCGCGGAAGTCGTTGTCGAGCGCGGCGCCGGCGCATCAGCCTACTTCGCCGACGGCGCGTACGTGGACTGCGAAACGGCTTCGGACGCGCGCGCCGCGCTGGCGCGTGCGGATGTGCTGCTCAAGGTGCAGCCGCCGACCTTGGACGAGATCGCCGCACTGAAAGAGGGCGCCGTCGTCATCGCGCAGCTGCAGCCGCACCTCGCGCCGGAGCGCACGCGCGCGCTGCGCGATCGCAAGATCACCGCGTTCGCAATGGAATTGTTGCCGCGCACGACGCGCGCGCAGGCGATGGATGTGCTGTCGTCGCAGGCCGCCGTCGCGGGTTACAAAGCCGTGTTGATCGCGGCCGAAGCGGCGCCGAAGTTTTTTCCGATGCTGACCACGGCGGCCGGAACGATACGTCCGTCGAAGGTGTTGATCGTCGGCGCCGGCGTCGCCGGCTTGCAGGCGATCGCGACGGCGCGGCGACTCGGTGCGCAGGTCGAAGGCTTCGACGTGCGCCCGGAAACGAAAGAGCAGATCGAATCGCTCGGCGCGAAATTCCTCGATCTCGGCGTCAGCGCCGCCGGCAGCGGCGGTTATGCGCGCGAGCTCACGCAGGAAGAACGCGATCGTCAGCAGCAGGCGTTGGCCGAACACCTCAAGGGCCTCGATGTTGTCATCACGACGGCGGCCGTGCCGGGCCGCAAGGCGCCGCGCATCGTCAGCGCCGCGATGGTCGCCGGCATGAAGCCCGGCGCAGTCATCGTCGACATCGCTGCAGAAACCGGCGGCAATGTCGAGATCACCGAAGCGGGCAAGACGATTGTCAGCGCGAACGGCGTCAGCGTGATCGGAACGGGGAACCTTCCCGCGAGCGCGCCGGTGCACGCGAGCGAGATGTATGCGCGCAATCTCTACAATTTTCTCGAGTTGAGCTTGAAGGACGGCGCCTTGAATCTCGACTGGAACGACGAATTGATCGCGAAGACGTGTGTGACGCACGCCGGCGAGATCAGGAACGAAGCGGCAAAGAAGCTGGTGGAAGCCGCTTAGAGATGGTCGGCACCAAAAATCATCCGTCGTCCTGCAAAAGAATTTCCCCTCTCCCGCAAGCGGAAGAGGGGGAAAGAAAAGCGCTTTTTCGGGGATGACGATCAATGTGAATCGGCTCTGGAATGGAATGGACTGCGGAGCAACGAAATGATCGACGGTTTTCTCGCGCTCTACATCTTCATGCTCGCCGCGTTCACCGGCAAGGAAATCATCGGGCGCGTGCCGGTGATCCTGCACACGCCGCTGATGTCGGGTTCGAACTTCGTGCACGGCATTGTGCTGGTCGGCGCAATGGTTGCGCTGGCGCAGGCAGATTCGCCGCTGGCGATCGCGATCGGTTTCATCGGCGTCGTGCTCGGCGCCGGCAATGCGGCCGGCGGTTATGTCGTCACCGAGCGCATGCTCGAGATGTTCAAGTCCAGCAAAGACACGAAGAAGGTCTGAACGCATCCATGGATACGCAGACGCTGCTCGTCTACCTCGCCAAGGCAAGCTATTTCCTCGCCGCGGTGCTGTTCATTCTCGGCATCAAGCGCATGTCCTCGCCGGTGACGGCGCGCAAGGGCATCGTGCAGGCCGGCATCGGCATGGTGATCGCGACGCTGGCGACATTCGCGATCACCGGCGGACACAATCTCTGGCTGATCATCGCCGGCATCGCGATCGGCGTCGTGCCGACCTGGCTCTGGGGCAAGAAGGTCGCGATGACCGACATGCCACAGATGGTTGCGCTGTTCAACGGCATGGGCGGCGGATCGGCGGCGGCGATCGGCGCCGGCGAGTTGCTGAAATTTACGCAGCCCGGTGCGGAAACGCCGGCGCTCGTGACACTTGCGCTGGCGGTCGTCGGCGCGCTGATCGGCTCGATCTCGATGACCGGCTCGATCATCGCCTGGGCCAAGCTCGACGGGCGCATGGACAAACGCTTCACGTTCGGCGGCCAGCAGATCGTCAATTTCGCGGTGTTGGCAGCGGCCGTGCTCGCGGGTGCGGCGATCGTGTTCTGGAAACTCGATGCGAATCTCGTCGTCGTGTTCTTCCTGCTCGCGCTTGCGTTCGGCGTATTGATGACGTTGCCGATCGGTGGTGCGGACATGCCGGTCGTGATCTCCCTCTACAACGCGCTGACGGGTCTTGCGGTCGCGTTCGAAGGTTATGTGATGCAGATCGAGGCGCTGATCATCGCCGGCACCGTGGTCGGCGCGGCCGGCACGTTCCTGACCCAGCTGATGGCGAAGGCGATGAATCGTCCGATCAGCAATGTGCTCTTTTCCAATTTTGGCGGCGGCGGCGGCGCAACCGAGATCGCCGGCTCGCAAAAGCCCATCGAAGCGAGCGACGCGGCCTCGCTGCTCTATCTCGCCGACAAGGTCATCATCGTGCCGGGTTACGGCATGGCCGTCGCGCAGGCGCAGCACAAGATCTGGGAGCTGTCGCAGGCGCTGATCAAGGCCGGCAAGGACGTCAAGTTCGCGATCCATCCGGTCGCCGGCCGCATGCCCGGCCACATGAACGTGCTGCTCGCCGAAGCCGGCGTTCCGTACGATCTGATCGCCGATATGGACGAGATCAATCCCGAGTTCAAGACCTGCGATGTCGCGATCGTGATCGGCGCGAACGACGTGGTGAATCCGGCCGCGAAGACCGACAAGTCATCGCCGATCTACGGCATGCCGATTCTGGATGTCGTCGATGCGAGACAAGTGATCGTGATCAAGCGCGGCAAAGGCACCGGATTCGCGGGCATCGAGAATGCGCTGTTCTATCAGGACAACACGCGCATGTTGTACGGCGACGGCAAGGAAGCGGCGAATCGCCTGATCTCGGAGCTCAAGGCGATTGAAGGCGGCGGCGGACACTGATCTCGATCGGACCGTTCGCCCTCGCTGTCAGTCGCGGCGTGGCGCCCGCACTGCCCAAAGCGTTCCAATCGCCGCGACGATGAGCGCCAGCGCGACGATGGCCATGCCGCCCGCATCGAGATTCGCCCACGCGATGTCGATCGCCATGCGCGGCGCCATCTGCAGCAGCGCATCGCGCATCGGCAGGCCAAGCAGCGATGCGACCTGCGCAGTCGCCTGCAAGTAAAGCGAATACGCACACGCGAACGCGACGCATACGACCGCGATGGCCGCGCCCGAGACGCGTCCGGCGAATCCGTGCGCGCGAAGCGCCCACACCACGCCGGCGGCGACCGGCAGCGACAGCGCCATCAGATCGTGGCGCGCGTACAACGCAAGCAGGCACCAGACCGCGCCGCCGGCGAGTGCGCACATGAACGCGGTCGCGACGCCGATCCAATACCGTGCTGCAGAGCGGGCTGCGGTTTGCTGCGCCATCCGGCGATCCAGGCGTCGCCATCGGATGGCGGGAGGCGCGATGATAACGGCGTGTGCGCTGCAATGTGAATCGTGCTGAATTTCCGCTATTTCGAATCGCTGGGTTCCAGCGACTTTCGGAAATGAAACGACGTAATCACCAGGCCTTCGCGGAAATAGAAGCGGTGCGCCTGCTGGCGCTGGGTTCCGGAATCGAGATTGAACTGCTCGCAGCCCGAATCGCGTGCGAGTTGTTGCAGATGATCCATCAGCGTTTTGCCGACGCCTTGGGAACGTTTGCTCTCATCGGCGACGAGGTCGTCGACGTACATCTGGACGCCGTCGAACGTGTTCTCGTGGATGCGGTGCACCGCGACGCCGACCACATCGCCGTCGCGTATCGCGACGCACATGCGCGCGCCGTCAGCGAAAACGCGGCGCATCTTGCCGGCGTAGTCGTGCGGCAGAAGCGGGCGGAGCTGGCGATGCACGGTCTCGGCTTTGGCGAGCCAGTCCGGTTCGATGACGTTGCCCGATGCATCGTTGAGATCGACGACGCGGATACTCGAAGTCGCCATCATGTGGGTGCCCCGTTCGCGCCGATCAATCTTTGCACGGACGAAGGCAAGTCGGAGCCGCGCGCGACGCTTTCGTCGGCGATCGGAGCGCCATACATCGCGCGCTGCGGCACGACGCCCGCCCAGTACGGCAACGCGATGTCGGCGGCGTCATCCTTCGCGCTGCCGCTGCGCACTTTGGCGCTCGCGTCGTCGATTTCGAAGCGCAGCACGTGCGTCGCGGCGAGCTCGTTGCGATCCGGCGGCCGCGATTCGGACGCGCGTCCCGGAACAATCGCGTCGACGAAGTGCGCGAGCGCGGCGACCTTTTCGTCAGGATCGGCGACAAGCTTCGCCGTGCCGAACGCGACGACCGAGCGGTAATTCACCGAATGATGGAAATGCGAACGAGCCAGCACGAGGCCGTCGACGAGCGTCATGCTGACGCAGGCCGGAATTCCGCCGCCAAGCGCGTTGACCAGGCGGCTTGCGACCGAGCCGTGCAACAGCAGCGCGTCGCCGACGCGCGCATACAGCATCGGAATGACGAACGGCTGACCGTTCGTTGCGAATCCAACGTGGGCGATCAAGCCGGCGTCGAGGATTGCATGGATGCTGTCGCGGTCGTAGCGCGCGCGCGCCTTGGTGCGCTGCACGCGATAGCGCGCGGGCGAAGCCGTTTTTTTTGTCTGCGTCGCACGCTCGGGAGGCGCGGGCGCACCGCGCGGATCTGGGCGAACTGGCATGGTCTGGATTCCTGCATCGGGACAGGTGAACTCTAGGGCCGATTATTGGTACCATGGAGCGCCACCATCGTCGGCAATGATGGAGCCAATTCCATGTACCTCGATCTCGATGGCGACGGTCCGCGTTACGCGCAGCTGATCCGCTCGCTGAAAGGCGCGATCCTCGACGGCCGCGTGTCGGCCGGTGCGCGTTTGCCGGCGAGTCGCTCGCTGGCGCGCGAGCTCGATATCTCGCGCAACACCGTGCTCGCCGCGTACGAGCAATTGCAGGCGGAAGGTTTCCTCGTCGGCCGCGTCGGCTCGGGGAGTTATGTCGCGAGTGTCGGCAGCCCGGCGCCGCAACGCCGAAACAGCGCGGCGCTGGTCGCACCGTTGTCGGCCTTCGCGCGCCGCGTGCTCGCGAACTTCGACGGGCGTTCGATTCCCGGACGTCAGCATCGCGGTCTGCGCTACAACTTGCAGTACGGGTTGCCGCTCGCCAATCCGATGCTCGCGAGTGTCTGGCGGCGCGAGTTGAATCGCGCGGCGGAACATGTCGAATTCGACTATCCCGACGCGCAAGGTCTCGCTGCGTTGCGCGAACAGGTTTGCGATTATCTAGCGCGCCGTCGCGGCGTGCCGGCGACGCCCGATGATGTGCTGATCGTCTCCGGCACGCAGCAGGCGTTCGCAATGGCGGCGCGAGTGTTGATCGAACCCGGTGAAGCGGTCGTGCTCGAAGATCCGCATTATCGCGGCGCGCGTCAGGTCTTTACCGCGCATGGTGCGCACGTTCGCGGTTGTCGCGTCGATGCCGAAGGCCTGGTGCCTTCGGCACTGCCCGATCACGCGCGACTCGCAGTCGTGACGCCTTCGCATCAGTTTCCGACCGGCGCGCTGCTGCCGCTCGCGCGTCGCGTCGAATTGCTCGAATGGGCTGCGGCGCAACGCGCGTGGCTCATCGAAGACGACTACGACGGCGAATTCCGTTACGGCGGCCGTCCGCTCGCCGCGCTGAAATCACTCGATCGCGATGGGCGCGTGATCTACATCGGCAGTTTTTCGAAGGCGTTGTTTCCGGCGCTACGGCTCGGCTACATGGTGCTGCCACCGGCGCTGCGCGACGCCTTCGTCGCGGCGAAATGGCTCGAGGACCGCGGTTGCAACGCGCTCGAGCAGGCCGCCCTCGCGCGCTTCATGGGCGATGGTGGTTTCGAGCGGCATCTGCGTCGCGCCGCGCAGACTTTGCGCGCGCGTCGCACGGCGATGCTGAATGGTCTTGCGCGGCACGCCGCCGGCATCGTCGAGGTCGTCGACTCGAACGCGGGCATGCATCTCACCGCCTGGCTCGTCGGCACGAGCCACGCCGATTGCGAGCGCCTGATCGAGCATGCGGGCGCGCGCGGTCTCGGTCTTTATGCGATTGCGCCGTATTGCCTGAAAACGCCGCCGCGGCCGGGACTCGTGCTCGGTTATGCGGGGTTGCCGACTGCCGACATCGAAGCGGCAATGCGGCTTTTTGGTCGGTGCCTGCGCGAGCTCGGATTCGTTCGACCCGAATCGCAGTGATCGGCGCGTGTGTCGATCACCGCATCGCCGGCGCGCGCATCCGTTGCTCGCGTCACCGCGCGTCATTGAAGCGTCGCGCCGAGCCCCGATATCGAGCACGGACGGCACGCATCTGCGACGGAAGGCATAATGCGCGACCGCGATGACGACCGGCCGGCGACATCACCGATGGGTTACAGCCAGACCTCCGAACCGATCCGCTTCGAACGCGACTGCAGCGCCGTGATGGTGCCGCAGGGCGATGTCGTGACTCTGCCGGCGGGCCAGGTCGGCTACATCACGCAAGCGCTCGGCGGCAGCTTCACGGTGTACGTCGACGGCAGCCTGTTCCGTATCAGCGGCGCCGATGCCGATGCGCTGGGGCGCGATCCGCCGCCGGCACTCGAACTTCCGGAAGGGGCCAAGGACGAGGACGTCGAAAAACTCGTCTGGCAACAGTTGCGGACCTGCTTCGATCCGGAAATTCCGATCAACATCGTCGAGCTCGGACTCGTCTACAGCTGCGAGGTCGATCGTCTCGACGACGGGCAGCGCAAGGTCAAGGTGGACATGACCCTGACCGCACCCGGTTGCGGCATGGGCGAGATCCTGGTCGACGACGTGCGCACCAAGCTCGAAATGATTCCGACGGTCGCCGAGGCCGATGTCGAGCTCGTGTTCGATCCGCCGTGGAATCATTCGATGATGTCCGAGGCGGCGCGGCTCGAAACCGGAATGTTCTAGGCGCAGCGTGGTTCTTGGTAGCGATCGGCCGGCAAGTGCGATCGAATGGGGTCCCAAAGGCCCGCCGGCGCCTAAAATGGGTACTTTCATCGGCCGGGAATGCGTTCTTCGCGCGGAAATGCGCTTTTCCTTGCGCGCATCACATCGCACAGGCAATTTGCGACGTAGCATCCATCCGGCGCAGAAGGAGGACTCGACGTGAAGTTCCGCCTGCATGTGGTTGCTCTGGTCCTGTTCGCCCTTTGTTTCTTCTACGACATCGTCGTCTGGGGAGCCGTGTCCGCCCTGCCGGATATCGGCCAGGGCATCGCGGATTCCGCGCGGCGCGAGGCGCCGCTCGCGACGACCTATATCGCGCTAGGCGGCATGCTCGATTCCGCCGTACCTGCGCTGCGGGACTACGGCAGCGCGCGTCTCACCGACGCCTTCAGCGAAGGATTCGAGCGCATACGCGCCGATCCGACGGTTGCTATGGATCTCCTGTTCGGCCCGAGCTGGAACGCGACCCACAGCGGAATCAAGACGGCGTACTGGGCCGCGCCCGTGCTGCTCCTGATAGCGCTGGTTCTCTGGGTGCGCCGGCCGAAAAAGGTCAGCTTGTTGCGGCGCTGATCGGACGTCGGGACGTCTAGACCTCTTTACGTGTGGATGCCCAAACGCCGGGCAGGCAGCCTGTCCGGACAGGATTTGTGCGCAAAAATTGGTCCGGACACATTTTTTGCGTTGCACAATATAATTAATACTTTCAAACAGTTACGCAGATTTACAGCTTGACGCCGGGCTTCATCCGGGGTAGCTTGCCGCGCGTTTTTGGAGCTTTCCGCGCGGAAGTGCGCTAGGAGAGCGGATGAGGCCAAGTCCGGCCGAGCCGGCGGCGTCAGGCGTCTCCTGGCGCGAAGGCAACGCGGCCCGCGCCGCGGAAACTGGCCTTCGACGGTAAGTGCGTCTCGACGGACGCTGGCCCGCAGCGCCCGCCACGACCACCTAGGACGATCCGAAAGGATCAGGCCACGGACGGCAATCGGCGGTGGGCAGCGTACGCGCTGCCCCCGCCGACCCAATCCCGCGGCGGGTCTGCCAGACAACGATGACGCGCCTGTCAAAGTCGGCTTGCGCTCGCGGCGTTGCGCCCCAGTGCGGGGCGAGGGAGCGCGACTCCGGTCCGCGAGGCTTGTTCACGTCGAAATGGATACGGTTGCGGCTCGCGAATGCGTCGCGTCGTTGTGATTCCTCGATGCGCGTCGCACGCCGGACGATCTCGTTTTGAACGCCGCTCATTCGTCGGCGTGATCGCAAATCCGCGCAACAATTTTCCAGACGACAATCGCACGCAACGGCGACGCGCATTGCCGCGCCGACAATTGCATTTCGCGGACGCGACGACTTTCCTGCAAACGCTGCGACGCATTTGCGCGCTCACGCGTCAGCGTAACTGCCCTTCAGCAAGGAGGTTGAGATGATCACGTATTCGCTTCGCTGTGCGCGTTCGCATTTTGCGTCGATCGTTTGCGCAGCTGTCCTGCTCGCATCGCTTCGCAATGCTGCCGCGGATCCGTTGCCTCCGACGACGTTGACACCGGTTTCGGGCGGCGGGCAGGTCGGGGTGGTCGACGAATCGTTTCCGATACCGCTTGCGGTGCGAGTGCTGGATTCCGAAGGCAATCCCGAGCCCGGGGTTCCGGTTTATTTCGACGCGGATCAGTGCCACAACGATGGAACGGAGTGCTTGTCGCCAAGCGCGTACCCGTTCTTCGACGGCGGCGATGTGAGCGTCGTCGCGACATCCGATATGACCGGCACGGCGGTTGCGCCGGCATTGGAAGTCGGCGATACGCAAGGCGCATATTTTGCGAATACAGCGACGATCTACACGGACGGTCCGTCCAGCACGATCATCGCGCAGTCGTTCTTCTGGGTCGCGCAAGTCGAGCGGGTTGCTTCGGTGCCGATCACCGCGGCGTTCACCGGTGCGTGGTATGACCCGAATCAAAGCGGGCACGGTCTGTTGATCGAAGTGCTTCCGCAAGATCGCCTGATGGCCTACTGGTTCGCGTTCACGCCGGACGGAACGCAGGAGGCGTGGTTCGGCGGCGTCGGCGATATTCATGGTGATCAGGCCGTGATCTACGCCGATCAGGGACGGGGCGGACGCTGGATTCCCGACTTCGATCCGGCGTCATTCAGAAACCAGTCGTGGGGCACGCTGGCTTTCATCTTCGCGGACTGCAACCACGGCCGTGTCTATTTTACCGGCGACGGCGGCAATTCGATCTGGGGTCGATCGACAATGGACATCACCAGGCTGACGATGCCGGCGGGGTTGAGTTGTCAGTAGCGGGCAACGATGCCTGTGGCACGGTCGGTGAACTTGCGGCCTTTGCTACCGCGCTTCGCGTAACGCACACAGACAAAAAAGGCTTGCGGCGGTTACGCGCAAGCCTTTGCTGATGGCGCCCGAAGTTGGACTCGAACCAACGACCCTCTGATTAACAGTCAGATGCTCTAACCGGCTGAGCTATTCGGGCGAGCCGCGTATTGTCTGGGGCCGGTCTTCGAGCGTCAAGCTTGGGCTTGGAGCTTCATCCTTGGGGGTTGTCGAGAACCTGCTCGCAGGCCGCGGCGGCTGCGGCCGTCGGTACGCCGTGGCGGACGCGGCCCGCGTTGTTGATGACGAGCGCGGTCGCGTCGTCCGAGCCGCGACGGTCGCACACCGTGAACGTGACGTTGGAGCCGGTGGCGCTGCCGTCGGGGCGATAGTCGATGTGGGTGCGGCCGACCGTGCTGACGATCGCGACGCCATTGGGCTGCGCCTGGGCGACGCTGAGCAGCTCCTCGTCGGCGTCGCGCAAGCCGTCGTCGTCGGCGTCGATGAAAACCAGCCAGCCGTGTTGCCATTCGGTGGTGTGACCGCAATATTGCTGATCGGCGCTCGGGCAGACGACGACGTGAGCGTTCTTGCTGGCGGCGAGGATGCGGGCGGTATTGAGTGCGGTCGTGAGTGCGCTGCGCGAGGTCTGCGCCTCGGTGCTTTGAATCAGCTTGCCGAATGCGGGGGCTGCCACAGAGATCAGAGTCGCGAGGACGGCGAGCGTCATCATGAGCTCGATGAGGCTGAAACCGAGGTTGTTGCGCTTGGTGATCTGCATGGCGAATCTCCCGTGAGTGGATGGTGGCCATGCTAGGCAACGCGCTCGGCGGCGACGATCGCGACTCGGCGGGACGTGCTGTAGGAAATGAACGACGTTGAGCGCAGGAAGGCGTTCACGAAAGCACATCTGCCGATGCACCTTATACTTGTCGACTTGCTGGCGGATCACGCATGACCGATCGATTTCAACTCGTCGCACCGTACAAGCCCGCCGGCGATCAGCCGGAAGCGATCAAGCGCCTCACGCAGAATTTCGAAGCAGGCCTCGCTCGGCAGACGCTGCTCGGCGTTACCGGTTCGGGCAAGACCTACACGATGGCGAACGTCATCGAGAAGATTCAGAAGCCGACGCTGGTGCTGGCGCCGAACAAGACGCTGGCGGCACAGCTCTATGGTGAGTTCAGGGAATTCTTTCCGCATAACGCCGTCGAATACTTCGTCAGCTACTACGACTACTACCAGCCCGAGGCGTACGTTCCTTCGAGCGATACCTATATCGAGAAAGACGCGTCGATCAACGAGCACATCGAGCAGATGCGTCTGTCGGCGACCAAGGCTCTGCTGTCGCGCTCGGATGCAATCATCGTGGCGACGGTGTCCGCGATCTACGGCCTCGGCGATCCCGAGGACTATCTCAAGATGCGCATGCACCTGATGCGTGGCGAGCACACCGATCAGCGCGCGCTGATAAAGCATCTGACCGAGTTGCAGTACACGCGCGGAGACTATGAGCTTCGGCGCGGCAGCTACCGCGTGCGCGGCGAAGTCATCGACGTGTTTCCGGCGGAATCGGAGAGCGAAGCGCTGCGCATCGAGCTGTTCGACGGCGACATCGAGAATCTAGCGATCTTCGATCCGTTGACCGGCGAGATCATGCGCAAGGTGCCGCGCTACACGGTCTATCCGAAGACGCATTATGCGACCACGCGCGACAGCGTGTTGAACGCGATTGAAACGATCAAGGCCGAGCTCAAGGAACGGCTCGAATATCTCTACAAGGCCAACAAGCTCGTCGAGGCGCAGCGGCTGCAGCAGCGCACGCAGTTCGATGTCGAGATGATGGCCGAGATCGGCTACTGTCAGGGCATCGAAAACTATTCGCGGCATCTGACGCGCCGCGCGCCCGGCGAGCCGCCGCCGACATTGTTCGACTATCTGCCGGCGGACGCGCTTCTGGTCGTCGACGAATCGCACGTCACGATTCCGCAGCTCGGCGCGATGTACAAGGGTGATCGCTCGCGCAAGGAAACGCTGGTCGAGTTCGGGTTCCGTTTGCCGTCCGCCCTCGATAACCGTCCGCTCAAGTTCGAGGAATGGGAAGACCGCGCGCCGCGTACGGTGTTCGTGTCGGCGACGCCGGGTCCGTACGAACGTGCGAAATCGGTCGGCAACGTGACCGAGCTCGTCGTGCGGCCGACCGGATTGGTCGATCCCGAAGTCGAAGTGCGGCCGGTGCGCACGCAGGTCGACGATCTATTGTCCGAGATCCACGAGCGCGTCGGCCTCGGCGATCGCGTGCTGGTCACCACACTGACCAAGCGCATGGCCGAAAACCTCACCGAATATCTCGAGGAACACGGCGTGCGCGTGCGTTACCTGCACTCGGATATCGAAACGGTCGAGCGCGTCGAGATCATCCGCGATCTGCGCCTCGGCAAATTCGACGTGCTGGTCGGCATCAACCTGTTGCGCGAAGGTCTCGACATGCCGGAGGTATCGCTGGTCGCGATTCTCGACGCAGACAAGGAAGGTTATCTGCGTTCGGCCGGCTCGCTGATCCAGACGATCGGTCGCGCAGCGCGCAACCTGCGCGGCAAGGCGATTCTGTACGCCGATCAGATGACGAAGTCGATGCGCGCGGCGATCGACGAAACCGATCGGCGTCGCGCCAAGCAGGTCGAATACAACCTCGCGCATGGCATAACGCCGAAATCGGTGGTGCGCAAGGTCATGGACATCATGGAAGGCGCGCGCGCCGAAGCCGACGGCGAGCGCACGCGAGGGCGCGGGCGTGGATCGGGTGCGCGGCGCGTTGCCGAAGCGGCCGCGGACTACAGAACGCTGACCCCGGAACAAATTGCCTCGACGATCAGGAAACTCGAGGCGCAGATGTTCAAGCACGCGCAGGATCTCGAGTTCGAAGACGCGGCGCGCGTGCGTGACGAAATTCACCGCATCCGTGAGCAGGGTTTGATCGGATAGCGGCGCGCAATTGCGTCGGCCGACTCCCGAAAAGGCCCGCGTCGCCGAGCGGAAATGGCGTCGATAGGATCGCGCTCGGTATTCCCCTACGTTTCGGTTGTCGCCCGCGCGACCCTGTGCTACTTTGCGCGCCCTTCTCGGCTGCGGCCGAACGAACGGGCGGTTAGCTCAGCGGTAGAGCACTACCTTGACATGGTAGGGGTCACAAGTTCGATCCTTGTACCGCCCACCAACAAATCAGTCGTTTACGTGAAGCCGGCCGAGCGCCGGCTTTTTCGTCGCAGCGGGGAACCAGCGGAACGCGTCAGATAACTCATGTCTACAGGCGGCAAATCAGAACGCTCGCTTCGCATTCGGGGTAAGACGGCTCCGTGACTGACGCATTGACCAAGCTTCGCGAGCTCGAGGAACGTCTCGCGGCGGCGCAAGCGGCGGAGAAGGTCGCGTTAGCGAAACTCGCACGACTCAATCAAGATACCCGGCTCGAGCTCGTCGAGTTCAATATCCGACTTAGAGCGGCCATCAAAGCGCGCAAAGCAAGCGGTGACATCTACGCGGAACTGAAGTCGCATCTGCGGCGGTTCTATAAGGGGTGACGAAAAGGTTTGCCTAGATCCCACGATCCGCGAGTCTGGACGAGGTCCGGATCCTCGTCGCTGCCTGCCCAACCCTCGCCGAAACGGCGCTAGTATTCGAAGCCATTGGCGAACAGGAGATCGATCGCCGGATCGAGCGCAACCACGAAGATGTCCGGTTCGCCGTTGGTATCGTTCGGCACCAAATTGTTCGCGGTTGAGCGGAACCCAGCCCATTTGCCGTCCGCCGAGATCGTCACCCCGTCACAACCCAGTGGCGCGAACGATCCGCTCGCTGAGATGCAGGCGCTGCCAAGTCGCCCCAGCGACAGGTCGGCGACCACGGCGTCGTCGCCAACTTGATAGTCGTGAGGAATCAGCTGATTTTCCGCGGTAAAAGCCAGCCGATTGCCGTCCGCGCTGAGCTGCGGCAGGGCGATGGCATATCCGATCGGTACGGGCGTACCGTCGCTGGTAGCGCTGATCAGGGTCACGGCGCCGCTGGTTAGATTCTTGAGCAGCAACGTATCGCTGGTGTTGCCGGGAAAGTTGGTCGCCAGGTCGGAGGAAAAAGCGATCAGATGGCCATCTTCGGACAGGGCGATGTCCGACAACGGCTCGACATCCGCGTTCGCCGGCGTGCCATTGGCCGTGACACTGACAAGCGTCGAAGCCGCTGTAGCGACATCGTATAAATAAACGCTGTAAAGGCCGCTTCCCCCGCCCACAACGAATGGGTAAGTTGACTGCAGCAGCACCGCACTGCCGTCAGCGGAAATGGACATGTAGTCCGATGTGCCGGTCAGACAAGCGTTGTCGAGAGCAGGACATATCGGCTGCAATGTGCTCGCTCCGCCGGAAAAATTCACGACATACAAATTCTGCTCCACCGCCGGCGGGCTTCTGAAGTCGAACGCGAATCTGGATGCGTCGGCACTCATGTAGCGGATGGCGGCGGTAGCGTCTACGCCGACCCCGCCGCTGTTTTGTCGCCAAGCCTCCAGGGGCGACAGCGTCGCCTGCGCCACGCGGTCACGAACAAACACAAGTTGTGCGGAACCTTGTTGCCCGCTCCCCGGTGCCGGCAGGTTGGTCGCCGGGGACACAAACGCCACGTAACGTCCATCCGCCGAAATGTTCGGCGCGAGACATGCGGCATCGGCGGCGGCGGTGCCGTCGTTGGTGACGCTGATCAGCTCCAGCGTATGCGGCGTCACGCAGCGATCGACGGCGTAGACCTGAGGTGGCGAAGCCGTAGTCAGCCCGTAGCTCGGCGGAGCGAGCGTGCTCGATTGTGAGACGAACGCGACGACGCAACCATTTGCCGACAGCACCGGTGAATAGCTGATGCCATCTGCCTGCACGCCGGTGATCGGGTTGACGTTGACGCGCTCAGTGATCAGTGGCCCGGCAGCGACGGTCGCCGCGGCGAACAGGATGATCACGACGCCGCAACAAGGGACGAACTTGCTCATCACCGATTCTCCGGAATGCGGATGCAGTTCAACTCGCGCCGCAGGTTTCGCCTGCGCACATGGGACCCGCTACGAGAAACGAGATAAGGACGTGCGAGCTGCCAAGATCGTGCCTAAAGGCATGGCGGGTTCAGGGGTTTGATATCGGCCCTTGTGTAACCGCGCGCTCGATTCGATCGTCCCGGCGTAATTCCGCCCGGCATTGATCGGGCCGTGGTGCCGCAGCAGGCACCTGGCGATGTTTCGATGAGTTTTTCGCCGATGGCTTCGGGGTTGAATCGACGATCGCGTGAGCGCGCGCCAAGCTTCGCACGGCGCGCCGAGTGCATCACATCCGATACTGGAGCCCGATCGAAAACAGACGCTCGGGTTCGAGCTGCAGCCCGTTCACGCGCTGATAGATCGGAAACTGCACGAACCCGAAGCCGTCCCAGTGCGAATTGAAGCGCACGCTGAAACCTGGGCTGAAATAGGCGAGGGTGGCGCCGCTGTTTTCGACGTCGGCGTTGACGCCCGATTCGCGTTTTTCGGCGCGGATATTGATTTGCGCCTGCGGCGTGAACATCTGCCAGCCGGTGTAGCGCACGCCTCCAGTGATATTAAGACCGGTGCCGGGTTTGAATCCGTCGTTCGAGTTGAGCGGCTGCTGCAATGTCGCCTGTGCGAAGTAGCCGACCGATTCGCTCCAGTTGCCGAAGTCGTAGACGCCGAGCAGCGCGTCGGTCGTTCCGGTGCCGGGCTGAAGCCCGCGATCGAGCGGCTGTCCCGCTTGCGGGCCGGCGTAGAAATTGACGTCGGTTCTTCCGGTCGCGAACTTCAAACCAAAGAGAACGCCGAAGCTCAAGTCGGGACTGAAGCCCTGGAAGCGGCCGGCGACGCGCACGTCGCCGATGCTGTTGGACTGCGAATAGGAAAGAGCGGTATCGCCCGCGGCGATCGTATTGTGATAGCGATCGAAGTAGGGGACCAGCACGTCCACGCCCCATGTCCGCGAGGGCGCGTAATCGATGTCGAGTGTGGTATTGCGATTGACGGTGGTGTTCTGGATTTCCCGATCGTTCGGAATTTCGAGCGAGCTGCGGTCGACGCTGTCGGTTCCCGAGCGCAGATCCGATTGATTGAAGTAGTCGTAACGCAGATCGACGCGGAATCCCGAACCGACGGCGTAGCCCTGGCTCGCCCAATCCGAATTCAGCGTGCAGCCGCAGCTCGAGCACGCGCTCGAAGTGGCGGGAATGGCAATTGCGATGACCGCGCAGGTCAGCGCGAAACGGGTACCCATCGATGACTTGCCTGTTGCTCGAAAGCGGCGCGATTCTTGCGCTGCGGCCGCACGCGCGCGTGCGGCAAACGGACGCACAGAGCGAAGTTAGCCGGTTGGCGCCGCGTTCGCGTGAGGGATTCCGCCCAGAGCGGCATGACGGATAACGCTCAGTCCGCTGATCGGCGCAATGGACATTTTCGAACTCGATGCTCTTGAAGCAGGAGTTTATCCAGCGAAGGGGCGCCGGCCCAGAGGCCATGTCGAAAGCCCTGCACAAGCGGCCCATCGCCGATCGACCTGCCGCCGTCGATTCCGCGACGGCGGGTTTCCTTTTCAATTCGCGCTTACGATTCCGGCACGATCGAAAGCAGCGCGAGCATGAACAGCGCGCAGGCGATGAAGATGCCGAACGCCTGCGGGCCGGACAAGCCGTAACGACGGTTCGATTCGGGGTCGGCGATCATGCGCATCGTGCCTCGCGACGCGTCTTGAAACGCGCCAGCGCGTCTTCGAGCGCGGCGGCGCGATTGCGCAGCTGCTGCAGCTTGGAGCGCGCGCGGATGATCTTGTCGATCATGTCAGCGCGTTGCTGAAGCTGGTCGAGCGTCATCGGCGCGTTCAGCGGATTGAGGCGAGCACAGGCATTCTGGGCGTGCGTCATGACGCTGACAGCGGCGAGCACGTCGGCGGCGGCATTCTTCACAGACATCGCAGATCCTCCGGTAGGTTCGACCGCCTCATCGCAGCAGGGTCGACGCTCGTAGTGGCGCGCCGTTTGCTGCGTTTGCGGTCGTCGAGAGGTTGCCGGCAAAGGGATTTGCCGACTGCGGAGGAATCAGCCTGTCGACTGTGCACCCGTTCACACTGAGATTGCGCACCTGCGCATGCGCCCGCCCGCCCGTGCGCGATGACGCGCTGGCGGACGGCGAGCGTTAATAATGTGTGCGCAGCAACGAGGCTTGGCAGTCCCGTTCGAACACGTGGCCAAGCAGGAACTCGCGCGGACCGGCGGCAGTCGACGGCGCGCCAATGCGCACGCCGTCGAAATGGCGGCGCCCGTTGTCGCGAACGCGGGCGCTATCGAGCGGATTCGAACGCCGGTTCGTCGCCGCTTCCGTCGCGCACGAAGTGGTTGGTCATTCTGGGCCACCACGCATCCCACTCGGCCTTCGACACGCGGCGATCATGATCGCCATCGGCCTGCGGGAAGTCCTGCAGCAGACCCATCGCGCGTTCCTGCTCGAGCTCGTCGAGGGACAGCACGCCGTCGTTGTCGAGATCGAACGTCGCCCAGGCGGCGGCGGAATCCCCTTCGCCCGATGAGCGCACAGCACCCTCGTTTACGGTTGCGCACGCCGCCAACAGTGCGGCTGCGAGCGAGATGGCCAGTTTCGAAAAGGTGGTCATTGCAACTCCCCGTTCCGGTCGCGACGCCAAAGGTGCACCGTCCGCGCTGGCTCGGCAATGAACAAGCCGTCGGGCAAGGCAATACCGGAAAGCAGCCGAAGCCGCTTCCCGGTTTGCCACCGCTCGGCTGCTGGCTTCACGGCGATCCTATGCAGTGGATCTACTTGACCTTGAGGCCGGACGAATCCACGCGCTTCACGCCCTTGACGGTCTGCGTCGCCGCGATGGCCTTGTCGACCGCATCCGATGTCGCCAGCACGCCGACCAGCGCCACGACGCCGTCCTTGGTCGTCACGCTGATCTTCGTGCTCTTCACGCCATCGGTGGTCGCCAGCTCGGTCTTGACCTTTGTCGTGATCCAGGTATCGGTCACGGGCTGGTCGGATTTCGCCGGCATGGCGTCGGCCGCGAAAGCGACGGAGCTGAGGCTCAGGGCGCCCAGCGCGAGCGTCGTGCACAGGGCCAGCGTGGCAGCGTTGCGCATTGAATTCATGATGATGCTCTCCTTGGGACGCGAGTCGGTTCGACCGCGCCGCAACCGTAGTGACGAAAACCCGGCCATGGCATGAACACGGCCGTTTCGAAGTCAGGCTGCGTTTAGACGTCGCAAGGGTCGGCGCCTGAATGCGCATGCCAAGCGGCGTTGACACGCTGTTTGCGCTGCATTACGTTTCCGCCGCAACGTAGCGGATGCAGCAGGTGGCCCGCGGTCAACGCTGGTCGAGAGTGCGACATGAGTACACGAACGTTCTACGACTGACTACAAGCCATGCTCCCGCAATGAAGGGCGCTCGGCGCCCTTTTTTATTGACTCCGCCGTCGCCAATAGTCGTTATCGCCTTCGGGCGCGCGTAATCCGGAACGCACCGGACCGCACTTCCAAGAAACCATCGCCACCATGATCAACATCACGCTCCCGGATGGCAGCAAGAAGCTCTTCGATCATCCGGTCACCGTCGCGGAAGTTGCCGCGTCGATCGGTGCAGGGCTCGCCAAGGCGACTGTCGCCGGTTCGGTTGACGGCAAGCTCGTCGATGCGAGCGATCGCATCGATCACGATGCGAGCCTGCGCATCATCACGCCGAAGGATCCCGAAGGCGTCGAGATCATCCGCCATTCGGCGGCGCATCTCGTCGGCCACGCGGTCAAGCAGCTTTATCCGACTGCAAAGATGGTCATCGGTCCGGTGATCGACGACGGTTTCTTTTACGACATCTGGTACGAGCGCCCGTTCACGCCGGACGATCTCGCGGCGGTCGAGAAGCGCATGCGCGAGTTGATCGACAAGGACTACGACGTCATCAAGAAGATGACGCCGCGCGCCGAAGTCATCGACGTGTTCAAGAAGCGCGGCGAGGACTACAAGCTGCGCCTGATCGATGACATGCCCGACGAGAAGCAGATGGGCCTGTACTACCACGAGGAATACGTCGACATGTGCCGCGGCCCGCACGTGCCGAACACGCGTTTCCTCAAGGCGTTCAAGCTGACGCGCCTTTCGGGCGCCTATTGGCGCGGCGATGCGAAGAACGAGCAGCTGCAGCGCATCTACGGCACCGCGTGGGCTGACAAGAAACAGCTCGATGCGTACATCCAGCGCGTGGAGGAAGCCGAGAAGCGCGATCACCGCAAGCTCGGCAAACAGCTCGATCTCTTCCACATGCAGGACGAAGCGCCGGGCCTGGTGTTCTGGCATCCGAAAGGCTGGGCGATCTGGCAGGTCGTCGAGCAGTACATGCGCGGCGTGTACCGGCAGTCCGGCTATCAGGAAGTGCGCTGTCCGGCGATTCTCGACGTGTCGCTCTGGCAGAAATCGGGACATTGGGACAATTACAAAGACAACATGTTCTTCACCGAGTCCGAGAAGCGGACCTATGCGGTGAAGCCGATGAATTGCCCGGGCCATATACAGGTCTACAACCACGGCCTGCACAGCTATCGCGATTTGCCGATCCGCTACGGCGAGTTCGGCTCGTGCACGCGCAACGAGCCCTCGGGCGCATTGCACGGGCTCTTGCGCGTGCGCGGGTTCGTGCAGGACGACGGCCACATCTTCTGCACCGAGAACCAGATGGAAGCCGAGGTCGTCGCGTTCCACGCGCAGGCGATGGCGGTCTACAAGCATTTCGGCTTCGAGGACATCGACCTCAAGATCGCGCTCCGGCCCGATTCGCGCATCGGCTCGGAGGATGTCTGGGACAAGGCCGAGAATGCCTTGCGCTCGGCGTTGCGTGCCTGTGGTGTCCAATGGGCGGAGCTGCCGGGCGAGGGTGCCTTCTACGGGCCCAAGGTCGAGTACCACATGAAGGACTCGATCGGCCGGGCCTGGCAGGTCGGGACGATGCAGGTTGATTTCTCGATGCCGGGGCGTCTGGGCGCCGAATACGTCGGCGAGGATTCCCGGCGCCACGTGCCCGTCATGCTGCACCGGGCCATCGTCGGCTCGATGGAGCGCTTCATCGGCATCCTGATCGAGCACCATTCGGGTGCATTCCCGGTCTGGCTGGCGCCGGTCCAGGCCGTCGTCATGAACATCACCGACGCCCAGGCCGAATATGTGAACGAGGTCGTGCAAGCCCTTGTGGCGCAAGGGTTCCGGGTCGAAGCCGATTTGCGCAACGAGAAGATCGGCTATAAAATCCGGGAACACACGCTCGAGAAGGTGCCCTATCTCCTGGTCGTCGGCGATCGGGAAAAGGAGACGGGGACCATTGCCGTGCGTGTTCGCACGGGCGAGGACTTGGGTTCGATGTCCGTCGCCGATTTCGCGAAGCGTTTGGAGTCCGATGGCGCGCGGCCCTGATCCGCACGCTGCCGGGTAGGATTTCCCCTTGGGAGGATGAAAGTATCGCCACCGACAACAAGACGAACCGCAGGAATCTGGAAATCCGTGTTCCGCGGGTGCGCGTCATCGGCGCGGAGGGAGAGCAGGTAGGCATTCTCTCGCGCGACGAAGCGCTGGCCATGGCTCAGGAAGCCGGCCTCGATCTGGTCGAGATCCAGCCGAACGGCGACCCGCCGGTCTGCCGCATCATGGATTTCGGCAAGTTCAAATTCGAACAGCAAAAGAAGGCGCACGCAGCGAAGCGCAAGACCAAGCAGGTCGAAATCAAGGAACTCAAGTTCCGGCCGACCACCGATGTGGGTGACTACGCGATCAAGCTGCGCAACTTGCGCCGGTTTCTGGAGGAAGGCGACAAGGTCAAGATCACGGTGCGCTTCCGCGGCCGCGAGATGGCCCACATGGAACTCGGCGACGCGATGGTGAAGAAGATCGCGGCCGACATCGCCGAGGAAGCGGTGATCGAGCAGTACCCGCGCATGGAAGGGCGCTTGATGGTGATGATGATTGCGCCGAAGCGAAAGCAGTAGGCGGAGCTCGACAGAATTTTTGAAATCGCGACCTAGGGCGACTGCCTGTACGACGCGAAGATTTTCCCCTCTCCACCGACGGCTTCATCGTTGGGGTAGAGGGTAGGGTGAGGGGGCTAAGCGTCGCGTCGCATCGGAACGTTCCGGGCGCGCGCGCAAGAGCGCCCTCATCCGGCCCTTCGGGCCGACTTCTCCCGCAAGCGGGAGAAGTGAACACGGAGACTTCTTCCACAAGTGGGAGAGGTGAAAAGTAACAGGAGACCGTTTTCGAGCGGTCAGCAACACACGCCGGAACGAGCAGGACGGAAAGAGCAACGCCAGTTGCCGCTCGCGCCAGTAACGAAAATCACCGAAGGAGAAGGGCAATGCCCAAGATGAAAACCAACCGGGCCGCTGCCAAGCGGTTCCGCAAGACCGCGTCCGGCAAGTTCAAGTGCGGACACGCGTTCAAGAGCCACATCCTCACCAAGAAGGCGACCAAGCGCAAGCGTGGTCTGCGTGCCACCAACCATGTGCGCAAGGAAGACGCTGGTCGCGTTGCGCGCATGCTGCCGTACGCATAAGGAGACGACACCATGGCACGAGTAAAGCGTGGCGTCACCGCCCATCGTCGGCACAAGAAGCTTCTTGGCAAAGCCAAGGGTTACTACAACGCGCGCCGCAAGGTGTTCCGCGTTGCCAAACAAGCGGTCACCAAGGCGTTGCAGTACGCCTACATCGGTCGCAAGCAGAAGAAGCGCCAGTTCCGCGCACTCTGGATCGTGCGCATCAACGCCGCGGCCCGGCAGTACGGCATGAGCTACAGCCGCCTGATGAACGGTCTCAAGAAGGCCAACATCACGGTCGACCGCAAGGTGCTTGCCGATATCGCCGTGCACGACATCAAGGCGTTTGGTGCGCTCGCGGAAAAAGCGAAGGCCGGTCTGGCGGCTTAAGTTTTGCGATCGTCCTGATCGCGGAGAGAAGGACGGTCATCGACGACCGCACTCCTCAACGCTCTCTCCCTGGGACGTTTGCGAAGACTTGATAACGCGGGAAGGAGGCCTTGCTTCCTTCCCGTTTTTGTTTTGAAGACGACGGGCGGCTCGCGAAACGCGCCTCACCGTCATCCTGGCGAAAGCCGGGATCCATTTTGATTTTTGCGTCAACGGCAAGGTCAAAATGGGTCCCGCTTTCACCGGGACGACGAGATGCCGGTTCGATCCGCTCCTGGACGCGAATGAACGCACTCGACGAAATCACCCGCTCTCTCGACGACATCGCCGCCGCGCCGACGCTCGAATCGCTCGACGCATTGCGCGTAGCGTTGCTCGGCAAGAACGGTGCGATCACGGCGGCGCTGAAATCACTCGGCGCGCTGCCGGCCGAACAACGCAAGGCGCGTGGCGCCGAAGTCAATCGCGCGAAGGATCAGGTTGCCGCGGCGATCGCCGCGCGCAAGGCCATGCTCGAAAAAGCCGGGCTCGATCGACGTCTCGCCGCCGAGCGCATCGACGTCACGCTGCCCGGTCGTCGCAGCCAACGCGGTGGCGTCCATCCGATCACGCGCACGCTCGACCGCATGAGCGAGATTTTCGCGCGGCTCGGCTACGACCTTGCCGATGGCCCGGAGATCGAGGACGACTATCACAACTTCGAGGCGTTGAACTTTCCGCCGCATCATCCGGCGCGCGCGATGCACGACACGTTCTATTTCCCCGACGGTCGTCTGCTGCGCACGCACACATCGCCCGTGCAGATCCGCGCGGCCGTCGGGAAAAAGCCGCCGATCCGCTTGATCGCCGCGGGCAAGGTCTATCGCAGCGATTCCGATCAGACACATTCGCCGATGTTCCACCAGGTCGAAGGCCTCCTGATCGCCGAGGACATCAGCTTCGCCGATCTGAAAGGCACGCTCGCCGAATTCGTGCGCGCTTTCTTCGAGCGCGATTTCGAGATGCGCTTTCGGCCGAGCTACTTTCCGTTCGTCGAACCCGGCGCCGAAGTCGACATCCGCTGGGATCGCGAAGACGGCACGACGTCATGGCTCGAAGTGCTCGGCTGCGGCATGGTGCATCCGAACGTGCTGCGCGCGTGCGAGATTGATCCGGAGCGTTACACCGGTTTCGCGTTCGGCATGGGCGTCGAGCGCTTCGCGATGCTGCGTTATGGTGTCAGCGATTTGCGGCAGTTTTTCGAAAACGATCTGCGATTTCTGAAGCAGTTTGCGTAAAGAGCCGCGATTCGGGATTCGAGATTTGGATTCCGAAGCCAGCGGTTTGTGAACGACACACTGAGAGTCATACCGAATCCCGAATCCCGGCTCTTCATCAAATGAAATTCTCCGAAAACTGGCTGCGCGAAGTCGTCGACATTCCGGTCGATCGCGATGCGCTCGTGCATCGGCTGACGATGTCGGGCCTCGAAGTCGAAGGCGTCGAGCCGATCGGCGCGGCGCTCGAGGGCGTCGTCGTCGCGGAGATCGTCGCCTGCGAACCGCATCCGAATGCGGATAAATTACGCGTGTGCACGGTGGCCGCCGGCGGCGCGAAGACGTTGCAGATCGTCTGTGGCGCGCCGAACGCCCGTACGGGTCTCAAGGCGCCGCTCGCGATGATCGGCGCGAAACTGCCGAACGGAATCGAGATCAAGCAGGCCGCGCTGCGCGGCGTCGAATCGCAAGGCATGCTGTGCTCGGCGAAGGAACTCGGCATCGACGCCGACGCTTCGGGTTTGATGGAGTTGCCCGTCGATGCACCCACCGGCGAAACGCTGGCTCGTTATCTCGGACTTCCGGATGCCACGCTCGAGCTCAAGCTGACGCCGAATCGCCCGGATTGCCTCAGCGTGCACGGCCTCGCGCGCGATGTCGCGGCACTTTTCGATTCGGCGTTCCGTGCGCCGGAATCGAAAGACGCCGCGACGAGCAGCGCCACGCGTCGCGCGATTCGCCTCGATGCCGGTGCGGATTGTCCGCGTTATCTCGGCCGCGTCATCGAAGGCATCGATCCCGCCGCGAAGACACCGCTGTGGCTCGCCGAGCGCTTGCGTCGTTCGGGATTGCGTCCGATCAGCGCGGTCGTCGACGTGACCAACTACGTGATGATCGAGCTCGGCCAGCCGCTGCACGCGTTCGACAACAGCAAAGTTATCGGCGACATCATCGTGCGCCGCGCGCACGCGGGCGAAGCACTGAAGTTGCTCGACGCCAGCGAGCACCGGCTCAGCGAAAGATTCCTGGTCATTGCCGATGAGCAGAAAGCGCTCGCGCTCGGCGGTGTGATGGGAGGCTACGATTCGCGCGTCACCGAATCGACGCGCGATGTGTTTCTCGAGGCCGCGCATTTCGCACCGCCGGTGATCATGGGCCGTTCGCGCGAGCTGGGCCTGCACAGCGATGCCGCGCACCGTTTCGAGCGCGGCGTCGATCCAGAATTGCCGAAACGCGCGATCGAGCGCGCGACCGACCTTCTGATCGGAATCGCGGGCGGCAAAGCCGGCCCGGTCGTTGAAGCGGCGCGCATGGCCGATCTGCCGCGTCGCGATGCCGTTTCGCTGCGTCGCGCGCGACTCGCGCGCGTGCTCGATCTCGAGATCGAGGATGCGGAAGTCGAGCGCATTCTCGGCGCACTTGGCATGCGCGTCGAGCGCATCGCAGGCGGCTGGCGCGCGACGCCGCCGAGCTGGCGCTTCGACATCGCGATCGAAGAAGACCTGATCGAGGAAGTGATCCGCGTGCACGGCTACGAACGCGTGCCCACGCGTGCGCCGCGCGGCGAGCTGCGCGTACCGCCGATCCCCGAAGCGCACGTCGGCGTCGATCGTTTCCGGAGCCAGCTCGCAGCGCGCGATTATTTCGAGGCGATCTGCTTCGCGTTCCTCGACGAAACAACGTTACAGCACTGGCACCTCGAGGCCGGCGCCGTCGCACTGGCCAATCCGCTCTCGGCCGAGCTTGGCGTCATGCGCACGTCGCTGTTGCCCGGGCTCGTTTCCGCACTGGTTTCGAACCGCCGCCGCCAGCAGGAGCGCGTGCGCCTGTTCGAGATCGGCATTGTGTTCGCTGCAGGCAAGGACGCTCCGATCGAAAGCGCGCGCATTGCCGGCGTCGCCGCCGGTCACGCGTTCGCCGAGCAATGGGCCGAAACGCCGCAGCGTCCGGTCGATTTTTTCGACCTCAAAGGGGATGTCGAATCGCTTCTTACGCTGAGCCACTCGCCGCACGAATTCCACTGGTCGCCGGCCGATGCGCCGTGGTTGCATCCGGGTCAGTCGGCCGAACTTTTTCGTGGAAATCGCCCGATCGGACGGATCGGCGCGTTGCATCCGGACCTTATCCGGACGCTTGATGCCGGCGCCGATATCTACGCGTTCGAGCTCGATCTGGCGGCGATTTCAGAACGGCCTCTGCCGATCGCCGAGCCCCTTTCGCGCTACCCGTCGGTCCGCCGCGATCTCTCGTTCGAGCTGCCCGAAGACGTGCCTTACGCCCGGGTCGAAGCGGTGATTCGTGACGCGGTCGGCGAAAACCTCGCGGACATCGTCCTGTTCGACCGTTACGCTGGCGTCAATTTAGGAACGAATATCAAAAGTCTCGCTATAGGCTTGATTTTACAGGATCGTTACCGCACGCTTACGGATCAGGACGCGGACCGCTGCAGGTCTCTCGCAGTCGCCGCCCTGGAAGCCGGTTGCAAAGCAAAGCTGCGAGGGTAGGATGGCGCTGACGAAGGCGGAGATGGCCGAGCGTCTGTTTCTGGACGTCGGCCTTAACAAGCGCGAAGCCAAAGAGTTCGTCGACGCGTTCTTCGAAGTTGTACGCGACGCGCTTGAAAAAGGGGAGCAGGTCAAGCTATCCGGTTTCGGAAACTTCGACCTGCGTTTCAAGAATCAGCGGCCCGGGCGTAATCCCAAGACCGGCGAGGAGATTCCGATCTCCGCGCGGCGGGTCGTGACGTTCCGTCCGGGGCAAAAGCTGAAGGTCCGGGTCGAGGCCTATGCTGGATCAGGGCAGCAATAGCGAACTGCCGGTCATACCGGCCAAGCGCTATTTCACCATTGGGGAAGTCAGCGAACTGTGCGGCGTCAAGCCGCATGTGTTGCGCTATTGGGAGCAGGAATTCCCCAACCTCAAGCCGGTCAAGCGACGCGGCAATCGCCGCTATTACCAGCGCCACGACGTGCTGATGATCCGCCAGATCCGCTCGCTCCTGTATGACCAGGGCTTCACCATCACCGGCGCGCGCCAGCGCCTGGAAGGATCGCAGGGGCGCATGGAAGTCTCGATCTCGAATCAGATCGTGCGCCAGGTGCGGCAGGAGCTCGAGGAAGTGCTGACGATCCTCAGGCGCTGAGTCACGTCCCGGCCGGTCGCGGCCGGATGCTCTGATACAATCCCACGCTCGCAACACGCGAGACCGCATGTCGGGGCGTAGCGCAGCCTGGTAGCGCATCTGCCTGGGGGGCAGGGGGTCGTGGGTTCAAATCCCGCCGCCCCGACCAATTTCGAAAAGTGGATCAAGCAGTTACATGATCGAATGGATATTGCCAAATGGCAATATCCATCATTTGTCCACTATTTGCTCATTATTGAGCCGAGCTTGATGCCCGGTTGGACCTCGGTCCAAGGCACCTCGTGGCCCCCGAGGTAGTGCTCGGTCATGGTCTCGCTGGTATGCGTCATCAGCGCCTGAACTTGGGCGACTGTCCAGCCAGCTTTGCGCAACAGCGCTCCGCCAAGCGATCGAATCTCATGGAATGTAGGCGGATTGTCGCCTTCAATCTTCGCCAGGTCGCGGGGTTTTTTACGAAGGCGACGTGAATTCAGGTTTCGATCAGAAAATGGCCGACATTTGTGCTGACCACATTTACCATGAGGATCAATAGTTTTGCTTCATCTTCACGGCGCAAATTCGAAAAACGCTAGGACATTCTGCTGTTAGCGCAAGCGGCAGCCGGATGTCCCACCATGTTTTTCAAGACCCTTGCGGATCAAAGTGTTAGAGCGCGAAAAAGTCCACCATAGCGTTCTTCGGCTGGCGCTGCGCGACTTTTATCACGTCTGTTTTGATTTCGCGCTTCGGCGGTGCGGCCCGATTGCCAATGAAATGGGTGATCGCGGCGCCCGAGAGCAGGGACCCGACGAACAACGCGGCCGCAATCTTCCATGGATGGCGGCGCTCGTCCATCGTACGCCGATGCCGCAGATACACGCCAATCTCACGCGGGCCACGCAAGGTCGTTTGTGAGGACGTCCTCCGGAGAGCCGATCGTCTTGTTCGCATGATCGTTGGTCATGGTGCGCCTCAATCGTCGAAACCACAGCCGCCGCCGAAATCGAGGCCGGAGCCGAAGCCGATAAAGGCGGTGAAGCCATCGGAGTTGCAGTCGGTGCCGTAGATATTTCCCCGTACGTCAATCTCGGTGCCCTCGACCATCGGCAATCCGCTGGCGGGATTGATACTCCTTTCGAGTGTCTGGCGGGCGTCGAAACCGAACAACGAATTGAAACGGAACATGGTGGTTCTCCCGATATGCCCGCGGGACCGCGGGCATATCCAGAAGAGCACGGAATTGCCAGATCGAACGTTGCGCCAAGATCTGCTCGCCCTTGCTGCTGATCGGTATGTTTTATTGGTGATGTGGCGCTATCGACCCGAAGCGGAAGTTCGTGACCGGCCGCTTTGCGGAAACAACCTACTGTAGCTGAACGCCATGTGTGGCCTGATCGATTCTGCTCGCGAACACGCTTCGCAGAATCGATAACTCGCGGTATCGCATCAGCCACTGGATCAGCGCGCGCCGATTGGATCTAGTGATGGTAGCGTTGACCAGCACGCCCATGGCGTTGCCAAGGCCGCCAGTCGACTGCTCGTGGGTGGGCACCAGCCGAGCCTCGCGGAGCCATTTTGTTTGGTGCGCCTGACACTGCAACAAGGCGCTTACTGGATAGCTCACGTGACCGATAGGATCAAGGTCCAATTTCGCCAGCCGTCAACACCGCCTAGTGTCGCTGCCAGCGGCGTGAGCGCCAGAGCGCTGGCGCCGGTGCCAGGTGTGTGCGCTTGAAGTCGCGCGCGTGCTTTGTCTAGTTGATGAGGAGCAAACATGCAGATGTCATCACGTAAAAAAGTCCGCACGCTGTTGCTGTCGGCAATGTTGGCGCTGGCCGCACCGCTGGCCGCGGAAGAAGCGGCGCCGTCTGCCAAGCCGGCGGCTGACGAAGTATCCGCTCAAGTGGTTTCGCCGCAGGCACAGGCGGTACTCGACAGCATGACGGCCTACCTGCGCGGCCTAAAAACGTTCTCGATTGCCAGCGACTCCACGCGAGATGAAGTGGTGGCATTCGGCTACAAGTTGCAGCACAACGAACATTCGAACCTCGTCGTTCAGAGGCCCGACAAGTTGCGTGCTGAACTTTCCGGCGACATTCGCAATCGCACGATCGTTTACGATGGCAAGAAGCTCGCCATGTATTCTCCGGACGACGCCGCGTATGTGCGAATCGGCGCCCCCGATACGCTCGCCAAGCTGATTGAAGGCTTGCTCAACGCAGGCGTCGAAATGCCAATGATCGACGTGCTTTACCAAGGGGCAACCGGCACCCTGACGGAAAGCGTTCATGGCGGTGTGCTGGTCGGCGATTCGACGATCGCCGGTGTCGCCTGCGATCACCTTGCGTTCCGGCAGGCGAACGTCGATTGGCAGCTCTGGGTAGAAAAAGGCGCCAAGCCGCTACCGCGCAAGATTGTGATCACCACGCGTTACGAATTCGGCGATCCTCAATATGAGGCCGTCATGAGCTGGAATCTGCAGCCGAAGATCGACGCCGCGACGTTCGTGTTCACGGCGCCGAAGGATGCGAACGAAGTTCCATTCAGCGACCCTGCCGCCATCCAAGACGCCACGCCGTAACCGGAGATAGAACATGAACAGCACGCACAATTTCTTTTTCACTGGCGGCAGGCTGCGTACTCCTGCGCGCTATCTGGTCATGGCCGGGGCCACGCTGGCATTGGCAACCGCCGACCCGGCCGCCGCCCGTGGTAGTGGAGGTGGTGCGCGCGCTAGCGGCGGCGGCAAGATGGCGCAGAGTTCGGTTTCCGGTGCGAATCGTTCGATGGGCTCTGGCGCTGGCGCCTCCTCCGCGAACCGGGCCAGCACTGGCAACGTCAATACCAGTAATAAGGTCAATACTGGCAACACCGGCAACAAGGTCAATACCGGTAACGTCAACAACGGCAATATCAACACCGGCAACGTCAATATCGGCAACGACGTCAATATCAATATCGATGGTGGCTACAACAACGGCTACCACGGTGGCTACCATGGTGGCTATTACCACAATCCGATCGCCGCCGGCGTCGTCATCGGTGCGGTCGCCGTTACTACGGCCGCTGTAATCGGCTCTTATTACTACGCACTGCCCCCGACCGGCTGCGCCACGGTGATCAAAGGCGGCGTTACCTATAGCTACTGCGGCAGCGTCTACTACAAGCAAACCTGGTCGGGCAACAGCGTTGTATACGTTGTGGCCAGTCCATGATCGTCACGCATGCCCAGAAAGCCAAGACCATCAAGCCGTCAAAATAAAAAGGGGGGTGCAAGACATGCGCAGCAATAACGATCGATTGGCGGCCATAATTGCAGCTCTGCTGTTCGCCGCGCCAATGAGCACTGTATTCGCAGCCGAAGGTGGCTGGGATTGGCAGATCGGTCCCGTGCTCTGGGCCCCATCACTGAGCACCAGCCTGAAGCTGGACGTACCTCCGGTCGAAACCGGAGGTACCACACGGTTTTCCGACGTCGTCAGTAAGCTGAATTTCGCACTGCCGCTGCATATGGAGGGTCAAGGCGACGATTGGGGCGTTCTCGCCGACATTCAGTACCTGTCGTCGTCGCAGAAACGCACGCGTGACAACTTCACCACCGACGCCGACCAGAAAGTCGGCGCGTTCGAGCTGGCTGGGGTGTGGAGTCCCGGTGAAACCCGTTACGAGGGCTTCGAAGTGTTCGGCGGGCTGCGTTATCTCTGGGCCAAGGTCGACGTGAAGATCACGCCGCTCGGCGAAATCGGCTTGCTGCCGACACTCGATGTCGGCCTCGACAAGAGCTTCAGCGACTTCATGCTTGGCGGACGCTATACGGCAAAGCTGTCCGACCGTTGGTCACTGACATTGCGCGGCGATGGTTCGTGGGGCGGCACCGATGGTGTCTACACTGCGAGCGCGTTGTTTGGATACGGCAACTGGCAATTCGGCTACAAATATCAGAAACAGAAATTTGGCGCTGCCGACAAATCTTTCGACATAGATATGTACGGGCCGGTAGTCGCGTATATGTTCAAATTCTAGCAAAGCAGATACGTATACATATTCTCATATTCCCATCACGCCATCTGGCGTGAATCAGCAACATCCGGAGATCGTCATGCGTATATTACCGATCGTGCTTAACCTGGCGTGCGCAGCACTGATACTGCCTTTGGTCGCAGCCGCCCAGCAACGCGCGAGCAGTCCGCCGCCGGCACAAATAGTATACCCGGCCAAAGGCCAGCCACCTGAGCAACAAAAAATGGACGAAACGGAATGCGGCACCTGGGCCGTGCAGCAGAGCGGCTATGATCCGGCAAATCCGCCGGTTGCAGCGACCGCGCAAGCCGCCCCGGTGACCGGTAGCGGTGCGCGAGTCAAAGGCGCGGCGGCGGGCGCCGCTGTCGGTGCCGTCGGCGGCAACGATGTCGGCAACGCAGCTGCGAAAGGTGCAGTCGCGGGCGGTGTGGTGAGGCGCAACAAGAATCGCGCGGCGGCGTCACAGGCCAATAAAGCGGCAGCGCAGCAACAGCAAGCGCAACTAGCGTCGTACCAGAAAGCGCGACAGGCGTGTCTCGAAGGGCGCGGCTATACGGTCAAGTAAAAGCGCTGCGTGCCACTCGGCTTCTCCGTGCAAGAACAAGTTATTGAATTCGCGGCGATTCTGCTCGGTGGCTCTGCAGGGCCACCTAAGCTGCGTCTGATTTTGCAGCCGACAGTCGTGACCGCGCCCGCGATCTGTACGCCCGACTGGGGCTTGCGATTCAGTGTGACATTTTTGTTTCCGAAGTAGGGGCGATTGTGCGGAAGGATGAACATCGTCCACGCATGCGGGACCCGATGCGTGATAAGGCAAAGTCCCATTACTTCGGCTGCAAGCGGGCAACGAACGATACGCAGATGGAAGTCAAATAGCCGATTGCTCTTTACGCATCACCACTCAGCAGAGATTGCCAAAATGAAAATTCGCAAACAGCTGATTGCGCTGTACACGATCGCATTACTGAATGTTGCCGCCGCTGCGCAGGCCGAAAGCGCGCACTGGGCATACAAAGGCCATGGCGGCCCGGCGGAATGGGGTTCGATGGACGCCGCGTTTGCTACGTGCAAACTCGGCGAGCTGCAATCGCCGATCGATATCCGCGCCGCGAAACCGGCCGATCTGCCGCAGATCAAATTCGACTACAAGCCGTCGCCGCTGAAGATCATCGATAACGGTCATACCATTCAGGTCAATTACGCGCCCGGCAGCTCAATCGACGTCGGCGGCGTGCGCTACGATCTCGTCCAATTTCATTTTCATCATCCCAGCGAAGAGAAGATCGACGGCAAGGCCCACGCGATGGTCGCGCATCTGGTGCACAAGAATGCCGAAGGCAAGCTCGCTGTAGTCGCTGTCCTGCTCGACGGTGGTGGTACCAGCCAGACGATCGATACGATCTGGAAAAATATTCCCGCAGAGAAGGAAAAAGAGGTCGCCGCCGCGGACGTCAGCGTCGACGCGGCGAACCTGCTGCCTGCCAACCGCGACTACTACACATTTCAAGGGTCGCTGACGACGCCGCCGTGCAGCGAGGGCGTGACCTGGTTCGTGCTGAAGTCGCCAGTGAAAATTGCAGATGGCGAGATTGCGACATTCAGCAAGCTCTATCCATTGAACGCGCGGCCGGTTCAGCCGCTGCACGGAAGGCTGATCCAGACGACGAAGTAGCCCACCGCAAGAAACTCCCTCCGCGGTTGCCCCAAAGTCCCATAGGCGTACGCGCGCGATGCCGGCGACACCGCGCGTGCCGATTCCTATGCCAAACGGATCGAAGCTCTCGTCCCGGCTCCTGCCGAGGCGCCGCCAGGCGTCGATGGTGCCAAGGTCCAATAGCGAGAGCTGAGGCCGCGCAAGATCATCTGCTCAGTAGGAACCTCGTCCGCGGTCTCAACCGGGGTGGCAGGGCGCGACTGCGTCCTGCCGCCGACACTCCAAGACTCAGGAGGAAGTCATGAACAAGTTTTCGATCGCCTTGTTGTGGGCGCTCTTGTGCGCACCGTTTGCTATAGCCCTAGCCGATACACCGCCGACCAGCGAGAGCGATGCAACCAGCGCCTGGGCGGAAGGCGGTTTGGAAAAAGTCACGGTCAGGGGTTTGGACACGGTCTATACCAAGCCCGGCTCCAGCTTGGCCAGTTATACGAAAGTCCTGCTAGGGCCGATTTCGGTATCGTTCCGCCGTGGCTGGGAAAAACACTCCGCGCCCGGTTCGCGCATTCCGATCCGCGCGCAGGACTCACAACGCATCAAGGACAAGCTCGCCAAGCTGGTGCGCGAAGAGGTTGTCAAACAGCTCGAAGAGGGCGGGTACAAAGTCGTCGATGCAGTCGATGACGACGTGCTCGAAGTCAACATGGCGATCGTCAACCTCAACGTCAACGCGCCCGACATCCAGAGCGCGGGCCGCGTAACGACGTATGCGGTTTCGGCAGGTGAGATGACCCTCGTCGCGGAGCTGCGCGACGCTGCGACCGGCGACATCATTACGCGCGTATTCGATCGCACGCTGGCGCGCGAATCGTTCCGCCCGCAGCGTATCACCAGCGTCGACAATGCCGCCGAAGCGCGTAGCGCCGCCGCCGGTTGGGCCAAGGCCTTGCGCAGCGAACTCGATTTGGCCAAAGGCGCGGGTGGCAAGCAGTAAATTGTTCTGACAGGAGACAGTCATGAATCTTCTACGCAGCTTCGCATCGATCATGCGTTATGGGTTGGTCGTCGGTTTGTTCTTGATGTCGGCGACGGCGTTCGCCGACGCCAATGACCTGCGCGATGAAGTGCGCGCGCAATCCAAAGACGCGCTGTCGCGCCTCTACAAGGCCAGCCCTTCGGCGAAAGGGGCAGTCGAGCATGCTGCCGGCTACGCGACGTTCGACAACTTCGCAATGAAGCTCGGCCTGGCCGGCGGCGGCCGTGGCGGCGGCGTGGCCGTGTCGAACAAGACGAAAAAAGAAACCTTCATGAAGCTCGTCGAAGTTCAGGCTGGACTCGGCATCGGCATCAAGAAATATGCGCTGATATTCGTATTCGACACCGAGCAAGCGCTCGACGATTTCACCAACAGCGGCTGGGAATCCAGCACCCAGGCCACGGCTGCGGCCAAGCACGGCGATAAGGGCACAGCGTTTGCTGGTGCGGTATCGATATCGCCGGGCGTGTGGCTATATCAGCTGACCAAGAGTGGTCTTGCCGCCGAGATCACGGTGAAGGGCAGCAAGTACTACAAGGACGACGAGCTGAATTGACGGCAGCGGAGGCGTTTGCGGAGAGTGGGCGCCGTTCCTTGGATTTCGGCCCAGGCCGAAAAAGCCCGTTCAATACGGGAGCGCTCCATGAACGCATGGCCGACCACGCGTCCGACCGGTTATGCCGTTGCCGGTTCGAGCTGAGCGTTCCTGATCACGGCCAAGATGGGACCAAAGGCCAACTGCGGAACCGAGTGCGCCGTGCCTAGAATCGATTCGGCAGAGATCGGGAGGTCCGGCGCAAGGCCCGCTTGGGGACTCGCCTGTCCGCGGGCCGGCATCGCGGTGTTGGCGGCTGAGCTCAGGTAAAGAATGTCTGCTAAGCGCGACGAGTCGAGTCGACCAAAGCGATCGGTCGATGTAGATGGCAAGTATCACTACCGTTCATTGGAGATGGTCATGCTACGTTCCCAACTCGCAATATCGGTTGCATTTGCGCTGGCTGCCGCGACACCTTTCAGTGTGTGCGCCCAAACGAAGTCTGGGCAAGTCACCACGCCGTCAACTGCCGCTGCGCCAGCCGAACCGGCGAAGGCCGGCTACCCGACACGCGTCTTCTTTGGCGATACCCATCTGCACACCGCGTTGTCGTTGGACGCCGGCGCCTCCGGGACCAAGCTGATGCCGGAAGATGCTTATCGCTTCGCCAAAGGCGAGGAAGTTACCGGCGCCAGTGGCCAGAAGGCGAAGCTGTCGCGCCCGTTGGATTTCCTCGTCGTGGCCGATCATTCCGACCAGATGGGCTTGATCACCGACCTGATAGCCGGCAAGCCCGAGATCCTGGCCAATCCGATGGCCAAGGGCTGGTACGACCAGATGAACGCCGGCAAGGGCGGCGAGGCGATGATGAGCATCGTCACCGCCTTCGGGCAGGGCAAGTTCCCAAAGGAAATCATGTACAACCCCGGGTCGAAGGGCTATCGGGACACTTGGCAGCGCATCATCCAGGCCGCAGAAGGCGCGAACCAGCCTGGCAAGTTCACGGCCTTCATCGGCTACGAATGGACTTCGCTGGTAACCGGCAACAACCTGCATCGCAACGTGATCTTCCGCGACAACGCCGACAAGGCGAGCCAGGTCGAGCCGTTCACAAACTATCCGCCGGGAAGTTCCAATCCGCGCGACCTGTGGAATTGGATGCAAGCCTATGAAACCAAGACCGGCGGCCAGGTGCTGGCGATCGCGCACAACGGCAATCTCAGCAACGGCATGATGTTTCCGTTGATCGAGTCGTTCAACGGAAAGCCCATCGATCGCGAATACGTCGAGACGCGTGCCAAGCGCGAACGTCTCTACGAAGTCACACAGATGAAGGGCGATGGTGAAACCCATCCCTATCTGTCGCCGAACGACGAGTTCGCCGATTTCGAGCGATGGGACAAGGGCAACCTCGACCTGACAGCGAGCAAGCAGAAGTCGATGCTGGAGTTCGAGTACGCTCGCTCCGCGTTGAAGAACGGCCTGAAAGTCGAAGCGCAGCTCGGCACCAATCCCTACAAGATCGGCCTGGTCGGCAGCACCGATTCGCATACCGGCATGTCCACCGCCGACGACAACAACTTCTGGGGCAAGACCGCACCGAACGAACCCAACCCGCATCGCTGGGAACATCCCTTCATCAAGACCGAAAAGGGCGTGATCATGGGCTGGGAACAAATGGCGTCGGGATACGCCGCTGTCTGGGCCACGGGCAACACGCGCGAAGCGCTGTTCGACGCAATGCAGCGTCGCGAAACCTATGGCACCACGGGGCCGCGCATGACGGTGCGCTTCTTCGGCGGCTGGAACTACACGGCAGCCGATGTAGCGGGCGACTTGGCTGCCGCCGGCTACGGCAAGGGCGTGCCCATGGGCGGCGACCTGAGTGCCGCTGCGGCTGGCAAGTCACCGACGTTCCTCGTCGCTGCCCTGAAGGATCCCGAGGGCGGAAATCTCGATCGCATCCAGATCATCAAGGGCTGGATGGATGCCAAGGGCGCGTTGCACGAACAAGTTTATGACGTCGTGTGGGGCGGTGATCGCAAGCCGGGCGCGAACGGCAAGCTGCCGCCGGTCGGCAGCACGGTCGACGTCGCCAATGCTACCTGGACCAATACCATCGGCGCCGAGTCGCTGATGAAAATGTGGCAGGACCCGAGCTTCGATCCGAAGCAACGTGCGTTCTATTACGTTCGCGTGCTTGAAATCCCCACGCCGCGGTGGACCGCGTATGACGCAAAGCGTTTCAGCGTGAAGATGGCCAAAGAAGTGCCGATGACCACGCAGGAGCGCGCCTATACCTCGCCGATCTGGTACACACCAGCGGCTGCGCTCGCCGAGAATGAGGCGAAGAGGCGCGCGCCGAAAGTGCCGTCTGCACCTGCAAAGGAGACGAAGCCGGCCGTGACGACGCCGTACGAGCCCGATGTGGACTGACGCATGGCCAACTTACACCGCGTCCGACTCCTATTGCGGGAGCCTCTGCTTCACTTTCTGCTGCTGGGATTCGGCGTTTTCCTGGTCTATGACTGGCTAGGCGGCTCGCCCACAGGGGAGCGCGAACGCATCGTCATTACGCGCGGACGGGTCGAGCAAATTGTGGCGGGATACGAGCGCGCGAATCAACGCGCGCCGCTACGGGTCGAACTCGACGGACTGATCGAAGACGCGGTACGGGAGGAGATCCTGTACCGCGAGGCGATGGCGATGGGACTCGACACGGACGACACCATCGTCCGTCGCAGGCTGAGACAGAAACTCGAGTTCATCTCGGAAGACGTCGACCCGGTGCCCGAACCTACCGATGTACAACTGCAGGCTTACTTGCAGGCGCACGCCGACACCTACCGCGTCGAGCCCAGATACAGCGTGTCGCAGGTTTACCTCGACCCGCACAAGCACGGTGCGCGTCTTGGCGCAGATGCCGCCATGCTGTTGGCTTCGCTGCGACGCGATGGTGCGCAGGCCACGAACACCACGGGTGACGCGTTCCTCCTTCCGCGCCGGTACGACAGTGTCGGCGCCGGTGAATTGGCGCAGCTGTTCGGTGCCGGCTTCGAGACGGCAGTCCGTTCCATGCCCTTGCAGACATGGCAGGGGCCGGTCTCATCCGCTTACGGCGCGCACTTGGTTTTCCTGCACAGCCGCGACAACGGCGGCGCGGCTGCGCTGCGTGACGTCCGCGACGTGGTGCGGAATGACTGGGTAGCCGAACAGCGCAAGCAGGCGAACGATCGTTTCTATTCCGATCTGCGCAAGCGCTACGACGTCACCATCGAGCGTGACGGCCAAGCCGATCTCGCCGGCGCAACAGCAGTCCTCGCCGGTCCCGCGCAATGACATCCCGCGATATCTGGCGCTTGCTGGCCTTGCTGCTGTGCCTGTACCTGCAGCCAGCGGTTGCGCACGAAGCGCGTCCGGCATATCTGCTGCTGCACCAGGTCGATGCACAAAACTACGACGTACTGTGGAAGGTGCCTGGCATGGGTGAGGACAAGCGCCTCGCCCTCAATCTTAGCTTCGCCCCGGGCACAACGATGGTCGGCGCGATGCATACCGCCTTCGCCAGTAATGCATTCCTGCAACGCTGGCGCGTGCGCCGCGTCGGCGGCCTCGACGGCACAGCGGTCGGCGTCGCGGGTCTGCAGGCGACGCTAACCGATGTGCTGGTTCGGCTGGAGCGAAGCGACGGCACGACTCAGACGATGCGCGTATCGCCGGCAGAGCCCTCGTTCGAAATCAAGGCGACGCCGGCGCGCTGGGACGTGACGCAAACCTACCTGCGCCTCGGCATCGGGCACATTCTGTCCGGCGTCGACCATCTGCTGTTCGTACTGAGCCTGGTGCTCTTGGTGGGCGGGACGCGGCGGCTGTTCTGGGCGGTCACCGCGTTCACGGCTGCACACAGTCTGACGTTGGCGGCTGCCACGCTCGGGTGGGTGCATGTGCCTCCACCGCCGGTGGAAGCTAGCATCGCCCTGAGCATCGTGTTTCTCGCCAATGAGATATTACAGGCGCGGGCCGGAAGGCCGGGGCTGACCTCTCGGTCGCCGTGGATAGTCGCGTTCCTGTTCGGCCTGGTTCACGGCTTGGGCTTCGCCGGCGCGCTGAGCGAAATCGGATTGCCGGCGAGCGCGATTCCACTGGCGTTATTTTTCTTCAATGTTGGTGTCGAGATCGGGCAATTGCTGTTCATCGCTTCTCTGCTGGTAATCATCGCCGGCATTCGACGAATGCCGTTGCCGCGTAACGAGTGGAGCCTCCGATTGCCAGCGTACGCGATCGGCACGGTCGCGGCGTTCTGGACGATCCAGCGCATTTCAATGTTCTGAGGCGCTGGCTGCGTCTCAGTTTGGCGCGCAACGGCGAGTCGAGGGTATCGGGCATATGAAGATCACATCGCTCCTGAGTATCATCGCGGGCAACGACGATGTCTGATCGCCTGGACGAGACCTGCTCGCTGGCCGACGGCGGTCCGCTGCATCAGTGGTTGCAGCGGGTGCACCTGGCAGGCAGCGATCCACAGCTTCTGCGGCGGCGCATTGCTGTTGCGTTGAGCGTGACCTGGATGCCGCTGCTGCTGCTGTCGCTGATCGCCGGCCGCGCGTGGAGTGGCACAACGTCCGTACCGTTCCTGTATGACCTCGATGTGCAGGTGCGCTATCTCGTCGCATTGCCTCTGCTTCTGATGGTCAACGGTGTCGTGCGCGAGCGCTTCCAGACCTTGCTCGCGCGCTTCCTCGAGCGCGGCATTGTGGCCGCAGACCAGGTTGAAGCATTCCGCCGCGCCGTGGCTTCGGCACGCGGCGGGTTCAATTCGGGCTGGGTAAATGTTTTTCTTGCCGTTCTTGTCTATGCCATCGGGTTCAGCGGCCTCTGGCGCTATACCGCACCATTGCAGATCGATACCTGGTATGCAGCGGCTACGGATCACGGCCTCGTCACGACGCCGGCTGGCTGGTGGCTGCGTCTGGTCAGCCTGCCGTTGTTCCAGTTTCTGATGTGGCGCTGGTATTTGCGCTTGTTTGTCTGGTGGGCCCTGATCTGGCGTTTCTCACGGCTCGAATTGAACTTGCAGCCGCTGCATCCGGACAGCGTCGGCGGCATCGGTTTCGTCGTGCAGATGCCCTATGCGTTCATTCCACTGCTGGTCGCCCAGGGTGTGATCGCGGCGGGCTGGATTGGGGATCAGATCCTCTTTCTCGGCTCGCGCCTGCCCGAATTCAAATACGAACTCGGTGCCGCCACGGCGGCGATCGTATTCCTGGTCGCCGGGCCGCTGTTGTCGTTCACGCCGTTGCTGATCTGGTTCCGGCAGCGTGGTGTCACGGACTATGGAAACCTGGCAATGCGCTACGCCCGCGATTTCGATCAGAAATGGCTGCGAGGCGCGGCACCGGATGAAGTACTGGGCAGCGGCGATATCCAATCGTTGGCGGATCTTGGCAACAGCTATGCCACGCTCAAGCAGATGCGCCCAGTGCTGTTCTCGGCGCCCATGCTGCTGGTCCTGGCTGTGGCGACGCTGGCGCCGACCGCCCCCTTGCTGTTGACGATGTTTTCTGCCGAGGAATTGCTGTTGCACGCCTTGAAGATGTTGATGTGATCAAAAGAACGCGTGTTCACTGCGAGTCCTGAGCGGCCCATTTACCTTTAGAGGAATCGAACTCATTGCAATTATTCAGCCCTGCCATAGAATCGCTGAGGCGAAGCCATGGTCCTCTGGGGAGGGGCTGCCGTGGAGCAGACGGACGCAACGGTGTTCGTGCTCGACGATGATGCCGGCGTGCGCACCGGTCTCGGGCGCCTGTTGCGCTCGGGCGGGTGGAATGTCGAAGTATTCGCCAACGCGCAGGATTTCCTTGATCGATCACCGAGTGACGCCATCGGCTGCGTCTTGCTCGATGTGGAAATGCCTGGAATGAGCGGGCCGGAATTGCACGAACGGCTGGCCGCCAATCGCATCAGGCTGCCGGTGATCTATCTCACCGGCAACAGCACCGTGCCGATCAGTGTGCGCGCGATGAAACAAGGCGCGGTCGATTTCCTCGAGAAGCCGATCGATGCTGATGCGTTGCTTGCGGTCGTTGAGCAGGCAGTTGCTGCGCACCGCGGCGCGTGTGCCGAGCGCAATCGGTTGGATGGCATAAAGCATCGCCTCGCCCTGCTGTCGATACGCGAACGGGAAGTCATGGAGCATGTGATTCGCGGCCGCTTGAACAAGCAGATCGCCGCGAATCTCAATATCGCCCTGAAAACAGTCAAGGTGCACCGCGGCCGGGTCATGGCCAAGATGAAGGTGCGCTCAGTGGCCGAGTTGGTTCGGCTGTGCGATGCGCATGGCATTGCGGTGGCGAGCTAGCAACAGCTGGCGGCCGTTCTGGCTCTTCCAGGGCGCTCGATAGGATCATGGTCCTATTTCGCGGGCGCACTCCGGCCGGTATCGTAAATTCTCATTTCCGGGAGCGCGCCAGTTGCGATCTGACGCGCGAATAGGTGCGCCATTGGGGAAGGCCAGCGTGAATAAGGCAGCGGAAACTCCCGTCATTTACATTGTCGATGACGACGACGATGTGCGCCGCGGTTTTATCCGGCTGATACGCTCGATCGGAATCGATGCGCGCGCCTATGCGTCGGCGGAAAGTTTTCTAAAGGAGCTGGCAGATGACGAACGCGGCTGCATTCTGCTCGATATCACGATGCCGCGAATCACTGGCCCGAAATTGTTGGCGCGCCTCAAGGAACTGGACAACTGCCTGCCGGTGATCGTGGTATCGGCGCGCGACGACGAGGTAACGCGTGGCATGGTGCGCGATCTGGGCGCGAAGATGTTTCTGCGCAAGCCGGTCGACGATCGAGCGCTTATCGACGCGATCAATTGGGCGACGGGCTGTTCACTAGGTCGGTAATCTGGCGTGACTTCCAGCCCCGCCACGATTGTGCGAACTCGGTGCCTGGTCCGGTCGGCCCGGATCGGCCGCGGCATGATCCTGTGCGCGACGGCGCTTTGCCTGTGCATGATCGGCCGCGCAACGCATGCCGATGTTCTTGTTGGACCCAATGGCGAACGCTTGCCTGGACATGTCGTCGAAGAGAAAGACGGCATGCTCATATTCGAGAGTGATTTTCTCGGGCGCGTGCAACTGCGCGCCGACAACGCACACGTCGAACGCGACTCCGCACCTGCCGCCACCGTGCTGCCGGAAAAGCCGTCCGCGCAGGCCAGCCGACCACGCACGCTGCCCAGATTGGTGTCGGACCTTGGCATATCGGTCGGTCAGGACCGCGGCAGCCTGAAAACGCTCGAGGACAAGCTGGACGGTACCTGGAAACTGTCGCGCCAAACTGCCAACGGCGAACTCGCCGGGACGCTCACGTACAAATACAAGCGCACCGACAATGTACTGAAGAACGATGACTGGTTCGGCAGCATCAGCTACGACAAGTTTCTGTCAGACGATCATTTCCTCAGCGGCCGTGCGCTGGGCTTGAATGAACTGACGAGCGAGGGTTACGAGTCGACCGGAATTTTCGGCCTGTCCGCGGGCTGGCGCTTGTTTGAGGAATCGGACCGCTACCTGCGCATCGGGCCGGCAATCGGCTACATGACGCTGACCAGAGGCGGACAGACCTTCGATGGCGTGGCGGCTGGCCTGTACGCGCGGACGGTGTACCCGATCTTCCGTCGGATCACCTTTGAAGGCGAATTGCAGATCCTCAGCGCGGCGCATGGCAATACGTATGCGATCAGCCAGCTGCGGCTCAAGCGCCCGCTGACTCCCCGCGTGTATCTGGCGGTGGACTGGCTGTATTCCTGGAGTCACGTCGATATCGAATCTGGCATCAAGTCCGAATGGCGCTGGGTGCTCGGCTGGACCTTCGACTCGAGCAAGCAGGACTAGCCTTTGCTTTCCGCTTTCGGCCCTCTTAAGTTGAGGGGGCGACGCCTTGCGCAGCAAGGTGTCGGGTGATCGGGGTTGTGGCGATATCGCATCACAGCCGAAGCCAGGGCGGACGGCATTGATTCAGAGGTTTCCAAGATGAACTGGATCAACATCGTCTGGCCGATGCTTGCGGCGGCGAGCCTGACGCTCGCTCTGATCCATCTGCTGATCTGGTTCAAACAAGGCCATCAGACCGCGCATCTGATGTTCGTGGTGACAGCCGTATCGGTGGCGGTAATAGCGATTTTAGAGCTGCTGGCGATGCGCACGCAGACGCCGGCGCGCTATGCCGAGATACTGCGTTGGGGCCATGTCCCGTTCGCGCTGATGATCGTCGGCATGGTGGCCTTCGTACATTTGCAGTTGCATGTCGGACGGCTGTGGTTGGGCGTGTTGATCTGCGTCGGCCGTCTGCTAAGTTTGTTTGCCAACTTTCTCACCGGTGTGAACCTTAACTTCGCCGAGATTACCGCGCTACATCCGGTTCGGATCTGGGGTGGCGACTCGGTGGCGGCGCCAATCGGGATACCGAATCCATGGATGCTGCTCGGGCAAGTCAGCATCATATTGCTGGTTGTTTTCCTGCTCGACGCGATGGTGACGAGTTGGCGGCGCGATCGCATCGAGCAGCGCCGACGCGTTATTCTCGTTTGCGGCAGCATGCTCGTGTTCATGCTGTTCTGTGCCGGCTGGATGCTTGCCATTGCAACCGGCGCGCTGCGCGTACCGGTGATGATCAATCCGGCCTTCGTGCTCGTGCTACTTGCGATGAGCTACGAACTCGGGGGCGACATCCTGCGCGCCGCGCAGTTGACGACTAGCCTGGCTGTTTCCGAATCGCGCTTGCGCGAAAGCGAGCAGCGCATGGAACTCGCCGTCGTTGCCGCGGACATCGGGTTGTGGAATTGGGATGTGGCCACTGGGGAGTTATGGCTGTCGGAGACGGGGTCGCGCCTGCTTGGCTTCACCCCCGGCGAAAAAGTCGATCGCGAGGGCTTCCTTGAGCGAGTCCATCCGGCCGATCGCGAAAACCTACGCATGGCGCTGGCCAACGCGACGCAGGAAAGTGGCGAATACCGCAGTGAATATCGCCTGGTCGACCAGCAAGGACGCACGCGCTGGATCGCGGCGAGCGGCCAGGTCGACTTCGCCGAAAATCGCGCACCGCTTCGGCTACGCGGTGTGGTCCTTGATATCACCGAACGCAGGGAAAGCGAGGAACATTTTCGCCTGGTCGTCGAGACGTCGCCGACGGCAATGCTGATGGTCGACGGCAATGGCTTGATCACGCTGGTCAATCGTCAAGCCGAAGTGGTGTTCGGCTATACGCGCGAGGAACTGGTCGGCATGCGCGTCGACGCGTTGGTCCCGCAGCGTTCGCGCGGACGGCACGCCGAGGAGCGCGCCGCGTACGTCGCCACTGCTACCGCGCGGGCCATGGGGGCCGGGCGGGAATTGTTCGCCCGGCGCAAGGATGGCACGGAAGTCCCCGTCGAAATCGCTCTCAGTCCTGTGCACTCCGACCAAGCACTGTTCGTGCTCGCGTCGATCGCCGATATCAGCGAGCGCAAGCGGATGGATCGCGAACTGGCGACGCAGCGCGACGAACTGGCGCATTTGTCGCGAGTCGTGCTGCTGTCCGAGCTTTCCGGGTCGCTGGCACATGAGCTGAATCAGCCGTTGACCGCGATTCTGAGCAATGCACAGGCAGCCGCGCATTTCCTCACGCACTCTCCACCGAACCTGGACGAAGTGCGCGAGAGCCTCACCAGCATCGTCGAGAACGACAAACGCGCCGGCGAAGTGATTCGCAGGCTGCGCGGAATGCTGCGCAAGGAGCGTGCGGACTACCGGCGCCTGGACATAAACGACGTCGTGCTCGATGTGCTGCGCATTATCCGCAGCGATTTGTTGAACCGAAACGTGGAGATCATCCTCGATCTGGGCCCTAACCTGCCGCCGATCGACGGCGACAGCGTCCAGTTGCAGCAAGTGTTGCTGAATCTCGTCGTGAATGGCATCGACGCGATGGCCAGTGTTGCCGAAGGCCGCGAATTGACGATTCGCGCGCGTTTGACGGACTGCCGCGCTGTTGAGGTTTCAGTTGAGGATGCGGGCATGGGCATTCCACGAAATGACCTCGAAAGAATTTTTTCACCGTTCGTTACGACCAAGTCCGGTGGCATGGGACTCGGCCTGGCCGTGTGTGCGTCGATCATCCAGAGTCATCACGGCACGATTTGGGCAACAAACAACGCAGCTCATGGCGCGACGGTGCACTTCAGCATTCCGGCGTTGGCGGACCCGGCGAAACGACCGCCCGAATAGACACTGCATTCGCTGTGCGACCAAGGGTCAATTGGCATTCTGAAGATTTAGTGGTCTCTTGAGGCTCGGTGGAACTTCGGCTCCATCGGGGAGAGACATCGATGATCTGCATAGTTCCCCTGCCTCGCGATCCGATCGTTTCCGCGGGCTGGCGCGTGCAAGTGTTTGCGGTGCTGTTTGTCTTGGGCGCCTTCGATCCCATTGCCGTCGCGAGCCAAGTTGCGACCGATGTGACCAACTCGACGGGAACCGGGACCGAAGTCGGCAATGCAGCGTCCGCAACTAAAGCCACGGATGCAGACAACGTCATCACTGATTCCACGGGAAGCAAAACCGAGGAAGGTCGATTCTTGATCGTTCCGTATCCGATCACCGAACCGGCACTCGGTACTGGGCTGCTTGCCGGCTCCGTGTGGATGCGCGATGGCTCATCAAACGCCGTTGGACCCAGCAAACCACAAGCTTATGGCGTCGGCGGGCTTTGGACGGATGGCGGATCACGCGGCGCAGTCGCATTCGACAGCCGTGCGTGGTCTGATGGAACCTGGCGTACGACGGCCTTGGCGGGGTGGGCAGAACTGCATCTCAAGTATCCGGGCTTGTCGCCGCGCGACGGCGAATCGCTGGGATTCAGCCTGCGTGCCGACGGCGGCAGCATCGAGGGCGAAAAGACGCTGGGCTCCGGACCCAACAGCGTGACCTTGCGCGTGTTCTCTGCCAGCGCTGCAGTCGACTTCAACAGTGCGGCACCGGCGGAACTGCGCGTCGAGCCCAGAACCGCGACGATCACAGGCGTCGGGTTCGCCTGGCTTCGGGATACGCGCGATAATGTCTTTACTCCCAACGCCGGCAACGCGACATCCATCGGCCTTACGATTTATCCGCAGGCCCTCGGGGCTAGTTTTGAAGCGCAGGGGGTGAGCGCGAAGTGGACTACCTATCTTCCGTTCATTGGCAACGGAGTGTTCGGACTCAGAACACGCCTGGATCTCAGCTACGGTCATCCTCCGTTCTATCTTCGACCGTATATTGCCCTTCGCGGTGTCGCTGCCTTGCGCTACCCGGGTGAGCAGGCCGCGTCGGTCGAGGGAGAGTATCGCTGGCCGATCAATTCACGTTGGGATGTGCTGGCGTTTGGCGGAGTCGGGGCGGCTCGTGCGGACATTCGTGGAATCACCGGTGAAAGGAGCGTGTCGGCGGCTGGGGTCGGCGTTCGCTTCAAGGTGCCCAAACTATTCGGGATGACACTGGGACTTGACTTCGCCCGCGGACCGGACGGCGCGGTCACCTACATACAGATTGGCAACGCGTGGACGAATTGATCTATAGCAGGCGAATTTCTTCCCACACGCCATCGGTCGACGGTCCGCTTCGGGGCGACGAATCTCGCGGATCAATTGTCTCCGCATTGCGAGAAGACGTAAGAGACGTTCCAGATCGGAAGGTGCTGCGTGTGTACCGACAGCTCAAACTCAATCTGCCACGACCCACGAAGAAGCGACTGCCGCGCCGCGAACGGCAAACACTCATGCCGCCGAAGCGCTAGCTGGCCAGCGCTCGAAGGACGTGCTTCGGGTCTTTCTTGATGGCGCGCAGCAACGCGCGCGCGGGGCCCGTTGGCTCACGTCGTCCCTGTTCCCAATTTCGGAGTGTTGACACCTCGACGTCGAGGATCTTTGCAAACTTGGTCTGCGAAAGGCCTGTCGAAGCGCGTACCTTTTGCACCATGACGGCGTCGACGACGGTCTCGCGCGAGGGTGCGCGCCCGCCGCGCGTGATCTCTCCCATCTGCTGCAGGCTTTCGGTGAGCTGAGCGAAGAGCTGCTTGTTCATTTTGGCTGCCTCCAGGTTTTGACGATGCCTGCCAGAATCTTCTTTTGCTTCTCCGTAATGTTGTCTTTTTCGCCTTTGGCGTATACGAGCAAGAGGCCAATACGATCCTGACTCACGAAGTAGTAATAGAGAACTCGCGCTCCGCCACGCTTGCCTTTTCCCTTCGCCGTCATGCGGACCTTGCGGATACCGCCGGTGCCGGCGATGACGTCGCCGGCTTTCGGATTGATCGCGAGCTCCTTCTGGAATTCGGCATAGGACTCGTCATCCACTTAGGCGGCGATCTGCGTCGTGAAAATCGGGGTCTCGATGAAGATCATGCGCGACTATACGCCAATGACGTATATACGTCATTGGCGTACAACCAGGGATCGACGCTTGGAGCCATCGCCTCGCCATCGGTCTGTAACTCGTTGATCGGATTGAGTACCATAGGCGCATCTTCCGGACCTCGAAAACGCCGAGATTCCGAGCATTTTCAGCCGCGCGCGCGCCGAAAAGATGCCTGGGGCGCAGGGCGTCGTGGGTTCAAATCGCCGCCCCGACCAATAAGCGGTTGGATCGACGCCTACGCGGCGCCGATTTCGTTTTGGAGGCTTGTCGCATGGCCGAAGCACGCCGCACCTTATATCCGGACATTGAGCCCTTTGACTCGGGGTTCCTCGACGTCTCGCCGCTGCACAAAATCTGTTACGAAGAGTGCGGCAATCCGCACGGCAAGCCGGTCGTGTTCCTGCACGGCGGCCCAGGCGCGGGATTCAATGGGAAATCACGGCGATTTTTCGATCCCAGACACTACCGCATCGTTCTGTTCGATCAGCGCGGTTGCGGACGCTCGACGCCGCACGCGGAACTCACCGACAACACGACCTGGCATCTCGTCGCCGATATCGAAGCGTTGCGAGAGCATCTGGGCATCGCGCGCTGGCAGGTGTTCGGCGGATCGTGGGGTTCGACGCTCGCGCTCGCGTACGCCGAAACGCATCCCGAGCGCGTGACCGAGCTCGTTCTGCGCGGCATCTTCATGCTGCGGCGGTGGGAGCTCGAATGGTTTTACCAGAAGGGTTGCGATGCGGTCTTTCCCGATGCATGGGAAGATTTTCTGAAGCCCATACCCGAGGTCGAACGAGGTGATTTGATGAGCGCGTACTACCGGCGGCTCACCGCGCCGGATCCGGCGGTGCGTCTTGCGGCGGCACGTGCGTGGTCGATCTGGGAGGGCGCGACGAGTTTCCTGTTGCAGGATCCGGCCCACATCGCATCCAGCGGCGAGGACGAGTTCGCGCTCGCATTCGCGCGCATCGAGTGTCATTACTTCGTTCACGGCGGCTTCTTCGAGCGCGACGATCAGCTCCTGCACAACGCGCATCGCCTGCAAGGAATTCCGGCGGTGATCGTGCAGGGCCGCTACGACATCGTGTGCCCGCTGCGCAGCGCGTGGGATCTGCATCGCGCATGGCCGGAGGCGGACTTGCGCATCGTCGTCGACGCGGGACATTCGGCGTTCGAGCCCGGCATCACCCACGAGCTGATCGCAGCGACGGACCGCTTTCGCTGATCGCGCGCCTCGCGCCGGCAACGCGCCGACGAGCACGCCGCCAAAAAAAGGCCCGCCGAAGCGGGCCTTTTCGTGTCTATCGCGCGGATAAGTACGCGTGCACGGATCAGTGCGCGGGTGTCGCAGCGGCAGCGTCGCCCTTGAGGCACGTGCTCATATACGTCTTGCGCGCATCGCCGGCCAGCTTTTCCTTCGACGCTTCCGCATTGCAGGTCTTCATCTTTTGCTGCTGCGTCTGCTTGGCCGTCATTGCGGGCGCCGCGGTCTCGCCCTTGAGGCAGGTGCTCATGAAGGTCTTGCGCTCGTCACCGGTCTTGCCGGTCGCCTGCTTGTTGCAGTCGACCATGCGCTGCTGCTGAGCGGTCAACGGCTTGGCCGGCTTGCTCGTGTCTTGCGCGAATGCCGCGCCGCAGCCGAGTGCCAGCGCAACAGCGAGCGCCAGCGAGAATTGCGCCTTCAGCTTCATGATAGGAATCCTCTGAGAGTTGATCCGGCGCCAACCCGGCACCGGTGGCGCGCAGTCTACGCCCGCGACCTGTTTGCCAGCGACGATCAAGGAATGTTGACGAATGCCGTTGGCACTCGTTCAGCCATGAAGCGAGGCATGCGTCACGGGGCCACCGCGACGACGGAACGACGTTACCGGATCAAAAAAGCGCGCCGTGCGCGCTTTTCCGAGCGTTACGCGGCCGCCGCGTGCACCGACGTCGCAACGCGCGGACCTTCAACCAGCGCACGCCGCACGCCTTCGACCAGCAGCTCGACCTCGTCGGCGCTGACGTTGAAATGCGGCGTGAAGCGCAGCGAGTTCACGCCGCCGTGGATCACGCCGTAGCCGTGCTCGCGCATCCACTCTTCGGTGCTGCCGGCGCCGTAGCACTTGAACGCGGGCGCCAGCTCGCAGGAAAAGAGGAGGCCCGTGCCCTGCACCTTGGTGATGTAGCCCGGCAGCTCGGCTTTGAGCTTGTTGAGACGCTCGATGAATTCGCGGCCACGTGCGCGCACGTTCTCGCGCACTTCGTCGGTCAGCGTGTCCATCACCGCGCAGGCGACGTCGAGCGCGCGCGGATTCGCGGTCATCGTGTTGCCGTAGATGCCCTTCTTGTAGAGATCGACGGCGCGCGGCGCGACCGCAAGCACCGACAGCGGGTACTGCCCCGCGTTGAGGGCCTTCGAATACGTTTCCATATCCGGCGGATCGAGTTTTTCGAAGCCGGGATAGTCGACGATCGACAACACGCCGTGCGCGCGCAGGCCTGCCTGGATCGAATCGATCAGCAGTACGCTGCCGTGCGTGCGCGTCAGCTCGCGTGCGGCGGCATAGAATTCCGGCGTCATCGCGCGACCGGGATCGCCTTCGCCCATCACCGGTTCGATGAACATCGCTTCGATGAACCAGCCTTGTTTTTCCGCATCGGCGAAGATCTGGCGCAGATGTTCGACGCTGTACGGCTCGACCGTGATCAGGCTGTGCTCGTCGCGGAAGCTGGCCAGATGCTGCTGGTACGGCTTGCGCGAAGAATCGGAATAGATCGACGGTTTCTCGGTGCGCCCGTGGAAGGCGCCCTTCACGGCAAGGCGTTTGATCGTGCGACCGGCATAGCGCGCGCCGGGATCGGTCATCAGCTTGGCGTTGACGTCCGAGATGCGCGCCGCCAGCGTCACCGCTTCGGAACCCGAGTTGAGGCAGAAGAATTTCGGATATGGAGAGCCGCCGCGCGTGCGGCCGATCTCGCGCTTGAGCATGCGTCCGAAGCGGAGCTGCGACAGGCTCGGCGTCATCACGTTCGCCATCACCTGCGGGCGGGCGAGTGCTTCGAGCACGGCTTTGGGCGTGTGGCCAAACGGCAGCATGCCGTAACCGCCGGCGTCATAGATCACCGCGCCTTTCAGCGTGACGACCCACGGACCGCGCGCGGCGAGGGCAACATAAGGATTGACGCCGTCTTCGGGATAGAAGTTGACGAAGTCCGCCTGCACGGTGCGGATCTGTTCGGCCTCGTCCATGCGCAGCACGTCGGCAAGATTCGAGCGCAACGCGAGATGCGCGGCGTAGCCGGCTTCGATCGCCTCGACGAGCTCGGGATGGCGCGCGCCGGCGCTCTCGATCTCCGCGTCGCCGAGACCCGGCGTACGCACCGCGCCGCCGAACTCGCGCATCTCCTTCAGTTTGGTGACCAGGGCATTCATCGCCGTCTCCTCAAACACGCGCAAACCCGACCGTCGAAACGATCAGGCTAGAGCGTTTTAGCCATTGATTTGAAATGAAAAATCGCTGGACGTAGCCTAACACAGGGCGTATTCGCGCGGTACCCCGCAGCCGTGCCGGCGCCGCTTCCGCGCGCGCATGACACCCATCACCAGCAATGTTTGACGCGTGTATCTGGGTTCGCGCCCAGCCGCCGCCTAGAGTGGCGCTCAGCGTTCAAACGGGAGTGGCTCCATGATCGGTGCGGGATCCGGCGGCTGTGCAGAGCTCTTCGCGGTACGCAAGCGCTTCGGAACGATCACGGCGCTCGACAGCGTCGATCTGGACGTGCGCTCGGGCGAGCTCCTGGCCTTGCTCGGACCGAACGGCGCCGGCAAGAGCACGGCGATCGGCCTCTTGCTCGGCCTTTCCGATCCCGACGCCGGCGAAGTGCGCCTGTTCGGACAGTCGCCGCATGCGCTCGAAGCGCGCCGCGGCGTCGGCGTGATGTTGCAGAGCGCCGGGCTGCCGGACACGCTCAAGGTCGGCGAGCTGCTCACTCAGACGCGAAGCTACTATCCCGATCCGCTAACCGCCGCCGAATGCGCAGCGACGGCCGGGATCGGCGATTTGCTCGGTCGTCGCTACGGCAAATTGTCCGGCGGCCAGCAGCGGCGCGTGCAGTTCGCGCTGGCGATCTGCGGGCGTCCGCGGCTGCTGTTCCTAGACGAGCCGACAGTCGGCCTCGACGTCGAAGCGCGCCAGGCGCTGTGGGCTTCGATGCGCTCGCTGGTCGCGTCCGGTTGCGCGGTGCTGCTGACCACGCACTATCTCGAAGAAGCCGAGTCGCTGGCCGATCGCGTCGCGGTACTGGGTCGAGGCCGCATCATCGCGGACGGCAGCGTGCGCGAGATCCGTGCGCGCGTTGCACAGCGCCGCATCCGCTGCGTATCGACGCTCGCGGCCGAGACGATCAGTGCATGGCCGGAGGTACGCAGCATCTGTCGCGACGGCGATCGGCTCGAGATCGTGACCAATTCCGCCGAAAGCGTCGTGCGCCAGCTGCTCTGGGAAGACAAGCGCCTCAGTGAGCTCGAAGTGGAGCGCGCCGGGCTCGCCGAAGCCTTCATTGAAATCACTCAGGAGGCCGCGTAATGAATACGATCGTGCAAGAGCGGCCGCGCGTTTCGCTCGCGCGCATCTACGCGCTCGAAGGCAAACACGAATTCCTGCGACTCCTGCGCGCGCCGTCGTTCGCGGTGCCGACGCTGTTGTTCCCGCCGATGTTCTACCTTCTGTTCGCCGTGCTGTTCGGCGGACGTGGCGGCGATTTCCACGCGAACATCTACCTCCTCGCGACCTACGGCGTGTTCGGCGTGATGGCGCCCGGATTGTTCGGCTTCGGCGTTTCGGTCGCGCTCGATCGTGAGCGCGGCTGGCTGACGTTGAAGCGCGCGCTGCCGATGCCGGCGGGCGCTTATCTCGCCTCCAAGCTCGCGATGGCGATGCTGTTCGCGATGGTCATCTTCACCATTCTCGCGATCCTTGCGACCACACTCGGAGGCGTGCATTTGCCGGCGTCGGCGTGGCCGAAGTTGCTTCTCGTGGATGTGTTCGGCGTGTTGCCGTTCTGCGCGATCGGACTTTTCGTCGGCACGCTCGTCAGCGGACAGGCGGCGCCGGCGGTGATCAATCTGATCTATCTGCCGATGTCGTTTCTGTCAGGTCTCTGGATGCCGCTCGCCGTGCTGCCCGGCGTCGTGCGCGATATGGCGCCGTTATGGCCCGCGTTTCATCTCGGCCAACTCGCGCTCGGCGCAGTGGGCGAACCCACGACGGGCAGCGCGCTCGGCCATATCGCGATACTCGCCGCGATGACCGCAGCGTTTCTGCTTCTTGCCCGGCGGCGGCTCGCGCTGAGCGCATGAACGGGCGAGCGGAGGCGACCATGCGCACGTTCTATGCACGACTTCTGATCAGCGGCGCTCTCATCGTCGCGCTGTTGGTGTCGGGCGCGCTCGCGCCGCAACGTGACGGGATCGACGCGACGTCGCGTCATGCCGACGCCAGGCCATGACCACGCGGCGTATCATCTCCGCCCGCATGAACGACTCGCGCGAAACTTTTGCGAGCGGCCCGAGCGGAGCATCCTCCGGGTCATTCGCGGCAACGTTGAGAAACGTGCGCCGGCATCTCTTGCCGCAACATCTCGACGATCTCGGCTGGGCGCCGGTGTGGAGCCTGCTCTATCTCGGCTTCCTGTTCATGACCTGGGACGAGCCGGCGTCGAACTGGCTGCGTCCGACGTTCGTCAGTATCGCGATCTTCCTGCCGCTTTATTTCCGCTGCTACTGGCTGACCGGCTGGAAGCAACTCGCGCACGTCGGAGCGCTGGCGAGCCTTGCGTTCGCGCTGGTGCCGTTCAACAAATGTGCGCACACATATCTGATCTACGCTTCGATTTTCCTGCCGTTCAGCGGGCTGCCGCTGCGCACGTCGCTGCTGCTGATCGTCGGCGGTATCGCGCTCTACACCGGCGAGCTGGCGCTGCTCGGCGTGTCGAGCCGCGCGATCGTGATCATCATCGGCGTGACGCTGATCGTTTCGGTCGCCGTGTGTGCCGCGAACACCGCGCATCGCGAGAAGCGTCTGCGCCAGTCGGAGCTCAAGCTCAGCCACGACGAGATCCGAAGGCTCGCCGCGCTCGCCGAGCGCGAACGCATCGGCCGCGATCTGCACGATCTGCTCGGCCACACGCTTTCGCTGATCACGCTGAAATCCGAGCTTGCGGTGCGATTGTTCGATCGCGATCCGCTTGCTTCGCGGCGAGAAATCGTCGATGTGGAACGAGTCGCGCGCGACGCCCTCGGCCAGGTGCGCCGCGCGGTGACGGGCATCCGCGCGGCCGGGATTGCGGCTGAGCTGGCATCGGCGCATCTGCTGCTCGAATCGGGCGGCGTGCGGCTCGAATACGAAACGCCGGGCGGCAACGAGTTGCCGCCCGATATCGAAACGATTTTCGCGCTGACGATTCGCGAAGGCGTCACCAACATCCAGCGCCATGCGCGGGCGACCGAAGCGCGCGTGATGCTCGTGCTGGCGGCGCGCGAAGCGCGGCTCACGATCGAGGACAACGGCCGCGGCGGCGTCATCGCGCCGGGCAATGGCCTGACCGGAATGCGCGAACGCCTGCGTGCGCTGGACGGCGATCTCGTGATCGCTTCCGAGCGCGGTCGCGGCACGCGGCTCGAAGCGCGCGTCGCACTCGCGATCGATCCCGTCGCTGCCGCGCGCGTCTGCGGCCGCGACGAACCATTCAAAGCGTGACGCGCCGCTCTTTCCCTGCGGCGACGACGAACCTTCCATGCGTGAACCGCCGCTCTTTCCCTGCGGCCGCGACGAACGGTTCAATGCCTGACGCGCCGCTCTTCCCCTTTCCCGCGTGCGGGAGAGGGTAGGGTGAGGGCGCTCTCGGCGAAACGTCCCGTTGCGAGGGACTTTTTGCTACCGTCCACGCACTCATGATTCGCGTCCTCCTCGCCGAAGACCAAGCCATGGTGCGCGGCGCGCTGACCGCGCTGCTCAAGCTCGAGCCCGATATCGACGTCGTCGGCGCCGCGGCCGACGGCGAGGAAGCCTGGCGCGGAGTGCAGCATTTGAAACCCGATCTCTTGGTGACCGATATCGAAATGCCGGGCATCACCGGACTCGAGCTCGCGCAGCGCGTGCAGCGTCACGAGCTGCCCACGAAAGTCGTCATCGTCACCACGTTCGCGCGCGCCGGATTTCTGCGCCGCGCGCTCGACGCCGGCGTCAGCGGCTATCTGCTCAAGGATGCACCGGCCGAGCAGCTCGCCGATGCGCTGCGCAAAGTCCATCGCGGCGGCCGTGCGATCGATCCCGCGCTCGCGGTCGAGGCATGGTCCGAAGCCGATCCGCTCAATGATCGCGAGCGTCAGGTGCTGCGTCTCGCCGGCGAAGGACTCTCCGCCGGCGACATCGCGTCGCGCCTCAGTCTTTCGCAAGGCACCGTGCGCAATTATCTTTCCGAAGCGATCGGCAAGCTCGGTGTCGGCAATCGCATCGAAGCGTTTCGGCTGGCGCGGCAGAAGGGCTGGCTGTGAGTATGCGCGGCGCTCTGTGCGCGGTGATCTTGTTGTTGGCGACTTCGTCGCGCGTCTCTGCCGCAACGACGAATGATGTCTACGTATGGCAGCGTCAATGGACGCCGGACGTGCGCGCCGCGTTGACGGAAAGTCGCGATATTTTCGCCGGCGTCCGCGTGCTCGTCGCGCAAGCAGGTCGCGATGGGCGCTGGTTCGCGACGTCGGCCGATCCCGCCGCATTTATCGGCGATGCGCGCCGGCGCGTCGCGGTCGTACGCTACGACGGCGCGGGTACTCCGCCGGACGCGGATGCGCTCGCATCGTTCCTGCACGATCTTCTTTTGCGCTGGCGTGCCGGCGGTGCGGCGTTCGCCGGCGTAGAGATCGACTACGACTGCGGATCGGCGCGCCTGACCGACTACGCGGCGCGATTGCGGCAGATTCGCGCGGTATTGCCGTCGGAGATCGCATTGTCGGTGACCGTCTTGCCGTCCTGGCTCGATACGCCGGCGCTCGACGACGTGTCCGCCGCAGTCGACGAATCGGTTCTGCAAGTGCATGCGGTGCAATCGCCCGCGCATGGCCTGTTCGACGCAGTCGTCGCCGAACGCTGGATTCGGGCATTTGCGCCGCGCGCCGGCAAAGGCTTTCGCGTCGCGTTGCCGGCGTATGGATCACGCGTTCGCTTCGATGAGAACGGCCGGCCGCTCGCGGTCGAGAACGAAATGCTCGTCGACGCGGCAGCCGACGCGACGGCGCGCGATCTCAGAGTCCATCCGGCGGAGGTCGTGGCGCTGCTGGCGGCACTCGAGACCGATCCGCCGTCGAACTGGCGCGGCGTCGCCTGGTTTCGACTGCCGGTCGCGGCAGACCGGCGCGCGTGGACACTCGCCGCGATCGGGGATGTCGTCGCAGGGCGCACTCCGAGGGCGGCGTTTTCCGCGAGCGCGATCGCGCGCGAGGCCGGCGCATCCGACATCGCAATCGCCAACATCGGATCCGCCGGAGCATCAGCACCGATCGTCGCGGTGCGGGCCAAGGCGTGCGAAGCGGCAGACGGCGCGATCGGTTGGCGGCCCGAGCGTTCCGTCGGCGGCTGGCGTTTTGTGCCCGATCAGACGCGTTGGGTGCGCGGCGGCTCGCGCATGGCGGTCGGATGGGTGCGTTGCGATGAAGCCGCCGTCGTCACCATCGATGAGACTTTGTCGCTGGCTCGACAGCAATGAGAAGTCGAACGCTGGCGTCATCCGAAATGCACGACGTATTCGCAAATCGAAAATAAACCAAAGGAAAACGCGGCATGTCCCGTCGCCTCGTCGTTCTCTTCATCACCACGCTGTTCTCGGCACCCGCGCCGGCCTGCGGACCCGATTTCCCCGAAGTGCTGCTCGATTCGCGCGCAGCGACGCTGAGCGACTTGCCCGAAGGCGTCTTCATGACCGAAGCCGCGCAGCTCGTGCCGCAACCGGCCGGCGGTTTCAAGCCGGTCGAACGCGCCGATTGGTTCTACATGCCCGAGCCGCCGACACGCGATGCCGCCGAGCGCGAGATGCTCGGTGACGCCTTCGAGCGCGCCGATTCGATCCGCGGGCAACCGAATGCGAAGGCGGCATACGCGGCAGGCGAGGGCTTGCCCGAAGATGCGCGCCGCTATCTCGCCGGCGCTGCTGCGTTCGATCACGATGATATGGATGAAGCCGCGCGCCGTTTCGCCAGCGTGCTTGATTTGCCGGCCGCCGAACGCACGCGTTATGGCGTCTGGGCTGCATACATGCTCGGCCGCCTCAGCACGCTCGAAAATGGAGCGGACAAGGCGTTCGAGCGCGTGCGCGCACTCGTCGCCGGTGGCGACGCCGATCCGCTGGGCCTTGCCGTGGACAGCTACGGCGAGGAAGCGCGACTTCATCTGGACGCCGGCGATGATGCCGCGGCGATCACGCTTTACGCGCAGCAGGCGACCTTCGGATCGCGATTCGGCACCGCGTCGCTACTCGAAGTCGCGCGCGCGATCGTGCGCGATCCCGCGCGTCTTGCTCGCGACGTGAGCGAACCGATGCCGCGGCAGCTCATCGCGACGTATCTGATGACGCGCAGCGGCGAGCTCGAAAGCGATCCGGTCGATGCGGCAGCGGCGTCGGCACCCGCCGCTTCGACAGTGATCGCATCGTTCCTCGATGCGATCGAGAAGAACCGCGTCGAACATGTCGAAGGCGCAGGACGCCTAGCGGCCCTCGCGTATCGGAGCGGACGCTACGATCTCGCCGCGCGTCTCGCAGCGAAGGATACGGACGGACTCGCCGCGTGGACGCGCGCCAAGCTCGCGCTGCGCGCCGGCGATGCAAACGCCGCAGCGACCGCGTACGCACAAGCGGCCAAAGCGTTCCCGACCAACGATCGCGCGCAACCGGCGTACGAAGACTATGTGACGCCGGCGAGATCGTATTGCCGCGTCGAAGGCGAGGCGGGCACGCTCGCGCTCGCGCGCGGCGAATACGTCGAGGCGCTCGAACATCTTTACGCCGCGTCGCCGACGTTCTGGATGGACGCGGCATTCGTCGCCGAGCGCGTGTTGACGCTGGACGAGCTCGCGCCATTCATCGTGCGCCATGCCGCGACGCCGATCACACGGACGCAGCCGGATACGCCGGTCGAGGAAAGCGTGCGACGCGCCGGATTTCTGCGCGCGTTGTTCGCACGCCGGCTGTTGCGCGCCGATCGTTACGATGAGGCGATCAGCTATTTCGACGACGCCGAGCTCAAGAAGAAGGCGAGCGACTACGCGGCCGCGCGTCGTGCTGCGCTGTCGGGCGGACGCATCGAACGCGCCGCGCAGTGGTTTCGCGCCGCCGTTATTGCGCGCGAGGACGGACTGGATCTCTTGGGTTACGAGCTCGATCCCGACGATCAATTCTTCGGTGGCAACTTCCAGTCCTACAGCACGTTCGGCTATGGGCCGCCTCTCGAAGGCGTGCCGCCGACACCGATCGCGACTCCGCTCAAGATCGACGCCGGCCCGAGCACGGGTGAGCGCGAGCGTGTCGCCGCGTCGGCCGCGAAACCCGATCTGCGTTTCCACTATCGCTACGTCGCCGCGGATTTCGCATCGCGCGCGGCCGATCTCGTGCCGAGTCGATCGCAAGCGTACGCGGCGATGTTGTGTCAGGCGACCGGCTGGCTGATGTACCGCGATCTTCCCGCGGCGCGCGTACTGTACGAGCGTTACGTCAAAAACGGACCGTATGTGCCATGGGCGGAAAATTTCGGCACACAGTGCGAAGAACCCGATTTCGACGGCGCCGCGAAGAGGCTTCGTGCCGAGCGCATCGCGGCAGCCAAGCGGATCGTGCGGAAAGCGTTGCCGTATGGGTTCGGTTTCGCGGTGATCGCGCTCGTTGGCGTGGCTTGGGTCTTGCGCACACGTCGAGCGCGCGCACGGATCTGATCGGCGCCACTAGTTCGAGTGCGCGGATCGCTTCGAGCCTTCGCTACAATGCGGCGCTTTCGCAGCGTATTGTCGCGTCTTG
>CAWICQ010000002.1:0-20314 GCA_963834755.1 uncultured Gammaproteobacteria bacterium
TGCCTTCCACTTGGGAATGGCTCGACAGGATCTGTTCGATCAGCGTCGATCCGGCACGCGGCAGACCGACGATGAAGATCGGATCGCGCGCAGCGCAGCCGGCGCCTTCGCGCGCGCGGAAAAATTCCGTCGTGTAGAAATCGCGCACGCGTGCCAGACGCGCGGTCGTATCGTCGCTGCTGTACGGAATCTGACGTTTCCGAAGCGCGTTGGCGTTCGCGTAGTGGTGGAACGAAGCGTCGTAGTCGGCGCGATCCTCGAGCGCTTTTCCGAGCGCGAACTCGAAGTGCAGCCGATGTTCCGCGGCGAGTTCCTCGCGCGCGAGCGCGTTCTGCATGTGCGCGATTTCGCGATCGTCGAAGCGGACCGTCTTGAGATTGGCGAGGCTCCAATACGCCTCGCCGAAATCGGGTTCGAGCGCGATGCAACGGCGATACGCGTCGACCGCGCGGCCGGTGTGCCCGGCGGTTTTGAGCGCGTGGCCGTAGCTCAGCCAGACGTGCGCGTGGTGCGATTGCTCGGCGAGCAATTCCGCGTAGATCGCAATCGCCGGTTCGTAGTCGCCGGTGCGGCAGAGGACCGCCGCCTTGAGATTCCGGCAAGCAGGATCGGCCGGATTCTCGCCGAGCAACCGATCGAGTTCGGCGATCGCCTCGGCCGGCTTGTTGAGCCGATGCAGTGCGACCGCGTAGTGATAGCGCGCTTCGCCGAAACCGGGCGCGAGTTCGAGGCATCGCGTCAGCAGGCGCTCCGCGTCCTCGGTACGATCGACGCGCATCGCTACCTCGGCGAGCATGCGGATTGCGACGACGTCCGTCGGTGCTCGTTTCAGTCGGCGGCGCAGGCGCGTTTCGGCTTCGGGGATCGCGTTCGCGTGCAGCGCCGCGGCGGCGCCCATCAGTTCCGCGTCGCGGACCGCGTGATGGACGTGTTGCAGATACGCATCCGCGGCGCCCGGTGCATCGCCCGCGGCGAGAAGTCGATCGGCCAGCGCTCGCCAGATCTCGGGACGCGTCGGATCGGCGGCTGCGATGCGGCGCAGCGACGCGACGCTGTCTTCGGATGGGCCAGTAGCACGCGCAGCAACGCTCATGCGTGGTTTCGAATCCCGCGTCGGACGGATCGAGGGATTCCTTCCCGGAACGCGGGTCCCGTGCCGTCAAAAAAAGCCCGGTCACGTCCGCGTGCGCGTACATCTCCCCGGCGATCACTGTCATTCAAGCGTCACTGGATTGTCAAACAGTGCGGGGCGATCGGTGACGATATTTCGCGCCCGACCGCAATCGGGAGATTGCGCACAGCAGCGCCGGCCGCTGAGCCGCAGGATGGGCGGCGGATTGGAACCTTGTCTCTCGGCGGAGGAGGGCCTCCGTCACTTGCCGGGAAGGACGCATACCGCGGCACGCGGCTCCGACGAGCCGCTACTCACGCCCGGACTTGCATTTTTCCGCCAGACCCGCACTCTGCTTTATCGCGAAGTGTTCCGGACCGCTTGCCATGCCGATCTACGAATTCGAATGCGCCCAATGCGGGGACCGGTTCGAACGCCTGCAGAAACTGTCGGATCCCGATCCGAAGGCGTGTCCGAAGTGCGGGGCAGAGCAGGTGAAGCGCCGTCTCGACTGCGCCCGCCTTCCGTCTCGCCGGCAGCGGCTGGTACGAGACCGACTTCAAGAAAGACGGCGACCGCAAGCGCAATCTCGCGGCCAAGGACGATGCGCCCAAAGCCGACGCGAAAACCGATGCGAAGGCCGATGCGAAAGGCGATGCGAAAGGCGAGGCCGGCGACGCCAAGAAGAAGCCGGACGAGGCCAAGTCCAAGCCGGAGAGCAAGGATGCCCAGTCGGCCGCGACGCCGTCGAAGCCCGTGGGAAGCGCCAGCGCCTGAGACGCGCTTCTTTGCCGTCCGTTCATGGGCTTCGTCTAGACTGACGGCGCGTTAGCTCGCCTATGTCCGTCAATCGGGGAGAAGCCATGTTGAAACCAGTCAGCTTAATCGCGGCCCTTTCGTTGTCCGCAGGAACGGCCTTGGCCGCGCCCGTGCCGACCGCTTCGCTCGCAACGCTCGTCGAAAATGCCGCCTTTGCGCAGTATGGCGACGACTGGCGACCGGGACCCGGGTGGGACCGCGATATCGACGTGCGCTGCGCGAGCAGCGGTTATCAGTACAACATGTGCCAGATCGACACCGGCCGCGGCAGCCGCGTGTCGGTGGTGCGGCAGATATCCAAGACGCGCTGCGTCGAAGGCCGCACCTGGGGCTGGAATCGAGCCGGCATCTGGGTCGACGGTGGCTGCGAAGGCATCTTCCGCGTGCAGCGTCGCTGGGCCGGCGGTCCTCCACCCGGCCCCGCGCCTGGTGGCCCATGGCGTCCGGGCCCGGGTTGGGACGCGAGCATCAATATTCGCTGCGCGAGCAGCGGCTACAAGTACAACATGTGCATGGTCGATACCGGCCGCGGCAGCCGCGTTTTCGTGTCGCGCCAGATCTCCAACACATCGTGCATCGAAGGCCGTACCTGGGGCTGGAACCGCGCCGGCGTCTGGGTCGATGGCGGCTGTGAAGCGATCTTCACGGTGGAACGTCGCTGGCGCTGAGCGCGGCGTCGATGGCATGCGCGACCCGGCTCGCCTGCGCGGCAAGCCGGGTCGAATCGCAATCGCTCTCTCGGATCAATCGAAGCCGTTCGCGAAGATGACGTCGGCGATGGCTCCGTATTCGTACGCGCCGAAGTCGTAGGGCGTCGTCGTCGAATTGAAGACGTGCGGCCGCGATCCGCCGTCGAGATCGTAGAGCGGCGCGGGATCGTCCGGATCGGAGCTCGCCGCCGAGCGGTCGACCGCTTCGGAATCAAACTGGATGTGGAAGTCGCCGTTGGTTACGTCGACGAATCGCGGGTCGCCGTTCTGCACGTTGGCGCCCGAGCCCGATCCGAGCGCTGTGCCGAACGTCAGCATGATGTCGCGCACGCTGAGCGACACGCCGTTGCCGACCGTCTCGAACGAATCGCCGGGCGAATCGGCGATGTCGTTGAAGAGCTCGACCAGTGCCGGCGTCAGCGGCGAGAACACGACTTCCGGTCCACCGACCGAATTGTTCGCGATCGTGCTGTTGGCGATATGCGTCGTCGACTGCGGCGTCGCGATCAGATCGCTGCTGACGTCGTTGGAGGCGATCAGGCTGCCGTCGATCCAGACGTACGACGCCGACGCGAAGATCAGCTGCCCGGCGAGATTGTCGCGGATATAGCCGCGCTCCATGTCGAATCCGGACACGGCGCCACCGGAGCCATACAGCGAGATCAGGTCGCCTGAGATCGGTGGGCGCTGGTGATTACGGATCGAATTGCAGCCGACACCCGCGGCGCACATCGGTATCGAGTCGCCCGGCTTGGATTGCTCCATGCGCAGCTCGGTCGAAACCGAACCGCCACCCGATGCGTCCGACGTGATGAAGATCGCCGGCGAATCGCTGGCGACGTTGTCCTCGAAGACGACGTTCCAGAAATCCGCGTAGGCGAGGAGCTGCGTGCCGGATGACGACATGAACAGCGCGCCGCCGTACTGGGCGACGTTGCCGTTGAAGTTGAGCGGATATGTCGCGCTGTCGTTGGACAGGAAAAACTCGAGCGCATTGGCGGTCGCGCCGTAATAAACGCCGCCGCCGTACCGCGTGGCCTGATTGAAGCCGATGAACGGCGATTTCGGCAGGCTGTGGCCGCTGGCGTGAATGTTGGTGTCGAGCGCATAGATGCCGCCGCCGTCACCCGTGTCGCCGGTTCCGGTGGCGAGATTCGCCAGGAAATTCGTCGCGCCATAAATGAAAACGTCGGCGGTGGTGATATAGAGGCCGCCGCCGTTCGATGTCGCCGTGTTGCTGTTGATGCTGCTGTCGATCAGCGTCACGGTCGGGCGAAAGATGCTGTTGCCGCTGATGAAAAGGCCGCCGCCGTACGTCGCGCGATTCGAATACACCAGCACGTCGCTCAGCGTCAGCGGTCCGGCCACGACCGCGCTGATTGCGCCGCCGGGTCCGCTCGAATTGTTCGCGTTCTCAAGGATCAGATGCAGCAGGGTCAGCGCGCCGCTGCCTTCGTCGACGAAGATCGGGCCGCCGGAAGCGCCCTGTGCGTCCAGAGTGGAACGATCGGTACGACTGCCGCTGCTGCAGTTCTGATATCCGCCCTCGATGCTCAAATCCGAGCCATCCGCGACGGTGACGGTGGTCTGGTGCGAATAGGTACCCGCCGAAACCTGGATCAGATCCGGCCCCGGGTTCTGCTGAGCCGCGTTCACAGCGGACTGGATATCGTGAAACTGGCACGCCGTATCGGACGTCGGTCCGACGGTGAAAAGGGCCTGCGCGCTGCCGAACCAGAGGCCGGCGACCAGCATTACCGCGACCAGCGGACCGCGCGCTACGCGCCGCGGCATCGGCGATCTGTTGCGAGTGTTCATGGATTTCCCCGTGCAGCCGAGAATCGGCCGGCACTCCGAAGAACGCCGTTGCGGCCGCAACTGAGACACCGCGCAAAAAAACCTGCGCAGGCAGCGATTTGCCGCGCTAGCGCGTTGATTCGGCAAGGCGATTGCGGCTCGCGCGGCAGCCGATGTTGCGGGGCAGCAAGGTACGCCGTAGCATTCCGCGCCTTGCGCCGGCTGCCGGCCATTCGAACGATTTCATGCGCACCCACTACTGTGGTCTGGTCGATGAGACCCTGCTCGGCCAGTCCATCGCGCTGTGCGGTTGGGTCGACACGCGTCGCGATCACGGCGGCGTGATTTTCATCGATCTGCGCGATCACGAAGGCGTCGTGCAGATCGTCGTCGATCCCGACAACGCCGCTGCGTTCAAGACCGCTAGCGCTGTCGGTTATGAATTCTGTCTTCGCGTCGTCGGCACGGTGCGCCGGCGTGTCAGCGTCAACGACAAGGTCCGGACCGGCCAGTTCGAAGTGCTCGCCGATTCGATCGACGTGCTGAACCCGGCGCGCGACCTGCCGTTCGCGCTGCACGAACACACCAACGAAGATCTGAAGCTCAAGTACCGCTATCTGGATCTGCGTCGTCCGGCCATGCAGCGCATGATGCGTCTGCGCACGCGGCTCGTCGCCGGGCTGCGCCGGTATCTCGACGCGCGCGGTTTCCAGGACATCGAAACGCCGATCCTGACCAAGGCGACACCGGAAGGCGCGCGCGATTATCTGGTGCCTTCACGCGTACACGCCGGCGAGTTCTACGCGTTGCCGCAATCGCCGCAATTGTTCAAACAGCTGCTGATGGTCGCCGGATTCGATCGCTACTATCAGATCGCGCGCTGCTTCCGCGACGAAGACCTGCGCGCCGACCGCCAGCCCGAATTCACGCAGCTCGACATGGAATTCGCGTTCGTCGACGAGCGCGGCGTGCAGGATGCGGTCGAAGCGATGATCCGCGCGATCTTCCGCGAAGTCGCCGGCGTCGAGCTTGCCGATCCGTTTCCGCGCCTGACGTACGCCGAGGCGATGCGCCGTTACGGCTCGGACAAGCCCGACCTGCGCATCGCGCTCGAGCTGGTCGATGTCGCCGAGAAGGTGAAGCACGTCGAGTTCAAGGTGTTCGCCGAAGCGGCGAACCGCACGGATGGCCGGGTCGCGGCGCTGCGCGTGCCCGGCGGCGCCGACATGACGCGCAAGCAGATCGACGATCTCGGCGCGTACGTCGCCAAGTACGGCGCCAAGGGTCTCGCCTGGATCCGCGTCGACGATCGCGCGAAAGGTCGCGAAGGCCTCAATTCGCCGATTGCCAAGTTTCTCGACGATGCGACGCTCGCAAACGCGCTCGACGCCATTGCCGCGCAAAGCGGCGACATGGTGTTCTTCGGCGCGGGTTCGTTCAAAGTCGTTTCCGATTTCATGGGCGCGCTGCGTTTGAAGGTCGCGCGCGATCGCGGCCTCGTCGCGAACACATGGGCGCCGCTCTGGGTCGTCGATTTTCCGATGTTCGAATACGACGTCGAAGCGAAGCGCCACGTCGCCTTGCATCATCCGTTCACCGCGCCGAAAGTCGACGACATTGCCGATCTGAAAGCGAACGCGATGATCGCCGTCTCGCGCGGCTACGACATGGTGCTCAACGGCAACGAGATCGGCGGCGGTTCGATCCGTATCCACCGCTCGGACATGCAGAGCGCGGTGTTCGAGCTGCTCGGCATCGGAGCCGAGGAAGCGCAGGCGAAATTCGGCTTCCTGCTCGAAGCGCTCAAGCACGGCGCGCCGCCGCATGGCGGTATCGCATTCGGTATCGACCGCATCGCTGCGCTGATGGCCGGCACCGAGTCGATCCGTGACGTGATCGCGTTCCCGAAGACGACGACGGCGCAGGACCTCATGACCGCCGCGCCGTCGATCGTCGCCGATGCACAGCTCGCCGAGCTCCACGTGCGCGTGGTTCCTTCCGATATTGTTCCGCCAGAGAAGAGCTGACGGCGAATGGCCGCGGCGCAAAGCACTCGCCGGACGCGCGGCAACCGCACCGCACGCGGGTCCGTTGGGCCTCGGCAACGCGCGTACAATGGCGTCATGACCGAGCATGTGATCCTGCTTCACGGCGTGTGGATGCGCGGTCTGACGCTGCTATCGCTGGCGCGTCGCCTGCGCGCGGCCGGTTTCAGCGTCGATGTGTTCGATTACGCAAGCGTGTTCGGCAGCGTCGACGCGACGTGCGAGCGGTTGCGTGTACATATGCGCGCAGCCCAAGCGGATCGTGTGCACCTGGTCGGACACAGTCTCGGCGGCATCGTTGCGCTGGAAGCGACGCGACGCGCGCGCGATCTTCCGCGCGGCAATATCGTGTGTCTTGGTCCACCCTTGCGCGGCAGCTCGGTGGCGCGCGTGCTGAGCGGATTTCCCGGCGGCCGCTGGCTGCTCGGCGTCAATCGCGGCACGCTCGTCGATGGCATCGACCGCTGGGACGGCAGCCGTCCGGTCGGCGTCGTCGCCGGACAACTGCCGTTCGGACTCGGCATCAGCATCGGCGCGCTGACCGCGCCCCACGATGGCACCGTTGCGGTCGAGGAAACGCGATTGGGCGGTCTCGCCGATCACCGCACGGTCGCCGCGACGCACACGGGCCTCCTGTTTTCCTCGTCAGTCGCCGATCTCACCACGGCGTTTCTTCGCACCGGCCGTTTCGCCCCGCCTCGCGCATGACCGGCGAAGGACATGTGTTCGTGGCGAATCCGATGATGCGAGCGCGCGCCTCGACGATCCGCATTCTCGGCATCGATCCCGGCAGTCAGCGCACCGGCATCGGCATCATCGAAGTCGACGAAAGCGGGCGCTCGCGCCACGTGTTCAACACGGCGTTGCAGCTCCTCGGCAACGACACGTTCTCGTCGCGCCTGAAGCAGATCTTCGACGAAGTGAGCGCGATCATCGAACACTACGCGCCGCAGGAAGCGGCGGTCGAGCGCGTGTTCATGGCACGCAATCCCGATTCGGCACTCAAACTCGGCCAGGCGCGCGGCGCCGCGATCTGCGCCGTGGTGAACCGCGGGCTCAGCATCAGCGAATACGCAGCGCGCGAAGTGAAGCAATCGGTGGTCGGCACCGGATCGGGCGACAAGACGCAGGTGCAGCACATGGTCTGCGTGCTGCTCAATCTCAGCGGACGTCTGCAGGCCGACGCGGCCGATGCGCTCGCGATCGCGCTGACGCATGCGCACACGCGTGCGAGCGTCGAGCGGCTTGGCGTGCCGCGCGTCGCCTGGAGACGGCGCCGATGATCGGACGCCTGCGCGGAACACTCATTGCCAAGCAGCCGCCGGCGCTCGTCGTCGACGTCGGCGGCGTCGGCTACGAGCTGGAGGCGCCGATGTCGACGTTCTTCGATCTGCCGGAGACCGGTCGCGAGGTCAGCCTCTACACGCACTACGCGGTCAAGGAAGACACCGCGGTCCTGTACGGGTTTCTGCGCGAAGCCGAACGCAGTCTGTTCCGCAGCCTGCAGAAAGTGAGCGGCATCGGCGCGAGGATTTCGCTCGCCGTCTTGTCCGGCGTCAGCACCGATGAATTCGCGCGGCTGATCCAGCTCGGCGATGTCGCGTCGCTGACGAGGATTCCCGGCATCGGCAAGAAAACCGCCGAGCGCATGCTGGTGGAACTGCGTGATCGCGTGAGCGATCTCGCTCCGATTCCGGGCACAGGCGGCGTGGTGCCGAAAGATCCGGTTGCCGAAGCGACCGTTGCACTGCAGGCGCTCGGCTATCGACCGGCCGAAGTCATGCGATTGGTGCGCGATGCGGCGGCGCCCGGCGACCGTGCCGAAGAGATCATCCGCAAGGCTCTCAAGGCCGCGTTGCGCTGACCCGGGCGAATAGCATGAGCGACGTCTCCCTCAAGACTCCTGACGCCGATTTGCGTGCGCGCTTCTCGACGCTCGCGCTCGGCGCGATCGGCGTGGTCTACGGCGACATCGGCACCAGCCCGCTGTATGCGATCAAGCAGACGTTCGGCGCGCAAGGCGTGCCGCCGAGCGAAGAGAACGTGCTCGGCATCCTCTCGCTGATGTTCTGGTCGCTGATTCTCGTGGTGTCGGTCAAATACGCCGGCTTCATCATGCGCGCCGACAACAAGGGCGAGGGCGGCATCATGGCCCTGACCGCACTCGCGCAGCGCAGCGTGCGCGCGAGCCAGCGCGCGCGCTGGTGGATCGTCGTGCTTGGCCTGTTCGGCGCATCGCTCTTCTTCGGCGACGGCGTGATCACGCCGGCGATTTCGGTGCTCGGCGCCGTCGAAGGTCTCGAGGTGCTCGCGCCGGCACTGGCGCACTGGGTCGTGCCGCTGGCCGCGTTGATCGTGCTGCTTCTGTTCGCGTTCCAGAACCGCGGCACCGGCCGCGTCGGCGCGGTGTTCGCGCCGGTGATGCTGCTCTGGTTCGTCGTGTTGGCGACGCTCGGCCTTTGGCACGTCGCTCAGCATCCGGGTGTGTTGCGCGCCGTGTCGCCGTACTACGCGGTCGAATTCTTCGCACATGAGCATTGGGTGGCGTTTTTCGCGCTCGGCACGGTGGTCTTGTGCATCACCGGCGCCGAGGCGCTGTACGCGGACATGGGCCACTTCGGCAAGAGCCCGATCCGCTGGTCTTGGTTCAGCCTCGTGCTGCCCGCGCTGGTGCTGAACTATTTCGGGCAGGGCGCACTGCTGATCGCCAATCCGCTGGCCGCCGCGAATCCGCTGTACAAGATGGTGCCGCCGACGCTGCTGCTCCCGATGATCGTGCTCGCCACGGCGGCGGCGGTGATCGCCTCGCAAGCGGTCATCTCCGGCGCGTTCTCGGTCACGCGCGAGGCGATCCAGCTCGGCTACCTGCCGCGCATGGAAGTGCGCCACACCTCGCGCGAAACGCGCGGACAGATCTATCTGCCGTGGATCAACCGCATGCTGCTGGTGCTGACGCTGGCGGTCGTGGTGGGTTTCCGCTCCTCGGATCATCTCGGCGCCGCGTACGGCATCGCGGTGGTCGGCACGATGACGATCGATTCGATCCTGGTGATGATCGTGTTCCGTCGCATGTGGCACTGGAGCAAACTGAAAGTTGCGGCGGTCGGCCTCCTGTTCCTGGTCGTCGATGCGGCGTTCCTTTCCGCCAACGCGGACAAGGTCGAGCACGGCGGATGGTTTCCGCTGGTGCTCGGCGCCGTGATCTTCACCATGATGGCGACTTGGCGACGCGGCCGCGAGCTGGTGATCGGCGAGATCAAGCAGAGCGGCCTCGCATTGGCACCGTTCATTGCTTCGATTGCCGCGCACCCGCCGCTGCGCGTGCCGGGCACGGCCGTGTTCCTGACCGCGAATCTCGACGCCGTGCCGCACGCGTTGCTGCACAATCTCAAGCACAACAAGGTGCTGCACGAACGCAACGTGCTCCTCACCGTTGAAGTGCTGGAAACGCCTACCGCCGAACCCGATGAGCGCGTCGCGGTCGAAGCGCTCGGCAACGATTTCTACAAGCTCATCCTGCGTTTCGGTTTTGCCGAAGATCCCGATGTCCCCGACGCGGTAGCGGCGATCGACGACTGCGGACTGCCGTTCGACCTGATGGACACGACCTTTTTCCTCAGCCGCGAAAGCATCGTCGCGACCGATCGTCCCGGCATGGTGCGCTGGCGCGACAAGCTCTTCGTCTTCATGCAACGCAACGCGACGCCGGCCACGGCGTTCTTTCAGATTCCGGGCAATCGCCTGATCGAGCTCGGGACGCAGGTGGAGATTTGAGTGAAGCCGGGATTTCGGGATTCGGCAAAGCGCCGCGGACCTGAACGCATCCCTACCAAAACCGCGGGTCGCTATCGGCACTGTCGCGGCGCAGCCATAATCGACCGAATCCCGAATCCCGGCCCTCCATGACCGAACGCCTCATCGCCACTGCCGCGAGCCCCGACGAAGAACTCGTCGAGGCGACGATTCGTCCGCAACGCCTGGCTGAGTACCTCGGCCAGACCACCGTGCGCGAGCAGCTTGCGATATCGATCGAAGCCGCGCGCCGCCGCAGCGAAGCGCTCGATCACGTGTTGATCTTCGGTCCGCCGGGACTTGGCAAGACCACGCTGTCGCACGTGATCGCGAACGAGCTCGGCGTCAATTTGCGCAGCACGTCGGGCCCGGTGCTGGAACGGCCCGGCGATCTCGCCGCGTTGCTGACCAATCTGCAACCGCGCGACGTGCTGTTCGTCGACGAGATCCATCGCCTGTCGCCGATCGTCGAAGAAGTGCTGTATCCGGCGCTCGAGGATTTCCAGATCGACATCATGATCGGCGAAGGTCCGGCGGCGCGTTCGATCAAGCTCGATCTGCCGCCGTTCACGCTGATCGGCGCGACGACGCGCGCCGGACTTCTGACCGCGCCATTGCGCGACCGGTTCGGCATCGTGCATCGGCTGGAGTTCTATTCTCCGCTGGAGCTTTCCGCGATCGTGCGCCGTTCCGCGAAGATCCTGGGCATTACCTGCGATGCGGCCGGCGCCGCCGAAATCGCTCGGCGCTCGCGCGGCACGCCGCGCATCGCCAATCGCCTGCTGCGCCGTGTGCGCGATTTCGCCGAAATCAAGGCGAACGGCACGATCAGCATCGAAGTCGCCTCGGCGGCGCTGGAAATGCTCAGGGTCGACCAGGAAGGTTTCGATGCGATCGACCGCCGACTGCTCGGCATGATCATCGAGAATTTCGATGGCGGTCCGGTTGGCGTCGAGTCGCTCGCCGCGGCCTTGTCCGAAGAGCGCGGCACGATCGAAGACGTCTTGGAACCGTTCCTGATCCAGCAGGGATTTCTGGTGCGCACCGCGCGTGGGCGCATGGTCACGGCAAAAGCATGGCGGCATTTCGGCTTGAAGCCGCCGCGACGTCAGGCGGCCGAGGATTTGTTCGAAGAGCCGGGATTCGGGACTCGGGATTCGGGAGACTCGAAGACTTGAAGGCCCTTACCGCGCTGCACTCCCACTTCCGCCACGCGAGGCACGGAACATGACGGCTCAGCGCGCGGGTCGCGATCCTTTCTCATCCCGAATCCCAAATCCCGAATCGCGGGTCTCACCCGTCTTCGCCTGGCCGGTGCGTGTCTACTGGGAAGATACGGACGCGGGCGGCGTCGTTTACCACGCGCGCTATCTGCATTTTTTCGAGCGCGCGCGCAGCGAATGGTTGCGTGCGGCCGGCATCGGCCAGCAGGATCTTCGCGCCGGCGAAGGCGTCGTGTTCGTCGTGCACGCGATGGAGCTGCGTTTCAACGCACCGGCACGCCTGGACGATCTTCTCACCGCGACCGTGGTGCCGATCGAGCGCCGCAGCGCCAGTTTCGTCGTCGCGCAGGAACTGCGCCGCGAACCCGAGGCGCGCGCGCTGGTCGAAGCCCGTGTGCGCGTCGCCTGTCTCGATGCGGCCGCGTTTCGTCCGCGACCGATTCCCGAACATCTTCTCGACGTGATAGCGAACCCATGAACAGCGAACTGAACGTCCTCGGCCTCGTCCTCGGCGCCAGCATTCCGGTCAAGCTCGTGCTCGGCATCCTGATCGCCGCGTCGATCGCCTCGTGGTTCATCATCTTTCGCAAGAAAGCACTCATCGATCGCGCCAACGCGGGCGCCGACGAATTCGAGGAACGCTTCTGGTCCGGCGCTGATCTCGCGGGACTGTTCAAGGAATTGACCTCGGCCGGCGAGCGCATCACCGGCAGCGCGGCGATTTTCGAAGCGGGATTCCGCGAATTTGCGCGGCTGCGTCAGCGCCGCGGCGTCGATTCGCGCGCGCTGCTCGAAGGCGCGCAGCGCGCGATGCGCGTCGCGGCGACGCGCGAAGCGGACCGCCTCGAACAAGGTCTCGAATTCCTCGCCAACGTCGGCTCGATCGGACCCTACATCGGCCTCTTCGGCACCGTGTGGGGCATCATGATCGCGTTCCAGGGACTCGCCAACGTCAAGGAAGCGACCATCGCGATGGTCGCTCCCGGCATCTCCGAAGCGCTTATCGCCACCGCGATGGGACTTTTCGCTGCGATTCCCGCGGTCTGGTTCTACAACCGTTTCGCGACCAAGCTCGAGCGCATCAGCGTGCGCTACGACACCTTCGTCGAGGAATTCTCCTCGATCCTCGCGCGTCAGGCGCACGTGGACGACGCGGTGTGATCGTGTCGATTTCCGAACCCCGCGGCACGCCCGAACACGTTGGAGACGTCTGATGCAAGGCCTCGGCAGACATCGCAAACGCCACAAGCTCAAAGCCGAGATCAACGTCGTACCGTACATCGACGTGATGCTCGTGCTGCTGATCATCTTCATGGTCACCGCGCCGCTTTTGAACCTTGGCGTCGACATCCAGCTGCCGCAGTCCAAGGCGAAATCGGTGCAGAACGACAAGGAGCCCGCTGTCGTCAGCGTCGACAAGGACGGCAAGCTCTATCTCACGCTCGGCGGCGCGCCGCGCGAACCGATCGAGCCGGACGCGCTGGTGGGGCGCGTCTCGGCGTTCGTGCGCGAAAACCCGCAGTTGCCGTTTCTCATCGCCGGCGACCAGCGCGTGGACTACGGCCGCATCTACCAGGCAATGGTGCTGCTGCAACAGGCGGGGGTCGCGAAGGTCGGCCTGATGAGCCAGCCCAACCCGGCGCAGGACGCGCACTAGCGCCGATGGAGAGCTTCAACGACAAGCTGCGCGCGTTCGGAAAGGCGCTGGCCGTTCATTTACTGTGCATCTTCGCTATGGTTGTCGGCTTGTGGTGGACGACCGAATCGCGGCCTGTGAGCATGCCCGGCCCCGTGATCCAGGTGGATCTGATCGGTCCAACCGCCGCGCCGCGATCGACCAGCGTGGCCGCCGTGAAGCCGCCGCCTAAACCGGCGCTGCCCAAGCCCGAGCCGCCGAAACCGGAGCCGCCCAAGCCCGAACCGCCCAAGATCGCTGCGCAGCCCGACGCGCCCCCGCCGACTGAAGTGCAGCGTCAGGATCAGGTCGAGCGCGAACGCGTCGCGGCGCTCGCCGAGCAGAAGGCCGAGCAGGAAAAGAAGGAACAGGAAGAGCGCCATCATCAGGAACAAGTCCTGCTCGAAGAAAAGAACCGCGAGCAGGAAGACCAGCGCCGAAAACAGCTTGCCGATATCCGCAAGCAGCGCGAAGCGGCGGAAAAGGCGCTGAAACTCGAGCAGCAGAAACTTGCCCAGATCGAGGATCGCCAGCGCGCCCAGCGCGAAAAGAACGAGCGCGACCGCGTGCAGCAGATGGTCGAACAGGAAGCCCCCCAGGCGCAGACCGGCGCCGGCGGCAAGGACGACGATCTTGCCGCGCGCTATGCGGCTGCGATTCAGAGTGCGGTGACCAACAATTGGAACCGGCCCGATAGCGCAAACCCCGGATTGCGCTGCAGCATCAATATCGTGCAGATACCGGGCGGAGACGTGATCTCGGTGACGGTGTCTTCGCCCTGCAATGCGGATCCGGTCACGCGCAACTCGATCGAACAAGCGGTGATGAAAGCCGCGCCGCTGCCGTATCAAGGCTACGAGAAGGTTTTCCAGCGCTCGATCCGCTTCAATTTCAAATACGACGGATGAAAATGATGACCACGCATAGCCCATGCTCGACCGGCGCGCGCTCGACCGGAGCTTTTCTGGCCGGCGCGTTCCTGATCGTCGCAGCGTTCTTCGGCATTCAAACGCGCGATGCGCGAGCGCAGCAGCTCGGCATCGACATCGTCAACGGCAACGCATCCGCGATCCCGATCGCGGTGGTTCCGTTCGGTTTCGAGGGTGGCGGTCTGCCGCCACAGACCGACGTCGGCGAAGTCGTGCGAAGCGATCTGGCGCGTTCGGGCCAGTTCCGCACGTTGCCCAAGGCCGACATCGTCGAATCGCCGACGCGCGAGGCCGACGTCAAGTTCGCGACGTGGCGCCTGCTCAAGCAGGACTATCTCGTGGTTGGCCGCGCGACCGATGGCGGCGACGGCGCCGTACGCGTCGAGTTCGAGCTCTTCGACGTCGCCAAGCAGCAGCGCATGGCCGGGCTTGCGATCAGCGGCCAGCGCACGGCGCTGCGCGATGTCGCTCACCAGATCGCGGACATCATCTACGAGAAAATCCTCGGCGTGCGCGGTGCGTTCTGGACGCGCATCGCGTACGTGACCGCGGTCGGCACCGCGCCGAATATCCAGTACGCGCTGATGGTCGCCGATTCGGATGGCTTCAATCCGCAGGTCATCGTGCGCTCGCGCGAGCCGCTGCTGTCGCCGGCATGGTCGCCGGACGGCCGCAAGCTTGCGTACAACTCGTTCGAAAGCGGCAATTCGTCGATCTTCATCCAGGATCTGGCGACCGGATCGCGCCAGCAGGTGTCGGCGAGCAAGGGCATCAACGGCGCGCCGGCGTTTTCGCCGGATGGCGGACGTCTCGCGTTGACGCTGTCCAAGGGCGGCAATCCGGACATCTACATCATGGATCTTGGCAGCCGCGCGACGACGCAGATCACCAAGCATTTCGCGATCGATACCGAGGCCGTCTGGGCGCCGGATGGACAGAGCATCTATTTCACGTCCGATCGCGCCGGCAAACCGCAGATCTATCAGCTGCCGCCCTCCGGCGGCGAGCCGACGCGGATCACGTTCGATGGCCAATACAACGCGCGTGCGAGCGTCGTCGATGCCAAGGGCATCAAGATCGCAATGGTGCAGGGCAACGGAAACGTGTATCGTATTGCGGTTCTCGACCGCGCCACCAACCAGACGACACTGGTGTCGCCGGGCAACCAGGATGAATCACCGAGTTTCGCGCCGAACGGAAGCATGTTGCTGTATGCAGCCAGCGAAGGAACGCGCGGCGTGCTCTACGCGGTCTCCGCCGATGGCCGCGTGCGCCAGCGTCTGGTTCTCGCCGAAGGCGACGTACGCGAGCCCGCTTGGGGTCCGTTCCGCCAGCGTTAATCTGGATGTGAAATAACAGCGCTCCCAAAGGCTGAACACATGCGTGCTTCCGATTTTCCAACCCTGCAGACAGATAAAGGGTAACCCATGAAAAATATTGCCAGAATCGTGTTCGCAGCCATGCTCGTCGCCGGTGTCGCGGCGTGTGCGAAGAAGAACGTCAAGCCGCCGCCGCCGGTCGAAGAAGCGCCGTCGACGACAACGCAGCAGGTCGAGACGACGGGCAAGTATTCGCGCGAAAGCCTGGATACCGATTCGTGCCTGCGCCAGCGCGTCATATATTTCGATCTGGACCGCTCGGAAATCAAGCCGGAATTCCAGGCGCAGGTCGCCTGTCATGCGGCATATCTGCGTCAGTTCCCCGAAGCGCGTGTGCGCCTCGAGGGAAATGCCGATGAGCGCGGCTCGCGCGAATACAACCTTGGCCTGGGCGAGCGTCGCGGCAACGCGGTGCAGAGCGCTCTGTCCGCAGCCGGCGCGTCGTCCTCACAGCTCAATGTCGTGAGCTACGGCGAAGAACGTCCGGTCTGCCGTCAGCACGACGAGTCGTGCTGGTCCAAGAACCGTCGCGTCGAGATCATCTACACCGCGAAGTGAGAAGGCGGCGATGAAACCGTCGCGAGACGTGCGTTCGGGTCTTGTGGCAGCGGCGATCCTCGCGATCGCCGCTGTTGCCGTGCCGGCCCAGGCGCAACGTCTTTCGCTGGCCGAACGCGTCGATCGGCTCGAGCAGCAGCAGTCGAGCGGCGGTAACGCGGTGGAGCTGGTCAATCAGATCTCCGCGCTGCAATCGCAGGTGCAGAACCTGCAAGGCCAGGTCGAAGAGCTGAAACATCAGCTCGACGAAGCGAAACAGCGCAACAAGGATCAGTACATCGATCTCGATTCGCGCATCGGTCGCATCGAAGGACGCGCTCCCGGCGGAGCACCGCCGCCGTCAGCTCCGGGCGCCGCGCGAGAGAACGCGCAACCGCCCGAGATCGAGCTGGGTGGCGGCCGTGCCGAGGAAACGCCGCAGGCGCCGGCTCCTGCCGCGCGCGGAGGCGATGTACCCGAACGCGCGCGCCAGAACGTCGGCGAGCTTCGTCCGGACGAACGCGGCGATCTCGGCACGCAGAACGGAGCACCGCCGCCAGCGGGCGATACCGCGGGTGAGCAGCCGACGTACGATGCGGCATTCGCGGCGCTCAAGGATGGCCGATATGCCGAATCCGCGCGGCGCTTTCAGACGTTTCTCGATCAGTATCCGAACAGCGGTCTGGCCGGCAATGCGTATTACTGGCTCGGCGAATCGTATTACGTGACGCAGAATTACAAGATTGCGCTGCAGACGTTCCAGACTCTTCTGCAACGTTATCCTGACAGCCAGAAAGCACCGGACGCATTGCTCAAAGTCGGTTACAGCCAGTACGAGCTCAAGCAGTGGGATCAAGCCGAAGCCACGTTGAACCAGGTCGTGCAGACGTATCCGGACACGACCGTGGCGCGTCTCGCGCAGGGACGTCTGCGCGCGCTCAAGCTGGAAGCCCGTCACTGACCGCGATAGCAGAAGCCGCGGGAAATTCAACGTCGACCGCGCGCGCCGAAGATCGGCTTCGCATCAGCGAAATATTCCATTCCGTGCAAGGTGAAGCCGACGCGGTCGGTTGGCCGACCGTATTCGTGCGCCTGACCGGATGTCCGCTGCGCTGCGTCTGGTGCGACACCGAATACGCGTTCCACGGCGGCAATTGGCGCACGATCGCCGAGGTCATCGCCGAGGTCGGCGCCTACGGTGCGCGGCACGTCTGCGTCACCGGCGGCGAACCGCTTGCGCAGAAACGCTGCCTTGCGTTGCTCGGCCAGCTTTGCGATCTGGCTTACGAAGTTTCTCTGGAAACGTCCGGCGCGGTCGATGTCGCCGCGGTGGATATGCGCGTGCGCAAGGTCGTGGATCTCAAGGCGCCGGGATCAGGCGAATCCGCGCGCAACCTGTGGTCGAATCTCGCACATATCGGCGCGCGCGATCAGATCAAGATCGTGATTGCCGATCGCAACGACTACGAGTGGGCGCGCGAGCGAATTGACGAGCACGCGCTTGCCGCGCGCTGCCAGGTGCTGCTTTCGCCGGTCTACGCGAAGCTCGCGCCGCGCGAGCTCGCCGAATGGATTCTCGCCGACCGGTTGCCGGTGCGTTTCCAGCTGCAATTGCACAAATCGCTCTGGGGCGAGACGCCGGGCAAATGATGGCCATATCTGCGAAGAAAGCGATCGTGCTCGTTTCCGGCGGCATGGATTCAGCGGTCACGCTTGCGCTCGCGCGCGAACGGGGCTTCGACTGCAAGGCACTCAGCGTCGACTACGGCCAGCGTCATGCGTCCGAGCTCGCCGCAGCTGCGCGTGTCGTGAAGTTGCTCGGCGCCAGCGAGCACAAGACGGTGCATGTCGACCTGCGCAGCATCGGCGGCTCGGCGTTGACCGCCGATATCGACGTGCCGAAGGAAGGCGGCGCCGGCATTCCGGTCACCTACGTGCCGGCACGCAACACGATCATGCTCGCCATAGCGCTCGGCTGGGCCGAAGCGCTCGGTGCGGCGGACATCTTCTGCGGCGTCAATGCAGTGGACTATTCCGGTTATCCGGATTGTCGTCCGGAATTCATCGAAGGTTTCGAAAAGCTCGCCAATCTTGCGACCAAGACCGGTGTCGAAGGCACCCGAATCCGTGTGCACGCGCCGCTGATCACGCTCAGCAAGGCCGATATCGTGCGCGAAGGCATGCGGCTCGGCGTCGATTTCGCCGCGACCGTATCGTGCTATCAGGCCGATGCCGATGGACGTGCGTGCGGCGCGTGCGACGCGTGTCGTCTGCGCGCCGAAGGATTTGCTACGGCCGGGGTGGACGATCCGACACGCTATCACGACGCGGATGTTTTATGACCGCGAACTGAATGTGCGAAGGGAAAATGCCGGTGGAACCGGGGCGTATTCACGAAGTCTCGAGCGGCTGAGGTTGCTCTGCTGCGACGCAACCGGGCCCGGCCTGCCGCCATCCAGAATGGGTACAGGAAGCGCCGGTAATACTCCGATGCGCGACATTTACTGTATAGGAGTATACCAGTGAACAATGCACTACGCCTCCTCATTTTCGGCGCAGGCAGCATGCTGGCTCTATCGGCAACTGCCGCAAACCTGATCGTCAATCCGGATTTCGACAATGGCGTTGACGGCTGGACGACCGCGACGGCGGGCAACGGAACCGCGACGCTGGATCCTTCGACCGGATTTCCGAGTGCGCCTTCGATCCATCTGGTGGCAAACCCGGCGAACTCGGATGTCAGCATTTCGTCCTCGTGCATGATGATCGATGGCAGCAACAACGTCGATCTGTACACGAACATCAAAGGCAACGGCGGATTCGCGATCGCGGCGATCAATGCCTACAGCGACACCGCGTGCACCGACGGCCTCAGCGCCATCAACAGCGATTCGTTTCCAGCGACCGGGATGTGGGACACCTATTCGATGACCGACGTCATCCTGCCGAACGGCACGCAAAGCGCGAAGGTCTTGCTGACCGTGACGATGGGCTCGTCGGAATCCGCCGGCGACGCGAACTTCGATCATGTCGCGTTCGGCCCGACGGGAACCGTGTTCGCGTCCGTCGACATCAACCAGGAAGGACTCTCGGGAACCTGGTACAACCCGGCGACCAGCGGGCAGGGCATGCAATTCCAATTCACTCCGGACGATTCGAATCCGGGGAATGGATCGCTGTTCGGCGCCTGGTATACGTACGACGTGACGGCCGGCGACACCAGCTCGCAGCGGTGGTATTCGGTACAGAGCGCGATCACCGGTGACGAGCAGAGCGCGGCGGTCACGATCTTCCAGAACACCGGCGGCAATTTTGACGCGCCTCCGGTGACGTCCGCTGTCGCAGTCGGCACGGGCACGTTGTCGTTCGATTCGTGCGTGAGCGGATCTTTCAATTACAGCTTCGACGACGGCCGTTCGGGAACGATTCCGCTACAGCGTCTTCTTCCGAACGTGAATTGCGTGGAAAGCGGCACGCCGACCAACCCGGCCAGCGACTTCGGTCTCTCCGGCTCCTGGTACAACGCGACGACGAGCGGTCAGGGCATGCTGATCGAGATCAACCCGGGAGATGCGACGGCCTTCCTCGGCTGGTACACGTATGCTGCGTCCGGCGAATCGAGCGGCGCCGCAGGGCAGCGCTGGTTCAGCGCGCAATCGAACTACGTCGCCGGATCGAATAGAGCGGACTTGACGATTTACGCATCGACCGGCGGTATCTTCGATTCGTCCGGCGGCGTCGTCGCCACAAATCCGGTCGGCACGGCCACGCTGGCGTTTGCGAGCTGCACCACGGCGACGTTCGACTACACGTTCACCGCGGGCGAACTGAGCGGCATCAGCGGAACGATTGCGTTGACCCGACTCGGCGCGACACCAGCCAGCTGCTCGTTCAACACGAGTACGCACTGATCCGGGCCACCGATCGGGCCTGACCGATCGGCACCGGGCCTGACTTGGGACTCGTCTGAAAGGCGGCTTGCTACGAGAGCGCGTGACCCCGTCGAGCGTCGCGTCGGATGACGCGACGCTCGAATGCTCCGCCACCCGGCGGGGCTGGATGCCGCTACAATACGCAACGTGGGTGAACGAACCGCGCGAATTGCGGCGATCGGCATACGATCTGCCGCCGGGCGCCACACGCACCCTCGAGGCGTACATCACGGGTCCCGCTTGCTCCATAGAACAAGGACCTCGGATCCGCACGCCGGATTCCTCGTTCTTGGGCCGTTAGCTCAGCGGTAGAGCAGTGGACTTTTAATCCATTGGTCGATGGTTCGATCCCATCACGGCCCACC
>CAWICQ010000003.1:0-258372 GCA_963834755.1 uncultured Gammaproteobacteria bacterium
ATCATCAAGTCCAGCAAGTCCAGGAAGGAGCTGGTGGAGGCGCGTGGGCTGGTCGTCCCCTTCCTTAGAGACACACTGGTGGGCTTGACTATGCCTACTACGCGCCGCCAGGGGCGCAGATCCTTCTCAACAATCCTCTTTTTGTGCGCTCGCATGATTTTTCCGGAGAAATGGCGATCGGAGGCGGGCAGTCCTGGCATGTGCCGCACGTATTCGGATCCGGCTTGCCGGCGGGCGGAGGCGCTCACCTTGCGGGTTCGCTGGCGGACCTGCCCTTCGTTCTAGCGGAAGCCGAGCAGGATTTCATCGTGCCGGAAAATGTTCAGGCCCTGATCTGGCATGAATTGGTGCCCGGCCTGGTCAGCAGCGCGACTTTGCCGCGCTGGTGGGGAGTCAGCCCAAACGAGCTGCACGCCGTCACGCTCTATCAGCGAACCGGGGAGGAACTTCTGACCGCCGCCGTGCAGGATGAAAAGGTGCGTCAGACGGTGCTGGATATTCTTTCCGAGCGCATGGCTCCGCAACGCTCCGAGCAAGTGGGAAGGCCCTGCGCGCCGGCGCCGTCGAAGATGCCCTTTCCCGAGTGTTGCCCGGCGAGACTTTCTATCTAGCGGCGGAATTCCGGCAGAAATTTCCGGCCCAAAGCGGCCACTGGGGCAAAGCTGGAGAGGAACTGGAGACGCTTTCCACCCGGTATCCCGCGGAGGTCAGCTGGAAGCGGCTGTCCGACGTTTTTGGCGTGCCTCATCCCGCCCTGGCGCAAAGTTATTCTCTGGAGTTGCTCAAGGTGAAGCCCTTTCCGGCTTTCATGGGTTATTCCAGCCGTCTGCTGGCGGAGTCGTGGGACTCCAACAATCTGTACTGGGCCCGGCTGGCGGATGAAATGGGTTATTCGCCGGCCATGCTGAACCGTCTGGTTCCCGAACTCACCTATCGCATGGTGGAGAAGATCTTTGCCACCGACTTCGAGGATTGGCCGGCCATGCTGCGCGCCATGCGGGAAACAGGGGACGAATTCCGGAGCGGCAAGATCACCACATTGCCGAAAGTGGCCTTGACCACGACCGTTCAATAAAAGCTTTTGGTTGTACCAAACTTATCAATTCCCGGCGCCGGGTGAAAAGGGCGGGGCAGGTAAACAGCTTATGGCAAAACATTCCTTCTCTTTCTCTTGCTTGTTGTGGTGGTCTTTTCCGGCTCCATGAATCGGGCCTCGGCCCAGGAGACGGACTCCGAAACCAAGATTCGCGTCGAAGTTGACATGGTGCAGTTGAACGTGGCGGTGATGGACCGCAAAGGGAACTACGTGACCGGGCTGCGGCCCTCGGACTTTGTGGTGACCGAAGATGGGATCACGCAGAAGGTCGCCACCTTCGGCGAGGGCAACGAAGCCACTCGAACCGTTACCTCCAACGGGCCCGGCCGGAACCAGGCGGGGGACCGCATACGGTTGCAGCAGGGTTCCGCGGAACCGGAAACCTCGTCAGAACTGGGATCGGAACTCGGATCCATGATGGCTGGCGCCAACGTCTTCATCCTGTTCGACACCAGCAACTACATGTACCGGGGATTTGTTTTCGCCCAGGATGCGATTGCCGAGTTTGTCCGCTCCCTCGACGGCCCCGACCGGGTGGCGTTCTACTCCTACAGCCGCGACCTTTCCCGGGGGGCCACCCTCACCGCCGACCGCTCCCAGGTGCTGCGTGGAGCTGCGTACCACGGTGGCGGGCGTGACTTATCGCGAGATCGCGCGCGGCACCCAGAAGCACCTTCAGCTGCAGCACCGCCACGGACTTGATCAGAGCGATTGCGGATCGCGAATGCTCGCTGTTCATGGCCATGATCCGCTGCCGTCAGCTGCGAAAACCAACGCGCGCATGGCTGCCGTCGCAAAACGGCTTGTTGTTGCTGCCGCCGCAGCGGCACAACTTTGCCGATTGCACGCGCGCGACGACGCGTCCGGTGCCGCTGAGGATCTCGAGATTTCCGCGAACCTTGAGCGGGCCATCGCGTTCGGGATCGATCGCGAGCGGTCCATCGCGTTGTTCGAGCGAGTCGGTCTTTCCGCTCGGCGGCTCGCCGGTCGCGGCAAAGCCGATCTCCTTGTGCGACTGATCGCAGAACGGCTTGTTCTTCGACGCACCGCACCGGCACAGCGTCGCGCGATAGCCGAGCGGCTTGCCGTCGAGAAGGATATCGGCGTGAACGGCGTAAGGACCGGCTTCGCGCGTCGACAACAGGTTGACCGGAGGCGCGACTTCGTCCGCATGGCCATCCTTGCGCCGATAGCGGATCGCTCCGGATGGACAGGCGTGCGCGATTTCGACCAGTGCGTCGACCGGTATCGCATCTGGGTAAATCCACGGACCCTTGACGTTGGCGAGGAACACGCGCGGCGCGCCGGTGACGCAGAAGCGTGCGTGAATGCAGCGCTTGCCTTCATAGACCAGCGTGAGATCCTTGCCCTCGATCTCTTCGACGCCGTCGGTGCTGCGCGGTTGCCCGCCGTCGGCAACGGTCTTCGTCGCTGCTGGCGTGCCGGCGCTTGCGCTCGTGCTCGCTTTCGCAGCGTCATCGCCCGCGGAAGCGCGCGCGACCGGTGGCGCGGCCGCAACGCGCGCAAACTCGCGTTCCGCGCGCAGCGCAAGATCCGAAAGCCCGGCGGCGGCGGCCATCACGCGCGCGTCCGCGCCGCGCGCGAGCGCGTCCGCGACGCTTGAAAGCTCACGCAAACGCTCGTTGAAAAAACGCCGTGCGCCGACGCCCGCGGGCAGCGGTGCGGCGTCGCGTAGCGTCGTGAACGACATGCCGGAATTGCACTCCGGATGCGAAGGACCCGCCGGCAATCGAGCCGAGCGCTCGCCGAGCAGCGTGACGTTGCGCATCAACGAGATCGCCAGATCGACCGCAAGCGCCTTTTCCGCGTTCGGTCCGACGATCGAATACGAGTAGCCGATCAGCCGCAGCATGAGTCCGTAACACGCATTGGCGAGGTCGACGCACGCGAGCGCCTGATCGTTTTCCAGCCAGACGCGTCCTTCCGGCCGCGGCGGACTGCGCAAGACCGGATTGTGCGCGGCCGGGAAAGCCGGAGCGAACTCTGGATTCGCTTCGAGGAGCCGCCGATATTCCGTGCGGATCGCATGGAATTTCGCGAAGTGCGAGTCGGTCGCATGCTTGGGCGCGCCTTCGCCCTGCACGACGATCGCATCGAACGCCGCAAGCGCCGTCTTCAGACAGATGACGCGCTCGGCGCCTTTGAGGTCGATTTCGGCCGGTGAAAGCTGCAGGCCGGGCACGCCGCAGAACGCGGACTTTTCGCCGATCGCTTCGGCGAATCGGCGCAGGTTAGCGCCGAGCTGCGTATAGAACGTGCCCACGGTTTCGTAGTCGATCGGCATCGGCGTCAGGCGCGGCGCGGACAGCCCGCGAACGAAGCGACGCTCGGGCTCGAAGCCCTTGCCTTCGGGCTCGTCCGATTCGTGCGGCCGTTCCAGAAAGATGAAGTGCTGCAGTGTGTCGAGGTTGAAGGGCGCCAGTTTCACCACGATCCCGGCCGGCAACAGGCCGATGTTGAGCGGGAAATTGTCGCGCCCGAAGCGCGGCACGCCGCCAAGCGCCGAGGTGATGTTCCACACCGCGGCGAGATGTCCCATCTCGTCGATCGCGACATCGATGATCGTGCGACGCCAGCGCGCGACCGCTTCGGCTTCTGCGCCGCTCAGGCCTTCGCCTTCGCCGGATTTGAGGCTGAACGCGGCGTAGAGGTACGTGCACATCAGGGTGTGCTCGAGCTCTGCGGCTTCGTAGAGCGCGTAGAGAAGCCGCTCGCGGGTCGGCCCAGGCGCAGCGGCCGGATTGGGTTCTGATGCCATCGGATCCTCGGTGCAAATGGGAGGCGCAGATGCTGAGGTCGAATTGTTGCACAGGCCGCGCCGGCTTCGCCGCAGGCTGTCCGACGCTCGCCTGCGCAAGCGACTGCGCGGCGAAAACACCGGCAGGCGCCGTAACAGCGTCGAAAAGCAACACGTTCTTACTGTCGAGGCCGCTCGCCGGAACGCACGGGTTGGGGGTCTGACAGCAGCTGGAAATCCGGCCCATTGCCGTACGAAAAATCGCGCAAGGCGACGGGCAGATCGCCTACAGACCGCGCTCCCGCAGTGGCATACGTTAGCCGCGCGCTCGATGCGACAGCGAGCGATTCACACGACCGGTACAAGGATCCGCGGTGAACTGGAATCCTATCTGAGTTCTTTCACATAAGCGGTCGCTGCTCGCTTCGGGGACTTACTTCAAACAGGGGTAGCACTCATGGCGACGTTATGGGCGTGGGCAACACCGACACCGAATACGGATTCCCCGGTCGACCATACCTGGGTGACCGACTACGACAACCGGATCGATGAGCCGCCGCAGAACATCGCAGAGGTCATCGGCGCATCGGCAAACTACTGGTTCTGCTGGGGCGGCTTTCATGAGCGCGGTGACAGCCCGCAAGTCCCGCTGGGATATCTCGGGAGCGAGCCCGGAAACAATGGGCTGGCCCATTGCCTGGTTACGTCCAACGCGCCATCCGCATCGAACAAGCCGACCTCCGGAACGATCTGCTTGTATGGCATCGAAGGCGTCTGCCATCAGCTGGCAAATCAGGTGCTGTGGGCGACCGGATCGGCTTCGCACCGACCGTTGACCGTGGGCCTCGCCAGAGGCTACGGTGCCAGCGCTTTTTTCTACGGCACGTACGGCCTTCAACATCATGCCTGGGATGCGCGCAAGTCCGCCTGTGGCAAGACGCCGATCGCTTCGGCGAGCACAAGCGCAGCCACGACCATGAGCGGTTCCCCTTCGCCCAACGACGATGAGTTCGCGGAGAAGGCCGCGACGGTGCTGTCCAAGCGCGCCGCAGACAACAAGCTGCCTGCATTGCTCGCGCTGCGCCGTCAGGCGCAGGAAAAGTTGCTCAACGCGCAGCGGGAAACGCAGGTGTCGGCCGACGCGCTGAATGAGCTGCACCGATTCTTCCTCAACCGCGCGGCGACGCTGCTCAACGACGCCGAATTCGCCGACATTTTCGATATCGCGAAGTCGGACATTCCGAACGTGGAGCTGGTGGATCCGAAAAATTTCGAGGGGACGCAGCGGCGGAAGTAGATCCGCCGTGAATCGCAAGTGATCTACGGCGAGTCGAATCCGTCCCTGAAGATGACGTCGCTGGTCTGTACCTCGAACGCACCGATATCCGCGAACGGGCCGATCACCCGGGCATAACCGGCGCCGCGTTGATCGTCCGGAAGCTGCGCGATGTTGTTGCCCGCATCGATCGCCGGGCTGCCATCCATGAGCGGTATGGTCCAGGTCGGCCCGCCGTTGTCGCCGATCGTGCCGAGCAGCGGATCGCTCTGCAGCGTGTCGGGCGGCAGCGGCACCGACGATGCGACGACGAGATTGTTCGCGCCGGTGATGATCGGCGAGCCGTAGACCTGAAAGTCGTCCGGAACGCCGAAACCCACGTTGTTCGCGATGATCGTGCTTTCGAGATCCAGCGTCGGTCCGCTCATCAGCACGCCGGCGAGCCCATTGAATGCGACATTGGATGCGATCGTACTGTTCGAGATTGTCGCCGGGATGATCAGATTGAGGCCCCCGACCGTGGCGACGGACTGGTTGTAGGCGATTGTCGAATTGACGATCGTCGCCGTGGGCGAACCGCTGTAGTACGTCGCGCGCATGCCCGCGGCGTGCGAGGCTCCGTTGTTATAGATCGTCGACGAATCCAGCGTGACTTCGCCTTTCGTCCAGAGTCCGCCGACGCTGTAGGCCGTGTTGTAGAAGATCGTGGTCCGCTGGATCATCGTCGTGCCGACGATCATCGCGCCGCCGCCCTGCCCGCCGTTGATCGGCGCGCCGTATGCAACGTTGTAGCTGATCGTGCTGTCCTGCGCGGTGAAATTGCCCATGACATAGACGCCGCCGCCGTGCGCTCCCGTCGCCATGCCGTGCGCGCGGCTGTAGGTCACCGTGCTGCCCAGCAGCGAAAGATCGCCTCTCGCGTAGATACCGCCGCCGTACGCGATCGCACTGCTGGTGCCGACCGCGGTGCAGTTCGACAAGACCGCGTCGACGACGCTGAGATTGGCCGATGAGTAAAGACATCCGCCGCGCGGCGTCGTCGCGCTTTCGTAATACCCGTTCGTCAAGGTGAGCCCGGAAACGCTGAGCGTGCCCAGACCGGTGTGCCTGAGAATGCCTGACGCCGTGCCGCCGTCGATCGACAACGCCGCGGCGCCGGGGCCCACCAGCGAGAGATCATCCTGCGTGACGCCGATGAAGCCGGTCGTCAGCGAGATCGTGCTGCAGGCGAGTCCGTTGAAATCGATCGTGTCGCCGCTGACGGCTGCAGCGACCGCGGCGCGCAGGCTGCCGGGGCCGTCGTCGTCGCAATTGGTGACGGTAGCCGTCGCCTGGGACACGCCACCGCCGCGAAGGTAGTCGGGCAGCCAACCGTGCTCCTCACCCGCTCGCATTTCGACCTGCAAGGGAATGGCGACCGCCGGTACCGCCGTCGAGCCTACCGCGAGCGCAAGAAGAAGGCGGGCCGCCAATGGCCGCTGGGCCATGGACTGCAAAATGATGTGCGTTGGCGCGTTCACGTCAATCCCCGCAAGCACGAAGGCCGTGGCCGCTGTCTGCTGACGATCCGCGGATCGAGCCAGCGTTCACGTAGCCGAGCCTCGAAATATAATGCGATTTCACGCCTTCAGGGTGACTGAAACTACTGAGTGGCTTTGCCGACGGTCGCAAGGTATCCGCCGAGAGGCCGAGCGGACGCATTCGCGACGAGGACCCGGAGATCAGGTCTTGGGCCGCCTTGCGCGCCTCGCGGCTTGCTTGGCTACGATGGCCCAACGCTCATGATCGCGCCAACGGCCGCCGATCTTGAGGTAGCCCGGCGAATAACCTTCCCTGGAAAAACCGCATGCCTTGACCAGAGCGATCGATGCGCGATTGTCCGGCTGAATATTCGCCTCGAGGCGATGCAGCTTCATGTTCACGAAGGCGAAGCGCACGACGGCATCGAGCCCTTCGCGCATGAATCCCAGGCGCTCGTACTCGGCGAACGCGTAATAGCCGAGGTATGCGCTGCGGAACAATCCGAGCACGACATGAGTGACGTTGATGGCGCCGACGATCGCTCCGGTGTCTCGACGGCAGACCAGAAAGGCGCGCTGACCGGGCCCGGACATGCGTTTGATGTACGCGCGAAACGCAGCCGGCGTCGCCGGTGGCGCGACCCATGGGCGATGGAGCGCAATGCTGGCGCGAACGGCGGCGGCAAACGCGCGCTCGTCCGTAGACGATGGCGAACGGAGGATGATTCGCGATTTTTTACGCGGATGCCGCATCGACTTGTTGCGGCGGAATCACGTGGCGACACATCCGTCGTTTTTCGTATGAGGTGTTCACAAGTACTTCGCCAACGTCGCCGCTGCTCCCATCGCGTCGAACTCTTCGTTCCAGTCCTCCATCAGCGCGATCAGCATGAGCTTCTCGAATTCTTCGCCGAATCGACGCACGATCGCACCCGGATCGCTCACGCGCTTGCCGTCGCCGATCACGCCGAAATAGACCTTGCCGTTGTAGCTCAGGATTGAAAGCCCGAGCCCGATCGATCCGCTCTGCGGCACCCAGAACATCAACTCGCGCACTTCGACGCCGGCCATGAACAACGGCTGCTGCGGTCCCGGCACGTTCGTCGCGACGGCTGTCGCCTTGCGGCTGAAGAGTTCCAGCGCCGGCGCCTGCAGCGCCGCGGGCGCCACGCCGAGCGCCGCGAGGAGGCCGAACGTGGCGATGGCCTGACGTCGACCCTTCAGATCGCGCATGCACGCCGCGACGCGCTCGAGCCGGCGCAGCGGATTCGGCTCGCCGATCGGCAGGTCGAGGAACACGAGCCCGAAGTGGTTGCCGAGCTTCTTCGCATGTTCGAGCGGGCGCAGGTTGACCGGCACGGTCGCGCGAATCGTGAGGCCGTCGACGTCGTCGCCGACATCGCGCAGATAACGCCGCAGCGCGCCGGCCGCGCTCGCGAGCAGCACGTCGTTGACGGTGCAACCGAGCGCGCGACCGAGCGTCTTCACTTCGTCGAGCGGCAACGGCTCGGCCCAGGCGACGCGCTTGGCGACGCCGAGCGGTCCCTTGAACGCAGTGATCGGATCGTCCGCCAGCGTGATCGCGCTGACGAGCTCGCGCGTGATCTCGCTGCCCTCGTGCGCGAACTCGGCCGCGACCGACGGATCGGCGAGCATGCCGGCGATTTTTTCCCAGACCTTCTCGCCGCCGGCAAGGAGTTTCTGCAATCCGGCCTGTGTCGGTTCGAGCAGCCGTTCGAGCACGCCGCCCTGATCGCGCTTGAGCCAGGTCTTGGCAAGCTTCGCGCGCGCTTTCGGGTGCGGCGCCGTGTCGGTGAGCGAAAGCAGCACCTGCACCAGCGCAAGCCCGTCCGCATAGCAATGATGAATGCGCCCAATCAGCACGCCGCCGCCGCGATAGTTCTCGACGACATGGAACTGCCACAGCGGTTTGGAATGATCGAGCGGCGTCGAGGTCAGCTCGCTGACGAACGTTTCGAGCGCCTCTTTGTCGGCCGCGCCCGGCAGCGCGGCGACGCGCACGTGCCAGTCGATGTCGAACTCCTCATCGGTTTCCCACCACGCGCCGCTCGCGGATTGCACCGCACACTGGCGAAAGCGGTGGAACGCCAGAAACCGTTCGGCCAGCAGCTTGCGGATGCGTCGCGCGTCGAGCGGACCGGCGAACATCAGCACGCCGGTGATCATCATGAGGTTGGTCGGCCGCTCCATGCGCAGCCAGGCCGTGTCGACCTTGGACATCGGCTCGCGCTGCGCTTGCTGCGTCATCGGCTTGCCCTCTCCGCGCTGCGGTCGCCTGCCGCCGGTCGCTGCTAGCATCCGATCCCCGCGTCGAAAACGCAACGCCGGGGCGGCGGACTCCCGACTCGCGAGCGCGCCAACGAATATGCAATAGTTCGCGTCGCTCGATGGACTCCTGGAGATGGGAACGTGCGATACGAATCGTGGCTGCTGCGTGGTGTTCTGCTACTGATTCCAGCAAGCGGCTTCGCCGCCGCAGCCGCTGACCACGCCTCGACCACGGGAGCCGATGCCGCGTTCGCGCGCCTCGCCGACGAATTCATCGACACGTACTATCTACCAAGTAATCCGGCTAGGGCCACTGCGCTCGGCGTGCACAAGTACGACGACAAGCTCCAGGACGTGACTCGTGCGGCCATCGATCGCGAAATCGCGACATTGCAGGGCTTCGAAAAGCGCGTCGACGCCGTCGATCCCGCCACGCTCGGCGAGGAGACACGCGGCGACCGCGATCTCGTGCTCAACACGATCCGCTCGCGACTCTTGACTCGACAGACGATACGCACGTGGGAGAAAGATCCGGACTTCTACTCCAGTGGAATCACCAACAGCGCGTACGTGATCATGGAACGGAAATTTGCGCCGGCGCCCGATCGCCTGCACGCGCTGATCGCGCGCGAGAAGCAGATGCCGGCCGTTCTGGAAACCGCGCGCCAAAATCTCAAGAATCCGCCGAAGATCTACACCGAGATCGCGCTCGAACAGATCGCCGGCCTCGGCTCGTTCTTTCAGAAGGACGTGCCCGCCGCATTCACTGACGTTACCGACGCCGAGCTTCGCCAACAGTTCGACGCAGCCAACGCTGCGGTGATCAAGGCGCTGAACGATTACGGCGCGTGGCTCAAGTCCGATCTGCTGCCGCGCTCCAACGGCGATTACCGGCTGGGCGCCGAGACCTATCGCAAGAAACTCCTGTACGACGAGATGGTCGATACGCCGCTCGACAAGCTCATCGAGATCGATCTCGCCGACCTCAAGCGCAATCAGGCCGAATTCGCGCGAGTCGCCAAGAGTCTCGAGCCGAACAAGACGCCGCCGCAGGTGCTGGCTGAGCTCGCGGCCGATTATCCGGAACCGTCGAAACTTCTGGACAGCTTCCGCGCGACGTTCGACGGCCTGATCCAATTCATCAACGACAAGCACATCATCACGATTCCTTCGCCGGTGCGGCCGACGCTCGAGGAAACGCCGCCGTTCATGCGGGCGACGACGTTCGCGTCGATGGACACGCCGGGCCCGTTCGAAACGGTCGCGAACGAGGCCTATTTCAATGTCACGCTGCCGGAACCGTCATGGTCGAAGCAGCGCGTAGCGGAGTTCATGGCGCAGTTTTCCTATCCGGTGATCAGCAACGTCGTGGTGCATGAAGCGTATCCCGGTCACTACATCCAGTTCCTCTGGATGCACGACGTGCACGACCGCGTGCGCAAGCTGCTCGGCGCCGCGACCAACATCGAAGGCTGGGCGCACTATTGCGAGCAGATGATGCTCGACGAAGGGCTGGCGCAATCGGTATTTCCCAACGACGAGCGCCAGCAGAAGCTGCTCAAGCTCGGCCAGCTGCAGGACGCGCTGCTGCGCAACGCGCGCTTCTACGTCGGCATCAAGCTGCACACCGGCGCGATCACGTTCGACCAGGCCGTCGATTTCTTCGTCAAGGAAGGCTACCAGTCGCGCGCGGTCGGCCTGGTCGAGACCAAGCGCGGCACCGGCGATCCAACCTATCTGTATTACACGCTCGGCAAGCTCGAGATCCTGAAGCTGCGCGCGGACGTCCAGGCGCGCGAGGGCAACGCGTTCAATCTGCGGAAGTTCCACGACGATTTCATGCGCCAAGGTGCCGCGCCGATTCCGATCGTGCGTCGCGCGCTATTGCCCGACGCATCGATGACCGTTTCGCATTGAGCCGAGGACACGCATGCACGGAGCCGCCGCCATTCTGCTCAGCCTGTTCGTCATCTTTGTCGCCGCGCAGATCGGCGCCGAAGTCGCGCAGCGCCTGAAGTTGCCGGGTGTCGTCGGCGAGATCGTCGCGGGCTGCGTGATCGGACCTTCCGCGCTGGGCTGGATCTCGATCGACCAGATCGCCAGCGGCACGCCGCTCGACATGCTCGCCGAAATCGGCGTCGTGCTGCTGTTGTTCGCGGTCGGACTCGAAACGCGGCTCGACGATCTGAAGAAAGTCGGACGCAGCGCATTTCTCGTCGGCATTCTCGGCGTCGTCGTGCCGTTCGTGCTGGGCACATTGTGGGCGCACACAAGCGGCTTCGCCTGGGGGAAATCGCTGTTCGTCGCGGCCGCGTTCGTGGCGACGTCGGCGGGCATCACCGCGCGAGTGCTGCAGGAACTCGGCGCGTTGCAGCGCATCGAGAGCCGCGTGATCCTCGGCGCCGCGGTCATCGACGACATCCTCGCGATGCTGCTGCTCGGCGTGGTCACTTCGCTGCAGGCCGGCAACGGCGTCAACGTCGGCAGCCTCGGTCTGGTATTGGCACAAGCGGTCGGTTTCGTCGCCGTGATCGGCTGGGTTGGTACGCGCGTGATGCGCAAACAGGGACACTGGCTGGAGCGGCCGATCAATCCGCTGTCGCCGCTTACCATCGCTCTCGCGATTTGTCTTGGGCTTGCGTTCCTGTCGACAGAGTTCGGCCTTGCCGCGATCATCGGCGCATTCCTCGCCGGCATGATCGCGTCGGAGACGCCCAAGCGCGAGGAACTGGAGCACCAGACGCAACCGCTGCTCGCGTTCCTGACGCCGTTCTTTTTTGTCATCACGGGAGCCAAGATCGATCTCGGCGTCTTCGCGAGCGGCGCCGCATTGTGGATGCTGCTCGTCGTTACCGTGATCGCGGTGATCTCCAAGCTGATCGGCGGTTTTCTCGGCGCGCTCTCACTCGGCCGGCGCGGCGCGACGATCGTCGGCGTCGGCATGGTGCCGCGCGGCGAAGTGGGCGTCGTCATCGCCAGCCTCGGTCTCGCCGGCGGCGTGTTTTCGAACGAGATCTACGCCGTCATCGTGGCGATGTCGTTGCTGACTTCCGTGATCACGCCGCCAGTGCTCGCCGCGCTGCTGCGGCGCGACGCCGAAGAGTACGAGCCGACGCCGCCGCATATCTGAGCCACCGTCGTTCCGGTGAAAGTCGGAATCCATTTTTTCGGTGGTGCTAGGCCTCGCTCGCCCGCGCCCACAAATCCTTCGCCAGACGCACGGCATCCTCGATGCCTTCGTAGTAGCCGCGCACCACCTGCACTTCGCGGTAGCCGAGCTGCCGGTAAAACGCACGCGTGCCGGCGTTGCTCGCGCGCGCTTCGATGTAGATCGTGCCGATGCCTGCTGTGAGCGCTGCGGTTTCGTGCCATGCCATCAACGCGCTGCCGACGCCGCGCCGACGCTGCGCCGGATCGACACCGAGCAGAATCAGATGCGCCTCCTCGTCCTTGTAACGCATGACGGCGAAACCCGCGATGCCGTGGTCCGACGGCGCGACCGCGACGTTGGTCGCAGGATCGCGGATACATTGGCGGATGCTCGACGCGCGCCAGCGCCAGCTGAGACCGTGCTCGATCAGCTCGCGCGACATCGCGCCGATATGCGGCGCATCGTCGAGGGTCGCGAGTCGGATGGCGTGATTGAGGATCATCGTCAGGTCATGCGGCCGGTTCTGCCGACGACATTCGGTCGGCCGTGCTATTTGCAAGCCCGGTACGCGGCGAGCGCGGCTTCGCGCGAAGCACCGAGCTCGACCAGTGGTTCGCGCGGATAGCCGCTCGCGCGCAGGCGCGCCGGATCCGACCACGGTTCATGGATCGACTTGCCGACGAAACCGCGAAGCTCCGGCACCCAGCGGCGGACGTAGTCGCCGTCGGGATCGAAACGCAGGCCCTGCGTGACTGGATTGAAGATGCGAAAGTACGGCGCGGCATCGGCGCCGGTACCCGCGGTCCATTGCCAGCCCTGCGTGTTGTTGGCGAGATCGGCATCGACCAGCGTGTCCCAGAACCAGCGCGCGCCGATCAGCCAGTGCTGGCGAAGGTTCTTGGTCAGGAACGATGCGGTCAACATGCGCACGCGATTGTGCATCCAGCCGGTCGCCCAGAGCTCGCGCATGCCGGCGTCCACGATTGGAATCCCGGTTTCCCCGCGCTGCCAGCGGTGGGTCTGCTCCGGCATCTTGCGCGCCCACGGGAAAAGGTCGAACGTAGCGTTGAGATTCGCATTCGCCGATTTAGGAAAGTGATAGAGCAGATGATGCGAGAACTCGCGCCAGCCAAGTTCGCGGATGTAGGCCTCCGTACCCAGCCGGCGCTTCGCTGATCCCGCCGATTTTTCCTGGAGTGTCCAGACGATCTGCATCGGCGAGATTTCACCGAAATGCAGATGCGAAGACAGGCGCGACGTACCTGCCTCGCCCGGGAAATCGCGCCGAGTCGCGTAGTCGCCGACCGCACGATCGGCGAACCGACGCAACATCTTGCGCGCTCCGGCCTCGCCGGGTTGCCAGGCGTCGTGGAAGCCGGCATCCCACGGAATGCGTGGCAGAAGGTCCAGCGTTGCGATTGCGAGGTTTGCGCGCAGGCTCGGCGCGCGCAGTTGGCGCGGCACCTTCGTCGGTGGGCGCATTGCGAGTTTCGCGCGGGCGTTTCGCCAGAACGGCGTGAACATTTTGTATGGCTCGCCTTGCGCCGTCACAATGTCCCATGGATCGAACAGCAACGCGCCGCCGAAACTCTGCGCATCGACGCCATCCGCGCGCAGCACCTTCTTGATGCGCGTATCACGCACGATCGCTGCCGGCTCGTACAAGCGGTTCCAGTAGACGGCTTGCGCGCCGGTCTCGCGCACGAGCGTGCGCAATGTGTCCGACGCCGGACCGCGGCGGATCTGCAAAGCGCTGCCGCGACGACGCAGGTCCGCATCGAGCGCGACGAGGGAATGATGCAGCCACCAGAGGCTGGCGGCGCCCGGCTGCCAAGGCGCTTCTTCGTCGAGCGCATGGATGTAAACCGGAACGATTTCGTCGTGCGCGTTGAGCGCCGCGGCGAGCGCCAGGTTGTCGGCGAGGCGAAGATCGCGGCGGAACCAAAGCAGCGCAATGCTCATGCGCTGTCAATCGGCCAGCGTGGCCTGCGTCTTCTTCGGCAGGTTCGCGCGCACGAGCTCGTACGAGCGGCGCACGAATCCTTCGAGCTCGGAGCGTGCGAAGCGCTCGGGTTCGGTCACGCTGACCCAGAACGCGCGCGCCATGTACGGCGCCGGCATCATGCCGGGCTGCTCGGTAAGTTCGAGGAAGCGATCGGTTCCGACCTTGAACGAAAAACGTCCCCGCTCCGGACCGATCGTGCACATGACCACGAACATCTTGCCGGCGACGCTGTAGACGAGATCGACTTCCCACTTGATCGAGCGCGTGACACCCGGCCATCCGCTGACGAATGCGCCGAGTTGCTGCTCGTCCAGGCCGTGCAACTGGTCAAGACCCTGTTTTGCGCCCATGGATCCCTCCGTGCCGCTCTGCACATGCTAACCCGCGGCGCGCGAATGCGCGCGCCTGAACGTGCGGCCAACCCGCGGCCGACCGTTTAGATGGCAAACTCGACGGCTCGCCCGCATGCTGCTGCCATGCGAAAGACCGTGCGTACGCGCCGATGGTGAAGGAATATCGCTCTGTCACGCGCCCGCCGCGCCGAGAAGCGCGCCAGCGCCGACGCGAAACGCCGGATTGCGCGCCGATCGAGGCTTTCACGACGCCAGACGGGCGCGTTCTGACGATTCGACCGATCGGACCGGAGGATGCGGCGGCGCTGCGCCGCGGTTTCGCCCGGCTCACGCCCGATCAGGTGCGCCTGCGCACATTCCATCGCGTCAGCGAGCTTTCCCCCGCCGCGGCCGAGCGGATGACGCACATCGATCCCGCCACGACGACCGCGTACGTCGCCGTCGACCGCGAAGGCGAGATCCGCGGCGAAGCGCGCATGCACGCCGACCTCGCCACCGATTCGGCGGAGTTCGGCATCGTCGTCGATCCGGCGTTCACGCAGCAAGGCATCGGCCGGCGTCTTATGCAGCATCTCGTCGACGACGCTCGGCGCCGCGATCTGGATGAGCTCTGGGGCGACGTCCTGGCCCAGAACCAGGCGATGATCGAATTTGCGAAAACACTCGGCGCGCAACATCACTGGTTGAGCGAGGATCCCGGCGTCGTGCGTGTCAGCTTTCGATTGCGACGGCCGCCCGCCGCCAGAAACCCGGGCTGAGCATTCGAAGGTTCAGTGCGACGGCGCCGGTTTCGCTGCGGGCGCCTTGCGTGCACGCCGACGCTGCAGCCGTTCCTGCAACCGCTCGAAGTAGAGATAAATCACCGGCGTGAGATACAGCGTCAGGAGCTGCGAGGTGATGAGGCCACCGACCACCGCGAGTCCGAGCGGCCGACGCGCTTCCGCGCCCGCGCCGACGCCGAGCGCGATCGGCAGCGTGCCCATCAGCGCGGCGAACGTCGTCATCATGATCGGTCGAAAGCGGATCACGCTGGCATCGACGATCGCGTGCTCGGCGTCCTCGCCTTCGCGCTGCTTCTCGAGCGCGAAGTCGATCATCATGATCGCGTTCTTCTTGACGATACCGATCAGCATGATGAGGCCGACACCGCCGTAGAGATCGAGATCCTTGCCGAACACGATCAGCGTCAGCAGCGCGCCGAACACCGCCGTCGGCAATCCCGAAAGAATCGTCAGCGGATGGATGAAGCTTTCGTAGAGGATGCCGAGCACGAGATAGATCACGAAGATCGCGAGCAGCAGCAACACGCCCATGCCGCGCAGGGAATCCTGGAACGACTGCGCCGTGCCCTGGAACGAGGCCGATATCGTCTCGGGCATCTTGAGATTGCGCACGGTGTCATTCGACACCTTTGGTCGCTTCGCTGAGCGAACGTCCCGGCGCGAGATTGAACGATACGGTGACCGCGGGCACCTGGCCGAGATGATTGATCGTCGCCGCCCCGACCGAATTGCCGAACTTCGTGACAGCGGACAGCGGCACGAGCTGCGAGCTCGCCGGCAACACCGCGCCGCTGGTATCGACTTTCGGCGGCGTCCCGGTGATGTAGATCGATGACAGGACATTCGGATCGGCCTGGCGCTTCGGGTCGACCTGCATCAGCACCCAGAACTGATCGGTCGACGTGTAGATGGTCGAGACCTGTGCCGGCCCGAATGCGTTGTAAAGGCCCTTCTCGATCGCATCCGGCGTGACGCCGTACGCCGCCGCCTCGTTGCGATCGATGGTGACGTCGAGCTGCGGATTGGCGATCAGCATGTCGCTCGATACGTCGAGAAATCCCGGAACCTTCGATAGCGCCGCGACCAGTTTCGGCGTCCACTCGAACAACTGCTTCGTGTCGGTGTCCTGCAGCACGAACTGGTATGTCGAATTGGTCAGCTTGCCGCCGATGCGGATCAGCGGCAGGTTCTGCGGAAACGCCTGCAGACCGGCGATGCCCTGCAGTTTCGGTCGGATTTCCTGCACGACCTGATCGGCACTCAAGCGCTCGCGCGGCGGTTTCAGATTCACGATCATGCGGCCGAGATTCAAGCGTCGCGCTGCTGCCGCCGGCGCCGACGAACGCCATCACGTTGTCGACATTCGGATCCTTGCGCAGGATATCGACGGCCTGGCGCTGTTTTTCCACCATCGCATCGAAACCGATGTCCTGCGCCGCCTGGGTGAACACGAACAGCTGTCCCGTATCGTCGTTCGGCAAGAATCCCTTCGGAATCTTCACGGCGAGGAACACGGTCGCTGCGACCAGCGCGAGAAACACCGTCAGAACGATGCGCTGATGGTGCACGCAACCGGTCAACGTACGCCGGTAAAAGCTCTGCGCGCCATTGAACATGCGTTCGCTGAATGCATAGATCCGTCCGTGCCGCTGCTCGCGCTCGGACTTGAGCATGCGGCTGCACAGCATCGGCGTCAGGCTCAGCGAAACGAAACCCGAGACCAGCACGGCGCTGATGATCGTCACCGCGAATTCGTTGAGCAGACGGCCGATGATGCCGCCCATGAACACGACCGGGATGAAGACGGCCGCGAGCGACAGCGTCATCGACACGATCGTGAAACCAATTTCGCGCGCGCCGTCGAATGTCGCGGTAAGCCGATCCTTGCCCATTTCCATGTGACGCGAAATATTCTCCAGCATCACGATCGCATCGTCGACGACGAAGCCGACCGACAACGTCAGCGCCATCAGCGACAGGTTGTCGATGCTGAAGCCAAGCGCGTACATCACCGCGAACGTGCCGACGATCGACATCGGCAACGCGAGTGACGGGATGATCGTCGCCGAAACGTTGCGCAGGAACACGAAGATGACCATCACGACCAGCGCCAGCGCCAGGATCAGGCTGAACTTCACGTCCGACACGGATTGGCGAATGCTTTGCGAGCGGTCATAGATCACGCGGAGATTCGCGCCGGCCGGCAGCGATTTCTCGAATGCGGGCAGCATCGCCTTGATGTCCTCGACCACCTGGATCGCGTTCGTGCCCGGCTGCTTCTGGATCGCGAGAACGACGCCCTCCTCGCCGTTGATCGTCGCGCCGCCCTTGTCGTTCTGGATACCGTCGTAGACCTTGCCGATGTCCTTGAGCCGCACCGGCGCGCCGTTCTGGTACGTCACGATCATGTCGCCGAAGGCGGCGGCATCCATCAGCTGGCCGTTCGACGTTGACGTTGTAGATGCGGTTCGGCCCGTACAGCGTGCCGGTCGGCAGGTTCACGTTACCGCTCGCGACGGCCGCGGCCACCGTGTCGATGCCGAGCCCGCGACCGGACAGCGCGTCGGGATCAAGATCGATGCGCACGGCGTACTTGCGCGATCCGTACACGTTGACCTGCGCGACGCCGCGCACGGTCGAAATGCGCTGCGCGAGCGTGTTCTCGGCGTATTCGTCGAGCGTTGATAAGCGCAGCGTCTTCGACGTGAAGGCGATATAGAAAATCGGGAAATCGGCCGGATTCACCTTGCGGAACGTCGGCGGCGTGGTCATTTGCGGCGGCAACTGACGCAGCGCAGCCGAGATCGCCGCCTGCACGTCCTGCGCGGCGGCATCGATATTGCGATCGAGCGAGAACTGCAGCGTGATCGAGCTCGAACCGAGCGAGCTCGTCGATGTCATCGAATCGACCGACGGAATCGTCGAGAACTGTTTCTCGAGCGGTGTCGCCACGGCGGAGGCCATCGTCTCCGGCGATGCGCCCGGCAGGCTCGCCGACACCGATATGGTCGGAAAATCGACATTCGGCAACGACGCCACCGGCAACTGCCGATAACCGGCGACGCCGAACACGAGCACACCGACCATGACCAGCGTCGTCATGACCGGTCGGCGGACGAAGATCTCCGAGACGTTCACGGCGCCGCTTCCGTCACCTTCACGGCCGAGTTGTTTTCCACGCGCGACTGGCCGTCGAGCACGACGGTTTCGCCGGCCGCGAGTCCGCTTGCAATGACCGCCTTGTTCTCGACCATGCGCTTGACGACGACCTTGCGCTGTTCGGCGTGCTGATCGGATGTGACGACGAACACATAGGTGCCGTCCGGTCCGTTCTGCACCGCGCGATCGGGCAGCACGACGACGTTGCGATCCGTGCCGAGCGTCAGACGGATGCTGACCAGCTGGCCCGGCCACAGAAGATGTTCGGCGTTGGCGAATTCCGCACGCAGCTTTACGGTACCCGTGGTCGTGTCGACCGCGTTGTCGACGAACGCGACCTTGCCTTCGACCGCTTTGGCGACCCCGGTGACCGTCGCATTCACCGACAACGGCGCAGCATTCTGCGCGACGAGCACCGGTCCGAGCTGCGCGCCCGGCAGCGCGAAGTTCACGTAGATCGGCTCGATCTGATTGATCACGACCAGCGCGTTGGTGTCGTTCGCCTTCACCAGATTGCCGGGCTGAATCAGGATGCGGCCGATGCGGCCGGCGATCGGCGAATGGATCTCGGTGTAGCCGAGTGTCACCTTCGCCGCCGCGACGTTGGCCTGATCAACCTTCACGCTCGCCGCCGCCGCGTCGAGATTGGTGCGGTACTGCTCCATCTGATCGGCCGAGATGTAGCCCTTATCCGCAATCGCCGCGTAGCGCTTCACCTGCGAGCGCGCCTGCTCGAGCGTCGCCTCGTCTTTGGCTTGCGCGGCTTCGGCTTGCTTCAACGCGGCTTGAGCCGGGCGCGCATCGATGCGGAACAAGAGTTGATTCTGCTTGACGTCGTCACCATCCTTGACCGGCGATTCCAGGATCTGCCCGTCGATCAGCGATTTCACCGAAACGCTGTTGATCGGCTCGACGCTGCCGACCGCGCTCGCAAGGATCGGCATGTCCCTGGCTTCGGCTTTCACGACGGTGACCGGAGCCGGCGGCGGCGCGTGCGGCGCCGGATCGCGCGAGCACGCGACCAGCGATGCGGCAACGAGTGCCGACCCGCACAGGCCCGCGAACGCAACGCGCGGAAAACTCCGGCACGACATGCCAATAGCACTCCTCGACCACCAGGACATTGCATTTTGACCGATTGCCCGTGTCAACGTGCGCGAGCGTGCGGTAAACGCACGGTAAAGAGGCGCCATGACGAATGGCTGTGGCCCTGCGAAGGCTACCTTCGCCACGGTGCCGTCAGTACACTTGCCGCCCTCGCGCTCGGCACGTATGTGCCGCGGCGCTGGCGTCGTTTTGTGAATCGCCGCCGACGCGTGCCATCGAGCCTCAACAGAATTTGAAAAAAGTGATTATCCAGCAGCCTCTACCGACATCGAGCAAGCAGCGCCGCTACTGGAATGCGCCGCACGGATCCGCGCTGGCCCTGGCCCTCGCGGATGCCGGTCGTGCGCATCCGGGATTGGTCGTCGCCGTCGCGCGCGACACGCACGCGGCGCACGCGCTCGAAGCCGAGCTCGGTGTGTTCGCGCGCGCCGGGTCCAAGGGCGCCGACCTCGACGTGCTGCATTTTCCGGATTGGGAAACGCTGCCGTACGATCTCTTCGCGCCGCATCCGGATATCGTCTCGCAGCGCATCGCGACGTTGTATCGGCTGCCTTCGACCGAACGCGGCGTGCTCGTCGTTCCGGTCGCGACATTGATGCAGCGATTGGCGCCGACGAGTTACATCGCCGGTTCCGGTCTCGTTCTCTCATTGCGGCAGAAACTCGATCTCGCCTCCGAGCAACGGCGTCTGGAAACGTCGGGTTACCGACACGTGCCGCAAGTCGCCGAACCGGGCGACTTCGCCGTGCGCGGCGCGCTGATCGATATTTTCCCGATGGGCAGCGCCGAGCCGTACCGCATCGAGCTCTTCGACGAAGAGATCGAGTCGATCCGCACGTTCGATCCGGAAACGCAACGCTCGGACGCGAAGGTCGACGCCGTGCGCCTCTTGCCCGCGCGCGAATTTCCGCTGACCGATGAATCGACCAAGGCATTCCGCAACACACTGCGCGAGCGTTTCCCGATCGATCCGCGGCGCTGCCCGTTGTATCAGGACATTCGCGAAGGCGTGACGCCGGCCGGCATCGAGTATTACCTGCCGTTGTTTTTCGATCGCACCGATACGCTGTTCGACTATCTCGCCGGCAACGCGCTGTTCGTGCTCGGCGAAGGCGTGCTCGACGCGGCCGAGCATTTCTGGTCGCAGGCGAACGAGCGTTACGAGCAGCGCGCGCACGATGTCGAACGGCCGATCCTGCCGGTCGCCGAGTTGTATCTGCCGACACAGCAATTGCGCGAACGTTTGAATGCGCAGCTGCGCATCGACGTCGTCGCAAAGGGAACGCACGAGAACGCCATCGATCTTGGCACGCAACCGGCGCCGATGCTGCCGATCAATCGCAAAGGCGAAGCACCGGCGGACGATCTCAAACGTTTTCTTGCTGCGTATCCGGGGCGGGTGTTGATGACCGCCGATTCGGCCGGTCGACGCGAGGCACTGCTCGAACTGCTCGCGATCGCGCATCTGCAACCGACGATCGCCGGATCATGGTCGGAGTTCTCGTCCGAATCCTCGGTCCGCTTCGCCATCACCGTCGCCAGCCTCGAAACCGGCTTCGCGCTGACCGAACCCGCTTTGACCGTCCTCACCGAGCGCGAGCTGCTCGGCGAGCGCGCGCAGCAGAGCCGGCGACGCAAGCGCGCCGCGCGCGATCCGGAAACGATCATCCGTGATCTCGGCGAGCTCGCGATTGGCGCACCCATCGTGCACATCGATCACGGCGTCGGGCGTTATCAGGGATTGCTCAAGCTCGATATCGGCGGTCAGGGCGGCGAGTTCCTCGCCATCGAATACGCGAAGGGCGACAAACTTTACGTGCCCGTATCGCAACTGCATCTGGTCGGCCGCTACACCGGCGCCGCGCCGGAGTTCGCGCCGCTGCATTCGCTCGGCGGCGATGCATGGGAACGCGCCAAGCGAAAAGCCGCGCAGAAAGTCCGCGATGTCGCCGCCGAGCTGCTCGCGATCTATGCGCAACGCGAGGCGCGGCAAGGCGTCGCGCTCGCCGTCGACATGCCGATGGCGGAGCAGTTCGCGTCGTCGTTTCCGTTCGAGGAAACGCCCGATCAGGAACAGGCGATCGCCGCGGTCATTGCCGATCTCGCGTCGCCCAAAGCCATGGACCGCGTCGTCTGCGGCGATGTCGGCTTCGGCAAGACCGAGGTTGCATTGCGCGCGGCGTTCATCGCGGCCGTCGCCGGAAAGCAGGTCGCTGTGCTGGTGCCGACCACGTTGCTCGCACAGCAGCACTATCAGAACTTCCGCGACCGCTTCGCCGACTGGCCGGTGCGCGTCGACGTGCTGTCGCGCTTCAAATCAAAAAAAGAAACCGACGAGGCGCTGAAGAAAATCGCCGCCGGCGAGATCGACGTCGTGATCGGCACGCACAAGCTGCTGCAGTCCGATGTGCGTTTCAAGGATCTCGGCCTCGTCATCGTCGACGAGGAACACCGCTTCGGCGTGCGCCAGAAGGAGCAACTGAAAAAGCTCCGCGCCGAAGTCGATCTGCTCACGCTGACCGCGACGCCGATTCCGCGCACGCTCAACATGGCGATGGCGGGCCTTCGCGATCTTTCGATCATCGCGACGCCGCCGCAGCATCGGCTCGCCGTCAAGACATTCATCGGCGTCTACGATCCCGCGCTGATCCGCGAGGCATTCCAGCGCGAGCTCGCGCGCGGCGGCCAGGTCTATTTCCTGCACAACGAAGTCGACACGATCGAGAAGATCGCACGCGAGCTCGGCGAGCTCGTGCCCGACGCGCGCCTGCGCATCGCGCACGGTCAGATGCCCGAGCGCGAGCTCGAACAGGTCATGCTCGATTTCTACCGCCAGCGCTTCAACGTGCTGGTGTGCACGACGATCATCGAATCCGGCATCGACGTGCCGAGCGCGAACACGATCGTCGTCAACCGCGCCGATCGCTTCGGGCTCGCCCAGCTGCATCAATTGCGCGGACGCGTCGGCCGCTCGCACCATCGCGCGTATGCGTATCTCGTCATACCGGACCGCCGCGTGATCACAGCCGATGCCGAGAAGCGCCTCGAAGCGCTCGCCTCGCTCGAAGAGCTCGGCGCCGGATTCACGCTGGCGACGCACGATCTCGAAATTCGCGGTGCCGGCGAGCTGCTCGGCGAAGAACAATCCGGCCAGATCGAGCAAATCGGATTTTCGCTGTACACCGAAATGCTCGACCGCGCCGTGCGCGCGCTGAAGAGCGGCAAGGTGCCCGACTTCGATCTCACCAGCGAGCACGAAGCCGAGATCGAGCTGCACGTGCCGGCGCTGATTCCGGACGATTACCTGCCCGACGTCAACGCGCGCCTGACGCTGTACAAGCGCATTTCGAGCGCGCGCGACGAGGAGGAATTGCGCGAACTGCAGGTCGAGATGATCGATCGCTTCGGTCTGCTGCCCGATCCCGGTCAAGAACCTTTTCGCGGTGACGCAGCTCAAGCTCGCCGCGACGACGCTCGGCATCAAGAAGCTCGAGCTCGGCGCGAACGGCGGGCGCGTGATCTTCCGGCCGCAGCCGAATGTCGAGCCGCTGACGATCATCAAGATGATTCAGGCGCAGCCGCGGGTGTATGCGCTGGATGGGCAGGATAAGTTGCGGTTCAAGATGCCGTTGGAGGGGACGGCGGAGCGGTTGCGGGCGGCGAATGATTTGTTGTCGTCGCTTGGGCGCGCGCAAAGCCGCTTAGCTCGGGCCGATTGCTTCGCCAGCCAGTCACGTCGGATCGCATGTGACAACGATTCCGCAGCACCAGTTGTGACAGTGCCGCTTCACGATGTCAGCTCGGGCAACGGTTCCAATCGAGACGACATTATGCAACCAGATATCGACGTTGCACCAGTCGCCTCCGATTGCTCAAAGCGGAGTTGCTGCACGAGTGTCGGCGGCAGCAACGTAGTACGTGAAGCGCATTCGAGAATTCGGTGCCCGCGATACTATCCAGTTCGGATCTCAAACAAGCACTGCCTGATTGCTCACGCTCCGATCGTCGTACCATCTGCCGCGCTGTTACTCCGACAAATGCGGTGATGCTAGCCAAAGTCCTCAGATCAGGTTCAAGACCTCGTTTGAAGGCGTAGCTGATGCGCGATCAACTGCGTCTGTCTCGAGAAGGGATCCACAAGATGCTACGCGCTCTGGTTCGTGACAAATTTATCGGCAAGCGCAGCGCGCTCCGTAAGATAATACGGCGTGGCACTTTCTTCAACGTCAAAGCTCGGACAGATCGTGGCTGCCATACGGTGACCCATGCGATTCGGTAGAGCTCGGGGCTCATTCGTCGGTGCGACGCCTGAACGCGGTCTGAAAAATGCACCACCTCGGCGTATTCCCATCGTGCGCGATCGCACGATCTCGTCGTCAAGTTCGTGACGCGTTCACGAAAGTCGTAAGCAGAGACACTCCGACCGACGCGGAAGACTAATGCGAGTCAACCAAACTGTCAGTCTTTCCTCGAACTGTGCGTTCATCTCCGAAGAAGGGTCCTCAAACGCCTATGATCATTGAACGATAGCGGCTAGCGTCCAATTCTTCAGCGACCTGAGCCGTACGCGAATCAACGTTCAGTACGGACGAAACTCTGTGTAGCCGCAGCGTAGTGAAGGGTCCATTGAGATAGCGTGATTGCAGGCTAAAGATACCTGGCTGCGTCGAAGCAGCAAATCGAGATGTCTGCTCGCAGGTTTTGCTCCACGCAATTATGACTGGATGCTGCTCAGCATGGTATTTTGCGCTACGACGCCATTGTGAGGGATACCCAAAGTAGTGCGAACAAAAGTCGAGTCGTTGCGAGGCTGAAATAGCCTGTCTTCCGTTCCGCCTGCCCCAGAGGCACCACTCTTCAACGCTGAGCGACTCGCCTATATTGTCAGCAACCGCTATCCCGCGAGCCATGGAGAACTCGCATGCGCCAACGAAAACGATGCCGAACAACTTTTCATCCGGTGCGTCGAGATCGTATCTCCGACTATGGATACTCGTGCTCAACTTTATTCGTCGTAATCACTCGTCTCGATAAACATTGCACCAGCCAACGATCCCGAAGCCGAGCGAGTTGATCTCGTCGCCGTTGACATCATCCTCGCTCTGTGGAAATTGCATTCGACCACACGTCGAATCCATCGTCGCTTCGGTCTCCCCTACCTTCTAGGTTCTGCCAATCTCGAAAGTCTGTAGATCAACATGGCGCTGCCCAAGTCTTCGAAGCGCTTCGGTTCCATCTTGGAAATGCGAGGTCCTAGCGTCTTAACAGGCATTGGGTTTCGTGCGGCTCGCTAACAAGTCAAGATTCCGGATTTCTATTGGATCGGGTCACTCCAACGTACCGTTATTTTTCCTCTAGACTGCGTCTGGTCGCTCAATCGCGACAACGGGCTTGGCGGCCCGCATACCTCACCACGCACGCATCCGGCTTCGCCGCAGCGTCGCGTCCGCGCATCCGCGCCGTCTGCGGCGGGCCGCGCGGGGGAGCCTTCGGGCTCGTCGGTTGAGGTATGCCGATCCGCCAACCCCGCGCGACTCGTCACCCCGCGGGCTCCCGCCAAAACGGTGACTTCTGTAAAAGGAGACACCATGGCGCGCAAGTCTCGCATCGTTTCCGCCGCATCGTCCACCAAGCCGCCGCGCCGCAAACGCGCGCGAATCGAGGAACCATTCCAGATCGTTTCGTCGGCGACCCTCGCGCGCGGCGCGGCGGACGCGGACATCAAGGTGCCGATGCTCGTGCTCTACGGCGAGTGGCTCGCGGCGATCGGCTTTCCGATCGGCGCGGCGGCGTATCTCGTCAGTGATCAGCAGGGCGAACTGGCGCTGTGCCGCGTCGGGCTGCGGTTGCCGCGGCGGTTGAAGATTCGCACGACCCCTGGATGATGAGCTACTCCGCATCCAATAGTGTCGAGCCGCATACTCGCGTTGGTCGCATAGGGTGGGCTCAAGCCCACCCTATCAACGGCGCAGCATCAAGCTGCCGCGCGATTGCCTAGACCTCGCCACGGCTTGATCTTCGCCAGCTTGGAAGCCATCGCGCGCTCGGCAACTTCCGTGTCGTGCGCTGCTTGAGCACGCAGCCAATAGCCATTCGACAGACCGAAGAACCGGCACAAGCGCAGATCCGTGTCCGCGGTGATTGAGCGCTTGCCGGAGATGATGTCGCCGATGCGTTGGGCCGGAACGCCAATCTCCTTAGCCACGCGATACTGACTAAGACCCATGGGCTTCAGGAATTCTTCCAGGAGAAGCTCTCCGGGAATGATGGGCTTCAGCTTACGCATGGAACACTCCTCAGTGGTAATCCACGATTTCTACGTTTTCCGCGCCGGCCGCCGACCAACGAAAACACAGACGCCACTGGTCGTTGATGCGGATACTGTACTGACCAGAACGGTCGCCCTTCAGCGTCTCGAGGCGATTGCCTGGCGGAATCCGCAGATCGTCCAGCCTTGTCGAGATTTCGAGCTGCATGAGCTTGCGACGAGCGACGGTGGCGATGCTGGCAAAGCGACGTACGCGATTGCCGTGTGCAAGAGATTTCGTGTCCGAACACTTGAAAGACCTGATCACGGCGTATAGTAACGCCGCGCGTGATTACTGTAAAGATTGTCGCACGGACAGAGCGAGGAGGCAGTCGACAATGACATTCCAAGCTCAACGTGGAGCAGCCGTCGGCGTCGCCGAGCACGGCAACTCGGCGATCCTCGTCACGATCGGCAGCGATCGTCAGCTCCTCGATCGCCGTCGCATCGATCTCACGCACAAACTGCCGACGCATCCGTATCATCACGAAGGTTCCTGGGCGATTGGCCGCTACATCAACAGCCCATGGGCGCGGAAGATTTCGCTGGCCGACGCCATCGCGCTGGTCGAGCGCGTGCGCGATGCGGCCGCGCACGGCGCGCGCGAGGCACTCGAAGCGCTCGCGGCGTCCATGCCTCAACCCATCGCGCGCATCGCGATTCGCGTATGCCCTCCGCTTCCGCCGACGACCGAGGAGCGCATCCGCGATACGCGCGCGGCGAGCATGGCGGATTCGATCATGTATCGCGAGGCGCTGGCGGCGGCGGCCGAGGCGCGCGGCTGGTTCGTGCATTGGTACGATCGCGAACGCGTGTTTCGCGATGCGGCGGCGGCGCTCGGCGGCGAGGATATCGATGCGTTCCTGCGCACGATGGGCAAAGTGGTTGGACCGCCCTGGGACGCGAAGCACAAGCTGGCGGCGACTGCAGCGATCGCTTCGATGATGTCTGAACCCTAGAGCGCGCTTGCGCCCACCTTGTCGGGCTGATTCCAGGGATTGGAACCCAGCTCTTCTATCCCCCTCTTCGTTCGCGTGAGCTACTCCTCGAAGCGGCTCGTCGCGTCGCGATTGCGCTCGTATCGTCTCGTGAGCGGAAACGGCGGCAGCCAGGACTCGCGACGGATCGTCCAGAGCTCGTAGGTTGGTTTCAGCTGGTCGGGCGCATCGAGCGACCCGAGGTTCACTTCGATCTCGTCGGCGCTGCGACCGAACACAGTCGAGCCGCAACGGGGACAGAAGAACCTGCCGGCGTATTCGCGTGTTTCGCCCTCGATCGTCACCGCGTCGCGAGGAAAGATCGCGGAAGCATGGAAAAGCGCGCCGTGATGCTTGCGGCAGTCGAGGCAGTGACAGATGCCGACGCGGTAAGGGCGTCCGGTTGCGACGATTCGCAAGCTGCCGCACAGGCAACCGCCGGTGAATCGGTCCATGGTGTCGCCTCGTTCGCGGAAGACGCTCATAGGGTGGGTTTCAGCCCACCGACATCGTCGTGATTCACGGTGGGCTGAAGCCCACCCTATCGTTTGTCGTCAGGAACGTGAAGATCGGCACGCCTTTCCCTTCTCCCGCCTGCGGGAGAAGGTGCCGGCAGGCAGATGAGGGCGCTTTGCAAATGCAACGTAAACCGCCGGCACGCACCCACCGTCCCGCGACGTACCCGCATCTGACCAGCCATCTCCTGCGCACGTGCGCGCGCCACAGGGTGGTCTTCAGCCTACCCTGTGTGCGCCGATCGCGTTACGGCGTCGTGCCGTCGAAGCCATCCGCGAATATCGTGTCGTTGTCGACGGCGGTGGTGAAGAAATACGCCGCACCCGTCAGCGCGCCGGCGGGCCAACCCCAGGCGCCGGCCAGTGCACGCGTTCCGTCGAGCGTGACCGGAAATCCGAGTTGATCGTTGTGCTGACCGTCGCTCGCATAGAGTTTCTGCGACTGGCTCCAGGTGCCGCCCGCTTGGTCGAAGACGTACACGGCGCCCTGCGCCGTCTGGTTGTCGTCGCCATCCGCGCCGATGACCGCGTGCGTGCCGTCGATCGCAACGGAATGGCCGAACTTGGCCTGGATCTGGATGTCGTCGGGGACGAGCTTTTGCGTCTGACTCCAGGTGCCGTTCGATTCAGTGAACACGTAGGCTGCGCCTTGAAGGTTGCTGCCGTCGCCCCACGCGCCCACGATCAGATTCGTTCCCGACACCGCGATGGCGTAGCCGAAATACGCGTTCGACGTGCCGTCGTCGGCGGTCAGCTTCTGTGTTTCGGTCCACGTGCCGCCCGATTCGGTGAAGACGTAGACGGCACCCTGAAACGTGTTGTTGCCGTAGGCGCCGACGAACGCCGTCGAACCCTGGACGAGGACCGAGTAGCCGAATACGTCGCTGAGCCCCTCGTCGCTAGCCGTGAGCTTCTGGGTCTGGGTCCAGGTCCCGCCTGATTCGTTGAACACGTAGACCGCGCCGAGCAGGTCGGCGCCGATGAAGGCGGTCGTGCCGTCGAGCGCGACGGAGTAGCCGAAGTAGTTGAAATCCGTGCCGTCGTCCGAGGTGAGCTTTTGCGCCTGGCTCCATGTGCCGTTCGATTGCGTGAACACGTAGGCGGTCCCTTGATACGCGTTTGCGCCGACCGTGGCGGCATAGGCGCCGACGATGGCGGTGTCGCCTTGGAAAGCCACCGCGTCGCCGAACGTATCGAACGCCGCGCCGTCGTCCGAGGTGAGCTTTTGCGACTGAGTCCATCCGCTGCCCGATTGATCGAACACGTAGACCGCGCCCTGATCTTCGTTGGCGCCGATGGTCGCCTGCTGAGCGCCGACCATCGCCGTCGTGCCATGCAGCGCAACTGCGACGCCGAACTCAGCATTCGGTGCGCCGTCGTCGGCGGTGATTTCCTGTTCCTGCAGCCAGTCGAGCGGGTCGAGCGGGTTTACCTCACGTGCCGGCGCCCGCTGGGGTGCCGCTAGGGCGGCAATGCACGCGAGCGCCGGGGTCGCGATGCCAGGGAAGCTGAATCGTTTCATGCGCGAGTCTCCTTCAGGCAAACCCCAAGTATCCGCAGTCCGCGCGTCGCACTTCAATGGATCGAGCTGATGGATCTCTGTCATGAGAGGCATCTGTCAGCAGTGGGCCACCGGTTGACACGCAAGTGATTACTTGCCTATCATTAATGCAAGTACTTGCTTGCATATAATGCATGACAACTCGCCGCGACGATGACGCACTCTTCAAGGCGCTGGCCGACCCGAGCCGACGCAAGCTGCTCGACGTCCTGCATGCGCACGACGGCCAGACGCTGAACGAGCTCTGCAATCACCTCGACATGACGCGGCAGGGCGTGACGCAGCACCTCGACGTGCTCGAGGCGGCGAACCTCGTCGCCAGCGTACGCCGCGGACGCGAAAAACTGCATTTCCTCAATCCGATCCCGCTACAGGAAATCTACGAGCGCTGGATCGCCAAGTTCGAAAAGCCGCGCCTCAAGGCGCTGTCGAAACTGAAACGAAAATTGGAGAAAGACAATGGCTAGGTCGACATTCGTCTATGTCACGTATATCCGCACCACGCCGCAGAAGTTGTGGTCGGCGCTGACCGATGCGGAGTTCGCGAAGCAATACTGGTTCGGCTGCCACTGCGAAAGCGAGTGGACGGCGGGATCCTCGTGGAAGCTGGTGTCGAGCGGCGGCGAGATACTGGACGCCGGCGAGATTGTCGAGGCCGAGCCGCCGCGACGTCTCGTGATCCGCTGGCAGCAGCAGAAAAAACCCGAGCTCAAGGCCGAAGGTGCGTCGCTCTGCACGATGGAACTGGAACAGAGCGGCACGGCGGTCAAACTCTCGATCACGCACACGATCGAGCGCGAGCCGTCGAAATTCATCGAGGCGGTGGCCGGAGGCTGGCCGAAGGTCATCTCGAATCTGAAGTCGCTGATCGAGACCGGCTCCGTCGCTTTGCAGGAGCCCTATCCGGCCGCAAGCGCCCAATCCCAAAAGGAGTGACGAGTATCCGGGCGGCCGTCGGGGGCTTTCCGAGGCACCCTCACCCGCGCCTTTGGGCGCGGCCTCTCCCGCCAGCGGGAGAGGCGATACCCGAAAAAGCGGGGATTGGAATGCACCTCGTCATCCCGAATCTCGTCCGCCCCACTACGCCTCGGGGTCGAACCCGTCGGTGAAGATCGTATCGTTCAAGTACGGCACGCACGCGGAGTATTCGGATGTGTTGCCCGATGCGTCGGTCGCCGTCGCCGTGATGCCGGCGCCGCCGGGCAACACCGGATAGATGCCGGCGTGAAGCAGCGCGGAAAAGGTGACGACGCCGTCGCCGCCGACCATGCCGGTCGAGATCGTGACCAGCGTGCTGCCGATCCAGTACTGACCTTGACGGTTGTCGCCGGGATCGCAGCCGGTCAACGTCTGGTAGAAGTCGATGCGGTACGTGCCGAGCGTCGACTCCAGACTGCCGCGGAATGTTCCGCTCGCGAAGCCGCCCGCAGCCGAAGCGAGCACGGGATAGTTGAGACCGCGATTCGCATAGTCGGGCGGCTCCGACGCGGCGTCGTTGTCGTTGGGCAATACGCCGGCGGCGACGAGATCGATGCCGAGGCCGCCGTTGAAGTCGATCGAATTGCGGCGCAGCCTGTTCGCCTGGCCGATTTCGACCCAGATGCCCTGCGTCGCGTTTTGCTGGATCACGTTGTCGAGCACCTTGTTCGCGCTCGGTGCATCGTTCCCGCTGCCTTCGAAGTGCACGCCGGCCTGACCGTTGCCGTACGGCCCGGTCGTGCCCCACGCAAAACCGATGCGGTTATTCTCGATCGTGTTGCCGGTCGCGCCGCTGTTGGCTACCGCGATGCCCGACTGCACGTTGTCGCCAATCCAGTTGCCGCTGATCTCGTTGTCGTGGCCGGCGAGGTAAAGGCCGCGCGTGCCGTTGCCGAGGTTGGTGAAGTGGCCGCTCGCATCGCCGCTCCAGCCGACGCCGACGAGGTTGCCGATGATCTGGTTGTCGTGCGTGCCCTGGAACAGCGCGATGCCGCTGCCGGTCGAGCTGCCGAGGATATTGCGATGACCATCGTCATCGCCGCCGACGGTCGAATCGTGGGCGGCGGCATCGAGCTGCACGCCGATACCGTTCGGCAGCAGCGCGTGGCCGCTCGCGTTGCCGCCGAAGCGGTTGCCGACGATGAGGTGTCCGCTGCCGGAGCGCAGGTCGATCGCGGTGTCGGAGAAGTTGCTGAACGCGAGGCCTTCGACGAACAGCGAGACGCCGTCGCCGGCGCTGGCCGGGACCACGAGGCCGCGCGTAACCGAGGCATTGCCCGATTCGAGGATTACGCACAACGACGCGTCGTCGCCGACGTCCAGATCGTTCGCGGTCGCGCCCGTTTGCGAGAAGCCGTTGATGATCAGCGGCACGGTGACCGAGGGCAACGGCGAATCGAGCGTGATCGTGTGAGGTCCGCAACCGGAGCCGAGATCGAACGTGATCAAGCCGCTGCCGTGCGCGTTCGCGCCGAGGATCGCCGTGCGCAAGGAGCCGGTGCCGGAATCACTCGTGCTGCTGACGGTCTGCAGGAACGCATCGTCGATGCTCGATTCGTACGCGCCGCGATCGGGTGCCGTGCCGACGATGCGGGCGCGGCCCGGCAGGTCGGTCGCCGGCAGGCCGCCGCGCACGTTCGTCGCGCCGGTATTGATGACCGGCGACGGCGGCGATTCGATCGGTCGATAATTGGCGTCGAGTCTCGGATTGCCGGTCTGCGTGCCGATCGGCGGAAAGAACGGAGTCGGATAGTTCGACGTACCGATCACATTGTCGACGAGCACGAGAAAACTGTCGTCGCAGGCCAGATCGTGGCCGCCGTTGCCGTAGATGATGTTGTTGTACGCGTAGAGGATGGCGCCGCTGAAATCGAGATAGGCATGCACGCCGTCGCCTTGCGTATTATCGACGATCGTGTCGTTGATGAGCTCGAAAGTCAGACTGTCGTCATTGGTTGCGCCGAGCAGCACGGCAGGGAAATTGCCGAGCTCATTGTGGGCGACCACGGTGTCGACGATACGCACGATCACATCGTCGTCGTCAGCGCGCCACTGGATGTCGATGTTGCCGCCGTTGATAACCGCGTCCCTTCGCAGCAGGATCTCGCTGCCCGCGGGCACTTCGGGGTCGAAGTCGGTGTCGTGATAGATGCCCACGAGACCGTACCAGGTCAGTCCTTCGAGCGTCAGGTCGCCGCGCGGATAGAGTTCGGTGTATTGCGTCATGACGGTGTTGCCGAGTGCAATGTTGCGGCTCGCACAGCCGGCGCTGTAACCGCCGCGCAGACTCGTGCCGCCGGACACCGGCATCACGAAGCCGATGTCGTAGGTGCCGCGCACGAGTTTGATGGTCGCTGGCGCGAACCGTGCCGATGCCATCGCGGTTGCCAGGTCGTTGTCGCTGGACACGCAGATGTCCGCGGCCTGTGCTGCCGGGGCGGCGATCACGATCCACATGGCCAGTGCGAGTCCGATCCATGCCAAGCGCCCGGTCGCGCGGGCGGACCTCGTTGCCTGACGTCCGAACATTGCCGCGTCCTCCGAGGCCAAATGCCCCACTCCCGCGTGCTAAACGTCGGATGGCGAGAGAAGCGGGCAGCCGCGTCAAACACGGCGGCGGAGTAAACGGCCGCGCGGGCGATTGCGCGGGCTTTCGTTCACGATTCGGGGAAAGACGCTGCGATCGGGGCGCCCTGTGACGTGTACACTGCGGGCGCCTCGCAGCGAGCGAGGGCGGATCAAGCCTATGTCCGCATCCGAGCAGCTCACCGATCTCCTGAACGCGGCGCAGTCGGGCGATTCCGACGCCGCAGAAGTCGCTTACGCGATCGTCTACGAGGAACTGCGCGAGCGCGCCGGACAATCCTTGCGACGCGTACCAGGCGCCACGCTGACGCCGACCGCGCTGGTCCACGAGGTCTACCTTCGTTTTGGCGATCGGGCCGGAAAGCCGCTGCGCGATCGCTCGCACTTCTTCGCGCTCGCCGCGCGGGCGATGCGTCAGATCGTGATCGAGCACGCGCGACGCCGAGGTGCACTCAAGCGCGGTGGGGATCAGCAGGAAATCGAGCTCGATACCGCGTTGATTCTTGCCGACGCCGATCTCTCGCGCGCACTCGAAGTCGACACCGCGCTGCGCGCGCTCGAACAGCGCGACGGCGATCTCGCGCAACTGGTCGAATGGCATTTCTTCGGCGGGCTCACGTTCGATGAAATCGCCGAGGCGACCGATCGGCACGAGCGCACGGTGCGGCGCGATTGGGAGCTCGCCCGCGCGTTCCTGCGCCGCGAGCTCGGCGCGGCGATGCCATGACCACCGGCGCCGACTGGCTGCGCGTCAAGGCGCTGTTCGCGCGCGCGCTCGACGTACCCGAGGCCGAGCGCGAGCGATGGGCCGCCGATCAGTGCGGCGACGATGCGGATACGTTGCAGGAGCTGCGCTCCCTGCTCGCTGCACAAAGTGCTCCGCGCGGTGATTTCCTGAGTCGCGGCAAGCACCTGTTCGGCCCTCTGTTCGCGACGCCTGCGGACGGCGCGCAAGGACCCGGCGCCGGTGCGCGCATCGGGCCGTATCGCTTGCTGCGGGAAGTCGGCGCCGGCGGCATGGGCCGCGTATTCCTCGCCGAACGGGCCGACGGCCAGTTCACGCGCAACGTCGCGCTGAAGCTCATCCGCAGCGAGTTCGGAAGTCCCGAGTTGCTGCGGCGATTCCTGCGCGAGCGCGACACGCTCGCGCGGCTCGGTCATCCGAACATCGCGACGCTGCTCGACGGCGGCGTCGAAAACGATCTGCCGTATTTCACGATGGAGTTCGTCGAAGGCGAGCCGATCGATCGCTGGTGCGACGAGCGCACGCTCGACATCCGCGCGCGCGTCGGTCTGTTGATCAAGATCTGCGATGCCGTGCAGCACGCGCATCGCAATTTGATCGTTCATCGCGACATCAAGCCGTCGAACATTCTCGTGACGGCTCAGGGCGAGCCGAAGCTGCTGGATTTCGGCATCGCCAAACCTCTTGCGTCCGGCGACGGCGGCGAGCGCACCGGTACCGAAACGAATCCGATGACGCGCGAATACGCCGCGCCGGAACAAGTGCTCGGCGAGCCGGTGACGATCGCGACGGATGCGTACGCACTCGGTGTGCTGATGTATCGGCTGCTCACCGGCCGCCTGCCGTACCGGCGCGCCGAGCTCGGCGAGATCGGCTGGTCGAAGGCGATCATCGAGGAAGCGCCAGAGCCACTCGATCAGGCGATCGATCGTCCGCGACCGGCCAACGCGCGCGCCGCTGCGATTGCTCCGGACGTGGCGCGCGGCATGTCCAAGGACGCGCTCAAGCGCGCGTTGCGCGGCGATCTCGAACGGATCGTGCAACGCGCACTCGCAAAGGTGCCCGAAGCGCGCTACTCGACGGTCGGCGCATTGGCGGACGATTTGCGCGCGTATCTCGACGGACGCGCGCTGAGCGGCGGCACGCGCCGCTATCGCATGCGCAAGTTCGTGCAGCGTCATTGGCTGCCACTGGCCGCGGGCGCGACGGCATTGCTTGCGATCGTCGTCGGCGCGGCAGGCATCGCCTGGGAAGCGCGCCAACGCGAGCGCGCGGCCGAAGATGCGCTGCGCGAGGCGAAGACGACCGCGTCGGTCAAGGATTTTCTGATCGGGCTGTTCGACGCGGTCGATCCGCACGAAGCCAAAGGTCGCAACGTCAGCGCGCGCGAACTGCTCGAACGCGGCAAGAAGGACATCGACAGCCGACCGCCCGACGATCCGGTCGTCAAAGCCGAATTGCAGGCCGTACTCGGCCGCATCGATTTCCATCTCGGCCTGCACGCGGAAGCGAGCGAGTTGCAGCGCCAGGCCGCGACATCGTTCGAAGCGACCGGCGCGCATCCGCTGCAGCTCGCCGAAGTCGAGCTCGACCGCGCCGAAACATCGCTCGAAGCCGTCGACACAAAAACCGCCGTGTCATTGCTGGATGCGGCGAGCGTGGGTTTGCGGGCGATGCCCGATGCGCCGGTGCGCGATCGCATTCGTCTGTTGACGTTGCGCAGCACGCTCGCTGTCACGCAGCGCAAGTTCGCAGATGCCAAGCGCGAAGCGGACGCGGCGGTCGATCTCGCGCATCGCCCGCCCGTCGACGATCGTCTGCTCGCACACGCGCTTTTGCTCGCGGGCGATGCCGAATGGGGTCTGCACGCGCTCGATCCCGCCGAGCAGCATTTTCGCGAAGGTCTCGCGCTCGCCGAGAAGACCGAAGGTCGCGAAGGACTCACCGTCGCCTCGCTGCATCGCAATCTCGCGATCATCGCCGCCAGCCGCTCGCACTACGCCGATGCGCTCGCGCAAGTGCAGTCGACCTTCGAGATCCACACCAAGATCCTCGGTCCCGAGCATCCGCAGACGCTCGACGATATGGTCGACATCGCGCAGTACGAGCAGCACCTCGGCCGCTACCGCGAAGCGGGCGAGCTTCTAAAGAAAACCGATGCGCTCCAGCGGCGCACGCTGGGCGAGGACAGCCCAGCACGCGCCGGCACGCTGGTGAATCTCGGTGTGGTGTTGATTTACGACGGCGATCTTGGCGGCGCCGAACGTGCGTTCAACGATGCGATCAAGATCTGGGAGCCCAGGCTCGGCCGCGAATTCCAGGGCGTGCAATTCGCCGTCGGCAATCTCGGACACGTGCATCGCCTGCAGGGTCGGCTCGACGAAGCGGAAGCCGAGTTCACGGAAGTCAAACGGGGTTTCGAAAAGCAGGGCAACAAGGACGATCCGGAACTCTTCTATCAACTCGGCGAACTGCAACGACTGCGCGGCCACAAGGACGCCGCAGTCGAACTGGATCGACAGGCGGTCGGATTTGCTCAGGCCAAGGAAGGCGAAGACAGCGAAACGACGGCGCTCGCGCACCGTTATCTTGCGCTCGCGTTGCGCGACGATGGCGATGCGGCCGGTGCCGAGCGTGAATTCCGGGCGGCGCTGACGTTCTTTGCCGCAAAGTTTCCGAGTACGGGCCATCCGCAGACGGCCAACGTGCAGCTCGACTTGGCGCAACTACTCGTCGCCGATCCCCCTAGGCACGATGAGGCGCAGCATCTTGCCGAGCAGGCGACGCAAATCCGCGAGCACTTTTTCGGCAACGATGATGCGCGAACGATCGCAGCGCGAACGATCGCCGGCCGCATGGCCAAGGGCACGGCCGGCGTTTCGACGGATTCATCGTCGAAGCAGCATGCGCGGCACTCGCCTCAATCGGGGTAAGCAGCTACTGTCGAAAGCGTCAGAACGTGTAGCCGAGGCCGATCCCCACACCGTTCGACGTCAAGTGGATGGCGTTGCCGTCTTCGTTGCTGCGTTCGTTCTGCGCGAAATAGCTGTGGAATGCGTAGATGCCGGCGCGCCATTGCGCGTCGAAGCGGTATTCGACGCCCAGTGACAGGTCTTCGTTGGTCTGCGCAAGCCGCACTTCGCCGCCTTCGGTGCGGAAGCTGTCGACCCACGGCAGACGCCCGGCGCTGGCATCGGCCGTCAGCTTCCACTGCTCGCCGAACGGATAGCGCAGGTGTAGCCCCAGCGTCGGCACTGGCAGCTCCTGCACGTAGAAATCTTCCTTGAGCTCGTTGCCGACACTGTCGGCCGCCAGCGTGCCTTGCAGGCGGAAATTGAGCAGCTCGAATATCGCGCCGACGCTGCCCCAGATGCCGCCGCCGTTGTCGAAACCGACGAGGCGTCGCCAGTACGACGCGTCTAACGCGAGGAAATCCTGAAAGTGCGTGACCGTGTCCAAACGACCGGGCGCGATCGTTGCGCCGTTGAAGTTGACCGGCGTGTCGATCATCGCGCTGCCGTCGAGCGTCGAAGTCGCAAGGCCGAGATGCACTTCGTCGAGATCCGAATACGATCGGATCGCGCGCAGGCGCAGCGTCGTCATGCGGTTGATGTCGAGATCGTTGCCGATGCCCAGGCGCGTGCCCTGGATATCGCCTTCGCGCACCTGCACCCAACCGCCGGGCGAGCCGACTTCGGCGAGAACGGACAGGTCCCAGCCGTTGTCCGCCCGCGCGGGTGCCGTGGCCAAAAGTCCGAGCGCAAGCAGCACGGGCGCAGCGAATACGCGGCGCGAGCGGAACGCCGATCGCCGCGTCCGCTGCATCGTGGACCACGCGGCGCCGTGCATCGGACTCCGCTTTGGTGTACACAGCGCGCCTATGCATGCCACGCGAGTACTCATCGTTGCCCACCATCGGCGCCGTGCGCCGCTCGTGGCCTTGTCCGCACTGACGATGCTGCTCGCGATCCAGGGCTGCGCGGTCGAATGGACGCGCGAGCATCGCCTGTACTGCCGCATGGACGAACGCCTGCTGGTCCGCGACACGCTCTACTTCGGTCTGTCGATCCCCGGCGGCGGCGAGGTCAGCGAAGCGGACTGGCGGCACTTCGAAACCGACGATCTCACTCGCGCCTTTCCGCAAGGTTTCACCGTGCTCGATGCGCACGGCGCCTGGCGCGGGACGAACGGCGAGACCGTCCATGAGCCCGCTCGCGTTGTGATCGTGACCCACGACGACGACGCGACATCCCGATCAGCCGTCGACGATGTCGTTCGAAGCTATCGTGCGGCATTTCATCAGGAGGCCGTGCTGCGCGAGCGCGCCGCGGTCTGCGGGTCGCAATAATCGAATTTCGTCGATCGCGCGACGGGAAACTATTGCGATTTCACCGTATCGCGACAAAATAAAAGTGACGATGCTGAGCGTAGCGTACGCCTCGCGTGGCCGCGCGGCATGGACGGGACGATCGCAGCCGAATGACGCAACGCTCCGCCATGAACAACGCGACGCTGCACGCGCTTGCCGCGTTTCCGGATCAACTCGAAGCATTCTTCGCTGCGATACCTCTGCGTCGCGCGAACTGGGCGCCGTCGTCTTGGGAAGGCATCCCGAGTGAATCGTTCACGCCGATCGGACAGATCTGCCATGTGCGCGACATCGAGATCGATGGCTATCAGGTTCGCATCGCGCGCACGCTTGCCGAATCACAGCCGACGCTGCCGGCGCTCGACGGTTATCACCTGGCGAAGGTTCACGAATACTCGAAGGCCGATGCCGCGCAGGCGCTGGCGACATTCCGTGCCGCGCGACGGCGCACGCTCGGCGCGATCGAACGCCTCGAAGCGGCGGATCTCGAGCGGCGTGCGGTGTTCGAAGGCTACGGACTGGTCACGGTGCGCGGCTTGATCCACTACCTCTGCAGCCACGATCAGCAGCATCTCGCCGGCCTGCAATGGCTGCTCGGCAAGATGGAGGCGCCTTAAGGCGCCGGGCCAATTCACGCACAAATCCCCTGCCCGGCTGACCGCGCGGGTTCGCTCGTTGCCGAGTCATTCGGCTTTGTGATGCAGGTCCGCTAAACGCCCCGGACGCGCGCTGAATTCCGCCCCAGCCGCCCGCGGTCCGCCACAAACACGTCGGTATACTGGCACCGCTATCTTCCGGGGAGTCCACAATGGAACTGCGTACGCCCGTGTCCCGCTTGCGGCACGTTGGTGCCGTCGTGCTTGTCGCTGTCTCGCTGATCGTCGTCGCCTGCAACCGCCAGCCACCAAGCGTGCCGGAAGTTCAAGGCAAGAAACCCCTCGCCGCAGAAGCGCCGCCCAAAGCCGAGAAACCGCAAGGTTTCGCGCTGGCATCGGCGCGTGCCGAACAGGTCCAGGGCCAGCTCGCGCTGACGCTCGAATTCACCCAGCCACTGGTCGGCACGCAGGCATTCGACACGCTGATCGCGGTGAACGGCGCCAAAGGCGAACAGGTCCAGGGCAGCTGGGCACTGGATGAAGACGGGAAAACCCTGCGCTTTCCGTACGTGCAGGCCGACGCAAGCTACACGGTCCACATCAAATCCGATCTTGCGGCGGTCGACGGCAAGACGCTCGGCAGCGAGACCAGCAAGGAGGTCTACACCGGTCCGATGCTGCCGGCCGCGGGCTTCGCCTCGCAAGGCAGCGTACTTCCGGCGCGCGAAACGCGCGGCTTGCCGGTCGTCTCGGTCAACGTCAAGGAAGTCGACGTCGAGTTCCTGCGCGTGCGCGACAAGGAAATCGCGAACTTCTTCGCCGCGTACCAGAAAAACGGCAAACGCTCGAGCTACGAGCTCGACTCGCGCTACTGGTACGGACGCAAGGGCAAGCCGGTCGCATCGATCGCCGACTCGGTCTATTCGAATCGCTTCGTGCTTGTCCGGCAAGGACAACGAACGCACGTTGAACTATCTGCCGATCCAGAACATTTCCGAGCTTTCGGAATCCGGTCTCTATTTCGCCGTGATGAAGCGCGCGGGCTCGTTCGAAAGCGAATACGAGACGAGTTTCTTCTTCGTCAGCGACATCGGCCTGCACACGCGCGCCTACAAGGATCGCTTGTTCGTGCACACGGCTTCGCTGAAGAGCGGTGCGCCGCTCGCGGGCGTCGCGCTGTCCGTGCTGGACGGAAAAGGCGAAACCGTCGTCGCCGGCGAGACCGATGCGAACGGCAATGCGCAGATCGCCTACGCGTTGAATGCCGAGCACGTGCTCATCGCGCGCGCGCGCAACGATGTGTCGTTGCTGCCGTTCAACCAGCCTGCGCTGGATCTTTCCGACTTCGCCGTCGCCGGCCGCAAGGAAGCCTGGTTCGACGTGTTCGGCTGGTCGGATCGCGATCTTTACCGCCCGGGCGAAACGATTCGCCTGTCCGCTCTGCTGCGCGACCACGACGGCAATCCGATCAAGCCGCAGCCGCTGTTCATTACCTTGAAACAGCCCGATGGAAGGCCTTACGCCGAAGCGCAACTCGATCCGAAGGATCTCAACTATTTCGAGTGGGCGCGCGAGATCCCCGCCGATGCGCCGACCGGTCGTTGGCAAGTCGAATTCCGCACCGATCCGAAAAGCAAGGAAGCGACGCAGGGTCTCACCTTCCGCATCGAGGAATTCTTGCCCGAACGCCTGAAGCTCGACCTTTCGAGTCCGCAGACGGTGATCAAGCCCGGCGAAGCGCTGAAGCTCGCGGTCGAAGCCGACTATCTCTACGGCGCGCCGGCGGCGGACAACCGCTTCACCGCACGGCTCACCGTCGCTGCCGATCAGCATCCGGTCGACGCACACAAGGATTTCTACTTCGGCGATCCCGGCATCGACCTGCCGAAAGAAGCCAAGGACGTCATCGACGACAAGCTCGACGATCACGGCAAGCTCGCCAAGGACGTCGACCTCGGCGACGCCGCGAAGCCTTCCGCGCCGGTTGCGGCGATGTTGTCCGGAAGCGTCTACGAATCCGGCGGACGCACCGTCACGCGCACGCTCAAGCGCACGGTTTGGCCGGCCGACGCACTGGTCGGCGTGCGGCCGCTGTTCGATCTCAAGGACGGCTCGGACGCGCGCGCTCGCGCGGGTTTCGAAGTCATCCGCAGCAATGCGAACGGCGATCTGCTCGCCGGCGAACATCTCAAGATGACGCTGGTACGCGAGTACCGCGACTATCGCTGGACCTACGACAACGAAAGCGGCTGGCATTTCGACTACACCGACCGCTACGAGAACTCCGAAACGCGCGAGCTCAACGTCGGCGCCGGACAGACGGCCAAGTTCGACGTGCCGGTCGACTGGGGCAACTACCGCATCGAGATCGCCGATCCCGCGACCGGTCTCACGACCAAACTGCCGTTCTTCGCCGGCTGGAGCTGGAACGACGAAAACCGTGGCAAGGAAGCACGCCCGGACAAGGTCAAGCTCGCGCTCGACAAGCCGACCTATCGCGCCGGCGACACGCTCAAAGTCACCGTCACGCCACCGCAGGCCGGACCGGGATTGCTGCTGGTCGAATCGGACCACATGCTCTACACGCGCAACATCGACGCAAAGCCTGGCGCCGTGTTCGAAATCCCGGTCACCAAGGATTGGGAACGCCACGATGTCTACGTGACCGCGCTCGTCTTCCGCGGTGGCTCGGCGCTCGAGAAGATCACGCCCGCGCGCGCGGTCGGCGAAGCGTACGTTCCGATCGATCGCAGCGAACGCAAGATCGATGTCGCCATCGAGTCGCCGCAGCAGATGAAACCCGAGACCGATCTTCCGGTAACCGTGAAGGCGCCGGCGCTTGCCGGCAAGAAGGCATACGTGACGGTTTCGGCGGTCGATGTCGGCATCCTCAACATCACGCGCTTCGCGCGGCCGGACGCGAACGGCTGGTTCTTCGCCCAGCGTGCGCTCGGCATCGATGCGTACGACCTTTATGGTCGCGTTATCGAAAGCTTCGACGGCAACACGGCAAAGCTTCGCTACGGCGGCGACATGTCCCTGGCCGCATTGCCCCAAGCGCGCCGGCCGACCGCGAAGGTGCTCACGGTCGATCTTTTCTCCGGCGCCGTCGCGCTCGATGCGAAAGGGGAAGCGAAAGTCGCGCTCAAGATGCCGGACTTCAACGGCACCGTGCGCGTCACCGCACTTGTGTTCGGCGAAGATCGCTACGGCGGCAACGACGCCGAAACGATCGTGCGCGCGCCGCTGGTGGCCGAGATCTCGACACCGCGCGTGATGGCGCCCGGCGATCAGGCCGCGCTGACGCTCGACCTTCAGAATTTCTCCGGCGGCGAGCGCGAATTCAACGTCAAGGTCGCCGCGGACAAGCCGCTCTCGATCGCGCAAGGTGCGCGCAAGGTAAAGCTCGCCGACAACGCCAAGGCGACGCTGAATTTCCCGTTGACAGCGCTGGCGGGTTACGGCGTCGGCAAGATCGAAGTGATCGCGCAAAGCGGAGACATCAAGATCGATCGTCACTTCGAGCTCGCCGTACGGGCGGCGTGGCCGTCCGTGCTGCATTCGACGCCGCGCTCCATCGACAAACTCGAGCCGATCGCACTCGGTGCCGACGCCATCGATGGCATGCTGCCCGACTCGGTCGTCGCGCGACTGACCGTATCGAGTCTGCCGCCACTGCCGTTCGCAACCGCGCTCAAGGATCTCCTCAAATATCCGTACGGCTGCATCGAGCAGACCACCAGCAAGGGTTTCGGCGCGCTGCTGCTCGATGAAAAGACGGCTGAAAACTTGCACGTCGACGGCCTGCCGCCGGATCAGCGCAAGGCGCGTGTCGAAGGCGCGATCGGTCGCATCGCGTCGATGCAGATTCCGTCCGGACATTTCTCGATGTGGGGCGGCGACAGCTACGTCAACGAATACCTGACACCGTATGTCGTCGAATTCCTCGAGGACGCGCGCGACGAAGGCTTCGCCGTGCCGGACGACATGCTGCAGAAAGCATTGAAGCGCCTGAACGATGATCTCTTGTCCGGCGGCCATCCGTACTACGGCTACGAGCACAGCGATCATCTGCGCTTCGCCGACGAAGCCTATTCGGGTTACGTGCTTGCCCGCGTCAATCGCGCACCGCTCGGCACGCTGCGCGCGCTGTATGACAATGAACGCACAAAGTCGCTCACCGCGCTGCCGCTGGTGCAGCTCGGCATCGCGCTGAAATTGATGGGCGACGAGCCGCGCGCGGAGAAAGCCGTAGCGGAAGCGTTCGCGAAGAAGACCGAACGGCCATGGTATCTCGGCGACTATGGGTCGGACTTGCGCGACACCGCGTTGATGATCGCGCTGACGCATCGTTACGGATTGAACAAGCCCGAATACGATGGCCGCGTGTTCGATCTCGCGCGTTCGATGACGACGGATCAGCACTCTGCCGACGATCAGCAGCGCCGCTACGGCTACCGCTGGGCGTACCTCTCGACGCAGGAACAGATCGCCATCGCGCGACTCGGCAAGACACTGATCAAGGATGGCGATACGGCGGTTTCGGGCACGCTCTCGATCGGTGGTACGTCGAACGCGATCAGCCCGGATCGGTTGTGGAGCCGCGAATTTTCCGGCGCCGATCTTCGCGCCGGCGTGCGCTTCATGCCGCAGGGCGATCTGCCGCTGTACGCGACCACCGATATCGCCGGCATTCCGCAGACCGCGCCGGCCTACGACGGCCGTTACATCTGGATCGAGCGCCGTTTCTACACGCTCGATGGCGAGCCGTGGGAACCTGGCCCGCTCAAGGAAGGCGACAGTCTCATCGTCGGGATCAAGCTCGAAGCACGCAAGGCAATGCCGGATGCGTTGCTGATCGATCTCCTGCCTGGCGGTCTCGAAATCGAGAACTTCAATCTCACCGACGCCAAGCAATGGGCCGATGTCGTCGTCGACGGCATCACGATCACCGACCGCGGCCAGGCCGCCGATGTGCGTCACGAGGAATTCCGCGACGATCGCTATGTCGCCGCGTTGAAACTCGATGCGGGCCAGGACGCGCACGTGTTCTATCTGGTGCGCGCCGTTTCGCCGGGCACTTATCGCGTTCCGCCGACGCTGGTCGAGGATATGTATCGGCCGGAGATTCGCGGCGTCGGCAAGACGACCCCGGCGACGATCAAGGTCGTCGAGCCGTGAGTCGATCTTGCCGCCTGCGCGGCGTCCGCCTTCAGCCCTCCCCTTGAAGGGAGGGCCGACGATGAAGACCCGGCGCAGAATAAAGCGGTTTGTGGCGGCGACGCTGATCTTGATTGCCGCGATGCTGCTGCTGGACCGCCTCTTTCCTCTCCCGCTCCCTGGCCCAACCAGCGGCAGCACAGTCGTGCTCGCGCGCGACGGCAAGCCGCTGCGCGCGTTTCCCGACAGCGACGGCGTCTGGCGTTATCCGATCAAGCCCGAGGACGTCTCGCCGCTCTACATCGAAGCGTTGCTGACGTACGAGGACCGTTGGTTCTACAAGCATCCCGGCGTGAATCCGTTCGCGCTCGCGCGCGCGTTCGGGCAGTGGATCGTGCATCGACATCTCGTGTCCGGCGGTTCGACGTTGACGATGCAGGTCGCGCGCATTCTCGATGGAACGCCGCACAGCGCGGGCGGAAAGTTGCGGCAGATCCTGCGCGCGTTGCAGCTCGAAGCGCATCTGTCGAAGCGCGAGATCCTGGCGTTGTATCTCGATCGCGCACCCTTCGGCGGCACCATCGAAGGCGTCGAGGCCGCATCGTGGGCGTATCTCGGCAAGCCGGCTGCGCGGTTGTCGCGCGCGGAAGCCGCGCTGCTCGCCGTGTTGCCGCAATCACCAAGCCGTTTGCGTCCCGATCGAAATGCCGACGCGGCGCAAGTCGCGCGCAATAAAGTGCTCGATCGCATGGCGGAGCTCGGCGTGTGGTCGTCCGCCGAAGTGCATGACGCGCGTATCGAATCGGTGGCCGCGCGCGCACTGCAGCCGCCGCTTTCGGCGGCACTCCTCGCCGAACGCCTGCACGAAGAACACCCGGACGCACGGCGCATCACGACGACGATCGATGCGGAACTGCAGCGCGCGCTCGAAGCGCGCGTCGGTGACTATCTGGCGCGCCTGCCCGAACGTACATCGGCCGCGTTGCTGGTCGTCGACAACGCCACGCTGGAAGCGCGGGCCTATGTCGGCTCGGCCGTGTTCGGCGACGAAGCGCGGCTCGGGCACGTGGACATGGTGCGCGCATGGCGCTCGCCGGGCTCGACGCTGAAGCCGTTCTTGTACGGCCTTGCGCTCGACGATGGACTGATCGATTCGGAAAGCCTGCTCGTCGATGCGCCGCAGTCGTTCGGCACCTATCGGCCCGGCAATTTCGACATGGCGTACAACGGGCCGATCGGCGCGGCCGAAGCGCTCAGGCTTTCGCTCAACGTTCCGGCCGTCGATCTGCTCGATCGTGTTGGCCCTGCGCGCTTTACCGCGCGTCTAGCGAACGCCGGGCTGGAATTGCGCCTGCCGCGCGGCGTGTCGCCGAATCTTTCGGTCATTCTCGGCGGCGCGGGCGTGCGCATGGAAGATCTTGCCGGCGCGTATGTCGCGTTGAACCGCGGTGGCGTCGGCGGCCGCGTGCGCTACACCGGCGACGACGCGACGATCGAGCGGCGCGTGCTTTCGGATGGCGCCGCATGGATCGTGCGCGACATCCTCGAAGCGAATCCGCGACCGGGCTACGCGCCGGGCACGTTCGATCCGGGATCGCGGCCGCGCGTTGCCTGGAAAACCGGCACGAGTTACGGGTTCCGTGACGCGTGGGCGGTCGGCGCAACGCGGCGCTACACGGTCGCGGTCTGGATCGGACGTCCGGACGGCACGCCGCTGCCGGGCCAGTACGGCGCGGTCACCGCGCTGCCGTTGATGTTCCAGGTCGTCGACAGCTTGCCGCGCTCGGCGCTGGCAGCGACTCCGCAACCACCGCCGGCCAGCGTGACGGAAGTCGACGTCTGCTGGCCGCTGGGCCTCGCGTATGACGCCGCGCACGAAGACCTCTGCCATCAGAAACGCACCGCATGGGTGTTGAACGGCGTCGTGCCGCCGACGCTGCCCGAGCGCGACGCGACGACATGGAGTGCGGGCATCACGCACGTGCGCATCGATCCAAAAAGCGGTGATCGCTTGAGCGCAAGCTGCGAGCGCAGCGACGCGACCGATCGCGATGTTGCGCGCTGGCCCGCGCTCGCCTACCCGTGGCTGTCGCGCGATGTGCGCCGACGCGCGAGCCTGCCGCCGCTCGCGACCGGTTGCGCGAGCGATGGTCTCGATGCGATCCAGCCGATCCGCATCGACGGTGTTGCCGATCACGCGGCGATCGCGCGCGCACCGAACAGCGACAAGCCGGCGATCGTGCGGCTTCGCGCGCTCGGCGCGAACGGCGAGGTATTGTGGCTGGTGAACGGGCGGCTCGAAGGCGAAACGCGAGGAGCGGGCGCGTTCGAACATGCATTCGGCGAGATCGGCGATCAGACCATCACGGCGCTGGCGAAGTCAGGAACCTACGCGCAGTTGCAGGTGCGCGTGTTGCGCTAGCTCGGCGAGCGCTCGCATCTTTCGAAGGCCGGCTACGTTCTCAAGGCCCGTCGAAGCCATCGGCAAAGAGACGATCGCAGTCGAGATACCACGGCGTGACTCCGGTCGCGTCGTCCCACGCGGCACTCGGCGCCGGAGTGAGGAAGTTCGGACAAAGACTCGACTCGCCGGATCTGAGCTCGTCCGGATTCGGCACGTCCGGAACGTCTCCGCTCAGCTGGTTGTGATCGACGGCGAAGAGCGTGAGGCTGGTCAAGTCCGCCAGCGACGGAATCGAGCCGGTCAGCGCGTTCGATGCAACATCGAATTCCACCAGTTGCGTCAGACCGGCAAGCGACGGGATCGGCCCCGCCAGCTGATTGCCATCGACATAGAACGTGAGGAGATTCGTCAATGTGCCGAGCGGCGGAATCGCGCCGGTCAGCTGGTTTTCGCCGACATCGAAATCCTGCAGCAGCGCTAGGCTCGACAACGAAGGTATCTCGCCGGTCAACTGGTTTGCGGTGGCATCGAAACCTTCGATGTTTGGTACGGCGTCCATGGCCGGGATCGTGCCGGTCAAATGGTTGTGGTTGACCACGATCGTGAACAGGTTCGGCAGGTCGTGCAGCGGCGGAATCGGGCCGCTCAGCTGGTTGTGATCGGCGTAGAACTGCTGGAGGCTCGAAAGGCCCGCGAGCGTGGGCAGCGGACCGGTCAGCTGGTTGTTCGATGCGCCGAAGGACATGAGATTGTCGAGGCCTTCGAGCGACGGGATCTGCCCGCCCAGCTGGTTGTTCGACACCTCGAAAACCTGCAGGCCGGTCAATCCCGTCAATGGCGGAATCGAACCGCTGAGTTGCGCGCCGTAGACGCTGAAAACCTGCAGATTGGTCATGCCGGCGAGCGACGGAATCGTGCCGGTGATTGGGTTGCCGCCCACGCCGTACTCCTGAAGATTCGTCAGCGCGGCGATGGATGCCAGCGACCCATCGAGGTTGTCGCCGCGCAAGTCGATCACCGTCACATGCGCCTGCGCGCTGTCGCACTGGATGCCCCACCACGTGCATTCGGTGCCCGGCGGGTCGCCCCATCCGGTGTGGTTGAGCCAGCCCGAACCATTGGTGCTGTCGTAGAGATCGAGCAGCGCCTGACGCTCCGCCGGCGGAATGTCGGCGCAGGCAACGCGGGCGGCCAGCACGAATGGCAAGCTGACGCTGGCGACCATACCGCGCACGCCGAGCGGGCGGCGAGTTCGCGTCGTCGATGCCGCAAAGACACGCCCGGGAGTTGCGGCATTGCGCATGGCCCATCCTCCAACGATTCGGCCGACGAGGTCCGGACGCTCAGCGCACGGTGCCTCGCTTGATCTTACGCAAAACGATCGCCGTACCCCTCACGCGACCGCTTGTTCCACGCGGCGGTCGGGGCTGACGTATGCTTGCGGCCCGGTCATTCGCAGACAGATGCCATGGCGAAAAGCGTTCACGAATCGGTCGACGATCCGCGCAACCGCGACATCCTGATCTTCGTCAACGGCGCGATGAAACGACGCGAGGACGCCGTCGTATCGGTGTTCGATTCGGGTTTCGTGCTCGGCGACGGTGTCTGGGAAGGCCTGCGCGTCTCGAACGGACATCCCGCATTCCTGGAGCAGCACCTCGACCGTCTGTACGAAGGCGCCAAGGCGATCGCGCTCGACATCGGCATGGACCGTGATGCGTTGACGCGAGCGATTTACGCGACGCTTGCCGCGAACGGCATGCGCGAGGGCGTGCATGTGCGCCTCATGGTGACGCGCGGAGTGAAGCGCGCGCCGTATCAAGATCCGCGCGTGACGATCGGTCCGGCGACGATCGTGATCATTCCAGAGCACAAGAATCCGCTGCCGGATACGCTGGAACGCGGCCTCGCGCTGTTCACCGTGCACGTGCGTCGCGGCTATCCGGACGTCCAGGATCCCAAGCTCAACAGCCACAGCAAGCTCAATTGCATCACTGCGTGCATCCAGGCGTACACCGCCGGCGCCGACGAGGCGCTGATGCTCGATCCGCACGGCTTCGTCGCGACCTGCAACTCGACGCATTTCTTCATCGTGCGCAAGGGCGAAGTGTGGACCTCGACCGGCCAGTATTGCCTCGGCGGAATCACGCGCGGCTGCGTGCTGGCGATCTGTCGCGATGCCGGCGTTCGTGCCTGCGAAAAATCGTTCAGCCTGACCGATGTGTACGGCGCTGACGAAGCGTTCGTTACCGGCACATTCGCCGGCGTCGTGCCGGTGCGCATGATCGATGGACGCACGATCGGCGACGGCCGCCGCGGACCGATGGTCGAGAAACTGCAGGGACTCTATCGCGCCCTGATCGCGAAAGACGTCGCGGGCCGCCGCGCGCCGGAAGCCACTGCGTGACGGAACCGTTGCGTATCGCGATGTGGTCGGGACCGCGCAACATCTCGACCGCGATGATGCGCGCGTGGGAAAACCGCGGCGACTGCGCGGTATCCGACGAGCCGCTCTACGCGCACTATCTCGCGCACACGGGTGCTGACCATCCCGCGCGGGACGAAGTCGTCGCGCACGGCGAAACCGACTGGCGCGCCGTGGCGACGTCGCTGCTGGGTGGCATTCCCGAAGACCGGCCGATCTGGTACCAGAAGCATATGAGCCATCATCTGCTGCCGCACATCGATCACGAATGGATCCATGCGCTGACGAATGTGTTTCTGATCCGCGATCCGGACGAAGTGGTCAGCTCGTATTTGCGCACGCGCGATACGGTGAGTCCGGACGACATCGGGCTGCCGCAGGAACGACGGCTGTTCGACGAGATCGCCGATCGCAACCGCGCCGCGCCGCCGATCATCGACGCGGACGAATTCCTGCGCGCGCCGGAGGCGCATCTGCGCGCGTTATGCACACATCTCGGCATCGCGTTCACCGATCGCATGCTCGCATGGCCGGCAGGTCCGCGCGCGAGCGATGGCATCTGGGCGCCGCACTGGTATGCGGCCGTGTGGAAGTCGACGGGTTTCGAGGCGCCGCGCGATCGTGACCTGAAGCTCGACGGTGATGCGAAGCGTGTCAGCGATGCGTGTCGCGGGGACTACGAGTATCTGCGCGCGCATCGGTTGAGTGTTTAGGTCGCATCGTTCCTCGTCGCGCCGAGCGTGAGCGCCTCACTCGGATGGCCCTCGCCCGCCCTGCGGGCGACCTCTCCTGCCCAGCGGGAGAGGCGAAGGCGCGCGAACGACACGCGGTTGCCATTGAAGCCACGCGCGCGATGCGCGATACATGGCACCGCATTCGCAAACCGGGTTAGCGCTCCACGCCCCTCTCCGGCTTGCGGGAGAGGGCTGGGGTGAGGGAAAGCGCTTGCCTCACGGGTGAGAGAACGCTCTCAACCTACTCATCATCCCAACGCACACGCGCCACGGAATCCTTGCGCTTCGGCGGCGCACCCTGCTCGACCACGCCGCGCCACACCGCCAGCGCATCGCGCGTCACTGCGACATCATGCACGCGCACGATCATCGCGCCGTTCTGCACGGCGATCAGCGCGGCGGCCGCGGAACCGGCAGCGCGGTCGGCGTGGTCCTTGCGGCCGGTAAGCGTCGCGATCATCGATTTGCGCGAAAGTCCGGCGACAACCGGCGCGATTTCGGCGAAGCGTTGCAGATCGCGCAGCAGCAGCAGATTGTGCTGCAACGTCTTGCCGAATCCGAATCCCGGATCGACGAGGATCTTTTTCTTGTCGATGCCCGCCATCTGACACGCGAACAGACGATCCGTGAGAAAGCGGTGCACTTCGCCGACGACGTCGTCGTAGTGCGGATCGTCCTGCATCGTGCGCGGATCGCCGGGCATATGCATCAGGATCACCGGCACGCCGAGCGAGGCCGCCGCTTCGAGCGCGCCGTCCTCGCGCAGCGCGCGCACGTCGTTGATCAAACCGGCCCCAGCAGCGACCGCCGCGCGCATGACCTCGGGTTTCGAGGTGTCGATCGAGATCGGAACGCGCACGGCCGCCGCGAGCTTCTGGATCACCGGAACGACACGCTCGATTTCGGTTTGCGCGTCGACCGGCGTCGCGCCAGGTCGCGTCGATTCCCCGCCGACGTCGATCAACTCCGCGCCTTCGTCGACGAGCTTGCGTGCGTGCTCGACGGCACGCTCGGGATCGACGAAGCGCCCGCCATCCGAAAACGAATCGGGCGTCACGTTGAGGATGCCGCAGATGCGCGGCTGATCGAGCGCGAGCTCGCGGCCGTTGCAGTCGAGTGTTACATGGAACATCGGTCACCTTGATCGAATCGAACCTGCGCCGACAAACCGACGCCGACGAACCGCGCACTGACAGCCGGACACCGGAAAAGAGAAGGCCGCCCGGAGGCGGCCTTCAGCGTAACGCAATCGCAGCGTTTCGAGCGCGGATCAGCCGGCTGTCGTCTTGCTCGCGCCGACGCGCGGCTGCACGGCGGGTCCGCCGATCGGGCTTTCTCCGCGCGGCGCGCCGGTGCCCGAGCCTGAAGCGGGTTTCGGATCGCGCCAATCCTTCGGCGGGTCCGGCTCGCGGCCGGCCATGATCGCGGCAATCTGGTCGCGGTCGATCGTTTCGTACTGGAGCAATGCACCCGCCATCGCTTCGAGTTTTGGCATGTTGGCGGTCAGGATCGCTTTGGCGCTGTTGTAGGCGCGATCGATGACGCCACGCACGACCTCGTCGATCTTGCGCGCAGTCTCTTCCGAAACGTGCTTGTGCTGCGTCACGGAGCGACCGAGGAACACTTCATCCTCTTCGTCCGAGTAGGTCATCGGGCCGAGTTCTTCGGATAGACCATATTTGGTAACCATGTCGCGCGCGAGCTGCGTGGCGCGCTGGATGTCGTTCGACGCGCCGGTCGTGACCTTGTCGTCGCCGAAAATGAGTTCCTCGGCGACGCGGCCGCCGTAGAGACTCGCGAGCCGGCTTTCGAGCGAAATCTTGGAATGACTGTAGCGATCCTGCTCGGGCAGGAACATCGTCACGCCGAGTGCGCGGCCGCGCGGAATGATCGTGACCTTGTGCACCGGATCATGATCGGGCACGGAAAGACCGACGATCGCGTGACCGGCTTCGTGGTATGCCGTGAGCTTCTTCTCGTCGTCGCTCATGATCATCGAGCGGCGCTCGGCGCCCATCATGATCTTGTCCTTGGCGCGCTCGAAGTGGACCATGCCGACTTCGCGCGTGTTCTCGCGCGCCGCGAACAGCGCGGCCTCGTTGACCAGATTCGCAAGATCAGCGCCGGAGAATCCGGGCGTGCCGCGCGCGATCGTCAGCGGCTCGACATCGCTCGCGATCGGCACTTTGCGCATATGCACTTTCAGGATCTGCTCGCGGCCGCGCAAATCCGGCAGCGGCACGACGACCTGGCGATCGAAACGACCGGGACGCAGCAGCGCGGGATCCAGCACGTCCGGACGGTTCGTCGCGGCGATGACGATGATGCCTTCGTTGCCTTCGAAGCCATCCATCTCGACGAGCAGCTGATTCAACGTCTGCTCGCGTTCGTCATGACCGCCGCCGAGACCCGCGCCGCGATGGCGGCCGACCGCGTCGATCTCGTCGATGAAGATGATGCACGGCGCGTGCTTCTTCGCCTGCTCGAACATGTCGCGCACGCGCGCGGCGCCGACGCCGACGAACATCTCGACGAAGTCGGAACCGGAGATCGAGAAGAATGGAACCTTCGCCTCGCCGGCGATCGCTTTCGCGAGCAGCGTCTTGCCGGTGCCGGGCGAACCGATCATCAGCACGCCGCGCGGGATCTTGCCGCCAAGTTTGGTGAACTTCGAAGGATCACGCAGAAACTCGACGAGCTCGCCGACTTCCTCTTTCGCCTCGTCGCAACCGGCGACGTCGGCGAACGTGATCTTGACCTGATCCTCGCCCTGCAATTTCGCGCGCGAACGGCCGAACGACATCGCACCGCGTCCGCCCGCGCCGGCCTGCATCTGGCGCATGAAATACACAAGCAGACCAATGAAGATCAGGAACGGAACCCAGTCGAGCAGGATGCGCCACAGCGGCATTACGTTGTCGGGCGGCGTCTGCCGCACTTCGACGTTGTTCTTGGTGAAGAGCTCGAGTGCGTTCTGATTGCCGCCCATCGGAATCGTCGTCGAAACCGAAGTGCCGTCCTTGAGCTTGGCCGTTGCCTTGGTCGGCACGTCTGCGCCGAGCTGGACGGATGCAACACCGCCGTTGCCGACCTGCTGCGCGAATTCCGAATACGGAACATCCGACGGCGCCGCGGCGCGCGGATTGAAACTCTGGAATACGGTCAGAAGGACGACCGCGATGATCACCCAGAGCAAAAGATTCTTGGCCATGTCGTTCATAAAGTTCGCCAACTAGGCGGATCCCTCCGCGGAAATCCGGCGATCCGGCCGGACGTACTTCAATCCTCTCGCGGATCCTTCCGCCGAATCACCGACCGGCCCGGCCGGATGTCGAAAACGCCGGCCGTCAGTCCTTTTTGCCGAGCGCCAGCGCATAGACCTCGGCGCTACGCGCTCGCGAGGCTTTGGGCTTTCGCATGCTGACGCGCTCGTACCCTCGACGCAAGCGCCGCACGTAAGCATCGAATCCCTCACCTTGGAAAAGTTTCGTCAAGAACGCACCGCCCTTGCGCAGCCGATTCCGGGCGAAATCCTCGGCCAGCTCGGCCAAATGCATCGCGCGCGGCTGATCAACACTGTTCATGCCGCTGAGATTGGGGGCCATGTCCGAAAGCACAAGATCCACCGCAGCGCCATCCAGATGATCTTCAAGCGTTTTCACCACCTCGGCCGCGCGAAAATCGCCGAGGATGAAATCGACCCCGGCGATGCCCTGCATGGGCAGGATATCCACTGCAATCACACGCCCTTTTTCGCCGAGGCGGCCTCTGACCATCTGTGACCAGCCGCCCGGAGCAGCGCCGAGATCGACCACGACCATGCCCGGTTTGAGCAACCGGTCACGTTCGATCAGCTCTTCGAGTTTGAACACTGCACGTGAACGCCAGCCCTCCGCTTGCGCTCGCTTCACATACGGGTCGCTGAAATGTTCCTGGAGCCAGCGGGAGCTGGATTTGCTGCGCGTCGTCATCGTCCGCGCGGCACCGCGCCGGTTCGGTCGGGATTGGCTCACATGATAACCTGACCACCTCGGCGCCCTCGTAACCGCCTGTCCACATTCGGTTTCCGTTCATGCCCCTGTCCTCGAAACAGAAGCGTTTCCTGCGCGGAATCGCGCATTTGCTCGATCCCGTCATCATGGTCGGCCAGAAGGGCCTGACGCCGGCGCTGCTCAAGGAATTCGACGGCGCGCTCGCGCACCACGAGCTGGTCAAGGTCAAGCTCGCCGACGCCGATCGCGAAGACCGCGCCGAGACGATCGACGCGCTGCGCGAGGCATCCAAGTCCGAGCTGGTGCAGACGATCGGACGCGTGGCGTCGTTTTATCGGCGCAATCCGCAACAGCCGAAAATCGAGTTGCCGCGCAAATAGCCGATCGATGCAGCTGACTCAGGATCGAGCCGAAGGTTACCTGTTCGTGCGCGCGTGCACCGCGCACTCGGTGACCGTCGTCGATCGCGTACTGACACGGAGCTTCGTGCTCGCTCCCGATCAAGTCGTCGAGGACTGGCCGGTGACCAATGCGGCCGAATTCGATATCGCAGCTGCCGATCGCATCGCGGCCTTGAATCCGGAAGTTGTCCTGCTCGGCACCGGCGAGCGGCAGGTGTTTCCACCGCGCGAAACGCTCGTCGCGCTGCTACAGAGACGCATCGGCGTCGAAGTCATGGACAACGCCGCGGCGAGCCGAACGTATAACCTGCTTGCGTCGGAAGGACGGCGTGCCGTCGCCGCCTTCATGCTTCCCGCCGAATAGGCGTGTCCCCCTCGCGCTTGCGTCATCCTCCCGCTTGCGCTTGCGCTCCACTCCCCTCTCCCGCTTGCGGGAGAGGGCTAGGGTGAGGGCAATCGGAGTGAGGCCTTTCACTGGGCGGCCTCGGTACGGCCTCCCTCACCCGCCCTTCGGGCGACCTCTCCCGCAAGCGGGAGAGGTGAAACGCGCGAGAGGGCGACCTAGAACCTGCGGCGGTGAAGCGCCACGTCAATCGTCCTGCGACAACTTCCGCAATTTCTTCATTGCCTCCTCCTGAATCTGCCGCGCGCGCTCGCGCGTGATGCCGAGATCGCGCCCGATCTCCGCCAGCGATTGCACCGGCGCGCCGCCGAGGCCGAAACGACGCTGCATCACCGCGCGCTGACGCTCGGTGAGTCGCGCGAGCCAGAGTCCGAGACGCTCGGCTTCCGCCGGCGAGAGAGCACCTGCCGATTCCTCGCGATCCGCGGGCGAAGCGAGTCGCTCGCCGGATTCCACCGCCGCGTCGAGCGAGGTGACGTTCTCGCCGACGCGAAACAACTCGGCAACGTCGCGCAATTCCTTGCCGACCGTCGCCGCGATCTGTTCGAGGCTCGGCGGCGTTCCGGTGCGCGCGGCGAGCTCGCGTTCGGTGCGCAGCACCTGCGCGAGCTCGCGCAACACGTGCACGGGCAGACGCACGGTGCGGCCGTGGTGCATCACCGCGTGCTGCACCGCCTCGCGAATCCACCACACAGCGTAGGTTGAAAAACGCAGGCGACGCGCCGGATCGAACTTCTCGACCGCGCGGATCAAGCCGAGATTGCCTTCGGCGATCAGATCCATCAGCGGCACGCCGCGCCCGACGTAAGCGCGCGCGATCGATACGACAAGTCGAAGGTTCGCTTCGATCATGTGCCGCCGCGCTTCGCCGTCGCCGGCGCGAATCGCGGTCGCGAGCGCGATTTCGTCGCTCGCGTCGAGCAGCGGCGTCAGGCCGATCTCGCTCAAGTAAACGCTGGTCGACGAGCGCGCTTCCTGGTCCTGCGGCTCGATCGCATCGACGAGATCCTTGAAGTCGTCGCTCGGGATCGCGGGATCGGACGGAACCTCGGCACTCATCGTTACAGCTTACGCCCGGGCCGCATCGCGCGGCGCATGGCGTATCCGCGCTAGCGGCGCGGCAGAAAGTCGAGCGGGTTGGACGGCTTGCCGTTGCGGCGAATCTCGAAGTGCAGCTCGTTGCGGTTCGCGGCGCTCGCGCCCATTTCGGCGATCGTTTGTCCCGCTTTGACGTGATCGCCTTCCTGCACCAGACGCTTGCGGTTGTGGCCGTACGCGGAGAGGAACGTCGGGCTGTGCTTGACGATGATCAACTCGCCGTAGCCGATCAAACCATTGCCGCTGTAGACCACGGTGCCATCCGCTGCTGCGCGCACCGGCGCGCCGGGTTGTCCGGCGATGTCGATGCCTTGTCGGACCGGATCGCCGGCGGTAAACGTGCCGACCACGCTGCCGTCCGCGGGCCAGCGCCAGGCGACATCGCCGGCTGTGGCGACGGCGTCTGACGCGGGCGCGAGTGGTGGGCGGGTCACTTTCGGCGCCGGAGTTGCCGGCGGCGACGCGCGACGGCGATGCGGCAGTCGGCGGCAACGGCGTGGCAGCGGCCGCAGCTGGCGCGCTCGCGACGGGCTCGGAGGGTCCCGCTTTCGTCGCCGGCGGAGGCGTGCCTGGCGAGGACGTCGGCGCGGCTGCAACGGTTCGTTTCGCGCCGGCACGGGCCGATGCAAGCCGCAGTTCCCGACCCGGATAAATCGTGTACGGCGCGTCGATGCCGTTCCATTGCGCGAGCTCGCGATAGTCGAGCCCATGACGGAACGCGATGCTGTAAAGCGTATCGCCGCGCTGAACGCGATACGTGCCCGAGGCCGCCGACTGGGTCCTCATCGGCGCCGATGCGGACGCACGGGGTCTCGACGAGCTCGGAAGACTGCGATCCTCGACCGGCGCCTGCCCGGTTGAGGCGCATCCGGAAAGGCCCGCGGCCAAAGCCAGGAAGACCACAATACTTTTCCGATAATCTCCATCCATGGCAATAGTTTATCGGATGAACTTAAAGTAGATGAAAACGGCGGCGACGAGTGCCACCGCGATCCAGCCGACGGGCTCGATCCAGCGGTGCAGCGCGTCCTCGGCGCGTTTGCCGCCGATCCGGATCAGACCGGCGAGCAGGAATACACGCTTGCCGCGTCCGACGATCATGCTGGCAACGAAGGCCGGGAGCGGTATTCCGACGATGCCGGATGCCCAGGTGAATATCTTCAGCGGCACCGGGAGGAATCCGGCGAGAACGAGCGTCCAGAACGCAGCCCACGGATGCAGCGACGCGTCGGTCCTGAGTTGACCGACCCATTCGTCCAGATGCGGCAGCCAGCCGAGATCGGCGAGCAGCGGGCGCACCAGATCGAACGCATAGTGACCGAGCGCATAGCCGACCAGCGCGCCGAGCATCGAGCACAAGAGACTAAGGCCCGCATAGCGCGCCCATCGCTCCGGCTTGGCGAGCACCATCGGCGCCAGCATGATTTCCGGCGCGATCGGAAAAATGATCGCTTCGAAAAAACTGAGGATCGCGAGATACCACGGCGCCTGCGGATGCGCCGCCCAGCGCAACGCCCGCTCGTAGAGCGGCTTGAAGATCTTCATCGCGCCGCGTCTCCGCTGGCCGAGTCCGCGGCGGCTATCAACCGACACCGCCGAGCAAAGGCACGAAACTCACCGCACCAAGCGATTCGCGCACCCATTCGCCTTCCACTCGGCGCACGCGCAGCAGCCTCTGTTGTCCGGCGGGCCCGACCGGCGCGACGAGACATCCATCCGGCGCGAGCTGGTCGAGCAGCGCCGCATCGAGCGCGACGCCGGCGGCGGTCAGGATGATCGCATCGAACGGTGCTTCTTCCGGCCAGCCGAGCCGTCCGTCCGCGTGGCGCGAACGTACGTTGGTGATGCCGAGTTTGCGAAAACGCCGGCGCGCGTTGCGCAAGAGTTCCTCGATGCGCTCGACGGTGTAAACCCTTTCGACCAGCGCCGCGAGCACGGCGCATTGATAGCCCGAACCGGTGCCGATTTCGAGCACGCGTCGCGGCAATGCGTGCTCGATCAGCGCTTCGGTCATGCGTGCGACGACCCACGGCTGCGAAATGGTCTGGCCCTGCCCGATCGGCAGCGCCGTATCTTCATACGCGCGCGAGGCCAGCGCTTCGTCGATGAAAAGATGCCGCGGCAATTGGCGCATCACGTCGAGCACGCGGCGATCGTGGATGCCTTCGGCGGCGAGTCGTTCGACCAGCCGATCGCGCGCACGCTGCGAGGTCATGCCGAGACCGCGCGCCGCCGGATCGGGCCGCAGAAAACTCATCGCGCCCGTCCTTGCGGCACGTGCATTCCAGTCGCGGGCATCTTCGCCTCGATCATGCGGCGCTGCCGAGTTTCGGCTCGAGCGATGCGACCCAGCCGCTGACTTTCTCCAGCGCCTGGTAACGCGTCAGATCGACGTGGATCGGCGTGATCGAAATCTGCCCATCGCGAATCGCGCGGAAATCGGTGCCGGGACCGTCGTCCTCGGCTTCGCCCGGCGGACCGATCCAATAGATCGGACGGCCGCGCGGATCGGTCTGCGCAACGCACGGCGCGGAACGATGCCGGCGGCCGAGGCGTGTCACCGCGAAACCTTTGATCTCGCTCCACGGCCGGTCCGGCACGTTGACGTTGAGGATCGTGTCGGCCGGCAGCGGATCAACGAGGAGTTTGCGCATCAGCAGCACCACGGCTTCGGCCGCGCTGTCGTAGTGAATGCCTTTGTGATCGATGCTCGCCAGCGAGATCGCGATCGCCGGAAAGCCGAGAAATCGGCCTTCCATCGCCGCGGATACGGTGCCGGAATAAATCACGTCGTCGCCGAGATTGCCCGAGTTGTTGATGCCGGAGACGACGATGTCGGGCTCGTGGTCGAGCAGGCCGGACAGCGCGAGATGCACGCAATCGGTGGGCGTGCCGGCGACGCGATAGCGGCCGTCATCGAGGCGCACGACGCGAATGGGCTGATCCAGTGTCAGCGAATTGCTTGCTCCGGAGCGGTCGCGGTCGGGCGCAACCACCGTCACTTCGCCGACGTCGGCGAGGCGCTCGGCGAGCACGCGCAAACCGGGAGCGTCGACGCCATCATCATTGCTGACCAGAACTCGCATGCCTTCCTTCCGCGCACGACGCCCGCGCCCGCCGCCGCTGATCCGCGCCGCGGCGACCTCGCCGCGGTCGGCGACGGACGGACTCGGGAAACGTCGAATGATAGCGGATTCGCATCGGCCCCCGCCCGCGCGCGCGAATTGCGGCGGCTTCTCCGTTCGATCTGCTAGCCTCGCTCCGGATGGTCCCGGGCGACGACCGCAGCGAAGACGCGCGCCTGTTTCGCGACGCGATCGGGCGCGTGCGCCCGCTCAAGCGCGCAGCGGCGCCGGCGCCGGGCAAACCGAAACCGCGACCACTCGCCGAGCAGTCCGAACGCGACGAGGCGCGCGTCCGCGATGAGCTGCTCGTGCACGCATTCGATCCGTCCACGATCGAAGTCGGCGACGAAATCCACTACCTGAAACCGGGTCAGCCGCCGCGGCTCCTGAAGCAGCTCCGTCGCGGACACTTCAGCGTGCGCGCGGATCTCGATCTGCATGAGATGACGATCGCAGTCGCGCGCGACGCGGTGCGTGCGTTTCTCGACGACTGCATCGCGAAAGGCGATTACTGCGTGCGCATCGTCCACGGCAAGGGACTTCGCTCGCGCGCGGACGGCCCGGTGCTGAAACGCATGACGGCCGCGCTGCTGGCGCGGCGCAAGGACGTACTCGCCTACGCCTCGGCGCGCGCGGCGCAAGGCGGGACAGGCGCGGTGGTGGTTCTGCTGGCCCGCGCCTCTTAGCCAGCGCGCTCGATCAGCCGCTGTCGTCCTTGAGGTGCACGGGTTTCGTCGGGTAGTTGATCCACACGACCGTGGCGTGACGGTTCACTGCCCATTCGTTGACCGCGACGACTTTGCCGACATCGATGTCGCTGTCCATTTTGCTTTCGCGCGCCATGCCGTTGCTGCCGCTTGTGCCCGCGCATGCCGAAACCGCGAGGCACAGGACGATTGCTGCTCCTATCGCTAGCGTTCTCATCGGGCCCTCCGCATTCATGGAACACGGCGCCGCGCGACGATCGCACGCGCCGCGAAGCCACTATAGACCCGCCGGGCCGCGGAAAAACGCCGTCCATCGCAGTTTCGCTCCGTTTTGGCCGATTCACGCTCTCGGCGCAAAGTCCTCGCACAACTCCCGCAACACGACGGTCGCGAAGGAGCCGGCCGGCAGGCCGAATTCGACGATGAGCGAGCCGTCGCCTTCCCATTCGTGCCGCAGGCCCGCCGCCGCGAGACGCAAGGATCGGCGCTGCTGACCGAGGCCGGCTTTGGCGAGGCCTTCGGCGAGATCGCGGTGCGCATCGATCGCGCGCTGCTCGAGCGCGCGGACCTCGCCCGTGCTGCGCAGCTCGCCCTCGCCGATCAGCGGCCCGGTCGGGTCGATATCGAATGCCGCGAGTCGTTTCGCAAGCTCGGGCGTCCACGGCTCCGGACCGAAAATCGAATGCGTGCCGGCGAGCATCCAGACCTCGCCATCGAGGCCGCGATCCCAGCTGCCTTCTTCGACGCGTGCTGCGAGCACAGCGTTGAAGACGAGCGAGCGCGCCGCCGATATCGCGAGGCTTCGTTCCGCTCTCGGCATGCGGCGTCCGGCGAACACCGCGCGCGCGCGTTCGATGTTGCTGGCGTCGCGACCGAAGCGCTGTTCGCCGAAATAGTTCGGAACGCCACGCGCGCCGATGATCTCGAGACGTCGCTCGATATCGTCACGCGCACCGCGCACATTGCGCACGCGGATGCGAAATTGATTGCCGCGATGCACGCCGCGTTTCAGCTTGCGATCATGGCGCGTCGCGGACACGACGCGCACGCCGGGAATGTCGAGGGCGGCCCAATCCGGATCCGCCCGTCCTGGCAGCTGCACCGAAAAATTCTGGCGCGTGATCGCGTGGCGATCCTTGAGCCCCGAGTAACCGACCGCCAGCGGCGAAACGCCCGCCGCTTCGGCCAGACGGCGCGCGACCCATTCGGTATTCGCGTCGCACTTTTCAATCGTGAGAAACGCGTGCTCGCCAACACCCGACGGCGCGAAGCCGAGTTCTTCGTCGACCCGAAAATCGCCGGGTTCGACGCGCAGCGTACCGCGCGCCGGCGGCTCTCCGTGCGCCCGCGGCAACGCACCGGCCGCGGTCATCAAAGCGGATCCAGCTCGAGGCGTCGCACCAGCGAATCGAGATCGGGATTGTCGCCGCTGACCATCTGCGAATCGCGACGCCGGACCAGCAGAACGACAGCGAACGCCGCGATGCCTTCGCCGCGGCCGGTGAAACCGAGCTTTTCGCTGGTCGTCGCCTTGACGCTGACGAGTCCGAGCGGGCAATCGAGACCGGTGGCGAGATTGCGCCGCATGGTCTCGACGTGCGGCGCTATCTTCGGCTGCTCGCAGACGATGGTGACGTCGGCGTTGCCGAGCACGTAGCCGTGTTCGCCGATGAGTCCCGCGCAGTGCAGCAGGAAGTGCCGGCTCGAGGCATCCTTCCAGCGCGAATCGTCCGGCGGAAAATGGTGGCCAATATCGCCGAGCGCGAGTGCGCCGAGGATCGCGTCGCACAACGCATGGATCACCACGTCGCCGTCGGAATGCGCGACGAGGCCATGATCGTGCGGAATGTTGACGCCGCCGAGCACGACATGATCGCCGGGTCCGAACGCGTGCACGTCAATGCCCTGCCCGATGCGCATCATTCCTCCGCGCGACGCAAAATGAACGCCGCAAAGGCGAGATCGGCGGGCGTCGTCACCTTGATATTGTCCTCCGCGCCGTCGACGAGCAATGGATGGTGCCCGCGCCGCTCCATCGCCATCGCTTCATCGGTGACCGCGATGCCTTCGGCGTGCGCCGCTTCGAGAGCCCGCGTCAGCTCGCCGCGGCGGAACATCTGCGGCGTCAGCGCGCGCCAGAGCGTTTCGCGCGATTCGGTCGCGAGTATGCGGCGTTCGTGGTCGGCGCGTTTGAGCGTGTCGCGCACGGGCGCGGCCAGCAGGGCTCCGCCTGCGGCAACGCCGCGCGCGACGAGCGTCGCGACGTCATCCGTCGAAATGCACGGACGCGCCGCGTCGTGGACCAGCACGAAATCCTTGGCAGCAACCTCGCTCGGCAAAGCGCGCAGGCCCGACAACACCGAACCGCTGCGTTCGGATGAGCCGGTCGCAGTGCGCACCGGTTTGCCGCGAAGGCTGGTGATGTCGCGCCAATACGCATCGCCGTCGGCGAGCACGACCATCAAGCCGGCGATCTGCGGGCACGCGGCGAGTCGATCCAGCGTGCATTCGAGCATCGGCTTGCCGTCGAGCGGCAGATATTGCTTGGGAACGTCCGCACCGAAACGTCGCCCGCTGCCCGCCGCAGGCACGATGCACCAGAGGCGTTCAGTGGCCGCCATTGTCGGCGGGCTTGGTCGCGTCGGCCGGTTCGACGACCTGGTAGAACGTCTCGCCGGGCTTCAACAGGCCGAGTTCGGAGCGCGCGCGTTCTTCGATGGCTTCGTCGCCGTGCTTGAGATCGTCGACTTCGGCGGACAAGGTTTCGTTGCGCGTCTTCAGTTTGACGTTCTCGGCCTTCTGCTCGCCGACGCTGTGCTGCAGGCGCCACACTTCGCGCATGCCGCCCTGACCGGTCCACAATTTGACCTGCAGCGCGATCAGCAGGATCAGAAGAATCAGAGCGGCGTAGCGCAGCAACGCGTGCAACCTCAGCGGGCGAAATTCGGCAGGTTCGGAAATGCATCCTTGCCGGCGTAGCGCGCGGCGCGTCCGAGCGCTTCTTCGATTCTCAGCAGCTGATTGTACTTGGCGACGCGGTCAGAGCGGCACAGCGAGCCGGTCTTGATCTGCGCCGCGGTAGTCGCGACCGAAAGATCGGCGATCGTGGTGTCTTCGGTCTCGCCGGACCGGTGCGAGATCACCGCTGCGTATTTCGCCGCGTCGGCCATCGCGATCGCTTCGAGCGTTTCGGTCAACGTGCCGATCTGGTTGACCTTGATCAGGATCGCGTTGCCAATGCCCTTGTCGATGCCTTCGCGGAAGATCGCCGGGTTGGTGACGAAAATATCGTCGCCGACCAGCTGCACGGTCTTGCCGAGGCGATCGGTCAGCTGTTTCCAGCCATCCCAGTCGCCTTCGGCCATGCCGTCTTCAATGCTCACGATCGGATACTTCGCGCACCAGCCGGCGAAAAATTCGACGAGCTGATCGGACGAAAGTCGCTTGCCCTCGCCTTTGAGGTTGTACTTGCCGTTCTCGAAGAACTCCGAGCTCGCCGCATCGAGGCCGAGCCAGACGTCGCTGCCCGCCGCGTAACCCGCTTTGCTGATCGCTTCGAGGATCGTTTCGATTGCTTCCTCGTTCGATTTGAGATCGGGCGCGAAGCCGCCTTCGTCGCCGACCGCGGTCGCGAGACCATGCGACTTGAGGACGCTCTTCAACGCGTGGAAGATCTCGACGCCGGCACGCAGCGCCTCGGAAAAACTCGGCAGGCCGATCGGCAGAATCATGAATTCCTGCAGATCGACGTTGTTGTCCGCGTGCACGCCGCCGTTGATGATGTTCATCTGCGGCACCGGCAGGCGCGCCGCGCGATCGCCGGCGAGCAGCTTCCACAGCGGCACGTTGCGCGCGAGCGCGAGCGCGTGCGCGTTCGCGAGCGAGACGCCAAGCAGTGCGTTGGCGCCGAGCCTGCCTTTGTTCGGCGTGCCGTCGAGATCGATCAGTTTCCGGTCCAGCCCGGCCTGATCGGTGGCGTCGAAACCCTTGAGCGCGGCCGCGATCGGTCCATTGACGTTGGCGACGGCTTTCAACACGCCCTTGCCGAAATAGCGCGTCTTGTCGCCGTCGCGCAGCTCGACCGCTTCACGCGAGCCGGTCGATGCGCCGCTCGGCACGGCGGCGCGTCCGACCACGCCGTTGTCGAGCACGACTTCGGCTTCGAGCGTGGGATTGCCGCGCGAATCGAGGATTTCGCGCGCGTGAATTCTGCTGATGTTCATCGGCTTTCCATGGTTCAAACGAGGTAGTCGGCAACCGGTGTCAGCTTGAGCGGCGGCAAGCGCTCCGCGATCGCATCATGGATGCGCGCCGAAGCGATTTCGTCCACCGGATTTTCGAACGCGCGCTCGATCGCAGCCGCATCCGGCCATCGCGCGTACGCATACCACAGCCCGTCGTCGGCCCGATGCAGCCGCGAGCCCATCGAGCCGCGCTCGTCGCGCAGGATGCGCGTGACCGTCGACCAGTCGGCGACGAACTGCTCTTCGCTGCCGGCGCGAAGCCGCCAGCGGTAGAGCACAATGAGCGAGGACTGCGATGGCGTATTGCCTGCGGTGTGCGTCATTCGGCGATGCGTCACTTGTGCGCGTAGATGATGCCGGTTTGGAGCTTCAGCGCGCGCGTGATGAAGTTGCGGTATTCCTGTGTCTTGAAGCCGAGCCCGTGCAGCAGCCCGGTGAGATCGGCGTGGCTGCGGCCCGAGGCGTAGGCGTCGTGGTATTCGAACATGATCTGCGGGATCGAGCCGAGCAGCGACTTGTCGGCGTTGAGCAGAATGTCGAACTCCGCGCCTTCGATGTCCATCTGCAGGATGTCGATGCGATCGATGCGCTGTGTTTCGACGAGTTTCTCGAGGGTCATCGCCGGGCACACCGAGCGCGCTTCCTCCTCGACGCTCATCTTGAAGATCGAGTGGCCGCCGGAGTTGTACGGGTTCGTGTTCAGCACGATCTCGTGAATGTTCGGATCGCCGACGATCGCGAGCTCCAGCGCCTTGACGTTGGTGATGGCGTTGCGCTCGATGTTGCGCTTCAGGATGGCGAAGTTCTCCGGCAGCGCCTCGATGCTGTAGACGACGCCGCGCGGGCCGACGAGGTGCGCGTAGTTCAGCGTCGACGTGCCGATGTGGCCGCCGATCTCGATCACGACATCGCCTTCCTTGACGGTGACGGTCTGATAATCCTTCGCGCCCCATTGCTCCCACAGCACCATCTTGTCGAGCGTGTTCGGGCGATACAGGATCTTCTGGCCGAACGGGCTCGTGTAGATTCGAAGACCGCTGTCGCTTTGGTCCGGATCGCGCGGAGAGAACAGGCTTGCGGTCGGAAACACGACTTTTGAAGCGAGCAGCGCGACGAAATCACCAGCGGTCATGAACGAGTACTCCGCGAAGCCGGAGCGCTCGTCCGAAGCGAGCGCAGCGCCGAACGCCGGCGCTGTCGGTATTGAACCGCCGGAATTCCGTCCGCCTCAAGCGCGGGAATCGATATCGAAATCACAGTTCGGCTGTCTTCGCGACCTTGTCCAGCGCCAGCAGCGTCTCGAGCAGCGCTTTCATCTTGCCGAGCGGCCACGCGTTCGGCCCGTCGCTGAGCGCCTTGTCCGGATCCGGATGCGTTTCCATGAAGATCCCGGCGATGCCGACCGCGACCGCCGCGCGCGCCAACACCGGCACGAATTCGCGCTGGCCGCCCGAGCTCGTGCCCTGCCCGCCGGGAAGCTGCACCGAGTGCGTCGCGTCGAACACCACCGGGCAATGCGTTTCGCGCATGACCGCGAGGCTGCGCATGTCCGAGACGAGATTGTTGTAGCCGAAACTTGCGCCGCGCTCGCAGACCATGATCGCGTCGTTGCCCGTTGCCTTCGCCTTGGCGACGACATGCTTCATGTCCCACGGCGACAGGAACTGGCCTTTCTTGATGTTGACCGGCTTGCCGGCGCTGGCGACGTTCTGGATGAAATCGGTCTGGCGCGACAGGAACGCCGGCGTCTGCAACACATCGACGACCGCGGCGACTTCGTTCATCGGCGTGTATTCGTGCACGTCGGTCAGCACCGGCACGCCGATCTGGCGTTTGACTTCGGCGAGAATGCGCAGGCCTTCTTCGATGCCCGGTCCGCGATGTCCGCTGACGGACGTGCGGTTCGCCTTGTCGAAGCTCGATTTGTAGATGAACGGAATGCCGAGCCTGCGCGTGATTTCCTTGAGCTGACCTGCGGTATCGAGCGCGAGTTGCAGGGATTCGATGACGCAGGGTCCGGCGATGAGGAACAGGGGTTTGTCGGGGCCGACTTCGAAACCGCAGAGGTTCATGCCGCCGCCCGCTCGAATTCTTTAGCCCTCTCCCTTGATGGGAGAGGGTTGGGTAAGGGTGACGCCTGCGAAGCAGGTGCGTTCCGCGCCTCACCCCCATCCCAGCCTTCCCGCATCAAGGAGGAAGGGGAAAAGAAAAGGCACGTCACGCCACCGCCTCTTTTGCAAACCGTGGCGCTTCCCGATTCGCCTTCTGCTCGCGCGCGGCGCGGATGAAACCGACGAACAGCGGATGCCCGTCGCGCGGCGTCGAAGTGAACTCGGGATGGAATTGGCAGGCGAGGAACCACGGATGGTTCTTGAGCTCGATCATCTCGACGAGCAGATCGTCCATCGACTTGCCGGCGATGACGAGGCCGAGATCCTCGAACTTCTGCCGGTAGCGATTGTTGAACTCGTAACGGTGGCGGTGACGCTCGCGGATCACGTCCTGGCCGTACAGCTCGCGCGCCAGCGTGCCGGCCTTGAGGCGGCATTCCTGCGCGCCGAGACGCATCGTGCCGCCCTTGTCGGAGGCTTCGTCGCGTTTTTCGACATCGCCCGAGCCCGTCGTCCATTCGGTGATCAGCGCGATGACCGGATGCGGCGTCGAGCGATCGTTCTCGCTCGAGTTCGCGCCGTCGAGTCCGGCGATGCTGCGCGCGAAGTCGATGACCGCCGCGTGCATGCCGTAGCAGATGCCGAAATACGGCACGTGATGCTCGCGCGCAAAGTGCGCGGCAGCGATCTTGCCTTCGAAACCGCGCTTGCCGAAGCCGCCAGGAACGAGGATGCCGTCCATATCCTTCAAGAGGTCGGCGGCGCCGCGGCGCTCGATCTCTTCGGATTCGACCCAGCGCAGGTTCACGCGCGTCTGCTGCTTGAGCCCGCCGTGGCGCAATGCTTCGCCGAGCGACTTGTAAGCATCCTTGTGCTCGACGTACTTGCCGACGATCGCGATGTTGACCTCGCCCTTCGGATGCTCGCACGCGTCGACCGTGCGTTCCCATTCGGCGAGATCGGCCGGCTTGGCGTTGAGCTTCAGCCGATCGACGACGATGTCGTCGAGACCTTGCGCGTGCAGCCAGAGCGGCAGCTTGTAGATCACGTCGACATCGATCGCGCTGATGACGGCCTTTTCCGGCACGTTCGTGAAGAGGGCGATCTTGCGCCGGTCCGACGCCGGCAGCGGCTGCTCGCAGCGGCACAGCAGCACGTCGGCCTGGATACCGATCGAGCGCAATTCCTTCACGGAATGCTGGGTCGGCTTGGTCTTGATCTCGCCGGCGGCCTTGATGAACGGCACCAGCGTCAGATGCATGAACATCGAGGCGTCGGGTCCGTGTTCGATGCGGATCTGGCGGATCGCTTCGAGGAACGGCTGCGATTCGATGTCGCCGACGGTGCCGCCGATCTCGACCAGCGCGACGTCGAAACCTTGTGTCGCCTCGTAGATCTTGTGCTTGATCTCGTCGGTGATGTGCGGGATCACCTGCACGGTCGCGCCGAGATAATCGCCGCGGCGCTCCTTGGCGATCACGCTTTCGTAGATCTTGCCGGTGGTGATCGAGTTCTTGCCCGAAAGACGCGTGCGCACGAAGCGCTCGTAATGGCCAAGGTCGAGGTCGGTCTCCGCGCCGTCGTCGGTCACGTAGACCTCGCCGTGCTGGAACGGACTCATCGTGCCCGGGTCGACGTTGATGTAGGGGTCCAGCTTCATCATCGTGACGCGCAGGCCGCGCGCTTCGAGGATGGCGGCAAGCGACGCCGAGGCGATGCCCTTGCCTAGCGAGGACACCACGCCTCCGGTCACGAAAATCAGGGGAGTCATGGACGGCAGCGATCCGCTGGTAAAGCGGTATTTTACAGGCTTGGGCCTTCAGCCGCGAGAGGGCGGCGCGGCGTGCGGCGGGTCGCGGTGCCGCGCGGCGCGCTCGGCAGTCGCGGCCGGACCGCCACGACGAAGTTCCACAGGTAGTCCGAGGTGGCCTGAAGCCCACCCCGTGCGGCTCGTGTCAGTCGACGCGCGTCGCAGCCTCGGGCTTCACCTCGCGCGCATTCGGCCGATCGAGCTGCCAGAAGATCACCGCCGACGTGGAGGTAATGAGTCCGACGCAGACGAACGTCGCGTGGAACGCCGGCAGCGCGCTCGCACCGTGCACGAAGCCTAGCAGGCCGGTGAACGCGGCGAGAAGTCCACTCGCCGAGGCCACGCCCAGACTCGTCGACAGCATCATGACCATCGACAGCAGCCCATTGCCGCCGCTGGCGAGCTCGCCTTCGAGATCGTTCAGCGTGAGCGTATTCATCGCGGTGAATTGCAGCGAGTTCACCAATCCGAAGAACGCGAGTTGCGTGATGCGCAGCCAGACCGGTTCCCCCGACGAGATCAACGCGAAGCTCGCCATCGCAAGTCCGACCAGCACGGTATTGCCGACCAGCACGCGCCGATAGCCGAACTCGCGAATCAACGGGACGATGAAGCGCTTGGACACCATGCCGGCCAGCGCGACCGGCACCATCATCATGCCGGACTCGAGCGGCGAGAAATCCAGGCTGACCTGGAACAGCAGCGGAATCAGGAACGGCATGCTGCTGCTGCCGATGCGCGAGAAGAGATTGCCGAGAATGCCGACCCGATAGCTCGTCACGTCGAACAGGCGCAGCGAGAACAGCGGCGACTCGACCTGCGTCGCGTGCAGCCAATATGAAACGAAGCTCGCCATGCCGAAGATCATCAGCATCAGCACCGTCGCGTGGCGCAAGCCGAGCTCGGAGAGACCATCGAGCGACAGCGAGATCGCGACCATGCTGAACGACAGCATCAGGTAGCCGGCGCCGTCGAAACGCTTCACCGCGTTGCGCGCATCCGGCATGAAGCGCAGCGTCGCCGCGCTGGCGACGATTCCGACCGGAATGTTGATCAGGAATATCCAGTGCCACGACGCGATCTGGACCAGCCATCCGCCGAGCGTCGGGCCGATCAGCGGACCGATCAGTCCGGGCAGCGTCACGAACGTCATCGCACGCAGGAACTCGCCGCGCGGAAACGAGCGCAGCACCGCGAGCCGGCCGACCGGCAGCAGCATCGCGCCACCGATGCCTTGCACGACGCGCGACGCGACCAGCTGCGCGCAACGTGTGCGAATACGCGCACAACAGCGAGCCGACGCTGAACAGCAGGATTGCGCTGAAAAAGACGTGCCGCGTGCCGAAGCGATCGGCCAGCCAGCCGGACGCCGGAATCAGCATCGCCATCGTCAGCGCATAGGCGATGACGACCGACTGCATGCGCAATGGACTTTCGCCAAGCCCGGCCGCCATCGACGGCAACGCCGTGTTGACGATCGTCGAGTCGAGCATCTGCATGAAGACGCCGAGCGCGACGAGCCAGAGCAGCGGATTGTTGATCGGTCTCTTGCGAGCTGGTGTCTGCGGCAGCGGGCATGCGCGCTGGACTATGCGACGTCGCGCATCGTTGTCTAACGCATCAGGCGACGTCGTCTTGACCGGCCGCTTCGCGCTCGCCATCCTGCGCGACGTCCCCATTCGTCATCCCGGCGAGAGGCCGGGATCCAGCGCCTCCGGTTTTCGCTCGCGGAAAAAAGCACTGGTCCCGGCTTTCGCCGGGACGACGAAATGAAATGTTCGACACCAAGGAAAACCGCGCAATCCAATGAGCAGTCGCTACAACGCCGCCGACATCGAAGTCCTCTCCGGCCTGGAACCGGTCAAGCGCCGGCCCGGCATGTACACGGACACGACGCGGCCGAATCATCTCGCGCAGGAAGTCGTCGACAATTCCGTCGACGAGGCGCTGTCGGGCCACGCGAGCACCGTCGAGGTCATCGTCCATAACGACGGCTCGGTCGAAGTCAGCGATGACGGTCGCGGCATGCCGGTCGACGTGCACCCGGACGAAGGCATTCCCGGCGTCGAGCTGATCCTTACGCGCCTGCACGCGGGCGGCAAATTTTCGAATCGCAACTATCGGTTCTCGGGCGGCTTGCATGGCGTCGGCGTTTCGGTGGTGAACGCGTTGTCGACGCGCGTCGAAGTCACGATCCGTCGCGACGGCCAGGTCTACCGGATGAATTTCAAGAACGGCGAGCGTTCGAGCAATTTGAGCGTCGTCGGCAGCGCGCCGAAGAGGCAGACCGGAACGACGCTGCGCTTCTGGCCCGATCCGAAGTATTTCGATACACCGAAGTTTTCGCTGCCACGTCTGAAGCACGTGCTGCGCGCGAAAGCGGTGCTGTGCGCGGGTCTCACCGTGCGGCTGACCGACGAAGCCAGCGGCGAAGAGCTCGAATGGCATTACGAAAATGGCCTTCGCGATTACCTGCGCTCGATGCTCGGCGATATCGACTATCTGCCGCCGGATCTGTTCCTCGGTTCTTTGCAGCGCGCCGATGCCGCCGTCGATTTCGTGATCGCGTGGGCGCCGGAAGGCGAGCTCACGCAGGAAAGTTACGTCAACCTGATTCCGACAATCCAGGGCGGCACGCACGTGAACGGCCTGCGCTCCGGATTGACGACCGCGCTGCGCGAGTTCTGCGAGTTCCGCAATCTCTTGCCGCGCGGCATCAAGCTCGCGCCCGAGGACGTGTGGGATCGCCTGTGCTTCGTGCTGTCGCTGAAGATGACCGATCCGCAGTTCTCGGGACAGACCAAGGAGCGCCTGTCGTCGCGCGATGCGGCCGGATTTGTCGAGAACGCGACGCATGACGCTTTCTCGCTGTATCTCAATCAGCACGTCGAGATGGGCGAAAAGATCGCACAGCTCGCGATCGAGCGCGCGACGCTTCGGCTCAAGACCGAAAAGCAGATCGTGCGCAAGAAGATCACGCAGGGTCCGGCGTTGCCGGGCAAACTCGCCGATTGCGCATCGAGCGATCTTTCTCGCACCGAGCTCTTCATCGTCGAAGGCGATTCCGCCGGCGGCTCGGCGCGGCAAGCGCGCGACAAGGATTTCCAGGCGATCCTGCCGTTGCGCGGAAAGATATTGAACACATGGGAAGTCGAGTCGGGCAGCGTGCTCGCTTCGCAGGAAGTGCACGATCTCGCGGTCGCGATCGGCTGCGATCCCGGCAAGGACGATTTGTCGGGCCTGCGCTACGGCAAGATCATCATCCTCGCCGACGCCGATTCCGACGGCTTGCACATCGCGACGTTGTTGTCCGCGTTGTTCCTGCGTCATTTCCCTGCGCTCGTGCGCGAAGGGCACGTGTTCGTCGCGATGCCTCCGCTGTTTCGCGTCGACGTCGGCAAGCAGATGTTCTATTGCCTCGACGAAGCCGAACGCGACGCGCTGCTCGAACGCATCCAGCGCGAAAAGATGAAGGGCGCGGTCAGCGTCACACGCTTCAAGGGCCTCGGCGAGATGAATCCGCCGCAGCTTCGCGAATCGACGATCCATCCGGATACACGACGCCTCGTCCAGCTCACGACCGATGGCGACGACAGCACGGCGCAGCTGATGGACATGCTGCTGTCGAAGAAGCGCGCGGCGGACCGCAAGGAATGGCTGGAGACGAAGGGCGATCTGGCGTCGTTGGAGGTTTAGGGGAGGCGGTGCTTCGCTTGCCCTCACCCTACCCTCTCCCGCAAGCGGGAGAGGGAAACGCGATGCGTCGCTGGTTGTTGAACGTGCCTGCGCGGATTACCTGATCCCCTTTCCCGCGTACGGCAGCTGATGCCCACTCCCGCTTGCGGGAGCGGATAGGGTGAGGGCACGCGCGTCGCGCCCTTAGACCACTTGCCCGCGCGAATGACCTGATCCCCTCTCCCGCTTGCGGCAGAGGGCTAGGGTGAGGGCAAGCCCGCGCAAATCTCCAAACCCGCGAGCTCTCACACCAAACACCCCAAATGCTTCGCGCAGCACATACGCCGCCGGCGTCGCGATCGCGCCTATGCGAAAATGCACGCGCTCCCACAATCCGCGTTGCATTCCAGACACCGGATCTCCATCTCGACGTTTCCGCGCCACTCGATCGACTCAGCCGTGCAGTCTTCCGTTTCCCCTGACCTTCCCGCGCCGACGGCGGCCATGCATCCGCTGCCGGACACGCGCCCGCGCGCGGCCGAAGCCGCCATCGAAACCGCGTTTCCGATCCTCGCGATGTTGAGCGTCTGTCATCTGCTGAACGACATGATCCAGTCGCTGCTGCCGGCGCTCTATCCGCTGCTCAAGGACGCGTTCCGACTCGACTTCGGCCAGATCGGACTGATCACGCTGACGTTCCAGGTCACCGCCTCGCTGCTGCAACCACTCGTGGGCATCTACACCGACCGCAAACCGATGCCGTATTCGCTCGCGATCGGCATGGGCTGCACGCTGAGTGGCCTGCTGTTGCTCTCGCAGGCGCCGAGTTTTCCGCTGCTGCTGGTCGCCGCCGCGCTGATCGGTTCGGGTTCGTCCGTGTTCCATCCGGAATCCTCGCGCGTCGCGCGCATGGCTTCGGGTGGACAGCACGGACTCGCGCAGTCGCTGTTTCAGGTCGGCGGCAATGTCGGTTCGGCGATCGGGCCGCTGCTTGCCGCGTTCATCGTGATGCCGCGCGGTCAAGGCAGCGTCGCGTGGTTCGCGATCGCCGCACTGGTCGCGATCGTGCTGCTGACGCGCATCGGCGCCTGGTATCGCGCGCACGTGCCCGCGCATCGCGCGGCGCGAACGTCGACTGGAACGAGCACGTTGCCGCGACGCACGATCGTCGTGACGATGGTGATCCTTGGGCTCCTGATCTTCTCGAAGTATTTCTATCTCGCCAGCCTTTCGAGCTACTACACTTTTTATCTGATCCAGAAATTCGGCGTCAGTGTGCAAAGTGCGCAGCTGCACCTCTTCGTTTTTCTCGGCGCAGTCGCGGCCGGCACGCTCGCCGGCGGACCGATCGGCGATCGTGTCGGTCGCAAGTATGTGATCTGGGGATCGATCCTCGGCGTCTTGCCTTTCACGCTGCTGCTGCCGCACGCGAACCTGTTCTGGACGACCATGCTGACGATCGTCATCGGCCTCGTGCTCGCTTCGGCGTTTTCCGCGATCATCGTCTACGCGCAGGAGCTCGTGCCGGGTCACACCGGCGTCATCGCAGGACTTTTCTTCGGTTTCGCGTTCGGCATGGGCGGCTTCGGCGCCGCGGTGCTCGGCGAGATCGCCGATCACATCGGCATCGAAGCCGTATACGGCCTATGCGCGTTCCTGCCGGCAATCGGATTGCTCGCCTGGTTCCTGCCGACGGTCGCAAGGCCGGCGCGTTAGCTCCTACCGGCCGTGATCAGCAAACGCGCGACGATCATGATCAACATCGCCAGCGTCGGGTAAAACGTCAGCGCAAACCCGATCGCGCGTGCCGGCGCACCGCCGGCGTAACCGCGCAGAAACAGCGCGCGGCCGAGTCCGAACAGAATCGCCGCGACGGCTATCGCGGCCTGCCACGCGTGCGGCATCGCCGCAGCCCAGATCGCGTACACCGACAACGCCAATACGCTTTGCTCCAACGTGTTCTGCAGCGCCGCCTGCAGAATCCGCGCATGCGCTGTGCCCGCCGACAAGCCGCCGCCGTTGATGTCCTCGGGCGTAAAAAATCGATGTCGAGCGAGCAACGCGATATGTATCGCCAGGCTCGCGACCGGCAGCACGCTCCACTTCAGAGCATTGATCAGGCCTGGAGCGAAGCCCTCCCCGGGCAAGACAACATCGGCCGGAAACGCGATCGCCGCGCCGAGGCCCAAGCCCGTAATGAGAATACCGGCGAGCATGCCACGCAGCACGCCGCGTTGCGTTTCGTCGAGCATGTTGCGTCTCCTATTCGATGCACGCGGCAAGCAGCGTGCGCAACACGCCCTGCGTGCGCTCCGCGAGATCCTCCCGATACGCAAACGAATCCTCGTCCATGTAATTGCGCTGCGCGAGCTCGAGCTGGATCGCGTCGATGTCCTGCGACGGTTCGCCGTAGTGCCGCGTGATGTAGCCGCCCCTGAAACGGCCGTTGACGACGTGCGTGAAGGCGCGTTGTTCGGCGAGGATGTTCGATAGCCGCGCTTGCAAAACGGCCGAGCAGCTTGCGCCAGCCGACGTGCCGAGATTGAAATCCGGCAGGTTTCCTTCGAACAGGAACGGCACGACGCTGCGGATCGAATGACCTTCCCAAAGCACGACGCGCCCGTGCGCCGCGCGAATGCGCGCGAGCTCGGCCGAGAGCGCTTCGTGATACGGGCCGCCAGAACGTTTCGACGCGTCTCTGCGATTTCGTCGTCTGATGGTTCCACGCCGGCCTGATAGACCGGATCGCCGCTGAACTGCACGATCGGGCAGAGTCCCGTCGTGTTCTGTCCCGGATACAACGACGCGTTGTCGGGCGGCCGGTTGAGATCGATCACGTAACGGGAATAAACCGGCACGATCATCGACGCGCCGAGCTCGCGCGCGAACGCGTACAGGCGCGACACGTGCCAGTCCGTATCGGGCACGCGACGTGCTGACGGCGTCAGCCGCGCGGCGATCTCGTCCGGTAACGCGGTGCCGTCGTGCGGCACGCTGACCACGAGCGGCGCAGTGCCACGGTGCAGCGTGAACGTTTCCATTGCGGGATTGTACGATCGCGTCGAAGCGAGCGCTGCTACGGCTGCGCTCCTACGGTTTGGCGCGAGGGTGAAAGACCAGCGGTTGCGCGTCGGCAACCGACGCGTTCGACGACCGGCGCACAAGCACCGCAGCTCGAACAACCGCTCGATCCGCATCCGCCCGATGGCGTTTGAACGGGTTGCAGCGCGTGCGCCCATCGGCGCAGCGACGCCGAGCGCGTCGATTGCTCGAGCCATGTCGCAATGCGCGCCTGCGCGCGACGACTCGCGCGTCGGCAAGAGGCGACGCAAAGCGAACCAGGCGCTCCACGCAACGACGAGCGCGATGATCAGCGCCTGCATGACGGCGTACGCCCTCATCCGAACGCCCTCGCGATCTGGTACGTCGCCAGCGAGGCGACATACGCAAGGCCGAACAGATAGCCGGCCGTGATCCACACCTGACGCCACGAATTCGTCTCGCGGCGGATCGTCGCCAGCGTCGAAATGCACATCGGCGCATAGACGTACCAGACCAGCAGCGAGAGCGCGGTCGCCAGCGACCATTGCGCGGCGACGATCGCCGAAAGACCTGCTTCGTTGCCGGATAACGCGTAAACCGTCGCCAGCGACGACACCGCGACTTCGCGCGCGGCGAGGCCCGGAATCAGCGCGATGCAGATCTGCCAGTTGAAACCGAGCGGCGTGAAGACGTACTGCAGCAAATGGCCGAGACGCCCGGCAAGACTGAAATTGATCGCAGGTTCGGTCGTACCGGGCGGCGGCGCCGGAAAGCTCGAAAGGAACCAGAGCAGCACGGTCAACGCGAGAATGATGCCGCCGACGCGCCGCAGGAAAATCATGGCGCGTTCGTACAACCCGATCGCGATATCGCGCGGATGCGGCATGCGGTACGAGGGCAGCTCCATCATCAACGCATGCTCGCTCTTGTCGCGATGCAGACGCTTGACGACCCACGCGACGGCGAGCGCGCTGAGAATGCCGGCGACGTACAGCGTGAACAGCACGATGCCCTGCAGGTTGAACACACCCACCACGGTGCGCGCCGGAATGAACGCGGCGATCAGCAAGGTGTAAACCGGCAGACGCGCCGAACACGTCATCAGCGGCGCAACCAGGATCGTCGTCATGCGATCGCGCGGATCCTGGATGCTGCGCGTCGCCATGATGCCCGGGATCGCGCAGGCGAAGCTCGACAGCAACGGAATGAACGAGCGGCCGGTGAGTCCCGCCGCGAGCATCATGCGATCGAGCAGGAACGCTGCGCGCGGCAGGTAACCCGATTCTTCGAGCGCGAGGATGAAAAGAAAAAGGATCAGGATCTGCGGCAGAAATACCAGCACCGCGCCGAGCCCGGCGAACACGCCGTCGACGAGCAGGCTGCGCAACGCGCCGTCCGGCAGAAGGCTTCCGACTCCGCCGCCGAGCGTCGCGATGCCGGCCGCGATTCCATCCTGCAGCGGCTTCGCCCAGGTGAATACCGCCTGGAAGATCAGGAACATCACGGCCGCGAGCACGGCAAGGCCGAGCACCGGATGCAGCACGACGCGATCGATCGCATCGTCCATCGCCGCCGTGCGCCGCGGCACGCTCACCGTCTCGGCAAGCAGCGCGCGCACCTCGGCGTGCAGATCGGCGTGTTCTTCCGGCGCGGACGGCAGTGCGACCACGTCGCGATCGAGCCGCTCGACCAGCGCAAGCGTGCCGCCGCGCCGCACCGCGATCGTCCCGACAACCGGGATGCCGAGGCGTTCCTGCAACAGCGCCGTATCGATGCGGATGCCGCGTCGCGCCGCCGCATCCATCATGTTGAGCGCCAGCACGATCGGCCGGCCGAGGCGTTTCAACTCCAGCACGAAGCGCAGATGCAGGCGCAGGTTCGTCGCATCGGCGACGCACACGATGAGATCCGGCACGCTTTCGCCCGGATAACGTCCGTAGCAGACGTCGCGCGTGATTTCCTCGTCCGGACTCGCCGCCGCGAGGCTGTACGCGCCGGGAAGATCGAGCACGCGCACGGTGCGACCCGACGGCGCCGTGTAGAAACCTTCCTTGCGCTCGATCGTGACGCCGGCGTAATTGGCGACCTTCTGCCGCGTGCCGGTCAGCTGGTTGAACAGCGCCGTCTTGCCGCTGTTCGGATTGCCGACGATGGCGATGCGCAGCGCAGCCGCGGACGCGTTCACGCGACATCCTCCGGAATCACCTGCACGCGCGCCGCCTCGGCCCGCCGCAATGCGAACCGCGTGTAGCCGATTTGCACAAGCAGCGGATCACCACCGATCGGCCCCTGCGCGACGATCCGCACCGGTTCGCCGCGAACGAACCCGAGATCGCGCAGTCGGCGCGAGATCGAATCGTTCAGATTGGCGTCTTCGACTTCGTGGATCACCGCGGTGGCACCGTTGGCGAGTTCGGAAAGCCGCACTGGGAAAGCACGCGCAAATAAGAATGGTTCGCATTATAGGTCAAGTTGGGGTTTTTTGCTGGTATTTGTTGGCGGTTCTGGGAGTTGGCGGGTTGTGGGCTCCTGGCGGTCATCCCGGCGTGGGCCGGGATCCCATTCCTTCTCACTCCAGGGATTGGTTCCGGCGATCAGCCCTCGATCTCGTTATCCCGGCGAAAGCGGGGATCGGGTGTCTTGGCTTCTGCTCTTTTCCGATCTTGGGCGCTTCGCGAGGACCGACTCACGTCCATGGGTGTTTCCGTCCGCCTTCCTGGCGGACGGGTCACTTTCTGTGACTCCGGGCATCCTGCCCTCCGCCCTTCGGGCCGGCTTCGCCGTTCGCGCCGCTCCTGCGGCGCAGTGCTTGTGCAAGAGAAAGTAACCAAAGAGAACACACCCTCAGTGTCGCGCCGGCGCTCCGCGCCGGTACGCTGCGGGCGGCACAGAGGGACCCGAGGGCAAGAGCCAAGCGAAGGCGCTGGGTCCTGGCTTTCGCCGAGACGACGAACATATGCGTCAGTTCCGCTCTTGCTTCTGCGGCCAGGACGGCCGCGCTCTGCTCCTACCGGGTCCCGCTCGGCCGCGGCGAGGCCGCGTAGGAAAAAGCCCAAAGGGGCGCGCGCACGATGCGCGGGCGTTCGCTGTCGGCACACGGACGTGCCGTCAGCGAACCTCCGGAGCGGCCTCGCGTAAGGCGCCGGGCACGATGCCCGGCGACCGCGGCCGTGTGGGTGCCTTTTCTCTTGGTTACTTCTCTTTGGGCAAGCAAAGAGAAGTGACCCGCTCGCAGGGATGCGAGCGGAATAACACATGGACGTGAGCCGGCAATCGCGAAAACTCACCACCCAATACCGCACAGCGCAGAACCCAAAACCATCTACAAACCCGAATCGCTATCATCCCTCCATCCACCAAACAAAAACCCCCTCATGAGCGATTCCGTCCTCGTCACACGCACCGGCTCGGTCGCCGAGATCAAACTCAACCGTCCGCAAGTGCACAACGCGTTCGACGAGAAATTGATCGCCGACCTGACTGCTGCGCTGCTCGATTGCGAGCTCGACGCCAATGTGCGTTGCGTGGTGCTGACCGGCGCGGGCGCGTCGTTCTCGGCGGGCGCGGATCTGCATTGGATGCGGCGCATGGCGTCGGCCGGCGAAACGGCGAACCAGGACGATGCGTTGCGTCTTGCCGCGTTGATGCGCACGCTGAATTTCCTTTCCAAGCCGACGATCGCGCGCGTGAACGGTTCCGCGTACGGCGGCGGTGTCGGTCTGGTCGCTTGCTGCGACATCGCGATCGGCGTCGATGCGGCAAAATTCTCACTGAGCGAGGTCAAGCTCGGTCTCGTTCCGGCGGTGATCTCGCCGTATGTCGTGTCCGCGATCGGTGTGCGCTGCGCGCGGCGATTCTTCATCAGCGGCGAAGTTTTCGACGCCGCCGCCGCCGCGCGGTTCGGCTTGCTGCACGAAACACTCGCGGCGGATCAACTCGATGCGGCGATCGATCGCGTCGTGCATTTTCTCGGCAAGGGCGGCCCGCTGGCGCAGAGCGAAGCCAAGCAGCTTGCGCTTCGCGTCGGCGGCATCACGCGCGCATCCGCAGAACAGATCGATATCGAGAACGCGCGATTGATCGCACATCTGCGGGTCTCGGCGGAAGGCCAACGCGGCATCGCTGCGTTCCTCGACAAGCGCGCGCCCGACTGGGTGGAGGAATGACGATGCTTGATCACATCGGTTTTTCGGTATCCGACTTTGCGCAGAGCCGCGCGTTCTACGCGAAGGCGCTCGCACCGCTCGGCTACGCGCCCGTGATGGACGTGACGCGCGAGCAGACCGGCAGCTACGAAGGCACCGGCTTCGGCGCGAACGGACGTCCGTACTTCTGGATCGGCACCGGCGAGCGGGCCAGCGGCCCGATGCACGTGGCTTTCACCGCAGCGTCGCGCGCAGATGTCGATCGCTTCTACGCGGCGGCGCTCGCGGCGGGCGGTCGCGACAATGGTCCGCCCGGCGTGCGCGCGCACTATCATCCAAACTACTACGGCTCGTTCGTATTCGATCCGGACGGCAACAACGTCGAAGCGGTTTGCCATGCGCCGGAACGCTGAGCGTCCGCAACGTCGCGGGATCCGAGTGGCGTCTGATCAGGTATCTTCGGCGGAAAACTGCATCAGCTCCGGCACGTGCGCTGCGTACGCGCGCCAGCGCCCGATCGAGCGCGTGTAAACAGGCTGACGCGCCTGCCAGAGGCTCGACGTGCTGATCGGCGCAGCGTTGTTCGCGCCGGTTTCTGGATCGAACTCCGAGAGGCCGAGCCATGCGGCGAGCTCGCGCAAGCGCGACGTTGAATCGGTCACGAGATCCTCATAGCGCATCGTGTAGATCGGCAGCGCCTTCTTCTCGATCGCGCTCGTCATCAGACGCGAGCAGCCTTGCATGACCGCGGCGATATCCGCGAAGTCGTACGCAAACGCCTGTTCGGGACCGGCGAAATACTGCATCCAGATCGACAACGCCGTATCGCGCTCGTTGCGACGGCAGTAGACGATGCGCGCGTTCGGAAACAGCGCCGCGACCAGATCGGCGTGCATGAAATTGAGCGGCTGCTTGTCGATGTAGAAACGCGCCGGCGCATCGTCCTCACGCAGCTGCGTGAGGTAGGCTGCCGCGGTTTTCTCCAGCAACTCCGGCGTCAGTCGCGTCGCACGCGCCAGCTGCTGCGCAAGTAACGGCATCCACGCGAGCTCGCCGCGATGACGCACATCGGCATGCCTCGACAAGATCTCGGCGACGAGCGTGCTCCCCGAACGCGGCATGCCGACGATGAAGACCGGCACGCAATCGGGAATTCTGGTGACGCGGCCGCTGAGCGGCTTCGCGTCCAGACGCGCCGCCACCGCGCGCCGGAAATCCTTGCGCGACCACTTCGTGAATCCGTGCACGACCTGATTGCCTTCGCGGAAATACGCGGCCGCGTGTCCGGGATCGCCGATGTCGTCATAAGCCTTGCCGAGCGCGAACAACACCGACGCGCGCGCTCGATCGCTGAGATCGCTGCGGCGCAGGCTGTCTCGAAACAAGGCGAAATCCGCGTGATTCCCGTTCTCGTATCTTTGCGCAGCGGCAAGTCCGTTCGCGACCTGCCAGTCGAGCGCGTGATCGCTGTGCGCGAGCGCGAACGAATAGCGCTCGCGCACGCGTTCGAAGTGGCCGAGCTGCAAGTGCAACATGCCGGCATATGCATACACGCGCGGATCGCTCGATCCGCGCGCAATCTCGTTTTCGCAGAGATCGACGGCGGCTTGCTTGCGGCCGCAGTCATCGAGCAGTTCGACAGCCTGGATCGTGATGCCGATCGGCTGCGGCGCACGTTCGAACAACGCACGCACACTCGCTTCGACAGCATGGGTTCTGCCCTGCTCCTTGAGGATCTTCGCGAGCAGGAATGTCGCCGCAACCTGATCCGGATGCTGGTCGATGAGCGTTCGCAACAGCAATTCGGCCCGATCGGGTTCCCTGGTTTGCCACAGCACGCCAGCCAGCGCGAGCCGGAGTTCGATCGAGCGGGGATGCTCGCCGTGCGCGGCGCCGAACACCGCGAGCGCACTTTCGAGATCGCTGCGGAGAACCAGCGCGCGGCCCGTATCCAGCCAGTCGCGCTCGGGGCAGCCGCGCAGCGCATCGAGCAGGAATGCGCGTGCGGCTGGCGTGTCGCCGGCAGCGGCGAGCCGAGCATATTCGGCCATCAGCGGTGCACTCGCATCGGGCGCAAGCGAAAGACCGGGCGATGCGGGTTGGGCCACGATGTCGTGCGATTCCGATCGGTCCGAATGATCGCATCCATACTACTGCATGCGCGCGCTGGGGCGGCCGTGGGCGATACGGCGACAGCGCGGCGGCGCCGGGCGATAATCGGCTCTCGAGACACACCGCGCGACGCGCGAACGGATCGCCATCGTGAGCCTGTTCAACCGCATCCTGATTGCGAATCGCGGCGAAATTGCTTGCCGCGTCATCCGCACGTGCCGGCGACTCGGCATCGAGACGGTCGCGGTCTATTCGGAAGCCGACGCCTCCGCGCAGCACGTGCAGTCTGCCGATCTCGCGCTGCCGATCGGCGGCCCGCGGCCGCAGGACAGTTATCTTCGCGGCGATGCGATCATCGAGGCCGCGCGTCGCACCGGCGCACAGGCGATCCACCCGGGATACGGTTTCCTTTCCGAAAACGCCGATTTTGCCGAAGCCGCCGAGCGCGCCGGAATTCGTTTCATCGGACCGAGTGCCGGTTCGATGCGGCGCATGGGCTCGAAGGCCGGCGCGAAAGATCTGATGGCCGGCCGCGGCGTGCCGGTCGTGCCGGGATACACCGGCGAAAACCAGGACGCCGCGCTGCTTGCGCGGGAAGCCGCGCGGATTGGTTTTCCGCTGATGATCAAGGCCGCGCACGGCGGCGGCGGCAAGGGCATGCGCATCGTCCGCGCAGCGAACGAATTCGCGCCGAATCTCGAAAGCTGTCAGCGCGAGGCGAAAAATGCATTCGGACGGGACCGCGTCCTGCTCGAACGTTACATCGAGCGGCCGCGCCATATCGAATTCCAGGTTTTCGGCGATACGCACGGAAACATCATCCACCTCAACGAACGTGAATGCTCGGCGCAGCGGCGTTACCAGAAAGTGCTCGAGGAAACGCCCTCGCCGTTTGTCACGCCGGCGCTGCGCGCGAAGATGGGCGAAGCGGCCGTCGCCGCCGCGCGCGCGCTCGACTACGTCAACGCGGGCACCGTCGAGTTCATCGTCGGCGAGAACGGCGATTTCTACTTCATGGAGATCAACACGCGTCTGCAGGTCGAGCATCCAGTTACCGAAATGGTGCTCGGCCTCGATCTGGTCGAGCTTCAATTGCGCGTGGCGGCCGGCGAATCGCTGCCGGCCTCATTGATCGATAAACCCCCGACCGCAGGCGGACACGCGATCGAACTGCGCATCTACGCCGAAGACCCCGAGCAAGGTTTCCTGCCCGGTTCGGGCAAGCTCGAACACTTGCGACTGCCCGCACCGAGCGCTCATGTGCGCATCGATTCCGGCGTCGTCGAAGGCGACATTGTGACGATCTTCTACGATCCGATGATCGCCAAAGTGATCACATGGGACACGACGCGCGAGCTCGCGCTCGTGCGCATGCGCGAGGCGCTGGCTTCTTGCGATGTCATCGGTCCCAAATCGAATATCGAATTTCTCGAAAACCTCGTGCGGCACCCCGCCGTCGTCGCGGGTCGCATCGATACCGGTTACCTGGATCGCCATCTCGACGAGTTCGTGCGCGCGCAAGCCGGCGCCAACTCGACGGCGGCGGCAACGACCGCGCTGCTGGCGGCGACGACCGCCTGGCTCCTGCACGAGGAAGACGTCGGCGCCGAAATCGCGCGCCGTTCGGCGGATCCGTATTCACCGTGGGCGCGTGTCGACGGTTGGCGCCTTGGTCATCCGGGCAAGCGCATCGTTGCGTTGGCGGATCGCGATGCGCGCCGCGAAACGGCCGTGTACGGCGCCGCCGGTAACTACTCGCTGACGCTGGATGGCGCAACGCACACCATCGTCGACGCGACGCTGACCGATGGTGCGCTCAACGCGGCGATCGACGGCACGACTCGCCGCTGGCGCGTCGATATCGACGGCGATCGCATCAACGTGCGCGACGACCAACGCCGCCACATTTTCACGCACGCGCCAGCGTTCGCCTACGCGACGCGCGAAACGAACAGCAGCGATCGGATCATCGCGCCGATGCCGGGCCGCATCGTACTGGTGAAAGCGAAAATCGGTGATGACATCGGCGAAGGCGAAGAACTGCTGGTCATGGAGGCGATGAAGATGGAACTGACCTTGCGCGCTCCACGCGCCGGACGCATCGAAAGCGTGCAAGCCGTCGCCGGCGAATTCGTCGAGGCCGACGCGTTGCTGGTGCGGCTGGCGGCCGCGTGAGGCCATGGTCGCGACGATCGGGCGCTTCCGCGTGCGCGATGTATCGATCGCCACTTTCGAGCGCGCAGATGCCGTCGATGGCGATGGGGCGCCGCTCTTCGCGCACGCGCCGGGCTTCGCCGGTAACGGACTCTTGAACCTCCACCGCGAGCCAGCCGTCTACGTCACCATCGATCGCTGGCGGACCGAAGCCGACTTTCACGCGGCCCAGCGCGCGTTCGAACCCGATTACGCCGCGCTTGATCGCCGCTGCGGCGCCTACACATCCGAGGAAATCTCGGCTCGGCCTGCATTCCATACTCGACTGACGCCACCATGACCTTGCATCGCACGTTTGCCGCCATTTTCGTGCTCGCACTCGCGGGCTGCGTCGAAACCCGTTTCGAATCGCCGATCGGCGACAACATCGAGACCTGCGATGCGCGCTGGAAAGGCGTCTGGACCGAAGCCGACGAGGCCAACCACAATCGCCCGGGCGACACCGTCGCGTTCTTCGTCGACGATGATTGCAAGTTCATCGTGCTCGACGATCCGGACAAGGACGGCGCGCGGAAAGAGACTTACGTGCCGGTGAACTACGTGCACGCCGACGGCAAGGATTACGTCGTCGTCGCCGATACGTCTCTGAAACCGCTTGCCGACATCAAGCCGCCGCACGGCGTGACCCCGCCGCCGGAGAAATCGTATTACTTCGCGCGCTATACGCTGCGCCGCGACCGGCTCGATATCTATCAGGTCGACGACGAACGCATGGCGAAACTCGTGGTCGACCGCGTGATCGACGGCACCGTCGACAAGACGCAGAACGAACTTCACGTGTATGTGCACGGTTCGCGCGCGGAGATGCTCGCGCTGGTGCGTTCGCGCGCGATCTTCAAGGACAAGCCGACGCGCTTCGTACGCAGCACGCAGACACTCGAGGATCTCCAGAAGTCGCTGCACCGCGTCGCGCCGGCAAAGGCAACGCCGTGAGCGCGATGCCGTCCGCCGTCCGCATCGTCGAAGTCGGCGCGCGCGATGGTCTGCAGAACGAGAAGACCATCATCCCGACGCCGGTGAAGATCGAACTGATCGATCGGCTCTCGGCCACCGGTTTGCGCACGATCGAGGCGACCAGTTTCGTGAGCCCGAAATGGGTGCCGCAACTCGCCGACGCCGCGGAAGTCTTCGCTGCGATAAATAAGCGGCCGGGCGTCAACTATCCGGTGCTCGTGCCGAATCTGCAAGGCTATGAACGCGCGCGCGCCGCCGGTGCCGAAGAAGTCGCAGTGTTCACCGCGGCGAGCGAGGCGTTCAACCGCAAAAACATCAACGCGTCGATCGACGAATCGATCGAACGCTTCGCGCCGGTGCTGGAGCGCGCGCAGGCCGACCGGGTCAAGGTGCGCGGCTACGTATCGACCGTGCTCGGCTGCCCGTATCAGGGCGACGTTCCGCTCGCCGATGTCGTGCGTGTGGCGAAACGCATGCACGCACTCGGCTGCTACGAGATTTCGCTCGGCGACACGATCGGCATCGGCACGCCGACGAAAGCTCGCGCGATGTTGCGCGCGGTTGCCGCCGAGATCCCGATCGATGCGCTCGCCGTGCATTTCCACGACACGCGCGGGCAGGCGCTCGCGAACATCCTCGCCTGCCTCGAAGAAGGCGTCGCGGTGGTCGACAGCTCGGTGTCCGGCACCGGCGGGTGCCCGTATGCGAATGGCGCGACCGGGAATGTGGCCAGCGAAGATGTTGTGTACATGCTCGAAGGGATGGGCATCGGGACCGGTGTCGATCTTGGTGCGCTTATCGAGACGGGGTTGTGGTTGAGCGTGCAGTTGGGGCGGGAGACGTCCAGCAAGGTTGCGCGGGCGCGGGGTTAACTTTTTTTGTTCGTTTTGTTTGTAGTGTTCTTCGGCGTTTCGCGAGGACGGACTCACGTCCGTGTGTGTTTCCGTCCGCCTTCCTGGCGGCCGGATCACTTTCTCTTGCTTGTGCAAGAGAAAGTAACCAAAGAGAACACACCCTCGGTGTCGCGCCCTTCGCTCCGCGAAGGGTTCGCTACGGGCGGCCGGGGTTCGGCTGACGAGGCATCCTGCCTCGCAGCCGAATGAGCGCGCTCCCTCGCGCTCACCCGCGCGGAGCGCGGGCCTATCCGTCCGCCCTTCGCCGCGGCATAGAGGGCCCCAAGGTCAACAGCGAAGCCAGGGCAAAAGCGCTGGTCCGGGACGATGACGTCTGAGCTCCACCGGGTTGCCTTCGCTTTCGCCTCTGCGGCCAGGGATGGCCGCGCTCTGCTCCTACGGGGTCCCGCTCGGCCGCGGCGAGGGCGCGGAGGACAAAGCCCGTAGGGGCGCGCGCACGATGCGCGCGCGTTCGCTGTCAGGCCACGGATGGCCTGTCAGCGAACCTCCGAAGCGACCTCGCGTAGGCGTCGGGCACGATGCCCGGCGACCGCGGCCGTGTGGGTGCCCTTCTCTTTGGTTACTTTCTCTTGGGCAAGCAAGAGAAAGTGACCCGCTCGCAGGGATGCGAGCGGAAAACCACACGGACGTGAGTCGGTTCTCGCGAAACGCCGAACCCGATCGACACACAGAAACAAAACACCAAAAACGAAACGGCCGGCATAACGCCGGCCGCCTCAAACCATCCAAAACCCGAAAATCAGAACCCAACCGCCCAGAGCGCTTCGAACTCGAGTTGACTCGCCGTCGAGTTATCGCGCGTGTGATACGCGGGCATCATCAACAGGTACGGCGACGAGGCGTAGCTCGCCGCAAAGCTCATGCGCGCGTTCGAGCCCAGCGCCCGCGACCAGCCGACCGATACCATGTCGTTCGCCGTGTCGGGTGCCAGCGCGTGTTCGAGCAGCACGGATGTAGGCAACGGTTGCTGACGCGTCGTATAGCGCAATTCCAGATTGCCGATGTCGTCGTCGTGGACGGTCCAGCCGAGGCTGTACACGGTGAGATCGCGCCATGCGAACACCGGGCTCGCACCGTCGCCGAGCAGTGCGAGGAAGCGCGTCGGCAGCGACGGGCTCGTGAACGGCGTGATCTCGCTGTACATCACGCGCTGCACGCCGACGTCGACGCCGAACATCGGCGTCAGCGAATAGCTCAACGCGACGCTCGCGTTGGCCGGAATATCGAAATCGCCCGGATCGGAGAACACGCCGCGATAATTCGCGAACGAATCCATGCCGACGCGCGACTGGTACGCGGCGCCCCAGTGCAGCCGATCGCTCAGCGGTCCACCGACGTCGACGCGCGCGCCGGCGCCGTAAGACGTGTTGATCTTGTCGGACCACGTCGGCGGCAACACGCCGCCGCCCTGCACTTGCGCAATGCCCATGTCGAGGCTTGCGAAACGCTGATAGGCAAGCACGGCGGAAAGTCTCGCGACGCTGCCGTCATCCCACTGCTGCACCAGCGAAGGCGTAACGACGGTGCGCTCGACACCGCTTTGCGGAACGCCGAGCGTGCTCGCGGCTTGATCGGGCAAGCGGCTCGGCGTATCGGAAACCATGCCGGATGCGATCGAGAGCGCGACGTGTGTATTCGACCTGTCGCTCATCGAGAAAAGCGGCGGCATGTCCAGCCGTTCGCCGTAGCGATCGAGAACGCGCGGCGGCGCATTTGTCGCCGGCAGGACGGCCCAGGAAAATTGTGGCGTGATGCTGGCGAGCGCGTAGTCGTGCCAACGCGTGAGCACCGATTCGCTCGCTTCGGCGAATGCTTTGGAGACAGCCGTGCTCGACGTGGCCGCGCTCTGCGCGCACGTGGCGGAGTTGGAATAGAAAAGGAGGAGCGCGGGCACGGCGGCCAGCGCTCCCACCCATCTCCCTGTCATCGCTGTTGCCCGCTGCATTGCCCTGTGCCGCAGGTCTCTATTGTTGTGGTGTTATTCCGCCGGGATTTTGGCGAAAATGCAACACGGGGTCAAGCGATTTGCGTCACAAGATTTGATCCTAAGGCCTTTATCCTGCTGGCAAATGACCGCCACGGTTCCGTCGCAACTTTCGAGACCGATTCGAGTGAATTCTCGTGCTTGTTGTGACCTTGCAACATGACGCGGCGCGACGTGCGCCTGCCGGCCGTGCTCATCGTCGCCGGTTCCGATTCCGGAGGCGGCGCTGGAATTCAAGCCGACCTCCGAACGATTGCCGCGCACGGCGTGCATGGGACCTGCGTCATCACGGCCATCACAGCGCAGAACTCGCGCGAAGTCCGGGCGATCGAGCCGCTCGCGCCAACGGTCGTCGCCGCGCAAATCGACGCGATCCTGGCCGATTTCCGCATTCGATCGATCAAGATCGGCATGCTCGCGACGCCGGCGATCGTGCGTACGGTCGCCGGTGCTCTCGCGCGTCACCCGCGCATCAAAGTCGTCCTCGACCCGGTCCTGGTCGCGACGACCGGTGCCCGCCTCGGGCGCGGTGATCTGGCGACAGCGCTGCGGCGCCATCTGCTGCCGCGCGCGGACCTGCTGACACCGAACGTGCCCGAGGCCGAAAGCCTGCTCGGGCGCAGGCTGCGCAACGCGGGCGACCTGCCATTCGCCGCGGACGATCTCATGGCGCTCGGCGCGCGCGCGGTCCTGCTGAAAGGCGGGCATTTGCCCGGGCGTCGCGTGTCGGATCTTCTGGTGACCCGCGACGGCCGGCAACACTGGTTCCATCACGCGCGGATTCCGGCGGTAGGCCACGGCACCGGGTGCACGTTGTCTTCGGCGATCGCGGCACGTCTCGCCCTCGGCGATGCGATGGAGATGGCGGTCGCCGAAGGAATCGAATATGTGAATCGCGCGCTGCGCGCGGGTTATCGCCCCGGACTCGGGCGCCTGCGATTCCTCGATCATCAGGGCGCTCGACCGAAACTCGCGAAGCGCTGAATCACGCGACGCCAAGCGCGCCGACGACTCAGCCTCTGACGCGTTCCACCAGCGCATCGGCGAACGTGGTCGTGGTGCCGGTCCCGCCGAGATCGGGCGTCGTGCGATCGCGTTTTTCGAGTGCATCGCGTACGGCCGCACGCACGCGCGCCGCCTCGCCGCCGAAGCCGAGATGATCGAGCATCTGCGCCGCGCCGAGAATCAACGCGCACGGATTCGCGATGCCTTTTCCGGCGATGTCCGGCGCCGAGCCGTGCACCGCTTCGAAGATCGCAGCTTCGGTGCCGATGTTGGCGCCCGGAGCGAGCCCGAGACCGCCGACCAGGCCGGCGCAGAGATCGGAAATGATGTCGCCGAAGAGATTGGTGGTGACGATCACGTCGAACTGCTCGGGACGCATCACGAGCTGCATGCAGCAGTTGTCGACGATCAGCTCGTTGGCTTCGATCTCGGGATACTGGGCGGCGACTTCGCGCGCGACCTTGAGGAACAGTCCGGACGTCGATTTCAGGATGTTCGCCTTGTGCACGATCGTGACCTTGCGCCGGCCGACGTTGCGTGCGAGATCGAACGCGTAGCGCACGATGCGCTCGGAGCCGCGACGGGTGACTTTCTGCGTCAACGTCGCGGTCTCGCCGTCGGCGGACAGTTGCTGGCCCTCGCCGATATAGGCGCCTTCGGTGTTTTCACGCACGGTGATGAGATCGACGCCGTCCGGAAAGTGCGATTTGGTGTTCGGAAACGAAATCGCCGGCCGCACGTTCGCGTAGAGATCGAAGCGCTTGCGCAGCTCGACATTGAGCGAGCTGAAGCCGTTGGCGACCGGCGTCATCAACGGACCCTTCAACGCCACGCGATGATGGGCGATCGCATCGAGCGTCGCCTGCGGCAGAAGCTCTCCGAGCTTCTCCAGCGCACCGACGCCGGCCTCGACGAATTCATAGCGCAGGCCAACGCCGAGCGCATCGAGAACGCGCAGGGTCGCTTCGGTGATTTCCGGGCCGATGCCGTCGCCACGGATGACCGCGATGGTCTTGCTCATGAGGCAGGAATGCTCCAGCAGCCGACGCTCTCGGCACCCCGCCTACGCCGTGCCGTGGCCACGGAACGCCGCGGCGATTTGGCGCCGAGGGGAGGATGGGCGAGAATGAACGTCTCGGTCGATGCCGCCTACGATCCTCAGCACCATACCGGGCCCCGCTCCGGCTGCTTCAGAGGGTGCGGGGACCGCGGATTATCCGGAAATGCCGTTGCGCTGTACACGCCACATCCTGTTTGCCCTCGCCGCGCTCGTGATGGCCTCGACGACGCATGCGTTCGCTGCCGCCGCCGATGGCGCGTTGCTGCATGTCACGCTCGAACCGCAGTTCACCGGCACCGCGGTGACGCCCAGAGTCGGCATCAGCGGAACCGCGCCGATCGGCTGCGCGCCCAAGATCGGCCACGTGACGCTCGACGGCGCCGACCTCAGCATCGAGCTCGCATTGCCTGCGACGCGCTGCAAGCGGCAGCAGAGGGCTTCGTTCCGGCTGCTGGTCGATCCGGCGAGCGCCGCAGGAATGCACGTGCTGCCGCCGCAGGTGTACCGCGTGCACGTCTTCACGGGGGCGGGCGCCAGCACGCGCCTCGTCGCATTTGCGCTGATCGATACTGCCGCGCCGTCGCTCGCGCCGATCCCGGAAAACGGGTTCTGGTGGACGCAGGCGGGCGCCGACAGTGGCGCCGCGACCGGCACCGGCATGAGTCTCGAATTCCAGGAAAACCAGCTGGCTGTAAGCGTGCTCGGATTCAGTCCAACCGGCGCGCCGACCTGGTATTTCGGCAGCGCGCCGCTCGGCGGCCGCGTCGCGCGGATCGCGCTGGTGCAGCTGGCGAACGGCGAAGACTGGTTTTCCGCCGTCGGCACGCAACCCGATGTGCAGGCGGGCCCGCATCTCGAAATCGAATTCCTCTCGCCGACGCGTGCGGAGGCTTATCTCGTGCGCAGCGACGACGAAGGCAATGTTCAGGCCCGCGGGCTGGCCCTGTCGCGCTCGGCGTTCACGACGGGTCCGGCAGGAACGTCCTGGGTAGGACGTTGGGTTCTCGTACCCGAAGACGGCGGAAACACGCGCCTTTTCGACTTCGCGGCGCCGAGCAATCACGACGCGGAAAGTTTCCGGCTGGTCGATGCGGCGAACGATGCCGCGCTCGATTGCAGGCTCGTCGCGGGTACGCAGCAGGCGGACGTGTGCACTTTGTCGGCCGGCGCCGGTGTCATTGCCGATTTCGATCAGGTGGGATACGACCGGTTTTCGGGCCACGGCGCAAATGGCTCGCCGGTGCAGTTGTTGCGCGTGCCGCGCTGACGTGTCGCACTGCGCTCACCCGCGCCTGCGGCGCGACCTCTCCGGCAAGCGGCAGAGGTGAAATGCTGATCAGGAACCTTCGTGCGTTTTTTCTTGGCTCAGGCCGTCGAGGAAATCGACCGCGCGGCGCAAGTGCGGAATCACGATCGAGCCGCCGACGACGAGCCCGACGCTGAACACTTCGAAGAATTCATCTTCGCTGACGCCGGCTTCCTTGCACTGCGCGATGTGGTAACTGATGCAGTCGCCTAAACGCGCTAGCATGATGCTGATTACTAAAGCATTTTCATGATTCGTACGGTCGATATTCCCTATACGTGCCCCCGACCTGTTCCGGTCCAACGCGGGGAGTTTGGCTCTAGCGCGGCACAACTCCCTCCGGTCTTTGCTATTCAAGGACTCGGTATCCCCGACCCGCCATGCAGTTGCGCACAACGTTCGCTCGTGCGGCGACGGATTCCGCGCCCGCAGAAACGCCGCCCTGTACCGCGCCTACGCCGGCTCCGTAGCGCGCAAACGAGCTTCGATCGCCGAAAAGTGCGCCAATAGCCGCGCCCAGTAGTGCACCAGCAACAGCGCCGCCCGCTGCGTTGGCAGCTGGATTGATTCGAGCGGCGTAGCTTTGGCAATCAGCCAAGTCGCACTCATAGTGCTCCGGGTCAACGCCTTCTGTGTCAACGATAGGTCGATATCCGTTGCCGGCGTAACCGCAGGACTTAGGCGCGTCGGGTGGCGAAGATTCAGTGGCTGCCTGCGAGACAGACTTATTCAGATCGATCCCTAGACGTTCGTGCTCGGCCTGGCACTCAGCGCGGCGGTTCTCTACAACGATGTCGCACGGCACCGTGGCCCATTCCGTCTTGACCGTCGTGGGCTGCTCTGGCTGCAAGCCCGCCCTGACGTGGTAGCGGACGCAGACGTCTTTTACGGGCTCGGGAACGGTGTCGCAATCCTGCTGAAGCCAGTAATGCGCGTCATACGTCACCGTCGGCGGTCTCGAGGGTGACTCCGCGCATCCGCTCACGATTGCCGCCAACGCCGCAACGCTGAGGAAGATTCGCATCCCCTCTCCCCTTGATCGATTCGGCGCGGGTGACGCCGGCCCAAATGGCATGCTAGCAGCGTGCCAAGAGCTTTGTAGAAAAATTCTCAAAAGATGTGAGAACTCCCCAAAATCTTGTCGTCGTCTGCGAACTTCGCCAGCGATGTAAGACATTTCGTACATCGAAACCAGCGGTATTCCTACATACGTGCGATATGGGCGCGCCTACGCTGCGCATCGCGCTATCGAATTTTCATATCTAGCGCGCTTCGCGACGCACAAGGTTCCACAGGTGGAGGACCTATGAATGCCGTTGCTAGACTCTTTCTGTTCGCTTCACTTCTATCCTGCGCTTCGGCCAACGCTATCGGTCCAACGATAGGCGGCCCGTCAGTCGGTCTCTGGTACAACCCGCAAGAAAGCGGACGCGGGTATGAATTAGACCTCCAGGGCGACACGATGATTGTCACGACGTACGTCTACACGGCGTCAGGTGATCCAATCTGGTACTTGTCGTCCGGCACATACAATCACACGACCGGCATCTTTCAAAGCAGCTACGACAGTTATTCGGGAGGGCAATGCTTCGGCTGCGCACCGCATTCGCCAAACCTCCACGCCGGAGCGGCTGGCCCGATTACGATCACTTTTCACAACGATCAGAGCGCGACGCTCACCTATCCGGGCGGGTCGACCAACATTGTCAAGTACAACTATGGATTCGGAACGGCGATCGACGACCTCTATGGCGAGTGGGCGTTGAGCTTTGACATCGCTGGCTTGATGGGAGGCGATTGGATCATCTTCAACGCGCCTTTCACTGCATCCGACGGGACTGTCTATGCGTCGGGCAATATGGATTTGGCGCCCCAGAACCTCGCTTTGGGAACTTTTAGTACTTCGCTAAATGCCTACGTGATACTCGTACGCATTGGCAACTTCGAGGACTTCTATCAGCTCGGAATGGACGATCGCAGAGGACTTGGCACTGCGTGGGTCCTTCCGTTTGGCGGAACTCTAACCGGGAATGGATCACCCGCCGCTGCGGGACGGATTCTTTACCACAGCGAGCTGACGGGCGCCGCCGCGGGACAAGTCAAATCAGCGGCTCAGATCGACCGATCCCAATTCGCGCAGAGTGATCCAAGCGCCACGGTCAATCCGGAGACGATGGCAGCGATTGCCAAATTGCGGCGAGCGCTCGCTGAAAAGCAAACCGTTCTAGGTCCATAGGTGTTTGGGCCCCGCGAAATGCTGGCGAGCAGATGTAGGGCAACGAGCGCTTAGCCATGCAGTGAAGGATTCCTGTGAAGCGAATAGCAATCCTCATGTTGTCGTCGGCCCTGGGCGGTTGCCTCGACATGCCGACACAACAACAAGTATCTGAAGCAGACTACGGCGATCCGATCGCACAACAAGAAGAGGCCGAGGCGCAGGCTAAGGAAGCGATGCAATACGTCCTGAAAGACGCCGCCTCAGCGATTTACAAATGCCAGCTCGGCGGCAAGGGATGGATGGGAAGCGGTAAGGCATGGGGCGGGTACAACGTGTACGGTTGGTTGCTCGTCTGCGACATCAACGCTAAGAACAGCTTCGGTGCCTACGCTGGGTTTGAGCGATACGGCTTCATCTTTCACGATGGGCGCCTGAAGAGAGCGGCACTTTTCTCCGACATGGCGATGCAGATCGTCTACGATAGCCCGTGATTTTGCCCGAAAACCGCTTGCAGCGGCCCTGATTTCGAAATGCGACGACCGATGCAGTCGTCGCAGCGGAGTACGAGCGAGGCGACCAGTCCGAGCATCTCTTTCGTCTTGAGGTCCAGCGCGCCGGCCTGATAGGTCTGCGTGTCGAGCGCGAAGAAACGGCGCACGACCTGATTGTCGTGGCCAAGAATGCGCTCGTTCAGGCGCTTGCGGAATCTGGTGAAATCGTCGACGCGGCTCATGCGGACTTCGCGCGATCCGCATTGGCATTGGCCTGATCCGCATTGGCCTGATCCGCATTCGTCCGATCCGAAGCGGTCAGGATCTCCTTGAGCCGGCCGCTGCGATCGGCGGCGATGAGGTCGTCGTAGGTGCCGATGTACGCGCCGTTGACGAAGATCTGCGGCACGCTGCGGCGGCCCTGGCTGCGGTCGAGCATTTCGTCGAGTTTGCCGGGCTCGCGGTCGACGCGGATTTCGCGGTAGTCGCAGCCTCTCTGCTTCAGGAAATTCTTGGCGGCGACGCAGTAGGGACAGACTGCGGTGGTGTAGATTTCGGCCAGAGCCATCGATGCCAGATCCGGGGGGTTTGCCGCCAAAGAGTGCGGGTGCGCCCGGTCGAACGCAAGAGCCGCCGGCATGAATGCGAGCTGAGCATCGGCGGCAAGACGCCCTGAAGCGCAGGGCGCCGCTGGCGGCCCAGGCCGCTGCGCGCTATCGTGTTGGCCGCACGATTCACGTTTGTCCGCCATGGCTTCCCTGCGCGCAATTACTTTTCTCGCGTCCGCATGTATCGCGGGCCTCGCGGGCGCGCGCGATGTCGACGTCAAATTGCCGGATATCGGCAGCTCCGCGGGCACGGTCATGTCGCCGCAGGATCAGCGCGACTACGGCGCGAGCGTGCTGCACGAGCTGCGCTCGTACGGTCTCGTTCTCGACGACGCGCTGCTCGACGAGTACATCAACGCGCTCGGCTATCGCCTGGTCGCGAACAGCGAACGGCCGGATCTGCCGTTCACGTTCTTCATCATGCGCGACAACGAGATCAACGCGTTCGCGGTTCCCGGCGGCTATATCGCCGCGAATGTCGGCCTCATCACCGCGATGACGCGCGAGGACGAGCTCGCGGCCGTGCTCGCGCACGAGATCTCGCATATCACGCAGCAACATCTGCTGCGCGCGTTCGAGGACATGAAGAAGATGTCGGTGCCGGTCATGCTCGCGATGCTCGGCGTCCTGATCGCAAGCTCGCGCACCCACGACGACACCGGCACGGCTGCGATCATGGCCGGCACGTCGCTGATGCAGCAGCGGCAGATCAACTTCACGCGTCACGACGAAGCCGAAGCGGACCGCGTCGGCATCCAGACCATGGCGCGCGCGGGCTACGATCCGATGGCGATGGCCGATACGTTTTCGACGCTGCAGCGCGTGATGCGCGTCAACGGCGTCGACGTGCCCGAATTTCTGCTCGATCATCCGGTCGATACGTCACGCATCGCCGATGCCAAGGCGCGCGCGCAGAACCTGAGTTGCTCGAACGTGCCGGCAGCACCGCAGCCGCCGCGGACCGCCGAAGGACCGTTGAATCTCAATCTGCCGAGTCCGCGCATACCCGAAGTTCGATCCGATGCCAGCGAAGACGTGAGCGCAATCGCTTCGAGCGACGCCGCGAAAATGACGGTCGACAAACGCGGCGAGGATGGCGCGCTGCCGCGCGTGCTGGTTACCGCGTGCGGCGTCCATAGCGTCGCCGAGGAAACTTATTTCGAGCTCATGCGCGAACGCGCGCGCGTGCTCGCGGCCGATACGCCGTCCAAGCTGCGCGCGTATTACGCGGAGAATCTTGCTCGAGATTCCGCATTCGACACGACCGCCAATCGGTACGGCTACGCGCTGGCGATGACGCGCTCGGGCGAAGCCAGCAAGGCCGTCGCCGAGCTTCGCAAGCTGGCTGCGCGTCAGGCAACGACGTCGCCGGTCATTGAACTCGCCCTCGCGGACGCGCTCGAGCAATCCGGCAACAAGCCGGAATCGCAGCGGGTATACGAGCATCTCAACACCGATTTCCCCGGTAGCCGGGCCGTCACGCTGAGCTATGCCGGCTCGCTGCTCGCGCGCGGTGATCAGGACAGCGCGCGGCAGGCGCAGGCCCTGCTGCGTCCGCTGATCGATCGTTACGCCGGCGATCCGGACCTGCAGAAGAGCTATGCCCACGCCTGCGAGCTCGCCGGCGACAAGGTGCGCGCCGCCGAGGCCTATGCCGAGTCGGCGTATCTGAACGGCCACGCCGAGGACGCGCTGAACCAGCTGAAGACGCTGTCCAAGCAGCCGAACCTCACCTTCTACCAGCGCTCCCGGGTCGACGCCCGCATCACCCAGCTGACGCCAGAGGTGCTCGCATTGCGCAAGCGCAGTACGCCCGACGTCGAACAGCCCGGCTCTCTCAGCTTCACCTGCTGCGGCCAGAAGCGCTGATTTGGGTCGCCCAACACGTCTGCGCGAAAAGAGACGATTTGCAGCCTCGAGGCAGCGCTTTTTTGGCCTTCCCGGGCGGGTCCAGCGAGCGTCCGCGGTGCCTGACGCAACAATCTTGTAATATCGCGTTCGCGATTCTGCTGGGCCCGTATCGCTTTCGGACCCCGATTTTGTCGCCGTTGTCATTCAGTCGTAACAAAACACGGCTGCAATAACGACGTCATAAAGCGCCCTGTCGGCGCTGCCTGTGGTGGCCCTGGTGCAAAAGCACATTCTCATCGTCGAAGACGAGTCCTCGATCCGCGACATGGTTGCCTTTGCGCTGCGCAAGGCCGGCATGGAAGCGATGCACGCGGCCGATGCGCGCGCCGCACAGAGCGTGATCGGCGAACGTGTTCCGGATCTGATCCTGCTCGACTGGATGCTGCCGGGCATGAGCGGCATCGATCTCGCGCGGCGCCTGCGCAAGGACGATCTGACGCGCGAGGTGCCGATCATCATGCTCACCGCGCGCGGCGAGGAAACCGACCGTGTCAGCGGACTCGACGCCGGCGTCGACGACTACGTCGTCAAGCCTTTCTCGACGCGCGAGCTCCTGGCGCGCATCCGCGCGGTCATGCGGCGCACGCACGGCGAGGATGCCGACGGCGTCGTCGAGCTCGGCGGCCTTCGCATCGACAGCGCGGCACATCGCGTTTTCTGCGGCGAGCAGCCGGTGCACATCGGCCCGACCGAATACCGGTTGCTGCATTTCTTCATGACGCACGCCGAGCGCGTGTACACGCGCAGCCAGTTGCTAGATCATGTCTGGGGCGGCGGCGTGTACGTCGAGGAACGCACCGTCGACGTGCACATCCGGCGCCTGCGCAAGACGCTCGAGCCGCTTGCCAAGGACGGACTCGTGCAGACCGTGCGTGGTGCGGGCTATCGTTTTTCGACGAGTGTGTGAGCGCGCCGAAGCGGCAGGCGGCGCGCGTCTCTAGCGCGGCGAGGATGCAACGGCGGAAGGCAAACTCTTGACCACCGCGCATGCGCCAAGCATCGCCTCTCCCGCTCGCGGGAGAGGCCGCGCCCAAGGCGCGGGTGAGGGACGGCCGCGTAACGACGTACCTGGCGTGCCCTCATCGGCCTCCGGCCCCTTCTCCCGCGAGCGGGAGAAGGGAAACGCGCGTGCACCTCGACGTCGTGATGGGTCGCAGCCATGAGCTCGCGATTGACGCGTGCATGGCGGAACGCGCTCTGGCGCTTCGCCATCGCGTCCGGGATCGCATTGCTTGTCGGCTGGTGGCTTCATGCCATCGCGATCTGCGTGCTCGTCATCGCCCTCGTCTGGCTCGGACTCGGCGCCTATCGACTGGCCGAGCTCGGCCGCTGGCTCGAAAGCGGACGACGTCCGCCGTCAGCAACCGGCACCGGACTCTGGGCCGAATTGCAGTACATCGTTTCGCGCCGGCGCCAGGCCTCGTTTACCGAGAAGCGGCACGTCGTTGGCCTTCTACGCGCGTTTCGCGATGCCGCCGCCGCACTGCCCGATGCGGTCGTCGCGCTCGACGGCGATCACCGCATCCAGTGGTTCAACCGCGCGGCGCATACGCTGCTTGGTCTCAAGTATCCGCAGGATGTCGGCGGGCACGTCACCAACCTGTTGCGCGCGCCGCGCATCGTCGAATGGCTGCGCAGCGGCGGAATCGATTCGCTCAGCGATCTCCCGTCGCCGGGCGATGAGGCGTTGCGGCTGAATCTGCGCCTGATCCGCTATGCGGGCGACCAATCGCTGCTCATCGCGCGCGACGTGAGCCAGCTGGTGCGACTGGAGCAGGTGCGGCGCGATTTCGTCGCCAACGTATCGCACGAGTTGCGCACGCCGCTGACCGTCGTGCATGGTTATCTCGATCTGATCGAGCCCGAGCAGATGCAGGAGTACGAACCGATTCTGCGCGAGCTGCGCAACCAGTCGCGGCGCATGACGCAGATCGTCGAGGATCTGCTGACGTTGTCGCGCCTCGAAGCGCAGAACGAGATTCCGTCCGAGCGCGTCGGCATGCGACCGCTCACCGAAGCGCTGCGGCGCGAAGCGATTGCGCTGAGTCAGGGCGAGCACACCGTGAACGTCGAGATCAAAGGCGCGCACGACCTGCGCGGATCGAGCAAGGATCTGCACAGCGCGTTCTCCAATCTGGTCAGCAACGCCGTGCGCTACACGCCGGCCGGCGGTCGCATCACGCTGCGCTGGGAGAGCGACGCGCAAGGCGGCCGCCTGTCGGTGATGGACACCGGTCAGGGCATTCCCGCGCAACATCTGCCGCGCCTGACCGAGCGTTTCTATCGCGTGTCGACCAGCCGCTCGCGCGAGACCGGCGGCACCGGACTCGGTCTCTCGATCGTCAAGCACGTGCTGCAATTGCACCAGGCGCGTCTCGAGATCACCAGCGAGCTCGGCGTCGGCAGCGTGTTCTCGTGCGTGTTCGGACCGGATCGATTGCTGGAACCGCGTACGCTCGCGGAAATGTCGTGATCGGCTCGACGTCGTCGTTGCGATCGCATGCGCGTGCCTCGCGCGTGTGCGCGACTTTCGTCGCGATTGTGTTCTTCGCTTTGGCGCTGCGGTCCGCGTCTGCTGCAAACCTGTCCGGCACGCTGACTATCGTCGGCTCCGACACTTTGAGCACGCTCGTGCTGCGCTGGACCGAAGCATTTCGCGCGCGGCATCCCGAAGTTCTGATCCAGCTGCAGACGCCCGGATCGGCAAGCGCTCCGATCGCGCTGCTGGAAGGCGCTGCCGATATCGGCGCGATGAGCCGACCGATGAACGACGGCGAGGAGCGTGCCTTCGCGCAGCGCTACGGCTATGCGCCCACGCGGATCGCGGTCGCGCACGATGCGATCGTCGTGTTCGTGCATCCAGACAATCCGCTGACGAAGATCACGCGCCGGCAACTCGACGCGATCTATTCGGACACGCTGCGTTGCGGCGCGAGCAAATCCATCACGAGATGGAACGATCTCGGCGTCGATCCCGCGCCTCGAACGAAGCGCATTCTAGCCACGGGCCGCAACAGCGCGTCCGGCACGCATGAATTCTTCCGCGAGGAAGCGCTCTGCGGCGGCGAATACCGCGCCGACGTGGTCGTTTGGCCGGGTCACGGCGCGACCGTGGCTGCCGTGGCAGGCAACCGCGAGGCGATCGGCTACGCCGGCATCGGCTACGTCGACGGGCTGGTCAAGCCGCTGGCGTTCGCGCCCGAAGACGATGCGCCGGCTGTGGCACCCGTCATGGAGAATGTCATGAACGGGGACTACGCTCTGGCTCGGCCGCTCTATTTGTATGTCAACCGGCCGCCCGACCGCACGCCGGCGCCGCTGCCGACCGCGTTCCTGGAATACGTGTTATCCGACGACGCGCAAATGCTGGTGACGCAGGAGGGCTTTCTGCCGCTGCCGCAGGACGAACGCGAGAGGCAAATCGAACGGATCCGTGCGACGATGGAACGACCATGAATCGCGACACCCTGCAAGACCTCAAGGATCCCGCGCTTTACCTCAATCGCGAACTCGCGCAGCTCGAGTTCAATTTCCGCGTGCTCGCGCAAGCGCAGGATCCGGGCGTTCCGCTGCTGGAACGGCTGCGTTACCTGTGCATTTCATGCACGAATCTCGACGAGTTCTTCGAAGTCCGCGTCGCCGTACTGAAGCAGCACAGTGAGCTCGGCGAGCTGCGGCCCGGTCCCGATGCGCTCGCGCCGAGCGACGTGCTCGGCCGCATCCGCGATCGCGCGTTGACGCTGGTCAACGCGCAGTACGAATTCTGGAATGCGAACCTGCTGCCGCAGCTCGAGCGCGAAGGCATTCGCTTCTCGCGCCGCGATACCTGGACGGTGAAGCAGAAACGCTGGCTGCAAGGTTATTTCCGCAACGAATGTCTGCCGGTGCTTTCTCCGCTCGGCCTCGATCCCGCACATCCGTTTCCGCGCATCCTCAACAAGAGTCTGAATCTCGCCGTCATCCTCAAGGGACGCGATGCGTTCGGCCGCGAAGGCCACATGGCGCTTCTGCGCGCGCCGCGCTCGCTGCCGCGCATCATTCGCCTGCCGACGGAAGTCGCCGAAGCGCCGTACGATTTCGTGTTCCTGTCGAGCATCCTCCACGAATTCATGGACGAGCTCTTCCCCGGCATGGAGGTCAAAGGCTCGTACCAGTTCCGCGTCACGCGCAACAGCGAGCTCTTCGTCGACGAGGAGGAAGTCGAAAATCTCGCACTCGCCTTGCGCGACGAGCTCAAGGGCCGCGGTTACGCGAAACCGGTGCGACTCGAAGTCGCCGACAATTGCCCGAAGAGCGTCGCCGAACTTCTGGTGCAGAATTTCCAGCTCGCCGAGCAGGACGTGTTCCGCTGCGACGGGCCGGTCAATGTCAGCCGCATCACGGCGATCTACGATCAGGTCGATCGTGCCGATCTAAAGTTTCCGCCGTTCGTACCCCGCGTGCTGCCGGCAGTCACTGAAGAACGCAACTTGTTCGAGGTGATCCGCGAACGCGACATCCTGCTGCACCATCCGTTCGAATCGTTCGCCACCGTGCTCGAGCTGGTGCGCCAGGCGAGCATGGATCCGGATGTCCTCGCGATCAAGCAGACGCTTTATCGCGTCGGCAACGATTCGCCGCTGGTCGATCAACTGATCGAAGCGGCGCGCCAGGGAAAAGACGTCACCGTCGTCGTCGAGTTGCGCGCGCGCTTCGACGAAGAGGCGAACCTGCGTCTCGCGAATCGACTGCAGGAAGCCGGCGTGCAGGTCGTCTACGGCGTCGTCGGCTACAAGACCCACGCCAAAATGTTGCTGATCGTTCGTCGCGAAAAAGGCGCGCTGCGCCGCTACGCGCATCTTTCGACCGGCAACTATCATCAGATCACTTCGCGCATCTACACCGATTTCGGTTTGATGACCGCGAACCCGGAAATCGGCGAGGACGCGCATCTGTTGTTCCTGCAGCTCTCGGGCCTCGGTCCGATCATCAAGCTCAAGTGCCTTCTGCATTCGCCATTCACGCTGCACAAGGGCTTGATGGAGAAGATCGAGCGCGAGATCGCGCACGCGCAAGCCGGCAAACCGGCGCGCATCATCGCCAAGATGAATGCGCTGAACGAAGAAAGCGTCGTCGAGATCCTCTATCGGGCGTCGCGCGCGGGCGTGCAGATCGAGCTGATCGTGCGCGGCGCATGCACGTTGCGGCCGGGCATTCCGGGCGTTTCCGACAATATCCGCGTGCGCTCGATCGTCGGACGGTTTCTCGAGCACAGCCGCGTGTACTGGTTCCAGAACGACGATGCGCCAGAGATCTATTGTTCGAGCGCGGACTGGATGGAGCGCAACCTGCTGCGTCGCATCGAGACGTGTTTTCCGATTCTCGATACGAAGCTCGCGGCGCGCGTCTATGACGAATCGTTGGCGAACTATCTTGCCGACAACACCCACGCGTGGCAGCTCGATTCGGAAGGCAACTACACAAAAGTGACGCCGGGCGATGCGCCGCCGCACTCCGCGCAGCAGGCGCTGCTGGCGAAGTTTGCGGGATAATCGCGGTCGCGGCTAAAGCCGCTCCTACGAAAGCACCGTCGCCGTAGGAGCGGCTTTAGCCGCGACCCTCGCTACCCAGCCAAATGGCATCCCAAAACGGATATTCACGGACCGTGCGCACCAGTCCCGCACGCAACGGATTGCAAATGATGTATCGAGCCACTTCGAGCATGTCGTCTTCATGGCGCAACGCGCGATCGTGGAATGCGCGCGCCCACAGAGGCTCGCGCGTGGCCCGGGCTCGATGACTACGACCGCAAGCCGCCCCTTCAACGCGCCAATCGCGCGCGAAAGTGTTCCCTCCTTAAGCGCAACAAGCGCATGCAGATGATCGGGCATCAAGACCCGACTCAGCATAGTGAGCTCCGGGCGCGGCGCTGCGATGGAACGCGCGGCGCAGCACGCGAGGTCGAAGTTCGCAAAGGCAGGCACGCGCGCCGCGGTCGTCGTCGTGACGAAATACACCTGCCCGGGCAACGAGACGCGCCCTTTGCGCAGGCTGCGATGAGCGGACCCGAGTGGCGACTTCATCGGATAAGCGTGCGACTATCGGCGAGATCGATGCGACGGGAGGCACCTGATCACGTTCGTAAGAGATTGCCATGAAGCCTCGAGCGATCGCGGCTGAAGCCGCTCCTACAAAGGCCCAAGGCCGTGCGACAATCGAGCATTCCACGCGGAACGCGACCGTGACCGACGCCGGCATCGACATCCGCGACGGCGAGCTCTTGGCCGCCGTCGACCTCGGCTCCAACAGCTTCCATCTCGTCGTCGCGCGCTATGAGCACGGCGGCTTGCGCCTGATCGACCGCCTGCGCGATAGCGTGCGCCTCGCGATGGGTCTGCGTCCTGATCGCAGCCTTGATCCCGAGCGACGCGAACGCGCGCTCGAATGTCTCGCGCGATTCGGCCAGCGCCTGCGCGCGTTGCCGCCCGAACGTGTGCGTGCCGTCGCGACCAACACCGTACGGCAGCTGGCGAATCCGCAGACGTTTCTGCTGCCCGCCGAGACGGCGCTCGGCCATCCGATCGAAGTCGTGTCCGGTCGCGAAGAAGCGCGCCTGATTTATCTCGGTGTCGCCCACGGCATGCCGCAGTCGCGGCAACGGCGTCTGGTCATCGACATCGGCGGCGGCAGCACGGAGTTCATCATCGGCCAGGCTTTCGATGCGCTCGAAACCGAAAGCGTGCAAATGGGCTGCATCGCCAGCACGTTGCGATTCTTCGGCGACGGCAAGATCTCGGCGAAACGCTGGCGTCAGGCGCAGACCGAAATCGCCGTCGAGCTGCAGCAGTTCGCCGCCGATTACCGCTCGCGCGGATGGGGCGAAGCGATCGGCTCATCCGGCACCGCGCGCGCGATCGGCAACATCGTGCAGGCGAACGGCTGGTGCGAGCAGGGCATCAGCGCCGCGGCGATGACGCGCCTGCGCGATGCGATGATCGAAGCCGGCAGCATCGACAACCTGCGTCTTGCCGGACTCGCCGAGGAACGCGTGCCGGTGATCGCCGGTGGCGTCGCGATCCTGGAAGCGGCGTTCGCTACGTTCGCCATCGAGCAGATGAGCGTCTGCGAAACGGCGATGCGCGAGGGTCTCCTGTACGACATGGTCGGCCGCGCGATGCACGGCGATCCGCGCTCGGGCAGCATCGCGGCGCTCGCGTTGCGTTATGGCGTCGATCGCGCGCAGGCCGCGCGCGTGCATCACGCTGCGATGGTCATGTTCGATCAGGTCGCCGATGGGTGGCAGCTCGGCGCGCTCGATCGCGATCTGCTCGGCTGGTGCGCAGATATCCACGAGATCGGTTTGGCCATCGCGCACAGCCTGCATCATCTGCACGGCGCATACATCGTCGCTAATTCCGACCTCGCCGGATTCAGCCGGCAGGGACAGCAGGCGCTCGCCGCGATCATCCGCTCGCATCGGCGCAAACCCGATCGCGAGAGCATCGATTCGCTGCCGGAACGACTGCGCCGCACGGCGCGTCGGCTGACGGCGCTGCTGCGTCTCGCCGCCCTGTTGAGTCGCGGCCGCACGACCGATCCGCTGCCGCCGCTGCATGCGATCGCCGAAGACAAGACGTTGCGGCTGGAACTTCCCGCGAGCTGGCTCGATCAGCACCCGCTGACGCGCGCCGATCTCGAGCAGGAAGTGAGTTTCTTCAAGATCCTCGACCTGAAACTGCAGGTCCGAAGCCCCGAGCGGATCGCCGCGTAGGCGGCATTGTCGGCAGCGCCGTGACGAATCGGGTGCGTGCGCCTATCATTTGCGAACCATCCCGGAGACTTCCATGCTCAAGCGCATCGTGCTGATTCTTGTTCTGCTGGTTCCCGCCCTCGCCTTCGCTCAGGCCACGGCGCCGGCCAAGCCCGCCGCCAAAACTTCCGCGAAGGCGGCGCCCGCCAAGGCCAAGGCCGAGGACAAGCAGGCGCCCGCAAGCGACAAGACGGCCACGTCGAAAGTCCTGATCAAGACGAATCTCGGCGACATGACCGTCGAGCTCTACCCGGACAAAGCGCCGAAGACCGTCGAGAACTTCCTTGCCTACGTCAATGCCGGCTTCTACGACGGCACGATCTTCCATCGCGTCATCGACAATTTCATGATCCAGGGCGGCGGATTCACCCGCGATCTGCGCCAGAAGCCGACACGTCCGGCCATCGCGAACGAAGCAAAGAACGGCCTCAGCAATCTGCGCGGCACGCTGGCGATGGCGCGTACGGGAGATCCGAACTCAGCCACGGCGCAGTTCTTCATCAACGTCGTCGACAACCCGCGCCTCGACTACACGAGCGATGCGAACGGTGCGACCTGGGGTTACTGTGTGTTCGGCAAGGTCACCAGCGGCGCCGAGATCATCGACAAGATCAAGGCCGTGCCGACCGGGGCGCAAGGGCCGTTCAAGAGCGACGTGCCGACGACGCCGGTGGTGATCGAGAAAATCAGCGTGATTCACTGATCGTTGTTCGCGGTGACGGGCAAACGTCTGCCGCCGCAAACAAATCCAGATCCATGACCACGCTATTCATCTCGGATCTGCATCTCGACGCGAGCCGTCCGCAGATCACCACGTTGTTTCTCGAATTTCTCGAGAACGAAGCGGCGAAAGCGAGCGCGCTCTATATTCTCGGCGATCTGTTCGAGGCGTGGATCGGAGATGACGCCGAAGACGACGTCGGCGAACGTGTCGCGCAAGGCCTTGCGCGACTGCACGCGCGCGGCGTGCCGTGTTTTTACATTCACGGCAACCGGGATTTTCTGCTCGGCGATGCGTACGCGCGACGTGCGCGGATGACGTTGCTGCCGGATCCGACAGTGTGTCGAGATCGAAGGCAACCGCGTGTTGCTGATGCACGGCGATATATTGTGTACGGACGATGCGCCTTACCAGAAATTCCGGCGCGACACGCACACATCGACATGGCAGCGCGCTTTTCTCGCGCGACCGATTGCCGAGCGACGCCAGTTCGCCGCGCAGGCTCGCGCCGAGAGTCAGCGCTACACCCGTTCCGCAGGCGACGCGATCACCGACGTCAACGCGCAGGTCGTTGCAGCCGCCTTTCGCGATAGCGGTCTCCGGTGGCTGATTCACGGGCACACGCATCGGCCAGCGTGTCACGATATTTGCGTCGACGGCGTGCCGGCGCAACGTATCGTGCTCGGCGACTGGTACGAGCAAGGCAGCGTGGTGCGCATTATGAAGGAAAACGTGACGCTGAGCGCCCTCGCGATCGGCAGGGATGAGATCTCAGTCGATGATGCCGCGTGGTAGCGCATCGTCCGGTGCCGTCGCGAGAATCGCGCGCTCGAATCTGCGTTCGTCATCACCGCGCACGGTAACGCCGGCGGCCGATGTCAAAATCGCGAGCCCGTCATGCGCTCGCCACTCCGTTCCCGCGCCGTCGATCAAAACACATCCGCCATAACCGAGGGCTGGAGCGCGCGGCGGAGCGCGCGCCGTCAAAGGCAAGCTTTCCCAGAGGGAAACGAGCGCGCGGGCATTCGCTATCGACACTGGCCAGCTCGGTGCTGGCCGGCCCGAAAAAACCAGCGCGGTCGCATTCCAGGTAGCGTCGCTACTCGATCTTGACATGCCCATTCATGACGATCATGAACTCGCAGAAATTTACGTATGGTCCGCGGTTGGCGCTGCGCGGATCGGGGATGAGCTTGCCACCATTGTCGATGTTGGTGACCGGATATCCGCCGGGTTTGTGCGACCACAGCCCGTCGCGGCCCATACGGTACCAATGAAAATCGACGTTCGGCCAGATCACCAGGGCGACAAGATGACCTTCGCCTGGGCAAGTGATCTTCGTCGTCTCGGCAGCGGCCTCGATCAACGTGTCAGCACACGAGGCTGTGCGCAGCGCGGCGCAATTAAACGCCGTATACATCGCGCTCGCGCCGCGTCCGGGCTGCGCGAAGGTGTCGGTGCGATAGTTACAGGCGTAGTTGTAGCAATTGTTGGTGATCTGACGAGTACCGCCGCTGGAGAGATCATTCCACCATGCGGGCTCGTAAAGCGGCGCGCAGCGGCACGCCGGCGGGTGCGCCACAGTGGTCGATGGCGGTGTGGCGGAGGAAGACGCTACCGCGCTCTGCGCAACGATGGCTGCTGCCACGGTCTTGGAAATGCCGCCCCGCGCGAGGAGTGCGGTGTTGGAAAGCAGCGACTGCTCGATCGTAGGATCGACGGTCTTCAAAACCTTGGCCGCGCTGACCACTTGACCGCCAGTCAAGCGAAAGGTCTTCGGCAGACTTGCGGAGACCGGTGCCGTCTGCTCGATGAGAATGCCGCGATAGCCTAGCCCAAACACCTCAGCGGCGGGCGCGCTCGTGGTCTTGCCGACTGGGCTGAGCCGTGCGATGAGGTCGGCCGATTCTTGCGCCGTGAGATCAATCGAAGCATTTGGCCGACCGCTGAAGACGTCGAGTGTGAGTTTGAGCGTCATTTCGCTGCCTCGCGAAGGTGAGTCACTATACCTTTGCGGACGACAAGCTCTGCGTCAGAAAATTCCTACTTATTCGTACGACCCCTGCGATTGCGCAGCGAACGACGGCCGAGCCTGTCGCCCCGCGGAAGTTGGTCTTGCGTTGCGGTTTGTGAGTGGCTGAGCGTCGGCATGAGCGCGGTGCCGGACGCAGCCAATCGCCTTCGTCGCGAGATCACCACAGACGAAGCGTCTAGCGCGCATATCATGGTCTTCGGCAGTTTGATTGCGCGCTGCTCGACATTAACCGTACTTGCTCGCCGCGGCTATCCTTCGACCTTGACGACCTATTCCGATCGCTCCAGCCGACGACCTGCTGACATAAGACCGCATCGCGTCTCACTACATGCTAATGCCAACGTCGGGCGTGCGCATGATCGATGTAGTGACATTGACTTTCGCTGGCGCGGCGTGCCTTTCGGCGATGCGAACTTCATGTCGAGCTTCTTCTACCCGGCGCGCCGAGCCGGGGCCGGAGCATTTATTTCGCCACGATGCTGTGCGGCGCCGACAAAGCGTGTTTGTGGCCATCCTTATATACAACGCCGACGTAGTACCAGTACGTCGAGCCCGCCTTTGCCAAATCGTCGCGCCAAAAGTAAGGCATCGTGGCATATGTCTTTCCATGTACCCGAATCACGTCGCGGTCTTGGAGCACGAATGGACCGTCTTTCGTGTCGGATCGGAATATCTGATATCCGTAGGCGGAGGAGTCGTCGGATACGCTCCATTTCAGCAATGGACCAGTCCCGGGCGGGGGCGCGTTTGGTGGAGGAGCCCCATCGATCGGATCGAGCGGATCGGTGGTTGGAACCGCATAGACGGGCGCGTTGACCGATTCGACAATGCCCTCGGTCCAAGGCGCCGAATAGTCCTCCTGAGTCGGCGTCGGCAAGAGAGCGTTCGACCCATGGCTTACAGCATCATTTTGAAGGAGACCCCAAATGCGCACGATGAAGTGCCGCTTGATATCCGGCAGTTCCACATCCAGTTGAGCGCGGGTGAGGCCTGCGCGTTGGGTGTCGTCGAACACGACACGGATCGCTTTGCAGGCCTTGGCCGACTGCTCGCACGGCACCGCATCGGCCTTGCCTTTGATCATCGCAACATTGATGGTCCCCATCCGGACGTCGTGTCCCGCATGGTCAAGGAGCGGAATCAGCACCTGTCTATCATGACCGGCGGCAATGCTGCCGAACCAGAACGGGTTAGTGCCGCCGGCCACCTCCACTATGCCGACAACGTTCGCGCTGACATGTACCCAAGCCTCCTTCTGGCGCGGTGTATCAATTGCAAGCTTGATTTCGCCATCGGTGATTCCAAGAGGTGCGTCGCCACGGAGTCGCACTTTCAACGTACGCTCATCGTCGCCTATTTCAACGTCTACAGCCGCTGGCTTATCGAGCACTCTCGTGACACGAAACGCAGCGGTGTCGTGGCTCGAGAGGGTCAGCGTTCGTTCGATCGGGAGGCTCCCAGCATCTATTGCACCGAACTGCACTTGCGGTTGCGAATCATCAAGCGCGGACAACGCAAAACCGTTGACGACGACAAAGGCATCGCCGTTTCCGTTTTTCGCATGAACCTTGAAACCTCGACTAATGCGGCCAACGGCCTGACCAATGTCTACGTCGACCGTCGCCTCGGCTGTGCCGTTTGCAGGAACGACCAAACTCGTCGGAAAAATGCGATCTTTGGGGTTTTGCGCACTGACTTCAACGGAAGCCGCTTGCGCTCCAGAGTTATGCACGCGTATTCGGCACGCGGCGCGGCCGAACGAGTATGACTCGTCCAGTATGCATGAGTCGACAGCCAACGAAGCGGAAGAAGGCGCCGCGGCAGCTGGCACAACAAACATCAAAGGCATCCACGGGAAGAGCATGATCAACGGAAGGGCTTCTGTGAGTTATCAAAAAAAACCCGGCCGAAGCCGGGCTTTTTTAAACCTGCCGCTTACTTCCGGCAGTAAGTTCGGACTTAATCGATCGAAAAACTCTCAAGCTTTACAGGCAGCTGCGCCGGCGTCGTGAAGTTAAACGCACCGCTCGGGCCGGAGTTGTCCGATGGATTACCCGTCATAATGAAGTAGTACAGCGTTCCATTGGCAAGCGGGGGAATATCGACCGAGACGTTGAAGCTCGTGGTACCGGTGCCTGCGGAGATCGGCGGACCCGCGACGGCTCCGCACGAACTGGTAATGACACCACCCGCATTCCAACCGCCTACAATGGTTACCGCAATATTACCCGCGGAATTGTTGTCCGTGAACTTGAACGCAAGATCCGGACCCGGGCTCGGAACACCACTGAACGATCCAATGAAACTCGTCGATGTCGACGTGTCGCCCGAATAGGTCTGGCTCGGAAAGATCTCCTGCGCCGCCGCGCACGAAGTACCGCCATCGGCAAATGCAAGACTCGGCGACAGAAGCACAGAAACGGCCAAGGCGCAAAGCATGTTTTTCATATAATCACTCCTAAGTCAGGTTACCCGATAACGCATATTGCTTGAGTCTCTTAGAAACCGATGAACGTCTGACGGCGTGAGTCGAAACGATCGAACTGGGCAGCCGTGCCAGCGAACGTCGCTGTGAATGCATCCGACGGAGCAGCCAATCCGACAAACGCCGTGTCGATGCCGGTAATGCTCGCATTGTTCGTGGTGTGTGTTGCGGTCGGCGAGCCTTCGACGTTGTTCTCGATCCAGACTTGGAACGTGCCGGAGGCACTCACCGGCAAGTCATATTCGACGTGCTTGGAGCCCGTCCCGAGCGGCTGGCTGTTCGAGAAGTATCCGCTGGGATCGTTCGCATCGACCAGCGTGTAGCTCAGAAGCCACTGCGAACCATCGCTGAAGATCGCCAGCTGGATGCCATTGCCCGTGGCGTTGGAGATCGCCGTATGAACCGTGGCGACCGTTGTAAAAGCAGGAGCACTCGCAGGGTTAAGTGCATCGACGTTGATCATGAACTGCGCGCGGTAGCGCGGTTCGGCCGCGGGCGTATCGTCCTCGACCTGGGCCGTGGCAAAGCCGCTCGCACCCGCGCTGATGGCGGAATCAAGATGGCACGCCGAGCCATCTAGACCTGTTGGGGTGATCGCAAGCGTTCCCTGAAACGTGTTCGCCGCAGTCCACGGCGGAACCGGCGAGGCAGGACAACCCGCAGCTGCACTACCCGCATAGCCGACCAGACCAAGGAGCGCCAGAGCCAGCACTTTCATCTTCGTATTCATTGAGAATCTCCCAGAGTACTCGGGCGGGGTGCAGTCCCCTTCCCCTTGATTGACGGAATAAAAAGTTGTTAACCAAGCCCGATCCGCGAGGACGATAGTGAACTATCACTGCCGTGTCAACACGGACCACGTGGGCCTGGCTACCATGCCCGGTTTCGGGATTGGGACCCCCACTGCAGGTGACCCCTGACCCCGGCCAGCGACGCGTTCTTGCCGCCTCCGGCCCACAGCCTTCTATAACGCATGACCGATGACGAACCGGACAGCGGACCGGCCGGCAGGCGGCAGGGTGTGACTCCGATCTCATTCGAAAGCCGCCCGCGCTTCATTGACAGGCGCTTGGCCCGGTACGGAGAATGCCGCCCCGTCTCGAAACGCCCTTCCGTGTCCGCCACTTCCCCTGATTCTGCCAAGGCGCCGAGCTGCCTCGTGGTCATGCCCGCACGCGACGAAGCGCCGACGGTCGGAGCCGTGGTCGAAGGCGTGCGGCGCATGCTGCCTTGCCAGGTTCTGGTGGTCGACGACGCCAGCGCGGACGCCACGGCGGAAGCCGCGACGGCGGCCGGCGCGACGGTCCTCCGCCTGCCGCTCGGCCTCGGCGCCTGGGGCGCGACTCAGGCCGGCATTCGCTACGCGCGACGGAATGGGTTTTCGGAGGTCGTTACACTCGATGCCGACGGCCAGCACCTGCCGGATTCGGTGCCGATCCTCCGCCAGGCCCGGGAAAGCAGCGGCGCGAACGTCGTCATTGGCACCTGCGTCGGGCGCCTGAGTCGAGCCAAGCGCATTGCATGGCGTTACCTGCGTCTTCTGACGGGTCTCAAGCTGACCGATTTCACATCGGGCCTGCGTCTCTATGACGCCGATGCGATAGACGTCCTGGCCGGGCAGGAAGCAAGTCTCCTGGACTATCAAGATGTGGGAGTGCTGATGCTGCTTGCACGAAGCGGGCTGAAGATCGCGGAAACGCCGGTGACGATGCTGCCGCGTCGCGCGGGACGCTCGCGTGTGTTCGCTTCGTGGCCGGTGGTGGCACGTTATATGGTGCACACGACCGTGCTGTGCCTCGCACAGCTCGATCCCGCTCGGCGTCATCGCCGCACCTCCGGGGCCGGCCCGACATGCTGACCGGCCAGATCACCTCGGCGATCATCGGCATCGGGCTGGCCGGTGCGATTCTGTTTCTGGTCCGCCGCGATCATCTGCACGGGCCGTATGCGCTCTGGTGGTTCGGGGTCGCCGCGGCGACGTTCGCGCTCGGCGTGTTCCCGGCGCTGATCACCTGGCTCGGTCGCATGACCGGCATCTTTTATCCGCCGGTGCTGCCGATTGTCGTCGGACTCTCGCTGGTGCTGATCCGCATGCTCAAGCTCGACATCGACCGCTCGCGACAGGAGCGCCAGATCCGTCGGCTCACGCAAAAGCTCGCGATCCTCGAACAGGAACTCGATCGTCTCGGCGGCAAGTCGTCGCCGGCGCTGCCCGACGATCACACGCCCTGAGCTTCAGGGCATGCGCATCCTGCATCTCGGCAAGTATTACGCGCCCGAACGCGGCGGCATCGAGAGCTATACGCGCGCATTGTGCGAATGGACCGCGTCGCACGGCCATTCCGTCGCCGCGCTTGTGCATCAGCGCCCGGGCCTGTGGCACACGACGCGCGAAGTCATCGGCGGCGTCGAAGTCCGCCGGGTCGCGTGTTTTGGCGATCCGGTGTATACGCCGCTGAGTCCAACCTACCCGTTCGAGCTCGCGCGCGCGTTGAAAGAACTGCGCCCCGAGATCCTGCAGCTGCATCTTCCGAATCCTTCGTGCTTTTCGGTGCTCGCGAGCGCGCGCGCGCGCCGCTTGCCGTGGCTCGTCCATTGGCACTCCGATATCCCACCGGATGCGCCGGACTGGCGTTTGCGCGTCGGCTATCGCACCTATCGTCCGTTCGAACAGGCGCTGCTGAAGCGCGCGAGCGCGGTCGTGGCGACGTCGCAGTCGTATCTCGACGCGAGCGCGGCGCTCGCGCCGTGGCGCGCGAAAGCGCGCGTGATCCCGCTCGGTGCCGATCAGTTGTCGCAAGCAACAGCGCGGGCCGATTTGTGGCCGCCGGGCGACGGATTGCGTCTGCTCGCGGTCGGCAGACTGAGCCATTACAAAGGCTTCGATGTTCTGATTCGCGCGCTCGCACGCGTGGACGGTGCGCGCCTCCTTTTGATCGGCGATGGCGAATGCGCCGACGATCTGCGCGCGGCGGCGGAAAAAAACGGCACCGCATCGCGGATTCGCTTCGCCGGCACGCTCGACGATGGAATGCTGCTCGCCGCATACGCCGCAGCGGATGCATTCGCGCTTCCATCGCTCAATCGCGGCGAAGCATTCGGGCTCGTGCTGCTCGAAGCGATGCGCGCGGGCGTGCCGGTCGTTGCGAGCGCGATTCCAGGATCGGGCATCGGCGAAGTCGTCGTCGACGGCGAAACTGGACTACTAGCTGCGCCCGGCGATGCGGACGCATTGGCTGCCGCGATCATGCGCATGCGCGATCCGGAACTGCGTCGGCAGCTCGGCACGCGCGGCCGCCAACGCTGGCAGGATCACTTCACACTGGAACATTCCGCCCAACGCTGGCTTCAACTGTACGCCGAGGCGCTGCGCTGACTTCGTCGCGCTCCGTCATCGGCCGCAGCAGCACCGCCGCCAGTGCGAACACGCTCGGCACCAGCTGCAGGATCAGCCGGTTCGCGCTGGTGAAATCCTGCGCCCATGCCGAGGCGGTCGTCAGAAAGAAAAGCGCGAACAGGAACGCGAAATCGATCAGCAGCATCAGACCGAGCATGCGCGCAGCGCGATCATCGCGAAACCGGCGTCGGCGCACGACGAGCAGCACCGGCACGACATACCAAAGCAAATGCCAGTTCGGCAGGGTGAACAAGCTCGCGACCATTGCGCCGCCGACGCCATGCCATGCCAGCGCAAACGTGCCGAGCGATGGAATCTCGATCCAATTTCGCCCGGCGTGCGCGGAGACGAGCGCGGCAACGAACGCGCTCGCGATGAGCACGCTCGGAATGCCCCATAGCACCAGCCGACGCCGGCGCGGCGGCACGAGATCGAGCGCTACGACCGCGCAAAATGAAATCAGCCAGACCATTCCTTCGAGCTTGATCACCGGCAGGCAAAGCGCCATCGCGGTGGCGAGCGCGAGCTGGCGCGGTTCGCGGCCGATGAGCCAGCGCGTCCACGCCAGCGTCGCGAGCCCCAGCGTCAGCGCGACCCAGAGGTCGGCGTAACCGGCGAGCGCCACGTGCGCATCGATCAGCGGCAGCGAAACGAGACCGTAAACCAGCGCCAGCGCGATCCAAGGCACGAGACCGAGCGCACGCCAGTACCCATACGCGGCGAACGCGAACGCAGCCAACGCACCGCACCACGCGAGATCGACGAGCGGCTCGTTCCACGCGCCGGCCGCGCTCGCGAACCAGAGCTGCACCCACGCGAGAAGTTCGGGATAACTCCACGACGCCGCCGTGCGCAAGGCGCGATCGGTATGCGACAGCCAGTCGAACATCGAAACGTACGGTTCGACGTAGCCGGTCAGAAACCACGTTTTCGGCTTGATCGACCACGCGGACCAGGCATCCCACGGAAACACGGGGCGCAACGACGCTTCATCGCCGATCACCAGGAAGCGAAACACGATCCACGCCAGCAGCAGCCACCACAGCACGCGCGACAATGTCGAAACGGCAGCGATCGGTGTCGCAGATTCGGCCTGCACGCGCCGAAGTCGTACGATGGCCGCGATCCATGCCGCGATTCCGATCGCGACGTACCAGGGCAACGCGCGCGAAAACGCGTGCGCGGTGTCCGCCAACGCTGCGAGTCGCGCGCACCCTGCGGCAACGAAGACACCGATGAGCCATCCCGCGCCGATCGCCGCGGGAACATCGAAAGCCCAGCGCGAGCGCGCCGAGAGCGCCCTCCAGATTCCGCCGCCGACGATCGCCGGCAGCACCCACGCGGCGATGTAGGCGACATCAACGCCCATGATGAAACCTGAATACGACGACGTCGTCGGCTTCGAAGCTGTCGCCGTGGATCGATGTCGATGACGCCAGGTGATCGCTGTGCGCGAGCAGGCGCCGCCACGCCGGATCCGTTCGCCAGTCGTCGTTCCTGAAGAACACGATCAGGCATCTATCGGGCAGCGCGTCGCCGAACATCCGCGCGTAGCCGTACAAGGCGACGTTGCGCGGCAGCAGATGCCACACGAAGCGCAGCAGCTCATAGCCGCGCTCCGCACCGGTGTATATAAGGATGCGCGATTGTTCCGGCTCGCCGCGCAACATCGCGCGCAATTTGTCGGCGGCCGCAACGATATCGACGTCGGCGACCGTATTCTGTCGTTGCTCCCATGAAAGCCCCGCGTACACCGCGCGCGTCGTCTGCAGACGTCCCCACAAGCCGTCCTGCCAGACGATATCGAGTGCGAACCACGCTATTGCGAGCACCGCGAAGCCCGCGATGGCCGTCTTCGGATCGCGTCGCCCGAACACAACCGCGATCCACACGATCGCGATGACGACGGCCAACGCGACGCACAACACCAGCGATCGCGCACGCGGCGTGTCGGTATCGCGCCCGAGCGCGTGCACCGAACGCTGCGTCCATGGCCACGCGCCGAACCAATCGGTCGCCAGCGCAGCGAGGTCGCCGCGCCATGATCTTGACCAGAGCCCGGCCTCGACGACCTCGAACGGCTTGAAACCCTGCGCCGGCGGGACCTGCTGCGCGATCGGAAATTGCGCAAAACCAATCTCGACGATGCGGCCGCGCCATTCCGGAATCTGGCTCAGGTCGAACGTGCGCGTCGCATCGCCGGGCCATGGCAGCGACACCGCGACATCCTCGGGATTTTCCGCGGTGCGAAACACGAGCGAAAGTTCCAGCGTGCGCGGAAAACCCCCAAAGCGATAACGCAGCGTCGGGAATTTATCCGCTTCGACATCGGATGGATGCAGCGATTGCAGGCTCGTGTAATCCTGGCCGGTCGACGTGACGCGCAACCGATCCGAGTCAGCGCTGCCGCTGCCGAACACTGCCGTGAAATCGTCACCGGGGAATTCGCGCTGCTCGGCCGGCGAGAACGGCGACAGCCAATCGACGCGCGCAGCCCATAACAAGAGCACTGTCCAACTCGCCAGCAGCGCGAGCGCCAACGCGATGCGTCTCATGCGGCGCGTTCGCCCGAAGATTTGCGCGCGCGTTCCCGCTCGCCCGCGCCGAAAACGCGGTCATCTTTTTCCACATGGTCGAGATGCGCGATTTCCGCCTCGGTGAACCCCGCGCGCAGCCGCGCTTCGACATTGAAAGGTCCGCGCAACGTTCCGCGCAGATGCCGATGGATCAGATTCTCGAACGTCGCTCGCGGATCGACGCCCTCGCGCTCGCAACACCAGGCGAACCAGCGCGATCCCGCCGCGACGTGCGCGACTTCCTCACGCAGAATCACTTCGAGGATCGCCGCCGTCGCGTCGTCGCCAGCCGCACGCAAGCGGGCGATCATGCCCGGCGTCACATCGAGTCCACGCGCCTCGAGCACGCGCGGCACGAGCGCCATGCGCGCGAGACACGAATCGGCAGTCTTGACGGCCATTTCCCAAAGCCCGTCGTGCGCGTCGAAGTCGCCGTACGCGTGCCCGAGCTCGGCCAGTCGCGCCGACAACATCTGGAAATGCCGCGCTTCGTCGACCGCGACGCCGACCCAATCGCGATAGTATTCGTCGGGCATGCCGCGGAAGCGCGACACCGCATCCCAGGCGAGGTTGATCGCATTGAACTCGATATGCGCGACCGCGTGAATCAGCGCCGCCCTGCCCTCGGCGGATGCGAGTCCGCGTCGCGGCAGATTTCGCGGACTCACGCGACGCGGCCGGTCGGGACGACCGGGTACGGTAGCTAACGGCGCCGCGGAAACCGGCGCGTCCTCGCCAAGCAACTCACCCGATTCAAAGCGCGCCGCGAGGTCGGCCGTCAACGCCAGCTTTTCGGCGATCGTGGCGCTGTAGACGCACCGCGCGGACAGCTCGTGCAGCGAGAGGGATTGTGGCGCCATCGTCCGTCGTGAGGTGAAGGAGCCGCGATTATCGCGCGGTTCCCGCGGCTTCGGCCATGCGCACGTTGTCGAAAGCGGCGACGCCGGCCGTTCGCGGCGCGCGCCAGAGGAGTGCCGCGAACGCCGGCATCGCTGGCGCGATCTGCAGACTCAAGCGGTTGACCGCGGACGTCAATCCAATTCGGTCGAGCGCGGGTGCGATCAGCGGCCAACACAGGAGATACGCGACAGCCACGCCACCGCCGATCAATAGCGCAGCACGCGCAACGTATCCACGCGGACCCGTGTCGCGATGTGGAATACGCGGTTTGCTACTGCGGCATTGCAACGATACGCGACGCGCGGCCGAGCGGCTCAGCTCGCCTGACGGCGCTGCGACTTGGCTTCGTCCGAACGCGCGAACTCGAGCTCGCTGAGATAGGTCGGCGCGACGCCGGTGACGTATTCGCCGGAGAAACACGATGTGTCGAAATGTTTGAGATCTTCGTTGCCATCGCGCACGGCCCAGATCAGATCATCGAGATCCTGATAGACGAGCCAATCCGCGCCGAGAATCGCCTGCACTTCCTCGGTCGTGCGGCCGTGTGCGACGAGCTCGGCGACAGCCGGCATGTCGATGCCGTAGATGTTCGGATAGCGCACCGGCGGCGCGGCGGAAGCAAAGTACACTTTTTTCGCGCCGGCCTCGCGCGCCATCTGGATGATCTGCTTGGAGGTCGTGCCGCGCACGATCGAATCGTCGACCAGAAGCACGTTCTTCTTGCGGAACTCGAGCGGAATCGGATTCAGCTTGCGGCGCACCGATTTCACGCGCTCGCTCTGGCCCGGCATGATGAACGTGCGGCCGATGTAGCGGTTCTTGACGAAGCCTTCGCGCACCGGCACGCCGAGTGCCTGCGCCAGCGGACCCGCGGCTGTGCGCGAGGTGTCGGGAATCGGGATCACCGCGTCGATGTCGTGATCGGGCATCAGGCGCAGGATTTTCTCGGCGAGCTTTTCGCCCATGCGCAGGCGCGCCTTGTACACCGACACGTCCTCGATCATCGAATCCGGACGCGCGAGATACACATATTCGAAGATGCACGGCGCGTGCACGGCGGGTTCCGCGCACTGCCGCGCGAAGAGCTTGCCGTCGAGCCGTGATCAATACCGCTTCGCCCGGCGCGACATCGCGCAGCAGCTTGAAGCCGAGGATATCGAGCGCGACCGATTCCGAAGCGACCGCGTATTCCTTGCCGGCGCCGGTCTCGCGTTCGCCGAGCACGAGCGGGCGGATGCCGTGCGGATCGCGGAACGCCAGCACGCCGTAACCGAGCAGCAGCGACACCACCGCATAACCGCCGACGCAACGCGCGTGCGCGCCGGCGACGGCCTTGAAGATGTTGTCCGACGAAAGCGCCATGCGATCCTGGATCTGCAGCTCGTGCGCGAGCACGTTGAGCAGGATTTCCGAATCCGAATCGGTGTTGATGTGGCGCCGGTCGTCCTCGAAGATCTCGCGGCGCAGTGCCTCGACGTTGATCAGATTGCCGTTGTGGCAGAGCGCGATGCCGTACGGCGAATTCACGTACAGCGGCTGCGCCTCGGACGAGCCTTCGGCGCCGGCGGTCGGATAGCGGCAATGGCCGATGCCGAGGTTGCCGCGCAAACCCAGCATCGATTCGCGCGTGAACACGTCGCGCACGAGTCCGGGTCCCTTGTGCAGGCGCAGGCGATTGCCGTCGACGGTGGCGATGCCCGCCGCGTCCTGGCCGCGATGCTGGAGCACGGTCAGCGCGTCGTACAGCGCGGACGCGACTTCCGATTTTCCGACGATGCCGATGATTCCGCACATGGGCTTGAGGATGCTCTAGGCAGACGACGGTTTGGACGGCGGCGCGGGCTTTGCGTTTTGCGGCAGCACGGGCTTGGCCATGGTCTCGATAGGTTCCAGGTATTTCGCGACTTCTTCCGGCAGGCGATCGCCGAGCCAACGCGCTCCGATTTCGAAATTCGGCAACAGACGCGACTGATTCCACCACGGATCGCGCCGAAACGGCGTGAATCCCAACAGCAGCACGACCAGTGTCACCAGCGCGAACCCGCGTACCAGGCCGAACACCATGCCGAGCAACCGATCACTGCCCGAGAGACCGCTGCCCTCGACCAGCTTGCGCACCAGATAAACGACGATCGCGCCCGCGATCAGCACCGTCACAAAACACAGCACGTATGCCAGCAGCACGCGCACCGATGGCGTCGATATGCTGGCGGAAAAGTGTTCTGCAAGGGCCGGACCGAACATCCAGGCGACCCAGAAAGCCAGCACCCAGCAAACAAGCGCGAGGACTTCGCCGATGAATCCCCGCCAGAGGCCCATCAGCACGGACAGGGCCAGCACGGCGAGGATCGTGTAATCGGTCCAGTTCATGGTGAAGCTGGGAATCGTGAATGGGGAATGGGGAATCGAAAGGACGCCTCTCTGCGCGCTGCGACGCTCTTGGCCATTCCCGATTCGCGATTCCCGATTCGCGGCCTCACTGCTGCGTCACGATGATGCCTTCGATCTTGAGCTTGTCCTTGATGCGGCCGCGCAGCTTGTCGGCGTTGCCGCGATCGGTCTCCGGGCCCGCGCGCACGCGCCACAGCGCGCCCGATTCGGAATCGAGCTTGTCGACGAAGGCGACGAAACCCGCGCCTTTCAAACGATCGCGCAGCTTGTTGGCCTCGTCGACCGTCTTGAACGCACCGAGCTGTACGGCCCAGCCGCCCGCGCGGCTCGCCGGAATTGCACTGGCCGGCGCATCGGTCTTGGCGTCGTCCGCGAGCTCGACCACGCTGCCCGGCACGGTCGGCTTGATCTGCTTGATGCGAAGCCGCGCGGCCTCGGCGGCGGCGCGATCCTCGAACGGCCCGACGCGCACGCGCTCGGCGGGTTTTCCCTGGTAGTCGCTGGCTTCGGCGAAGGCCGGAAATCCGCCCTGCTTCAGCGCGGCAATGAGATCGTCCGCGTTCTTCGATTCGGCGTAGATGCCGAGGTGCACGAAGAAATGCCCATTCGCGGCGCGGCCCGGCGCGCTCGGTTCAGGCTTCGGCGCCTCCGAAGCCGGTGCCGGCGTCGATGCGGCGGGTTCGGGCTTGGCTGCCTGCGGCGTGGGTGTGGTCGTCACCGGCGTGGTCGGCTGCGCGATCTCCGCCGGGCGTGGCGGCGTCTCGACCGTCGCGAGCGGCGGGCTGGTCACGGTCTGCGCATTCTTGGCGGAATCCTTGGCGGAATCCTGCGCGGCATCGACCGGCAGTACGCGATTCTGGAATTCGCGATCGGGCGCGGGCGGGATGGCGAGATTCACGGTTTCCGAGCTCTGCTGCGGCGCCGGCCGGGACAGGAACATCGGCACGAAGATGACGGCCAGCGCGATCAGCACCACCGCACCCAGGAGACGTTGTTTCAGCGACAGATCCATAGGGATGCTCTTATCAATTCCGCATAGGCGCCCGGAAGAGTCGACGCGATTATACCCGCTACGATCACGCCGACACGGCATAACGCGCGACGAGACCGCGCCTCTCGGCGAATCTGATCGCTGCGGCGGCGACGAAGAACGAGCCGAACGCGATGATGCGATCGCTCGATTTCGCACCCTCGAACGCGGCGGCGAGCGCTGGTTCGACGTCATCGTGTACACCGGCGATGTCGATCGCCGCGCTCGCCGATCGCGCAAGATCGGCCAATGTCGAGGCGTCGAGGCCGCGCGTCGATTCGCGTGCAAGGCCGGCGAGATGCCACGCGTCGATGCGAACGAGCAGCGGCGCGACGATGCCGCGAACGTCCTTGTCGGCCAGCGCACCGAACACGGCGAATGTGCGACCGGTTTCGGGATGCGTGCCGAGCCACGCCGCGAGCGAACGCGCCGCCTGCGGATTGTGCGCGACATCGACGATGATCTCCGGAGTTCCGGCAAAGCGCTGCAGACGCGCCGCGATGCGCGCGTTCGCGATGCCATGCGCGATCGCAGCCGGATTCCAGCCGAGTTGCTCGCGCATCGCGTGCAAGGCCGCGATCGCAGCCGACGCGTTGGCGTGCTGACACGGCGCATCGAGCGCCGGATGCGGCAGGACCAGTTCGGTGCCCGCGCGTTTCCAGATCCAGTCACCGGTCCGCACATCGGCGTGGAAATCGCGCTCGGCGATTTCGAGCGCGGCGTCGATGCGCCGGGCTTCGTCCAGAAGTCCGCGCGGCGGCTCGCGCTCGCCGATGATCGCGGGATGCCCGGCGCGGAAGATTCCGGCCTTCTCGCGGCCGATGCTGTCGCGATCGTTGCCGAGCCAGTCCTGATGATCGATATCGACAGTCGTCACGATTGCGACGTCGGCGTCGATGATGTTCACCGCATCGAGCCGACCGCCGAGTCCGACTTCGAGCAGCGCGACATCGAGCCCGACGCCGGCGAACAGCAACAGCGCGGCGAGCGTGCCGTACTCGAAATAGGTCAGCGCGATATCCCCGCGCGCGGCTTCGATGCGTTCGAACGCTTTGATCAATGCTGCGTCGTCGGCATCGATGCCGTCGATGCGCACGCGCTCGTTGTAGCGAAGCAGATGTGGCGACGTGTACGCGCCGACGCGCTTGCCGTCCGCGCGCAGCATCGCTTCGAGAAACGCGACCGTCGAGCCCTTGCCGTTTGTGCCGCCGACCGCGATGACAAAGCGCGCCGGCGGCGGCGATCCCAGCCGATGCCAGACCTCGCGCACGCGATCGAGACCGAGCTCGATCGCGCGCGGATGAACGCGTTGCTGATGGTCAAGCCAGTCGGCAAGGCCGGGATTCGGGATTCGGGATTCGGGATTCGAAGCTCGGAAATCGGTAGCGCTGCGCATAGATGTTTGTCGACGAGCGATCGGTTACAGCGGCAGCGGCTCGAATCGATCCGCGCCTCATGAGCCTTCCGAATCCAGATCCCGATTCGCGATTCCCGAATCCCGGCTCCTACCGCATCAATATCCGACGCGGCCGCACCGGCAACTTGCCGCGCCAGTACTGGATCAGCACGAAGCCGATCGCCATGCCGCCGAGATGGGCGAAATGCGCGACGCCCGCTGCGGTGCCGGTGACGCCGAGGAAGAGTTCGACCGCGCCGTAGCCGATCACGAACAGCCACGCCGGCATCGGTATCGGCGGAAACAGCAGAAGGATGCGCGCGTGCGGATACATCATGCCGTACGCGAGAAGCAGTCCGAAGATGCCGCCGGATGCGCCGAGCGTCGGATAGTAGCCGCCGGTCCAGTACGCTGTGACCAGAAGCTGCGCGACGGCGGCGCCGATGACGCAGACGAAATAATAAAGAGCGAACGGCCGCGAACCGAACAGGCGCTCGATCGGTCCGCCGAACATCCAGAGCGCGAGCATGTTGAACGCGATATGCGTCAGCCCGCCGTGCAGAAAACTGTAGGTCACGAGCTGCCAGGGCTCGAATCCCGCGACGTCCGCGTACTGCGACGGTCCGAGCGGCCATAGCGCGAAATGGATCAGCAGCGCATCGCCGGTCAGCATCTGCAGCAGGTACACCGCAATGTTGGCGATCAGCAGTGCGCGCGTGACGGGAGGAAGGTCGAAGGGCATGCGGGATTCTCGAACGAGCCGGGGCGATTGTGGACTACGCGCACGAACGGCGCGAGTTACCCGCAAGATTCCGTCGCCCAAGGCGTCATTCAAGCGCCGCTACGTCGGCGGCGGGCCGGCTTGAGGATCAGGAGCCGGCGCCTGGCGCGCCGTCGAAGCCATCGACGAAGACGCGATCGATCACGTTGACCGCGCCGCGCATGCCGCTCTGGAGATTGCCGTGCTGGTCGCAGAAATAACCGATTGAGCGCACCTGGTTGAAACGCACGATGACACTCCACGGCTGGTCGCTCGGCGCGTTTTCGGTGCTGCAGTTGATCGAGCAGATGAAACTGTTGTCGTCCGCGTGCACGTTGTGCACGCCGCCGGCGTTCTCGAAGCGGATCGCGTCGCCCTGATAGATCGTGATCGAGGCCGGCGTGAAGGTCATGTCCGGATTCGCGGTGACGACGTAAACCGTCGCGCGCGCCGGCATGCAGCAGGCGATTGCCGCGAGCAGAACCAAGCAGAGCGCCGCGGATGTACGCAAAAAACCCTCGCCTCTTTTCTCTTGCGCCGTCAATTCATGAATCCGAGGTTGCTGCTGGGGAATCGGCCGAGGTTCGGGAAGATGTCGTTGATTCCCGCTGCGTCGACGCCGAACCAGCTGGCCAGCGTCGCCGAATACTGATCGACGGACTGGGTGGGGATGATCTGCCCGTAACCGGTGTCGTCCGGATTGCTGCCGCCCGGATTGTTGTCGTCGTATTGGCCGAGCGAGGGCATCGCGCCGTAGAAACGCTGGCCGTTGACACCACCGCCGACGACGAAATGATGGCCGCCCCAGCCGTGATCGGTGCCGTCGTTGTTGACCGGCAACGAGCGGCCGAAATCCGATGCGGTGAACGTCGTGACGCCATCGGCGATGCCGAGCTCGACCGTCGCGTTGTAGAACGCCGACAGCGCCTGCGACAGCTCGACGAGATTGTCGTTCTGATCCGACAGCTGCGTGCCGTGCGTATCGTAGTTGCCGGTCGATACGAAAAATACCTGCCGGCTCATGCCGAGCGCGGCGCGGACTTTGATCAGCATCGCGACGGCGGCGAGCTGGTTGCCGAGATCGGTATCCGGAAACGGCGTCGTCAGCGTGACGCCGTTGAGCGCACCGTTGATCAGCGTCGAATTCGCGATCGAGCGCGTCGCCGAATCGGCGAACGCGCGTTCGAGCACGTGCGTCTGCGTGCCGCTCGCGATCAGCGCGTTATAGGCCGCCTGATCGTCGGCGACGACGTTGGGATCCTGCCACGGCAGCACCCACGATTCGGGGCCATCGCCGAGGTAGTCCATCGTCGTCACGCTGAACGGACCGCAGTTCGGATCGCCGCTCGCCGAGCACGAGGCGCCCCACGAGTTGATCGAGTACTGGCTCACCACCGAACCGCGCTGGAAGCGGTTTTCGCCCGAGAGCGTGATGCTCATCGGAACCTGGCCCGCGTTCGAGGAGTACAACAGATCAGCGATGCGCCCGCCCCAGCCGTCCGCGTTCGAATCGTCTGGACGCGAGGTCTGCCACTGATTGGTCTGATCGTCGTGCGAGAAGAGCTGCGAAGGCGTCGGCACGGTATCGTCCTGATACTGCGTCTGCGTGATCGGATACAGCAGACTGCCCACGTTGGCGACGATCGCGGCTTTGCCGCTGTTGAAAAGTCCGCGCAGCTCCGGCATCGCCGGATGCAGGCCGTACGAACCGCCGTCACTCGGCGGACCGCCGGGGCCTGGGCCCGAAGCCGGGTTGAGGCTGTTGGCCTGGATATCCGCCTGCGCGAGCGCAAGCGCCTGACGCGATCCGGCGTAGACCGGATACAAGGTGTTGTCGTACGGCACGAGCGTATTGAAGCTGTCGTTGCCGCCGTAAAGGTAGAGGCAGACGAGCGCCTTGTAGTCCGTGAAACCTCCGGACGGACGCTGCGACGCGGCCGCCGCACCGATCAGACGCAGGCTGCCGAACGCCGAGTAAAGACCCGCGCCGCCGAGCGCGGCACAGATGCTTTTGCGCAGGAATTCGCGACGGTTCACGTGCATGGCCGCAGCCTCACTTCTGAATCGAGTATTCGGGAGAGTTCAGGATCAGATACAGCGCATGCTGCACGCGCGTGCGTCCGAGATCGCTGCCGTAGACGTCTTCGGTCAACAGGTTGAGCCGCGTGATCAGCACGTCGCGCATGAACGGCGACATCTGGCCGGACATGAAGAGAGCGTTGTATGCATCGACGAGTCCTGCCGGATTGGTTTGTGCGAGCGCCGCATCACGATCCTCGTCCATCTGGATCGTCGCCGGGTCATCGCTGGCCCAGCAGGCGGTGCTGCCGGTGTAGTCGCAGAAGACTTCGTGGAAGAAATAATTCGGCGTCGCCACGATCTGCGTGTCGCTCAGAATCTGGAATTCGGGACTGACCAGGCCGCGATCCTGGACTTCGCCCGGCGGCGCGTAGTTCGGCTTGAAGAAATTGAACACGGTCGGCGAACGCAACGGGGCCTGACCGATCTGCTCTTCGATCGGCGGCCACGGATTCAGCGTGCCGATGCGGCCACCGGTCGACCGCCCGGACATTGCGCGCCACATCTGCGTGATCTTGAGCAGCGGCTCGCGCAACTTGCCGAACGTATCGGGATAGGTCCACTGGCCGTAACGCGCTTCGGGATCGAGCAGGATGGCCTTCACGACGGCTTTCAGATCGCCGCGTACGCCAGAACCGTTGTTGTTGAACACCTGCGCGACACGCCGCACGTAAGCGGGGCTCGGGTTGCTCGTCACGAGGCGCTCGATCAGGCGCGTCGCGATGAATGGGCCGACGTTCGGATGGTTGAAGATGTTGTCGAGCGCGGCGGTCATTTCCGCCTGCGCGTCGCCGCCGTGCACGAGCACGCCGCCGGGCAGCGCTTCGCCGGAATAAACCAGCAGCTGCTTGTCGGACGTGTTGTCGTGATAGTGCTCGATCGGCTGCATCGGCAACTGCCACGGCGGATCGTTGTAGTTGCTCGGACCGCACCAGAAGTACGTGTCCTCGCCGCTGTTTTCATCGTAGACGCAGCAGGTGTAGGTGCTGTCGCCACAGCCGGCGTTGTTCCAGTCCCAGCCGGTGAATACCGCGGCGAACCCGCGCACCGTGGTCTGATCGTAGGTCGGTACCGGCTGGCCGCCGACCAGCACCGGCGTGCCATCGAGATTGAGCTGGTTGAGGCCGATCGAGAACAGTTGATTCACCTCGCGCGCGTAGTTCTCGTCGGGATGGATGTTCTGATCCGGATCCGCCTTCTGGTTCTGGATCATGCTGAGGAAGATGCCCATCGCAGGATGCTTGGTCACATCCTCGAGCAATGTGCGGTAGTTGATGAATGCGTCCCCAGCGAGCTTGTCGTAGAAACTCGCCAGCGCCCACGGTTCGTACGACAACGTCCCGTTGCTGTTTGAAACGACGAAGATCTCGCTGAGCGCCATCGCGACACGCTGGCGCAGCGCGTCGGTCGGGGCATTGTTCGGGTAACCGCCACGGCTCGGATCGGGCGTGCCGACCGAGTTGATCGTCCAGATCTCCAGGCGCGTGTCGTCGCTGAGGTACTCGTCGGGAAACGTCGCCAGCACCCAGTCGAGGTAGTGCGTCTCGTTCGAGGCTGGGGCCGTGAATTGCTCGTTGAACCAGGTCTGATAGCCCACCGAGCGCAGGTGCGCGATGTCGCCGGATGTCGGGCCAAACGTCGCCTGCGCCAGGAAACGGCTCGCGTCCGCATCGCTGGAGGGTCCATTGGCGACGCCGTCGAATCCGTCGTAAAGCGTGGAGTCCGGCCAATGACTCAGCCCTTGCGCCGTCGCCGCGACGCTGCACGAAGCCGCGCACAGCGCTGCGAAAACCGTCCGTCCGACGATGCCCATGCTCATGACCACCCTCCCCCGCGGACGTGGCGTCCGCGCCTTGCCGGCATGAACTCTAGCGCTATCAATGCGACCTCGGCATGACGTATGCCGCATTCGCGAATGGTTTTTCAGCGTTTTTGTCGCAAAAGCGCTGCCCTTCGTCCGGAAACGGGCGCAACCTTCTTCCGTGCCGGTGGCGGAGCCCACAGCACCGCATCGAGATTGCGATCCCATCCATGGAGAGCCATGTCGACGCGTCCGCCGACCACCAGCACGCCTTCGGCCGCGAGCCGGCGCACCTGTTCACGAAAGCCGCGGCTGCCCGGTGGAAATGCGATGCGGCCGTCCGAGCGCAATACGCGATACCAGGGCAAGTCGAGCTGACTCGGCGATTCGCGCAGCACGTGTCCGACCAGCCGCGCGCGACGCGGCATACCGGCGCGTGCGGCAATTTCGCCGTAACTCGCGACGCATCCGCGCGGAATCGAACGGATGACGCGCAGGATGGCCGCCGGATCAGGCCTCGGTGGCCGAGCGTTCTTGTCGCCTGACTTCATGGGCCGCGCACGCTAGCATAGGCCGCCGTCTCGACCGAGAGCCATCGTGCAAAGTTTCGAACAAATTCGCTCCCACGTGGGGAGCCGCCACGCGCTAAGCACCAACGATCCGTACCTGATCAGTTTCGATCTCACGTTCGACGACGGGCGCCATCAGGGCATGTATCTCGCCGAGATGGAGGACGAGGACGGCAACAAGTATCTGCGCATCTCGACACCGATCGGACCCTACGTCGGCATCGATGGCACGCGCTGCCTTCGTTTCAACTGGGAACAACGCACGGGCTATCTTGCGATCAGCGATCTCGACGGATCGCCGTTCCTGCATCTTTGCGAAAACCGGCCGTACGCATTGCTCTCGGAAGAGGAACTCGATCGCGTGATCAACGAGCTCGGCTCGCTCGGCGATCGCATGGAGCAGGCGATCAGCAGCGGCGGCGATACGTTTTAGCTTCATGCTTTTCCGCGCGCGTGGGAGGAACGTCTAACCTCGTGTCCCTCACCCCGCCTCTCCCGCAAGCGGGAGACGGAAAGGGTGCGGTTTAAGCCGCGCCCATGAGACGCAGCGCGGCAACCAACGCCCACGCGAGCAATCCCGCGACCGGGAGCGTCAGGATCCACGCCCAGACCATGCGCTCGACCACGGTCCACTTGATCGCGTTGGCGTGCTTGGCCGCGCCGACGCCCATGATCGCGGCGGAAATGTTGTGCGTCGTCGAAACCGGGATGCCGAACTGCGATGCCGACAGGATCACGATCGCGGATGATGTCTCCGCCGCGAAGCCGTTGATCGGATGCAGCTTCACCAGTCTTGTGGCCGAGCGTCTTGATGATGCGCCAGCCGCCGGCCGCGGTGCCGGCCGCCATCACGACCGCGCAGGTCACCTTGATCCACGCCGCGATCTCGAATTGCTTGTCGGCGTCCTCGCCGACGCGCAGAAACGACAGCCACGACGGCAACTGATCGAGCGAGCCGGCCGTGGTTGCGGTGGCCAACGCGAGTGCGATGATGCCCATCGTTTTCTGCGCGTCGTTGGTGCCGTGCGAGAGACCCATCGCGCTCGCCGAAACCAGCTGCGCCTTGCCGAAGAACGCGTTGACGAAACGCGGCCGTCCGAGCTTCTGCACCGGTCCGCGCCGCGAACCGAGGAATGCGATCAACGCAAACAGCGCGCCCATCAAGAGATAGCCGATCAGGAATCCCAATATCGGCGACGTCACCATCGGCAGCACGACTTTCGGCAACAGGCCCTTGCCTTCCCACCAGTGCACGCCGCCCTGCCACCAGATCAATGCCGACCAGTTGTTGCCGGCCGCCGCAAGCGATGCGCCGCAGAGTCCGCCGACCAGCGCATGCGACGAGCTCGACGGCAATCCGCGCCACCAGGTGATGAGGTCCCAGATCGTCGCGCCGAGCAATGCGCAGATGAGCACCTGCGGCGTCACTGCGACGACGCCCGAATCGATGAGCCCCGACGAAATGGTCTTCGCCACCGCGGTGCCCCACAACGCGCCGAGGAGATTCGTCGCCGCTGCAAGCAGCACCGCTTGACCGGGACTCAGCACCTTGGTCGCGACCACCGTCGCGATCGAATTGGCGGTGTCGTGGAAGCCGTTGATGTACTCGAAGACGAGCGCGACCAGCACCACGAGGAGGACCAGCGTCAGGCTCACGCGGAAGTCTCCGCGCGCGCGGGGATCCGAGATTCGGGATTCGCGATCCGCAGGAGCCGCGATGGCTCGATCGTGCACGTGTCCATCGAATCGTACGCCCCCTTCGCCATCCCGAATCTCGAATCCCGAATCCCGTTCTTCTCAGGAGTTCTTCAGCACGATCCGAAAGATCACATTGCCAGCGTCGCGGCAACGATCGATGGCTTTTTCGAGGAGCTCGAACAGGTCCTTGCGCAGCAAGAGCTTGGCCGGGTCGCGTTCGTTGGTGAACAGATCGCGATAGAGCTCGAGAATGAGCCGGTCCGCTTCGCTCTCGATCGACTGCATGCGCTCGTTCAAATCGCGCATGACATCGAGGCGCGGTCCGCTGCGCAGCTGCTGGGTCATCTGCACGATCACGTCGGTCGCTTTTTCCAGCATCGCCGCACGCGAAGCGAAATCGTCCTCGACCAGGCGATCCGAGAACAGCACGTAGCGCTCGGCGAATTTCTCGACTGTTTTCGGAATCTTGTACAGCGCGCCGGCGAGTGCTTCGATGTCTTCGCGCTCGAGCGCCGTGACGAACGTATCGACGAGCGCCTGCCCGATCTGCGCGAAGAGCTCCTTCTCGCGCCGCCGCGCGACACGAAACTCATCGAGCGAACGCGTCGAAACCGGCGCGTTCAGGAGCTTGATCAAGGCGCGCGTGCTTTGCCGCGCCGCGTCCGCGCTCGCTTCCAGTAGGCCGTAGAACTTGTCGCCTTTGCCGAAGATCGTCTGCAACGAGAACATGGGGATCGCGCCGTTGATGGCACCGTCCGGTGCGGGTGCGGGTCGGCCGGAGACGGACCCTTTGCGTGACGTTAATGTTACAGCAACGCCCGCGGCGCCCGCCCGCATCTCCGCCGGCGAGGGCAGGCGCGTCGATCACCGGAATCGGGCGATTGCTACACTCTCGCCTCGTCCTGCCGCAAAGGGTGCGGATGCTGCTCCAGATTTCGCTGGTCGTTCTGCTCGCGCTGCTCAACGGCTTCTTCGCGCTGAGCGAAATGGCCCTGATGGTTGCGCGCAAGAGCCGTCTCAAACACCTCGCAGTGACCAGCCGGCGCGCGAAGGTCGCGCTCGGCCTCGCGCAGCAGCCGGAAAGTTTTCTCGCGACCGTGCAGGTGTTCATCACCTTGCTGCAGGTGAGCGCGGGCGCGGCGCTCGGCGCAGCGATCGGCGAGCGCATCGGCGTCGCGCTCGACGCGCTCGATCTGCCGGTGATCGACCGCTACAGCCTGCCGATCGGCGTCGTCCTCAGCGTATCGGGCATCACGTTCATCCAGATGCTGCTCGGCGAGCTCCTGCCCAAGCGCATCGCGCTGGTGGATCCGGAACGTTTCGCCATGGCGACCGCACTGCCGATGCGTCTTTTGACCTGGCTCGCGTCGCCGTTCGCTTTTCTCCTGATCTGGTTGACGCGTGCGCTGCTGCGTTTATTGCGCATGAACACCGGCACGCGCGGTCATGTCAGCGAAGAGGAAATCCGCCTGCTCGTCGCCGAAAGTGCCGATCAGGGCGTGATCGATTCCGACGAGCGCAACATGGTCAATCGCGTGCTGCGCCTCGGCGATCGCACGGTCGACAGCGTGATGACGCCACGCACGCGCATCGCGTGGCTCGACGCGAAAGAGCCGATCGAACACAACCTCCAGGTGATGCGCGACACGCCCTACTCGCGCTATCCGGTTTATCGCGGCGGCGAGCAGGAAGTGCTTGGCGTGCTCGAAGCGAAGCGGCTGGTCGGCCAGATCGGCGCCGCCGGTCACACGGAGCTTTTCAAATCGCTGAGCAAACCGCTGTATGTCCCGGCGACCGCACGCGCACTCGATCTGCTCGAGGAGTTCCGCGACGCCGAAACCGCGCTGGCGCTCGTCGTCGACGAATACGGCGATATCGAAGGACTCGTCACGCTCAACGATCTTCTCGCCGCGGTGGTCGGCAAAGCGGCGACGCCGCTGATCGAACGCGCCGAGCAGCCGATCGTGCAGCGCGAGGACGGCAGCTGGCTCGTCGACGGCAGCGTATCGACGGACGACCTGCGCGAGCTGCTCGGCATTGCGGAATTGCCGAACGAGGACGACCACGATTTCCGCACCGCGGCGGGCATGGTCATGGCGCATTTCGGACGCATTCCCCAGGCCGGAGAACATTTCAGCCGAAGTGGCTTTCGCTTCGAAGTGGTCGATCTCGACGGACCGCGCATCGACAAGCTGCTGGTCAAGCGGATGCCGGTTACCGAGGACGAATGAGCGGCGCGGAGCGCCAGGCCCGTACGACCGAGCTGTTGCGACGCGCGTTCGACGCGCACGGCGGCGACACGATCACGCTCGGCGATTTTCTCGATCCGCTCGGCGAGCGCGCGTTCGGTTTCCTGATATTGATTCTGGCGCTGCCGAATTTCATTCCGGTGCCGCTCGGCGTCGGCGGCGTGATGGGCGCGCTCGTCGTGCTGGTCGGATTTCAGATGTTGATCGGCCTTTTGCATCCGTGGCTGCCGAACGCGCTGCGTCGCCGCGGTCTCGCGCGCGCACCGCTCGACCGTTTCATTCAGCGCCTGACGCCCGTCCTGCGCTGGCTGGAACGACTGTGCCGGCCGCGCTTGGCCATGCTGACGCGCCATCCCGCGCATCGCATCACCGGATTTCTGCTGGTGCTGATCGGCATCGCCCTCGCATTGCCGATTCCGTTCACGAACTATTTTTTTGGCGTGTTGCTGGTCGTCTACGCGGTCGCGCTGATCGAACGTGACGGCATCGCGCTGCTGATCGCATGGAATGCGAGCGCTGCCGTCGCCGTCCTTCTGCTGACGTTGAGCCACGTCTCGGTCGACGCGCTGCGCCGTCTCTTCTAAGCCTGGACGCGCGTCATTCGTCCGATTCTTCGCGCCGCGGCCGCGCCGCGCGATCGGTGTCGGTCAAGATTCCGTGCAGCACGCGCAGCTCGCGCTGATCCAATCGCGCGCGCAAATAGAGTCGCCGCAACCGCATCAAGACCGTGCGCGGCGAGCGTCCCTTGTGAAAATCGATGGCGTCGAGCGTACGCGCGAGATGTTCGAAGAACGCTTCCAGCTCGGCGCTCGACGCGGGCGGATCGTTCTTCTGCTCCGGCAACGGCAGCGTTCCCGCGAGGATGGCCATGCGCAATTCGTAGGCGAGCACCTGCACGGCCTGCGCCAGATTGAGCGAAGGAAATGCGGGATCGCTCGGTATCAGAACAGCCGCGTGGCAGCGCTTGATGTCCTCGTTCTCGAGACCGATGCGTTCGCTGCCGAATACCAGTGCGACTTCGCCACCCGCGCCGGCGGCCGCGAGCGCGCGCGAGGCCGCTTCGCGCGGATCGATCTCGTCCATCGGCACGTCGCGACGGCGCGCCGTCGCGCCGAGCACGAGCCGGCAATCGGCGATCGCGCTGGGCAAATCGGTCGTAATCTGCGCTCGACCGAGCACGTCGTCGGCGCCGGCGGCCAGCGCCGTCGCCTCCTGATGCGGAAATGCATGCGGCGCAACCAGCGACAGGCGATCGAAACCCATCGTGCGGATCGCGCGCGCCGCCGCGCCAATATTGCCCGGATGCGAGGTCCGCACCAGCACGAAGCGGATTCGTGCCGCCATCGATTCGCGTTGACTATCGATCATGAAGCCATATCCGGGACGTTTCGCGCGCTCGACGTTTGGTCGATGCAGAGCGATCTGATAATCTGCACCGAACGCGCGGCTCGATCCGCGCGTCGTTCTTTCCAAGCCCGCCCAGCGGAACCAGCATGTCCAGACCCGCCGTCAACGTGGCGGTGCGCGCCGCGCGCGCCGCCGGCCAGATCATCCTGCGTCACATGAACCGCCTGGAAAGCCTCGCGGTCGTCGAGAAGCAGCAGCTCGATTTCGTCTCCGAAGTCGATCGCATGGCCGAAGCCGAGATCATACGCGAACTCAAACGCGCCTATCCCGCGCACGCGATGCTCGCCGAGGAATCCGGCGCGACCGGCAAGGGCAAGAACACCTGGGTCATCGATCCGCTCGACGGCACGCACAATTACCTGCGCGGGTTTCCACATTTCAGCGTGTCGATCGCGTTGCTCGAGCACGGCGATCCGATCGTCGGCGTCGTTTTCGATCCGCTGCGCGGCGAGCTCTTCACCGCGAGCAAGGGCGACGGCGCTTTCCTCAACGATCGCCGCATGCGCGTCGGCAAGCGCGAAGGTCTCGCCGCCGCGTTGCTCGCCACCGGATTTCCGTATCGGCAGCGCGCGCACCTCGATGCGCAGATCGCCATGACGCGCGCGATGTTGCGCGAGGCCGAGGATATTCGCCGAACCGGATCCGCCGCGCTCGATATCGCCTACGTCGCCGCTGGACGCATCGATGGTTTCTACGAAATCGGACTCAAACCGTGGGACATGGCCGCGGGTTGTCTTCTCGTTCGCGAAGCCGGCGGACGCCACTGCGATTTCGTCGGCCGCGACGGCATGCCGGCCAGCGGCAACCTGCTCGCGGGCAACATCAAGGTCGTCGAGGCGATGATCAAGGCGATTGCGCCGGAGCTGACGCCGGAATTGGCGCGGTGATTTTTCGGTTTTTCCTCTCTATTTCTTGTTGTTGCCGGGCAGCTGACTCACCGTTTCCTTAGCCCTGTCCTTCGAGGAGAGGGCTGCGTGAGGATGGTCTTCGTTCCGCGCGCGAGCTTCCTTTTTCTCTCGTTGTTATGGGTTCCGGCAATAACCGACTCACGTGGATGTCGTTGGTTGATCGCGACGAGAAGAAAAGGCACAACGAGACCATGCCCAACGCAACCCTCCCCTTGAAGGAGGGCTAAAGAGGAGCCCAAAGAAAAAGCCCGGCTTTCGCCGGGCTTTTTCCGTTACTCAGTTGCGAACCCGAGAATTAGGAACCCGGATTCTCGACCTTCATCTCAGTGCGGCGGTTGCGCGCACGGCCTTCCTTCGTCGCGTTGGTGTCGATCGGCTGCGATTCGCCGAAGCCCTTGACCGCGGTGATGCGGCTGGCGTCGATACCATGCGAGGTCAGGTAGTCGTACACGATCTGCGCACGACGCTCGGACAACTTCTGGTTGTAAGCGTCGGTACCGATCGAGTCGGTGTGGCCGTCGAGCTCAACCTTGATCTCCGGATAACGCTTCAGCGCGTCGATTGCCTGATCGAGGATCGCGATCGAGTCGGCCGTCGGCAGCTGCAACGTCGGGTCGATGTTGTGTTCGCCGGTCTTCGGACGATCGAACTTGAAGTTCACGCCGCGAAGGTCAATGACCACCTTTTGCGGGCAGCCATCCGGACCCACGACGGTGCCGGCAGGTGTATCCGGGCACTTGTCGTCGCAATCGTTCACGCCGTCGTGATCGCTGTCCATCGTGTGGCAGTCAGGCGCCGGAGGCGGAGCTGCCGGCGGCGGCGGCGGCGGCGGCGGAGCCGCACCACCGAAGTTGTACACGAGGCCGACGCTGACGATGCCGTCAGTGAAGCCGCTTCTGCTCTTGGTGAGCGGACCGTTCGGGCCGATGTAACCCAGCGCCTGGGCGAGGTTGTTCTCGGTGTTGTTGTCGTGGTCGTAACGTGCGGCGATTTCACCACGCAGCGCGAGACGCTCGGACATGTTGTACTGGATACCGGCGCCGAGGGTGGCCATCGGATCCCAGCCGTTCTGGTTGAAGCCCTGCTGTTTGAGCAGGAAGCCCGAGTACGCGGCGTGACGCAGCGCACCGAAGCCGGCCATGATGTAAGGACGCCACTGCGCGCCTTCGTCACCGAAGAACCAGCGACCGCTGACGCCGAGGCCGACGCTTTCCCATTCATGGCCACTACGCCAGGAACCGCCCGAGAAATCGGCGTTGTTGATCGTGTATTCGAAATCGACCGCGAGATGGGGGTTGACCCACACGCCGGCACCAATGCCGCCCCAGAGCGACGTGTCGGTATCGCGATTGCTATCGGAGAAATCCGCGCCGATGCGCGGTGCGATGTACCAGTTGCCGAAATCCTGCGCGTGCGCAGCCGTCACCGCGGCGCCGCAAAGGCTCAGAGCGATCAGCGCACATAAGGCCGTACGTTTCATTCAGAGTCTCCTCTCGTTTTGGTCTTCATGCGTCCGCTCAACCCCGCGCGGAACGCGACACCGTTCCTAGTCTACGCCAATCTGACGTGCGGGAAACGTGTTCTTAACATTTTATCATGGGAACAGGGCTGCCGCGCAATTCTAGCTGGATCAAAATTTTACAACCAGTATGTTGTAAAAAGATCGTTAAGCCGCGAGTCAGTCAACTGCGAACAGGTCCACAAATTGGTGGATTGACATTCCATCGAGGCGCCCACTGTCGGCGCAGACCCCCAGGATGGCCTCAACCTGCCTCGCCGGAAGGTGTCCGGCCAGCGCACCGGCGAATTTGGCGAGCAGCGCCGGGATCCCCTCGGCGCGGCGCCGGCGATGGCCGATAGGGTAGTCGATCGAGACCTTCTCGGTGTGCTTTCCGTCCTTGAAGAAGACCTGCACCGAGTTCCCTATATAGCGCTTGTCCGGGTCGAAATAGTCCTTGGTGAACACGGGGTTCTCGCGCACTTCCATGCGCGCGCGCAGGGCGTCGATGCGCGGATCGGCCGCCACCGCGTCGCCGTAGTCGTCCGCAGTCAGACGGCCAAAGATCAGCGGGACGGCGACCATGTACTGGATGCAATGGTCGCGATCGGCATAGTTCGCCAGCGGCCCGGTCTTGTCGATGATGCGCACGCCCGCTTCCTGCGTCTCGATCACGATCTTGTCGATCTCGGCGAGGCGTCCGGCCACTTCGGGATGCAGCCTCATCGCACTTTCGACCGCGGTCTGCGCATGGAACTCGGCCGGATAGCTGATCTTGAACAGCACATTTTCCATCACGTAGCTGCCGAACGGACGCTCGAATTCGAATGCCTTGCCTTTGAACGCAACGTCGTAGAAGCCCCACGTTTTCGCCGTCAACGCTGACGGATACCCGACGCAGCCCTTGACCGCGTTCAGCGCGTGCGTCACCGCGCGCCGGCACGCGTCGCCCGCCGCCCAGCTCTTGCGCGGCCCCGCGTTCGGCGCATGGCGATACGTGCGCAGGACGCCATTATCGATCCAGCTATGCGACACCGCGTTGACGATGTCGTCCTTGCTGCCGCCGAGCATGTGCGTCGCGACCGCCGTCGAAGCGAGCCGCACCAGAATCACGTGATCGAGCCCGACGCGATTGAACGAATTCTTGAGCGCGTAGCAGCCCTGGATTTCATGCGCCTTGATTGCGTAAGCAAGCACGTCGCGAACCGTCAGCGCCGTGCCGCTTTCGCGTATCGCCTTGCGCGAAAGGTAATCGGCCACGGCGAGGATCGCGCCGAGATTGTCCGAAGGATGTCCCCACTCGGCGGCGAGCCAGGTGTCGTTGAAATCGAGCCAGCGCACCTGTACGCCGATGTTGTAGGCGGCCTGCGCGGGATCGAGCTCCCACGCGGTGCCGGGAACGCGCGCGCCACCGGGCAACACCGCGCCCGGAACCAGCGGCCCGAGATGCTTGACGCATTCGGGAAATTTCATCGCCAGCATCGCGCACGCGAGCGAATCGAGCAGCATGTAACGCGCGGTGTCGAACGCTTCCTTCGATTCGATGCGCGTGTCGGCGACGTAACGCGCGATGTCGACCATCGGCGCGTCGGGTTCCGGCCGTTGGGCCGAGCGGATATCGTGCGATGACATGGAACTTCCGTAGCGGCAGAAATGGGCAGCAGACCGCACCGGAGGCGGCCGGGAGGGCGCGCATTGTGCCAGATGAACATGGGCCGCGCCGACCGGACAAACCTCCGGGCGGCGCATGTGCCGGGGCGTGCCGGCGCGTCTCCATCCGTCCGCGACTGGCGTTCTTCACGCGCCTCAAACGCTGCGTCGATGCGAGCGAAGCGACAGCGGTTGGCGCGAACCAACGCGCACATGCAGAATCGCGCCGATGTCGTCGCCCGCCTTCAACTTGCCCAACGGTTCCGCGCTCGAGCGGATCCTGAGGCTCAGCGCTTTCGATGGCGATTCCGCCGCCGCGCTCCGCGCGCTGCACGAGCACTTTGCCACGCGTTTTCCCGATTGCTCGCTGGCGCTGGTGCTGATCGGCGATCTGCCGCCGGGTCAGGGCCGGCTGGCGGGCCTGATCGGCCCGGACGGCACCGAGCATGTTCCGAACGTCGATCCGTTCGGCCAGCATGTCACGCTGCCGCTGTTCGGCGACGCGCTTACAGCGAGGCTTTTCGCGGCGAACCTACCGCGTGTCGTGCGCGTCGCACCGACCGAGTTCGCGCTGCCGTTCGCGCAAGCTCTGCTGGCACCGGCCGCGTTGCTCGGCGTCCCGGTCGTCAACGCCGGCGCGATCCAGCATTGGCTCGTGTTCGGCAGCACGTTCCATCCGCGCTTCGACCGCGTCGATCTCGACGCGCTGCTGCTGGAAACGAATCTCGCGGCGAACCTCATCATCCGCCCGCTGGCGACACGCGCGCTGCGCGACGAGACCGACCGCCAGCGACGCGCGATCGAAGGCCTTGCCGACGTGCAGCGCCTTCTGCTTCCGGACGATCCGGTGATTCGCGGACTCGAATACGCCGTGCACTGGCAGCCCGCGGAAACCGCGGCCGGCGACTACTACGATCTGATGTCGCTCACGGCGATCGCGCCGCCCGACTTCAAACCGGGCGACGCCGATATCTGGGCCGTGCTGCTCGCCGATGTGTCGGGGCACGGCGCCGCGGCGGCGATGGAAGCCGTCCAGTTTGATGCGATCCTGCGCACCTACCAAGGCGACCCGCAAGACAGGGGACCCGGCGCGGCATTGACCTATGCCAACCGCTATTTCTTCTCGCGTCGCCAGCGCCAGCATTTCCTGACCGCGTTTGCCCTGCTCTACCGTCCGGATTTGCGCCGCGCGATCTATGTCGCCGCCGGCCATCCGCCGCTGTTGCACCGGCGCGGCGAAACCGTTACTCCGCGTGGCGCCGGCGAGCAGATTCCGCTCGGCATCCTGCGCGATCATGTGTTCCGCAACAGCGAGTTCGATGTCGATCCCGGCGATGTGTTCGTGCTCTATACCGACGGCATCGTCGAGGCGCGCGACAGCCACGGCCGTCCGTTCGGCGTCGAACGCCTGACCGCGCTGGTCGGCGAAGGACCCGAACAACCCGCAGGCCTGCTCGCGACGTTGCGCGACGCCGTTTTCGAGCATCAGGGTGGTCCGATCGGCGTCGATGACCAGACGCTGATCGTCTTGCGCATCGCGCATTAGGCTGCGGCCCGCGGACGAACAGCCTTCCGAATCCGAGAAAAAAAGCCGGCCGGTTCGCGGGCTTGTGCCGGCGACGCGAGTCAGGGCATCGTTGGCGCCCCAAACGCGTGTTTGAATTCCCGTGCCGCCGCGCTATCCGCACCTTTTCGCCCCGCTCGACCTCGGGTTCGCCACGCTGCCGAACCGCGTGCTCATGGGTTCGATGCACACCGGACTCGAAGATCATGCGCGCGACTTCGCCAAACTCGCCGCGTTCTTCGCCGAACGCGCGCGAGGCGGCGTCGGTCTCATGGTCACCGGCGGCATCGCACCGAGCATCGAAGGCTGGCTGAAGCCGTTCGCCGGTCGCTTGTCGATGCCGTGGCATGTTGCGAGACATCGCAAGATCACGCGCGCCGTGCACGCGGAAGACGGCCGCATCTGCATGCAGATCCTGCACGCAGGCCGCTATGCGTATCACCCGCTTGCGGTCGCGCCATCGGCGATCAAGTCGCCGATCACCCCGTTCAAACCGCGCGCGCTCACCACGCGCGGCGTCGAACGCTCGATCGGTGATTTCGTCGATTGCGCGAAACTCGCACAGGATGCCGGCTACGACGGCGTCGAGGTGATGGGATCGGAAGGCTATCTGCTGAATCAGTTTCTGGTCGAACGTACCAACAAGCGCGACGACGACTGGGGCGGATCGGCGGACAAGCGCCAGCGATTCCCCGTCGAGATCGTTCGACGCATGCGCGAAGCCGTCGGACGCGAGTTCATCATCGTATATCGCCTGTCGATGCTCGACCTCGTCGAAGGTGGTCAAAGCTGGGACGAGATCATCGCGCTGGCCAAGAAGATCGAAGTTGCCGGCGCGACGCTCATCAACACCGGCATCGGCTGGCACGAAGCGCGCGTGCCGACCGTCGTCACCAGCGTGCCGCGCGCGGCGTTCGCTTGGGTGACGCAGCGACTCAAGCGCGAAGTGCGCGTTCCGCTGATCACGACCAACCGCATCAACATGCCGAGCGTCGCCGAGCGCATTCTCGCCGACGGTGAAGCCGACATGGTTTCGATGGCGAGACCGTTCCTTGCCGATCCCGACTGGATCGCGAAGGCGCGCGATGATCGCGTCGATACGATCAATACGTGCATCGCCTGCAATCAGGCCTGTCTCGATCATGTTTTCGAGAACCGACGCGCGACGTGCATGGTCAATCCGCGCGCGTGCAACGAAACTGAACTCGTCGTGCGACCGGCCGCGACGAAGAAGCGCGTCGCCGTCATCGGCGCCGGTCCAGCGGGACTCGCATGCGCAACGACGCTGGCCGAGCGCGGCCATCGCGTGACTCTGTTCGAACAGGCATCCGAGATCGGCGGCCAGTTCAACATGGCGAAGCGCATTCCGGGCAAGGAAGAGTTCGTGGAAACGCTCCGCTATTTTTCCGGACGCATCCGCGATACCGGCGTGGAGCTGCGACTTTCCACGCGCGCAAGTGCGCTCGAGCTTGGCGAATCCGGATTCGACGACTTCGTGATCGCTTGCGGTGTCACGCCGCGCGCGGCGGCGATTCCCGGCATCGAACATCCGAACGTCATGACATATGCCGATCTCCTGCTCGGAGGCCGCGTCGCCGGGAGGCGCGTCGCGATCGTCGGCGCCGGCGGCATCGGTTTCGACGTCGCCGAATATCTGGTGCAATCGCCGCCCTCGCCGACCACCGATATCGCACGCTGGACGCACGAATGGGGCATCGACACGACACTCGCTGCGCGCGGCGGCCTCGTGACCGCCGCGCCCGAGCGGTCCGAACGCCAGGTATGGCTGCTGCAACGCACGCAAGGTCGTCCGGGCGCGCGACTCAACAAGACCACCGGATGGGTGCATCGCGCGACGCTCAAGGCAAAGGGTGTCGCGATGATCGGCGGCGTCGAGTACGAGCGCATCGACGATGCGGGACTGCACATTCGCGTCGACGGCAAGCCGCAATTGCTCGCGGCCGACACGATCGTGATCTGCGCCGGCCAGGAACCGAATCGCGCGCTGCACGCCGACCTCATCGAAAAAGGCGTGTCGCCGCATCTGATCGGCGGCGCCGACGTTGCCGCCGAGCTCGACGCAAAGCGCGCGATCGATCAGGGCACGCGGCTCGCGGCGAATTTGTAAAATGCGTGGCCGCATTGCCCCCTCATTCAGCGGCGCGCTGATATTGCGTACGCATTGCGATCGAAGGAACCGAAATGAAACTCTACTTTTCGCCGGGCACTTGCGCCCTCGCCGACCACATCGTGCTCGCCTGGATCGGCAAGCCTTACGAGATCAAGAAAGTCTCGCGCGAAGAACGCACCGAACCTGCATTCCGCAAACTGAACCCGGCCGGAGCGGTTCCGGTGTACGAGGAAAACGGCTGGGTGCTGACGCAGAACGCGGCGATCCTCAATTATCTCGCCGACAGGTTTCCCGAAGCGCGCCTCGGCGGCGACGGCACGGCGAAAGGCCGCGCCGAAGTGAATCGCTGGCTCGCTTTCATCAACTCGGATGTGCATCCGGCGTTCAAGCCGATGTTCGGCTCGGCCGCATTCCTCGAAGATCCCGCGCTGATCGAAAAAGCCAAAGCGAATGCACGGACGAACCTTCGCACGATGTTCGAGCGTCTGGATGCGCAGCTTGCCGGACGCGACTGGCTCGTCGGCCAGCGGTCGATCGCGGACCCGTATCTTTTTGTCACGCTGCGCTGGGCGAAATCGCAAGGCGTCGACATGAATGGTCTCGACAACCTTGCGCGATTCATGAAGCAGATGAACGATGACGCAGGCGTGCGCAAAGCCTTGGCAGAGCAGGAAGCGGCGTAGCTTCGCTTGGAATCCGAACCCGGCTCAGCAGCGGATGCTATCCACGCTGGTCGATCGGCACGAACTTCAAGTCTTCGGGCCCGACGTAATTCGCGCTCGGCCGGATGATTTTTCCGTCCTCACGCTGCTCTATCACATGCGCGCTCCAGCCCGACGTGCGCGAAATCACGAACAGCGGCGTGAACATCGCGGTCGGCACCCCCATCATGTGGTAGCTGACCGCGCTGAACCAATCGAGATTCGGAAACATCTTCTTGATCGACCACATCGTCGACTCGAGACGCTCGGCGATATCGAACAGCTTCATGTCCTTCTGCGACGCGGATAACTCGCGTGCGACTTCCTTGATGACCTTGTTGCGCGGATCGCTGACCGTATACACCGGGTGGCCGAATCCGATTACGACCTCCTTGCGTTCGACGCGAGCGCGGATGTCAGCCTCTGCATGGTCCGGCGTGTCATATCGGCTCTGAATATCGAACGCCGCTTCGTTCGCGCCGCCGTGCTTGGGTCCGCGCAATGCGCCGATCGCGCCGGTGATGCACGAATACATGTCGCTGCCGGTGCCGGCGATGACGCGCGCGGCGAAGGTCGACGCGTTGAACTCGTGTTCGGCGTAGAGGATCAGCGACGTGTGCATCGAGCGTACCCAGAGTTCGCTCGGCTTTTCGCCGTGCAACAGGTGCAGGAAATGGCCGCCGATCGTATCGTCGTCGGTCTCGACTTCGATGCGCTTGCCGTTGACTGCGTAGTGATACCAGTACAAGAGAATCGAGCCCAGTGAAGCCATCAGCCGATCGGCAATCTCGCGCGCGTCGGACGCGCTGTGATCTTCCTTCTCCGGCATCACGCAGCCGAGCGCCGAAACCGCAGTGCGCATGACGTCCATCGGATGCGCCGAAGACGGAAGCTCCTCGAGCACGCGTTTCACCGCGGCCGGAATGCCACGCATCGACTTCAGTTTCGACTTGTAACCCGCGAGCTCGCCTCGTGTCGGCAGCTTGCCGTGGACGAGCAGAAACGCGATCTCCTCGAACTCGCAGGTCGTCGCGACATCGAGGATGTCATAGCCGCGATAGTGCAGATCGTTGCCCGTGCGGCCGACGGTGCACAACGCCGTGTTGCCGGCAACGACGCCGGACAAGGCAACCGACTTCTTGGCCTTGGGCAGGATGTGGGTGACGTTTTCGCTCACGGAGTTCTCCCCTCGCAGGCGCCGGAGCGACTGCGGATTCATACGCTAACAATCGAAGCTAGTCTTTGAACGACTCGGCTTCGGGTATCTCGGCGCATTCGGACAAGGGCTTCAGGACCGGCGCGTTGCCGAAAATGCTGTCGCTGTACGCCCAGCATTCGCCGAGCGTCGAGCAGTAGCAAAGATCGGTTTTCATGCGCCCGAGCGCCGAGTTGCGAAACGCCTTGTATACGTTCTCATCCTCGAAGCTGATGATTGCGGTGTGTTCGCCCGGTGACAGCACGTTGGTGTGGATCGTTGAAAGCGCGTAATGGCGCGGCTTGGCGATGCCCAGTGCATCAAGCACGCCGTCCCAATCCTTCTGAGGCTTGCCGTCGACGCGCACCCGCGCCGTGCGCATGATCGCCGGCCCCACACCTTTGTTGAACACGCTGAGCGAGCGCTGGTCATCGTAATTGGTCAGGATCAGATAGGGCCACACCTGAGCGCGCACCTGCTGTCGCTGGACGTACGCCGTATAGCCGGAGACCATCAAAGCAAGGAAACCGATCAGCGCTGCGACGATGGCCGCCACGGCATCCCAAGGCCGACGCGGCGACGAGGCTTGCTTGTTGTCGACCGGCGCGTTCAATCTATTCGTCCGCCTTGCCGCCTGCGAACAGCTCGTCGAGCTTCTGCTCGTACGCGTGATAGCCGAGAAGATCGTAGAGCTCGTCGCGTGTCTGCATGTTCGGTACGGCAGCTTTCTGCGTACCGTCGCGACGCACCGTCTCGTAGAAATTGAGCGCGGCCTTGTTCATCGAGCGATAAGCGCCACAGCAATACAGCGCGATATCGACACCTGCGGACTTCAGTTCATCCGTGGTGAACAAAGGCGTCTTCCCAAACTCGGTGATGTTGGCGAGGATCGGAACCTTCACCGCGCTCTTGAATTCGCGATACTGCTCGAGCGTGTAGATCGCTTCGGGAAAGATCATGTCGGCGCCCGCCTCGACACAAGCCATCGCACGTTCGATCGCGGAGGCGATGCCTTCGACAGCGATCGCGTCGGTGCGCGCCATGATCACGAAATCCTTGTCTTCACGCGCGTCGACCGCGGCCTTGACGCGATCGACCATCTCGTCTTTCGGCACGATCGCCTTGCCCGGCCGATGACCGCATCGCTTCGCAGCGACCTGATCTTCGATGTGGATCGCGCCGGCGCCGGCTTTCGCCGTCGCGCGGACCGTGCGCGCGATATTGAATGCGCCGCCCCAACCCGTGTCGACATCGACCAGCAACGGCAGATCGCAGGCGTCGGTGATCCGACGGATGTCGGTCAGCACGTCTTCCATCGTGCTGATGCCGAGATCGGGCATGCCGAGCGAGTTCGCGGCGACGCCGCCGCCGGAAAGATACAGAGCGCGGAAACCGACGCGACGCGCCATCAACGCCGCGTACGCGGTGATCGCGCCGACGACTTGCAGCGGCTTCTCTTCGGCGACGGCCGCGCGAAAGCGCGCGCCTGCGGAACGGGCTTCGCCCATGCGGCCTCCTGCGAAAAGCACTAGTTTAACTGATGCGCAAATTGCGGCGGACGCCGAGGGTCGTCCGGCCTTCGCCCTACCATCGCGCCGCACCCAGAAACGATGCGTGATCGCCGGGTCTACCCCGACCACCGTCTGGCGAAGAAGGTCCGCGGCAGCGCAGATACGGCGACCTTCGCGCGGATTCTGAATGTCAGGGGGAAGGCCCTTGGAATCGGCGACTTGCCGTGCTCTGGCAGATGTTCAGCGATATCGGACGCCCAGCGAGCCAAGCGTCGGATATCCGCTGCCGCGGGAACCGTTGGCTGCGCGCCGCCTCATGGCGACGCGCAATACGTGAAGCATCCTCGGAGCGTCGTGGAAGGCGCGCGAACCGCGCGCCTCCCGTTACTGACACGGCTGAGATGCAGTCCCCGTGTCGAAGCCGTCGCGTAGCAGTATCTCGCCCGCGGGCAGGACCTCGAAGATCACGTTCTCGCTCGCGCTCGCGCCGCCGGGTACGGTCGTCGTCGCATTCAGCGCGGACGTGTACGTGCCGCTCGCAGTGAGCGTACCCGACAGCAACGAACCCATGATCGACAATGTCGGCGGCGGATTGGTCGCACTGTAGCTCAATGTTTGACCCGCTGGCGGCGTGAACAGCAGCGACAGATCGAGGCTGACGGCGTCGCCGACGACGTCGACCTGTTTCGGCAGCACGCATGACACGGTCGGCGCCTGTTGGTTGATCGTGACCGAGACCGTTGCGGCGACGCACGCTCCGCTTGCGTCACACGCTTCGTATTGCCAGCTGTCAGCGACGGGGTTCATATTGACGTAAACGAACGTTCCGTCCGTGTTCAACGTGACATGTCCGTTCGATGGAGCGTCAATCAGATGCGCCTTGAGCGCGTCGCCTGCATCGGGATCGGTGTCATTGTCCAACACGCTAGCCGGCACGTTGAGATCGCCGACCAGCGTATTTGCGGTTCCGTTGGGCGCGACTACGATTGCGTCATCCATCGGGATCGGCGCCTGATCCAACGGGCCATTCTTGATGGATATGCTCACGACTCCCGACGTGCACGCGCCGTGCTGATCGCAAGCTTCGTACAGAAATGTGTCGCTGGTTGCGTTCGGATCGGTGTTTTGATAACTGAATGTGCCGTCGGGACTGAACATCAACGTGCCAGAGGCGGAGAACAGTCCGCTCATCTTGACTGCCGACAATGTATCGCCGCCGTCCGGATCGCTGTCATTGTCCAGCACGCTGCTTGCGCCGCCGATCAGCGTCGTCGCCGTCCCGTTTGGCGCCACCTGAATCGCGTCGTCAACAACGATCGGCAGGTGATTGCTCGGACCGTTGCCAATGGTGATCGTGACAACGCCCATATCGCAGGCGCCGTGGTTGTCGCAGGCCTGGTATTCGAAGCTGTCGCTAACCGCGTTCGCGTTAGTATTGTGATAGCTGAATGTGCCGTTGGTGTTCAGCGCGACGGTGCCCTCGCTCGGATCGGTCAACTTGACTGCCGTCAGCGTATCGCTCGGATCCGGGTCCACGTCGTTCGCCAGCACGCTAGTTGCGCCACCCACTAGTGCCGTGGCAATTCCGTTCGGCACGAGTTGGATCGCATCGCCCGTCGCAAACGGCACATGGTTCACAGGAACGCCGTTGCCGATCGTAATCGTCACTGTGGCCGTCGCACACAGCGGCGGGTTCCTGTTATCGCAGGCCTTGTACTGGAAGCTGTCGCTGCTCGCGTTCGCGTTGGTGTTTTGGTAATTGAACGTCCCATCCGGATTCAAGCCCAGCGTTCCATTGCTAGGCGCGCTCACCACAGCAGCCGTCAGCGGATCTCCGTCCGGATCAATGTCGTTGGCCAACACACTGCTCGCGCCGCCGACCAGCATCGTCGCCGTTCCATTCGGCGTCACTTCGATCGCATCTCCGACAGCGATGGGGGCCTGGTTGCTGCCCACGGCGCCGATCGTGATCGATACGGTGGCCGGATCGCACAGCGGAGGCGCGGCGTTGTCGCACGCCAGGTACGAGAAACTATCGCTCGTCGCATTCGAGTTCGTGTTGCGATAGCTGAACGTGCCGTCGATGTTGAGCGTCAGAGTGCCCTGTGTGGGACCCACGCCCATCAAGGTCGCCGACAGCGGGTCCCCATCGGGGTCGGTGTCGTTGGCTAGTACGCTCGCGGCGCCGCTGACTAAAGTCGTCGCGATGCCATTCGGCGCCACCTGGATCGCATCGTCTGCCGCGACCGGGGGATTGTCAGTCGGAGCGCCGCTGATAACGATTTGCACCGTAGCTACGTTTGAATAAGCGGAGTGCACGTCTTGCGCGCGATAGGAGAAGGCGTCGTTTACCGAGGCGTCGCCGTTGTTGTGATAGCTGAATGTGCCGTCGGTATTGAACGTCAATGTGCCGTGCGCAGGACCGCTGACCAGCTCCGCCACCAACGTCGCGGTCTCGCCCGGATCCGGGTCCGAATCGTTAGCCAAGACGCTGTTGGCACCACCGACCAGCGCCGTCGCGGTTCCGTTTGAGGCGACGTTGATCAGATCGTTCACGGCAATCGGCGGCGAGTTCACTGGACCGTTGCCGATCGTGATTGACACGGTTGCGGCGCTGCACCCGCCATGGATGTCGCACGCTTCATAGACGAAATTGTCGCTCGTCGCCGGATCGTTGACGTCGTTGTGATAGCTGAACGCGCCATCCAACGTCAGCGTCACCGTCCCGTGGGCGGGCGCGCCGATCAGCTTGGCCGTGAGGGTCAGGCCTTCGCCCGGATCGGGATCACTGTCGTTGCCCAACACGCTGCTGGAGCCACCGATCAGCGTCGTCGCGGTACCGCCGGCTGCGACCTGAATCGCGTCGGCCGCGGCCGTCGGCAGATGGTTCATCGGCGCATTGGTAACGGTGACGGTGATTGTTCCTGCCGCGCAGGCGCCGTGGATATCGCATGCTTCATACAGCATGGTGTCGGCGAATATCGCGGGATTGTGGTTGTGATAGCTGAACGACCCATCGGCATTTAGCGTGATCGTGCCACTGCCTTTTATGAGACCGCTCATTTTGACGGCGCTCAGTGTTGCCGTTTCGCCCTGATCGGGATCGAAATCGTTCGCGAGCACACTTGTCGCGCCGCCGACGAGCACAGTCGCGGTGCCACTCGGTACGACCTGGATTTCATCGTCGACCGCGATCGGAAGATGGTTCGTCAATCCGTTACCAATCGAGATCGTCACGACGCCTTCGGCACACGCACCGTGAATGTCGCACGCTTGGTACTGGAAGACGTCCGTTGTCGCGGGGTCGCCCATGAAGTTCTGATAGTTGAACGTGCCGTCGGCATTGAAGGTCAGCGTGCCATGGCTTGGACCGGTGCCGACAAGTTTTGCAGTCAATGCGGCCGTCTCGCCCGGATCGGGATCAACGTCGTTGGCAAGCACGCTCGCGGCTCCACCGACCAGCTTGGTCGAAGTGCCCGCCAGCGCGACATCGATGGCGTCATCCACTGCGAACGGCAGGTGATTGACCGGTCCGCTACCAATCGTGATTGTCACGGTCGCAGAGCTGCTTCCACCGTGCACATCCTTCGCCTCATAGACGAAACTGTCGGTCGTCGCGGCATCACCGTTGTGGTGATAGTTGAATGTGCCATCGGAATTGAGTGTCAGCGAGCCGTGAGCGGGACCGCCACCGATAAGCGTTGCAGTCAACGTGGCGGTTTCGCCGGGATCCGGATCGCTGTCGTTGGCGAGAACGCTGTTGGCACCGCCGACGAGCGTTGTCGAGGTACCGCCGGCAGCGACTTGAATCGCATCGTCGATTGCGATCGGCAAGTTATCCAGAGCGCCGTTGCCGATCGTGATTGATACAGTGGCAGGTGTTGCCGTACAAGCGCCGTGGATGTCGCACGCCTGGTACTGGAAGCTGTCGGTCGTCGGCTGGCCGTTGAACGCGTGGTAGCTGAACGAGCCGTCCGCGTGGAAGGTCAGCGTACCGTGTGCGGGTGCGCTGCCAACCTGTTGCGCAGTCATCGTTGCCGTATCGCCGGGATTGGGGTCGAAGTCGTTCGCCAGTACGCTCGAAGAGCCATCGACAAGCACCGTCGCCGTGCCGCCGGGAGCGACCTGCATCGCATCGTCGACCGCAAACGGAGGCAGATTGACTGGACCGTTACCGATTGTGATGGTGACAGTCGCAGCGCTCGCCGCACCATGGATGTCGCGGGCTTCGTAAGTGAAACTGTCGGTAGTCGCAGCATCACCGTTATGGTGATAGCTGAAAGTACCGTCGGTGTTGAGCGCCAACTGACCATGGCCAGGCTGACCGCCTACGAGGTGCGCGGTCAATGTCGCGGTCTCGCCCGGATCGGGATCGGTGTCGTTCGCCAGCACACTCGAAGCGCCGCCAGTCAGCGTCGTGGCGGTGCCACCAACCGGTACTTGGAGCGCATCGCCGTTGGCGATCGGCGGCTGATTGATCACGTCGGTAATTTCGATAGTCACGGTTGCGACGCTGGTTGCTCCGAACACGTCGCGCGCCTGGTACATGAAACTGTCAGTCGACGCGTTCGCATCGGTATTCTGATAGGTGAACGTGCCGTTGTTGTTCAATGTCAGCGTGCCGTGACTTGGGCCGCCGTTGGGAACAGGCAACGCAATCAGCGTCGCCGTCTGACCCGGGTCGGGGTCGCTGTCGTTCGCCAACACGCTGTTAGCGCCGCCATCTAGGACGCTCGTGGCGAAGCCCGGCGTTACATGGGTCGCATCGTCCACCGCCACCGGCAGATGATTGGGGACGTCGCTGATCGTGATGTGCACGGTGCCATAGGCGCATGCCGGCAGGGGCAGCGCGTTGTCACACACCGAATACTGAAATTCGTCGGTGGTGGCATTGGAGTTGGTGTTCTGGTAGCTGAATGTGCCATCGGCGTTCAACGTGTACGTTCCGGCATTCGAGAAACCCGTTCCCGGTATGCCTATCGACAGCGTTTGTCCGACGTTGGGATCGAAGTCGTTGGCAAGCAAGCTCGTCGCGCCGCCGACCAGAACGGTCGACGTTCCCCCCGGCGTCACCTGAATCGCATCGTCGATCGCGACCGGAGAATAGTTTGGATTGGCACCGGTGATGTTGATGTGGACCGTGGCCTGTACACATGACGTGTAGGTATCGCAAGCGTTGTACTTGAAGCTGTCGGTCAAACACTGGTCGGTGGTGCTTTGGTACGTGAATGTTCCGTCGGGATTCAGTGTCAGGTTGCCGCATACGGGGCTGGCTGCAACCGTAGCCAATACGACGTAATCGCCCGGATCAGGGTCGGTATCATTGTCGAGAACGCTGGAAGGAATTCGCGCGTCCCCGACGATCACCGTAGTCGACTGAAACGCGGCAACGCTGACCTGATCATCCTGCGGCGCCGGCGGATGGTTCATCGCCAGAACTGTCAGAGTTGCGACTGCCGGGTAGCTGGTCGGAGCAGAGCTGGTAACCAGACCCGTCGAATTTGACCAGGTTCCTGCGGCCGTACCCACAACGTTGATGGCGATGGTGCAACTGCTATGGGCTGCGATGATGCCGCTGCTGCTCATGGACAACGAGGTCCCGTTCGGCATAGTCGACAGTGTTCCGCAATTGTTCTGCGCTACAGGGTTGTTGGCCGCGTTCTGTATGCCCATTGGGTAGGAGTCGGCAAACGAAATGTTCGTAATCTGTTGCGCGTTCGGATTGCTCATCGTGATCGTCATCTGCGATCCCGCACCGAGCACGATGTTTGGACGGTTGAACGTCATCGTCACAAGTGGAGGAACCATGTTCACCGGCTGCTGCGCGCACGTATTGTTGTAGTGCCACGGAGTGTGCCCGGTTGCCGCGTCCCACTGCGCATTGACCTGCATGTTGCCCGATGCGGCAAGGCTGGTGGGACACAGTTTGGAATCGCTCGCGACGAGCGTATCTGGATTGGGGCCCGCACCGACTTGCCCCGTCAGTTGCGCGTTTCCATTCACGCGATACGAAAGCAATTGTGTTGCAGCGAGCGATGGCATGCTGCCACTCAACGAATTGTTGGATGCATAGAATTTCTGAAGGCTATTTGGATAACTGGCCGGTAGCGAACCGGTCAGCTGGTTGTTCGAAACGTCAAAGATCTGAAGCGCGGTCATTCCGACAATCGAAGGCACGGTACCGCTCAGGTTATTGCTGGATACCGTGAAGACTTGGAAGACACCACCCGAGGGCAAGGGTGGAATCGGTCCTGTAAACTGATTCCAGTCGGCGATGAAGGAAACCAGACTTGAAAGGCCAGAAAGATCGGGAATCGATCCGCTAAAGAGATTCGAGCTCACATCGACGCTTTGCAGCGTCGTGCTTGCGCTCAGTGAGGGGATGGGGCCGGTAAGCGCGTTGCTGCTGACATCGATGCTGTGCAGAGGTGCCGACGCATTCCAAGTGGGAAATGGGCCGGACAGGTGATTGTTGTGCAGTAAAACTACCCTCAATGATGGATTGGATAGATATGGAATGTGGCCTGAGAGCGAGTTATCAGTAAAATCGAGGCCTTGCAAAAAGGACAGTCCACCGAGGTCGGGAATGGACCCGCTCAAATTGTTGTTCGGCAATGATAAACTGCCTACCGCTCCCGCAGCGCAAGCGACCCCGAACCACGTGCACTCCGAGCCCTGCGCGCCGCCCCATCCGGTGTGATTGGTCCAATTGCTGCCGTTGGTCGCATTGTAGAGATTGAGCAACGCCGCGCGCTCACTCAGCGAGACTGCACTGCTGAATGGAGCAAATGCCGAAAGCATGCCGCCCACTGCGAGCAGCAGTGCGAAACGCGCCATGCGCATGGAGGGCGCCATGCGCGTGCCAATCCGTTTGTGGAAGCTGAGCAGGCGCAGAATGGATTTGCTGGTGCGATTCATGATCATGGTTCCCCTCTCAATCGAGAGCAGCACGCAGGCCAGCGTGTGCGGTCGTGTCGGGTAGGGTTACGACATCTCGACTACGAACCGGACATTTCCATGCGTCATAACAGCGGCGCTTCTTTCCGAATGTCCGCTTCGGCTGCGAATCTCGTAATGCATCAGTTGGTTTCATTCGATCTGATCCGTATGTCTGAAGGTGCTGACGGTACCGATGGCCCGTACGACATCCTTCGCCTATTGCGAGATGCACGGCGGGACTTCCACCTGACGGTTACGGCCGTGGCTGGCACTCGCGAGCGGGTACTTGCGCCGCCGACAATTGCTGCGAACGCTGCGCGAGCACGTGGCACACAGCTCGATCGGCACGGAGCGCGAGCGCTGCGGCAAGCTGTTCCTGTTGACCGTCTTGTTGTATGGCGCGCTGGACTGGCAATTCGCTGGGTGCGGGATCGACGTCGAGACGGATGTCCAGCTCGAGCGCATGCGGCAGAACTACTACCATGGCGGTCCGGCGGCGGACGATCTGCTTTCGCCCGAAGGCTGGCGCGAACGTCTCGGCCAGCAGGTGTTGCGGCTGGAGCAGCAGCTTTCCCCTCCCGAGGACTACGCGCAGCGACTCGTCAAGTTGACGGCGCTTGCGCAGGCGGCGCTGGAGGCTGCGTGCCGAAGATCGCGTAATCCGGTCACGGCGGTGCTCGACGACGGCGGACGCTGAAGGTCGAGGACCTCGACTGACGTCTGATCGAATGGCCACCGATTTCGACGAGTTGGGCGCACGTGGCGGTGCCAGATCGCGATGTTTGTCGGCAGCGACGCAATCGGTATGCAGCGCTCGAACGAATTGCGAGATGGCGGCGGTCGCAATGGCGCCATCCAGGTCCCCACAAATAAACGAGGCCCGGCCGTGACCGAAAACGCCGCGATGGAAAATCGAATTGCCCGTCCAACAGCAAGATCAGACGGATCTGCATGCAACTTTTGCATAACCTCTTGGGGTCATTAAGTCGCCCCGGCCATTCGCCGCGGACCGCTTGCCGCATCGCAACAATTGCCACTTCGTCGCCCTCCACGTTTGCGCTGGGCCGGGGCCGGTGGACGATCGTTCCAGCCCGCCCTCGCCCCGGTGCTGTCACGGTATGGACTACACTGGCCGCACAGTGGTGGAACACCTCCGTATGGCCGATCGGCCTCATGTCACTGATCTGCTCGACGCGGTCGCTCGCGGCGAGGAAAAAGCGCGCGACGAGCTCTTCGAGCGCGTCTATCAGGAATTGAAGCGCATCGCGCGCAGTCAGCTGCGGCGAAGCGGCGACTGGATGTCCGTCAATCCGACGACGCTGCTGCACGAAGCATGGCTCAAGTTCGCGCGAGCGGACGGACGCGAGCTTCAGGGCAGCACGCATTTCTACAACATTCTTTCGCAGGCGATGCGCCACGTACTGACCGATATCGCGCGCAGTCGCGTGACCACGAAGCGCGGTCACCAGATGGTCCGCGTCGAGTTGAATGAGCGTATCGAGCAACCCGATAGTTCGCTAGCGGAATTGCTGGCGGTCGATACCGCGCTGGAAAAACTCCAGTCCTGCGATCCGGAACTGGCGCAACTCGTCGAATGGCATTTTTTCGGCGGCATCAGCTTCGTCGACATTGCAAGGCTTCGCGGCGTCACGGAGCGCACGGTGCGCCGTCATTGGGACATGGCGCGCCTGTTTCTCATGAATGCGATCGAGGCTTCGTCGTCGTGAGGATGCGCTGTCCGGAGCTCCATCGTTTCGAGCTGCGGTAGATCTTCAAAGCCATGGCTCACGCAAAGAGCGTCACCGGAGAACTCGCTCGCGGCGCCTCGTCGTAGACGATCGTGCACGAATGAATCCTCTGTGCATTCGATGCATTACGCACGGCAAAGACCACTTCGGTGGCGCGTGGCTTGTGCGCATCCAGTTTCGGATCGAGCAGGATATGCGCGCGAATGCGCAGACGCGTTGCATATTCCGCGCAGGGATCGTGGATGCGCCAGGATTCTTCCCACGTATCTTCGTACTTGAGCATTTCCTTGTCGGCCGCGAAGAATTCATCGACGCTGACCGCGCATGCCAGTGAAGGACGATCGCGCGGAATCAGCACGATGCTGGCCGACGGTCGGAACATCGCGCGTGCGATACGAATTTCGGCCTTGCTGCGGTTGCCGTCGAACAACACGTTCAAGATGAAGGAGACGGCAGCATCGACGGAGCTTTGATTCGAAGCATCCGGATCGAAGACGCTGCTGCCGAGATTTCTCCCCATGCGATCGCGATCCATGCGCAAGGTCACGACGTTGCCGGCGCTTGCGGCGGCTTTTTCTGCTCTGCGGTTGATTTCTGGTGCGTAGCTCATGGACCGGATCCATTGCGTCAGGAAGAGGGACTGTCGGCCGGCGGACAGCTCATCCGCCGGTCGATTCGCCGAGGCGATGCGTCGCACCGCCCTCAGATATCCATTCATTGCAGGATCAGTACGAGATTCGCACGTCAAAGCGGACACGCGGTTTGTCGGGCGAAGTCCTGCGTTGCGCAACTGCGCTCCGCCAAGGCGCCCTTTCAGTCGCCGAAACCGTCCTTGAACAGCGGATCGATCACATCCTTGGCCGTATGCAAGAGTTCGCGAAAGGCATCGGCCACATTCTGCGACGGCGGCTGTCCCGCCTGATTGACCGTGTTGACGCCATGGCAGCCGTCGCAGACACGCACTTCGCCGGGCTGCATCGTGATCCAGTAGCGCTCGCGGACGACCGGCGTTCCCGCGGCATCGGTGCTTTGCCAAGCCAGCGCGCGGCGCGCCGGGACGTACAACGCCACGGAACCGTCCGCATGGATCGGCATGCTGCCGGCCGGACCGCCGGGGTTTGTCGGGTTGAATGCCATCGCGCCAGGATCGTGGAGCGGCTCTGCGAGAACACGGCGGCCAGGATCCGGGCCGTCAGGATGGTTGATGCCCATCCCGCGAATCTGATCGGCCTGGAAGAACTGCAGATGCGCAATGTCGTAGACGAGTCCGCCCGCGCCGACCGTCGTGATGCCGCCCGGCAGCGCAACGTGCAGGTTGTAGGGCTGCTGCTTGTCGGCGGCATCGCGGCTGGTGACGTTGCGCATCACGATGGCCGCGAGATCGTGTTGTCTAAGCCAGGCCTGAAAAGCACCTGGGCTCACGTCTTCGAGGTCATAAGCCTGCTGCTCCGGAGCGGCAAGCACCGGAGTGGGCTTCGGCGGCGCGGGGCGCGCCACGACTTCGACCGGAGACATTTCCCACAACGGACCGTTGTAATGAACGAGTTCGTCGGGATCATAAAAAGAGATGTCTTTCGTGATCACCGACGGCAGGAGGAATTCGCCACCCGTCATCGAACCCACCGCGCCGCTTAGAAAACGCAGTCGGAACTTGTACGCGGGATCGGGATCGGTCGGCGTGCCCAGATTGCCGTCGAGACCCTTTTCCGGCGCGTGCGCGACAAGAATCCGCCCGTCGGTCAGCACGATCGGATTGCGGTAATGACCGGAGTTCTCCGGATCGGAGGTGTCGAATCCCGCGGTCGCGGTCGGTGTCAGCCAGTCGAGTGCGATGTCTGACGCATTCAAACCGACCGGCGCGCCGAAGCGGACGATCTGACCCGCAGCGTGTCCGCCGAGCTCGGGCGCATCCACGGCGACGTAGCTGCCCGGCTGGCTCGGGTCTTCGCGCATCTGCATCAGGTTCCGAATCGGATGCTGATTCGTGCGTTGCAGCGGATCGAACAAGAACTCGATCAGATTCGGATCGGTGTTGAAGGTCCGGTCGAAATAGTTCTGCAGCTCGTGGCGGCCGACGTGATTGATCGTTTCCTCGCCCATGCCGTTCTGGAAGATCTGCCACGGGCCGAACAGATTGAAAGCGAGCGGCTGGATTCCCGTCAGATTGGGAGGCGCGATATATCTTGGTTCCGGAAAGACTTCGGTGCGATCGGCCGTCGGCACGGAATTCGGCTCTTCTCCGCTGTAGTTGAACGTGCCGTAATCCGCCGTCGCGTCGCCGTCGTTCTGCTGATCGCGCAGGAGGTGATCCCAGCGCGTGAAGATCACGCGGCCGAAACTGTCGACGAACGGCCATCCGGAACCCGACACGGCGTGCTCCATCAGCGAGATCTCGCCGGAATGCGTATCGAGCTTCCATAATCCGGTCGGCGTCGGCGCGCTTTCGTATTCGTCGCGTTGCGGATAGAGATAGCGGTCTGCGTCGGACGACAAATCTCCCGGCGTCATCGTTTGCGTATGACGGACGCGATCCGAGACGAAAATGATGTTGTCGTCGGAATCGTAGGTCGGCTGCACGTTGTTGTAGCCGATCGGCTGGTTCGGCACGCGGGCGATGCGGGCGGTCTCTCCCTCACCGAGTCCGGTGACTTCGTACAGCTGCCACATATAGACGCTTGGGCCGTATTGCGCGTCCGGCGCGCCCATCACCATCGAGAACACCGCCTTCGTCCCGGACCAGTGCACGGCCGGATCGCGCACCGCGATCGCATGGGGGCCCGCTTGCAGCTGTCCGCCGGGCAAGCCCAATTGCACCTCGGCCGTGAGGTTCCGAAGAAGGCCATCGGGATAGACGATGTAGAGATCGCCGCCTCGACCCGTGTATTGGATATCGCCACGATGGTTGGCGAAGACCGAACCGATGGCACCGAAATCGTACGGCACCGGATATTGCGTGACGAACAGGATGGGATTGGGCAGCGCGTTGGTTACTGTGCCAACCTCATTCTTGCGAACGCCGACGGATGGTTGCTGTCGCTCTGCAGCGAAAAGAAACCGCGTATCGACGCACACCACGGATACGAGCATGACGCAGCACAATATGGCCCGGAGCGGATTGTGGTCCTGCATGTGAAATATCCTGTTGGAGGCCGCTACCGCGGCGTATGAAATATCGGCGCGCCCAGTGGGGTCTTCAGGCAAGAACCTGCGACCTTCCTGGTACGCGTCTACCAACCTCGAAGCACGCGTCGCAGAATGCGTGGCGAGTCGGCGCATAAAAGTCGAGGGCCGCGATCATGCGCAGTCGACGACACTCGTCGGCTCCTGCATCCACGACGAAGCCAGCGCATAGAGCGCGATCCACGCCCGACATGTCGGCTCGTCGAAACTCGGACCAAGCTCGCTCGCGAGCGTGTCGAACAGCGCGCGGCCGACCGGTCCGAAGTGATGCGCGGCGACGCCATAACCGCGGTGGCGCTCGCCGAGCGATCCGAGCAATGTCGCAAGCTCGCGCGGCCGGTCGAGCTTTTCGACCATTGCCGCCAGCATTTCCATGAGTTTGCGGACTTGTGCCGTCAGATCCTCGGGAAAGAGCCGGCGAAAGTCGGGGGCGATCTCGAAGAGACGTGTATAGAAATTCCGTGAGAAGCGAAGGCCGACCGAAACGCGGTCGTAGCTGTCACGGATCAGCATGATTTCCGACATCGTCAGCGAATCTGCATTGACGCATGGCGAGAAAGGTTGACGCTGCATGCGGCCGCTCAGGTTCGACGACCTAGCGGAAACATCGGCTGTGATCGCCCGGCCCCGGTCCGGGATGCGAGTCGCCAGCGCAACGATTTCGGGCGAGCCGACGTCACGTCTATCGGTAGCGACTCGGATGCAGGTACATCGGATACAGGACTTCCTCTTCCTGCTCGATCCGCACCATCAGCACTTCGGCGATCTTGTTGAGCTCACCGCCGAGATCCTGGCGGATCTCGAGATCCCACGGCGACGACGTGTAACGCGTCACGAAATCATTCAGCACGCGACCGATCTTGCCCATTTCGGTGCGCATGCTCGCCATCAACGCGCTCGATTCCGGATCGTGGCGAAGCGCGTGCTTGAGATAGACGTAGAGGTGCAGGTTTTCCTTGAGCAGATGCGCACGCAGCGCATACGTGAAGCGTTTCAGATTCGAGACCGCTGCGTCGAAATCGCCGCGTTGATGCGTCGCGACCAGGCTCTTGTATAAATGCAACAGCTCGCGGTGTTCGGCGCGCAACTCGTCGACGAGCGCCGGCTTGTACGCAATCAGCGTATCCGGTGTCGCACCTTCGGCAGCGGAGCGCGATGGACGGTCCACTGCCCTGAACCAGTTGGCGATCAAGGTGAACATCTCGGCTGCTCCCTATCGAGATTGACGCGGTGCGCGCTCAGGCTCCCTGCCCGGAGCCGCGCCCGAGCGAGCCGGACGCGGAATCCGCAGCCCGCAAGAGCGGCCGTTCGGTGTGCCCGATCGTCCGTAGACGAATCTGCAGGAACTCAATACGGCTTTGCGGCGAAATCCGGACATCGCCGGTCGCGTCCTTGAGAACGCCAGCCGGCACAGCAGCGGGGCAGAAATTCAACCGAAGAGGACGCCGAGCCGCTTGCGGAACCGTGGCGGAAGGTACCGGTACCGGTCATCGCATGCGGTTGAAATTAATTAATTGATTAATTATGATATCGGTCATGGCCAGCCGATCGTCCTCAACCAATCGTTCGCCTGGCCGCCCGGTCAATGCCCGCGGCGACCGGCGCGCACGTCTTCTCGACGCCGCCCTGGCCCTATTTTCGCGGCGAGGCATCGCCGAAACATCGCTGAGCGCGATCGCCCGGCGTGCGCGCGTCACGCCGGCGCTGCTCCACTACTACTTCGGTAGCCGCGAGCAGCTGCTCGACGCACTGATGGACGAGCGCATTGCTCCGCTCGTCGCTCGCATCGGCATCCGACTTGCGGAATCCGGCGACGAGCCCGGAGCCGTGGTGCGCGCATTCGTCGGCACGATGATCGGCATGCTCGCCGACAATCCGTGGCTGCCGCCGCTCTGGGTGCGCGAGGTGCTGAGCGAAAACGGCGCCTTGCGCGAGCGTTTGCTCAAGCGCATCGCGCCGAAGATTGCACCGCAACTCGCCGAACGGTTCGCCGACGCAAAGCGTCGCGGACTGCTCAATCCTGGACTCGATCCCCGCCTCACCGTCGTCTCGCTGATCGGGCTCACGATTTTCCCGCTCGCCGCGCAATCGATCTGGCGACGGCTGCTGGACGCCGAAGATATCGACACCGATGCATTGATCGCGCATACGCTGGCGCTGCTCGACGGCGGCTTGCGCGCGCAAGGAACTCAACGATGAAAACGATCCGCCTGATGATCTGCCTCGCCGCTGTCAGCCTGCCGCTTGGCGCTTGCCATCGAGCGTCCGAAACGGAGATGCTCGGCACGCTCGAATGGGATCGCGTCGCGGTCGCGGCCGAGGCTTCCGAACCGATCCTGCGCATCGCCGTAAAAGAAGGCGACAGCGCGCACGCGGGCGATCTGATCCTGTCGCTCGATCCGCGACGCACGGACGCCGAGCTCGCACAAGCGACCGCCGATGCGCGCAGGGCCGAAGCCGCGCTCGCGGAGCTTCGTCACGGCACGCGCATCGAGACCATCGACGCCTCACGGGCGACGCTCGCCGGCGCGCAGTCGACCGAGGTCAACGCGCGTCGCGAGCGCGATCGTCTCGCCGAGATTCGCAAGCGCGGCCTGATCGCGCAGGCCGATCTCGACAACGCCCAAACCGCGTTGCGCACCGCCACGGCGCTGAGCAACAACGCGCGCGCGAATCTCGCCGAGCTATTGAACGGCACGCGCATCGAGGATATCGATCAGGCCGAAGCCGCGCTCGCCTCCGCGCAGGCGGCCGTCGAACATCTGACGCTGACGCGCGCGCGTCTCGATGTGCGCGCGCCGGCCGATGGGCGCGTCGACGCGCTGCCGTTCAAGCTCGGCGATCAGCCGCCGCTCGGCGCGACGCTGGTCAGCATGCTTTCCGGTCCGGCGCCGTACGCGCGCATCTACGTGCCCGCGAGCCAGCGCGCGCATTTGGCGCAGGGTTCGCGCTGCCGCGTGCACGTGCAGGGCGTGGCAACGGAATTTGCCGCGACGATCCGCAGCGTGCGCTCGGATCCCGCATTCACGCCGTACTTCGCGCTGACGGGCGACGATGCAAGCCGACTGGCCTATCGCGCCGAGCTCGTGCTCGACGGTGACGACGCAAAGAAACTTCCGGCCGGTCTTCCGGCGCAGGCGGAGTGCGATAGTCGTGACCATTGACGACACGCCCGCCATCGTCGCGCACGGCCTTACCAAGCAGTTCGGCAAGCTGGTCGCGGTCGACCATCTCGATCTGCGCGTGCGGCGCACGGAAATCTACGGTTTCCTCGGCCCGAACGGATCGGGCAAGTCGACGACGATCCGCATGCTGTGCGGCCTGCTCGACGCGACCTCGGGCGACGTCGAAGTGCTCGGTCACAAATTGCCGCGAGAAGCCGAAGCCGTGAAGCGTTCGATCGGCTACATGACGCAGAAATTTTCGCTCTACGACGATCTCAGCGTTGCCGAGAATCTCGATTTCCTCGCCGCAGTGCACGGACTCACCGGCGCGAAAGCGCGCCAGCGCATCGACGAGATGTACCAGCGTTACCATCTCGGCGATCTGAAAAATCAGCTGGCCGGCACGATGTCCGGCGGAGAAAAACAGCGCCTCGCGCTCGCCGGCGCCGTGCTGCACGAACCGGAGTTGCTGCTGCTCGATGAGCCGACGAGCGCCGTCGATCCGCAGTCGCGCCGCGATTTCTGGGACGCGCTGTTCGATCTCTCCGAAGCGGGCACGACGCTGCTCGTCTCGACGCACTATATGGACGAAGCGGAACGCTGCCATACGCTTGCGATCCTCGATCACGGCCGCCTCGTCGCGAACGGCTCGCCGCACGAGTTGATGAAGAATCTTCCCGGTTCGACCGTGCGCATCACCTGCGGCGAGCCGCGCCGCATGCAGCAGGCGCTTGCCGGCGAGTCGCATGTGCTGGGCGTCGCGCAGATCGGCAGCGACCTGCGCGTGCTGACGAACGTGCGCGACGACAACGGCGAGGCATTGCTCGAACGGGTTCGCAGCGTCGATCCGCATGCGCACGTCGAGCCCGTCGCGCCCAATCTCGAAGACGTGTTCGTCGCCTCGACGCACAAGCACGCGCAGGAAGCCGAAAAGGCCGCCGCATGAAACTCACCCGCCTGCTCGCCGTGGTGCGCAAGGAGCTGATCCAGCTACGCCGTGATCGGCTCACATTCGCGATGATCATCGGCATCCCGACGCTGCAACTGCTGCTGTTCGGATTCGCGATCAATCTCGACATCCGGCATCTGCCGGCGGCGCTGCTCGATCAGGCGAACACCGCGCGTTCACGGGAGCTCATCGCCGAGCTCGCCTCGTCGCAGGTGCTGGACTTTCGCCAGCACGTCGCCGCGCCGCAGGAACTCGACGCGCTGATGCGACGCGGCGAGATCAGCGCCGCGGTCGTGATACCGCCCGATTTCGAAACGCGCCTTGCGCGGCGCGACCGCTCGGCGTGGCAGGTCGTCGTCGACGGATCGGATCAGTCGGTGCAAGCCGCGGCGCGCCAGCTCGCCATCTTTCCGCTCGATTCGCTCAACTATGGCGACGCTTCGAACCGACCGGGCACGCGGGCGATTCCACCCGTCGAGATCGTGAATTTCTACAACCCGGAGCGGCGCGCGCCGGTCAACACGGTGCCCGGCCTGATCGGCGTGATCCTGACCATGACGATGGTGATCTTCACCTCGATGGCGATCGTGCGCGAGCGCGAGCGCGGAAACATGGAGATGCTCATCGCGACGCCTCTTTCCTCGCTCGAGCTCACGATCGGAAAGGTGATTCCCTACATCGCGATCGGTTTGGTGCAAGTCACGCTGATCCTGATCCTCGGCCTGCTCGTGTTCGATGTCCCGGTGCGTGGATCGCTGCTCGGCGTTTACATCGCGTCGCTCGCGTACATCAGTGCAACGCTCGCGCTCGGCGTGCTGATTTCCACGCTGGCGAAGAGCCAGTTCCAGGCGATGCAGATGGCCTTCTTCACGTTCCTGCCGCAGATACTGCTGTCCGGCTTCATGTTTCCGTTCGATGGGATGCCGAAAGCCGCGCAATGGCTTGCCGAGATTTTTCCGCTCACGCACTTCCTGCGCCTGATCCGCGGCATCATGCTGCGCGAGGCGCACATCGGCGAGATGTGGATGGAGCTGGTCGCGCTCGGCGCGTTCGTCGTCATCGTCATGGGTATTGCGGTGCGACGCTTTCCGAAGACGCTGGATTGATCTCGCGATTCGGGTTTCGCATGGACAACGACGCCGCGTCGCGCTTCTGGTGACTTCGCTCGGCGGCAGACCGAACGGCTAACGTCGCTCTAGGCGATCGCCAGCTTCGGATTCTGGCCGTATCGGTTCGTGCTGTCCTTGCCGTCCTCGACCAGGAAGACGATCAGCACGAGGCCGACCAAAGGCACGAGCCCGAGCAACAGCCACCAGCCGCTGCGGTCGGTGTCGTGCAGGCGGCGGATCGATACCGCGATACCGGGAACCAGAACGGCGAGGCCGTAGATCAATCCGAGCGGGCCCATTCCGGTCAGTTTGCGGATCATGGCGTCGACGATGCTCAGCACGAAACCGACGACGACGTTGCCCAGAACGAAATACCAGTACTCGCTCCGGCGCGCCCGGCCGGTGAATTGCGTGTACTTCTGCAAGACTTCGAAATACCAGTGCATGAGTTCCTCGCGATTGACGGAACGCAGCGCGCGCTGCGTTGGCATCGGTGCCAACCCATTGATACGGTAAACAGAGACGAAATCCGCCACGCATGGCGGGAAAAAACGAGGGAGATGGACCGACCACGGCCGGCCCGGCGTGGGTTCGCGGCGTAAAGCTGTTGATGCGTGTCCGCTTTTCATCGTCTTCTCGTAATTGACTGATACGGGATGCCGCACCCCGCGCGCAGCCACGCCTCTGTCATGGAGTTTCAATGAGAATGCATTCTTGTATCGCGGGATTTCGGGTCCGTCCGCTGGCCGCGTGCCTAGCCGTCGTCTTCGGCATGGGCGGTTCATCCGCTTTTGCCTATGCGACCGCACTTGCGGGCCAGCGCGCCGTGTTCGATCCCGATGCGCCGCCGGCGGCAGCAGCACGCTCTGCGATTCCTCACGGATCGACGCCACCTGCCCAGCAGCGCTCGAGGACCGCGAAGTCGTCGCGGAATCCGGTAATCCGCGTCGTCGACAGTTGCAGCGATGCGGCCTTGCGGCAGGCCATCACGAGCGCCGGAAATGGCGATACGGTTGACATGACCATGGCCTGCAGCGTCATCACGCTGACGGGCGGAGCGGTTCCGATCCTGGTCGACAACCTGACTTTGGTTGGACCTGGCGCGGACGCCCTTACGATCGACGGCGGCGCGAGCACTGGCTACTACGATCGCGTATTCCGGCACTACGGCGCGGGTGCGCTGGCGATTTCCGGTGTCACGATCACCGACTCTACGCTCTCGAACAGTATGGATGCCAAAGGGGGCTGCATCGATTCCGACGGAATCGTCTCGCTGAGTGACGTGAAGGTGTCGAATTGCTATGCCCAGGCGGCTACCAATTTCGACGCGCTGGGCGGCGCCGTATATGCGAAGCTTGGCGTCAAGCTCGACCTCAGCACCATCACGTCGAGCAAGGTTTTTTCGCAGGACGGCTTCGCCCTGGGCGGCGCGATCTTCAGCAATGGATATCTCGACATCGAGCGCAGCACGGTAAGCGACAGTGCCGCCGCATCGGGCGGTGCAACTTACTCCAAAGGCGGCGGAATCGCTGTGGCGAACGGCGACGCCCTACTCCTATATTCGACAATTTCCAATAATCAGGCCGCCGTAGCTGGAGGAATTTATGTGGGATACAGCAGCGGCCATTTTGCGCTAGTCACAAACAGCACGATTTCGGCCAATAACGCCTCCCAATATGTCGGCGGGGCTCTGTTGAGCATTCCTGCGACGATATCCAATTCGACCTTCGCCTCGAACACCGCCGTCTACACTTTTTTTGGTATCGGCGTCCATGCGGGCAACATGCTGACTGCGCAGAGCTCGATCTTTTCCAACAATTTGACGCCCGCCGGCGACTTCGGCCTCGACGTCTACATCACCAGCGGTGCGATTGACGGCGAGAAGAACATCATCGTGCACACGCCGAGCACCGTTCCACCGGATACGATCACGGCGTGTCCCCGTCTCGGACCGCTGGCCGACAACGGCGGCCCCACACTCACGCACGAGTTGCTGCCCGGCAGCCCTGCCATCGACGCGGGCAGCAATCCTCTGTTTCACTCGTTCGATCAACGACTGGACGGATTCAACCGCGTGTTCGGAGCCGGTGCCGATATCGGTGCGTTCGAATGGCAGGGCGACCTGCAAGATACGATTTTCACAAGTCGGTTCGAGATCGCTTGCGACTAGCGAGCGCTATCCCGGCGACCCGACGCACGGGTCGCCGGCATGGGTAGTAACAGGCGCCAATTCGGTCCGGCTGCTCGTCATTTCGCGAACAAGTGCTCAACGCCGGCGCGCTCTTCGCGCAATTCCTTGTCGGTCGCGTCCATGCGCTCGCGCGAGAACGCGTTGATCTCGAGATTCGGCACAATCGCGACCTTGCCGTTCTTGACGGTCACCGGATAGCCGTAAATCACGCCGGGTTTGATCCCGTACGATCCGTCCGACGGAATGGCCATCGATGCCCAGTCGCCTTCCGCAGTGCCATGCACCCAGGTGTGCATGTGGTCGATCGCAGCCGATGCCGCGGACGCTGCGGACGACGCCCCGCGCGCCTTGATGATCGCCGCGCCGCGCTGCTGCACGGTCGGAATGAACGAATCCTTGTACCAGGCCTGATCGACGAGACTCAGAGCGGCGTTGCCCTTCACGGTCGCGTGGTGGATGTCGGGATACTGCGTCGACGAATGGTTGCCCCAGATCGTGACGCGCTTGATATCGGTCGTGTGCGCACCGGTCTTTTCGGCGAATTGCGACAGCGCGCGGTTGTGATCCAGGCGCACCATCGCGGTGAAACATTTCGGGTCGAGGTCCGGAGCGTTCTGCTGCGCGATCAGCGCATTGGTGTTGGCCGGATTGCCGACGACGAGCACTTTCACATCGCGCTTCGCCTGCGTGTTCAGAGCTTTGCCTTGCGGTGAAAAAATCGCACCGTTCGCTTCGAGCAGATCCTTGCGTTCCATGCCCGCACCGCGCGGCCGCGCGCCGACGAGCAGCGCATAGTCGACATCCTTGAACGCGACATTCGCATCGTCGCTCGCGATGGCGCCGGCGAGCGTCGGAAACGCGCAGTCGTTGAGCTCCATGACGACGCCGTTCAACGCAGGCAACGCAGGCGTGATTTCGAGCAGATGCAGGATCACGGGTTGATCCTTGCCGAGCATGTCGCCAGCGGCGATACGGAACAGCAACGCATAGCCGATCTGGCCGGCGGCTCCGGTGACGGCAACGCGGACTGGCGATTTCATGGGGATGATTCCTCGCGAGCAGGTTGATCGTCATCCCGGCGAAAGCCGGGACCCATTTTGCTCTTGGCGCGAACGCAAAATGGCTGCCGGCCTCCGCCGGGACGACGGGCTTTCAGGTCAATTCTGCGAAAAACTCTCGGAAGCGCTTCAGCCCTTCCGGCAGTTGCGCCGTCGGACACGTATACGAAATCCGCAGCGCGTTCGGATCGCCGAACGCGGAACCCGGCACGCACGCAACGCCTTTCGCATCGAGCAGCGCATTGCAGAAATCGACGTCGCTCGCGATCTTCTTGCCGAGATGGCTCTTGCCGAACGCGCACGAAATATTCGGGAACACGTAGAACGCGCCTTGCGGACGCGGGCAAACGACGCCTGGAATCGAATTGATCGCCGCGAGCACCTGATCGCGTTTGGCCTGAAACTCGGCACAACGCTGGCGCGGAATGTCCTGCGGACCGGTGAGTGCCGCGACGGCAGCGGCGGTGATGACTTCCGGCAAATTGGTGATGTGATTCGAATTCAGCGTGACGACGGCCCGCGCAACCGTCTCCGGCGCAGCGACGAATCCCACCCGCCAGCCCGGCATGCCATAGGTTTTCGACAGCGAATCGACTTGTATCACGCGATCGCGCAGCTCCGGTCGTGCCTGCACGAAGTTGTGGTAGCCGACGCCGTCGAACACCATGCGGTTGTAGATGTCGTCGCAGATGATCCAAGTGTCGGGATGCTTGACGAGCACATCGGCAAGCGCGGCGATCTCTTCTTTCGTGTAGACCATGCCGGTCGGATTGCACGGGTTGTTGAAGAGAAATACCTTTGCACCCGGCAACGCGGCATCGAGCTGCGCCGGCGTCAGCTTGTAATTCTGGCTGGCCGGACACGGCAACAGACGCTGCTTCGCATCGAGGATGTCGGCGATGTCGACGTACGTCGTCCAGTACGGCACCGCAAACGCGATCGTGTCGCCGGGATCGAGCAGCGCTTCGGCCAGGTTGTACAACATGTGCTTGGCGCCGATCCCGGTCGCGATATTCGCGCGCGTGTAGCCGCCGAGGCCGCCCTCTTCGAGATGCTTCTGGAACGCATCGAGCAACGCGTCGGAACCGCGGTTGGAACCGTACTGGCCGCTGTCCTTGGCGAGCGCGTCGCGCACCGCGTCGTACACGTGCGGGCCGGGCAGAAAATTCGGAACGCCGATCGAAAAGCTGATGATGTCGCGGCCGGCGGCTTTGAGCTGTTTGGCCTTGTCGGCCACGATCATGATCGCGCTCGGCTTGGCGCGGCTCATGCGCGCTGCGAGAGTCAGCATGGAAGTCCTCGTCGAATTGGCGCGTCGAAGCGCGAGCTTCGTGCAGCCCGACAATTCTAACACAGCGTCTTTACCGATCCTTGATCGCGCAAAACACTCGCCTTGCCGAGGCCAAGCGCGCAAACTCGCGCCCGTCGCGGCGCGCTGGCATGGCGGCCGCGCACCACCCCGCACATCCCACTACAGAGGAGCTCTGCAATGGAGGTATTCGGCGGTACTCACGGCATCATCATGACCTTCATCATCGGCCTCGTCGTCGGCATCATCGCCAAATTCCTGACACCGGGCCGGGATCCGGGCGGTTTCATTATCACCGCGATCGTCGGTATCGTCGGCTCGTTCGTGGCGACATGGATAGGCCGGACGCTCGGCTGGTATCAGGCCGGTGAATCCGCCGGCTGGATCGCCTCGATCATCGGCGCCATCATTCTGCTTCTGATCCACCGGATGTTCACGAAACGCTCGACCACGCCTTGACGGCATGAAGCCGGACCGCATCGCGCGCCCGGCTTCTCCGTTCGCTTGGCATCAGCCGCGCGCGTCGAGTGTGGCGTTCCAGCGCTCGATTTTCGCTTTTTCCTTGTCGAACAACGCGGTCGTGTCGCCGCCGATCGTGATCGATTCGATCTTGTCGTCGCCACGGATGCCGTCGACGACTTTCTGATCTTCCGGACCCACGATCGCCCCGAACACCGTGTGCTTGCCGTCGAGCCACGGCGTCGGGCCGTGCGTGATGAAGAACTGGCTGCCATTCGTGCCGGGACCCGCGTTCGCCATCGAAAGAATGCCCGGACGATCGTGCTTGAGTCCTGCGACGATCTCGTCCTCGAACTTGTAGCCCGGGCCGCCGCGGCCATCGCCGTTCGGACAACCGCCCTGGATCATGAAATCCGGAATCACGCGATGAAACGTCAGCCCGTTGTAATAGCCGCGTTTGGCGAGGTTGGCGAAGTTGGCGACCGTGATCGGCGTCTTGTCGGCAAACAGTTTCAAGTGGATGGTGCCGCGGTTGGTCTTGATGTCGGCGGTGAGGTCGGACATGGATGCTCTTTCCGATTCGAGGGGCGCGAAGATTAACCGACGGCGTGGAGTGGGCCAAGGCGCAACCTACCGTCGTGCCGTCGTCCCCCGAAAGTACGAGCCGGCGCCTTCTGGCTTCTCCCACAAGAAAAAGTCGCTTGGCGTCCGCCTTCGCGGGACGGCGGAACAAGGTGCGGCTATTAGCCTAACGATCGGACTTTGCTGGCCCCCATACGGCCTAGAGCGATTACCCAAGCCAGTCAGGCTATAATGTCGGGTCCGCCTCCGGCCCTTCGCTTCGAGCCCATTCACGGCCCCGCCCTGCGGCGGTCGTGAGGTACCGCGCATGTCCATCGAAAAGCTCCGCAATATCGCCATCGTCGCGCACGTCGACCATGGCAAAACCACCCTCGTCGATCAGCTGCTCAAGCAGTCGGGCACGCTGTCCGAACGCACGGTGGTGCCCGATCGCGTGATGGACTCGAACGATCTCGAAAAGGAACGCGGCATCACGATCCTTTCGAAGAACACCGCCATCCGCTGGAAGGATCCGGAGGGCCAGGAGTGGCGCATCAATATCGTCGACACGCCCGGACATGCCGATTTCGGCGGCGAGGTCGAGCGCGTGCTGTCGATGGTGGATTCGGTGTTGCTGCTGGTCGATGCGTTCGACGGGCCTATGCCGCAGACGCGCTTCGTCACGCAGAAAGCCTTCAAGATGGGTTTTCGGCCGATCGTGGTCATCAACAAGGTCGACCGGCCCGGCGCGCGGCCCGACTGGGTATTGAACGCGACGTTCGATCTGTTCGATCGGCTCGGCGCCAGCGAGGAACAGCTCGATTTCACCACCGTCTACGCATCCGCGTTGCAGGGCTACGCAGGTATGAGCGGCGACGTGCGCGAAGGCAACATGAATCCGCTGTTTCAGGCGATCGTCACGCACGTGCGCCCGCCGCCGGTCGATCCGGACGGTCCGTTCCAGATGCGCATTTCGAATCTCGACTATTCGAACTACGTCGGCATCATCGGTACCGGCCGCATCCAGCGCGGCAAAGTGCGCACGAACATGCCGGTCACGGTCATCGACCGTGAAGGCAAGAAACGTAACGGCAAAGTGCTGCAGGTGCTCGGCTTCATGGGCCTCGAGCGCCGCGAAGTGCCGGAAGCCGCGGCCGGCGACATCATCGCGATCAGCGGCGTCGAGAACCTCGGCATCTCCGACACGATCTGCGCACAGGACACGCCAGAGCAGTTGCCGGTGCTGACGGTCGACGAGCCGACGATCAGCATGACGTTCCAGGTCAACAATTCCCCGTTCGCCGGCGACAAGGAACACAGCGGTGGCAGATATCTCACCAGCCGCCAGATTCGCGATCGACTGATGCGCGAAGCGCTGCACAACGTCGCGCTCAAGGTCGAGGAAACCGACGATCCGGACAAGTTCAAGGTCTCCGGCCGCGGCGAGCTGCATCTTTCGATCCTGATCGAAACGATGCGCCGCGAAGGCTACGAGCTCGCCGTGTCGCGCCCCGAAGTCATCATCAAGGATATCGATGGCGTCGCCAGCGAGCCGATCGAGCAACTCGTCGTCGACATGGAGGAGCAATTCCAGGGCGGCGTCATGGAACGCCTCGGCCAGCGCAAAGGCCAGCTCAAGAACATGGAGCCGGACGGCAAAGGCCGCTCGCGACTCGAGTACCTGATTCCGGCACGCGGGCTGATCGGATTCCAGACCGAATTCCGTACGATCACCGCGGGCACCGGCCTTCTGTTCCACGTGTTCGATCATTACGGACCGCGGGCCGAAGGCCAGATCGCCAAGCGCCCGAACGGCGTGATGATCTCCAACGGCAAAGGCATGTCCCCCGCGTATGCACTGGTCAGCCTGCAGGAACGCGGACGCCTGCTCGTCAGCGAAGGCGACGAGATCTACGAAGGCCAGCTCGTCGGCATCCACTCCAAGGACAACGACCTCACGGTCAATGCGTTGCGCGCAAAGCAGATGACCAACATTCGCGCCGCCGGCAAGGACGAGAACGTACAGCTCACTCCGGCAATCCGCATGTCGCTCGAACAAGCGCTCGAGTTCATCGAGGAAGACGAACTCGTCGAAGTGACGCCGAAGGAAATCCGGCTGCGCAAACGGTTTCTTACCGAAAGCGATCGGAAGAAGGCGTCGCGTCAAGTCGCCTGACGGCGGTTGATCGCCGTCGACACGCGTGCGCGATCCCCTCTCCCGCTTGCGGGAGAGGGCTAGGGTGAGGGCAAGCTGGCGTCGCCCTCCCTCACCCGCCGCACTGCGCGCGTAGGCTTCTCCCGCAAGCGCGAGAGGCGAAAATCACATCACGCCCGCCGCAAGATCGTCACCGGCGGCGTGCGCGAGATGCGCCACGTCCCGATCCATCCCGCGAACGCCACCAACGCCGCCGCCGCGAAGATCAATTCCATCAGCGAACCCACCGGCGGCCAGTAGTTTTCGAGCTTGAACACGCGCTCCGCAAGCGCGATGCCGATTCCCGCTGCGCCAATCGCCGCGATCGCACCGGCCAGCACCCCGAGCGCGACGAACTCACCGAGCACGGCAATACTGAGTTGCCGTCGATGCGCTCCGAGCGTGCGCAGCAGCGCAATCTCGAAACGGCGCTCGTCGGCGGTTGCGGCCAGCGCAGCAAGCAGGACCAGCACGCCGGCCGCGACACTGAACGCGAGCACCCAACCCGCAGCGCGACCGACGCGATCGACGATGTCGCGCACGCGATCGAGAATCGCGTTGATATCGACCAGCGAGATGTTCGAATAGTCACGCGAGAGCGCAGCGAGTTGCGTCGAGTCGCCCGACGGCACGTGAAAACTGGCGAGAAAACTGTGCGGCAGCGCGGCTCCCGTTGTCGGATCGAGCATCAGGAAGAAATTCACGCGGAACGAATCCCAGTCGACGCCGCGAATGCTGTCGACTCGCGCGGTGATGTCGCGTTCGCCGACGCGCAGGGTCAACATGTCGCCGAGTTTCAAGCGGAACATGTCGACCCACATCTTGTCGACGGAGAGGCCGGGCTCTTTCGTCTCGGCGTCGAACCATCGACCCGACAGCAACTTGTTCGCGGGCGGCAACGCATCGCTCCATGACAGCCGCATCTCGCCGTTGATCCAGTTCGCCGCGCGCCGATCGGCGTAGTCGTCCGCCTTCGGCGCAATTCCGTTGATCGCGACCAGTTTGCCGACCGCGAGCGGCAATACATTGAGATTCGTCGCACTGATCGCATGCAGGCGTCCTTCCATCGCACTGCGCTGCTCGGGCTGCAGATTGATCATGAAGTAGTTCGGCGTATCGGGCGGAAGCTCCGCGCGCCAGCGCTGCAGCAATGACGGCGCGATCACGCCGAGCAGCGCGAGCGCCGTCAGGCTGAGCGCAAGCGCGCCGGCCTGCAGCAAGCTCAATCCGCGTCGGCGTGCGAGATTTGCAAGACCGAAGCGCAGCGCGCCCGGCAACCGCTTGCCGCCGCTGCGCAACAGTCGCAGCAAAATCGCGCCGAGCAAACCTGCCGCAACCGCGACGAGAAGAAACCCGCCGGCCAAGGTAGCGGCCAGGCGCAGGTCGCCGGCCTCGAATCCGATCAGCGCCGCGCCCACCGCGAACGGCAATATATACAACGCGTCGAAACGCCGCGGCCGCGCGTCGAGATCTTGCCGGAAGATGCGCATCGGCTCGACGTCTCGAAGTCGCAGCAGAGGCGGCAACCCAAAACCGAACAACACCGCCAGCCCGATCAGAAACGCCGCCAGCGGTGGACCGGCCGGCAAACTCGGCGCCGCCGCCGGCAATAGATCGCGCGCAAGCACGATCACCATCTGCTGCAATGCGAGCCCGAGCCCGAGACCGAGCAGGCACGCCGGCAGCGCCAGCAATGCGATCTCGATCGTCAGCGCGCCGAGAATCTCGCCACGACTCGCGCCGAGACAGCGCAGCAACGCGACCTCTTCGGTCTTGCGCCGCGCGAAACGCTGCGCCGCAAGCGCTACCGCGATTCCCGACAGCAATGCCGCGAGCAACGCAGCCAGCCGCAGAAAACTTTCGCCGCGCTCGAAAGCGGTTCGAAGATTCTGCTGCGCGTCTTCGACGGTCGTGATTTCGGCGCCGTCCGGAAGTCGCCCCTTCGCCCACGCTGCGTACGCATCGACCACGCTCGCATCACCGGCAACGAGCAGACGATGACGCACGCGACTGCCTATTCCGATCAACCCGATCGATTGCGCGTCGGAAAGTTGCATGAGCAGTCGCGGCGCGAGACGGAATACGTTGCCGCTGTCCGGCGAGCGCACGATTTCGCCGGCGATCGCGAGATCGCGTCCGCCGACTTGAACTTTGTCGCCGACGTGCACATCGAGCGCCGCCAGAACTTCATGATCGACGTAGACCGTGTTCGACGGCGGCGCGTGCGTCACGCGTTCGACGCCTGCCGTATCGCGTATCGAAAGAACACCACGCAGCGGAAACGCGGGATCGGCGGCACGCACATCGCACAGCCGACTCTTGTCTGCGGCAAACACGACGCTCGGGAAATCTGCGATATCAGCCAGCGCGAGCCCACGCTGTTTCGCTTCCGACGCGAACTCGTCCGGCAACGGACGGCTCGACGCGATGCCGAGATCGCCGCCGATCAGCTCCGCCGCCGAAGCGACGATCGCCCGCTCGACGCGATTGGCGAGCGTCGCGACCGCCGCGAGCGCAGCAACGGCCAGCACCAGGGCCGCCGCGAGCGTTGCGAGCTCACCGTGCAGAAATTCGCGACGGAGGCTGCGCGCGGCGAATACGAATGGCCTCACGGCGTGCCCTCACCCGCCGCGCGCTCCACGAGCGGTCCACCCACTCCCGCGTCGCGGGCGAGGGGAGTTTGCGGGCGGCCTTCGGCCGCGTTCGTATCGATGCGGCCCTCGGCAAGTCGAAGGCTGCCCTCGCAGCGTGCGGCGAGCGCGGTGTCGTGCGTAACCAGCACCAGCGTCGTGCCATGCTCGCGATTCAGTGCGAACAGAAGATCGCTGACCGCGGCGCCCGTGCGTTGATCGAGATTGCCGGTCGGCTCGTCGGCGAACAGAAGCTCCGGCTCGTGCACGAACGCGCGCGCGAGCGCGACGCGTTGCTGCTCGCCGCCGGAAAGCTGGTGCGGATAGTGATGACGGCGCGCGTCGAGTCCAACGCCGGCAAGTGCGCTTCGGGCGCGTGCGGCTGCGTCGCTGCGGCCTTCGAGCTCGAGCGGCAGCATCACGTTTTCTTCGGCGTTCAGCGCCGGTAACAGGTGGAAACTCTGGAATACGAAGCCGACCAGACGTCGGCGCAAGCGCGCGCGCGCTTCTTCGTCGAGTGCGTCGAGCGATCGGCCGGCAAGGCTGACCGAACCCGAGCTCGGTCGATCGAGCCCGGCAAGAAGGCCGAGCAGCGTCGTTTTTCCCGAGCCGGACGCGCCGACGATCGCAAGGCTCGCGCCGCGCGCGACTTCGAGGCTGACGCCGTCGAGAATCGTCAGCCTGCCGTCAGGTCCTTCGACGGTTTTGCTAACCTCTCGGGCGCTCAACACGATTTCGGAATCGGAACGCATGATGATCGGCCGTCTCCTGGCTTTCGTTCTATTGATCTCGATCGGCAGCGCCGAGGCGACGACGCGGCCGATTCTGGTCCTCGGCGATTCTCTTTCCGCCGCCCACCATATCCGCGTGGAGTCCGGCTGGGTGCATCTGCTCGAAACGCGCCTCGCACAATCGAAGAATCCCAGGCCCGTGGTGAACGCGAGCATCAGCGGCGAAACGACATCCGGTGGACTCGCGCGTCTGCCGCCACTGCTCGCCGAAAACAAACCCGCGCTGGTCATCGTCGAGCTCGGCGCAAACGATGGGCTGCGCGGACTTGCGATTGCCCAGATCCGCGAAAATCTCACCAGGATCGTCCGCGCTTGCCGCGATGCCGGAGCCGCCGTCGTCCTCGCCGGCATCGAGCTTCCGATCAACTACGGGCCGCAGTATCGCGATGGCCTCAGGGCCATGTATCGGGACTTGGCTCAGGAATTCAATCTGCCGTTAGTCCCGTTCCTGCTCGACGGCGTCGCGCTCGACCCCAATCTGATGCAGGACGACGGCCTGCACCCGAAGGCCGAAGGTGAACCGAAAGTTCTGGACAACGTCTGGCCCGTGCTCGAACCGGCGCTCAGGAAGCTAAACTGACGCCTCCGGACATGCGCGCGATCGTGCGGACGCATGAGCGAGGACACTGAAACCCGATATCCCCGCTTCGCGAGCCGCGGCCGCGCGTTCGTTTACGTGATTCCGTGCCGCGACGAGGATCTTCTCAAAGTGGGATTTTCGCGCGATCCGCTGCAGCGCCTGCAGGCATTTCATCCGCGCTTCTTCCGCTTGTTCGATCTCGATCGCGCGCTCCTGATCGGCGCGGATTTTGTTCGCGATGCGCGTCGCATCGAGCGGCGTTTCATCAGCACGTTGGCCGAGCATCGATCGCCGGCGCCGCTCGTCGTTCGCGACGCCGCGGCCGGCCGCACCGAGTGGTATCGCGGCGTGTACCCGGAAGCGAGCGCGCTGGCGCGGCAGATTTGCGAAGTCGACGGCTTCACGCTGCATGCGCCCCTGCGCGACTGGCTGCGCGATCTTTTCGAAGAACGCGGCGCTCTTTTGTTCGCATGGTCGGCGCGCATGCTCGAAGCCATCGAATACGAATGCTTCAACGCGCCCTCATCGACGACGCCGACGGCGCTCGAGCGCGCCTTGCGCGATGCGCTCGACTGTTTCGATGAGCTCGCTATCCCGATCGAACCGCTCGTGCCCGAAGCCGTGCTGAGCTGGTATCGGAGCCGATAGACCCCGCGCCTCGCGCCGGTGCTTTGCAGCGACGCATCAGACGCGATTGCCGATCTCGCGCATCAGCTGATCGAACTTGTCCCAGCTGATCTTGCGGCGATATTGCTTGTTGGTCGGCCGCCACTCGACGGCGCCTTTGGAGATCAGCAGCGTTCCGAAGCGGCGCTCGTTCTTCTCGACCACGAAAACGATGTCTTCGCGTCCGAGCTCGCGTTTGGGAAGATTGAACGTGACCTTGTGTGCCATGGCGGTCGGCCTCTTGCGGACCCGAATGTGCGCGCCCGCATGGTACGGGTTTGCGCGATCGGCGGCGAATGCAGCAGGACCGCGATGTATCGGGGTTTCACACACAGGCACGGTGGGCGTGTGTTGCGAACACTTCATCGCCGCGCAACGCGCGAGCCGATCTTTTCCGTGGAGACGGCGATGCTGGCTGGGACGCCGCTTGACGCGTTGGTCTTATCGTTGTATATAACCTAGTAGTTTTGGAACATTATGGTTATATAATGAATAGAGCACAGCGTCTCGACGCCACGTTCGCCGCACTCGCAGACCCGACGCGTCGCGCAATCCTCGCCCGACTGGCGCTTGGCGAAACATCGGTGACCGACCTCGCGCGGCCGTTCGCGATGAGTCAGCCCGCGATTTCGAAACATCTCAAGGTGCTCGAGCGCGCCGGACTCATCTCGAGCGGACAGGACGCGCAGCGGCGGCCGCGCAAGATCGAGGCGAAGCCGCTCGCCGAGGCCAGCGGCTGGCTCGAGGAATACCGCAAATTCTGGGAAGCGAGCTACCAGCGCCTCGATGCGCTGCTGGACGAACTCAAGGCGCAGCAGAAGACCTCGCGTAAACGCAGCAGCAAACGCTGACGGAGAATCCTCATGAAGAATACCGGCACGCTCAAAGTCGTCGCGCAAGGCGATCGCGAAGTCCTGATGACGCGCGTGTTCGACGCGCCGCGTCACCTCGTTTTCGATGCGCTGACGAAACCCGAACTGCTGAAGCGCTGGTTCGGCCCGCACGGCTGGACGCTGGTCGAATGCGAGATCGATCTTCGCGTCGGTGGCGCATGGCGCTTTCTGTCGCATGGTCCGGATCGCCGGGTCATGGGCATGCGCGGCGTGTATCGCGAGATTTCGCCGCCCGAAAAACTGCAATACACCGAATCGTTCGACGAATTCGCCGGCACGGGCGCCGCGCTGGTTACGGCAACGCTGATCGAACACGAAGGCAAGACGACATTGACGACGCTCGTTCTTAGTCCATCGCGCGAAGTGCGCGACGGCATGCTCCGCTCCGGCATGGAACATGGCGCTGGGGAAACGTACGACCGGCTTGCGGATCTGCTGGTCTCGCTGCGCACCGAACGGAGCGCCTGATCACGCGCTGGCGGGCCATCTCACTTCGCGCCGGACTTGCCGACCCCAGCCTGCTCGATGACATCGGCGACCGCGGTGACGATCGCCTGCGGCTGATCGAACTGCATGTCGTGCGAGGACTGCGTGATCCAGCGACGCTCGCCGCGCGTCGACGTGGCGACGATGAGTTTGTGCGTCTTCTGCTGTGCCGACTCCATCGCGCTCTTGCCATCGGGCGGCGCGTCGGCAAATGAACTGTCCGCGGTCAGCACGATCAGCGGCATCGCGCCGTGCGATTCCTTGGCCGATACCGGTTGTTCGAACAGCGTCATGTTGGTCTGGAATTCCGAAATCAGCGTGTGCCAGAACGGCGGTTTTTCTTTTTGCGCGTGGATCGCGGCATTCAGCGCGGGCGGATAGTTCGGATCGGGCGGTCGAATGCACTTTTCGAGCTCGCCAGTGGGTTTCTGCAATTGGCCGGCACTCGCCGCTTGCTCGCACTGCGTCGCGAAGGCGATCACCTTCTCGTGCATTTCATCGTCGGTCTTTACCCAGTCCGCCGAGAACTCGCTGATGCGCTGCGGCGGCGGATCGACCAGCACGATCCCGGCGACGTCGGCCGCGTGCTTGTCGGCGTAACGACGCACGATATTCGTGCCGAGCGAATGACCGACCAGCACGACAGGCCGCGCAAGGTGCGCCGCATGGATCAGAGCGTGCAGGTCCGCCGCGTCCGCATCGATGTCGCGCGGCCGAGGTCCGTCGTCACTGAATCCGTAACCGGCGCGATCGTAAGAGCACACCATCGTCGAACGCGCGAGCAGCGGCTGCACCTTGAACCAGGTCAGCGAATCCGTCGTGGCGCCGCTTTCGAGCATCACCGTCGGCGTGCCGCTTCCGCTGCAGCGCAAGTTGAGCTTGCGCCCGCCGATATCGACGAGCTGCGCCGGGCGCGCATACGCATCCAGCGCCGGATCCGGTGTCGAACCGGTTTCGGCCGCCGAACTCGCAGCCGATGACGAGAGCAATACCAGCAACGCGATTGCGCGGCGATGAGACATGACGGCTCCTTGATGGGAAGTCGGCGGACTTTACCGACTTCGCCAGCGAGCCTTCGTTAGCGTTGCGTTATTTTCGGCGGACCGTTGACGAACGCGACCAGTGCCGGAATCGTCTGTTCGGGCGCTTCTTCCATCAACCAGTGGCCAGATCCTTTGATGATGACGCCATCGACGTTGGTGTCGACCATGCGGCCTTGATTGATCAGGAATTCGCCGCCGGATTTTTCGCCGCTCAATACGAGCATCGGTATCGTGAGTTTCTTCTGCGCGAACGCGGCGAAATCTTTTCCGTCCTGATCGAACGCGCGGAAATATTCGAATCCCGCGCGCATGCCGCCCGGCCGCGCGTACTCGGACGCATAGAACTGGCGATCCTTTTCCGGAATCGAATGCTTCGGATCCGCGGCGAAATCGTTCCAGAAATGCTCGAAATAGATCCGCTCGCGACCGGCGACGAGCTTCAGCGGCGTTTCGCCGTAGAAATTGAAATGCCACTTGTCGCGCAGCAGAAAAATACCCGACGTGTCGCCGACGCCCGGCAGGAAAGCGTCCATCAGCGCGATGCGTTCGACCTCGTCCGGATATTGGGCCGCGTAGGCATAGGCGACCATCAAGCCGATGTCGTGCCCGATGAGGATGACTTTCTTGAAGCCCAGTGACTGTGCGAGCGCGTGAATGTCCTGCGCCAGCGTCTTCTTGTCGTAACCACGGTCGGGTTTCGACGAAGTGCCCGCGCCGCGAAGATCGGGCGCGATTACCACACGATGTCCGTCGATTTTCGGTATCAGGGGCCGCCACATGTGGCTCGTCTCGGCGTAGCCGTGCAACAACAAGACCGGTGTTTCCGTTCCGGCGCCCGCCTCCAGGTAATGGATCTCGACGCCATTGACCTTGGCCATGCGGCTGGCGATCGCGTCCTCGGCTCTTGCGTGAACGGACGCGTGAAGCGCAAATCCGATCGTCAACACGGCGATGGACGCTCTGCGCGCAAGCGAACGCTCCGCGAGCCAGCGACGCACCGGTCGAATCAGTGTCTTCATGGATGTCGTTCCCCTTTGCTGTGGTCACGAAACGGTCTGCCCGCCATTTCGGGCTTGGCCGGAAAGTCGCTGTGCCGCGCTCTCCGGCGTTTTCGCATCGAGGCCGAGCTTGCCACAAGCGGCATCGCGATGACCGCGCCTCGCGGACCTGCTCGGGTCGGGCGTTTCTCCGCAAAACCGCAAGTCCGCGCGAACCGATGTTCCGACCCAAAGACCCATTGATCGACTTCAATCGCTCGCTCCATGGCCATCCGGCGGGGGCGCGACGGTTTGTTTCTGCCACGCCGACCGCTCGCCGGCCTAGCCCCTCGCGGCGCGCCGTATCCGCGGGTCGAACCATGACTTGCGATACGGGCGGCAACTCTTTGATACGATATACTATTACTTTCGGACGGCTCTTTGAGGAAGCGCCCGCATGCAAAGGCGCGAGGTGACGTGCGCGACAGCGCCAGGCGGGAAGTTGGATGAGATGACAACGGAACCCGTGCTCGTTGCCCACTCGTCTTCATCGCGTGCGCGGCGCTTCGTCCCGGCCTTTGTCTGCCTGTTGATGGCCGGCTGCGCGGTCGGGCCCGACTTCAAGAAACCCGACGCCCCAGCTGTCGACGATTACACCAGCCACCCGGTTTCAAGCACGACCGCGACCTCCGGCATCGCCGGTGGCGAAGCACAGCGCTTCATCAAAGGCAGCGACATCGCCGCCGACTGGTGGACCCTGTTCCATTCCAAAGCACTCGACCAGCTGATCGAGCAGTCGATCGCGGGCAATCCCGATCTGCAGGCCGCGCAAGCGGCATTGTCGGCAGCCAGGGAAAATGTTCTGGCTCAGCGCGGCGCCTATTACCCGACGGTCACGGCCGGCGTTTCGGCGAGTCGCCAGCAGGACCCGCCCGGCGCGCTCGCACCCGTGCCGAGCAACAACGCGTTCCTGTACAACCTGTTCACGCCGCAAGTCAGCGTTTCATATGTGCCCGACGTGTTCGGCCTGAATCGCCGGACGGTGGAATCCTTGCAAGCACAAGAGCAGGGCGTTCGCTTTCAGATGATCGCCACCTACACGACGCTCACCGCCAATGTCGTGGTCGCGGCGATCCAGAAGGGCGCGCTGCAGATGCAGATCGACGCGACGCGTCAGCTCATCGATTTCAATGCCAACATGGTTGAAATCCTGCGCTACCAGGTCGCCAAGGGTTATGCGAGCGGCGTCGACCTCGCGGCGCAGGAATCGCAACTCGCGCAGGTATCCGCGACGCTGCCTCCGTTGCTCAAGCAGTCCGCGCAGCTCGACCATCTTCTGGCGATTCTGGCCGGCCGCTTTCCGAGCCAGGCACCTGCGGAAACGTTCGAACTTTCGAGCCTGCAATTGCCGCAGGACATCCCGGTGAGCCTTCCTGCGCAACTCGTCGCGCAACGTCCGGACGTGCTGCAGGCCGAAGCCAATCTCCATGCGGCCAGCGCTCAGGTCGGCATCGCCGCGGCGAACCGGCTGCCGAATATCGAATTGACGGCCGATGCGGGCAGCACGGCGCTTGCGATCGGTCAGGTCTTCGAGTCGGGCACGGGTTTCTGGAGTCTCGGCGCCGCACTGACCGCGCCGATCTTCGACGGCGGCGCTTTGCTGCATCAGGAACGCGCGGCGAAGGCCGCGTACGTGCAGGCGGCCGACCAATATCGCAGCACGGTGCTGACCGCTGTGCAGAACGTCGCCGATACGCTGACCGCGCTGGAGCAGGACGCCGAGGGTTTGAAGACGGCCGCTGCGGCCGCCGATGCCGCCAAGGTGACGCTGGAACTATCGCAACGGCAATGGCGGGACGGCTACGCCAACTATCTGGTTCTGCTGAATGCCGAACAGGGCTATCAACAAGCCCGCATCAACCTCGTGCAAGCGCAAGCCGATCGTTACGCCGATACGGCCGCATTGTTTCAGGCGCTGGGCGGCGGCTGGTGGCACCGCGCGGACTTGACCCGGACCGACTCGGTCGCGGCGGATTCGACCCAGGACAAGCATGAAAAATAATTCGTTTCGGGCCGCGGCTTCGCTGGAATGGCCGAGCGGCCTCGCGCGCAACATGACGAGAGTCGTGCTCGCAGCGGCGGCCATCGCCTCGCTCGCCGGGTGCTCGCGCGAATCCGCCAATCACGCGGCTGTCACCGCCACCACGCCGAGCAACGCGACGCTGACGGCGGCTCAGCGCAAGAACATCACGCTCCACACGGTCGCATCGTCCAAGTACCGCAAGGCGATCGAAACCACCGGAACGGTCGACTTCGACAACGATCAGGCCACCAGCGTAATCGCCGCGTTTTCGGGTCCGGTGTCGCAGCTGCTCGTGTCGCCGGGCCAGCACGTCAACCGGGGCGATCCGCTGGCAACGGTCGATTCGCCCGACTTCGCGGCGGCCATCAGCACCTACCGCAAGGCCATCGCCACGGCGCAGACCAACCGTCGTGTGGCCGATCTCGACAAGGATCTGGTCCAGCACCGCGGTGTCTCAGAGCGCGAAGCGGAACAGGCAGAGACCGACGCCGCGAATGCCGACGCCGACCGCGACGCCGCGCTGCAGGCACTCGTCGCGCTGGATGTCGATCCGCGCGCGATCAAGGACATTCAGGCCGGCAAACCGATGACGCACGCCGCCGGCGTGATCCGCGCCCCGATCGCCGGCACCGTCGTCGAAAAACTCATCACGCCCGGGCAGCTCTTGCAGGCAGGTTCGACGCCGTGCTTCACGGTGGCCGATCTCTCGCGCGTCTGGGTCATGGCGCAACTGTTTGGTTCCGACCTGGCGTCGATCAGGCTCGGCGATCCAGCCGAAGTGGAGACCGGAGATGCGGCGAAGAATCTCTCCGGAACTGTGGACAACATCTCGGCCCTGGTCGATCCCAATACGCGCGCCGTGGCCGTGCGCGTCGTCGTGGACAATCCGGACAACCTGTTGAGGAAACAGATGTATGTGCGCGTGCGGATCCACGCGCGCGAGGAAAGCAGCGGACTGCTGGTGCCGGTATCGGCCATCCTGCGCGACGACGTGAACCTGCCGTTTGTCTACGTCGCCGAAAAGGACGCCAGCTTCGCGCGCAGATCCGTGACGCTCGGCCATCGCAGCGGCGACCAATACGACATCGTCGCCGGTCTCGCACCGGGCGATCAGATCGTGGTCGACGGCGGCATCTTCGTTCAGTTCATGCAGAACCAATGAGCGATCGCCTGCCTCCTCCCGGATCGGAGTCGCGCACGGCTTCGATCATGAATCGGGTCGTGTCTTCTTCGTTGCGACAGCCCTTCCTCGTCGTTCTGATGGCGCTGGTCCTGATCGGAGCAGGCATCCTGTCGTTGAAGCGCCTGCCGGTCGATGCGTATCCCGATCTGTCGCCGCCGATGGTCGAGATCGTCACGCAATGGCCGGGCCACGCTGCCGAAGAAGTCGAACGCCTGATCACGGTGCCGCTCGAGATCGGCGTGACCGGTACGCCCGAGTCCACCACGATCCGCTCGATCTCGCTGTACGGATTGTCCGACGTGACTCTGACGTTCAAGGACGGCACCGACCATTATTTCGCACGGCAGCAGATATTCGAACGGCTCCCCGATGTCGATCTGCCGAGCGGCGTCAGCCCTTCGGTGTCGCCGCTATCCGCGCCCTCGGGCCTGATCTACCGCTACGTGCTGCAAAGCACGGACCGGTCGCCGATGGAACTCAAGACCATCGAGGACTGGACCGTCGAACCCCAGTACAAGTCCGTTCCCGGCGTCGCCGACGATTCCGGATTCGGCGGCGGCACGATGCAGTACCAGGTGCTGCTCGATCCGGCCAAGATCGCCGGCGCGGGACTTTCCGTGCTGCAAGTCGAGAGTGCGCTGGCGGCCAACAACGACAACGCCGGCGGCGGCTTCTACTCGCAAGGCGGCCAGTTCTACTACGTGCGCGGCATGGGACGCGTCGAGACGCTCGAGGACATCGGCAATGTCGTGCTTGCCGTGAACAATGGCACACCGGTCCTGGTCAAGGATATCGGTCGCGTCGTGATCGGCATCGCGCCGCGCCTGGGCGAATTCGGCTACGAGAAACAGGACGACGCCGTGGAAGGCGTCATCATGTTGCGCACAGGCGAAAAAACCCAGGACGTCCTGAAAGGCGTCGAGGCGAAGACACGACAACTGAACCAGCAGATCCTGCCCAAGGACGTCAAGGTCGTTCCGTTCTACGACCGCAGCGATCTGATCGAGCTGACGACGCAGGTGGTCGAGAAGAACCTGCTGCGCGGCATGTTGCTGGTCATCGTGATCCTGGTGTTTTTTCTGTACGACTTTCGTGCCGGCCTTATCGTCGCCACGACGATTCCGTTGGCGCTGCTGTTCGCGTTCATCTGCCTGGACTTGCAGAAGGCCTCGGCCAATCTGCTTTCGATCGGCGCGGTCGACTTCGGCATCCTGGTCGACGGCGCGGTGGTGTTGGTCGAGAATATTTTCCGCCAACTCGCTGAGCGGCGCGGCACATCGTGGAATCTCCTGGAGGTCATCCGCGACGCCGCCGCGGAGGTCGATCGACCGATTTTCTACGCGGTCGCCGTGATCGTGACGAGCTTCCTGCCGATTTATGTCCTGTCCGGTCCATCTGGAACACTGTTCCGGCCGATGGCGGACACCATGGTGTTCGCATTGATCGGATCCCTGATCGTCACGCTGACCCTGCTGCCGGTGTTGTGCGCCTGGTTCATGCGCAAAGGCGTGCGCGAGCGACGCAACGCCGCTTTCGACCGCATCAAATCCGTTTACGTCAAAGGGCTCGATCGTTGCCTGGCGCGGCCGTGGGCGACGACGATCGGATCCGCCGTTCTGCTCGGACTCTCGCTGCTGCTCATTCCGAGCATCGGCGCCGAGTTCATGCCGCAGCTCGATGAAGGCGCGCTGTGGGTGCGCGCGACGATGCCTTACACGATTTCGTTCGATGAGTCGGCGAAGATCGCGCCGAAGGTGCGCGACATATTGCGATCATTTCCAGAAGTCACGACCGTCGCCTCGGAGCTTGGCCGCCCGGACGACGGCACCGATCCGACCGGTTTCTTCAACGTCGAGTTCTACGTCGGCCTCAAACCCTACTCGCAATGGACCGGCACCTATCGCACCAAAGCCGCGTTGATCGAAGCCGTCAACGAGAAGCTGGAATCGTTCCCCGGCATCATCTTCAACTACACGCAGCCGGCCGAGGACGCCGTGGACGAGGCGGAAACGGGCCTGAAAAGCGCGCTAGCAGTAAAGGTCTTCGGCTCCGATCTCAACACGCTCGAACAAAAGGGCAAAGCGATCAAGAAGGTTCTCGAACGCGTGCGCGGAATCCGCGACGTGACGCTGGTGCAGGAGCTCGGGCAGCCGAGTCTCACGATCAAGATAGACCGCGCCAAGATCGCCCGCTATGGCGTCAACGTCGCCGACATCAACGCCTTGATCCAGACCGCCATCGGCGGAGACGTTGCGACACAGGTCGTGCAGCAGGAAAAGCAGTTCGATCTTGTCGTCCGCCTCGAACGCGAGTATCGCGACAATCCGGACGAAATCGGCCGCATCCTGGTGCCGACACCGGGCGGGCAACAGATACCGCTCAAGGAGTTCGCCGACATCGCGGTCGCGAACGGTGCCTCGTTCATTTACCGCCAGGACAATTCGCGTTTCATCGGCGTCCAGTTTTCGGTCGCCGATCGCGATCTCGCCGGCGCGGTCGAAGACGCCATGCGGCAGGTCAATGGCGCCGTGACATTGCCGGAAGGCTACCGGCTCGATTGGGGTGGGCAATACACCGAATACACCGCATCGCGCCGGCAGCTGAACTTCGTTTTGCCGCTCACCGCGTGTCTCATTTTCTTGTTGCTGTTCGCGCTCTACAGCAATTTCAAGTTCCCGTTCATCACCGTGCTCGGTGTCGTGCTGTCGGCGCCGGTCGGCGGCCTTGTGGCGCTCGCCATCACCGGCACGCCATTCTCGGTCTCCTCCGGGATCGGCTTCCTCGCGTTGTTCGGCGTCTCGGTGCAGACGGCCGTCGTCTACATTTCCTACGTCAATGAGCTTCGTCTCGGCGGCACGAATCTCACCGAGGCGATCCGCGAAGGCGCGATCCTGCGGCTGCGTCCGATCATGATGACCGCGCTCGTGGCTGCGTTGGGCTTGTTGCCGGCCGCGCTCGCCACCGGCGTAGGCACCGACACGCAGCGGCCGTTTGCTCTGGTGATCGTCAGCGGGCTCTTTACGCGACTCCTGATCAGCATCTTCGTGATGCCGGCTTTGTACACGATCGTCGCACGTCCCGACGATCGGCTTGAGGTATGAGCACCTAACGCATCGATGGATCTGCTGCCACCGCAGAAGCGACAACGACATCGCCTTTCGATGGCGTTACGGGCGGCGCCGTGCGAGGCCAACCGCCGCGTGTCCTTCACATCTGCCGGAACAGGTGCAGATAGCTGCGGCTGACGCGGCAGCACTTCCTTGCGGCCCTTCAAGTGGATAACGGCGGTTTCGTTGTCGGCGCGCGCCACGTGGCCGATCGATCGAAGATTGACGACGATCGATCGATGCACCTGCGCGAAGTGCATCGGATCAAGCACGCTGCTCAGGTCGCTGGAACGCGTGCGCTCGAATTGGTCTTTCGCGCATGCAGCGCCATCGCAATCAGCGCCGTTCCGCCAAACACCATGTTGATGCCGACGAGCAGACCAATCGCCCAAGCCGCCGTGCCGGGCAATCCGGCGAAAATGATGACAGCGAGAATCAGATCGAGCACGCCGCTCGCGAGCATCAATCCCCAGTTTCCGGACAGCTCGCGCTTGTGTTCGAGCGCGAACAGGATCGAAGCGATGCCTTCGATCGCGAAGAACGCGATGAGCACAAGCGTCACCGAGAACACGCCGCTCAGCGGCCACATCAACAACACGATGCCGGCAGCGATGCCGAGGATCGCCGAAAGCAGCGACCAGACGAAGCCCGGCGCGCCGCGCATCGCGAACGTCGTGTAGAGACCAACCGCGCCGCTCAAGAGAAACACCCAGCCGATCAGCAGCGTGATGGCAAGTGAAGCCACGGGCGGCAGCGCGACCGCGGCGAGGCCGAGGATGACGAGGACGATGCCCTCGCCGAGGAAGAGTTTCCAGTGCGCGCTGAGCGCGCGCGTCGTCGCAGTTCGCATCGCATTGAGATCGGACGGATTGATCGCCACGGCGGATTTCCTCCTCGTCGTGCGCGCAGGCTGCGCGCGTGTGCGGGAAACGAACGTGCGGGTCTAAAGGCCGGAGACCGCGTGTATCCTACTCCTCCGAACACGCGTGCAGGCTATCGACCTTGTCGCTGACCAGCCTCTCAAACGCCGAGGTCACTCTCCTCTCCCATCAACCAGATCTTCGCCTGCGAAAGCACGCGTTTGACGAACACGCTGTCGCTCTTCGCGCGTTTTTCGAGATCCTTGGGCGAGAGTATCGTCGGGTTGACGGTCCTGCCGAGCCGCTCGCTCGCTTTTTCGAGTGCGGAAAAACACATCGGCATACGTCAGCGAATCGCTGATCAACATGAGATCGACGTCGCTCGCCGAGTCGTCCTGGCGCTTGGCGACCGAGCCATAGACAAACGCAGCACAGATCTCCTTAACGAGCGGCCGCAACGCGTCGCGCAGCGGCTCGGCCAACCCGATGGTCTTGAGGACAATGCCGTGCAACTCACCAAACAACGGAGGTGCCGCGTTTGCCTGAACGTGCTTCTGATTACCGACCGCTCGCGCCGTCACCAACCCGCTCTGCACCAGTCGCGCGAGTTCGCGCCATGCGCCGGAGAGGCGGATCTCGGGACTTCGCGTCGCGCGCTGCGCGAGCGCTCGCCTGCGCGCGGGCGGAGCAGGCACGCGGTGACGTTGCGCCCGCTCGACGGCAGCTGAAATGCACGTCGCCGGCGTTGTCGATGGACGCTGCGCGATGCGATCGAGATCCCGCATAGATCGCTCGCGTCAATCGAGGGCGGCCTCGGCCAGAGACCGCGGCGAATGAATCGCGACGCCTTCGATCGTCATGCCGTAGAGTTTTCCGAAATGCGTGCGATCTCCGGTCACGAGCGCGTCACATCGCAGACGAATGGCAGCAGCCAGCACGGGGCGATCCTTTTCCGGAAGCGCGGTCCTGGCGATTTCCGGCAACTCCGTCAGGGCGGAACGGAGCGAGCTCGATCCCGTCACGCAATGTCGCAAGCTCGACCAGTGCCTGCGCCTGCTTTATTTCGAGGTTGCGGCGTGCCTCGGCGAGAACGTACTCATCGGCGCAAAGCACGTGGCCGCGCGCTCGCAACCGCGAAAGCAGCTCGCGCACGGCGCCCTTCGACTTGCACGCCGAAAAAAGGACATTGGCATCCAGAAAAATGCGCACCGGCGCGCGGTGCTCTCAGCGTCGGCGCCGTGCCACTTTTTTCGACCGCGCGTTGGGCCGTGCGGCGCGCTTTCGCGGAGCAAGCGCTTGAGAGAGCTCGGCCTCGGACTGGTCGAACTCGCGGATGCGAGCATCGCTGTATATCTCCACCGGCAGCGTGACTGCGGGGCGCAGCAGCAGCCCGTCGGGCGTGGTCTCGGCGATCAGCTGATCGTCGGCCTTCAGCCCCATTTCGCGGCGCAGCTTCGCAGGCAGCGTGACGACACCGCGGCTAGTGATAGTGAGCGCAGTTTTCATGTCCTTATTATCCCTGCATTGCAGAATTTCTGCAAATCCGTAGCCCGCAGGTTGGCTGCAAATGCGAGGCTAACGTCGCCCGCGCTCCTTTTCGAACGAGCCTTGCAGGATGATCGTGCGGAACTCGCGTTCGACGCTGATGAGGTATTCGGCGCCGATCGGGAAGCCGATGCGTTCGAGCCAGGCGCCGGAGAGGCGGATCTCGGGGACTTCGCGTCGCGCGGTGCGCGTGCGCTCTCCTCTGCGCGGGCGGAGCAGGCGCGCGGTGACGTTGCGCCAGCTCGACGGCAGGCGAATGCGCGTGGCCGGCGTTGTCGATGGACGTTGCGCGCGATGCGATGCGCGGGCGGGTTGGCGGGGTTTGCGAGCCATGCGGTGATTCCTTCGCGATGGAAGTCACCGTTGACCATGCGGTGGTGACGGACCGCGCAGGGTTGACAGACCGGGCACCTCACGGAACCGGCGAGCCCCGAAGGGCTCCCCTGCGCGATCCGCCGTAGACGTGCGCGGATGCGCAACGCGCCGCCTACGGCGATGCCGGAAAGCGTGCGTGGCGAGGTGCGACGGGCTGTCAAACCCGTGTCCCGATTGAGAGACTCAGCTAGTTTAGATTAAGAGCACAGTCTATGCGACCCGCGGAATCAACCACCGAGTTCACGATTCGCGCGCCAAAACTTGGGCCCGCAAAAGCTCAATCCTTTCGAAAAGTCGAATTTGAAGCGCCTGCGATTGTTGGAAGAGTTCGTCGGCAATTTTCCGCGTCCGTACGGCCCATTCGCTTCCCTTAAAACTCGTGAGGTTGAGATATACAACTGATAGTGCGCCCGATGCTCCGGCCAATGCGGAACTAACAGCGACTCCAGAATCTCCGCGAGCCGATCTAAAGCCTAGATCGAACATGATGAAACCTTTCTCAGCCACTTGGAGACATACTCTCGCAATCTCGATCGGAATATCTGTGGCCAAGCGCAACTGTTCAAGCGCGCGTTCCGCCAGCTGTTTCCTTTCAGCTTTGTCCGTTGTCTTGTCGCGCAGTCGCCGCGCCTTGATCACGCGATCGAATTGATCCGCGTCATCTTGAATTGCTTTCACGAGGACCGGCTCAAGTCCTTGCAGTATGTCTTGGTTTGCGAGCGTAAGTTGGGGAACGATCCCTTGATACTCGTCTCTCCCTGCAGAAAGCGTGACAACGGTCTGAATCAATTTGCACGCCACTAGACCAAGAAGTGCTGCCGCACTTCCAGAACCCGGCTTGTGACCACCCGACCCGAATTTCGTCAACAACTGTTCGGCTGGAAGCTTTATGAGCTGATCGGTCATATACGCGCCCTAGCTCATCACAACGCATCTAGAACGGTGCGCAAAACTGGATGGTCTGGCGCGAGCCGCGCAAAAAATTGCGGGGGATGAAATCCCCCCAACGGCTCGCGCAGCAAATGGAGGGGCACTTGCTTCCTCAACCGAACCGCGTCGGTCAGCACTAATGCCACTCCCTTCAATACACCCTCGAAGTACGCGCAGAACTCTTCCTTCGAAATTCCAGTCGATGGCCCAAATTTCCGCCAAAGATACGCCGGCCTAGCTGCATGGGTTTTTTGTATTCGGGCGAGACCCACGATGGATGCAACAGGCTGCTTGGCATATAGCCAAACGGTCGCCCCCGGTAAGACGTGCATCGTTCGTCTACGCAGTTCGACGCACTTCACCCCATCAAGAATACTTGCGGCATGGCGAGGCTCAAGCGAAATAAGAATGTGGTCGGCGCTAGTCATTCCCCATTCCTTCTCGAAGTATTGCTTCGAGTTGTGTGGCCGTAATTGGCCGTGTCGTAATGACGTCGTTTGGCTTACCACACCCAATCGCCTTCAGATGAGCTAACGGAATCGGCCTGTCCAAACGGAAAACGTTGTCAAAAACAGTCACCGTCTTCGTCGGCGATCTGCCTAACTTGCGAACTGCCTCCTCCGTCAACACCGACTGATGTAGGCGTGATACGTCAAGCTCGTCTCGTCGAGTGAGAAACGCTCCAGTGACGCGCGCGATGGCGATGATTCCTTTCTCCCCGCGCTCCGAGCCTGTCTCGTAGAAAAGCATCAATGTCCCCGGCCGCAGGTATTTGATGGCATTGGGACCGCTAATGAAGTGACGCTCGCTGTGAAGCTCTAGCGCTGCGTCCGGCAGCATAGATGTTTGAGCAGAGTGACCCAACAATCGCTCGGCGAAGGATCTCTTTATGGGGGTCACGACGGCTGGCCGCCCTTGTAGCGCAAATATCACCGGAGAAAGACTCGTCTCCAAGGACCCGATAGTGAGGAACCGTCGCTCACCATCGGGCGACCGAATCTCAAGATACGTGCTGTTTCCGGAGAACAGCGGCGGCGAGGACGGAAACTTCAGCCCCGTTGCTTCGGCAATTCGATGGATGTCCTCGCCCCATGACGCGCTCGTCAGGATCGTACCAACTGCCGCCTTGACCAGCGTCGCTTGTGAACCGGGAGAATAGAAGCCGAGCGCGTATGCTCGCTCGCGAAGTTCGGAACGCTGAGAAGAAAGGTGCAGACAAAGCGTGGACGGACCGGCCTCTCTCACGTTTTCCACGAGCGCCCGCAATAAGCAGCGGGCAACATCAGGCGCCTCGACATGTTGCTCGTCGACAGCAGCGTAGGCTTCGATATGCGGACTGCCGGGCATTCTTGGATGCCATGCGATGTACCCGACGAGACATCCGTCAATCCATGCCGCGAGCCTTGTTCCAGAGCGCGCCGAGCGCGATAAGGTTGGTATCCAATTCGACAAAATGTGGCTTTGAGATACACCTTGGGACAAAAGCATCGCCTTGACGGCCGGCTCGTCTTTTCCATCGACAGTCCTGACAACCAACTGACCATCGGCCGAGGTCGTTACGGACCGCGATGCTAAGGGACTGGCTTCGATGCTTTTGAAAGCGTCGGGCGACAAAACGCGCAAGCCGAATCGCGCGCGAATCGATACCGACACGCGCAGTAGGGCCTGATCGCTAGTAACAAAACCTGTCAGACCATTTGCCACGGCAATGCCAAGATGGACTAGATCAGACAGATCATTGGGACTCAAGACGCTGTCTCGCACTTGGTCGGGAAAAACTATGGGCGCGAGCTCATCGCATAACTTTCGCAGATCGAGCTGATCCGGTGCTTCCAGTTGTGGCAACGCGTCAACCAACTCCAGCATGGGATCCGCGCCGGCCTCACGGGTGGTACGTTTGAGTTCCTGCTGAATCTCCACACTAACTGCGAGCCGGCAATGACCCTCGGTCAATAGTCGAAAAAGGTCCTTAACTATTTCATGTCTGACCCGATGATGAGCCAGATCAAACAAGACATTAAGGTCGACCAAGTACAGAGGTAAGCCCGAGCCGTCCGGGAGTCTCAGACCCAAGATATTGTGGCGACTGCTCGAAAGGGCGCTGCGCCGCAACAGCTGTGGAGAGTCCAGTTCCCGAATTCTGACTACTATCCGTCGCGGCTTCTTACCTCGACCGTTTTCGACACGCTGGACGTCGAATCCTTGCGCACTCCAAAAATCATTCGCAGTGTGCAGGTCCTCTGCCACGCGAGCTTGCAGTGTCAGATAGCACTCATGCGTCAAGCGATCGATCGCGGCCGTCAGCAAGGCATGAGCCACCCCTTGTCTGCGAAAAACTTGAGCGCAGTGGACTTGGAGAATCTTTGCTCGTGGAAACGATGCATCGAAAAGCAAATGCCCAGCATATTTACCCGAATTTGTCTCACGCGCGACGTAGAGACAGCCTTCTCGCGCCATTGCCCGATATGCCGACGCCGGAAAGAATCCCAACGCATTAGTCTCAGCGTCGGCTGCTGCGCAGACGGCATCGAGGTAGGGCGCGACTTCTTCCGAATTCGTCAGTATCTCGAAGGCAATGTCCGACCGGCTGTTCAATTGGCATTCTTCCGGATTTCTCCATTTGTTAGCTTACTGCAAACGCCAAACGAAAATCGCAACCAGGCACAAGTCGCGCTTTGGGTGGCGGTACTACAGTCATTCTCAACAACTGATGCGCAGCGTCATCCTATGGAAGGTCTTTGCCCTCTGAGGGTTCGCCGAGGAGGATCTCCTCGGCTGTCGGCACGTTGATTCTCTTGACGTCAGCAGCGGCAAGCGTGGTGTTCAATGCGGCGAGCTGACTTTGCTTTGTTCCGGCCCAGCGCTCGTTCGCACGCTCCAAGCGTGCCGCGATATTCGGCGAAGACCTTCTGCTGCGCGTCGGTCGGCACGGCGTCGGCGCCTTCGACGTCGGTCGCGAGCGAGGTGAGCGCCTCGGCGATCGTGCCAATGTTCGGCGCCGCTTCGCCCTTCCCTTCGCGAAACGGCGAAAGCTTCTTCTCGAACGCCTCAATCGCACCCTTCGCCTTCGCCGCCGCTTCGTTCTTGTGCAAGGCTTCGAGCTGCTCGTGCACGGCGTCGACCTCGCCGTACGTCTGCCACGCCTTCGCAAGCTCGCCTTCAACATCACGATAGAACGCAAACGCCTGCTCAAGCTCCGCGCGCGTCGCGTGGATGCGCGGATCGGGCGCGACTGTCAGCGTCTGATGCGATTCCTGCCCATCGACGATCAGCGCAACGTCGTAATCGCCCGGCAACGCCAGCGCACCTTCCGGCGTCAGCGGCGTGTCCTCGCCCCACACGGCCGCGATCGAATAGTTGTATTCGACCGCCTTCGGCCGCGGCCAGCGCAGGTTCCAGACGAAGCGGTGCGCGCCGGGTTCGGTTGACGGTTTCGCAGCGGGTTTCGTCCACGCTTCGGCGAAGTAGCGTTCGGCCTTGATCGGCGGCGTCCTGTCGTCGCTCGCGAAGCGAAGCACGTCGGCGGATTCGGGATCAGGCGGCGACGGACAGAACGCCCGCCCTGCCCTCACGCGCCGGCTTGACGACGATCTGCACGTTCTGCCCGAGCGCAGTCAGGCACCGCATCATGCGATCTTCGGAAATGCCGCGGAACTGTCCGCGCAGCATCGCCGATATTTTCGGTTGCGGCATGCGGAACAGCTTTGCAGCATCCGTTTGCGTCATGCGGCGACGTTTCATCAGCGCGCCGATCTTGTTGGCCAGCTGGGCCTTGATCAGCATCTCGTCCGCGTCGGGACGGCCGAGATCGGCATAGACATTGGTGCTGCCCTTGTGGAGCTTGATCATGGCGCGATTCCTCTCGCGTGGGCTTCGGCGGCTTTCAGGCGCTCGCGGATCTTGTCCATGTCCGGCGTCGGCGTCCGGTTGCCCTTGACGGATTTCTTCTGGAAACAGTGCAGCACGTACACGGCGCTTTCGAAGCGGACGGTGTACACGGCGCGATAGGCATCGCCATCCGAGTCCTCGACGATTTCGAGGATGCCCGCGGAGCCGAAGCCTTTCAGCGGCTTCGCGAGATCGGACTTGCCGCCGATTTGCGCCTGATGCAGCGCGAACCCGAGCACGTCCTGCACTTCGTCCGGCATGGCGAGCAGGTTCTTCTTGCTCGAGGCGATCCAGATCAGTGGCTTGACGGCGCCCGGCTTCACCGACGGATTATATCCAAATGGGAATAATCCTCAAGCGCCCTCGCGCTTGCAAGCATGTGACGGATCCGCGCTCTTATGGCAAGTCCTTCCCTTCAGGCGTCTCGTCGATGTGAAGCTCGGCGACGGTCGGAACGTGAACTTCGACGACGCCCGCGACAGTGAGGTCCCGATTCAGCACCGGCAGATCGTTCTCGCGCGTACGCATCCACAGTTCTGCGGCGTGCGTGAGACGCTCGCGCGCGTCCGCGAAAACTTTCGCTTGAGCGTCCGTCGGCGCGGCATCGACCGCTTCGACATCCGTTGCGAGCGACGCCAGTGTTTCGGCGAGACCGCCGACGTTCGGTGCCGCAGTGCCTTTGCCTTCGCGGAGCGGTGCGATCTTCTTTTCGAACGCGTCGAGGGCGGACTTCGCCTTGGCTGCGTTCGGGTTCTTCTTAGCGGTAGTGAGTTGCGCGTGGACGGCGTCGATCTCTGCATACGCTTGCCACGCCTTCGCAAGTTCGCCTTCGACATCGCGATAGAAAGCAAACGCCTGATCGAGCTCCGCGCGCGTCGCGTGAACGCGCGGATCAGGCGCAACCGTCAGCGTCTGATGCGATTCCTGCCCATCGACGATCAGCACAACGTCGTAATCGCCCGGCAACACCAGCGCACCTTCCGGCGTCAGCGGCGTGTCCTCGCCCCACACGGCCGCGATCGAATAGTTGTATTCGACCGCCTTCGGCCGCGGCCAGCGCAGGTTCCAGACGAAGCGGTGCGCGCCGGGTTCGGTTGACGGTTTCGCGGCGGGTTTCGTCCACGCTTGCGCGAAGTAGCGTTCGGCCTTGATCGGCGGCGTCTTGTCGTCGCTGGCGAAGCGTTGGACGACGCGCGGCTTGCCGTCGGCGCCGGCGCTCTTCTCGCGAATCTCGATGACGACCTGCTTCGCCGACTTGCCGAGCGTGTAGTCGATGATCGCGCCGGTCGGCGGATTCGTGCCGAGCGCCGTGTCCGCAGGCGGCGGCGTGTCCTTGTTCTGGCTCCCGCGCAGGCGATACGCGGGCGCGGGTGCGAAGAGATGCGCGTCGGTGCTCGCGACGTTTGCGTCGAGCTGGCGCAGCGGCGACACGTCGTCGAGCACCCAGATCGCGCGGCCTTGCGTCGCGGCGATGAGGTCGTTGCCGTGCACGAGCAGGTCGCGCACCCACGCGACGGGAAGGTTGCTGCTGCAGCGGCTGCCAGCGATCGCCATCATCGAATGAAACGTAGACGCCGGCGTCGGTTCCGGCGTAGAGCAAACCCTTGCGCAGGGGATCGGCGCGGACTACGGCGACGAAATGGCCGTCTGGAAGGCCGTTCGCGATTTTGGTCCAGGTCTTGCCGTTGTCGTGCGTGCGCACGGCCATCGGCCGGAAGTCGTCCTGGCGGTGGTTGTCGACGGCGGCGTACGCGGTGCCGGGTTCGAGCGCGGAGAGATCAAGCGAGTCGATGCGCGACCAGGCCGGGATCGATTTCGGCGTGACGTCGTTCCAGCGCTTGCCGCCGTTTGCGGTCATCTGGATGCGCCCGTTGTCGGTGCCGATCCAGATTTCGTCGTTGCTGCGCGGCGATGGCGCGATCGAATAGATGACGCCGTAGCCGCACGCGGTCGCGTTCGCGATCGGCACATCGCCGTCGCAGTGTTTCGCGCCGTCGCGTTTGCCGGTGAGGTCGGGGCTGATGATGTCCCAGTGCTGGCCTTTGTCGTTCGAGCGGAACAGCACCTGCGTGCCCGCGTAGAACGCATACGGCGCGTGCGCGGAGAACGCGATCGGCGAGATCCATGTGTAGCGGTATTTGACGTCGGTCGGCCGCGCGCCGTAGGCGGAGACGGGCCAAGGCGAAACGTTCTGCACTTCGCCGGTGCGCGAATCCCAGCGCGAAATGCGCGAGCCCAAGCCGGAGCCGTAGACGATGTTCGGATCTTCGGGATCGGGGATGTCGTAATCGCGCTCGTCGCCGCCGACCGGGTGCCAGTCGCGGAACGAGATCGCGCCGTAGTCGCTGCGGCTTGCGATGCCGACCGTGCCGGAATCCTGCTGGCCGGAGTAGATCCAGTACGGGAAACGGTTGTCGGTGGCGAGGTGATAGAACTGGCCGGTCGGCTGGTTGTACCAGTCGCTCCAGTGCGCGCCGTCGTCGACGCTGACGACGGTGCCCTGGTCGCTCGCGGTGATGATGTGGTTCGGGTGTTTGGGGTTGATCCAGACGTAGTGGTAATCGTCGCCGCCGGGCGCGCCTTTGAAAATCGTGAAGGTCTTGCCGGCGTCGGTCGACTTGTGGATCGACTGGCCCACGGTGTAGAGCGTGTCGGGATCGTTCGGTGCAACGGTGAGGCGGCTTTCGTACCAGGTGCTGACGGCTTTCGCGTCGTTGACCTTTTGCCAATGTGCGCCGGCGTCGTCGGAACGATAGAGGCCGCCGTGTTCTTCGGAATCGATCGACGCGTAGATGCGCGTCGCGTCGGATTTGAGATGCGTGACGGCGAGTCCGATGCGACCCAGTTTTCCTTTGGGCCAGCCTTCGCCATTGAGACGTTTCCAGGTGAGGCCAGCATCTTGCGATGCGTAGATCGCGCTGCCCTCGCCTTCGATCGGCGTGAAATAGCTGAGCCACGGCCAGTCGCGCGCGGTCCAAGCGGATGCGAACACGATGTTCGGATGCGCGGGATCGGCGGCCAGATCGCTGACGCCGGTCTGGTTGTCGACGAACAACGTTTTCTTCCAGGTCGTGCCGCCATCGGTGGTGCGGAACACACCGCGATCGGGACTCGGGCCGAAGATGTGTCCAAGCGCGCCGACAAGCACCGTATTTTCGTCGCGCGGATCGATGAGGATCGCGCCGATATGACGTGTCGCCTTGAGTCCGACGTTTTGCCAATGCGCACCGCCGTCCATCGTTTTGTAGACGCCGTTGCCGGACGCGATGTCGTAGCGCGGTTCGGGATGGCCGGCGCCGGCGTAAAGCACTTTCGGATTCGATGGCGCGATTGCGATGGCGCCGATCGCAGCGTCCGTGATGCCTTCGGAAGTGGATTCCCACGTCGCGCCGGCATTCGTGGTTTTCCACACGCCGCCACCGGCGGTGCCGAAATAGAACGTGCCGGGTTGGTCCGCAATGCCCGCAGCCATCGTGCTCCAGCCGCCGCGGAACGGACCGACGAGCCGCCATTGGAGGCCGGCGAGCATCGCGTCCGCCACGTCGGTCGACGCGGCTGGCGATGGAATTGCGCTGAGAAAGGCGACGGAGGCGACGAATGCCGGCAGGAAGCGGCGGGCAGAACGCGGGGGCATCGGGGATCCTTTTGGAGGCGCGCGGCGCAAAGGCGCAACGATACTCCGTAGGACGGATGCGGCGTACATCCCGAAAGTGATGCTTGCGATCGAGCGGGCGTGTCCGTTCGGTCCGGCGGCGAGCGAGGGGTCGGACGGAGGGGCGTTCTCTGCCGCGAGGCGGCCTCGCTACTCGTAGCGCAAGGCCACGTTCGGCTCGACGCGTGCCGCGCGGCGCGCCGGCAGCCAGCACGCAAGCAAGGCAGTGCCCGCAATCAGCACGACGACGACGGCAAGCGTCAGCGGATCGAACACTTCGACACCGACGAGTTGCGCACGCACCGCGAGCCCGATCGCGATGGCGCCGAGCAGGCCCAGACCCAGCCCGATCGCCGTCAAGCGGCCGCCGTCGCCGAGCACGAGACGCAGAATATCGCGGCGTTGCGCGCCGAGCGAAAGGCGCACGCCGATCTCGCCGGTACGCAACGCGACGGCGAACGCGAGCACGCCGTAAATGCCGACCGCCGACAGCGAGAGAGCGACGGCGGCAAACAGAATCAGGAGCAGCAGGGGCGTGCGGCGATCGTCCAGCGAAACCCGGATGCGTTCGCTCATCGTGAGGATATCGAACACCGGCTGCTCGGCATCCACGCGACCGAGCGCGGCGCGCAACGGCGCGACGAGCGTCGCCGGCGCGAGACTCGTTCTCAATGCGAGCGTTGCGAACGCTTCGGGATATTGCTTGTAGTAGACGTAGACCGTTTCCTTGGTTGTCAGCTCCGAGAGATGGTCGCGCTTGACCGTGCCGACCACGCCGACGATGGTCAGCCACTTGGTCTTGGCGGAATCGGTGATGTCGTAGTCGACCGCGATGCGTTTTCCGATCGCGCTCTGGTTGGGAAAATACTTGCGCACCAGGATCTCGTCGACGATCGCAACGGGCTGCGAAGCGGGTGTGTCGCTGGCCGCGAACGATCGACCCTGCATGATGGGAATCTGCATCGTGGTGAAGAAATCCTCGTCCACCATCTGGCTGTAGCCGTGCGGAAAAGTGCCCGACTTCGCATCGATGCCTTCGATCTGATAATTGCCCGAGCCATCGTTGCCGCTGAACGGCATGTTGTTGACGAGTCCCGCCGAGACGACTCCGGGCAACGCGCGGACTTCGCCGAGGAGCCGCTCGTAGAACTGCGCCCGGCTCGTGCCGTCGCGGTAGCGATGCTGCGGAAGATCGATCATCGCGCTGAGGACGTTCTCGCTGGAAAAACCAGGGCTCTCCTCCTGCACGTGCACGAAGCTGCGGATCAGAAGACCCGCAACGCCGAGCAGCGCGACCGCGGTCGCGGTCTGCACCACGACCAGTGCGTTACGCAATGCACGCGCTGCGGGACCGGGCGCGTTGCCGCGTCCGCCTTCCTTGAGCGCAACGGCGGATCGGCCGTGCGTCAACGCCAGCGCGGGCACGCTGCCAAACAGCAAGCCGGTGACAATCGCAAGCCCGAGCGAAAACAGCAGGACCGAATTGTCGATCGTGATCGGAAACGTATCCGCGGGGCCGCCGAGTCCGAGTTTGCGGATCAATGCAACGCCGACGTACGCAAGCGCAAGTCCGACCGCTCCGCCGGCCAGCGACAGAAGCAGGTTCTCGACGAGCAGCTGGCGCGCGATACGCAGGCGGCCGGCACCGAGCGCGGAACGCACAGACATTTCCTTCTGGCGCGTCGACAGCCGCGTCAGCACCAGATTGGCGACGTTGGCGCACGCGATCAGCAGCACGCACGCGACCAGAGCCTGCAGCAGCCACAACGTAGGCCGCAGGTCGCCTATGTACGCATCACGCAGCGGCCGCGCGCGTCCGCTGAATCCGGACGATTCGACGAAGCGTTTCCAGCCTTCGCCGCGCGGCCCGCCCGATGCGCGCTCGACGTTGCGGTGGATGATCGTGTCCATCTGCGCATCGACTTGCGCGATCGTCGCATCTGGTTTGAGCCGGCCGACCATTCCGGAGAATTCGTGACCGCGCTCCTCGTCGCTGCGCTGCTGGTCGGTGAACACGAATGGCGTCCAGAGCTCGGCGTGACGATCCGGAAATGCAAATCCATCGGGCATGACGCCGACGATGCGGTACTTGTCGCCGTTGAGCCGGACATCGCGCCCGACGATGTCGGGATCGGCGGCGAATTGATTGGTCCAGAGCGCGAAACTCAGCACCGCGACGTGCTCGTTGCCGGCGCCGGCATCGGCGTCTGCGAGCACGCGGCCGCGCGCGGCCGTCACGCCCAGCGTCGAAAAGAGACTTGGTGTCGTAACAACGCCGGTGAGGCGCTGCGGCGTCGTGCCTTGCTCGGCGAGATTGAAGCTGCGTTGCGTGAACAGCGCCGCATCTTCGAGTGCCGCGGCCTGCTCGCGCCGATCCAGATAATCGGGAACCGATACGCCGGCGATAGGAAGACCATTCCCCGGGTAGGAATTGTAAACATCGACGAGCCGTTCGCTATCGCGATACGGCAATGGCTTCAACAGCAGCGTGTTGATGACGCTGAATACCGCTGCGTTGGCGCCGATGCCGAGCGCGAGCGTGAGTATCGCGGCGACGAAGAAGCCCGGCCTTGCCAGCAGCGAACGCACGCCGTAGCGCACGTCGGATATCAGATGCTGAAGCATTGCAGCCTCCCCTGATCATGGCGACGTCGCGGCGACCGATGCGCGCACCGCCCGCTCTTCGCTTCCAGGCCACGGACATGCCTGATGATCGTGGAGCACGAGCCGTGCCAGTGGAAGGGCAATGCGGGACGCGATGCGGGCGCGTCGTGGGCGCGGGAATTTCAGCGTTCGTCAGGGGGGCGTCCGCTTTCGAACGGTCATTGAACGGTTCCGGTCACTTGATCGATCGCCCGGCGCGTCATCTAGGACAATGCCCTTTCTGCGAAAAGCGGCAGAAGGACCGGGTTCCCCTTCGCCGGACGAAGGCACGTGGGCCGGTCAGACAGCCGCGGGCACGCCGCCGCGCTTGCGCACGATCAGCATCGCCAGCTCGAGCGATTGCTCGTAGTTGAGCCGCGGATCGACCGTCGATTTGTACGCGCGCGTGAGGTCCGTTTCGGTGAGATCGCGCGCACCGCCCATGCATTCGGTGACGTTTTCGCCGGTGAGCTCGAGGTGCACGCCGCCGAGTCGCGTGCCCGCGGCGGCGTGGATATCGAATGCGCGGTCGAGCTCGTCACGGATGTTCTGGAATCGGCGCGTCTTGAAACCGTTGCCGAGCGTTTCGGTGTTGCCGTGCATCGGATCGCAGCAGAAAAGCGGCTTGCGGCCGGCGGCCTTGATCGCGGCGAGCAGCGGCGGCAGGGCGTTTTCAACTTTCGCGGCGCCCATGCGATGGATCAGCGTGAGCCGGCCGGGTTCGTTGTCGGGGTCGAGAATGTCGACAAGTCGCATCAGTTGATCGGGCGTGACCGACGGTCCGATCTTCACGGCAATCGGATTGCGGATGCCGCGGAAATATTCGACGTGCGCGCCATCGAGCGCGCTCGTGCGCATGCCGATCCACGGGAAGTGCGTCGACAGGTTGAACCAGCCCCACTGCCGCGGCACCTGGCGCGTCAGCGCTTGCTCGTAGTGCAGCAGCAGCGCTTCGTGCGACGTGTAGAAATCGACGCGCTGAAAGCTGTCGACGGTCTGGCCGGCCAGCGTTTCCATGAAGCGCAGCGAATTGCCGATCGATTCGACCATGTGGCGGTATTCGTCCTGCAGCGGCGAATGCTCGACCCAGGCGAGATCCCAATATTCCGGGTGATGCAGATCGGCGAAGCCGCCGTCGATCAGCGCGCGGATGAAGTTCATCGTCATCGCCGAGTGCGCGTGGCCTTTGATCAGGCGCTGCGGATCGGGGCGACGCGCATCGGCCGTGAACGCGGATGCGTTGACGAGATCGCCGCGATAGCTCGGCAGGCTGACGTCCCCGCGCGTTTCGCTATCGGTCGAACGCGGCTTCGCGTACTGACCGGCGAAACGGCCGATGCGAACGATCGGAAGTTTGAGGCCGTGCACGAGCACGAGGCTCATCTGCAACATCACCTTGAGCCGATTCGAAATCAGCGGCGACGTACAGTCGTCGAAACTCTCGGCGCAGTCGCCGCCTTGCAGAAGAAAACGACGGCCTTCGGCCGCCTCGGCGAGCAGGTTCCTGAGCGCGAGGATTTCCCACGATGTGACCAGCGGCGGCAGCTCGTGCAATTGCTTGAGCGCGCGATCGAGCTCGGCCGCGTCGGGATAGACCGGCTGTTGTTCGTGCGGGCGCGACTGCCACGAGGACGGGCTCCAGTTCTTCGCCTCGCGGACCGCGCCGATGCCGGTTTTGGACTTGCTCGTTGCCATGATGAATGTTGCAGTGCGGCAGGCCTTGCATCATGCCATAGCAGAGGGCGGACGCAACGTGCGTGCGGCCGACGCTTGGCTGCCGCAGCACGCGATTACGGCACTCGGCGCTTGCGCGCGGTCATCCGGGGAAAGCCGGGACCCTTTTTAGTCGTGGCCGAGATCAAGATGGATTCCGGCTTTACTCGCGCTACGCGCTCGCCCTTCGGGCCCGCTTCGCTGTTCGCTCGCTGCGCTCGCAGTCGCAGGAACGAAGGATGCGCCGGGTAGCGTGCTCAAGATGAATGGTGATCGGTCGGAAGCCGATTCGAAATCAGACGCGCTTGCGAAAGCCCGCCCACACCGCGCCGGCGCCGAGGATCACGTACCAGATCAAGCACCATCCCGGCATCGTGATGCCGAGGAACACCCAGTTGATGTCGCCGCAATCGCCGGAGCCGGTGAACGCTTTTTTCAGCGCATCGGTGAGCGGAAATGCATCGAGCATGTAGCTGAGGCCGGGACCGCAGCCGCCCATCATCGGATCGTGCGGCATGAACTGCAGACGCAGATGGTTGATCGCGACGGCGACGCCGATCAGCGCGCAGACCGCGACAAGGATCGCGTAGATGCGGCGACCCCGCGCGCCCGGCGAATGCAATCCGCCGATCAAGAAGAAGATCCCCATGCCGATGAACGCGAGGCGCTGGAAAATGCACATCGGGCAAGGTTCGACGCCCATGCGGAACTGCTCGTAGAACGCATACGCGAGAAGCGCGGCGCAGAAAACGAAACCGGCGAGATACTGCGCGCGGAACGGCCAGGCGAACGGGTTGTAGCTCATGGCATCGGCTCTGGGTCAATGGATGAGGGATCGCAACATTACGGAAAAATCCGGCCGCTCAGCGTGCCGGCGATGATCCAGACCGCAAGTGCGGCCCAAAGTGCCAGGGTTGCGTATTCGACGGCCTTCGAACGCTGCTCGCGAAACGCGAGCCAGAGCGCGAACGGAACGATCGAGATAGCGTGTTTCGACCAGCCATTCGGCGGCGAGCGCGAAGGCGCTGATCGGATAGAGCCAGAAGGCGGCAGCGGGTCTGAGCTTCGTCAGGGCAAGGCCACAAACGGCGAGCGTCGCGACGGCGGCAGCGAGAGCGCGCCATCCGGCTTGGAGCGGATATCGCCTGCGCGAGGCCATTGTGCAGGTAGAAATCCGGAAGCGCCGTGTTGTAGGGGTTGTCGGCGTGGAAGCCGAAATAGACCGCGGCGAAAACCGGCAGCGGTAGCGCGAGCAGCCATTGGTGCGTGCTTGACGCTGCCGCGAAATCGCGAAGACCGATCAGCGACTGCAAAGGCAGCAGAAGTCCCGCGACGACAAGCGCCATGAGGATGTTGGCGAGGTGGAATGTCATCGCCGGATGCAGCGCCGGCCTGCACGCGCGAGAGCGAGATCGATCCATTCCACGCCCAGAATGCGAGGAACGCGATAACCGGCAAGAGATAAGGCACGAAAAGACGCGCGAGTTCGCGCGGTTCAATCGAGCGCGGTTGGCGAACGTGCGGCCAGACCGCAAGCGCGGCAAGAAAGCCCGCCCACACGACGTCGCTCTGGCGCACCAGCAGCGCCGCCGAAACGATCAGTGCCGAAAGCACATGCTTTCGGCGCGTCGTCGCCACGGTCGCCCACAACACGAGCGCGAGCGCGAGCACGTCCGTATAGACCAGAAAGAAGAACGGCGCGAGCACCGGCAACACGATGAATTGCGCCGTCGCCAGCGACTCGGTGCCGGGCTGCGCGCGCGCGCGCAGCGAGTGAAACGCGGCCGCTGCGGCGAGTCCAAACAACGCGGTGATCGCGCGCGCGGCGGCGAGCGAATCGAGTCCGCTGACCCAGAGCAACGCGGCGACGGCCGCGTGATAGCCGGGAATCGTCGTAAGGTAATAGCCGAGCACGCGAAATTCGCCGTGCCGGAACAGATAAACCTGCGCGTAGTGGTAGAGCTCGTCGGTGCGCTCGGTACCGTGCAGCGAAAACACGATCGCCGCTGCGTAGAGCGCGCCGATCGCGGTCGCGAGAAGCCAGGTCTCGCGAGGATTCGATGTCTGGTGCGTCGGGTCGTTCATGCGCGTCGTGTCAAGCTCGCGCGCCGGATGGCGCATCGGCGATCTCCGCAAACGCAAAGCCCCGGTCGAACCGGGGCTTTGGCGTGTTTGTCATGACGCGCGGACGATCAGTCGGCGTTCTGCTCGGTCGCTTCCGTGCGCGGGCGATCGACCAGCTCGACGTACGCCATCGGCGCGCTGTCGCCGACGCGGAAGCCGCACTTCAGGATGCGCGTGTAGCCGCCCTTACGCTCGCGATAACGCGGGCCGAGCTCGACGAAGAGCTTGCCGACGGCCTGCTTGTCGCGAAGACGCGCAAACGCGAGTCGACGATTGGCGACGCCGTCGGTCTTGGCGAGCGTGATCAGCGGCTCGGCAACGCGGCGCAGTTCCTTCGCCTTCGGCAGCGTGGTGCGGATCAGTTCATGCTTGATCAGCGAGGCGGCCATGTTCTTGAACATCGCTTCGCGATGGCTGCTCGTGCGGTTGAGCTTGCGGCCGGATTTCATGTGACGCATGACGAATTCCTCTTCGATTGTTATGAGAAGTCCGGCAAAGGCCGGATTCCCGCGGTTGCCCGCTGTATGTCAGCCCTTGTTGGAACGGGCTGTTTTTGAAGACGGCGGCCATGGATGGCCGCTTCTGGATTCCAGCGAAGGCGCTTTCGCACCCTCTCGCAGCCAACGCGGCCGCTGTGGCGATCAAGGACGATCGCAAAAGTAAACCATCAACCCAGCTGCATGCCGTGGACGAGCCCCGGCGGCGGCCAGCTTTCGAGCTTCATGCCGAGCTGCAGGCCGCGCTGGAACAGCACGTCCTTGATCTCGGTCAGCGATTTCTTGCCGAGGTTCGGCGTCTTCAGCAATTCGACTTCGGTCTTCTGCACGAGATCGCCGATGTAGTAGATGCTCTCGGCCTTGAGGCAGTTGGCCGAACGCACCGTCAGTTCGAGATCGTCGATCGGACGCAGCAGCACCGGATCGACGCCGCCCTTCTCGGCCTTCGCGCCTTCGCTTTCGCGACGCGTGAAATCGCCGAACACGGTGAGCTGATCCTGCAGGATTTCGGCGGCCTTGCGCACCGCTTCTTCCGCATCGATCGCGCCGTTGGTCTCGACGTCGAGCACGAGCTTGTCAAGATCGGTGCGCTGCTCGAGACGCGCGCTGTCGACGTTGTAGGCGACGCGGCGAACCGGGCAGAACGAGGCATCGAGCTGCAGGCGGCCGATCGGACGCGCTTCTTCGTCCGGCAGGCGACGTGCGGTGGCCGGCTGATAGCCGACGCCGCGCGCGACCTTGAGGCGCATGTTGAGCGCAATGTCCTTGGTGAGATGGCAGATCACGTGGCTCGGATTGATGATCTCGACCGAGTGATCGACCTTGATGTCGCCCGCGGTGACGACGCCCTTGCCCTTCTTGGAAAGCGTGAGCGTGGTCTCGTCGTGGCCGTGCATGCGGATCGCGACGTCCTTGAGATTCAAGCAGAACCTCGATGACGTCTTCCTGCAGGCCTTCGAGCGTGGTGTACTCGTGCAGCACGCCGTCGATTTCGACTTCGATGATCGCGCTGCCGGGAATGGACGAAAGCAGGACGCGACGCAGCGCGTTGCCGAGCGTGTGGCCGAAGCCACGCTCCATCGGCTCGACCACGACCTTCGCGCGATCGGTGCCGATGCGTTCTACGTGAATGCCGCGCGGACGCAGCACGTTGGTGGTTGATCCCGCCATAAGGTGACGACTCCAAGAATCCCGAAGGATTCTCCAAAGGAAATACTTTTTGCGAAGGACCCCGCGACCGCGGCGTCTTACTTCGAGTAAAGCTCGATGATCAGGCTTTCGTTGATGTCCGACGGCAGATCCGAACGCTCGGGCAGCGCCTTGAACATGCCCGTGGCCTTCTTCGCATCGACCTCGATCCAGGTCGGGACGAGATCCATTTCCTGCGAGACGGTCAGCGCTTCCTGAATGCGGAGCTGGCTCTTCGCGCGCTCGCTAAGGCCAACCTCATCGCCGGGACGGACCTGATATGAGGGCAGGTTGACCTTTTTTCCATTGACCCGGATCGCGGCGTGCGAAACGAGCTGGCGGGCCGCCGCGCGCGTGACGGCGAAGCCCATGCGGTAGACGACGTTGTCCAGGCGCGACTCGAGCATGCGCAGGAGGTTCTCGCCGGTATTGCCCTTCTGGCCCGAGGCCTTGTGGTAATACGTGCGGAACTGGCGCTCGAGGAGGCCATAAATGCGCTTGACCTTCTGCTTCTCGCGCAGCTGCACGCCATAGTCCGACAGGCGGCCTTTCTTGGCGCCGGTGGCGCCATGCTGGCCCGGCTTCTGCTCGAGCTTGCACTTCGAATCGATCGCGCGCGCGGGACTCTTGAGGCTCAGGTCCGCGCCTTCGCGGCGGGCGAGCTTGCAAGTCGGTCCGATGTAACGTGCCATGTGATTATCTCTTCTTGAAAAGTCCGGCCATCGATGGCCGGTCTATGATTCGTGCGATCAGAGGATCGCTCGGATTAAACCCGGCGCTTCTTGGGCGGACGGCATCCGTTGTGCGGGATCGGCGTCACGTCGATGATGTTGGTGACCTTGAAGCCGGCGTTGTTGAGCGAACGCACGGCCGATTCGCGACCCGGACCCGGGCCCTTGATGCGCACTTCGACGGTCTTTACGCCGTAGTCGGCGGCCGCGCGCGCCGCCTTTTCGGCCGCGACCTGCGCGGCGAACGGCGTCGACTTGCGCGAACCGCGAAATCCGGCGCCGCCAGCGGTCGCCCACGACAGCGCATTGCCCTGCCGATCGGTGATCGTGACGACGGTGTTGTTGAAAGACGCCTGCACATGCGCGACGGCGTCCGTCACGATGCGCTTGGTCTTCTTCTTCGGTTTGGCTGCAACCGGCTTGTTCATGGGTTCCGGGGTTTCCTTAAGTATTGCTTCGGGGTCGGCGTGACCTTGCGAATGCTTATTTCTTGATCTGGCGACGCGGTCCCTTGCGGGTACGCGCGTTGGTGCGAGTGCGCTGGCCGCGCACCGGCAGGCCGCGCCGATGGCGCAGGCCGCGATACGTGCCGAGGTCGATCAGGCGCTTGATCGAAATGCCGACCTCGCGACGCAGATCGCCTTCGACGGCGAACTTGGCGATTTCATGGCGAATCTTGTCGACCTCGGCCTCGGTCAGGTCCTTGATCTTGGTCGCCGGGTTGACGCCGGCCTCGACGCAGACCTTCTTCGAGCGCGACCGGCCGATGCCGAAGATGGCCCTGAGGCCGATCGCGACATGCTTCTGAACCGGAAGGTTGACACCCGCAATGCGAGCCATGTTTTACCGTCTCCAAAAGAACTTGACATTATAGCGGGGCTGGAGCAGCCAGGAAACCCCTGGATCGCCGCCTGCCCGGCCCCTCAAGCTGCGCGGTCAGCGGCCCCGCAGATTGGCCTTCTTGAGCAGGCTTTCGTACTGGTGCGAGACCAGATGAGCCTGGATCTGGGCCGTGAAATCCATGACCACCACGACCACGATCAACAGCGACGTGCCGCCGAAATAGAACGGCACGTGCCACGAATTCCGGAGGAAATCCGGCACCAGACAGACCGCGACCAGGTACAGCGCACCGGCGCCGGTCAGGCGCGTCAGCACGCCGTCGATGTAATCCGCCGTCGCGCGGCCCGGACGAATGCCCGGAATCAGCGCGCCCGAGCGCTTGAGGTTGTCCGCAGTTTCCTGCGAGTTGAACACCAGCGCCGTGTAGAAGAACGCGAAGATGACGATCAGGAATGCATACAGCAGCATGTGCAGCGGCTCGCCGGGGCCGAGCGCAGAAGTCAGCACCTGCAGCCAGTGGACCTCGTTCGAGTTGTTGAACATGCTCGCGGCCGTCGCCGGGAACATCAGCAGCGACGAGGCGAAGATCGGCGGAATCACGCCCGACATGTTGATCTTGAGCGGCAGGTGCGAGGACTGATTCATGTACGCCTTGCCGGCGCCGCCCTGGCGCCTGCGCGTAGTTCACCGTGATTCGTCGCTGGCCGCGCTCCATGAACACGACGAACGCGGTCACCGCGAGCACGATCGCGAACACGATCAGGACGCGCAGGATCGGCAGCTCGCCCGTCTGCGCCATGCCGAGCGTCGAGACGACCGCGTGCGGCAATCCGGCGACGATGCCGGCAAAGATCAGCAGCGAAATACCGTTGCCGACGCCGCGCTCGGTGATCTGCTCGCCGAGCCACATCAGGAACAGCGTGCCGGCGGTGAGGCCGACCACGGTCGTGAACACGAAGCTCGGGCCCGGCGCGTAGACGATGCCGCTCTGACTCTGCAGCATGCTGGCGACGCCGAACGACTGGAACAGCGCGAGCCCGACCGTGCCAAGACGCGTGTACGTGGTCAGCTTGCGCCGCCCCGCCTCGCCTTCCTTGCGCAGCTGCTGCCAGGCCGGAATCACCGACGCGAACATCTGCACGATGATCGACGCGGAGATGTACGGCATCACGCTGAGCGCGAACACCGACAGGCGCGACAACGCGCCGCCGGAGAACATGTTGAACATGTCGAGCAGACCGCCGCCCTGCTGCACGCGGCGCGCCATCTCTTCCGGGTTCACGCCCGGGATCGGAATGAACGATCCGAGACGGAACACGATCAGCGCGCCGACCACAAACAAAAGGCGCTGCTTGAGCTCGGTCAGCTTGCCGAGTGAAGAGAGCATGCTCGATTGCGACGCTGCCACGTTTTACTCCACGCTGCCGCCGGCAGCCTCGATCGCCGCCTTGGCACCGGCCGTCGCGGCAACGCCTTTCAGTTTCACGGCGCGCTTGAGCTCGCCCTTCAAGACGATCTTGGCCCGCACGGCACGCGTTTCAACCAGGCCCGCGGCCCGGAGCGCGGCGAAATCGATGGTCGTCGCCCTTCAGCGAATCGAGCTTGTAAAGCAGCACTTCGCTGCATTCATTGGCTTTCTTCGAGCGAAAACCGACCTTCGGCAAGCGACGCTGCAGCGGCATCTGGCCGCCTTCGAAGCCCGGCTTGACCTTGCCCTTGCCGGTGCGCGCGTACTGGCCCTTGTGGCCGCGGCCGGCGGTCTTGCCGAGGCCGGAGCCGATGCCGCGCCCGACGCGCACGCGGTCTTTGCGCGCGCCCGTGGCTGGTTTCAATGTGTTGAGACGCATGGCGTTTTTGCTCCGTAAATCGTTGTTGGTGAGGTCGACCGCTGAGCGGGCTCGAGAGGTCGGCCGCTTGCGCGGCCTGGTCAGAAAAGTCAGTACACCTGCTTTTCCAACTTTCTTACTCCTTGCGAGTGCGCCGCTGGCGCTCGACCTCACTCCTCGATACGCACCAGATAGCTGACCTGATTCACCAGACCGCGTACCGACGGCGAATCGTTCAATTCGCGCACGTCGTTCAGCTTGCGCAGGCCCAACGCGCGCACGCTGAGCCGATGGCGCGCGGTGCAGCCGTTCGGACTCTTGAACAAACGCACGCGCACCTTGGCGCCCGCGGCTTTCGCTTTTTCCTTAGCCATTGCCGAGCACCTCGTCGACCGTCTTGCCGCGCTTGGACGCAATGCGCTGCGGCGAACTCATGGCCTGGAGGCCAATGATCGTGGCGCGGACCAGGTTGATGGGATTGCGCGAGCCTACGGCTTTCGCCAGCACGTTCTTGACGCCGACGACTTCGAGCACGGCGCGCATCGCGCCGCCGGCAATCACGCCGGTGCCTTCCGAAGCCGGCTGCATGAACACGCGCGCCGCGCCGTGGTTGGCCTTTACCGAATGGAACAACGTGCCGTTGTTCAACTCGATGCGCACCATCGTCTTGCGCGCGCGCTCCATCGCCTTGGAGATCGCGACCGGCACTTCGCGCGCCTTGCCGTAACCGAAACCGACGCGGCCGTCGCCGTCGCCGACCACCGTCAGAGCCGTGAAGCTCATCTGGCGGCCGCCCTTGACGGTCTTGGCTACGCGATTGACCGCGATGAGCTTCTCGAGGAAGCCATCGCTGTTTTCACGATCGTTCTGGGTTGCCATGGTTCACCTTTGTGCCGCCCTCGATGAGATGCGGACTTTTGCTTGCGGCGTTGCCGCTTGGAGTTGTGGTGTATCGAAAAGCGGGATTCGGGATTCGATATTCGGGATTTTCATCCCGAATCCCATATGCCGAATCCCGGCTCCTTAAAACTTCAAACCCGCTTCGCGCGCCGCATCCGCCAACGCCTGGATGCGACCGTGATAGCGAAAACCAGAGCGATCGAACGCGACTTTCTCGACGCCCGCCTTCAGCGCGCGCTCGGCGACGGCCTTGCCGACTGCCGCGGCGGCCGATTTGTTCTTGGTGCCTTTCAAATCGCCCGCGATCGTCTTCTGCACGGTCGAGGCCGAAGCGATGACCTTGTCGCCGTTCGCGCTGGTGACCTGCGCGTAGATGTGCTGCGCGCTGCGGTGCACGCTCAAGACGCGGCACGGCGAGCTGACGGATGTGCGCACGCGTCGACTTGGCGCGGCGGAGTCTGGCGGTGTTCTTGTCCATTATCTTTCTCCCGAAGCGGATCGACCCGAATTAGGCCTTCTTGGCTTCTTTCAGCGTGATGCGCTCGCCCGAATAACGCACGCCTTTGCCCTTGTAGGGTTCGGGCGGACGGAACGAGCGGATCTTCGCAGCGACTTCGCCGACGCGCTGCTTGTCGGCGCCTTTGATCATGATCTCGGTCTGCGCCGGCACTTCGATCGTGATGCCTTCCGGCGCCTTGAACACGACCGGGTGCGAGAAGCCGAGCGTCAGGTTCAGATCCTTGCCCTGCATCGCGGCGCGGTAACCGACGCCGACGAGCTCGAGCTTCTTCGAATAGCCTTCGGTGACGCCCTTCACCATGTTGCTGAGCAGCGCGCGTGCGGTGCCCGCCATCTTGGTGTCGGTCTGGTCCTTGGACTTGAGCTGCACTTCGCCGCCGTTGACGGCAACGTCGACGCCCGCGGGAGACGGCATCTTCAAGGTGCCCTTCGGACCCTTGACGGTGATCGCGCCGGACTGGACCTGGCAGTCGACGCCTTTCGGCAGCGCGACGGGTTTCTTTGCTACACGTGACATTGGAGTGTGCTCCGGAAACTTACGCCACGAGACCGATGACTTCGCCGCCAAGACCCTTCTTGCGGGCCTGCGCGTCGGTCATGATTCCGGCGGACGTGGACACGATGGAGATGCCGAGACCGCCAAGCACCTTCGGTAGATCACCCTTGCCGCGGTACACGCGAAGACCCGATCGGCTGACGCGCTCGAGGCGCTCGATGACCGGCTTGCCTTCGTAGTATTTCAAGCGCGATTTCAAGCGTCGGCTTGCCTTCCGAACTCGAGACCTGAGCGTCGGAAATGTAGCCCTCGTCCTTCAACAGCTTGGCGAGCGCCTGTTTCACGCGGGAGGCCGGCATCGCCACGGTACGCTTGCCCGTGGCCTGCGCATTGCGTATGCGCGTGAACATGTCGGCGATGGGATCAGTCATGCTCATGTTTCAATTCCTAGCATCGATATCCGCTTGTAAGGCGGGATTTGGGATTTTGGGATTCGTTGCGAGCGGGCTGTTGCCATCCCGAATCTCGAATTCCGAATCCCGGCTTTTTCTTACCAACTCGCTTTACGCAACCCCGGCACGTCGCCGCGCATCGTCGCTTCGCGCAGCTTGTGGCGGCCAAGGCCGAACTTGCGATACACGCCGCGCGAGCGGCCAGTCAATGCACAGCGGTTGCGCTGCCGCGCCGCGCTCGAATCGCGCGGAAGCTTCTGCAGCTTGACGACTGCGGCGGCTTTGTCGTCGTACGACGCCGTCGCGCTTGCGATGATCTTCTTCAACGCAATGCGCTTGGCGCCATGACGCTTGACAAGCTTGGTGCGCTTGACTTCGCGGTTGATCATTGAACGCTTTGCCATATTCGTTGCCTCTTGGCCTGATTAATCAGGCGCGTGTCAGTTGCGGAACGGGAAACGGAACGCTTCCAGAAGCGCCTTCGCTTCCTCGTCCGTGCGCGCGGTCGTGGTGATCGCGATGTCCATGCCGCGCAGTGCGTCGATCTGGTCGAAATCGATCTCGGGGAAGATGATCTGTTCCTTGACGCCCATGTTGTAGTTGCCGCGGCCATCGAACGCACGGCCGGACACGCCGCGGAAATCGCGCACGCGCGGCAGCGAGATGTTCACCAGCCGATCGAGGAACTCGTACATGCGGCTGCGGCGCAGCGTGACCTTGCAGCCGATCGGCCAGTTCTCGCGGATCTTGAACGTCGCATGCGCCTTGCGCGACAACGTGATGATCGGCTTCTGACCGGCGATCTTGGCCATGTCGGCCACGGCATTTTCAAGAATCTTCTTGTTGCCCACAGCCTCGCCCACGCCCATGTTGAGCGTGATCTTGACCAGGCGCGGCACCTGCATCGGATTCTTGTAGCCGAACTTTTCCATCAGCTTCGGCGTGACTTCTTTCTTGTAGAAGGTTTCCATACGAGTCGTCATGACGGCGGGCCTCAAGCGTCAACCACTTCGCCGGACGAGCGGAACGTGCGGACCTTGCGCCCGTTTTCGAGCGTCTTGAAGCCCACGCGCTCGCCCTTGTTGGCGGCGGAGTTGAACAGCATCACGTTGGAGATATGGACCGAAGCCTCGCGCTCGATGATGCCGCCCGGCTGGTTGGCCTGCGGGTTCGGCTTCGTGTGGCGCTTGACCAGATTGATGTTCTGCACGAACACGCGATCGGCGGCGACGCGCATCACTTCGCCTCTCTGGCCCTTGTATTTGCCGGTGATCACGATGACTTGATCACCTTTGCGTATACGGTTCATGGCTAATTCCCAAAAAATCGTCAGTAAAAGCGTCAGTAAGAGCAAAGCGTCAGAAAGTCAGTAGAAGCTCGACTTACTTCCTCACGAGGCCGCGAAGCGGCCGACTTTACTTTTCTTACTTCCTATAGCACTTCCGGCGCCAGCGACACGATCTTCATGAACCGCTCGCTGCGCAGCTCGCGCGTGACCGGTCCGAAAATACGCGTGCCGATCGGCTCGAGCTTGTTGTTCAAAAGAACTGCTGCGTTGCCGTCGAAGCGGATCAGCGATCCGTCCGCGCGCCGCACGCCCTTGCGTGTGCGCACGACGACGGCGTCGTAAACCTCGCCCTTCTTCACCTTGCCGCGCGGAATCGCTTCGCGCACGGACACCTTGATCACGTCGCCGATGCGCGCGTAGCGGCGCTTGGAGCCGCCGAGCACCTTGATGCACATCAGTTCGCGCGCACCGCTGTTGTCCGCCGCGGCCAGCGTGGTCTGCATCTGGATCATGTCGCTTAACTCCTTATGCCCGTTCCACGCTTACTGTTCTGCGCGCGTGACGATTTTCACGACGCGCCAGTTCTTGGTCTTCGACAATGGACGCGTCTCCGCAATGCGGACGACGTCGCCTTCCTTGCACTCGCCGTTCTCGTCGTGCGCGTGCACCTTGGTCGAACGGCGCACGATCTTGCCGTACAGCGGATGCTGTACCTGGCGTTCGAGCAGCACGGTGACCGTCTTCTGCATCTTGTTGCTGACCACGCGCCCTTCGATCGTGCGCTGGCTTTTTTGTGTTTCGCTCATGGTCATCCGTCCTTACTTCTTCGCGCCGAGCAGGGTCTTGACCTGCGCGATCTCGCGGCGCACGCGGCCGAGCTGGTGCGTCTGCGAAAGCTGGCCCGAGCCTCTCTGCATGCGCAGGTTGAACTGCTCGCGGCGCAACTCGCCCAGATGATCATTGAGCTCGCTCGAGGATTTCTTGCGGAGTTCGTGGAGTTCCATCACAGCACCGTACGCGCGACAAATTGGGTCTGGACCGAGAGCTTGGCGGCGGCGAGCCGGAATGCCTCGCGCGCTTCGGCCTCGGTCACGCCTTCCATTTCGTACAACATGCGGCCCGGCTGCACCGGCGCCACCCAGAACTCGACGTTGCCCTTGCCGTTACCCATGCGAACTTCGATGGGCTTCTTGGAGATCGGCTTGTCCGGAAACACGCGAATCCAGAGCTTGCCGCCGCGCTTGACGTAGCGCGTGATGCAGCGGCGCGCGGCTTCGATCTGACGCGACGTCAGATGTCCGTGCGTGGTCGCCTTCAGGCCGTATTCGCCGAAGCTGACTTTGTTCGACACAAAAGCGAGTCCGCGATTGCGGCTCTTCTGCATCTTGCGATATTTGGTTCGCTTGGGTTGCAACATGACTTACGCTCCCTGCTGCGGCTTGGGCGCGCGACGTGTCGGGCGCTCTTCGGCAGCCTCGGCCTTCGCTTCCTGCTGCGATGCGTGCAGGTCGAAGATCTCGCCTTTATAAATCCATGTCTTGACGCCGATGATGCCGTAGGTCGTCTTCGCTTCGGCAAAACCATAGTCGATGTCGGCGCGCAGCGTGTGCAGCGGCACGCGACCTTCGCGGTACCACTCCGAACGCGCGATCTCGGCGCCGTTCAGGCGACCCGCGACATTGACCTTGATGCCGAGCGCACCGAGGCGCATCGCGTTCTGCACCGAGCGCTTCATCGCGCGGCGGAACATGATGCGGCGCTCGAGCTGCTGCGCGATCGATTCGGCGACCAGCTGCGCGTCGAGCTCGGGCTTGCGCACTTCGATGACGTTGATGTGCGCCGGAACGCCCATCACCTGCGTCACTTCCTTGCGCAGGCGCTCGATGTCCTCGCCCTTCTTGCCGATCACGACGCCGGGACGAGCCGTGTGGATCGTCACGCGCGCGGTCTTGGCCGGACGCTCGATCAGGATCTTCGAGATGCCCGCCTGCGCCAGCTTCTTCTTCAGAAGCTCGCGGACCTTGAGATCGGCTCCGAGGTATTCGGCGTATTCGCGCTTGTTGGCGAACCACTTCGAAGTCCAGTCCTTGGAGATACCAAGGCGGATGCCGGTGGGATGAACTTTGTGACCCATGTGATGCGTCCCGGATTATTCGCCGACAACCACGGTGATGTGGCTGGTGCGCTTCAAGATGCGCGAACCGCGGCCTTTGGCGCGTGCATGCATGCGCTTCAAAGCCGGACCTTCGTCGACCATGATCGTGGCGACCTTCAACTCGTCCACGTCGGCGCCGAGATTGTTCTCGGCGTTGGCAACCGCCGACAGCAGCACCTTCTTGATCAGGTGCGCCGCCTTCTTGTCGCTGAACTGCAGCAGATTCGTCGCTTGCCCGACGGCAAGGCCGCGGACCTGGTCGGCGACCAGTCGCGCCTTCTGCGCCGAAATGCGCGCGCCGCGGAGAATGGCTTTCGCTTCCATCGTCATCACCCTGCCGCTGCGGCTTTCTTGGCCTCGGCGGCTTTCTTGTCGCCGGAGTGGCCCTTGAACGTGCGCGTCGTCGCGAACTCGCCGAGCTTGTGCCCGACCATGTTCTCGTTGACCAGCACCGGCACGTGCTGACGGCCGTTATGGATCGCGAGCGTCAGACCGACCATTTCCGGCACGATCATCGAACGGCGCGACCAGGTCTTGATCGGACGCTTGTTGTTTGCGCTGGCCGATTCCACCTTCTTCATCAGGTGATGATCGACGAACGGACCTTTCTTCAGTGAACGTGCCATGGCTTCTTTACCCTATGCGAGTCGCGTCAAGAGGCGGCATCAGCCCCGACGATCGCGCACGATGAACTGCGTCGTGCGCTTGTTCTTGCGTGTCTTGTAACCCTTGCTCGGCTGACCCCACGGCGACACCGGATGCGGGTTGCCCTGTCCTGCGCGGCCTTCGCCGCCGCCGTGCGGATGGTCGACCGGATTCATCGCAGCGCCGCGAACGGTCGGGCGCACACCGCGCCAGCGCGAAGCACCGGCCTTGCCGAGCTTCTCGAGGTTGTGCTCCGAGTTGCCGACTTCGCCGATCGTCGCGCGGCACTCGGCCGGCACCTTGCGCATTTCGCCGGAGCGAAGACGCAGCGTGGCGTAGCCGCCTTCGCGCGCGACGAGCTGCGCGGACGCGCCGGCCGAACGCGCCAATCTGCGCGCCCTTGCCCGGCTTCATCTCGATGCAGTGCACCGTCGAGCCGATCGGGATATTGCGCAGCGGCAGCGAGTTGCCGGTCTTGATCGGCGCATCGCGTCCCGCCATCAGCTGATCGCCGATCTTCGAGCCTTTCGGCGCGATGATGTAACGGCGTTCGCCGTCGACGTACAGCAGCAGCGCGATGTGCGCGGTGCGGTTCGGATCGTATTCGATGCGCTCGATGCGGCAGGCAATGCCTTCCTTGTCGCGCTTGAAGTCGATCACGCGGTAATGCTGCTTGGAGCCGCCGCCCTTGTGCCGCGTCGTGATGCGGCCATAGTGGTTGCGTCCGCCCGTGTTGTTCTGCGCTTCGGTCAGCGGCGCGTACGGCGCGCCCTTGTGCAGTCCAGGCGTGACCACGCGCACCATCGCGCGTCGGCCTGCTGATGTGGGTTTGACAGTGATCAATGCCATGGGTGCTTCACCTTAAGCCTTGGCCGACACGTCGATCGTGTGACCTTCGGCAAGACGCACATATGCCTTGCGCTTGCTGCCGCGCGCGCCGGCGCGGAAGCGGAACGAACGGGTCTTGCCCTTCGTGTTCACCACGTTCACCGATGCGACCTTGACGCTGAAAAGTTCTTCGACCGCTGCTTTCACATCGGCCTTGTTCGCGCCCTGCGTCACCTCGAACACGTATTGATTGGTTTCCTGCAGCCGCGCGCTCTTTTCGGAAATATGCGGCGCGCGCAGGATGCTCATCAGACGCTCTTTCATGACAGCCACTCCTCGACGCGCTTGACCGATTCGACGGTCATGACCACATGATCGGCGCCGACCAGCGACACCGGATCGAGCGCCGCCGCATCGACGACGTGCACGTACGGCACGTTGCGCGCGGCAAGGAACAGCGCTTCCGGCGCGTTCTCCGCGACCAGCACGACACGGCCGGCGACCTTGAGCTCGGAGAGCTTGGCGACCAGACCTTTCGTCTTCGGCTGTTCGACGCCGAACGATTCGATGATCTGCAGACGACCCTGGCGATTCAGCTCCGACAGGATCGAAGCGAACGCGCCGCGGAACATCTTGCGGTTGACCTTCTGCGCGAAGCTGCGCGGACGCGCGGCGAACGTGACGCCGCCGCCGACGAAGATCGGAGCGCGATAGTCGCCGTGACGCGCGCCGCCGCCCTTCTGCTTCTTGAACTTCTTGGTCGTGCCGGACATGTCCGAGCGCGACTTCTGCTTCTTGGTTCCGGCGCGGCCCGCGTTGCGATACGCAACGACGACCTGGTGCACCAGATCCTCGCGGAATTCCTTGCCGAACACCGCGTCTGAGACGGTGACGGGTTTGGCGCCGATGACATCGAGTTGCATGGCGTCCCTCTCCTTACTTCTTCGCTTTCACGGCGGGACGGATGATCACGTCGCCGCCCGGAGCGCCCGGAACCGAGCCCTTGATCGCGATGAGATGACGATCGTTGTCGATCTTCACTACTTCGAGATTCACGGCGGAACGGCGCACGTTACCCATGTGGCCGGCCATCTTCTTGCCTGGAAAAACGCGGCCCGGCGTCTGGCGCTGGCCGATCGAGCCCGGCGAACGATGCGACAGCGAGTTACCGTGCGTCGCGTCGCCCATCGTGAAGTGATGGCGCTTGATCGTGCCCTGAAAACCCTTGCCCTTCGAGATGCCGGCGACGTCGACCTTCTGGCCGACCGCGAACACCTCATCGGCCTTCACTTCGCCGCCGACGGTGAACTTGCCGATGTCGCCGGCTTCGACGCGGAATTCCCACAAGCCGCGGCCCGCTTCGACCTTCGCCTTCGCGTAGTGGCCGGCGAGCGGCTTGTTGATCAGCGCAGCGCGCTTCGCGCCGGCGCAGACCTGCACCGCATTGTAGCCGTCGGTCTCGACCGTCTTGACCTGCGTCACGCGATTCGGCGTCGCTTCGATCAGCGTCACCGGAATCGAACGGCCGTCGTCGGTGAAGACCCGGCTCATGCCGCATTTGCGGCCTACCAATCCGATAGTCATCGTCGTATCTCTCGTTATCCTCTCTTAATGCAACTTGATCTGGACGTCGACGCCGGCCGCGAGGTCGAGCTTCATCAGCGCGTCCACGGTCTTGTCGTTCGGATCGACGATGTCCATCACGCGCTTGTGCACGCGCGTCTCGTACTGGTCGCGCGCATCCTTGTCGGCGTGCGGCGAAGTCAGGATCGTGAAGCGCTCGATCTTGGTCGGCAGCGGAATCGGACCGCGCACCTGTGCGCCCGTGCGCTTCGCCGTCTCGACGATCTCGCTTGCGGAGCGATCGATCAGGCGATGATCGAAGGCTTTCAAACGAATTCGGATTTTTTGGTCCGCCATTGCCGTCATCCTCAAAGAGCGTTGTTCTAACTTGACGCGCCGGGTTCCGCCGCGCCTCTTTCGTTATCTATGCAGTCCTCCGTGACTGCAAACGACAGAACGGCATCCATGCCGCACTTCTCAAGACAGCTCAAGCAAAAGCTCGAGCTGTCTTTGCCTGTGTTACTCCAGAATCTTCGCCACCACGCCCGCACCGACCGTGCGGCCGCCTTCGCGGATCGCGAACCGAAGGCCCTCTTCCATCGCGATCGGTGCGATCAGGCTCACCACCATTTTGATGTTGTCGCCCGGCATCACCATCTCCACGCCTTCGGGCAGCTCGCACGCGCCCGTCACGTCGGTCGTGCGGAAGTAGAACTGCGGACGGTAGCCTTTGAAGAACGGCGTATGGCGGCCGCCCTCTTCCTTGCACAGCACATACACCTCCGCCTCGAACTTCGTGTGCGGCTTGATCGTGCCCGGCTTGCACAGCACCTGGCCGCGCTCGACTTCGTCGCGCTTGGTGCCGCGCAGCAGAATGCCCGCGTTGTCGCCGGCCTGGCCCTGGTCGAGCAGCTTTCGGAACATCTCCACGCCCGTGCACGTCGTCTTCACCGTCGGCTTGATGCCCACGATCTCGATTTCATCGCCCACCTTGACGATGCCGCGCTCGATACGGCCCGTCACCACCGTGCCGCGGCCCGAGATCGAGAACACGTCCTCGACCGGCATCAGGAACGGCTTGTCCAGCACGCGCACCGGCTCCGGAATGAAGCTGTCCAGCGCATCGACCAGCTTGATGATCGAAGGCACGCCGATCTCCGACTGATCGCCTTCCAGCGCCTTCAGCGCCGAGCCCTTGATGATCGGCGTGTCGTCGCCCGGGAAGTTGTACTTACTGAGCAGCTCACGCACTTCCATCTCGACCAGCTCCAGAAGCTCGGCGTCGTCGACCATGTCGGCCTTGTTCATGTACACCACGATGTACGGCACGCCCACCTGGCGCGCCAGCAGAATGTGCTCGCGCGTCTGCGGCATCGGGCCGTCCGCCGCCGACACCACCAGGATCGCGCCGTCCATCTGCGCCGCACCCGTGATCATGTTCTTCACGTAGTCCGCGTGGCCCGGGCAGTCCACGTGCGCGTAGTGCCGCTTCGGCGACTCGTATTCCACGTGCGCCGTCGAGATCGTGATCCCGCGCGCCTTCTCTTCCGGCGCCGCGTCGATCTGGTCGTACGCCTTGAACTCGCCGCCAAACCGCTCCGCGCCCACCTTCGTCAGCGCCGCCGTCAGCGTCGTCTTGCCGTGGTCCACGTGACCGATCGTGCCCACGTTGACGTGTGGCTTGGTTCGCTCGAATTTGCCCTTGGCCATGACTCTTACCTTCTAACTGATGTGAATACGTGTACGAGTTAAATTCGTACCGTCAGGATTTCTTGATCACCGCTTCGGCGATGTTGTTCGGCGCTTCCGCGTAATGATCGAACTCCATCGTGAACGTCGCGCGACCCTGCGACATCGAGCGCAAGCTCGTCGCGTAGCCGAACATCTCGCCGAGCGGAACCTGCGCGTTGATCAGCTTGCCGGACGGCGAATCGTCCGAGCCCTGCAACACGCCGCGACGCCGCGAAAGATCGCCCATCACGTCGCCCATGTAATCTTCGGGCGTCACGACCTCGACCTTCATGATCGGCTCGAGCAGCACCGGGCTCGCCTTGTTGAAGCCTTCCTTGAAGCCCATCGAGCCCGCGATCTTGAACGCCATTTCGTTCGAGTCGACTTCGTGGTACGAGCCGTCGACCAGCGTGATCTTGATGTCGACGACCGGATAACCGGCCATCGGACCACTCGTCATCGCTTCGCGAATGCCCTTGTCGACCGCCGGCACGTATTCCTTCGGAATCGAACCGCCGACGGTCTTGTTCTCGAACTCGTAGCCCTTGCCGCGTTGCTGCGGCTGGATATCGAGCACGACGTGGCCGTACTGGCCCTTGCCGCCGGACTGGCGCACGAACTTGCCTTCCTGACGCACGGCCTTGCGGATCGTTTCGCGATACGCGACCTGCGGCTTGCCGACATTCGCCTCGACGTTGAACTCGCGCTTCATGCGGTCGACGAGGATTTCCAGATGCAGCTCGCCCATGCCGGCGATGATCGTCTGGCCGGATTCCTCGTCCGAGCGGACGCGGAACGAGGGATCTTCCTGCGCAAGACGCGACAGCGCGATGCCCATCTTTTCCTGATCCGACTTGGTCTTCGGCTCGACCGCCATCGCGATGACCGGCTCGGGGAACGTCATGCGCTCGAGCGTGATCACGTTGTTGGTCGCGCACAGCGTGTCGCCGGTGGTGACGTCCTTGAGACCCACGGCCGCGGCGATATCGCCCGCGCGAACCTCTTTGATTTCGCTGCGCTCGGCCGCGTGCATCTGCAGGATGCGTCCGACGCGTTCCTTTCTCGACTTCACCGGGTTGTAGACGGTGTCGCCCGAGTTCAGCGTGCCCGAATAGACACGGAAGAACGTCAGCGAGCCGACGAACGGATCGGTCATGATCTTGAACGCGAGCGCCGAGAACGGCTGATCGTCGCCGGCGCTGCGCGTGGTCTTCCTTGTCGTTCTCGTCGATGCCCTTGACCGGCGGACGATCCGCAGGCGACGGCAGCAGCTGCACGACCGCGTCGAGCATCGCCTGCACGCCCTTGTTCTTGAACGCGGTGCCGCAGAACACCGGAATGATCGACGTCGACAACGTACCCGCACGGATGCCCGCGACGATCTCCGCTTCGGAGAGGTCGCCGCCATCCAGGTACTTGTTCATCAGCTCTTCGGTCGTCTCGGCCGCGGCCTCGACCATGAAGTTGCGCGCTTTCTTCGACACTTCGACGAGATTCGCCGGGATGTCGCGATACTCGAACTTCATGCCCTGCGATTCGACGTCCCAGTAGATTGCCTTCATCTTGACCAGGTCGACGACGCCTTCGAAGTTTTCCTCGGCACCGATCGGAACCTGCATCGGCACTGGGTTCGCGCCAAGGCGCGACTTCAGCTGCGAGACGACCTTGTCGAAATCGGCGCCGGTGCGATCCATCTTGTTGACGAACGCAAGACGCGGCACGCCGTACTTGTTGGCCTGGCGCCAGACGGTTTCGGACTGCGGCTGCACGCCGCCGACCGCGCACAGCACGAACACGGCGCCGTCGAGCACGCGCAAGCTGCGCTCGACTTCGATCGTGAAGTCGACGTGCCCGGGGGTGTCGATGATGTTGAAGCGATGCTGCGGCAACGACCGGTCCATGCCGGTCCAGAAGCAGGTCGTCGCGGCCGACGTGATCGTGATGCCGCGCTCCTGTTCCTGCTCCATCCAGTCCATGGTGGCCGCGCCCTCATGCACCTCGCCAATCTTGTGATTGACGCCGGTGTAATAAAGGATGCGTTCGGTCGTCGTCGTCTTGCCGGCATCGATGTGAGCCATGATGCCGAAGTTTCGATAACGCTCGATGGGTGTCGTACGTGCCACGGTATTCATCTCTAAAGGTTCGACGGGCTTCCGGCCCGATTTCGGCGGCGACGAGCGCCGCATTCCTTACCAGCGATAGTGCGAGAAGGCCTTGTTGGCTTCCGCCATGCGGTGCGTTTCTTCGCGCTTCTTGACGGCTCCACCGCGGTTTTCGGCCGCTTCGAGCAGCTCGGCTGCGAGCTTGCGCGGCATCGAGTTCTCGCCGCGCTTGCGCGCTGCCTCGATGACCCAGCGCATCGCCAGCGCCATGCGCCGCGACGAGCGCACTTCGACCGGCACCTGATAGGTCGCACCGCCGACGCGGCGCGACTTCACTTCGACGGCCGGCGCGACGTTGCCGAGCGCCTTCTCGACGATGCCGATCGGCTCGGCGTGCTTCTCGCCGATCGTATCGAGCGCGCCGTACACGATCTTCTCCGCGACCGACTTCTTGCCGCTCTGCATCACCATGTTGATGAAGCGGGCGATGACCTGGCTCCCGTGCTTGGGATCCGGCAGCAAGATGCGGGTTGGCGTTTGACCTTTACGCGACATTTTTTAGTACCTGCAAAAACCGTAAGGAGTTAGGAGTGAGGTCGGCCGCTTCGCGGCCTCGTTAGAAAAGGTCTTGCCCCTCTAACGCCTTTGCTCTTACTGATGCTCTTACTTGACACTCTTTAACTAAGGCTCTTCAACCAACCGTTTTCTCAACCCTTGGGCCGTTTCGCGCCGTACTTCGAACGGCTCTGGCGACGCTTGGTCACGCCGGCCGCATCGAGGCTGCCGCGCACGGTGTGGTAGCGCACGCCCGGCAGGTCCTTGACGCGACCGCCGCGGATCAGCACGACCGAGTGCTCCTGCAGGTTGTGGCCTTCGCCGCCGATGTAGCTGATGACTTCGAACCCGTTAGTCAGGCGCACCTTGGCGACCTTGCGCAGGGCGGAGTTCGGCTTCTTCGGCGTCGTCGTGTAGACGCGCGTGCAAACGCCGCGGCGCTGCGGACAATTCGCCAGCGCCGGCGAGGCGCTCTTGAACGTCTTCGGGCTGCGCGGTTTGCGGACGAGCTGATTGACGGTCGACATTCGGGAAATCTTCCTGCGACAACGGGCTAAGCCAAAAATCTGGGCTAACGACAAAAACAGCCCGGTAAAAATCCGGGCTTGAACTACAAATCCGGGTGAAACAAAAGGCAGGCGGGGATGAACCCGCCTGCCAGATAGCGTTGGGATGGCGAAACTCAAGTTTCGCCGCGGCGTCCTGCCTCGAACACGAGGCGCGTCCTGCGCCTCATTTCGATGTTTGGTTGCGACTTATGCGTCGCTGTCTTCGGCGACCGCTTCGGCCACCGAACTGGTGGAACCGAGCGTCGCACGATCCGAATCGGACAACTCGTTGCCATGCCGCGCACGCCGCTGGGCGTGGTAGGCAAGGCCGGTTCCGGCCGGAATCAAGCGGCCAACTATAACGTTTTCCTTAAGGCCCCGCAAGGTATCGCGGGTGCCGCGGACAGCCGCTTCGGTCAGCACGCGGGTCGTTTCCTGGAACGACGCCGCCGAGATGAACGACTCGGTCGCCAGAGACGCCTTGGTGATGCCCAGCAGGATCGGCTCGTGCTCCGCCTTGCGCTCATCGCGCGCGGCGGCCCGGCTGTTCTCTTCCATCAGACGGGCGCGATCGACCTGCTCGCCACGCAGATACCGCGTGTCGCCGGACTCGCTGACCTCGACCTTGCGCAACATCTGGCGAATGATCGCCTCGATGTGCTTGTCGTTGATCTTCACGCCCTGCAGCCGGTAGACGTCCTGGATTTCCTTGACCAGGTACGCCGCCAGCGGCTCGACGCCGAGCAAACGCAGGATGTCGTGCGGGTTCGGCTCGCCGTCGACCACGGTTTCGCCCTTCTCCACGTGCTCGCCTTCGAACACGATGACGTGGCGCCACTTCGGAATCAGCTCCTCGTGCTCGTTGCCGTCCAGGTCGCGGATGATCAGGCGCTGCTTGCCCTTGGTGTCCTTGCCGAAGCTGATCACGCCCGAACGCTCGGCCAGGATCGCCGGCTCTTTCGGCTTGCGCGCTTCGAACAAATCGGCCACGCGAGGCAGACCGCCGGTGATATCGCGGGTCTTCGACGTTTCCTGCGGGATACGCGCGACGACGTCGCCGACGCCGACTTCGGCGCCGTTCTGCAGCGACACGATCGCGCCGGCCGGCAGGAAGTACTGCGCCGGAATGTCGGTGCCCGGCAAACGCAGCTCGCCGCCCTTCTTGTCGACCAGACGCACCATCGGACGCAGATCCTTCGCCGCGCTGCCGCGACGCTTCGGATCGGTCACGACTGCGCTGGCCAAACCGGTCAACTCGTCGATCTGCTCCTGCACCGTGTTGCCGTCGATGAAGTCGATGAAGCGGATCACGCCGGCGACTTCCGAGACGATCGGATGCGTATGCGGATCCCACTTGGCAACCGTCTGGCCGGCCTTGACTGCGGCGCCATCACGCGCCTCGATCACCGCGCCGTAGGGCACCTTGTAGCGCTCGCGTTCGCGGCCGTGCGCGTCCATCACGGACAATTCGCCCGAACGCGACACCGCGACCAGATGGCCGGCGGTATGCGCGACTGTCTTCAGATTGCTGAACTTGAGGTGGCCCGTCGTCTTGACCTGCACGTTGTCGACCGCCGCCGCACGAGACGCCGCACCGCCGATGTGGAACGTGCGCATCGTCAGCTGCGTGCCCGGCTCGCCGATCGACTGCGCGGCAATGACGCCGACCGCTTCGCCGATGTTGACGAGATGACCGCGCGCCAGATCGCGCCCGTAGCACGCGGCGCAGACGCCGAAACGCGCTTCGCAGGTGATCGGCGAGCGCACCTGGATCGTCTGCACGCCGGCCGTCTCGAGCTTCTCGACCATCGCTTCGTCGAGCAGCGTGTTGCGCGTGACGATCGGATCTTCGTCGTTGCCGGGGGCGAACGTATCGGAGGCGACCATGCGACCGAGCACGCGATCACGCAGCGGTTCGACGACGTCGCCGCCTTCGACGATCGGCGTCATCGTCAACGCGCCGTGCGTGTTGCAATCCGGTTCGGTCACGACGACGTCCTGCGCAACGTCGACGAGACGACGCGTCAGGTAACCCGAGTTCGCCGTCTTCAACGCCGTATCCGCCAGACCCTTGCGCGCACCGTGCGTCGAGTTGAAGTACTGCAGAACGTTGAGGCCCTCGCGGAAGTTCGCCTTGATCGGCGTCTCGATGATCGAGCCGTCCGGACGCGCCATCAGGCCGCGCATGCCGGCCAGCTGGCGAATCTGCGCCGCGGAACCGCGCGCGCCGGAGTCGGCCATGATGTAGAGCGAGTTCATCGACTTCTGCTCGACAATGTCGCCCTTCGCGGTCTTGACCTTTTCCGCGCCGATCCCGCGCATCATCGCCGCGGCGACCTGCTCGTTCGTGCGCGACCAGATGTCGACGACCTTGTTGTAGCGCTCGCCGGCGGTGACGAGACCGGACTGATACTGCTGCTGGATCTCCTTGACGTCCTTTTCGGCGCCTTCGAGGATCTGCTTCTTCTCGCCCGGAATCTTCATGTCGTCGATGCCGATCGACATGCCGGCGCGCGTCGCGTAGTGGAAGCCCGTGTACATGAGCTGGTCGGCGAACACGACCGTGTCCTTCAAGCCGAGCTTGCGATAGCACGCGTTGATCAGGCGCGAGATGTTCTTCTTGGTGAGCTCGGTGTTGATCAGCGCGAACGGCAGGCCTTCCGGCAGGATTTCCGCCAGAAGCGCACGGCCGACGGTGGTATCGACCAGGCTCGTCTTCTCGCTGCGGTTCTTCTTCTCGTCGACCTCGACTTCGCGGATGCGCACCTTGACCTTGGCGTGGAGTTCCACGACGCGGTTCTCGTACGCGCGATGCACTTCGGCGATGTTGGCGAACGCCATGCCCTCGCCGCTCACGTTCTCGAGCGAGCGCGTCATGTAATAGAGACCGAGCACGACGTCCTGCGTCGGCACGATGATCGGCTCACCGTTCGCCGGCGACAGGATGTTGTTCGACGACATCATCAGCGCGCGCGCTTCGAGCTGCGCTTCGAGCGACAGCGGCACGTGCACGGCCATCTGGTCGCCGTCGAAGTCGGCGTTGAACGCGGTGCAGACCAGCGGATGCAGCTGGATCGCCTTGCCTTCGATCAGCACCGGCTCGAACGCCTGGATGCCGAGACGATGCAGCGTCGGCGCACGATTCAGCAGCACCGGATGCTCGCGGATCACTTCTTCGAGGATGTCCCACACCTCGGCGCTCTCGCGCTCGACGAGCTTCTTCGCCGCCTTGATCGTCGTCGCCAGGCCACGGCGCTGCAGCTTGGAGAAAATGAACGGCTTGAACAGCTCGAGCGCCATCTTCTTCGGCAGGCCGCACTGGTGCAGCTTCAGCGTCGGGCCGACCACGATGACCGAACGGCCGGAGTAGTCGACGCGCTTGCCGAGCAGGTTCTGGCGGAAGCGGCCCTGCTTGCCCTTGATCATGTCGGCGAGCGACTTCAGCGGGCGCTTGTTGGTGCCCGTGATCGCGCGGCCGCGACGGCCGTTGTCCATCAGCGCATCGACAGCCTCTTGAAGCATGCGCTTCTCGTTGCGCACGATGATGTCGGGCGCATTGAGCTCGAGCAGCCGCTTCAGGCGGTTGTTGCGGTTGATGACGCGACGGTACAGATCGTTCAAATCCGATGTCGCAAAACGGCCGCCATCGAGCGGCACCAGCGGACGCAGATCCGGCGGCAGCACCGGCAGCACGGTCAGCACCATGTATTCCGGACGATTGCCGGACTCGAGGAACGCCTCGACCAGCTTGATGCGCTTGGAAAGGCGCTTCAGCTTCGTCTCGGAATTCGTCGCCGCGATTTCCTCGCGCAGGCGAATCAGTTCCTGATTGAGGTCGATCGTCTTGAGCAGTTCATAGACGGCTTCCGCGCCCATGCGCGCGTCGAACTCGTCGCCATGCTCTTCGACCGCCGACAGATACTGCTCTTCGTTGAGCAGCTGGCCGCGCTCGAGCGAGGTCAGGCCCGGATCGATGACGACATAGGCTTCGAAATAGAGGATGCGCTCGATGTCGCGCAGCGTCATGTCCAGCATCAAACCGATGCGCGACGGCAGCGACTTCAGGAACCAGATGTGCGCGGTCGGGCTCGCAAGCTCGATATGGCCCATGCGCTCGCGGCGCACCTTGGCCAGCGTCACTTCCGTGCCGCACTTTTCGCAGACGACGCCGCGGTGCTTCATGCGCTTGTACTTGCCGCACAGGCACTCGTAGTCCTTGATCGGTCCGAAGATGGCCGCGCAGAACAGGCCGTCGCGCTCGGGCTTGAACGTGCGGTAGTTGATCGTTTCGGGCTTCTTCACCTCGCCGAACGACCACGAGCGGATCAGATCCGGCGAAGCCAGCGCGATCTTGATCGAATCGAAATCGAGCGACTGGCGCTGCTGGTTGAAGAGGTTTAGCAAGTCTTTCATTTTGTCTCTCCGTACGGAGTAATTCTTTGAAGCGCGGGATTCGGGATTGGTGATTTGGGATTCGGGAAGGGATCCGCGCGCTTTCTTGCGAATCCCGAATCCCGAATGCCGAATCCCGTCTTACTTCGTCTCTTCCAGTTCCATATTGATCGCCAGCGATCGGATTTCCTTCACCAGCACGTTGAACGATTCCGGCATGCCCGCAACCATCTCGTGGTCGCCGTCGACGATGTTCTTGTACATCTGGTTGCGTCCGGAGACGTCGTCGGATTTGACCGTCAACATTTCCTGCAGCGTGTACGCCGCGCCGTAAGCTTCCAGCGCCCAGACTTCCATTTCGCCGAAGCGCTGTCCGCCGAACTGCGCCTTGCCGCCGAGCGGCTGCTGCGTGACCAGCGAGTACGGACCGGTCGAGCGCGCGTGCATCTTGTCGTCGACCAGATGGTTCAGCTTCAGCATGTGCATGTAGCCGACCGTGACCGGGCGATCGAACGCCTCGCCGGTGCGACCGTCGATCAGCATCGTCTGCCCGCTTTCCGGCAGATCCGCGAGCTTGAGCATCGCCTTGATCTCTTCCTCGAACGCACCGTCGAACACCGGCGTCGCCATCGGCACGCCGTGCTGCAGGTTGCGCGCGAGCGTCAGGAGCTCATCGTCCGTCAGCGACTTCAGGTTCACGCGATGACCTTGGCCTGCATCCTTGCCCGGCGCGTAGATCTGATCGAGGAACTTGCGCACCTCGCCGACCTTCTCGTTCGCATCGATCATGCGCTTGATCTTTTCGCCGAGACCCTTCGCGGCCCAGCCGAGATGGGTTTCGAGAATCTGGCCGATGTTCATTCGCGACGGCACGCCGAGCGGATTCAGCACGATGTCGACCGGACGGCCCTGGGCGTCGAACGGCATGTCCTCGACCGGCACGATCATCGACACGACGCCCTTGTTGCCGTGACGTCCGGCCATCTTGTCGCCCGGCTGGATGCGGCGTTTGACGGCGAGATACACCTTCACCATCTTCAGGACGCCCGGTGCGAGATCGTCGCCCGCGGTGATCTTGGCCTGCTTGGCCTTGAAGCGCTTGTCGAACTCTTCCTTGTGACCCTTGATCTGCTCCTGCGCGCGCTCTAGGAATTCGGCGGCGTCTTCGTCCTTCATGCGGATCGCGAACCACTCGTCCTTCTTGAGGCCGTCGAGATATTCACTGGTGATCTCGGCGCCCTTCTTGAGCGTGCCGGGGCCACCGTTAGCGGCCTTGCCGACGATCGTCGTGCGGATGCGGTTGAAGATGGCGCCTTCGAGGATGCGGAACTGATCGTCGAAGTCCTTCTTGATGCGCTTGATCTCCATCTCTTCGATCTGGCGCGCACGCTTGTCCTTCTCGATGCCGTCGCGCGTGAACACGGTGACATCGATGACGGTGCCGTCCATGCCGGGCGGAACGCGCAGCGAAGAATCCTTCACGTCCGACGCTTTCTCGCCGAAGATCGCGCGCAAGAGTTTCTCTTCCGGCGTCAGCTGCGACTCGCCCTTCGGCGTGACCTTGCCGACGAGAATGTCGCCCGCCTTCACTTCCGCGCCGATGTAGACGACGCCCGATTCGTCCAGGCGCGCGAGCGCCTGTTCGCCGACGTTTGGAATATCGGCCGAGATTTCTTCCGGACCGAGCTTGGTGTCGCGCGCGACGCAGGTCAGCTCTTCGATGTGGATCGTCGTGTAGCGATCCTCTTCGACCACGCGCTCCGAGAGCAGGATCGAGTCTTCGAAGTTGTAGCCGTTCCACGGCATGAACGCGACCAGCATGTTCTGGCCGAGCGCGAGCTCGCCGAGATCGGTTGAGGAACCGTCGGCCAGCACGTCGCCGACCGCGACGATGTCGCCGACATTGACGAGCGGACGCTGGTTCAGGTTCGTGTTCTGGTTCGAACGCGTGTACTTCGTGAGCGTGTAGATATCGACGCCGGCATCATCGCCGCCGATTTCGGCTTCGTTGGCGCGCACGACGATACGGCCGGCATCGACCTGGTCGATGACGCCGCCGCGCTTGGCGGCGACCGTCACGCCCGAGTCGCGCGCCACGGCGCGCTCGATGCCGGTGCCAACGAGCGGCGTCTGCGCACGCAGCGTCGGCACGGCCTGGCGCTGCATGTTCGCGCCCATCAGCGCGCGGTTCGCGTCATCGTGCTCGAGGAACGGCACGAGCGCGGCCGCGACCGACACGGTCTGCATCGGCGAGACGTCCATGAAGTTGACTTCGGCCGGTGGACGCAGCTCCGATTCGCCCTTGAAGCGGCAGGAGACGAAATCTTCGGAGAACGAACCGTCCTTGTTCAGCGGAGAGTTCGCCTGCGCGATGACGTATTCGCCTTCGTCGATCGCCGAGAGGTATTCGACCTGGTTGGTGATCTTGCTGTTGTGCACCTTGCGGTACGGCGTCTCGAGGAAGCCGTATTCGTTGGTGCGCGCATACACCGCGAGCGAGTTGATCAAGCCGATGTTCGGACCTTCCGGCGTTTCGATCGTGCACACGCGCCCGTAGTGCGTCGGATGCACGTCGCGCACTTCGAAGCCCGCGCGCTCGCGCGTGAGGCCGCCCGGACCGAGCGCCGACACGCGACGCTTGTGCGTGACTTCGCTGAGCGGGTTGTTCTGGTCCATGAACTGCGAGAGCTGCGAGGAGCCGAAGAATTCCTTGACGGCGGCCGCAACGGGCTTGGCGTTGATCAGATCCTGCGGCGTCAAACCTTCCGCTTCGGCGAGCGACAAACGCTCCTTGACCGCGCGCTCGACGCGCACGAGGCCGATGCGGAACACGTTCTCCGCCATTTCGCCGACCGAACGCACGCGACGGTTGCCGAGATGATCGATGTCGTCGACCGTGCCGCGACCGTTGCGGATCTCGATGAGCACCTTCAGCACGTCGAGGATGTCGGAACCGTCGCCGAATTCCTTGACCATGCCCTTCGACGTTTCGTCGTTGCGCTCGCCGAAATACTTGCGGTCGTAAAGAATGCCCGGGCCCTTGTCGTCCTTGCGGCCGACGCGGCGGTTGAACTTCATGCGACCGACGCGATCGAGATCGTAGCGCTCGGCCGAGAAGAACAGGTTCTGGAACAGGTTCTGCGCCGCTTCCTTGGTCGGCGGTTCGCCCGGACGCATCATGCGATAGATCTCGACCAGCGCCTCGAGCGGCGTCTTGGTCGGATCGATGCGCAGCGTCTGCGAGATGTACGGACCGCGATCGAGATCGTTGACCCACAGCGTGGCGACCTTGTCGACGCCGGCCTTGCGGAACAATTCGAGATGCGCTTCGTTGATCTCGTCGTTGGCCGAAGCCAGCACTTCGCCGGTCTTCTTGTCGACGACGTCGTGCGAGAGGATGCGGCCGAGCAGATACTCGTCCGGCACTTCGAGCGACTTGATCTTCGATTCCTGCAGCGTGCGCACGTGGCGCGCGGTGATGCGCTTGCCGGCCTCGACGACGATCTTGTCGCCGACGCGCAGGTCGAAGTTGAACGTTTCGCCGCGCAGGCGCTCGGCCACGAGGTCGAGCTCGACGCCGTCCTTCTTGCCGAGATGGAATACGTTCTTCTCGAAGAAGATGTCGAGCATCTCTTCGTTCGAATAGCCGAGCGCGCGCAGCAGCACCGTGACCGGCAGCTTGCGGCGACGGTCGATGCGGGTGAACAGCGCGTCCTTCGGATCGAACTCGAAATCGAGCCACGAGCCGCGGTAGGGAATCACGCGCGCGGAGTACAGCAGCTTGCCGGACGAATGCGTCTTGCCGCGGTCGTGATCGAAGAACACGCCCGGCGAACGATGCAGCTGCGAGACGATGACGCGCTCGGTGCCGTTGACGATGAAGGTGCCGGTATCGGTCATGAGCGGCAGTTCGCCCATGTAGACCTCTTGTTCCTTGACGTACTTGATCGCCTTGATCGACGACTCGCGGTCGTAAATGACCAGGCGCACGGTCACGCGCAGCGGCGCGCCGTAGCTCATGCCGCGCGAACGGCATTCGCGCTCGTCGAACGGCGGTTCGCCCAGTCGATAGTTGACGTACTCGAGCGCGGCGGAACCCGAATAACTCGAAATCGGAAACACCGAACGCAGCGCAGCGTGCAGGCCTTTGTCTTCGCGCGCGTTCGGATCGCTGTCCGCCTGCAGGAATTCGCGGTACGAATTGACCTGGATCGCAAGCAGATAAGGCACTTCGAGCACCGGCGGGCGCTTGCCGAAATCCTTGCGGATTCGCTTCTTTTCGGTGAAGGAATAGGTAGTCGTCGTCATGAGGAGCGGACCTCAACTGCGTGTGGCGGCCGGGCAGCCGCCTGGGTGAAGAAAGCGAGAATGGAGAATCGGGAATGGAGAATCGGAAAGCGCGTCAATTGCGCTCTACCGATTCCCGATTCCCCATTCCCGATTCCCGGCGAAACAAAACGGGCAAAGCCCGGGCGCTTTCGCGCCCAGGCTCGGCTGGAATCTGCAGCTTTGCAGCACTGAAATTCGGGTCAATCCAACTCTCTGATCGCGCCGAACCCGATGAGATGGGGACGGCTTACTGCAATTTCATCTGTGTTCCGGGGCCGGCATGAACGGGACCCCGGATCAGCGCACATCCATGCGCTGGATGGGATGACGCCATCCCATCCGGCACGTGGAACCCGCGTCACCGGCCATCCATGGCCTGCACGGATGAGGACTCCTGTCCTCACTTGACCTCGACGGTTGCGCCGGCGGCTTCCAGATCCTTCTTGAACTTCGCAGCGTCGTCCTTGCTGACGGCATCCTTGACGGCGGCGGGAGCGGACTCGACGAGATCCTTGGCTTCCTTGAGGCCGAGGCCCGTCATCGCACGGACGACCTTGATGACTTCGACCTTCTTCTCGCCCGCGGCCTTGAGGGTGACGGTGAATTCGGTCTTTTCTTCGGCTGGAGCGGCAGCGCCACCGGCCGCCGGCGCCGCGGCCATGGCCACCGGGGCCGCCGCGGAAACGCCGAACTTCTCTTCCATCGCCTTGACCAGCTCCATCACCTCGATGAGGGATTTGGAGGAAATCGCGTCGATGATCTGATCGTTGCTGAGAGACATGATGTGGAACTCCTGAAACGGTTTTAAAGTGGAATGGGATACCGATTGGCGAAACGCCTAGGCAGCGGCCTGCTTCTGCTGACCGACGGCATTGGTGACCCGCGCGAGTTGCGCGGCGGGCTCCGAAAGCACGCGGACCAGCATCGTCGCGGGCTGCACCAGCACGCTGAGGAGCATGCTGAGTGCCTGATCGCGCGTCGGCAGCGAGGCCAGGACGTCGACATGCGACGCCGGGTAAGCCTTGCCTCCGATCGCGACCAGCTTGGCCTTGAGCGCATCGTTTGCCTTGGCGAAATCCTTGATCAACCGACCGGCAGCACCGGGATCTTCCTTCGAGAAGGCGTACAGCAGCGGACCCTTGAGTGCGTCTTGAACGCACGCGTAGTCCGTGCCCTCGACAGCGCGGGACACCAGGGTGTTTTTCGCCACCCTGACGTAAACCCCGCCCTGACGGGCCTTCTTGCGCAGCTCGGTGAGCTGCCCGACGGTAAGACCGGCGTACTCGGCGGCGACCAGTGAATGCGCCTTGGCGGCCACGTTCGCCAGTTCGGCAACGACCTCTTTCTTTTGCGCAAGATTGAGCGCCATTGCTTTCTCCGAACCGGGCTCGTGCTTAGCTCCGCAGAGCGCGAACCCTTCAAGCGATGAACGGATCGTGCTTCCTTTCGATCCGCCGGCATCTTTCGATGCCAACTTGGTGGCCGTTCCAGGTTGGTGCAGGGATGCACCAATCGCCGATCACTGATCGGCGAAGGCAAGTCCGAATTCACTTCGGACTTGCCGATTCCGAAATCGCCGGGAAGGCGATTTCGGAACCTCCCAAACTACCTGTTCGGGCGGCACCATCTACGCAGGCTTTGCGTTTAAGACGTCCGCGATACGTTCGGGCAAATCCATCGCTGTGAAGCGCTTCCATGCTTCCCGAAACGCACCGCATCGATCGCCTGCGGTCTTTGACGGCGACCGCGCGTTGCTGCGCGCGATGCCCTCAAATTCTTTCAACTGTCAGGGCGGCGGCTTCGCCGCCTCGTCAGGTCGCTCGCTTCGCTCGCTGTAAGGCGTCAGGTTTCTCTACTGACTCCCACGAGCGCGCGCAGCGCGCGCGACCTCACTCCTAACGCTCTAAGCTGCTACCACCGAGGCCTGATCCACGATCACGCCCACACCCATCGTGCTCGACACCGACACTTTCTGGAGGAAATTGCCCTTCGCGCTCGCCGGCTTCGACTTCATGAGGTCGGCCAGCAGCGCGTTGAGATTTTCCTTCAGCGCGTTGACTTCGAAATTCGCCTTGCCGATCGTGCAATGCACGATGCCGGCCTTGTCGTTGCGGAACTTGACCTGGCCCGCTTTCGCGTTCTTGACCGCAGTGACGACATCGGCCGCGACCGAGCCGTCCTTCGGGTTCGGCATCAGTCCGCGCGGACCGAGCAGCTGGCCGAGCTTGCCGACCACCCGCATCGCATCCGGCGTCGCGATCACGCGGCCGAAGTTGAGATCGCCGCCCTGCATCTTCTCGGCGAGATCTTCCATGCCGACCACATCGGCGCCGGCGGCCTTGGCTGCTTCCGCTTTTTCGCCCGGCGGGCAGAACACCGCGACGCGAACGGTCTTGCCGGTGCCGTGCGGCAGCATCACCGAGCCGCGCACGCCCTGGTCGGACTTCTTCGCATCGATGCCCAGACGAATCGCGACATCGACGGATTCGTTGAACTTCGCCTTCGCGCCGTCCTTGACGAGCTTGAGCGCGTCATCGATGCCATAGGCCTTGCCCGGCGTGACCTTGTCGCGAAGGGTCTTGTAACGCTTGCTGATCTTCGTCGTCATGTCTTAGCCCTCCGAGACCAGGCCCATGGAACGGGCGCTGCCTGCGATCGTGCGGACCGCCGCGTCGAGATCGGCTGCAGTCAGATCGGGCATCTTCGCTTTCGCGATCTCCTCGAGCTGCTTGCGCGTGACCTTGCCCACTTTCTCGGTGTTCGGACGACCCGAACCCGATTCGATGCCGACCGCCTTCTTCAACAGCACGCTCGCTGGCGGCGTCTTCGTGATGAAGGTGAAGCTGCGGTCGGAATAGACCGTAATGATGGTCGGGATCGGCAGGCCGGGCTCGAGCTTCTGCGTCGCGGCATTGAACGCTTTGCAGAATTCCATGATGTTGAGCCCGCGCTGACCGAGGGCCGGTCCCACGGGGGGCGACGGATTGGCTTGCCCCGCCTTGACCTGAAGCTTGATGTAGCCGGTTACTTTCTTTGCCACGTTGGTTCTCCTGGAGTTCTAGCGTCTGCACGCCGTTGTGCGGCTGCGGGACTCCTCCTCTGGGTTGAAGCCGGGAATGGAGAATCGGGAATGGAGAATCGGAAAGCGTGCGCTTTACCTATTCCCTATTCCCAATTCCCCATTCCCAGCCTTTAAGCTTTTTCCACCTGGCCGAACTCGAGCTCGACCGGCGTGGAACGTCCAAAAATCAGCACCGCCACACGCAAGCGGCTCTTTTCGTAATTGACTTCCTCGACGACGCCGTTGAAGTCGTTGAACGGGCCGTCGGTGACGCGAACCATCTCGCCCGGCTCGAAAAGCACTTTCGGCCGCGGCTTGTCGACGCCTTCCTGCACGCGTTGCAGGATGCCGTCGGCTTCCGAATCCTTGATCGGCAGCGGACGATCCGCGGTGCCGCCGATGAAACCCATGACCTTCGGCGTTTCCTTGACCAGATGCCAGGATTCGTCGTCGATCTTGAATGCCTTGCCTTCGTCGTGCGTCTCGATCTGCACCAGCACGTAGCCGGGGAAGAACTTGCGCTCGCTGCGCCGTTTCTGGCCGCCGCGCATTTCGATGACTTCCTCGGTCGGCACCAGTACTTCGCCGAACTTCGCGTCCATGCCGGCGCGCGCGATGCGCTCCTTGAGCGAACGCGCGACCGCGTGCTCGAAGCCCGAGTAGGCGTGGACGACGTACCAATGCTTTGCCATGCCGTCTCGCCTCAGCGTCCGAGTTTGAGAAGGTGGTCGAGCACGACCCACTTCAGAATCACGTCGATGAGCCCGAGCAGCAGGCTCAGGATGATCACGACGACAATGATGACCAGCGTTGTACGGAGCGTCTCGTCGCGCGTCGGCCATACGACCTTGCGCAGCTCGAACTGCGACTCGACGATATATTCGCGCATCGAGCGTCCCGCCTTTGTGAAGGCGCCGACGACGATGCAGCCGGCGATGCCGGCCATCAGCACGCCGAAGCGCGCCACGCCGGACCAGTCGCCGAAGTAGTAATAGGCGAATACGCCCGCGATCAACAGCAGCACCGCGAGCGTCGACATCACGACGTCGATCGCGTTTCCTGCGCCTGCTTTTTCGACCTTTGCGTTCATGTCTTTTCGCGTATCCGGGAGCGGGCTCTGCTGTGAGGCTTCACTCGTTATCCGCCGATACGTCGACGATTCCTGTTTGTTGAAAAACGCGGCAACGAATCGCCGCTTTTTTTATCTCCGCGATCGGTGACGATCGCATCGATGGCTGGCACGCCAGGAGGGACTCGAACCCCCAACCTGCGGTTTTGGAGACCGCTGCTCTGCCAATTGAGCTACTGGCGTGTGGTTTCGGTTCCCTGTGCCGTCCTCCATGACGGCTAAGAACAAACCGGCATCCATGCCGGACCTTTCTACACAGCTCAAGACAAAACAGTTGCCAACCTTTTTCACCTTCATCTCGCCCGCTTGCGGGAGAGCCCCCATGTCCCCTCTCCCGCTTGCGGGAGAGGCACGCGCTAGGGTGAGGGCAGCTACTCCAGAATCTTCGCCACCACGCCCGCACCCACCGTGCGGCCGCCTTCGCGGATCGCGAACCTAAGGCCCTCTTCCATCGCGATCGGTGCGATCAGGCTCACCACCATTTTGATGTTGTCGCCCGGCATCACCATCTCCACGCCTTCGGGCAGCTCGCACGCCCCCGTCACGTCGGTCGTGCGGAAGTAGAACTGCGGCCGGTAGCCTTTGAAGAACGGCGTGTGGCGGCCGCCCTCTTCCTTGCTCAGCACATACACCTCCGCCTCGAACTTCGTGTGCGGCGTGATGCTGCCCGGCTTGCACAGCACCTGGCCCCGCTCGACTTCGTCGCGCTTGGTGCCGCGCAGCAGAATGCCCGTGTTGTCGCCGGCCTGGCCCTGGTCGAGGAGCTTTCGGAACATCTCCACCCCCGTGCAGGTCGTCTTCACCGTCGGCTTGATGCCCACGATCTCGATTTCATCGCCCACCTTGACGATGCCGCGCTCGATACGGCCCGTCACCACCGTGCCGCGGCCCGAGATCGAGAACACGTCCTCGACCGGCATCAGGAACGGCTTGTCCAGCACGCGCACCGGCTCCGGAATGAAGCTGTCCAGCGCATCGACCAGCTTGATGATCGAAGGCACGCCGATCTCCGACTGATCGCCTTCGAGCGCCTTCAGCGCCGAGCCCTTGATGATCGGCGTGTCGTCGCCCGGGAAGTTGTACTTACTGAGCAGCTCACGCACCTCCATCTCGACCAGCTCCAAAAGCTCGGCGTCGTCGACCATGTCGGCCTTGTTCATGTACACCACGATGTACGGCACGCCCACCTGCCGCGCCAGCAGAATGTGCTCGCGCGTCTGCGGCATCGGGCCGTCCGCCGCCGACACCACCAGGATCGCCCCGTCCATCTGCGCCGCACCCGTGATCATGTTCTTCACGTAGTCCGCGTGGCCCGGGCAGTCCACGTGCGCGTAGTGCCTCTTCGGCGACTCGTATTCCACGTGCGCCGTCGAGATCGTGATCCCGCGCGCCTTCTCTTCCGGCGCCGCGTCGATCTGGTCGTACGCCTTGAACTCCCCGCCAAACCGCTCCGCGCCCACCTTCGTCAGCGCCGCCGTCAGCGTCGTCTTGCCGTGGTCCACGTGACCGATCGTGCCCACGTTGACGTGTGGCTTGGTTCGCTCGAATTTGCCCTTGGCCATGACTTTGAAATCCCGGATAGCTAGTTGTGGTTGAACGGTTATCGAAGACGCATCTTCGAAGAACTCGGACAAATGGGGACGACTTGCAAAAAATCGATGAGACGAAACGCCGATCAAAACGTGGTGCTCACGAGTGGAATCGAACCACCGACCTCCTCCTTACCAAGGAGGTGCTCTACCGACTGAGCTACGTGAGCCTGTACTTGTGTCGTCCTCCATGACGACAAAGAACAGACCGGCATCCGTGCCGGGAATTTCTAGACAGCTAAAGATCTCAAATTGCTTCGCAGTAGCTCAGTGGAGCGGGAGACGGGAATCGAACCCGCACAATCAGCTTGGAAGGCTGAGGTTCTACCATTGAACTACTCCCGCGCCGGAAGGGACCTGCTTGGGTTGCCGAGCCGACGACTGAAAAGCATCGCCGGGTATACAAATCGGGTGGAGCAAATCTGGTGGATTACTCCGGACATCCTGCCCTTCGCCCCTCCGGGGCCAGCCCTTCGGGCTGTTCAAATTCGCTCCAGCGAATTGTCGAACTGCGTTCCTGTTCGGTGGTTCGCATCCACCTCAGCGCCGCTTCGTGTTTCCTGAAATCTGGTGGAGGGAGGTGGATTCGAACCACCGAAGGCGTAAGCCAGCAGATTTACAGTCTGCCCCCGTTGGCCGCTTGGGTATCCCTCCGGAACGGAAACACGCCGCTCATCGAACTCGCCAGCCGGAGCTGGCAAACGCCCAACTCACATCCGAAACAGACCTCGGCTCGCGCCGCTTCTGCGTCGCGTCGACCGCCGGTCATCCTTCGAATACGGAGCCGCGCATTGTCGGGCTGCCGGGCATTGACTGTCAAGGCGGGAACGCCCGGAAAAACAGTATCCTGCGCGGCCGATTTCGTCCGCCACGCGGTGCCTAGGAGCCGTGTGCGCCGCCCTTGAACTCGGCGACCTGCTGCTCCATTGCCTTCGAAAGGCCGATCATCCGCTCGGCGTACTCGGACAACCGGCGGTCCTCTTCGGTTTCCGGGAGCCAAGCCTGAACAGCCGTCGGCTTGCCGTCCGGGGAATCGAGGGCCACGAACACGATGACGCAGCTCGTCGCCAGCCGTTCCTCGCGCACCTTGAGATCGCACGCGATGACGTCGACGGCAAAATGCATGCTCGAGGTGCCGGTACGGATGAGCTTGCAACGCACGCTGACGAGATCGCCGATCAGAATCGGCTGAACGAACTGGATGCCGCCGACCGCGACCGTCACGCAGTAGCGTCCGCTCCAGCTCACGGCGCAGGCGTATCCCGCCTGATCGATCCACTTCATGACCATTCCGCCGTGCACCTTGCCGCCGAAATTGACGTCGGTCGGCTCGGCGAGGAAGCGGAAGGTCAGCTCGCGCTGCTGGCCCGGCATGACGCTCTCCGGCATTGGGGCCTCGGATTATGCCGCTCCCGGCGACTCGGCCGAATGGCGGCGGGGCATCCGAGTGTGACCGCCATCGCGTCATCGTCGCCGACACCCCAGTAGGCTCGATTCGGCACTCGGCGTGAGCACAGGGGCACCGCCATGCGTTCGGCATTCTGGCTGCCGGTAGGGATCGCGATCGCGGTGACGGCCACCGCAAACGAAGTCACGATCCAGAACGACTCGCTGGCCAACGGCTCATCGGGCACGATCCAGGCCGGCTTCGTCGCCGGCGAAAAAGCGGCGTCGTGGCTGACCACGCCCTGCGACGGCAACATCGTCGCCGTGCAGGTGTTCTGGCGCTCGCTGCTGGGCAACGCGCCGATAACGATCGAGGATTCGATCGACATCTACCGCTCCGGCGCGTTTCCCGAACCGGGCGTCCTCGCGCAGGAAATCGGCGGCCCGGTGCTGACCGACGGGGTCATCAACGAGTACCGCTACCTCGACGAGAACGACACGATTCCGCTGATCGTTCCGGTCGCGCAGAACGAAACGTTCATCGTTGCGCTGACGTTCGCCGAAGCGCCCGATCCGTCGCAGGGCCCGAGCGTCGTCAACGACGAAGACGGCATCGAGCCGAACCGCAATGCGATCTACGCCTCGCTCGGCGGTGGCAGTTTCGGCTGGTTCTCGAACACCGCGCTCGGCGTCGATGGCGACTGGGTGATTCGCGCCGTCGTCGATTGCCAGACGACGTCGACCGACGCCGATGTCAGCGTCGCGATGTCCGCCGACCCGCCGAACTACACCGCAGGCGACGCGCTGGCCTACACGATCACCGTCAGCAACGCAGGCCCCGCGGCGGCAACCAGCACGACGGTGGTCGACGCATTCCCTCCCGCCTACACAGGCGTGATGTGGACATGTGTCGCGAGCGGCGGCGCGAGCTGCGCGTCGAGCGGCAGTGGCACGATCGCCGCGACCGTGACGCTTCCGGTCGGATCGCAGGTCGTCTACTCGGTCGATGGCATCGTCGCCGCCGGCACGACCGGCACGCTGACGAACTCCGCCACCGCGGTCGTCGCGCCGCCGGCGAGCGATCCGGATACCACCAACAACACGGCGACGCTCGATCTTGATCCCGCACTGCCGAACGACTTCATCTTTACGGACGGCTTTGACGGCGGTTAGCCGCGCCCGAATCGTGCCAACGCAGCGTTTTCGTCGGGCCGACGCCGACACCGGCTAGACGCGCAGATACGCCTGCAAGCGTTCGAGCTGAGTTTGCCAGAACGCCTTGGCCTGCTGCACCGCGTCGGCATCGGCGAGTTTCATGGTGTCGACCACGACCTGGCATCTATCGGGACCAGCATCGGTGAATCGGATGTCGAGCAGCGTGCCGTCCGGCCACCGCGCGCGGATATTTCTGCCGACGTTGAGCTTGGTGAAATCCAGACCCGGCGCTTCGAGCCAGTGACCTCGCAGTCCTTGGTCCGCCCAGGCCGCAAACGCGGCGAACAGCGGCACCGCGAAGGTTTTCGCTGACGTCGACTGGAATGCGCCGGAGGAACCCTGATTTTTCTCGCGCAGACCGCGCACGCGTTCATAGCCGACGCTGACCATCTGCCCCCACCAGCCGGCGGATTCCGGTAACGCCTGCATGGCGAGCTCCCAGATCCGCTGATGATCGAATGCCTGCTTCGCCGCGCCGGCGGCATCGAGCAGCGCGAGCCACTCGCTCCAGTTTTTTCCGGTCGCAGCGCGGACTGCAGCATCGCCACACGGAAACAGCGAAACATCGACCGGAGCTCGCGCGGGCGCGCGACGCGCGCTTGCTTGCCGTGCGGGCGCTGCCGGCTTGCGCTTCGGCGTCGCACGCGGGACTTTGCGCGCGTTCTGCGCTGTGCCTTTCCTCGCGACGCCCGCGCTCGGTGCGGCGGGCACCTTGGCGGCGCCCGTGCTCGACGCCGTGACTTTCCTTGCGACACGCGCGCTCGGCTTTGCGCGTTTGACCCGACGCGCGTTCGCGACAGCCTTTGTCGCCTTGCGTGCGCGGACTCTCGGCGCGGCGGTTTTTTTTCCGGCTATGGCGGTCTTTTTCGCGCGCGATCGGCGTACCGGCGTTTTCCTCGCCGCGCGACGAGAGCGTTTTGTCCGACCTGTCTTCTTGATGGCCACGGCTGCGCCTCCGATTCCCGCTGACGCCGCGGCGACGCGGCATCGGCGAGTCTTGCGCCGCGCGCCGGCGCGGTCAACCCGCTTTGGACCGGACTCTTTCTCGCCGAGCGCAGCGAGTCCGATGGTGCCGTTCGAGCACGATCATCGGTTCTTGCTGCCTCGGGCACCTATGGATCTATTTCGATCGGCGTGCCGACGGCGACAGATGACCAGACGACGTCCATGTCCCCATCAGCTAGAGCGATGCAGCCCAGCGTCCAGTTGCTGAGCTGAGTAGCCGACGCAAATGCACCCCAGCCATTCGGTTGGCCGTGCACCATGATGTCGCCTCCAGGTGAAACGCCTAAGCGTCTGGCGCGTTCCCGATCCTGCGCGTTCGGATACGACACGTGCAATGCCTTGTGATACGCGCTTTGTCCGTTCCTCGCATCGAGCACGTATCGACCCTCCGGCGTACGTCCATCACCCTGGCGCCGCTTCGGTCCAAGCGGATTGCTGCCAAATGCGACATGAAACACTGCGAACGCGCGTCGATCGCGAAGCAGGTATAACTTTGCTTCGGATTTCTTCACGAGTACAAGATCAGCGTGCTCCGTGGCCGTGCAAGCGATCGGGGTAACCAGCACGCACATCGCGAGAACGATGGGGAGACGCATGGTTAGGACACTCACGGCCGCCGCGTGAACACGATCTTGCCGAGCAGCCGTTCCTTGCCGCTCTTCGCGCCGATCGCCGTCATCGTGAGTACGCGCGAGTCGCCACGGAATGTCTCGCTCATGCGATATTTCACGGCGGGATAGGGCTTGGGCTGGCGCAGCTCAGACGACCACGTCATTGTTTGCGTCGCTTCGTCGAAAGTGCCTTCGTCGACGCGGATATAGTCCTGATTGCTGTCGACCCAGATGCCGACGTACTTGCCTTTCTCGGCGTCGTATCCCCAGGTGCCGTGGCCGCCGTATTTCGCGTCGACGCTGAAATCGTTCTTGATCCAGCCGTTGCCGGTTACGAACGTATTGGTCTGCACGCCGTGCGCGGTGGTTGGTGCGGCGCCGGGCGATGCGGCCGGAAATTCGATCGCGGCGTCCCAAACGCCTTCTTCGAGCTTGAGCACGTCGAGCTCGGGACGGTGCGTCGCGGCGACGGACGTGGCTGCTGAAGGCGCCTCGGCCTTCACGCGCTCGCGCGGGTGAACCGCCGCCGCGCCGACGATCAATGCGCAGATGAAAAAGAAACGCATCAGACGTTCTCCGCTGGATTGGCTTGCTCTCGCGTCCTACGCCCGCGATGCGGGCTTGCGGATAGCCCATACCAATACGGAAAACCGTGGCGAATCAGGACTTCGCCGGCGCTCTAGACGTTGAACCGAAAGTGCAGGACGTCGCCTTCCTTGACGATGTAATCCTTGCCTTCGAGTCTCAGCCGACCCGCGTCGCGCGCGCCGGACTCGCCGCTGTACTTGATGAAATCGTCGTAGGCGACCGTTTCGGCACGGATGAATCCGCGCTCAAAATCGGTGTGGATCACGCCCGCAGCCTGCGGCGCGGTCGAGCCGCGCTTCACCGTCCACGCGCGGACTTCCTTTTCGCCCGCCGTGAAGTAGGTCAGCAAACCGAGGAGCTTGTAGCCCGCGCGGATCACGCGATTGAGGCCCGGCTCATCCAGGCCCATGTCGGCGAGGAACGCGCCACGATCGGCATCGTCGAGCTGCGCGAGCTCTTCCTCGATCGCCGCGCAGACCGGCACGACTTCCGCGCCTTCGCTCGCGGCGCGCTCGCGTACTTTGTCGAGATACGGATTCTTCTCGAAACCGTCTTCCTTGACGTTGGCGATGTACATCAACGGTTTCAGCGTCAGCAGGAACAGATCGCGCAGAAGGCTCCTCTCATCGTCGTCGAGTTCCGCCGATCGCGCCGGACGGCCTTGATTGAGCACGTCGCGGACCTTCTGCAGAACCGGACGACGCGCGATCGCGTCCTTGTCGTTCGCCTTCGCCGCGCGCTCGACGCGATTCAGCGCCTTGTCGACCGACTCGAGATCGGCGAGCGCGAGTTCGGTGTCGATGGTCTCGATATCCGAGATCGGATCGATCTTGCCGGCCACGTGCACGATGTCCGGATGCTCGAAACAACGCACGACGTGTGCAATCGCATCGACTTCGCGGATGTGCGCGAGGAACTTGTTGCCGAGCCCCTCGCCTTTCGACGCGCCGGCGACGAGCCCCGCGATGTCGACGAACTCGATCGAAGTCGGAATGATTTTCTGCGGCTTGACGATGTCGGCGAGCGCCTGCAGGCGCGGATCCGGCACCGGCACGACGCCGACATTCGGATCGATCGTGCAAAAAGGGAAATTCGCCGCCGCGATGCCCGCGTTGGTCAGCGCATTGAAGAGCGTCGACTTGCCGACGTTCGGCAGTCCGACGATGCCGCATTTGATGCCCATGTGTTGGTCCGGGACTAGGGAATTGGGAATTGGTCAGTCAGCAGTGGAAGACAGAACGTTGTCGGGTGCAGCAGGCGATTGCTCTAGCTATTCCCGCTCCCCGATTCCCCATTCCCGCCCGTATGCAACTTGTGCATCGCCTTTTCGAACTCACCTTCGACGATCAGCGGCAACACTTCGAACGACGCCGCGATCGCATCGACAATCGCCTGCTCGTCCGCCGCCGACGGACGTCCGAGCACCCACGGTGTCACGCGATCCCGGTTGCCGGGCCCCGGATGACCGATGCCCAGCCTGAGGCGATGGAACTGGCCGTGACCGAGGTGCGCGAAAATATCGCGCAGACCGTTCTGGCCGCCGTGGCCGCCGTCGAACTTGAGGCGCGCGGCGCCGGGCGGAAGATCCAGATCGTCGTGCACCACCAGCATTTCTTCCGGCGCGATCTTCCAATAACGAAGTGCCGCCGCGACCGATGCGCCGCTCGCGTTCATGTACGTGATCGGCTTCAGCAGCCAGAGACTGCGACCTTCGTAGTGGATCTTCGCGGTTTCGCCGCGCAGCTTCGATTCGACGCCGAAACGCCCACCGACCTGCCGCGACAGCGCATCGACGAACCAGAACCCGGCGTTGTGCCGGGTTCTCAAATGTTCGGCGCCCGGATTGCCGAGGCCGACGATCAAGCGCAGCGCGGCCATCGGTTCGATCGACGGCTCCGCCGGAAATGAAACCGGCGGAGCACGACGACTCGTTCCTTACTTCTTGTCGTCCTTCTTCGCCGGAGCGGCACCCGCGGCCGGCGCGGGAGCGCCCGCTGCCGGTGCTGTGGCGCCCGCGGCCGGTGCTGCTGCCGCTGCGGCGGCGGCCGCTGCTGCATCGGCTTCCGACACGACCGGTGCTTCCTCGATCTCTTCCTTGATCTCCTTGGCCACCGCGATCGCGTGATCGTGTTCCTTGCCGAGGCGAAGTTCGGGAATCTCGACGCCGGTCGGAAGCTTGAGGTCGGACATATGCACGATGTCGCCTAGGTTGATCTCGATGAGATCGACTTCGATGTACTCCGGCAAATCCTTCGGCAGGCACGAGATCTCGACGTCGTTCATTTCGTGCGTGACGACCACGCCCGAGGTCTTGCCGGCCGGCGACTTCTCCTGATTGAGGAAGTGCAGCGGCACGCGCACACGGATCGCCTCGTTCTCATTGACGCGCTGGAAATCCAGATGCAGCACGAGCTGCTTGAACGGATGGCGCTGCATGTCGCGCAGAAGGACCTTCTGCACGTCGCCGCCGAGACTGAGATCGAGAATCGACGAGTAGAACCACTCGTTCTGAGCGGCGAGCCAGACGTCCTTCTGCTCGAGCTGGATGCTAACCGGCTTGACATCGCCGCCATAGACGACCGCCGGAACCTTGCCCGCGCGACGCAGGCGGCGGCTCGCACCCTTGCCCTCGTCATCGCGCTTGTCCACGTTGATGGAATGTGTTCTTGCCATTTTCGCTTACCTCAGTTGATGGACCGCCTCGCGGCGGTCTGGAACTCTCTCGCGACCAGGAGAGTTTCTGTTCCCGGGAATCGGGAATCGGGAATGGAGAATCGTGAAAGCGGCCATTGGCACGTTCCGAACGATTCCCGATTCCCCATTCTCGATTCCCACTTCTTCTTCAATCAATCCACATACAACGAGCTCACCGATTCGCCGAACGCGATGCGCCGGATCGTCTCGGCGAGGAGCTCCGCCACCGACAGCTGGCGAATCTTCGCGCAATTCTTCGCCGCTTCCGACAACGGAATCGTGTCGGTCACCACCAGCTCGTCCAGCGCCGATCCGTTGAGATTCTGGATCGCCGGCCCGGACAGCACCGGATGCGTGCAATACGCCACGACCTTGCGCGCGCCGTTCCTCTTCAATGCTGCCGCCGCGGCGCACAGCGTGCCGGCGGTATCCACGATGTCGTCGACGAGCACGCAGACCTTCTCGCGAACCTCGCCGATGATGTTCATCACCGTCGCCTCGTTGGCCTTCGGTCGGCGCTTGTCGATGATCGCAAGATCGGCGTCATCGAGGCGCTTGGCCAGCGCGCGGGCGCGAACCACACCGCCCACATCCGGCGAGACGACGATCAAGTCGTCGTTCCCGTAGTCGCGCCAGATGTCCGCCAGCAACACCGGCGAGGCATACACATTGTCCAGCGGAATGTCGAAGAATCCCTGGATCTGGTCCGCGTGCAGATCGACCGTCAGCACGCGATCGGTACCGACCGATCCGATGATCTTCGCCGCGACCTTGGCCGTGATCGGCACGCGCGCCGAACGCGGCCGCCGATCCTGGCGCGCATAACCGAGATAAGGAATCACCGCGGTCACGCTCGCCGCCGAGGCGCGCTTCAGGGCGTCCACCAGCGCCAGCAGCTCCATGAAATTGTCGGCCGTCGGCGCGCACGTGGGCTGCACGACGAACACTTCCTGGCGCCGCACGTTCTCTTCGATCTCGACCTGCACCTCGCCGTCGCTGAAGCGGCCGACCATGGCCTTGCCCAGCGGCACGTTGAGCTCCGCACAGATCGCTTGCGTCAGCCCGCGATTCGCATTTCCGGTGAAGACGAGAATGCCCGCGGTGTTCACATTCGCGTGAATGCCCGTGGTGTTCACGTTCGTGTTCACACGTCACCTCGTCGCGAAAAGTCACCACCGCCGAGACGCTGGCTTTCAACAAACCCCTTGAGTCAAGGGGTACCGATCGTGCGCCCTGTGCGCGATCGGGGGTCATGGAGATAAACCCAGCCCATTCGGATGTCCGCGCTACGGACATCCGAATTGGCTGGGGCGGCAGGACTCGAACCTGCGAATGCGGGAATCAAAATCCCGTGCCTTACCAACTTGGCGACGCCCCAACCGAAAACTTCTGCGTCAGGCGGCCGCACCGCGCCACTCGGCGAGCCGCTTGTGCAACGGCGACTCGGCGACGCCCCGCACAACCCACGCGCGCATGTCGACCGGACAACGTTCGACCAGCGCCGCGCCGGCATCGCGCGAGGCGACCGCCGCGAATGCACAGCCGCCCGATCCGCTCAGCTTTGCCTCGCCATGTTCGCCGAGCCAGTCGAGCGCGGCCGCGACACGCGCGAAGCGCGCGCGCGCCACAGGCTCGAACGCATTGCCCGTGACGGCACCGGAAACAAAGAGCGGAATTGTCAGGCGCGGCGAGTTTCGTGTCAATTCCGGCACTTGGAACAGCTCGCGCGTCGGCACGGCGACGCCCGGGTCGACGACGACATACCAGCGTTCCGGCAGGTCAATCGGCGTCAGCACCTCGCCGATGCCCTCGGCCCACGCGCTCTTGCCCTGCACGAAGAGCGGCACGTCGGCACCGAGCGTCAGCCCGATCACGGCCAGCGCCTCCGTATCGAGCCGCGTGCGCCACAGCGCGTTCAGCGCCACCAGCACCGTCGCAGCATCGGAGCTGCCGCCGCCAAGGCCGCCGCCGATCGGCACGCGCTTGTCGATCGCGATATCGACGCCGAGTCGGCCACTCGTCGCATTACGCAGTGCAACAGCGGCGCGCATACCCAGATCGGCCTCTTCGCTGACGCCCGGCAACGGATCGATCCGGCGAATCGCACCATCGTCGCGAAGCCTCAACCGGACCTCATCGCCCCAATCAACAAGTTGAAACGCCGTCTGCAGCAGGTGATAGCCGTCCGCGCGACGGCCGACGATGTGCAGAAAGAGGTTCACCTTCGCCGGTGCCGGCCAGCGCGTCCAACCGTCGTCGTCCCCGGCACCGAGTTCGGAGCGATGCGAACCCTCGCGCATGACTCAACGCGGCTCCGTAACGATCGCGGCTTTGCCTTCGATCATGGCCGAGCCTCGATCAGCAACGACAGCGGACGACCGCTCGATGCATCGATCGGCTCGTCGATGCGCGCAATGCGAAATCCAGCCGAAGAGACCGCGTCGATCCAGGAACACAGGGTGCGAAAGTACCACGGCATCGGTTCGGTGAATCCCGCGCCGAAGTCGGCGAATTCCTCGACGCGCCAATCGTCCACATAACGCTCGCCACCGTTCGCGATCCAGGGATGCACGGTTTGGATCAACAAGCGTCCGCGTGGATTCACAACGTCGCGCAATGTTTCGAGCACGGGCGCGATATCCGCCTCGAGCAACGAGAAATTGCAGACCACGGCGTCGAACGAGATGCCGATTTTCGCCGCACGCGTCGGGAAGTCGGCATACGTCATCGTTTCGAAGACGGCGCCGCCGAGCACGCGCGCCGAAGCGATCAACGACTCGCTGGCGTCGATGCCGACAACCCTGCATCCGCGCTCAGACAACGCGCGCGCAAGCCAACCTTCGCCGCAGCCTACATCGAGCACACGATTCGGCGCGGCGCGGAGCACCGCGGCGATGATCGCCTCGTCGGTGCCGGCGCGTCGACTGGCAATGCGCCGTTCGCGCACGGCCGCGGTCCAGGCCGTCGCATTCGCTTCCCAGCTGCGCAACATGCGCGCGGCAGGATCCATCGTCGCGTTCACCGCTACTGCCACCGGCTGACCGACAGGCGCACGCGGTAGTCGCCGCGGCTCGCGAAGATCTTGCGCGGCAACGGAGGGGAAAGCGCGCCATCGTAATCGGGATATTCGATCTTCCAGCCGTCCTGTTCGATCAACGCCGGAAGCCCATCGCTGCGGAATTCGATACGCGCATCGCCGCTCGCGCGCGCGCCGCGCACCCAATCGGTAAGCTCTGCGACCGGAACGTGCCAGCCGAGCTCGCGTTCGAGAAGCGCCGCGGCATCGCTTCCTTCGACGGGCCGATCGCGCAATCCATCGAGCACGACGCGATGCGGATCGCCGCTCAGCACCCAGGTCTTGCCAGTCACCGGCGCGTGCACGCTGAAACGAAACGCATCGCCGTCCTGCTTCCATTCGAGCGAGCCGCTGCCGCCGTCGTGTCCGTTGGAAACGCCGAGACGACCGGCGAGCTGCCAGTCGCGATGCGCCGCGAGCATGCGCTCGCGTTCGCTCTGGCGCGCAAGGAGATCGGCGTCCGGTTTTACCCGCGGCGCTACGCAGCCCGCGATCAACAGCATTCCGATCAGCGTCGCGACGAATCGCGCACGCGGCGCGCACGATGGCAGACCTCGCATCGCGCGCGCGTGAGCTGCGCTCACGTCGTCAGCCGCCGGATCGTTTCCAGAAGTGCCTTGTTTTTGGCGTCTTTCTTGCGTCCCTGCTCCCAGACGCGCCGCGCTTCGTCGTGTTCGCCCTTGACCCACAGCACTTCGCCCAGATGCGCGGCGATTTCGGGGTCGGCCTGCTTTTCGTACGCGCGCCGCAGTTCCTTGAGCGAGGCATCGAGATCGCCCATGCGATAGCGCACCCAGCCGAGGCTGTCGATGATCGCCGGTTCATCGGGCTTCAATTTGATCGCGCGTTCGATCAGTTCCAGCGCCTCGGCGCGACGATCGGTGCGATCGGCGAGCGTATAGCCGAGCGCGTTCAGCGCTTCGGCGTCGTCGGGTTTGAGCTCGATGACGCGGCGCAGATCGCGCTCGGCCGAAGGCAGATCGTCGTGCTCGGCCGCGAGCAGCGCCCGCGCATACAAAAGTCGCGGATCGTCCGGCAGCGTTTCGAGTCCACGCTCATACACCGCGAGCGCATCTTTGGTGCGGCCTTTGCGCGCAAGAAGATCGGCTTCGAGCAGATACACGTTGCCGAGCTGCGTCGAATCTTCGACGGTCTGCGCCTGCAGCTGGCGCAGGAAATCGAGCGCCTGGTCGCTGTGGCCGAGCTGGTCGAGCACGATGGCCTGGCGCGTCTGCGCGTCGAACCAGTGCTCGTCGTCTTCGCCGATTTCCCGATACCAACCGAGCGCGTCTTCGCGCTTGTCGACCAGTTCGGCGAGTTGACCGAGCAGGAACAGGCGGTTGCCGTCGCGCGCGGTCTTGTCGTTGTCGAGCTCGTGGTACAGGGCGCCGAGCGCGACCTTGTCGTCGGCGCGTGCCGCGTACGCCGCGCGCGCTGCGTAGGTCGTGTCGTCCTGCGGGCCTTGCGAGAGCACGTGCGCCGCACCTGCATTGTCGCCGGTATCCGCGAGCAGCGCGGCATAGCCGCCGCGCAGGCGTGAACTCTTCGGGTCCCGCTTCACCGCCTCGGCGTACAGCGCGCGCGCTGCGGGTTTTTCGCCGCGATCGAGTGCGAGACGCGCGCTCCATGCGTAGCTCTCGCCGCCGTGAAAACGCGCAACCGATCCGTCTGCAATGCGCCTCGCAGACGTCTTGTCGCCGAGTTTGTAGGCGAGCTGGCTGACCGCGATCCAGGTCGCTTCGTTCGCGCTGAGATGCGCCGGCGTCGCAACACGATCGAGCAAGCGCGCGGCCGCGGCCTTGTCCTCCGCGCCGAGCAGGACCTGCGAAATCAGGCGCCAGCCCTGCAGGTCGCCACGCGATGCGAGAGCATCGAGATCGGTGAACGCGTCGTCCGCGCGACCTTCGCCAAGCGCGATCCACGCGCGCGCCTGGGTGCCACCCGGATCCTCGGGCGCGAGCGCATGCCAGCGCGCGAGCGCGGCGCGCGCGAGCGGCCACTCCTTCACGGTCAATGCGAGCCGTGTCGCCTCTTCGGCGATATCGGGATCCCGCGACAAACTCGCCGCCTTGGCGAACCCTTCGGCGCCGCCTTTGAGATCGTTGTTCTGCAATGCGAACTGCGCCGACAGCAGCGTCGCCAGCAGATCGGCGTCCGCGGCGAGCGGCTTCGGCGCAGCGGTCGCTTCGGCCGATGGCGGCGCGCTCGGGCGCACGCTCGCGCACGCGGCCAGCACGGCGCCGAGCAGCAAAGCCGATGCCCCGCGGCCGATGGCCCGAGCGGAAACTGGAAATGCGGCGTGGAATTGCATGCAACGCCTTGTCTTGCTTGATATTGCGCTTGCTTGATATTGCACGTATGCGCCCGCAGAATTCGCGGCGACCGCGGCAGGGTTTGCGCATTCGCCCAACGTGGGCGGCGCACCGGCCGCTGGCAATGCGCGTCGCGGACTAGCTTAGCTGATTGCCTCGATGACCGTTCTTCGTTCCGTTCACGCTTATCCGTCCGCGCCGCGCGCATCCGCGATCGCACGCGGCCTGGGCTGACCACCGATCCACATGGCACTCGTCGCAATCGGACTCAACCACCTCACCGCCCCGATCGCGTTTCGCGAGCGGGTCGCCTTCGCGCCCGCAGACACCGCCTCGGCGCTGGCCGCGCTGACCGCGGAACCCGGCGTGCGCGAAGCGGCCATTCTTTCGACCTGCAACCGCACCGAACTCTACTGCACGGTCGAAGGCGGCCGCGAAACCGTGCCCGCCGAATGGCTGCAGCGCCACCATCAGCTGACTGGCGAACGCCTCGGCGAGTTCCTCTACCTGCACGCCGAGGCCGATGCCGTGCGGCATCTGTTCCGGGTCGCGACCGGCCTCGAATCGATGGTGCTCGGCGAGCCGCAGATTCTCGGCCAGGTCAAAGATGCCTACGCGCTCGCGCGCGGCGCGCAGACGTTGCGCGCGCCGCTCGAGCGGCTTTTCCAGAATACATTTGCGGTTGCCAAGCGCGTGCGTTCGGACACCCGTATCGGCGCGAATCCGGTCTCGGTCGCGTTCACCGCGGTGCGACTTGCCGAACGCCTGTTCGCCGACTTGAGCCAGGCGAGCGTGCTGCTGATCGGCGCGGGCGAAACCATCGAACTGGCCGCGCGACACCTCACCGAGGCGCGCGTGCGGCGACTCATCGTCGCCAACCGCTCGCTCGAAAACGCGCAGGTTCTGGCCGGCCGCTTCGGCGGCTATGCGATCACGCTCGGCGATCTGTCCAAGCATCTGGCCGAAGCCGATGTGGTGATTTCCTCGACGGCGAGCCGCGAGCCGGTGCTGGATCGCGACACGGTCGCCGCCGCGATCGCGCAACGACGACGCAAACCGATGTTTCTGGTCGACATCGCGGTGCCGCGCGACATCGATCCCGCTGTTGCTTCCATCGAGGACGCGTATCTCTACACGATCGATGATCTGCGCGAGGTCATCGACGAAAATCTGCGCAGCCGCCGCGAGGCCGCGCGCGATGCCGAGGCGATGATCGAACTGTCGGTCGAGCACTTCATGGGCTGGTGGCGCGCACTCGAACTCCACAATCCCATCGGCGCGCTGCGTCGGCACGCCGAAGCCGAGCGCGACGAAGTGCTGGCGAAGGCGCGTGCGCTTCTGGCGCGCGGAAGGCCAGCCGACGAGGTGCTCGCGTTCCTCGCCAACACGCTGACCAACAAGCTTCTGCACGCACCGAGCGCGAACCTCCGCGCGGCGGCGCTGCGCGGCGATGCGGATCTTCTGCGCGCGGCCGAACGTTTGTTCGAGAACGACCCGGCGCTGCCTGGCGATCGCGAGTCGTAGCTGCGACGCACGTTCGCGCCTCCCGCGCAGCTCCATGCGCGCCGTCGTCCCGGCGAAAGCCGGGACCCGTTTTGATCTTCCACGCCAGAAGACCTGGGTTCCGGCTTTCGCCGCCACGACGATCCGCAAGTTTTCGAGCGCAACTCCGCCGCTCGGCGATAATCACACCATGCAACCCTCGATCCGCCGCAAACTCGATCAACTCGCCGAGCGCCATCAGGAGCTCGAGCACCTGCTCGCGAGTTCCGAGGTCCTGGGCGATCCAAAACGCCTTCGTGATCTCTCGCGCGAGCACGCGCAGCTGTCGCCGCTGACTTCGGCGTTACGCGCGTATGACGAAAACGGCAGCGCGCTCGAATCAGCGCGCGCAATGCTCGAGGACCCCGAGCTCAAGGCGCTCGCGGTGGACGAGATCGCCTCTCTCGAGGCCGAACGCGAGCAGCTCGGACGCGAACTGAACGTGCTGCTGATTCCGAAGGACGAGCGCGACGAGGCGAACCTCTTTCTCGAACTGCGCGCCGGCACCGGCGGCGACGAAGCCGCGATCTTCGCCGGCGATCTCTTCCGCATGTATGCGCGCTATGCCGAGCGGCGCGGCTGGCGCGTCGAGATTCTTTCGACCAGCGAAGGCGAGCACGGCGGCTACAAGGAAGTCATCGCGCGCATCGAAGGCAAGGGCGCGTTCTCGCGCCTGAAGTTCGAATCCGGCACGCATCGCGTGCAACGCGTGCCGGAAACCGAAGCGCAAGGCCGCATCCACACGTCGGCCGCCACGGTCGCGATACTGCCCGAGGTGGACGAGATCGAAGACGTCGAGATCAATCCGGCCGACCTCAAGGTCGACACGTTCCGTTCGTCCGGCGCGGGCGGCCAGCACGTCAACAAGACCGATTCGGCAATCCGCATCACACACCTGCCGACCGGCATCGTCGTCGAATGCCAGAACGAGCGCTCGCAGCACGCGAATCGCGACAAGGCGCTGAAGCGGCTCAAAGCGGAACTCATCGAACGCGAACGCGAGAAGCAGAATCAGGTGGAAGCGGCGTCACGCAAGCTGCAGGTCGGATCCGGCGATCGCAGCCAGCGCATCCGCACCTACAACTTTCCGCAAGGCCGCGTGACCGATCACCGCATCAACCTGACGCTGTACCGCCTGCCGGAAATTCTCGGCGGCGATCTCGATGAATTGATCGATGCGCTCGCGCGCGAAGATCAGGCCGATCAACTGCAGCGAGTGACCGGAACGGTCTGATCGATTTTCGCCCGATTCGAAGCGTTTTCCCGTTCACGTCGAATTCGACGTCGAGCGAAAAGAGGCAGCGATCAGAGTTCCTGCTTCGTAGCGTCGGTTTCCAGGTGAACAACTGAAATGATCGCCACCAGTGCTTGCGTAGTCAGCCTTGCAAAAGTGGAAACACGCGCCGGCTGGCGCGGCCGCCTGTCGTCGGCTAGCGTTGCAGCATGACTCAGCCCGCCGCCGGCGAAGCGATCTTGCGCAGCATTGCCGACTTGCTCGGAAACGGTCGTGCTGCCGACGCTGAAATGGCCGCCGCAGCACTGTTGCGCGACACGCCGACGAATGTCGAAGCGCTGCGTCTTCACGCGATCGCGGTGCTGCAGCTCGGCCGACGCGAAGAGGCGCGCTCGTCGCTGCAGACGGCGCTGAACCTTGCGCCGCGATCGATCGAGCTGTTGTGCAATCTGGGCAGCGTCGAACTGGCGAACGGCGACACGAGCGCCGCGTTGGCCGCGCTCGAGAAAGCGTACGCGCTGGCGCCGACACACCCTGCCGTATTGGTCGGCCTCGGCAATGCGCGCCGCGCGAACGGAGATCTTTCGGGCGCGCAAGACGCCTACCAGGCCGCAACGCGCGCGGAGCCGCGTCACGTCGGCGCCCGGCTCAATCTCGGCGCCGCGCAACTTGCGCTCGGCAACCACGCAGAAGCCGAGCGCAACGTGCGCACTGCGCTAAATCTTGCGCCGGCCTTTCCCGAAGCTCAGTTGCTGCTGGGTCACGTGCTCGCCGCACAGCATCGCTTCGCCGACGCCGAATCCGCCTACGAAGCCGGCGCGCGCGCCGCGCCGGGCGATGCGCGTTTTCCGTATCACGGCGGCTTGGTGGCCGAAGAACAGAAGCACCTCGCCGCCGCCGCCGTGTTGCATACGCGTGCGCTCGCACTCGATCCGTCGCTGCACGCGGCGCTTGGACAGCTCGTGTTCCTCAAGCGTCAGCTGTGCGACTGGCGCGATCTCGATGCGCTTTCGATGCAACTGCGCGCGCGTGTGGCTGAAGGTGCGTCCGGCATCGCGCCGTTCGCTTTCCTGTCCGAGTCCGCGGGCGCCGACGAACAACTGCGCTGCGCGCGCACGTTCGCCGCCGGCGTCGACCCTGGAGCGACATCGTCATACCGACGCGTCGAGTTCCCGAACGCGTCGACCGCGAACGCCGATCGATCGCGCGTCGGCTTCGTTTCGAACGGTTTCGGTAATCATCCGACCGGACTCTTGATCGTTGCACTGATCGAGGCGCTGCGAAACGAGCGCATCGAAACCGTCCTGTTTTCGACGGCGCGCGAGGACGGCAGTTCGATTCGACGGCGGCTCGCCGATGCGGCTGCCGAATGGCACGACGTCGCCGCTCTGCCGCCGGCGAGGCTCGCGGCGCGCATGCGTGAACAGCATCTCGATGTGCTGATCGATCTGCGCGGCTACGGCGACGGCGGCGTCGCGCACGCGCTGGCGTTGCGTCCCGCGCCCGTGCAAGTCAACTGGCTGGCCTATCCCGGCACATCCGGCGCGCCGTGGATCGACTATGTGATCGCCGACCGCATCGTGCTTCCGCCTGCATTGCGGGCGCATTTCTCCGAGCGCGTGGCGTACCTTCCGCGTTGTTTCCAGCCGTCGGATCCGACTCGCGCGGTGGCCGAACCTCCTTCGCGCTCGGCCTGCGGATTGCCGGCACACGGTCCCGTGTATTGCTCGTTCAACAACAGCTACAAGCTCAATCGAGACAGCATGCGCCGCATGTTCGCGGTGCTGCGCGCGGTTCCGGATGCGACGCTGTGGCTTCTTTCCGGAGCGGAAAACGCGGACGACCGGTTGCGCGCGGCCGCTCGCGACGACGGCGTCGATGCGACGCGACTCGTCTTCATGTCGAAGCTGCCGCATCCGGACTACCTTGCACGCTATCGCCATGCGGATCTTTTTCTGGATACGCAGCCGTACAACGCGCACACGACCGCATCCGACGCGATCTGGGCCGGCTGTCCGGTTCTCACCGTGCCCGGCGCAACTTTTGCCGCGCGCGTCGCGGCCAGCCTGAACGCGCATCTCGGCATGCCCGCGCTCAACGCTACGGACGACGACGCTTTCATCGAGGCAGCCGTGCGCATCGGCCGCGATCGCGCGATGCGCGATGCGTTGCGCGCCGAGCTCGCCGAACGGCGAGTCGCCAGCGGACTTTTCGATATGCGCGCGTTCGCAGGCGACTTCGCCGGGCTCCTGTCGCGCATGGTCGAGCGGCATCGCCGCGGCCTCGATCCGCTCGATCTCGACTGAAGACGATCTCGACTAGAGCGGCGATTCCGCTTCCCGCACGCGCCGTCGCGCGCTACGCTGGCGCGCATGACTGCTCAGACTGATTTTGTTCCGCTCACGCTCTGCGTCTTGACCGTGTCCGACACGCGCACGCCGGAAAACGACACATCGGGCGACTACCTCGCGCTCTCGCTCGGTCAGGCCGGGCACCGGCTGCAGGAAAAACGCATCATCAAGGACAATCGATACATGATCCGCGCGATCGTCGCGCAATGGATCGCCGACGAGAACATCCATGGCGTGCTCGTCACCGGCGGCACCGGCTTCACCGGCCGCGACTCGACACCCGAAGCGATCGCACCGCTGCTCGACAAGGAAATGCCGGGCTTCGGCGAAATGTTCCGCGTGCTGAGCTTCGATGAGATCGGCACATCGACGCTGCAATCCCGCACCTTCGCCGGACTCGCCAACAATACGTTCGTGTTTTGTCTTCCGGGTTCGACATCCGCCTGCCGCACGGCGTGGGAGAAGTTGATCAAGGCACAGCTTGATGCGACGACGCGGCCGTGTAATTTGGCAGGGTTGATGCCGAGGTTGAGGGAGTGACGGGTTTTTTTGGTTTTCGTTTCGCGCTTCGCGAGAACTGATTCACGTCCTTGTATGTTTCTCTCGCATCCCCGCGAGGGAGTCACAGAAAGTGAGCGCTCGCCAGGATGACGAGCGGAAATACACATGGACGTGAATCGGTTTCCGCAAAAACCCGTCAAACCCCAGCGAAAACAATCAACGCGTCCATGCGCGCAAAGAACCCAAAATCCGAGATCGAGATCCAACACCATCCCACCCAACCCGTAAAGGGGAGGGCCAAAGGTGACCACCAACAGCCAGCTCGAATCCAAACCCGAATAAGCGACAATCCCAATCCAACCCGACCCGAACAACCCAACACCCCTGCCCATCCAAATCAGCCACCCGCGAGCCCAGGATGAAAGAGATCAAGCGCAAGGAATATGAGAAAGCCCGCGAAGCGCTCTACGTCGAGATGGTCGACCTGCAGCGCGCGGTCATCGCGTCGGGCAAGCGCGTCGCCGTCGTGTTCGAAGGGCGCGACGCAGCCGGAAAGGGTGGCGTGATCAAAGCGATCAGCGGTCCGCTCAACACGCGTTACACGCGCATCGTCGCGCTGCCGAAACCGAGCGAGCGCGAAGCGACGCAATGGTATTTCCAGCGCTATGTCGAGCACCTGCCGGCCGCCGGCGAGATCGTCCTGTTCGATCGCAGCTGGTACAACCGCGCCGGCGTCGAGCATGTGATGGGATTCTGCAGCGATGCGCAGTACCGCCGCTTTCTGGCCGACTGTCCGCTGTTCGAGAAGCTGATCACTGACGACGGATTGATCCTGCTCAAGTACTGGCTAGCGGTCGATCAGGCCGAACAGGAACAGCGCTTCTCCGAGCGCGCAACCGATCCGCTCAAGCGCTGGAAGATCTCGCCGGTCGATCTCAAGGCGCGCGAGCAATATGCCGCGTACGGTCGCGCGCGCGATGTGATGCTGCGTGCGACGCACGCGCCCAAGGCGCCGTGGTTCGTCGCCAACTTCAACGACCAGAAGCGCGGTCGTCTGAACCTGATTCGCCACTTGCTGGATCAGCTGCCCGAACGCGCGCCGCCGGACAAACCGCTCAAGTTGCGCCGCCTTTCAGGCCCACCCGGCGAGGAACGCCTTCCGTCCAAGAAGTTATGGATTCCTTCGCCTTATTGAGCGCGCCGCGCCGGGCTGTCCGGGACCGAATCGGCGGCCAACCGGCGCCGGCGAATTCACCTGATCTGCACTGGAAATATACGATGCTGCGTTCACGGGGCGCTGGCCATCGCACGACCATGATGGTTGACCAGCGAATGTAAAGGGAGTCGCAAGGCCATGGCGGTGCGAGCATGACGGTTCCGCTGTGCGGAATCGCGGCGCGCATCGCCTGCAGAGCGGGTCCAGCTCGCCGAGACAGACCGCACGCACGATGAATCCGCAGCCGCTGTTCGTCGTACTCGGTTTCAGCACAGCCGTCATGCTCTGCGGCTGGCTGGTGCAGCAGCGCACGCGCAATCTTGCGATCGCCGATCTGCTGTGGGCTGCGTGCATCAGCGCAAGTGCGCTCTATTACGGACTCGTCGCGGACGGCTCGATGCTCTCGCGCCTCCTGGTCGCGATGATGGGCGGCCTCGGCGGTTTCAGGCTGTTCATGCACCTCCTGCAGCGCATGCTGACGGAACCGGCGCATGCGCGTCGCGAATACTTCCCTCCCGCGGACAGCCATGCCACGCGCATTCTCGCGATGTTCGTTTCACGCGCGGTTTCGGCCACGTTGATTTCGCTGCCGCTCTACGTCGCCGCGCGCAACCCGCAGGACCAGGCCACGGGCTGGACGCTCGTTGCGGCAGCCGTATACCTCATCGGGCTCAGCGGCGAGGCCTATGCCGACATGCAGCTCAGCACGTTCCGCTCGCAGCCGCGCAATGCGGGCAGGACCTGCCGGCGCGGACTCTGGCGCTATTCGCGACATCCCAATTACTTTTTTGCATTCGTCCACTGGTGCAGTTATGTGCCGCTTGCAGTCGGCGTGCCGTGGACGATGTGGTCGCTCACCTGGCTCGCTCCGATATTGACCGCGATCGTCGCGGCGCGACGCATTCCACTCATCGAAGCGCAGGCGCAGAAGACCCGCGGCGACGAATACCGCGATTACCAGCGCGTCACGCCGGCGTTCGTGCCGTGGCTTCCGGCCGGCTGGCCGCGCGACGCCGATGCCGCGAACGCCTGGTACGCGCCGCCGCCGTCGCGCTCGACGCCGATTCCGGGTGCGCGCGCCACGCCGCTACCCGGAGCGCGCATCACGCCGCCGCCGTCGTCGCGACTGCCGCCCGAGCCGACAGGTCCTGTAACGCCGAAACCGATGAAACGACTCAATTGGCGCGACGATGCGCCGACGACGCCGAACCCGCCGTCACGGATGCCGGCCGTCGACGTCGACGAGTGACGCACGCCGGCGCGGTGCGCGATCAGGATCATGCCGGCAGTCCCAGCTTGGCGCAAAGCGCGGCGAATCTCGGATCCGTCCGCTAAGCAGGAGTCCTTCGGCTCGCGATCGAACTGCTGGGTGATCGACGCGGTCGGATTGACTTCGCTTTCGCGCTTGAGACCTTCCGGGGTGATCTCGTAAGCCCAGGCCAGCAGCAGCGCGAGCGGAAAACCGAGCACGACGATGGCGATCACAAGCCGGATCGTCCAGCCGGGAATGTCGAACACCGGCAGCACTTGCGTGACGATCTGCACGAGCAACCAGCCCGCGCCCGCGTAGAGAGCCGCCACGCGGAACACGTTCCTGCGCTTCAGCTCCGCGATGAAATGCTGCACGCGCCGCTCCGACCCCCGACTCGGACAGAGGTTAGCGGCGCCGCGAAGCGCGCGCCAGCGGCGCGCCAAAGACGGACGGCGTCAGGGCCGCCGGGCGAGTTCCGGGTTTTCCTTGCTGACCGGCATCAGGTCCTTCTTCGAGACGCCGAGCCAGTACAGGATCGGGTTGGCGAAGAAGATCGACGACAGCGTGCCGATCACGATACCGATCAGCATCGTCAGCGCGAATCCGTGCACCGCAGGACCGCCCCAGAAATACAGCGCGAACATCGAGAGCGCGGTCGTCAGCGAGGTCATGATCGTACGCGACAATGTCTGGTTGATCGCACGATTGAGGATTTCGTACGGATCGGCCTTTCGCGTCAGACGGAACAGCTCGCGCACGCGATCGAAGACGACGACCTTGTCGTTGATCGAATAACCGACTACGGCGAGCACTGACGCCAGCACGGTGAGATCGAACTCGCGCTGGGTCAGCGCGAAAAAGCCGACGGTGAGGATGGTGTCGTGGAATTCGCTCGCAATCGCGGCGATCGCGAAGCGTTTTTCGAAGCGGATGCCGATGTAGATCATGATGCCGATGATGACGAAGACCACCGCGATCATGCCGTCGCTCTTGAGCTCCTCGCCGACCTGCGGGCCGACGAAATCATGGCGCTTCATGACGACGTCCGGCCGCGTCGCCTTCAACTTGTCCAGCACATTTGCCGCGATCTTGTCGGCATCTTTCTGGCCGTTCTCGGGCTGCAGGCGAATCGAAACTTCGCGCGTGCCGCCGAGGCTCTGCACGAGCGCATTGTGGATGTCGCCCTTTTCGAGCGCCTCGCGCACCTGGCTGATCTCGACCGGCTGATCGTAGGTCACCTCGACCAGCACGCCGCCGGTGAAATCGAGCGCGTAATTGAGTCCGCGCGTCGTGATCAGGAAGATCGAAAGGATCATCAGCACGATCGAGATCGAAATGCTGACCTTGCGCCAGCCGAGAAAATCGATCCTGCTGTTGGATGGGAAGAGTTCCATGGTTCAAGCCGCTCCGCGCGCGTAGCCGCCGCCGACATACAGGCCTTTCAACTTGCGGCCGCTATGGACGAGATTGGTGATCGCATGGGTCACCGTGACCGAAGTAAACATCGAAGTCAGGATGCCGATGAAGAGGGTGACGCCGAAGCCACGGATCGGGCCCGAGCCAAGCGTCATCAGCGCGAGCGCCGCCAGAAGGTGCGTCACGTTGGCGTCGAGAATCGTCGCCCAGGCTTTGTCGTAGCCGGCGCGGATCGCCGCAAGCGGTGTCGAGCCGTTGCGCAATTCCTCGCGGATGCGCTCGCAGATCAGCACGTTCGCGTCGATCGCCATGCCGAGCGTCAGCACGATACCGGCGATGCCCGGCATCGTCAGCGTCACGCCGATCGCCGACATGATCGCCAGCAGCATGACGAGATTGAGGAACAGTGCGATGTCGGCGATCAATCCGAACAGCCAGTAATAGAACGCCATGAACACGAGCACGGCGGCGAGGCCGAGCATGACCGCCTTGATGCCCTTCTCGATGTTGTCCTGGCCCATGCTCGGGCCGATCACGCGTTCCTCGACGATGTCGATCGGCGCGGCGAGCGCGCCCGAACGCAGCAGCAAGGCGAGATCCGAGGCTTCCTTGTTGCTGGCAAGACCTGTCGTCTGGAAGCGGTTGGAGAACACACCGCGGATCGTTGCTGAGTTGATGACTTCCTCGGTAACTTTGGCGCTGCGTACTTCCTTGCCGTCGACGATGTGCGTTTCCGGCGTGCGCTCGATGTAGACGACCGCCATCGGTTTTCCGACGTTCTGCGTCGTGAAGTCGAGCATCTTGCGGCCGCCGGCCGCGTTGAGGACCACCGAGACGGCCGGCGAACCCGACTGCGGATCCGGCGCGCTGGAGGCATCGACCATCTCGTCGCCGCTGACGATGATCTTCTTCTTCAGCACGATCGGAACCGGCTTGCCGTTCGGTCCGCGCTCGCGACGATGATAGAGGCGGCTATCCGGCGGCACCTGGCCGGTGCGTTCGGCATCGAGCGGATTGGCGGTTTCGTCGACCGCGTGATATTCGAGCGTCGCAATCGTGCCGAGCAATTTCTTCGCCTCGCCCGGATCCTGCACGCCGGCGAGCTCGACGACGATGCGCGTGTCGCCCTGCTGCTGGATCAACGGTTCGGAGACGCCGAGCGCATTGATACGGTTGCGCAATGTCGCGACGTTCTGGCGGATCGTGCTCTGCGCGATCTCCTTGATGCGCGTGTCCTTGACGCTGGCGTTGAGCGTGTACGAATCGCCGACGGTCTGGCCGACCGCGATGGTGATATCCGGAATCTTCGACTGGATCGCCGCCAGCGCCGCATCGCGATCTTCCGCGCTGCGCAGCTGCACGACGATGCCGGGACCGCCGCGGCCGACCGACTGGTAACGGATGTTCTTGTCGCGCAACGCACTGCGAATGTCGTCGCTGTAGCGCTGCAGCTGTTTTTCCATCACGTCCTTGTCGTCGACCTGCATCAGGAAATGCACGCCGCCGCGAAGGTCGAGGCCGAGCGGCATCGCGTTCGCGCCGATCGCGCGCATCCACGCCGGCACGGTCGAGGCGAGATTCAGCGCGACGATGTACGAGTCGCCGAGCTCGGTGCGCAGCGCATCCGACGCCTTGGTCTGATCGTCCACGCCCGCAAAGCGCACGACCACGTGCTCGCCGGCGAGCTCGATGCGCTGGAACGGGATCTTGCCCTTCTCCAGCACGCCCTGCGCCTTTTCCTTGAGCGCCTCGTCGACCGTCGCGCCGCGGTTGGCGGTGATTTGCAGCGCCGGCTGTTGCGGGAACAGGTTCGGCACGCCGTAAAGGATGCCGAGCAGCAGCAGCACCGCGACCAGCACATATTTCCAACGGGGAAAATCGTTCATGTCTTCAGGACTTGCGTAGCGGATAAACGGACCGCGCCTGCGCTCCGTCGGGTTGTCTCGGACCTGCTGCGACCGCGGACGCGGCGAAAGCGTTCCCCGGCCGCGCGCGAACGCTCATTGGTCGATCAGGATGACGCTTTCAGCGTGCCTTTCGGCAGGACCGCGGAAATTGCCTGTTTCTGCAGCTTCACCACCGTATTCGGCGCGATTTCGAGCGTGACGAACTGGTCGGCGATGTCCTCGACACGGCCGAGCAGGCCGCCGTTGGTCAGCACCTCGTCGCCCTTGGCCAGCGCCGAGATCATCGCGCGCTGTTCCTTGGCGCGCTTCATCTGCGGCCGGATCAGCATGAAGTAGAAGATGCCGAACAGAATGACCAGCGGCAGGAACGACATCAGCGCATTCGGCGTCGCGCCCGGCGCGGCCGTCTGCGCATACGCACTGGAAATAAGGAAATCCATCGTGACTCCCGCGAAATCGGCGCCGGTCCGGAGCGGACGGGGCCATCAAAAAGGCCGCGGATTATGCCACAGCGGCGCTCTGCCTGCCGCCGCCGGGCCGGGCGATCGGCGTTTCGTCAGGCCAGGGACGGCACGTCGTTTCCCTGCCGCAGCGCATGGAACTGGGCGACGAAATCGGCCAGGCGCCGCTCGGCGATCGCGTCGCGCAGGCCGCGCATCAGGTCCTGGTAGTAGTGGAGATTGTGGATTGTCGCGAGCTGCGGCCCGAGCATCTCGCCGCAACGGTCGAGATGGCGCAGATACGCGCGGCTGAAACCGCAGCGGCAGGTGTAGCAGGCGCAGGCATCGTCCGGCGGTCGCATGTCGCGCTCGTACTTTGCGTTGCGGATGCGCAGGGTGCCGTGCCGCGTGAAGAGATGCGCGTTGCGTGCGTTGCGGGTCGGCATCACGCAGTCGAACATGTCCATGCCGCGGCACACCGCTTCGACGAGATCCTCGGGCCGACCGACGCCCATGAGATACCTCGGCCGGTCGCGCGGCAATTGCGGTTCGACGGACTCGAGGATCGCGTTGCGCTCCGCTTCCGTCTCGCCGACCGCGAGTCCGCCGATCGCGTAACCGTCAAAACCAATGCCCTTGAGTCGCGCCGCCGAAACGTTGCGCAGCGCGGGATAGACGCTGCCCTGCACGATGCCGAACAGCGCGTTCGGATTGCCTTCGTGCGCGCGCCGACTGCGTTCGGCCCAACGCAGCGACAATTCCATCGATGCGCGCGCCTCGCATTCTTCGACCGGATAGGGCGTGCACTCGTCGAAGATCATCGCGATATCCGAATCGAGCACGCGCTGGATACGCATCGATTCTTCCGGCGACAGGAATACGGTCGAACCGTCGACCGGCGATGCGAACGTCGCGCCCTCCTCGGTGATCTTTCGCTTGTGCGCGAGACTGAATACCTGGAAGCCGCCGGAATCGGTCAGGATCGGCCGCCCCCATCCGATGAAACGATGCAGCCCGCCGAATTCGCCGATCACGTCCAGGCCGGGACGAAGGAACAGATGAAACGTGTTGCCGAGAATGATCTCCGCCCCGACGCCGACGAGATCGCGCGGCGTCATCGCCTTGACTGACCCATAGGTCCCGACCGGCATGAACGCGGGCGTCTCGACCGTGCCGCGCGCGAACGTCATGCGGCCGCGGCGGGCGGTGCTGTCGGTGGATATGAGTTCGAACTTCATCGTTGTCGTTGTTGAAAATCGCCCACGTTTGCGCCCGAGCCCGTGGTCCCGGCGAAGGCGGGATCCATTGTCGGTGCTTTTCGCGAGAAGCACAGGAATGGATCCCCGCTTTCGCCGGATGACAACGGGGAGCGTGCTTCCTAGTCAGGTGGCCAGATCAGCATCGCATCCCCGTACGAGAAAAAGCGATACCGCTGCTCGACCGCGTGCTTGTACGCATCGAGCATCGTCTCACGCCCGGCAAACGCCGACACCAGCATCAGCAGCGTGGATTCCGGCAGATGGAAATTCGTGATCAGCGCATCGACGCTGGCGATCCGATAACCCGGGAAAATGAAAATCTGCGTCTCGCCGGCGAAAGGTTGCAGTTCGCCTTCGCGCGTCGCGGTTTCAAGTGCACGCACCACGGTAGTGCCGACCGCGACAATGCGTCCGCCCCTCGCGCGCGCGTGGCGTATTTTCTCCACGAGCTCCGCGCCGACATTGAGCCATTCGCGATGCATCACGTGATTCTCGATGCGCTCGCTGCGCACCGGCTGGAATGTACCGGCGCCGACGTGCAGCGTCATATACCCCGAATCGATGCCGCGCGCCGCCAGTGCATCCAGCAGCGGTTTGTCGAAATGAAGACCCGCGGTCGGCGCCGCGACCGCGCCGGCTTCACGCGCATAGACGGTCTGATAGCGCTCCTTATCGGCCGCGCCGGCGTCGCGACGGATGTACGGCGGCAGCGGCATGCGCCCGAGCTTGAGGAGCAATTTCTCCAACGGCTCGGCGGCCTCAAACCGCAACAGAAAAAACTCGCCGTCGCGTCCGAGCACGGTCGCAGCGCTGCCGTCGTCGAGAAGAATACGTCCGCCGGTCTTCGGCTTCTTGCTGACGCCGAGCTGCACGCGCGCTTCATGCGCGCCGATGATGCGCTCGATCAGAATCTCGACCGCGCCGCCGCTTTGCTTGCGGCCATAAAGCCGCGCCGGCAATACGCGCGTGTCGTTGAAGACCAGCAAATCGCCGGGCGAAAGAAGCTCGACCAGATCGGTGAAGCGACGATCCTCGAGCCGATCGCGCGCCGCATCGACGATGAGAAGACGGCTCGACGAGCGCTCGGCGAGCGGCGCCTGCGCGATCAGCTCGGGCGGCAGGTCGAAATGGAAATCGGATTTCTTC
>CAWICQ010000004.1:0-33276 GCA_963834755.1 uncultured Gammaproteobacteria bacterium
CTTTCCTTGCATCGAGCGGCGTTCCGCGGCAGCGAGTGCAAAACCGGTGGCTGACTAGCCGCCGGTCTTTTTTCGGCAACGCGGCGCGTGGAACGAGCATCGTGCCGGACGGACGATAGAACGCCGCGATGCCTGTCGCGTCGCACTCAAGCCAGACACGCGATGACACGCGCCCGCGCGTCGCGTGCAGTTCTTCGATGCCGAGCGCTCCTGCGCATGGACCGGCAAGTACGATTCATTGCAACGCATGGAGAAGGAACGTGAGATTTCCGCAGCGTCGCATCGGCTGTGTCGTTACGCTGATGATTTTCGGACTCACGCTGGGCGCGTGCTCCTCGTTGCGCACGGACTTCGTCAAGCGACCCTCGAAGGCCTTGCCGCCGACCACCAGCACACCGAGCGCCCATTACATCCGATCCGAAGTCGACAAGCATCTCGACATGTCCGGCTTTCGCTTGCTGACCCAAAGCACAAATGCGCTGATGAGCCGCATTGCGCTCGCCGACCACGCAAAAAGCTCGATCGACCTGCAGTACTACATCTTCAACAACGACGCGACCGGGCGATTGGTGGCGCAACGCCTGCTGGCCGCTGCGGACCGTGGCGCGCGCGTCCGCATCCTGCTGGATGACATCAGCGTGAACGGTGCAATCGATATGCTGGATGCACTGGACGCGCATCCGGGCATCGAGGTCCGATTGTTCAATCCGTTCCATACGCGTGACCCTTCGTTCCTGTCCAAAGCCACGCAATTCGTATTCGATGCACACCGGCTCAACCGTCGCATGCACAACAAGTCTTTCATCGTCGACAACACCGTTGCAATCGTCGGTGGGCGCAATATCGGTGACGATTATTTCGACGCCGGTAACGATACCAATTTCCGCGATCTCGACCTAATCGCGATCGGGCCGGTCGTGAAGGAGGCTTCGCACGCGTTCGACGAGTACTGGAATTGCGATGCCGCTTATCCAGTCACGGCCTTCCGCGGCAAGCATGCCAGTCACTACGATCTCACGCAGCTGCGCGCGGATCTCGCGCGCGATGCGCGCGCGTTCGCGGAATCCGACTATGCGCTCGCGACACTGGACGAACTTCCCAATGGTCCTTCCGCCGATCGCCCTGGAAGGTGGTTCTGGGGGCCAGCCATGCTGGTGGCGGATCAGCCTGAGAAAATCGAGACAGGGAAAGACGACCCAGGGCTGCGCATCGGCCCGAAAATCAAGACCATGACGGATCAAGCGCAGCAGGAGCTGCTGCTGATATCGCCGTACTTTGTTCCGGGAGAAGACGATACGCGCTATCTCACGGATATCGCCGGACGCGGCGTGGTCGTGAAGGTTCTCACCAATTCGCTTGCCTCCAACGACGAACCCGCCACCCACGTGGGGTACTCGCGCCATCGGCGGGCGCTGCTCGAAGGCGGCGTCGAGCTTTATGAACTCAGAGCCGCCGCAGGCACGGCGCAGCCCGCGACCGCGAAAGGAAAATCATCGGGCCTCAGTCTGCACGCCAAGGCAATCGTGGTGGACCAGCAGCTGGTATTCATCGGCTCGATGAACATGGATCAGCGCTCAAAGCTGCTGAACACCGAGATGGGCATCATCGTCGATTGTCCGCCGCTTGCAGTTGCCGTGAAGACCTTCGTCGACACGGCAACGTTGCCTGCAAACGCCTACCATGTGATGTTGGTTGCGCCGGCCGGCAGTTCACGACGCACGATGCAATGGCAGGGCAGCGACGGCGGCAAATCGGTGACCTATGATCACGACCCAGACGTCACTATGCAACGCCGGCTGGAAGTTGGGCTTCTCATGCTCCTTCCGATCGAGGAGCTGCTTTAAGCCGCATTGCGCTTCCAACCCGATCGCGTGCGCATTCAATAACCTTGGGGCCTTTCACCGGCCTCGGAGATGATCGTTGAACAAGATAGCTGCGGCGTTGATTTTCTGCATCTGCCTCGCAACGCCCGCGTGGGGACAACGGGATGTCGAGCAAGAGAAGATCGCCTATCTTGTCGCATTCGTTGCCAACCTCAAAGACGCAACGTTCATCCGGAACGGCGCGTCGTATGACGCCGAACATGCTGCCGAACATCTACGTTTGAAGCTCCGCTACGCGGGCGATCGTGTGAAGACAGCGGAAGATTTCATCACCTACTGCGCGACCCGCTCGTCAATGTCAGGGGCGAGGTACGAGATCAAGTTCCACGACGGTCGCACGATCGATTCGGCGACGTTCCTCCAAGCGAAACTCGCCGAATACGAAGTGGAAAAAGCAAACGGCACGCGATGAGGAATTGGCACAGGCCGGTGTTCGATGCCGACCGGAGCAACCAAGTAGCGGCTGGCGCTTCGGCACTGCGTTCGATCGCGTTGGACGCTACTCCAGATTCTGCACCTGCTCACGCATCTGCTCGATCAATACCTTGAGCTCGACCGCGGCGTTCGTCGTGCGCGGATCGGCGGCTTTCGATCCCAGCGTGTTCGCCTCGCGATTGAATTCCTGCATCAGAAAATCGAGGCGGCGGCCGACCGCTTCCTTGAGTCCCAGCGTGCGTCGCGCTTCGGCGATGTGCGCGGTAAGTCGATCGAGTTCTTCGTCGACGTCGATGCGTTGCAGCTGCAGCACGATCTCCTGCTCCATGCGGCCGGGTTCCATCGGCTGCTTCAACTCGGCGAGACGCGCGTCGAAACGCGCGCGCAGTGCGGTGCGCACTTCGGGCAGGTGGCGGCGCACGTCGGCGACGATCGCTTCGATCGCATCGAGTCGCTCGCGCAGAAAACCTCCGAGACGCGCGCCTTCGCGCTCGCGCGCGGCGACCATCTGATCGAGCGCTTCGTCGAGCACTGCGATCGCCGAGCTGCGCATCGATTCCTGATCCGCGTCGCGTTCGAGGATCACGCCGGGCCAGCCGAGCAGCGAAACGAAATCGACGTTGAGCTGCGGAAAGCGCGCGGCGAGCGACTGCGCCGTCTCGGCGAGCCGCGCAATCAGCGCATCGTCGAGCGCGATCGCCGACGCCTCGGCGACGGCCGTCTTGTAGCGCATGCCGAGATCGACCTTGCCGCGCGAAAGCCGCGCCGCCACGCGCTCGCGCACTTGCGGCTCCAGACTGCGCAATTCCTCGGGCAGGCGCAGGCCAAGTTCGAGATATCGATGGTTGACCGAGCGGATCTCGATCGAGAGAGAGCCTTGCGCGAAGTCGGATTCAGCGCTGGCGAAGGCGGTCATGCTGCGGAGCATTGGTCTGCCCTCGTGAAGGCCTGGTCGAGTTGCAATGGTAAACTCCGCGCCCTATTCGCCGAAACCTGTTTCCCGCATGAGCCTTGCGCGCCCCTCCGGCCGTGCCGCCGACCAATTGCGTCCGATCACGATCGAGCGCGGCTATACGCGTCACGCGGAAGGCTCGGTGTTGATCTCGTTCGGCGATACGCGCGTGCTGTGCACGGCCAGTGTCGACGAGAAAGTCCCGGCATTCCTGCGCGGCAAAGGCGAAGGCTGGGTCACCGCCGAATACGGCATGCTGCCGCGCGCGACCGGCGAGCGCACGCAGCGCGAAGCCGCCCGCGGCGGTCAGGGCGGGCGCACGATGGAAATCCAGCGCCTGATCGGCCGCAGCTTGCGCGCTTGCATCGATCGCAGCGCGCTCGGCGAGCGCACGATAACGCTCGATTGCGACGTGTTGCAGGCCGACGGCGGCACGCGCACGGCCGCGATCACGGGCGCCTATGTCGCACTGGTCGACGCGATCCGCTGGCTGAAATCGCGCAATGCACTCAAGCGCGATCCGGTATTCGGCGCCGTCGCTGCGGTTTCGGTTGGTATCGTCCAGGGCATACCGGTGCTCGATCTCGACTACGCCGAGGATTCGGGCTGCGACACCGACATGAACGTCGTCATGAACGACGGCGGCGGATTCGTCGAGCTGCAAGGCACCGCCGAAGGCCACGCGTTCCGACGCGACGAGCTCGACGTATTGCTCGGGCTCGCGATCAAAGGCGTCGCCGAACTCTGCGCCAAGCAGCGCGAGGCACTGGCCGCGGCTTGATGTCCGATTCGCACGCTCCGTTGCGCCGCATCGTTCTCGCAAGCAGCAACCGCGGCAAGCTCGCGGAAATCCGCGAGGTGTTCGCGCAGACCGGCATCGAATTGATGGCGCAGTCCGAGTTCGGCATCGACGACGCCCAGGAATCCGGCACGACATTCGTCGAGAACGCGCTGATCAAGGCGCGTCATGCGTCGCTCGCGAGCGGCCTGCCGGCGCTCGGCGACGATTCCGGAATCTGCGTCGATGCACTCGGCGGCGCGCCCGGCCTTCATTCGGCTCGCTACGCCGGGGGCCCCGGCGACGCGGCGGCCAACATCGCCAAGCTGCTCGGCGCGCTCGAAGGCTTCGATCGCGCGCAACGCGGCGCGCATTTCCATTGCACGATCGTGTTGCTGCGGAGCGCCGACGATCCCGCACCAATGATCGCCGAAGGCCGCTGGTTCGGAAGCATCCTCGACGCACCGCGCGGCGACAAGGGCTTCGGCTACGATCCGGTGTTCTTCGACCCGACGCTGAACCAGAGCGCTGGCGAGCTCGACGCGGCGGTCAAGAATCGCGTCAGCCATCGCGGACAAGCTCTGGCGCGCCTGCGCGAGCTGCTGGCCTTGCTCTGAACCGACGCAAGCATTCCTACCGGCGTGCGCGGTCGCGCGCGCCTAGAATCGACGTCATGGCCCTGATTGCTCCGCCGCTCTCGCTTTACGTGCACATTCCGTGGTGCGTGAAGAAATGTCCGTATTGCGATTTCAATTCGCATGCGCGCGAAGGCGCGTTGCCGATCGATGCGTACATCGCAGCGCTCATGGCCGATCTCGATGCCGATCTGGGGCGATTTGGCGATGCGCTCGCACGTCGTGAGATCGTCAGCGTCTTCTTCGGCGGCGGCACGCCTAGCCTCTTCGCACCGGATGAGATCGCACGCATCATCGACGGCGTCGCAGAGCGTCTGACGCTCGCCCGACGCGCCGAGATCACGCTCGAAACCAATCCGGGCACGGTCGAACATGGCCGCTTCGACGCGTACCGGCGCGCCGGCGTCACGCGCATCAGCTTCGGCGTGCAGAGTTTCGACGACGACAAGCTGCACCGGCTCGGTCGCATCCATTCGGCCGCCGAGGCTGAGCGTGCGATCAAGTCCGCGCAGGATGCCGGCTGCGACAACATCAATCTCGATCTTATGTACGCGCTGCCTAAGCAGACGCTCGAAGGCGCGCTGTCGGACGTGGAACGCGCGGTGACATTCGATCCCGCGCACATTTCGCACTACCAGCTGACACTGGAGCCGAACACGCTGTTCGCGGCAAAACCGCCGCCGCTGCCGGACATGGACGCCGCATGGGACATGCAGGAGGCGTGTCAGCAACGCCTCGCCGTGGCCGGCTACGCGCAATACGAAGTATCGGCCTATGCGCGAGACGGCCTTCGCTGCGGACACAACCTCAATTACTGGACGTTCGGCGATTACCTCGGCATCGGCGCCGGCGCACACGGCAAGATCACCGACGCAGCGCAGAACGCGGTCACGCGCAGCGCGAAAGTCAAGTTGCCGCGCAGCTATCTTGAACGCGCCGCGCGTGCTGATGCGTTCGGAACCTTCGATGCGGTCGCGACGACGCAGCTGCCGTTCGAGTTCATGTTGAATGCGCTGCGGCTCAACGATGGCGCGACGATTGTCGATTACGAGCAGCGCACTGGCCTGTCGCGCAACGCGCTCACGGTCCCGCTCGCGAGCGCGCGCCAGCGCGAATGGATCGAAGCGGGCGCAGAACGACTCCAGCCGACCGAAAGTGGCCGCCGTTTTCTCAACGATCTCATCGGGCTTTTTCTTCCGGAGTAAACGGCGATGCTCGAACAGATCACGATCGATTGTCCGTATTGCGGCGAAAGTTTTTCCACGCAGATCGATCTGTCGGCGGGATCGCAACACTACGTCGAGGATTGCGCTGTCTGCTGCCGGCCGATCGAGATCGCAGTCGAGGTTGGCGACGACGGCGAGCTCATCGCGGTGCGCACCGGCACCGACAGCGACTGAGCGCGTCCTGATCGACCGGCTTGCCGCGCACGGCCGCACACGCCTACACTGCGCGCCGCCACAGGTGCCCTGCCCGCCATTCGGCGTGCGGGGTGAAACGGGAAGCCGGTGAGAGAAGTTCGCGCTTGCGATCCTTGACGGTCGCAGGCGTCGAAACGCGGTTATCCAAACCGCACTCCTCAATTCCGGCGCTGCCCCCGCAACGGTGAGCAGGCAAAACCGGGTCTTTACGCCACTGCACGACGCGGGAAGGCGATCCGGCCGATGCACGGAGTTGTTTTTCACTCAGCGCATTGCCTGCAAGCCCGGAGACCGGCCTGGTGGTTTTCGCTGGAAAGCCGTGCCCGTATCCGTCCGAAGACGTGATCGGCACATGCATCCGGCGCAATGGCTCCAGGCGCTGCGGCGGGCAGCGGACGGGCACGAGGCCGTCCGCCGACCTCCGCCGTCCGATCTCCGACGCCATCGTCTGGTTAACGCGGGTGTGCGATGGAGGTCCTCATGTTCCGTTCGATTCTTGTCTTTCTTGTCGTCGTCGCTTCGACGGCGCGGCCGGCGCGCGCCGATGAAGTGCAAACGCAGCCCACGGTTCAGGTGACGGCTTCGCGCGTCCCTGAAACGGTCGACGACACGCTGGCCGACGTCAGTGTGATCACGCGCGCCGACATCGACGCCAGCGGCGCGCGCGATGTGCTCGATGTGCTGCGCTTGCAACCCGGCGTCGATCTCTATCGCACCGGCGGTCCGGGCCAGCAGACGTCGCTATTCCTGCGCGGAACCAACAGCAATCACGTGCTCGTGCTCATCGACGGCGTGCGCGCATCATCGGACAACACCGGTGCGTTCGCCTTCGAATGGCTGCCGCTCGACGCGGTCGAACGCATCGAGATCGTGCGCGGACCGCGCGCGAGCTATTGGGGCTCCGACGCGATCGGTGGCGTCATCCAGATTTTCACGCGCAAGCTCGAAGGTCCGCGCGTGGCCCTTGGCTACGGCACCTATCGCGATGCGAACGGCAGCGCGGGTATCGGTCACTGGAATGGCGTAGACGGGTACAGCGTAGAGGTCGGCGCGCGTCACGTCGGCGGTTTTTCGGCGACCAATCCCGGGATCTGCAACGGGCCGAACGATCCCTATTGCACCTACAACCCGGACGACGACGGATTCCGCAACACGAACCTCGCCGCGCGCGCGGCGCACACGCTCGGCAACCAATTGCTTTCTGCCTCGCTGTATCGCAGCCAGGGCGACCTCTCGTTCGATCAAGGCAGCTCGAACGTGATCGAGCAGGACACCGGCATCAATCTCGAAGGCGATCTCGGCACGAACTGGAGCCATCGCCTTTCGCTCGGCAATGCGCGCGAGGATCTGAACACGCCGACGTTCTACACGTCGTATCTTACGCGCCGCGACAGCCTGCTCTGGCAGAATGATTTCAAGCTCGGCGATACGCAGCGGCTCATCGCGGGCATCGATCTGGTCCACGAGCGCGGCGAAACGCGCGATACGTTCGCCGGCGTGCCGCTGTACGACGACAGCCGCGACGACCGCGCGATTTTTGCCGGATGGCAAGCCGGCGTGGGCGCGTTCGACAGCGAGCTCTCGCTTCGTCACGACGACAACAGCGAATTCGGCGGCGCGACGACCGGATCGGCCGCACTCGGCTGGCGCGCCGGCGATGTCGCGCGCATCTACGCGAGCTACGGCCAGGGTTTTCGCAGCCCGACGCTCAACGAGCAATTCTCGCCGGGCTACGGCGGCCAGTTCGCGGGCAATCCGGCGCTCGATCCGGAACGCTCGCACAGCACGGAGCTCGGCATCGAGTTCACACCCGGCGACGGACAGCGCTTGCACGCCAATTTCTATTCGACGCGCGTGCGCGATCTGATCAGTTTTACCGGCCCCGATTTCCGCGCGGAGAATCTCGTGCGCGCCAGCATCGACGGCGCCGAGCTTGCATACGATCTCGAAACCGGTCCCTGGCTGCTGCACGCGGCCTACAGCCGGGACGATGCGCGCGACGCGACGACCGACCAGCCACTCGTACGACGTCCGAAGAACAAATTGACCGCCGTCGCGGAGCGTCGCTTTGGCGAGCGCCTGCGCGCCGGCGCGGAAGTCATGAGCGCCGATCGCGCCGCGGACATCGCCGGGGCGGAGCTGCCGGGCTACGCGATCCTCAATCTGCGGGCGACGTACGCGCTCAACAACGACTGGAGCTTTACCGGCCGCCTGGAGAATCTTTTCGACCGCGACTATGAGCTCGTGCACGGCTACAACACGCCGGGCCGCTCCGGCTTCCTCGAAGTTGTCTGGCAGCCCGGCGCGCACTGAGAACGTCCGAATGCGACACGCGCCGGCCCGCCCGGCGCATGTCGGCCGCAAGATCCCCGCCATTTCGCCACCACAACGCCCATTCGGCGGCGGTACGAAAATCGCATGGATACGCGGACGGCGCGGCGGCGTGGCTGCTGTTCGCGACCCTATGGACGTGCCAGAATGGCCCCGCACCTGCTTTTTCGCGGTTGGCCGCGTTGGCGGGGAAGAAGGGGGAGGCCGACGAACTCGAGCGCGCGACCGGCATGCGCGCCGATGCGGATCGCTTTTTTTGCAGCTTCGGGGGAGGCCGGCGCAGGCGTCATGAGTCAGCGGTCCGCAGCGACAGGTGCGCGCAGTGGAGAGGAGGTCATGAAGTCGCTCAAACAGCGACAGGACCTCCCGTCGCGCGTGCGTTCGCTTCTCGAAGGGCTGCTCGAACGCGCGGCCAACCAGTTCGAACACGCGATTTCGCGCACGCTGGACGAGTTCGAGCAGGAGCTCTTCAAGCTTGCCGAGCGCTCCCGCAGCAACGACCAGCAACATGCACGCTTCGAGGCGTTGCGCGAAATCAAGCGCGGCCGCGCCGATATTGCGCCGCGGTTTCTGCTGCACGTCGAATCGACCCTCGCGCATATCAACGCGACGGCCGGAAAATCGTCCGATGCCAAACGCGCGCCGGCGCAGAACGCGACGCTGGAGCTGATCGACTCCGAAGTGCTCGAGGAAGATCTCGCGCTGCAGGAGATCGTCAGCAAATCGGAGATCCGGCACAGCCAGGCGCTGTACGCGCTGTCGCACCGCTTCGGCGTACTCGCCGGAAGTCCGGCGTGGGATCCAGAAGTCGTTCCGCTCGGACCGGCGCAGCTCGCGCGAGCACTGCGTCATGCGACGCACTGCCTGGATCTCGGCGTCGAATATCGCGTGCTGTCTTATCGACTGTTCGATCGCGTGGCGATGCTGCCGATCGGCGAGTTCTACGACGTCGTCAACGGCTACCTCGCCAAGCAGCGCATTCTTGCGCATCTTCAATCGCCGAATGTGCGCGCGCACGGTACGCCGGCCGGGGCAGCCGCGGCCGCCGACGCACCGACCGATGACGCGGCAAAGGCCGCCGAGGAAGCCGCGGCGTCTGCATCGGCAGCGGCGAGGCAACCGCCGCAGCCTGCGCAGCAGGAGGCGGCACAGTTTGATTCCGAGCTTTTCAGCACGTTGCGCATGCTGCTGTCCGGTCGCCGACATGCGCAGGGCGGCAGCGTGCCGTTTGCGGAAAACGGATATCTCGTCAGCCGCGACGATCTGCAGTCGGTGCTCGGCTCGCTGCAAACGAAGCCGGATTTCGCCCAGCCGCGCGGCAAGCCGCGCGATGCGGCGGAGTTGCGTCACGACATGTTGATGCAGCTCAAGCAAATGAGCCCGCAGGGTCGCGCCGCGGTGCTCGCCGAAGAGGATTCCGACACGGTCGATCTGGTCGGCATGCTGTTCGACTACATCAACAAGAGCGTGAAGACCGAAAGCGCCGCGCAGTCACTGCTGACGCGTCTGCAAGTGCCGGTGCTGCGCGTCGCGCTCAGCGACAAGACGTTTTTCACGCAGCGCGAGCATCCGGCGCGGATGCTGCTCAACACGATCGCCGAGACCGGCTCATCGTGGATGGACGAAGAGGACGCCGATCCGAGCCTCGCCGAGAAGATGCAGGTCGTCGTCGACAAGGTCAGCTCCGAGTTCAACGGCGACGTCACCTTGTTCCGTTCGCTGCTCACCGATCTCGGTTCGCACATGCAGCTGCTCGCCAAACGCGCGGAAGTGGCCGAGCGGCGGCACGTCGATGCAGCCAAGGGACGCGAGAAGCTCGACATGGCGCGCGACACCGCGCGCAACGCAATCGAGCGGCTGCTCAAGCGCGGCAATCCGAACCCGCTCGTGCGCGCTCTGCTCGAACAGGCGTGGACCGATGCGCTGGCGCTGACGATCCTGCGCCAGGGCGAGGATTCAAGCGCGTTCCATCGACGCCTCGCGGTCGCCGATCAGCTGCTGCGGCGCGAACCGACCGCGGATACGCCGGCCGATCGCATGCTGCAGCGGGAGCTCGACGTCGGGCTCAGCCAGGTGGGTCTGCATGGCGACGATGTGCGCGCGGTGCTCGGCCGGCTGTTCCCGGCGGCCAAGGTTGCGGCTAACGACGCCGACAAGGGCAAGGCCGCGAACGATACGGTCAAAGGCCCGGCAGCCAATGATGCGGCGCCCGTTGCCGACGACGCTCCGAGCGCGACGGCGCTGGCGATCAAGCTGAAATCACGTGCGCGACTCGGCGGCGAGCAAGCCGAACCGGCACGACCGGCGGTACGCACGACGCCCAGTCTGACGCCGGAAGAAGCGCAGATTCTGGAACGCATCCGCTCGTTGCCGTTCGGCACCTGGTTCGAGTTCACCACCAATCAGCAAGGCGCGACCGTGCGGCGCAAGCTCGCCTGGTTTTCCACGCTCACCGGCCGCTGCCTGTTCGTCAATCAGCGCGGCGCGCGCACCGACGAGAAAACGCTCGAGCAGCTGGCACGCGACATTGCGCGCAAGCAGGTCAAGATCTGGAGCGAGCAGCAGGAATCGCTGATCGATCGCGCATGGAAGGCGATCGTCGGCACGCTGAAGCAATTCAGCGGCGGCGAAACGCAGGGAGCGCCGGCATGATGAAGCGCTGGGAATCGAGACTCGGGAATCGGGAATCGGCAGAGCGGCGCGTGCTCGGGACGGCACGCGCTTTTCCGATTCCCGATTCGCCATTCCCGATTCTCGCCGGAGCCGCAAAGTGATCGAGCATCGCCGCTCGCCGCGCAAGCCGCCTGGCGTCATCATCCAGGTCACGAATACGCTGACCGGCGATGTCGTCGGCCGTCTCGGCAATATTTCGGCCGAGGGCATGATGCTGGTGGCGAACCGGCCGGTCGTCGACGACGCGCTGTATCAGCTGCTGTTCCATCTGCCCGATGAACACGGGCGATTGCATCCGATCGAAGTCGGCGTGCATGAACAATGGAGCGAGGAAGCTAACGTGCCCGGCCAGCATTGGGTCGGTTTCCGCTTCATCGATATCGCGCCGACGGATGCCGCCGTATTGCGCGATTGGCTCAACGGATCCGAGCGGCTCGACTGACTAGTGGGAATCGCGGATCGGCAGCGTGCGCTCTCTTGCGAATCCCGAACCCGTCTAATGCGCCGCACGCGGCGCGCAAGCGCGCAGGAACAGATCCACCGTCGCCTGAACGTGCTCGTCGATGTCCTGCGTGCTGATCGATTGCGTGCAGCCGCACAGAAGTCGCGCGTGAAGCTCGCCCTTGAGCAATGAAAAGAACTGCGACGCGGCGCGGGAGATGTCCGGTATTTCGAGCAGGCCCGCTTCGACTTCCTTTTCGAGGAACTGCTCGAAACTCTGGCGCATGCGCAGCGGACCCGCTTCCCAGAACAGCTGCGCGAGCTTGGGTGATGCGCTGCCGCTTGCCGTCAAGAGGCGATGCAGCGAGATCGCTTCGGGGCTGGTGACGAGTCCGAGAAACGCGCGCGCGATCGCTTCGAGCTGCCCGCGCACCGGTCCGCTCGTGTCGACGTCGAACAGAAAGTCCGGCACCTGATCCTGGCAGCGCGCGCGGATCGCCGCGACGAACAGCGTTTCCTTGTCCGTGAAGTGACTGTAGACGGTGAGCTTTGAGACGCCGGCTTCCGCGGCGATCGCGTCCATGCTGGTGCCTTCGAAGCCCAAAAGCGGAAAGAGGCGTTTGGCCGCGGCGAGGATGGCCGCACGTTTTTCAAGGTCTTTCGGACGACCCGGACCGCATGACTTGGCGACAGCTAACGTCATTTTGCACTTCTGGAGCTGGACTCCGGCTGAGGTTTTATATACTATACTGTTCGGTATATGAATAGTGCGGGAGCGCTCCAAGCTCGTCAACGGTGCCAACGTCAAGGATTGTAACGATGCACGCAGACGGTGTCCTGCGAGCTCAGGGAAGGCAGGTGGGGCGGATCGGAAAGCTAATGACCCGCTGCCAGCACCCATGATGTGGCGATCCCGCGCCTTCGGTTCAAGCCTCTCCCCGCGCCGTCCGGGACATCCCTCCCCGCACTCGGGCGGCGTGGGTGAGAGCATTCCATGACCTTTGCCGGATTCGACAATGAGCCGCGGAGCAGACCATACGCGGCGCGGGAAGACCGTTCCCTCGATGCGCTGGCGCATCCCTTGCTAGCGCCGAGCCCATGCAACCTTTCCCTTTGACCGTGCATCCGATACCGCAAGCTTCGGTTGCGCGCGGAGTCAACTCATGAACAAGTGCGCACCCGAAACGGGCGAACGGGCGTCATTCCAAGCGGCGAGTCTGGAGTTGCGCTCTGCGCAGCGCGCGTTCGCGGCGGTGATCGATTCGCATCGGCGCGTCGGCGAATTCCACGGCGCACAGTTGCGCTCGGTCGCGCGGCGGACGCTGTCCGCGCTGTCCGCGGACGACCGTACGCGACTGGCGGACTGGCTCTCGCTGCAAATCGCCGCCGGTGCCCGCAGCATCGAGGACAGCGCGATCGGTCTCATCGCGCGCATCGAAGCGGGCATCGTCGCGCGCGTGCGGCGCGCGTTGCCGCGGCACGTCGAGGCGCTTGCAATCCGCGACGAAGCGAACCGGATCGTCGCCGCGTGAAGCGAACGCGGCCGCGGTGACTTCCGGCACTTCGGCGCGCCGCGTGCGACAGCGAAGGTAGTTTGCGGGCGGCCGGTCGAGTGCCTATGCTTTTGCCCCTTTTGTCGGCGGGACCATCCATGTCGAACAACATCGAGATCGCAAGACAGAACATGGTCGAGAACCAGGTGCGACCCTGGGAAGTTCTCGATCCGCGTGTGCTCGATGTGCTCGCTGCCGTTCGACGCGAGGATTTCGTGCCGGTGCGTTATCGCAATCTCGCGTTCGTCGATATGGCACTGCCGATCGGACACGGCGAAGCGATGATGAAGCCGACCGTCGAAGGACGTCTGCTGCAAGCGCTCGATCTCGACGCGGACGATCGCGTGCTCGAGATCGGCACCGGATCGGGGTTCATTACCGCGTGCCTTGCACGTCTCGCCGGCGCCGTCACGAGTATCGAATTGCACGCCGATTTCGCCGACGCGGCGCGCGCGCGTATCGCAGCATCGGGCGCGAAGAACGTGCGCATCGAAGTCGGCGACGCGATGCGCGGTCTTGGCGCCGATCGTTATGACGCGGTGGTCGTCACCGGCGCGGTGTATTCGTTGCCGGACACATTCCGCGCCGCGGTGGCGCCGGCGGGCCGGCTGTTCGCGATCGTCGGCGAATCGCCGGCGATGCAGGCCACGCTGTACACGCGCGCCGATGACTCGCACTGGCGCGAGGAAAGCCTGTTCGAGACCGATCTTCGCTATCTCACCCATGCAGAGCCGCCACGCCGCTTCAGCCTTTGAGCTGGCCGCGACGAACCTTCCAATCTTCCGAGGACGAAAACGATGATGCGCACCCGCTGCCTGCCGCTGGCCCTGTTGCTGGCACTGGGCGTCCCACTGGCGCACGCCGACGATCTGATGCAGATCTATCAGGAAGCGCGAGCATCCGACCCGACGCTCGCTGGCGCCGAAGCGACCAAGCTCGCCACCGACGAGAACATCGATCAGGCGCGCTCGCAATTGCTGCCGCAGATTTCGGCGGCGCTCTCGTACACGCGTACGGAGGGTGGCGAGAACGGCCAGGGATTCATCCGGGATCCAAACGATCCCACCGGCACCACGCTGATCCCGTTCAACGGCATCACGACGACCGGGCACGATCGCAACATCAATGGCGTGCTTACGCAAAGCCTCGTCGACGTCAGCCGCTGGAGTGCGCTGAAATCGAGCAGGGCCACTGCGAACGCGGGTGCGGCGACTTACGATGCCGCGCAGCAGCAGTTGCTGATCAGTTCCGCGCAGACGTATTTCAGCGTACTGACCGCGCTCGATGCGTTGAAATTCGCCGATGCCAATGAAAAAGCGCTCAACCGACAGCTCGAACAGGCACAGCAACGCTTCGAAGTCGGTCTCGCCGCAATCACCGACGTCAACGATGCGAAGGCGCAGCATGATGCGGCGGTCGCCAATGTGATCAGTGCGCAAAACACGGTGGACCAGACGCGCGAAGCGGTGCGCCAGCTCACCAACAAGGAGCCGGGCGAATTCAAGAGACTGCGCGAGGACCTCCCGCTCGATCATCCCAGTCCCGATGATCCGAAAGCGTGGGTCGATCTCGCGCTCAAGCAGAACCCGATATTGACATCGTCTTCGTTTCAGGTCGCCGCGGCGAATGCGAACATCAACACGGCGCGCGCGGGTCACTTGCCGACGTTGAATGCCACCGTCAATTATGGACGCGACGTGCAATGGGGCCGCACGGGCGTCGGTGGCGGCATCGACGTGCCGAATTTCGCGGGCGACCCGAAATGGAGCAGCTCCATCGGCGTCACCCTGACGGTACCCATCTTCACGGGCGGCTTGGTGCAATCGCGCGTGCGCCAGGCGATCTACAACCGCGATTTCGCGCAGGATCAATACGAGGTGAACCGTCGCCAGATCGAGGCCGCCACGCGCAACAACTTCCGCTCGGTGATCGCCGGCGCGAGCGAAGTCGAGGCGACCAAGGCTGCGGTCGTATCGGCGCAAAGCTCAGTCGAGGCCACCCAGGCCGGTTACGAAGTCGGCACGCGCACGATCGTCGACGTGCTGATCAGCCAGCAGACGCTCCTGCAGGCACAAAGCAACTATTCGCAGGCGCGCCACGCCTTCGTCATCGACGGCCTTCTGCTCAAGCAGGCGGCCGGCGTGATCGAAGTCAAGGATCTCGCGCTGATCAACGCGCTGCTCGAGTAACGCGCCAACGCGTGGCCGAATCGCTAGCGAGGCTGCGCTTCGCGCGATTCGGCCCCGAGCCCTCCGCCCTGCTCTTCCAGCAGCACACGCTCGACGATCGCCATTGTCCGCGCCACGGCCCCGCGCTCGCGTTCCATGACGCGGCGTGCCGCCTCGCCCATCGTGCGCCGCTCGATGTCGCGCGATAGAAGTCTGACCACAGCGGGTCCGAGCGCATCGCCATCCGGAATGCGCAGCGCCGCGCCGGCCTTGATCAGATCCTCAGTGACTTCGGCGAAATTGAACGTGTGCGGCCCGACGATGACCGGCCGCGCGAGCGCCGCCGGCTCGAGCAGATTGTGGCCGCCGACCGCGACCAGGCTGCCGCCGACAAAGGCGACGTCCGCCGCGGCATAGAAACGCAGCAGCTCTCCCATCGAGTCGATGACGAAGCACTGCTTCGAACGGTCCGCATTGCGCTCTTCGCTGCGCGTCGCGGTGCGGAAGCCGAAGGCCTTGCACGCGGTCGAGAGTGCCTTGAACCGTTCCGGGTGACGCGGCGCGACCAGCAGCAGCGCATCGGGAAAACGGCGCAGCACCTCGGCGTGGGCCTTCAACACCACGAGCTCCTCGCCTTCGTGCGTGCTCGCGGCGATCCACACCGGACGATCCGCGCCAGCGGCGAAGCGGAATTCGCGGCCGCACTCGACGATTTCGGGCGGCACGTTCATGTCGAACTTGAGATTGCCGACCACGGCGAGGCGCTCGCTCGGCGCACCGAGCGCACGCAGGCGTTCGCCGTCGGAAGCCGATTGCGCAGCGGTGAAGCTGGCGCAGCGGATCGCACGCCGCGCTAGCGGCTGGATCGGCCAATAGCCGCGCAACGATTTCTCGGACAGTCGCGCGTTGGCGATGACGATCGAGATCGCGCGATCGGCGCACGTCATGAAAAGGTTCGGCCAGATCTCCGTCTCCATGATCACCGCAAGACGCGGTCGGGCGCGATCGAGAAAGCGGCGGACCGCGGTCGTGAGGTCGTACGGCAGGTAGACATGGAACACGCGATCGCCGAAGAGCTGCACCACGCGCGCCGATCCGGTCGGTGTGACGGTCGTGATGACGAAACGCGAATCGCCGTAGCGGCGCATCAGCGCCTCGATCAGCGGCACGGCGGCGTTGACTTCGCCGAGCGAAACGGCGTGAACCCAGATGCTGTCGCGGATTCCGGGATCCGGGAAAAAGCCGAACCGCTCGCGCCAGCGCGCGAAGTAGCCGTGGTACTTGAAGCCGCGCGCGGCCAGCCGGTACAGCACCAGCGGCGTGAGCAGATACAAGAGAGCAGTGTAGAAAAAACGCTGAAACACGGTATTCGTCGGCCCGGGCAGCGGGCGAGTATAGCGACGGGGGCCCGGCCTGCGATGATCTCGACGCCCCGCGATCGTCTTACAATGCGGGCGGATGACGCACCGCGCGCCGCCGTTCCGCCCCGCCCTGCTCGCTCCACGCCATTGGCCCGCCTGGATCGGTCTCGGTGTGATCTGGCTGGTTGCGCGCGTTCCATATGCACTATTGCTGCGCGTCGGCCGATTCGTCGGCTGGCTCGCCGCCCGCCTGATCGGCAGCGATCGGCGCGGCACCGCGGTGCGCAACCTTGAACTGTGTTTTCCGCAACTCAACGCCGAAGAGCGCGCTCGTCTGCTCGAGGAAAACCTGCGCGACAGCGGTGTGATGCTGATCGAATTCGCGCTGGCCTGGATGGGCTCGACGCGCACGATCGCGAATATTCCGGTCACCATCGAAGGCCTCGAGCATCTGGAGGCCGCGCGCATCGCGAAGCGCGGCGTGCTCCTGGTCGGTGCGCATTTCTCGCATCTGGAATTGTGCGCGCGGCTCGTCTCGCAGCGCCTGCGCATCGCCGGCATGTATCGCGAGCACGAAGACGCCGCGTTCGAATGGGCGATCAAGCGCGCGCGCCTGCATTACGCGAGCGCGATGTTCACCAAAGACGAATTGCGCCAGACCGTGCGCTGGCTCAAGGCGGGCGGCACGATCTGGTACGCACCGGATCAGGACATGCGCGGCAAGGATGTCGTGTTTGCGCCGTTCTTCGGCATCGCAGCGTCGACGATCACGGCGACGCATCATCTTGCACGGCTTTCCGGCGCCGAAGTGATTCCTTTCTTCCATCGCCGGCTCGACAGCGGCGGTTACGCGATCCGCCTGGAACAGCCGCTGACGGATTTCCCGAGCGCAGACGCCGTCCACGACACGGCGCGCATCAATTCCTGCATCGAGCGCATGGTGCGCGAGGCGCCGACGCAGTACCTTTGGATGCACAAGCGGTTCAAAACACGCCCGCCCGGAGAGGCGAGCATCTACTGAAACCGGCGCGAACCGGCGTCGCAATGATGCGATGAACGTTTCGCGAATGCGCAAGGACGCTGGTACCGGCGGTTCGGGATGGGGAGATCTATGGGATTCCTGATCGTCGTCGCGTTCTGCGTGGCGGGTCTGATCGTCGGCGGTTCGCTGGGCGATGCGTCGCTGGCGGCTTTTGGCTTCTTCGCCGGCCTCGCGGTCGGCATCGCGTTCGCGCGTTTGCGCACCTTGTCCTCGCGCATCGAGACATTGAATCGCAGACTCGAAGTGCCGGGCGTCGTGCGCGCCGCGCCTGAGGCGCCCGTGCGACGCGAGTCGACACCGCGCGGCACCGTCGAGCCAAGCGCCGACATTCTCGACGCCCGCTCCTTCGGAAACGTCCGCCCAACCGCTTGCGCCGAGTCCCGCACCGATCATCGATTCCGCGGCGCGCAGAGCCGCTGCGTCCGCCGCGGCGACGCAAGCCGCGTCGTTACCCGCAGCGCAGATTCCTCCGCCGGCTGCGCGCACTACGCCGCCGACACCGAACGCGATGGACAACCTGGTCGCAGCAATCAAGCGCTGGTTCACCGAAGGCAACGTGCCGGTCAAAGTCGGCATGCTCGTGCTGATCGCCGGGGTCGCCGCGCTGCTCAAATACGCGTCGGACCAGGGCTGGCTGCACGTTCCGATCGAATTCCGCCTCGCGATCGTCGCGGTCGCTGCGATCGCCGCACTCGCGTTCGGCTGGCGCGAGCGCGGCCGGCGCCGCGCGTTCGGGCTCAGTCTTCAGGGCGGCGCGATCGGCATATTGCTGATGACGGTGTTCGCGGCGTTCCGGCTTTATCAACTCCTGCCGCAGGGTCCCGCCTTTGCGCTGATGCTCATTCTCGTCGCCGGCACCGGCGTGCTCGCCGTGCTGCAGGATGCGCTGGCACTCGCGGTGCTGGGAATCATCGCCGGTTTCGCCGCGCCGATTTTGATCTCTACCGGCGAAGGCAACCACGTCGTGCTGTTTTCGTACTACACGATGCTGAACCTCGCGATCTTCGCGATCGCATGGCAAAAACCGTGGCGCGCACTCAATCTGCTCGGCTTCGCGTTCACGTTCGTGATCGGCACCGCGTGGGGCGTGCTGCGTTACGAACCCGCCTTGTTCAAAAGCACCGAGCCTTTTCTGATCATTTTCTTCGCGATTTATCTCGCAATCCCGATTCTCTACGCCCGCAAACGCAGTCAACTTGCCGAAGGTGCGAGCCGCCGCGATTTTGTCGACGGCACGCTCGTGTTCGGCAATCCGCTGATCGCATTCGCGTTGCAAGCGGGGCTGCTCGAAGGCGAGCGCATGCCGCTGGCGTACTCCGCGCTGGCGCTCGCCGCGGTCTACGCGCTGCTCGGCGCACTGCTGATCCGGCGCGAGGGCATGCGCGTGCTCGGCGAATCGTTCGCGGTGCTCGCGATCGGTTTCGCGACGCTGGCGATTCCGCTCGCGTTGAGTGCTCGCTCCACCGCGTGCACGTTCGCGCTCGAAGGCGCCGCGCTGGTCTGGCTCGGTTTCCGCCAGCAGCGCCGGCTGCCGCGCTGGAGCGGCCTCGCCTTGCAGGCGTTGGCGGCGGGCGCGTTCGTCGCTTCGCTGACGTTCGATGCCGGTGCCGCGGATTCGATCGCGATCGCGAACGGCGGCTGCATCAGCGCCGTGTTGATCTCGGGCGCCGCATTCGTCAGCGCGTGGCTCCACGTACAGAACGGCGCAAATACGCAATTCGCGACTTTGCTTTATCTGTGGGGCCTCGCCTGGTGGCTCGGCGCGGGTTTGCGCGAGATCGATCGCTTCGTGCCCAACCGCATGCATCCGCAGGCGCTGCTCGCGTTCGCCGCACTGAGCGCGGGCCTTGCAGGCGCTGCCTGGCGCTCGGTGAAACAGTCCGCGCCCGCGTGGACGGCAGCCGTCGCGCTCGCCACGGGCATTGCGTTGATGCTGGTGTTCGCTGCGGCCGGCGCGCGCCCGTTCGGCGGATGGGGACTCGCTGCATTCGCGTCGTATGCGGTGATCGGTTTCCTGACTCTGCACGAACTTCGCGACAGTACGGACGCTCCGCTCCACATCGCGCATCTCGGCTGGATCTGGACCTGGACACTCGCGCTCGGCATCGCGCTGCGTCAGTTTGCCGGTGACGCGGCGCTGGCCGACGGTTGGCGCGATGCGCTGACGCTTCTGCCGCTGCTGGTCGTCTGGATGCTTGCCCTATTGCGGCCCGCCTGGATTTCGCCGCCGCTGGCTGCTCGCTTCGAAACCTGGCGCGCATCGCTGACCGGCTCGCAAGCGCTGATCGCGATCATCGCGTTCGCCGCGCTGTTGCTGCACGACGGCGAAACGACGCCGCTTCCGTACGTTCCGCTGCTCAATCCGATCGAGCTGGTGCAGATTGCGATTCTTCTCTGCGGCGCGCGCTGGCTCGCCGATCCTTCGACGTCGTCCGACCTCGCGCAACGCCGGCTCACATTGCTGGTCGCCGCCGGTTTCGTGTTCGTCACCGCCGCGACGTTGCGCGGCGTGCATCATCTCGCCGGCGTGCCTTGGGACGAAAACATCGGCGCGTCGATGATCGCGCAGACATCGCTCACGCTGATCTGGAGCGTGCTCGGCGTCGTCGGTTGGGTGCAGGGATCGCGCCGCGCCAGCCGGCCATTGTGGCTCGCGGGCGCGGTGCTGATGGGCATCGTGCTGGCCAAACTTCTGCTTATCGATCGCACGCATCTCGGCAGCGTGTTCGGCATCGCGTCGTTCATCGCGTATGGCCTGCTCTGTACGGTGATCGGCTACTTCGCGCCCGCGCCGCCGCGCGCCCCCGCGCGTGTGCCCGGCGACGGAGAACGCGCATGAATCGCATTGTTGCAACCGTGTTTCTCGCCGGTGCGATGCGCGCGTTCGCCGCGAATTCGCCGACCGACTATGCCTACGTTTTTCCGATCGAAACCCCGCCGCACGATGGCAACGACACCAGCAGCGCATGGCGCGTCGAGCTCACGCCCGAGGTGTATCGATGGACGCAGGATGCCGACCTGCGCGATCTCGAAATCTTCAACGCCGAGCAGCATCCCGTGCCCTTTGCACGGCTCGCAGTCGAAGCGAGTGCGAAGACCGAGGAGCAAAGCAAATCATTGCCGGTGCTCGAGCTCCCCGCTTCGGCGAAGACGACTCCCGGCGATCTGCGACTGATCATCGATCGCGATGCACAAGGACACCTGCGCCGCATCGACGCGGGCGAGCGATCGTCGGCGTCGACGACGAGCGGCGACTGGCTGCTCGACGCGAGCGGACTCGATCGCGCGATCGATCGCATCGTGCTGTCGTGGCGCGAGCCAGCCTCCGGCATCGTCGCGCGATTCGCGGTCGATACGAGCGATGATCTGCAGAACTGGCGAAACAGCGGTACGGCGACCGTGCTCGCGCTGGAACAACAAGGCGCACGCCTGGAACGGCGTGAGATCCCGCTCGGCGGCGCGCGTGCGAAATACCTGCGCCTGCGTCGCCTTGATGACGGCAGCGCAATCGTCGGACTGCGCGCCGAAGCGCGCTCGATCGAGCACACACGCGCGCTGCCTGCACGCGCGTGGATCGATGCCGAGCCGAAAGCAGCATCTCAGGACGAAGCGGCGCCGCGCGGAATCACGCGCTTCGATTACACGCTCGCGGCGGCACTTCCGGTCGACATCGCGCGCATCGAGCTCGCCAGCGACAACGCACTCGCGCCGATCAGCGTGTTTGCACGCACATTAGACGCGACTTCGACGCCATGGATTCGAATCGGCGGCTTGACCGCGTTTCGTCTGCGCCAAGGCGACGAAACGCTGCGCAACGACGACATCGACATGCGGTCCGCGCAGCGCTTGCGTGTCTTCCGCATCGAATCGGCGACCGCGCTGACCGAAGCGCCGCACCTGTCGCTCGGCTATCGTCCCGACAGCCTCGTGTTTCTCGCCGAAGGCAGCGGTCCCTACGTGCTCGCGGCCGGCAGCGCGGAGGCGCGGCATGCGGAATATCCGATCGAACCGGCGCTGGCGAGTTTGCGCGCATCGCTCGGCAAAGATTGGCAACCGCCCGTTGCGAAACTCGGAGCCGGGCAGACCAGCGGCGGCGACAACGCGATGCGCGCGCCGCCCGCGCCGGTGCCGTGGCGGCGCTGGCTGTTGTGGGGAATCCTGGTCGGTGGGGCGTTGCTGATCGCGGGTCTCGCGCTGAGTCTTCTGCGCGGAGCAAAACCACCGCAGTAGGCGTGTCCCTCTGCGTGCTTGATCAAACGCCGCGACGACGGCGTCGCGCTTCGTACAACTTCGCGTATTTGAGAAACACGTAAAACGCGCCGGTCACGGAGCTCACGAAGCCGGCCCAGCCGCTCAGAAAATAGCGCTTCAACAGGTATTGGCGCAGGAAGAACAGCGGCGGATACAAGACCATGCGCACGCCGACGAAGCGCTGTCCGCGCGCGAGCTTGTGCGCGACCATGCCGCTCGAATAGCGATTGATCTTGTCCACACGCGTCGCGATGTCGGCGTCGCCGTCGTTGACGAAATCCGCGCGCGCGAGCGTTTGCACCGGACCATCGACTTCGACCGCGGCGTGCACCGGCACGCTGTTCATGTGCGCGCGGCGACGGTCGAAAAGGCGCAGATGTCCGTTCCGCCACGACAGCGGATGCTGCACCGACCAGAACATGCGTTCGCGCCGCGGCAGGCGAAACCCGGCGACGCGCGGCGCGATGAGCGCCTGTTCGATCACTTCGCGAGTGCCCGGCGACAGCACTTCGTCGGCGTCGAGGTTGAGGACCCAGTCGTGGCTGGCGGAGTCGATCGCGCGCTGTTTCTGCGGGCCGTAGTCGTCGAACGGATGCGTCGCGATGCGTGCGCCGTGGCGCGCCGCGATGTCGACCGTCGCATCGGTCGATCCCGAATCGAGCACGATGATCTCGTCCGCCCAATCGACCGCGGCGAGACAACGCTCGAGCGTGTCGGCGTTGTTGAATGTGATCACGACGACCGAGAGCGGCTCACGCATCGGCATCCTCGCGCGCGCCGAGTGCCGCGCAATAAAGCGCGAGCAGCCACCAGAACAGGAGGCCCCACCACGCCGAATAGAACGCGAGATGCGTATTGAACGGAAACGTCATCGCGATCAACGCGAGCGCAGGCGCGAAGGCGCGCCCGCGCGCTGTCGCATTTGCGCGTCGCCACGCGCGCACGGCGAATCCGACACCCGCGAGCCAGAACATGAGTCCGATCGCGCCGGTTTCGCTCAGCACTTCGAGCACGATCTGATGAGCGTGCGAAGCGCCGGTGTCGCTCTCGGTATCGAGGAAGCGATCTTTCGGCGCTGCGTATGCGGGATAGGCGTAGCGGAATCCGCGCACGCCGACACCCGTGAGCGGATGCGCGCGCCACATCGAAAGCGCCGTATGCCAGATGCTGAGCCGGCCGGCCGAAGCGGCATCGACGGCACCCTCGGTGCCACCTAGCGCGAGCAGGCTGCGATCGATGCGTGCGACGAAGCCGCGCGAGTCGTGCAACGCGAGCGCTGCGACACATGCCATCAACAGCGCGGCCGCCGTGATCGCGAGGGCGAAATGACGTTTGCTTCGCGTCTCGCGCCAGGCGATCACGACGGAGACGAGCGCGTACATGAGCCACGCCGCGCGCGAACCGGCGAGCAATATCGGAACCAGCAGAAACACGAACGCGAATGCGAGTCCGCGCCAGCCGAATCGATCGCCCGCTGCGACGAACACGAACGGCGAGAGTACCGCGAGCACGAGGCCGAGCTTGAGATTCCCCGCCCCGAAAATGCCGGACAGCCGTTCCGCTTCGGCAGGACCGCCGAGACTGTAGCCGGTCGTCATCTGCACGTACGCGTCGATGATCCAAAGCGCGACGACGACCGCGACGGCGGCGATCGCTGCGCTCCAGCGCCTGGCGTCGCGGAACGCGTAGACAGCAAAAACCGCGAATGGCAAAAAGCGCAGCGTGGCCGCGATCGTCGACCACGTTTTCGACGGGTTCACCGGCGCGATACCCGAAATCAGCGCCGGCATCCAGTAGCACGCAAAGAGAATCGCGACGAGACGAATCGATTCGTCGTGACGCCAGTCGATGCGCGAGCGCAGCATGAGACTCAGCGCGAGCAGCGCAGCGATCGCGATGGGCAGCTCCGACGCGCGGCCGACCGGCAGCAGCACGACGACGCCGAGCACGACGACGAGCGGCCACAACACGGCTTGAGACGATGCAGGGTGAGTCACGATCGCTCCGAGGGAGTCGACGCGATTCTAGGATGAATGCGCGTGCCGGCGCGCATCCGCGCCGAATCGCTCAGCGTGACGCAAGCTCGTTGTACAGGGCCAGCGTCGCGTCCTGCATGTCGGAAAGCCGGTAGTGCTGCAGCGGCGCGATCGCCGGCGCGCGGTGCAGAAGCTCGGCGGCGCGCTCGACCAGACGGGCGTGGTCGCCGGGCGCGACGCGGCCGACCGGGTAAAGATCGGCGAGCAGCTCGCCGACGCCGCCGTGATCGTAGCCAAGCACCGGACGGCACAGCGACAGCGCCTCGATCACCGTGCGGCCAAATGATTCGGGTTTGTGCGAAAGCTGCAGCACGAGCGCGGAAATCGCAAAGACATCGCGCACGTCGTCGCGCGGAGCGCTGATCGCGAGCCGATCGGCGACGCCGCGCGTCGCGGCGAGCTGTTCCAGCTCGGCGATATAGCTCTCGCGACCGGGCTGATGCGCACCGAGCAGCAGCAGCGCAACCGCGATACCGCGCGCCTTGAGGTCGGCGACGAGCTCGATCGCGTCGGCATGGCCTTTGAGACGCGTGCCGCGGCCGGGCAGCGTCAAAAGCGGGACGTCGGCGAGCTGCGGAAATTCGGCGAAGAACCACTCGCGCCAGGAATCGCCGGGCTGGTAGCCATACGGAAACTCATCGGTATCGACGCCGCGCGGTATCACGATCAGGCGCGCCGGATCAGTGCGCGGATAGTTGTGCAAGAGGTGATCGCGCACCGTATTCGACACGCAGATGACGCGCTCGCCGCGTGTCATGATCGCGCTGTACCAGTTCGGCGTGTTCAATCCGTGTGCGGTTGTGACGAAATGCGGCCGCGGCGTCAGTCCGCGCAACGCAAACCAGCCGAGCCACGCGGGTACGCGCGAGCGTGCGTGCACGACATCCGGGCGTTCGCGCTTGAACAGCGCGCGCAACGCACGGGCCTGGCGCAGCGTTCCGAGCGACTTGCGCGCGATCGGGAGCTCGATGTGCTCGCTGCCTTCGGCGACGAGCGGGGCGACCAGGCGCCCGCCGCTCGATACGACGATCGAACGATGACCCGCCGCGACCAGCGCGCGACCGATCTCGAGCGCCGAACGCTCCGCGCCGCCCGCATCGAGCGCGGGAACCAGCTGAATGACGGTAAGGCGACGCGCGGCCATTCAGTCGACGAGGATGTAGTCGGCGCCGCAATATGGGCACTTGGCGTGCCCACCGTCGTCGGCAATCGGCAGATAGACCTTCGGATGCGAATTCCAGAGTGTCATGCCGGGCATCGGGCACGACAAAGGCAGGTCCGCTCGCGTCACCTCGTAGCGATTTTCGGCGTTGGCGGGGATCAGTTCCTCCGCCGCAGGGTTCGGACGCGACATGGCGGGCTCCGGGTAAAGGTTCGCAAGTTTACCAGCAGGAGCCGTGCCAACCGGCCGGGCTCGCCATTTCGACAAGGCTCACCTCGCCAACCGCATTCGAAGGCCGATGCGGCGAGGACTTTCGGCCTAGAATGCGCCCCAACGCCGGATGACGGCGATCGACCCGGAACGTCGAACCCAGAACGTCAAACCCAGAAATTCGCACGGGGAATTCGCTACCAAACTGCGGGAGGAGCAATGGATTTCAACAAATTGATCGCGCGAGTCAAGGCCATCCTGACCACGCCGAAAACCGAATGGCCGATCATCGCGGCCGAACCCGCCACGGTGGCGGATCTCTACAAGAACTACATCATCTGGCTGGCGGCGATTCCGGTCATCTGCAAGTTCATCAAAGGCAGCTTCATCGGCTACGGCGCGTTCGGCATCTATTACCGCACGCCGATCGGCGCCGGCATCACCGGCATGATCATCGGCTACGCGCTGACGCTGGCGCTGGTGTATGTCGTCGCGCTGATCGTTGATGCGCTCGCGCCGACGTTCGCGGGCCAGAAAAGCCAGGTGCAGGCGGTCAAGGTTGTCGCCTATTCGTGGACGGCGAGCTGGATCGGCGGCATCGGCGCACTGATTCCGTGGCTCGGCGTGCTGATCTTATTGGCGGCGCTGGTGTACGGTATTTATCTCCTGTACCTCGGCCTCCCGCCGACGATGAAGAGTCCGCCGGAGCGAGCCGGCGGCTACACCGCGGTCACCATCATCATCGCGATCGTGCTCAGCTGGATCATCGCGCTCGTCGTCGCCGGCGTCGTCGGCACCGGCGCCTTGATGGGTGGGGTCGGCACCCACGGTCTCGGCGCGCTCGGCGGTAGCGGGCTCGGTGGCGGCGAGGTGCAGATCGACAAGGACAGCCCGCTCGGCAAGCTCGACGCCTGGAGCAAGAAAGTCGAAGCGGCCGGCAAGCAGATGGAACAGGCGCAGAAATCCGGCGACGCGCAGGCGCAAGGCGAAGCGATCGGCAAGATCGTCGGCGCGGCGATCGGCGGCGGCGATCAGGTCGAAGCACTCGCACCCGACGTGCTCAAGCCATTCGTTCCCGAAACACTCGGCGGACTCAAGCGCACCGATTTCTCGGCCGAGCGCAACGGCGCGATGGGCATGCAGGTTTCCGAGGCGCACGCGACGTATTCCGACGGCGCCAATCGCACGCTTAAGCTGGAAGTCACCGACACCGGCTCCGCCAAGGGTTTCCTCTCGCTGGCCGGCTGGGCTGCCGTGCAGAACGATCAGGAAACCGACCACGGCTACGACAAGACCTACAAGCAGGACGGCCGTCTCGTGCACGAGCAATGGGACAGCAACACCAAGTACGGCGAATACGGCATCGTGCTCGGCGATCGCTTCGCGGTAAAAGTGTCCGGCAACGCCGACAGCATCGATCAGCTGAAAGCCGTCGTCGGCGCGATCAACCTCGCGGGACTCGAAGCGTTGAAAGACGTCGGCGTGAAGAAGGGTTGACGGAGCGCAACCGGACGTTTTCATCCGGCTGCGCTCGACATCAAGGATCGCTATTTCTGAGGCGGTTTGGAGCCGGCGGCGAATGCCTTCGCTTCGACTGCCTCGGCCGCGATGCGGATTTTCACCTCATCGGCCGCCATCGGCAGATATGTGGTGATCCCGAAGTCCGAGCGCTTTAGTGTCGTCGTCGCCTCAAAGCCCGCCGCCGCTGCTTTGCGCAACGGGTGCTGGCCGACTTTGGTGACGGTGACGTCAAGCGTGACCGGCTTGGTGACGCCATGCAACGTGAGAGCGCCGGTCACTTTGAGATGATCGGGCGTTGCGGTCTTCTCGACCTTGGTGCTCTTGAACGTCGCGATCGGAAATTTGGCGACGTCGAAATAATCCGAAGACTGCAGTTTTTCATCGAGCTTCTGCACATTGCTGTTGACGCTGGCCATCGCAATGGTCGCAGTCACCGACGATTGCGTCGGATCGGCTGCATTGAACTCCAGCGTGCCCTCGATCTTGCCGAATTGTCCGACCAGATCGGTGAAACCATAGTGGTTCCAGGTGAACTGCACCTGCGTGTGGTTGGGATCCAGCGTATAGGTATCGGCGGAAGCGAACGTAGGTACGGTCGCGAAAAGCGCGGCGAGCAGGCAACGATGAAGCATGCGAAAGTCCTCGAGTGAGCGGTCTTTCAATATATCGAGGCGTGCGCGGTGAATGCGTTGCGTAAAATACCGCTGCCCATGGTCCTCGATTAGGGTATCAGTTTAGAAAGGCGAGAATCCTTCTGCCGTGGAATTGCGTGTCCATTGCACGAGCGGATCAGCACTGATACGGACTCCAAAAATCATGCAACAGTTCCCCGACCCCTGGCCAGGGTTGTCGCTTCAACTGTTTCCGGATGCGCCTTGCGCGCAGCGGTCGAACATCGCCCTCGCGTGCGCCAACCGATGCCTGCTTCCGGACCACGACTCCATCTGAGCGCCGGTCCGGACTTTCGGACCGGCGCAATGTCCTGCGGTTTCGCTATTGGCAGCGCTGGGCCTGGGACGGATCATCAAATCCGTCGCGTAGCAGTATCTCGCCCGCGGGCAGGACCTCGAAGATCACGTTCTCGCTCGCGCTCGCGCCGCCGGGTACGGTCGTCGCATTCAGCGCCGACGTGTACGTGCCGCTCGCAGTGAGCGTACCCGACAGCAACGAACCCATGATCGACAATGTCGGCGGCGGATTGGTCGCACTGTAGCTCAATGTTTGACCCGCTGGCGGCGTGAACAGCAGCGACAGATCGAGGCTGACGGCGTCGCCGACGACGTCGACCTGTTTGGGCAGCACGCAGGTCACCGTCGGCGCATCTCCGTCGATCGTGACCGATACCGTTGCCGGGACGCATGCCCCCGATGGATCGCACACCTCGTACTGGAACGCGTCCGCGATGGGGTTCGAGTTGACGTAGATGAATGTGCCGTCCGGGTTTAACGTCACCTGGCCGTTGGCGGGCGCGCTGATCAGGTACGCCGTGAGCGTGGTGTGCGCGTCGTCGGGGTCGCTGTCGTTGTCCAATACGCTGTTCGGGACATTCGGATCGCCGACCAGCGTCGTCGCCGTTCCGTTCGGCGCCACCTGGATCGCGTCATCCCTGCCGATCGGCGGCAGATCGAGCGGTGCGTTCGTGATCGAGATGCTGACCAGTCCCGGCTTGCACGATCCTTCCGCATCGCACGCTTCATAAAGGAAGCTGTCGCTCGTCGGGATCGGATTGGTGTAGGTATAGGTAAACGTCCCGTCCGCCGGATCGAAGTCCAGGCTCCCGGAGTCGTTGAAGAGGCCGCTGACCTTGATCGCCGTCAGCGCGTCACCGGCATCCGGATCGCTGTCGTTGTCGAGCACGCTGCTGGGGATGTTCAGATCCCCGATCAGCGCATTCGTCACGTTGTCGGGCGGATTGGGTTTCACCTGGATCGCGTCGTCGACGACGATCGGCGGGTGATCGGACAGGTTGTTGCCGATCGTGATCGTCACGACGCCAAGATCACACGCCCCGTGGGAGTCGCACGCCTGGTACAGGAAACCGTCCGCGGTCGCTGCAAGATCGGTGTTCTCATAGCTGAACGTCCCATCCGGTTGGAAGATGCTCAAGTCGCCGTGCGTCGGGTTCGTCAGTTTCGATGCGGTGAGCGCTTCGCCATCCGGATCGATGTCGTTGTCCAGCACGCTGTTCGGAATGTGCGCATCGCCCACCAGAGTGTTTGCCATGCCGCCGGGCGTCACCTGGATCGCGTCACCCGTGGCGAACGGCACATGGTTGTTCAAGCCATTGCCGATCGTCACCGTCACCGTGGTTGCGGCCGAGCACTGACTCGCATCGCAGGCCTTGTAGGTGAAGCTGTCCGTGGTTCCGGTGCCATCGTTCTGATAGGTGAACTCGCCATCCGGCAGCACGTTGGCCGTGCCGTGTGTCGGGTTGGACAGCTGGGTTGCCGTCAGCGTGTCGTTATCGGCATCGAAGTCGTTATCGACGACTTTGCTCGGCACGATGGGATCGCCGACCAGGACGTTGGTTTGACCGCCCGGGGCGACCTGGATCGCATCGCCAACGCCCACCGGAGCGTGGTTGCTCCCACCGGCGCCGATCGTGGTCGGATCGCTCGCCGTATCGTTGCCGGTGTTGGTTTCGCCGCCGCCGCTGACGCTCGCCGTGTTGGTCACGCTCGGCGGCGCATTGGCCGCCACGTTCACTGTCAGCGTGATCGCCGGATAACTCGCTCCAATGGCCAGCGCATCGTTGCGCGTGCAGCTCGTCGTCGCCGGCGTGCAGGTCCAACCCGGACCGCTCATCGCGGTCGCCGTCAACGACGCTGGCAGCATGTCCGTCACCGTGACCGTGCCGCTGCTGGCCGCACCGCCGACATTGTGCGCGGTCAACGAGTACACCGCGCCCGTCTGGCCCTGGCTGAAGTTGCCCGCGTGGCTCTTGGTCAGCGTCAGGTCCGCAACAGCGGCTCCGCCGGTGATCGTGGTCGGATCGCTCGCCGTATCATTGCCGGTGTTGGTCTCGCCGCCGCCGCTCACGTTCGCCGTGTTGGTCACGCTCGGCGGCGCATTTGCTGCTACGTCCACCGTCAGCGTGATGTCCGGATAGCTGTTGCCATTGGCCAACGCATCGCTGCGCGTGCAGCTCGTCGTCGCCGGCGTGCAGGTCCAACCGGTTCCACTCATCGCGGTCGCAGTCAACGACGCTGGCAGAGTGTCCGTCACCGTCACTGTTCCGCTGGTCGCCGCTGCGCCGATGTTGTGCGCGGTCAGCGTGTACACCGCGCCGCATCTGGCCCTGGCTGAAGTTGCCCGCGTGGCTCTTCGTCAGCGTCAGGTCCGCAACAGCGGCTCCGCCGGTGATCGTGGTCGGATCGCTCGCCGTATCATTGCCGGTGTTGGTCTCGCCGCCGCCGCTCACGCTCGCCGTGTTGGTCACGCTCGCCGGCGCATTCGCCGCCACGTTGACCGTCAGCGTGATTGGCGGATAACTCGCGCCTGCAGCGAGCGCATCGTTGCGCGTGCAGCTTGTCGTCGCCAATGCGCAGGTCCAACCCGGACCACTCATCGCGGTCGCACGTCAACGACACTGGCAGAGTGTCCGTCACCGTCACTGTCCCGCTCGTCGGGCCCGTGCCTGACATTGTTTGCGGTCAACGTGTACCTCGCGCCCACCTGGCCCTGGCTGAAGTTGCCGGCGTGGCTCTTGGTCAGCGTCAGGTCGGCCACGTTTCCACCGTTCGGCATGATCGTGGTGGGATCGCTCGCCGTATCGTTGCCGGTGTTGGTCTCGCCGCCGCCGCTCACGCTCGCCGTGTTGGTCACGCTCGCCGGCGCGTTCGATGCCACGTTCACCGTCAACGTGATGTCCGGATAGCTGCCATTGGCCAACGGATCGCTGCGCGTGCAGCTCGTCGTCGCCAGATTGCAGGTCCACCCGGTTCCACTCATCGCCGTCGCGGTCAACGAGGCTGGCAGCGTGTCCGTCACCGTCACCGTTCCGCTCGTCACCGCTGCGCCGATGTTGTTCGCGGTCAGCGTGTACACCGCGCCGATCTGGCCCTGGCTGAAGTTGCCGACGTGGCTCTTGTTCAACGTCAGGTCGGTTGCGGCTCCCCCCGCCGTCACGGTCAGGGTTCCGCTGGCATCAGCAACCGTTGGCGTGTTTCCAGTGGTGATGGGGCCCGTATGGTTCTCAGAGGTTCCCGCGGACGTCCCGACGACCTGAATCTTGACCGTGCACCAGCCATTCGCCGCGATCATGCCGTGGTCCAGCGCCACGGACGTTTCGTTTGGGTTCGCCGTCAACGTGCCCCCGCAGGTGTTCGCGAGAATAACGCCACCCGGAGCATTGGCCATGTGCAGCGGCGTCGGATAGTTGTCCGTGAAATGCAATTCCGTGATCACCGTGCTGATGTCCGTGTTGAGAAACGTGATCGTCATCAGCGAAGGTTCACCCACTGCGATGTTTTGAGGCGTGAACGCCTTGGTGACAAGCGTAGGCGTTGCCAGGAAGCTGGACACGGCCAGTGTGGCAACGCCCTCGGCACCTGCCGGGGCGTTGCTGCTGGTCACGGGACCGGTGTGGTTTTCCAGGCTGCCCGCCGATGTGCCGATCACCGGGACCGTGATCACGCAAGACTGGTTTGCCGGGATCGTGCCGCCGGTCAGCGCAACGGATGCTCCAAATGGGTTAGTCGACAGCAGGCCCCCACAGCTGTTGGTTGGAATACCATCGCCAGGTTCGCCGGCGGGCGGATTGACCATGTTCTGGGGGTAACTGTCGGTGAACTGCACGCCCGTTATCGCAGTAAGGGGATTGTGATTCGTCAGCGTGATCGACATCGTCGAAATCTGGCCGACCCCCACATTCTGCGGCGCGAACGACTTCTGCACGGTCGGCGGCGATACGAAGGCAACGTGAGCATGGACAACCGGCGCAAGCGCCGAAATCACACCGCCCATTGCGAACAGAACGGCGATGCGCGCCGCGCGCAACCTGTGCGCGATCCGTACTGGAGCCTTGCCGTTTCGATTCATGGTCATTGTTCCTAGCTGCAGAGCGCGCGCATATGGCTTTCGTCTGGCGCGACGACACGAATGGGCATCCGTTGTGCGCGGTCGCTGACCTCACCGTCCGTCGGCGCTCGCGATGCACGTTCCAGAGGGTCTATTACGGAGTCGGCAGCCCAAACAGGACATTTCGCCGGCTGCCAACGGGCGCTCCGGCGCGTGATCTGCGCCGTGTGCACCGGCCCCGAGCGCCGTCGGGTTACGCTTAGGCCGATGACTGCATCATCGGCATCCACCTGCTGGGCTGTCGGCGACGGCGCGGCTGGCAACGAGCGTCAAGTCGAAGCTCTCGCACGCGCGCTCGGCGTCGCGGCGCGCATATTGCGCATCCGCGTGCGCCAACCATGGGATGCGCTGGCTCCGCGCCTCTTGCCCGGAGCACACGCAGCCATCCGCGACGCCGACGGCGCCACGCTGGCTCCGCCCTGGCCCGATATCGCGATCGGCTGCGGTCGGCGCGCGGCGCTGGTCACGCGCGCGTTGCGTGGCTGGAGTGCCGGTCGCACGTTCACCGTGCAGATTCTCGATCCGCGCATCGATACGGATGCCTTCGATGCCGTCGTCGCACCACAGCACGATGGCGTCGCCGGCGCCAATGTGATCCACAGTATCGGCGCGCTCAATCCAGTCGATGCGGGCTGGCTCGCCAAAGGTCGCATGCGATTTGCGCAATTCGGCGAGCAACGCGCGCCGCGGACGACGGTGCTGATCGGCGCCACGAACCGCGCGCAGCGCCTCGACGCCGAGTACTTCGACGCATTGCTCGAGCGCCTTTCCTCGTGGCATGCGGACGACGGCGGCAGTTATCTGGTCAGCGTATCGCGACGCACGCCGCCGGAGATGATTTCGCGACTGCGCGACGCGTTCGCTGCATTCCCCGGCGTGTTCTGGGCCGACGCCGAGGATGGCGAGAATCCGTACGCGGGTATCCTCGCGTGGGCCGATCGCATGGTCGTCACGCCGGATTCGGTCAACATGATTTCCGAAGCTTGCGCGACCGGAAAACCTGTCTACACGTTCGCGCCGCGCGCGATCGCGGGCAAGCTCGCATCGTTTCATCGCACACTGCACGCGAGCGGACACCTGCGCACGCTCGGTGAGTCCGTATCGAAACCGCAGCCGCCGCCGCTGGCGGAAACGCGCGAGATCGCCGAGCTCGTGCGCGCCCGCTGGCTGGCGCATCGCGCTGCGCGGTGATCATGTCGCATTCCACGCCGGCCGTGCCCACGCTCACGTCCAGCGTTGATTGGCTTCGCGACGGCCTCTGGACATGATTGCCTTCTCCTCGTCGCGCCCTGCAGCGCAGGCGCAATCGTCCGGCGCCTTCCGACATCAGAGATCGAGCAAGCA
>CAWICQ010000005.1:0-8710 GCA_963834755.1 uncultured Gammaproteobacteria bacterium
GGGCGTCCTCCTGGCCTACGGACGGCTCTGGCGCGACAGCGAGATGGCCGTTTTGCAATCCTCGGGCCTCGATCTCGGCGGGCTGGTGCGCCCGCTGTTGCTGCTGATCGTGCCGACGATCATTGGCCTCGGCACGATTTGTTCTGGCTCGCGCCTTCCGCGGTGCGGCTGTCGCAAACGCTGCTTGAAGAGGCCAACCGGTCGCTGATCATCGCCGGGCTCGAGCCCGGCCGTTTCATCGAGCTGCCCGGCAAGGACGGTGAAATTTACGTCGGCGAAATGAATTCCGACGGCACGCAGTTCAAGCGCATGTTCGTCGAGAACGAGCGGCTCGTGAACGAACCGGGACCAAGGACAATGGCAAGACGCGCATCGACGTGATTACCGCGACACACGGATTTCTCTATCACGACGCCGACGGCGTCGGCCGTTATCTCGCGCTGTTCGACGGCTTCCGCGTCGAAGGCACGCTCGGTCAGGACGATTACCGCCTGATGCGCTTCGTGCGCAACGACATCAAGCTGCCGGACAACGAGAATGACGACAACGACACGGCCGCGAAACGCTCCGCACCGACCGAAGTGCTGTTGCGCAATCCCGACGATCCCGTCATGCGCGCGGAATTCCACTGGCGTCTCGCCGCGCCGTTGTCCGCGCTGGTGTTGACGCTGCTCGCGCTGCCGCTTTCGAAATCGAGTCCGCGCGAGCCGCGTTATGCGCGTCTCCTCATCGCGGTGCTGGCGTGGTGGGTATTCAACACGAGCCTTGGCCTGGGCCGTTCGTGGATCAGCCAGGGCAAGCTCGCACCGATATTCGGATTCTGGTGGGTGTATCTGCCGACCATCGCGGTCGCCGCGTGGTTGATCTGGAGCAGCCAGCGCATTCCGCGCGCGCGTGTCAAAACCGGCGTCAAGGCGAGGGCCGCCTGATGCGCACAACGAATCCCGGTTTACCTCGCGGGCGTCCACTCGCAAAGACAAAAGCGGCCGTCCTGGCCGGACTCTTCAGCGTGAAGCGTGTCGATCGCCTCGTCGCGATCGCCGTGCTCTCGTCGGTCGGGCTGACCTGGCTCACGATCGTCGGCTTCGACGCATTCCGAATTTTCATCGTCGAACTGAACGACGTGGGGCAAGGCCAGTACACGTTGACCAAAGCGGTGACGTACGTGCTGTTGACCATACCGCGGCGCTGCTACGAGATGTTCAGCTACTCGGCGCTGATCGGCGGCCTGCTCGGACTCGGCGGCCTTGCCGGCAGCGGCGAGCTGACCGCGCTGCGCGCGGCGGGACTTTCCAAATTGCGCATCTGCGCTTCGGTCGTCTTCGCGCTGACCACGCTGACCGCGGTCGTGATGCTGATCGGCGAGACGATTGGCCCGTACGGCGAGCAAAAGGCACAGGCGTTGCAGCTGGCCGCGAAATCGAAAGATATCGCGCTCGCGAAAGGCGGCACGTTGTGGGCGCGCGACGGCGACACGGTTATCAACGCGCGTCGCGGTCGCGCGCGCGGCGCCAACGTCGAGCTATCGGGCGTACGCGTTTTCGAGTTCGATGCCGAGGGCCGGCTGACCTCGCTCGCGCTCGCCGAGCGCGCGCTGCACGCCGCCAACACCTGGACCTTGTACAACGTGCGCCGTACGGCATTCGGCGCCGACAGCGCGGTCAGCACGACCAAGCCACAGGATCAGTGGCAATCCGGGCTCGACCCGGCGCTGCTGTCGCTCAGCATCGTGCAGGCGCAATACATGACGATGCGCGATCTGTCGCGCAATATCTTTTACCTCGAACGCAACAAGCAGGACGCCTCGACCTTCCGCCAGGCCTATTGGGAACGCGTGTTCTATCCGGTCAGCGTGCTCGCGCTCGCGTTCTGCGCAGTGCCGTTCGCGTTCGGCACGCTGCGCAGCGGCGGTCTCGCCAAGCGGCTTTTCATCGGCATGGTGCTGGCGCTGTGCTTCTATTTCGCCCAGCGCGCGATCGTCAACATGGGCGCGGTCTACGGCGTGCATCCGGCGATCGCGAACCTGATTCCGCCGATTCTGCTGGCGATGCTCGCATTCGCGTATTTTCGGCGCCACGCGTAGCGTCCGACCCGCGCGCCCACCGTGCCAGAACAACTACGAACGTGGCAGGCGAACGAGCACGCTGTGCGCGGCCAGATCGTGCCAGCCGCGCTTCTCGCGATCGACAAGACACCACACGAATCCCGCGCCGAGCGCAACGAGCGAGATACACGCGCTGACGAAACGCAGCAACGCGCGCGGCCACGCGAGCGCACGCCCGTCCGCGCTTACGACGCGCAAGCGCCACGCGCGCATGCCGATGGTCTGGCCGCCGCGCGACCACGAGACGACAAAGTAGGCCGCCGTCACGACGAGCAACGCCGAACGCAAGCTCAGCCGATACGCGAGCGACGGGTGAGCGACATCGACTTCGCCGTGCGCGACGAGCAGCGCGATTCCCGCCGTCAACATCCACAGCGCGAGCAGTGGGAAAAGGTCGTAGATCGCCGCGGCAAGGCGCAGCCAGAGCGAAGCGGGTGTCGTGGACATTGCGAGTGCGCTTCCGATTACGGTGGTAGCGTCACGGTTTAGGCTTGCCCGTGCAAGCTCCTGCTGGCTGGTGGATCCGTTACCGAGCATCCCCGTCGATCCGATGAAGAAACGCGCCCATCCTTCCGCCACCGATGCACGACCCGAGAGCGACGCTCGTGCCATCGGCGACGAGGATCGCGCGCTGATCGCCTCGTTCCTCGAACGCGTCTGGTCGGAGCTCGGTCTTGCCGACAATACGCTCGCGAGCTATCGGCTCGATCTCGAAGGCTTCGCGCGCTGGCTCGCGCAGCACTCGAGCACGCTCGCGGGCTGCGGACGCGAGGAGTTGTTCCGCTACCTGAGCGAACGCGGCGCGAAGGGCGGCGCGAGCGGGAAGGGCTACAAGGCGCGTTCGAACGCGCGGTTGCTTTCGAGCCTGCGGCACTTCTATCGGGCGATGGTCCGCGATGGCCGACTCGCCGCTGATCCGACGCTGCTGCTCGATCCTCCGAAGCTGCCGCGAAGTCTGCCCAAGGCGCTCGCCGAGTCGGAGATCGAAAGCCTTCTGCATGCGCCGGCGGACACGCCGATGGGCCTGCGCGATCGCGCAATGCTCGAACTCATGTACGCCGCCGGGCTGCGCGTGAGCGAGCTGGTTGGCATCACCGCGGCGCAGGTGAATCTGCGTCAGGGCGTGCTGCGCGTGATCGGCAAGGGCGGCAAGGAGCGTCTGGTGCCGCTCGGCGACGAGGCCGCGCACTGGCTGACACGCTATGTGAACGAAGCGCGTCCGGCGCTACTGAAAAACGGCAAGAGCGACGCGCTCTTCGTCAGCAACCGCCGCGCCGCGATGACGCGTCAGATGTTCTGGACGCTGGTCAAGAAACACGCGCTCGTGGCCGGCATTCCGGTCAAGCGCATTTCGCCGCACGTGCTGCGCCATTCGTTCGCGACCCATCTCCTGAACCACGGCGCGGACCTTCGCGCGCTGCAGCTCATGCTCGGGCACAGTTCTCTGTCGACGACGCAGATCTACACGCTGATCGCCAAGGAAGGCTTGAAGCGCCTGCATCAGCGCCATCATCCGCGCGGATGATATCGGCGCGGATCACATCGGCGTGGATGACGCTGGGGTGAATAACGTCGGCGTGGATGACTTGTAAAGGCCTATTTCCGTGCGCCGCTGCGCAATCGACGATGCCGCGCCTTTTCCCTGCGGTCGCGCGCATGCGAGAATTGGTGCTATCCGGGAACCATCCGCCGTCCGCGCCGGTCAACTCGCGATCCCAAGGGATCGCCGGGGAGCGCAAGCCGAGCCGTCCCCGGCCGGTCATTGATCCCGCCCATTCTCTCGATGAGGTTCGCATGCGTTTCCTGTTCATCGTAACCGGCCTGCTCGTGGCAGCCGTCGCGTCCGCGGCGACCCCCGAGGAGACCGTCCGCCAGGCGATGAGCGTGCTCGCCCCGAAGGTGAAGGTCGACGCGGTCCAGGAATCGACGATTCCGGGTTTCTACGAGGCCATCGCCGGCGGCGAATTCGTCTACGTGACCAAGGACGGCCGCTACGTCATCGACGGCAACGCGTACGACGTTGCCAACCGGCGCGATCTCACCGCCAGTGCACGCGCGAAAGTCCGCAAGGACGCGCTCGACAAGATCGGCCCGGACAAGCGCATCGTGTTCGCGCCGCCGGCGCCGTTGACGGCCAAGCACACGGTGACCGTGTTCACCGACGTCGATTGCCCGTTTTGCCGCCGCTTCCATCAGCAGATCGCGCAATACAACGCGAAAGGCATCGCGGTCGACTACATCTTCTATCCGCTGCAGATCCATCCGGGTGCCGACAAGCACGCCGAAGCGGTCTGGTGCTCGAAGGATCGCCCGAACGCGTTTACGGCCGCGATGGCCGGCAAGGATCCCGGCAAGGCGACCTGTCCGAATCCGGTGTCCGAGTTGACCGAGCTCGCGAAATCGCTCGGTATCGGCGGCACGCCGACGGTGCTCGCCGACGACGGCACGCAGATTTCATCGCAGATCGCGATGTCGCCGGATCAGCTCGCCGCCGAGCTTGATCGTCTGGCCGCATCGAGCGCTGCCCACAATTGACGATACGCAATCGCCCGGCGTGCGAACCGCAGGCACGACGATCCGAACGCACCACCGACGCACCGAACCGAGTACACGCCGATGAAACTCCGCTACTGCCTGCCGCTCGCACTCGTCGCCGCCGCGGCGTTCGCGCAAGGCGCCGAGAAGCCCGAAAACGCGACCGCGCGCGCCGCGCTTCAGCAACTCGTTCCGCAGATCAAGATCGACACGGTCGAAGCCGCGCCGTTGCCGGGTTATCGCCAGGCGATCGTCGGCAGCCAGATCGTGTACGTCAGCGACGACGGCAAGTACATGCTTCAGGGCACGCTCTACGACGTGCAGAACAAGCGCGATCTGAGCTCATCGCGGCTCGCCGTCGATCACAAGCGCAAGGTCGACGCGGTGCCCGAGTCCAAGCGCGTCGTGTTCGCGCCGGCGAAGCCGAAGTACAAGGTCACCGTGTTCACCGATCTCGACTGCGGTTACTGCCGCAAGCTGCACTCGCAGATCGCCGACTACAACAAGCTCGGCATCGAAGTCGATTACCTGTTCTTCCCGCGTTCCGGACTCAATTCGCCGTCATACGACAAGGCCGTCTCGGTCTGGTGCGCGAAGGACCGCAACGCGGCGTTCACCGCGGCGAAAGCCGGCAAAGCGCCGGTGCCGGCGAAGTGCGACAACCCGGTCGCCGAGGAATACAAGCTCGGTGCGCAGGTCGGCGTCGACGGCACGCCTTCGGTGTTCGCGCCCGACGGCACGCGCATCGGCGGCTATCTTTCGCCGACCGAGATGCTCGCCAAGCTCGAGAACCTCGGCAAGGCGACGCTCGCAGGCAATTGATCGCGACGTCAGTCGGCGCATCGCGGCTTGGGTGCCGTCCGACGTGATCGCGGCGATCCGCTCGGCGTATCTCGATGCCGGCCTTTGGCAAGATGTTGCTTCAACACCCCTGCGCTAAGGCCTGACACCTAGACACGTGCTCTGACACCCACGCACGCCGCGACGTGGCCGGTTCGTCGCTGGTAGAATAACGAGCTGTCACGACCGCTTCCCGGCCATGATCGTCCTTGACGGGCAGCCCGCGCTGTCCGCATTCCGCATCGACCGCTTGAACGCCGAGTTGGCGCGCCATGCGCCCGGCTGCACCGTGCGCGCCGCGCACTACGTCTTTTTCCTCGATGTCGAGGTCGATTTGGCCGACATCGCGAAAATCCGCGAAGTCATCGAAGCGAACCCGGGCGAGTCGGCGCCCGCAGCGTTGTGGGTCGTGCCGCGGCTCGGCACTCGTTCGCCGTGGTCGAGCAAGGCGACCGATATTCTTCAGGGTTGCGGTTTTCCGCTGCGGCGCATCGAACGCGGCGTCGCGTTCGATCTCCATGGCGCACCCGCGCCCGGCAGTGCACAGTGGCGCGCTGCGACGCGCGTACTGCACGATCCGATGACACAGTCGGTCATCGATTCGCTAGCCGGCGTCGATACGCTGTTCGACACCGGCGCGCCGGCGTCGCTGATCCGCGTCGCGCTCGGCAACGATCCGGCAGCGGCGCTCGCGGCAGCGAACACGCGGCTCGGCCTCGCGCTGGCGGCGGACGAGATCGCGTATCTTGCGGAAAATTACGCCGCGCTCGGCCGCGATCCGACCGATGCCGAGTTGATGATGTTCGCGCAGGCGAACTCGGAACATTGCCGGCACAAGATCTTCAACGCCGAATTCCGTGTCGACGGCGCGGCGCAGGACAAGTCGCTGTTCGCGATGATCCGCTACACGCACGCGAAGTCGCCGGCGCACACGCTGTCGGCATACAAGGACAACGCCGCGGTCATCGAAGGCAACACCGCACAGCGCCTGTTCGCGAATCCCGACGACGATCGCTACGCCGTGCATCGCGAACAAGTGCCGTTCGCGATCAAGGTAGAAACGCATAATCATCCGACGGCGATCTCGCCGTTTCCCGGCGCATCGACCGGATCGGGCGGCGAGATCCGCGACGAAGGCGCAACGGGCCGCGGCGGCAAGCCGAAGGCCGGGTTGACCGGATTTTCGGTTTCGAACCTGCGCGTGCCGGGACTCGCGCGTCCGTGGGAGAAAGATCGTCCGCTGCCGCCGCGCTTCGCGACGGCGTTCGAGATCATGCGCGACGGTCCGATCGGCGCCGCGTCGTTCAACAACGAATTCGGCCGACCGTGTCTCGGAGGCTATTTCCGCGCATTCGAACAGGAAAGCGGCGAGCCGGGTCTGCGCCGCGGCTACGACAAGCCGATCATGATCGCCGGCGGCCTCGCCAACCTGCGCCAGTCGGATGTCGAAAAGGGCACGCTGCAGGACGGCGACGCGGTGATCGTCCTCGGCGGGCCGGCGATGCTGATCGGCCTCGGCGGCGGCGCGGCGTCTTCGATGGCCGCGGGCTCGAGCTCCGAAGAGCTCGATTTCGCGTCGGTACAGCGCGACAACCCGGAAATGCAGCGGCGTTGCCAGCAGGTCATCGACGCATGCTGGGCGCACGGCGACGCGAATCCGATCGTGTCGATCCACGACGTCGGCGCCGGCGGACTTTCGAATGCAATTCCGGAACTGCTGAATGATTCCGGCGTCGGCGGCCGCGTCGATCTCGCGGCGATCCCGAGCGACGATCCGCATCTTTCGCCGATGCAGATCTGGTGCAACGAATCGCAGGAACGTTACGTGCTCGGCGTTCGACACGCCGACATCGCGCTGTTCGAATCGCTGTGCGCGCGCGAGCGTTGCCCGTTCGCGGTCGTCGGAACAGCCACGGCGGAACGGCGTCTCATTCTTTCCGATTCCCGATTCCCGATTGCCGATTCCCGGCACTTCCCCATCGATCTTCCGCTGGATGTTCTGTTCGGCAAACCGCCGCGCATGCGGCGCGACGCGAAACACATTCAGCAACGCGTGGATCTGGTGCCCGACATCGCCGGCATTTCGGTCGGCGAAGCGATCGATCGCGTGTTGCGCGTGCCGGCGGTCGGCAGCAAGTCATTCCTGATCACCATCGGCGATCGCACGGTGGGCGGATTGTGTTCGCGCGATCCGATGGTCGGCCCATGGCAGGTTCCGGTCACCGACTGCGCCGTGACGCTCACCGATTTCGACGGTTATGCCGGCGAAGCCATGGCGATGGGCGAGCGCACGCCGCTTGCGTTGCTCGACGCAGCCGCGTCAGCGCGCATCGCGGTCGGTGAAGCGCTGACGAACCTTGCCGCGGCAGAAGTCCGGCTCGACGAGGTGCGGCTCTCCGCGAACTGGATGGCAGCCGTTGGTCATCCTGGCGAGGACGCGGCGCTTTACGACGCGGTACGCGCGGTCGGCATGGAATTGTGTCCGGCGCTCGGCATCTCGATTCCGGTCGGCAAGGATTCGCTGTCGATGCAGGTGCGCTGGACCCACGTGCCCTCATCGGGTCCTGCCGACCCCCTTCTCCCGCAAGCGGGAGAAGGGAAATCGATGCGGCCTGCGGCCGCCACTGTCCCTATCGAACAGCGAACGGTCGCGCCGATCTCGCTGATCGTGTCGGCGTTCGCGCGCACGCGCGATGCGCGACGTGCGCTGACTCCGCAGCTGCAACTCGATCAGGGCGACGGCGAGTTCTGGCTCATTGATCTCGGCGCCGGCCAGTCGCGGCTCGGCGGTCGACGCTGCTGCAGGCGTTCAATCGCGACGGCGGGCTCGCTCCGGATCTGGATCATCAGAAACAGTTCCGCGCTTTTTTTTCGGCGATCCAAGAGGCCAACGCGAAGGGACTTCTGCTGGCCTATCACGATCGCACTGACGGCGGGGCGATCGTCGCGCTGATCGAGATGGCACTGGCCGGACATTGCGGTCTCGACATCACCCTCGACGGCTGGGCCGAGAACACACTGCAGGATCTGTTCAACGAAGAGCTCGGCGCGATCGTGCAGATCCGCAGCGCCGATCGCGACGCGCTGCGTGCGATATTCGCTGCACACGGGATCGAGTCGCTCGTGCACGACGTTGCGCGCGTGACGGATTGCGTGCGCGTTCGCTTGCAACTCGCCGGCGCGACGATCGCGGAACGCGACTGGACCGATCTGATGGGTGCATGGTCGCAG
>CAWICQ010000006.1:0-44499 GCA_963834755.1 uncultured Gammaproteobacteria bacterium
TTTTTTCTTTTTCTACGGGATCAAGCAGCAAGAGTCAGGATTGTCTTTTATTTGCCGCTTGCCAGCCTTCCCGGCGCGAATAACAAGTTCGAGCAATGCAGACGATTCCGCGAGGCGCCGGCCTTCTCAGGGATACAAATCGCATCGGTTCTCGAACGCGCTCTTGAAAATGTCATCGCCGATGTTGCCCTGCCATTCGACTGCGCCAATATCCGTCGATGCGCCAAACGTCCGCGCGAATCCGGCTAGGCGTTGGTCGTAGGGGAATGGCATGAAACTGGTGTTCCCGGCATCGATTCCCGGGCTGCCGAAGATCAGCTCGTGCGTAAGCGTCGGCCCACCGTTGTCGCGCAACACCGATAGTCGCGGGCATTCACTCAGCGTATCGCTGGGGAGTGCTGAATTGGCAGATCGAATGAGGTTAGCCGATCCACCTATCACGCCAGCGAAAAAAATATCCTCGTCGTCACCGCCGGCACTCTGATTCTCGGCAAATATCGAGCTTTGCGCCGTCAGGCTTGTTCCTGCGCTGACATAAATTCCTGCGCCAAAATAGGAACTGCCGGCGACATTAAATGCCACCGTGCTATTGGCTACCGTCACAGGACCGAAGAATACGGCTCCCCCGACATAGGCGCTCGCGACATTGCCGGAAATCGTGCTGTTGGCGACCGCGCTACCACCGGTCACTGAGCTGACGACCGCGCCGCCTTGCTCCGCCGTGTTGCCGAAAAGGGTGGAGCCATAAATAAAGACGGCGCCACTTCCCAAGACTTCGACACCCCCGCCCTCGGAATAATCCGAGGCTTGCAATGCCAACGCATGGTTGTTCTTGATCGTGCTCGATATGCTTGTGAAATCGCCACGGGCAAAAATACCGCCACCATAAGCGCCGTTTTCGCCGGAATAAGCTGTGCTTTCTGATACGGTGCTGTAGAGAAGCGTGGTGCTGCCCCTCGAATAAATTGCGCCGCCCAACGCATAGGCCCCACTGCCGGATGCAGCCTCAACTTTACAGCTGCCCACCCTTGACGCGTAGAGCCAGACTGAACCGGCGGAGTAGATGCAGCCACCGTTGGCGATCAAACCTCTGTAGTCCGCACTTCGCATAGAGAGACTGGAGATCGACAAGGTCCCGGCCCCCGTGTGATCGAAGATGCGGTTATTGAGGTAGGAGTAGTACCCCCCAAAGATCGTCAGCTCATCCGCGCCCGGACCCTCTAGGCTCAAGTTGGGGACGTTGACGAAGATCGAACCCGTGCTCAACGTGATTTGACATGCCGTGAGTGCTGTCAGATCGATCGTATCGCCATCCATCGCGCCCGCGATCGCGTTGCGCAAACTGGTCTCGTCGCATGTGGTAACCGGGATCATGGGCGATGCATACGCTCCGTTGTCGCGCCGACCCCCGACACCTGCCGAGCTTGTCCGTGCGGGCGGCTTCGAAGTGGTCGCAACCTGGCCGCCCGGTTGGCGCAGCGCTCCAAACATTTCGGGTAGGCCTTTGCCGTCGCCGCTCCTTCCAGTTGCAGCCGAGGCACTGAAGGCGAGCACCACCGTCAGCGCGGCGGCGAGGGGTTTGATTCGATGCTTCTGGGAGTCAAGCGATTCGATCTCTCTCATAAGGGATTCCTGTCAGGACGCGATGGTGGGCGAGGGCGCATTGCGGAGGTCGAGATGCGGCCCGTCAGGACTTACGAGGTCGCGCGACGGATCCGGACATGCGCGACCGCGCCGGCGGAGACCAGGATCTCGCCCGTACCGTCGCGATTCGCGGTCGCTCGTCCTCCCACAGTCCGCGCGATGCTCGACTCTGTGGAACGCCAACTCGCAGCCGTCGCGTCGGTCGACTCGTGCTGCTCCCCGCCAAGCGCCTTGGCGAACGGGCCTGGAACGGCCATCTGAAGAAAAAGCACGCTTCACCGCACGTGAGTCCAGCGCTTAACCCCCGATTAGCGGCAGCCGACGACTACGCCGATATACTCGACCCGGCGCGGACCACGAGCGATACCCGGATGCCGAAAACCGCAGTGCCTCGACTGCAATCCTTTTCCCTGGCCATTCGCCATTTGTTGCCGGCCTGGCTTGCATTCACGCTGGCCGCGCCGGTGCAGCACCCGCTGACTTTCGTCCTGCTTCTGATCGGCAACGCGCTCGCGATGACCGGCATCTGCCACGCGCTCGGTCTCGACATGGAATCGAGCTTCGGTCGCAGCATCGCGCGGCGCGGTCTCGCATATTTCGTCCTGCTCACCGCGTACGCCGCGATCGTCGCCGCACTGCTGGCCGGTCCCGCGTGGTGGCTCGCGCGCGATGGCTCGCTCCCCGCTGCGCTCGCGCTTTCAATCGCACTCGTCGTGGCGCTTTTCGCGCTGTGGCGGCTCTGGCCTGCTTTCGCGTTGCCGTTCATCTGGGACGACGCGTTTCCGAGCGAAGAACGCGGCTCCTGGCTGCTCGGCGCGCTGCGTCGATCGCTCGCGTTCGCGCGTCACCTCACCGGCGCGCACGATATGTTTTTCATCTACGGCCTGCCGAGCGGTCTCGCTCTCCTCGCGATCGTCGTCGGCGCGCTCGCGCTCGCCGGCCTCGGCGGTTATCTGCCGAGCGAATTCCGCATCGCCGCGCTCGTGCTCTACGCGGTGATTCTCGTGCCGGTGGCGCATCTGGTTCTCGTCAATCGGAGTCTGCGCGCCGTGCTCGTCGATGCGCGTCGCGCGCGACGCAATGCGCAGCGTGCAGTCGCTGACCCGACCGGCAGCGCGCGCGTTGCCGACCTCGCCGCCGGCATCGATCGATCCGATCTCGACGCGACATTGTTGTGTGCGGCGCGCTCCGGCCAGATCGATCTCGCGCTCGCCGCGCTCGATCGAGGCGGCGATCCGAACGCTACGCCCGGTCCGGACCAGCGCGATCAGCGCAGTGCGCTCATCATCGCTGTGACGCTGCCGGATCTGCGTTTCCTGCGCGGACTCATCGCCAAAGGCGTCGACGTCAATCGCCCGAACGGCGGCTTGACACCGCTGATCGCCGCGACGCGCGACAGTTATCAGGGGCGTCCCGACGCGGTGATGACGCTGCTCTCGAACGGCGCCGATCCGCGCATTGCGGGCGCCGACGGCAACACGCCTTTGCACCACGCTGCGCGCTGCGCCGAGCCGATCGTCGCCGCGCTCCTGCTCGATGCCTCGGCCGACATCGATGCGGTCAACCGCGAAGGCCTCACCGCGCTCGGCGTCGCGTGCATGAACGCGAGCTGGGATGTGGCCGAATTCCTGCTCGATCGTGGCGCGAAAAGCGAAGTCGCGCGTGCGCAGCCCGCGCTGCTGCTCGCCGCCGGCATCGGCGACGACGACGCGCGCGGCGTGAAATCGCTGCTCAAGCAGCGCGCGAACCCGAACGTGCGCGGCGCGATGGAACGCACCGCACTGATGACCGCCGCATTGGCCGGACACGTCCACATCGCCGAAGCACTGCTCGGCGCCGGCGCCGATCCGAATCTCGCCGATCATCGCGGCACCACCGCGCTGATGGAAGCCGCGCGTTCGGGCGCCGTCGGCGTCGTCCACGCGCTCGGCAAGCGCAAGGCGAACGCGAATCTCGCCGACTCCGAAGGACGCAGCGCGTTGATCGTCGCGTGCCAATCGCGCAACGCAAACGAGGAAACCGTGCGCGCGCTGCTGACGCTCGGCGCCGATCGCGCGCTGGCCGCGGCCGACGGCAAGCGCGCGCTCGATCATGCGGCCGCGAGCGGTCGCTGGCATATCGTCGCGCTGCTCGATCCCGCTTTTCCGCTGCCGAGCAGCCTCGCCAGCGATATCGTCACCACGCACACCGCGAATGCCGATCACCTCCTCGATGCGCTGCGTTTTGGACATTGGAACGTCGTCGCCGAATTCGCGCACGTCGTGCGCGAATGGCCGCCGTCGGCGCTCGCGGATCTGTATCTGGCTCTCGCGAAACTGCCGTCCGGCGAAGCGCGCAACTGGCTGCTCAATCACGGTCTCGGTGGCGAAGCGCGGCTCGGGGATGGACGTCATCTCGGTGACGCGCTGATCGACATGTTGCCCGGCAGTTCCGCCGCGTTGTCCGAACTCGCCTCGCGCGGTGCGTCGATCGGTGGCGCGGGTATCGTCGCGCGGCTGCTCGCTTCCGCTCCGCGCGGCGAAGCCGGCATGCCGCTGCGCGCACTCGCCGCGGACTTCGCCGCTCGCGGCGCCGACTGGTGCGGCACGACGCTCGCCGATACGTCCGCGCTGCACGCCGCCGTCGTGCTCGGCGACGTTGCAATGACGCGCGCCCTCCTCGCGCGCGGCGCCGATCCGAACGCGCGCGACGCGCAGGGCTGCACGCCGCTGCATCTCGCGGTCAAGCTCGATATCGAATCTGCAGTGCCATTGCTGCGTGCGCTGATCGAAGCCGGATCGAGCCCGGAAATCGCCGCCGCCAGCGGCGAGACACCGCTCGGTCTTGCGCTCGCACGCAGCGAACAGGAGCCGGCCTACTGGCTCAACTGGTCGCGCTGGAAATTGCCGCATCGGGCCTTGCGCCATGCCGATTTGCCGGCCGCTGCCGCGCTCGGCGACAGCGAAGCGGTCGAACGCATGCTCGCGTTCGGGTTTCCGCTCGACTCCGAAGACGCGCAAGGCGCAACAGCGCTGATCCGCGCGTCGGGATCCGGTTACGCCGGCCTCGTCGTGCGCCTGCTCGAAGCCGGTGCCGATACCGCGCACGCCGCGCATTCGGGAATCCATTGCCTCGCGGCCGCCGTCAGCGCGCGGCGCGAAGCCGTCGTGCGCACGTTGCTGAGCCACGGCGTCGCGCCCGACACACGCATGCCCGGCGATGGCACCGCACTGATCCTTGCCGCGGCACTCGGCCTGCCGCGACTGGCCGAAGCGCTTCTCGAAGCCGGCGCAGACATCAACGCGACGGACGAACACGGCACCACGCCCTTGCTCGCCGGGGCGCAATCCGCGTTCGCCGGACGCGACACCGCGTCCGCTCGCGATCTCTTCGCGGTCCTGTTGCGCGCGGGCGCGCGCGTCGGAACACATAACCAGTCCGGGCAGGATGCCGTGCTGATTCTTCTCGGCGCGCACGCGCAACCCGGCGCGTCCTGCGACGGCGAGCATCTCGCTGCGCTGCTGAAGATTCTTCTTGCGCACGATGCCGCCGTCGACACCCAGGATCAACGCGGCATCACGCCGCTGCACGCGTGCGCGATGCATGGCCTGCTCGGTTGCGCGCGCGCGCTGAAAGCACATGGCGCGCGCCTGGAACAAACCGATCTCCTTGGCCGCACCGCGGGCGAAGTCGCCGCGCTGCTCGGTTACGTCGATGTCGCGACCGAGCTCGGCGTCGAACGCGCGCCGATTCCGAGCGTGCGTCAGACGCTGCGTCGCCCGGCGCGCGCGCCGGATTGACGAGTCGGCGGTCGTTGCAACGGCGACGTCAATTCTTCAACGTTCGGTACACCGACCAAGGCAACCAGCGCACCAGCGTCGCAATCGGCGCCCACCAGCGCGGCAGATAGCGACGCGACGAGCCGCGACCGAGCCGACCCACGACGACACGTGCAACGACATCCGCATCGACAGCAGGCAGCGGCAGTCTCATGCCGTGCGTCAGGTTCGTTTTCATGAAACCGAGCTCGTACATCTGCACGCAGAGCTCGCGCGTGCGATAGCGCTGGCGCAGGCTTTCGTACAGCGAAACGAGTGCGCGTTTCGCGCCGGCGTAGACGACGTTGCGTCCGCGCCCGCGCGTCGCGGCGACGCTGCCGAACAACACGATCGTGCCGTGTGCTTCGACGAGCGACGGCAACAGCGCGTGTGCAATCGCAAGCGGCGCGTGCAGGTTGATCGCCAGCAATTGACCGATGCTGGCGGCGTCGAGCGACAAGTCGTCATCGTCGCGCGAATAACCCAGCGGCAATAGCAGCGCCGACACACGCGGCATGCCGTCGAGCGCCGCGGCGATGCGCGCGCCGGGGTCGGGTTCACGCGCGAGATCGAGCGCCAGCGCGCGAACGGCGATGCCGTGTGCGAGATTGAGACTCGCGCCGAGCGCATCGAGGTCGCGACGGTCCGAAGCGACCAGCAGCAGTGCGTAGTGGTTCCGCGCGAGTTCCTCGGCAAGCGCTCGGCCGAGCCCGCTCGAGGCACCGATCACGATCGCAGTGGAGGCGCGTTCGTTCACAACGCGAGTCTCCGGGCGAGCTCGGATGTGTGCAACCCGTCGGCGTTGAAAGTCGCGAGCCGTGTTCGCGCAGCGTCGAAACCGGCGATCGCGCGGCGCGCCGTCGCGGCGTCGAGTGTCGATTCCTTGATCAGGTTCGCGCGCCCGCCGTGGGCCGTCGCGATATCCGCGAGTGCTTCGAGGAACGCGCGCTGGCGCGAATGAGCCGGCGAGGGCAACTGGATCGCGAGCGCAATACCGGCGCCGTCGAACGCGAACCCGTCGGACTGACCCGCGAAAAGTTTGCTCGCGATCAACGCGATCAGCGGCCGATCGCGCGCGACGCGTTCGGCGAGGACGCCGGCAAAATCATCGAAGCGCGCATGCGGAACCAGCCATTGCGCTTCGACCATGCCGGCCGGACCGTAGCCGGCGAAATACGCGCGCGCGTCGTTCAACGGAAACAGCGCCTCCGCGAGCGCCAGCGGCGCCTGGCCGGCGCGGCGCCAACGCGCATCGAGCCACGTATTCGCTAAGGCGATGCCGGCGCGATTCCACAACGTGATCGGCAACACATCGACATGTGCGGGCAAGTCGCGATTCGCGTTCGGAATTCGCGCGGCGCGTACATCCGCGACATCGCTGACGAGGCCGACATGAATGACGCCGCGGCCGAAACGCGCGGGCCTGCCGTCGTGCCATCCGTACAGCACGGGCGCGTTCGAGGCTTCGCGCAACACGCGCGCGGCATCCGAGAGATTCGCGACCGGCATGCACCGCATCACCAGCGCCGCCGGTGGACGTGCGAGGCGCAATGTCGCGCGCGAGATGATGCCGGTCAGTCCAAAGCCTGCGAATGTGGCCGCGAAGAGTTCGGCATTCTGTTCGCTGCTTGCGACCACGATATCGCCGCCGGCCGTGTACACCTCGATGCGCTCGACGAGGCTGCGGAACGTGCCGTCGCGCGCCGGATTTTTTCCGTGCACGTCGGCCGCGATGCAGCCGCCGATCGTCGCGGCCGGATGGCCAGGCGCGACCGGCAGATACCAGCCGCGCGCGAGCGCGAATCGCTGCACGTCGCCGATGCGCGCGCCGGCTTCGACGATGAGCCGCCCGTCTTGTTCGTCAAAGGCCAGAATTCGGTTGAACGCATCGAGCGATTGGCTGATCGCGTCGGCACCGAAGCTCGCCGCGACGTACGAAACGCCCGCGCCGCGTGCAATGCGCCGCGAATCGCGCGGCAGCGCAGCGAGCAATCGGTAGCGGTCCGGTCGCTGCAACCGGCAACGTGCGCGAAACCGGCGATCGAAACTCTCGAGATCGACGTCGGCGAGCGCGTATCCGCGCATGTCGGTCCGGCCCGCAGCCTTCAAGCGGATTCTTCCTCTTCGCTCGTGTCGACTTCGAACAGACGCTGCAGATCCTCGCGCGCTTCCTTGGTCGTCTGCAGCAGCGCCGTTTCGTCGTCGTAGACGGGATACTGGCTCGCGAGCACGCGCTCGTCGTGTTCGCGGAAACGGCGCAGGTGTTCGTCCGCGGTCTGCTCGTCGTAGCCGAGCGCTTCCAGAACGTGCCGCGCAATCTCCAGGCTCGAGAAGAACGTGTCGCGCACGATGCCGTCGATGTTGAGATCCATCAATCGGAACACGTGCTGGCGATTGCGCGCGCGCGAGATTACCCGAAGATGCGGAAAATGCCGCTTGAGCATGCGGGCGGTGCGCAGGTTTTCCTCGGGATTTTCGGTCGCGATGACGAAGATCTCCGCCTTGTCGGCTTGCGCGGCGCGCAACAGATCCAGGCGCGTCGCGTCGCCGTAGAACACCTGATTGCCGAACTGGCGCACGAAGTCGACCTGCTCGGCGTCGCGTTCGAGCGCGGCGAACGGAATGTGGTGTGCATTCAGGATGCGCGCGACGATCTGGCCGACGCGGCCGAACCCGGCGACGATCACGCGCGGCGCGTCGCCGTCGATGCGGTCGAATTCGCGCGCAGGCTTGGCTTTCTTTTCGATCGGCGCGATTTCGGCGCGCAGGCGCACCAGCAACGGGGTGATCGCCATCGACAGCGTGACGATGAGAATCAGGAGATCGCGCTGGGCAGGATCGATCAGACTGTTGCTCGCGGCGAGCGTGAACACGACGAACGCGAACTCGCCGCCCTGCGCGAGGATCGCAGCCAGCGCGAGCGATTGCGAATGGTCCTCGCGCGAAACGCCGCGCCCGATCGCATAGAGGACGACCACCTTCACCAGGATGAGCGCGGCCAGCAGGCCGCCCACCAGCTGCGGTTGGTGCATCACCATCTCGATATCGAGCGACATGCCCACGCTGACGAAGAAGAGACCGAGCAGGAGCCCGCGGAACGGCTCGATCTGCGCTTCGATCTCGTGGCGATATTCCGAATCGGCGAGCAACACGCCGGCGAGGAACGCGCCGAGCGACATCGAGATGCCCGCAAGCTCAACGAACCAAGCGGTGCCCATGACCACCAGCAACGCGGTCGCCGTGAACACTTCCGGCGCGCCGGCGCGCGCGGCCGCGCGGAACATCGGACGCAACAGGTAACGTCCGCCGACGATCACAATCGCAATGGTTGCAATCACGCGCACCGCTGCGAGCGCTTCGGCGCCGGGCGTCGTCTCGGCGTGGGCTGAACCGAGCACGGGAATCAATGCGAGGATCGGGATCGCGGCAACATCCTGAAACAGCAGGATCGCAAACCCGAGGCGGCCATGGGCGCTCTGGAGTTCCTTGCGTTCGGCGAGAATCTGCAGATCGATCGCCGTCGACGACAGCGCAAGACCGAGCCCGATGATCAAGGCGGCCTTCCAGTCGAGACCAAGGGCAATCGCGATGCCGCCGATCGCGGCCGCCGTCGCAACGACCTGCAGGCTGCCAATGCCGAACACCGTCCGCCGCATCACCCATAGCCGCTGCGGCGAGACCTCCATGCCGATCACGAACAGCATGAGCACGACGCCGAGTTCCGAAATCTGGCCGATCTGCTCGGTATTGCCGATCAGCCGTATCCCGGAAGGTCCGATCAATGCACCCGCGGCGAGATAACCGAGCACGGCGCCGAGCTGCCACCGCCGGGCCAGCGGCACCGCGATGACGGCGGCGAGCAGGAGCACGACCGCGTATTGCAGAAAACCATGGTTTTGCACGCGTCCTCCGTGCCGCGATTATGGCACGCACCGCGCAGGACATCGGCGGGCTCGCCGGCGTCTCGAACGGTGAGACCGGGCCGCCGCAGCATGCAGCCGTCCGCACGACTGGAGTACGTTCATGCTGATCGCACCGTTTTCCGTTCCGCCGTCTGCGCGCTCGCTCGATGTGCCGCGTCGACGCGTGCGTCCGCTGGGTCCGCCGACGAAAACCCTGATGACGTGGCTCATCGGCGGTCTCGTCGTGCTCTTTCTCGTGCCCGCCGCGCGTGGCGGCGAGACGCTCGGTGCGACGTTGCCATTCTGGCTCCTGGCCGCGCCGCTGATCGACCTTGCCTGGATCGAGCGTCGGCGCATCGCGCATCGCGCGACGGAATGTCTCAGGAACTCCAGTCGACGTCCCACGATGGCACGCAGCGTGCGCCGTCAGCGCGCTGTGCGTTCTGCGGCGTGCAGCGCGGCGAGATCGTAAAGCTCGTAGCTGCGGTCGTCGATCACGCGCACGTCCGGCATCGTGCGCAGCTGCTCGACCGCATCGGCAACCGCGGGCGCGATCGGATGCTTGACGACATGCGTTCCGGATTTCGGCACGATCAGATAGTCGATGCCGTGATCGCGCAGGTACGCGAGGAACACGGCGGCGCTTTCCAGCGCATCGTGTCGCCAGTAGTCGTAGAAGTTCAGCGTTTCGAACGTCGCCGCGAGACGAAACGCGGGACTATCGGCCACGTAGCCGACGCCGCGCGGTATGCCCGGAACCGCGCGCAGATACTCCGCGATGGCGGCGATGCCCGCGGCCTGGAATATCTTGCCGTTCTGTTCCGGCAGGTCGCGCACGCTGCGCGTGAAATCGAAATCGAACACGCGCGTTCCCGAGGACCAGCCGGCGCTGAGGAAACTGTAGGCGGCTTGCGAAACGACGAACAAGGGCAGCATCGCGAGCAATATCCGCGTCGGCATTCCGGGCGGCAGCCGTTTCAGCGCCGCATACCCGCCGACGAGAATCGCGAGCGCCAGCGGCAGCGCGAAATAGTTGCCGTCGCCGCCGCGCTCGATCGTGCGGAATGTCAGCAGCAGGATGAGCCCGGCCAGCAGCACGATCGACCAGATGATCGGCACGCGCGGCCGCTCGGCCGCCGGCTTGCCGGCAACGAGGCGCGCCGCGAGCGCGAGCGCGAAGAGATACAACCACACATTGCCGATCCAGCTGATGACCATGTGCGCCAGGCGTTGCGGCCGGAACAATTGATCGATCAGCAAGCCGGGAACATCGCTCGCGTCGATCGATGGGCCGCTGAGCAGCACTCCGACCGGCGGCTTCAGCGGCATGCCGAGCATCGCGAACAGATCGACCAGCTGTTGCGGCCCGACCAGCGGCACGCCCGCGAGGAGCCACGTGCGCGCAGTCACGAAAGCTGCGACGACGGCCGCGCACACGGCAACGACTCCGGCGAAGCGCCGCTCAGACCGTGCATCGGATCGTCGCGGCCGTCGGTTGCCGATCCATGCCCATGCAGTGCCAATCAGCAACGCCACGATGAAAGGTGGCGCGCTGAGCTTGCTCGCGAAGGCGAGTGCGAACGTCGTCAGCAACCAGAACGCGGCGCTCGCCGAGCCTTCGCGTGCGCATCGCACCGCTTCGATGCATCCGAGCAGCAGCACCCAGGTCATGAAGAGATCGGGTTTCGGTGAAAGCGCCGCGTTGGCGATCGCCGGAACAGTCACGCACAGCGCAGTGAGCAGCACGCGCGTCCGAAAGCCGAGATCAAACGCCTTGAGCAGCTCCATGCACGTCAGCGCGAACAGGGCGAGCACGCAGACCGAAATGCCTTCGATGACGCTGATCTCGTGCAGTCCGCTGACCGGAATCAGCAACAGCTCGTACAGCTTCGGGTAATAGTTGACCGGCGCGACGAGATTCAGCGATTTGAACACCGAACCCGCGGCGACCAGCACGTAGTCGCCGCGCAGGCCATACCACCACGGATCGAAACCGCTGACGATGTTCGTGCGCGCGGCAAGACAGAGAAACCACGCGGCCAATGCGGCGACGCACGCCCTGTGCGGTCCGCCGAGTGCGGCGAAGCGCCGCGCCAGGAATACGCTCAGCATCGTCTGCCGGCCGGCGATCGCCGGCGCGGCCAGCAGCAATGTGTAGAGTCGCAGGATCTTCAGCGATCCGAAACCGAACGCGGAAAGGGTCCACGCGCCGAGGCTCCACAACACGATTCCAGCGATCGCGAGCCGCAGATACGCGCGCACGTCGTTCGCCGGTGCGAGGCCGCAGATTCGCGCGGCCCATGCGCCGAGTCCGATCAGGATCTCGAAATACAGAACATCGATCAGGATCGGCAGATCGACGTAGTGCCGGCGCAGATAGAGCTCGCCGAGCACGAGCAACAGCCACCCGCGCCAGCGCGGCGCCGTGACCCAACCGGCAACAGCGGCCAGCAGCGCGCACAGCGCAAGCACTTCGAGTCCACCCTGCCAGGTCTGAGGGCGACCGAGATGCCAGCCGAACGGACCATCGCCGATCAGCTCGCTGATCAGGTCGCCGACGAAAAACACTGTGCCGCCGGCGATCAGCCCGGCAAGCGCGAACGATGGCCAACGTCCGGGAGCGACGGGCGACGACATCAGCGCGATGCCATCGCCGCCGAAAACGGCATTTCGTCAGCTGCGCAAACCAAGCCGCTTGCGCTCCATGCGCCGCAGGAACTCGTCCATGATGCGGCGGTACAAGTCTTCGCCGAGATAGGCGTCCTCGATGCCGGCGTCGATCGAAGGATTGTCGTTGACTTCGATCACGGCCAGACGATCGCTCGACGCCTTCAGATCGACGCCGTAGAGGCCATCGCCGATGGCCGCCGTCGCGCGCAGCGCGAGCTTGACGACGTCAGCGGGCGCTTCGCGCACCGGCAACGTTTCGAATCCGCCGGAGCGTGCGGTGCCTTTGGCGGTGTGGTTGTAAATCTGCCAGTGGCCGCGCGACATGAAGTACTTGCACGCGTAGAGCGGCTCGCGATTGAGGACACCGATGCGCCAGTCGAACTCGGTGAACATGAATTCCTGCGCCAGCACGAGCGCGGTGTGCTGGAACAGATCGTCGACGGCCGCCTTCAACCGTTCGACGTTTTCAACCTTGACGATACCGCGCGAAAACGAGCCGTCCGGAATCTTCAGGACGATCGGAAAGCCGCCGAGCAGATCGGGCAATTCGGCAAGTTTCTTGGTCTCGTCGCGATAGAGGATCTCGGTCTTGGGCGTCGGCAACTTGCGCGCCGTCAGCAGATCATGCAGATAGATCTTGTTCGTGCACTTCAGGATCGAGCTCGGATCGTCGATGACGACCATGTCCTCTTTTTCGGCCTTGTTCGAAAAGCGGTAGGTATGGTTGTCGAGCGCGGTCGTTTCGCGGATGAAAAGACCGTCGTATTCGGCGAGCTTGGTGTAGTCGTTCTTGCTGATCGTATCGACTTCGATGCCGAGCTCGGCGCCGGCATCGACGAAGCGTTTCAGCGCACGCTTGTTCGACGGCGGCATCGGATCGTTGCCGTCGGCCAGCATCGCCAGATCAAAGCGGAACTTGCGCCGCGCGCGCGGTTTGCGCCAGAGCTTCTTGGAAAACTTGTCGAGCGCCTGCGCGAACGCGTCCTCCTGCGGATCGGACAGCGTGTGCAGGCCGGTCGGTTTGATCGCGCTGATCTGCCAGACCCGCTCGCGTTCGAACTCGATGCGCAGGATCGGGCACGGAAACGTCTCGAACACCTGCCGCGCGATGTCCTCGAGACTTTCCGAAGACGTTTCGCCGAAATACAGCAGCACGCCGAAATCGGTGGTGTCGCGGCCGCCGTCGGGCAGGAATTTCTGCAGCTTTTGGTTGAGATCGTCGATGTCCAGGCCGTACAGCGAGCGCCGGCGCAGATCGTTGATCGCGCGCACCGACGGAATCACGCGATGCCCGCGCGCCTCGGCCAGCAGCGAAACGTAATAGCCCGTGCCGAGATACTTGTAGGTCCGGCAGAGATTGATGACCTGCGTGCGTTCGTCGTCGGCGCCGACCGGCTGCTTCAGATAATCCTGCGCGGTGACGACGTTGTCGGACGGGTAGTACGAGCCCCAGTCCGAGGCTTTCTCGACGACGATGACGAGCCGACTCATGCGCGCGGATCAGTTGCGGGACGACGCATCGCCGCGGTTCGGGGCAGGGGCGGAGTGGTCGGTCGGCATGCGGGCGGCGCGCAGTTTGACACAGCCGTGCGCGTCCGTGCAGTCGGCGTCGCCGACAGGATTGCGGCCCGGGCGACCGTCGACTAGGCTCACGCGCCGTGCCGAAGCGTCCTGCCGCCATCGATCCGACGCACGTTCGCATCCGGCGCGCGCGGCGCGGCGATCTCGCTGCGCTGGTCGAGCTCGAGAACGGCGCCTTTTCGAGCGACCGCATGAGCGTTCGCCAGCTGCGTCATCACCTCGGCAATCCGCTCGCCGAGATCCTGGTCGCGGCGCACGGCGGCGCCATTCTCGGCGCGGCTGTGCTGTTCTTCCGCCGCCAACATCGCATCGCACGGCTCTATTCGGTCGCGATCGCCGCGCGCGCGCGTGGGATCGGTCTCGGCGCCGCACTGCTCGCCGCGGCCGAACGCGCGGCGAAAAAGCGCGGCAGCACGGCGCTCCGGCTGGAAGTGCGCAAGGACAATGCGGCTGCCCAGAGCCTGTACGAGCGGCGCGGCTACCACCGGTTCGGAGCGAAGAGGGCGTATTACGAGGACGGTCACGACGCGTTGCGCTACGAAAGAGCGCTCGTACATTCCGCCGGCCACGCAGTGCGATATCGCGGCTGAGCTCGACCGATCCTGGCATCGCCGGCCGGCTAGCACGTTGGAATTCAAGCGAATTCACGCTCGCCGCGGTCGTCGACTTAAGCGTCTACAAAGGACTTTCGCGAAGTTTTTCCGCCGTCGGCTCGTCGGCCGGCCGTGCGACCAGGCCGCCGGCTGCGGCCAGCGTCACCTTGAAGCGGCCGCCGTCGACGAGCGGCAGGTAGGCGCCGCTGCCGTAGTCCGCGTCGACCCACGGCAACCATTGTGGAAAACGCTGCTTCATCTGCCAGAGATCGAGCCGCGTCGGACCCGATAACACCGCGATGCTCTTCGGCGCCGACGCTTCCTGCGCCGCGTCGCGATAGCGGCCGCTGAGGCGATCCAGACGATACAGCGGCGGCGCGCCGAGCACGACCGCGCGCACATCCCACTTGATCACACGCGCGTCGAGCTGCCATTCATCACCTGAAAGTTCGGTAGTTTGACGGCTTCCATCCGGCAGCTCGATGTCGACGGCATAGCGTTGCGGGCCGAGCTGGCGCGTGTCGAGCATCGCGACGAGCGCTTCGGACGCCAGCCGCCGATAACCCATGAGCGCCGTGCCGCCGAGCACGCCGATGAAGGCGAGCAGCACGAAAACGAGCGACCACAAACCGCGATGGCACGCAGCGAAACGCCGCCGCGCGCGCCAGTGACGACGCGCGCCCGCGGCGTGCCCGAACGCGATCAGCGCGCACAGGATCGCGAACGCATAGAGTCCGATCAGGAAAGCGGTCAGCGGCATGGATGAACAGCATAGCCGGTCGGCCGCGACGTGGCGCGGCTATACTGTCGGCGGCCGAATCCAGGCGCAGTCCAGAGAGTGCTTCGGCCGCCGCAACCCGCTTCCGCAAGGTGTCGCCATGTGCAAACTCCGCCTCTTTGCCCTGCTGCTTTCGATGACGCTTGCGGGCGCGCTGACGGCGTGCGGCAACAAGGGCAATCTGGTCAAGCCGACGCCGAAGCCGGATCAGCAGCCTGCGACGCAATCGACACCCGCCGCGACGGATTCAACGCCCAAACCCGCCGAGCCGGGCACGACGCCGACTTCGTCGCAAGATGCCGGCGGACATTGAGACCGGCATCCGCGTGGGTCTTCGCTTCAGCAAGATGCACGGTCTCGGCAACGACTTCGTGATCGTCGATTGCCGCGAGATGCCGCTGGCACTTGATGCCGCGGCGATCAGGCGACTCGGCGATCGCCATTTCGGCGTCGGCTTCGATCAGCTGCTCACGATCGCACCTTCGCGCGATGCGGGCGCTGCATTCGAGTATGGCATCTGGAACGCCGACGGCTCGCGCGCCGGACAGTGCGGCAACGGCGTGCGCTGCGTCGCGCGCTGGCTGGTGCGCGCCGGTGCATTGCCGGCGACGGGTTCGGTGCGCTTGCAAAGTCCGTCCGGTCCGGTCGCGATCGAGCTGCTCGACGATGGTCGCGTGCGCGCCGACATGGGCGAGCCGCGCTTCGCGCCCGCCGCGATTCCGCTCGCGGCCGAGGAAGAGCATGATCGCTACCGGATCGATGTCGCCGGGCGCGAGGTCGAAGTGGGCGCCGTATCGATGGGCAATCCGCACGCGGTGGTCGAAGTCGACAACGTCGCCGACGCGCCGGTCGAAGCGCTCGGCCCCCAGATCGAACACGCCGATGCGTTTCCCGAAGGCTGCAACGTTGGTTTCGTCGAGCTCCGTTCGCGTCGCGCGATCGGACTTCGCGTATGGGAACGCGGCGTCGGCGAGACGCTCGCCTGCGGCAGCGGCGCATGCGCCGCGGTGGCGGTGCTGCACCGGCGCGGCCGCGTCGGCGACGACGTCACTGTCGCATTGCCGGGCGGAGAACTGGATATCCGCTGGAGCGGTCCTGGCGAAACACTGTGGATGACCGGTCCCGCGACATTCGTTTTTGAAGGGGAATGGCATGTCTGAACTCAGCATCAGGGACGGACTGGACGCGATGGAAGTTGCGAGTTATTTGCGCCGGCATCCGGATTTCCTCAACGAGTTTCCTGATCTCGCGCTCGCGCTTGTGCTGCCGCGCGAACAGGGACAAGCCGCTTCGCTGGCGAGTTATCAGCTCGACGTATTGCGCGACAAGAATCGCGAGCTGAATCGCCGGCTGCACGAGCTCATCGAGATCGCGCACGAAAACCAGCTGCTGATGGTGCGCGTGCACACGCTGACGCTCGCGTTGATGCGAGCGGGCTCGCTGCCCGAAACCTTGAGCGCCGTCGTCGCCGCGCTGACCGAGGATTTCAATACCGATCTCGTGCGCATCGTGCTGTTCCGCGCCGATGGCGATCTGCCGATCGCCGAGTGGCTCCTGCTTGAACCCGAAGGTGCGCGCGCGCTGCCCGCGTTCGCTGAATTCCTGAAACGTGCCGAACCGCTGTGCGGTCGACTGCAGCAGGACAAGCTCGACGCGCTGTTCGGCTCGCGTGTCGGCGAGGTCGCATCGGCGGTTCTGCTGCCGGTCGACGGCGTCGGCATGCTCGCCGTCGGCAGCCAGGATCCCAACCGGTTTCACCCGGGGATGGGCACCGTTTTCCTCAAGCTGATCGCCGAAGCGGTCGCCGCGGCGGTCGCGCGTTTCGCGCCGGATAAATGAGCGCCGCGCTCGCGCCGTCGGTCGATGCGTTTCTGGCCTATCTGCGCGTCGAGCGTCGTTATTCGCCGAGCACGATCGATCACTACGGCCGCGCGCTCGGTACGCTGGTCGACTACGGCGAATCGCGCAAGCTCGCGCGCTGGCGCGATCTCAAGCCCGATCAGGTCCAGGCGCTCATCGCCGGCGAGCATCGCCGCGGACTCGCGCCGGCGACCCTGCGTGCGCTCGCATCCGCATGGCGCAGTTTTTTCCGCTACCTCGCGCGCGAAGGCGAAGTCACAATCAATCCGGCGACCGGTCTGCGCTCGCCGCGCGTCAAGCGCAAGTTGCCCGAAGTGCTCGACGCCGACGAAATGACCGCGCTGGTCGAAGTGCCCGGCGATGATCCCGAAGCCGTTCGCGACCGCGCGCTGTTCGAGCTTCTGTATTCGAGCGGGCTTCGCGTTTCCGAGTTGTGCGGCGTGCGCTGGCGCGATCTCGACGCCGGCGAAGGACTGTTGCGCGTGACCGGCAAGGGTTCCAAAACGCGCATCGTGCCCGTCGGCGCGAAAGCACTCGACGCACTCGCGGCGCTGAAGACGCAGGACGTTCCGGACGAAAGCGATCCGCTCGTTCGCGCACGCGGCGGAAAGCCGCTGACGCCGAACGGCGTGCGCACGCGGCTCAAGCGGCGCGCGCGGCAGCAGGGCGTTTGGAAGCGCGTCTATCCGCATCTGCTGCGGCATTCCTGCGCGAGCCATCTGCTCGAATCATCCGGCGATCTGCGCGCGGTGCAGGAGCTGCTCGGTCACGCGGACATCGGCACCACGCAGATCTATACGCATCTCGATTTTCAGCATCTCGCGAAGGTGTACGACGCGGCGCATCCGCGCGCGCGCAGGTGCGCCGCGCGTGAGGACGCGCCAGCGGCGCTCGATAGGTCGCGCGCTGCGCGCGCTCGAAAGACGTAAGCAAAAGCGCACGGCTTTTCTCACGAGGCCGCGCGAGCGGCCGACCTCACGGCAAGCGGCGCAGGCGCTTGCGCTGACCGCGAGCCGCTGACCGCTTGGAATCAGGCCGGCGCGACCCCATTGCACGACATCTCGATCCGAGCCGACCACCATGGACAGCTTCCACGCCACCACCATCGTCTCCGTCCGCCGCGACGAGCGCGTCGTGATCGGCGGCGACGGCCAGGTCACGCTCGGCAACACCATCATGAAAGCGAACGCGCGCAAGGTGCGCCGGCTCGGCAAGGGCGACGTGTTGGCCGGGTTCGCCGGCGCGACCGCCGATGCGTTCACGCTATTCGAGTTGTTCGAGCAGAAGCTCGAGAAGCACGGCGGCAACCTGACGCGCGCCGCGGTCGAGCTCGCCAAGGACTGGCGCACCGAGCGTCGACTCGGCCGGCTCGAAGCGCTGCTCGCGGTCGCGGACAAGTCGACGTCGCTGATCGTATCCGGCAACGGCGACGTGCTCGAGCCGGAAAACGGCTTGATCGCGATCGGTTCCGGCGGACCGTATGCGCTGGCGGCGGCGAAAGCGCTGCTCGAGCACACCGAGCTCGATCCGCGCGCGATCGTCGAGAGTGCGTTGAAGACGGCCGCCGATATCTGCATTTATACGAATAACAATACGACGATCGAAGAGCTGTAAGTCAAAAGACGGGATTCGAGAATCGGGATTCGGGATGTCCGGGTCCGCGACGCTTTGAATCCCGAATCCCGAATCTCGAATCCTGGCTTTGAAATGTCCGAATTGACCCCCCGCGAAATCGTCAACGAGCTCGACCGCTACATCATCGGCCAGAACGCAGCCAAGCGCGCGGTCGCGATCGCGCTGCGCAACCGCTGGCGGCGCATGCAGCTCGAGCCCGCGCTGCGCGATGAAGTGACGCCGAAAAATATCCTGATGATCGGTCCGACCGGTGTCGGCAAGACCGAGATCGCGCGCCGGCTCGCCGCGCTCGCCAACGCGCCGTTCATCAAGGTCGAGGCGACCAAATTCACCGAAGTCGGCTACGTCGGCAAGGATGTCGAGCAGATCGTGCGCGATCTCGCCGACAGTGCGGTGAAGATGGCGCGCGAGCAGGCCAAGTCGCGCGTGCGCACGCAAGCCGAGGATCGCGCCGAAGATCGCATTCTCGACGCGTTGTTGCCGCGACGGCAAAGCGTCGGCTTCGCCAACGAACCGCAGCCGGCGAGCGATGCGCGCGACGCCGACACGCGCCAGAAACTGCGCAAGCAATTGCGCGAGGGCGCGCTCGACGATCGCGAGATCGAGCTCGACATCGCCCAGAACGTCGGCGTCGAGATCATGGCACCGCCCGGCATGGAAGAAATGACCAGCCAGCTGCGCGGCATGTTTCAGTCGCTCGCCGGCCAGCGCAGCCAGAAGCGCAAGATGAACATCGCGCAGGCGCATCCGTTGTTGGTCGAGGAAGAGGCCGGCAAGCTCGTCAACGACGAGGAAATCAAGACGCAGGCGATCACCAACTGCGAGCAGAACGGCATCGTATTCATCGACGAGATCGACAAGATCGCGCAGCGCGGCGAATGGAGCGGCGCGGGCGTATCGCGCGAAGGCGTGCAGCGCGATCTGTTGCCGCTGGTCGAGGGTTCGGCGGTGTCGACCAAGTACGGTATCGTCAAGACCGATCACATCCTGTTCATCGCATCGGGCGCGTTTTCGCTGGCCAAGCCGTCCGATCTCGTGCCGGAACTGCAGGGCCGCTTTCCGATCCGGGTCGAACTTGCGGCACTCACGGCCGACGATTTCAAGCGCATTCTTTCCGAACCGCAGAGCGCGCTGACCAAGCAATACACCGCGCTGCTGGCGACCGAAGGCGTCGGTCTCGAATTCGCCACGGATGGCGTCGCGCGGCTCGCCGAGATTGCGTTCCAGGTCAACGAGCGCACCGAGAACATCGGCGCGCGGCGGCTGCACACCGTGCTGGAGCGGCTGCTCGATGAGATTTCATTCGAGGCGGCGGACCGGAGCGGGCAGCACTATCGCGTCGATGCAGCGTATGTCGATGGTCATCTCGGTTCGCTGGTGAAGGACGAGGATCTGTCGCGCTATATCCTTTGACTTTCACGTCTCCCGTTTGCGGGAGAGGTCGCCGCGCACCGCGCGGCGGGTGAGGGGAGCTTTGGGGTGGTGTCGCGAGATTGCCCTCACCCCAGCCCTCTCCCGCAAGCGGGCGAGGGGGACAAGCTGCGGGAGAGGCTGGGCAGGGGGGACTGCGCATTCCGCCATTCTGTTTCTTGCGCCATCTCCACAAACCACCGACCATACCGCCATGACCACCGTCATTCCGTTCAAAGCCCGCGGCGTTCGCGCCGAACTTCAGCGCGCACTCGATGAGCGCGCGCCCGTGCGCATTCATCGCGAACGTATCCAGCCCGGCGTGATCCACGGTTACGTAGTTGGCCTGTCGCGCGATTTCTGTCTGATCGCGGAGGTCGGTGACGCGATTCGCTTCGATGGCTATATCGCGATCGCGATTGCCGACATCAGTGCACTCGATGCCGACCCCGCGCGTGAGTTCGTCGATCGCGCGCTGGCGCTGCGCGGCGAGACTCTGAAGATTCCGCAGGATTTCGGTCTTGCCGACTGGGCCGCCATCGCGCGCTCGGCGGCCGCCGCCGCGCCGCTGATCTCGGTGAACATGATCGAGGACGACGAAGGCGAGATCAGCTACGTCGGCCAGCTCGTCGATGCCGATGCGAACGCGGCCGTGCTGCGCGAGCTCGATCCGAATGCGGCGTGGTATCCCGACACCGGCGCTTACGAGTACGAAGCGATCGGCTCGATCGGTTTCGGATCGGGTTATCTCGATGCGCTGTGGCAGGTCGCGGGGGCGCCCGGCGGTCCGCTTTCGCCGCGTGTTCCCGCGTCTGATACCGTGCATTGATATAGCGGTGCGGTCATCCTTGATCGCTGGGATCGGAGCATTTGATCGGTCTCCCGTCATGATGGGATGGGTGAGTCCAGAAGCGGCCGTCCGTGGCCGCACTCGTCATGAAAGCCCACTTCGCAGTGGGTGCTGCTAGTTTTCCAAACCTTCCGTACCGAACGCCTTCTTTGCATGAGCGCCCCGCGACCAACGACGATCACGCTCCATCGCGCCTCGCACGTGCTTGAAGTCGGCTTCGACGACGGCGAAACGTTCCGACTGCCGGCCGAATACCTGCGCGTGCATTCGCCGAGCGCAGAAGTGCAAGGTCACGGGCCCGGTCAGCGCACGCTCGTGCCGGGCAAGGCCGAGGTCAACATCGAAGCCGTCGAGCCGATTGGCAATTATGCGGTGCTGTTGCGTTTCGACGATGGCCACGCGACCGGAATCTTTTCGTGGGACGTGCTGCACGAGCTCGGCCGCGATCACGCGCGCAACTGGCAGGTGTATCTCGACGCGCTCGCCGCGGCCGGATTGCAGCGCACGCGCTGAAAACGCCTGGAAAGGTCGCGCAAAGACACTTCCGCGAACCGACGAGGGAGCCGCGTGCGATGCCCGAAGAAATCGAAGTCGACACCGACAACCTGCGCGAAGCGATCGACCGCGAGATCGAACGCGCGAGCGGCAGTCTGCTGCGCACGATCGCGCTGACGACGGCGCTGTTCGCTGCGCTCGCGGCCATCGCCTCGCTCGAAGCCGGCGGCACGGTCAACGAAGCGCTCGCGCTGAAGACCGAAGCGACGCGGTTGCAGGCCGAGGCGTCGGATCAATGGGGCTACTACCAGGCGAAGGGCCTGAAGGCCGCGGTTGCCGAATCGCAGAAGAACGTCTGGGTCGCGCTCGACAAAGCGCCGCCTGCACAGTTGGCGAGCGACTCGGAACGCTATCTGGATGACCAGAAGAGGAGCCGTGAGAAGGCCGAAACGCTCGAACAGGGGCGCGATGCGAAATCCGAAGAAGCGGATGTGCTGATGCACCGGCATCACTTTTTCGCGCAGTCGGTCGCGCTGCTGCAGGTCGCGATCGCACTCGGTGCCATCGCGGCGTTGACGCGCAAACGCGCGGCGTGGATCGGATCGACGATTCTCGGCGCCATAGGCTGCGGGTTGTTCGGCTGGGCGTTCCACGCCTAGCGCTGCCGGCCGGAAAAAGGGCGGCACGCGGCGCTGAGACACGACCGGCAGACGCGGTCGATGCCACTCGGCCGCGTCTGCGCTCAGGCCGGCGCGCGGTTCCGCATCAACGCCTCCTCGATCGCGGCCGCGTCGCCAGCCGAGATGCCGAGCGACTGCTGCAGCCGACGCAGGATCGCGCGTTCCTTCTCTGAGGTTCCGCCCGGCAGCGCCTCCGCGACAGCCGCCTCGTACACCTGCAGTTTGCGGAACGCCGCATACTCAGGCGTGTTGTGCGTGTTCGGCATCGCCGCTGACGCGACGCGTTCGGCAAAACGCTGGAGCGGCGCGAGGAAGAACACGACGACGGCCGCCGCAAGAAGTCCCGCGACGTTGCCAAGCTCGCTCGACAGGAGGCGGCTCGCGCCCTCCGACACGGCATAGACGATCGCGACCACCGCGGCGGCCAGCGTCGACTGCTTGATCGTCCAACGGATGCGAAGGTCGATGTCGAAAAGCTGCGCGCGCAGAATGCCGTACGCGATGAGCGGCACGGCGACGAAAGTACCGAGCGCGTAGACGAAGAACCAAGGCGGAATCTTCTCGAACACCTCGGCGTAATCGCCGGTGGAGAGATACCAGACCATCGCGCCATAGACCAATCCCCAACAGGCGTCGCGAAAGCCGAATGCGAAGGCGAAGATGCGGGCGCGCTTGCGCGCGATACCGGTCGACACGCGCCAGGCGTTGAGCGAGGCAACGAACGCGAAGACGAAGAGCGCGACCAGCGCGAGATAGAGAATCGACGCCGGCAGCGCCGCCGGGACGTAGTCGGGCTTCGCCGCATGGATGAACGCGATGACGAAAGGCCGGACGACTGCGACATAGAGCACGGCGGCCGCGAGCGCGATGCCGACGCCGACGCGCCGTCGCGCGAACGGCTGCGTCAGTCGGGTCTTGAGCGCCGCGGCGAGAAACGGCGGATACAGGACGAGCATCGCGCAATCGGCGAGCGCGTGCAGCGTCACCTCCGCGAATGGCAGCGCCGGATATCGAACGTAGAAGTCGTCGATGCCCGCGAAGAGGAGGTCGATCGAGCCGCTCGTGCCGAGCGCCAGCGCCTCGACGATCAGCAGAAGCGCAAGCCGGCGCGCGAGGCTGCCGCGCAGGCCCGTGCGGAATATCAGGCCGGCCAGCGACACGCACATCGTCACCGCGGCGAGCGCGACGATGCCGGTCGGGTCAGCGCGCAGCATCGCCGGTCATGCCGTCGAAAGCGCGACCATCACCATCCGCCGCCGCCGCCGCCACCACCGCCGCCACCGGACGATCCGCCACCGCCACCGCCCGACGACGAGCCCGGCGCCGTCGAAGACGATGAAATTGCGCCACTTAGCGACGAGCCGATGCTGCTGGTGAAATTGGAAATATTGGAAAGGTTCGCCGTGTTTCCCTGATACCAGACCATCGCGCCGGCCGCGGCAGCCGCGGCAGCCGGACCGACCGCGGCGGCGAATTTGTCGGCCCAGGTTTTTTCGACGCCGAGCGCGAGCGCGTACGGCAGAAAGCGCTGGAATTCGCCGGCGGTCATCGGCGGTGCCTTCTGTGTCGCGAGCTCGTCACGCTCGGCGACGCCGAGGTAAAGACGCAAACCCGCGATGCGATCGAGCAGCTGGCGTCCCTCGGCCGTCGGCGCTGCGATCCAGCGGTGGAACAGCACGTTCGTCACGATCAGCGCGAACACCGCGAGCGTGAAGACGAGACCGGCCGCCGAGACGAGCGCGTACACGCCCACCAGCTCGCCGGCGAGGAACGGCAGCGAGAACAGCGTCATGAACAGCGCCGAGCCAACCGCGCCGATGCCGTGCGCGCCGCGCCACGCGGCGATCGTCGCGCCGGCGAGCACGAACACGCCGAGACTCCAAATGCTGAGCCAGAGCAGCATGAACCCGGCGCCGGCCGCATTCGCGGCCGGGCCCAGCGTGTAGGCGCCGACGCCCATGACGACGAGCGTGATCACGATGCCGATGACGATCAACGCGGTGTTCTTGCGGTAGTAGCGGCCGGTCTGTCCGGCATCCAGCGACGCTTGATGCTGCTTGATCGCGCGATTGATCGTAGCGTTTTCGGATTGCTCGAGCGTCACCGAGCTGCCGTCGCCGAGCAACTCGTCGCGCAACGTCCGCTCGACAGGTGGCAGCGGCTCGCGCGCGCCGTGCGCGCGCTCGATCGTGTAAACACCGCCGTCCTCGCGGATACGGATCGCACCGCGCACTCCGAGATCGACGAGATCGGCCGCGACGCAGCGGTCGTCCCAGCCCATACGCTCCAGATGACGCAGCGCGCCGGGCGTGAAGTCGTCCGGTGCTTCGTACTGCGGAATGATCACGCTGGGCTTCGGGTCGCGCCCGACGCGCAGCCACTCGATCAGGTAGTAAAGCCAGAGCAGCGCGAGCCCGATCGCGAGCGCGAGCGCGGCGCCGTTGTCGTGCAGGAACCAGCGCGTGCGCTCTTCCTGCGTCGGCGCAACCACGATGCCTTTCGGAAAGCTGACGACAATGGTCAGGCCTTCGCGCGGCGCGAGCGCGCGCGTCGTATTGAATACGGCGTGCGACGGCGCGTCCGCGCTCGCGTTGTAGTCCTTGCCTTTTGCGCCCTGCTCGCCGGTGAACGCTTCGACGCGCACATCCGCCGGCGCCACCGAATCGGGCAGCGTCACGGCGGCGCTCGCCGTGTCGATCGGAAAATCCCAGCCGTTGCCGGTGACGTTCCAGTACAGCTCGTCGTGATCGTCGAAGAATCCGAGCTGGCGCGTCGTGCGATAGCGCAACACGTAGCTGTATTCGCCGGGCGAAAGGAGCGTGCTCTCCGAACCGAAATAAACGCGCACGCCGTTGCTCTGGCCTTCGGTGTGGAACGGCTCATCGGCGCCATCGCGCGTGACGCCTTCCGGCTGGAACTCGACGTGGACGCGGTTGCCGTAGCGATCGCGGTATTCGGTCGGGAAATCGCGATAGATGCCGTGGCGGATCCGATCGCCTTCCGAGCGCACGCGTATCGTCTCGGCGACTTCCATCGTGGCGTCGGCGGCGACGGTGATATCGCTGTGGAAATCGAGGATGCGTTCGTCGGCGAGTGCGGGGTGGGCGAACGAGGCAATCAGAACCAGCGCCGGTAGCCAGCGCCTTTCCCTTCTCCCGCTTGCGGGAGAAGGTGCCGACTGCGGAGGCATGATGCCGGAGCGAACGGCGAAGCCGGCCCGCAGGGCGCGCCGCAGGAGCGCCGCGTAACGCGGATGAGGAAAGCTTTGGAAGGTTGTTCCAAGATTGCCCTCACCCGAGCCCTCTCCCGCAAGAGGGAGAGGGGGATGGAACGCGGCGGGCGCGTAAATGCGATTCATGCGGGGGCCTCCTGATCGGCGCCGCTGCGAAAGAATTCGGCGGGCTTGAATGCCGCGGCGCGCGCGATGATCAGCGCCGGGAACGTTTCGATTTTCGTGTTGAGATCGCGCACCGCGCCGTTGTAGAAGCGCCGCGCGTATTGAAGGTGATCTTCGATCTCGACGAGCTCGCGCTGCAACGCGAGAAAATTCTCGCTCGCCTTCAGGTCCGGATAGCGTTCCTGCAACGCGAGGATGCGGTCGATCTGTTTTGCGAGCTCGCCTTCGACTTCGGCCTTGTCCGCCAGCGACGCCGCCGAAACGGCACGCGCACGGAGCTCGGTCAGTGTCGTCAGCGTCGCGCGTTCGTAGGATGCGTAGCCCTGCACGGCGGCGACGAGCTGCGGCACGAGATCGTGACGACGCGTCAGCTGCACGTCGATATCGCTCCACGCGGCGCGCACCTGATTGCGCGCGGCGACGAGGTCGTTGAAGACGATCACGACGCCCGCAACGACGACGAACGCAATCGCGCCGATCCACCATAGGACCATGGCATCCCTCCCCGGAAGGCCGCCTACATCATCGCACGAGCGCGCGGGTCGGAAGCGTAGGATCCGTCGCGGACGGGATTCAACGTGGCGGTGCCGGAACTTGCGGTACGATGGCCGCATGAGCGATTCGACGACGCATTTCGGCTACCGCGAAGTACCCGAAAGCGAAAAAGCGAAACTCGTGGACCGCGTGTTCAGCTCGGTCGCGCAGAAATACGACGTCATGAACGATCTGATGTCGTTCGGCGCGCACCGGTTGTGGAAGCGCTACTTCGTCGCGACGAGCGGCGTGCGCGCAGGCGACGTCGTGCTCGATCTCGCGGGCGGCACCGGCGATATCGCGGCGCTGCTGCTGCCGCGCGTCGGCGCCGAGGGCGCAGTCGTCGTCGGCGACATCAATGCGGACATGCTGCGCGTCGGCCGCGACCGGCTCATCGATCGCGGCAAGCTCAAAGGCCTCGATTACGCGCAGCTCGATGCCGAATCGCTTCCATTTCCGGACAAGAGTTTCGATGGCGTCACGATGGCGTTTGGCCTGCGCAACGTGACGCACAAGGAGCGCGCGTTATCGGAAATCCATCGCGTGCTCAAGATCGGCGGCCGCGCTCTGATTCTCGAGTTCTCGCGCGTGCGCGCCGAATTTCTCAAGCCGCTCTACGATTTCCATTCGTTCGAAGTGTTGCCGCGGCTCGGGCGTCTTATCGCGAACGACGAAGAGAGCTATCGCTATCTCGCCGAATCGATCCGCAAGCATCCGGATCAGGACACGTTGAAGGCGATGATGGAAAGCGCCGGCCTCGCGCGCGTCGACGTGCGCAATCTGTCGGCCGGCATCGTCGCGATCCATCGCGGTTATCGCATCTAGGCCGCGCGCCGTGCGGGTGCTGGTCATCCGCGCACGTGGAGTCATCGGCTCCGCGATTGCGGGTGGTTCCGGGTCGGATGGCCAGCGTTCTCAGCCGTATGGGTGATGTCGGGCTGATGATCGCCAAACCCCCGTGTGGGGCCGATGCCGCCGCAAATGCTTTGCAAGACGTTTACATTCGGCTAGCACTTTTGTCATAGGGCAACGCGCGCCGGCGGCGACACACTTCGAAATTCGCCGCCTTGTTGGCGGCATTTCGAATTTCGTCGCATTTGTCGTCCGGAGGATTTCCGTCATGCGCTTCGCCTGGATTGAAACGGTATTGCTGTCGCTCTTGATCGGCGCCTTCTCGCCGGCGTTCGCCGCCGACCAAGACAAGGACAAGGATGCCGACGCCGCGCAGGACAAGGACGCGAAGAACGCCAAGAAGGACGAAAAGCCGATCCCGCCGGAAAAGACGTCCGTCTCGCACGGCAGCGTCGACGTCGGCGGTCGCACGATCCACTACATGGCGACCGCCGGAAACGTGCTGATCCGCGACGACAAGGAAGACCAGCCGAACGCGAGCGTGTTCTACGTCGCCTACACCGCGGAGAACGGCAAGGACACCACGAAACGTCCGGTGACGTTCTTCTACAACGGTGGTCCGGGTTCGTCGAGCGTGTGGCTGCACATGGGCTCGTTGTCGCCCGTGCGTGTGGAATCGGCGAGCGCTTCGGCGACCGCACCGCCGCCGTATCGCCTGGTGCCGAATCAGTACAGCCTGATCGACAAGAGCGATCTCGTCTTCATCGACGCGGTCGGCACCGGCTATTCGACGCCGGTCGGCAAGGGCAAAGGCAAGGATTTCTGGGGCGTCGACGAGGACCTGCACGCGTTCGCCAAGGCGATCACGCGCTACGTGACGATCAACCAGCGTTGGAATTCGCCGAAGTTCCTGTTCGGCGAATCGTACGGAACCACGCGCTCCGCGGGCCTGGTCAACATGCTGCAGAGCCAGGGCATGGCATTCAACGGCGTGGTGTTGTTGTCTTCGATCCTCAACTACGCCGCCAACGCGCCGGGTCTGGATCAGAACTACATCGGCTCGCTGCCGACGTTCGCGGCGATTGCGTGGTATCACGACAAGGTGCCGAACAAGCCGGCGAGCATGGAAGCGTTCGTCAACGAGGCGCGCGCGTTCGCGACCGGCGAATACGCGAGTGCGCTGGCGAGAGGGCAAGGATTGTCGGCCGCCGAAGAGGATGCGATTGCAGTGAAGCTCGCGCGCTTCACCGGTCTTTCGCCGCAGTACCTCAAGGAAGCGAACCTTCGCGTCAGTCAGAGCCGCTTCCGCAAGGAGCTCCTGCGCGACGAGCGGCGCACGGTCGGCCGCTACGATGCGCGCTACGAAGGCATCGATCTCGACGCCGCCGGCGAGAATCCCGAATACGACGCGTCCGATACCGCGATTGCCGGCGCGTTCACGGCGGCGTTCAACAACTACGTCGAAGGCACGCTCAAGTATTCGAGCGACGTGCCGTACAAGACGACCACGTTCGGCATCATCAAGGACTGGGACTGGAAGCACGAGCAGCCCGGTGCGCGTTTCCCGCAGCGCCAGCCTTATGTCGCCGGCGATCTCGCGCGCGCGATGCGCGAAAATCCGAAGCTCCATGTGCTGTCGGCGAACGGTTACTTCGATCTCGCGACGCCGTTCTTCGCCACCGAGTACGACCTCAGTCACATGGAGCTCGATCCATCGCTGCGCGCGAATCTTTCGTTCGCGTACTACCCGTCGGGTCACATGGTGTATCTCAACGTCGACGCGCTCGCGCGGTTCAAGTCCGATCTCGCCGCGTTCTACGATCGCGCAGTCGGGCTGAATTGACGGACGTGGATTCGCGGATTCGCGATGTGGCCTGAGTCGAAGTGAGATCGGCGCAGAGGCGCCCTGAAGCGTGACGTACCGGCGTCCATCCGGCACGCCCGCAATTCCCGATCCCGGCGGCAGCCCCAACACGGCCGTCGAGGTGGCCAGGAGGGAGACAGTCCGAACTCCGTCGGACCGGGCCTCTCCCTCCCGGCCGGGGGGATCGATCGCTTGCCCACGGGACAAAACCCGCGTGGGCTTGAGCCTGCACCGGATCGACCGACGCAGATAGCTGTAACTTCTTACAGGTTGATCGACCCCGATCTCGTCACGCCGCGCGGGCGGCGCGTCTCGCCTCCCGGGCGGGTGGTCCGAGCACCTCCTCGGCGCGCTTATCCATCGGCAGGCGGAACGCGACGCTGAGCGCGTTCCCAATCCGCCGCGCTGGTCCGAAGCGCTGGATCGTGAGCCCGAGGCGTGCCACGAGCCGCTCGACCGAGACCGTCGTGACTGCGACGAACGCGTCGATGCCGGCTTCCTGCGAGAAGCTGAACAGCCGGCGCCAGAGCGCGACCGAGACATCGCCGAAGCCGAATCCGGGCCGCATCGCGCCGGCATCCGGAGTCACGGCATAGCGGCTGATTTCCCAGACGCGCGGATCGCGGGGGATGGGCTTGCCGTCGAGAAGCTCCGGAAAGACATCGCGCAGCATGTACGCGCCGGTCGTCGGCAATAGGCGCCAGCAGCCGAGCGCGCGCTGCGGCCGGATGCGATCGCGCACGATCATGTAGGTCGGACCGAGCTCATCGAATCGATCGGTTTCGCGGCCGTTGAGGCTCGATACTTTCCAGCGCAGGCGATCGGAAAACGCCGCACTGCGCAGACGAAACATGCTGTCGAGGATGTCGGCCGACAGCAGGCGTCCGCGGGTGTTGCCGGTAATCACTTCAATCATGACGTTTTGCTCCTGCGTCGATCGCAGGTGCAGCAAAGCGTCAGCTCGTCATTTCTTACAGCTGTAAATTCTTACAGGGTGATCAGTTGCAGCGCGATCGCGCGGGCGACGGCCTGGCGTCGCCCGAAAACGCCGAGCTTGCGCGCCGCATTCTCGACGTGGAAGACGACCGTCCGCTCCGAAATCCCGAGCAGCCGGCCGATTTCCCAGCCGGTCTTGCCTTCGGCCGCCCAGCGCAGACATTCGAGCTCGCGCGCAGTGAGGTGAACATTCAGGCCGGTCTGCGGCGTCGTCGCAAAACGGTGACCGACTTCATGCGTGAAGGTCGCCAGCAGCTGCACGCCGGCGATCTGATGCAGTTGCGTGCGGCGGTCGGTGCGCTCGGCCGTTCCGGCGACGGAAAGAAGACCCCACTGACAACCGAGTCCATGCACCGGCGTGCTGATGCCGGCCTTGAGACCGAAGTCCGCCGCGTCGTGGAAGAACGAAGGACACCGCCGATTGCGCTCGCCGATCGGACCATCCGCAGTCCAAACCAGCGGCGTGGTGTGCTCGCGACAATGCGCGACGACCGGATCGATGCCGAGATAACCCTTTTCGACATAACGCTTGAGCCATGCCGCGGGATACGCGCTCAGCACATACGGAAACGCGTTCTGGCCGTTCGGGTTGGCGGCGTAAACCCAGGAATCGAAACCGAGCCTCTTGACATACTCGCCGACCGCACGACGCAACTCGTCCGGCGTCGTGCAAGCAAGCAAAGCCTCAAGCGTATCGAGGTGCGCTCGCATTCTGGGCCCCTGTGTCTCCCGAGATCATAGCACGCAGCAAAGGCAACTATTACACCCGCCCAGCCGGCGCACGCAGATCTGGTCTGTCGATGCATCGATTGTCCGCTCTGCTCTGGCAAGAGCGTGTGACAACCCGGTGAATTCCGCGCGCAGTCGAGAAAACGTTCGAGCGAAGCGGACGCGTCCATACGCGCGCGCATCTTCCACGTCGCGGGAATCCCCGGAATCGTCGATAGAGATGCGAAGCGGTGCTCCGTGCAGCCGGTGCGGCAGCGATGCACGCTCCGCGCGCGTGCAAAGGCGAGCGGACGAGTCGGACGGACCGGCGATCCCCGCGCGAAGAACGCAGAACGTCGAACGCGCAAGACATCGTCTCGATCCATGAGACGTTGCGCGCGCACGATCTACTCCGCAGCGGACGCCGCAATCGCCCCACGGACGGGGCGCCCCTCCAAAACGGCAGTCTTGCGCGGCGTCGACACGACGCCGCGCTCTTTTCAGTGCGCGGACGGCGTCTTGTCGTCAGGGCGATGGAAATCCGCATCGGGCTTCCACTGCGGGAACGTGGCTTCGTCGGCGAGCTTGCGCCCGACGGCGTAGAACGCGTTGAGATCCTCGATCACACCGCGAAAATCCCAATCCGGATCGAATTCGTCAGCCGGTTTGTGATATCGGTTGGCCGTGTAGTCCGCGTACGCCTTGCGCCCCGCTTCCTCGCCGCCGTCGACGAGATCAAGTCCCGAACGCGCATATAGCACGGGCACGCCGAGGCGCGCGAAATTGAGTTGATCGGAGCGGAAGAAGAAACCTTTTTCGGGCGTCTCGTCGGGAACGATCGTGCGATGCTCGGCGGCCGCGGCGTTCTTGATGTCCTCGTCGAGATCCGATTGTCCCCAGCCGATCACCGCGATGTCCTTCGTCGGACCGATCACCGGCAGCGCGTCCATGTTGATGTCGGCGACGGTCTTGTCGAGCGGAACCGCCGGGTGCGTCACGTAGTAACGCGAGCCGAGCAGACCCGCTTCCTCGAGCGTGAAGGCGGCGAACAGCACCGAGCGTTGCGGCGGCGACGGTTGGTGCGCAAACGCCTCGGCGATCTCGATGAGGCCTGCGATCCCGGTGCCGTTGTCGATCGCGCCGTTGTAGATCTGATCGCCTTTAAGATTCGGATCCTTGCCGAGATGATCCCAGTGCGCGCTGTAGACGACGACCTCGTCCGGCCGCGTGCTGCCGCGAATCATTCCGATCACATTTTCCGAGCTCGTGTGGTCGATCTTGTTCTTGAAACTCGTCGACAGCGTCGCGTCGAGCGCCGTCGGCTTGAAGCCGCGCAAGTCCGCGCTTTTCTTGAGCTCGTCGAAATTCGCGCCGGCTCTGGCGAAGAGACGCTGCGCGGCTGCGGTCGTCAGCCAGCCCGCGACCGGCAGGCGCGGCGCCGGATCTTCGCTCGGCGGCAACGCATCCTGCGGTCCGCTCCAGCTGCTGACGACGACTTCCCACGGATAACCCGCGCCGCCGGTCTCGTGCACGATCAGGCACGCCGCCGCGCCCTGCCGCGCGGCTTCTTCGTATTTGTAGGTCCAGCGTCCGTAGTACGTCAGCGCGTTGCCCTTGAACAGCGTCTCGTCGTGATTGCCCCAGCCCGGATCGTTGACCAGCACGATCACCGTCTTGCCCTTCACATCGAGGCCCGCGTAATCGTTCCAGTTATGCTCGGGCGCGACGACGCCATAACCGGCAAACACGATCGGAGAATTCGCGATCTCGACCGCCGGACTTGCATCGAGCGAATTCACGATCATGTCGGTGCGATAGGCGAATCGCTCGTCGCCGCTTTTTGCCGTCACATCGAGCTTGACCGTGTCCGGCTCGAGCAAATTCGTCTCGACCATCGGCACGGTCTGGAACCAGTTGCCCTTGTTGCCGGGCTTGAGGCCGATCTGCTCGAACTGGTCCTTGATCCACGCCGTCGTCATGCGCTCGCCGACCGTCCCGGGTTTGCGGCCTTCGAACGCGTCACCGGAGATCTTCTGCACTCGCGCGGCAAAATCCTCGGCCGTGATATCGGGCGACGTTCGCCCTTCGGGACTCGGAATGACCGGCGCGCGCTTCACCGGCGCAGCCGTTTGTGCCGGCGGCGGCGCGGGTTCCTGCTTGCCGCAGGCGGCGATGATCAGAACGAACGACGTTGCGAGCGCGATACGAATCGGGCGAAGGAGCATGCGAATTCCCGGAATCGACGAGAGTGTGATTCTAGGAACGTCGGCATGCTCATTGCCATACGATGTCGTTAAGGGCGTGCAAAGAGCGCGTTGCGCACGATCGGCGACGCGACCAAGCGTCGTCGCGGCGAAAACGCACGGGGAATGGTTCCCGGTCTGCGCCGGGATGACGAAAGAAAGCAGCGCCGTAAGTCCAGGGGATCGCCCGATGAACCGGGGAGGCCCGACGAACTACGGATGATCGCCCGAGAATTTGTTCGGCGTCGCACCCTTGATCGTGCCGACGTGCGCCGAGTCGCTGACATACAGATCGACCTCGCGACGGAACTCGAGCGTGCCTTCGACGATCGCGCGCGGGCCGATCACGATGCGCGGATTCTTGCTCTTGCCCCATGACCAGCCATGCGGCTGTTCGACCAGCAAGCCGCCTTCGACGCGCGAATCGGCGCCGATCTCGACGTCGCCGCTGACCGTCTCGATGCCGCCGCCGACGTGCGCCGCGTCGAGCGTGATGCGGCCGTTGACGTTGGAAACCTTGCCGGCAACGTCCGCGCCGTGCGCGAGGGCGACATGGCCATTCACCGCTTCGACCGTGCGCGCGACGCGCGCGCCCTGGCCGAGCTCGATGCCGCCGTTGACCGTTTCCACCGAATCGACCGTGACGCGGTCGCCGAGCTCGATGCCGCCGTTGACCGTCGACACCTTCTGCGCGCTGCCGCCGTTGTCGACGCGGATGCCGCCGTTGACCGTGGAGAGCTCACCGGCTTGCTGATCGCCTTCGATGTGGATCGAGCCGTTGACCTTGTCGACATCGATGCCGCGCGCGTGTGCGGCGAACGCGAGGACGAGCGACAGGACGGTGGTGGCGGTGACGATGGCGCGTTTCATGGGCGGACTCCGATGCTACGGGTTATGGTGCGTTCGATGCGGCTGCGGCGCCGAGGGTTTAAGTGGGCCTTCATGGCCCCGCCGGCGGGTGTCGGCTAGCATTGGCCGGCCGATTTTCTCCTTGCGGAACCGATTCATGGCGCGACCGAAGCCAGTCCTGCTGCTGATTCTCGATGGCTGGGGCCATCGCGAAAGCAGCACCCACAACGCGATCGCCGAGGCGAACGCGCCGAACTGGCGGCGCCTGCTGCAGGAATATCCGCACACGCTGGTGGAAACCCACGGCCAACACGTCGGTCTGCCGGACGGCCAGATGGGCAATTCCGAGGTCGGCCATATGAACATCGGCTCAGGCCGCATCGTCTATCAGGATCTGACGCGCATCGACGCCGCGATCCAGGACGGCAGCTTTTTCGAAAATCCCGCGCTCATCGGCGCCTGCGATGCAGCGAAAGCCGGCGGCACGCTGCACATGTTCGGCCTGATGTCGCCGGGCGGCGTGCACAGCCACGAGGATCATATTTTCGCGATGCTCGATCTCGCCGCGCGGCGCGGTGTCCCGCATATTGCCGTGCACGCATTTCTCGACGGTCGCGACACACCGCCGCGGAGTGCGCGCGCGTCGCTGGAAAGACTCGAAAAGAAATGCGCATCGATCACGGGCGCATTTGTCGCCAGCGTGTCGGGTCGTTATTACGCCATGGATCGCGACAAGCGCTGGGATCGCGTCAAGCTCGCTTACGACGCGATCGCGAACGGCGAATCGCCGCTGCGCGCCGACAGCGCCGTCGCCGCGCTCGATCTCGCTTACGCGCGCGGCGAGAACGACGAGTTCGTCAAGCCCACCGTCATCGGCAAATACTCGCGGATCGCCGATGGCGATGCGGTCGTGTTCATGAATTTCCGCGCGGATCGCGCGCGCGAGCTTTCGCACGCATTCGTCGATGCCGAATTTTCGGGATTTCCGCGCGCGCGGACGATCAAGCTTTCGGCGTTCGTGAGTCTGACCGACTACGAGAAAGGCCTCGCGGTGACCGCGATCGCGTATCCGGCGCAGTCGATGCGCAACTCGCTCGGCGAATACCTGTCATCGCTCGGGCTGACGCAGTTGCGCATCGCGGAAACCGAAAAATACGCGCACGTGACGTTCTTTTTTTCCGGGGGGCGCGAGGCGCCGTTTGCGGGCGAACAGCGCATCCTGGTGCCGAGCCCGCACGTCGCGACGTACGACTTGAAACCGGAAATGAGCTGTCCTGAAGTCACCGAAAAGCTCGTCGAAGCGATCGCGTCGAAGGCGTTCGATTTCATTGTCTGCAACATCGCCAACGCGGACATGGTCGGCCACACCGGCATCGAAGCCGCCGCCATCAAGGCGGTCGAAGCGATCGATGTGGCGCTCGGGCGCCTGACCGATGCGATTCTCGCCGCCGGCGGCGAGATGCTGATCAGCGCGGATCACGGAAATCTGGAGCAGATGCTCGACGCGAACGGCGTGCCGCATACACAGCACACGGTCGGGCCCGTGCCGCTGGTTTACGTCGGCCGCAAAGCGACGCTGCAGCACGGCGCGCTGCGTGATCTCGCGCCGACCGTGCTTGCGCTGATGGATCTGCCGCAGCCGGCCGAAATGACCGGCCACAGTCTGGTCGAGTTCCAGGCTTGATCCTTCGCGCCGCGCTGATCGTCTCTCTGGCGCTGTCGATGGCGGCGACGCGTGTATCTGCCGAGCCCGCCGCCGGCACCGATCCGCAAACCGCCGCGCAGGAGCGCGAAGCGCGTCAGAAACTCGACGCGGTGCGCGCGGAAATCAAGGCGCTCGCCGACCAGCAGCGCACGACAGAGGACGCGCGCAGCGACGCCGCGCGCGCATTGCGCCTGAAGGAACTTGAACTCGCGGCGGTCGCAAAGGATGTCCACGCGCTCGATCAGAAGATCGATTCGCAGCAGGCACAGCTCGACAAGCTCGACGCGCAGCGCGCCGAGCTCGAAACCGTGCTCAAGACGCAGCGCGACGCACTCGCCGCGCTGTTGCGCTCGGCGTATGCGCTCGGCCGCAACGAGGAGCTGAAACTGCTGCTGCAGCAGAACGATGTCGCCGCGATCGCGCGCGTGCTGGCGTACAACCGCTATTTCCAGCGTGCGCGCATCGGACGCATCGATCAGCTCAGTGTCGATCTCGAACAGCTCGCGAACGTGCAGACGTCCATCCGTGAAAAAACCGCCGAACTCGCGTCGACCCGCGAGGCGCGCGCCGCCGAAGGAACGCGCCTCGAAACCGAACGCAACGAACGCGAGGCGCTGGTTGATGAGCTCGACTCCAAGCTCAAGGAGCAGGGCGCGCGCGCCGCGGCGCTCGGCAAGGACGAGAAATCGCTCGGCGGACTCATCGAAAAACTGCGCGACGTGTTCGCCGATATTCCAAAACAGCTCGCCGGCGCCGAACCGTTCGCGTCCATGCGCGGGCGTCTCGCGTTGCCGCTGAAAGGCAGGCTCGTCACCTCGTTCGGCGCCGTCGACGACTCCGGCCGGCGCAGCAGCGGTCTCCTGATCGCCGCCAGGAACGGCAGTGCGGTGCACGCGGTTTCCCACGGTCGTGTCGTCTTTGCCGACTGGCTGCGCGGTTACGGTCTGATGATCATCGTCGACCACGGCGACGGCTTTCTGAGCCTTTACGGCTGCAACGAAACCTTGCTCAAGGACGTCGGCGACTGGGTCGACGCCGGCGAAACCATCGCGACCAGCGGCGCCAGCGGCGGCCAGAAGACGCCGGGGCTTTACTTCGAGCTCCGCGCCAAAGGCCAGGCCGTGGACCCCAAGGGTTGGCTGCGGTGAACCGCGCCGGTGCCGCGTTGTCCTAGGCTTTGGGGCTGCGCGCGGTGATGGTCGTGGATTCCGCACTCTGGAATTGCGGCGAGCACCGCGATTTTCATAACGCAGCTCTCATGCCGCACGCCGTACACTGCGGCTATCGCCTTCGAGGTGACTCCGATGCCTTCGCGCCTGTTGTCCGTATTGATCGCCTTCTGCGCATCTGCCTTTTGCGCATCCAGCTTTGCCGATCCGCCGCAGATTCCCATACCCGCCGTCGACGCGACGACCGCCGACGCGCCCGTCACCAAGAAGTCGGCGGCGCCCAAGGATGCCGTCGACATGCAGGACATCCGCTCGTTCGCCGCGGTCTACAGCCTGGTCAAGCAGGCGTATGTCGAAAACGTCGACGATCATCAGCTGATGCAGGCCGCGATCCGCGGTTTGCTCGCCGGGCTCGATCCGCACAGCGAATATCTGGATCGGAAGCAAATCGACGATCTCACCGAAGACACCACCGGCAGTTACAACGGCCTCGGCATCGAAGTCGTGCAGATGGACGGCACGCTGCGCGTGGTCGCGCCGATCGACGATTCACCAGCCGAGCGCGCCGGCGTGAAGGCCGGCGACACCATCGTGCGCATCGACGGCAAGACCGTGCAGTCCGACGACCTCGACGGCGCGGTCGCGCGCCTGCGCGGCAAGGTCGGTTCGGAAATCACGCTGAGCGTCGTGCACGAAGGCCAGATCGATCCGATCGACATCAAGCTGAAGCGCGAAGTGATACGCGTCGCCAGCGTGCGCGGACGCATGCTCGAGCCCGGCTACGCGTATGTTCGCATCAGCCAGTTCCAGGCCGACACCGGCGCGCAGCTTCACAAGCGCATCGAGCGGCTGCAGAAGGACAACAAGGCGCCGCTGCGTGGACTCGTACTCGATCTGCGCAGCAATCCGGGCGGCCTGCTCACCGCGGCGGTCGAAGTCAGCGACATCTTTCTCAACGACGGCGTCATCGTGACGACGAAAGGTCGTCTCAAGGAAGCCGATCTCAGTTTTCACGCCGCGCCGGGCGATGCGCTCAACGGTGCGCCGCTCGTGGTTCTGGTCGACAACGGCACCGCGTCGGCGGCCGAGATCGTCGCCGGCGCGCTCAAGGACAATCACCGCGCGTTGCTGATGGGTCGGCGCACGTTCGGCAAGGGTTCGGTGCAGACGGTGTTGCCGCTCGATCCCGATCACGCGGTGAAGCTCACGACGGCGCGCTATTACACGCCGAACGGCGCATCGATCCAGGCCGCCGGCATCCAGCCCGACATCGCGCTGGCCGATCTCGCGTTGAGTCAGCGCGATGTGCCGCCGTCGCTCACGTTCGGCGAGCGCGACCTGCGCAATCATCTCAAGGGCGCGGATGAGACCGACACGCCGTCGCCGGCGCATTCGATTGATCGCAACACCGAGCAGGACTACGCGCTCAACGAAGCGCTGAACGCACTGAAGGCGCTGGCGCTGCGCACGAAAACGCCCGCGCAGGCCGCCGACACCAACAAGAAGGGATGACCTCGGCCATGCTGCGCGCGAAAAACTGGCTGCGCGAGAATCGTTGGTTCATCGCGTTCGTCCTCCTGTTCGGCGTGTTCCGCACCGCAGTCGCGGACTGGAATCCGATTCCATCGGCGTCGATGCACCCGAATCTGCTCGAAGGCGATGTCGTGTTCGTCAACCGGCTCGCGTTCGACGTCAGGATCCCGCTGACCGATATCGTGCTCGCTCATATCGGCGATCCGCAACGCGGCGACATCGTGACGTTCTCCTCGCCGCAGGACGGCACGCGGTTGATCAAACGCGTGATCGGACTCCCGGGCGACACGATCGAGATGCGCGGCAAGCGTCTCATCGTCAACGGCGTGCCGGCCGACTACGAAACGCTGCGCCTGACCGATGAACCGCTCGCCGCGAGCGGCGTCAAAGCGCTGCACGTCGAAGAAAATACCGCCGAAAACCATCATGAGATCCAATGGCTCGCCGAGCGCGGAATGCGCGACAGCTTCGGCCCGATCGTGATTCCGCCCGATCATTTCCTGATGCTCGGCGACAATCGCGACAACAGCGCGGACTCGCGTTGGTTCGGTCTCGTCGCGCGCGAGCGCATCATCGGCCGCGCCGAACGCATCCTCGTTTCGGCCGACTACAAGGACAGCTGGGCGCTGCGCTTCGATCGTTTCGGCAAGGCGCTGCGCTGAGCTTGAGGCCGCATCCGTCGCGACGAGACGGATCGCGAACGATGTGACGACGCTCACTTCGCGCGTGGCGGGGCCATCGGAAACGGCATGATCTTCTCGCCGCTTTCGGCGTCGCGGATCGCGAGCGCACCGCGTTTGGCGACTTCCTCGATGCGCACGATCGACGGCATCGGCAGGTGCAGCATCGTCGTGTTCTTGAATTCGTCCCGCAGACGTTCTTCGGTCGGATCGACGACCATGCCTTCGCCCGGCGTTTCGAACACGAGTTCGCCGACTTCGGTGAATCCCCACAGCGAGCTCGAGGCGACGTGTCGTGCATATAGCTCGTACGTCTTGCCTTGCGAGTGGAATGTCACCTTGTAGAGTTTCGTCTTGCGCATGAAGAGCCGGGATTCGGGATTTAGGGAATGTGGCGTTGCACTCATGCTGCGGGGCGGGTCGAGTCCTAGCTTATCCCGAATCCCGAATCCCGAATCACTCCCGCAATCGCCGCGCGATTGCCGGCCGCGACAGCAGCGCGAACACGATGCCGATCAGAAACCCCGCGATGTGCGTCCACCACGCGACTTCGCCGAACGCCGGACCGACGTAGGTGAAGAGGAGTTGCAGCCCGGCCCAGAATCCGATCAGCAGCGGCGCCGGGATGCGCACGAACTCGAGGAACAGGCCGAGCGGCAGAACGAGCCCGAGGCGCGCCCGCGGAAACAGCGCGAGATACGCGCCGACGATCGCCGAAACCGCGCCGCTCGAGCCGACGATCGGTGCGCTCGTTCCCGCCAACGTCAGCGCGCCGACCAAGTTCGCCAGCGCGCCGCCGACCACGAACAGCGCCAGAAAGCGGCGCGAACCGAGCGCACGCTCCGCCGGCACGCCGAACACGATCAGGAACAGAAGATTACCGGTCAGATGCAGCCAGTCCGCATGGATGAAAAGCGCGCTGACCAGCCGCGCCGCGCGCAATTCCGCGAGCTGCCGCAGCCATGGTGCATTCGGATCGAGCAGCGTCGACGGAACGGTGCCCCAGCGGTTGATTACGACCAGCCGATCGGCCAGCGGCAACGTCGCCAGCCACAGGAACGCGATCACGCACGCGGCGACGATCAGAAGCGTCGCCCACGGCGGCCGCGGTTTGCGGCGGCTGGGGAGCTGGACGAACATCAGAGGCCGGGATTCGGGATTCGGGATCGGATAGTAAGGCGTCGCACGCCGCGCAGGTGACCATTGCCCACGAATGCGGGCGAGCCTCAGTCTTTCCCGAATCCCGAATCAGCGCCCGTTGCGCGGGAAAAAAAACCGCTGTCCCTTATATTCGAGCACGAGTCCATCCTGGCGGATCTCGCGCAGGATCAGATCCGAGGCCACTTCATCGCCTTCGACGTGGCGATCGCCCTTGATCACGACGAAACGCTGTTTCGGATCGGCGGAATAGACGTGCATGCTGAGATCGATCGCCGGAATGTCCTTTCGCGTCGCGAAGGGCAGATCCCAGATCGATGGCACCTCCCTTACGGCGTCGGCGCGTTTGTCGGCTTTCGGCTCCGGCGCATCGGTCTTGCCGCTCGCGGGTGGCGCTGTCGCAACCGGGTGTTCGGGCGGCGCAGGCGCTGCTGGAACCGCATCGCCGCCAGCGCCGGGTTTCTTCACCGGCGGCAGCGGCGTCGAGGGCACGGCCGGACCGGCCCCCTTGGCAATGGCGGGCGCGGGCGCCGGCAAAGTTGCGCCGGCCGTGCTTTCGGCGCCGGCGACGCGCTTGTCCCGGTTGGGTCGCTGCGCGTTGCGGCGCGCCGCTTCCGCGGCGAGCTTCGCGCGATCCTGCGCGTGCGTGTCCGGAACGGTGGGCGCCGGTAGACGGGCGACGGATTTCGGTGTGGCGGCGACGGGATTCGCGCCTTGTGCGGCCACCGGAGCCGGCGCTGGTGTCGTCGGCGCATGCGGACGCATCAGCCACCACGCGGCCGCCGCCGCTGCGATGATCAGAATCGCCAGAACGGGCAGGAAACTGCGCCGGCGTCGCGTCGCGACCACCGGAGTGCCGAGCGTCGGCGCCTCGCCGAGCCGGCGTTGCTGCTCGGATTTCTTCAGTGCTTCCAGAATCAGCGACATGTTTTTCCTTGAAACCGGATCCTTGTTCCGGCGTGCTTCCGGCGCACGTCGCGCGACGGTCGAAAAGGCCGCGGCCCTTTCGCAGCGCCGATTCTCGCGGAGATACGCCTCGCGGACATACGACTACTGAACCGTGCGTGCCAGGCGCGGCCCTGAGTCGTCGAGCGCGGACAACGCAAAAAGAGTTTCCGGACCGACGATACCATCCGCCTTGATGCCGTAGGCGACCTGCAGCTTGCGCACGCGATCCTCCAGTTCCGCATCGAAAAACGCAGGTCCCGATTCGGCCGTTCCGCCATCCAGCGCGGCGAGTTTGCTCTTGACCCACGCGACGCCGGCACCCGCATCTCCGCGCTTGAAGCTCGTGTTCGGCACATCGGCGGGCAGGCGCCAGACCGCGATGAACTCGCCGTTCCAGAACTTGGACAGCGAAGCGCGCGCAAGTTCATAGCGTTCGCCGCCAAGATCCAGGCGCACATGCGCCGGACCCACGCCTTGCAACAGCGCGTACGCCTGATGTGTGTCCTGATGCAGCAGCAGGATCAGCGGACGATCGAAACGCGCGAGCTGCTCGAGCGTCGCGCGTCCGCGCAGGCAATCGAGACCGGATGCGATCGCCGCCGGACAGCGGCTGGCGTCGCGCACCGACACCGAATCCGAGTCGACCTGCCAGCGCGCGAGCAGCTGGCTGAAGGCGTCGAGTTGCGTGTCCGCGTCGGTGCCCAGACGTTGCCCGATGCGCGCGATCATCGCGTCCGCCGGCGACGGCCCCGCCGGCGCGGGCGGTGGCGGCAGCGCGGCGGCGGGCGCGTCGGTGTGCGGCGCGCGCCACGCAAGAAACGCCGCGGCGACACCGAGCACGAGCGCGGCCGCGGCGGCCCAGCGTCCATAACGGCGCAGCCAGTAGCGCGCGTGACCGGGCAACGCTTCGTCGGCGGCGCGATCGACGATGCGCTCGCCGATCGAATCCTGCTCGCGCGCGTAGCCGGCCATCAATGCGCGGTCGGCGATGATGTTGATCAAACGCGGAACGCCGCCCGAGCGCTGATACAACGCACGCAAGCCGAGCCGCGAAAACGGAATGCGCGACGAGCCCGCGACCGCAAGCCGATGGCGCGCGTACCCTTCGGTCTCGCCGGCATCGAGCGGCGTCAGGTGATAGCGCGCGGTGATGCGCTGCGCGAGCTGGCGCAGTTCCGGTCGCGCGAGCACGTCGCGAAGTTCCGGCTGACCCAGCAGAATGATCTGCAGCAATTTCTGCGTCGGCGTCTCGAGATTGGTCAAGAGACGCACCTGTTCCAGCGAATCGATCGAGAGATTTTGCGCTTCGTCGACGATCAGTACGACGCGAAGACCCTGCGCGTACGCATCGAGCAGAAATGCATTCAAGGTGTCGGTGAGTGCCTTGAGACTGCCGCGCTTGCCGGTGATGTCGAGCTTCAACTCTTCACACACCGATTCGACCAGTTCCACCGGCGACAGCTTCGGATTGAGGACGAGCGCGACGCGCGTGTTCTCGGGCAGCTGTTCGAGCAGAAGCCGGCACAGCGTCGTCTTGCCGGTGCCGACTTCGCCGGTCAACTGCACGAAGCCGCCGCTGCCGCCCTTGCCGATGCCGTACAACAGATGCGCGAGCGCATCCCGATGACGTTCGGAAAGAAAGACATAGCGCGGATCCGGCGTGATCGAGAACGGCGGCTCGCGCAGGCCGTAATATTCGAGGTACATATCCCCTAACTTTACCTGAGCGGTGTGCAAGACCGTGCTAAGACGCGAAAAGTGCCGCCGACGGCGCATTTTGCGCCTGAATGACGCGTATTCCGGTTCGGCGTAGAGTGGGCACAAGCGATTTTCTTAAAGCGCGCAGCGCCGTTTCGGGGCAGGGGGTCAAGCGTCGTGCGTTTGCGAATCTTCCTAGTTGCGGTGCTGGTGGCGAGCGCGGGCGACGCGTTCGCGATCGATCTTCCGCAAGGTTTCCACGTCACCGATACGTTCATCGGCCGCAGCGAGCCTACGGGCGTCTACTTCGCTCACGACGGCCGCGTGTTCGTCACCGAGAAGAGCGGGCAGATCTGGGTCTACCAGAATCTTCTGGACCCTGACCCGCAGATCTTCGCGGATGTCAGCGTGAACGTGCACGACTATTGGGATCGCGGCCTGCTCGGTTTCGCGCTCGATCCGCGTTTTCCGGAGCAGCCATACGTGTATGTCGAGTACGCGTTCAACGGCGGGCTCTTCAATGATCCGCCGCCGCGCTGGCCGGAGTTCGACTGCTCCGATCCGCTCGGCGCGGGTTGCGTCATCAGCGGCCATATTTCCAGGCTCACCGTCGACGGCAACACCGCGGGCCAGGAACTCGTTCTCGTCGAAGACTGGTATCAGCAGTATCCAAGTCATTCGATCGGCACGATCGCGTTCGGTCCGGACGGCTATCTCTACGCCGGCGGCGGCGATGGCGCGAGCTTCACGTTTCACGATCTCGGCCAGTCCGGCAACACGACGTGGCCGGACCAGCGCTCGCCGGCGAACGAAGGCGGATCGCTGCGCTCGCTCGGACTCGAAGACGAAGCCGCGTACACCGATCAGGTCTGGTTGAACGGATCGATCAGCCGCATCGATCCCGCGACCGGCGCGGGCGCACCGGGCAATCCGCTCGCCGGCCCCAGCAATACGCCGAACGCGCAACGCATCGTCGCGTATGGTTTTCGCAATCCGTTCCGCTTCACGTTCCGTCCGGGCACCAACGGCGAGGTCTGGGTCGGCGACGTCGGCGAGAACACGTGGGAAGAAATCAACCGCATTCCGGCATTGCCGTCGACCGATGCGACGCTGCAGAACTTCGGCTGGCCATGCTTCGAAGGACGGCTCCAGCACGCTGGTTTCGATGTGCCGATCTGCACGCGTCTCTACGACGACAACGGCGAACGCACGCCGGCGACGCCGCCCTGGTACACGTACAACCACAACAACGGTCCCGACACCGGCGCGGGTTCGGACATCACCGGCCTCGCATTTTACGAAGGCACGTCGTATCCGCCGCTGTACCAGAATTCGTTGTTCTTCGCCGACAACAGCCGCACGGTGATCTTCAATATTCCGTACGCCGACACCGACGGCGACGGCATTCCCGATCCGCCCGCCGACGACCAGGCGACGCCGTTTTTCGACGGCAGCAGCGCGACCGCGGTGCAGTTGAGTTCGGGCCCCGGCGGCGATATTTTTTTCGCCAATCTTCTATCCGGGCGCATCTCGCGCATTTCGTACTGCGATGGCTGCGCGAATCGCGCGCCGTCGGCCGCGATCGCGCTCGACATGGGCTCGATCGCCGACGGTCCGCCGCGGACCATCGCGTTCACCGCGGCGAACAGCATCGATCCCGACGCCGGCGACACGCTCGTCTACGACTGGGATCTCGACGGCGACGGCGTGTTCGGCGACGCGAGCGGCGCGACCGCCGCGCGCTTCTACGACACCGAAGGCAGTTATCGCGTCGCCGTGCGCGTCACCGATCCAGCCGGTGCGAGCGACGTGCAAAGCATGCTGGTAACGGTGATTGGCAATCTCGGCACGGCCGATGTCGGCGTCACGCTCGACGATGGCGTCGTGCAAGCATTTCCCGGCGACGCGCTGACCTACACGCTGATCGTGACCAATCAAGGCGCCGACCTGGTGCCCGGCGAAGCGGTCGCCAGCGCGGTTTCGACGCAGCTCGGCAACGTCATCTGGACCTGCGCGCCGAGCAGCGGCGCAAGCTGCCAAGCAAGCGGCATCGGCGATGTCGCCGACAGCGTCGATCTGCCGGCCGGCGGCTCGGTGACCTACACGATCAGCGCGCGGGTTCGAGCGGACGCGACCGGCGCCATCGACAGCGCCGCCAACGTGGCGCCGCCGCCGGGCTACGAAGATCCGAACACCAACGACAACGCGGCCAGCGATATCGATACGGTCATCGACGATCGCCTGTTCGCCGACGGCTTCGATCCGGCCTG
>CAWICQ010000007.1:0-114450 GCA_963834755.1 uncultured Gammaproteobacteria bacterium
CATGATCGCGTTCCAGGGACTCGCCAACGTCAAGGAAGCGACCATCGCGATGGTCGCTCCCGGCATCTCCGAGGCGCTTATCGCCACCGCGATGGACGTTCGCTGCGATTCCCGCGGTCTGGTTCTACAACCGTTTCGCGACCAAGCTCGAGCGCATCAGCGTGCGCTACGACACCTTCGTCGAGGAATTCTCCTCGATCCTCGCGCGTCAGGCGCACGTGGACGACGCGGTGTGATCGTGTCGATTTCCGAACCCCGCGGCACGCCCGAACACGTTGGAGACGTCTGATGCAAGGCCTCGGCAGACATCGCAAACGCCACAAGCTCAAAGCCAAGATCGACGTCGTACCGTACATCACGTGATGCTCGTGCTGCTGATCATCTTCATGGTCACCGCGCCGCTTTTGAACCTTGGCGTCGACATCCAGCTGCCGCAGTCCAAGGCGAAATCGGTGCAGAACGACAAGGAGCCCGCTGTCGTCAGCGTCGACAAGGACGGCAAGCTCTATCTCACGCTCGGCGGCCCCGCGCGAACCGATCGAGCCGGACGCGCTGGTGGGGCGCGTCTCGGCGTTCGTGCGCGAAAACCCGCAGTTGCCGTTTCTCATCGCCGGCGACCAGCGCGTGGACTACGGCCGCATCTACCAGGCAATGGTGCTGCTGCAACAGGCGGGGTCGCGAAGGTCGGCCTGATGAGCCAGCCCAACCCGGCGCAGGACGCGCACTAGCGCCGATGGAGAGCTTCAACGACAAGCTGCGCGCGTTCGGAAAGGCGCTGGCCGTTCATTTACTGTGCATCTTCGCTATGGTTGTCGGCTTGTGGTGGACGACCGAATCGCGGCCTGTGAGCATGCCCGGCCCCGTGATCCAGGTGGATCTGATCGGTCCAACCGCCGCGCCGCGATCGACCAGCGTGGCCGCCGTGAAGCCGCCGCCTAAACCGGCGCTGCCCAAGCCCGAGCCGCCGAAACCGGAGCCGCCCAAGCCCGAACCGCCCAAGATCGCTGCGCAGCCCGACGCGCCCCCGCCGACTGAAGTGCAGCGTCAGGATCAGGTCGAGCGCGAACGCGTCGCGGCGCTCGCCGAGCAGAAGGCCGAGCAGGAAAAGAAGGAACAGGAAGAGCGCCATCATCAGGAACAAGTCCTGCTCGAAGAAAAGAACCGCGAGCAGGAAGACCAGCGCCGAAAACAGCTTGCCGATATCCGCAAGCAGCGCGAAGCGGCGGAAAAGGCGCTGAAACTCGACAGCAGAAACTTGCCCAGATCGAGGATCGCCAGCGCGCCCAGCGCGAAAAGAACGAGCGCGACCGCGTGCAGCAGATGGTCGAACAGGAAGCCTCCCAGGCGCAGACCGGCGCCGGCGGCAAGGACGACGATCTTGCGCGCGCTATGCGGCTGCGATTCAAAGTGCGGTGACCAACAATTGGAACCTGCCGATAGCGCAAACCCGGATTGCGCTGCAGCATCGATATCTGGAGATACCGGGCGGAGACGTGATCTCGGTGACGGTGTCTTCGCCCTGCAATGCAATCCGGTCAGCGAACTCGATCGAACAAGCGGTGATGAAAGCCGCGCCGCTGCCGTATCAAGGCTACGAGAAGGTTTTCCAGCGCTCGATCCGCTTCAATTTCAAATCGACGGATGAAAATGATGACCACGCATAGCCCATGCTCGACCGGCGCGCGCTCGACCGGAGCTTTTCTGGCCGGCGCGTTCCTGATCGTCGCAGCGTTCTTCGGCATTCAAACGCGCGATGCGCGAGCGCAGCAGCTCGGCATCGACATCGTCAACGGCAACGCATCCGCGATCCCGATCGCGGTGGTTCCGTTCGGTTTCGAGGGTGGCGGTCTGCCGCCACAGACCGACGTCGGCGAAGTCGTGCGAAGCGATCTGGCGCGTTCGGGCCAGTTCCGCACGTTGCCCAAGGCCGACATCGTCGAATCGCCGAGGCGCGAGGCCGACGTCAAGTTCGCGACGTGGCGCCTGCTCAAGCAGGACTATCTCGTGGTTGGCCGCGCGACCGATGGCGGCGACGGCGCCGTACGCGTCGAGTTCGAGCTCTTCGACGTCGCCAAGCAGCAGCGCATGGCCGGGCTTGCGATCAGCGGCCAGCGCACGGCGCTGCGCGATGTCGCTCACCAGATCGCGGACATCATCTACGAGAAAATCCTCGGCGTGCGCGGTGCGTTCTGGACGCGCATCGCGTACGTGACCGCGGTCGGCACCGCGCCGAATATCCAGTACGCGCTGATGGTCGCCGATTCGGATGGCTTCAATCCGCAGGTCATCGTGCGCTCGCGCGAGCCGCTGCTGTCGCCGGCATGGTCGCCGGATGGCCGCAAGCTTGCGTACAACTCGTTCGAAAGCGGCAATTCGTCGATCTTCATCCAGGATCTGGCGACCGGATCGCGCCAGCAGGTGTCGGCGAGCAAGGGCATCAACGGCGCGCCGGCGTTTTCGCCGGATGGCGGACGTCTCGCGTTGACGCTGTCCAAGGGCGGCAATCCGGACATCTACATCATGGATCTTGGCAGCCGCGCGACGACGCAGATCACCAAGCATTTCGCGATCGATACCGAGGCCGTCTGGGCGCCGGATGGACAGAGCATCTATTTCACGTCCGATCGCGCCGGCAAACCGCAGATCTATCAGCTGCCGCCCTCCGGCGGCGAGCCGACGCGGATCACGTTCGATGGCCAATACAACGCGCGTGCGAGCGTCGTCGATGCCAAGGGCATCAAGATCGCAATGGTGCAGGGCAACGGAAACGTGTATCGTATTGCGGTTCTCGACCGCGCCACCAACCAGACGACACTGGTGTCGCCGGGCAACCAGGATGAATCACCGAGTTTCGCGCCGAACGGAAGCATGTTGCTGTATGCAGCCAGCGAAGGAACGCGCGGCGTGCTCTACGCGGTCTCCGCCGATGGCCGCGTGCGCCAGCGTCTGGTTCTCGCCGAAGGCGACGTACGCGAGCCCGCTTGGGGTCCGTTCCGCCAGCGTTAATCTGGATGTGAAATAACAGCGCTCCCAAAGGCTGAACACATGCGTGCTTCCGATTTTCCAACCCTGCAGACAGATAAAGGGTAACCCATGAAAAATATTGCCAGAATCGTGTTCGCAGCCATGCTCGTCGCCGGTGTCGCGGCGTGTGCGAAGAAGAACGTCAAGCCGCCGCCGCCGGTCGAAGAAGCGCCGTCGACGACAACGCAGCAGGTCGAGACGACGGGCAAGTATTCGCGCGAAAGCCTGGATACCGATTCGTGCCTGCGCCAGCGCGTCATATATTTCGATCTGGACCGCTCGGAAATCAAGCCGGAATTCCAGGCGCAGGTCGCCTGTCATGCGGCATATCTGCGTCAGTTCCCCGAAGCGCGTGTGCGCCTCGAGGGAAATGCCGATGAGCGCGGCTCGCGCGAATACAACCTTGGCCTGGGCGAGCGTCGCGGCAACGCGGTGCAGAGCGCTCTGTCCGCAGCCGGCGCGTCGTCCTCACAGCTCAATGTCGTGAGCTACGGCGAAGAACGTCCGGTCTGCCGTCAGCACGACGAGTCGTGCTGGTCCAAGAACCGTCGCGTCGAGATCATCTACACCGCGAAGTGAGAAGGCGGCGATGAAACCGTCGCGAGACGTGCGTTCGGGTCTTGTGGCAGCGGCGATCCTCGCGATCGCCGCTGTTGCCGTGCCGGCCCAGGCGCAACGTCTTTCGCTGGCCGAACGCGTCGATCGGCTCGAGCAGCAGCAGTCGAGCGGCGGTAACGCGGTGGAGCTGGTCAATCAGATCTCCGCGCTGCAATCGCAGGTGCAGAACCTGCAAGGCCAGGTCGAAGAGCTGAAACATCAGCTCGACGAAGCGAAACAGCGCAACAAGGATCAGTACATCGATCTCGATTCGCGCATCGGTCGCATCGAAGGACGCGCTCCCGGCGGAGCACCGCCGCCGTCAGCTCCGGGCGCCGCGCGAGAGAACGCGCAACCGCCCGAGATCGAGCTGGGTGGCGGCCGTGCCGAGGAAACGCCGCAGGCGCCGGCTCCTGCCGCGCGCGGAGGCGATGTACCCGAACGCGCGCGCCAGAACGTCGGCGAGCTTCGTCCGGACGAACGCGGCGATCTCGGTACGCAGAACGGAGCACCGCCGCCAGCGGGCGATACCGCGGGTGAGCAGCCGACGTACGATGCGGCATTCGCGGCGCTCAAGGATGGCCGATATGCCGAATCCGCGCGGCGCTTTCAGACGTTTCTCGATCAGTATCCGAACAGCGGTCTGGCCGGCAATGCGTATTACTGGCTCGGCGAATCGTATTACGTGACGCAGAATTACAAGATTGCGCTGCAGACGTTCCAGACTCTTCTGCAACGTTATCCTGACAGCCAGAAAGCACCGGACGCATTGCTCAAAGTCGGTTACAGCCAGTACGAGCTCAAGCAGTGGGATCAAGCCGAAGCCACGTTGAACCAGGTCGTGCAGACGTATCCGGACACGACCGTGGCGCGTCTCGCGCAGGGACGTCTGCGCGCGCTCAAGCTGGAAGCCCGTCACTGACCGCGATAGCAGAAGCCGCGGGAAATTCAACGTCGACCGCGCGCGCCGAAGATCGGCTTCGCATCAGCGAAATATTCCATTCCGTGCAAGGTGAAGCCGACGCGGTCGGTTGGCCGACCGTATTCGTGCGCCTGACCGGATGTCCGCTGCGCTGCGTCTGGTGCGACACCGAATACGCGTTCCACGGCGGCAATTGGCGCACGATCGCCGAGGTCATCGCCGAGGTCGGCGCCTACGGTGCGCGGCACGTCTGCGTCACCGGCGGCGAACCGCTTGCGCAGAAACGCTGCCTTGCGTTGCTCGGCCAGCTTTGCGATCTGGCTTACGAAGTTTCTCTGGAAACGTCCGGCGCGGTCGATGTCGCCGCGGTGGATATGCGCGTGCGCAAGGTCGTGGATCTCAAGGCGCCGGGATCAGGCGAATCCACGCGCAACCTGTGGTCGAATCTCGCACATATCGGCGCGCGCGATCAGATCAAGATCGTGATTGCCGATCGCAACGACTACGAGTGGGCGCGCGAGCGAATTGACGAGCACGCGCTTGCCGCGCGCTGCCAGGTGCTGCTTTCGCCGGTCTACGCGAAGCTCGCGCCGCGCGAGCTCGCCGAATGGATTCTCGCCGACCGGTTGCCGGTGCGTTTCCAGCTGCAACTGCACAAATCGCTCTGGGGCGAGACGCCGGGCAAATGATGGCCATATCTGCGAAGAAAGCGATCGTGCTCGTTTCCGGCGGCATGGATTCAGCGGTCACGCTTGCGCTCGCGCGCGAACGGGGCTTCGACTGCAAGGCACTCAGCGTCGACTACGGCCAGCGTCATGCGTCCGAGCTCGCCGCAGCCGCGCGTGTCGTGAAGTTGCTCGGCGCGAGCGAGCACAAGACGGTGCATGTCGACCTGCGCAGCATCGGCGGCTCGGCGTTGACCGCCGATATCGACGTGCCGAAGGAAGGCGGCGCCGGCATTCCGGTCACCTACGTGCCGGCACGCAACACGATCATGCTCGCCATAGCGCTCGGCTGGGCCGAAGCGCTCGGTGCGGCGGACATCTTCTGCGGCGTCAATGCAGTGGACTATTCCGGTTATCCGGATTGTCGTCCGGAATTCATCGAAGGTTTCGAAAAGCTCGCCAATCTTGCGACCAAGACCGGTGTCGAAGGCACCCGAATCCGTGTGCACGCGCCGCTGATCACGCTCAGCAAGGCCGATATCGTGCGCGAAGGCATGCGGCTCGGCGTCGATTTCGCCGCGACCGTATCGTGCTATCAGGCCGATGCCGATGGACGTGCGTGCGGCGCGTGCGACGCGTGTCGTCTGCGCGCCGAAGGATTTGCTACGGCCGGGGTGGACGATCCGACACGCTATCGCGACGCGGATGTTTTATGACCGCGAACTGAATGTGCGAAGTTGGGAAAATGCCGGTGGAACCGGGGCGTATTCACGAAGTCTCGAGCGGCTGAGGTTGCTCTGCTGCGACGCAACCGGGCCCGGCCTGCCGCCATCCAGAATGGGTACAGGAAGCGCCGGTAATACTCCGATGCGCGACATTTACTGTATAGGAGTATACCAGTGAACAATGCACTACGCCTCCTCATTTTCGGCGCAGGCAGCATGCTGGCTCTATCGGCAACTGCCGCAAACCTGATCGTCAATCCGGATTTCGACAATGGCGTTGACGGCTGGACGACCGCGACGGCGGGCAACGGAACCGCGACGCTGGATCCTTCGACCGGATTTCCGAGTGCGCCTTCGATCCATCTGGTGGCAAACCCGGCGAACTCGGATGTCAGCATTTCGTCCTCGTGCATGATGATCGATGGCAGCAACAACGTCGATCTGTACACGAACATCAAAGGCAACGGCGGATTCGCGATCGCGGCGATCAATGCCTACAGCGACACCGCGTGCACCGACGGCCTCAGCGCCATCAACAGCGATTCGTTTCCAGCGACCGGGATGTGGGACACCTATTCGATGACCGACGTCATCCTGCCGAACGGCACGCAAAGCGCGAAGGTCTTGCTGACCGTGACGATGGGCTCGTCGGAATCCGCCGGCGACGCGAACTTCGATCATGTCGCGTTCGGCCCGACGGGAACCGTGTTCGCGTCCGTCGACATCAACCAGGAAGGACTCTCGGGAACCTGGTACAACCCGGCGACCAGCGGGCAGGGCATGCAATTCCAATTCACTCCGGACGATTCGAATCCGGGGAATGGATCGCTGTTCGGCGCCTGGTATACGTACGACGTGACGGCCGGCGACACCAGCTCGCAGCGGTGGTATTCGGTACAGAGCGCGATCACCGGTGACGAGCAGAGCGCGGCGGTCACGATCTTCCAGAACACCGGCGGCAATTTTGACGCGCCTCCGGTGACGTCCGCTGTCGCAGTCGGCACGGGCACGTTGTCGTTCGATTCGTGCGTGAGCGGATCTTTCAATTACAGCTTCGACGACGGCCGTTCGGGAACGATTCCGCTACAGCGTCTTCTTCCGAACGTGAATTGCGTGGAAAGCGGCACGCCGACCAACCCGGCCAGCGACTTCGGTCTCTCCGGCTCCTGGTACAACGCGACGACGAGCGGTCAGGGCATGCTGATCGAGATCAACCCGGGAGATGCGACGGCCTTCCTCGGCTGGTACACGTATGCTGCGTCCGGCGAATCGAGCGGCGCCGCAGGGCAGCGCTGGTTCAGCGCGCAATCGAACTACGTCGCCGGATCGAATAGAGCGGACTTGACGATTTACGCATCGACCGGCGGTATCTTCGATTCGTCCGGCGGCGTCGTCGCCACAAATCCGGTCGGCACGGCCACGCTGGCGTTTGCGAGCTGCACCACGGCGACGTTCGACTACACGTTCACCGCGGGCGAACTGAGCGGCATCAGCGGAACGATTGCGTTGACCCGACTCGGCGCGACACCAGCCAGCTGCTCGTTCAACACGAGTACGCACTGATCCGGGCCACCGATCGGGCCTGACCGATCGGCACCGGGCCTGACTTGGGACTCGTCTGAAAGGCGGCTTGCTACGAGAGCGCGTGACCCCGTCGAGCGTCGCGTCGGTATGACGCGACGCTCGAATGCTCCGCCACCCGGCGGGGCTGGATGCCGCTACAATACGCAACGTGGGTGAACGAACCGCGCGAATTGCGGCGATCGGCATACGATCTGCCGCCAGGCGCCACACGCACCCTCGAGGCGTACATCACGGGTCCCGCTTGCTCCATAGAACAAGGACCTCGGATCCGCACGCCGGATTCCTCGTTCTTGGGCCGTTAGCTCAGCGGTAGAGCAGTGGACTTTTAATCCATTGGTCGATGGTTCGATCCCATCACGGCCCACCATTGAATCGAAGCCCTCGCAAGGTGGACCTGTCCGAGCGACGTACGTTCGCTAAGTCGCGCCGAAAAATAATGCTGAGTTTCCGTTCGGTGCGGAGCCTGCAAGGATTCGGGACGCCTGGATTGTGATTTGGACGCAAATCAGATCAGGCCGATCATCAGCATTCAGGCCGCGCGGCGTGTCCGCGCGGCCATTTCCTCACATCGTCGGCAGATCCTTAGAACTTGACCGTCACGCGACCCCAGTAGTAGCGGCCCAAGAGGTCGAAGTCCGAAGGATCGGTGTTCGCATTCAAGGTGTTGTTCGCGAACAGGAACGGCGGCTGCTTGTCGGAAACGTTGTTGACGCCGATGTCGAAGCGGGTGTTCCACGCTTCCAGGTTGTAACCAAACTGGATGTCGTTGTACACCGTCGCGCCGTACTTGATCACGTAACCGTGCAGCGTGCAGTAGTCGCCGTAATAGCACGTACCGGCCGGGAACACGTCCTGCGAAGCGGCCTGCGAGCCCATCTGGAAGCGGCCGATGTAACGCATGCGCCACGACGCATCGAAATTCCCGAGCTGCCAGTTGACCGCGCTCTGTGCTCGCCAGCGCGGGAACAGGCACACGCCGCCGCCCGCACCGGGGCATCCTGCCGCCTGCGCCGAGCCGAAGCTCATGAAGTGACCGGCATAGTGATAGACGGTATTGGCATCGGTGCCGGGCGCGGTCGAGATATCGTATCTCTCCAGGTAGGTCGCGTTGACGCTGATGTTGAAGCGGCCGAACGAGAACTCCGGCAGACGATAGTTCGCCGCGAAGTCCACGCCCGACACATCGGTGCGGCCGAGGTTGCCGGTTGGTTCGTTGATGAACTGGAATTCGCCCTGGTTGATGCCTGATTGATAGCGATGGATCAGCGGGCAATAGGCGAGTTGGCCCGCGGAGCAGAGATCGACGACGCTCTGCGCGCGGACTGTCGTGATGGTGTTCTTCAGGTACAGGCGCCAGAGGTCTGCACTGAGCGACAAGCCTTCGATGAAGTGCGGGTCATACACGATGCCCCAGTCGAACGACTTGCCGAATTCCGGTCCGAGCGGGAAGCCGGCGAATTCCGAACCGGAAACAATACCGGTGCTCTGAAGACCGGAAGCGACTTCGCTGTTGACGAAACTGCCGTCGGTCGGCACGCCGACGCAGGCCGGATTGACCGGATTGCCGGTGTAGTGATCGCACGGATCGTGCGAGAGCCTCGGCGCATCGCTCGCCGCCGATGCGAAAAGATCGGTTACGGTCGGTGCCCGGAACACCTCGGAGACCGTGCCGCGGACGAGCAGGTCTTCGATCGGACGCCATTCCAGCGCGACCTTCGAGTTGCTCGTGTTGCCGAACGTGTTGTACTTCGAATAGCGGTCGCCGACGGTCAGGTTCAACGCGTGGATGAACGGGAGGTCCTTGAGGATCGGCACGAACAATTCCGCGTACACGTCCTTCACGTTGTAACCACCCTGCAACGCCGATCCGCATGCGCTGCCGAGCACGCATTGGCCCGTTGCCGGATTGATCAGCAATGACGTATCGACGATCGAATGCGTGTATTCCTTGCGATACGAAGCGCCAATCGCAAGCTGCATCGTGCCGGCCGGAAGCTCGAACAGGCCGCCGTTCAAATCCGCACGCCACACCTTCTCCTGCGTGAAGAAGTTGCTGCTCGCCGGCGCGCCGACGGCCTCCAGCACCGCGATCGTGTTGGGATCATTGAGATCGAAGATGTTGATCGGCGTGCAGCCGCTGATGACGTTGCCGGGCGTACCGCACAGCACGGTATTGACCGCGCCGTTGGCCGGATCGGTGTTGAAGAACGATGGGCCCGTCGCCTTGTTGAGTTGCGTGAGGTTCGGCAGGCCGGACGTCTGCGTCTGTGCGCTGACATGGCCGTAGTCCATGCCGACATCCCAGTTCCATTGCTGGTCGTTCCACACGCCGAACGAACCCTTGAAGCCGGTCGAGACCTGATCGGTATTGGTGCCGAACGCACCACGGCGATTGCCGAGCGTGACAAGGCGAAACCCGGCATTGCCTTCGCCCGAACGATAGTCGATGCCGAACGGGTTGTAGTAGCTGTCCGCCGAAATCTGCAGGCCGCCTTGTGTCGTGAGCGGATCGGGCGCGAGCTGGAACGCCGACGAGGTCTTGTTGTGCATGACCGACGCATACACTTCGACGTTGTCGGTCAGCTTGTAGTTGCCGTTCAAGAACAGGCCGGTACGTTCCTGGGGTGTCAGGATCAGGTTCACCGTCGCGAAGTTGTACTTGTCGCTCGGACCGGCGGATGTCGGGTTGTTTCTATAGCAGTGGTAGTCGGTCGCGACGTTCTGTCCGGTCGTGCCGGGATTGCGCGCGAGGAACGAGCATGGATAGACATCGCGGAACGCGTCCGGCGTCTGGATGTGTCCAAAGGCCGATGACGTCGAACCACCGATGTTGCCCTTGGGAAACTGCTGACCGTAAGCCTGACCGTAAGGCGAAAGGCCGTTGGTGCCGTACAGCGACACCGAATTCTTCGAGAAATCGCGATGGCCCGCGAGAACCTGCTCGGTCTTGTTGTAGCTGATGCCGGCCATGATCGAGCCCTTGTCGGACGTCTGGCCGAACGTGAACTGGTAACCCTTGGTTTCGCCGTCGTCCTTGTCGGAAATGCCGTAGTTCGCGGAGAACTCGGCGCCCTGGTAATCGCTGCGCAGGATGAAGTTGACGACGCCGGCGACCGCATCAGAACCATAAACCGACGACGCGCCATCCGTCAGGACTTCGATGCGCTCGACCATATTTGCCGGGATCGCGTTCGGATCGCCGGAGAGATATCGGTGGCCATTGATAAGAATCAGCGTGCGCGGCGAACCGAGACCGCGCAAGCCGATGCTCGATGCACCGGTACCACTGGAGTTGTTGACCTGTGGATTGACGTTGGGGCCGGTGACCGCCGGCAGCTGCTGGACGAGATCACCCAGCGTCAACTTGCCGGTTTTCTGGATCGCAGCGCGATCGATCGTGATGACGGGGTTCGACGTTTCGATATCGACGCGACGGATGTTCGAACCCGTCACCGTGATCGTTTCGAGCTGCTGGTTGTTGCTCTGGTCTTGCGGCGCATCTTGCGCGAACACGGGGTTCGGCAGGAGTCCCAAGGCTGCCAATGCGATGGCGGATCGAGCGCTCTGCGGCGCGTTGGCGATCACGGCGCGCGCAGCCAGGGCTCGCCGAATCGACTGTCGGAGCAGCGTTTGTCGCATGTAATTCTCCTGAAATGCCAAACAATGCTCGCGTCAACAAGCGTCGCAAGCGTCCAAGGACATTAAAAAAATGTAGGCCACGACGCTTGGTCGGTTCTTTTGAAAAGGCTTGGGAAAAATTGTCCTGTCGTCTGGAAAATACTGAGCGCGAAAGTCACGTATCTACTTCGCGGCGAATGCGAATCGTCGGTGCTATTCGCAGACCGCAGCATCCGCCAGCCTGCGTACCCGCACGGCCGTTGCGGTCTCGCCGAATCGGCGTTTGAACGAGCGGGCAAAAGCACACCGGTCTTCGAAGCCGCTCGCGCGCGCGACTTCGGTAATGCTGAGCGCGGTATCGTTGACGAGTCGCAGCGCGCGTTTCAGACGCTGCTCGATGAGAACGGCATGCGGCGTCTTGCCGTAGACGGTATTGAACGTGCGCAGGAAATGGCACGGCGAATAGTTTGCCACGCGCGCGAATCCGGCGATGCCGAGATCGAGATCACTGTTCGACTCCATGTAGTTGCAGACGCGCTGCAGGCGCAGGAATACGCCGCGCCGCTGACCGAGCGTGCGACCGGGACAGCGCATGATGAGCGGATCGAACGCAGATTGAAGGTCGAGCAGCAACGCGACGAATCGCAACGCGGCGCCCTCGGCTTCACCCGACGCCGGGTGATTGCGCGCTTCGCGCGCTAGACGCACTACCGCGCGACGAATCGTCCGATCTGCGACATGCGTTGCCGGCAGCAGAACGGGAGCTGGAAGCGTCTGTTCCGAAATCGCATCGACGAACTGGTGCCACACGCTGAGCGGCGCCGTGAGAGCGACCCAAAGCGAGTTGCTGCTGCCAATCGCCTGCACATGATTGCCACCTTCGCTCAACAGAAGCTGGCCCGTGTGCAGAATCTCCGTACTTTCGCTCTCGGAAAGCCTGACGCGTCCGCGCAAGGGGACGAGTACCGTGGGCATCCCCAAGCTGTGCAGTACGCAGGCGCGTCCGGATCCGACGAGAACGCGAAAAGCGCGGTCGTAGTGTCGGCGATCGGGCGTGTGATTGATGGACCCGCGCATCAGCTTCTCGAACTCGAAGCGCACCGGCCTGGAGCGCTTCCAAGTGTCCGTTGTCACTGATGGTTCGCCTACGTAGGCATGCATCCAGATCGCTCCCGCTGCGCAGTGTCAGCCATTGCAAGTAGGTTTGAATCTCGCCTGTTCACGGAAACGGACGCGCTACCAGACCGCGCATCGCGTTTCTGTTTGTCGCACCATCTCCGCTTCTGCCTTGCAAAAAAATGCTTGCTGGAACTCCGGTGAATTGGACAGCGGACCGACAACCCGGAACTTCGGCACCGGGTGAGGGTCCGCGCTGACGCGCTGCCGCTGCGCTTCGAGACGCATTGCCGCGCCGGTGTTTTGTCCCCAGGAAATGAAGAACTGCTGCTCCGGCGTGAAGCCGTCGATCGTCGGCACCGGATGCCTGAGCATCGACTTCTCGAGCGCACGATAGGCAATGCGCACGCCGGCGAGATCTCCGATCGCCTCGCTCAATACGCGCTTTCCATCGTGATGAACGCCGGGCTCGATGAAATAGCCATCGAACTGATCGACCACGCACTGGGCACGCGACTCAAATGCCTTGCGATCCGTTTCGGACCACCAGTCCTGAGCCCGGCCCACGGCGTCGATCTTCGAGCCGGAGGCGTCGATCGCGTGAGTCAGATCATGTGCCAGGCCAACGCCCAGCGCGCCATAGTTGACGGCATCCGTCGCATCGAGATTGAAATAGGGCGGCTGCAAGAATCCCGCGGGCAAAACCAGCTTGTTGAGCTGAAGATCGATGTAGGCATCGGGCGACGACGGAGCCAGCGCCCAAAGATCACGGTTCGTGGGTTTTCCGATCCGCAGGCGGTCCTCGTCGACGCCGAACTTTCGGCCCGCAGCAACATTCGCCCAAAACGCATCTCGGCGAATCGTCACGGTCGAGTAGTTTTTCCACTGGTCTGGATATCCCAATTGCAAGTCGGTGGCCGAGAGTTTCTCGAGCGCCTTCTTTTTCGTCTCGGGGGCCATCCACTGCTCGTCGGCGACCGCATCCTTCAGGGTGGCGAGGAGATTCAGAGCGATCTCCCGGGATTTCGCTTTGGCCGCGGGAGGGAAATACCGCTCCACGTATTTCTTCCCCAGCGCTTCTCCAAACAATGCGTCGGTGGAATCCGCGCAGCGTTGCGCGCGCGGTTTCATTTCGCTGGCTTTACCGAGATATTTGTCGTTGAAGCTGAACGATTCTTCGACAAAGGACTTCGAGAGCCACGGCGAGGCAGAATCGAGCAAGTGCCACTTGAGGTACGCCTTCCAGGTCGCGACCGGTGTTTGCGTCAGCTCCTTGTCCAATTGCTGCATGAACTTCGGCTCGGCAACATTGACGTCTCCGCGCGGCAGCTTGGCCTCGTCGAAGTACGTGTCCCAATCGAAGTGAGGCGCGAGCTTCTTGAGCTGCGCGAAGGTCATCTTGTGATCCGTCGCGGCCGGGTCGCCGGCTGTCGTGCTGTCCAAAGATGCTTCGGCGAAGCGCTTCTCGAGTGCGAAGATGCCATCCGCAGCCTCGCGAGTTTGCGCGTCGGGCATGCCGCCGAGCTTGAGGACATTGGCCACGTGCGCGCGGTATTTCTTGCGCGCGTCAGCGAATTGACGTTCGTCTTTCAAGTAGTCATCGCGATCGGGCAAACCCAAGCTGCCGGCGACGACGTTTTCGATGAAGGTGGCGGGCGCCTTGTAGTCGGGCGCGCCGATGGTTCCGAACGGAACCGGGATCGCGAGCTCATGCAGGCGGCGGATGATCCGTTGCGCGTCGGCGAGACTCCGAATGCCATCGATCTCGGCGAGCACTGGTGCGAGCGGCGTCAGCCCCGCGGCGTCGACGCCTGCTTCGTCCATGCACGACGCGTAGTAGTCGCCGACCAATTGCTCGACGCTCCCGGGCGCCCAGTTCTTCTTTGCGGAGACATCATCGAGGACGCTTTGCACTCGCTGCCTGTTGGATTCGCGCGCGGCGAGGCGACGACTCCATTGCGGCATCGATTCGGGAATGGGGTTTTCGGCTCGCCAGGTGCCGTTTGCGAACTCGTAAAAGTCGGTGCACGCGTCGACGGTTCGATTGAGATCCCCCGACTCGACTCCCTTATGTCCGCCAGCGTGTTGCGCAGACATCGCCATTTCCGCAGGCGGAGACGCCGGCGCAGCGCATGTGGCCAGCGCAGGTGCGAAGGCCATTGCGACGGCGAACGTCACGTTCCTGATCATGGGCGTTCCTCGCGGGCCAGCAAGGCGTCATGTGGCGTCTGGATTGCGGCGAGTACGGTCGCGGTGTCGACAACGACGCCGAACTCTCCGTGAAGGTCCGAAAGTGCGATCGCATGGATCTGCTCGGCCGGATACTTGATGCCATCGGGCCCGATGCGATCGAAAGTCGCGGTAGCATCCGAGACCACCCATGTGGCAAACCCCAGGTTGCCGGCCATCCGCGTCGTGGTCGAAACGCAGTGATTGGTCATCATTCCCACGATCACCAGCATGTGGTGGCCGCGGGCTCGCAGCTCCGCCTCGAGCGGCGTTCCGATGAAACAGCTGTTGACGCGTTTTTCGACAACGGGTTCGCCAGGCCTGGGAATCACCTGGGACTTGAAATCATTTCCCGGTTGTCCGGGCCGCAGCGGTGAGGTAGGGTCGAACGACATGTGTTTGGCATGGATCACCGGACGATTGCTTGCGCGCCACGCATTCAGCAATTCGACGATTCGAGCCTCCATCTCCGGGTTGTTGCGCCGTCCCCAGCGCGGCTCGTCAAACCCCTGCTGGACGTCAATAATCAACAACGCCGCATTTTTTGAGAGGGTCTGCATCGTTATTCCGCTGCTGTTCGTCAGGGACAGATGGGCCCCGCGCAAGCAGCCTATGCGTGCGAAACCGGCACTCCAAAACGGCGATTCGGCACATCGGCAAAGTCGATGGATGAGAGGCAGTCATGAAGACAGAGCTTGAGCTGCGGCATCTTCGCGTCTTCGTAACGGTCGTCGAGCTGGGCGCGCACGCGCGCGCGGCCCGATCGCTCGGCATCTCGCAGTCGACGATTTCCGAGACGCTGAGCGCACTGGAGCGCACGCTCGGAACACCTGTCTTTCGAAAGGCAAGCAGGGGTTCGGTGCTGACGCCCGCGGGCGAAGCATTGCTTCCGTACGCGAGACGAATGCTCGGGTTGTCGAGCGAGCTCCTCACCGAGCTGGCCAAGGTGTCCACCGGTGTCAGCGCGACGCTGGTGGTGGCTGCCGTCGAGTCGCTCAGCGCGTACGTGCTTCCCGCGCCGTTGGCAGCATTACGCGCACGCTGGCCGAAGGCACGTTTGGAAGTGATCACGGGCGTATGCGCGGAGATTCGCGAAAGCGTTGCCGCCGGGAAGAGCGATCTCGGCCTCATTCTCGAGGCGGAGTCCGGATTGGAGGACAGCTCCGTTCTCGCGAAGACGCGCTTGGTGATCTTTGGCTCTCCGACACACCGATTTGCGAAGAGGAATCCCTCGCCGGATCAGCTGCAACGCTGCGACTTCTACATGAGCGATGCGGGAGGCGACTACCATCAGGTGCTCCGACAGTATTTCGAGGCCGCTCAAACTCCGCTTCCGCGGATGCAGGCGCTCGGCACCGTTGAAGGCGTCAAGCGTGGGATCTTGGCAGGGACGGACGCGCTCGGACTCTTGCCGGCACACGCCGTGGAGCAAGAGCTGCGCGACGGCGTGCTTGCGCAAGTCAACGTAAATCCACCCCTGCGCGGACTCGCCATGCGAGCGGTGCTTGCGCCGGGGAATGCGGGGTCGCCGATCGTTGAGGATCTGCTGGAGAGTTTGCGAGGCTCGTCGCGCAGAACAGCCGTCGCATGATCGCGCTTTAAATCCGCACGTCACGAAGCAGGCGCCATAGCTATTCGCCGCGTTTGTCGCAGCGAGTCCGCGACGATTCGGGCAGTGGTCCGATCGGCATCGGTGCGTACGAGGTCAACCCCGACACGGTGTTCCTTGCGGCTTCGATCGATGCCACCGTAATCGCAGCGCGCAGACACGGGAACCGAGATCAAACGAAGCGTTCGATGTCGTTTTCCAGTGCCGCGCGCGGGCAGCGATGTCCTCTCGTGTTACGGATCGAATCCGTCCTGGAATATCGTGTCGGCAAGGCACCCGTCCGGCGTTGTCGCGAGCCGGGCCGACAGCTCGAAGCCGTCGCCTGCCTGCGTGACGTGCGGTGCACTCGCACCGAAATGAACCGGCGTGGAGCCGACCGTCGTGTCGGCAGTCGGCGTCAGGCCACCGGTGATCTCATAGTGATGGCGCGTCCGCGCCGCAGTCGCGAACGCAGGCGGATACGGCGTCAGCGCCATCCATGTCAGCACAGCGGCACAGGCAGCACGCGTTGTGAATCGGAGCTTCATGGGATGCTCCTCAGCGCGATTCCAGTTTTTCAAGGCGCGCCTGCACGTGCGCGAGCTCGGTGCGCAACGCCTGGTTCTGCTCGGCGATCGCATCCGCCTTCGTGCTGAGCTCCGCGTTGCGACCTTCGAGTCGCGCATTCTCGGACTCGACTTTTTGATTGAGCCCCTGGATTGCCGCGAATGCGACGCCGCTTTCATCGACGGTTGCGATATGGCGTTCGTCCTGGCCGAGACCGAACGTCGCCGCGAAATCCTCGGCCACCGGTCCCATGTGCTGGCCTTCGTCGCGAGCGTCCTTGTAGAACCAGGTTTGCACCGGCATCGCGACGAGTTTGGCCAGAACGTGCAATGGATCGACGGCCGTAAAACCTTCCTTGAACGTGCGGCTCGACGCATTGGTCCAGGTGCCGCCGTCGGACAGGTACGCACCGTTGCCGTTGCTGCCCGAGGTGCCAACCGTCAGCGCGCCGTTCGGGCTCGCGCCGTTGAACATGATCGCGCCGCCCAAGGAACCGAAGAAATCAACGTACATGATCGGGCTGTACTGGATTGCGCCGCCATTGTTGATGACGCCATCGATACCGAAGTAGCCGTCCTTGCTCGCGAAGATGTCGAAGCCGCCGTAGGGCGCCGTGGTGTTTTCCATCAACATCAAGTCGGCGTCCAAACCCGGCTGCATCGGCGCAATCGTGACTTCGGCGTCGAGCGGGCCGCCGACGGGCGACAACGCGGTGTTGATGCCGACGCCGCCGTGAGCCTGCGCGATGAACTGATCGGGAGCGGTGTCGAAGATCGCCGGGCCGAGGCCGCTGTTGTAGTCGCCCCAGACGAAAGATCCGACAAAGCTGGTGCCGCCGTTGTAACCCGCCGCGAGCGAGTAGGCCGCATCGGGCGCCGTGCCGTTGGAATAGCTGAGGGCCGTGGAATAACCGCCGGATGCGTAGAAGGTGGCGGCCGGCGAGATCGTAACGCCGCCCGATCCCGCCGAAAGATTCATCAGGTGCGCGCCATTGGCATACATGTCGACGTCGTTGTCGTCGACGGTGCCGAGAATGCTGCCGGCCGGATTGCCGGCGTTGCCGTCGAGCGACCATGCGCCCGGGCATGCGGTGTCGTCGACCGAGACCGGCGTTCGGCCGGCGAGGCTCGTCAACGGTGCCGATCCCGCGGATTCCTTGACCTGCACATCGAGATACGCCGCGTGCGTCACCGGCGTGTTGTTGTCGATATTGACGTCGGTGTTGAAGCGGCCGTCGTGTACCGGCACGCCATAAACCGTCATCGGCCCGGCGATGATCGAACCGCCCGAACGCGCCGAATACAGCGTCAGGACCAGATCGTAGCGGCCTTCCGCCGGCTTGCCGTCGGCGTTCAGCGTGCCGTGGTAGTTGAATGTTCGCGCGAATGACGGCGCGGACACCAGGGCGAGCGTCGCGGCGAGCGCCGCGAACAACGATGTGCGTTGCATGGTTCCTCCCGATGGCTCGAAAGCCCTTTCCTCGGCCGGAAAATCCGGTCGAGTCCCATCGCTAGGAACGAGAATGGCGGTACGCGACTGCCAGCTCAGTGATTGCCGGCGATGGCCTGGCGCGCGAGGTGCCGGGAAAAAAGGTCGGCGGTCGGCGCGTCGACAAGCTGGCGCGCGCTGGCGAGACGTTCCTGGCGCGCGGCCGCGTCGTTCTGCGCGGCGAGCTCGCAGGTGGCGACGAAAAAGCGCGCTTCGTTGACGCGCATTTGGTCCGGCGGCTTGCTTTGCGTGCGGTCCTGCAGCACCTCCTTCATGGCGGGGAGCGCGGTCGCGCAATGCCCTTGGAGATAGTCGATTTCGGCCATCACCATGCGCGTATCCACGATCGATGAGTGGTAGTTGGCGAATGCCTTGGACAATCCGTCGAGCGTGAGCGCGATCTCCTGGTGTGCCGCATCCAGATTGCCGAGATCGCGCTCGTCGCGCGCGAGCTCGGCGTGCGCCATCAACGCATCTAAACTCGCCTGGCCGTTGCCTGCTTCGGCGACCGTGATCGCGCGCTCCGCAAATGCCTTGCCTTCGCTCGGGCTTCCCGCGACTCGCCGCGCTCGGCCGAGCTGATTGAGCAGCCATGTTGCGGGCGGCATCCCGGCTTCATCGCGCCGTGCCTGCACTTCTCGAAACGCGCTTTCTGCGTTGGCGTAGTCGCCGGAGTTGAATTGCGCGAGCGCCACGTTGTAACGCGCGACGAGTACATATTCGTAAAGCGGGCCGCGCGTCTGGGTCCAGATATCCGCGGCGCGCCTGCCGTAGGCGATAGCGTCCGCATAATCGCGCATGTTGAGCTTGACCACGCACAGCGAATTGGATGCGCTCGCAACGCCTTCGCTCGAAGGGCCATTGCGCCGCTCGTAGATCGCAAGCGCCTGTTTCAGGATCTGCTCGGCTTCTGCGTCCTTGTGTTCTCCTTCGAGGATCGTGCCAAGGCTGTGCAGCGCGTTGGCGTAGTTGGGATGATCTTCGCCGAGCACTTCGCGTTCGGTTGCGACGACATCGCGCGCTATTGATTCGGCCTCGGCACCGTTGCCCTCGTCGTCCAGACAATTCGCCAGATCGATCTGCACGTCAGTGACGAGGGGACTGCGATGATCGAGCTTGTGCTCGCGAATCGAAAGCGCCTCCCGGTACAGCGGAATGGCGTCGTTGCAGTGTTCAACGCTGCCGAGATCGCTGGCGAGCGCTGCGAGCGCAGTTGCCAGCGAATCTTCATCATGCGTGCTTCGCCCGCGCGCTTCGGAAACCGCCTGGCGCAAAGTGCTTTCGGCGTCTGCGCGTTCGCTGAGCGCGGCGTGCAGTGATCCAAGCGTCACGCGTGCCTGCACGCGCAACGCGGCGTGTTCGTCATCCGCTTCCGGACGCGCCAATACGGTGAGCAGCAGCGCTCGTGCCTCGTCGGCTTTCGGCCCGGGTTGCGTATCGTTTCCGCTGAGCGCGCCGGCAAGACCGACACGGAGGCGATCCGTTGTGACGGAATCAGCACCGAGATCTTGGGTCGCGCGCTCGAGTCCGGATCGATACGCTGCAACCGCGGCAGTCTTGTCGCCGAGGCCGCCGTAGATGTCGCCGAGCGCTTCGTACATCGCAATCTGCACGTCGGGCTCGGCCTTGAGCTCGAAGCCGACGCGCTTGGCGCCGATGTCGACCATTTCGCGCGCGCTCAAGGGCTTTCCGAGCGCTTCCTCGGGGCTCGCCGAGCGAAACACGTCGACGAGGAAATCCTTGACGTTGCGCGATGTCGAAGCCTCCGCACGGGCCACTGCAGCGGCTTGCTCGGCTCGTCGCGATTGCCAAAGGACGCCGGCGATTCCCGCGATCACTGCCACGACGAATAACGTCGCGATCGCTACCGCGAGCCGGTTTCGGCCGACGAATTTTCGCGTGCGATAACTCCATGCATCGCCGACCGCGTGCACCGGCCGGCGTTCGAGATGACACACGAGGTCAGCCGCGAGTGCAGCGGCACTTCCATACCTGCGCGGTGGTTCTTCGGCGAGCGCCTGCTGCACGATGCGGTCGATATCGCCGGAAAGTTCGCGCACGAGTCCGCGCACATCGGTCCCGCGTGCGCTCGCGAGTGCCGCCGCGCCGGCCGGATCCTTCGCGGCGAACTCGCGAAAAAGATCGGACGGTCGAGGCGCCGCATGTCCGACTGATGCACGCGGCGCGCGGCAGCCGGCGAGCAGCTCGGTCAAGAGGAGACCGAGTTGATACACATCGGTGGCCGTCGTCACCGGATCGCCGCGCAATTGTTCCGGTGCCGCGAACTCCGGCGTCAGCATGCGCACGTGCGAATGCGTGCGCTGCGCGCCCTCCACGTCGAGGATCTTGCCGATGCCGAAGTCGAGGAGCTTGACCGAGCCCGACGCATCGAGCAGCACGTTGCTCGGCTTCAGATCGCGATGCACAACGAGATTGGAGTGCGCGAACTGCACGGCTGCGCAGACACCGAGGAAATAGGCGATGCGCTCGCGCAACCCGAGTCCGCGCTCGTCGCACGCCTGCGTGATGGGTTTGCCGTCGACCAGCTCCATCGCGAACCAGAGCCGGCCCTTGGCTTCGATGCCGCCGTCGAGCAGCCGCGCGATGTGCGGATGAATCAGCCGTGCGAGGATCTCGCGTTCCTGGCGGAACCGCCGGATCATTTCGTCCGAGTCCATGCCGCGCTTGATCATCTTGATCGCGACGCGGTGGCCGGCGATGCCGTCGACGCGTTCGGCGGAATAGACCGCGCCCATGCCGCCGCGGCCGAGCTCGTCGATCAACCGATAGGGGCCGACACGCTCGCCGATCGCGGATTCGATCTCGTCGGGCAATCCAAACGCGGCGACGCCGAGCGGCGTATCGAGCATCGCATCGCGTTCCTCGTCCGCGCCGAGCAGCACGCGCGCTGCATCGAGCAATCCGGCATCGCCTGCGCACGCTTCCGCGAGCCACGCCGCGCGGTCCACAGGCGCTTCGTCGAGCAGCCGGCGCACCAGCGCGAGCGCGCGAGCGCGCCGAGTTGTGCGCGTATTCATGTCGCCGTTCCGTCCATCGCCGTGCGCAGGTACATCCGCGCCGCGCGCCAGTCGCGGTAGATGCCGCGCTCGCTGGTCGACATCAATTCTGCGATCTCGCGGAACTCGAGGCCGACGAAGATATGCAACATGGCGACCTCGCAAAGCTTCGCGTCCGTCGCTTCGAGCTCGCGCAGCGCGTCCTCGAGCGCGAGCACCTCGAAACCGCGGTCCGGTGCCGCGGCGCCGGGTTCGGTCAGCGTCACCACGGTTTCCTGACCACCGCGTTTTGCGGTGGCCGCCGCGCGCACGCGATCGACCAGAACCTGGCGCATGACCTGCGAGGCAAGCCGAAAAAAGTGTCCGCGATCGTTGACGACGAGCGGCTGGCCGAAGAGTTTGAGATACGCCTCGTGCACCAGCGCCGTCGTCGACAGCGTGATGCGCGGCCGATCGCCGAGCTGCGCGCTCGCGCGACGGCGCAGATCGTCATAGACGATTGCGAACAGCGCATCGCGCGCTCGCTGGTCGCCGCCGTTCGCGAGTTTCAGCAGGTCACTCGCCGAATCCGCCATATCTCCCCCGCCGACAGTCTGGCGCTATGCCGGCGCGAATTCAACGGACGGAGCGTTGGACCTGACGCAGGATGAAGAACGATCGCGACCGTTCCTCGGCGCGACGTGCGACACAGCCAGCCGGCCGCGTGAGCGCGCGCCGCGCGATCCGGTTGCCTTACCGATCGACGAACATCGATCGGCGCGCGCGCGCCGATCCGGATGTCACAACGTGCAACCGTCGAATGTGTCGGCGAAGATCACGTCAGGCGCGCGCAGCACGGTCACGCACACAGGCGTCGACGCAATGCCGTTGGCGACGACCGAAAGCGCGCTCTGGCCAGGCTCAAGGTCCGCGGGCACGTCGAAATTCGTCGAAACCGGCAAGCTGCCGGTCGCGACGCCCATGCTGCTGTGATCGTGCGTTCGTGCGTACGCGACGTGCCCGCTGGCCGAATTTGTGATCTGCACGAGCGGATAGTTGGTCGGTCCCTGCAACTCGTCGCCGAATGCCTGCGCCTGCGAAAGGCCGTTGAACTGCGTGCCGGAAATCGGGTAGGTCGCGCCGGGCGTCAAAGTGCTCGGCCAGTCGGCGACAGTGGGCGCCCAGGATGGATCAGGCGGCGGCGTGGCACTGGGCGTGTAGATGCGCACCGCGCTGCCGCTCACGAGTGCCTGACCGTTCGGCAGCGTGACCATGAGGCCGCCACCATTCGGGCCCGCTGTCATCGACGTGCCGTCGAATTCATACAGCCGACCCGAGGTACCGGAGACCAGCACGTTGCCGCTCGGCAGAAGAACTGCGCTGGTGTCGCCGGCGTCGTCGCCTGCCGGAAAATCGGGGCCGGCTGTCCAGCTCGACGTCGCGATGGAAAAAACCGCGGTGTGCGCGATGTGGGTCGGTTGATCGTCGGATGCGCCGGTGCAAAACACCGTGCTGTCCGGCCGCAAAATGCATGTGCCCGTCTCGCCCGGCGGCGTATAGGTTCCACCCGCGAACCCGATCGGAGGAAGGTGAAAGTTCCAGGCGAGCGCTTGCGGCGTCGAACCGAGGGTCGACCATGTTCCGGCGCCCGCTGCATCGGTGTAGACATAGCGCTCGGTGTTGGGCGTATCGAGCACGTCCACCGTCAGGATCGAACCATCCGGCAGCAATGTCCAGCCTTCTTCGGCGTTGAAATCGTCCTTGCCGTCGGAGCCGAGCTCGGTCCAAGTCATCGTTGCCGGATCGAGCTCGGCGACGCGCATGTCGAGTTTCTGCCCGAGCAGGAACTTGCCGTTCGGCATCACGCAGGAAGCCGAATCGCCGATGAAATCCCAACCGGCCGGAGGATCGACCTGGGACCAGGCGTCGTTCACGGGATCGTAGATCGCGCCCTGATTGGTCAGCGAAAATGGACCGCCGAGATTGTATTCGCCGCCTTCGATCAGGACGCGGCCATCCGCGAGCACGGCGGAGGCGAACGCGTAGGGTCCGTAATTCCACGCCGCGGGAAGGCTCGCGAGCTCTGTCCAGGTGCCGTTGAGATAACTGCCGCTGGCATCGGGCGTCAGCTTCCACCAGTCGGTAAACGAATCGCCCTGGAACATCACGCTGCCATCGGTGAGCAGGAAGGGCGGTCCCGCGTCCACCGCAACCGGAGGCTGATGTACGAGCGGCTGCAACGTCGCCGCCGAACCCACAACCGATACCGCGGACGCCGCTGCCAGCAGCATCCATGTCGCACGACAGGCTTTCATGCGCACCCCTTTGGATTGTTGCGATCGAAACGCGGAACATAGTGTGCCACAGCCGAAATCGAATCTGCGCGATCGCCGTATCGACAGTGTCCAAGCGCTGGTGCGTTGGAACCATTCGCAGCGCACCAGCGTGCCGCCTGAAACCTTCGTCGCGCTGGCCGAGAAGACCGGCAACATCCGAAAACCGAACCGATGGCGCGGGTACGATACGGCGCGGCGACACGACGGGCAACGACAAGAGGTCGCCGATGCGCCTCGGCAGCTCGGCGTCGTCGAGGTCGCGCGCCGAAAGATTCACGGCGATGCGCAGCATGTGGCCGCGCTCGGCTCTTGTTCTGAAGCGTCGCAATGGGACGGCCGAGCGACGCGGCCCAAAAAGTCAGTCCGCGAACTCGCGCTGAGCCTGACGGGAACGTTCTGCGGCGGCGCGCAGTGCCTCCTGGTCGAGCAACGATTCGTCGGTCGTCACGCGGCGACGCTTGCGCACGATCGCCGCAATGAGCTCCGCGGCGCGCTGACGCCGCTGCTCGTTGTACAACTCTTCGCTGTTCTTCGACTGTGTCATCGTTCGATCACCGAAGCCGGTCGTCCGACGGACGTCGCGGCGTATTGTCCCTTTCCGAGTCGCAAAGGTCGAGACGTCGACGCGGATTTTTCGTGATCCAGTTTGCACTCATCCCGCTGGTTACACCGTTCGTCGGCCCGCTCGCAGGCGCCGCGGAGTGACAGGAATCGCCTGCATTCCGACCGCAGGCGGACCGGTCTCGGTCGCCGACTGCGCGCGCAATGCCCGGCGTTTGGACATTCGGGAGCAACAAATGGTTGCACAGGCATTTCATGGCGCGACGTTCAAGGTGCTCGGCATCGCACTCCTGGCATTGCTGATGCTGATTCCGCTGAGCCAGGTCAACGACCTCGTCGGCGAGCGCGAAGGACGCTCGCGCGAGGCAACGCGACACATCGCCGAGCGCTGGGGCGCAGAGCAATTGCTCGGCGCACCGGTGCTCGTGGTGCCGGTGAGGCGTCAGGTTTTGCAGGACAAGACCTGGACTTTGATCGAGGAGCGCGAATACGTACTCGCCGACCATGCAGCGTTCACCGGCAAACTAGCGCCGGAGATGCGTCGCTACGGTATCTACGAGACAGCCGTCTATACCGCCGAGCTGACCATCGAAGGCCGCTTCGACGCGGCCGACATCGCTGCGCTGGCCACGTCGGGCGCCGAGCCGCAATGGGGCCGCGCGGAGTTGCGCGTGCCGATCGCGGACGTGCGCGGAATCCGGCGGATTTCTCCGCTGAAATTCGGCGAGCGCGATCTTGCGTTTGGCCCGGGTGCCGACGGTGTCGCGATGGTCGCCGCAGTCCGCGCGTCGGCGGCGCTCGATCCGTCGACATTGAACGGAACGCTGCCGTTTTCATTCACGCTGACGCTGGCGGGCACCGAGCGATTCGCCGTGCTGCCGCTGGCGCGCAAGACCGACGTGAATCTATCGAGCTCATGGCCGGATCCCGGGTTCGACGGCGCATTCCTGCCCGCCGCGCATCGCATCGACGCAAGCGGATTCGAGGCGCAATGGCAGGTGCTCGATCTGAACAGGCGCCTGGCACAACATTGGCGTGAAAGCGAAAGTCCCGGCGCGCTGGGTGAGTCCGCATTCGGCGTCACGTTGACGCAGCCGGTCGGCAGTTATCAGCAGAACGTGCGTGCGGGCAAGTACGGCGCGTTGTTCATCGCATTCACGTTCTTTGCATTCTTTCTGCTCGAAGTGCGACGCAGGTTGCGTGTGCACCCGGTGCAATATCTCCTCGTCGGCATCGCGTTGTGCACGTTCTATGTCGTGTTGCTGGCGTTGTCGGAGGAGATCGGCTTCGGCTGGGCCTATGCGATCGCCGCTGCGTGCGTCGTGACGATCGTGACTGGCTATGCCGCTGTCGTATTGACGGCACCCCGAGCGGGCCTGCTGCTGGGTGCGATGCTGGCGCTCGTCTACGGTCTCCTATACGGCCTCGTGGTCAGCGAGGACTACGCGCTGCTGATGGGATCGATGGCACTGCTCGCCACTATCGCGGGATTCATGTATCTGACGCGGCGCGTCGACTGGTATGCGCTGACCCCGGCAACGGCACGTTGATCTGTCCTTCCTGCGAATCCTTGCCGTCGCAGCGGCCATCCATCATCGTTCACCGCGAGCGCGTGGCGCGCTCGCGGTCGATCAATGTGCGCTTGCGCGCGAGGCCCCAGCGATAGCCGCCGAGCTCGCCGTTGCCGCGGATCACGCGGTGGCACGGAATCGCCAGTGCAATCGCATTGTGCGCGCACGCCTGTGCGACCGCGCGCGCGGCGGTGGGCCGGCCGATGCCGCGCGCGACTTCCGAGTAAGACTGCACCTCGCCGTATGGAATCGTCTGCAGATAGCGCCAGACGCGCATCTGGAACGCGGTGCCGCGAACGTCGAGCGGCAGGTCGAGCGCGCGCGTGCCGCCCTCGAGATACGCACTCAGGGCGCGCATCCACGTCGCGAACGTCGCGGCGTGTGCCGGCGGCATCGGCGCGTGCGCTGCGCGCGGATACTCGGCGACGAGTTGGCGCTCCAATTCCTTTTCACTGTCGCCGAACTGGATGAAGCAGATGCCGCGATCGGTCGCGCCGATCATCAGACATCCGAGCGGCGTGCGCGAGGCCGCGTGCGAAATCGCAAGGCCACGTCCGCCTTGGCGATATTGCAACGGCGTCATGCCGAGCCGCGTGTCGACGCGCTCGTACACGCGGCTCGACGAGCCGAATCCGGCGTCGTAGATCGCCGCCGTCACGCTGCTGCCGGATTTGAGGCCGGTCTTGAATCTGCGCACACGTTCGGCTTCCTGCAATTCCTTCGGCGTGAGTCCGACGATCGCTTTGAACCGGCGCTGAAAATGGAACGGACTCATGCCGACATCGCTCGCGATGCGCTTCAGGGACAGCGGCTGATCCGCATTGCGCGCGATGAGCTCACACGCTTTGCGGATGCGCGTTTCGATCGCGTCCGCTGTTTGCGCGTCGGGCTTGCAGCGAAGGCACGCGCGCAGTCCGGTTTTTTCGGCCTCGGCCGGCGTCGCGTAGAAGTGCACGTTGCGGCGCAGCGGTCGACGCGCGGCGCATGATGGCTTGCAATAGACGCCGGTGGTCGCTACGCCATAGACGAACGCACCGTCCTTCGCAGCGTCGCGTGCTTGCACGGCAGCCCAGCAGGTTTTGGGATCGAGTTTCATTGTGAATCTCCGTCAGGGTGCGCGCAGTAAACCGCGTCGGTCCCTGCGCGACTATCCGCTTCTTGCTGCGCAATCCGCTGATATCGGGCGCGATCGGCCGTAATTGGGCGCAAGAAACGGATAGTCGCGGCTGCACGCCTATGAAGATGATGCCTCGCATCGATCCTCGCAAGGAGCACTCATGCTGACGTTGTTCGACTACCTGCCTTCGCAGAACGCATACAAAGTGCGTCTGCTGCTGAATCACCTCAAGATGCCCTATCGAACCGAGTTCGTCGGAATTTTCGATGGCGAAGGCCAGCGGCCCGAATATCTCGCCATCAATCCGACCGGCGCGGTGCCGGCGATTCGCCTCGACGATGGCCGTGTGCTGGCAGAATCGAACGCGATTCTCGGCTTTCTCGCCGAGGGGTCGGCGTATCTTCCGTCCGAACGCTTCGAGCGCGCGAAGGTCGAGCAATGGCTGTCGTTCGAGTGCAATTACGTCGAGCCTTCGATCGGCACGCTGCGCCATTGGGCCATGACCGGAAAGGATGCGCGCCGGTCGCGTGAGCTGGTCGAATCGCGACGCGACGCCTCGCTGAAGGCGTTGCGCATTCTCGATCGCGAACTGACGCGGCATCCGTTCATCGCCGGCGATGCCTACACGATCGCCGACATGTCGCTGTTCGCTTATGCCGGCCGCGCGCATGAGGCGAATCTGCCGCTCGCGGATTTTTCGGGCGTGTGCGCATGGATTGATCGCGTGAAGGCGCAGGCGGGATTTCTCGAGAAGATGTATCCGTATTCGATCGATCCGCATTCGGCGGGCGAATTGCCGTAGCAAGTCGGCCTTGGCGCCGACTGTTGTCATCCCTCCCGTCGTCATCGCAGCGAAGGCCGCGACCTGGCGCCTTGCTCTTGCGGCGGCACAAAAAGGCATTGGGTCCCGGCTTTCGTCGGGATGACGATGGGAAGGGATGACGGTAATAGGAATGGCGAGCGCGGCGCGACCGTTGCCCAAGCCTTAGAATCGCGCGATGAACCTGCTCGCGATCGAAACGGCGACCGAGTGCTGCTCGGTCGCGTTGCTGACCGGCGAACGCCTCATCGCGCGCAGCGAAATGGCGCCGCGACGGCATGCGGAGCTGTTGTTGCCGATGTGCGAGGACGTGCTCGCCGAAGCGGGCCTCGCCCGCGCCGATCTCGATGTGCTTGCGGTCGGACGCGGGCCTGGCGCATTCACCGGCGTCCGGCTCGCCGTTTCGGCCGCGCAGGGCATCGCGCTGGCGCTCGATGTTCCGGTGGTTCCCGTATCGTCGCTGGCAGCGCTCGCGATGCAGGCGCCCGACGATGGCGCGGACGTGCTCGCCGTCATCGACGCGCGCATGGGTGAGGTCTACGCCGCGATGTTTCGACGCGTCAACGGTCGCGTCGAAACGATCACCGACGAGACCGTCGGACCGGCCGATGCGCTGCACGTACGCGACGTTAAGGCGTTGAATGTGATCGGCACGGGCTGGACGAGCTATCGCGACGCGATCGCAAAAGTATTGCCGATCCCGCCACGCTGGGCCGAAGGTGACCGCTATCCGCAGGCGGTGGATGTCGCACGACTTGCTGCGCCGATCGCCGCGGCCGGTGGCGGTGTCGCGGCGGACAGCGTGTTGCCGACCTATTTGCGCGACAAGGTCGCGTTGACGCTCGCCGAGCAGCGACGCTGACGCGCTTCGGTGGCGTCGTCCCGACCGCGCGGTCGAGTCGCCGTGTCTGCTATCGAAGCAGCAGCAACGTCGAAAGGCCGAGAAATGACGCGAAGCCGCAGCAATCGGTCACCGTCGTCAGGATCACGCCGCCGGCGAGCGCCGGATCGATCGACATGCGTTTCAGCACGAGAGGAATGGCAACGCCCGCCAGCGCAGCCGCGAGCAGGTTGATCATCATCGCCGCCCCGAACGCGACCGCCAGCCACGTGTTGCGATAAACGCCATACGCGGTGCCGCCGACGACGAGCGCCCATAGCAATCCGTTCGCGACTGCGACCAGAATTTCCTTGCGCAAGAGCGGAATCGTGTTGGAGAAACCGACCTGGCCGAGCGCCAGAGCGCGCACCATCAGCGTTAATACTTGCGTCCCGGCGATGCCGCCCATGCTGGCGACGATCGGCATCAACACGGCAACCGCGACGACCTGCACGATGACGGGTTCGAAATTGCCGATCACCCACGAGGCCAGGAATGCAGTCAAGAGGTTGATGCCGAGCCAGACGGCGCGCCGGCGCGCGGCGCGTGCAACCGGCGAGAACAGATCTTCGTCCTCGTCGAGGCCGGCGGCGCTCATCGCGCGGTGCTCGGCCTGCTCGCGGATGATGTCGATGACGTCATCGACGGTGATGCGACCGAGCAGCACGTTGTTGTTGTCGACCACGGGCGCCGAAACCCAGTCATGGTCGGCGAACTGCTGCGCGACTTCGGCAACCGGCGTGTGCGCATCGATGGCCGGCTGCTCGATGTCCATCAGCTGGTTCACCGGCGTTTCCGGATCGGCGATCAGGAGCTGCGCAAACGCGATGCGGCCCTGGTACTGGCGGCGGCGATTGACGACGTAGACGTGGTGCGACTGCTCGGGCAACTCGCCGCGCTGGCGCAGATAACGCAGCACGACATCGACCGTGACGTCGGCGCGCACGGTGACGAGATCCGGATTCAGCAGGCGTCCGGCGGTGTCCTCATCGTAGGTGAGCATGTGCTCGAGGCGCTCGCGATCCTCGCGCTGCATCGACTTCAGCACTTCGTCGGCGACGGTATTCGGCAGATCGCCCATCAGCTCGGCGAGATCGTCGATGTCGAGCGTCTCGGCCGCGGCGACCATTTCGTCCGGATCCATCGCTCCGAGCAGATCCTCGCGCACGTCTTCGCCGACGTGCACGAGGATCTCGCCGTCGTCTTCGGGATCGGTCAGGCCCCAGACCACGGCGCGACGATCCGGCGGCAGCGACTCGAGCAGATTGCCGATCTCGGCGGGCGCCAGCGTGTTGACCAGCCGCTTTACTGCGCCGAGCCGGCCGGAGTCGATCGCCTCGGCCAGCAGGCGCAGCTGGCGTGCGGTCTTGTCGTGGCGGGTCGCTTCGGCCATGGTGCGGATCTCGAGGGCGAGGTCTCGTGGGCGAGGTTCGTCGGGGCGCGCGGATTATGCCTGCATTGGGCGTCGAAGCAGCAGGGCGGCGTGCATTGCGACGCGCACGATGCGCGTTGATGTTCATCGAACGCGGGTGCGCTATCGAGTCCGCGCACGCTGTTCAACCGTCGCCGGGTGCGCGGTAGGATGGTGACTTGGGGAATTTTGCAGCCGCGATGCGAGGCCGGCACGACGCGCCGCGATGGCGCTTGCCGGAGCTGAGGAGGGCAGAGCATGCGAGGCGCTGGGGCGCACATGCAACCGATCGGGCCGGCGCGATGAGCGAAGGCGCCGTGCCTGCGCGTGCGCGCGGCGATGCACAGCTCATGTCGGCGCGAGCTCGCCGCGGCGAAGCGCTCGCGGGCTACGCGCTTGTATTCATCCTCGCTGTCGCGTGCATCGCAGGCGCCGCGCGCATCGTCTATTGGTCCGCCACCGAGCAGGTCAGCTTCGACGGTGCGATGAATCTGGAGGTCGCGCGATCGCTCGCCGAAGGGCACGGCTACAAGCGACTTTACGCGAATCGCAGCGGTTTCTCGCACGAAATCCAGTCGCGTGCACCGTTCATCGTGCCGGCCGCCGGTGTTTTCGCGGCATTCGGCGTCGGCATCTGGCAGGCGCAGTTGACGAATCTGCTGTACGTCGCGGCGCTCGTCGCAGTCGTTTTCGTGCTCGTTCGACGATGGACGTCCTGGCGCTGGGCACTTCTCGCGATCGCCGTTTGCCTATGGACGCCGGGCATCCGCGAAATCGCGATGAACGGCTACGGCGAAGTACCGGCAATGGTCTGGTGGCTCGCGGCGCTCGTCGTGCTCTGCGAACCGAACGAGCGCACGGGTTATAAGCGTTTGTTCGCTGCGGGCATTCTGCTTGGAATGGCGGTGCTGACCAAGACCGTGCTGGCAATCGGCATCATCGCGATCTTGCCCGCGGTGTTCATGGCGCTTGCCTCTTATCGGTCGCGCAGAAAATCGGTGATGCTGGGCATCGCCGGTTTGTTGTGCGGGCTCTTGCTGCCGGGAATCATCTACGAGATCGCACACTTCTTCACGATAGGCGATATCCACAAATGGCATGCGTGGGTTCGCGAAGAGATGCACGCGATCCACATGCAGGCGGGAACCGAACAGGGGTTTCAGGATACGCACGGCCTCGGCACGAAAATGCTGGTCCATTTGCGTTTGCTCGCCGACTACGTCGGTTTGCCGTTTGCGCTGATTCCGTTCTGGCTCGTCGGACCGATCGCCCTGGCGTTCCTCACTCGCCGCCATTTTCCGCGGCATGCGCGCGCGGCGTTGTTCGGGCTGATCGTGTTCGCTGCGATTTATTTTTTCTGGTGGCTTGGCTTCACGCCGACCGAGAAAGCCTGGTACCGCCGTATTTTCGACGGCGTGCTCGTCCTCGAAGTCGTGCTGGTGGCGGTGCTTGCCGCGTTGTGGAAGCTGCGGCAAAGCAGCGCCCGATCGACGCGACAGGCGGCGACGTTCGCCGGCGTCGTTCTCGTCGCGCTGCAGGCGTTGTCGATCGAGTCGAACGTCGGCGCTGACGAGGAGACCGACTTCGCTTCGGCCGAATCGCTGCGCGGCGATCTCGAAGCGCTGCGACATGTGCCGGTCAATGCCGAGACTGATGCGGTCGGCTGGTACTCGGCGCCGATCTTCGCGCTGTATTCGGGACGCCGGCTCGGCAACATCGTGACGCGTACGCCACAGGAACTCGCCGCCGCCTCGCCGGTATTTCTCGTGCTCGACATGCAGGCGATGACGACCGGCGCAGCGCAATACTGGCTCGATCGCTATTCGAGTCGCGAGGTTGCGCACTCGGATAACCTCAAGTTCATCGCGATTGACGCGAACGCCCCACGCCATTCGTTCGACACAGTGAAGATCGACGACAACGCGGTGCAGTCACACGTCGATTTCCATAGCGGTGACTATCCGTACCTGTTCGGTTTTCAGCGACGAGAGGGCGATGGCTGGCGCTGGGTCACGGCGGATGCGGAGATTCTGCTGCGCTACGGCGGCGAGCCCGAGTTCAATATCGACGTGTACATTCCGCCGCTCAGCGGCTATCGCATCAAACGCGATGTCGGCGTGACCGTGCAGGCGGGCGGCTGCCGGCTTGGCTCGTTCCGACAGAATGAAAACCGGCGCGAACGCTGGTGGTTGCCCGTAGCGAATTGCCCGCTGAATATCGGGCAGCGCGTCGCGATTCGTCTGACCAGCGATAACCTGTACGAGTCACGCGACGATCGGCAACTCGGCTACATCGTGCACGCACTCGGTTTCGCGCAACCGTTAACGGCAGGTCAGCGCTGAAATCCCAGTTTCAAGCGCTGCGCGAGATAGCGCAGCCGACCGAGCCGTCCGGCATACAGCGCCGCGCGCAATTCTTCGAGCTCGGCGGTAAGCCGGGTGATTTCTCGATAAAGACGCTGGTTGTGCTGATCCCGACGCGTCAGCAGCGTTCTCAGCTCGCCGATGTCGCGTGCATCAAGTGCGAGTCCGGGCCGAAAGCGTTCCGGAAGCGGGCGATCGATATAGATCGTCGAATGTGCATCGGCGAGCTCCTCGGTCGGGCGTTCGCGCGTGTAGAAGTAGAGCGCGATCGACTTGCGCGAAAGCGATGACGGCGCGCCGTCCTGGCCGATGCGGCTGAATCCGTGCCAGCTCGTCTCGGTCGTCTCGAAGATCACGCAGCGGTTGTAGATCGGCGTGATCAGCGTGACGCGATCGTCGCTCGAACGCGGGTCGGAGTGCAGTTCCAGCGAGCCGCCCCAAGCATCGTCCCATTCGCGATTGAGGTAGACGATCAGGTTGAGGCGCCGGTGCCAGCTTTCGACAGGATGCCGGTTGAAATCCACGTGTGGGTCGAGATCCTGACCGTCGCGGTTTTCGTGGGTGCCGCCGCCGAAATACCACGGGTCGTACAGCAATTCCGCAATCGACGTGATCCGTTCGACGAGATCGAGCAGCGCGGGCGAGCGGACAAGGTCGTCCAGCGCGGCGTAGGCGGGACCGAGTCCGCGCACGCGCTCGACGGTCGCCTTGTTACCCAGCTCGCCGTGTTCGTTGCGCGCATTGCCGCGTTCGAAAGGCGGAAATTCGGAGAGCAGGCGCGCCGCGTAATCGGCGGCGAAGAAGTCGTCGATGACGACGTGGCGGAACGGCTCGCGCCGCGCGAAGCGGTCCCGATAAATCTGCGCCTGCGCCAGGACATGCCCGGAAATCAGAGGAAGGGTGGACGATGCGGTCATGACGTGTCGTGGCAAGGGCGCGATCAGCGGCTCTTTTCGGATCTTCCCGCCGCAACGCGTTTCCGCGCGGAGTATCGCAGACGCGGTTGGCGGCTTCTAGGCCGGTGAACCGATCCGCAACGTTGCCGAGCAGGCTTTGAGGCGTTCGACGACGTGCAGGATTCCTTCGCGCGTGATTGCGCGCAGCAACGCTTTCGCCTCGCCAAGCAGTTGCGAACGATCGAAGGAGTTCACCGCTTCGCGCACTTCGAGCAGAAGACCAGGATGCATGCTGAATTCGGTGAGCCCGAGCGCGAGCAATAGGCCGGTATAGCGCACATCACCCGCCATCTCGCCGCAGAGCGTGACTTGACGACCCGCCCGCGCCGCGGTCGCGATCGTTTGCGCGAGCAACTTCAACACCGCGGGATGCAGCGGATCGTACAGATTGGCGAGCTGGTCGTTGTTGCGATCGACTGCGAGCGTGTACTGCACAAGATCGTTGGTACCGATCGCGATGAAGTCGAGTTTCTTGATCATGCCGGGCAGCGCGATCGCGGCGGCCGGTACTTCGATCATCGCGCCAAGCTCGATGTGATCGGCGATTTCGTAGCCGGCCGTGCGCAGATCGCGCGCACACTCGTTCAAAAGATAACGCACGCTGGCCATTTCTTCGGCGCTCGCGACCATCGGCACCAGCACGCGCACGGGCCCGTAGTTCGATGCGCGCAGGATCGCGCGGAGCTGCATGATCATGAGCTGCGGCCGGCGCAGCGACAGACGCACGCCGCGCACGCCGAGCGCGGGATTGTCTTCGTCGTCGAGTACGAGGCCGGTCGAATCGGCTTTGTCCGCGCCGAGATCGAGCGTGCGGATCGTGACCGGCAAGCCACCCATGCCGAGCACGAGATCGCGGTACGCGAGGAACTGTTCCTCTTCGCCCGGAATTTCCTTGCGTTGCAGGAACAGAAATTCGGTGCGATAGAGACCGACGCCCGCCGCGCCGCAGGCACGTGCTTGTGCGATGTCGGCCGGCAGTTCCGCGTTCGCGTACAGATGGATCGGCACGCCGTCGCGCGTGCGCGTGTCGGCGTCGCGCAACAGCGCGAGGATCTTGCCGCGCTGTACGACTTCACGCTGCCAGCTGCGGTAGCGCGCAAGGTCCTGCGCGGTCGGATGGACGACGACGTCGCCGTGCTCGCCATCGATCAGGATCAGATCATCGTCCTGGATGTGCGAGAGCGCGTCGTGCGCGGCGACGATCATCGGCAGGCGCAGCGATCGCGCCAGGATCGCGCTGTGCGAGAGCGGACTGCCGGAGGTCAACACGACGCCGAGCACGCCGTGCTCGGCGAGGTGCACGAGCTCGGACGGCGCGACCGTGTCGCTGACCAGGATTTCACCGACACGTGCGGCGAGCTTGCGTTCCTCCGCGCTCGATTCGCGCACGAGCGCCGCTTGCACGCGACCGATGACGTGATCGATGTCTTCCTTGCGACTGCGCAGGTACGGATCGTCCATCGCCTCGAACACCGCGACGAGGCGATCGCGCTGCATTTTGAGCGCGGCGCTGGCGCGATAACGGCCGATGCGCACCAGGTCAGCGAGACCGGCGGTGAGATCGCGGTCGGCGAGGATCAGGCTGTGCGCGTCGATGAAGTCGCCGACCTCGCGCGCGAGCACGCCGTGCAGCTTCTCGCGCAACGCCGCGAGTTCCGCGCGTGCCAGCGCGAGCGCGCGATCCAATCGTTCGAGCTCGGCGTCGACATCTTCGGCGGCGAGCGGGCGCTCGTCGACGAGATAACGACTCGGCTGTTCGAGGCGAGCGCGGCCCAACGCCATTCCGCGCGCTGCGCCGTTGCCTGTCAGCTGGAATCTCACGTCGCTTCGCCTTGCCTCGATTCATTGCGCGGGCTTCGGCCCGCTGTCATCCGATCGGTGGATTTGGGCCCACGTTATTGCCCTTCGTCGAACTTGCGCTCGAACAAATCAACCATCGCCGCCATCGCAGCCTCCTCGTCGGGACCGTCGGCGCGGACGCGGATCTTCGCGCCGAGGCCGGCGGCAAGCATCATCACGCCCATGATGCTTTTCGCATTGACTTCCTTGCCCCGATAAGCGATCGCCGTCGCGGACTGGAATTCGTGCAGCGCCTGCACGAGCTTGGCCGACGCGCGCGCGTGCAGGCCGAGGCGGTTGCTGATCGTGATTTCCTTTTCGAGCATGCATACCTGCGTTGGCGGTGCGGAAACGAATCCGCGGAGATCAATCCATTTCATAGGGTGGGCCTCGGCCCACCTCTCTTGTTGACGATGGTGGGCTGAAGCCCACCCTATTCAATTTGCAAGCCGGCGCCGGTTACGGCGTGTCCACGAAAATCCCTCCGCGCCCGCCGCTCGCGGCGGTCTGCGCGAGCTCGTCGAGCGATTGCTCCGGGTAATTGAGAACCCGCAGCAGCATCGGCAGGTTCAATCCGGAGACGCAGTGCATGTGCACGCCGAGCCCGGGCAGCCGGTTGGCGACGTTGCACGGCGTCGCGCCATAAAGATCGGAAAGTACCAGCACGCCATCGCCGCCGTCGAGATCGCGCGCGCGCGCGGCGGCGTCGCGCAACATCTGATCCGGATCCGCGTTCGCCGCGACTTCCTGTACTTCGACCGGCAGCGGCAACCGACCAAGCACATGGCGCGCGGCCGAGACGAGCGCGGCGCCCATCGATTCGTGCGTGAGGAGGAGGACGCCGACGCTCATGGGTTGGAAGCGGGGAATCGGGAATCGGGAATCGGGAATCGGGAGGGCGCGCGCTCTGAAATCGGAAACTGCGCACGCGCGCGTACGAAAGGCCTGCTCTCCCGATTCCCGATTTCCGATTCCCGATTCCCGATCTTCATCACTCCAACTCTCTGTGATAACTCAACACCTGCCGATGCGTCTGCCGGAAATGCTCGGCGAGCTGTTCGGCGAGATAGACGGAACGGTGACGCCCGCCGGTGCAGCCGACGCAGATCGTGACATAGCTGCGGCCTTCGGCTTCGAAACGCGGCAGCCAGTTGTCGAGAAAGCGCGCGAGATCGTCGCGGAATACGATGACATCGGGTTTCGCTTCGAGCCACTCGCGTACCGGGACGTCCTTGCCGGACAACGGACGCAGGCTCGATTCCCAATGCGGATTCGGCAGGCAGCGGGCGTCGAAGACGAAATCGGCGTCGGTCGGCACGCCGCGCCGATACGCGAACGATTCGAACAGCAGCGTGAGCCCGCCGGCGGCGAGGCCCATTTCGGTGATGATGATGCGGCGCAGCTGATGTACGTTGATTTCGCTGGTGTCGATCACGCGATCGGCAATCGACAGCATCGGTCGCAGCAGTCGGCGTTCGGTCGCAATCGCTTCGGCGAGTCCGAGGCCTTCGGCCGACAGCGGATGACGGCGGCGCGTTTCCGAATAGCGCTTGATCAGCACGTCGTCGCGCGTATCGAGAAAAACGAGCCGATAGGCGATCTGCGCCTGCGCGAGCTCGGCGAGGATTGCGGGCAGGCGATTCAGATTCTCGGCGCGGTTGCGCACGTCGACGCCGACCGCGAGCTTGTGATGCAGCCCGGCGCCGCCTTGCGAAATCGCCTGCACGAAAGCCGGCATCAGCGCGGCGGGCAGGTTGTCGACGCAGTAGTAGCCAAGATCCTCGAGCGTGCGGAGCGCAACGGTCTTGCCGGAGCCGGAAAGCCCGCTGACGATGATCAGCTCGGCCGGCGTCGACGCCGGCGCGTCTTTCGCGGCGATGGGATCGGTGTCTACCATGGCGGCAGTCTGCGCAGCTGGTGCGCCTGGCGGTCGATGAAGGTCTGGGCGGGATCGAATCCCTTGGTCTTCAGCATATGGCTGCGCACCGCCGCTTCCGCAAGGACCGCGATGTTGCGGCCCGGTGCGACCGGGATCGTGATGCACGGAATCTGCACGTCGAGCACTTCGCGATAGCCGACGTCGCCGGTCAGGCGCGCCATGCCGTCGCCGGGCGCATCGAGTTTCTGTGGTTTCAGATGCACGATCAGGCGCAGGTATTTCGATGGCTTGACGGCCGTCTGACCGAACATTTCGCGCACGTTGAGCACGCCAAGCCCGCGCACCTCCAGAAGGTCGCGCAGCATCTCCGGGCAGTTGCCGTCGATCACGTCCGGCGCGATCAGCGTGAATTCCGGCGCATCGTCGGCAACCAGCCGGTGACCGCGCGTGATGAGTTCGAGCGCGAGCTCGCTCTTGCCGGTGCCGCTTTCGCCGGTGATCAGGACGCCGATCGAATACACCTCCATCAACACGCCGTGCAGCGTCACCTGCCGCGCGAGCGACCGGGCTAGGTGATATTGCAGGTAGGTGAGGAGCTCATGGCCGCGCTTGGGGCTGATCCAGAGCGGTGTCTGCGATTCCTCGGCGGCCTGGCGCAGGTCGGCGGGAATCGTTTGATCCTTCGTCACCAAGAGCGCGGTCGGCTCGTAGGCGATGATCTTCTCGACCGTTTCCCAGCGCTGCCGCGAATCGAGCCCGTCGAGATAATTGAGCTCTTCGGTGCCGATGATCTGCACCTTGTTCGGATAGATGATATTGAGATAGCCGACCAGCGAGGGCCGCCGCGACTGCGCGCCGCCAGGCTCGAACAGGCGGTCTTCACCGCGCATGCCGGCGACCCAGCGCAGCGCCATGCGCTCGCCGACGGCATCGAAAAGCTGGCGGGCTGAGAGCCTTTCCATCGTCGAAGTCCGGGACCGCGGTGCATCGGTCGGTAGCGCCAGACTGCCACAGTGTGTGGAGCGTGACCAAGCGCCATGCGCACCTGGCGCGATCCGGCGTCTTTTCGATGCAGGTTTTCGGCGCGAAACGGCCCGCCGCAGGATCGATCAGCGCCCGGCCTTGGCCTTGCGCAACCGCTCCCACATTGTCGCCGCGTCCGGCGCCGCGCGGAGCGCTTCGGTCAGCTTGGCATCGGAGAAGAGCTCGGCGAGCTCCGCCAGGAGTTTCAGGTGCTGATCGGTGAAATGCTCCGGCACGATGAGCGCGGCGACGAGATCGACCGGCTCGCCATCGTCAGCGCCGAAATCGACCGGGCGCGCCAGTCGCACGAACGCGGCACGGGCATCGGCAACCGCCGCGCTTCGACCGTGCGGGATTGCGACGCCGTGGCCAAGGCCGGTCGAGCCAAGCTGCTCGCGCGCTTCGAGCGCCGCGTGCACGACGCTGGCGTCGTCCCTGCCAGCGAGGAGGTCCGCAAGCCGCGCGATCAGGCCCGCTTTGTCCCTCGCGACGAGATCCGTCCGCACCCGCTCAGGCGGCAACAGGTCGAGAAATGGCATGAGCGGAACAGGCTCTCCGGGTCGCTCTGCAGCGGCGGGCGGGTAATGGTACTGGCGTTTGGCGAGCCGTGGGCGGACGGCGCGTGAAACGCCTCGAAGTGGAGTCCAGCATTCCTGCGGGCGCGCGCCAGCTCAGCACCTTGGGGGCGTCATCCTTCGAAGGCCGGAGTCCAACGTGATGTTCGGCGCAAGCGCAAATGGGTCCCGGCTTCCGCCGCGACGACGGACCCGGTCGACCGCTCGAAACGCTCAGCTGTAGCGCGTCGCCCGCACCGTTTCGGCGTGATGGTCGGTGAGTTTTTCCTTGTGCTTTCGCACCTGCTTGTCGATCTTGTCGACCAGCGCGTCGATCGCGGCGTACATGTCGGCCGCAGTCGCGTTCGCGTGCAACGTGCGTGCCGATTTCCTGCCGGCAAATTGCATCGTAGCTTCGGCCTTGTGCAGGACCTTTTCGACGCCCAGCACGACGCTGAGCTCATGCAGATGGTCGAAGTGGCGCGTGACCCGTTCGAATTTGTTTTTGGCGTACTCGTGCAGCGCGGGGGTGACGTCGACCTGGTGACCTTTGATGATGATCTGCATGACGAATTCCTCGTATTGAACGTCCGGAAGCGCCGGACGCGTACCGCACGGTTGCAGTCGAATCCAGGCGTTGGCCAGGGTCTGCGCTCGGGGTCGAATTTGCGATTCGCAGCCGGACACCGAAGGCGCTGGCTCCCGACGTGCGCCGGGATGACGGATCAGGGGCTGGTGGAGTCCTCCCTGTGATGGATGGTGGGCACGAGTCGCTTGTGCGACGCGCGGCTGGTATTCCATGAGACCTCGGCACGCCGGAACGGTTCCTGAGGAGGAACAGAGCGCCGCACGCGGGCACGGAAACAGCGCATACGAATCCTCAACCCAAGCGGCTGCGATCGTTTGACGACGGAATGTTCATCGCTTCGCGGTATTTGGCTACCGTGCGGCGCGCGACGCTGATGCCGCGCTTATTGAGCTCGGCCGCGAGCGCCTGATCCGACATCGGACGCGCGGGTTTCTCGTCGCCGATGAGTTTTCTGATCATCGCCTGAATCGCGGTCGCCGACGCGGCGCCGCCGTCGACGGTCGATACGCCGCTCGAAAAGAAATACTTGAACTCGAAGGTGCCGCGCGGCGTGTGCAGGAACTTGCGCGTGGTGACGCGGCTCACGGTCGATTCGTGCATGCCGATTTCCTCGGCGACATCCTTCAGCACGAGCGGCCGCATCGCCTCGGCGCCGAATTCGAGAAAGGCTTCTTGTGCGCGCACGATCGAAGTGGCGACTTTCAGCATCGTCTCTGCGCGCGTCTTCAGACTCTTGATGAGCCAGCGCGCCTCCTGCAGCTGACCGCGCAGATAGTGCGCGTCCTCGCGGCGCGCCTTGGCGATCAGGCTCGCGTAATGCTCGTTGATGCCCAAGCGCGGCTGGCAGCCCGGCGCGAGCACGACATTCCAGCGACCGCCGATCTTGCGCGCATACGCATCCGGCGCGACGTATTCGGCGGCCGTATTCGAATAGCCGACGCCCGGCTTGGGCGACAGCGAGCGGATCAGCGCGACGGCGGTTTCGAATTCTTCTTCGGTCGCGTGCACGCGCTGGCACAGGCGATTGCGGTCCTGACGCGCGAGCGCTTCGAGATGATCGTTGACCAATGTGCGCGCCAGCGCGAGCGCCGGCGTCGATGCTTCGAGCGTGTCGAGCTGCACGGCCAGGCAATCCTTCAGCGAGCGGCTGGCGACGCCGACCGGATCGAAGCGCTGCACGCGATGGCGCACCGATTCGATTTCTTCGGGCGTCACGCTGTAGAGCGATGCGATGCTGGCCTGCAGCGACTCGTCTGATTCGGTGAGATAGCCGTCGTCGTCGATCGCCTCGATAAGCGTCGCCGCGATCGCGCGGTCGCGCCCCGTCATCGGCGTCAGGTTCAACTGCCAGAGCAGGTGATCGCGCAGGTCCTCGACTTCCGCGTCCTGCGGCTCGAGGCCGTCTTCGTCCTGCGAGTTGCCGCGGTAATCGGAGCGTGCGAGCTCGAGATCGAGCGGGCCTTCGTCGGATTCGTTCGCCGAATCGGCGGGCTCGGCCGGCGCTTCTTCGACGCCATCGACGGTGTCGGTCTCGGCGGAGTCTGCTTCGCCGTCCTCGGTGCCTTCGCCTTCGAGTTCCAGCAGAGGGTTCGACTCGATGGCCGTATTGAGCTCGAGCTCCAGCTCCATGCTGGAAAGCTGAAGCAGGCGAATGGCCTGCTGCAGCTGGGGCGTCAGCGCCAGCGTCTGGTTGAGGCGTATCTGGAGCGCCGGTTTCATGCCCAAATCGTGCCAAGTCCCCCTGATGGGACCATCCTAGCGCCAAATCGAGGGTGTCGGGCAGGCTTGACGTCACGGAAAAGCAGGCGGAGGCTTCGCGGATTGGGCCGCGCCTGGCCGGCGTCCGGATCCGGGCTACATGCGGAACTCGCGGCCGAGGTAGACCTCGCGGACCTGCTCGTTGGCGAGGATTTCGGCGGGCGCGCCCTGGGCCAGCACGGATCCCTCGTTCATGATGTACGCGCGCTCGCAGATGCCGAGCGTCTCGCGCACGTTGTGGTCGGTGATCAGGATGCCGATGCCGCGCGACTTGAGCTGAAGCACGATGCGCTGGATGTCGACGACGGAGATCGGATCGATGCCGGCGAAGGGTTCGTCGAGCAGCATGAAGCGCGGCTTTGCCGCGAGCGCGCGCGCGATTTCGACACGGCGCCGCTCGCCACCCGACAGACTCACGCCTCGCTGGTCGGCGATGTGGCCGATCTGCAGATCGTCGAGCAGACCTTCGAGCTCGGCGGTGCGGCCGGCTGCGTTGAGATCGTCGCGAAGCTCGAGGATCGCCAGGATGTTGTCGGCGACGCTGAGCCGGCGAAACACCGAAGGCTCCTGCGGCAGGTAGCCGACGCCGAGCCGCGCGCGTGCGTGCATCGGCAGCTCGGTGACGTCGCGATCGTCGATGCGGATGACGCCGGCGTCCGCGGGGATCAGGCCGACGATCATGTAGAAGCACGTCGTCTTGCCGGCGCCGTTCGGGCCGAGCAGGCCGACGATCTCACCCTTGTCGAGCGTGAATTCGAAGCCGCGCACGACCGTGCGCCCGCGAAAGCTCTTCTGCAGACCGCGCGCGCTCAGCATCAGTGCTTGTCGCTGTCGGCGGGTTTCGGCGGCGTCGCGGCCGGCTTTGCGGCGGGTTTGTCGGGGGCGGGCGCGGTGCCCTTGCTCTTCGGCTCGATGACCATCTGCACGCGCTGTCCGGCGTTCGACTTGTCGCCGCTCTCCATCTCGCCGGTGTTGGTGTTGTAGGTCATGTACGCGCCTTTGAGCGTGCCACGTCCGGGCTGCACGACGACGACGTTTCCGGTCAGCACCGCGACGCTGGTGTCGGCGTTGTAGTCGATCTTGTCGGCATTGGCGGTCATCAGTCCGCCGCCATCCTGCTGCTGTTCCATGTGCGCCTGTTTCTTCTTGCCGATCAGGAGCACGCGCTGGATGTCGCCGGAGATGTCCTTGCCTTGGGCATCCTTCGCATTGCCCGGGTGCTGATAGACCGTCGCCTCGTCGCCGCGCGCCTTGGTCGTGCCCTGGTCCATCGTCACGTTGCCATTGAGATAAGTGACGCCTGGCGCGTTGCTCTCCTTGTTCTGCACGATCTTCGCGTAATCGGAATTGATCAGCGTGTTCTGCTGCTTGTCGGTGCTGAGCGCGAGCGCAGCGTGCGGCGCGGCACCGAGCAGCGCGGCCCCGAGCACCGACGCGCATAGGACACTATTGCCCGGCCGCCTTGCGTTTGTCTTTTGGTTCGATCGTTGCGTGCACATCGGAAAGGAGCTCCAGGACCTTGGTATTGAGATCGCCGCGCATGCCGACGCCGCGGAGTATAGAGCCGGGCTCGGTGATCGTTGCCGGCGCCGCGGTTGCCATTTTCTTGTCCTTGGGCCAGGTGGTGAGATCGCGCGTCACGACGTCGACCGGCTGTACCCCTGGTTCGGCTTGGCGGTGCATCTCGACGCGGCCGTCGAGCCGCATGATCGTGCCTTCCTTGTTGACCCAGGCCGCATCGGACCTGCCTTTCCACTGATGCTCGCTGCCGTCGTAGATCACGTAATCGGGCGTCGTCACGAAAATCGAGCCGTCGTCGCCGCGGCGCGAGAGCAACGGACCGATGGTCTGGAAAGACAGCTTGCCATCTGCGTCGAGCGCGTTGAGCGTGAAATCCGTCAGCGTGTAGTCCGAGCGCGGCGGACCGGCGTAGGTTTGTTCGTTGGTCGGCTGGCGCGTGATCCAGTACACGATGTTGAGCGCGATGCCGGCGAGCGCGAGCAGCGCCGCGACGAGCCAGAGGCGTCGATCGGTCATCGGACGAACGCGTCGAGCTCGGCTTCGGCCTTGCCTTGCGCGGCGAGGATCAAGTCGCAGACCTCGCGCGCCGCGCCCGCGCCGCCCGGGAGGCGCGTGCGCCAGTGCGCCCGCTCGCGCACCCACGGATGCGCGTTGGCGACCGCGACGGAAAACCCGGCGCGCTGCATCACGGCGAGATCGGGCAAGTCATCGCCGGTGTATGCGACCTGGTCAGGCTCGAGCTTCAGCGCGTGCAAGAGCTGTTCGAAACACGCGAGCTTGTCGTCCTGGCCCTGATAAACATGCGCAACGCCAAGATCGGCCATGCGCTCGGTCACGATCATGCTCATGCGCGCGGTGATCACCGCGACTTCGATGCGGTTGGCGAGCAGGCGCTTCAGGCCGAGTCCGTCGTGCACGTGAAACGCTTTCAGCTCGTGACCGTCCTCGGCGTAGATCAGGCGACCGTCGGTGAGTACCCCATCGACATCGAACACGGCGAGCTTGATGCGCCCGGCGCGGTCGCGGATGTCGGTGGGAAGGTCGGATGGCAGCACGGTTGGGAAAGCCGGGATTCGGGATTCGAGATTGGGATGCGATTTATTGGAACGCGCTGCTAGCGGCTTTCATCCCGAATTCCGAATCCCGAATCCCGGCTCTCAAACGACCCGCGCGCGCAACAGATCGTGAATGTTCAACGCGCCGACGACGTGGTTTTCGTCATCCACCACGAGCAGCGCATGAATCTTGTGCGCTTCCATCAGGCGTGCCGCTTCGATCGCGAGTTTGTCGCCGGAAATCGTCTTGGGCCGCGCCGTCATCAGGTGCGTGACCGGCGTCTCGCGAAGGTCGATGTCGTCGTCGTCGACTGCGCGGCGCAAGTCGCCGTCGGTGAACACGCCGAGCAGATGATTCTGATCGTCGACGATCGCGGTCATGCCGAGACCCTTGCGCGTCATTTCGACCAAGGCCGCAGTCAGCGACGCATCAGGGCTTACGGCTGGAACCTGCTCGCCGACATGCATGACGTCATTGATCTTGAGCAGCAGCTGACGGCCGAGGCTGCCGGCCGGATGCGAGCGTGCGAAATCTTCATCGGTGAATCCGCGCGCTTCGAGCAGTGCGATCGCGAGCGCATCGCCCATCACCAGCGCGGCGGTCGTGCTTGCCGTCGGCGCGAGACCGAGCGGGCACGCTTCGGCCGGCACGCTGGTGTCGAGATGCACATCGGCCAGGCGCGCGAGCGAAGACTCATTGTTGCCGCTCATGACGATCAGCGGAATGCCCTGGCGCTTGATCAGCGGCAGGATGGTGAGAAGCTCGTCGGTCTCGCCGGAATTGGACAACGCGAGCACGACATCCTTCTGCGTAATCATGCCGAGATCGCCGTGGCTCGCTTCGCCCGGATGGACGAAGAACGACGGCGTGCCGGTCGAGGCGAGCGTCGCGGCGATCTTGCGCGCGATATGACCCGACTTGCCCATGCCCGAAACGACCACGCGCCCGGCGCACTCGAACATGAGCTGGCAGGCGCGCAGGAAGCGGCCGTCGATGCGATCGTGCAGCGCCTCGATCGCACGAGCCTCGGTCGCGATGACCGCGCGCGCGCTGCGCACGAGCTTCGCCCCGTCGAGGAGCGTATTGCTGAGCGGCAATGACGTGGCTTGCATCTGGGCGTTCATCGGGACGGTACGTTCACCTGGAAGAGGGTACGAAAGCGCAAGATCGGAGAACTCTTGATTTCTGTGCCGCAGGATTTTGAGTACCATTCGCCGCCCCATTGTAACGGTTGGCCCCGGGTTTCGCTCTGGACGGCCCGGGCGGCGACAACGTCGCACCCGCCCGAACCTGCGTGATTGCCGGCCAGCGCCCCCATATACGCAGCAAATGGACACAACCACCGTACAAGATCTCATCCAGCGGGGCCTGCCGGACGCCAAAGTCGAGGTTCGCGGTCCCGATGGCGTACATTTCGAGGCGCTGGTGATCAGCCAGGCTTTCGCCGGCAAGCTGCCGCTGGCGCGGCACCGAATGGTCTATGCAACGCTTGGCGAGCTGATGGGCGGCGCGATCCACGCACTGTCTCTGCGCACATTGACCCCCGAGGAAGCGGAAATGGGCTAGCGGGGATCTGGCACGAAGGTAGCCGCAAACGCGCCGACGTCAGTCCTGTTTTTCATTCACCCGTCCCAGATTTTCGATTCCACTGGAGAACATGGCCAAGATCGTCATCAACGGCGGCGAACCCCTCAACGGCGACGTTTGGGTGTCCGGCGCGAAAAACGCGGTGCTGCCGATCCTCGCGGCCTGTCTCCTCGCCGACGAGCCCGTGACGATCGGCAACGTGCCGCATCTGCACGACGTGACGACGACGATGGAGCTGCTCGGCCAGATGGGCGTGCAGCTCGTGCTCGACGAGCGCATGAAGATCCATGTAGATCCGCGGCCGGCCAAGCGCTACTTCGCGCCGTACGATCTGGTCAAGACGATGCGCGCGTCGATCCTCGTGCTCGGTCCGCTCGTTGCGCGCTTTGGCGAGGCCGATGTCTCGCTGCCGGGCGGTTGCGCGATCGGTTCGCGGCCGGTCGATCTGCACTTGAAAGGTCTGCAGGCGCTCGGCGCGGAAGTGTCGGTCGAGAATGGCTACATCAAGGCGCGTGCAAAGCGGCTCAGGGGCGCGCGCATCCATCTCGATCTCGTCACTGTGACCGGCACCGAAAACATCATGATGGCCGCGACGCTTGCCAAGGGCACGACCGTCATCGAAAACGCCGCGCAGGAGCCCGAGGTCATCGATCTCGCCAATTGCCTCAACGCGATGGGCGCAAGGATCGAAGGCGCCGGCACCGCGACGCTGATCATCGAAGGCGTGGAACGTCTTACCGGGACCAGCTACGAAGTGCTGCCCGACCGCATCGAGACCGGCACGTTTCTCGTCGCCGGCGCGATCACCGGCGGCAAGATCACCGCCAAGCGCGCGCGGCCGAAGACGCTCGAAGCAGTGCTTGGCAAGCTCGAGGATGCCGGCGCCCAGATCAATACGGGCGAGGACTGGATCGAGCTCGACATGCGCGGTCGTCGCCCGAAAGCGGTCAATGTCACGACGGCGCCATATCCTGCGTTCCCGACCGACATGCAGGCGCAATTCACCGCGCTCAACTGCGTCGCCGAGGGCGTCGGCATCATCACCGAAACCGTGTTCGAGAATCGCTTCATGCACGCGCTCGAACTGCAGCGGCTCGGCGCCGACATCCAGCTCGAAGGCAACGCCGCGATCGTGCGCGGCGTCGGCCACATGTCGGGCGCACCGCTGATGGCGACGGACCTGCGCGCTTCGGCATCGCTCGTGCTCGCCGGCCTGGTCGCGCACGGCGACACCGTCGTCGATCGCATCTATCACATCGATCGCGGCTACGAGAACATCGAAGAGAAACTCGGCGGGCTCGGTGCCCGCATCCGTCGCCTGCCCTCGTAAGTCTTGATCGTTCTCCGCTGACTCTCCGGCCCGGGAGGGTGAGCGCCGCACCTTTCGCGACGCGCGAGATCGCTACGGCACCTCCGCGCTGATCAGCTTTCCGCGCCCGTCGTATTCGACATGAGATTCGGCCATGCGTGATCCGGCGCGGCGCGCGCGTCGGCCGTCCGCGCGACGGGAACGACGAAAACACAGACGAGACAGAACAACAGACGACGCAGCGTCATGGCGTGCTCCTCCCTAGGTCAGCACGGTGCCAGGTCAGGCCGACCCGCCGCACCGGCGCATCGTCGGATCACAACGCCGGTTGAGTGGTGGTCAAGATCCGGGTATCAGGCAGCGGATCGAGTTCAAGCGCCGCGGAAGGAACATCCGCGCGGCCTAACGCGTGCGGCTAAGAGATCCCATTGCGCGCACCAACGGTGCGCACCTCAGGACTAGCGTTGCGGCAACGCCGCCAACTTCAGCGTGATCGTGTCCTTCTTGTCCGCCTGCTCGATCTGTACCGGCATCCAGCCGAGCTTTTCCGAAAACCAGCTGCGTGCGACGCGCTTGCGATCGCTGCCCGCCTCGCCGATGCGGCGCATCTGGATGACGTCGAACGTTCCGGCGGGAACCTTGAGGCTCTCGTCGCCTGCGCGTTCGTAACGCATGTCCTCGACGTGATCCTTAACGGCGACCTTGTAGTCGAAAGACTGCGCGCCGCGCTTCAAGTCGCCGGCAATGGCGAGCGTGACCACGTGGCGATCGACGAGTCCCGGAACGATCGCGTAGTGGAATGTTGCCCCGCCTTCCTCGACATGCGCTTCGCCATTGCCGAACACGGCATGTCGCGTGCGAGTCTTGACCGCGCTGTCCTGCTTGTAGTCGTATTCGATCGCCTGCGGCCGTCCGTCGTGCCAGCGGAAGTGCGAGGTCTCGACGATATGCATGCCGGCAAGCTTCGCGAGCCCTGACGTGCCGCGCGTTTCGCTGCGCAAGGTCCAGGTGCCGTCTCTATTCTCGTTGAGATCGAGCGTGGTTCGACCTAGCTCGTCGCCGTTGCGGAGTGCAAGGTATTCCGCATGAAACGGCGCGGGTGCTGCACTTTCCGCGGCGATCGCCGAGCCACCGGCGGCGACAAACAGGAAGGCCAAGAGTTTCAACGAAGTCTTCATCGGATATCCGCGCCACAAACCGCGCGAGTTTCGCTGCGCACGGCTGAACGGCGGTTCACGAGCGAACCGCAAGTGTTCCGTCGGCGCGAAGCACGAGCGGAGCTTGCAGCAGATGTCCATCGTGACGCACGCGATCGCCGTCGAGAGCGATGCATCGTTGCGCAAAGAGACCGACGCTCGCGGTCAGCAGCTGATGTTCGTGCGGAAGCAACCGGGCAGCCAGCGTTGCCGGCGTGTCGCCGGCAACGACAGGTATCTCGACCTGCGCGATCACCGGACCACCATCGAGCTCGGAGGTGACGAAGTGTACGCTCGCGCCGTGCAACAAGTCGCCTCCGGCGAGCGCGCGTTCGTGCGTCTTGAGGCCGCGATATTTCGGCAATAGCGAGGGATGAATGTTGACCGCGCTCCCGATCCACGGCGCGAGCACGTGCGGATCGAGAATGCGCATGAACCCGGCGAGCACGATCAGGTCCGGCGAATGCGCCGCGATGCGCTCGAAAAGATCCGCGTCGAACGCCGCGCGTTCGGCGTAGCCGCGCGGATCGAGCGCCAGCGTCGGAATATTCGAGCACTCGGCGAGACGCAGCGCCGGCGCGTGCGCCTTGTCGCTCGCGACGAGCACGATTTCGATCGGCAGAGCGGCCTCGCTTTGCGCCGCGATCAGCGCTTCGAGGTTGGACCCTCGGCCGGAAGCCAGTACGGCGATGCGCAGTGGATCGGCCAATGCGGGCTACGCGATGTGTACGCGCTCGGCACCGCGCGCGGCCACGACTTCGCCGATCGCAGTCGCCTCGAGGCCGAGCTTGCCGAGCCGCGCGATCGTTGATTCAAGATGGGCCGGTGCGACGATCAGCGTGTAGCCGATGCCGCAATTGAAGGTACGGAACATTTCCTCGCGCGCGACATTGCCTTCGCGTCCCAGCCACTCGAACACCGGCGGCAAGGTCCAGCGCGTGCTGTCGAGCGTGATGCCGAGACCTTCCGGTACGACTCGGATGATGTTTTCCTTGAGCCCACCGCCGGTGATGTGCGCCATGCCGTGCACGGGCTGCTCGCGCATGAGCTGAAGGATCGCCTTGACGTAAATCGTGGTCGGCGCGAGCAATGCTTCGCCGAGCTTGACGCCGCCGATATCGAGATCGAATCCGCCGCTGCCCTGCGTGATGCCGGCGCGCGCGACGATCTTGCGGATGAGCGAATAGCCGTTCGAATGCGCTCCGCTCGACGCGATGCCGATGATGGCGTCGCCGGCCCGGATCTTCGAACCGTCGATCAGCGCGCTTTTTTCGACGGCGCCGACGCAGAAGCCGGCGAGATCGTATTCCCCGGCGGGATACATGTCGGGCATTTCCGCGGTCTCGCCACCGATCAGCGCGCAGCCGGCGAGCTCACAGCCTTTCGCGATGCCGCCGACGACAGCGACGGTGGTGTCGACATCGAGCTTGCCGGTCGCGAAGTAGTCGAGAAAGAACAGCGGCTCGGCGCCCTGCACCAGCACGTCGTTGACGCACATCGCGACGAGATCGATGCCGATGGTGTCGTGACGGCCGAGTTCCTGCGCGAGTTTGAGCTTGGTGCCGACGCCATCGGTGCCGGACACGAGCACGGGATCGCGATAGCGTCCGGCGAGCTCGAACAACGCGCCGAAGCCGCCGAGTCCGGCCATGACTTCGGGCCGGAACGTGCGCTTGACCAGTGGCTTGATCCGCTCGACGACCTCGTTGCCGGCATCGATGTCGACGCCGGCGGCGCGATAGCTTAAGGCCTCACGATCGGCGGACATGGCGATGCGACGGTCTCCGGCGCGATTTTGCGGGCGCGCATGATAGCACCGCCGTCGACGGCGCCCCTTCGCGATGGACGCGCTGGCGGGCTTTCGGCAGACTTCTCCCTCCGACGTAACGGAATACGAACGTGCACGCGCGCCCCGTGGAAGCCCATGTCTGCTCTGTGTCGCTCGGCGAGCGGCGCGCTCGCGCCGCGCGCGCCACGGCCGCGCTCACGCTCGCGCTCGCGATGCTCATCTTCGCGCTGGCGCCGCTGGCCGCTCGCGCCGCGCCGCCGACGTACACCGGCGAAACGCCGGTCGCTTCGCAGTCCGACGACGAGCGCGCCGAGGCACTCAAGACGGCGCTCGCGAATGTGGTCATCGAGCAGACCGGCGACTCGGGCGCGCTGGCGCGCTCGGATGTCGCTGCGGCGGTCGCGAAAGCCGATCGCTATGTGCTGCAGTTCCGCTACAAACCCAACCCGAACGGCGTGGATGGCGCAGGTCCGCGCTGGATTCTGGTCGCGGAATTCGACGGCACAGCCGTCGACGACATGCTGCAGCGACTTGGCTTCGGAACGGCGACCGGCACGACGCCAGCCGACGCGAGCCCGAGCGAAGCGACGGTCTGGATCGGCGGAATCCGTTCCGCCGAGGACTACGCGCGCGTGATCGCGTATCTGGGCAAGAGCAATCTCGTGCGAGGCACGCAGCCGGTGCGGGCGCGCGGCGAGGGCATGCTGGTCAAGCTCTCGCTGGCGACGGATCTCAAGCATTTTCTCGATGCGGTCGGTCTGGAACGCACGCTCAGCGTCGTCAACGGATCGCCGCCGCTCGACGGCGTCGATGCCACGCTCGCGCTCGCTCCCTGAGCGTATGGCGCCGATGCTGCGCCATCTGCCGAACCTGATCACGGCGCTGCGCATGCTGCTGGTCGTGCCGCTGTGCTGGCTGATCGACACCGGCCAGTACGAAGGCGCGCTCTTGATCGCCGCGATCGCCGGACTCAGCGATGCGGTCGACGGCTTCATCGCCAAGCGCTACGGGTGGCAGTCGTGGCTCGGCGGAATTCTCGACCCGATCGCGGACAAGCTGCTGCTCATCGCCGCGTTTTTCTGGCTCGCGTTCGCCGGCGATATGCCGATGTGGCTCGCCGCGCTGGTGATCGGGCGCGATCTCGTCATCGTCAGCGGCGCAGTCGCTTACTATTACCTGATCGGCCGCTTCGACGCAGAGCCGAGCCGACTCTCGAAACTGACGACGCTGGTGCAGATCGTATTCGTGCTCGGCGAGCTGCTCCGGCTTTCGCAACTCGTCGCGGTGACCGATTCGGTGCGCGCTGCGGCGATCGCCATAACGGCGCTGCTGACGCTGGCCAGCGGCGTGCACTACGTGGTCGTGTGGAGCACGCGCGCATGGCGAACCTCGCGCGAACGGAGGCCGGTGTGAACGAACGCCCGCTCGACATCCGCTGGCAGTGGCTGATCCTGATCGGCGTAATCGGGTTCGTGCTTTGGCTGCTGGCGCCGGTGCTGATGCCGTTCGTGATCGCCGCGCTGTTCGCCTATCTCGGCGATCCGCTGGTCGACCGGCTCGAGCGCAGGATGCCGCGCACGCTCGCGGTGAGCCTCGTCTTTCTGGTCATGATCGTCGTCGTCGTCGCGATCGTGCTGGTGCTGGTGCCGTTCATCGAGCGCCAGATTTCGAATTTCCTCGCGCAGCTGCCGAACTGGATCACCTGGTTTCAGACGCGCGCCGCGCCGTGGCTCGAAGCGCATCTCGGCATCTCGACCGACGTGCTCGACACGCAACAGCTGATCGGCGTGCTGCAGTCGAACTGGAGGGAAGCCGGCGGCTTCGCCACGGCCGTGATCGCGAAAGTCTCCAAATCGGGACTGACCATCGTCGGCTGGGCGCTGAACATCGTGATGATTCCGGTCGTCGCGTTCTATCTGCTGCGCGACTGGGACATCATGGTCGAGCGCATCCACGAGCTGGTGCCGCGCTCGATCGAGCCGGTCGTCACCCGACTCGCGCGCGAATCGGATGACGTGCTGGGCGCGTTTCTGCGCGGGCAGCTCAGTGTGATGGTGGTGCTCGGCGTGCTGTACGGCGTCGGTCTGTGGCTGGTCGGCATCAGCGTCGGACCGCTGATCGGCATGATCGCCGGACTGATCAGCTTCGTGCCGTATCTCGGCGCGATCACCGGCGTCGTGATGGGGGTCATCGCCGCGCTCGTGCAATACCAGGATTGGGCGCACGTTGCGCTGGTGCTGATGGTCTTCGCGATCGGCCAGTCGCTTGAAGGTTATGTGCTGGTGCCGCGCCTGGTCGGCGAAAAAATCGGTCTGCATCCGGTCGCGGTGATCTTCGCGGTGCTCGCCGGCGGCGAGCTGTTCGGATTCCTCGGCGTGCTGCTGGCGTTGCCGGTCGCGTCCGTCGTGATGGTGCTGCTGCGCTATGCGCATCAGCGCTACACCGCGAGCGATCTCTATCGTTCGGCCGACGAGCAGGTCGTGGTAGTCGTCAGCGGTGGCACGGCGTCCGCACAGACGGGTGCATCGCCTGCGGTGATGACGCCGGGCGTCGCGGCCGTCGAGCGCTCGCCGCTCGAAGGCTCATGAGCCATCAGCTTCCGCTGGCACTGCGCTGGCCCGCGCATCAGCGTTTCGGCAGTTTCAAAATCGGCGACAACGGCGTGGCTCTGGACCTGCTGCGCTCCGCGGCCGATGGTGTCGCGACGAATGCGCTCTATCTGTCCGGTCCGTTCGGCAGCGGTCGCACGCATCTCCTGATCGCGACGTGTGCCGCTGCTGGCGAGTCCGGAAAAAGCGCGCAGTATCTTCCGCTGGCGACATTACGCGGCGCCGACGCGCCGGCGTCGATACGCGCGTTCGGCGGCAGCGATCTGCTCGCGCTCGATGATGTCGACGCGATCGCCGGCGACGATGCGGCCGAGCTCGCATTGTTCGATCTCTACAACCGCTGTCGCGCCGACGGTGCGAAGCTGGTATTTGCCGCGAACGCTGCGCCGGCGCAAATCGGACTCGCGTTGCCCGACCTGGTGTCGCGTCTTTCCGCCAGCACGCAGATCGTGCTGAAGCCGCTGGGCGAGGCCGATCGGCGCGATCTGCTGCGCGAACGCGCCGCTTCGCGCGGCATCGAAATCGACGATGCGGTGATCGATTGGCTCTTCGCGCGCGAGAAACGCGATCTCGCTTCGCTGTTCACCGTGCTCGACCGCATCGACCGCGCGTCGCTCGCGGCGCAACGGCGTGTGACCGTGCCGTTCCTGCGCACGCTGCTCGGCGGCGAGTGATCGAAACATCGCGTTTTGCCAATCACGAGCGCAGCCGATCCAATTCGCGCAACTGATCCGGTGTGCCGATATTCATCCAGAATCCCGCATATCGCTCGCCGCACAGTTTTCCAGCGCGCATCGCGCTTTGATAAATCGGCAGTAATTTGAACCGCTCGGCCGTTTCGCCGGCGACGAGTTCAGGCCGATAAACGCCGATGCTCGAAAACGTGAGCCGCTCGCCGACTCCGTTCTCGTTCAGTCGTTTGCCCTCGAGCCAGAAATCACCACGCGTGTTGAACGGCGGATTCGGCACCATGACCAGGTGCGCGAGCGCGCCGGGTTCGATCGCCAACGCCGCGTAGTCGTAATCGCTGACGATGTCCGCAGCGACGCCGATGAACGGCTCGGCGCCGAGCAGCGGCAGCGCGTGGCGAAGACCGCCGCCGGTTTCCAGCGGTTCCGGGCCCTCGTCGCTGTAACGGATGCGAACGCCCCAGCGTGTGCCGTCGCCGAGCGCCGCCGGAAATTGCTCGCCAAGATGCGCCGTGTTGATGACGACGTCCTCGACACCCGCGGCCGCAAGCTTTTCCAGATGATGTTCGATCAACATCTTGCCGCCGGCGCGCAACAGCGGCTTCGGCGTCTTCTCGCTCAGTGGTCGCATACGTTCGCCCTGGCCGGCGGCGAAGATCATCGCGGTGCGGATCATCCGGCGAGCGCCTCGCCGCGCGGCCGCGTGATATCGCGCTCGCCGAGCGCGCGTTCGAGCAAGTCCGCGAGCGGCGCGAGTTCGGTGTAGCGCCGCGCGACGGCAATCACGTATCGAAACGTCAGCGGCAGATCGGCGAGGTAGTGCGCCTTGCCGTCGCGATACCAGAGGCGGCAGAAGATGCCGAGCACCTTGATGTGACGCTGCAATCCGGCGAGATCGAACCAGCGGCGAAAAAGCGCGACGTCTACGTGCGTATCGATCAAGTGCGCGTGACGCAGACGTTGATGGTAGTTCTCCATCCAGCCTTCGACGCGTTCGGAATCCCAGGCGATGTAGCAGTCGCGCAGCAACGAGGCGAGATCGTAGGCGATCGGGCCGATCATCGCGCCCTGGAAATCGATGATGCCGGGGCTGTGCAGCGACGGCTCGATTTTCGCGGTTATGTCGTTCGCTGCGGCGCTCGGGTCGATGACCAGCAAATTGCGGCTGTGGTAATCGCGATGCATGAACGTTTGCGGCTGCCCACGCAGCGCGGTGAGCAAGGTGCGGAACGCGAGCTCGATCACGTCCCACTCATCGCAGTCGACCGCAAGGCCGAGATGGCGGCGCAGGAACCATTCCGGCATCAGCTCAAGCTCGACCGTCATGAACGCTTCGTCGAACGCCGGCAGACCGGCCGCATCGACGTGCGTCTGCATGCGCACCAGCGCGTCAAGCGCGGCCGAGTACAAGGCGTCGACCGTCGTTGCGTCGAGTTCCGCGAGATACATGCGCGTGCCGAGATCCTCCATCAGCACGAAGCCTTGCTCACGATCTGCCGCGTAGATTTCCGGTGCGTGCAAACCGCCGCTACGCAGACGCGTGCCGATATCGAGCCATGGCCCGAGGTTTTCCTTGTCGGGTGGCGCGTCCATCACGATGCGCGTGCGCTGCGCATCGCGAACACGCCAGTAACTGCGGAAACTGGCGTCCGCGGATGCCGGCTCGATCGAGAGATGCCGCGTGGAAAGTGCCGTTTCGGCGAAGCGTCGCAGCGCGTCGGCGCGCGGAGTGGATGAGCTCATGTCTCGGTCGCGGGGCAGGGCGGGTTGTCCGGCATTCATCTCCAGTGTATCCGCACCGCGCCACGGCGTTGCCCGCGCGGCCGGGCGACAAATGCCGCGCAAGCGTTGATTGACCGCGGCTCAAGTTGATTGAGCACGGCTTAAATAGTACTATTTCAGTACTGATTTAACAGCCCGGCGAACCAGCCATGCTCCGCGTCAGCAAACTGACCGATTATGCGACCGTCGTGATGACCTGCCTCGCCGCGGGCGAGGGCGTGATGAGCGCGCAGGTGCTGGCCGAGCGCGCGCGACTCGAGCTGCCGACCGTGAGCAAGCTTTTGAAGCAGCTCGCCCAGGCCGCGCTGGTCGCGTCGACGCGTGGCATCAACGGCGGCTACCAACTCGCGCGTCCTGCGGACCGCATCACGATCGCCGATATCGTCACCGCGATGGAAGGTCCGATCGGCATGACCGAGTGCAGCGCGCACGCGGGTTTGTGCGGGCACGAGCCGCATTGCGGCGTGCGCGTCAACTGGCAGCGCATCAACCACGCCATCGCCGGCGCGCTGGCCAAAGTGACGCTCGCTGACATGCAGCATCCGCCGCCGAAATTGCGTACGGCGATTCCGTTGCGTGTGGCGGCGGGTTAGGAGCGGTTGGCAGGAGCAGAGCAGTCAGTAAGAGCGGTTAGTAAAAGTGGTCAGCAAAAGTCGTCAGTAAAGCGGTCAGTAGGAGCGTTGTACTGACTTTCTAGCGAGCCGGCGCAGCCGCCGAGCTAACTTCCTCACTATTTCAATGAGCGCTGTCGAACTCGAAATCCAAAGTGCACTGAGCCGTCGCTACGACGCGGGCTTCGTCACGCAGATCGAAACCGAGACGCTGCCGCCGGGTCTCGGCGAAGACGTCGTGCGCGCGATTTCGCTGCGCAAGACCGAACCCGAATGGATGACCGAGTGGCGGCTCAAGGCGTATCGCCACTGGTTGACGATGACGCCGCCGTCGTGGGCGAAGCTCAGCATCGAGCCGATCGATTTCCAGGCGATCAGCTATTACGCCGCGCCGAAAAATCGGCCGAAATCGCTCGACGAGGTCGATCCCAAACTGCTCGAAACGTACGAGAAACTCGGCGTGCCGCTGCACGAGCGGGCGCGACTCGCCGGCGTCGCGGTCGATGCGGTGTTCGATTCGGTGTCGGTCGGCACGACATTCCGCAAGGAGCTGGCCGCGGCCGGCGTCATCTTCTGCTCGATCTCCGAAGCGATCCGCGAGCATCCGGAGCTCGTGCAGAAGTATCTCGGCAGCGTGGTGCCGATCACCGACAACTTCTTCGCGTCGCTGAATTCGGCCGTGTTTTCGGACGGAAGTTTCGTGTTCGTGCCCAAAGGCGTGCGCTGTCCGATGGAGCTCTCGACGTATTTCCGCATCAATGCGCGCGATACCGGCCAGTTCGAACGCACGCTGCTGATCGCCGAAGAGCGTGCGAGCGTTTCGTATCTCGAAGGCTGCACGGCGCCGATGCGCGATGAAAACCAGTTGCACGCCGCCGTCGTCGAGCTCGTCGCGCTGGATGACGCCAACATCAAGTATTCGACGGTGCAGAACTGGTATCCGGGCGACGAAAACGGCAAGGGCGGCATCTACAACTTCGTGACCAAGCGCGGCGACTGCCGCGGTGCGCGCTCGAAGATTTCGTGGACGCAAGTCGAAACCGGCTCGGCGATCACCTGGAAGTACCCGAGCTGCATCTTGCGCGGCGACGATTCGGTCGGCGAATTCAATTCGGTCGCGCTGACGCACCATCGCCAGCAGGCCGACACCGGCACCAAGATGATCCATATCGGCCGCAACACGAAATCGAAGATCGTTTCGAAAGGCATCAGCGCGGGACACGGCCAGAACACCTATCGCGGACTCGTGCGCGTCGAGAAGGGCGCCGCGGGCGCGCGCAATCACACCCAGTGCGATTCGCTGCTGATCGGCAAGCAATGCGGCGCGCACACGTTTCCGTACATCGAGGTCAAGAATCCCGGCGCGATCGTCGAGCACGAAGCGACGACGTCGAAGATCTCCGAAGATCAGTTGTTCTATTGCCGCGCACGCGGCATCGGCGAGGAAGACGCGGTGTCGATGATCGTCGACGGATTCTGCAAGCAGGTATTCAAGGAGCTGCCGATGGAGTTCGCGGTCGAAGCGAAGAAGCTGCTCGAGGTTTCGCTCGAAGGAGCGGTCGGATGATGCGCCTTACGCTTTCGCTGCTGGTGTTTGCCTGCGTCGCTGCCATCGCGTCCGAACCGGTCGCGAAGAAATACACGCCCGAGATCCACGGCGTCTTGAGCAACGGCAAGGTGCCGGCGGGATCCAATGTCTGTCTGCGTCAGGGCGGCAGCGAAATCCGTTCCTGCGGCTACACGGACGGCGATGGGCGTTTCTTCATTCCGTCTTCGGGACCGTTGCACTCGGCGCAACGGAAGTCCGATGGAAGTCTCGCCGACGTCATTCCGCCGTTCTGGCTGGAGACCGGTCGTGTCGACGCCGCGCAGAAACTCTGGCCGATCGATCCCGTCGGCGACCGGTTCGCGGCGATCGAGCTCGATTGCGATCTTTCGCGCAGCGGGCGACCCGGCGACGTTTACCGGTCATGCGACATGAAGCCAGCAAAACCGCTGGTCATGAATGTTCCGCGCGACGACACGCCGTATCGCATGGCGCGCAACCCGAAGGCGCCGGCCAAATGAGCAGGACGGTGCCTTCGATGCTGAAGATCGACAATCTGCATGTCCGCGTGGCCGGCAGGGAAATCCTCAAGGGCATCTCGCTCGAGGTCAACGCGGGCGAAGTGCACGCGATCATGGGTCCGAACGGCGCGGGCAAGTCGACGCTCGGCAACGTGCTCGCCGGGCGCGAAGGCTACGAAGTCACGCGGGGCTCGATCGAATACGAAGGCCGCGACCTGCTCGATCTCGAACCCGAAGAACGCGCTGCGGCGGGCGTTTTCCTCGCGTTCCAGTATCCGGTCGAGATTCCGGGTGTCAACAACACGTATTTCCTGCGCACCGCGCTCAACGCGCAGCGCAAACGTCGCGGCGAACCCGAGCTCGATTCCATGCAATTCCTGAAGCGCGTGCGCGCAAAGCTCGCGGTGTTGCACCTGAAGGACGAGCTCCTGCACCGAGCCGTCAACGAAGGATTCTCCGGCGGCGAGAAAAAGCGCAACGAGATTTTCCAGATGGCGTTACTCGAACCGAAGCTCGCGGTGCTGGACGAAACCGATTCGGGTCTCGACATCGATGCGCTGAAAATGGTCGCCGACGGCGTCAACGCTTTGCGCGCGCCGGAACGCGCGTTCGTCGTCATCACGCATTATCAGCGCCTGCTCGATTACGTCGTTCCCGATTTCGTGCACGTGCTCGCCGATGGTCGCATCGTCGAAAGCGGCGACAAGACGCTCGCGCACAAACTCGAAGAGCACGGCTACGCATGGATCGCCGAGCGCCACGTGCCCGACAAGATCGGCGCCGGAGCGGTCTGAGATGGCGAGCGCACTGCTCGAATCGTTGCTCGATCACGAAGTGCTTGCAGGCGTTTCGCGGCCGCGCGAGCCGGAGTGGCTGGCTGCCGCGCGCCGCACAGCCGCGGAGTCGCTCGTGCGCGAAGGTTTGCCGGGACCCCGCAGCGAAGCCTGGAAATACACGAATCTGCGCGCATTGGAGCAACGAAAGCCGGTTGCCGGCGATGTCGAAGCGCTGACTCGCTCAATCGATCCTGCGATCTTCGATCTGCCCGGATTCGATGGCTCGCGGCTCGTTTTCGTCAACGGCCAGTGGCGCGAGGATCTCTCGTGCTTCGTCGCCGAATCGGGTCTCTCGATTTCGACGCTGGCAGATACCGATCCGAAGCGACTCGAACCGTGGCGTGCCGTGCTCGCGCATCAGCACGCGGACGACGCGGCCGCTTTCGCGCGGCTCAACACCGCGCTCGCGATGGATGGCCCGATCCTTCGCGTCGCCGCGGATACGCAGGTCGAAAAACCGGTGCAACTGGTTTTCGTCGGCGCCGCGAGCGAGCGCGAGATCGCGTGGCATTCACGCGCACTGGTCAATATCGGCGCGGGAGCATCGTTACGCTTGATCGAGCATCACGTCGGGAGCGGTGGGAGCGGTCCTGCGCAAATCGGCAATCTTGTGGCGAACTACGCGTTGGGTCGCGGCGCTCGACTCGATCTCGTACAGATCCAGGACGCGGCGTCGGGCGCGACGCTGATTCGACGCAGCGAGTGCCTGCTGGCGACCGGCGCAACGTTGACGTCGCACACATTGGAAATCGGCGCGCAGCTGATGCGGCACGACTTGGACGTCGAACTAGCCGGTAACGGCGCGCGCTTTGTTTCGCGCGGCGTGTTTGCGTTGCGCGGCCGGCAACATGCGGATACGCACCTCGACGTGCGGCACGCGGCCGGAAACACGATCAGCGACGTGCTCTGGCGCGGCGTCGCCGACGAGCGCGCGCGCGGCATTTTCCACGGCGCGATCACCGTCGCTGCTGGCGCCGACGGCGCCGACGCGAATCTTTCGAACAAGAACCTGCTGCTCTCGCCGCACGCCGAGATCGACACGCAGCCCGTTCTCGAAATCTACGCCGACGAGGTCAAGGCCGCGCATGGCGCGACGGTCGGGCAGCTCGACGAGCAGGCGATGTTTTATCTGCGCACGCGCGGACTTCCGCCCGACGCGGCGCGTCATCTTCTGATCGCGGCGTTCTGCGGCGCGGCGTTGTCCGAGGTCGAGCCGAACGAGTTGCGCGAGCATCTTGCCGCGATGCTCGCGTCGCGGTTGCCGAGCAATGAGGCGAGCTGATGGCCGCGATCGAATCCGGCCGCATCGAGTCCGACCGCATCGAATCAGGCGCGGTCGCACCGATCGGAATCGACAACGCCGAGCGCTATCAGTGGGGTGCGGGCTGCGACGGCTGGCACCTGCTCGAGGCCGACGGATTCAGCGTGATCCGCGAGCGCGTTCCGCCCGGCGCAGCCGAGATTCGGCACCGCCATGCCCGTGCGCGCCAGTTCTTTTACATTCTCGAAGGCGCCGCGGTGCTCGAAGTCGATGGCGTTCGCCATGAACTCGCAGCCGGGCAAGGCCTGCACGTTCCGCCCGGCGCGGCGCACCAGTTCCGCAACGAATCGCGAGCCGACGTGCATTTCCTCGTCGTCTCGGTGCCGAACAGCCACACCGATCGCGAGAATCTGCAAGATGCCGGAGGTGTTGCATGAGTGCACGTCCGAACGAGCTGCAGGTTCCACTCGACGTCGCGCGCATTCGCGCGGACTTTCCATTGTTGTCACGCGCGGTGCACGACAAGCCGCTGGTCTATTTCGACAACGCCAACACCTCGCAGAAGCCGCTGGCGGTCATCGAAGCGGTCGACCATTTCTATCGCGAGACCAACGCCAACGTTTCGCGCGCGGTGCACACGCTCGGCGAAGAGGCGACGGCGGCGTACGAAGCGACGCGCGACAAACTCGCGCGCTTCATCAATGCGCCTTCGCGCGACGAGATCGTGTTCACCAGCGGCACGACGCAGGCGATCAACCTCGTCGCCTACAGCTATCTGTTGCCGCAGCTGCAACCGGGCGATGAGATTGTTGTGACGACGATGGAACATCACGCGAACATCGTGCCGTGGCAGATCCTCGGCGATCGCGCCGGCGCAAAGCTCAAAGTCGCGCCGATCACGGAAAAAGGCGAGTTGATCGTCGAGCGTTTCGTCGATCTCTTGACGCCGCGTGTCAAGCTCGCCTGTGTCGTGCACGTTTCGAATGTGCTCGGCACGATCAATCCCGTCGCCGAGCTTGCGCGCGCGGCGCGCAAGCGCGGCATCCCGTTGCTTGTCGACGGTTCGCAGGCCATGCCGCATATGCCGGTCGACGTGCGCGCGCTCGGCTGCGATTTCTACGCGTTGACCGGGCACAAGATGTTCGGTCCGACCGGCACCGGCGCCCTTTGGGCGCGCAAGGAAATCCTGCGCGATATGCCGCCGTTTTTCGGTGGCGGCGAGATGATTCGCGATGTGCGCTTCGAAGGCACCACGTACGCCGATCCGCCGCATCGCTTCGAAGCGGGCACGCCGAACATCGCCGGCTTCGTCGGACTCGGCGCGGCGATCGACTACATGGACGCCGTCGGGCGCGAGCGCATCGTGGCATGGGAGCACGAGCTGCTCGAGCACGCGACGATCGCGTTGAAATCGGTTCCGGGTCTGCGCATTTTCGGCGAAGCGAACAACAAGGCCGCGGTGATCTCGTTCCTCATCGACGGTGCGCACGCGCATGATCTCGCAACGCTGCTCGATTTCGAGGGCATCGCCGTGCGCTCCGGACATCACTGCGCCCACCCGCTGATGCGATTCTACGGCGTGCCCGCGACGCTGCGCGCGTCGTTTTCGATCTACAACACGCACGAGGAAATCGATCGCTTCGTCGAGGCGATCGGCAAGGTTCGCAAGCTGCTCGCGTGAGCGCATCGGATACGTCGCCTGCGCACCGCTGCGCAAGCCGCTCTCGCATCCGCCCGCGCGCGTCCTTAGAATGAATCCGATGAGCACGCCAGCGCTGTATCGGGAAGCCGTTCTCGACCATTACCGCAATCCGCGCAATCGCGGTGTGCTTGCCGAGCACACGCATGCGGCCGACGGCGTCAATCCGCTGTGCGGCGATTCGCTGCGCATCGAGCTCACCTGCGCACGCGGCCGCATCGTCGAGGTGCGCTTTTCCGGCGAGGCGTGCGCAATCACGACCGCGACGGCTTCGATGCTGAGCGAGCTCGTGCGCGGACTCGAAATCGCACAAATCCCTGCACTGTATGCGCCGTTCGAGCAGCTACTGCAGGGCGAGCTCGACGCCGACCGCAAGCTCGGATCGCTCAACGCGCTGGCCGAACTGCATCGCTATCCCGCGCGACGAAAATGCGCGGAGCTTCCGTGGGCGACGCTGCAGGCGGCGCTCGCCGGCACCGCGCGTGTCAGCACGGAGGCGCCATGAGCTCGGTCGTCGATCGAGCCACGACGTTTCGGCTGGCGACGCCGGCCGACATCGGCGCAATCGTAGCCCTGGTCGAATCCGCGTATCGCGGCGACGTGAGCCGCAAGGGCTGGACGACCGAAGCCGATCTTCTCGACGGACAGCGCACCGATCCGATCAGCGTCGCCGATCTCCTCGCCAAGCCCGGCTGCTGCGTACTGCTCGGCGCGTGCGCTGCGGATCTGATCGCCTGCGCGAACATCGAGCGCCGCGGCGACGTCGCCTATTTCGGCATGTTTTCGGTGCGTCCGGACGCACAGGGCACCGGCCTCGGACGCGCAATGCTCGCCGAAGCCGAGCGCATCGCGCGCAGCGACTGGATGTGCACCGAGATGCAGATGACCGTGATTTCGGTGCGCGACGAGCTGATCGGCTGGTACGAACGCCGTGGCTACCGGCGCACCGGAATCTATTCGCCGTTTCCGTACGGTGATGAGCGCTTCGGCATTCCCAAGCGCGACGATCTGCGCTTCGAGCTGCTCGTCAAACCGCTATGAGCCCGGCACGCTCATCCGCGCAGATGCGCCGAGGCGATCATGGCTGACTGGGTTCGCGTGGCATCGACGGCGGATTTGCTGCCGGGCGAATACCGCGTCGCCTACGACGGCGACACGCCGATCGCGGTGTTCAACATCGACGGCGAGCTGTACGCGATCGAAGACATCTGCACGCACGACGGCGGCGAATTGACGGGCGGCGTGATCGACGGACGCGAAGTCGAATGTCCGCGTCATGGCGCGCGCTTCGACATTACGACCGGCGCCGCCTTGACGCCGCCGGCCTACGAGCCGACCGCGAAGTTTCCGGTCAAGGTCGAAAATGGCTTTGTCTACACGCGCGACGATCGCTGGGACTGATTTTCGGGCAACGGCAGCGCCGGAAAACGCAGCGTGACTCGCAGGCCGCGCTTGTCGTGGCCGCGCGCGAACGCAAGCGCCGCCTGATGCCGCTCGGCGATGCGCCGCACGATCGCGAGGCCGAGTCCCGATCCTTCGCGCGCGGTCCCGGGCGCGCGAAAGAAACGTTCGCCGAGACGCGGCCACCATTCTTCGCCGACGCCCGGCCCGTCGTCTTCGACGGCGAGGGAAATCGTGCGCAGCTCGCGCAGCACCTCGACGGTTACGCTGCCGCCCGGCTCGACATAGCTCAGTGCGTTGTCGACGAGATTGACCAGCGCTTCGCGCAGCATCACGGCGTCGCCGGCGACCATCGCATCCGCGTTCGGACCCGCATAGCCGAGGTCGATATTGGCGGCGAGCGCGCGCGGCACGCACTCGGCAACATGATCGCGCGCGAGTCGTGCGAGATCGACCGGCAATGGCGGCGTATCGTCGACGTTCGATTGCGTGCGCGCGAGTGCGAGCAGCTGGCCGGCTGCGCGACCGGCTCCGGCGGAAAGCCGTTCGACGTGGATCAGCGCCTCGCGCACGCTGTCCGGCCGCGGATCGGCCAGCGCGCGCTCCGCTTGCAGACGCAAGCCGGCGAGCGGCGTGCGCAGCTGGTGCGCGGCGTCGGCGATGAATCGATCCTGCAAATCGAGCAGACCGCGCAATCGCGCGAACAGGAGATCGACCGTGCGCGTCAGCGCGCGGATCTCGACCGGGACGATGCTCTGATCGAGCGGCGAAAGATCGCGCGTGCGCCGGCCGGCGAGATGCCGCGTCAACGGATCGAACAGATGCAGGCCGCGGTTGACGCCGAACCAGACCAGGATCAGCACCAGCGACATCAGTCCGAGCACGATCGGCAGCACCGCGATCAGGATTTCGCGCGCCAGCGCGTGCCGCTCACGCATCGTCTGCGCGACCGACACGACGATCATGTCGCCGGGTTCCTCGCTGGGTACCAGCAGCGAGGCCATGCGCAGTTTGCGCTCTCCAAATGCGACCGATTCGAGCTGCGGATTGCCGCTGGTGACCGGCGTCGGCTGCGGCATCGGCAATTCCAGATTGGCAGCCAGCGTACCGTGATGCAGGCTGCGCACGGTGTAGAAGTTCGGATCTTCCGAATCGACTTCGAACAGGATACGCGCCTGCAGATTGAGCTCCTGATAGCGCGCCTCGCTCTGCATCATGCGTTGGAGCGCACGCAGCGCGTCGATCAGGGCGCGGTCGTAGTTGAGGTTCGCGTAGTGCAGCGCGAGCACATAAACGAGCGCGCCGCTGATGAGCCAGGCCAGCGCCATCGGCGCGACGAGAAACGCGAGTAACCGCCGCCTGAGGCTAGGCGGTCGGCGCATGGTCCGTTTCCAGAAGGTAGCCGAGGCCGCGCACGGTGCGCACGCGCACGCCGCTGCCTTCGAGCTTGCGGCGCAGACGATGCACGGCGATGTCGAGGCCGTTGTCGGTGAGGCTGGTATCCCACGTGCATAGCGCATCGATGAGCTGCTCGCGGCTCATGACGCGATCGAGGCGCGCGACCAGCGTTTCGAGCAGGCCGAATTCGCGCGGCGTCAGCTCGAGCGGCGTGTCGTCGATGTGCGCGCGTCGTCGCGGCAGATCCAGGCGCAGCCGGCCGAGCTTGAGCTCGGGCATGCCTTGCGTGGTGCGCCGGCGCAGCAGCGCGCGCACGCGCGCTTCGAATTCGCTGAGTGCGAAGGGCTTGACGAGATAATCGTCGGCACCGAGATCGAGCGCGCGCACGCGCTCGTCGAGCGCCTCTCGCGCGGTCGCGACCAGCACCGGCACCGCGTCGGCGCGTGCTCGCAGCCGGCGCAGGAGCTCGACGCCATCGAGCTCCGGAAGGCCGAGATCGAGCACCACGAGATCGTACGGATGCGCCTGCAGCGCGGCGTCGGCCTGGCGTCCGCCGCTGAGACGATCGACGGCGTGGCCGGCGCGCGTCAGCGCCGCGACGATGGCGTCGGCGATCGCGGCGTCGTCTTCGATGACCAGTATCCGCATCGGTGTTCGCATCCGTTGGTGCCGTGCGGCCTTACGTTGTGCCGAACGCGGCCGCTACGCAAGCGTATGTGCTTGCCGGCGCTCGCCTGGCCGATGGCGGGCGCGCGTTCGGCGCGATTGCGGGCGCGATTGCGTGCGATTCGCGTCTGTTCGCGATTCATGTCGCGACGAACTTCGCCAGGACCAGCTCGCCGGCGCCCTCGAGGACGAGGCGGCGACTGCCGGAATCGAAACCGGCCAGGATCGTTTCGCCGCTCGCGGCAGGGATCTGGCGGTCGCCGTGCCGCGCGACCGCGTGGCCGGCGTGGACGTGGATCAGCCATTGCGCGTCCGCTTCGGGAAAGATGACCATCGAGCCGACCAGCGGTCGCGCGACGACTTCGGCGCGCATCGCGTCACGGCGGACCATCACGTTGAAGTCGCGCGTCGGTCCCGCGATGAGGCGGCATTGGATTTCGGATTCGCCGCGAAAATGCGCATGCTGGAAACGTTCGGCGATGCGCAGCGGCGATGCGTCGGCGAACTCGAGCTCCATGCCGGCGCCCGACAACAGCACGAGATCGCGATCAACGCCCGGAAAGAGCGAGAAAGACCCGTCACTTTCGATGTCGGCGATGCTGACGCGCCAGCGGAAATCGAAAGGTTCGTCGACCGGATCGCGCGCGATTTCGGTGGTCCAGCCGCCGTCGTTCTTCCAGCGCACGCGCCGGTAATCCGATCCTCGCAGCAGCAATAGTCGACTCATCGGCGCCTCGGCTTCGCGCGCGGGCAGGTCAGGCGTCCGCCGTCGGCGGATGATAGACGTAGACGAGCGTTGCGCCGCCGAGGAAATCGATCGTCGTGGCCTGGCGAGCGCCGAGTCGGCGCGCGACGCGTTCGGCCGCGGTGTTGTGGGTGCGGACCAGGCTAACCAGCCGCTGCGCGTTGAGCTCGCGAAACGCAAAGTCGAGTGCCGCGCGCGCGCCTTCGGTCGCATAGCCGTGACCGCGCTGATCGGGCATCAGCATCCAGCCGAGCTCGAGATCGGGCCAGCCTTCCGGGCAATGCAGGCCGACGCGGCCGACGAAGCTGCCGGTGTCCTTGAGTTCCACAGCCCACATGCCGTAACCGCGCAAAGCCCAGTGGCCGAGCAGCATCGCCATCGAGCGCCACGCGTTCATGCGGTCGAGCGGCTCGCCGTCGCCGACGAAGCGCGTGCTGCTCGGATCGGCGAGCATCGACGCGTACGCTTCGAAATGGCGCTCGCCGAACGCGAGCATGCGCAAGCGTTCGGTTTCGATCATCGGAATATCGATCATCGGCGCATCAGGCAATGATTTCGGCCAGCGCGCGCGTCGATGCACGCAGGCTTTCTTCCCAACTGTAGCCGACGATGCGCTCGCCGCTCTGGGCATCGAGGAATTCTTCTTGTTGTCCGGGCGCGAGCAGATGGCGGTAATCGACCGTGATCTCGGTGCCGGCGTCGAGAGCGCTCGCCGCGAAAATGAAACCGAGATGCCAGAGACCGGTCGGCGCGAAGGCGTGGTTGACGTAGCACTCGTCCGGCCACTCGGGCGTCACGGTGTATGCCTCTTCGAACCAGCGCACGGTGGCCGGCAGGAGATCCTGGGCGTGCGGCATGCGCGCGATCTCCTCGAGTGTGTGCACGCCCGGGATCGCGTCCGGCGCGACGATCACACGGCCGCGTGCGAGCGGCTCGTCGAGGAACAAGCCTTTCCCGGCGCACGCGATTCGCGACGGGCCGATGTGGTAGCGGGGGATGATCATCGGTGCACCGCCGTTCGGCGGGCGCGCAGTCTAGCAGAATGGACCGGCCGCGCCGTCGCTGGCGATGCGTCGCACTAAGCGGCGCGCCTCACGCCTGAACGGCGCGCGCGCGGACGATTCGATTCCCGCTACCAGTTCGCGACCGGGCGCGGCGGTTCGGCGCGTTCGGACGCCCCCGGCGGCGGCTTGCCGAAGACGATCAACTCGCGGTTGCCTTCGATGATGCGCGGGCCGATGCCCTTCACCCTGGCAAGGTCGTCCAGGCTCTTGAACGGGCCGTGCGCGTTGCGGTACGCGACGATCGCTTCGGCCTTGACGAGGCCGACGTTGCTGAGCGACTGGGCGAGGGTTCTGGCGTCGGCGCTGTTGATATCGACCTGCGTCGCGGCGTAGGCGGACATGTCCAGCGAGATGGCGATGAGGAATAAAAGTCGTGTGAAAAACTTCATTGCGGACGGGAAAAGACCAAAGGAAACGCGCACGGCGTGGATGACGACAGCGTACGCACGCGGCGCGCTCGCGGGCAGGGCGCTTACACGGAGCGGCGGGTCAGCAATCTTCGATCCTCCGTGTAGGAAACTTCCTACATGGGTCATGCACGCGGCTGCGGAGTAAACTCACCAGTTTGGTCAATGCGAGCCTTTCGCCATGGATTCGACAGCACTCAGCGGTTTCGTCGGCGGCTTGTGGGACGGAGAGATCGTGCCCCAGCTCACCGAGTACATCCGCATTCCGAACAAGTCGCCGATGTTCGATGCGCAGTGGGCCGAGCACGGCCATATGGATCGTGCGGTCGCGTTGATGGAAGCATGGGCGCGCGCGCAGCCGATTGCCGGCATGCAGCTCGAAGTGGTGCGCTTGCCGGGTCGGACGCCATTGATCTTCATCGAGATTCCCGGCAAGGGCGACGACACCGTGCTGCTCTATGGCCACCTCGACAAGCAGCCGGAGATGACCGGCTGGTCCGCGCACCTCGGCCCGTGGAAACCGGTGATCGAAGGCGACAAACTTTACGGCCGCGGCGGCGCCGATGATGGCTACGCGATTTTCGGCTCGCTCGCGGCGATCATGGCGCTGCAGTCGCAGAACGTTCCGCACGCGCGCTGCGTGGTGATGATCGAGGCTTGCGAGGAATCGGGCAGCTACGATCTTCCGTATTACGTCGATCATCTCGCCGCGCGCATCGGCAAGCCGTCGCTGATCGTCTGTCTCGACTCGGGTTGCGGGAATTACGATCAGCTCTGGTTGACGACGTCGTTGCGCGGTCTCACCGGCGGCAACCTCGTCGTCAAGGTGCTGGAAGAGGGCGTGCACTCGGGCGATGCGTCCGGCGTCGTCGCATCGAGCTTCCGCGTCCTGCGCGAGGTGCTGTCGCGTCTCGAGGATCAAGTCACCGGCGAGATCAAGCCGCTGGAGCTCCATGTCGAGATTCCCGCGCAACGCGTCGCGCAGGCGAAGCGCACGGCCGAAATCCTCGGCGATGCGGTGTATGCGAAATTCCCGATGGTCGCCGGCATGCAGCCGATGGCGAAAGATCTGTCCGAGCTGGTGCTCAATCGCACGTGGCGTCCGGCACTGTCGATCACCGGCGTCGGCGGCCTTCCGGCGCTCGATTCGGCCGGCAACGTGCTGCGCCCGTACACGGCAGTGAAAGTGTCGCTGCGCGTGCCGCCGACGCTCGACGCGGTCAAGGGCGGCGAGTTCGTCAAGCGTCTGCTGGAAAAAGATCCGCCGTACGGCGCGAACGTCAGTTTCGAGTTGGAAAAGGCAGGCACTGGCTGGAATGCGCCGGCGCTCGCGCCGTGGCTGGAAAAATCGGTCGATGCCGCGTCGCACGAATTTTTCGGCGCGCCGGTCGCGTACAACGGCGAAGGCGGCTCGATTCCGTTCATGGGCATGCTCGGCGAGAAATTTCCCGGCGCGCAATTCCTGATCACCGGCGTGCTCGGGCCGCATTCGAACGCGCACGGGCCGAACGAATTCCTGCACATCCCGACCGGCAAGCGCATGTCGATGTGCGTCGCCCAGGTCGTCGCCGATCACTACAAAGCGGCCGAGCAGGGCTTGACCCGCGGCGTTGCCGCGACCGCAGCGCACACGGTCAAGGGCGGCGACGGCTGCTGCTGAAGCCATCGTCCCTGAATCGGCGAGGTCCCGCCGCTGCCACGGCTGCGCCAGAATTCGCGCCGATCGACGCGATAGGCTCTGCGCGCCGAACGGAGACCCTTTCCATGACCACGATCCGCGCCGCTCGCACGTACGATGCCCAGTCGATTGCCGAGCTCGGCGGGCAGCTCGGCTACGCGGCGACGCGCCAGCAGATCGCGACGCGGCTCGCCGGCATCGAGTCGGAGCCTGCGAGCCGCGTGATCGTCGCCGAAGACGCCAAAGGGCGCGTCATCGGCTGGCTGCACGTCGCAGCGCGCACGCAGCTCACCGAAGACGCCTGCGCGGAAATTCTCGGCCTCGTCGTCGACGAACCCTCGCGCGGCGGCGGCATCGGCGAGGCTTTGTTGCGTGCCGCCGAGGTTTGGGCGCGTGCCGCCGGCTGCGTGCGCGTTCGCGTGCGCAGTCGCGATACGCGCGAGCGCGCGCATCGCTTCTACGAGCGCGCGGGTTATGCGCGCAACAAGGTGCAGCTGGTGCTGCTCAAGCCGCTCAGCTGAAGGAATCGAGCGAGGTCGCGCGCGCTCACGCTGCGCGAATCTCAGCGCTCGCCCGCAGGTCGCGGCGGCACACTCCGCACGAATGTCCAGAGTGCTTCGAGCTCGGTGTCGCTGAATTTCCCCATCGCCTGCCACGGCATGAAGGGATCGACAGCCGAGCCGTCCGGCTTCTTGCCCTCGCGGAAAACGCGGTAGAAATCCTGTCTGCCCCAGCTGCCGATGCCGGTCGCGACGTCGGGCGTGATGTTCGCGGGCTTCGGAAAATCCGGTGGCGCACCCGGAATCGCACCGCCCGAGAAGTGCTCGCCATGACAACCCGTGCACGATTGCGCGAGATAGCGGCCGTATTCGGCAGTCGCCGAAATCTCGAGGCGTGCCGGATGGGCGGCATGTTGATCGATCAGACGCGCTTCGAGCATCGGCAGCTGGCCGAACGCGAACAGCGCGCGGCCGACGGGACCGATGTAGCTCGGCGCGGTGTCGCGATCGACCGGCGGCATCTGCTTGACGTACGCGATGAGGTCGGCGGTGTCCGCATCGGAAAGACCGGCGAAATCGCGGGTCGGCATGAACAGGAGTGGATGCCCATCCGGCTTGATGCCGTGACGGATCGCGCGTTCGAAATCGCGATCGGCGAAACCGGCCGGAAGTCCGCCTTTGCCGCGCGTCAAGTTCGGCGCGGCCATGCGGCCGATCGGTGGCGCTTCCATCACGACTTGGCCGCCGAAGTCCTTGCCGTGGCATCCGGGACAACCGCGCGTGATCGCAACGTGCTCGCCGTGCGCGACGGCGTCGGCGTCGGTTGGAATCGACAGTGCGGCTTCGTCGATGGACCAGGTGTCATGCAGCGCCAACTCGCTGCGTACGAACACGAAGGCTGCGATGCCGAGCACGAGCACGACGAGCGCCATCAGCGCTCGCGTCAGTTTGCGTCGCATGGTTCTCCCCCTTTTACCGCCTGCCGCGAAATACTAGCACCGGGCGACGACGGCATCTCCGTTCAGCCAAGAGCGCGGGCCAAGACGGTTCGGCGACGTTTCTCATTGGCTCGAGCGCTGCTTCATTCCGCTCTTCCAGGCGTACACGGCCGCCTGGGTGCGATCGCTGACATTCAGTTTGCCGAGCACGTTGCTGACGTGCGTCTTCACCGTCTTCTCGCCGATGCCCAGACGCTCGGCGATCTGCTGATTGCTCAGCCCCTCGGCGATCAGCGCCAGCACCTCGCGTTCGCGCTGGCTCAGCGATTCGAGCACTTCGCTGCCGGGCGCCGGCCCGCGACGCAGCGCATCCATCAGTCGCGCGGCGACGCGCGGGTGCAACACCGCCTCGCCGGCGGCCGCCTTGCGCAGCGCTTCGGCCAACGCATCGGCGTCGACGTCCTTGAGCAGGCACGACAACGCGCCGGCCTGAACCGCCGCAACGATCTGCTGCGCGTCCTCGAATGACGTCAGCAATACGACCTGCGTCGATGGGCTGGTTGCGCGGATGCTGCGCGTCGCCTCGATGCCGCCGCCGGGCATCACGAGATCGACCAGCGCGACATCCGGATGATGCTTCGCGCACAGCGCCGTGGCGCCATCGGCGTCTTCGGCTTCGCCGACGATGGCGAGATCCGCGTGCGTTTCGAGAAACGCGCGGATGCCCTGGCGCACGAGCACGTGATCGTCGGCGATGACGACACGAATCGGAGCGGCTGGCGGGTTCATGCGATCGGTTCTCCAGTAGTCTCGTAAACCGGGCGTCCTGCCGCGGTTGCAAATACATCACCGAGCAGTTTTCAGGCCGCTCTTTCCGCGACGACAAAACTGACGACGACGCGCGTGCCCCGGCCGGGCGGCGCGTCGAGTTCGAAGCGGCCGCCCGGAAGCGCTTCGGCGCGGTCGCGCATGTTGCTGAGGCCCATGCCGGAAACATGGTCGACCGCGATGCCGCGGCCATTATCGACGATCGCGAGGCGGACCCGATCCGCCTCGCGGCGGATGGCGATCTCGATTCGCGTCGCGCCGGCGTGGCGCAGCACGTTGGCCAGCGCTTCGTCGAGAATGCGCAGCAGCGATTCTTCCTGCGCGTTGGCGAGCGGCGGCAGATCATCCATCGAAAACGATGGCGCAAGACCGCTCGTATGCGACCAGTCGATCGCGCGCGCGCGCACGCGTTCGGTGAACGGCAACTCGGTATCCGACGCGCGCAGCTCGTCGAGGATCTGCGCGAGCTCTTGCTGAATCTGCTGGGTGAGGCGCTGCGCCTGTGCGAGACGATCCGTGCCGGGCCCGTCACCGAGCAAGCGCCGTGCGGTTGCCAGCTGAAGGTTCAGCGCGAACGCTTTCTGCTTCACGGTGTCGTGCAGGTCGCGCGCGAGGCGCTGGCGCTCGGCCAAAGTCGCGAGTTGCGCGCGCGAACGCATGAGACCGCGCAGATCGAGTGCCATGCGATCGAGCAGTGCGGAGAGTCCACCGAGCTCGTCACGCGAGCCATCGCCGATGCGGTCGGAGAAATCGCCGCGGCTCCACGCAGTGGCCGCGCGCGCGACGCGATTCAGGCGCCGTGTCACCCACCAGGCCAGGAAGATCGAAGAGGCGATGCCGAACACGATCAGGAACGCGAACACGGTCGGCGATTCGAAGCTCGAATCGACAAACAGATGCCGCCACGGCGGCGGCAGGCGCAATTCGACGAACAAGACGCCGAGCACATCGCCCGATGCATTGCGTACGGGCGCGATGACGCGGCGGATTCGCTGCGGAGTATCGGCGCCGGCAAGCCGTGTCGCGCCGCCGTTCGCGACCGCTTCCGCGCCGGCGGTTTCGCCTGTGGTAGGCACGTCGGGTTTCCAGCGGCCGTCGCCACTCGAGCGCGCGAGCTCGTGTCCATCCGGCGCAAGCACCGCGGCGGCGAGCGGCGCGTCGGCGAGTTCCATCAGCACGTACGACTCGTCGGGCGTGAGGCCGCCGCGCGGTTGCTGAAGGCGCAGCACCCATCCGTCAAGCCACGTGTGCAGCGCAAGCGCGTCGACATCGCCCGCGCCGCGAAGGTGCGGCCATTGCGCAGCGAGATCGGCAGCGCCCTGCTCGGCCGCGCGATCGAGGCTGCCGTCGGCAATGCCGCGCATGAACTGGCCGAACTCGTAGATGAGGATCGTCGACTCGACGACGATCAACGTCGGCACGGACAAGAGCAGGTAGAACAGCGCGAGCTTGGATACGAGCCCGCGCAATTGGGGACGGAGAACGGTCATCGATTCGCACGACCTGGCCTGGCGCAAGCATACCTGCGCCGCGCGCCACGGTTTCCGGCGCGAATCCGTCCTCAGACCTAGATCAGGCCGGTCGGCAGACGGTTATGCGAGCGGCGCCGCACGCCTAGTCTACGAATTAGAAATTCGTTAATTCGCAGGCCTTTGGGAGAGCAGCAATGAGGAACGTACGATCGCGGCGTTGTGCCGCCAGGCTCGCTTGTGCCGCTTTCTTGTGCCTCGCGGCTGCATCGGTAGAAGGTCAGGAAACGCAGGTGCTCGAACCGGTCGAGGTCACGACCGCGAAGATTCCGCTCGCACTCAGCGAGGTCGCGGCCAACATCACGATCGTGACCGGCGACGAGCTGCGCGCTCGAAACGCCACCGATCTGCGCACGGCGCTTTCGCTGGTGGCCGGCGTCGACATTCCGCCGGGCGGCGATGCCGGACCGACATCGTCGGTGCCTGCGTTGTGGGGCCTTCGCGAGTTCGACGCATTCCTGCTCGTCGTCGATGGCGTGCCGTCGGGCGGCGCATTCACGCCGGCGCTGGCATCGCTCAACCTCGCCAACGTCGAGCGCATTGAAGTGCTCAAGGGCGCGGCGCCCGTCAGCTATGGTGCGACCAGTTTCGTCGGCGTGATTCACGTGATCCACTACGGCGCGGGCGAGGGCCCGGCGCGCGTTGAAGTCGGCGTCGGCAGTCGTGGCAGCGCGCGTATCTCCGCGGCGGTTCCGTTGTCGGACGCGAACGCGCCGTGGCGGCAGTCGTTGTTGTTCGATGCGGATACCGTCGGGCTCAGCGGCGATCGCACGGGTTGGGATCGCGCGCATCTCTTGTATCGCGGCGCCGGCGATTTCGGCGGTGGCCAGTTCACCTTCGATGCGGACGGCACGTTCCTCAATCAGGATCCGCGCAGTCCGCATCCGGAAGAAGATGAGGTGCTCTCTCCGCGCGTGCCGCTCGATGCGAACGACAATCCGCGCGGTGCCAAGCAGGACGAGAATCGCGGCCAGCTCGCGTTCGGTTACGTGTTGCCGACCACGATCGGCGACTGGAGCACGCGACTCGCCTACGCGCGGAGCGTCGCCGACAACGTGCGCGGTTTCCTGCGCGAGGATTTCGCCGGCGACGGCGTGACGCACAACGCCGACGGTTTCCAGCAGGACGTGCATCGCACCGAAATCTATTTCGACAGTCACGTGGCGACGCCGCTCAACGAGCGCACGATGCTGGTCTGGGGCATGGACTACCTCTACGGCAAGGGCGATCAGGAGAGCAACAATTTCGAATACGCCGTGCTGCCGAACGGTTCAAACGCACCGGACTGGCGCTCGCTGCACATCGACGAGACGACGCGCCTGGACGATAAGCGCAACTTCGCCGGTTTCTACGCCGATCTCCAATTTGCGATCACGGAGGCCTGGCACCTCGATCTCGGCGGCCGCTTCAACCATACCAACGAGAAAACGAACGGACTCGAAACCGATTTGACCGGTCCCGAGCCCGTCGTGACGAACAGTGGCAAGGACAAGCTCACGGAAAATCGCTGGGCGGGGGCGTTCGGCACGACCTATCGATTCTGGCAGGACGGTCGCGATTTCCTCACCGTTTATGCGAATTATCGGGACACGTTCAAACCCGCCGTCGTCGATTTCGGTCCGGAAGCGGAATTCGACATCCTCAAACCCGAGGACGCCAAGAGCGGCGAGCTCGGCATCAAGGGCCAGAATCTCGACGGGCACTTCGAGTGGGATCTGTCCGTGTTCCGCATGGACTTCAACAATCTCGTCGTCGCTCAGGATGTCGCGGGCCTGCCGGGCCTCACGAATGCCGGCAAGGAAAAATTCAAGGGTGCGGAAACGGAAGCGCGCTGGAACTTCGGCAACGGATTCAGCCTGGTCGGCACGTTCGCGTATCACGACGCACGTTTCGGCAACTACGTCAGCCAGGAAGGCGACGCGGAGCCGGTGAACGTCAAGGGCAATCTGCTCCAGTTGTCTCCGCAACACCTCGGCAGCGTCGGAATCATGTACACGCCGCCGCAGGGATTCCGCGCCTACCTCGTCGCCGACTACGTCGGCAAGCGCTGGCTCGACAAGGAGAACACCGCTCTCGCCGGCGACTACACGACGGTCGACGCCGGCTTCGGCTACGCGTGGGATCAGTGGGAAGTGCGCGTCGACGGCTACAACCTTTCGGACCGTCGCGATCCTGTTGCCGAGAGCGAGCTTGGCGACTCGCAGTTCTATCGCTTGCCGGCGCGAACGTATTGGCTCGCCGCGCGTTACACGTTCGGGGCGCGCTGAGCAGACTTGCCTCGCGTTAGGGAAGGACCACGGTGACCGCAGCCCGCCGGGTTGCGGTCAGCGGCAGTGGCATGGCGATCTGCCAAATGATCAGCGAGCCTAAGATCAGCGACCGTACTGTCCCTGCAGCTCGGTGCTCGACAGACTGTTCGCTGTCAGCGCCTTTTTCACTGCGTCACCGTCGGCGCCTGCTTGGAGGCCGAGATGTTCGGTGCGAAGCGCATAGACCGTGAATACGTAGCGGTGTGGCTTCTCGCCGCGCGGCGGACAAGGTCCGCTGTAGCCGAGATCGCCGAAGCTGTTCTTGCCGCTGATGCTGCCGGGTGACGCGTTGCTGCCGACGTCGCCGCCGGCGCCGGCGGCCAGGGATTTCGTTTTCGCATTGATATCGAACAGCAGCCAGTGCCACCATCCCGCGCCGCCGCCCGCGTCGGGATCGAACAGCGTCACGGCGAAACTTTTCGTCTCCGCGGGTGCACCGCTCCAGTGCAGCTCCGGACTGACGTTGCCGCCGTGGCAGTCGCCTTTGTTGTAGACCTGGGTCGTGCCGAGCGTCGTGTTCGAACCGAAGCTCGCACTTTCCAGAGTGAAACCATCGGCGCGCGCGGCCGAAGAAATCGACAGCGCCAACGCACAGCACGAGAAAACAGACAGTGGACGCATGACGCACCTCCTTGCTGGACGATGGCTCGAGCGCGCCGCCGCTTACGCCGATTGTGCGTTGCTTCGACCGACCAAACGATCGCATGCACGCGTCGATTCAGCTGGAAATCAGACACGCGGCCCTCGTCGCGTGCTGAGTTTGCTTATGGCGTCTTCGCGCTGGAATCGCCGCCCTCCGTTTCGACGCCGGTGATCGCGAACCATTTGTCTTCCGATCCCGCAAGCACCATCACGATAGGAGCGACGCATGGATTCGGCAACTCCAGCGTGGCATGGATGAACGAATCGCCATGCACATTGGCGGGAAAGCCGTCCGTTACGGCGTTCTGCGTGCCCAGGTTGTCGCCGTCTTCAGTCAGGCAGCTGACCAATCCGCGGAAGAACGGCTCATCGTTGGTGCCGACGAGATCGGGCGGCACGGAAGGATCGTCCGCGAATACGAGTCCGTGCACGAGGATCCTCAGCCGACCGCTCGTATCAAGATCGCCGACGACGAAACCGCTGACGACCCACGGCAGCTCGTCGCCGATGACGCCGCGCACCGGATTCGTGTCGCCGACAAACGGGCCGTCTACGCCGTACATCGTCGCAAACGCAAGAATCGGGGCTGCGTGATGGAACGAATGCAACTCGTTCAGGAGGTCCTGCTGATCGGCGAAGTCCTTTGACGAGGGCATCGGTGACGACGGCATAGGGTCGGCCGCGAACGATACGCTCGTGATAGCCAAGAGCAACGGTGTCGCATTCATGAATTTCCGCATGACACACTCCTCTCTGATGGGCAACCCCATCCCCGACCGCCTTTCGACGGCCGTACCGACGGAGCGCAACCTTCGAAGGGCGCGTTGAGAGCGCGATCGCGGCGGCTCCGTCGCGTGGCAACGTAGGAGCGTCTGACTTTACGGGCGATGACCTATTGTCAAGTCATCGGCAAATGACTTTAACCCCACCGCGAGGCGCACTAGCGCGACGCCGGCATGGCGAACTCTGCGGTCGCGGGGCAGCGCGACTGCATGCGTTTGCCGCACGCGCGCGGCGCGAGATCCTTGTCGAGACACACGCGCACTTCGACGAGCTCGCCGCGGCTGCAATGCAGGCTCAGCATCGCATCGTCGAGATGCGCGTTGGATTTACGAAATGCGCCACGCATGCGATCGGAGTCCGTGTGCAGCGGATCGTGCGGTGCGCTGAATTCGGGCGGCACGTGGACCGCCGCGAATGCGTGGTCGGCGAGATCGAAGTACGCCTTCGGATCAAGACCCGTGCACGCGCCGTGTGTGATCCATTCGTGATTGATCAACGCCCGGCTCGGCATGAACGCAAGCGCGTTCGCGACCGTCTTTCGATCGGGTTCGTCCGTCGTCGGGCAATGTTCGGGACCGCCGCCGTTTTCGTACTGCGGCCAAAGTCCGTGCAGCACGAAACCGTAACCTTTGTGGCTGCACTGTTCTTCTTCGTCCGGATGGACCTCGCAGTACGTTGGCGACCACGACAATGCCATGACGTAATAGTCGAACACGCCACTCGTTCCCGTTGCGGCAGGAGCCTTGTGGCCATGGTGCGAATGCGACGACGACGTGCCCTTGGCGTGAACCGCGCCGGTGATCGCGAACGCAAATCCGATCAGACCGGCAACGAGAGTGCGGGCGCGCATGCTGTTCTCCGAGAGCGGCCGACGCCGCATGCCTCCAAACTACCTGCACTCGCGTCCAAGCTCAACGATCGCATCGGCACGTCAGCGTCGCAACGCATCGCGGACGCGCAACGCGTTATCATAGTCAGCTCCATACGCAGAAACCGATTGCACCATGCCAAGACGCATCGCCCTGCGCCGCTCGCCGATCCACGGCAACGGCGTATTCGCAACGGCCGATATTCCCAAGGGGACCGAGATCATCGAATACCGCGGGCGGCGCATGACCCACGCGCAGATCGACCGGCTGTACGCGGACGTCACGGACAACGGGCACACGTTCCTTTTCACGCTCAACGATCGCTACGTGATCGACGCGAACTTCGAAGGCAACATCGCGCGCTGGATCAATCACAGCTGCAAGCCGAACTGCCAGGCGGTGATCGAGGAGAGCGAAGGCAGTGATCGGCGCAAGGATCGCGTGTTGATCGAAACGATTCGTCCGCTGCGCGCCGGCGAAGAGCTCACCTACGACTACGGCATCGACCCCGGCGAGCGCCTGACTCCGAAGCTCAAGCAGCTCTGGGCATGCCGCTGCGGCTCGCCGCGATGCATCGGCACGATGCTGAGGCCCAAGCGCCAGCGGGGCACCTAAGCCGATTCCCTCTGCGGATCGCTGAACGCGCCAGCGCTGATCGGCATGGCCCGCCAGGGCCGGACGAGAGACCGCTGCCGCCGTTCGGGTCACGTTTCGCATTCCTGCGCAGCGCATTCTGAAAGAATCCGGCAAGCACGTGCCCGAATTTTCGCGCGCCGTTTGCGTCGCCGCGCTAGGATCGGCGGCGCTGGGGGAGATCGGCGAAGTGAGCCTGGACAAGCAGGTCGACAAGCGCATAGCGATCGTCGGTGTCTCCGATGAGGAGACAGCGCATCTGCGCTTGCTGATGCGCAAAGCCGCCAGCGAGCTCAGCCATCCCTGGAAGTGGGGCAACGAATCGCACGCGGACCTCCTGATCGTCGATCCGTCTTCGTTCGCAGGCCAGATGGCGCGCACGCGCGCGCATGCGGCGGGCATGCGCTACGCGGTGTTCAGCGACGAAGCCGTCGTCGGTGACGATCTGGTGCTGCGTCGACCGCTCAAGCGGGCCAACGTCGTCGCCGTGCTGAATCAGGCCGCGGCGATGCTGACGCGCCCGGATGACCTCGAGCCGCCCGAGCAGGATTTCTACCTCGGCGAAATCGGCGATGAGACAGCGATCGACGCCGACATGCTCGCGCTGTCCGAACGCGAGTCGACAAGACGCCAAGCAGACGCGGCGCCGGGCCTTGAAGAGTTGTTGCGCATCGATCCCGTCGAGATCAAGGAATCGGCGCGCATCAAGACCGCGCTCGACGAGAACACGATGATCTTCGGTACCTCCGGGCCGACCGCGCGCAGCGAGGTGCGCGGCCGCGAAGCGCCCGATGTATTCACGCGCTCGACCGACGCGCCGCAGGAAACGGTGCTGATGCGCGGCGGATCTCCCGACACTTCGCGACGCAACCTGCGTGCGTTTCTCGACAGCGATATCCTCGGCGGACCCGCGCGCATCACGCTTCCCGAGGTGCCCGCGCTGGCGCTCGATCCCAAGAACAAGATGTTTCATTCGGCCGGCCGGCTGGCGACGCTGGAACCGTATTGCAAAACCGCGCTGCGCGCCGCGGACTGGCAACGCCTGACCACCTCCGAGCTCAACGAGTTGCGCAGCGCCGAGCCGCCGCAGCCGTATCAGCGGCTGATCTGGCTCTACGTGCTCGTGCATTCGGAGGGAAAACTCGCACGCCATCTCGATCCGGGCGGCACCTACCGTCTCACACGATGGGTCGAGATCGAACGCGACTTCAGCTCGTATTTCCGTATCGCCTCGACGATGTTGCAAGGAGCGCGCCTGCACGAGATCGCCGCGACCAGCGGCGCTTCGATGGCGGATGTGTTCGATGTCGTCAATGCGTTCGATGCGATCGGCCTGATCGAATGGCAGCCGCGCGCGCCGCGTGGCGGCGAACCGGTCGAAGAGCCGAAATCCGGTTTGTTCCAGCGATTGCGAAAATCGTTGAAGCGATAACGGCACCGCGCATCGATCGCGCTGCGAGCGCCGCCGATCAGCGCTGGCGAGTTTTCTTCTTGGCTACGGACTTGCGCGGCGTCTTGGCTGCGGACTTGCGCGGAGTCTTGGCGGCGGCGGGTTTCTTCCCGGCTTTTTTCGCCGGCTTCCTGCGCAGGCTGACCGATTTCGGGCGCGCGTGGCGCGGCTGGTACACGCCGAGCTTTCCGCCGCCGGGCAAGCCCAATTCCGCGAGCAGCCCCCAGCCGCGGTCGAGGACCGGGCCGCAATCGATGTTGCGCTGGCGCATTTCCGCCGCGAACGCCTTGATGTCGTCGCACATCAGAAAGAGCTCGTGCACGTCGTTCTCGTCGGACGGATGCACGGCAACTTCGGCCGGCGGCAACCCGAAGATCAGCCAGCCGCCGCCGACGTCGACGTGGGGTAAGCCGAGCACGTCACGCAGCAACGCGCGATCGGCGTCCGGATTTCTGCTGTAGAGGATGGCGTGCGCACCGATGATCATGTCCGATTCTCCTTTGCGCGCTGTTGGCGAAAACCCCACATTCGCCCGACGCATCCGAGCGCGAGCGATCAGAGCGGCCGCAGCTGCTCGGCCAGCGTGCGCGTCTTCTCGTTGACCACGTCGCCGGCGTGCAGCGTCGATTTGCGTTCGATCAACATCACGTGACATTCCTCTTCCGCCACCGGGTTGTGGCGTGTTCCCTTGGGCACGACGTACATGTCGCCTTCGCCGAGATCCACCGGCCCGTGCTCCATCTCGATGCGCAGCCGACCCTTCAGGATCAGGAACAACTCGTCTTCGTCGGCATGCGAGTGCCAGCCGAACACGCCGCGCACTTTCGCGACCTTGACGTACGCATCGTCGACTTCGGCGACGATGCGCGGAGACCAGAGCTCGGTCAGAGTGGCGGCGGCCTCTTTTGGTGACACGATCGCGGACATGCATCACCTCTTCGGAACGCTATGATACTACGCGCGTTTCCGTGGCGATGAGTCGCCTGCTCGCACTCGATCCGGAACTCGGCGTGGCTTCGTCAGCCGACCGCGTCGCCGGAGCGGTGCGCCACCCAAGCGCCAATCAGCGCCGAAGCGTACGGAATCGCCTGCGCGGCGAGGATAGCGATCCAGAGCTTGCCTTCGACGTAGTTGATGCCGATCGAGTTGATCATGCCGAAGATGCCGGCCATGAGTGCGAGGAACAGCAGCAGCTCTTCGCTGACCGAGACGAATGCGCTCGGTTTCTTGCCGATGCGCCGGCTTTTCGCCGTGCGCACGAATTCGCCTTTCTGTTTCCAGAGGCCGAGAAAAATCCCGCGTGCGATCGCATGCGAAAGGCCCATGCTGGCGACCGCTGCCGCGATCGTGTCGCGCCACGCGCACGGCACACGTTTGCGATAAAGAATGATGCCGAACGCAGCCTTGCAGACGAAGAATCCGATCAGTGGCACCAGGAACAGGTACATCGGCAGCGTGAAGTACTTCGGCGCGAGCACCATGCCGAGCGTCCACAGCATCGCCATCAGCGTGAACACCAGGTGCAGCGCGTCGCCGAACCACGAGAACCAGCCGGTCAGGAAGTGGAAACGCTGACCGCGCGTCAGCGTTGAAGCCTTCGACGTCATCCAGCCCCAGCGCGCTTTCATGATCTGCATCGCGCCGAACGCCCAGCGATAGCGCTGCGATTTGTACGCCGTGAAATCGGCTGGCGTCAGGCCGCGACCCATGACTTCGTCGACGTAGACGAGATCGTAACCTTCGCGCATCAGTCGCAGGCCGAGCTCGGCGTCTTCGCAGATCGTCCATTCCGACCATGCGCCGGTGTCGACCAGCGCGTTCCGGCGCACCATCGTCATCGTGCCGTGCTGGATGATCGCGTTGCGCTCGTTGCGGTGGTGCATGCCGATGCGGAAAAAGCCGTCGTATTCCCAGTTGGTCATGCGGCGGAATGCATTGTGCTCGAAGTCGCGATGCGCCTGCGGACATTGCACGACGGCGACTTTGGGATCGTGAAAATAGCCGGCGAGACCGCTGAGCCAATCGCGGCGCACTTCGTAGTCGGCGTCGACGACCGCGATGATTTCCGCGCGCGGATCGGTATGTCCGAGACCGTAGTTGAGCGCGCCGGCCTTGAAACCCGGCCACGGATCGAGGTGGAAGAAGCGAAACTTCGCACCGAGTCGCGCGCAATGCGCCTCGACCGGCTTCCAGACTTCTTCCTTCTTTGTGTTGTTGTCGATCACCAGCACTTCGTAGTTCTCGTAGTCGAGCGCGGCGAGCGAATCGAGCGTGAGAATCACCATCTCGGGCGGCTCGTTGTAGCAGGCGAGATGGATCGACACGAACGGCTGCTGCTCGACCGGATCGGGCGGCAACAGCTTGAACTCGCGCAGCCAGCGCGGACGCCACAGCACTTCGGTAAATTCGAAGCCGTTGATCAAGAGGATCAGGATAATCGCGAGCTGCGCTGGGAACAGCAGCACGAGCATGCCCCAGTCGAGCGGGTCGAGATAGAAGTCGTAGGGCAGCGTCGCCATCCAGACCAGGATCGACGCCGAGACTTGAATCAGCGCGAGGAAAAACGCAAGTCCGCGCACGCGAAAGCGGATGAAATGCCGCGCGAACCAGAACATCGGCAGCAGCGCAATCAATGACGCGATGCCGGCTTTCCACGGCCAGTTCGGATCATCGATCACCGTGCCTGTGAACGCGAATTTCTGCTGCCGGTTTGCGTTGAACACGCCCCAATACGCGCCGGCGCGGCCTTCGACCGCTTCTTTCCACGGCTGGTCGATCGCCTCCATCACGTAGTAATCGAGGTGCTCGCGCGCGGCGACGTTGAACCAGTCGCGCAGAAAATGCGCTTCGTCGGCGAGCGAAGGCTGCGCGAATTTCCTGCGGTCGCCGTTCGACGGCCAGCCGACTTCGCCGATCACGACGGGCTTGTCGGGAAAGCCTTGCTTGGCGACCAGCGCCTTGACCGCGCGGTACTGGCCGAGCACCCATCCGACGGCATCCTTGCGCGGGATGAATTCCCAGTACGGCAGAATGTGCACGGTGACGAAGTCGACATGCCGGATCAGCTCGGGATGCCGCTGCCAGGTATCGAGCGGCTCGGCAGTCGAAACCGGAATCCTGAGCTGCGCGCGCGCGCGATCGAGATAGCCGATCAGTTGCTGCGTGTCGAGTTCGCCGAGCAGAACGGTCTCGTTGCCGACGATCGCGCGGTCGATGTTGTCGTACTTGCGGCTCAGCGCGATCAGCGATTCGATCTCTCGATCGTTGTGCTCCATGCGCGTGTCGAGCCACGCGCCGGCCATGACGCTCATCCCGTAGAAGCGCGCGAGCCGTGGGATTTCGGGGCTCTCCAGCGACGAGTACGTACGCAGCCGCTTGCTGTACCGGGACATCAGCCGGATATCGCTGGCGAGCTCGGCTTCGCTCGGGAAGAGTCCCCGGTTCGGATCCTGATAGCGCTGGAACGCGCTGAACGCAAAGCCGCCAATCTCGCCGTTCCAGTCCGCAATGTGCGCCGGCCGGTTGAGGAACGCCCACAGTCCGACGTTGAGCGCCGCGACCAGCAGCGTCAGCAGCAGGGCTCGCCAGAACGACTTGCGAACCGGCACGGATGCTGGAGGGGTGTTCAAACCGATCTCGGAGGAGGGCTCTGAAAACGCGGCGCAGCATAGCCGGAAGCCCCGGATTGGGGAAACGGCCGCGGGAATTCGCAGGCGTGGAATCGCTAAAGTGGATTACCCGGTTCCGTTTCGCGCCGGGATTCCTCGCGAACAGGTTTCTTCGACAGACGACGCAGCTGCCCGAGCACGATCGGCACCAGCGCGAGAATGGCCAAGCCGAGCATCGGCAAGATCACACGCTGGTGCGCGAAGAGATTGAGCGAAACGGTACCTTCGCGCGCGATCGTCTCGGCGAGGCCGGCGCCGAGCGCGGTCTCGAACGCGATCATGACGGTGCCGCCGATCGCCGTCGCCGTCAGAAACAGCCAGAGCGGACAGCGCAGCCAGGCCAGCGCGACGGTCACGCCGCCGAACGGAAAGAACGGCACCAGACGCAGGAACAACGTGTAGCTGAAAGGAAATGCGTGATAACCCGCGCGAAGTTTCTCGACGAGCAACGGAACACCGCCGCCGCTCCCGTGCGCGAATGCGGAGCGACTGGCGAGGAACAGGATCGTCGCGCCAAGCGTCGTGCCGATGCTCGAAAGGATGGTGCCCGTGACGATGCCGAACAGCATGCCGCCGGCGAAGATCAACACGATGACTCCCGGAATTCCGGTTGAGATTCCGAGCATCACCACGACGATCTGCGCGAGCGCACTCAACACCGGACGTTCGGCGATCAGTGCGCGCAGGCGCACCTGCTCGGTGCCGAGATGCGCAGGCTGGAATCGATCGAGCACGCCCGAAGCGAGCAGCGCGATCCCGATCGCGACGAGCACGATGAGCGGCAGGAAGGCACGCAGGCGTTTCATTGCAGGACGTCGCGCAAGAGAAGGACCTTTGAACCAGAGGTGTGAGGCATTCGGAGTACGACCGCGCCGTCGCGCATGCGTTGCGGAACGCGTGTATCGCGCCCGCGCCGCGCCTGCTCCTCGAGGGCGCGTCGCGCGTGACAGCATACCTGCAGCCTGTGACGCGCGTCAGCCGCTTCGGCCTGCTCGCGGCGAACACGCCGTCAACGGAGCGCAGCCAAAACCGTAATTTCCTCGCGATCGTGATACAGCTGTTTCGCGCGCAGATCGAGGCGCCCCGGCCTTGCGCCGGCCGCCTCGCGCAAGATCGAAAAACACAGCTGCACTTCTTCGTAGCGTTTCTTCATCGGCAGCTTCAGATTGAAAATCGCGTGCCGGCACCAGCGTCGCTCGAGCCAGCGCGCCACCAGCTCGGCGACACGCCGCGGTTGCTCGACCATGTCGCAGACCATCCAGTCGACGGCGCGCTGCGGCTGGAACGCGAAGCCATCGACGCGCCGGTGTTCGACGAGACCCGATTCCATCAGCGCGCTGTCGATAGGCCCGTTGTCGATCGCGATCGTGCGGATCGAGCGACGCACGAGTTGCCAGGTCCATCCGCCCGGCGCAGCGCCGAGATCGACCGCGGTCATGCCGGGTTTGAGCCACTTCTCGCGCTCGTCGCCGTCAAGCAGCACCAGGAATGCTTCTTCGAGTTTGAGCGTCGAGCGACTCGGCGCCCCGCGCGGGAATTTCAGGCGCGGGATTCCGTTCGGCCATGGCGCGCTCGCCGCGACATCGGCGCACGCGACGATCGCCGCATCCGGTGCGGTTAGACAGATATGCAGACGCATCGGCGATCCGGCATCGAGCAGTCGCTTGCGCTTCAACGCGGTGATCAGCGCGGCATTGAGCGCGCGGCACAGCGCCGCGAGCTCGCGGCCGGCGTCGCTGTCCGGTGCTTCGATCCACGCATCGCACCAGCGGAACGAGGTCTGTTCGATCAGCGGCATCAGCGATGCGAGACGGTCGGAGCGCGCCAAGTTCTCGACGCGGCCGAGTATGCGAAGAAGCTGGCGCGAGAAAATCAGTTCGCGCCAATGGAGCGACGCGGAAGCGTCGGACGTTGTGCCGGCCTCGACATGCTCGACATACCCATTGCCGCGCTCCGTGCGCGCGAAACCGGCGACGCCGTGTTCGGCGGCAACGGCTGTGAGCTCTTGCGCGCATTCGCCTTCGAAACCCGGACGGCAATAGGCGAGCAGTCCGGTCGCCGGCGTTTTCGTCGTCTGCTGCGCCTTCTTCGTGGCATTTGCGTCTTTCATACGCGTGTATTGTGATGGTTTCGTCGGACTCGATGCAGCGGCGCGGCTAGCGTCGGTCCCGACTGCCGAAATCGGGAAGCGAATCATGCGCATCCGCTTGCTTCTTCTCGTCCTGCTCGCCGCCTCGAACGCGAACGCGACGTCCTTGGGCGTCTACGCGGATTCGCTCGTCAACGGATTCACCGATCAAAGCTGGGCCGCCGGCAACGAATACGATCTCGCCAACACTGCGCCGGTGCACTCCGGCAGCGATTCCATACTGTTCACGCCCGACACTTGGGGCGGTCTGCAGTTCGTCGACAACAACGACGAATACAACTTCATCGATTACCAGAACCTTTCGTTCTGGGTCTACGGCGGCGACGGTGCCGGCGCGGGCGGTCAGACGATCTGGGTCATCATCACCGACAACTACAACGCGGTCAGCTCGACGGTCGACGTGGCGACACTCGTGCCGGGCGGGATCCTGCAGGCCGGCGTGTGGCAACTGGCGACGCTCGATTTCGACGCCGCCGGCCTCACCGTCGGCACGTTCAACGGCATCAACATCATGGACGGCACCGGCGCGCTGCAGCACAGCTTGTACATCGACGATATCGTGTTCGACGAGCGCACGTCGGCGCCGCCGGGCGGAGATCCGGTGGCGGTCAGTGTCGATCCGTCGTCGTCCGTGCATGCGTTCAGTCCTTACATCTTCGGCGTCGCGTTCGGCGATGCGACGCGCAATGCGCAAATGGGTTACACCGTGGATCGCTGGGGCGGCAATTCGACGACGCGCTACAACTGGCAGGTCGACGTCCACAACACGGCCAACGACTATTTCTACGAAAACATTCCGGGCGCGAGTGATCGCACCCAAGTGCCGCCGATCGGCAACGACGCGGACGCATTCGTCGGCGCCGCGCTCAGCACCGGAGGCCAGCCGCTGATGACGATTCCGACGATCGGCTGGACGCCGCGCGCGGACAGTCCATTGAATCATCCGTATTTCGCCGGTTTTTCAGTCGCGCGTTACGGCCAGCAGCAGGCGACCGATCCGTACGATCCGGACGCCGGCAACGGCCGCCACACGGACGGCTCGCCGATCACCGGCAATGATCCGAACGATACGTCGAGCGCGGCCGATCCGTCGTTCCAGCAAGGCTGGATCGCACATTTCCAATCGACGTTCGGCAACGCGGCAACCGGCGGCGTCAAGTTCTATTCGCTCGACAACGAAGTCATGTTGTGGAATTCGACGCACCGCGACGTGCATCCGAATCCGACGACCTACGACGAAACCTGGGCCAACGCCGAGAACTACGGCGGCGCGATCAAGGCGCAGGATCCGGGTTCTCTCGTCACCGGCCCGGTAACCTGGGGCTACTGCGATCTGTTCGGCTCGGCGCTCGACAATTGCGTCGACGGAACCGACCGCCAGAATCACGGCGGACTCGCCTTCGTCGCCTGGTATCTTCAGCAGGTGTGCGCCAATCCGCTCGCCGGCGGTGCGCATGTCGTCGATTACGTCGATCTGCATTACTACCCGCAAGGCAACAATATCGCGCTCAGCGATGACGACTCGCCGTCGACTTCGGCGCTGCGCCTGCGTTCGCTGAAGGAGCTCTACGACCCGAACTGGGTTTCCGAATCGTGGATCTCCGATCTCGGCGACGACGACGCGAACCACTACGACAAGCCCGATCTGATTCCGCGCGTCCGCGCGTGGATCGATCAGTATTGTCCCGGAACGAAACTCGCGATCACCGAGTACAACTGGGGCAACGACAACACGTCGAGCGGTGCCGTCGCGCAGGCGGAACTGTTCGGCATTTTCGCGCGCGACGGCGTCGATCTCGCCACGCGCTGGGTCGCGCCTTCGTCGAACACGCGCGCCGAACGCGCGTACACGCTGTTCCTCAACTACGACGGCGCGGGTTCGAAGGTGAGTGGCAGCAGTGTTTCTGCGACCAGCGCCAACATCGATCAGATCGGCGCGTACGCATTCGTCGCGGGTGGCCGCACGATGGTGTTGCTGACCAACAAGGACATCGTGACGCACGATGCGAACCTCACATTCGCGAGCGCGTTGGCTGGATCGTGGACCTTGTACGGATTCGACGCGTCGAACGGCGTCCACGCGATCACCAACGGCGGCATCGGCGGAACGACGCTGACGTTGTCCGCACTGCCGGCGATCTCGGCCAACCTGCTCGTCATCCAGGGCGGCGACGGGATTTTCGCGAACGGCTTCGATCCGTAACGCGGGCGCGTTTCAGCGCTCGAAATTGACGCGGCGCCGCTTAGTAGCGGGCGCCGCCGAGCTCGACGTAGCGCCTGAGCACGGCGCGGGCTTCTTCGCGGCGAATGTCGCAACTGACGGCAACGCCGCGCTTGGCGATTTCGCCGATCCAGTTGGCCGGCAGCGGACCTTCGTCGAATCCGCCGAGCTCGGCGACGTCACTGGATCGCGCTCCGATCAGGATTTCGTCGATGCCGGCCCAGAAACTCGCGCCATAGCACATCGCGCACGGTTGCGCGCTCGTTGCGAGGACATAGCGTTGGCCGTCTTCGTTGAGTCGGGCGCGCTGCATGCGCGCCTGTGCCGCCGCAAACGCGACGATTTCGGCGTGCGCGGCAGAGCAATGCTGCGCGAGCACGACGTTGACCCCGGCAGCGACGAGGCGGCCTTCACCGTCGAAGATCGCCGCCCCGAACGGCCCGCCGGTACGCTCCTCGATGTTTCGCAGGGCGAGCCGGATCGCGAGACCGACGCGCGCGTGATCATCGGTGTACACGCGTGCGGGATCGATTTCATCGTCGATCCAGGCGGGCAGGGCGATTCGAATTTCGTTGGGCATGACGGCGCGGACGAATGTGGATTCGCGCAAGCCTAGCAGCGATCCGCTCCGGGTCGCGTCCTCCCGCGGCGCGACGCCGCGCCACGCAAACGCCGACGCGATCTCCCCGCGCCTATGCGAGGAGATCGCGAAACGCGATGCCTCGCGCCACGCAGTGCTGGCGATAGAGCTCTTCGAGCGTCCGCGCGCTGTAGCGACGCGTCACGTTGCCTTCGGCATCGAGATATTCGACGGCGCCCATCACGATCACCAGCACGATCAGCGGTGTATCGCCGATCGCCGTCCACCAATCGATGTTTCCGGCGGGTTCGTAGACGTAGTCGCCCGGCCAGATCACCTCGCCGGTGCAGAGTTGCCGCGAGCCCTCGAGATTGAACGCGTGTACTTCGCCCGTGTGGCGATGCAGGGCAATCGTTTCGCCGGGCGCGAGGCGCAAAAGCTCGACGAAACCGCGATCGTCGCGGAGAAAGCGCAACGGCTTGAACGATTTACCGGCCGACAGCGGCACCCACGGCACACCTTCCTGCGCGAGCACCTGCGCCGGGAGAAACGCATCGCTGGCGCGGGTCAATGTCTGCATCGCGATCTGATTCATGACGTCTGATTCCTCGTGATCGGCGCGACTCGCGCGCTAGGCAAGACTCGGTTCCGCGCTGCTGCGTCCGAAAAGAATCCGCCGCGCTTCGTCCGATAGCGCTCGATCCTGCTTCGAATACACGTCGGTCACACCGTCGTACGTGGCGCGCGTGCCCGGACGCTCAGCCATCGCTTGGAACCAGCGCTTGAGATGCGGAAAGTCATCGAGATCCTGCCCATGCGCAGCGTGCGGCACGATCCACGGATACGACGCGATATCCGCGATCGAGTACTCGCCGACAATGAATTCGCGCCCGGCGAGACGCCGATCGAGCACCGCGTAAAGGCGACGCACCTCGCGCGTGTAGCGATCGATCGCGTACGGAACCTGCTCCGGCGCGAACACGTTGAAGTGTCCGATCTGCCCGGCCATCGGTCCGAGTCCGCCGACCTGCCAGAACAACCACTGCAGCACTTCCATGCGGCGTTCGAAATCGGTCGGCATGAAACGGCCGGTCTTCTCGGCGAGATAAATAAGGATGGCACCCGATTCGAATATCTTCAGCGGTGCAGTGCCGCTCGGCGGCGAGTCATCGACGATCGCCGGAATCTTGCCGCTCGGCGATATCGCGAGGAATTCGGGCTGGAACTGCTCGCCGCGGCTGAGACTCACGGCGATCGTGCGATACGCAAGCTCGGCCTCCTCGAGGAACAGTCGCACCTTGAGGCCATTCGGCGTCGGCGAAAAATACAGGTCGATCACGGAAATTCCTCCACTTTCTCGGCCGTTCCGGCTTGCGTTCCCGGTTCGAGGTGCGTTGTGCCCGCATCGGCGGACCGGGCGGAGCGTGCCGGAACCTCTTGCCACGGGGCTAGATTAGGCGCGATAGTGGATCCTGATAAGGTCCGGAAGATGAATTTTTCGTGGATCCAGTTTTCGAGATCCCGCTGACCCTGCCGGGTGCCGACTCGCGCGGATTGCTGCGCGCGATCCATACGCAGTTGCGCGCGGCGATTCTCGACGGCCGACTCAAGCCCGGCCTGCGCCTGCCATCGACGCGCGGCCTCGCGCGCGCGTATCGGATCTCGCGCAACACCGCGATCGCGGCCTACGATCTGTTGCAGAGTGAGGGCTACGTGATTTCGCATCGCGGGTCGGGCATCTATGTCGCCACCGCGCTGCCGAGACGCGCCGAGCGCAAAGCGGAATCGCGCGACGATGCGCGCGCGCAAAGGCTCGCGGCGTTCTGGAGCGCGATCTCGCCGGGTTTCGGCATGGCGCCGCAGCTCCAGCTGCGCCATGAATTCGCCGTCGGCGTGCCCGATGCGCGTCTTTTTCCGTTCGCAATATGGCGAAGGCTCACGGCGCGCGCGCTGCGAGCGCTGGCGAGGGAACCGGCCGCGTACTCCGCGGCGTGGGGTCGCGCGCCGTTGCGCGAGGCGATCTCGCGACATGTCTCGTTCGCGCGCGCGGTCGGCTGCGCGGCCGATGACGTCGTGGTGACATCCGGTGCGCAGCAGGCTTTCGACCTGCTCGCCCGCATTCTCGTGACGCCGGGCCGCACGGTGGTTACGATCGAGAATCCCGGCTATCCGCCGCAGCGCACGGCATTTGCCGCGGCCGGCGCGAAGATCGTGCCGGTGCGGGTGGATGCCGAAGGCCTCATCGTGGCAAACCTGCCGCGCGACGCGCGTGTGATATGCGTGACGCCGTCGCATCAGTTTCCGCTCGGCAGCGCGATGTCCGCGCGTCGGCGTGCGCAGCTGCTCGATTTCGCGCAAGCGCGTGGCGCCGTGATTGTCGAGGACGACTACGATGGCGAGTTCCGCTTCGGCGGACGCCCGCTGGATGCGTTGCAAACGCTCGATCGTAACGACTGCGTCTTCTACGTCGGCACCTTCTCGAAAAGCCTGTTTCCCGCGATCCGGCTCGGCTACATCGTCTCGCCGCGGTGGGCGCGGCAGGCGCTGGTCGCTGCGCGGCAATGTTCGGACTGGCATTCCGGCGTGATCGAGCAGGACACGCTCGCGGCGTTCATCGGCGAAGGCCATCTCGCGCGGCACGTGCGTCGCATGCGCAGCGTTTACGCAGCGCGGCGCGATGTATTGCTGGCCGGCCTGCAACGAGACTTCGGCAGATGGCTGCAGCCGATTCCGAACGTTGCCGGGCTGCATCTCGCCGCGTTCACCGCGCCGGATATCGACGTGCCGGAGATCGTCGAGCGGGCACGACGCGACGGCGTCGGTGTCGCGTCTCTCAAGAGATTCTATTTCGGCGGCCGCATCCGCGACGGTCTTGTCTTCGGCTACGGCGCGATCGACGAGCGCAACATCGCCGAAGCCTGCGCACGATTGCGCCGGCTATGGCCGAAGTGAACCGCGTCGTTCCGTCGCGAGCCGTCTAAAGGCCCAAATCAGACAAGCCGGGATGCTCGGCCGGCCGCGCGCCTGCCGGCCAGCGATAGAGCCGCGCCGATTCGATGATCGGCAGATCGTTGATGCTGGCGTGGCGCTGGCGCATCAGTCCGTTCTCGTCGAACGCCCAGTTCTCGTTGCCGTAAGAGCGATACCACTGGCCCGCATCGTCGTGCCATTCGTAGGCGAAGCGCACTGCGATGCGATCTTCGGCACAGGCCCAAAGCTCCTTGATCAGGCGGTAGTCGAGCTCGTGCGCCCATTTGCGTTTGAGGAACGCGATGATCGCCTCGCGACCGCTGAAGAATTCCGCGCGATTGCGCCAACGACTGTCGACGCTGTACGCGAGCGACACGCGCTCGGGATCGCGGCTGTTCCACGCGTCTTCGGCCATGCGCACTTTCTGGGTTGCGCTTTCGCGTGTGAACGGCGGAAACGGCGGGCGGCGCTCGACCGCGCTGGTGGATTCGGGGGACATGCGACGTGCCTCCTATTGCTCGGCGTGTTGGCGTTCGTGCATGCGCACGCTATGCGCTGATGGTGCCACGTCTTTGCAGCGATAGCAGAAGAAGCACGATCGACCAGCAAACAGGCTGATGATGAAGTCCGTTTTCTGGCTTAGCCAAAACGAGGCACAATATAAACGGCGTGTTCGTGGCGGACCTGCTGAGGAGAAAACGACTTGAACACGCTACGAATCGCTTTTGGGGCGGCTTTACTGCTGGGATCTACAACGGCGGGCGCTGTGAATGCGTTCGCCCCGGTCGGCGAATGCGCGAACTGCACTGCGACGCAGATGCAGACGATGGCGAAGAACAAGATGCCGATCGGTCTCGGATTCGTCTATGACCTGCCGCACCACGTCATTCGCAAGTACGAGATCTACTGGGATTCGACGTGCGCGCCGCAACCCGGTGATTCCGGCGGCGCCATTGGCGGCCAGCCGGTGCAAGACGCCGGCGGTGCCGACTGCGGCTCGTTCAAGGCCGCGGACGAAATGACGCCGGTCGACGCGGCCGTGCAGGCGACGTTCGACGCGCTCTATCACGTCTGGCAGGTCAATCCGACACTTACGAAGGCAGGTGATGCCATCAAGCAAGGTCCGTTGCCGTATGATGCCGATACCGGGCATGCGTTCGACCCGCGTGACGTCGCGTGGGAGTATCCGCAGGGCGCGTACCTCCGATTCATGCACTACATGACGGTTGCCGTCGGGGACCAGCCCGGAGCGAACGCGCTGATACCTGGGCTCGGCGACGATCTCTACGGCTGGAGCATCGCCAGCATCGACGTCGGCGTGTTGATTGGCGGCGCGCCCGGCCTGACGTTCAGCCTCAACTGGGATCGCAGCATGAGCAAGCGCTTCGATTGGTGCGTTCCTCCGGCGCTCGATTGCATCGAGATGACGCTGACACCCAACGCGGGCCACACGGTTGATGTCACGTTCCTGCGTGTCGTGGACGCGAACCAGCAGATCTACCCCTCGGAAAACGGCACGGCGCCCGGCAACCTCGGTTCGTGGCACTTTCGCAACGGTGGCGCCGATCATTTCGCCGACGGCATGCGGCATGGTGGCGTCTACGTGCCGCTCGCGCCGAACTGCGGATACGGCGCCCATGATTTCCTGCAGATCACGCGGCTCGGCACGCAAATCATCGACGTCAACTGGTCTTGCATTCAGAACTGAGTCCGGGTCTATGCATTACCCGCGGCCGCGCTTTGCGCGGCCGCACGGCGTTGTAGTACGGTAATTCGCTAGCGGATGCAATCGCCGCCGCTCGGCATTGGTGCTCCTGTCCTTACTCTTCGAATCGTCATTCAGGGTGAGCGCGTCGCGGCTTCATGGAAAAAGCGTACGACCACGCCTACTTCGACAAATGGTATCGCCATCCGCGGCATGCCGTCGGTTCGCGCAACGAGTTGCAGCGCAAGGTCGCGTTGGCGGTCGCGGTCACGGAATACTACCTCGGCCGGCCGGTGCGCAACGTGCTCGATGTCGGTTGCGGGGAAGGCGTCTGGCGCGCGCCGCTGCGGGCGTTGCGCCCGTCAATCGAGTATCGCGGCCTCGATGCGAGCGAATACGCCGTGTCCCGCTACGGGCGGAGCCGCGGCATCGGGCTCGCGCGCTTTCGCGATCTCGCCGAGCTTCGGTTTGATGCGCGCTTCGATCTTGTCGTCTGCAGCGACGTGCTGCATTACCTGCAGGCGGCGGAAATTCGCGCGGGTCTCGGCGGCGTCGTCGATATGCTCGAAGGCGTGGCGTTTCTTGAAGTGTTCACGCGGCGCGACCGCGTCAGCGGCGACCGCGACGGTTACATCGCGCGCACGTCGGCGTGGTACTTGCGGACCTTCGGCGAAGCGGGGCTATTGCCCTGCGGATCGCATTGCTATCTCGGTCTGCGCTTGATGCGAAACGTCGCCGCGCTCGAGCGTGCGCAACTTCCCGCGTGACGCCGTTGCGGAACGGCGGAGATGTTCGCGCAGGCCTGGTTGAGATACATTCGGCGTGAAGTTCAACGCGCATCGGTTCGCTGGACACTGGCAAACGAGGCGTGGCCATCAAGGGAACCGAAATGGACAAGCACGCTGCCGGCCCGTTCGACGTCAAGCTCGATGCGCAACCGGTCGCTTTGAAAGACGACGGCGAAGGCGCGACGCGCGGCCGAATGTCGATCGACAAGCGCTATCACGGCGATCTCGAAGCCGTATCGAAAGGCGAGATGCTGACCGCGATGACCGGCACGCAAGGCTCGGCCGGTTACGTCGCGATCGAGAGAGTTTCCGGAACGCTCGGCGGCCGCAAGGGCACGTTCGCGCTGCAGCACAACGCGACGATGACGCGCGGCGTGCCGTTGCTCAACATCATCGTCGTGCCCGATTCGGGTACCGGCGATCTCGCCGGACTCAGCGGAACGATGAAGATCGAGATCGCCGGGGGCGGCAAGCATTTCTACGCGTTCGATTATCGTCTCGAGACATCTTGAGCGCGCCGTTGTCCGGCCGGCCGCCGAAGGCGCTTGACAGCGCCCGGCAAGTGTAGAGAGTAGTCCAATGAAACCACGCACGTCCTTTGGCCAGCGCACGCTCGGCCGCGAGTACTTCGTTTCTCCGGACGTGTTCCGTTCCGAACGCGAGCGCATTTTCCTGCGTTCCTGGCTGCTCGTCGGTCACGTCTCGCAGGTGGAAACACCCGGCAGTTATTTTCTCTACGAGATCGATCGCGAGAGCGTGATCGTGCTGCGCGATGGCGCCGGTGGCGTCCGCGCGTTCCACAATCATTGCCGTCATCGTGGCAGCCGCTTGTGCCAGCAGGCATCGGGCACGCTCGGCTCGACAATCCAATGCCCCTATCACGCATGGACCTACAGCCTCGACGGCGCGCTCCGCGCGGTGCCGACGATGGCCGATGTCGCCGGGTTCGATCCGGCGAACTATCCGCTGCACCGGGTCGCGCTGGAAACGTGGCAGGGATTCATTTTCATCAATCTCGAACGTGATCCGCCCGCGTTCGCCGATGCGCTGCCGGCATTGGTCGGCAAGTTTCCGCATCGGCGCGCGGATGAGCTGAAATCGGTACACACGGCCGTTTACGAAATCGACGCGAACTGGAAACTCATCTTCCACAACTTCAGCGAGTGCTATCACTGTCCGACCGTGCATCCGCTGTTGAACAAGCTGACGCCATTCCGCAACTCGGAAAACGATCTCGACGAAGGCGCGGTGCTCGGCGGTCCGATGTCGATGACCAATCCGGAAGGCAGCATGACGATGGGCGGTGCGCGTTGCGCGACGCCGTTTGCGTCGCTCAGCGCCGAGGAACGCGCGCGCGTTTACTACTACACGGTGTTTCCGAGTGCTTTCGTTTCATTTCATCCGGACTACGTGCTCGTACATCGCACGCAGGCGCTCGCGCTCGATCGCACGCGCGTGTTGTGCGATTGGTACTTCCATCCGGACGCGGTCGCCGCGCCGGGATTCGATCCGACGCCGGCGATCGAGTTCTGGGATCTGACCAACCGTCAGGACTGGGAGCTCTGCGCGAACGCGCATCTCGGCGTCACCTCGCGCGCATGGGAGCCCGGGCCTTATTCCGAGCTCGAGAGCCAGCTCGCCGCGTTCGATCGGCATTATTTGCGGATCATGAATCCAGAGCCGACGACGGTGCGGGCCCGCCGTTGAATCGCAGCTCCGGCTGCGAATCATCTTCACGATCGCGAAAATCATCCCCTCTCCCGCTTGCGGGAGAGGGTAGGGTGAGGGAAGTCTTGCGTCTCCGCCGCACGTCCGCGCAAGCGATTGCAGCGCACCACTCCGATTGCCCTTACCCAACCCTCCCCCGCAAAGCGGGAGAGGGGGAAGTGCGCGCCTCAACGGAGCCGTATCAGCGCGTGGCGTATGAATCACGCAGCGTCACGGTGCGATTGAACACCGGCTTCGCACGCGAATGATCGTAGCGATCCGCGACGAAATAGCCGAGCCGCTCGAACTGCACGTTCGATTCGGGTTCGGTCTCGGCCAGCGACGGTTCGAGCCAGGCCTGCACAACACGCTTGGATCCGGTGTTGAGATGCTCAGCGTAGGTCTTGCCGTCGCCGGTGTCGTCAGGATCGGGCACGCTGAAAAGGCGATCGTAGAGACGCACCTCGGCGGCGATCGCGTGACGCGCGCTGACCCAATGGATCGTGCCTTTGACTTTGCGATCCGCACCCGGCAGACCATGCCGCGTCGATGGATCGAGTGTGCAGCGCACTTCTCCGACCGAGCCGTCGGCGTTCTTGACGATCTCCTCGCAACGCACGATGCCGACGCCGCGCAGCCGTACTTCGCCGTTCGGCACGAGCCGGTGGAAGCCTTTTGGAGCAACTTCGGCGAAATCGTCGCGCTCGATCCAGAGCTCGCGCGAAAACGGCACGCGTCGCGCGCCGAGATCGGGGTTCTTCGGGTGATTCGCGAACTCGATGGACTCTTCGTGTGCTGCGCCGAGATTCGTCAGCACGAGCTTGAGCGGATCGAGCACGCCCATGCGCCGCGGCGCGCGCGCATCGAGCTCTTCGCGCACGACGCCTTCGAGCACGCTGAACTCGATCACCGAATTCTGTTTCGTCACGCCGGCGCGCTCCCAGAACGCGCGGATCGCAGCTGGCGGAAAACCGCGGCGACGCACGCCGGCGAGCGTCGGCATGCGCGGGTCGTCCCAGCCGTCGACGAGTTGTTCCTGCACCAGCGCCATGAGCTTGCGCTTGCTCATCACGGTGTAATCGAGATTGCCGCGCGCGAACTCGATCTGTTGCGGACGACTCGGCTCGCCGGCGAGACCGGCGCGGTGCATCGGCTGGACGAGCTCGACGTGATCCATGATGTCGAGCTGATCGAGGAACCAGTCGTACAGCGGCCGGTGATCTTCGAATTCGAGCGTGCACAGCGAATGCGTGATGCCTTCGACCGCGTCCGACACGCAATGGGCGTAGTCGTACAGCGGATAGATCGGCCACGCGTCGCCGGTGCGCTGGTGCGTGAGTTTACGGATCCTGTAGATCGTCGGATCGCGCATGTTGATGTTGCCCGACGCCATGTCGATCTTGGCGCGCAGCGTACGCGCTCCGTCGGCGAATTCGCCGGCGCGCATGCGACGGAACAGATCCAGATTTTCTTCGACGCCGCGCTCGCGGTAAGGCGAGTTGCGTCCAGGCTCGGTCAACGTGCCGCGCGTCGCGCGCACCTCGTCGGCGGAGAGATCGCACACGAACGCCTTGCCGTCGCGGATGAGTTTTTCAGCGCCGAGGTACAGCACCTCGAAGTAGTCCGACGTGTGGCGCAGCGTGTCCCAGTCGAAGCCGAGCCAGCGCACGTCGTTCTTGATCGCTTCGACGTACTCGCTGTCTTCCTTGGCCGGGTTCGTATCGTCGAAACGCAGATCGCACGTGCCGCCGAACTCGCGCGCCAAGCCGAAGTTGAGGCAGATCGACTTCGCGTGACCGAGATGCAGATACCCGTTCGGCTCCGGCGGAAACCGCGTCGCGACGCGTCCGCCGTGTTTGCCGGCAGCGCGGTCGTTGACGATGATCTGGCGGATGAAATGGTTCGGTACTGCGGCGTCGGTCATGCAGGTCGGCCGCGTCGGGGCGGCCTCGCGATCAAATCGAGATCGCGGAGTGTAGCGGCGGCCCGCCGGAAAGCGAACCGCGTGAGGAGTCAGGAAGTGAGGTCGGCCGCTGCGCGGCCTCGTCAGGAAGGCATGTTGCTCTTTACTGACTTCCTAACGCTTTGCTCTTACTGACGCTTTTTTACTGATTCGCTGACACTCAGGCCGCCACTTCGCGCTTGCGTTCACCGTGCAGCGCGCGCAGGCGCAGGCGTACCGGTCCGCGCACATCGCCGATATCGACAACGGCTTCGTGCTGTAGCACCTCGACGGAGCCGGCTTCGGCCATGGCGGCCGCCACGGTACGCACGGGCCGCATGAGATCCTGCCAGTGGGCGCCGGTGCGCATGGCCAGCATGCGCGCGGCTTCGCTCGGGCAGATGCTGCGGCCGGGACCCCGCGCGACGAGAAGTTCGAGCACGCATGCGCGGATACGCTCGGCGAGTTCATCGTCGGGCAACAGAAGGGCCATGCAGGCCTCGTTCGATGGCAGGGCGGGAATTGCGCGCGGCCAAGCATTTCGCCCCTACCGCGCACCCAAGCGGGCGGGGTGATGATAGCGGCAAGTTCGTTTGCGCGCGACGGGCCGTTCGGCTAGCGTGGCCGTGTGAAGATCGTTTACAGAGCCGAGAACATCATCGACGCCAACCTGGTCAAGGCGGCGCTGGCTGGGGCGGGCATCCCCGCGTTTGTGGCCGGCGAATACCTTACCGGCGCGATCGGCCAGCTGCCGGTGTCGGATCTGGTGACCGTGATGGTCGCCGAGACCGATCTGGAGCGGTCCGCGCCGATTGTCGAGAGCATCGACGCGGCGCTGCGAGAGCGCCGCGAGGTGGATCCCCCGGGCGCCCGGACACCGCTGCCGACCTGAGGGACGCGGCGCGCGTCTGCTAGGCTTGGCGACCTCTCGCGCCGACCCGATCCGAACTCCGGTCATGACTCTTTTCGCCTTGTTCGCTTCGATCGCATTGGCCCAGACATCGGACGCCGGCGGCGCGGCGAGCACGACGCCTTACGCGACGCTCTACTCGGTCGTTGCGCCGGTCAGCAAGATCGACACGTATGACCATCTGATCGCAATCGAGCGGATCGAAAGCAAGGTGCCGGGCGTCCGTCCGGAAGATATCCGTGTCGTCATCCACGCAAAACAGGGCGCGATCAACGTTCCGGTCGGCGCCGGCGGCGAGGTGACGTTTCCGGTGAGCGAAGCGTTGCGCAGAGAAAATCCGCCGGTCGAGACGAACCAGCCCAAGGGTTCGCTCGCGCTGATCGTCAACGTGGCGCTGCGCACCGGCGATCGTCTGCGCGTGCCGTGGAGCGACATCGAAGCAGGCCTCGCGCAAGTGAAGGAGTTCTACGCGGACAGCCGCGGCGCATCGGCGCCGGCGATCAGCGGGGTCGAAGTGCATTTCTCGACCGGCAGCGCGGCCATGCTGACGATCGAAGGCAAGAACGAGCGATTGCTGATGGCCGATCCGGCGGGTCGCATCATCGTCACGCGCGACGTCGCGCTCGAGAGCAAGGAACCGATGCTGGCGTTTTCGCGCGCGCCGGAGTTCGTGTTGCCGTATACCGACGAAAAGAAATGAGCGGCAGCGCGTATCACGCCGCCGTATCGGCGTCGCGTGCAAGAGTCATCGTCGCGGCATGAGGAACCACGCCGACATTCCGCGCGCCGCTTTGATCGAAATGATCGCCGGCGCGGCGGCGATCAGCACGACGAGCTTGTTCGTCAAGCTCGCACATGTCGGGCCGACGATCTCGGCGTTCTATCGCATGACGTTCGGCGGCGGGATGCTGCTCATCGGACTCGTCGCGCTCGGGCAATGGCGGCGGGTCGCGCTTTCGGATCTTCGCTGGCTGTTCATTCCCGGCGTCGCGTTCGCCGCGGATCTGATGCTCTGGCATCGAAGCATCCTGTACGTCGGTCCGGGCCTGGCGACGTTGCTCGGGAATTTCCAGGTTTTCCTGATGGCGCTGGCCGGTTTCCTGATTTATCGCGAGCGGCTCGGTTGGCATTTCCTCGCCGGCGTCGCATTGGCGTTCGTCGGTCTCTTTCTGCTGGTGGGCCTCGACTGGAGCCAGGTCGGCGCGCAGTACCGGCTCGGCGTGATTCTCGGCGTCGTGACCGGCGTCGCCTACGCGATTTACATGCTCTCGACGCGCCACGCGCAGCGCGCGGGTCATGTGCGCCTTGCGCCGGCGCAGCTCCTCTGCGTCAGTTCGCTTATTTGCGCCGTCGCGCTCGGTATCGCTGCGCTGATCGAAGGCGATTCGTTCGTGCTGCCCGATGCGACGGCGTGGTCTTCGCTGCTTGCGCTGGGATTCTTCGGCCAGGTGCTGGGCTGGGTACTGTTGACGCGCGCGATGCCGCAGCTGCCGGCGTCGCTGATCGGGTTGTTGCTGCTGCTGCAGCCGGCGTTGTCGTTCGTGTTCGATGTGATCCTTTTCGCGCGTCCGACACGCGCGCTCGACTGGATCGGTGTCGCGCTTTCGCTGCTCGGCATCTTCATCGGGTCGTACCGGAAGCCGGCGCCGGCCGCCGAACCTGCGCCGGCCGAGTCGTGAGCGTCGATTTCCTTTGCCACGTACGCGATGTGCGGGATTTTCCGCGGAAAGGCATATTCGATGGCATCGTTCGCGCCGCAGCGCGAACGTACACGGCCCCACTTTCGAAGACCAAGAAGCAGTGATGCGTCGGTAATCGCAGACACCCTATATAAACTCGAATCCGTTTTTGAAGATGCTGTCGGCACCGCAATAGCGAGCGCCGATGCCACCGGCGCAGGGATCACTAAAAGGCACGCCGACCATCGGAAATTCGAACGCATCGGAAAGTCCGTCACCGTCCGAATCAGCGTGGATCGGGCTCGTGCCCACGACGTACTCGAATCCGTCCGGCAATCCGTCGCCATCGCTGTCCGTCGCGGGATACGCGTAGCCGAGCAGCGTGCTCGTGCCCGCGGCCGGCGGAAACGTGGCCGTATAGCCGGCGCCTGCGAACGCCGCGCTCTCGCTCTGCAGGAACGTCGCGCAATCGGTATCGAGGGTCTTGCAGGCGCGATAGAACTTCTGCGCGCCGGGCGGGATGCAACCCGGCTCGGGCGTGCACGGCTGATAGATGTAACCCTGGATCGTGCGCAGGTTGTAGCCGTGGCTGTGTGCATACTCGACGTCGGCGGTCGTCGTCACCAGCAGGAAGTCGTCGACCTGGTGGGTGCCGGCGAGATCCTTGTCCATCAGATACAGCGGGCGCAGCGCCGGCCACTCGGCGCGCGGCTTGAATTCGGTGGTCATCACGTAAACGGACGCACGCGGCGCCGCCAGCACGCCGTCGGCCGGATCGTGCGGAAAGCTCGGGTAGTTCGGCACCAGCGGCAGCGAAGCGACCGGCTGCCAGGCGAACTTGGTGTTGAGCATCAGCCCGACCGCGGCCTGCGGCGAGGTCGTATCGACGTAATCCTTGGCCCCGGCGCTATACAGGCGAAACAGCGGCGTCGCGCGGTTGCGGGCCGTCGCGCCGGCGACCTTGCCGAGCATACTTCGCGCCGCCGCCGCGGCGTCAGGATGACCATAACCGGTGAGTGGATTCCACGCCTGATTCGCCTGCGCTTCGAACGTCGAATACGCCAGCACGCGGCGCAGCGAGCCTGCCGTCGACGGCGTGGCGCCGGTCGGCACCAGCGGATTGATCGAACGCAGGATGCCGACGACGCCGGATATCTGCGGTGCCGACATGGATGTGCCCGTGCACCAGCCCGTGCCGTTGCCAAAGCCGGGACCGGGGAATTGGTCGCCGCACTTCAGCAACGGACTCCAGTTGTAACCGGGATAGGTTGTCGACAACACCGACTGCGCCGAAGCGATCAGCTCCTGTTTGGCGCCGTAGGCGACGTTCGTCGTGTAGTTCGAACCGCATTGCGAAAGCCCGAACACCGGCGGGCAGTTCGGCCACATGTCCCACAGACCGAGGCTCTGCTCGAAGCCGCCGGCGGCGATCATGCGCGGGTCTGCGGCAGGGAAATCGAGTTGAGTTCGTCCGTTGCCGGACGAGGCGACCATCGCAACGTCGCGGTACGCGGCGTGCGCAATGGCGAGACACATGGGATCGCTCGGGTTGTGCTGGCAGTAGGTCGGCAACGGGCCGTACGCGGCCGTCGAGCTGCCGAAGCACATGTTGGCGACTTGGGCGCCGATATCGCCTGCGAGTTTTAGGGCGCTCGTTTCGGCATGGGGTTGAATTTAAGAAGGACTTCGCCGGTTCCCGTAGATGCGTCGCAAACACGCGCATATGCAACTTTCCACATTGCAACGCCACAATGTTTACACGTTCCCTCGACGCCGAGCTCTGCGTCGCCATTTGCCGCCATCAGACCTGCAACATGCGTTCCATGTCCAGCGAGTGATCGGCTGCATGTTCGGATGGTTCAGTGGATCGGAATTGCACGCAGGAATCGCTCACGGGCATCGCGCGCCGCTCATCCACGTCATAACTGTTCTGCGGCGGATCAACAAGTCCGTCGAGACTGATGTCCATCGAGGCGACGGAAACGAAGTTGCCGCCGACATGTTGAGCGCCGTCTGAACTGCCGAAGCGCGGCATGATTTTCGTAGAGGCCGGAGTCAATATCTGCGATCAACGCATGCCCGCCGGCGAGCTGCCACGCAGCATCGATGTTGAGGTCGATTCTCCCGTATTGCAGGTCAGCCGGTTTGTCGTTGTCACCGACATCGAACTGAACCAGCTCGGCTGAAGAAAACGTCGTCGGCATCGGCTCGTAGGCGGCCATGACGTACGGATCGGCCTGCAATGCAGTCAGAGCCGGTTCGAGATCAGTCCCCGCAGGATAAATCACGACAACATAGCGTTCGAGCTGGGCGGCAACGGAATCCGGATGCCGTTGCAGTTGGTCCAATCCATCACCCTCCGCGCGCACAGGAAGGAGATAGGCAATCTTCTGTGGATTGCCGACGACGAGCCCTCGCAGTGGAGGTGAGATCGGCGGTCCGCCGCGATACGCTTGCACCAGCTCATCCGCGGTCGGCGCACCCGGTGCCGTGGTGACGAGCACCGCTATGGTCTGATCGGGTTGCGTATCTTGCGGCTGAGAGGTCTGGGCGCGCAGGCTAAAGGATGGAAGGGTGAAGACCAGCACCAACAGCAACGAGACGCTATTCGCGAACATATCTCGACTCCATGACGGCCTTGTCATGGAGATACGGAATATGGAGACCCAGTCCGCCTTATAAGCGACCGCGTCGGCCGAGTTGACTAACGGTTGAAACTTCCGGATTAGGCGTGTCTTGAATGCAAGCGCCATGCTGTGAGGCCAACCAACGTGAACAGTAAGATACTCAAACTGCTCACACCGAAGGCGGGAACCGAAGCGGGCGCTGGTGCCGGCGTGCCTCCTGCGACGGCAAATGGAACCGTTCCCAAGGTGTCGACGGCGAATATCCCTGTTCCACCGATATAACGGAGATCAACTTTCAGTGTGTAGGATCCGACCGGAAAGGAGCCGAAGGGAAATGCTGCCATTCCTATCGGGTAATAACAGGCTTCCGGGTCCGTGTTGCGTACGCCGAAGAACAAAATCGTAATTGCATCGCCCTGTCGCGAGATTTGAGGATAGCCCGGCAGTCCGATGATGGCATCGCAGATGCCGCCTCGGATGTTCACTGAAATAGTATCCCCCGCAGTCGGTTGCGCGGGAGTTATGTATGGTGGATCGAAGAATGCCTGCGCACGCGGCGTGAGCAGTGCGAGTATCGTCAGCAATGCAACACGATGCTTGAACATGGTCAACTTCAGCCTCTAGCGGTTCAGCGGACCTGCACCGACGCCAACATCGGCGCAACACGATGCACGAACATATCTCGACTCCATGAGGGATGCCGTCATGGAGATACGGGCTTTCTAGCCCGACGCGGACAAGGAGTTTCGGAAGTCGCGCAATCGAAAAGCCTTGGTGTAAAGTTATGCCCGCCTCGAATGCAAATGCAAAGCTGCGACGCCAGCCAACGCAAGCAATAGGCTGGTCAAGCTCACAATGCCCAGCGCGGGCGTGGAAAGAGGCGCCGGCGGCGGTGCGCCGCCTGCGACGGTAAACGGAACCACAGCCAACGTGTCGACTACAAATAATCCAGTTCCGCCGATATAACGAAATTTGACGGTCAGTGTGTAGGATCCTGCCGTATAGGCACCTATAGGGAACACTGCGGTTCCAACCGGATAGTAGCAATCCTCGGGATCCCAGTTTCTCGCGCCAAAAAATAGGATCGTTATTGAGTTTCCTTCCCGGGCTATCATCGGATAGCCCGGCAACCCCGTAATCGCGTCGCACAGGCCGCCGCGAATGTTGACGAAAAGGGGCTGTCCTGTCGTTGGTTGACCTGGTGTCACGTACGGAGGATCGAAGAAGGCCCAGGTGGGCTCCGCAAGCATGAGCAACAGCACCAGCAGCGGCGCAACGCGATGTGCGGACATATCTCGACTCCATGATGCCCTTGTCATGGAGATACGGAATGCGGCGCGCGAATCCGCCGCTCACGAGATAGCAGACGCGTCGAAGAGCGAGCGCGCTACTCGCGTTTGCCATATCTGCGTGCCCTTGAAGGCATCCGCCACGCAGCGATGCTGGTCAATATCAACAGCAAAATGCTCAATCCGACGATGCCCAACGTGGGAGTCGGCGCCGGCGCTGGCGGACTGATTCCCGAGACAGTAAACGGAATTACCCCGAGCGTTTCCTGTATCCAAGGACCTGTGAAACTCATGTAACGCCATTCCACGTGCAGCACATACGATCCAGCTGGATAAGCGCCGACAGGATAGGTTCTAGTTCCGACGCTGTAGTAGCAGAACTCGGGGTCACCTTCATGGATGCCGGTGAACAGAATAGTAATCTCATTACCTTGTTGGGTGACTGGGGGTGGCCACACGACTCCGTCATGAACGAGATCACATTCTCCGCCGTAGATGCTGACCGAGATCGCGTCGCCAGCCGTCGGATTTGCCGGTGTGATATACGGCGGATCAAGAAATGCCCAAGCGGGCTTCGCGAGCAGCACGAGCAATAGCGCCAGCAGCGGCGCGACGCGATGTGCGGACATATCTCGACTCCATGACGCCCTTGTCATGGAGATACGGAATACAGGAGTCGAGGCCGCCACATCACGTACGCCGCCATCCAAGATCGGCGGACGTCTGAATGTTCCGCGGCGGAACGTTATTTCAGCGGCTTCAGCTTTGCGCCTTTGAAATAATAGACGCGCGATTCGAGACCGCGCCCGCTCTTGCCGATGTAGATGAGCCCGTGCGGCCAGATCGGCACGCGGCCTTTTTCCTTGAAGCGCGCGCCTTCGAGCTCGAGCAGGATGCCGATGCACGGAAAATCGTGCGCACGCGCGTAGTCTTCGAGCACGACCTGCGCGCGCTTGTAGAGCTGCTTGAAGACGGTCGTCGTGCGGAAATCCTTGCCGACGAACGAACGGAAGTAGTACACCGGTTGACCGAACGCCGGTGGCGTCATCGGGACGGCCGTGCACACGGCGACGACGTTCGCACCTTCCTTCGCGTGCATCACGACCTGCGGCAGGCGCGCCTTCATCTGCGCGTCGTCGTTGAGAGCGCCTTCGCGGCGCCAGAAATCGGTGATCGCCTGACCTTCGGCCGGGTCGAGTGCCTGCCAGTCAGCGACGAACTGGAAACGGTCGGTCGTCAAGCCATTGGTCTTGGTCACACGTCGCCTCGCTTGAGATCAGTGGCTGGTCGGTTGTGCCGGCGCCGCGGCCGCGTAGCCGAGCGGTGCTTCGGGTACTTCGGGTTTGGTGAAGCCGACTTCGCGCAGCGCATCCTCGGGCAGCGCGTACGACGTCGCCAGATGTTCGCCTTCGTGGATGATTTCCGGGAACAGGATGCCGGGCAGCGCCTGCACCGCGAAGATTTCCTGCACGCCGCCGGTGAACTTGAGGAGGCCGATCGTATTGCCGGTGCCGATGTGCACGGCCCATACGCCGCTCTGGCGATCGACGTTGTCTTCGGTGATCTCGATGTCGGTGAACGCGTTGGTCTCGCGCAATTGCGAGAGACCGATGAATGCGACCGGACCGATGAAATCGAGCCCGCGCGCAAAGCCGGGCACTTTGGCCACATCGGTCTTTTCGCCGGTCTTGGGATCGATCGTGACGAGTTTGCCGCGGCCGGATTCGAGCACCCAGAGGCGATTGTCGTACCAGCGCGGCGAGTGCGGCATCGAAAGTCCGCGCGCGATGATGCGATCTTGCGCCATGTCGAAAAGAATTCCGCCATTGCGCTTGTTCTCGCGCCAGCCCTGCGGCTTGTTCGATTCGCCGAGCGCGGTCAGATAGCGCGGTTTGCCGTCGCGCATGCCCAGGCCGTTCAGATGGCAGCGGTCCTCCGGCGCGTAGTGGCTGACGAAGCGGGGACGCCAGCGCGGCACGAAGCTCGACTTGAAATCGAGCGTGCACAGGCACGAGAACAGCGTGTTGACGAACCAGAGATCGCCGTAGCGATCCCAGGCCATCTCGTGGATGTCGATCGCGCCGGTGATGTGGCCGCGGCGCGCGAGGAATACCGCGTCGTGTCGCGGCGGATCCTGCAAGCGTTTCGCGACCGCCGGCATGTTGCGGAATTCCGCGATCTCGATGTGCGCGCCGAGCGCAAGGCGCTCGCCATCTGCGGCCATGCCCATCGGGCGATTGAAGCTGCGGAAATGCGTGTTGATCGTGTTGCCGTCGGGCCGGAGGATGACGAGCTTTCCGGCCTGGTAGGTGCTTACCACGAGACAACCCTTGAGCTGGCGCAGGAGGTCCGGGAAGTTGTTCGTGTGAACGCTGCCGAGGATTTCCTGCACGGTTTTCGCAGGCTTCGCTTCGGCGGACGCCTGCCCGATCGCCGGGGTTTCGGCCGTCGCGGCCTGTGCTTCGGCGGTGGGCGCGGGCAGCGCGTCCGCGACAGGCGGTTGTCCGTTCGGTGATGTGCCGGAAGGTGTGTTCATGGCTGGTCGGCTCTTAGGCTCGTTGACCGGTAGGTCCTGAGCCTAACGCAAGCGTGCGGCCCCGTGCAGCCGTCCGGCTGCCGAATCACGGCGCGCGACACGCGTGCAAGAAAGAAAAGCCCCGCCGTCCGGGCTGCGGACGGCGGGGCTGCTGTTACCCGCAGATCGGATCGCCTAGTCGAATCCGTCGCGGAAGATCACGTCGTTGAGGTCGAACTCGAAAGCGCCGATGTCCGCCTGGGCACCGATGACCCTCGGGAATCCGGGTCCGCGTTGATCGTTTGCGACCCCGGCCTCGTCGTTACCCGCATTGATGGCCGGACTGGAGACCTTGATCGCGTGCGTCTGCGTCTCGCCACCGTTGTTCCCCAGTGGAAGAAGCTGCGGATCAGCCGAGATGGTGTCCGAAGGTGGCGAAACCGAAGCAGAAACGATCAGGTTGTTGGCGCCGGTCAGGGTCAAGGTCGACCCGTCGATGTCGTCGTTGACGGGGCCTGCGCCATCGTCGTTGGTGTTGCCCGCAATGATGTTGCTCTCGAGATCGATCGTGCTCACGATCGAGCGCACCCCGGCGCCGTATTTGAGCGCAGCGGCATAGTGGGTCGTGTTGAACGCGACGGTGCTGTTGGCGATCTTTGCCACGTAGTTTCCGCCATAGAGGAAAACGCCGCCGATTGTCGTTGGCAGTGGCGTTGTTGCCCGATACCGTGCTGCTGAGCAGGGTCACCGGAGCCGTCGCGCCTGTTCCGTTCAGCCAAAGCCCCGCGCCGTCGGTTGCCGTATTGCCGGAGATCGTCGAGTTCTCGATCGTTGCATTGCCCCTTGCATAAAGGCCGCCGACGTAGGCCGCCTCGTTGCCACTGATCTGACTGTATTTTACAAGAGCGCCCCCGATGGCATCCACGCCGCCGGAAACGGTGCTGGCTGTATTGCCTTCGACGAAGCTATCAAGCAAGACGACGTTGCCCGGAGTGAAGATGGCGCCGCCAGAGCCAACTGTGCTGTTGGTGATTGCAGAGCTGCTGAGAATCGACGAGTAGTAGAGCTCGACACCGGAACTCGCATAGATTGCTCCGCCCACTGCACCATAGGTCGATCCCGAGTTCTGCGCGGTGCAGTACTTCACTTCCGAATGCGACAGCGCAACGAAACCGCCGGAAAAGATGCAGCCGCCGCGCGCGTTGGTGACTTGGCTGTCCGTGAAGTACTTGGCGCCGTCCTCGACCGTCATGTCGTTGATCTGCAGGGTACCGTTTCCGTCGTGGAGCAACGGCGCATACCTGGTTGCTCCACCGCTGCCCGTGAGGATCAGGCCGAAGGAACCGGGACCTTGCAGCGTGATGTTGTTCTGGAAGAACAGGATTGACCCTGTGGTCAGACTGATGATGCTGCAGCTCAGGATCGTCAAGTCGATCGTGTCGCCGTCGACCGCGACGCTCAGTGCGTCTCGAAGGCTGCCCGGGCCACTGTCGTCGCAATTGGTGACAGGGACCGTGGACGCTGGCAGCGCCGGTATGTCGCGCTGAACAGGATGATGCATCTCCGCCATGGACGGCACCGGCGTGCGCCGCTGCCAGGGCGGGGTACCGGCGGGTATGCGCGATGGCAACGACGCCAGGCTCTGCGCTTGGCGTTGCTCCTGCGAAGACGCTCTAGCATCTGCGGCAACGCCTGCGCCGAGGGCCAATGCGGTTGCCAGGCACGCCGCAAGCGGCTTCAGTCGTGGGGAAAACCTGCGCTTGTGTGTAGCCAGTTCCATGAAAATTCCTCCCGTCTTTTCATCAAACAGGCGATCGTCCGGATGGTCGACCGCTTCTTGCGCACGGGCGAAACCTAACCCACGCGCGGACGGCCTTGCCGCCGTCCTGAACTGATTGTGTTTCTCCTTGATGGCGGAGTTGCCGACATCCTCGCGAGTCGCCTCACGGCGCCTGGTGCCTTTTGGATCGCCTGGCCCGCGTTCCGGTCATCGATGCATGGCCTTGCGTGTGTCGAATGGTTGCCTCGTTGGCATCGAGACTCGTCGCGTCTCTGATCGCAGCGCGCACGGCGCAATCACTTCGCGCTGAGTCTAGGCGCGGAGGTCGGGCACGTCTGTCCATGGACGCCCCGCCCTCTTGTAGGAAATTGCCGTATGGCGAGTTCGCGCCAATGGCCGCTATTCGCGCGCGGATATCGCGCGCCATTCGCACCGACCAGGCCAAACTGAGACTTCATTCCTCCCCCTCGAACCGCCGCCTTCCGCGACGATCCGCTGCGACCGTGCAATCCATTTGTCCGGCACACGTGCCAAATCCGCACCGCCCGCACCGGACAGTACACGCCTAACCGTTTGCAGGGTCAAGCGATTCGTGCAGCATGATCGCGGCGGGGAAAAAGGAATGTGCGTCGCCACGCACGTGGAGTGTGACGCGGTGGACGAACCCGGCCGAAAACCGCTTGTCGTGAAGGCCGGGTGAAGGCAGCAGGGTAAAACGAGCGCGATTTCCCGCCTCGAAATGCGGCGCGAAAGGTCACAATCAACAATGTAAAGCGCGGAATCCTACGCAGGTGCGGCGCCGCGGATTTTCCCGGCAGCGATTTCGAAGCGGTTTTTTTTCGGTGCGTGCCGCTAGAACAACAACGACGACATCTTGCGTCGATACGTTCCGACCAGGTCAGCGTCGTCGAGCACGTTGAACGCTGCAACGAGATGCTTGCGCGCAAGGCCGTCGTTCCAGTTGCGATCGGCCTTGAGCAGGTTGAGCAATTCCTCGAGTCCGCCGGCAGGATCGCCGTCGAGCAGACGGCGCAGACCGAGAAGATCGCGCGCTTCATGGTCAGCAGGATTCGCCTTCAGGCGACCTTGCAGGTCTTCGAGCGACGGTGCGTCCTTCAACGCGTGCGCGAGTTCGAGTTGTCCACGCAAGCGCTTCGTGCGATCGTCCGAAGCGAGATTCGCGGGCAACGTATCGAGCTCCGCCTGCGCCGCCGCCGCGTTGCCCGCGCGCATCTGCGCGAGCGCGAGATCGAGCTTGAGCTCCGACTTGTCCGGGTTCGCGGCGATTTCCTGCTGGATACGTGCAATCGCCTGTGCCGGTGCTTCTAGGGGTTTCTCGGGCTCGACCTCGTCGATTTCGACGAACTCTTCGCCGTCGGTTTCGGCGCCGGGCTGGACATGTTTCGCCAGGAATTCGCGCAGCATGTTCTCGGGCAGCGCGCCGGTGAAGCCGTCGGCGAGCTGACCTTCGCGCACCAGCACGACGGTCGGAATGCTGCGCACGCCGAACATCGCGGCGAGCTGCTGTTCCTTGTCGCAATCGACCTTCGCGAGCTTCACCGCGCCGGCGTATTCGCCGACGATTTTTTCGAGCAGCGGGCCGAGCGTTTTGCACGGCCCGCACCAGGTCGCCCAGAAATCGACGAGCACCGGCTGCTCGAACGAGGCGCCGATGACCTCGGTCTCGAAGTTGGCCTGAGTGGCATCGAAGATCGGCGAGGGTAGTGTCTGGTCTGGCATAGGCGGACTCCGAATCTCGGACCGAGATTGTGCCAGCAGCGCCTGAATCCAAGTCTCGCGGTCGCGGGGATGGTCCCGCGCCCGCGAAACCTCAATAGCCCAGGAGTTCCTCGCCCTGCGCGACCGGCGCCGGCTCGACGACTTGTGCAACCGGAGTCGCCGGCTTTCCGTCCTCCTTGTAGACGACACCATCCTTCATCACGAAAGCGACTTTCTGCATCACCGTGATGTCCTCGAGCGGATTGCCTTCGACCGCGATCACGTCGGCGAATTTGCCCGGCTCGACCGTGCCGAGATCCTTGGACTTCTTGAGGAGCTCGGCCGCATGCGTCGTCGCCGCCTGCAGAGCGAACGCCGGCGGCATGCCGGCTTCGACCATGTACTGGAATTCCTTCGCGTTCTGTCCATGCGGATAAACCGCGGCGTCCGTACCGAATGCGATCTTGACGCCCGCCTTGTACGCCTTGCCGGCGGTCGCCTGGATGATCGGGCCGACCTGCTTCGCCTTGGCCGCGACCTGTGGCGGGTAATAGCCCGGCACGCTGGCTTTCTCCTCGACGAATTTGCCGGCGATGATCGTCGGCACGTACCACGTGCCGTGCTCCTTCATCAGCTTCATGTCGGCATCGTCCATGAACGTGCCGTGCTCGATCGAATCGACGCCGCCGATGACCGCGCGGCGGATCGCTTCGGCGCCGTGCGCGTGCGCGGCGACCGTGAATCCGTAATCGTGCGCGGCGGCAACGACCGCCTTGATTTCGTCGATCGTCAGCTGCGCGTTGTCGACGCTCGAGCTCTCATCGAGCACGCCGCCGGACGGCATGATCTTGATCAGGTCCGCGCCGTCCTTGTAGTGCTGGCGGACCGCTTTCCACGCGTCGTCGGGACCGTTGATGATGCCCTGCTTCGGCCCGGGATCGCCGGCGAGGTCCTTGCGGTAGCCGTCGGTGGCGATCGGCGTGTCCGCCGGTCGATCCGATGGCGCTGCCGGCGGTGAAGATGCGCGGGCCGGGCACGATGCCGGCGTTGATCGCGTTGCGCAACGCAATCGATTCGCCTTGACTGTCGCCGACGTTGCGCACGGTGGTGAAGCCCGCCTGCAGCGTGCGCTGCGCATAAACGGTCGAGCGGATCGCGTAGTCGGCGATGTTCCAGCGGAATCGATCCGTATAGCCGGTCGGGCTGGTCTGGCTGGTGAGATGGGTGTGACTGTCGATCAGGCCGGGCAAGCACGTTGCGGTGCCGAGCTCGACGGTCTGCGCACCCGGCGCCTGGCCGTGTCCCGCCTTGACATCCTTGATGCGCTTGCCTTCCGTGACGATCGTCGTCTCGCCGAGGAGCTTGCCGGTGGTTGCATCGAAGAGATGTCCGCAGTGGAGTACGACCGTCGGGATTCGACGTCGGCTGAAAAGGTTCGGCGGCGAACGCTCGGACCGCCAGAGTGCTCGCGGCGAGGATAAGCAAGACGTTTCGTTGCATTTGCAGATGTCCTGACTGAATGAGCGGTCGATGATAACGCCTGGAGAACATGTGACATGGGCCGTTGGGCATGGAGAGCCCACTGGTCCAAGTCATGTAAACATTCCACTTTGCAACGGAGATTGCAGTAGCATCCGATTGGGAGACTTCCTCGGAAGTACGGCGAGGACTAGCCATGCTACGCAATAGCCGCCAGGGCAATTCCGACGCCTCGAAACGTCAGACTCACGCGCTCGCCTGGCTGGCCCTGATGGGCTTCGATCGCCACGATTGACACCGCCACGTCAATGACGCGCGTCGTGTCCGTATCGGACGGCTTCGGCCGGACGGGCGACGACATGGGCCAGGCCGTTGCGATATTCGCTGACACCGTCTTTGTGGGATCCCCGATGGCGCAGCCGGCGCCGCGGGACCCGACTGGCGTCGTGCAGGTGTTTCGCCGCGGAACGTCGGGCTGGCACGAAGAAGCCATTCTCCTCGCAAGCGATCCCGAGGCTGGCGCGCAGTTCGGCGAACCTATTTCGCTGGGCCAGGACATAGCGGTGGTGGGCAACCTTGCTCGGAAACACCTCCGCCACGTACACATTCGTTCGCAGCGGAACTGAGTGGACCCAGACGGACAAACTGGCGTTCGGCTGGCGCGGAGCCGTCGTTGTCCGGCGACACGCTCGCGGTCAACAACGGGGTCATCGCTCCTATTTACGTCCGAGAGAACAACGTATGGGTAGCTCAAGCGGATCTGCAAGGGGATCAGCCCGATCAAGGCGAAGCAGTTTTCGGTGCCGTCGTCAGTGGCGATCTGGCGGCGATAACGACGGTCATGCCGCTGAATGGCGAAGAGGTTGTGAATGAACAATTCTGGGCACTTGCGGAATATTTCTTCGCGAGATCGAACGGCGTTTGGGTTCGCGAAACGTGGTATCCATTCTTGGCACTGTATTCTTCAGCTTTCAGGTGCCGCTCGTAACTCTTTCCGGTCAGACCGCACTCATTGGGTGGGGCTGACGTACGCGCGTACGTGCGCAACAACGGCGCCTGGACGTTCCAAGGTTTTCTTGATCCGGGCTTCAGCTGGGTTTTCACGACCCCGCCGGGACTCGCGCTGGATGGCGACACGGCCGTGATCGGCTATCCGACCGACACGGTCCTCGGAATGGTGAATCAAGGCAGCGCGTATGTGTTTACGCGTGCTGGCGATACGTGGACGCGTACCGCCCGTCCATACGATCCATCGGGAACTCAAGGGTATTTGTTTGGAAGCGCCGTCGCATTGTCGGGAACGTCGCTGGTCGTCGGTTCTCCCGGCGCATTCATCGATTCCGTCAACAGCGGCAAGGTAACCGTGTTCGACTATGCGTCCAACGCTTGGACGCCGGTCACGGACTTTGGAGAAGGCAATGCGCACGCCGATGAGGCGTTCGGTTTGAGCGTCGCGGCGTCCGGCAAGACCATGATCGTCGGTGCGCCCAATGCTTCGAGCAATAGACCGTTCGTCATTGGCGCCGCCTATGTGTTCGAAGCGGTAGCGGACGGCTGGTCCGAACGCGCAGCGTTTGTGCCGCCGTCATCTTCCGAGTTCCTAACAGGCTTCGGATCGGCGGTCGCACTCGACGGCACGACTGCCGTCGTGAATTCCCCCAATGACAACAGTGGCAACGCCAACGAATACGGCGCGGTGTATGTCTACACCCAGAATGGGAACGACTGGCAGCAAGAGGCGCGGATCGGTAGTGGGAACATCCTCAACCAGTTTGGAAATTCGCTTGGACTCGTGGCCGATACATTGGCGGTCGGTGATCCCGTTTTCGGGAATCAAGAACAGGCAGGTCGCGTGCGCATGTTTGCGCGAGCCAATGACACGTGGACCGAACAGGCAATGATCCAGCCCATCGAAAGCGCCAATAACGATCAATTCGGTCATTCGCTCGCGATGACGGCCGACACGATGATCGTCGGCGCGCCGGGTGCGAACGTGGGCATCGAATCGGCGGCTGGTGCGGCGTATGTCTTTCAGCTGACCGTTACGGGCTGGCAGGAGCAGGCACGTCTGGTCGCGCCGACGCCGCTGCAGAACACGCAGTTCGGCTGGTCGGTGGCGCTGGCGGGCGACACGGCCGTTGTCGGCACGGAGCTCTATCAAAGCGTGGGCGCCGCCTACGTTTTCAAGCGCAGTGGCGGCGCTTGGATGCTGGTGGCGACACTATCGCCGACGGGCGGTCCGTTGCTGCAATCCTATGGCGCGCCCGTCGCAATTTCCGGCGATGAGACCATCGCGTTGGTCGGAGTGTCTCGACGCCATACAACCCTCCGCCGTCTTTGGGCGAGGTCTACGCATATTCAAGTGATGGAAACGTCTGGTCACCATGGGCGACCTTTCACGGCACCCAAAATATACGGGACGATGGATTCGGTGCTGCAATGACTTTTTTCGGCAGCACGGCGTACATCGGCGCCCCAGGCGAGGTGGTCGGCGGCGCGGTCTACGTCACCCCGATGGCCAACGAGATTTTCGCCGACGGATTCGACTGATCCCACCGACCAACGCTCATATCGCGCGAGCCTGCATCCTCGAAACCTTAGGCGGCGAGGGCATCCACATCGTTGCGGCCGTGGCCGGACTCTCGCGCATGGCCAAGTTCCCGACCCGCGACGTCGGCTTTTCACTCGTCAGTCGCTGGGTTAGGCTCCACACCCCTCTTGATTACGCGCAGCCGCGATTGTAATAGACAGCGGCTGTACTCTGATCCCCATGCAAGAAACCTACGATCGCGGCCGATCGAAGCTGCCGCGCAGAAATTCTGGAACGAATCGCGCGCTTTCTTCGCGACGAAAAATCGCCGAAACCGAAGTTCTACTGCCTGTCGATGCTGCCGTATCCAAGCGGCGCGCTGCACATGGGTCATGTGCGCAACTACACGATCGGCGATGTGATCAGCCGCTATCAGCGCATGCTCGGCAAGAACGTGCTGCAGCCGATGGCCTGGGACGCGTTCGGCCTGCCGGCCGAAAACGCGGCGATCAAGAACAACACCGCGCCGGCGAAATGGACCTACGCGAACATCGAGCACATGCGCGCGCAGCTCGAGATGCTCGGCTACGCGATCGACTGGTCGCGCGAATTCGCCACCTGCAAGCCGGAATACTACGTACACGAACAACGCATGTTCGTGCGCCTGTTCAAAAAGGGTTGGTCTATCGCAAGAAATCGGTGGTCAACTGGGATCCGGTCGACCAGACCGTGCTCGCGAATGAGCAGGTCATCGACGGGCGCGGCTGGCGCTCCGGCGCATTGGTCGAGGGCGCGAGATTCCGCAGTGGTTTCTCAAAATCACCACGTACGCCGATGAGCTCCTGAACAACCTCGATCGGCATGCCGGGTTGGCCCGACGCGGTCAAGATCATGCAGCGCAACTGGATCGGGCGCTCGGAAGGACTCGAGATCCAGTTCGCTGTGAAAGGCGAAACCGAACCGTTGTCCATATTCACGACGCGCCCGGACACGCTGATGGGCGCGACGTATCTCGCGATCGCGGCGGAGCATCCGCTGGCGATGAGGGCGGCTCAATCGAAACCGCTCGTCGCCGCGTTCATCGAGGAGTGTCGTCACGGCGGCACGGCCGAGGCTGACATCGAGACGCAAGAGAAGAAGGGCATCGACACGGGCCTCGTCGCGGTCCATCCGGTGACCGGCGAAGACTTGCCGGTCTGGATCGCGAACTTCGTGCTGATGGGCTACGGCACCGGCGCCGTGATGTCGGTGCCGGCGCACGATCAGCGTGATTGGGAATTCTCGACGAAGTACGACCTTCTGATCAAGATGGTCATTGTCAGCGACGCGGTGCGCCATGCTATCGCCCAACTCGGTCGCGATGCGGCAAAGAATCCCGACGCGATGAGCGCGGCGCTCGGCGAAAGCCGCGCGATCGACGTGTACGAATCCGGAGCCGCCGAAAGCATCGTCGCCGAATTCGAGCGCGGCATCATCGAAGACGGCGCGTATACCGAATACGGATGGCTGGTGAACTCGGGCGAATTCGACGGGCTCGACTACCGCGGCGCGTTCGATGCGCTCG
>CAWICQ010000008.1:0-48945 GCA_963834755.1 uncultured Gammaproteobacteria bacterium
CGGAGCCGGCATAACTCGCCGTCAACGTGAAGGCTCCGACATCCGGAATCGTAACCAAGCACGACGCGCTGCCATTCGAGCCGGTTGTGCCCGAGCAAGATTGTCCATCGACGTTGAACTGGATCAGCGCACCAGCGATCGGAGACGTCGGTTGTGCCGAGACGTCGGTGAGATTCGCGACCAGCGATACCGGCCGTCCTGCCATCGCTGCCGCAGGCGAACCGTTCAGATTGAGGAACGTCGTGTGCGGACCGAGGCTCCAGGTGACGAGCGCCGGATCCGAACTCAAGGGCGTACCGCCCGCCGTCACGTACGCGATGATCGAGTGGTCGCCGGCGTTGACGCCGGTTTCGACGAACGTCGCGCTGCCGCTCGCATCCGTTTGACCGACGCAGAACTCCATGTCAAACCGGCGCACAACGCGGCCGCACCCAGTAACCCGACGACGCGACGGGCGGATCGAAAGAAACTCATGGACAACCCCCTTGGCGGACGAGGACAGCGCCGCTGAAGGGGGTGTGCGAACCGCGCGAAACATCACGCGGCTCGCGGCGCTATTCGCTACGCGTTTCCAGTGTCCAGGTCGATGCCGGCTGCGCCGATCCTTCGGCCACGACGCGCACGCGATGCGAACCGGCGGCGAGCTTGCGCGCATCGAGCACGACCTCGACGAAACGGTAAGGCCCCGTCTCGCGGACTGCGACGCCGGCGGCGCTGAACACCGTGCGTCCGTCGTCGTCGATGCTGAGCACATAACGCGCGTTCGGATCGGTACCGTCGACTTCAGCCTGCAGGCGCACCGTCGCTGCCGAGGTCGGCAGCGCAATGCGCTGCACGTTCGCGCCGCGCTGAGTGTCCGCGAGCAGCGTGATCGTCGTGTCGGCATCCGTGCGCGGCGGCGTGAACGACGTCGTGATGCGTTGATTCAAACCGATCACCGCAATGACCAGCGCGCACGCCGACGCGAGCAGCCCCACAGCCGCGAGGCGCCGAACGCGCGCTTGCCGGCGCGATAGATCCGCGCCGCCGGACATGCTGCGCCGACGATGCCGGGCCGCGTCGAGCCGCTCCGGCGAACGTCGCGTGATGCGCGCAAGCGCCCGCGCGATGCGCACGCGCATACGATCGCGCGCGGTCGCCGCGAAGCGTTCCGCGGCGGCCGCGTTGTCGTCCGCTGCGAGATCGCCGCGCGCGTAGTCGTCGAGGAGATCGGTTTCCGCGGCACGCAGCCGCTCGCCGAAATCCTCGTCGTTCAGCAGACGCTGCTCGAGTACTTCGGCCTCGTCGGCCGGCAACGTGTGCAGTAACCAACGGCGCAGCGTTTGGTCGGTCGTTTCGATCATCGGACGCGGTCGGGCTCGGCGGCACCTTGTTGTGCCGGTTCTGAAGCAAGTGGTCGCAGATGCGGTTTCATCACGGCGGCTCGACCGGACCGAGGCGCTTGCGCACGCAATCTTCCAGCGCATCGCGCAGGCGCAGCGCGCGATTGCGCAGCGCGTTGAGCGAAATGCCGCGCTCGCTGGCGAGGCGCTGGCGCGTCGCGATGCGCTCGGCGCCGTCGGCGCCGTAGTACGCGAGAATCAGTGCGCGCGGCTCCGCGCCGGCGCCGTCAAGACACGTCGACAAGGCCGCGATCGCCGTCTCGAGCTCTGCCCTGTCCTGTCCGTCATCTTCGTCCGGCGCCAACGTCGGATCGGCTTCCGCATTACGCCGGCGCACACCGCGCGCGCGCGTTTCGTGCAGCACCATGCGCGCGATGCCGAGCGCGTACAGCGGCACGTTGCGCACTTCGATGCCTTCGTGAATCTTGCGCGCGAGACGATCGAGTGAAACATCGGCCAGCTCGTCAGCTTCGGCAGGCGCGTAGACGCGAAAAAAGCGGATCAGCCGGCACCGCAGTGTTTCGTACGCCGGGCCTTCGGCACCATCGCCACCGAGTCGGCGCAACAGCGCGTCGAACGGAGTGTTCGGCGTTTGCGTCGCCGATTCGCCGCCCGGCATCATCGCCAATCGCCCTGCAACACGTATCCGCTCCAGTAATACGGTGCTTTCCAGCGCGGATTCGCCTGCATTTCGCGCTGCGCCGCGCCGAGCGCATCCTGCGGACGCAAGCCGCGCTCTAGCAACGCCGCATAGAATGCGCGCATGAACGCGACGCTGGCGCGATCGTCCACCGGCCAGAGAGACGCCACGACGCGCCGCGCGCCGGCATAGAAAAATGCGCGTGCCAGGTTCGCCGCGCCTTCGGCGCCGACGCTCTTGCCGACCGCCGATTCGCAGACGCTCAGCACGACGAGGTCGGTCGGCATGTGCAGGTTGTAGATGTCGCCGACGCGTAGGAACCCGTCTTCGGCCTGCCCGTCGGCGCCGTACAGCGACAGCACGATGCCGGACAATTCCGGATGACGCGCATTCAGCAATGCGTGCGTCGCGAAGTGCGCAATCGCGTAGTCCTTCCACGAAGCATCCAGCGCGGCTTGACGATTCGCCGCGAAATCGAGCGCGACCCACGATCCATCGTGGTCGGCGAGTGCGGCGATCGCCTGCGCTTCCTCGCGTGTGTGCGGCAGTCGCGGCAGGTTCGCGATGCCGACTTCGTTCGCGGCGCGGAGCAAAAGCGCGTCCGACGATTCGGGCGCCGACGTCGCAGTACGGCCGCGTAAACGTTCGTCGTCGGCGCGGAATACCGGATCGGCGATGACCGCCAGGCGCTTCGCGGAAGCCGTCGAATGCGCCAGCGCCCGCAGGCCGCGCAGCGTGCCGATCGACGGCACGTAGACATACGCGTTCGGCGTTGCGGCGGCTGGCGGACCGTCGAAGATCGCGAACGGCAATGCCTGCAGTTCGCCGTCGGCGACGACGACGACGTTGCCGTGCACCGCCGCGCGCGCCTCGCCCGGCAGGATGCGCGCCGCGAGTGCGTCCGCGCCCGCACGAACCGCTTCGATGTTGGCGCTGTCGGCAGCGACGCGCTGCTCGATCGACGTCGTCGCTGCCGCCGTCGACGGCGCGAGCAGCTTCTCGCGCAGCGCTTTCACGTTTTCGTCGATCGATGCGCGTGGTGGCAGCGTGTAAGCGCGCAGCCCATCGCGCGACACGATCCAGAGGTAGCTCCGTTCGTCGCCGAGCCAATATTCGAGCACGCTCACATCTCTGTCGAGCAGCTCGTGTTGGATTTCCGCGAGTGTCAGCGCAGCCGGATGCTTCAACTCGGCGTAGCGCGGATTCGCGGCGCGAGTGCGACCGCGCGCGCCGTCGAGCGCACGGCTGGCATCGTCGATTTTGGCGAGCAACACGCTGCGGTTCTTAACATCGTCTTCGGCGACCTGCGACAGCTGATACGCGAGCGCGTGCAGCGCATCTTCCGCGTCGCGCTCGGCGGCGATGAGTTTCGGATCGACGTCCTTGTCGATGTTGATGGCACGCTCGGCGAGCTGATCCTGCAACTGGCGCGCCCGCGCACGCTCGGCAACGATCAGCGCGGACGCCGCAAACCCGTGATCCGGGTGCGCGCGATCGAGCTGCATCAGGATGTCGACGTACAGCGCGTAATACGCGCGTTTCGTGCCGAAGTAGCTCGTGCGCAAATCCGGCGCGCTGATGCGCGTGCGCTCCGATTCGATCAGCGCAATCGCCTGCTCGATATCGCCCTTGGCGCCGTCGAGATCGCCCGATTGCTGCGCCACGCGCGCCCGGCTCGCGTGGGCGACCGCTTGCCAAGATTCATTGTCCGCCTGCTGCGCGAGCTTCAACGCCTGGTCGTAATCCTCGCGCGCCGCGTCGAGATGGCCGAGCCGATTTTCGAGATCGCCGAGCATCGAAGCGACCACCGATTCGTTGACGACGCCGTGCGTGCGATGCAGCTCTTCGCGCGCGTTTTCGAGCAGACTGCGTGCACGCGTCCAATCCTGTCTCACCATCGCGCAGCGACCGAGCCCGCGCAGCGCTTCGGCGCGCTGACGCACGAGATCGTGTGTCTGTGCGATTTCGAGTGCGTGCCTGTAGGCCGTCTCGGCAGCGGCAGCATCGCCGCCGTCGAGCAGATCGTCGCCGCGATCGACCGCGATTTCGGCGAGGCACGACCAGCAATCGATCGTCGTCGAAACGTTCTCGCCTTTGTCGAACGCCGCCAGCGCTTCCTCGCCATCGCCGAGCTGGCCGTAGGCGATGCCGAGATTGATCCAGGCGACCGCCTCGGCCATCGGATATGGATTTGCGCGCAACGTATCGAGTGTCTGCCGATACGCATCGACCGCAAGCGCGAACTCGCCGCGTGCGTTGTACATGAAGGCGAGATCGTTGCGCACGAGCGCGAGCAGTTTTTTGTCGCCGGCCGTCTGCGCCGCATCCAGCGCCGCATGCGTGACCGATAATGCTTTCTCGACTTCGCCCGACTCGGCGTAGGCAAGACCGAGATTGCGGAGCGCAATGCCCTGTTGATAGACGTCGCCGGTCTCCTTGAACGATGCGACAGCGCGTTCGGTCTCGCGTGTGCCGGCGGCGAAATCACCCTGATTGATCGACGCGCTGCCGAGCAGACGTTCTGCCAGCGCGCGTTCGGCGACGCGGCCTTTGCACGGCTGATCGAGCGCTGCCTGCGCGGCCGCTTTTTGCGCGGCGGCGTCGACGACCTCGTGCTCCAGGCCGGCCAGTGCGACGTACGCATCGCGCACTCCGCACGCATCGCCGGCGATCTTCGATGCGTCGATCGAAGTTTTGAATAACGTGCGCGCTTGCGCGGCCAACGCCTTGTCGCCCTTGGCCCGCAGCGCTTGCGCCTTGACCAGCGGTGCGAGAGCCGCGGCGCGGTCACGATCCGCTTTCGTTATCGCGTGCTGCGCCGTTATCGCGATCGAATAGTGGAACGCACGATCCGGTCGCGACGGCGCAACCGTGATCTGCCACGTTGTCGGCGTTTCGGCGATGAGCATTGCGTGCAAGGTCGAATCGCGACCGGCTTCGGTTGCGAGAGTGGCTGGCGCTGCGCCATCGGTCTTCCAGCGCAGTTCCAGCGCGACGGCATCTCGCTGGCGCAGCGAAAGCTCGGCGGCTTCGCCGCGCCCGAGCGTGATCGCGTACGTGCGCGCTTCGCCCGCGCCGGCGGACTCGTCGCGCGTTTGCCCGGCCGCAAGCGGGTTGTCCCGCGCGAAGGCGGGAAAGCCCAGCACGAAAGCGATGATTGCCGCAGCGATCTGCCCAAACCCGGGCTTCCTCGCATGGCGCGCGGCTGCGGATTCCATGGCCGTCGAGCCCCCTGCTCGAAAACCGCGTCCGGCGGCGTCTGCGCCGGTCGGCGGTATACGTCCAAGCATAATGCAGTCCAAGACCGGCGATGACACCCGCTACCGGTTCATGTTGCCGCTGTGACCGGGATCCGCGGAGCGCCGTTCGGTTGCGCGCGTACAATGCGGGTTTCCGATTGCCGACATCGCCCCGATGCCTTTCCCGCACGTTCGACCCCGCCGCATGCGACGCGACGCGTTCTCGCGCGCGCTGATGCGCGAGACCGAGATCATGCCGGCGGACCTGATCCTGCCGGTCTTCGTCCACGAAAGTCGCGCGCGCGAAGCCGTGCCGTCGATGCCGGGCGTCGAGCGGCTTTCCGTCGATGAGCTTCTGCGTGTCGCCGGCGAGGCGCATGCGCTCGGCATCCCGGCGCTTGCGCTGTTTCCGGTGACGCCAGCGGAGGTAAAGAGCCTCGATGCGCGCGAAGCATGGAATCCGAACGGACTGGCCCAGCGCGCCGTCAAGGCGCTGAAGCGTGAATTCCCCGAGCTCGGCGTGATCACCGACGTCGCGCTCGACCCATTCACGACGCACGGCCAGGACGGGCTGATCGACGACAGCGGTTACGTCGTCAACGACGCGACCGTCGCCGCGCTGGTCAAGCAGGCCGTGTCGCACGCCGAAGCCGGCGCCGACATCGTCGCGCCATCGGACATGATGGACGGCCGCATCGGCGCTATCCGTGGCGCACTTGAATCGGCGGGACACATCCATACGCGCATCCTCGCGTATTCGGCCAAGTACGCATCCGCGTTCTACGGACCGTTCCGCGATGCGGTCGGTTCGGCGACAAATCTTGGCAAGGGCAACAAATACACGTACCAGATGGATCCGGCGAATTCGGACGAGGCGCTGCGCGAGATAGCGCTCGATCTCGAAGAAGGCGCCGACATCGTCATGGTGAAACCCGCCATGCCGTACCTCGACATCGTGCGCCGCGTGAAGGACCGCTTCGGCGTGCCGACCTTCGCGTATCAGGTCAGCGGCGAGTACGCGATGTTGAAGGCCGCGTTCCAGAACGGCTGGCTCGACGAGCGCGCCTGCGTGCTCGAAGCGCTGACCGGCATTCGTCGCGCCGGCGCGGACGCGGTGCTGACGTATTTCGCGCTCGACGTGGCCACGTGGTTGCGCGAAGGGCGCTGACGGCGCGCGTCGGGTGAACCCCGGATTCGTGTTCGAGCGATTTTTCCTTTTCGTCATCCCGGCGAAAGCCGGGATCCAGTGTCTTTACCGATGCGACGGAAATGGCGCTGGACCCCGGCTTTCGCTGGGGCGACTAGAGCTGTTATTCGCGAACGGCGGTAAACCGCGCTGATGCCCCGATCCCAATACGCCGTCTTTGGCCAACCGATCGCACACTCGCTGTCGCCGCGCATCCATGCGATGTTCGGCGCGCAACTCGACATTGCGGTCGACTATCGCGCGATCGAAGCAGGCCGCGAAGCATTTGCCGATGCGCTGGCGCGTTTCGCGCGCGAAGGCGGTCGCGGCGCGAATGTGACGCTGCCGCTCAAACAGGATGCGCTATCGATGTGCGCCGAGGTCAGCGCGCGCGCAAAGCGTTGCGGCAGCGTAAACACGCTGATCCGCGACGATGAGCGCTGGCGCGGCGACAGCACCGATGGCGCCGGGCTGCTTCGCGATCTGCGCGAGCGGCACGCGTTCGAACCGCGCGGGCGGCGATGTCTCCTGATCGGCGCCGGCGGCGCGGCACGCGCGGTTGCGTTCGCGCTGGCCGATGCCGGCGTCGGACGGCTCGTCATTGCGAACCGTACTCATGCGAAGGCGGTCGCGCTCGCGCAAGCGATCGACTCGGCGAGTGTCGAAGCGCTCGCGATCGAAGTACTCGGCGCGGCCACCGCGTTCGATGTCGTCGTGCATGCCACCGCGGCGGGCCACGGAGACGGCGAGCTTCGTTTTCCTCGCGCGCTCGTCGCAGCGCACACACTGTGCTACGACCTTTCGTACGGATCCGCCGCGCTCGCATTCCTGCGCTGGGCGCGCGCCGCCGGCGCAACGCGCGCGAGCGACGGACTCGGCATGCTCATCGAGCAGGCCGCGGATTCGTTCGAGCTATGGCACGGACGGCGGCCCGACACCGCACCCGTTTTCGAGGTGCTTGAGCATGGCATGGCGGCGAAATAGCCATGGACTGCCGCATCGGCTGCGGCGCCTGCTGCATCGCGCCCTCGATTTCCTCGCCGATTCCGGGCATGCCCGACGGCAAACCGGCTGGCGTGCGCTGCGTGCAACTCGACGATGACAATCGCTGCAAGCTGTTCGGTCTGCCCGAACGGCCCGATGTCTGCGTGCGTTTGCGGCCATCGCTCTCGATGTGCGGTCGCCATCGCGCTGAGGCGATGTCGACGCTGACGAAGCTGGAGCGGGCGACGCGGCCTTGAAGGCCTTGCTTCTACGACGCGCGATCGCTGTTCGTGATGCGAACGAAGGCCGATCAACGACGGCGTTAGTGCATCGGTCGCGAGGCGCTACTCGGCAACCGCGCCGCGCAGATATCGATCCTTGAGCTTCACATAGTGTCGGGCCGAGTAGTACAAGCGCTCGATTTCTTCGTTCGACAGCGCGCGCATGGGGCGCGCCGGATTGCCGACCCAGAGCTCGCCCTCGCCGACGACTTTGCCGGGCGTGACGACGGCACCGGCAGCGATCAGGCTGTGCCGATTCACGATGGCGCCGTCCAGAACGGTCGCGTTCATGCCGATCAGGCAGGCATCCTTGACCGTGCACGCGTGCACGATCGCGCCGTGGCCGATGGTGACGTCGTCGCCGATGATCAGCGGAAAACCGCCGGGCGTGAAATCGCCGTCGTGGGTCACGTGCAGCACGGCGCCGTCCTGCACATTGGTGCGCGCGCCGATGCGGATGTAGTGCACGTCGCCGCGGGCGACCGCGAAAGGCCAGAGCGACGCGTCGTCGCCGAGCTCGACGTCGCCGATAACCAGCGCGGCCGGATCGACATATACGTTCACGCCGAGGCGTGGGAGTGCAGCCAGGTACGGTCGGACGTTCATGCGGTTTGCTAATGCCGGATTGCGCCAAGACTAGCATTGGCGCGCCGACACCGGAGCGACGCGCACGCGCGTCTTGATTTCGACGCGTGCGTGCCGCAATTTGCTTGGCTCGCCCCTCGTTTTTTCCCCAATGACCGACTCGAACCCGCTGCTCCAAACCGAAGGTCTGCCGCGCTTTTCGGCGATCACGCCGGCCCACGTCGAACCGGCCGTCGATGCCGTGCTCACGGACTATCGCGCGCGCATCGATGCGTTGCTCGCCGCGGACGGGCCACGCGATTTCGCCGCGGTGGTGCTCGCCGGAGAGGAGCTCGAAGATCGCCTGAATCGAGCCTGGGCGCCCATTTCGCACCTCCACGGCGTGAAGGATTCCGAGGCGTTGCGCGATGCGTATGCCGCCGCGCAGGAGAAAATCGTCGAGCACGCGAGCGAGCTTGGGCAAAACCGCGAGCTTTATGCCGCGTTCCGCGCGGTGGCCGACGCCGGTGATTTTCCGGCGTTGCCGCGCGCGGCGCGTACGTTGGTCGAGCATGAGCTGCGCGATTTTCGTCTGTCCGGCGTTGCGCTCGAAGAACCCGCGCGATCGCGATTCCGCGAAATCGCCAATGAGCTCGCCAAGCTCGGAACCGATTTCGAGAACGCGGTGCTCGACGCGACCGACGGATGGAGCGAAACGATCAGCGACGAATCGGCGCTGGCCGGCATTCCCGAATCGGGGCGCGCGGTCCTGCGCGCATACGCACGGGACAAGGACATCGACGGTTGGCGCGTGACGCTGAAACAGCCGAGCGTGCAGGCCGTGCTGACGTATGCGGACGATCGCGCGCTGCGCGAGCGCGTCTATCGCGCCTACCAGACGCGCGCGTCGGATCAAGGGCCCGATGCCGGCAAGTTCGACAATTCGGCGCGCATCGAAGAAATCCTTGCGTTGCGCCACGAGGCCGCGCAGCTGCTGGGTTTTGCCGACGCGGCCGAGGAATCGCTGGCGACCAAGATGGCGCCGTCGCCCGATGCGGTGTTCGCATTCCTGCGCGATCTTGCGGCGCGCGCGAAACCGGTAGCCGAACGCGAGCTCGCTGAATTGCGCGACTTCGCCGCGAACGAGCTCGGACTTGTGACGCTCGAGTCGTGGGATGTCGGCTATGCCTCCGAGAAACTGCGCGAACGCAAGTACGCGCTCAGCGAAGAAGAATTGAAGCCGTACTTCGCGCTCGACGCGGTCATCGAAGGCTTGTTCGCGATCACCGAGCGCGTATTTGGCGTCACGCTGCGTCAGCGCAGCGATGTCGATGTCTGGCATGCGGACGTGCGGTACTACGATCTTGCCGACGCCCACGGACATGTGTTCGCAGGCGCCTACGTCGATCTCTACGCGCGCGCGGGCAAGCGCGGCGGTGCGTGGATGGATGTCTGTCTCAGCCGTTTTCGACGCAACGGCCGCACGCAGCTGCCGGTCGCGTTTTTGACCTGCAATTTCGCGCCGCCGACGGCGACGACGCCCTCGCTGCTCACGCACGACGATGTGCTCACGTTGTTCCACGAATTCGGCCACGGCCTGCATCACCTCCTGACCGAGGTCGACTATCCGGGCGTTGCGGGCATCAGCGGCGTCGAATGGGATGCGGTTGAACTTCCAAGCCAGTTCATGGAGAACTTCGGCTGGCAGCGCGCTGCGCTCGATCTTTTCGCGAGGCACCATCAGACCGGCGAGCGTTTGCCCGATGCGCTGTTCTCGCGCATGCAGGCGGCGCGTTATTTTCACGCCGGCCTCTTTCTCGTGCGTCAGCTCGAGTTCGCGCTGTTCGACTTCCGCATCCATCGCGAATTCGATCCTTCGCGCGGCGCGCGCGTGCTGGAAATCCTCGAGGAGGTGCGCCGCGAAGTCGCGGCGGTCCATCCGCCGTCGTGGCAGCGCTTCCCTCAGGCATTCACGCACATCTTCTCGGGCGGTTATGCGGCCGGTTACTACAGTTATCTCTGGGCCGAAGTGCTGTCGGCCGATGCGTTCGATCGTTTCGAAAAGGAAGGGATCTTCAATCGCGAGGTCGGCGCGGCGTATCGGAAATCGATCCTGGCGGTCGGCGGCTCGCGCCCGGCGCTGGAGAGTTTCATCGAATTTCGCGGGCGCCAGCCGAAGCCCGACGCGCTGTTGCGCAGCTACGGATTGCCCGCGTAAGTCGTTGTCTTGACACGTCGATCTAGGTTGGACAACATAGCCATATCCATTAATATGGCTACCCATATGAAGACGACCATCGAGATCACCGATTCGATACTCGAAGAAGCAAAGGCCATCGCCGCCCGCGAGGGAACGACGGTGCGGGCGCTCGTCGAGAGCGGCCTTCGCCACATGGTCGCTCAGCGCCGCGAGAAATATGGCGGGTTCAAGCTTCGCGATGTTTCGTTCGGCGGCGAGGGCCTCGCGTCCCGAGCTACGCGGCGCCTCGTGGGAGCGCATCCGCGATCTCGCCTACGGAAACGATGCGTGATCGCGGTCGACACCAACATTCTCGTCTACGCGCATCGCAAGGACTCGGAATTCCACCAAAGCGCCGACGCTGTGCTGCGCACGCTCGCAGAGGGCATGCACGCCTGGTCGATCGCGTGGCCTTCGGTGCACGAGTTCTACTCAATCGTGACGCATGCGCGCATCTACCGGCCACCGACGCCGCCGGCGCGCGCGCTCGACCAGATCGACGCATGGCTCGCGTCACCATCGCTGGTTCTGCTCAGCGAAACATCGCGGCACTGGTCGAGCCTGCGCGCAATGATCGTCGAGGCGAAAATCGAAGGCCCAAAAGTACACGACGCATGCATCGCAGCACTTTGCGTGCAGCACGGCGTGCGTGAGCTCCTCTCCGCCGACCGCGATTTCAGCCGCTTCCCGCAGATCACCGTCCGCAATCCGTTGATTCCCGCCTGACGACGTCATGAAAATCGCGAGCTGGAACGTCAATTCGCTCAACGTGCGCCTGCCGCACGTCGAGCGCTGGTGCGCGGCGCAGCAGCCGGACATTCTCGCGCTGCAGGAAACCAAACTCGAAGACGCCAAGTTTCCGGTCGCCGCGCTCGAAGCGATCGGCTATCAGTCGGCGTTTTCGGGCCAGAAGACCTACAACGGCGTCGCCATTCTCGCGCGCCAGCCGATCCGCGACGTCGTACACGGCATCGAAGGCTTCGAAGATCCGCAGCGAAGAATCCTAAGCGCGACGGTCGGCGACGTGCGCGTCGTCAATCTCTATGTCGTCAATGGGCAAGCGGCCGGCACCGAAAAATATGCCTACAAGCTCGCCTGGCTCGCGAAAGTCGCCGCATTCCTCGCCGAGGAAGCGCAGCGCCATCCGCGCATCGTCGTGATGGGCGATTTCAACATTGCGCCGGACGATCGCGACGTGCACGATCCGGCCGCATGGCACGAACAGGTGCTGTGCTCGACGCCGGAACGCGAAGCGCTCAAGCGCGTGCTCGACGCCGGCCTCTTCGACAGTTTCCGCTTGTTCAACCAGGACGGCGGACACTACAGTTGGTGGGATTACCGGCAAGGCGCATTCCGCCGCAACCTGGGCTTGCGCATCGATTTGATTCTCGCCGGCGAAGCGCTGCGCGAGGCATGCCGCGCAGCCGCCATCGATCGCGAGCCGCGCAAATGGGAACGCGCCTCCGATCACACGCCGATAACTTTGGAACTTGCCGATGGCAGCGCCTGACTGGCCGACTTCCCCAACCGACGCGGATCTCGAGGAACTCGACAAATTCCTGCGCGGCCGCGGCGGCGATGAGGATCTGCTGCTCGACGGCGTGCACGGTCTGCTGACCGCGCTCGCGATCGGCCCCGCGCCGGCGACGCCGGACGAATGGCTGCCGGAAGTGCTGCACGAACCGTTCACGACTTCGCTCGAAGGCGAGCGCGTGCTGACGCTGCTCGCGCGGCTCAACGACGCAATCTCGCCGGAGCTCGAAACCGGAACGTACGAGCCGATCCTGGGCGAAATCGACGCCGACGACGGCGGCAGTGCATTCACCGCGCGCGGCTGGTGCGAAGGATTTTCGCGCGGCATCGATTTGCGCGCGCCGGTCTGGGAAGGACGCCTCGGCCAGGATTCGCAATTGATGGAACTGCTCGGCCCGATCATTGCGCTGGCGATCGACGACGGCGTGTTCGAGAGCGATGCGGAATTCGCGCCGCTCAGCGACGACGACTACGACGAATGCCTCGCGCAGATTCCGCAGGCTATCGGCGCGATCGCCGAATACTGGCGCGAGCATCCGCCAACAGAGGAAGAACAGGCGCGGCACGCGTCGCTCGAACCGCAACGGCGCCCGCGCCGGCGCGGTGGGCGATGGGTGCATTGACGCCACGCTCCGAAACCGTTTAGCCGACGCCCGCGGATAAGATCGCCTGTCCGCCGCGAGGCGATTGTTCGCCGCGCGAACCGTGTCGTTCACGGAACGGCACTTGTTGCCTTGCGTCGGCGGACGCACATGTTGCGCATCCCGGACGGAGTAACGCCATGAATGCTGTTGTCGGCCCCACCAGCCGCCGCGTCGCCCGCGTGATTCGCGGTCAGCCGACATCCGACGGCGCCGGTGTGAAATTGACGCGCGTGATCGGCCAGCGCGATCTCGACATGCTCGATCCGTTCCTGCTGCTCGATGAATTTCGCTCGGACAGCGCATCCGATTACATCGGCGGCTTTCCCGATCACCCGCATCGCGGTTTCGAGACGGTCACCTACATGCTCGCCGGGCGCATGCGTCACGGCGACAACCAGGGCAACTCGGGTCTGCTGACGCCGGGCAGCGTCCAATGGATGACCGCGGGCCGCGGCATCGTGCACTCGGAAATGCCCGAGCAGGAAAATGGCCTGATGTGGGGATTCCAGCTGTGGGTCAATCTTCCGGCCAAGGACAAGATGACCGCGCCGCGTTATCAGGACATCGCGCCGGAACGCATCCCCGAAACCGATCCCGCGCCGGGCGCGCGCGTGCGCGTGCTCGCCGGAACGATCGGCGGCGTGACCGGGCCGGTCAGCGGCATCGCCGTCGAGCCCGCGTATTTCGACATCACGCTGCAGCCCGGAGCGCGTTTCTCGGCGCCGGTCGCCGCGAGGCATAACGCGTTCGTGTACGTCTATGCGGGCAGTGTCGACATCGGTCCCGCCGACTCGGCGCGCGGACTCGCCCGCGGCGAGCTCGCCGTTCTGGAACGCGACGGCGGCGATGTCCTCTTGGCAGCGCGCAGCGAACCGGTTCGTCTGATTCTGGTCGCCGGCAAACCGCTCGGCGAACCGGTCGCCAAATACGGTCCGTTCGTGATGAACACGCAGGAGCAGATCGTGCAGGCGATGCGCGACTATCAGTCCGGACAGTTCTAAGGCGCCACGGTCCCCCTCTCCCGCTCGCGGGAGAGGGCTGGGGTGAGGGCAAGCTTGCAACGCTCCCGCCAGCTTCCCCCATCCGCCTCCGGTACGTGCACTCGCGCCATCCCTGGCGCTCGCCCTTAGGGCGGCTTCGCCGTGCAAAACGGCATTCCTGCCGTTTTGTCTCCCGCAATCGGGAGCGGGGAAAATCGGGCGCTCACTTCTTCGGCTTCAGCATCTCGTCGAAATAATCCGCGATGAGCGTATACACGTGCTTGCGCATCGCCGGCGTCGACAAGCCATGCTTGCCGCCCGGATATGTCATCAGCCGGAACTGCGTGCCGCGCTGCTGCAACGCCGCCATCAGCTTGGTCGAGTTCGTGAACAGCACGTTGTCGTCGGCCATGCCGTGCACGAGCAGCAGCGGCGACTTCAATCCGTCGAGCCAGTGCAGCACGCCCGAAAGCTCATAGCCTCGCGCGTTGTGCTGCGGCGTGTCGAGATAGCGTTCGGTGTAGTGCGTGTCGTACAGCGACCAATCGGTCACCGGCGCGACGGCGACGCCGGCCGCAATGCGATCGGAAGCCTTGCCGAGCAACATCAGCGTCATGTAGCCGCCGTAACTCCAGCCGAACACGCCAATGTGATCGGCGTCGACCCAGCGCTGCTGCCGCAACCAGTCGACGCCGACCAGCTGATCGGCCACTTCGACCTTGCCGAGCTGATGAAAGATCGCATCGGAAAACGCGCGGCCGCGCCGCGGCGAGCCGCGATTGTCGAGCGCAAACACGACGTAGCCGTGCTGCGCCATGTATTGCTCGAAGTGGTTGCCCCATGAGCGATTCACGTATTGGCGGCCGGGCCCGCCGTAGTACGTCATGAACACCGGATAGCGCTTTTTCGCGTCGAATCCGGAAGGCTTGTAAAGACGGTAGTAGAGGTCCTGGCCGTCCTCCGATTTGAGCGTGCCGAATTCGGGCTCGATCAGGCTGTCGCGGTAGGGCCAGTACGGATGACCCTCCTTTAGCGTGTTGGGCTCGATCCATGCGATGAGGCTGCCGTCGGGCTTGCGCAGCGAAACCTGCGGTGGCGTCTTCGGATCGGAATACGTGTCGATGTAAGCCGTCGCGTCTTCGCCGAATTCGGCGACGTGCCAACCGTCGCCGGCGCTCACTCGCCGAGGCGAGGCAGCGTCGCTGCCGTCGAGCTTCACGGCATAAACCTGCTGCTGCAGTGGATCTTCGCGTGCGGCGCTGAAATACACGACGCCCGATTTCTCGTCGATGGCGAGCACGGCGTCGACGTCCCAGTCGCCGCTGGTCAGTGCCCGACGACGCGCGCCATCGAGCCCCATCACATACAAATGTTTGTGGCCGCTCTGCTCGGACGCCCACACGAACGCGTCTTCGTTCTTCAGGAAACGCAGATCGCTGTTGAGATTGATCCACGTCGCGCTGCTCTCGGTGAGTACCGGGCGATGGCGCAGACTGTCGATGTCGACGCGAACCAGATCCAGGTGTTTCTGGTCGCGCGTTTCGCGCTGAAAAGTGAGCGCGCTCGCATCGGGCAGCCAGTCGACGCGCGCGAGATAAATATCGCCGTCGGTGCCGAGATCGACCCAGCGCACGCGCGATTCGCGCGGCCGCACCAGGCCGAGCTTCACGGCGACATTCGGCCGCCCCGCCGCCGGATAGCGCTGCGTCACGGTATCCGTGTGATCGGCATAGAGTTCGGTGCGCTTGACCTCGTCGACGTGCGATTCGTCGTAGTGCTCGAACGCAATTGCCGAATCATCCGGCGCCCACCAGTAACCCGTCGCACGATCCATTTCTTCCTGCGCGACGAACTCCGCTTCAGCGTTGTGGACCGGCCCTTTGCCGTCGCGGGTCAGCTGATAGTTGAGTCCGGTGTGGAGATCGACCGTATACAAATTCTGCTTGCTGACGAACGACACGTAGCGACCGTGCGGCGACACCTGCGCGTCGATCACGTCGAGACCGGTCGGTGTCAGCGCGCGCAATTCGGTGCCGGGCTTGGCGTCCAGGTCGTAAAGCCACAACCGCTCGCCGACGCCGAACAAGAGCTTGCGGCTGTCCGGCGACCAGCGGTACGAAACGATGCCGTGAAGCGCCGCGATGCGTTCGCGCTCGCGGCGCGCTTTTTCCGCGTCGGAAAGCTCGGCGCCGGTAGAAAGCGCGGCCGAATCGACCAGCCGGCGCGTCGTGCCGTTGGCGACCTCGAACACCCAGAGGTCGAGCTGGTTCTGATCGTCGTCGCGCCCGCGCAGGAAACCCACACGGCTGCCGTCCGGCGCGATCTTGAGCGCACGCGGACTCGGCCCGTTGATGTCGGGATCGGCGTAAATGCGCTCGATCGTGAGTTTTTCGGCCATCACCGGCACGCTGATCGCCATCGCGGCAGCGCAGAGTAGTACGCGCATCGGAACCTCCCCTCGATCGGCCGATTATCGCTGCGCCGCGGGTGTCCGAGAACTGCCGAAAGTTGGATTGTGCATTTCGGATGTCCGCGCGAAGGACGAACGCGCGCGCGGCCATTCGTTCAGCCCGCGCCTCGCGCCGCCAGCCGACGCGCGAGTCCGCTCCAGCGTTGCGCGCGGCGCACGATGGCTTCGGCGAGCACATTTTCGTTCGCCCACAGCGTCAGCGATCGGCGTGCGCGCGTGATCCCGGTATAGATGAGCTCTCGACTCGAAACGCGCACGCTGCGCTCCGGGAGCACGAGCAGCACTTCGTCGAACTCCGAACCCTGCGATTTGTGCACGGTCAGCGCGAACGCGCTTTCGTGCGCCGGCAGCGCGGCCGGCAGCCACGCGCGCGGACCCGCATCGGTTTCGAACCACACGCGCGTGTCGCCGTCGGGATCGCGCCAGACCAGGCCGACATCGCCGTTGTAGAGACCATGCCGATAGCTGTTCTCGCGGATCATCACGGGTCGGCCGTGAAAGAACGCATCCTCGCGCGCGCCCGGTCCCTGCAGCGCTTGCGCGATGCGCGCATTGAGGACCTGGCTGCCCGCTTCGCCTTCGCGCACGGCGGTCAGAATGCGATGACGGCGCAGCATCGCGAGTGCGGTCGCGACGTCGCTCGCCGACGCGACGGCGCGATAGTGCGGCAATGCATGGTCGAGCACGAATTGGGACAACGCGGCGTCGCGGCCGAAGTGCCAATCGACGCCGGGATAGGCATGCGCGCGCAGCTCAGCGATCACGCGCGCCGAATCGCCGGCGCGAATTGCCGCGCTCATGCCGCCGATGTCGAGCTCGGCGGTTTGGCGATGACTTCGATCGAGCTCGACCCGCATCAGCGGCGTGCCGTCGTCGTCTCGCACGGCGACCGCTGCGCGGAGCGCCGCGTCCAACGCACGCGCGATTGCGGGCGGCCACGCGTTGCCCGCGCCCGCCGCGTCGCACAAAGCTGCGAGCACATCGCCGGTCTCGACCGACGGCAACTGATCGCGATCGCCGAGCAGGATCAGGCCCGCGCCCGGCGGAACGGCCTCCACCAGCTTGCACATCAGCGGCAGATCGACCATCGATGCCTCGTCGACGACGACGAGATCGGCCGGCAGCGGATGTTCGGCGTCGTGCCGGAAACGGACCGATTCCGGACGCCCGCCGAGCAGTCGGTGCAGCGTGCTCGCCGTACTCGGCAGCGCATCGCGCAATGCGGCATCGATCGAACCCTTCGCCAGCAGTTGCGCGTAGCTCTCGCGCAGTGCTTCGGACAATCGCGCCGCGGCTTTGCCGGTCGGCGCGGCGAGCGCGACGCGCAACAACCTGCCGTCTCGCATCGCCGCGCCGACGGACAACGCGAGCACGCGCGCGATCGTCGTCGTCTTGCCGGTGCCCGGACCGCCGGTCAACAGCACGACGCGCTGCATTTGCGCGAGCGCGGCCGCAATCGCCTGGCGACCGGGTTCTGCATCGGAGCCTTGTGCGAACAGCGTCGCCAGACGTTCGCGCAACCATTCCGCATCCACCGGCGGCTCGACCGCGCCTGCGAGCGCGCGAAGCGCACGCGCGAGCCGGACTTCGTAGTCGTGATAGCGGCGCAACGCGATCGCGTCCGCCGCGAACACGAGCGGTTTGCCGCGCGCTTCATCCTGGCCGTCGGCTACATACGGCGATGCGCGCAACTCGGCGCGCCAGGTCGCGATATCCGGCAACGGTGGCGCGCGTTCGGTCGAATTCTCCGCGAGCAAATCGGGCACTCGTTCGAGCGGCACGAGGCTATGACCGGACGCCAGCGCACGACTCGCGAGCGCCGCCGCGAGCGCGACCGAATCCGGCGTTTCCTTGCGCAGACGTTGCAAACTCGCGGCGAACGCATGATCGAGCGGGCGCAACCAGCCTTCGCGCAGCCAGCGATCGATGACGCTCACGCGGCATCTCTCCGCGGCGGCGCGAGCAGCGCGTCGATCTCCTCGATGAACGCGCGCGACGGACGCGCGACGAAAACGCCCGGCGAATCCTCGCGTTCCGGATCGAGCCCGCGGCAGAACAGGTAGCGCACGCCGCCGAAATGCCTGTCGTAATCGTAGTCCGGTCGGCGAAAACCCAGCCAGCGATGCAGCGCGAGCGTGTAGATGATGTATTGCAGATCGTATTCGCTGTCGCGCACGGCGCGGGCGACGCCTTCCGGCGAGTAATCGGCGAGCCGGTTGCTCTTGTAGTCGAGCAGATAAACGCGACCCGCGTGCGCATACACGAGGTCGATGCGGCCCGTCATCAGGCCCTCGAGACGTTCGCGCAGGCCAAAGCGATCGCGATCGCGCATCACGTCGTGCTTGTGCAAGAGTTCAACCAGGCGATCGACGCGCGCGGAGCCGAGGGCGAAATGAAACTCGATCTCCGCCCGCCGATCCTCGTGCGCAAGATCGGCGAGCCGTACGCCTTCGGGCAGACTCACGTTGACCGTGTCGCGCACCAGCGCCGCCAGAGGACGGATGCCGCCGGCGATGTCGTCGCCGACGTAGCCGTTCGCGCCGAGCGCATCGCGCAGCACGTCTTCCCCGCCGGGCGGCGGCGCGTCCCCTCGCCAGTCGCGCCAACGCGCGAAGTCGATCGTTTCGAGCGCGGCGTGCAACGCGTTGCCGAAGCGCGCGCCGATGTACGGCGACGCGACGACGTCGATGGTGTCGATGCCGGCCGGCTCGTCTTCGGCACCCTGCTCGTCGGTCGCATCGACGGATGCACTCGCGTCCTCGCGCGCGAGTTGCGAGAAACTGTGCACCCACCAGTCGCGGCGCAGCGTGCGGCGCGCTTCGCGCACGATGCTCGGAAACGGGTCTTCGGCGGGCAGCGGCAGCGCGCGCGTGACGAGATCGGGAAACGGATCGCGCACGATCGCGCGCGGCGCCGCGGCGACCAGGCGCGCGAACGCTTCGTCGATCGCATCCGCGTTTGCGCTCGCGACCTTGCCGTCCTTGCCGCCGTGCAGAAGCCACGACAGCACCGGCTTCTCGCCGCTCGAATACAACGACACCGCGTACAACCATGCGGCGTGGCGCGCGCGCGTCATACCGACATAGAGCAGCCGCAGCTGCTCGGCGAGCAGCTCGTCCTTCTCGCGCTTGGCGGCGGCCGCATAGGCATCGTCGTCGAGCCCATCGATGCGCGCGCGCAACACGCGCCTACCGTCGAGACGATCGGCGACGAGACGCAAACCACTCCATGGCGCCTCAGCCGTCGCCAGGCCGGCGAACGGCAGGAACACCAGATCAAACTCGAGGCCCTTGGCCTTGTGCAGCGTCATGATGCGAACGCGCTTGGCGTCCGATTCGAGCCGGAGCTGCTGCGCCTCGTCGAGATCGTCCGCCTCGGCGATGCGGCGCGCGAGCCAGTCGGCCTCGCCGGCTTCGCCGAGCACATGCGCGCGCGCGGCCTGCACTTCCTCGGCGACCTGCAGATAATTCCCGAGACGCCGCTCGCCGTCGGCGAGCTTGAGCAGCCGCGGCGCGGCGCGCGCAACGAGCTCACGCACGAACGACAGCGCGCCGAAGCGCAGCCAGCGCTGGCGCCAAACCTGAAAGTCGTCGAGCCAGCCGCGATGAGCCGATTCGTCGCGCGACAGCGCATCGATCGCCGCGGCATCGACCCCGATCAGCACGCTCGCGAGCGCCGCGCGCAGGCGGCTCTCGTCGCCGATCGCGAGCAGTGCTTCGAGGATCCACAGGATCTCCGTCGCTTCCATCGTCGAAAAGACGCTTTCGCGCAGCGCCGTGACGCTGGCGATGCCGCGCGCGGCGAGCTCGCGCTGCATGCGCGCGGCTTCCTCGTTGCGGTTGACCAATACGGCGATGTCGCCGGGCTCGACGCGGACCGATTCTTCCTTGCGACGCACGTAAAGCGGCCGGTCGTTGAGCAACGCCTGGATCTCGCTCGCGGCCGCCATCGCCGCGCGCGCGCGCGCAGCATCGACTTTCATCGCGGCGCCGCCCGCCGCATCGGTGTCACCGCGCGAGAGATTGAGCAGGTGCAGCGCCGGCGCGGCACGCTTGCCGTCGCTGAGATCGGCGTCGGCGACCTTGCCGCCGGCAACCACGTGCGGATAGCGCGTTTCGCCGTCCGCAAACGGATATGCGCCGCCTTCGGCGAACACGGCCGCAACGGCTTCGATCATGCGCGGACGCGAGCGGAAGTTGCGATCGAGCGTTTGCGTCGACTCGGCGTAAGCGGCCGCCGCGTGATACGTGTGCACGTCGCCGCCGCGAAAGCGATAGATCGCCTGCTTCGGATCGCCGATCAGAAACAACGCGGGCCGTGCGGTCTCGTCGCGCTCGACGTAGATGCGGCGGAACACGTCCCATTGCCTCGCGTCCGTGTCCTGGAATTCGTCGACCAGTGCCGCGGGGCAGCTGTGGCGCAAGTCGTGCGCGAGACGCGCGCCGCCGGCTGAGGAAAGTGCGGCGTGCACGCGCTCGACGAGATCGTCGAAGCCGACCAGGCCGCGTTCGCGCTTGATCGCGGCCATCCGCGCCAGCGCCGCATCGCGCACGTCGTGCAGGAGATTCGCGCGCGCTTCCGCCAGCGGCCGCGCGGCGTCGCCAAGCGCTCCGAGATAGGCCGCGATCGCATCGAACAGCGGCGATTTCGGTCGCGGTGCACGCGCGAATTTCTTGTTGACCTTGCCGTCGATGCCGGCCGGCGTCAGCACTTCGAGTGTCGCGCGAATCTTGTCGTCCGGCAGCGTGCCTTCGGCGAACGATGCGAGGAACGCCCACACGCTTTCGAGCTGCCGGTCGCTCGGGCTGCCTTTGTGCAGGACGCCGCCACTGCGCGCCGACTCGATCAGACGCCGCGCCGTCGCGCCGTCGCGCAGCCAGGTGTCGCGCAGCGCAACCGCCGTCGCTTCGATTCCAGCTTCGAGCGCGGCAAGCGCGGCCGCATCGGCTGCCGCGCGCGCCGGCAGCAGCTCTTCGGCGACGAGCAGTTGACGCAGATCGCGCGCGAGTTGCTCGGGAGTCTTCCACAGCCATTCGAGATGCGCCGCGGTGACGCGATCGCGCGTGTAACGACGCCAGATGTCGTAGGCGATCTCGGTGTGCAACGCGCGTTCGCTGGTCACGAACTCGGTCGCAACGAGCGGCTCGCCGCTGGCGAGTGCGTGGTCCGACAGCACGCGCTGGCAGAACGCGTGGATCGTGTGGATCGGCGCGAGGTCGATTTCGCCGACCGCGCGGCGCAATCGCTGGGCGAGCGTAGACGCAGGCTCGATTTCGATACGGCGCGCGAGCACGGCTGCGGTGACCGCGACCGATGCATCCTCGCTGGCGCAGTGCGCGCGCAGCTCGGTCGGATCGAGCGCCGCGAGCGACGCCGCGCGGACCAGTTGCGAGCGCAGCCGTTCGCGAAGCTCCTGCGTCGCTGCGATCGTGTAGGTGACCGCGAGGATCTTGCGGACCGGCAACTCGCGCTCGACGACGAGCCGCGTGTGCAGCAATGCAAGTGCGAACGTCTTGCCGGTGCCGGCGCTCGCTTCGATGCGATACGTGCCTTCGAGCGGCCAGTCGAGCAGCGTCGCCGTCACGACAGGTTCTCCGGCACGCGCGCGGCGCAAACGGCGGCGAACAGCCGCTTCGCCCATTCGCGGAATTCTGCCGTCGCGGCTTCGTCGACGAACGGCATCGCGCCGCGCAATGCGAGCAGCGTCGCCGCATCCCTGCCCTCACCGCCGCCGCTGCGGTTCGTCCATTGCTTCGCGGCTGCTTCGTCGGCGCTCGCGGTGTCCATGCCATCGAATTTCTCGAGCCATTCCCAGGCGGCGCCGGTCCGGAACGGCAGCGGCTTGGCGAGTCCCGCGTGCAGCACGCCGACGAGCCAGCGCAGCGTCTCGCGTGCAGCGTCGCGCGGATGAATCGCCAGCGCGCGCGGGCCGATGTCGCCCGGCTCGAATGTTGCGAAGGTCAGCACTGGGCGCGGATCGCCCAACGCGGCGAGCACGAGCGCGTCGAGGTGCCAGCGCACGACGTTGCGCGCGCTTCGCCGGCCGATGCGCGCGCGGATCGCGTGCGCGTCGTCGACATCTTCGAGCGTTCCGACCAGACGCACATCGCCGAGCGCGAGCTCGAACGGCAGCGGCGCCGGCGTGCCGCGCTGCGTTGCGCGCACCGCGACGGCGATCGGCCGCGCCTGTCGAGCGATTTCGCGCAGGCGCTGCATCCCCGCCGCGCCGGGCGGAAGCTCGGCCTCGGCTTGGAGGCGGCGGCACAACGCGTCTTCGTCGATCTCCGCGTCGGCGAGCAGCGCTGTGTACACGCGCTGCTGGATGTTGAATCGCTCGAGCGCATCGGCGGCGACGAACGGTTCGTTCTCGGCGAGATGCGCCTCGTCCTCGTCGAGGCGGATGGCGAGACGCTCGCCGAGAAAAATGCGCGGCGGATCGATCAGAAAGCGGCGCAGCGCCGTGTAGTCGACCGTGGTCGACGGCTGCGCGTCTTCCGGCCGCAGCGGAACACCGGCGAACGCGGGCAGCGCGTTCGCCGCGGGTGTCGTCGCGAGTGCCGGCGCCCAGGCCGGATCGAAGCGGATGCGACGCGCGTCCGCGTCGGCCTGCCGGCCGAACGGTTGCAGTGCGTGGCGCAGCACGAGGCGCTTGCGCGCTTCTGCGGGATCTTCGAAGTACGCGGCGGCGACATCGAGAAGTTCGGAGACGACGACCGACGGCTCGCGCAGCGAATCATCGAGCGCGTCGCGCCCGATGTAGCTCAAGTACAGTACGCGGTCGGCGGCGGAAAGCAGCTGCAGGAACAGGAAGCGATCGTCGTCGCGCACCGAGCGGTCGCCGCGGCGGCGGGCACCGGGCCGGTCGAGCGCTTCGGAGAGGCGGTTCAACGATGGCGACGATTCCTGGCGCGGATAGTCGCGGTCGTTGAGACCAAGCAGGCAGATCGCGCGAAACGGGATCAGACGCATCGGCACCATGCGGCAGAACGTAACGCCGCCGGCGAGGAACGGCTGGCGCGCGTCGGGCTCGGCGAAGCGCGCCGCGAAGTGCGCGCGCACGACATCGGCCGGCAATGCGTCGCGAAGAGCCGCGTCCTCGGCGGCTCGGCCGAACGCATCGATCTCGGCGAACACACGATCGCGCGCACGCTGCTCGGCCGCATCCACTGCATCGGCCGGCAGGAGATCGGTCAGCGCGCGAGTGAGCAGCGCCTGCCAATCGGCTGCGCTCTGCGCATGCGCGACCTCGTCGGCGGCGCGTGCGATCAACGAGAGGAGCTCGATCAACGCATCGAGCGCATCGAGCGCGGTGCCTTCGAGAAACGGCCACGGCGCGACACCGGCGACATCGGCATCGTCGCCGGCGGCATGGCCGAGCAGCAGGCGATCGAGCGCGAAGCGCCAGGTGAACGCGTCGTCGGCCGGCGCGCCGAGCCGAGCGCGGTGCGCCGCATCGAGTCCCCAGCGCGCACCGGCCGACTTGATCCAGCCGCGCAGGCGGTCGATCGATTCATTGTCGAGATCGAAGCGTCGCATCAGCGGCGGCAGCGCGATGAGGTCGAGCACGTCGTTGCTGGTCAGGCGCGATTGCCGGAGGTCGAGGATGCGCAGGACGAGATCAGCGACCGGCTCGGCGATCAGCGCGCTTTCGTCGGCCACCGTGTACGGAATGAAACGCGATGTGCCCTGCGCGCCGCCGAACACGGCCGCGATGTACGGCGCGTAGAGATTGATGTCCGGCGCCATCACGGCGATATCGCGCGGCTCGAGCTTCGGGTCTTCCTCGAGCAGCGCGCGCAACTGATCGTGCAGCACTTCGACCTCGCGCATGCGCGTATGGCAAGCGTGCACCTGCAGCGTGCGCTCGTGTTCGATCGCCGTCAGCGGAAACTTTTCGCCGCTCGGCGCGCGGCGTTCGAGGAGGTCGAGCTGGAGACGTTGCAGGAGACCGTGCGGCGGCGCGGGCTCCGCGTAGAACTCGATTTCGGTCGGCGTGACCAGCTCGTACGAGAACAGCGTTGCGATGAAGTCGCGTCCGGCGCGGCCCCACGCGGCGAGAAGCGGATTGTCGGTGTCGTCGAGCGGATCGGCGTCGGGCCCGGCGAGGCGTTCGCGCAACGTGCGCAAGTCGCCCCAGTACTTGCGCGTCGGCGTCGGCAGATAGAAGTGCAGCGTCGCGCCGCGCGAGGCCGCAGTCATCACGCGCAGGACATCCGGCGACACGTTGAGACAGGCGAACGCGAACACGCGCGCCGGCAAGCCGCGCGGTGCGGGCGAGTCTGCGCTGCCATGTTGTTCGAGGAAGCGATCGATGGCCTGCGCACGATGCGCGAGGCCACGCGTCGCGCGGCGCCAGAGCTCGGCCTGCCAGTCGTCGCGCGCCTCGCCGCGGTCCCAGGCCAGCAGCCAGTCGCGACGCCAGGCCTGGTATTTCGTGAACACACTGGCGAGCGCGCTCGCGAGCGACCAGGCCTTGAGCTCGGCATTGATGCCGCCGAGATAGCGTTCGAGCACCGGATTGATCGCGGGGTGTGCGCGCGTCGAGCGATCCTGCAACGCCGCGTACAGACGCCACACCAACCGCGACGGCTCGATCGTGCGCGCATCGTCCGCGCCGGGCACATTCGCCTTCAGGAGTTCGCCGACGAATTCGCCGGGCGCGAGGAAGCGCAGGTTCGCGGCGATGCCGTGCTTCTCGGCCAGCGTCTTCTGCAGCCAGCGGCGCATCGACGGCTGCGGAATCAGGATCGTATCGGGCTCGAGGAGGCCGACGCCCGGGGGAACGTTGCGGAGCTCGCGCGCGAGCAGCTCGGCGAGGACGTCGAGCGCATTTCCATAGTAGAGGCGGAAGTCCGCGGGCACCTGCGAATGATGCCTGACTGGGCGTCTCGCCGGATGCGACGCGATGGCGTTGGGGACTGACTTCGACGCTACTTTCCGATGCAGAACGAGCTGAAGATCGCGCCGAGGAGATCCTCGCTGGTGAACTCACCGGTGATTTCGCCGAGCGCGCGCTGGACCTCGCGTAGTTCTTCGGCGGCGAGCTCGCCGGCGTTGCGTTCGATGAGCGCGGATTCCGCCTCGTCGAGATGCATGCGCGCGCGTTCGAGCGCGGCGACGTGGCGCGCGCGCGCGGTCCACGCGCCTTCGGCGCCGTCGCCGCCGGCGAGCTGGCGCAATTCGCCTTGCAGAAGATCGATGCCTGCGCCGGTTTTCGCGGAGAGCCAGAGATGCACCTGCTCGGCGCGCCGTTCGCGGTGCGGCGCGCGGTCGGCGAGATCGATCTTGTTGTGAACGACAATGCGCGTCGCGCGCGGCGGAACGTCGCCGAGAAGAGCGATGTCCTCGCCCTCTTCGCCATTGGCGTCGCTGACCAGCAGGATCACATCGGCGCGCGCCAGTTCGCTGCGCGCGCGACGAATACCTTCGCGTTCGACAGCGTCGGTCGCTTCACGCAGCCCGGCGGTGTCGACGAGCGTCAGCATGACGCCGTCGATATCGACTGTCTCGCGTACGAGATCGCGCGTCGTGCCCGGAACCTCCGTGACGATCGCGCGGTCGCTGGCGGCCAGCGCGTTCAGAAGGCTCGATTTGCCGGCGTTCGGGCGCCCGACGATGACGGCGTGCAATCCGTCGGCGAGGCGAACGCCACGCTCGGCACCGTGCAGCAACGTGGCGAGATCGGTGCGGATGGCGGCGAGATCGGAACGGAGCTCCGGCGCGGAAAGAAAGTCGATTTCTTCTTCGGGAAAATCGATGGCGGCTTCGATCCATACGCGCAGACGCACGACCGCGGCCGTCAGCGCGCGTACGCGTCGCGAGAACTCGCCGTCGAGGCTGCGCAGCGCAGCGCGCGCCGCGGTTTCGGAACCGCTGGCGATGAGGTCCGCGACGGCTTCGGCTTGCGCGAGGTCGAGCTTGCCGTTGAGGAATGCGCGTTCAGAAAATTCGCCGGGTCGCGCGTGGCGCGCGCCGAGCTCGATCAGGCGCGCGAGCAGCAGCCGTAGCACGACCGGGCTCCCGTGCGTGTGCAATTCGAGCACGTCTTCGCCGGTGTACGACTGCGGCGCCTTGAAATAGAGCATGAGGCCGCGATCGATCGGCGCCCCGGTCGCATCTTCGAAGGCGCAGTAGTACGCGTGTCGCGGCACCGGATCGCGGCACAGGAGTTTTCGTGCCAGCGCCGCGCTTGACTCGCCCGAAACGCGGATCACGCCGACGCCACCCGCGCCGGGCGGCGTGGCCACGGCGGCGATGGTGTCGCGCGGCGTCACGGCATCACGCTTTCGCCTTGTCGGCGCTTTCGATGCGCTTGGTGATGATCCACTGCTGCGCAAGCGACAGTGTGCCGTTGACGGTCCAGTACAAGACCAGGCCCGCCGGGAAGAACGCGAACAGCACCGAAAACGCAATCGGCATGATCTTCATCATGCGCGCCTGCATCGGATCCATGCCTGCGCTCGGCGTCAGCCATTGCGTCGCGATCATGGCGAGACCGTTCAACACCGGCAGCACGAAATATGGATCGGGCGCGGAAAGATTCTGGATCCAGCCGATGAACGGCGCCTGGCGCAGCTCGACACTTTCGAGCAGCACCCAGTACAGCGCGAAAAACACCGGAATCTGCACCAGCATCGGCAGGCAGCCGCCGAGCGGGTTGATTTTTTCCTTTTGATACAGTTCCAGCATCGCCTGATTCATCTTCTGGCGATCGTCGCCGTAGCGTTCTTTCAGCGCCTGGATACGCGGCTGCATCTTGCGCATGCGCGCCATCGAGCGGTATTGCGCTTCGGACAACTTGAAGAAAGCGGCTTTGATCAGCAGCACGAGCAGGATGATCGCGAAGCCCCAGTTGCCGGTCAGCTTGTGCAGTTGCGCAAGGATCCAGTGCAACGGCTCGGAGATCACCGTGAAGATGCCGTAGTCGGCGGTCAGAGAGAGGCCGGGCGCGACCTGATCGAGCGTGCTCTGCAGCTTCGGGCCGACGTAGAGGCGCGCGGTGTCGCTCTTTGTCTCGCCGGGCGCGACGCTGATTGCCGGCGATTCGGTGCGGATCAAGTAACGCGGACCGTCGGCGCCCTGCACGACCGCCGTCGCATAGTGATCGGTTTCGGCCGCGCTCGGAATCCACGCGGCGAAAAAGTAATGCTGGAGCATCGCCGCCCAGCCGCCGGCGAATGTCTTGTCGAGCGGCTCCTTGGCGAAGTTGTCGAACTTGATCTTCTGGAATTTGTCGCTCGCGTTGTAGTACGCGGCGCCGATGAAGCTGTAGCGCTCGGTGTTGCTGTAGGCCTTGATGCCGTGCGTATCGATGATGAGCGGCACGCGCTGCAGTTGTCGGTACGCGTTGCCGTTCCACGGCGCGCTGGTCTTGTTGATGATCTCCTGGCGCTGCTCGATCGCGTAGCTGGCGCGCTTGAACACGAACACCTTGCGCACCTGAAGACCCGACGCATCGCTCCAGGTAAGCGGCACTTCGATCGTGTCGGCGCCATCGGCGAGTGCGTATTCGTTCTTTTCGGCGGCGAATGTCGCGGTGTGGTCGGGCGCAACGCCTTGCGCGCTGACAAGACCGCTCTGCGCTTCGAAGTAACGCGATGCGCTGCTGTCGAGCAAGCGCACCGGATGCGCGAAATCCTTGGGTTCCTGCGGATATGCAAGGAGATCCGCCACGACGACGCTGCCGCCGCGCGTGTCGATCTCGACGCGAAGCACGTCGGTCGTGACGATGACATGTGGCGATGCAGCCGACGACGGCGATGCGCTCGACGGCAAGCTCGCGGCGCCCGGCGCTCCGGTGGCATTCGGTATTTCGGCCGGGCTCGCGGCGGGCGGGCTCGCCGTCGAAGGCGTCGTGTCGCCGGGTTTCGTAGCGGCAACCGGCGGTGCGGATGCACCGCTCGCGCGGCTGTAGTCCTCCTGCCACTGCGCCCACAGAAGGTAGCCGAGGAACAGAAGCGCGATCAGCAGGAGGTTGCGGGGACTCGTCATGGCGATCTTGATTCACGCGAGCGGCACGAGGTCCCGGTTCGGATCGTGGCGATGCTCGGGGTCTGGGGCGGCGGTCGCCGCCATATTGAAACGAGAGATATCGGAAACAGAGAAATGCGCAAAAAATCAGGCGCGCATTGTGCCGGGGCGCTCGCTACCATTCAACGACACGAGCCGGCGCCACAATGAATCGAGGTCGGCGCGCAGCGCCGCATTGTCTTCTGCATCGGCGCTTTCGCGCGCGATCAGCAGGATGTCGACAACCGGCAGGTCCGCGCGAATCTTGCGAAAACTCTCGCGCGCAATGCGCTTGATGCGGTTGCGCCGCACGGCATCGGTCGAAACGCGGCGTGACACGGCGAGGCCAAGGCGTGCCGTCGGAGCGGTTCCGGCCGCGGCCTGTGCGTTGAAATGCCGCACGCCGATACGCTGCCCGGTTTGGCGCAGCCGGAGGAAATCGCCGGGTTTTACGATGCGGGCCGCGTGCGGGAAGCGTGCGCCGCCCATCGCGAACGAATCGCCCGCGATGGTCAGACCGAGACGGCCAGGCGCTTGCGGCCCTTGGCGCGACGTGCGTTCAGCACCTTGCGGCCGCCGCGGGTCTTCATGCGCGCACGAAAGCCGTGGTCGCGCACGCGCTTCAAATTGCTCGGTTGATAAGTGCGCTTGGTCGCCATGACGGCATGCTCTCGAAAAGGAACGGAAAAAGGGCGCGGATGGTAGGCGGCGGCGCGTCGTCGTGTCAAGCGAATGCTGGCACCGATGCGCCTGTGACGGTTAGACTTCCGCTTCTCTCCCGCCGACTTTCTGCATTGAATCCGGCCGTGCCGGCCAAGGCGGGCGTCGACACTGAAATCCGAGCTCATGAACGATTTGTGGCGACGCTGTCTTGCGCGGCTCGAAGCCGAATTCAGCGCCGAGGACGTGCATACGTATCTTGCGCCTCTGCAGGCGCGCGAGAGTGATGCGGGTCTCACGTTGTGGGCGCCGAACGCGTACACGCTGGCGATCGTGCGCGACAGTTACCTGCCGCAGATGAAGCGCGTGCTCGATCATCTCGCCGGGCACAGCGTAGCGGTCAATCTGCAGGTCGGCGCGGCGACCAACGGCACCGAGCGCAACGGCGAGCGGCCGGCGCGCGGCAGCAAAGGCGCCGAGCGGCGCATGCCGGAAGCGAATCTCGATCCGCACTACACGTTCGAGAGTTTCGTCGAAGGCAAATCGAATCAGCTCGGCAAGGCGGCGGCGATGCAAGTCGCACAGAATCCCGGCCGCGCGTACAACCCGTTGCTGCTGTACGGCGGCACGGGTCTGGGCAAGACGCATCTGATGCACGCGGCCGGAAACCTCATGCGCGCGCACAAGCCCGATGTGAACGTGTTGTACCTGCGCTCCGAGCAGTTCGTCAGCGGCATGGTTCGCGCGCTGCAGCAGAAGGACATGGACGTCTTCAAGCGGCGCTTCCGCTCGGTCGACGCGTTGCTGATCGACGACATTCAATTCTTCGCCGGCAAGAACACGACGCAGGAAGAGTTTTTCCACACGTTCAACGCGCTGATCGAAGGCAAGCAGCAGATCATCCTGACCTGCGATCGCTATCCGAAGGAAGTCGAGAATCTCGAGCCACGCTTGAAGTCGCGTCTCGGCTGGGGTTTGAGTGTAGCGATCGAGCCGCCGGATTTCGAAACGCGCGCCGCGATCGTGCTGGCCAAGGCGCAGGCGAAGGGTGTCGATCTTCCCGAAGAGGTCGCGGTGCTGATGGCCAAACGCATGCGCTCGAACGTGCGCGATCTCGAAGGCGCGCTCAACACGCTCGTCGCGCGCGCGAACTTCGAAGGACGGCGCATCGGCGCCGAATTCGCGCAGGAAACCTTGCGCGATCTTCTGACCGTGCACGCGCAGGCGATCACGATCCCTAACATCCAGAAGACCGTGGCAGACTACTACCAGCTGCGGTTGTCGGATCTGTTGTCGAAGCGGCGCAGCCGTTCCGTGGCGCGGCCTCGACAGATGGCGATGACCCTCGCCAAGGAGTTGACCGAACACAGCCTGCCGGAGATCGGCGACGCGTTCGGTGGGCGCGACCACACGACCGTCTTGCATGCGTGCCGGACGATCCGCGATTTCCGCGAAACCGACGGCAAGCTGCGGCAGGATTGGGAAAAGCTGGTGCGCGTGCTGACGGAATGACGCCGATGTGGGTAAGTTGTGTATATCGAGGGTTGGGGAAATCATCCACAATTCATCCACAGCCCTCGGGCGCGGTTTTCAAGCCCCAGATATCGTTGTAAGTGGTTGAAGTAGAAGTAGAAACTGTTTCGTTGCCGGTAATCCACACGCTCTATAGTCACAACTAAAGCTTCGCTACAAAACAAACAGCGAAAGGATCAGCGCGACATGCGATTCAGTATTCAACGGGAAGCACTCCTCCGCCGTTTACAGCAAGTTGTCGGCGTGGTCGAAAGAAGGCAGACGCTGCCGGTGCTGGCGAATCTGCTGGTCAGCGTCGATGCGCAAGGCGTCGCGTTGACGGGCACGGATCTCGAAGTCGAGATGGTTGCGCGCACCGAAGCCGATGCGCTCGATCCCGGCGAAATCACGGTGCCGGCACGAAAGTTGTTCGATATCTGCCGTGCGCTGCCGGATGGCGTTGCGATCAAGTTCGAGCAGTCCGGCGAACGCGCTATCGTCAGCGCCGGGCGCAGCCGCTTTACCCTGGCGACACTTCCAGCGACCGAGTTCCCGGTCATCGAGAACATCGAACTGGTCGAACGCGTATCGCTGCCGGAAGCGACGCTGAAATCGCTGATGGAACGCACCAGCTTCGCGATGGCGCATCAGGACGTGCGCTATTACCTCAACGGCATGCTGCTGGATCTGCGCGAGCATTCGCTGCGCTGCGTCGCGACCGATGGGCATCGGCTGGCGCTCGCGGAGACGAAGCTCGACAGCAAGATTTCATCGAGCCGCCAGATCATCGTTCCGCGCAAAGGCGTGATCGAGCTGCAAGGTCTGTTCGAGACCGGCGAGGGCGTCGCCGAGCTCGAATTCGGCAGGAATCATCTGCGTGTGCGCCGTGGCGGCGTGACGTTCACTTCGAAGCTGATTGATGGGCGTTTCCCGGACTACGAAGCCGTTGTGCCGATCGGCGCGGACAAGGAAGTGCGCGCGAACCGCGATGAACTGCGGGCCGGTTTGCAGCGCGCGGCGATCCTGTCGAACGAGAAATATCGCGGCGTGAAGCTCGAAGTTGGGCCGAATCGCCTGCGCATCGTCGCCCACAATCCGGAGCAGGAAGAGGCGGTCGAGGAAGTCGAGGCGAAGACCGGCGTTGCCGAGCTCAGCGTCGGCTTCAACGTCAATTACCTCCTGGACGCGCTCGGAGCGCTCACTGGCGACGACGTGCTGCTGTGCCTTCGCGATGGCCAGTCGAGCTGCCTGATCCGCAAGCCCGAGAGCGACGACACCCGGCACGTCATCATGCCGCTGCGCCTCTAGCGCCGCCGCGCTGCCGTTTCGACGTTCGCGTTGTCCGCGTGCGGCTGCGCCAGCTAAGACTCGAGAATCTCCGCGCGTTCCAGAGCCTGGAGCTGGACCTTGATCCAGGCTGGAACGTGTTCGTCGGCGCCAACGGCGCGGGCAAGACGACGATCCTGGAAGCGGCGTATCTGCTTTCGCATGCACGCTCGTTTCGGAGCGGACCGAAGGACGTGCTGATACGCCGCGGATCGGACGGATTCAGCGTATACGGACGCGTCGAGCGAGCCGGGGCGAGCGATGCGCTCGGCCTGGCGCGGCGCGGCGGTGTTCTGGAGGCGCGTGTCGACGGGATCCCGGTGGCCGTCGCGGATCTGCTGCGCCACGCGGCGGTGGCCTGCTTCGAACCCGGCTCGCACGAGCTGATTTCGGGGGCGGCCGACATCCGGCGACGCTTCCTCGATTGGGGCGTGTTCCACGTGGAACCGGATTTTCTGCGCGTCTGGCGCGCGTTCCAGCGCTCGCTCCGGCAACGCAATGCGCTGCTGCGCGCGGGCGGAGCGGCGAGCGAGCTCGATCCGTGGGACGTTGAGTTCGCTCGCAGCGGGGTTGAGCTCGTCGCGATGCGCGAGCGATATGCGGGCGTTTTCGTGCCCGCGGCGATCGCGGCGCTGCGGGACTTGCTCGGAGAACTCGGCGAACCCCGGGTAGCGATGGATAGCGGCTGGCGGGGCGAGGGCGACGCGCTCTCCGAGCTCGCAGCCGCGCGGGAGGAGGACCTGCGCCGTGGCTTCACGACACGCGGCCCGCATCGGGCCGATTGGTCGCTGTCGTTCGAACAGGCGCCGCGCCGTGAGCACCTGTCGCGCGGCCAGGAAAAGCTCTGCGCGCTCGCGTGCATCCTCGCGCAGGCGCGGGTGTATGCGGCCGAGCGGGGCGAGTGGCCGGTCGTCTGCATCGACGACCTTGCGTCCGAGCTCGATGCGCCCCATCAGGAAAAGCTCGTGCAGTCGTTGCGCATCGTCGATGCGCAGGTGCTGATCACCGGCACGCACGCGCCTGGAGCACTCGACGAGGCCCATGTCCGGACCGCGAGGTTCCACGTGGAACCGGGCGAGGTGCGCAGGCTGCTATAATGAAAAGTTCGCCGAAACACCCGTTCGCGCCGTTTCTACGCGCGTTGTTCCTGCATTCCGGAAAACCATGACCGACAAGTACGATTCCAGTAAAATCAAGGTCTTAAAGGGACTCGAGGCCGTTCGAAAACGGCCCGGCATGTACATCGGCGATACCGACGACGGTACCGGTCTGCATCACATGGTTTTCGAGGTCGTCGACAACTCCGTCGACGAGGCGCTGGCCGGCTATTGCGACCACATCGTTGTCACGATTCACACCGACGGTTCCGTCACGGTCGTCGACAACGGTCGCGGCATTCCGGTCGATATCCAGCCCGAAGAAGGGCGTTCGGCGGCCGAAGTCGTGATGACCGTGCTGCACGCGGGCGGCAAGTTCGACGATGACAGCTACAAGGTTTCGGGCGGCCTGCACGGCGTCGGCGTGTCGGTGGTCAATGCGCTGTCCGATCACCTGACGCTGACGATCTATCGCGACGGTCACGAGCACCGCCAGGAGTACAGTCTCGGCGAACCGCAATACCCGCTGAAGATTGTCGGCCCTTCGAACCGCCGCGGCACCACGGTGCGTTTCCATCCGAGTCCGACGATCTTCACCAACACCGAGTTCCATTACGACATTCTCGCCAAGCGTCTGCGCGAGCTGTCGTTCCTCAATTCGGGCGTCAAGATCGAGCTCTACGACGAGCGCAACGACAAGCACGACGTGTTCCAGTACCAGGGCGGTATCCGCTCATTCGTGGAACACCTTGCGCAGTTAAAAACCCCGCTGCATCAAAAGGTTATAACGTTCTCGGCACAGAACGAAGGGACCACGGTCGACGTCGCGATGCAATGGACCGACGCCTACCAGGAAACCACGTTCTGCTTCACCAACAACATTCCGCAGAAGGACGGCGGCACGCATCTCGCAGGCTTCCGCGCCGCCTTGACGCGCACGTTGTCGAACTACATCGAAGCGGCCGGTATCCAGAGAACCGCGAAGGTTGCGCTCTCGGGCGACGACATGCGCGAAGGATTGATCGCGGTGCTGTCGGTGAAAGTGCCGGATCCGAAATTCTCTTCGCAGACCAAGGACAAGCTCGTTTCGAGCGAGGTCAAGGGCGTCGTCGAGTCGATCGTCAATCAGAAGTTCGAGGAGTTCCTGCTCGAAAATCCGATCGAGGCGCGCGCGATCGCGGCGAAGGTCGTCGAAGCCGCACGCGCACGCGAAGCCGCGCGCAAGGCGCGCGAGATGACGCGTCGCAAAGGCGCGCTCGACATCGCTGGGCTTCCCGGCAAGCTCGCCGACTGCCAGGAAAAAGATCCGGCGCTGAGCGAGCTTTTTATCGTCGAGGGCGATTCGGCCGGCGGCTCGGCCAAGCAAGGCCGCAACCGCAAGAATCAGGCGGTGCTGCCGCTGCGCGGCAAGATCCTCAACGTCGAGCGCGCGCGTTTCGATCGCATGCTCGGCTCGGCGGAAGTCGGCACGCTGATCACCGCGCTCGGCACCGGCATTGGTCCGGACGAATTCAACGTCGATAAGCTGCGCTACCACCGCATCATCATCATGACCGACGCGGACGTCGACGGCTCGCACATCCGCACCTTGCTGCTCACGTTCTTCTACCGGCAGATGCCGGCATTGATCGAGCGCGGCTACGTGTACATCGGCCTGCCGCCGCTGTACAAGTTGAAGCAAGGCAAACAAGAGGTTTATCTCAAGGACGATGCGGCGCTGAACGCGTACCTGATCGCGAACGCGGTCGACGGCGCCGAGCTCGTCTATACCGCCGACGCACCGCCGATTTCGGGCCCCGGCCTCGAAAAGTTGATGGCGAGCTATCAGGCCGCGATCGATCAGATCGGTCGCATCGGCGCGCGCTTCGACGAAACCGTATTGCGCGCGCTGCTCGATGTGCCGCCGCCCGCGGCAGATCGCTGGAGCGATACGCAGGCGACGCAGACCTGGATCGCACGCCTGCAGCTTGCGCTCGCGTCGGTCGGTCTCGGCCGTCCGCGTTACGCCGTGCGCATCCAGCCGGCAAGCGCCGAGCATGGAGCTGCCTTGGTCGTCGAACGCGATCAGCACGGGCTCAAGCAGACGAACGTGTTGCCGTCGAGTTTCTTTTCCAGTGCGGATTTCAAACCGATCGCCGAATCGGCCGCGCAGCTCGCCGGCCTGGTCCAGACCGACGCGCAGATTCGTCGTGGCGGCAAGAGCCAGAGCGTCGGCAATTTCGCGCAGGCGCACGCGTGGCTGATGGAAGAGACCAAGCGCGGCCGCACGATCTCGCGCTTCAAAGGTCTTGGCGAGATGAATCCGGAACAGCTGTGGGAAACCACCGTCAATCCCGAAACGCGACGCCTGTTGCAGGTCAGCATCGAGGATGCCGTCGGCGCCGATCAGATTTTCTCGACGCTGATGGGCGACGTGGTCGAGCCGCGCCGCGAATTCATCGAGCAGAACGCGTTGCGTGTGAGCAATCTCGACGTCTGACGCCCGCTGCCACAGCGCCGCAGCCACGCCTTGCCACCCACTCTAAAAGTACACTTTTAGATAAGTGTATGGGATGCGCCGAACGGCCGCGCGTCGGCTCAGTCCGCCCGCTGCATCGCAACATGTTCAATATTCGTTGAACTTGTGCTGGCCGCAGTCGCGGCGGTAACCTCTCGTTTCTGCGGCCGTCGTCCGCATCGGGCAAATTAGGACGGTCTTCGTACTTTCATTCGAGGTGTCACCATGAGGTTTCCGAGTTTTGTCCGGGCGGCGGTCTGCGCGCTGGCCCTGGTGTTTTCTGCCGGCGCGTTTGCACAAGGCATGGGTGGCGGCAGTATCTCGGCGACACCGAAAGACAAGTCCGCGAAGGAGAAGCCTGCGAAAGCCGGCAAGGGCGAGAACAAATATCCGAACGCGACGCGCAAGGAACCCAAGCTCGAGATGTCATCGGGCGATCAGAAGGATTTGAACAAAGCCGCCGACCTCATCAACGACAGCAAGAACGACGAAGCCGAACCGATCGTGCAGAAGGTGATCGCCAACGATCGCTCGAGCAAATACGCACAGGCGTTTGCGCACACGCTGCAGGCGCAGATCTACTACGAAAAAGACAAGAGCGCCGACGCGATCGCCGAGTACAAGAAGGCGGTCGACATGGATGCGCTGCCGAACGACGCGCAATTCCAGACGATCTATCAGATAGCGCAATTGCAGGTGCAGGACGAGAAATATGCCGACGCGCTGTCGACGCTCGATCAGTGGGAAAAGCAGACCGGTGCGCAGACCGCCGACGAGCTCGCTTTGAAATCGAACGCGTATTACCGCACGGACAAGTTCCAGGATGCGGTCGACACAATGAAGAAAGCGATCTCGATGACCGACAAGCCCAGCGACAGCTGGACGCAGATCCTGATGGCGAGCTATTTCGAGCTCAACCAGTACGATCAGGCGGCGCAGGTCGTGCAGCAGCAGATGGCCAAGGATCCGAACAACAAGAAACTGTTGAACCAGCTCGCGACGATCTACATCCAGGCCGACAAGCCGCAGCAGGCGCTCGATCTGATGTCCAAGGCGAAGAGCCAGGGCCTCATCACGACCAGCGACGACTACACGCAACTCGCCAAAATGTACTACGCGGCCGACAAGTACAAGGATGCGTCGGCGACGATCCAGGAAGGGCTCGACAAGAACATCCTGAAGCCCTCGTTCGATGTCTACAAACTGCAGGGCGACATCTGCACGCAGGGCGAAGACGACAAGTGCGCAATCGACGCTTACACGAAGGCGTCGCCGCAGGCGAAAGACGGCAACATCGACTACCAGCTCGGCTATCTCTTGTTCTATTCCGATCGTTCCAAGGACGCGTCCGATGCACTCAGCCGTGCGATTTCGAAGGGCGGGCTCAAGCAGGAAGGCGAGGCGTATCTGTTGCGCGGCGATGCCGAGAACGATTTGAATCAAGCGTCCGCGGCGCTCGCCGACTGGCAGAAAGCGTCGGGATATCCGAGCACCAAGACGATGGCCGAGCAGCGCATCAAAGCCGCCAAGGGCGGCGTCAAGATCAAGCGCTCGGAGAAAAAACGAAAAGGCTGACGACGCAACACATCGCTACAAAGTCAGAGGCGAGAATCACGAGGGCAAGGCTTTTGGAAGCCTTGTAGTATGGGTGCCGCTGTTGTACCGTGCCGGGCCCTTCGGCGGCCGCCCGGACCCAAACCCGGCGCACACCGAAAGCGGTCACGCCGCAGTACGGACAAAATCCTGTTGGTCAACGTTGATGGCAGATACCTACCAATCTGGCGGTGATACGTTCAGCTGGCGACGCGTCACGGCCCTGTCCTTCGCGTTTGCACTGCATGCCTTCGCTTTCGCGATGCTGATGGCGCCTGCCGCGCCGCCGCCGCCGAAAGACAAGGATCAAGACAAGAAGGTGATGGTGGAGTTCATCGAACCGCCGCCGCCGCCGCCACCGCCACCGCCGCCGCCCCCGGAGCCGCCGAAGAAGCCGCCGCCGAAGGTGATCGAAAAGATCAAACCGCCCCCGACGCCGCCGCCGCCGCCGGCACCGCCGGTCGTGACCGAGGAACCGTCGCCGATGGCAACGCCTGCGCCTCCGCCCGCGCCGCCGGCACCGCCTGCGCCGCCCGCGGACATCGCGCCGAGCGAGAACATCAGTTACCGTAAACTACGGCCGCCGAAATATCCGCCGCAGGCGATCCGCCAGCATCAGCAAGGCAAGGTGATGCTGAAAGTGCTGGTGGGCGCCAACGGTGTACCGCAGGAAGTCACCGTCGAGAAATCGAGCGGATCACGCCTGCTGGATCAGGCCGCGATTGATGCGGTCAAGACCTGGGTCTTCAATCCGGGTCAAAAGGGTGGCAAACCCGCAGCCGGGTATGCCTTGGTTCCCATCGATTTCAATCTGTCCGACAGTAACCAATAGGTAGCGCCATGCAGCAAGATCCCTCTCAGGCCCAGCCGGCACAGCCGGGTACCGTTCCCCCTCCGCCGGGTCCTGGTGGGGGTAATAGCGCGGAAGCGCTCAGTCAGATGGGCTTTGACCATCTGATCCACCACTTCGACTTTCTCGGCTGGATCGTATTCGTGGTCCTGTGCGTGATGTCGGTCGCGTCGTGGTACTTCATCGTCGCGAACTTCCTGCGCAACGCGATGATCCGCGCGCGCATGGATCGCGTCATCCACACGTTCTGGGACACGTCATCCGCGCAGGACGCCGTGCGCTTCATGGAAGATCAGCCCAAGCACGAGCCGTTCTCGAAGATCGCGCTCGATTCTGCCTCAGCCGCCGCGCATCACCAGCGCCATGAAGGCAGCCGCCTCGTCGAAGCTCTGAATCGTTCGGAGTTCATCGATCGCGCGCTGCGCCAGGCCGTCGCTCGCGAGAGCATGCGCCTCGAGGGCGGTCTCACGCTGCTCGCCACGGTCGGCTCGTCCGCTCCGTTCGTCGGTCTGCTCGGCACGGTGTGGGGCATCTACCACGCGCTGATCTCGATCGCGGCCACGGGCAATGCGTCGATGGAAGCGGTCGCGGGTCCGGTTGGCGAAGCGCTGATCATGACCGCGTTCGGTCTCTTCGTCGCCATTCCGGCGGTGCTCGCTTACAACTTCTACGTGCGTCAGAACCGTCTGACATACGCGAAGTTCGACGAGTTCGCGCACGACTTGCATGATTTCTTTGCAACCGGCTCGCGTGTCGAAGCCGGCGTGGCACCCGCCGCTGCGAGGAAGTAAGCCATGGCCTTCACCAGCAATTCCGGCGGCGGCCCGATGGCCGAAATCAACGTCACGCCGCTCGTCGACGTGATGTTGGTGCTGCTGATCATCTTCATGATCACGGCGCCACTGATGTCGCACAAGATTCGCATCGACCTGCCGCAGGCCAATCCGAACGTCCAGGAACAGAATCCGCCGGAACCGATCGACCTCGCGGTCAAGGAAACCGGCGAGATCTACTGGAACGACGAGCTGGTCACCGAAGCGATGCTTCAGGCCCAGCTGCGCGTCGCCGCGCAGAAGAATCCGCAACCCGAACTGCAGATTCGTGCCGACAAGACGACGCAATACCAGCTGATCGCAACCGTGATGGCGAACGCCAAGAGCGCCGGCATGGTCAAGATCGGCTTCATCACCACCTCGGCCGGCGGCGCAGGACAATAACGACCGCCTTCGAGTGAAGACTGACGGCGCCGCAGCGATGTGGCGCCGTTTTTGTTTGCGCGGTTTTGGGCGCAGTGCGCGAATGCCAGTGGCGCTCTTCTGCTCTCCCTCACCCTGCCCTCTCCCGCAAGCGCGAGAAGGGAAAAGCAGATTCGCGCGCAAGCGGCGCGATCTTGCTATCGCTCGCGAAGGATCTCCAGGTAGCGGTGTATCGTGGCGGTGAGGCCTTCGTAAAGTGCCTCGCCGATCAATGCATGCCCGATCGATACTTCGGCGAGGAACGGGATCGTGCGCTTGAGCGCGCCGAGATTGTTCTGGTTGAGATCGTGGCCCGCGTTGACGCCGAGCGCGCACGCGGCCGCGCGCTCGGCGGTGCGCGCGCAGGCATCGAGCTCGCGCGCCGCGTCGCCTTGCGCGAACGCGTGCGCGTATGGGCCGGTGTAGATCTCGATCCGATCGGCGCCGAGATCGGCGACGCGCTCGATATCCGCTGCACCCGCGTCCATGAACAGGCTGACACGGCAGCCGCATTCCTTGAATGCACGAACCAGCGGCGCGAGTCGCGCGACATCGCGCGCGAGATCGAAACCGTGATCGGAGGTGATCTGCGCATCGCCGTCCGGCACCAGCGTAACTTGTGCCGGACGAACGCGGCGCGCGAGCTCGATCAACCCCGGATAGCTCCCGCGCGGCGGTGCGAACGGATTGCCTTCGATGTTGTATTCCGCGGCGCCGAGCACCGCGGCGATGCGCGTGACATCGGCGACACGAATATGGCGCTGATCCGGCCGCGGATGGACCGTGATCCCGTTGCAACCCGCGGCCAATGCCGCACGCGCGGCGTCGACCGGATCAGGATCGGTCCCGCCGCGCGAATTGCGCAGCACAGCGATCTTGTTGACGTTGACGCTGAGCATCGTCATGTACTAATGCGATCATCCATGATCGCGAAAAGCAAGAGCGGCCATCCACCGGCGCGCGCTTCAAGAGCGCTACCAGTCGTCGCGCGTGGCGCGCGCTTCGAACACGCCCTGGCGCCAGTCGAGCCCGCTGATCTTGCCGGCGCGCTCGCGCGAGAAGGCGACTTCCAGTGTGCCGGCATCGTCGCAGAATAGGTCGACGGCGCAACGCTGCACGAACGTCGGCGCGGTGCCGGTCAGCTGCACGCGCAAACCGGGCGTCGCGGTGACGACATGCGCGCGCACCGATCGCGACAACGCGTAATCACCGGCGTATACGGCGAGCTCCTTCGCCGTCAGCGCGCTCGTGTTCCGTTTCAGCACCGGCGCGCCTTCGCTCAAGCGCTCTGCGCGAACATTCGCGCCGTTGCGGTGCAGGATCGCGCCGACGATCTTCGTCGCATCGCGCGCAAACGTGAGCTGCCCGCCGCCGCCGAGCTCGAACGCATCGTCGTCGTAAGCGAACATCGGCTGCGGAATCTGGCCGCTGAGCTGCATCGTCAAGCCGTCTGCACTGGAACGCACGACGAGATCGCCGCCGGTATCGAATCGATACAAACCTTCATATGCGACTGCCGCAGTGGCCGGCATCGGCAACCGCTTCGGCGGCGCCGGCGGTGGCTGGCGTTCGGCGAGCAAGGCGAGACCGAGCGCGCTCAGGTCGATGCTCGAGTTGCCGAGCACGATCACCGCACGCTGCCGATCGGTGCGCAAACCGACGAAGCTCGCGAATCCGCCGGTGACGCCGGCCTGCCACAGGAGCGGCCAGCTTTGGCCATCCGATTCGATCGGCACGATCTGCCAGGCAAGCGCGGTCTCGCCGCCGCCCGCGCTCGCGCGCGGCTCACGTGCGAGCATGATCGCTTCGCGCAGCGGGCTCGAATCGGGACGCAGCTGCGCGTTGGCAAATCGCGACAGATCGAACAGCGTCGAGCGCAGGCCCGCCGCGGCGGCGAATGACTGATATTGCCAATGCGATGCCACATTGCCGTGGCGATGACCGTCGAGAAGCCTTGGCACCGAACCGAAGCCGGTTCCGGTGAGCGCGAGCGGCGCCACCACCTCAGTCGCGATAAGGCTGCGAAAGTCTTTTCGATAGGCGCGCGCGAGCGCTTCGCCGAGCAGCGCGACGCCGAGATCGGAATATCGATAGACGCCGATGTCGGCCGCGTCGAGATGCGCATGTGCAAGGTACGTCCGCAGCGCCGCCATATCGTATTGAACGTAAGGATCGTCGACGCTGCGCGGAAAGAGATTCGAAGGCAACGCCGGCAATCCGGCGCGATGGATTGCGAGTTGACCGAGGGTCGCGGCGGCAAGACTCGGATCGGCGAAGTGCACTTCGGCGAAGAGCTTGCCGAGCGTGTCGTTGAGATGCACTTTTCCTTCGAGCAGTGCCTTGCCGAACAGCAGACCGGTGAAGCTCCGCGTGGTCGAGCCGATTTCGAACGCATCGGCGATCTCGGGTTTCCTCGGCCCGTCCGGTCCGTCCTGCGCGACCGTGCCGAACGTCCACTCGCCGTGCTGATCGCGTTCGATCAATGCGACGGCGATGCTCTGATAACGCCCGTTCGCGATGCCCTGCTCGATCGTCGCGCGAAAATCCGCGGGCAGATCGACCGCGACGGCGTCGCGAGCGGACGCAAACGAAAGCGTCGCCGTGAGGGCGGAGGCGCCGAGACGGCGCAGGATCAGCGCGAGCATGCCGAAGAGCTTAACGCGCTCGGCGCGCGTGTGGCGTGACCGGATGTTCGGTCACGCCATCGGCAGGATCAGCGGCAGGATTCGGGCACCTGCTTCCAGACCACCGGATCCCAGTACGCGCCGTGCGCCGGATTGTCGCGCTGGTCTTCGTTGAGGCGCGCGGCGACGAAATAGGTCGTGTCGGGGGCGACGTCGACGTTCAGCGTCTTGTAGCCGCCGCCGACCTGTGCGTTGCGTTGCCGATCATTGAACGAGAAATAGCGGCTTGGGATGTGCTCGCCGATCTTCAGCACGTGCGTGCCGACGCCGATCATGTACGCCTTCGAGCCCGACGGGCCCGGCGCCTTGTTGTCGATGCTGATGATGGTCGCCGCATGCAAGCGCTGCCCGCTCGGCGCGACATCGAAATCGCTGATGCGTCCGCAGCCCTCGCCGCTGTTGACAGGCGACGCGCCGTTATAGCCCTCGGCAGGAGAACCTGCCGCCGCATGGGCGCCGGCGTTTGAAGCGAGCGCGGTGCCGTTGCCGATGCTGAGATGCATCGCCGGCAGCATCATGCTGGCCGACGCGCCGCCCATCGTCTGGGTGCGCCCATCGCGACGCACGCTGAAGTCGAGCCGGCCGCCGTCGGGCAAGGTATCGACCGTGTTGCGCAGCGTCGCCGCGGCGTCCGCCGAAGCGAGCGGCGCGCCATTCAGCGCGAGCAACACATCTCCGGCGCGCAAGCCCATGCGCTCGGCGTTGCCGCCCGGCGTCACCGCGAGCACATGCAGGCCGTCCGCCGCGCCGCCCTTGCTGTCAACCAGGAGGCCGAGGTTGCTCACCTTTTGCGGCGGCGCATCGATATCGAGCGCGATCTTCTGCGGCGCCGTGTTGCCGAACGCGCCGCTCTGGATCAGATCCATCATCACCACGCTCAATTCCTCGCGCAGGCGCTGCTCGACCGGAAGACCGGCGCCGGCCGTCGTGTGCACCGCGGCCGCGGATACGCCGCTCACCGCCTGCTGTTCGCCGGCCGCCCGTGCGGAGCCGACGGCAGCGACGAGCGCCGCCGCGGCGATCGCGATTCTGGTTCTACGCAATTGAAAGTTCATTGCCATTTTGAAAACCTCTTCAACGTATTTGATTCATCGGGATGCAGTTCAAATCCGGGTGACCGTGTCGATGCGCGCGGTGAGGATCAATCCGCGCAGCGCTTCGTTGCGCTGTTTCCACAGCGGTCGCAATTCATCGGCCTCTGCACCGCGGTCGTAAGCCGCTTGCAGCGCCGCGTCGATCAGGTACAGCCGCGCGATGTCGACGGTCGGTCGAGTGCTCGCCGGCGCCAGTGCATGCCATTCGCTTTCGAGCGCCTGCGATTCGCGCTGACCTTCCAGCGCGATCGATTGGGTTCTGGTGCGCGGGAGCGTCAGGACCACGCCGGCAACCACGGCCGCCGCCGCTGCGACCGCGATCCAGCGATAACGCCGCCGCACGGGTTGCCGCTGCGTATGCGCAGCAACGATGCGCGGCCAGAGGTCCGCATCGGCGCTGAATTCCGGCAGTTGCGCCAAGACCGGATGCAGGGTTTCGTCGTTCAAAGGTTGCTCGCGCATGTTGCGAGTTCTCCTTCATGCGTGGCGACGGGTTGGCTGGGATCGCCAAGCCGTTTCAACGCGCGCGCCAGGATCGATTTCGAATAACTCTCGCTCTGTCCGAACAGCTCGGAGAGTTCCTTGTGCGTATAGCCTTCGAGCTCGTGCAGCACCAGCACCGCGCGCGCACGCGGCGGCAGGCGCATCAACAGCGAGAATGCGTCGACGCGCGTATCGGCATCCACGGCGCGACTGGCCATCGTGGCAAACAGCGCTTCGGGATCCTCGTCGGCGAAACGCTGGCCGGCGCGCAGCGCGTCGATCGTCGCGTTGGCGGTCAAGCGCTTCAGCCAGACTCCGAACGGCGCATCGCCACGAAAACCGGGCAGCGTGTTGATCATTTTCAAGAACACCTCTTGCACCACATCTTCGGCCGCAGCGCGCTCACCGAGAATGCGCAACGCCAGGTTGAAACAAGCCGTACCGAACCGCCGGTAAATCGCCGCGCAGGCATCCATGTCGCCGCGGCGCGCTCGCTCGAGCGTGATGCGGTCGAGTTCCTGACCGAATCCGGATCTCGAACGGAAGTTGGTTTGATTCGTCACGTCGCACCTGAAGACGGGGGGGAACCGCGGAGCGTCGCAAACGGCGGCGGCACCGGAAACCGCCTGATCGCGCCGGACGCGCCTTGAGACGAGGATATGCCCGCCGCCGGCTGAACACACGCCGATGGGCGGAAAAGCCCCGAAGTTCGAGCAGCTTGGGAAAGATTATGGAGACGCCGAGCGCCGAACCATGGCGTCGCGGATACCGGCCTGCGGTATGCGCATTTGCGCGCTGCCGCCATCGCGCAGGATCAGCACGACCACATCGGTCGCGTCGATCTGCTGCAGGCGCCCTTCGACCAGCTTGCCGCCGGCGGTCACGAGCCGCACGCGCGAGCCGACGTGCGCGCCGAGCGTTGCGGTGGGCACGGAAACGTAACTCTGAGGCGCGGTCGCCTTCTGCGGCAGTCTCTCGATCGTCGGCGCCCGCCAGACCAGGGCCGCGATCGAATCCGGCGGCGGCGGCGGCGCGCTGGCCGGAATCGCCTCGGCCGCATCGCGCGGATCGACCGTCGGATGGCCGACGACGGTCCACGGCGATACCGCCGGTTCCGGCGTCAGTGCGGTTTCGTCGGCCGGTGGCGTCACGGTAAGACGCGGCGTTTCGATCGGAACCACGGCGGCATTGGCGACCGAGAGCAGCGGCATTCCTTCGCTCTTCGCAGGCTCCACGGCGACCGTGACCGACGGCAGCGGAATTTCCGGCTCCGGCGGAATTGCGACCGCTTCCGTATCGACGGTCGTGACCGGCGGAACGATCTCGGCGATCGCGTCGGCGGATTCGGTTGCGATCGGAGCGTTCGCCGGCGCTTCGGCGAAACCGAGGCGCATCAGGATCGGCGGCGCCGTGTTGTGTCGCAGCGTCACGTTCAATTCGCGCAACACATCGTCCGGGGTTTGTGCGGCGAAATCGGCCGGCACGAAGCTCGCTTCGGGCAAGCTCGAGATTTCCGCACTGCCGCCCTCTTCGATGAGTTTGCGGAACAATGTCGCGACTTCATCGCCCGGCACGACACCGCGTGATGCGAGAAAGGTCTTGACTGCGGCGAGATGGCGCGTCGCGTAGCCGGCCGCGTCGGTGCCGGTGAGTTGCGCGCAGAAGCGATTGCGTTTGGCGAGATAGCCGCCGTCGAGATAGGTCAGCGAAAATTGCTCGATGCGCTGCGCCTTTGCCGCACGCGTATCGCCGAACCAGGCGGACGGCTCGAAAGCGGACAATTCCAGATGTGCGGAGATCGTCGAAAACGGCGGCGCCGTCGACTCGACGTCGGCGCGCAGCACATGGCCCGCCGCGTCGTAGCTGTAGCGGAGCTCGTCTTCCCGCTCGCGCGGCGCGATGCCCATGCGCGCGTAGTCGCGCGAAGAGAACGTCGTCACCGGCTCGCAACCGACGCTTTCGAACGGCACCAGGCTCGTCGCGCCGAACCAGCCTTCGCTGGCGTAGTGATCGATCGCCTCTTCCGAAAACGATGCGCCGCGCAGGCGCACATTCAGACCGGCCGGCACACCGGTATCGCCGCTGAGCGCCCGCTTCAGCAACCAGAACGTGCCGGCGGATTCGATCGTCGCGCGTTGCGCGCGCAGGACCGCACCGCGCGCCGGGCCGGTCAGGATTTCGATGCGGGGTGATTCGAGCACGACGCGGCCGTCGAGCGCGCCGCTGACGTTGGAGTAGCCAAGACGCAGGCTCGGCGCGAGCGCATCCGCGAGCCGGCGCACCTGGCTCTGCGCAGTTTCGTACTGCGCGAGCTTGAGCGCACCCAGCGCGGCAAGCGCGAGCAGGGCTCCGATGCGAAGCGACTTCCACATAGGCCGTTACCGCAGCGCTGCGGCAGCCTCGTCTGGACCTAGGTTTGCAGCACGCTAGCCGGTCCGTATTGCGTCGATACGGCACCGCTTCACAATTCCATGAGAATCCGACCGGCGGCCGGGATTTGGCGTCAAACGACGGCCGGCGCCAGGAAGGTCCGGATGTGCCGAGGCGGACCGCGCCAGGCCAGCGCGCCGAGGAAGCCGGCGGCGGGTTCCAGCAGCGCGACGCGCCATTCGTCCGGCGGTCCGGCCTCGATTGCGAGGACGACGGGTCCGATTGGGATGCCATCGGCGGCGAGCGTGAAGGCGACCCGGTCGAGCCCGAAGCTCAAGCCCTCGCCGATCGCTTTCAATACGGCTTCTTTGCAGGTCCATAGACGCAGGAACGCCGCCGCACGCGCCGCTTCGGCCAGAGCCTCCAATGCGTCCGCTTCGGCGCGGGCGAAATAGCGGCGGGCGAGATCGACGATCTCGATGCGACGATCGACCCGTTCGAGGTCGACGCCGAGCGGCTGGTTGCGCGCGATCGCGATCAGCACATGGTCGCGCGCATGGCTCAAATTGAAGTCGAGGCCGGCGAGTGCCGGCGCGTACGGTTTGCCGCGCTCGGTGCGTGCGATTTCCGGTGGCGCAGCGATACCCGAATAACGCGCCAGCAGTTTTCCGAGAAACACGTGCGTCGCGGCGGTCACGTCGCGGTGATTCGGCGCGCCGTCGAGAACGAGAAGCCAAAGATGGATGTCGTCGTCCGCGAGAAGTGGCGGCGAAGACGCGGGCGTGAACCGATCGGCGGCGAAATGCTGCATGGCTAGTGGCGGATCGGGTTCCCGGCCGTGTTGCACCGAGCGTACATGTCGATCGCCGCGCGCAGCGGCTACTTCACCAGCCGCTCATCGACAAGACTCTTGACGACAGAAGGATCCGCCAGCGTCGAGATGTCGCCGAGCTGGTCCGGCTGATTCTCCGCGATCTTGCGCAGGATCCGTCGCATGATCTTGCCCGAACGCGTCTTCGGCAGTCCCGGCGCCCATTGCAGATGGTCCGGCGTCGCGATCGCGCCGATTTCCTTGCGCACCCAGACGATGAGTTCCTTGCGCAACGCATCGCTCGACTGCTCGCCGGCCTTGAGCGTGACGTAGGCGTAGATGCCCTGCCCCTTGATGTCGTGATGGCAGCCGACGACGGCGGCTTCGGCGACTTTCGGATGTGCGACCAGCGCGCTCTCGACCTCCGCTGTGCCGAGGCGGTGGCCCGACACGTTGATCACATCGTCGACGCGGCCGGTGATCCAGTAGTAACCGTCATCGTCGCGGCGCGCGCCGTCGCCGGTGAAATAGGTACCGGGATAGGTCTTGAAATACGTGTCGATGAAACGCTGATGATCGCCGTACACGGTGCGCATCTGGCCCGGCCACGAATCGGTGATCACGAGATTGCCTTCGGCCGCGCCGTGCTGCACGTTGCCGTTGGCGTCGACGATCGCCGGTTTGACGCCGAAAAACGGCAGCGTCGCCGAGCCCGGTTTCTGCGCGATGGCGCCGGGCAGAGGCGTGATCAGAATTCCGCCGGTCTCGGTCTGCCACCAGGTGTCGACGATCGGACAACGCCCGTCGCCGACGACGCGGTGATACCACTCCCACGCTTCCGGATTGATCGGTTCGCCGACCGTGCCGAGCAAACGCAAACTCGCGCGCGAGGTTTTCTTGACCGGCGCTTCGCCTTCGCGCATCAGCGCGCGGATCGCGGTCGGCGCGGTGTAGAACAGCGTCACCTTGTGCTTGTCGACGACCTGCCAGAAACGCGACGTGTCCGGAAAGTTCGGTACGCCCTCGAACATCAGCGTCGTCGCGCCGTTCGCGAGCGGGCCGTACAAGATGTAACTGTGGCCGGTGACCCAGCCGACATCGGCGGTGCACCAGTAGATATCGTCGTCGCGGAGGTCGAACACGCATTCGTGCGTATAGCTCACGTAGACGAGATAGCCGCCGGTCGTGTGCAGCACGCCTTTCGGTTTGCCGGTCGAGCCGGACGTGTAGAGGATGAACAAGGGATCTTCCGCATTCATCGCGACCGGTGCGAATTCCGCGGGCTGCCCCTCCATCAGCGAATGCCACCAGCGATCGCGCGGCGCCTGCATCGCGATCGCGCCGTGTGTGTGCTTGACCACGATCACGGTCTCGACGCTGTTCGTGCCGGGCCGCGTCAGCGCTTCGTCGACGTTGGTCTTCAACGCGACTTTCTTGCCGCCGCGCACGCCTTCGTCGGCCGTGATCACCAGGCGGCACTGCGAATCGGCGATGCGTCCCGCCAGCGAATCCGGTGAGAAGCCGCCAAACACGACCGAATGAACCGCGCCGATGCGCGTGCAAGCGAGCATCGCGATGGCGGTTTCGGGAATCATCGGCAGATAGATGCAAACGCGGTCGCCTTTGCCGATGCCGAGATTCTTAAGAAGATTGGCGCAGCGGCAGACTTCGGCGTGTAATTCGCGATAGCTGATGCGGCGCGAATTCGCCGGATCGTCGCCTTCCCAGATCAGCGCGGTTTTGTCGCCGTGACGAGTGAGATGGCGATCCAGGCAGTTCGTTGAAACGTTGAGCTCGCCGTCGGCGAACCAGCGGATGTGCAGGTTGTTCGCGTCGAACGACACGTCCTTGATGCGGCTGTACGGCTTGATCCAGTCCAGCCGCTTGCCGACGCGTCGCCAGAACGCGTCGGGATCGGCCACCGATTCCGCATACAGCCTGTCGTAAGTTGCCTTGTCGATGCGCGCTTTCGCGGCGAACTCGACGGAGACCGGATACAGCTTGGACATGGCTCTGCTCCTTACGATGCGGCGGTGCATCGCGCGGCGATTCGCGAGCCTCAAACTTTAAACGCGATTGCCGGCGAAGGCGACTCCGGTACATGGCGACTCTGCAGGCGCGCAGCCGAAGCGAAAAAAAGGGCCGGGAATCCCGGCCCGATTTCCTTCGCAATCAAGAAATCGTCGCAACGACGCGCGCTACGTGGCGCGTTTGATGAAACCGATGACGACCAGCAGGATCACGGCGCCGACCAATGCGTAGACGATGCTGCCGACGATGCCGGTCAGCCCAAGGCCGAGGCCAGGCAAAAGCCATCCGGCAATGAACGCTCCGACGATGCCGACGACGATGTTGCCGACGAGACCGAAGCCGTGCCCTTTCACGATCACGCCTGCAAGCCATCCGGCGATTGCGCCGACGATGAGAAACACCAGCAAGGACTCGACTGTCACATCAACCTCCCGTCATGGCGTCGCGTGATGCGACAAGGGCCATTCTGCCCAGAAGCGCGCCAAGACGCATGGTGCGGTGCGGCGCGAGCTTCGATCCGAAACTTCGATCCGAAACGAGGAGGGCATGAG
>CAWICQ010000009.1:0-969291 GCA_963834755.1 uncultured Gammaproteobacteria bacterium
GCCATGAGGTGACAGCAATGAGCAATCTCAAGGGTTCCCGCACCGAAACGAACCTCAAAGCCGCATTCGCCGGCGAGTCGCAGGCGAACCGCCGCTATCTCTATTTCGCCCAGAAGGCCGATGTCGAGGGCCACAATGACGTCGCCGCCGTGTTCCGCTCGACCGCCGAAGGCGAGACCGGACACGCGCACGGACATCTCGAATACCTCGAAGCGGTCGGCGATCCCGCCACCGGCCTGCCGTTCGGCGCTACAGACTTGAACCTCAAGACCGCGATCGCCGGCGAAACGCACGAATACACCGACATGTATCCGGGCATGGCCAAGGCCGCGCGCGAGGAAGGTTTCGAGGAAATTGCCGACTGGTTCGAAACGCTGGCCAAGGCCGAGCGCTCGCACGCGAACCGGTTCACCAAGGCGCTCGGCGAAATCGGCGGATAGAGAATCGCTGCGAAGCAGCGCGATCTCCTTCGCACGCTTGCCCTCACCCTACCCTCTCCCGCAAGCGGGAGAGGGAATAGGCGTGCGACTTTCGAAGAGGCTCGAATGGCGAACGACACGACCAACGTCCGCGAAGGCAGTCTCGATGCACCGACGCGTCACGCGCTCGACTGGAAAAATCCCGAGTTCTACGTCCAGGAGGCGATCGACAAGGAACTGCATCGCGTCTTCGACATCTGCCATGGCTGCCGCCGATGCGTCAGCCTGTGCAACGCGTTTCCCACGTTGTTCGATCTGGTCGATGAATCATCGACGATGGAAGTCGACGGTGTTTCCAAGGCTGACTACGCGAAGGTCGTCGATCAGTGTTATCTCTGCGATCTGTGCTATCAGACCAAGTGTCCGTACGTTCCGCCGCATCCATGGAACGTCGATTTTCCGCATTTGATGCTGCGCGCGAAAGCCGCTCGCCACCGGCGCGGCGAAACGAAACTCGCCGCAAAGATTCTTTCCGACACGACGACCGTCGGCAGAATCGCCACGATCCCGATCGTGGTCGACGTGGTCAACGCGAGCAACCGCGCAAAGCCGACGCGCGCGCTGATGGAAAAGACGCTGGGCGTACACCGCGACGCGCGCCTGCCGGAATTCGATGCACGCACGGCGCGTCGCCGCCTGAAACATCTGGATCGCGCGGTGCCGCCGCATCCGCAGCCGGCCGGCCGCACGCGCGGCAAGGTGGCGCTGTTCGTGACGTGCTATTGCAACGTCTCGCATCCGGGATCCGTCGAGGATCTCGCCGCGGTGCTCGCTCACAACGGCATTACAGCGCAGCTTGTCAGCCGCGAAGTCTGCTGCGGCATGCCGAAGTTCGAGCTCGGCGATCTCGACAGCGTTGCGAAATACAAGGAGACGAATATTCCCGTGCTCGCGGCCGCCGTGCGCGATGGATGGGACATCACGGCCGCGATTCCGTCGTGCGTGCTGATGTTTCGTCAGGAACTGCCGCTGATGTTTCCGAACGACGACGACGTGCAGCTGGTCAAGCGCCATATCTTCGATCCGTTCGAATACCTCTGGCAGCGGCATCAGGCGAAACTGCTCAAGATCGATTTCAAGAACGCGCTGGGCAAGGTCGCGTGGCATGCGCCGTGCCACCAGCGCGTGCAGAACATCGGCCCGAAAACGCGCGATGTGCTCGCGCTGATTCCGAACACCGAAGTCATCGCCGTCGAGCGCTGCTCAGGCCACGATGGCACCTACGGCGTGAAGTCGGCCACGTATGCGATCGCGCGCAAGATCGCGCGGCCGGTGGAGAACCGCATCAAGCAGATTGCGCCGGACCACTTCGCGAGCGATTGTCCGATGGCGGCCTCGCATCTCGCGCACGGCATGGATGATGAACCCGCGGCGGAGAGTCCGATCAGTCTGCTGCGGTATGCGTACGGGATTTGAGGCGTCGTAAAAGCGTTCCCTCACCCTACCCTCTCCCGCGAGCGGGAGAGGGAAATTCCACGGTGAAAGAAAATAAATCCGATTCGTTGACCATGAAAAAACTCACGCACGCCGATCTCTGGAAACTCGAGGACTACGCGCGCGAGCGCAGCGCGTTCCGTGCGCAGGTGATTGCGCACAAGAAGAACCGGACGTTGCATCTCGGCGCGCATCTCACGCTGATCTTTGAAGATCGCATCACGGTCCAGTATCAAGTCCAGGAAATGCTGCGCATCGAGCGCATATTCGAAGCCGAAGCGATCGACGAGGAGCTCGGCACCTACAATCCGTTGATTCCGGACGGTTCGAACCTCAAGGCGACGATGCTGATCGAGTACGACGACGTCGACGTGCGCAAGCGCGAGCTGGAAAATCTGCGCGGCATCGAGGACGCGATCGGGCTCATCGTCGGCAGCGAAGCCGCCGTACTGGCCATCGCCGACGAGGACCTCGACCGCAGCAACGAGACCAAGACCTCGGCCGTGCATTTTCTGCGCTTCGAATTGACGCGGCCGCTGATCGAGAAACTCCGCGGCGGCGCGGCGTTGGCGTTCACCGTCGACCATCCGCACTATTCGGCGCGCGCGGTTGCGCCGCCGGAGGTGCGCAAGGCACTACTCGCCGACCTCGACTGATCGCCCGCGCGGCGCGGGCGCCGGAGGCATTACACTCGCGGTCCTTTTTTTTTCGAACCTCGAGACGCTATGGAAGACCGCGCCCTGCCGACCCTTGCGGACGCCGCGCTGACCCATCCCGATTTCCCGCGCTGGCCCGGCATCGCGCCACTGCCGAACCGGCGCATGATGCTGCATGTCGGCGCCGAAACGGTCGAGAACTTTCTCGTCGTCGCGGACGCCTGGGGCCAGCTGATCGCTCGCGAGATCGAACCCGGCGCGCGCATCATCGACATCGGTTGCGGCTGCGCGCGCACGGCACGCACGTTGCTGCATCATCCGTCGATCGACGGATACATCGGGCTCGACGTGGTGCTGCCCTACATCGAATGGAACACGCGCTACATCGCGCCGCTCACACGCGGACGTTTTCGCTTCGCGCATCTCGACGTGCAGACGCCGCGCTACAACCCCAATGGAGCGGTGGCGGCCGAACACGCGCGCTTTCCCCTCGCCGACGGCACCGCAAACTTCGCGTTCGCGGCATCGCTCTTCACGCACCTGCGCGAAGAGGCCGCACAACGTTATCTCGACGAAGCCGCACGCTGCGTTGCGCTGGATGGCAAGCTCGTCGCATCGATCCACGATCAACCCGCGCCCGGCACCGCGTTCAGCGGCGACGAATTCCGCGCCGACGTGCGCGCGGACTATTTCGTCGCGCTCGCCGCGCGCAGCGGATGGGATGCGTTGCGCGCGGTCGGCGACATCTGCGGCCAGGAAACGCTGATCTTCCGCCGCTCGTGACCTTAGCGCCCATTCCGTCGCGCAGCGTTTCTCCGTCTTGCGATCGAGAACAGGCCATTGCACGTCCGCGTATCTGGCGCGAGCGCAACGACAGATCGTGATCGCCGCGTCCGAAACCATCTTGTCCCGCTTCACGCCTGCGCGAGATCCCTTCCCATTCGCGCGGCGACTTCAGCGGTCGCCAACCGACACACTTCGTCCATCGGCCGCGAAGCGTCGATGCGAATCGTGGCCATCGGCGGCGCATCGAAGCGACGCGCGACGATATCGACGATCTCTGGTTCGCGATCGGCCGCGGGATGTTTTCGATCCAGAATGTCGCGTGCGATGCGTTCGCGCGCGAGCGCAGGCGGGCAATCGATCAGCAGCGGCAATACATCGAAACCGTGTGCGTCGGCGAGCGCGACAACCTGATCGTAGTCCTCGCGCCGCGAGAAGGTCATGCCATCGATGACGCTCGACTCGCCGAGCAGGCAATTGATCTCGACCGCCAGCAGCACGGTGCGGAACGCGGCGCGTTTCTCGACGAAGCTGAAATCGCAGCGCGGAAACATCGCCTGGCGGATCGCGTCGCGGCAGACACGCCGAAGGCCGAGCCGCACTTCGAGCGTGCGCGCGACCGTGCTCTTGCCGGCTCCCGGCAGCCCGATCAAGGCCACGATCAGCGCACGCGAACCAGCCGAAGCCCGCTCTGCCCGCTGTCGCCGAGCCGGCTGTTCGTCCAGCCTGTCCACACCCATTCCCGCCTCTGACGAAACCGTTCGCGCCCGCCGGCGCCGGCGCTAGGCCGAGTACCTGCAAGCTGCGGTCGCGCCGCTCCGACCAGGCGCCAACCGGCCCTAGGTTGCCACAAACCGGGGCGGACCCAGCGGTTTCCGGCACTCCGAGCGGGCATACGGCCGTTTTATCGACCCTTCGCTTGGCTAGAATCGAGCCGGTAAGGCTGAGGCCATGACCAACCTGAAGCTCCCGTTCGAAATCGAGGGTTACCGGATCGTGCGCCGCCTTGGCCTGGGCGGCATGGCGACCGTGTACCTCGGTATCCAGCGCTCGCTGGGCCGGCCGGTTGCGATCAAGGTGCTCGCCACGGATCACACGCAGAGCGAAGAGCTGGTGCGTCGTTTCGAGCACGAAGCGCGCACGATCGCGCGGCTGGATCATCCGCACATCGTCAACATCTTCGACGTCGGCCGCACATCGAGCGGGCAGATCTATTACACGATGCCGTATCTGCCCAACGGCGATCTTGCGGCGCGCAATCTGCGCGAGGATCAGCTGCGCGTCTTGCAGATCATTCGCGCGCTCGCCGACGCGCTGGGTTACGCGCACGAGCAAGGCATCGTGCATCGCGACGTGAAACCCGAGAACGTGCTGTTCGACAAGCTCGATCGACCGCTGCTCGCCGATTTCGGCATCGCGTTGAGCGACACGCAGCTGCCGCGCGTGACGCGCGAAGGCGCGACGATCGGATCGTCCGGCTACATGAGTCCCGAGCAGGCACGCAGTCAGCCGCTCGATGGACGTTCCGACATCTACAGCCTCGGCGTGCTGTGCTACGAATTGCTGACCGGCGAAATGCCGTTTCGCGGACCCGACACGTTGTCGGTCGCGCTCGCGCACATCGAGAATCCGGTGCCGCGCCTGCCGATGCTGCGGCGCATGTGGCAGCCATTCATCGACAAATCGCTGGCCAAGCGTCCCGAGGCGCGCTTCCAGAGTGCCGAGGAAGTCATCGCTGCGCTCGATGCGATCGAGCTTCGCATCAGCGCGCCGCCGCTGCACGGACCTGCGCGCTGGTGGCGAGAGCTCGCCGAGCGCACGGCTGCGATTCCACGCCGAACGCGCGCGCTCGGTATCGGTCTCCTGATCACGATCACGCTCGCCAGCCTGATCGTGTTGCTGCCGCATTCGCCCGGACCGCCGGCGGCGCCGCCATCGTCGTCCGCCGAGCAGCAAGCGGCGCACGTCGCGATGACGTCGAACGCCGCTGCGGCGACTCCGCCGCAGGTCGAGAACATGGCTGCGATCGTTGCGCCTGCGGCAACGCCGCTGCCCGAAATACCCACCGTCGATGCAGCGGCCATCGATGGCATGCTCGCTGAAGCGAAAGACCTGACCGAGCACGGCCATCTCGTCACGCCCAAAGGCAAGAACGCCGCCGATCGCTATCTGGCTGCGCTCCACGCCGATCCATCGCGACAAGATGCCGTACAAGGAATCGAAGGTCTGTTCGCGCCGCTCGGATCAAGCACCGCTGCGGCGATCGAACACGGCGACGTCGGCGGCGCCGGCGAATCGATCGATCATGCGGTGACGCTCGCCGACTCGGCAAAGCTGCGCAAGAGCAAGACGTTCGCGGCCTATCGCGCATCGGTGCGCGATGCGATTGAGCATCGTCGCCAGAGCGGACACGGTGCGTTCGATGCCGGCGAGCTCGCGCCACTGGCACCGCTCGTGCCCGCGCTCGCCAAACTCGACAGGCACGATGCCGAGGTGCTGCAGGGCGATCTCGATCGGCCGGCGAAACTGCTGCGCGATGGCGGCAACTTCCGCGATGCGGGCGGGCCGGACCTCAGCGTGATCCCGGTTCGCACCGACTACGGCGACCATCTCGACTACGCCTACGCTCTTGGCGTCTATGACGTCACACGCGGCGCGTACGAACGCTTCGCGAAGGTCACCGGCCGGCCGCCTTCTCGCTGCCGCGAATCGCAGAGCCTGTTCGCGCGTTTCAGGGATTTGAGCTGGGACGCGCCGGGATTTGCGCAGACCCAGGAAGATCCGGTGGTCTGCATCGGCTGGCAGGACGCCAAGGCGTATACCGACTGGCTGTCGCGACAGACCGGCGAGCACTATCGCCTGCCCACGCAACAAGAGTGGATGCATGTTGCGCAAGCGATCGTCGTCGCGTCCGGCTGCGGCGGGGGCAATTTCAGCACGGACTCCTGCGACGACGGTTACGCGAACACCGCGCCGGTCGGACGTTTCCCGGCGACGCGCTATGGTCTTTACGACGTCGTCGGCAATGTCGCGGTGTGGACCGCCGATTGCGCCGAACCGGCCAAGGGTGGCGCATGCCGCGCGCATGTGATTCGAGGTTTGTCATGGCGCGATGAGCGCGACCCTGCGCAGGTGTGGCGCGAAAGCTCGAGTGCGGACGACATGGGCTACTCGACCGTCGGCTTTCGTGTGCTGCGAGAGATTTCCGCGGATAATGCTCGCCTCGCGAAACACTAACGCAGACGACGCGCACGCATGCGACCTCTCTACATTCAGCGCTACCTGCTGACCGGGCTCCTGACCTTCATACCGATCTGGCTGACCTGGGCCGTCTTCAAGTTCATCTTCTCGCTGCTATCGCAAGTGAATCTGCCGTGGGTCGCGGCGTTGTTCTCGACGTTGGCCGAAGCGTTTCCGGAAACGATCGGGCGACTCAACCAGGGCTGGCTGGTTTCGCTGTTCGCGTTTGTGGTGACGGTGATCGCGCTGTACGTCGCCGGCTGGGCGGCGAGCCACGTCTTCGGACGACGCCTGATCGGCATGATGGAGGGCCTGATCCAGCGCATCCCGCTCGCGCACACGATTTACGGCGGCACCAAGAAGCTGATGAGCCTCTTGCAGACGAAGCCGACCGGCACGCAGCGTGTCGTGTTGATCGACTTTCCTTCGCCCGAGCTCAAGTCGGTCGGCTTCGTGACGCGCGTTTTTCAGGATGCGTCGGGCCGCGAACTCGCCGCGGTTTATGTGCCGACGACGCCGAACCCAACCGGCGGCTATCTCGAGATCGTCCCGATCGAGCGCCTGACCGCGACCGACTGGACCGTCGACCAGGCGATGGCGTTCATCCTATCGGCGGGCGCCGCAGCGCCGGATATCCTGCCGTTCAATATCGAGCGACCGCCGCCGGTCGTTCCGCCGGCGGCCGCATGATCAGGGCGCAGGCGAAGGCTATTTCCCTTCGACAATCTTCTTGAGGTTGTCGAGCCCGCCCTGATAAACGCCACTGATCGTCTTCGTCGCGGTTGCGTCATCGGCATCGGCCGCCGGTTTGTCGCCCATGTCCTTGCGCTTGAACGTGCCTGACCATGTCACCGTCGACTTGCCCTTGCCCGTCGATGCGACGGTGACCGTCGAGGAGTAGTCGCTGACCGGCAGCACGCCTTCGAGAATCGAATACTTGAACGAACGATGTTTGGGGTCGAACGCGAGCAGCTTTTCCCTGATCGTGCCGCCGCCTTTCAGCGAGAGCAGACGCTCGGCGCCGACCACGTTGTTCTTGCCGGAAACGATCTCGTCTTTTTCGACCGCGGGGTGCCATGTCGCGAGACCGTCGAAATTCTTGACCTTTTCCCAGACCTGATCGGCGGATGCGTCGATGCTCACCTGCTTGGTGACCTTGAGGACAGGAGCGGCCGCGAAGGCCGCCACCGAAACGACGGCCAATGCCGCGAACGCGATCGCTTTGAGTGCTCTCATTTTCGTTGCCTCGTTGCTGGAAAAGCGGACCGATGCAAGGGCCGGACCGGAATGGCATCGCGTCCGGGCACGTCGCCGCAAGGCTCGCACAACATGGCGACGCTTGCATGCGGCACTGCGATCGGCGGGCTGTTCCAGAAATGGAACAGTGTTGTAACGTCCGCCGCCGGCACGCGTTTACCGTACTATCCCGCGCCATCCACCACAATCCGAACCGATGACATTCCTCACACGGCTATTGTCCAGTCTCGTTCTCGCCGCGGGCTGCGCCGGTGCCGCACCATCGAAATCCGCCATGACTTCCGACTGGATCACGCCCGCCGAACAATCGAAATTCCGCACGACGCCTTCGTACGCGCAAACGCGCGCGTATCTGCAGCGGCTCGCCGACGCGGCGCCGAGCACGTTGCATCTCACGCGATTCGGAGTCTCGCCCGAAGGCCGCGATCTGATGCTGGCGATCGCGGCGAAGAACGGCGAATTCACACCGGAGGCCGCGCGCGCGTCGGGCAAGGAAATCGTGCTGGTGCAGGCCGGCATCCACGCCGGCGAGATCGAAGGAAAAGACGCGGGCCTCATGCTGCTGCGCGACCTCACCGTCGGCGCCAAGCACGCGGCGTTGCTCGATCACGCGATTCTGGTGTACCTGCCGATCTTCAATGTCGACGGCCACGAAAACGCGAGCCCGTACAACCGCATCAACCAGAACGGGCCCGAAAAGATGGGATTCCGCGCGACGGCGCAGAACCTCAATCTCAATCGCGACTACATGAAGGCCGATGCGCCCGAGATGCGCGCGTGGCTGGCGATGTTCAATGCCTGGATGCCCGATCTTTTCATGGACATCCATACGACCGACGGTGCCGATTATCAGTACGACTTGACCTGGTACCTCGAGGAATGGGGTCCGCTGCATCCGGCCGTGAAAGCGTGGCAGGACACGGCGTTCAAGCAATCGATCTTTCCGGCGTTCGATCGCATGGGACACATGCAGGCGCCATATCTCGAACTCGTCGATCATCGCGACATCACCCAGGGTGTCGGCAATTTCGGTTCCGGCCCGCGCTTCTCGACCGGCTACGTTGCCCTGCGCAATCGCGCGGCGCTGCTGGTCGAGACGCATATGCTGAAGTCGTACGAAGTGCGCGTGCGCGCGACATATGATCTGGTCAACGCGACGCTCGCGTACGTGAATGCACATCCCGGCACGCTGCGCAGCGCCGTGACGAAAGCCGACGCCGATACGATCGCGAACGCGCGAACCGGCAACGCGCTCCCGATCCTGTTCAAGACGACCGACAAGCCCGAAACGTTCGCGCTCAAAGGCTACGCGTTCACTCAGCAGAAGAGCGATGTCTCCGGCGACACCTGGGTCACCTACGATCCGCGCGGCCCGAAAACGTACGAAATACCGTTCTACCGCGCGCTTGTCGCCACCGAATCGGTGCGTTTGCCCGCGGCGTACGCGATTCCGTCGGCATGGCCCGAAATCATCGACAAGGTCTTGCAGCACGGCATTCGCTTCCAGCGTCTCGAACGGAACGTCTCCGTGCCGGTTGAGCGCTATCAGCTATCGAAACCGGTCTGGGAAGAAAAACCGTTCGAGGGACGTCACGTGCTCCGCGATGTGTCGGCCGATGTCGAATCGGCGACGGTCGAACTGCCTGCCGGCTCGGTGCTGATTCCAATGGATCAGCCCGCCGCGAATGTCGTGGCGAACCTGCTCGAGCCGCGCGCGCCGGATTCGCTGTTGCGCTGGGGTTTTCTCGACGCATGCCTCGAGCAGAAGGAATCGCCTGACGCGCGCGTCGCCGAACGCCTCGCGCGCGAATTGATGGCCAATGATCCGGCACTCAAGGCCGAGTTCGAGGCCAAGCTCGCGGCAGATGCGGTGTTTGCGAAGGACCCGTCGGCCCGGCTCGCGTTTTTTTACGAACGTTCACCGTGGTACACGACGCAGCGCGTCGGCGGTTATCCGGTGTTGCGGCTCGATACGGCTGCGCTCGCCAGCATTCGAAGCCGCTGAGTCCGGGTCTGCTTTCGACGCGCATTTCTTGCAATGGGCGGCGGCATCCCGCTTCTTACCGATGTAAAGACGTTTCCCGAATGGCAGCTCCGGTGAACGCCGCGACACGAGCCCCTTTCGACGCATGGATGACCGCACCGGCGATACCGGAAATGCCCTGGCGCGTCCATGAAACTGTGAATATCGCAGCCGGGGTGACCTTCGACACTGTGAGTGGCCGCGCGGCCCACCTAGCCTCGCCGATCGTCCGTTTCCCGGAATCCCGCATGTCCCTTTTCCGGCCCCGCTTGCTCGCGGCAGCCTTGGTTTTCACCGCAAGCGGCGCGCTCGCTCACACGAATGAGCGCGGCCTCGATGCGCAGAATTTTGACGAGGCGGTCGGCGCCTGCGCCGATTTCTTCGAGCACGCCAACGGCGGCTGGCTGAAATCGAATCCGATTCCGCCGGAATACAGCCAGTGGAGCCTCGACGACGAGCTGCGCGAGCGCAATCTTGCATTGCTGCGCGAGATGCTCGAAGACGCCGCGAAGAAGCCGGCCGAACCCGGCACGAACCTGCGCAAGATCGGCGACTTCTATGCTGCGGCAATGGATGAAAAGTCGATCGGCGCGGCGGGCTATGCGCCGATCCAGCAGCGCCTCACGCGCGTCGATGGCCTGCACACTTCGGCCGACGTGGCGGCGTTGATCCGCGACTGGCACGCCGAAGGCATTCCGACGCTGTTCGATTTCGGCCCCGAATCGGACATGAAGAATGCGTCGATGGTGATCGCGTACGCGACGCAAGGCGGCCTCGGCATGCCCGATCGCGAATACTATTTGCGTGGCGATGCGAAGTCCAAAGCGCTGCTGGCGAAGTACCGCGCGCATGTCGCGCGGATGCTCGGCCTCGTCGCGCAGAAGAATGCCGATGCGCAGGCCGGCTGGGTGCTTGATCTGGAAACACGGCTTGCGAAGGCTTCGCTCGATCGCGTCGCTCTGCGCGAACCCGAGAATTCGTATCACATCTTCACCGTCAAGGATGCCGACGCGAAGACGCCGCATTTCCCGTGGACGTCGTTTTACGGTGCGATCGGTCACGCGGAAGTCGACCGCTTCTCGCTCGCGCAACCGGAATTCTTCACCGCGGCCGACAAGGCGCTCGCCGAAGTCCCCGTCGCGCACTGGCAGGCTTATCTGCGCTGGCACCTGGTCAATTTCGCGGCGCCGTTCCTCAGCGATACGTTCGTCAACGCCGACTTCGATTTCTACGCCCGCACGTTGCGCGGCACCGAACAGCTCAAGCCGCGCTGGAAACGCGCGATCGATGCGACCAACGAAGCCCTCGGATTCGCCGTCGGCCAGGCATACGTCGCCCGCACGTTTCCGCCGGAAGCCAAGCAGCGCGCGGAAAAACTCGTCGCTGATCTAAAGACCGCGCTCCGCGCGCGCATCGCCGGACTCGACTGGATGGCGGACGCGACCAAGAAATCCGCGTATGCCAAGCTCGATACGCTGCGTCCTAAGATCGGCTATCCCGACAAATGGCGCGACTACTCGGCGCTCGAGATCGGTCGCGTCTCGTATTTCGACAACGTGCTCGCTGCGGTGGGCTTCGAGGCACGCCGCCAGTTCGCCAAGATCGGCAAGCCGGTCGATCGCGACGAGTGGGGCATGCTGCCGCAGACCGTCAATGCGTACTACAACCCGCTGCAGAACGAGATCGTGTTTCCAGCCGCGCAGATGCAGCCGCCGTATTTCGATGCGCAGGCCGACGATGCGCTGAATTACGGCGGCATCGGCGCAGTCATCGGCCACGAAATGCTGCACGGCTTCGACGATCAGGGCAGCCGCTTCGACGCCGAAGGCGACCTGCGCGACTGGTGGACCGGCACCGACCGCAAGCAGTTCGATGCGCGTACCGAGAAACTGGTCCGCCAGTTCGACGCGTACGTGCCGATCGACGATCTCCACATCAACGGCAAACTCACGCTCGGCGAAAACATCGCCGATCTTGGCGGTCTGCAGGTTGCGTGGGACGCCTTCAAGCTCGCGACGCACAATCAGCCGACCGGGAAACGCGACGGCTTCACACCGGCGCAGCGCTTCTTCCTCTCGTTCGCGCAGAGCTGGCGCACGCAACAGAGGCCCGAGGCGCTGCGGCTCCAGGTCCAGTCGAACGAGCATGCGCCGGCGAAGTACCGCGTCAACGGTCCCGTCAGCAATCTGCCCGAATTCGCGAGCGCGTTCAGCTGCGCGCCGCCACAACCGATGGCGCGATCGCAGGATCAGCGCGTCGTCATCTGGTAATCGTTTTTGTTTTTCTTTTTTTTGGGATCACAACGTTTTTCGAGGAGAGAGTTTCATGACCCGCAAATTCCTGCATCCGCTGGCCGCCGCCGTTTCGATCGCGCTCACGGCCGGCAGCGCATTCGCCGCCAATTCGTTCGACGTCAGTGAAATCGACAAGTCCATCAATCCCTGCGCCGACTTCAACGGCTACGTCAACGCGATCTGGGTCGCGAAGAATCCGATTCCGCCCGACCGCACGCGCTGGGGCGCCTTCGATCAGCTGCGCGAACACAGCCTGGAAACGCAACACGAAATCGCCGAGAAAGCCGCGAAAAGCGCCGATCAAGCCAAGGCCGGTTCGGTCGAACAGAAAATCGGCTGGTTCTATCACTCGGGCATGAACGATGCGGCCGTCGAGAAAGCGGGCTATGAACCGATCAAGGCCGACCTCGCAAGAATCGACGGCTTGAAGTCGCCCGCCGACTTCGTCGCCTGGCTGACAGACAGCGCCGCACGCGGACGCGCCGACGTGTTCGCAGTCGCCGCGCTGCCGGATTTCAAGAACGCAGCGACACAGATCGCGTACACGTTCCAGGGCGGACTCGGACTGCCGACCCGCGACTACTACGACAAACCCGATTTCGCCGAGCTCCGCGACGCGTACAAGGCGCATCTCGCCAAGGTGCTCATATTGACGGGCGTCGCGGAAAACGAGGCCAAGCAGCAGGCCGAGCACGTGCTGGCGTTCGAAACGCGCCTCGCCAAGGCATCGATGACGCCCGTTGAGCTCCGCGTTCCGGAAAACCAATATCACTTCGTCACGCTCGACGAAGCCGACAAACTCACGCCGAATATTTCGTGGCGGAAGTTCTTCGTCGCGCAGCACGCCGACGTCAAGACCGGCTTCTCGCTGTCGCAGCCGAAGTTCTTCGCCGAAGTCGACGCGATGCTGAAGGACGTGCCGGCCGATCAGTGGCGCGCATTCCTGCGCGTGCACACGATCGACGCGGCGTCCCCGTATCTTTCCAAGCCGTTCGCGGACGAGCACTTTGCCTTCTACGACCAGAAGCTCAACGGCCAGAAAGAGCAGCGCGTGCGCTGGAAGCGCGTGATCGACGCCGTCAACGAGAACATGGGCATGGCGCTCGGCGAGCTTTACGTCGCCGAAGCGTTTCCGCCGGAATCGAAGGCGCGCGCGAAGGAGCTCGTTGCGAATTTGCAGGCTGCGCTGAAGGCGCGCATCGAGAAGCTCGATTGGATGAGCAGCGAGACGAAGCAGAAAGCGCTGGAGAAATGGAGCACATTCCTGCCGAAGATCGGCTATCCGGACAAATGGCGCGACTGGTCCGGCCTCAAGATCGTGCCGGACAACTATTTCGCCAACGTCGACGCGGCGACCAGGTACGAGTACGACTACCAGATCGCGAAGGTCGGCAAGCCGACCGATCGCCTCGAGTGGGGCATGACGCCGCAGACCGTCAACGCGTACTACAATCCGACCGACAACACGATCAATTTCCCCGCCGCGATCCTGCAACCGCCGTTCTTCGACGCCAAGGCCGACGACGGCATCAACTACGGCGGCATCGGTGCGGTCATCGGCCACGAAGCGACGCACGGCTACGACGATCAGGGCAGCCAGTTCGACGCCAAGGGCAACAACATCAACTGGTGGACCAAGGACGACCGCGAGAAATTCAACGCGCGCACCGATCGGCTGGTCAAGCAGTTCGACGCTTATGAACCGCTGCCCGGCAAGCACGTCAACGGCAAACTCACGCTCGGCGAGAACATCGCCGACCTCGGTGGCCTCAACGTCGCCTATGACGCGCTGCAGGTCGCGCTGAAGAAGAACCCCGCCGAAAACGTGAAGATCGACGGTTATACCGAAGACCAGCGCTTTTTCCTCAACTTCGCGCGCGTCTGGCGCGGCAACATTCTCCCGCAACGCCAGGAAGTGCTGCTCAACGCCGATCCGCACGCGCCGGCGATGTTTCGCGCGATCGCCGCGCCATCGAACATGCCGGCGTTCGCGGCCGCGTTCCAGTGCAAGAGCGGCGATGAGATGGTGCGCGGCGGCGATGCGCAGGTGAAGATCTGGTAAGGGGTTTGATTTATTTTTTTGACGGCGCCTTCGGGCGCCGTTCTTTTTTGGCTTTCGGGCCTCGCGATAACCGATTCACGTCCTTGTGTGTTTTCGTCCGCCATCCATGGCGGCCGCGTTCGCTGTCGGCACATGGACGTGCCGTCAGCGAACCTCCGCAGCGGCCTCGCGGAGTCGCCGGGCACGATGCCCGGCGACCGCGGCCGTGTGGGTGCCCTTCTCCTTGGTTACTTTCTCTTGGGCAAGCAAGAGAAAGTGACCCGCTCGCACGGATGCGAGCGGAACAACACACGGACGTGAATCGGTTTTCGCGAAGGCCTCACCAAACCCCAAAGCCACCCGCCAACACACACCTGAAAAAACGGCACCTCGCGCTGCCAAAAAAATAATAACAGCCACCGAGCTCGACTTTGCTCAAACCCCCAATGCGCGGATAATCCGCGCCCCTTCCCGCCATTGTTCCGATGCGAACCCTCGTCCCCGGCCAGCGCTGGATCTCCAATGCCGAACCCGAACTCGGCCTCGGCACCGTCGTACGTATCGAAGCGCGCAGCGTGCAGGTCCTGTTCGCGACCGCCGGCGTGCTGCGCCACTACGCGCTGCATTCGGCACCGCTGACGCGCGCGGAGTTCCGACCGGGTCAGCGCATCACCGGGAACAAGCAGACCTTTGTCGTCGAACGCGTCACCGAGGCCGACGGCCTTTTCGCCTATCACGCGGGCGCACGCACGTTGACCGAATCCGAACTCGACGACGCGCAACCCATCTCCCGCGCCGACGAGCGCCTCAAGGCCGCGCGCGTCGATACGCCAGCCCGCTTCGATTTTCGCGTGGATGCGCTGCGCCGCCGCGCCGCTGCGATGCGCTCGCCGGCATGGGGGCTCGCCAGCGCACGCATCGACCTGATCCCGCATCAGTTGCGCGTCGCCGGCATCGTCTCGCAACGGCGGCCGCCGCGTGCGCTGCTCGCGGACGAAGTCGGTCTGGGCAAGACCATCGAGGCGGGCATGATCCTCGCGCGGCAGATCGCCACTGGTCGCGCGCAGCGCGTGCTCGTGCTGGCGCCGCCGAGTCTTGCCAGCCAATGGTTCGTCGAGCTCCTGCGCCGATTCAATCTGCCGTTCGCCATGTTCGACGAGGAACGCTGCGAAGCGATCGAAGTCGCCGACGCCGCGCGCAACCCGTTCGAGGACGAACAACTCGTGATCGCCGCCATCGACTGGCTGAGCGAGAACGCCAAACGCGCGCAGCAGATCGCCGCCGCGTCCTGGGATCTCGTTGTCGTCGACGAGGCGCATCACCTGGAATGGACGCCCGACGACGCGAGCACCGCGTACGCACTGGTCGAGCGCCTCGCCGCCGACGCGCCGGGCCTTGTCCTGCTCACCGCGACGCCACAGCAACTCGGACGCACCGGACATTTCGCGCGTCTGCGCCTGCTCGACCCCGCGCGCTACTCCGATCTCGACGCGTTCATCGCGGAAAGCGACCGCTACGTGCAGCTCTCCAGGTTCGCATCCGCGCTCATCGACGGCGCCGTGCTCGAACCGGGCGCCCGCAGCGAACTCGGGCGCATCTTCGCCGACGATCCGGATCTGCTTGCCCTGCTCGACCGCTATGCGAACGAAGGCACGTCGGCCGCGCCGGTGTTGATCGATGCGCTGATCGACCGCCACGGCACGGGCCGCGTGATGTTCCGCAACCGGCGTGCGCAGATCGGCGGATTTCCGCGTCGCATCGCCGATCTAGCGGTGCTCGATGGCGGCGACCTCGACGACGCCGCACGTCAGCACCTGCTTGCCGAGTTCCACGCCGATGCGCAGGCGCATCCGCCGGCCGGCGAGTACGCCTATGCGGCGGATCCTCGTCTGCCCTGGCTGGTTGCGTTGATCGAGCGGCTCGCCAGCCAGAAATTCCTCTTGATCTGCCGCACGCAGGCGAAGGTGCTGGCCCTGGAAGACGCGCTGCGCACGAAGACCGGCGTCAAGGTTGCGCGCTTCCACGAAGGAATGACGATCCTGCAGCGCGACCGCAACGCCGCCTGGTTCGCCGAGCCGGACGGCGCTCGCGTGCTGCTGTGCTCGGAAATCGGCTCGGAAGGCCGCAATTTCCAGTTTGCGCATCACCTGATCCTGTGGGATCTGCCGCTCGATCCGGATCTCCTCGAACAACGCATCGGCCGCCTCGATCGCATCGGGCAACGCCACGACATCACGCTGCACGCGGTCGCGATCGGCGGAACGGCACAACAGGCACTGCTGCGCTGGTACGACGAAGGCCTCGACGCGTTCCGTACCAGCCCATCCGACGGCCGCGAGATCCTGCGGCGGTATGGCGCTCGCGTCGTCGTCGAAGCGGAGCGCCATGCACTCGCCGGCGATGATCCCGACGTCGAGATCGATGCGCTGATCGGCGAAACGCGCGCAACGCATCGCGAGCTGAGCGATCTCGTCCAGACCGGGCGCGATCGTCTGCTCGAAATCGCATCGGAGCGCTACGCGCAGGAACCTTCGCTCGCCGACGCGCTGCGCGCAGCGGACGCGGACATGCCCGATGAGTTCGTGCTGCGGCTCTTCGAGCAGTTCGGCATCGAGAACGAGGAAATCGCGCCGCGTACCGTCGTGCTCGATCCCGAATATCTCAGCACGGAGGGTATTTCAGGCTTGAAGGACGGTCCGCAACAAGCCACGTTCGATCGCGCGACCGCGCTCGCGCGCGAGGAATTGCCGCTGCTGCGCCTCGATCATCCGCTGGTCACCGGCGCGCTCGATCTTCTGCTCGAAAGCGAACAAGGCAACGCCGCGCTGCTGATCGACGCGACGCTGCCGCCGCGCACGACACTGCTCGAATGCGTGTTCGTGCTCGAATGCGTCGCCGACAAGAAGCTCGACGTGCGACGCTTCCTGCCGCCGCTGCCGCTGCGCATCGTCGTCGACAATCGGCTGAATCCGCGCAACGACTTCGAAGCATCGGTGGAGAGCCTCGCGCGCGCCAAGGAGCAACCGGTCGACGTAACGCGCTATCGCCCCGTGCTCGCCAAAATCGTCGCGCCGATGCTCGCGGCGGCTGAGACGCATGCTCGCGGCGTCGCTGCAACGGAGATCGGCGCCGCGCTCACCGCCGCCGATCGCGAACTCGGCGCGGAACGCGACCGCCTCGCGGCACTGTCGCGCATCAATCCTGCCGTTCGCGATGACGAAGTGGCGGCGCTCGACGCCGAGCTCGACGCGTTGCGTCACGCGATTCCCACGGCGATGCCGCGACTCGATGCGCTGCGATTTCTCTGCAGCCCGGACTTCGCGCGATCCTGAGTTGCGGAATCGCCGCCTACAAAATGGCGGCTTGTTCCGTGTGACTACGCCAAACCGTCAGCCTACGCCGCCTTCGGCTTCTTCGTCATCAGCGCCAGCAACGCCTCGATCTTGTCGCGCATCTGTCTGCCGATCGACGATGAGGTCGATCGCGCCATGCTCGATCAGGAATTCGGAGCGCTGAAAACCTTCCGGCAACGTTTCGCGCACGGTCTGCTCGATCACGCGCGGGCCGGCGAAGCCGATCAGCGCTTTGGGCTCGCCGATGTTGACGTCGCCGAGCATGCCGAGGCTGGCGGACACGCCGCCGGTGGTGGGATGCGTCAGCACGGAAACATACGGAACGCCGGCGCTTCGCATGCGCGCAAGCGCGGCCGACGTTTTCGCCATCTGCATCAGCGAGAACAGGCCTTCCTGCATGCGGGCGCCGCCGGTCGCGGCGAAGCTGACCAGCGGGATGCGTTCTGCGAGCGCTCGCTCGGCCGAGCGCGTGAACTTCTCGCCGACGACCGAGCCCATCGAGCCGCCCATGTATGCGAAGTCGAAGGCGACGGCGACGACAGGATTGGTCTTCAGCGTGCCCGCCATCGCGACCAGCGCGTCCTTCTCGCCGGTCTGCTTCTGCGCGGCGGCGATGCGGTCGCGGTACTTTTTCGAGTCGCGGAATTTCAGCGGATCGGTCGGTTCGAGCGCGGCGAACAATTCCTCGTCGCTGCCTTCGTCGAGAAACGTGGCGAGACGCGCGCGCGCGCGCATCGGGTGGTGGTGCGAGCATTTCGGACACACCATCAGATTGCGCTCGAGCTCCGGGCGATACAGCACGGCGCCGCAGCCGTCGCATTTTTCCCAGAGGCCTTCGGGCACCTTGCCTTTCGTCGTCGCCTGCGTGCGCTCGCGCGGCGACATCAATTTCTGCAGCCAGTTCATGTCGTACGCTTCTCCTGATTCGATCGGCGGCGCGGGTTCGGCGCCTTCCGGTAAAGATTCATCGTCCGGCGGTGGACTATGCGACATGGCTCGACGCGCGCGCATCGAGCGCAGTGCGGATCGGCGCGAGAAAATCCCGCGCGCGTACGCATGCGTCGGCGGTGTCGCGGCTCCCCGAGAGCCGATCGACGAGCGCGCTGCCGATGACGACCGCGTCGGCAAACGTACCGATCGCCGCGGCCGATGCGGCATCGCGCACACCGAACCCGACCGCGACCGGCGTTTTTGCCGAACGCTTGATCCGAGCGACACGCACGCGTACGTCGTCCATGCTGAGCCGATCCGCGCCGGTGATGCCGGCGAAGGACACGTAGTATAGAAAACCTTCGGCCGCGGCGCAGATCGCGGCCAGACGTGCCTCGGCGGTGGTCGGCGCGGCCAGAAAGATGCGCGCGAGGCCCGCGTCGTGGATCGCCGCCGTCGCGTCGATCTCTTCGACGGGGCAATCGACAAGCAGCACGCCGTCGACGCCCGCGTCGCGCGCTTCGCTGGCGAAACGCGCGGTGCCGTGAATCTCGATCGGATTGAGATAACCCATCAGCACGATCGGCGTGTTCACATCGCGCGCGCGGAAATCGCGTACCCAACCGAGGATCTGCGCGAGGCCGACGCCGCGAACGAGCGCGCGTTCGCTGGCGTGCTGGATCACCGGACCGTCGGCCATCGGATCGGAGAACGGTACGCCGAGCTCGATCAGGTCGGCGCCCGCGTCAACGAGCGCGTGCATGACGGCGACGGTTGATTCGAGCGAGGGATCGCCGGCGGTGATGAAGGGGATCAGGCCGGTTCGGCCGGCCGCGCGCAATTCGCCGAACCGTTTGTCGATGCGCGTCATGTGAGCGCGATCCTTGCCCTGACGACATCCGCAGAGAGGAAAGTGCGATGCGCACTGGCAGCCAAAAATCTCCCGCAGCGCCGACTCACAGCTCGATGCCTTCGCGCGCCGCAATCGTATGCACGTCCTTGTCGCCGCGGCCCGAGAGATTCACCAGGATCAACGCATCCTTCGGCATGCCACGCGCGAGCTTCATCGCGTGTGCCACGGCATGGCTCGATTCGAGCGCGGGCAAGATGCCTTCGGTGCGCGCAAGCTCGTGGAACGCCGCGAGCGCTTCGTCGTCCGTGATGCCGACATATTGTGCGCGGCCGCTGTCTTTCAAGAACGCATGCTCGGGTCCGACGCCGGGATAATCGAGACCAGCGGAAATCGAATGCGTTTCGGTGATCTGTCCATTGTCGTCGCACAGCACATACGTGCGATTGCCGTGCAGGACGCCGGGCCGCCCCGCGGCGAGCGACGCCGCATGTTTTCCGCTGGCAATGCCCTCGCCGGCCGCTTCCGCGCCGAAAATCGCGACGTCGCGATCGTTGAGGAACGCGTGAAAGAGTCCGATCGCATTCGAACCGCCGCCGACGCAAGCGACCAGCGCGTCGGGCAAGCGGCCGAACTGCTCCTGCATCTGCACGCGTGCTTCGCGGCCGATCACGCTGTTGAAATCGCGCACCATCTGCGGATACGGATGCGGTCCGGCGACGGTGCCGATGATGTAGAACGTATCGGCGACATGGGTGACCCAGTCGCGCAGCGCTTCGTTGAGCGCGTCTTTCAGCGTCTTCGAGCCTGACGTCACCGGCACGACGTTCGCGCCAAGAAGCTTCATGCGATAGACGTTGATCTTCTGCCGCTCGATGTCGACCGCGCCCATGTAGACGACGCAATCGAGTCCGAAGCGCGCACAGACCGTTGCGGCCGCTACGCCGTGCTGGCCCGCGCCGGTCTCGGCGATGATGCGGCGCTTGCCCATGTGTCGCGCGACGAGCGCCTGTCCGACGGTGTTGTTGATCTTGTGCGCGCCGGTGTGATTGAGGTCTTCGCGCTTGAGCAGAATCTGCGCACCGCCAATTTTTTTCGAAAGACGCTCGGCGTGATAGATCGGAGACGGACGGCCGACATAATGCTTGAGATCACGCTCGAATTCGGCGATGAAGCGCGGATCCTCGCGCAATGCGAAATAGGCGGCGCGCAGTTCCGCGAGCGGCGCCATCAAGGTTTCCGCGACATAGCTTCCGCCATAGGCGCCGAAGCGTCCGTGGGCGTCGGGATAGGCGAAGTAGTCGTCGACTTTCATGTCCATGTTCATCGGCGGGCGTGAGTGCGTTTCAGCGTGCGCTGGCGGCGTCCGCGGCGCGAACGGCGAGCACGAAGGCCTGCATCTTCGATGCGTCCTTGATGCCCGGAGCGGATTCGATCCCGCTGGAGACATCCACGGCGTAGGGTCGCACGGTCGCGATGGCTTGCGCCACGTTGTGCGCGGTCAGACCGCCGGCGAGCACGAATTCGCGGCCTCCGGACGGCGGAACGCGCGTCCAGTCGAATGTTTCGCCGCTGCCGCCGCGCGCGCCGCGCGCGTGACTGTCGAGCACGAAGCCGGCCGCGGCCGGGTACTCGGCGACATGGCGCCCGGCATTGGTGACCGACGCCATCGGCACGGCCTTGATGTAAGGACGCGAAAAACTCGACGCGAAACCGTCGGCCTCGCTGCCGTGGAATTGCAGATAGATCCGGTTGCACGCTCGATACGACTTCCTCGATCCAGCCGGGCTCGTCGTCCATGAAGAGCCCGACCGCGCACACGAACGGCGGCAACGCGGCGCGAATGCTGCGCGCCTGACTGATGCCGACGAAGCGCTGGCTCGCGCGCGTGAACACGAAACCGATCGCATCGACGCCGAGCTCGGCGGCGCGGCGCGCATCGTCGATGCGCGTGATGCCGCAGAACTTGATGCGCGTTCTCACAGACGTGACCTCGGCCGGCAGATTCCAGGACGCAGGATAACGCGGGCCGAGGAAGGTCAGGCCGGCCGCCGGCGCGGTCGGACCCGCGTTCGCGCGATCGCGGCCGGCGAGCACTTCGGCGAGCCATTCCGGCTTCTCCTCGCCGCGACCGATCGGCAGCAGCGAACCGACGATGTTGCGCACCATGTGATGCAGGAACGCGTTCGCTTCGATCTCGATGACGACGTTCTCGCCCGCGCGCGCGATCGCGATCTCGCGCACGTTGCGCGATGCCGACTTGGCCTGACACGCCACCGTGCGGAACGCGCTGAAGTCGTGCTCGCCGATCAGCGCGGTAGCCGCGGCGCGCATTGCGTCGACATCGAGCGGCTTGCGTTCCCAAGCCGCATGGCGCGCATCGAGCGCCGTGCGCACCGGCCGATTCACGATGCGATAGCGATAGCGGCGCGCGCGCGCGCCGTAGCGCGCGTGAAAATCGTCGGCCACCAGCCGCGCCCACAGCACGGCGACGCTCGTCGGCAGTCGCGAATTCGCGCCAAGCGTCCAGCCGCGCGGAGTGCGTTCCGATGCGCTGTCGAAGTGCACGACCTGACAGCGCGCATGCACGCCGGCGTCGGTGCGTCCGGCGCAAGTCACTTCGATGGGATGCGCGGCGACGAACGACAACGCCGACTCGACCGCACGCTGCACGGTTTCTCCGTGCGTGAGCCGCTGCCAGCCGAGAAAATCAGTGCCGTCGTATTCGATGCCGAGTGCGATGCGCAACGTCGGATCCGCGAGTGTCGAGGAAACGATGGTACCGCGTGTCGCCGCAACGAAGATCGGTGCCGCGACCGCGGCAAAAAAAAGGCCCGGACGAGCCGGGCCATGCGCTGAAAAAATCGGAATTACTTGATTTCGGCCATCAGGCGACGCGCTTCGCCCTTCTGCGTGTCGTTGCCTTCGGCGAGCACTTCCTCGAGCATCGAGCGCGCGCCTTCCGGGTCGCCCATGTCGAGATAGGCCTTGGCAAGATCGAGCTTGGTGCCGACACCGTCTTCGCCTGGGAATTCGTCTTCGTCGACCTGCAGCGGCGGCGGCGCGACGGCCGCTTCCATTTCGTGCTGCGCTTCCTTGGCAAAGTCGACGGGCGGGAGATTGTCGAACGTGAACTCGGACTCGGTCGCCACCGGCGCTTTCGTTGGCGTGGCCGGAAGATCCTGATCGAGGTCGAAATCGAACGCGGTGCTGGCCTGCGGCGCCGGTGCGGGTTCGCGACGATTGAATACATCGTCGTGATCGAACGCCGGCATGGCGTGCGGCGCGGTGACCGCTTCGTCATCGAATGGATTGTGTGCGGCCGCTTCGTCGGCGAACAGCGAATTGTGCGGCGCGAGCTCCTGACCCATCGCCTTCACTTCCAGCCACTCCGGCTGGTGCGCGTCGACGACGTGCGCGTGCATCACTTCAGCGGCGTCTTCGAACGCGCCGACGTTGCGCTCCGCGTACAACAGGCTCAACAGCTCAAGATGCAAGCCGAGATTGGTCGGATCGTGCATCAGTTGATCGTGCAATGCCTGCTCTTCGGACTCCGCACTCGAAATTCCGAGCGCGCCATCGTCGCGAAGCGGCGAATCACCGAATGCACCGGCGATCGAGCCGCGACCTGTCGAGACGGCCGCCGACTTGCGCCTGCGCATGCCGAGGAGTCCGGCGAGCAGCAGCAATGCAGCGGCGCCGATCGCAGCCGGTTTGACCCAAGCCTGTTCGTACCAGGCGGGACCGCTCGTCGTCAGCGGCTCCATGCGCGTATTCGCCGCGGGTTTCACCGGCGAGGTCGTGCTCGTCGCGGGTTTCGTCACGGCGGGCGTGCCGGCCGAAGGCGTCGTCGGCGTCGATGCGCCTGTGGCCGTTGAAGCCGGTGTCGTCGCAGCGGGCGTCGTCGTTGAAGCCGGCGACGGCGACATGGACGACGAAGGCGCTGTCGACGTCGTCGTCGTGCCTGTCGCGGATGGCGGCGTCGTGCTCATCGATGACGGCGGCGTCGTGCCCGTGCCGGGACTTGCGGTCGAGGCGGTCATCGTCGAACCGGTCGTCGCCGTCGATGATGGCGGAGGTGTCGTCGATGACGGCGGCGGCGCAGAAGTGCTCGCGGCAGTCGTCGTGCCTGGTGTCGTGCTGGACGGCGTCGTGCCCGGCGTTTTCGTCTCGGGCGTCGTCGACGCGGTGCCCCAGATGTCTTCCTTGGACAGCTTGTCCGTCTTCGTTGCGGCTTCCGATTTTGTCGTGCTCGGTGCGGTCGCTGCGGGCGTAGTCGGACTCGTCGACGGCGTCGCACTCGGTGACGTGGCCGGCGTCGGTGCCGTCGTCGCGGTCGTTGCGGGCTTCGTTCCCGCCTTCGATTCCTGCTCGCGCAGCTCCTTCAGCTTGTTCTGCAGATCGGCGATTTCCGAGTCCTTGAGCGTCAGCTGACGGTCGGTCTTGCTCTTGATGTCCTCGAGTTCCTTGACCCGCGACTTGAGCTCCGAGGCTTCCTGGTCGCGGCTGGTGAGCGCTTCCTTGGTGCGCGCGAGCTCGGCTTTGACATCACTCGCCGCCGCCGCGTTGCCACCGCCGCTGCCCGGACGATCGGCCATCGCGAGGGTGCCCTTGCCGGCTTTCGGCGGGACAAGTTCGAGACGCTCGTGGCCCGTCTTCGGCGTCGACGCAGCGGTGCCAGTGGTTGTCTTCGGCGCTGGCGACTTCGCAGGCGGCGGAGTGGGGGCTTTCGACTCGGGTTTCGCCCCGGTGTCGGCGACCAACGTCGGCTTCGTCGCCGCACCGCCGCGCCAATCCTCGATCTGCGCATGCACCTGCGCTGCGGCTTCGCTCGCGGAGCCGACGGCCTTGAGCTGATCGGCCGACGGAATGCGCAGAATCGCACCGCGCTTCAGCGCATTGATGTTGTCTTTGAAGAACGCGTTCGGATTCTGCTTGAGCATCGCCAGCATCAGCTGATTGATGTTGGTCGATTCGTCCGGGCGCACGTCGCGCGCGATGCCGGACAGCGTGTCGCCGGCCTCTACCGTGTATTCGCCGGACACTGCCGCATGCTTCGGCGCCGACGCGGCCGATGTCGGTGCGGGCGCGGGTTTGCTCGTTGCCTCGGCGCGTGGCGCGGCGGCAACCTGCGGTGCTTTCGCTTTCGGAGCGGGTTTCGGTTTGGGTTCCGGCAATGCCTGGGTCGGAGCACGCTCCGGTGTCTTCGCCGCCGCGGTTACGGCGCTCGTGCCGCTGGCGGGAGCCATAATCGGCGGGTCGAGCAGCACGGTGTATTCGCGCAGCAGACGGCCTTTCGGCCAGTTCGCTTCGACGAGGAAATCCAGGAACGGCTCCTTGATGAGGTCCTTGCTGGTGACCTTGATCACCATGTCGCCGTGGCTGCCCTTGACCAGCGCAAACTCGAGCGGCACCGAGAGCCGCGAGCGATTGAGTCCGACGCGATCGAAGTCCTCGGCCGTCGCGAGCTGCACGAGCAACCCTTCCGCCTCGCCGGCCGTGCCCTGCAGGACCGGAATTTCGGCGTCAAGCGGCTGATTGAGCTTGGAATTGACGTGAATCGTGCCGAGCCCCAACGCGAGGGCGTCCGTCCCGCTCAACGCAAGCACGATCGCGAGCGGCAACTGAAGCGGTCGTTTCATCTGGAGTGCCCCCCAACAGGCATTTACGACCGGTCCCGGGACCGTCCCGGCGGCCGGCAAAGCGTGAACGAATTATCTCGAAACGGGCTTATAACACAATCGTAACTATGGATTACAGATACGATTTCGCAACAAACGAAAAAGGTGCCCATTTCCGCGTTCGAAGGCAGGGTGCCTCATAGCCCCGGCCGCCCAAGGCGCCGCATCGAGACCCTGCGGGAGACGGCGCTGATCGGCGGACGTTACCGGGTCCGGACCAGAATTTCCGCGATCTGTACCGCGTTGAGCGCCGCGCCCTTGCGGATGTTGTCGGCGACGATCCAGAGGTCCAGGCCGCGCGGATGCGAGATGTCTTCGCGGATGCGGCCGACGAAAACCGGGTCCTTTCCGGCCGCGTGCGTGATCGGCGTCGGATAACCGCCGGCCTTGCGCTCGTCGACGACGACGAGTCCCGGCGCTTTGCGCAACAGCTCCCTCGCTTCATCGGCGCCGATCTTCTGGCGCGTCTCGATGTGTACGGCTTCGGAGTGCCCGTAGAAAACCGGCACGCGCACGCAGGTCGGATTCACCTGGATCGTGTCGTCCTCGAGGATCTTGCGCGTCTCCCACATGATCTTCATTTCTTCCATCGTGTAACCGTTGTCGGTGAAATCGCCGCCATGCGGAATCACGTTGAAGGCAATCTGCACCGGATAGACCTTGGGTTCGACGCTCTGGAAGTTGAGCAGTCCCGCGGTCTGCCGGCCGAGTTCTTCGAGCGCGCGATGGCCGGTGCCGGACACCGATTGATACGTCGCGACATTGATGCGCTCGATGCCGACCGCGCGATGGATCGGCGCGAGCGCGACCAGCATCTGCATCGTCGAGCAGTTCGGATTGGCGATGATGCCGCGCGCCGCGTGCTGCGCGATCGCATGCGGATTGACTTCGCTGATGACCAGCGGCACGTCGGGCTGATAACGAAACTCGGACGTGTTGTCGATCACGACCGCGCCCGCAGCCGCAGCACGGGGCACGTGCTCGCGCGAAATCGAACCACCGGCCGAGAAGAACGCGACATCGATGCCCTTGAAATCGAAGTCGGCGAGATTCTTCACCGTGATCGAACGGTTGCCGAACTCGACCTTGCTGCCGGCCGAGCGTTCGCTCGCCAGCGGCACCAGCTCACCGATCGGAAATTTGCGCTGCTTCAGGATCGCTAGCAGCGTTTCGCCGACCGCGCCGGTGGCGCCGGCGATCGCGACGTTGAAAGTCTTCTGCGTCATGGATTCTCTTGCTTGCGTTTCAGGGTGTCGTGATTCCAGCGGACCACTTCGCGGGCATTCGCGAAAACGGGAATCCATTTTGCTCTTGCCGGCGGGACCACTGCCCAAAGACTGGATTCCCGGTTTCGCGGGAACGACGGCGCGGTGGCATGGCGTCCTTTTATTTTTTCCGTTCGCCGGCGATGCGCGGCGTCACATCGCCGACATCGCCGCACTGCGCGCGATGGCGCAGCGCATGATCCATCAGCACCAGCGCGACCATCGCTTCGGCGATCGGCGTCGCGCGGATGCCGACGCACGGATCGTGGCGGCCCTTGGTCACGACTTCGACCGGCTCGCCGTCAAGATTCACGCTTCGGCCGGGGATCAGGATACTCGACGTCGGTTTCAACGCGATCGAGGCGACCACTGGCTGACCGCTGGAAATTCCGCCGAGAATGCCGCCGGCGTTGTTGGAAAGAAAACCCTCCGGCGTCAGCTCGTCGCGATGTTCGCTGCCCTTCTGCGCGACGGCGGCGAAACCGGCGCCGATCTCGACGCCCTTGACCGCATTGATCGACATCAGCGCCGACGCGAGATCGCCATCGAGCTTGCCGTAGATCGGCTCGCCCCAACCCGGCGGCACGCCGTCGGCGACGACGGTCACGCGCGCGCCGACCGAATCTCCGGACTTGCGCAGCGCCATGATGAAGGTTTCGAGCTCCGGCACCATCGTCGCGTCCGGCCAGAAAAATGGATTGGTTTCGACCGCATTCCAATCGAACGTGCGCGGCACGAGATCGCCGATCTGCGCGACATGACCGCGCACGCGCACGCTGAATTTTCCGGCGAGCCATTTCTTGGCGATGACGGCCGCGGCGACGCGCATGGTCGTTTCGCGCGCGGACGAGCGTCCGCCACCGCGATGATCGCGAATACCGTACTTCTGCAGATAGGTGTAGTCGGCGTGGCCGGGCCGGAACGTGTCGACGAGATCGTTATAGTCCTTCGAGCGCGCATCGGTGTTGCGGATCAGCAGCGCGATCGGCGTTCCGGTCGTGCGCCCTTCGAACACGCCGGACAGGATTTCGACGTCGTCGGCTTCGTGCCGCTGCGAGGTGTAGCGGCTTTTCCCGGTCGCGCGGCGATCGAGATCGGTGCGGAATTCTTCCGACGACAACGCAAGACCGGGCGGACAGCCGTCGACGACGCAGCCGATCGCCGGACCGTGGCTTTCGCCGAAGGTCGTGACGGTGAAGAGTTTTCCGAAAGAATTGCTGGACACTCGACTGGTACCGTTTCGTCCGGACCGTTACGCCACGTCGTCATCCCGGCGAAAGGCCGGGACCCATTTTGATCTTGCTTGGCTCTTTCGCCTGCCCGCAAGGCGAAAATGAAAATGGGTCCCCACTTCCGCTGGACGACGGCTAGCCGCGCGCTTTCGCGACCGCATCAATCGCACCCGCATGCGCGACAAGATCATCTCTATCGAGCACAAACACGCCCATTTGCCCGACATTGAACTCGATCCAGTTGAACGGCACTTCGGGTAGCAGCGCCGTCAACGCCTTCTCGCTTTCGCCGACTTCGACGATCAGCACGCCTTCATCGCTGAGATACTGCGCCGCCTCGGCGAGAATGCGCACCGCGAAGTCGAGTCCGTCGGCTCCCGCGCGCAAACCTAACGCCGGCTCATGGCTGTATTCGGGCGGCAGTGCGGCATATTCCTGCTCGGTCACGTACGGCGGGTTGCTGACGATCAGATCGTAACGCTTGCCGGCGAGACCCTCGAACAGGTCGGAACGGATCGCCTGCACCCGCTCGGCGACTTCCTGGTACTCGATGTTCTCGCGCGCGAGCGACAGCGCGTCTTCGCTGATGTCGGCAAGGTCGATACGCCAATCGGTATTGTGCGCAGCCATCGCGATGCCGATGCATCCCGATCCGGTGCACAGATCGAGCGCGTGGGTGACTTCGCGATCGTCGAGCCACGGCGAAAAACCCTGCTGGATCATCTCGGCGATCGGCGAGCGCGGTACCAGCGCGCGCGCGTCGGACTTGAATTCGAGCCCGGCGAACCATGCGCTGCCGGTGAGGTAGGCGACGGGTTTGTGTTCGTCGACACGCCGATCGATGAGTTCGAGCACGCGCTGCTTTTCCGCTGCGGTCAGGCGCGCCTGGCCATATGCCGGCGCGAGATCGTGCGGAAGATGCAAGGCGTGCAGCACCAGATGCGTCGCCTCGTCGATCGCGTTGTCATAGCTGTGACCGAACGCGAGCCCGGCTGCGCCAAAACGGCTCGCGCCGTAGCGGATGAAATCGATGATCGTGGCGAGCTCCGCGGTCACACGATGGCTTCGTTTCGAGGGGCCGCTGAGTATAGGTGCAGCCGCGCTTTCATGCGCGTACTCGCACGCGCGCACCGACCGCCTCCCCATCGTGCTGCTCGCCGTGCTGCTCGTCGCACCATTCGCCGTGCCGCGCGCCGCTATAATCGCAAGATGCATTCCTGGCGTCGTGCCGGCCGCGTCTCGGCGAATACTCTGATCCTGATCGCCGCCGTCGCGGCTGCGCTGGGCCTCTGGCTCGGCAGCCGCACGTTCGCACCCGCATCGAGACCGAAACTCACGGCTGCCGTGCTGTATCCGGCGCCGCGCGCGATCCCGGATTTTCATCTTACGCGCGCCGATGGCGGTGCCCTGACGCTCGCCGATTGGAAGGGTCGCTGGACCGTCGCCTTCTTCGGCTACACGAATTGCCCGGATGTCTGCCCGACGACACTGGCGACATTCAAGGACGTGTGGACGACGTTGCGCGCCGCCGGAGTCGCCGATCGCCTGCGGTTTGATTTCATCTCGGTCGATCCCGAACGCGATACGCCCGAGAAGCTTTCCAAATACGTCGGTTACTTCAGTAGCGATTTTGTCGCCGCGACCGGCACCGACGAGGAATTGACCGGGCTTACGGGCGCACTCGGGCTCGTTTACGCGCGCGTGCCGACCGGCAACGGCGACTACGCGGTCGATCACAGCGCATCGGCGATCATCATCGATCCGAGCGGACACGAGGCCGGCCTGTTCCGTCCGCCGTTCGTGGCGAAAACGATCGCGGCCGATCTGGAAGCGTTGTCGGGCTCCGGCTGATGCGCGCCGCCGTCGTCGCGCAATATCTCCTGCCGCATCGCTTTCTCACGCGCGTCGTGCGCTGGGCGACGCGCTGGACATTCGCGCCGTGGAAGAACGCGCTGATCCGGAATTTCGTCAAACGGTACAACGTCGATCTCGGCGAAGCTGAGCAACCTGACATCGGCGCGTACGAGAATTTCAATGCGTTTTTCACGCGCGCGCTCAAGAACGGCGCACGGCCGCCGGATGCAGATCCCGATGCGGTGCTCTGCCCGGCCGACGGTCGCATCAGCCAGGCCGGTCACATCGATCACGGACGCATTTTCCAGGCGAAGGGTTTCGACTTCGGCACCGGCGAGCTTCTCGGCGACGACGCGCGCGCGGCTGCGTATCACGACGGCAGTTTCATCACCGTCTATCTTTCTCCGCGCGACTATCACCGCGTGCACATGCCGCTCGCCGGCGAGCTCGTCGAGACCGTGCACGTGCCCGGCCGACTCTTCGGCGTCGCACCGTTCGCGGTCGCCGCGATTCCGCGTCTCTTCGCGCGCAACGAACGGCTGGTTTGCCACTTCGACAGCGCGCTCGGCCCGTTCACGGTGGTGCTGGTCGGCGCGATGCTCGTTTCCGGCATCGCGACCGTCTGGGACGGCGTCGCGATCCCGCCTTACGCCAGCGCGATCGTGCGCCGCGACGGCCGCGGACGCGGGATCTGGCTGAAGCGCGGCGCCGAGCTTGGCCGGTTCGAAATGGGATCGACCGTGATCGTCCTGTTGCCGGCGCGCCTCGGCCGCTTCTCGCCGCAGCTCGTAGCTGAACAAAGCGTTCGGATGGGTCAAAAAGTCGGCACTCTGGCACAGAGAGAGGTACGATGACCGCCCCCGGACGCCGCGTCAGAATGTGACGGCGTTCGACGAATTGTGACTAAATGGACAGTCCGTTCACGCTAATCCCGATAGATTTTCGTTTACCGGCGCGGATTCAACAGCAGTGCCGGTCTCACGCCAGGGGAACCCACATGCAGCTCGTCACCCGATTGATCGCATTGAGCCGAGCAATGCAGCTGCGCCGGCAGTTTCGCGGTATCGAGAAAGCGCTTGTCGACCTTCAGCCGAACGCCCGGCGCCAGCTGGCTGCGATCGCGATGCGCGAGTTCCAGAACGCGTCGAAGAGCGAATTTCCGCATCTGTATGCGACGCCGCCAGACCTGAAATATCGTCCGTGGGGCAGCGGCACTGAAATCGGCCTCGAAAGAATGCGTTCGGACAGCCTGCAGGTGCGCTTGCGTGGTGTCGCGCTGTGGCTGACGGTGGCGTATCACGAGACCAAAGATTCGCCGTTCGCCGAGCAGCAGGAGCTGCATCGTCAGGTGATGCGCGCGATCCGCGCACTCAAGGATTCGATCCCAGCGGCCGAACTCAGCCAGTGGTTCGCCGCTGCCAATGAGGCGCAAGCGGCCTGACCGGCAACCGCCGGCTGCTCGCGCCGTCGGCTTGCCGGTCGTGAAAACGACCGCGCCGGATAATTTCCAGCGTCTCTCGTAATTTCTAGCGTCTCTCGCAGTCGGGAATCCGCAGCGTTTTCCCCGGACTGATCGGATAGTGCGGCCCGCGAATACCGTTCGCCGCCGCGATCTCGCGCACGCCGCCGCAGCCGAGCTTGTGCGCGATCGAAGACAGCGTATCGCCCTTGCGCACCACATAGCCGCGTGGCCGGATGTCCTTCGCGTGCACGAGGCTTCCCGGCGGTGGCGACGGAATCGCCGCCGAATGGAGTTCCGAGGCGAGCGTTGCCCATTTTCCTTCGGCGCAATCGCGCGAGTAGACGGACTGCAGCGGAAACGGCACCGCGAGCTGCGTTCCGACCGGCTGTTCCTGCTGCGGGTCGAGCTGCGGATTGAGATTGCGCAGCGTGCGGAACCAGCCGCCTTCGGCCTCGCTGTCCTGGCCGAGACAGATCGTGAGCTCTGCAATCGATGCGGGCCGGCTCAACGTGATGCTGCCCGGCTGCGCCGCAATCTTCGGAAATTCGAGGTTGTAGCGTTCCGGATGCATGAAGAGCCATGCCGCGGCGAGCACCATCGGCACGTATTCGCGCGTTTCCTGCGACACCGCGTAATAAATCTTCGGATCCCAGAAATTCTCGCCGCCCTTGCTGGCCAGGCGCTGCATCGCGCCTTCGCCTCCGTTGTACGCGCCGATCACCAGCTCGAGCTGATTGTTGAACACGCCGAGCTGCTCGTTGATGTAGGCCGCGTTCGCGCGCGCTGCGAGTTTCGGATCGAAACGCTGATCGAAACCGCCGACGGTGCCGAGCCCGAAGCGCAGACCCGTCGCATACATGAACTGCAACGGCCCAGACGCGCCCGAGCGCGATACCGCGTGAACCTTGCCGCCCGATTCCTTGGCGAGCATGCCGAACAGCAGCGCTTCGGGCAGTCCGGCCTTCTGATATTCCGGCCACATCAGATAGCGCATGTATTCATAGTTGACGTACGCCGCGACGAGATTCGGGCGGTACTGCGTCAGCCATTCCTCGAGCGCGGCCTTGACCGGACCGTTGATCGCGATGATCTCGCTGAGCTCGCGGCCCTTGAGCAGCGTCATCGATCGGCCGAGCTCGGGCACCGCGGCGACGACGGGTGAGCTCTCGCCGGCCTCCTCCGCGCCTTCCGGCGTCGCACCGTCCGCTTCGCCTTCGGAATCCTGATCGGATTGGCTCCCGGTCGACAGCCGCAGCAGTCGATCGAACGCGGCGACGAACCGTTGCTGCTCGCAGCCGCGCGCTTCGCTGCAGCTCGTCGCCGCGGCGCGCATATCGTCGAGCGCGGCGGCGACTTCCGTTTGCGCCTGATCCGTCTTGCCTTCGCGCGCGAGCGCGAGACCGTTCTCGTAGCGCGTGGCATCCGCATCGAGCCGCGCGTACAGCGCATTGATGCCGGCGTCGTCGACTTTGGCAGAGGTCATCGCGGTCTTCTGCGAAGGCGTGGTTGCGCAAGCGCCGAGCGCTGCGAGCGTGGCGATGAGGGCAAATCGGCGAACGAGCGGCATTGCATCCTTCCGGTTGCGGTCCACGCGACGTTACCGTCTGGGCTCCGCTCCGGCAACCGTCGCGGCGGTTCGTCGCTACAATCGCAGCGCCTTCTTCTGCGAGCCGCGTGAGCGACATGAGCCAGATCCTGATCGGCAAGGGCGACAAGCCCGTGTATTTGCTTTCGCGCTACGCCAATCGCCACGGCATGATCGCCGGCGCCACGGGCACTGGAAAATCCGTGTCGCTGACCGTTCTCGCCGAAGGCTTCTCGAAACTCGGCGTGCCCGTGTTCCTCGCCGACATGAAAGGCGATCTCGCCGGTCTCGCCGAACCCGGCGCGATGAACGACAAGTTGAAGGCGCGCATCGACAAGCTCGGCATCGAGTGGAGCGCCAGTGCGAACCCGGTCGTGTTCTGGGACATCTACGGCACATCCGGGCATCCGGTGCGCACGACGATTTCGGAAATGGGCCCGCAGCTGCTCGGACGCCTGATGGAGCTTGGCGATATCCAGCAAGGCGTGCTCGAAATCGTCTTCAAGGCCGCCGACGATAACGGTCTGCTGCTGCTCGACATCAAGGATCTGCGCGCGCTGCTGAGCTGGGCGGCGGAGAACGCGAAGGAGATCTCGCAGCACTACGGACTCGTCTCGCCGACCTCGATCGCGGCGATTCAGCGCGGCGTGCTGTCGCTCGAACAAGCCGGCGGCGATCAATTCTTCGGCGAACCCGCACTCGAGCTCGCCGATTTCATGCGCCAGGATCTTTCCGGACGCGGCATCGTGAATGTGCTCGCAGCCGATCAGCTGATCCTGAAACCGAAGCTCTACACGACGTTCCTGCTCTGGATGCTTTCCGAGCTGTTCGAGAAATTGCCCGAAGTCGGCGATCTCGATCAGCCCAAGCTCGTGTTCTTCTTCGACGAAGCGCATTTGCTGTTCGACGATGCACCGCCGTCGCTGCGACAGCGCGTCGAGCAGGTCGTGCGTCTGATCCGCTCGAAAGGCGTCGGCGTCTATTTCTGCTCGCAGAATCCCGATGACGTGCCCGACGTGATCCTCGGCCAGATGGGCAACCGCATTCAGCACGCGCTGCGCGCGTTCACGCCGCGCGATCAGAAAGCGGTGAAGGCCGCCGCGGAAACGTTCGCACCGAATCCGAAGATCAACGTGACCGAAGTCATCACGCAACTGGGCGTCGGCGAAGCGCTGGTGTCGACGTTGCAGGAAGGCGGCGTGCCGATGCCGGTCGAGCGCGCGCTGATCACGTCGCCGGGCTGTCGCATCGGCGCGATCACGGCCGATGAGCGCAACGCGGTGCGTGCGCGCTCGCCGGTCGGCGGAAAGTACGACACGACGGTCGATCGCGAGTCCGCGTTCGAAACGTTGGGCAAACGCGCCGAGCAAACGGCCGCGACGACACCGGCCAGCAACCCGCCCGCCGGCGGTGGAACCGCGCAACAAGGCGGCGGATGGATGGACGTCGCCAAGGACATGGTGTTCGGCACGAGCCGCCGGCAAGGCATGCTCGAAGCGATGGCGAAATCGGCGGCGCGCAACGCCGGCGGCCAGCTCGGCCGCTCGATCCTGCGCGGCGTGCTGGGCTCGATCAGCAAGCGCTGAGCGAAACGAGCCAGTCTGGTTAGCCATGCGCGGACGCTCGTCGATGAAACCGTCTCGCGCCGCCGGCGTAACTGGCCCGCTCGCCGAGGCACATTGCGCATGAGCCGCTGGCGTCCCGCTGCCGCCGCGTCATCCGCCGTCATCACCGGCGAAGGTCATCGGCGCCTGAAAGAAGAGTTCGACGATCTCTGGCGCGTGCGCCGACCCGAAGTCGTGCGCGCGCTTTCCGATGCAGCAGCGGAAGGCGACCGTTCCGAAAACGCCGAGTACATCTATCGCAAGAAACAGCTCGGCGAAATCGATCGGCGCGTGCGCTATCTGACCAGGCGACTGCAGGATCTGCGCGTCGTCGACGGGCCGCCCACCGATCCTTCGGCAGTCTACTTCGGTGCGTGGGTGCGGCTCGAATCCGAGGACGGCGAGCGGCACGACTACCGCATCGTCGGTCCGGACGAGACCGATGGGGCGCGCGGCTGGATCAGCATCGATTCGCCGCTTGCGCGCGCCGCGCTGCGTGCGCGTGTCGACGCCGAATTCGAAGTCGAGCTTCCGGCGGGACGGATGCGTTTCGTCGTGCTGCAGATCAGCTATACGTCGCTCGACGAGCGCTGAGCGTCACGACTGCTTAGCAGTCACCTCTCCCGCCTGCGGAGAAATCGCGCCGCTGCTTAGCCGTCACCTCTCCCGCCTGCGGAGAAATCGCGCCGCTGCTTAGCCGTCACCTCTCCCGCTTGCGGGAGAAATCGCGCCGCTGCTTAGCCGTCACCTCTCCCGCTTGCGGGAGAGGTCGCGCCGCAGGCGCGGGTGAGGGCAATTGGACAGAGACTCTGCGCGCCCGCCCTCATCCGGCCCTTCGCGCCGCGCTCACTCGGTGCATCCTCGCACCTCGCCTTCGGCGGCTTTGCCGTGCAAATCGGCTTCCGTGCCGATTTGTCTCCCGCAAGCGGGAGACGCGAGAGAAAACGAAAACGGACGGCGCGCGCCGTCCGTTTCGTCGAGTCGATGACCTGCGATCGTTATGGCTGGATCGGCAGATAAACCTTGAATGTTTGCTGGTCTTCTGCGACATCGGGCGCCGATGTCTTCTCGTCCCAGAAACGTCCCTCGCCCATTTCAGCGTACGGGTAACCGTGCGTCTCGGCGTAGGCCTTTTCCATCAGGCGCAGCAGCGGCAGCGCGGCCGGGCTGCCGGTGTACTCGGTGACCAGCGCCTTGCCTTGATACCAGAGCGCCGCGCGCACCTTGTCGTCGATGACGAGCAGACCGTCGTTGTCCTTGTCGCCCGGCTTGAACGTCGCAATTTCGTCTTCATCGCCGGTGGAACTCGCCTTCGGCGCCGGCGTCTCGATCGTGTATTGCTGCTTGTCTAGGGTCAGCGTCGTCGAATCGACCGGCACCGCCACGCTGAACGCGTAGTCATCTTCGCCCCAGTTCGACGTGATCGTCATGACCGGTCCCGCCTGCGTGAGGCCGGTCTTCTTCATCGCCGCTTCGATCTGTCGCACCGCGGTATCGGTTGCGTCGGCGACTTCTTCGAGCGAGCGCTTGGCCTTGGTCGCAACGACCAACACGGGTCTGGCGGTCACGTCGGCGACGTCGATCTTCTGGTCCTTGTAATCGACGTTCGGGAACGACGCCAGCATCGTCGCGATGTTGCTGAGGCTGAGCGCGATCTGCGATGCGGGATCGCCGTGAATGTAGAGCCCGGCGTAGCGCCAGATCAGGTTCCAGCCGTAGTCGGCGTCGTATGCCCAATTGATGTTGACGGTCTTGCCGTTCTGCGACGGCACCAGGGTGACGGTGTAGGTCTTGTTGTCGCCGCTCCAGGCATTGTCGAGCGCCATGACGACCTTGCTGTCCTGATCGCTCTGCGCGATTTCGAGGCTGCCGTCGCCGACCTGCGGCGCGGTGCTGCTCCATTTCACGCGCGCGCCCTTGCCGGACTCGGGACCCTCGAAGGTCATCTTGATCTGCGGATCGAGACGCCGCATCGCCGACCACTCGGGAAAGCGGCGGAACGTATTGACCGAATCGTAGATCTGACGCAGCGGGCTCGATACCTCGACGGTTCGCTCGACATGTCCGTGTGACGGCAGCAGCACGCCGACTACAATGGTCAGCGCGAACACGATCAGCAGGGAAACCAGCACTTCGAGAACACGGGTCATATACGAAGGATCTCCAGAACGCCGGCCAGAACTCGGGCGATTGCCGGCGCGCGCGCCGAGCCCCTCCGGGACCTGACGGCAGGCGCCTGCGGCGGCACTTCGGGTCCGGGCGCGGAATGGTACTTGAGTGGGCGCGCCGTGGCTACGGAGGCTGAAATCGGCCGTTCTACGAGGCCTTTCCTATGCGCGGGCGCATCCGCCGCGTGGCCTGTGGCCGTGCTTACCCCACGCAAAATCGCAAGCGCACGGCTGACACCGCTTTAGACGATCCCGAGCTCGAACGCTTTCAAGACCGCGCGCGTACGGTCGCGCACGCCGAGCTTGGACAGGATGTTGGAGACATGATTTTTCACGGTTCCCTCCGCGACGCCGAGCGAATTGGCGATCTCCTTGTTGCTGTAGCCGCCGGCCATCAGGCGCAGGATCTCGGTTTCGCGATCGGTCAACGGGTCGGGCCGGTCGAGGCTCACGAACTCGTTCTGCATGCGCTCGAGGCCGGACAAGAGCCGCTGCGTGACCACCGGCGCGACCAGCGAGCCGCCGGCCGCGACGGTCTTCACCGCGTCGACCAGCTGGTCGAGGGAAACGTCCTTCAGCAGATAGCCGCGCGCACCCGCCTTGAGCCCGGCGAGCACGAGTTGATCGTCGTCGAACGTCGTCAGGATGATCGTCGGCGGGAGCTGGTTCGTGCTGGCGAGCGCGTTCAGGACATCGAGCCCCGACATGCCCGGCATGCGCATGTCCAGCAGCACGACATCAGGCTTCACGCGCGGAATCACTTCGACGGCCTGCACGCCGTCTCCAGCCTCGGCGACGACGCGGATCGAATCCGAAAGCTCGAGCAGCGAACGGATGCCCTGACGGACCAGGGTCTGGTCGTCGACGAGACAGACTTCGATCATGCGGCGCCCTCCAGCGGCAGCCAGGCATCGAGGGCGAAGCCCTTGTCCTTGGCGGTGACGATATCCAGGCGCCCACCGTATTGAGCGAGACGCTCGCGCATGCCGGCGAGACCGTTGCCCTGCTTCAGCTGGCTCGCGCCGCGGCCGTCGTCGCGCGCGTGGATCGCCATCTGGCGGTCGCCGTTGCGCTCGAAACGCAGCCACAGATTGCGCGCGCCGGCATGGCGCACGGTGTTGGTGATGATCTCCTGCGCGCAACGCAGCAGTACCTGCGCGCGCTTCGGATCGTCGACGCTGAAACGCGGCGGCAGATCGAGATGGATCGTCAAGCCCGGCACGCCTTCGATCAGGCTCTGCAAGGCCTGCGTGAGATCGATGCTGTCCTCGTCGCGCAGCTGACTGACGACTTCGCGCACATCGCCGAGCAGAAGCTTGGCGACCGACTGCGCCTGGCGCACGTGATCCTGCGCCTGCCCCTGCACCAGATGGCTCGCGACTTCGAGGTTGAGGCTGAGCGCGGTGAGATGGTGTCCGATCAGATCGTGCAGCTCGCGCGAGATGCGCATGCGCTCGGCGAGACGGCTCGATTCGGCGAGCAGCGTGCGTGTCGCGCGAAGTTCGGAATTGAGCCGTCGCTGATCCTCGCGCGCCTCGGCTTGCTGCTTGGCGACGACCGAGGTGACGAACACCGCCGCGCAGATGCCGATGTACAGACTCGACTGCAGGAACGCATCCGTGAACGTGTTGACGCGCTCCAGACTCGTCTGCAGCGTGCCGTCGACGATCGCGTACGTCACCGCCTGCACGCTCATGAACACCGGAATCAGCGAAAAGTTCTGCAGCACCATCCAGATCGCGCTCGCGCGGAGCGGCAAGAGCCACGGCAGCACCAGCGCGACGACGACCAGCAGGAGCGCACAAAGTCCGCTCTGGCTGATCCAGCCGATCGCAATCGCGGTCGCGTTCAAGACCAGCAGGAGCGTGATCTGACCGAGGCGCTCCGGCCATGTCGGCCGGCGCACGCCGAGGTTATGGGTCAGGAACCAGAATACGAGTCCGAACAGGAAATAGCAGGCCAGCCAGAGATCGACGTAATACCCCGGACGCTGCTTGAGCAGCATTTCCTCGACCAGCGCGTCGTAGCGCAGCAACGGAATGCCCACGCACGCGTAGGTGAACAGCCCCGCATAGCGCAGAAGCTGTACGTGATTGAATTGCGGCCACGCCATGCCGCCATCATAGGCGTGCCTTCGAGCGCCGCAACCTGTCCTTAGTCATTGCATCCGCGCGATGGAGGCGACGACGAGATCGGGTCCCAACGAATCCCATCCCTTATTCAAATGGGCTTTTCGCCTTCGGGTCCCTCTGTGCCGCGGTGAAGGGCGGGCGGATGAGGCCCGCGCGCATTGCGCGCGGATGAGCGCGAGGGATCGCGCTCATTCCGCTGCAGGGCAGGATGCCCTGTCAGCGGAACCCCGCCCGCCCGTAACGAACCCGGCGCGTAGCGCCGGGCGCGACACCGAGAGTGTGTTCTCTTTGGTTACTTTCTCTTGCACAAGCAAGAGAAAGTGACTCGGTCGCCAGGATTGCGGACGAAAACACACAGGGACGTGAGTCGGTTTTCGCACGCCGCCGCCGCGCCAAGAAACGAGAGAGAGCAGCGCGTCCAGAAAGACTGGGGCACGTGCCGCGCAGCGCCAACGACGTTTTAACCAAGATGCCCGCACGGCGTCATGACCAAGAGCCGATGCCATGCGATAATCGCCCGGGCCAGCGCGATGTTCGGACTCCGGCCGGAAGCCGGGTTGCGCGGGCGTGTGGTGTCGCCGGAGCAAGACATGAGCTTAACCGTCCGCGACGTGCAGGCGCACGAGCTGGATGCAATTCTCGCACTCAACAATGCGGCCGGATCGACGATCCTCCCGCTCGATGGCCAAGGCATCACTCGCCTAGCCGGTCACGCGAGTTATCTGCGCGTCGCCGAAGCCGATGGCCAGATCGCCGGATTCCTGCTCGCGCTGCGCGACGGTACGCCGTACGAGAGTCCGAACTATCGCTGGTTCAGCGAACGCTATCCCGAATTCGTCTACATCGATCGCATCGTCATCGCCCGTCCGTTCCGCCGGCTCGGACTCGGCCGCGTGTTCTACGCGGACGTCACGAGCTTTGCCGAAGTGCGCGTGCCGGTGCTGACCTGCGAGGTGTTCCTCGAGCCGCGCGACGACGTCTCGGTGCTGTTCCACGGCACGTATGGATTTCAGGAAGTCGGCCAGCAGACGATGGCGGGCGTCGGGCGCCGCGTCGCGCTGCTCGCCAAGGATCTGTGCAGCTATCCGTTCGTGCGCGACAGTTATCTGAAGAGCGGCGGCCTGCCGAACGAGCCGTGGCTCGCCGAACGAACGCGCTCGCATCCACCGGCCGCGAAACGCGCTGCCGGCGGCGCCTGAGAAAGGCACCCGATGGCAGCCTCTCCCGGCGTCATCCTCGAGCCCGTAGCCGACATCAAGTTCGGTCAGGTCGGTATCGCCAACTTAAGGCTGAAACGTCTCGACGCAGAAGAGCTCCAGCGCGAGCTCGCCGAAAAAGTTCAGCACGCGCCGAATCTGTTCTCGCGCGCGCCGGTGGTCCTCGACTTGAGCCATCTGCCGGAGCTTCCGGATCTCGAAACGGTGCGCGATCTGCTCGCGCGCATCCGCGACGCCGGCATGCTGCCGGTCGGTCTTTCGTACGGCACCAGCGAGAACGAGCTGTTGGCGCGCTCGCTCGACGTTCCGCTGTTTGCGAAATTCCGCGCCGCATTCGAGCGCGGCGGCAAGAGCGAGCCGGTCGTCGAACCGGCACCGCGAGCGCGTCACGGCGATCCGGAGCTCGCACCGGCGGCATCATCGGCGACACCAGCCGAAGCCGCCGTCATCGGGCTTGTCCATGACAAACCCGTGCGCTCCGGGCAACAGGTCTATGCGCGCGGACGCGATCTGATTCTCACGAAGCTCGTCGCGAACGGCGCCGAAGTCATCGCCGACGGTTCGATTCATGTGTACGGCGCGCTGCGCGGTCGCGCGCTCGCCGGCGCGCAAGGCGACGCGTCGGCGCGTATTTTTTGCCGGGAATTCCATCCGGAGCTGGTGTCGATTGCCGGCCAGTACCGCGTTTTCGAAGACATGCCGCAGGATCTGCGCGGACAATCCGTGCAAGCCTGGCTCGACGGCGATCGTTTGATGTTGGCGAAACTCGGCGCGCGCTGATGCGCGCACCGGGAAGAACGGGAGGACTACATTGACTGAAATTATCGTCGTCACATCCGGCAAGGGCGGCGTGGGCAAGACCACGACCAGCGCTTCGCTGGCGGTCGGCCTCGCCAGGCGCGGCAAGAAAGTCGCGGTGATCGACTTCGACGTCGGCCTGCGCAATCTCGATCTGATCATGGGTTGCGAGCGGCGCGTCGTCTACGACTTCGTCAACGTGATCCACGAGGAATGCACGTTGAAACAGGCGCTGATCAAGGACAAGCGCTTCGAGACGTTGTACGTGCTCGCCGCATCGCAGACGCGCGACAAGGAGGCGCTCAACAAGGAAGGCGTCGAACGCGTGCTGAAGGAGCTCACCGACGAAGGCTTCGACTACGTCGTCTGCGATTCGCCGGCCGGCATCGAAAAAGGCGCGAGCCTCGCGATGTATTTCGCCGATCGCGCCGTGGTCGTGGTCAATCCGGAAGTCTCGAGCGTGCGCGATTCGGATCGCATCCTCGGCCTTCTTGCGAGCAAGACGCGGCGCGCCGAGCTCGGCAATGGGCCGGTGGAGCAACACTTGCTGCTGACGCGCTACAACCCCGAACGCGTCGCCGGCGGCGACATGATGGGCGTGGACGACGTCAAGGAAATCCTCGGCATCGAAGTGCTCGGCGTGATTCCGGAATCACCGGGCGTGCTGACCGCATCGAATGCCGGCGTGCCGGTGATCCTTGATGACATATCGCCCGCGGGGCAAGCCTACGAAGACGCGGTCGCGCGCCTCGCCGGCGAGACGCGTCCGATGCGTTTCATCGAAGCGCAGAAGAAGGGCTTCCTTGCCCGCATTTTCGGGAGTTGATCGATGGGTATTCTGGATTTTTTCCGTTCGCGCCCGAAGAATACGGCTTCCGTCGCCAAGGAGCGCTTGCGCATCATCGTCGCGCAGGAACGCGCGGCGCAGGGACGTCCCGACTACCTGCCGCTGCTGCGTCGCGAAATCCTCGAAGTGATCAAGAAATACGTCAACGTCGATCCGGACGCAATCGACATCCATGTCGAACGCGACGGCGACAGCGAAGTGCTCGAACTTTCAGTCGCATTGCCGGAGCGCGCCACGCCAGCCGCCGCCGCCGAGACCGCCGCGACAGCGACCGGTGAAGCCTGAAGACACCCCGCCCTCGCCTCACAGGATCGAGGGCGCCCAAGGTTCTCCGCACGCAAACGCTGCGTCAGCGGTCGATGTGCTCCGTCTTTCTTCGATCGATATCGCCGCGCTGCGCGAATTGCTTCACCGCCATGGCCTCGCGCTCACGTCTGTAGATGACGGCGCGCCGATTCCCGGCAGTTACTGGGGCGAATCGGAAGCCGGCGTCATCGGCGATGTCGTTCACGCGCGCGCCGACACGCCGGTGCATTCGCTGCTGCACGAAGCGTGTCATCTGATCGTGGCGCCCCCGGAAAAAAGAGCCGGCATCCACACCAACGCCTCCGATTCGCAGGCCGAGGAAGATGCGGCGTGCTATCTGCAGATCGTGCTCGCTGATGCATTACCCGGTGTCGGCCGCGAGCGCCTTTGCGCGGACATGGACCGCTGGGGCTACACGTTCCGCCTGGGTTCCGCACGCGCATGGTTCGAGTGCGATGCCGAAGACGCGCGCGGATGGCTGATCGAGCGCGGTCTGCTCGGCGATGTTTGACGAATCGATACGGATCTGAGAGCTTAGGCCGCACTGCGCGCGCGCGAGCGTTCTGTCAGCTTGTGTACACGCGTCGCTGCAACAATCAAAACAATGCGACGCTGCTGCTCGCGGCGTTCCTCCCAGATTCGTCATGAGTTCCCTACTGCCAGCCGCAACTGAGCCTGATGTCTTGCCACCGCCGCCGCGAGTGGAGCTGACGACGCTCGCGCTGTTCGTCGACGTCGACGGCACCTTGCTCGACTTCGCCTCTCGGCCCGATGCGGTGAGCATCGATCCTTCCTTGCGCGCGACTTTGGCCGCACTGCAGAAACGCCTGCACGGCGCGCTTGCGCCGCTCAGTGGACGCCCGTTGCGGGATGTCGATGCATTGTTCGCACTTCCATCGATCGCGGCCGCAGGGCTGCACGGCGCGGAGTTGCGTGGCCCGGGAGGTCATTCGACCCCGGAGCAACGACGGAATCCCGAGCTCGACGGCGCACGCACGCGCGCGGTCGAAGTCGCGGCGGCACATCCCGGCGTGATCGTCGAAGACAAAGGCGCGGCGATCGCGCTGCACTATCGTGCGGCGCCGGCAGCGGAGATCGCGGTGCGTCGCGCGGCGAGCGACATGCTCGACAGCGCCGGCGACGACTTCGAGCTGCTGCAGGGAAATTGCGTCATCGAGCTCAAACCCGCTCACACCGACAAGGGCAAGGCTCTGGCAACGCTGATGCACTCGGCGCCGTTCGCCGGACGCACGCCATGGATGCTTGGCGACGACGTGACCGACGAGGACGCATTCGCCGCCGCAAACGTGCTCGGCGGCGTCAGCATCATCGTCGGTGCGCGACGGCCGACGCTCGCGCGCTACGCGTTGGCGGATCCGTCTGCGGCGCGTGCATGGATCGCGAGTCTGCTCGAAGATGCCGGTCCGCAGGTCCGCCGATGAACGCGCCGGAAGTCAACCTCGATATGGGCATCATCGGCAACGGCAGCGTGAGCGCGCTGATCGACGCGAACGCCCGCATCGCATGGTGCTGCCTGCCATCGTTCAACGGCGATCCCGTGTTCTGCTCGCTGCTGTCGCCGAAGTGCGGCGATAGCGGCTATTTCGATGTCGTGCTCGATGGCGTTGCGACGAGCACGCGTCACTACGTCGAGAACACCGCCGTGCTGGTCACGCGGCTTTCCAGTCACGACGGCAGCGCGATCGAAATCACGGATTTCGCGCCCCGCTACAAACAGCACGGTCGCGTCTTCCATCCGATGAGCCTGGTGCGTTCGATCCGGCCGGCCGCCGGCGCGCCGCGTATCACGCTGCGACTGCGGCCGCTTGCCGGATACGGTGCGCGCGTGCCGGAGCGTACGTTCGGCTCGAACCATCTGCGCTTCATGCTCGATGACGTCGTGCTGCGCGCGACCACCGATGCGCCGCCGCCGATGCTGCGCGAGGAGCTGCCGTTCTTGCTCGACCACCAGATACACATCGTGCTCGGCCCCGACGAGACGATGGCCGAAGCCCCGGCACGCTACGTGCGCGACGCGCTCGACGCCACCATCGACTACTGGCGCGAATGGGTTCGCTATCTGTCGATTCCGGCCGAGTGGCAGGAGGCGGTGATCCGCGCCGCAATCACGCTCAAGCTGTGTCAGTACGAGGGCACCGGCGCGATCGTCGCGGCGATGACCACCTCGATTCCGGAGGCGGCCGACAGCGCGCGCAACTGGGATTACCGTTATTGCTGGCTGCGCGACGCCGCTTTTGTCGTGCGCGCGTTGAACCGCCTCGGAGCGACGCGCAGCATGGAGGAATACCTGCGCTACATCTTCAACCTCGCCGTCTCCGCCGACGGCGAGCTTGCACCGGTGTACGGCATCCACTTCGAACGCGAATTGCTGGAACGCGAAGCGCCGCAACTCGGAGGCTATCGCGGCATGGGACCCGTGCGCATCGGCAACGACGCGTGGCGCCAGCGCCAACACGACGTGTACGGCAGCGTGGTGCTCGCCGCGACGCAGCTTTTTTTCGATCGGCGCCTGATCGTGACCGGCGATGCCGCCGCATTCGCGCGTCTCGAACACGCCGGCGAAACTGCCTGGCGTCTACACGACCAGCCTGACGCGGGCTTGTGGGAATTCCGTGGACGCACGGCAGTGCATACGTATTCGTGCGTGATGTCCTGGGCTGCGTGCGATCGGCTTGCGCGCATTGCCGCACGTCTGGGACTCGAGGAACGCAGGCGCCTTTGGGCCGAGCGCGCAGAGCATGTGCGCGAGGTCGTCCTCGAACGGGCCGTGCATCCTGAGGGCGGCCATTTCGTCGATGCGTTCGGCGGCGAAGGACTCGACGCGAGCCTGCTCCTGCTCGCCGACCTCGGCTTCATCGCGGCCGACGATCCGCGCTACCGCGCAACGGTCGATGCGATCGGCAAGGTGCTGATGCGCGGACGCTACATGTTCCGTTATGTGGCGCCCGATGATTTCGGCGCTCCAGAAACGAGTTTCGCCATCTGCACGTTCTGGTATGCCGACGCGCTCGCCGCAACCGGCCGCGTCGACGAAGCGCGCACGTTGTTCGAACAATTGCTAGCCGTGCGCAATCCGCTGGGTCTCCTGTCCGAGGACATCGAACCCGGCACGGGGGAGCTCTGGGGCAATTTTCCGCAAACCTACTCGATGGTCGGGCTGATCAATACCGCGACGCGGCTGTCGCGCAGCTGGGACAGCGTGACATAGGCATGGGCAGGCTCGTCATTGTTTCCAATCGGGTGGCGCTGCCGAAGGAAACGCGCGCAGGCGGTCTTGCATCCGCGTTGAACGCCGCGCTCGCCGAACGTGGCGGAGTCTGGTTCGGCTGGAGCGGACGAGTCGCCGAAGCAGACAACGCGCGCGCGCCGCACACCATCCAGTCGGGAAACATCGAATACGCGCTGATCGATCTGACGCGCTCCGAATATGAACACTACTACCTCGGGTTTTCGAATCGTACGTTGTGGCCGCTGCTGCATTTCCGGCCTTCGCTGCTCGAATACAGACGATCCGATTTTGACGGTTATCTGCGCGTGAACCGCCTTTTTGCCGAGCACATCGCGCAGCTGGTACGTAACGACGATCTGATCTGGGTCCACGATTACCACCTCATTCCACTCGCCGCGGAGCTGCGCAAACTCGGCGTCGCGGCGCAGATCGGATTTTTCCTGCACATTCCCCTGCCGACCTCGGCGCTCATGACGATGCTGCCGCATCACGAGCACCTGTTCCCGACGTTCGCTTCGTACGATTTGATTGGATTGCAGAATGGACGGGACCGCGATGCGCTTCTCAGCTACTTTCGCGATGAGGTTGGAGCGAAGATCGGCAAGGATGGATCCATCGCGTTGCGGAGCGGTCGCCGGCTCCATGCCAGAGCATTTCCGATCGCGATCGATACGGCGGAAGTGACACGACAGTCAGCGCGCGCGGTCAAGAGTGCGGCAACACAACGGCTGGTACGGAGCCTCGAAGGCCGCGCGCTCGCGATCGGCGTCGATCGACTGGATTATTCCAAGGGTCTGCCGCAGCGGTTTGAGGCATTCGCGCAATTCCTGTCGCAGCATCCGCACTGGCGTTCGCGCATTTCGTTTCTGCAGATCGCGCCGCCGACGCGCGAGGAAGTACCCGAATATCGCCAGTTGCGCTCGCAGCTCGAAGGGCTCGCCGGCGCGACTAACGGTCGCTACGCAGAACCGGACTGGATGCCGATCCGCTATGTCAATCGGAGTTTCAGTCAGGCGACGCTGGCCGGTTTCTATCGTGTCGCGGATATCGCGCTGGTGACTCCGCTTCGCGACGGCATGAATCTGGTTGCCAAGGAATACGTCGCATCGCAGGATGCGGAAGATCCTGGCGTCTTGATCCTGTCGAGCTTTGCGGGCGCGTCGGACGAATTGAAACAGGCAATCATCATCAACCCGTTCGACGCCGAAGACATTGGCGAAAGTCTCGAGGCGGCGCTGACCATGCCCTTGACCGAGCGCCGCGAGCGCTGGCGGACGATGTATGACTATCTCGCGCGCAACGACATCGCCGCATGGCGCGCGTCGTTCCTCGACGCGCTGTCCGAGATCGCTCTGCAAAACGCCGCGTGAGAAGCCGCGCAATTCCATTGCGCGGCTTTCTCTTGATTTTCAGAACTAGAACTTCACCGTGACGCGGCCGAAGTAGAAGCGGCCCAGCAGATCGAAATTGGCCGGATCGGTATTGGCGTTGTTGGTGTTGTTCGCGTAGAGGAACGGCGGCTGCTTGTCGAACACGTTGTTCACGCCGACGTCGATGCGCGTGTTCCACGCTTCGATGTTGTAGCCGAACTGGATGTCGTTGTAGACCGTCGCGCCGAAATCGTAGAACAGGCCGTGGATCGTGCAGTAGTCGCCGTAGTAGCACGTGCCCGCCGGGAACACGTCCTGCGACGGGGATTGCGAACCCATGCGGAAGCGACCGATGTAGCGCATGCGCCACGACGCATCGAACGCGCCGAGCTGCCAGTTCACCGAGCTTTGCGCGCGCCAGCGCGGATAAAGGCACACGCCGCCGGAACCGACGCCGGTCGCACACGCCGCCGCCTGCGACGAGCCGAACGTCAGGAAATGGCCGGCGTAGTGATAAACGGTGTTGGCCGGCGTACCCGGTGCGGTGGACACGTCATACTTCTGAAGGTAGGTCGCGTTGAAGCCGATGTTGAACCGCCCGAACGAGAATTCCGGCAGGCGGTAGTTCAACGCGATGTCCACGCCCTTGACGTCCACGCGGCCGAGATTGCCGGTCGGTTCGAGCATCGTCAGGATCTGGCCCTGGTTCGGGCCGGTCGCGTTGCGCGTGAACAGCGAGCAGTAGGCGAGCTGTCCCGCCGCACAAAGGTCGAGCACGCTCTGCGCGCCAACGTTCGTGATGATGTTGTTGAGGTAGAGACGCCAGTAATCGGCGCTGACCGAGAGACCCTCGATGAAATGCGGGTCATACACGACGCCCCAGTCGAACGACTTGCCGAGCTCGGGACCGAGCGGGAAGCCCGCGAATTCGGAACCCGACGTGGTCGCGTTGATTTGCAACTGCTGCGCGACGGACTGGTTGTGGAACGAGCCGTCGGTCGGCACGTTGACGCAAGCCGGATTGACCGGATTGCCGGTGTAGCCGTCGCAGGGATCGTGCGAGAGTCTCGGTGCGTCGTTCGCCGCAGCACCGAACAGGTTGAGCACGGTCGGCGCGCGGAACACCTGAGAGACGGTGCCACGCAGCAACAAATCATCGAGCGGGCGCCATTCGAGCGCGACCTTCGTGTTGTTGGTGCTGCCGAAGTTGTTGTACTTCGAATAGCGATCGCCGATTGTCAGGTTCAACGCGTGCACGAACGGCAGATCCTTCAGGATCGGCACGAACAACTCGGCATAGACTTCCTTGACGTTATAGCCGCCTTGCAGCGGCGATGCGCATTGACTGCCGAGCACGCAGTTGCCGGTCGTCGGATTGATCAGCAAAGATGTATCGACATTGGCGTGCGTATATTCCTTGCGGTACGAGGTGCCGATGGCGAGCTGCATCGTGCCCGCCGGCAACTCGAACAATCCTCCGTTCATGTCGCCGCGCCAGACTTTTTCCTGGGTGAAGCCCCCGCTGCTCGCTGGAGAGCTTGCAGTGCGCAGCACGGCGAGCGTGTTCGGGTCTTCGAGATTGAAGATGTTGATCGGCGTACAGCCGTTGACGACATTGCCGGGCGAGCCGCACAGCACCGTATTGACCGGGCCGTTGGCCGGATCCGTGTTGTAGAACGAAGGGCCCGTTGCCTGATTGATGATGTTGAGGTTCGGCAAACCGTAGGTCGTGGTCGACAGGCTCACATGGCCGTAGTCCATGCCGACTTCCCAGTTCCACTGCTGATCGTTCCACACCGAGAAACTGCCCTTGAATCCGGTCTGGACCTGGTCGGTATTGGTGCCGAACGAGACACGTCGATTGCCGAGTGCGGCAAAGCGCGAGCGATAGTCGAATTGGGTGCGACTGAACTCGACACCGAACGGGTTGTAATAGCTGTCGGCGGAGATGATGGCACCGAACGGTGAGCCATAGACGGCCGGCGCCAGCTGGAACGCCGACGAGGTCTTGTTGTGCATGATCGCGGCGTACACCTCGACGTTGTCGGTCAACTTGTAGTGACCATTCAAGAAGAGGCCGGTGCGCTCCTGCGGAGTCAGGACGAGGTTGACCGTCGCATAGTTGTACTTGTCGCTCGCCGTCGTCGCCGAGCCGTTGTTGACGTAGCAACGATAGTCGGTGGCGATGTTCTGGCCGCTGGCGCCAGGGATGCGCGCGAGAAAACCGGTATTGCATCCGGGGAAAAGGTCGGCGAATTGATCGGGAATCTGCAGGTGTCCGAACGGCGAGGATGTCGAACCGCCCACATGGCCTTCAATCGGAATGCCTCCCGACGGGCCCGCTCCGTTCGTGCCATACAGGGAAACCGAGTTCTTCGAGAAATCGCGATGACCCGCGAGCACCTGGCCGGTCTTGTTGTAGCTGATGCCGGCCATGATGCTGCCCTTGTCGGAGCTCTGGCCGAAGGTGAACTGGTAGCCCTTGTTCTCGCCGTCGTCCCTGTCCGAGATGCCGTAGGTCGTCGAAAACTCGGCGCCCTGGTAGTCGCTGCGCAGGATGAAGTTGACGACGCCGGCGACGGCATCGGAACCGTACACCGAGGACGCACCGTCAGTCAGCACTTCGATGCGCTCGATCATGTTCGCGGGGATCGCGTTCGGATCGCCGGATAGGAAGCGATGGCCGTTGATCAGCACCAGCGTGCGCGGCGAACCAAGACCGCGCAGACCGATCGACGACGCTCCGCTGCCGCCGCCGTTATTGATCTGCGGGTTGGTGTTGGGACCGGTCACCGCCGGCAACTGCTGGACGAGATCGCCCAGAGTGAGTTTGCCGGTCTTCTGGATCGCAGCGCGATCGATCGTGATGACCGGGTTCGACGTTTCGATGTCGACGCGACGGATGTTCGAACCCGTCACGGTGATCGTTTCCAGCTGCTGGTTGTTCTGGTCTTGCGGCGCATCCTGCGCGAGCGCATGGCTGGACAAGAGTCCCAGCGCGGCCATTGCGGTCATCCTGGCGGGGCTCCCGGGCGCCCCCGCAAAACCGACGGGCGCGCCCAGTACCCGCCTGATCGCCTCTCGGAGCAGTGTGTGTCGCATGGATTTCTCCTCTTCTTGGATAGTCGCCCGTGCCGCATGTCAAGCAATCGGGTTGCTGGAACATTAGGAAAATGTGAATCGTTAGCGTTGGCCTGTCCTTGCAGCAGTGGTTGCCAAAATTGATGAGCGGCACCTCTGCGCGGACTCGATCGAACCCCTCACTGCATATCGGACACGCGCCGGATCAGAACTCCCCGGCGGCGCGAATCGTGTGGAGTCACGCCGCGACGAGACCCGGGGCGCGCACGCACTCGCGCAGATCCGTCGCCGTGATGCCGAAGCGCCGCTTGAACGAGCGCGAAAAGGCGCAGCGATTCTCGAATCCGCTGGCGCGCGCGATCTCGGTGATCGCCAGCGCGCTTTCGTTGATCAGCCGATGCGCGCGTCCAAGACGCTGCTCGACCAGCACCGCGTGCGGCGTCTCGCCATAGACGGTCGAGAACGCGCGGATGAAATGACACGGCGAATAGCTCGCCATGCGCGCAAAACCGGCGATATCCAGATCCAGATGACAACTCGACGCCATGTAGTTGCGCACGCGCTGCAGGCGCAGGAAGACGCTGCGACGCTGCGCGAGCGTGCGACCGGGACAACGCGCGATAAGCGGGTCGAATTCGCTTTGCAGATCGGAGATCAACGCCGCGAACGCGGACGCGGCGGTCAGCGTGAGCGCGGTGTCCTTGCGCTCCGCCGCGAGCGCGATGCGCGCAAGGCGAACCGCTGCTCGACGCAACGGCCGATCCGCCGTGTGCAGGGCCGGCACGAGCAATGGATCAGGCGCGAATTCCGGCACCTCGCCGGTGAGCGGATGCCAGACGCCCGACTCGGCGAAGACGGCAATCCACAATGCCGCGCCGCGACCGATCACCTGCACGCGCTGGCCGGATTCGCAGACCAGGAGCTCGCCGTTTTCCAGCGTGCGTACCTGTTCACCATCGGACAGCTGCACGCGCCCGCGCAGCGGGATCACGATCGTCGCCGCGAGCGCCTGCCCGTAGAGCACGCAGCCGCGGCCGAAACCGACGAGGATGCGCAGGGCGTTGGCGGAGCCGCGACGATCGTCGTCGGCACTCCAGTCCAGCCGCCCGCCATTGACCAGCCGTTCGCAATCGATATGCATGACGGATCGCCGTGTCCGGGACGACCGCATGCTGGCGCGGCCCGCAGCCGCGAGTCAGGAAGATGTTGCGAAATATCTACGAGGACGGCGTTCGGATCGACGAAGATCTTCCGAACAACCGACGAAAACATCGGTTCGGCGTGTGCGGACGGCCCGACACGAGGCTTCGCACGTTGCAGCGCTACGACGATCCGACCAGTTGACGCGATCGGACACCACCGAACATGGCCGTCACAGCGACGGCCTGCCGACCGCCGTCGGACCGGTCCAGCGCCTACCGAGCGGAAGTGAGACGCGCCCGCAAACGTGCTCAGCCAGCGTCGTCGTGCCGCAGCGTGATCGCCCCGACGTCGGTGTCTTCGGCGACGACGCGCACGACGGCAATGCGCTGCCTGTCGTGCGAGATGGTGAAATTGAGATCTGCGAGCGGACCCGGAATCGTCGCGATCACGCGATCGTCGCCGCTGACCGGATTGAGATCGTGCAGGCTGCTCGGCCCGACCGTCTGGGCTTCGATATAGAAGATGTCGCCTCGGAATACCATCCAGCCGTCCAGGTGCGCCGGGTTGATCTTTTCGGTGACCAAGGTTTCCGCGCCCGATTGCGGATCGATCCTGAACAAGCCGGGCTCGGCGACCTTGGTGAAATACACGCTGGCGTCGGCGACGTCGTAATCGAAGCGCGCGACGTTGCGCATGATCGTGCGCCGCGCCGTTTCGCTGCCCTTCGCGTTCTCGAACTCGATCAGCTCGCGCCCTTCGCTGCTGTCGCCGATGACCGCGATATAGCTCCCGGGTTTCGGACCATAGACGCCGTAACGCACGTCTTCATCGCCCATCGACACGACGCGGCGCGCGCGCGTCGCAATGTCGATCTCGATCAGCCGGCCGATCGAAGCGCCGCGCGCGGTGATCAGGAGTCGCGCGCCGTCCGGCCGCCACACCGGATAACGCAGCGTCGGCTCGTCGCTGTCGGTCAGCGGAAAGGTCTCGCCGGCGGCCGGATCGTCGAGCCAGACCTGCTGCGCGCCACTGCGATCGGACACGAACGCGACGCGATCGTCGACCGGCGAAAACGTCGGCGCGGCGTCATTGCCGGTGGAGGCAACGAGATCGTGCGCGACGGATTGCGCTGCGCCGATCTCGATGGTTCCGAGCTGCGTGCGCAGCCGCGGGATTTCATAGACGACCGTGTCCGACGCGCGCGCGGCGCTGGGAAATTCCGCGGGCCGCACGCCGAGTGCTTCGATGCGTCCATCTTCGAGCGAAACGGTATAGAGCGCCTGCGGTCCTTCATGCCCGGAAGAAAACACCAGCGCGCTGCCATCGCGCGTCCAGTCGAATCCGCGCATGCGGCTCGCCAGATGCGTGACTTGGCGCACCGCTCCGCCGCTTGCACCGACGACATAGAGATCGCTGTACGGGCTGGCACCGCGGCGGAACGCAATCTGGGTGCCATCGGGCGAATAGCGTGCATCGAGATCGAGATCTGCGATGCCGTGTTCATAGGAAAGGCGCGCGCTCGGTCCGCCATCGATTGGCACGAGAGTGATCGCCATGTCGTTCGCGTTCGGCGCCGAGGGCGTCGTGAAGACAAGATGCCGTGCGTCCGGGGCCCACGAAAAATAGTTGGGCGCTCCGGCGGCACAGGCATCGACCAGGCGTTCCGATCCGCCGAGCGCCGGCGCGAGCAGGATCTTGCAACCATCGCCGGCGCTTCGGACGAATGCGATCGTCGAACCATCCGGCGACCACACCGGATAGGATTCCCGGCCCGGCGCGGGCGCCGTCAGCCGTATCGCGCGCGATTGCATCAGCGAACGCTGCACGATGTGCGCATCGTATCGGGCGGCGTCTCTGACAGAATAGGCGACGCGCGTTCCGTCCGGCGAGATGCGCGGAAAATTTTCCGGACCGGGATCTGCAGTGATCGCGCGCTGATCGCTGACGTGCCAACGCGGCTTCAACTCCGCGGTGCCGGCCTGCTGTCGATGCAATGCGATCGCCGTGATGCCGACGACGATCAGCGCGAACAACGCGGACGCGGCACGCATCGCTGTCCGCCGCCGCCGATTCGATGCGATCGAAGCGGCGCCAGCCCGGTCATCGCCCATCGGAGCGAGCGCACTGCACGCGGCGAAACTTTCGAGGAACCGCGCGGGTGCGATCAGCCGATAGCCGAGCCGCGGCAGCGTTTCGACAAAACGCGGCGCGTGCAGATCATCGCCGAGCGCGCGACGCAGATCCTTCACGGCCTGCGTCAGCACGTCCGGCGTCGGGCAGGTGCCTTTCCAGACTTCGTTGAGGAGATCGTCGCGACTCAGCGTGCGGCCCGCGCTGCGCGCGAGCTGCAGCAAGACCGCCGCCGCCTTGGGCGTCAAGCGCGGTTCGCCGGGCCGAGTGAGCAGGCGCAGCGTATCGACATCGACGACGTGCTCGCCGACGGCCAGAAAACGAGTCGCTTCCGACCTGATGCGAAGGGCTGCGTTCACGCCTGTGGCCTGCCCGCCGATCAACATACGAAGCCGATCGTAATAAAGGTTGCCCCGGCACGCAAGTTCCGCAAACCGGAAGCGGCGGCGCTCGATACTCCGCGACACAGCATCTGCGCCTTTCCCGCGCAATGGCGCGCACACGCCCATGTGAACGGTCCTGACGCGACGGCCATTCCGGCCGACGCCGCGGGCGCGCCGGACAGAAGGTTCCGTGCGCTGAAGTGAAAAAGTGCATCGATGGCGCGTGGCGGCGCGGCAAGGCGACGGGGCATTCCGCCGCCGTTTGGCGTTGCAGCTTGCCTGATCTCGCGGCGGCCACTAGCCTCCGGGACTTTGCGGCGGGAGAACTTCATGCGTGTCCTTTGCCTCGCTGTGCGGACGGCCGTTCTCGCACTGCTGACTTCTCCTGCCTTCGCGGCCGCGCCAGCCGCCAAACCCAAGGCCGCAACACCGGCTGACGTCCACGCGTTCGTCGAGCGGATGAACACCGACTACAAGGCGCGCTACATCGAACCGAACGCAGCCGAATGGGTCGCCGAGACGTACATCACCGACGACACGCAAATGCTGACCGCGCGCGCGAATGAGCGTTGGCTGCAATGGCTTTCGACGGAGATCGACCATGCACGCGCTTACGAGGACGTTGCCGGAACCGACGCGAAGGATGCACGCGCCCTGTACCTTCTGAAATTGCAGACCGCGATGCCGGCGCCGAAGAATCCGGCGCACCTGACCGAGCTCACGACGCTCGGATCCAAGCTCACGGCCGCGTACGGCGCCGGCAAATATTGCAGGACACCCGGCGATGCCGCGACGTGCCGCAACCTCGACGATCTCTCAAAAGTGCTGGCCGACGATCGCGATTGGGATCGCGACCTCGACGCGTGGGTCGGCTGGCATCAGGTCGGCCGCGGCATGCTCAAGGACTATCAGCGTTTCGTCGAACTCCTCAACGAAGGCGCGCGCGACCTCGGCTACGACAACGTTGGCGCGATGTGGCGCGCCGGTTACGACATGCCGCCGGACGAATTCGCCAAAGTCACCGACAAACTCTGGTCGCAGGTGCAGCCGCTGTACGGCGAACTGCAGTGCTACACGCGCGGCAAGCTCCAGGCGAAATACGGCAATCGGATGCCGGCCGACGGCACGATTCCGGCGCACATCACCGGCAACATGTGGGCACAGGATTGGTCGAATCTTTACGCGATGCTGCAGCCGTATCCCGGCGCCGGCCATCGCGACGTGAATCAGAGACTCGAAGCGGAACGGCAGTCCGTGCTCGATGAGCTGCGCAAGAATTTCAAGGGCACGCCGTCACCGCTCGATCTCGCCCGGCTGGAGCACGATGCCGATCGCAAGCATGCAGAAATCATGGTTCGCCGTTCCGAAGATTTCTACAAATCGATCGGCTTTCCGCCGCTGCCGGCTTCGTTCTACACGAAATCGATGTTGCTGAGACCGCGCGACCGCGACGCGCTGTGCCATCCGAGCGCGTGGCCGATGGACATGGCCGAAGACCTGCGCATCAAGATGTGCATCCGCCCGACGGAGGAAGATCAGTACACGATCTACCACGAGATGGGACACATCTACTATTACCTTTCGTACAAGGACCAGTGGCCGATTTTCCAGAGCGGCGCGAACGATGGATTCCACGAGGCGATCGGAGACACGATCCGTCTCAACATCACGCCCGCTTACCTGGCCAAGATCGGCTTGTCCGACAATTCCGGAACGGACGACAAGGCCGCGCTCAACGCGCAGATGAAGCTCGCGCTCGAGAAGGTCGCGTTCCTGCCGTTCGGTCTCATCATCGACAAATGGCGCTGGGGCGTGTTCGACGGTTCGATCGCGCCGGACAAGTACAACGAAGAGTGGTGGCGGCTGCGGCGGCAGTACGAAGGCATTTCTTCGGCGGTCGCGTCGAAGGCCGGCGATTTCGACGCCGGCGCGAAGAATCACGTGCCGACGAACGTGCCGTACATGCGCTATTTTCTCGCCGACATCCTGCAATTCCAGTTCTATCGCGCGCTGTGCGAGGCGGCCGGCCACAAGGGACCGCTGTATCAATGCTCGATCTACGGCAACAAGGAAGCCGGTGCGAAATACTGGATGATGCTCGGCAAAGGTGCGAGCCAGCCGTGGCAGCAGACGCTGAAAGAGCTGACCGGCAAGGACGAAATGGATGCCAGCGCGATCATCGACTACTTCGCGCCGCTGTATGCATGGCTCAAGGAGCAGAACAAAGGCCAGTCGTGCGGCTGGCGCTGACTGCGACGCCAGCCGGCCGATTTCCGAAATCGCCGACGATCCGTCGGAAAGACCGCCCGCCGCACGCTATGCTTGATGCAAGGCCGTTGGCCCAATTCCGGCGGCCGCCTTCAACCGGGGAATTTCCATGCCACGCTGGATCAAGCTGCCGGACAGCCGTTTCATAGACGCCAACCGCGTCGCATTCATCGGCAAAGTCGATACCTTCGCGCGCTTCGACGAGGACGGCAACGACCTCGGCACGGGCTACACGGTCAACATCGGCACCGATTTCCCGCGCGAGTCGCAGATCACGGTGATCGGCAGCAAAGAGGAAGTGTTCGCGGTGCTGCGCTCGCTGCTCGGCAATTCGCCCGAAGCCGTCTGACGCTCGATCGTAGTCCCAAAAGGAAAAGGGCTGCGTTGCGCAGCCCTTTTCGCATTTCGCATTGACGACCGCGTTGCGCGGTCCGTCGCTTTCGTTACTGGACCGTCAGCGTGACGTCATCGAGCACGAAGGACGTCTGCAACGACGAATCCTCGGTGCCGGTGAACTTGATCACGACGGTCTGGCCGATGTACGGCGCGAGGCTGCTCGTGTGCACGACATAGCCGTTGGCGTGGTTGAGGTTCGACCAGGTGGCCAGTGTCGCCAGCACGGTGCCGGACGTGTTGGTCACCTGCACCTTCAACGTGTCGTAGGCCGTCGTCGTCGTGCGTTCCGCGGTGTCGATGTGCAGGTAGTACTGCAGCGTCGCCGACGTCTTGCCCGCCGGAATCGCCACCGTCTGCGAGGACGTGTCGGTGTGCGTGCGGCCGTAGCCGTCCATCCACGCATCCCACGAGCCCGCATGCGGCGGTTCGGACGAGCTGTTGTTGATCACGCCGGACGAAAGCGTCCACGGTGCGGTCGCAGTGCCGTTCTCGAAGCCCGTGTTGCCGAGCAGCTGGCTCGATCCGCCGCCGCCGCCGGACACCGTCACCGGCGCCGAATGCGAGTTCTGCGCGCCGCCGTTGTCGGTCACCGTCAACGTCACCGTGTAGGTGCCGTCCGCGGCGTACGTGTGGCTCGGGTTCGTCGCGGTCGACGTGCCGCCGTCGCCGAAGGTCCACGAGCGCGATGCGATCGTGCCGTCGGAATCGGTCGACGTATCGGTGAAGTTGGCAGTCAGCCCGCTGGTCGTGAACGTGAAGTTCGCAACCGGTGGCACGTTGCCGCCACCGCCGCCGCCGAGATTGTTGATCGCGACGTTGAGGATCATGCTGCCGCGGCCACTGCAGAAGTCGTAACCGGCCGCTGCCGTTTCACCGCTGTTGTTGCCGGACGTAATGTCGTGGAAGTTGCTCGCCGCCAGCGCATAGATCAGCGGCGGTGCAAACCCGAACGACTGTCCTTTGACTGCGAGGACGCGAGCCCACATGCCGGCAAAGATCGGCGCCGAGAGACTCGTGCCGCCGACCTGCTCCGTACCGCCGTTGACGACGATCACCGCTCCGGAGCTCGGGCTGCCGTCGAACGCGACGTCCGCGACACCGCGATGCGTGCCGGAAACGAGCGCGTTCTGCCAGCTCGGCTTCGGCTCGAACGTCGACGGGCTGCCGCCGGTCGCCCCGTTGTTGATCGACAGATCGTTCCAGACGACTTCGCTGTTCCAGGTCGTCGTCGACGCATCGAGCTTGGTGCCGGCAACTGCGGTCACGTACTGCGATGCGGCGGGCCAGCTCGGCGTGACGCCGCCGTTGCCGCATTCGTCGGCACCGCTGTCGCCGGTCGAGATCGAAAACGTCTGTCCCTGTGCGACCGCCTGCGTGAAGATCTGGTCCTGCGAAGCGGCCGAACCATCGTTGTGAGCCGACGTTTCGCATTCGCCGAGCGAGACGTTGGTGATCTTCACTGCGTTGGCCGTGACGACGGTATTGAAGTCCGCGGTCAGGTTTGCGTTCGACAAAGTCGGAATGTTGTAGAAAATGATCCGCTGTACCTGACCGCCGCCCATGCCGACGATGTCCTGGCTGTCGAGGTTCCACTCGACCACGCCGCTGGTGTCGGTGCTGGTCCCGTTGGTGTTGACGGTCTGCGTCGTCACCGTCGGCAGACCGTTCTGCGAGGTGAACGTATTGAGGTCCGTGATCGTCTGCGTGATGCGGCCCTGCGTGATGATGCCGACCGGAGTCGCCGACGCATTCGCCACGCCCGAACCGCCGTAGATCGACGAGAACTCGACCGGGCTGTGGCCGACGATCGCATCCGGCGCATTCGGATCCTGCACGCGCGCGAACGTGTGCGCCTGATGCACCGTCTGCAGGCCAAGCACGGCCAGCACGATGTCCTTCAGTTTGGTCGGAACGTGCGCGTCCTCGGTGTTGGCGAACGCATCGCGGCCATCGGACGTGAGCACGCGAGCCAGTGACGTCTGGAACGCGGTCTGCACGATGTCCGCCGTGCCGTCTGCGGAAACCAGCAGGCGATTCGGTGCGACGACGATGTTGCGAAAGCCCGACTGCGTCAGGTAATCGACGACGGCCTGCGCTTGCTCGGCTGTCGGCGAGTGCTGCGCGAGGAACTGCTCGCTCGGCATCGTGCGCTGGGTTGCATCGGGCTGCGCAGCGGCCTGGATGAAGCCGTTGAGCTCAGAGGTGTTGCGCAACTTCAGCGAGACTTCGATATGGATCGGCTGCGAGAACGGCACCATGCCGTTGATGGCATCGCCGTTCTGCAATTGCGTGGCGTGCGTCGCGGTCGTCGCCATGGTAGCGACCGGCTGCGCGCCGAGTGCCCGATCGGCACCCGCGAGTGCGATACCGCCGAATACGACAACGGCGGCGGCGGACAGCGCGGTACGTCGCAAAATATTTCGCGATCTGTGCATTACTGACTCCCTCAATAGATGCATGTTGTGGATCGCCGGAAAGATCCACACCGCAACGCATGACCGCATCGCCACCCAGCGCATCCATCGGTCCCAACACACCGATCGGTCACCGGAATTCTGCGGACCTGGCCCTCGGGCGCGATCCGCGATTCCATGTTCGCAGTGCACTTTCACAGCGGTTTGCGCGGAGGTACTGCCTTGCCCGAGGAGCGCCACCGCACATGGGTTCTAATCCACGTCACCTTTCAGTTTCCTTTCAAATGAACATCTGTATTTCTATAGTGAAACGCCATCGGCGAAACTCGCGAATCGTGTTCATCGCCGTGAAGAAGTGGTGAATCGATCAGCGCACTCATCCGTTTCACGCGCCGCCGTTGCGCGATCGCGCGTATGCGCGATCAATGGCGATCCGCGATCGGAATCGTGCTCAGAACGGACGAATCGGGAGCCTCGCGGCGTAGGCACGGCTACGCCTTCGACTCAACCGCAGGAAGCAAGTGTGCGGCGCTGCAACATGCTGCTTTTTGCAAATTCGCAGAAATTAATTCTGTTCGGGCATGCCGAGCACGATCGGCTGACCGCTTGCGTTGGTCCCGCTCGCACGGATCAGCCAGTTGCCGTTGAAACCTGCGAGCGCGATCGGATTCGGCAAGAGTCCGACGGCCGAGAGATCCGGCACGTTGCCGGTGTCGTTGTATTGCGCAACCCACGAACGCCCGACAAATGGACCGGCGTCGGCGCTCGCCGGCCGTGTACCGATGTTCGGCGCGGGATTGGTCAATGCGATCACCACGTCGCCAGGTCCGTCGACGACGATCGGCACCGGCAGCGTGATCGTCGTGAACGAATTGACCGGAGCAGGCATGGTGTAGCCCTGGTACGCGCCAGCCGGCACGGCGCCGTTAGTCGGATCAGTATCGGAATCCTGATACACGTAGAAGTTGATGTGATCGCCGAGCGCGTTCCAGCCGGGATCGCTGCCGAAAATCGTCGAAATCGATGTGATCGTGATCGGATAGTCGTGCGGATCGGGCGTGAAACGGTTGAGCCAGATCAGTCCGCAATATGTCGTGCAACCGGCGCCGACGAAGTTGGTCGTCAGCGTATCGATCTGGAATGAGCAGGTTCCCTGCAAGCAGACGACGCCGACGCCGTCGTTGCTGCGGGTTCCTTTTACTGCGACATACATGTGGGCATCGGGCGCAGCGCCGTTGGCTTCGTGGAACACGAGCTCGGCAAATTGCGCGCCTGCAAGGGACGCATCGGTCGTCGCGGTCACGACGATGCTTTGCGCATCGTTCGTATCGAAGCCGTCGTTGAAAATCGTATCTGCGCCGGCGCCCGTGCCGCCGAACGCGAACGTCGGCGGATCGACCTGCACGTCCAGTCCCGCGGGCGCATTCACGCTGACTGTCCACGACGAAGCACCCGGCAGCGCATCGCGCAGCGTGCGCGTCCATGTGCACGGCGTCGGCGCATCGCAGCCGTCGACATTGCGCATCGCGGCGAGGTTCAACGTTTTCGGATCGCCGCCATGCGCCGGATCGGCGGCGAAATAATGCGCGTACGTCTCGTCCAGAACGAACCCCGCCAGCGCGGCCTTCGACAGATCCACGCGGCCGCTGCCGACATCGTCGGGCGTCCACGGCGTCGTGCGATCTTCGCGCGTGCCGTTCGTTTCCGCGGTCAGCATCAATGCCGACTTGACCTCCGAAGGCGTCCATCCCGGATGGATCGAGCGCAGCAGCGCGCCGGCGCCGGCCGTGTGCGGCGTCGACATCGACGTCCCGGTGAAATAGCCGTAGTTGTTTTCCGCGGCATCCAGCGCCGCATAGATGTTCACGCCGGGCCCGGTCAGGTCGGGTTTGGTGATCGTCGTCAACACGTCCGGTCCGCGCAAGCTGAAATACGCGAGCACATCGCCCTGTTGCGTCGCCGGCGTGAAATCGACCGTGACCGGCGTCGGCGCGTTCGCGTCGATGAAACCGACGTACGCAAGGCCGTCGACTTCGAGCATGCTGTACGCCGGCAACGTCGCGCCGCCGACGCCCATGTAAACGTAACCGCCCTGGTTGTTGTAGACGACGGCGAGTACCGCGCCGGCGGCCTGCGCGTTGTCGATTTTTTCTTCGTAAGCGCAGTTGCCGCGCTCGACGAGTGCAACGGCGCCATCGAAATATCCGGGCGGGAATCCGCCGTTCACCGTGCAGCCGATCGGATTGTCGGCGTAGTAGCGGATTGGAACGCCGCTCAACGATTGGCCGGTATCAAGGCCGGAACCCGGAATCAGCGCAGTACCGACCGTGTTCGCCGGCGGCACGCCGGGTCCGGTCGCGCTCATCGATCCGTTGCCGGAAACGTTCTCATCGTGTGTCGACGCCGCGATCGTCGCGACCCATGGACTGATGTTCGAGACACGCCCGCCCGGATCGTTGCAGCCGGGCCGCGTATTGCCTGCGGCCGCGGCGACGAAGATGTCCGCGCCGAGAGCATCCAGCCAGATCCCGTCGCCGTCGCTCCACGGCGAATCGCCCGGACTGCTTCCGCAATTCGGACCGATCGAGAAATTGGCGATGTCCACGCGGTCGGCGATCGCGTTTTCGATGCCGGCGGCGACCGCCGCGTCCGTGCAACCCGCATTGAGCGTGCAGACTTTGTACGTGCGCAGATGCGCGCACGGCGCAACACCGGAAATGAACGTATGCGGCGGCGGAATCGTCGGCGGCGGATCCGCGCTTGCATCGAGCGTGTTGCCGACCGCAGTGCTGGCCGTGTGCACGCCGTGCCCGTTGCCCGGGTCGACCTCGGGATCGGTGCCGTTGCAGACGCCGCCCGCGTCCGTTGTCGAACAATCGACCGCGCTCAGGAGTTTGTGGTTGGTCGCGCCGAAGCCACAGGCGTCGTCGTCGGCGAACGACGGATGCGCGCTGTTGATGCCCGAATCGATGTCGCCGACGACGACGCCCTGGCCGCGATTGCCGATGCCGCCGGGGACTGCGCTGCCATTCCAGACGGCGTCGGCGCCGATGAATTCCGGGCCGTGAAATGTTTCGAGCGTGAACGTGCGCGCTGCGCGCACCGACGCGACGCCGGGCACGCGCGCGACGCGTGAGGCTTCCGCCGGCGTCAATGTCGCGGCGATGCCGTTCATCGTGATCGCGTAATTGTGCGTGGCCGAGAGACTTCGGCCCAATGTCTGCGAGATCGCGGCGAGATGCATCGATCGGCGCTCGGCCAGGTACGCTTCGTATGCGTGCGCGGAATTCGAACGCGTGTCTAGTTTGCGACTGCGCGACGATCCGATACCGGTCGCCGGAATGCCCTGCGTGCCGCCCGAATAATGCAAGAGGCCGGGCTCGTCGAAGCGGATGATGTACGTCTGCGCACTGAGCGACGCACTCGCGAGGTGCGCCGGCGCCGTGCTCAGCGAAACCGGATTCGCGGCTTTCGCGCCGGCGTCGGCCAATGCAATGGCGACCGCGGCGACGAGCGTCGTGATACGCAAACTTCTCATGATCGATTCCAGCTCGACGGTCTCCCGCCTCCAATACGCGAGACTGCCCCGCGAGCGGACATTAGATTACGCCATGCGTCGTCCGGCAGGATCGGCGCGCATGTTCAACGAATCAAAAAAGAGGCGGGGTTTCCCCCGCCTCTCGAATCGCACGGGACGTGCTGCTTACGGATGACCCTCGACCGCCACGTAGATATGCGCGTCGGGCGAGAGGCCGTTCGCTTCGTGGAAGACAATCTCCGCGAACGTCACGTTGTTGAGCGCCTGTGTCGGCGTCGCGGTGATCGTCAGGGTCTGGAACTCTGGCAGCGGCGGCAACGTCGTGCCGTCGAAACCGTCGCCGAAGACGCGGTCGCCGGTGCCGGTGAAGGCGAAGCTCGGCGGATCCACAGTGACATCGAGTCCGGCCGGATTGTTGACCGTGATGCTCCAGTTCGCCGCCGCGCCCGACGCGTTGCGAATCACGCGCGTCCAGTCGCAGGTACCGACGCAGCTCACGTTGCGCGCGCTCGGCAGGTTCAAGGTGGACTCATCCCCGCCCGGCGGCTCGGCGGCGAGGAAGTTGTCGAAGGTCTCGTCCATCACGAAACCGGACAACGCAGCCTTGGTCAGATCGACGCGCCCGCCGCCGACATCGTCCGGCGTCCACGGCGTGGTCAGGTCGTCCTCGTGACCGCCGGTGAACGCGGTCAGCATCAGCGCGGATTTGACTTCCTGCGGCGTCCAATCCGGGTGCGCGGCGCGCAGCAGCGTGCCCGATCCGGCGGTGTGCGGCGTCGCCATCGAGGTGCCGCTCAAATAACCATAGCTGCCGGAGGACGTGTCGAGCGCGGCATAGATGTTGACGCCGGGCGCGGCGATGTCAGGCTTGGTCACGCCGTCGAACGGGCTCGGCGAGGGTCCGCGCAGGCTGAATCCGGCGAGGACGTCACCCTGCTGAACGGCGGGGTTGAAGTCGACGATCGTGTCGGCCGGACTGTTCGCGTCCATGAACGTTTCGAGGTTCTGGCCATCGACCTGCAGGATGCTGTAAGCCGGCAACGTCGCCCCGCCGACCGCCATGTTCACGACACCCGCCGCGTTGTTGTAGATGACGGCGACGAGCGCGCCGGCACCTTGCGCATTGTCGATTTTCTCTTCGAACGTGCAGGTGCCGCGCGAGATCAGCGCGACCGCGCCATCGAAATAGTCGGCCGGGAATCCGCCGCTTGCCGTGCAACCGAGCTCATTGGTGGCGTAATGACGGATCGGAACGGACGAGAGTGCCGTGCCGGCATCGAGGCCCGAACCCGGATTCAGCGAAATGTTCTGCGTATTCGGCGGCGGCGAGCCCGGACCCGTCGTGTTGAGAAGACCGCTGCCCGAGACGTTGAGATCATGCGTCGTCGCCGCGACGGACGCGACCCACGGTCCGAGGTGATTCACCGCCCCGACCGGATCGGTGATCGTGGCGCCGGTATTGCCGGCCGCGGCGGCAACGAAGATATCCGCGCCGACCGCGTCGAGGAACGTGCGATCGCTGTCGTTCCATGGATCGGTACCGCCGGAGATCGAGAACGTGATCACGTCGACCTGATCGGCGATCGCGGCTTCGGTCGCGGCCTGGATCGCCGCACCGGTGCAGTTGTTGGTCGCGCAGACCTTGTACGTGCGAAGGCTCGCGCACGACGCTACGCCGGACATGAACGTATAGGGCGGCGGAAGCACCGGAGGCGGAGTCGCGGTTCCGTCGAGCGTGTTGCCGACCGCGGTGCTCGCGGTGTGCACGCCGTGGCCGTTGCCGTCGTTGGCCTCCGGGTTGGTGCCGACGCATTGGCCGGCGCCATTCGTGGTCAGGCAGTCGACCGCGCTCAGAAGCTTATGATTGCTTGGACCGAACACGCCGCAGGTCGGATCGTCCGCGAACGACGGATGCGAGCTGTTGATGCCGGTATCGATGTCGGCGACAACGACGCCCTGGCCGCGCGTGCCGATGCCGCCGGGAACGGCGGTGCCGTCCCAGATGCTCGGCGCGCCGATGAATTCGGGTCCGTGGTAGGTCGCCAGCGGGAATTCTCCCGCACGCCGCACGCCGGCCACGCCGGGCAGCGTCGCGATGTTGGCGGCTTCGGCTGCGGAAAGACTCGCGGCGACGCCGTTCATCGTGATGAGATAGGTATGTGTGACGTCGAGCGTGCGACCGATCGCCTGCGCGATTGCTTGCAGATGCGAATCACGCTGCGTCTGCAGGAATGCCTTGTACGATTCGGCGGCGCTGGTGTGCACGTCGAGCTTCTTTTGCCCGAGCGCTTTCGGCGCGGTTGCGCGAATGCCCTGCGTGCCGCCGGCGTAGTGCAGCAAGCCGGGCTCGCTGAAGCGGATGATGTAGCTCTCCTGCGCGCTGGTCTGCGTTTGCGACGCGGCCGTTGCGCCATGACTGGAGGCGGCCTGTGCGACGGGCGAGATGCCGGCGCCGATCAGCGCGAGGCCGATCGCAGACGCCAGGGTCGTGATGCGAAACGTGTTCCCCATATCGATTGATCTCCACTTGCGGATGCGCAAAAAGACGTGCTGCACCGTGGCGACAGCACGATAGACAGGCAAAAGAGAAAAGACCGGGATGTCCGGCGCGACCTGCGCCGAGGCTTATAGCACCGCGCCGTGGTCGGTGGAAGTAGTCCGTGGCTGGTCGCGACAACACGGCAACGCATCTCCGTCCGCAGACGGAGGGCTTGCAAATTCAGCTGAAAAACCGCTCGACGTCGGCCAGCTCGCGCGTACGCGGAAGCGGCGGAAGGCTGGCAAGAAACAATCGGCCGTAGCCGCGAGTGGTCAGGCGCGGATCGCACAGAACGAGCACGCCGCGATCGTGTACATCGCGAATCAGGCGGCCCGCGCCCTGTTTGAGCGCGATGACGGCTGCCGGGATCTGCCAGTCGGTGAACGGGTTACCGCCGGCGTCGCGCAGCGCGTCGAGCCGCGCGACCAGCACCGGGTCATCGGGCGCCGCGAATGGCAATTTGTCGATGACGACGACGCTCAGGGCTTCGCCGACGACGTCGACGCCCTCCCAGAAACTGGCGGCTCCCAGCAACACACCATTTCCCGAGGCGCGAAAATCCGTCAGCAGCCGGTGCCGCGGCGCCGTGCCCTGCACGAACAGCGGAAATGCGACGCGCTGCGGCAGGATTTCGGCGGCACGGCGCAGCGCGCGGTGCGACGTGAAAAGAAGGAACGCGCGCCCGCGTGAAGCCGAAAGCACCGGCAGCACGGCATCCAGCACGCGATCGACGTAGTCGGGCATCGCGGGATCAGGCAGCCCCTGCGGCAGGTACGCGAGCGCCTGGCGCGCATATTCGAATGGACTTTCGAGCGAGATCGTCTCCGGATCTTCGAGACCGAGCTGGCGGGCGAAATGTTCGAAGCGCCCGGCCACCGACAACGTCGCCGAAGTGAAGATCCACGCCGCGTGACTTTGCGCGCGCAACTCGCGCAACGGCTGGGAGAGATCGAGCGGCGTCGCATGGAAGGCGAAACCGTGCGCGCTCAATTCGTACCAGTGCACCGAGTCGCGGCTGCCCGAATCGCAGACTTGCGCCAGCCGCGCGGCGTGCATTTCCGCGCGCTCGTGCACGCTGGCGAGACCGCGACTTCGTTCGGCGTGTTTGCCCAGCGCTTCGGCGAGCGCGGCCAGCGCTTCACGCAACGCGGCCAGCTCGCGGTCGACATCCGCATCGTGCTCGATCTGCGTCATCGCGCCCTTCGCCGGAAACCGATCGAGCGCGAGGCGCAATCGCTTGATGCAGAGGTTCAAAGCATCGATCGGCGGCTGCAGCAACGCGAGCGCACCGCCGACGCCGCCGCATTCGGTCAGCGCATCGCCGGCGAGCTCGCCGAGCTGACGCGCGGACAGCGAGACCGAAAAGAATTGTCCGGCCAGCTCCGGAATCTGATGCGCCTCGTCGAGAATGAATGCGTGCGCGCCCGGCAGGATTTCGCCGAACCCTTCCTGCTTGATCGCAAGATCGGCGAACAGCAGATGATGGTTGACGACGACGAGATCGGCTTCCTGTGCCGCCCGTCGCGCCTTGACCACGAAGCAATCGTTGAACAGCGGGCAATCGGCGCCGAGACAATTTTCCGTCGTCGACGTCACGCGCGGCCAGAGCGGCGAATCTTCGGCGACTTCGGCAAGTTCCGCGCGATCGCCGCTGCGCGTTTGCGTCGACCACACGTGGATCGCCTGCAACTGCGCGACCTGATCGCGACTCGCGAAACGCCCTTCGTGACGAGCCTGATCGAGCCGATGCAGGCAGAGATAGTTCGCGCGTCCCTTGAGCAATGCGGCGGACAAACGCGCGCCGAGCACCGCGCGCACTTGCGGCAGGTCGCGATGGAACAATTGATCCTGCAGCGTCTTGGTGCCGGTCGAAACGATGACGCGCTTGCCCGAAATCAGCGCCGGCACGAGATACGCGAACGTCTTGCCGGTGCCGGTGCCCGCTTCGGCGATCAGCATCTGACGATCGGCGATCGCCTCCTCGACCGCCGACGCCATCGCTTGCTGCGATGCGCGCGGCGCGAAGCCGGGAATTTCACGCGCGAACGGACCTTCGGGACCAAGCAGCTCGGCCGCGCCGGCGATGGAATCGGTGACGGTCATCGGATCGGAGTCATGCGCCCGCAGCGTGATTTGAAGCGCGTTTTCGCGAGTCGCGTCGTTCCCGCGAAGGCGGGAACTCAGTGACTTTGCTGCGCATGAAAAAGGCGCTGGACCCCCGCTTTCGCGGGGACGACGAAAGGTTGCGCGGAACGTAAACGACTCCGACTGCGGACCGCTCGCGCGCGGCGCGTGCGCTGAGCCTCACATGCGCACCGGCGGCGCGACGCGGCACTCCTTGAGTCGCTGTTTGGCCTGCGCCTGCGTCGCTGGATCGTTCATCGCAATACGCGCCTCGACCACGGTCTGCCAGTTGCGCGCGCACAGGCTGCCGAGTTTCGGGCCGAGCGTGAAGCTCTTGATCGCGAGATCCTCGGCCTGCTTCCAGTGGCCGCGCAGGATTTCGATTTCGGCCTGGTATTGCAAAAGGTCCGGCGCATCGGGCGCGAGCTTCAGCGCGCGCGACATCGCGTCGGCAGCCGCGTCGAAATTCTTTGCCGTTTCCGCCGCGTGCGCCTGATTCAGAAAACCCTCGATCGCCGGATCCCGTAGCGGCTGCACCTGCACCGCCGAGGAATCCATGCCCATGCCCGCCGCGCGGATCGCTCCGACCGGGTCGTGATCCAGCGCCGGTGCCTTGGTCGCGGCCTTGGAAGGTGCGCTCGGCTGCGTGCACGCGCCGAGCGCGAACGAGCCGGCGACGGCGAGTGCACGAATGAAAAAACCCGAATTGAAGCGAAAACGTGTGCGCATGCGAACGGTGGTATCGACCTTGAAGCGTGAAAAATACACGAATGCGTGTTAACGCGTGATGCATGCCCTCTTGTCGGATCCGGCCGTGTTCCGGCTTAGGCATGCCCTGACGGTCTCGCTTCCACGCCTCCCTCCATCTGCTCTAGGCTGGTCATCCGATGCACGCCTTCGCTGCCTAACCTTTCGTCATCCCGGGGAAAGCCGGGACGATGGGAGGATCGGTCATCGAGCGTGATCACTGCGGCTTCGCCTCGTCGCCGCGAAACCAGTTCTTGAGCTCATCCAGCGGACAGTGCTCCACGTCTGTCGGCGCATAGCCCTGCGCAAACGGCAACTCGCGCGCACCGCTGCAGGCCAGATCGGTGCGCTTTCCGGACGCGCCATCGACGAACGCGAGCTCGATGCCGTCCTTCGGTACGTCGAGCGGCGCCGCCGGCATGCGCTTCATGAGCTCGATCCAGATCCTGAGCGCGCCGGTCGCGCCCATGAGACCGGTCGGTTTGTTGTCGTCGCGTCCGACCCAGACGACGGCGAGCTGCGCGCCGGTGAATCCGGCGAACCACGAATCGCGCTGCGTGTCGCTGGTGCCGGTTTTTCCGGCGGCGTGGAGATTGCCGAGCCCGGACTCGGCGATCGCATGCGCGGTTCCGCTGACCGCGACCTGCTGCATCGCATACGTGACCAGTCGCGCCGCCTGCACGTAGTCACCCGCGCCCGCCTTCGCCGAATAGCGCGTCAGCGGCCTGCCTTTCGCGTCGAGCACGCCGCGCAGCGCGCGCAGCGGAAGCGCGTGGCCATCGTCGGCGAGATATTGATAAAGCCGCGCGACATCGTATGGGCTCAAGTCGACCGCGCCGAGCAGCAGCGACGGATTCGGATTGATATCGCGCCCAAGCCCGAACGAACGCAGGAATCCTTGCACGCGATCGACGCCGACGCGCATTCCGAGATGCACGGTGGCAAGATTCCAGCTGTGCACGAGCGCATCGATCAGCATAACGTTGCCGTGCGTCTCGTGATCGTCGTTCTGCGGCTGCCAGCGCGTGCCGCCTTGCTGCGGCAGATCGATCGTCGAATCCTCGACCAGCGTCGCCAGCGAATAGCGCTGCGGTTGCGCCAGCGCGACGAGATAGACGAAAGGCTTCACCAGCGATCCGATCGGCCGCAACGCATCGAGCGCGCGATTGAAACCCGGCTCGTCCGGATCGCGGCTGCCGATCATCGCCTGCACTTCGCCGTCGCGCGCGCCGGTGACGACCAGCGCCGCATCGACCGCGGCACCGCGCTTGCCGAGCGCCGTCAGCGCCTTGTCGATCGAATCCTCGCCGAGCGTCTGCACGGAAGGCGCAAGCGTCGTGTGGATCGCCAGACCCGCGCTGTTGAGCTCCGCATCCGGATAGTCTTCGTGGATCTGCCGGCGCACCAGATCGAGGAACGCCGGAAAACGGTCGCGCGGCAGCGTCGCATTCGCCGCCGTGCCGAGCGGCTGCTTGACCGCCGTCGCGTACGTCGCGTCGTCGATCAATCCGGTATCGTGAAACTGTCCGAGCACGACATTGCGCCGGCCGAGCGCTCGATCGGGATTGCGGCGCGGATCGTAATAACTCGGTCCCTGCACCATGCCGACCAGGAGCGCGATGTCGGCCGGCCCAAGCCCGCGCAGATCGCGCCCGAAGTAGAACTCGCTCGCGGCTGCGAAACCGTGCACGGCCTGACCGCCTTGCTGACCGAGGAACACTTCGTTGATGTACGCATCGAGAATGCGTTCCTTGCTGTAGCGCGCTTCGATAATCAGCGAAAGCAGCGCCTCGTTGAACTTGCGCGTCATGCTCTGGCTGCGATCGAGAAAAAGATTCTTGACCAGCTGCTGCGTCAGCGTCGATCCGCCTTGCACGACATGACCGGCCAGCAGATTCGCCCACGCTGCGCGCAGAATCGCTACAGAATCGATGCCGTGATGGTGCTTGAAATCGCGATCCTCGACCGCCTGCAGGCCCGTGACCAGCAACGTCGGAACCTCCGCGAGCTGCACGATGCGGCGATCCTCCTCAAGCGCGCCGTATAGCGTCGCGATGCGCGCGGGCTCCAGACGAACGCTCGCGAGCGCCGCGCCGCTGTCGGCATCAACGAGCTTGGCGATGCGGCCGTCGGCGAGCGTCAGCGCGATGCGTTTTTCGCGTTCGCGTCCATCGAGATAGACGAATCCACGCCGCGCGATCGTGAAACGCGCGCCATCGTGTGCGAACGTGCCCGGCGTTTTCGCCGCGGGGTCTTCAACGTAACGCGCGGCGTCGAGCTCGATCTTGAGGATATCGGCCGTCAGCGCAAGACCGGGCGCGAGCTGCAGCGGGCGTGCGTAGACGCGGCTCGGAATCTCCCAGGACAGGTCGTCGAAGCGGGCGCGCACTTCGCGGTCGAGCCGGGCCGCGTACGGCACGACAAAGCCGATCGCAAAGCCCAAACCGATCAGGACCGGCACGCGCAGCAGGCGCCACAGCACTCTGAGAAAGGCGAAAACGCGGGCGGGAACGGACAAGCGCGGATTCCGGGGAAGGCTTGCACGAGTCTACTCGGGCCACGTCGCGCGTGGCGAGACGAGTGCCGTCCGGGCGCACCCCGACAATGCGGCCGCGCGGCACGAATTGCGGCGGATCAGCGATAATCGCCGCTTCGGATCTGCCGGAGTCTCCATGCGCCCCGTTTCCCGCGTTCTCGTGGTCGCCGACGACGGCTCATGCGTGTCCGTTCGCCGCGACGGCGCGGCCGGCGGACGGTGGATCGGTCGCTGACGGCCCGCATCCGTGCGCAGCATCGGCGAGCGTCCGTTTCGCGTTTGCGTGTTCGGCGCGGGAATCGACACCGCGGCGACGATCGCCGCCGACGTCGGCGTACCGATCGCGACGATCGGACCGACGCGTCTGTCGACAGCCGCGGCGCCGCACATCGATGCGCCGGATGTCGACGATCCGATCGAGCTGATTCCGTTTGCCGCGCGCGCGTTTCCGCGCGAGACGTTGATTCTCGTTCGCGCGAACACGCGACTGCCGCGCTTCGCCATCGAACGTTTGCTGCGCGCGCTCGAATGCGAAGGCGTGCTGGGTGCCGCGGCGCTCGATGACGTCATTCCCGAACGCACGCTCCTCGACCGCATCGATGACGACGAGAGTCCCGAACGTCTCGACGCGCTCTGCTTCGCGTACGGCGAACGCCGCCTGATCGATGCATCGCTACGCCGCGCGGCCGCGAGTGCGTGGCACGGCGAACGCCTCGCGCAGCTCGGTCACGCGTCGCCCGCCGATGCCGACGCGCTGGCCCAGCACGGTTTGCGTTGCGTGCTGCTCGATCATCTCTACGTGCACGCCAACGTGCCGGCTTCCAAATCGGCAACGACAAGCGACGATCCGCGCGATCCTGCGCCACCCTCGCCGCTCGCCGCGCTCCGCGAACGCGTGTCGGCCGCGCTTCGCGCCGGCGCGACGCCGGATCGACCGGGACTCGACGCGCGACCGGTGCTTCTGCACGTGTTGCACGGCTGGGGCGGCGGCGCCGAACGCTGGGTGCGCGATTTCGCGCGGACATTCGACCAAGCCTGTCATCTCGTTCTCGTCTCGCGCGGGAGCTTCGCGCGTCGGCGACACGGCGAATGGATCGAGCTGCACGACGGCGCGATGCAAGGACCGCCGCGCTTGCGCATCGCGCTGCCGGTGCCGATCGCGGATACCGCTCTGGCCGACGGTGCGTATCGCGACATCCTCGCCGGCATCGTTCGCGACCATTGCATCGATGCGCTGATCGTCTCGTCGCTGATCGGTCACAGTCTCGACGTGCTGGCGACGCGCCTGCCGACGTTTTGCGTGATCCACGATCACTATCCACTCTGGCCGACGCTGCATCGCGATTTCGGCGACGAGTCGCTGCGCTTCGACGACCTGCAACGCACGCGCGATCTCGCCGCGCTCGGCGACGACGCGGAATTTTCCAATCGCGATCCGAAACATTGGCGTGTGCTGCGCGATGCGGCCGTGACGTCGCTGCGTGCGGCCGGCGCGACTTTGATCGCGCCGAGCGGTTCCGCGCTGGCCAACCAGCTGCGGCTGGCGCCCGAACTTGCGGAATTGCCCCAGCGCGTGATCGCGCACGGACTCGCGCCGTGGCCCGAAGGTGCGCCGACGCGCGCGCATGCGCCGTCGCGCAAGCGCCCGCGCCTCCTCGTGCCTGGGCGCGTGCGTCGCGGCAAGGGCGCGGAATTGCTCAAGGCCTCGCTCGCGAAACTCCGCGAACATGCCGATCTTTATCTCGTCGGCGCCGGCGCCGATGCGCACGCGCTGTTCGGCGAACGCGGCGTGCATATCGTGCTCGACTACCAGCGTGACGAGCTTCCCGCGCTCGTCGCGCGCATCGCACCGGATGCTGCGCTGCTGCTGCCGACCGTGGCGGAAACCTTCAGCTACACACTGTCGGAACTGCGCAGCCTCGGCGTTCCCGTGATCGCGACGCGTGTCGGCGCGCTCGCCGAGCGCATTCGCGATGGCATTGACGGCTTTCTTGTCGATCCGGACGCACACGCGGTGACCGCGCGCGTCGCCGCGCTCCTGGCCGGGCGCAACGCGCTCGATCGTGTCCGATCGACGGCGGGCACAGAAAACGAATCGACGCTCGCCGCGATGGCGAATGCCTATGCCGGTGTTCTGCACCTCGGCACCCGTCCCGCGGCGCGCTATCCGCTTGCCGAGACAGACGCCGCATCACTGCGCGACGCGGAACGCGCGGCAACGATTGCGCACCTTCGCGAAGACGAAGATGCGCTGCGCCATGATCTTGCCGCGGTGCGCGCGGAAAGCGAACGCCGCGGCGACTGGGGCCACGCGCTCGATCGCCAGCTTGCCGAGCGCACGCGCTGGGCGCAGTCGCTCGATACGGAATTGCGCGATCTCAAGCCGCGCCTCGAACAGATGCTGGCCAGCACTTCGTGGCGCATCACCGCTCCGCTCCGCCGCGCGAACGCTCGCGTCGCTGGTGTGCGCGCGCGCCTTGCATTCCGCACGCTGCACGTGCGCACGATGTTCACGCGCGTGCGCGGCAGTCTCGCGCAACGCGGCGTCGCCGGTACGCTGGCGCGGATCGCGCGCGAGCTGCGCGGCAAGGGTCCGGCGCGTGCGCGCGTGACGTACGCGCCGCCGCGCGAGGACTTTGCGTATTTCGCCATGCCGACATCCAGCGCGCCGCGCGTGTCGATCGTGATTCCGGTGTTCAACAAGATCGATTACACGTCCGCGTGTTTGCGCTCGCTCGCCGAGCACGCGGGCCGAATTCCGTTCGAGATCATTGTCGTCGACGACGCCTCGGCCCAGGCGACACCGCAGCGGCTCGCCGACATCGACGGCATTCGCGTCGTGCGCAACGAGGCCAATCTCGGCTTCATCGGCTCGTGCAATGCAGGCGCCGCTATCGCGCAAGGCGAGCTGCTCCTGTTCCTCAACAACGACACGCGCGTGACTTCCGGCTGGCTCGAAGCGCTGGTCCGTTGCCTTGACGAAGCGCCGGCGGCAGGACTCGTCGGCGCAAAGCTCATCTATCCGGACGGACGACTTCAGGAAGCCGGCGGCATCGTTTTCAGCGACGCATCCGGCTGGAATTATGGTCGCTTCGAAGATGCTGACGATCCGCAGTACGCATTCCGGCGTGAAGTCCGATTACTGCTCGGGCGCCGCGATCCTGCTGCGCACCGAATTGTTTCGCCGGCTCGGCGGTTTCGACACGCGCTATACACCCGCGTATTACGAAGACACCGATCTCGCATTCGCCGTGCGTGCGGCCGGATACAAGGTCTACTACGAGCCGGCGTCGATCGTCGTCCATTTCGAAGGCATCACCTCGGGCACCGATACGGCAACCGGCATCAAGCGTTTCCAGCCGATCAACCGCGAGAAATTCCTCGACAAGTGGAAACTCGCACTCGCGCGACAACCCGCGCCGGGCACGCCGATCGCACGCGCCGCCTCGCATCGCACGACACGTCGCGTGCTCATCGTCGATGCGACGACGCCGACGCCGGATCAGGATTCTGGATCGCTGCGCATGGTCAATCTCATGCGCGTGCTCGGCGATCTCGGCTGCCGCACGACGTTTCTGCCCGACAACCGGCTTTGGGACGAGCGCTACACGCCGGCGCTGCAGGAGCTCGGCGTCGAAGCGCTGTATGCGCCGTGGACTGCCGATCCGGTCAAGTTCTTCCGCGAACGTGGCGCTGAGTTCGATGCGGTCATTCTTTCGCGTCACTACGTTGCCGCCAGCTTCGTCGGTCTCGCGCGCCTGTATGCGCCGCGCGCGAAGCTCATTTTCGATACGGTCGATCTGCACTACCTGCGCGAGCAGCGCGCGGCCGCGGTCGAGGGCAAGTCGGAGCTCACGCGTCACGCCGCGGCGACGCGCGCGCAGGAGCTCAAGCTGATCCGCGAATGCGACGTCACGCTGGTGGTCAGTTCGGCGGAACAGGAACTGCTCGCCGTTGATGCACCCAGCGCGCGCGTCGAAGTGCTGTCGAACGTGCACGAAGTGTATGGCTGTCGCAGAGGATTCAGCGAACGGCGCGATCTCGTGTTCGTCGGCGGTTTCCAGCATCCGCCCAACGTGGACGCGGTGACGTGGTTCGTGCGCGAAGTGTTTGCCCGCGTGCGCGCGGCGCTCCCCGACTGCACGTTCCATGTCATCGGCAGCAAGGTGCCGCCCACGATTCTCGCTCTCGCCGACGAGCACGTCGTCGTGCACGGCTATGTTGCGGACATCGCGCCGTACATGGACGGCTGCCGCGTTTCGATCGCGCCGCTGCGCTACGGCGCCGGCGTCAAAGGCAAGGTCAACATGGCGATGAGCTATGGCCTTCCGGTCGTGGCGACGCCGATCGCGGTCGAAGGCATGCACGTCGAAGCCGATGCGGACGTGATGGTCGCCGCCGATGCCGATGGATTCGCCGACGCCGTCATCCGCGTATACGAGGACGAAGCGCTGTGGAATCGTCTGTCGGCGCGCGGACTCGACAACGTGCGGCGGCACTTCTCGTTCGATGCCGCGCGCGTTGCCGTGCGGCGCATTCTGGCGCTTTGACCGAACGTGATCGCCGGCCGTCGTTGTCGGTTCTCCGCTAGCTCGCGCCCGCGCCGCGAGACCAGAACGGCCGCACGAAATTTCCGCGCCGCCGTGCAAACCAGAGGAACGCCAATCCCGCCGCAAGGCAAATGATGACGGCCACGATCGACGCTTCGGGGCCGAACGCGCCGCCGGTCAGCACATCCGGACCGTGGAACTGGCTGGTCAACATGCCGTGCGCATTGCCGCCTGAAACGCTCGCACCGAAGAGGCCGCCCTCGGTGAAATTCCATCCTGTGTGCAGACCGATCACCATCCACAATCTGCGCGTAAACATGAAGACCGCGGCCAGCAACACGCCGGCTTCGAGCGCGATCGCGATGCTGCTGGTCAGCGTCGCGCCCGGATTGAACGCATGCAAAGCGCCGAACAGAGCCGCCGAAAACACCAGCGCAATCCAGCTGCCGAGACTCGCCTCGACGATGCGGAACAGGACGCCGCGCATCAGTACTTCTTCGGTGACGGCCGCGATCAGCGCATCCAGCAGCGGATAACCCAGCGCCTGCCAGCCGCCGGCCGCCGCGATGTCGACCTGGCCGAGCGCAAAAAGAACCAGCATGGTGAGCGAGAACAGCGCGATGCCGACAGCAACACCCGATCCGAATTCCGGTGCGGCTCCCTTGAAGCCGAGCTCGGTGACGCTGCGACGTTCGATCCATCGCACGAAACCCGCGTAGACCAACAGCGTCGCAGCCATTATCAGCACCGCGACAAGAAGGCCGGCGGTCGAATGTGGTTCGATACCCGCCGCTTTCGCGCACACCTGGACCACGGCGAGCACGGCGGTCAGCGCGACCACGGCAATCACGATGCGCGTAAGGGGAAACTGCAGGAAAGCCCACAACTTGCTGGGCCGTCCGTTCGAGCTGTTGGTCGTCATGTCAGATCAATCCGAAGGCGTTAGGCGCGAGGATGCGCGGAGGTCTGAGCCCTTTGTCCCGAACTTGGCTGAATGACGAGAATCCGGACATGGACCAGGTGTGAAACGCGAGCGGACTCTCTGCGATACCGGCGATCTGAGCCCCTGCCACCCGCTCGCCGATGACCATGCTCCCAACCACCTGCCCGCTATGCTCGGTCGATCGCCATACTACCTTCCTCCCAACGATCGCTCCCGAAGCCGGCTCGCCAGTCGCGCTCCCGCTCAAAGCGAAGCTCCGTCCCGAAGTTGCGTTCGCGCAAGCGCGCGCGGCCTTCGCTCGTCACGTAGGCCAATGTGCTCGCGCGCGTACCATAGAGCGCGCTGCCGCGCACGAATACGGGCGCGAGCAGACGTTCGAGCTCAAGGCCGACTCCGGTATCGGGCAAGGCCTCGTCTGTGGGGCGTTGCTCGTCGAGCAAGAGGTCGAGCAGGCGCGCGTCGTCGATGTCCGACGATGATGCGGTTTCTGCGACGAAACGTTGCTGCAAACGTTCCGTCTTCGGCCAATGCACACCGATGCGGCCGTTGCTGATCACGTGCACGCCATCGTCGAGTCGGCGCGGTGCGCTATCTGCGGTGCCGTAAGCCCAGGTCTCGTCGCAATCACCGACGACGAGATTGAACGCGCCGTAGCTTTCGACGTCTGCGTGCATCGCCTCGAGAAAAACGCGTGGATCCATCTCGCCGAGCACGAAGTCGCGCACGAGCCATCCGCGCGAACGCGGCGCAGTCGCCGGCAGGCCGGAGCGGACGTTGGTAACCGCCGCGTGGCGACCGTCGTCGCGCAGCGCGAGCCACGATCCGCCAGCGATGAGATCGCGCCCGCCGACGACGCGCGGGTCTTCTTTCCACGGTGCAGCCGCGGCGCTCGCGCGAGCACGGAATTCATCGCGGTTGCCGAGCAGCAGCAACGGTCTGCCGGGCACGGCGCGAACAGCGATCAGCAGCAGGCACATGACATCGTCATCGCATCGGGTGAATGCCGGGCCTTCTCAATTGCCTTGCTTCGAATGTACCGCGAGCGCGATCGTGCTGTCGCCACGATGCGATCCGGAAGCGACCGACTCCGCTCCTGCAAGTAATCAATAGCTGAACTCGTTCGCCGGATCGACCGTTTATCAGCCCTGCTGCGCATTCGGCAACGCATGAATCCGCGCATCGAGCGGCGCAACGCGCGGATTGACCGGACTCAATTCGCGCGCGGCATCCAGCGCACGCGCTGCGTCGTCGCGGCGACCCTCACGCACGCGCGCTTCGGCCTGATCCAGAAAGACATTCGCGAGACGCTCGGCCATCGGCGCGATCTGCGCATCGGAAGGCGAAATCTGCCGAACCGTATCCAGCAACGCACGCGCACGTTGCGGCGTTCCGTCCGCCAGCGCCTTGTCGAACAGTTCCTTTGCGCGCGCCGGCAGACGCGCGATGCCGTCCTGCGCTTCCTTGTCGTTGCCGTCGATCTCGAGCGCGGCGCGGTATTTGTCGTACGCGCTGTCGCCTGGGGGGATGATCAGATTGCCGGCGGCCTCGGCCTGCGCGGCTTCTGCAACGAGCTTGCGCACTCGATCGGTATCGGCTGCGGTGATCGTCGGCCGCTCCGCGGCGATGTCGATGCGTTCGTGCAATTCGCGCAGGTTGATGCGCGCTTCGCGCAACTCGGGCAGGTTCGGCGCGAGCTCGCCGGCTGTCGAGAGAAGCTTCTCGGCGCTGGTCGGATTGTTGTCTTCGATCGCCGCATTCGCCTGCATGACGAACGCCTGGGCGATGCGGCGCAGACCTTCCTTTGCGCGCGCGTTGTCGGGATCCTGTTTGATCGCCGCACGGAACAATTCGAGCGCGCTGTCATCAGCGCCGGTCAAGTGGCCGGCGCGTACCTGCGCATCGGCGCGTTGCAGTTCCTCATCGAGCGACGCACGTTGCAGCGCGCGCGCCTCGGCGAGCTGGCCGCGCAATTCGCTGAGCGCGGGATAGGTGGGCAAAATTCCTGCGATCGCGTCGATGCGCGATTCGGCCGTGGCGAGATCGTGCGCTTCGAATGCGTTGCGCGCATCGGTCGCCAGCGCATCCGCAGATTTCTGCAGACCGGATTGCGCCAGCGCGTTCGATGCGTCCGCGGCGAGAAGACGTTTGTACAACGCAGCCGAGCCGTCGTCGCCGAGCACGCGGCCTGCATCGAGCGCCTGCTTGGCCTGATCGAGCAGCTGTCCGGTTTCGGCGCCGCTGCTTGCGGATTTGGCGATGCGATTTCTCCAGCGCATCCACTGCCGCACCGCCGCCGAGAAGTTCACGCGCCGCGTCGAGCCATTGGCGCGCAGCGGCGAGATCGTTGCGCTTCTGCGCTTCCGCGGCGCGGTCGAGCAGCAGATGACCGACGCGCTCGAGTCCAGCGCGCGCGACATCGTTGTCCGGATCCTGCGCGCGGGCCGCCTGGAATAATTCGCGCGCGCTGTCCTGATCGCCGGCGAGCCGCCCCTGATCGAGCGCGCGTTGCGCACGCGTGAGCGTGTCGTTGAACTCGGTGCGCGGCAGCAACGCGCGCAAGCGATCCTGAAACATCCACGCCGTGCCGCCGAGTGCAATCAATAGCAATAGCGCCGCAACGAGCCACGGACCGCGCCGGCTGCGCTGGCGATACGTCGACCGCGTGCCACGCTCGGCACGCATGCCATCTTGACTGACCGCCGCGACGATTTCGTCGAGTCGACCGATGTTCGGCTCGGCGCGTTCGCGGGAACCGACTTCGCGCGGCGTCGCAATCGAAGGCTGCTGCCGCGTCGGCGTCGTGACCGGCGTCGTCGGCCTCGGTGTGAATGCCATCGGCGGCGTATCGCGGCGGAACGCGTCGGATGCGCTCGACGAAAACGTGTCGTTCGCACCGTTGCGGCCTTCGAATTCGCCGATCGCGGCGGCGATTTCCTGACCGTCCTGAAAACGGTCTTCGGGCTGCTTGGCGAGCATGCGCGCGATCAGCGGCTGCAAGGCGATGATCTCGTCCGGCAGCATCGGCACGGGCTGGCTGATGTGCATGATGCCGACCGCGAGCGAATCGTCGGCCAGGTACGGCACGCGGCCGACCAGAAGCTCGTAGAGCACCACGCCGAGACTGTAAAGGTCCGAACGGCCGTCGATCGATTTGCCGCGCGCCTGCTCCGGACTCATGTAATGCGGTGTTCCGACGACGGCGCCGGTCTGCGTCATGCGCGCAGCCGGATCGAGCGCGCGCGCAATGCCGAAGTCGGTCAGCGCCGACGAGCCGTCGTCGCGCAACAAGATGTTGTCCGGTTTGACGTCGCGGTGCACGAAGCCTTTCTTGTGCGCGTAGTCGAGCGCGGTCGCGATCTCGCGGATCACGCGCAGCGCGAACGGCACCGGGCGCGCATTGCCGTCCTTATGCAGAACCGGACCGCCGCCGAGGTATTCCATCGCCATGTAGTGATAGTCGCCGTCGCGGCCGACATCGTGGATGCCGACCACGTGGCGGTGATGCAGTCGCGCGGCGATCTTGGCTTCGCGCAGAAAGCGCTCGCCGAAATTCGGATCGGCGAGCAGCGCCGGCGACATCACCTTGAGCGCGACTTCGCGATCCACTGATTCCTGCACGGCGAGATAGACGGTCGCCATGCCGCCGCGGCCGAGCTGGCGCAACAGACGATAGCCTTTGATCTCGATCACGTTGCGGTCACTTCCAAACGGGTTCTCGCGATGCGCAAAACGGGCCGCGCGCACAGTGGACATCGGCGGAAACGCCAGAATACCATGCGTTCAGCGAGCGGCCGTCCGGCGCGCGTGCGTAGCTGCCTGATTTCCAACACCGAAATCCGCCGGATTCAGACAGGCGAACGCGGCCAGACGTTCCAACGTTTTCATCGGCATCGAAGAACCCGAGAAGCGGCCTCAATTCCAATGCTCCGGCCGCTCGTGCTTTCGATGCTTCAGCAGGGCGATATTCAGCGACCCAAACGCAGCGCTCGCCGCCGTACGGCTTGCGACCGCGCGCGATCCCGGCGAGCTCAGGTGACGCGTCGCGCCTCGAGCACGTTCGGCACCGTCGCGAGCCGCGCGAGCAGACCCGAGAGCTGACCGAAATCGGTTACGCGCAGCGCAAAGTTCATCTCCGCGAGGCCCTGGCGCGGATCGACCTGCGTATTGATCGCGAGGAGATGCGCGTTCGCCGCCGCGATCACGTTCGTGATGTCCTTGTGCAGCCATTTGCGATCGTAGCCGCGCACGACGACGTTGACTTCGTAGGCGAGCTCCTTGCGCTCGCCCCATTCGACTTCGATCACGCGGCCCGCGTCGCGCTCGCGCAGGCGAGCGAGCTGCTTGCAATCGGTGCGATGCACCGAAACGCCACGGCCGCGCGTGATGAAACCGGCGACGGCGTCGCCCGGCAACGGCTGGCAGCAACGCGCCAGTTGCGTCATCAGGTTGCCGACGCCTTCGATGACGATCGCGTCCTTGCTGCGCGCCGGCGGTCGCAACGGCGGTGGTGCGGCGGGTGTTGCGCTCGGCGGCGCCAGCGATTCGTGCAGCGCGCGCGCGACCTGGCCCGGCGAAATGTCGCCGAGCGCGAGCGCTTCGAGCAGATCTTCCTGCGTGCGCAGCTGAAACCGCGCCGGCAACGGATCGATGTTCGCGTGATGCAGCGCGAGCCGCTTCAATTCGCGATCGAGCAGTGCACGACCCGCGGCGAGATTCTGTGCATGGTCGATGCGCTTGAACCAGGTGCGCACTTTCTCGCGCGCGCGATGCGTGGCGAGATATCCATGATGCGGCGACAGCCAGTCGCGGCGCGGCTCGATGGTCTTGCCGGTCAGAATCTCGATGCGATCGCCGCTCACGGGTTGAAACGTCAGCGGCACGATGCGGCCGTTGACCTTGGCGCCGCGACAGCGATGGCCGACGTCGGTGTGAATCGCATAAGCGAAATCGAGCACCGTGGCGCCGCGCGGCAGATCGATGACCAGACCTTTCGGCGTCAACAGATAGACGCGATCCTCGATGACCTCGGTGCGGAATCCGGCGAGCAGCGCCGCGTCGTCTTCGCGTGCGTCCTTGCTCTCCAAGAGCTGGCGCATCCAGGCGATCTTGCGTTCGAAGCTCGCATCGGCACCGCCGCCTTCCTTGTAGCGCCAGTGCGCGGCGAAGCCGAGCTCGGCGTGGCGGTGCATTTCGTGCGTGCGGATCTGCACTTCGAGCGTCTTGCCGTGCGGGCCGATCACCGCGGTGTGCAGCGACTGGTACTGATTGCCTTTCGGGCTCGCGATGTAATCGTCGAATTCGCCTGCGATGTACGACCACGTCGAATGCACGACACCGAGCGCCGCGTAGCAGTTGGCGACATCGTCGACGAGGATGCGCAGCGCACGCACGTCGTATAGCTCGGAAAACTCCACGCCTTTCTTCTGCATCTTGCGCCAGATCGAATAGATGTGTTTCGGTCGTCCGGCGATGTCGGCTTTGACACCGGCCTTCGCGAGCGCGCTTTCGAGCGCGTCTTTCGCTTCGGTAATCCAGCTTTCCCGATCGCCGCGACGCTCGTCGAGCAGCTGCGCGATGCGCTTGTACACATCGGGTTGCAGATAGCGGAACGCGAGATCTTCGAGCTCCCACTTGAGCTGCCAGATGCCGAGCCGGTTCGCGAGCGGCGCGTGGATGTCGGCGGTCAGCTGCGCCAGCGCGCGACGTTCTTCGTCGGGCAACTCCGATGCCGCGCGCATCTCGACGAGCTGGCGCGCGAGCAGGATGAACACGACGCGCAAGTCCCTAATGATCGCGAGCAACAGGCGACGCAAACCTTCCGTTCCACCGCTGTTGCCGCGTGCGGCGTAGAGCGACCAGACGCGCTCGGCGGCCTGCTGGCCTTCGACCAGGTTGCGCACTTCGGCCGGAAACGCGGCGAGCTCGGAATGTGTGAGCGGCGATCCGCATTCGGCGAGCGCGTGCAGCACGCAGCCGGCGAGTGCTTCGGAACCGACGCCGAGCTCGCGGATCAAATCGAGCGTCGCGAGCAACGCCGTGAAGCGATGCGCCCATTCCGCGCCGAAACGATCGGCACGCTCGTCGGCGAGACGGCACGCGCGAGCGAGCACATCCGACGATGCGGAGCTTTCCGCCGCCGCGAGCCAATGCTCGAGGGTCAGCCGGGGATCGGAGAAGCGTTTCACGAGCGATGAACCGGCGGCGCGCAAAGCGCCGCGAGCAGAGGAAGACGTACTAGCTTACGACTGGCTGTGGCCGCCGAAACGGCCGCGTGCTCCGGAGAACCGGCTTTATTGACCGCCGGTCATCCAGGGGAAGCCGTTCGACGTGGGCAGAAAGCCGAAAATCACGTCGTCGCCTTTGAACTTGTCGCCACCTGCCGCGATGACGCCATGTTCGACCAGGATCGAGACAGCCACCGCTGGAACGTTCAGCGTGGGCGGCGCGCCGACGATCGGACGGATGAACCCGATGTAGAACGAAGTCTGTGGTTGGCTCGGGGGAACGCCGACAGCGAATCCAAGGTCCGTCAATGGACCGCTCAGCGTCCCGGAGTTTGGGGCGCCCTGGCACATGTTGGAGTTCAGGCTGGCCGGCAGAGACAGCAGGACGCACCACGTACCGTTATCGGCGAGATAGCCGCCACCTTGACCCACGATACCTCGCGAGTAAGCATCCACGACCTGCATCGTCGCGTTTCCCGATCCTTGCGGCTGAGCACCTTGCAGGATCTGCGGCGGCGCAAACGCGGGCGCCCCATTCTGCGGGCCGTAACGCGCATCGACACGCGCGATATAGAAGAAATTGGAGCCGTCGGTTCCGGTCCAGAGGGTCCCCGCGCGCGTTTCGCTGGCGCCCGCAGGACGAAGGCCCGTGGCTGCTGCGCAGGTAACATCCTCGACGACCTCTGCGGGATCGCTGACGGAAGGATTGCACGGATCGATCGGCACCGCCGACCACACCGGATTGGTCCAACTGAAGCCGAGACTGGGAATCCAGTTGATCAGGTTGCTGTACTGCTCGATGGTCTTCGATTCGTAGCTGTTGCGGAACAAGCCTTCGCTTCGCGACGTCAGGAGCTCGCCTCCCGCGCCGACCGCATGGCAGACGAGCGTCGAGGCACTGTTCTCGTTCACGCCCAAGATGCCGGCGTTGTAGCTAACGGAGTCCACGTCTTGCGCGATCGGCGCGCTCCACTGAGGGTGCTGCGGCACCAGCGTTACAGCGGTCGCAACGTAGCTTCCGATATTCGCGCAGAACAGGAATCCATCGGTCTGAGCGGTCAAGCTACCGTCGGATCCGTTGACGACGTACGAGAATCCCGGCGACGCCGACATGTTCAGCGGCTGCTCCTTGTTGACGATGAGCGAGGCAGCTGAGCAGAAAACGGGGGTGAAGAAGACAGAAGCGGCGAGACAGGCGGAGATCTTTGCGGCAGACGTCTTGATAGCGGGCATCGCTGGATTTCTCGTCGATTGCGGTATTGCACATGCGCACATGCGCCGCCTGGCTGGGCGGAACGTTGCTGCACGCGGACTTTCCCTTCGCCTCGAGCCTTGCGGTGCCTTCTTTCGTCCACCTCGGGGTGGACTTGGGTACCGTCATGCTACACTCGGGCGGCCGCATTCTAACCGCTTATGCGGCCGCGCGCACCTGTTAAGTTCGTAAAAGACAAGGATTTTTGCGGTCGCGGTCACGAATGCCCTGCTCCCATACTAAGATCATGCGCCCTTTCCCGACTGTACTTACGGTTCTCCTAACCCTGTTCTCGCTGATCGCCGATGCGCAGACGCAACCGGCGACGCTCGAAGAGCGGATGTCGCTGGCCGAGCTGCGGGCCGCTGGCCTCGACAAGCTCTCGCCCGATCAGCTCAAGTTCCTGAACGAGTGGCTGCGCACGCACGGCGCGGGCAATCCCCAGATCGTGACGCCGAATGGCCAGCCGGTCTTCTATCCCGATACCTCGGCGCGCGACGTCGTCGAAGCGCATATCGAAGGCATGTTCACCGGCTGGCGCGGCAAGTCCGTGTTCAAGCTCGACAACGGCCAGGAATGGAAACAAGCCGAATCGGGCATATACGACGCCGGCAAGTTCGAAAACCCGGTCGTGCGCATCAAGCCGATGCTGCTCGGCAGCTGGCTGATGTACGTCGAAGGCTGCGGCTGCAGCGTACGCGTTCAGCGCGTCAAATGAGTTCAGGATGAACTCGTCCCGTGCAGGCCATGGACGGCCGACGACACGGGACCCGGCGGTTGACGCGCGAACCAGCTAGACCGAAGACGCCCTCAACCCCTCCACCAGCTTTGCCAACCGCTTCGGCGACACCGACTCGGCCGTGCGCAATTCCTGCGCGAACGTCGACACGCGCAACTCCTCGATCAGCCAGCGCAACTCGGCCAGTGCCGGATCGTCGCCGCGCGCGGCGCGCAGCTTGAGATAGTCGCGCCAGTAGAGCTGCACGGCGAGCATGCGCGCCTGATCGCGCGCGGGATCCTGGCGCAGGCGTTCCGCCCGCAAGCGCATCGCGCGCAGGTAGCGCGGGAAATGCGCGAGGCGCGATTTTCCCATATTGCGCGCGAATCCCGGGCTCAGCAGTTCCGCGAGCTGATCGTCGAGGTCGTCGTAGTTCGCGCGTGCGAAGCCGATCAGCGGCGGCTCCAGCAGCGGTTTCAATTCCGCGTAGCCCGCAATGATGTCCTCAACGATGACCAGGCGCTCCATTGCAGAGGCGAACAGCGAACGCGCGATCTCTTCGCGACGTTGCGCGAAATCCTCGCGCCGGCGCAGATTCAGATCGTGCGCCGCAAGCCGTTCGCGCAACGCACCTTCGACGAGATCCGCGCGCAAGGATTCCGCGCTGTCGATGGGCGCCCACTTCAGCATGAGCGCATTCTTGAGCGGTAGCTGTCGACGCGCGTGCTTGAGCGTGTCGGCGAGCGCGTGACGCAGCAAGCGTTCGACACCGGCGCGATGTGCCGCGAGCGCCTCGTCGCGTCGCTCGAAAACGCGCAATGCAACGCTCTCGCCGAGATCGACCAGCGCGGGAAATGCAGTCAGGCCGCCGGTCGAAATCACGCGGTCGGGAATCTCGTCGAAATCGAACTCGTCCACGTCCTCGCGCGTGAGCTCGACATCGGCGCGACGCGAGAATGCGACACGCGCCGCTCCGGTCCATTGCGACTGGATCGCGACGAGATCGCGACTTTCGGCGAGGGTGCGGCCTTCTTCGTCGTGAATGCGGAAATTCATCAACAGATGCGGTGGCAACTCAGCCCCCGCGAAATCCGCCGCGGTGATCGCGACGCCGGTCACCCGCATCAGATAGGCGGCGAGCGCTGAAGCGAGCGGTTCTTCGCGGGCAGCTTCCGCTTCGACAAACGCGCGCGCGAAATCCGGCGCCGGGACGAAATTTCGTCGCAATGCCTTGGGCAGCGCACGAATCAATTCCGCGATCTTTTCCGGCAGCATGCCCGGCACGAGCCACTGCGAACGCGCGGCCGACACCGCATTCACCAGCGCGAGCGGGATATGCAACGTCACGCCGTCCGAAGGATCGCCCGGAACAAAGCGGTAGCCGACGCGCAACCGATGTCCCGCGACTTCGATATGCGCCGGAAATTCGCGCGCGCCGATCGCCGGCGATTCCGCGAGCACATCGCCGAGCGACCAATGCAGGGCGGCCTGCTCGGACGGTTTGGCTTGTCGATACCACGCGTCCAGCGCCGCCGACGTGTGAATCTCATTCGGCAGCTTGCCGGCGAAGAACGCCGCGAGTTCGTCTTCATTGCGCATCAGGCCCGTTCGGCGGCGCTTCGCTTCGAGCTCGTGCGCCTGCGCGAGCACGCGCGCATTCGCGCGCACGAAGTCGGCGCGTGCATCGATCTCGCAACGCGCGAGCGCCTCGCGCGCGAACACGTCATGCGCGAGCGCCGGATCCTGCTTGCCGAACTGCACCGCGCGTTTCTCGACGAGCGTCAGCCCAAACAGTGTCACCTGCTCGTACGCGACTACTGCGCCGCGCTTGCGCGACCAATGCACGTCGCGCCAGTTGCGCTTGACGAGATGCGCGGCCTGTCGCTCGACCCACGCCGGCTCGATGCGCGCACATAGCATGCCGTACACCTTCTGCAGATCGAGGATCTGTCCCGCCAGCACCCACTGCGGCTGAGTCTTCGCGACTGACGAGCCCGGAAAAATCATGAAGCTGCGCTCGCGTGTGCCGCGATACGAGCCGCGCTCGGTCTTGATTCCAATCTGCGTCGGCCAGCCGGAGAGGAGGCAATGATGGATCGCCTCGTACGATTCCGCCGTCAAGGCCTCGCGTTCGTTTGAGCCGTTCCCTTCCAGGGGAGGATTTGGGTGGGGATGGTTTTCGTCGCTTTCGCGCCGAATCGCCGACACCATCCCCTCCCCCGCCCTGCCCTTGGAGGGGAGAGAGTAAGGCTGCGCGCTCCCGAGGACGTAAGGCTGCGCATCGCCGAGCGACCATTTGAACTCGTCCGTGACGAGCAGCAGCAACTGCCGATGCAATTCGCGCCATTCGCGCATGCGCAGAAACGAAAGAAAATGCATCTGGCACCAGTCGCGCAGCTTCGATTGCGTCAGGTCTTCGTGCGCATCGCCATACGCGCGCCAGAGTTTGAGCACGCCGACGAAATCCGATCTCGGATCGGCAAACGCAGCATGTGCCTGATCCGCCGCCGGGCGAGCGTCCGCCGGGCGTTCACGCGGATCCTGGACGCTGAGAAACGCGGCGAGCACGAGCATCTCGCGCAGCGAATGTCGTTTTTCGGCTTCGACGAGCATGCGTCCGAGCGCGACGTCGATCGGCAATTTCGCCAGCGTGCGTCCGATCGCTGTGAGCTTTTGTTGAGATGTGCGGCCCGGGATGACCGTTTCTTGATTTGCCGCGATCGCGGACGATCGCACTGGCGAATGCGAAGTGCTGCCGTGGCTGGCCGCTTTTTGACTCTCCGCGATCTTGGACGATCGCATCGGTATCGCTTCTATCGCGCCGATTTCGGCAAGACGACGATACCCATCGGCGATCGCGCGCTCCGACGGCGCTTGGACGAACGGAAAGTCGGCGACATCGCCGAGATTCAGCGCCAGCATGCGCAGAATCACTCCGGCGAGCGATGCGCGCAGGATTTCCGGATCGGTATAGCGCGGGCGTTGCAGATAGTCGTCTTCGCCGTACAGACGAAAGCACACGCCAGGACCAACGCGCCCGCAGCGGCCTTTGCGCTGGTCGGCAGCGGCCTGCGAGATCGGCTCGATATGCAGGCGTTCGAGCTGATTGCGTTGACTGTAGCGCTTGACGCGCGCCGTGCCAGTATCGACGACGTAGCGAATGCGCGGCACCGTCAGCGATGTTTCGGCGACGTTCGTCGCGAGCACGATGCGTCGCTGCGGACCGGGCTTGAACACGCGATCCTGTTCTGCCGCGGACAGTCGCGCGTACAGCGCGAGCACTTCGGTTTCGCGGTATTTGCGCCGCGACAACGCGAGGTGCGCATCGCGGATTTCGCGCTCGCCGGGCAGAAAGACCAGCACATCGCCGCGCGGATCCTCGGCGGTGATCTCGTCGGTCGCGCTGACGATCTGCTCGGCGACGCTCGGCTCGTTGCGCTCGGAGGCACCGCCCCTCACCCCGCCATCGGCATCCGCCGATGGTCCGTCTCTCTCGCTCCGCGGTGGAGGGACGCATGTTGCGGGCTGCGGCCGCGGATCTCCAGCGCACTTCGACCGGATAAGCGCGGCCTTCGACCTCGACGACCGGCGCGTCGGCGAAATGCGCGGCGAAACGCGCGGTGTCGATCGTCGCGGAGGTCACGATCAGCTTCAGATCGCGCCGTTTCGCCAGCAGCCGTTTCAGATAGCCGAGCAGAAAATCGATGTTGAGGCTGCGCTCGTGTGCTTCGTCGAGGATGATGGTGTCGTAGGCGCCGAGCCATGTGTCGGACTGCGTTTCCGCGAGCAGGATGCCGTCGGTCATGAACTTGATCAGCGACGCGTCCGACACCTGATCGGCGAAGCGCACCTGGAATCCAACGAGATCGCCGACCTGTGTTCCGAGCTCGCTGGCGACGCGGCGCGCGACCGCCCTCGCCGCGATGCGGCGCGGCTGCGTGCAGCCGATCATCCCGGCGGCGCCGCGGCCCGCGGCGAGACAGAGTTTCGGCAGCTGCGTCGTCTTTCCGGAGCCGGTTTCGCCGGCCAGCACGACCACCTGATGCGCGCGGATCAAGCGCACGATCTCGTCGGCCTTCGCGGCGATCGGCAGCGTTTCGTCGACGCCGATCTCGGGCACGCGTTGCGCGCGCGTCGCGCGTCGCGACGCGGAAGATTCGATGTCCGCGCGCAACGCCGCGAGCTCGCGCGCAGTCGGCTCTGTGCGCGCGGACGCGAGCCGCCGCCAGCGCGCCAGCAGGCGTCCGAAGTCGCGCGCCATCACATGCTCGAGCGCGTCGCGGAGGGATTTGAGGTCGGACATCGGCTCGGAATTGTCGCGGCGAAATGGGCCGGCCGCGGCCATCATCATAGCTAGGGGCGATTGCCGGAATTCGCAAGCGCGATTTTATCGGACGTGCATACGAGCCGCCTTTTCGGCCTACAACTTCCTTCGTGGTGGCACCAGCAAATCGCCGAACAGAAGGCCCGCGACGATCGAAACCAATAGGGTCACCAGCGAGATCGCGGTATCGATCCCGACCAGCACATCGCGCTCGAACACGAAGCTCAGCGTGCGAAAGGCGACGCTGCCCGGCACCAGCAGGATGATCCCCGGCTCGCGCACCAGCGCGCCGGGCCGATTGGCGACACGGGCGAACAGATTGCTCGCTGCACCGACCGCAAGGCTGCCGAGAAAAACACCGAACGCGGGCGCAATGTACGCGCCGCCGACCTGCGTGCATGCATAACCGAGCACGATCGACGCGACAACGACGGGAACGTACTTTCGCGGCGCGCGAAACAGCACCGCGAAAGCGAACGCGGCAGACAGCACGGCGACCCAGGTGGTCCACTGCGGAACCGCCGACTCCACGCCGGGCGGCGCCACGAGTCCGAGCAGATCGCACAACTGCTCCGCCGCGACGGTGCCGAACGCGAGCTTCAGCAACGTCGCCATCGCGCCCATCATGCGCGCCGTGCCGGAAATCAGATGCTGGCTCGAGAGCTCGCGCACGGCCGTCGTCAGCGTCAGGCCCGGCATCAGCACAATCAGGCTCGCGATGATCACCGAACGCACCGCAATCGGCGCGATGTACACGGCGACCGCGATAGCGATCAGCGTCGCGATGAACGCCGACATCGCCTCCGACGCCGCGGCGATATTCGGCCGCGACAGCGAGAGCAGATAGACAACGCCGATGAGCGCGCCGACCAGCGCCGCCGTCGCAACACCGAGCCAGCTCGTGTGCAGAATCGCTGCGATGCTGCCGGCCGAAATCGCATGGCTCGCGACCAGCGACGTGCGGTACGCGCGCGAGCGCAGCGGCAGGCGGAATTCGCGCAGACGGCGCCGACCGGCCGCGAGATCCAATTGACCGTCGATGACCTGATCGGCGATCTCGTCGACCTGGCACAGGCGCTTCAGATCGACCGATCCCGGTGGCAGGCGCACGACCTGCGTGATTTCGGCGAGATCATCATCACCGTCGGGATCGGAAAACGACATGATGATCGAGGTCGGCGTCGACAGCACGTTGCACGACAGCCCGAGCCGCGCGCTGACGAGGTTGATCACGTCCTCGAGCCGTGGCGCCGCCGTGCCGTATTCGTGCAGGCGCTTGGCGAGATCGACAACGAAGCCGATGCGTATCTTGAGTGGCGCCAGCGTGCCGGCATCCTGGTTCATATCCGGCATAATGCCGCGCTTTCGCGTCGCCGTGGAGGCACACGCGCCGCGATGGAGCCTGGCATGGGAATCGGCGAAGCCGCATCGATCGGAGCCGCGCTGTCCTGGGCCGGCGGCGTGATCGTGTACAAGCGGCTCGGCGAGACGCTGCCGCCGCTGCAGCTCAATCTGATCAAGAACCTCATCGTGCTCGGCATGATCGTGCCGACATTGCTGCTCGTGCATGGCTTCGAAATGCCGCCGCTGCCGGGACGCGCGATCGTGCTCGCATTGATTTCCGGTGTGCTCGGCATCGCCGTCGCCGACACGCTGTATTTCCGCGCACTCAACATGCTCGGCGCGGGCCGCATGGGCATCGTCGGAAATTTTTATAGCCCATTTGTGATCATGCTGTCGTTCGCGCTGCTCGGCGAGCGCCTGAACGCGCTGCAGATCGTCGGCTTCGTGCTGGTCAGCGGCGGCGTGCTGATCGTCAGCAGTCACGATCCGCAACGACGCCTGCCGGCAGCGACATTGCGTCGCGGCGCCGCATTCGGCGTCACGGCAGTGTTCCTGATGGCCTCGGCGATCGTGATGGTCAAGCGCGTGCTGGAAGGCCAGCCGCTGCTATGGATCGTGTTGCTGCGCCTGATCGGCGGCGTCGCCGGCATGCTCGCGGTGTTCGCGTGGCGCCGCGAACGCTTGCCGATCGGACGCAACAACGCGATTCCGTTGCGCTGGCCGCTGCTCGTGCTCGCCGCGTTCCTCGGCCAGTACGTGTCGATGGTGCTGTGGATGGCCGGCTACAAATATACCGAGGCCTCGGTCGCGGCGGTGCTCAACGAGACCGCATCGGTGTTCATCGTGCTGCTGGCCGCGCTGTTCCTGCACGAAGGGCTCGACGCGCGCCGGATCGCCGGGGTCACCTGCACGCTCTCGGGCGTCGCCTGCATGTTGTTCGCCTAGCCGTCAGGAGCGGGCTCGACCGCGCGGACGTTCCTTGCCGGACCGCCACCCTGTAGCCTTGCGCCATGGCAGAAGCGGGCACTCTCGATGTCGATTCCGGCGGCCGCGTCGTCGCCGCCGGAGACTGGACGCTGGCGTCCGCGCCGGCACTGGACCGACGCGTGATCGAGGTCAAGCGCCGGCGCGCATCCGGTGCGGTTGACGCCAGCGGCATCAGCCGCCTCGATACCGCCGGTGCGGAACTCCTGCTCGAGCTCGCCGGCGATGCGCGCGAGCGCATCACGGGCCTCGACGAAGGCCGACGCGCGCTCGTCGACGCCGTCGCGAAAGCGCAATCCGAAGCGGTCGCAAAGAAACTCCCTCAGCCGCCCGGCATCGTCGTCATGCTCGCGCGAACCGGGGCCGCGGTCGAAGCGATCGGCGACGACGTCGTCGCGCTGGTCGGCTTTATCGGACTCGTGCTGCAGACGCTCGCTCGCGGGATGCTCAATCCGCGGCGCTGGCGCGTGACGTCGCTTTTTTTCCATATCGAACAGACCGGTCTGGACGCGGTGCCGATCGTCGCGCTGCTGAGCTTCCTGGTCGGCGCCGTGGTCGCGTTCCTCGGCGCCACGGTGTTGCGCGACTTCGGCGCGAGCGTCTTCACCGTCGAGCTGGTTGGCTACTCGTTCCTGCGCGAATTCGGCGTGCTGCTCACCGCAATCCTGATCGCCGGCCGTTCCGGCAGCGCGTTCACCGCGCAAATCGGCTCGATGAAGGCGCGCGAGGAAATTGACGCGATCCGCACGCTCGGCCTCGATCCGGTTGAAGTACTCGTGCTGCCGCGCACGCTGGCGTTGTTGATTTCGATGCCGATGCTGACGTTCATCGCGATGCTCGCCGGCATTTTCGGCGGCGCGATCGTGTGCGTCTTCTCGCTCGACATCTCACCGGGCATGTTCCTGCAGCGCTTCCACGACACCGCATCGGTGCGCCATTTCTGGGTCGGCATGAGCAAAGCACCGGTGTTCGCGTTCCTGATCGCCGCGATCGGTTGTCTCGAAGGCTTCAAGGTATCCGGCAGCGCCGAATCGGTCGGCCAGCACACGACGTCGAGCGTCGTGCAGTCGATCTTCGTCGTCATCATGATCGACGCGCTGGCGGCGATCTTCTTCATGAAGCTCGACGTATGAGGAATTCTGCGAACTCGTCCGGCGCTGGAACGTTTGCGAGCAAACCGCGGCCGGATACGCGGTCCTGCGGATCGAGAACATGAGCGAGCGCGAGACCGTCATCGAAGTGCGCGGCCTGCGCAACCAGTTCGGCGATCAGGTCGTGCACGACAATCTCAATCTCGACGTATACAAGGGCGAGATTCTCGGCGTGGTCGGCGGATCGGGCAGCGGCAAGTCGGTGCTGCTGCGCTCGATCGTCGGACTCAACCGGCCCACTGCCGGCAGCGTCAAGGTGTTCGGTCAGGAAGTGACGCGGCTTTCCGAAGCGCAACGCTCGGCGATCGAGCAGCGCTGCGGCGTCCTGTTCCAGAACGGCGCACTGTTTTCGTCATTGACGGTGGCGGAGAACGTGATGGTGCCGTTTCGCGAGCATCACGATCTGCCGATGGACCTGATGCAGCGGCTTGCGGCGATCAAGATCGCGCTTGCGGGTCTGCCCGCGGAAGCCGGCGCGAAATATCCAGCGGAACTTTCCGGCGGCATGGTCAAGCGCGCGGCGCTGGCACGCTCGCTGGCGCTCGATCCCGAAATTCTCTTCCTCGACGAGCCGACGGCGGGCCTCGATCCGATCGGCGCGGCCGCGTTCGATCAGCTGATCCTGACCTTGCGCGAAAGTCTCGGCCTAACGGTGTTCCTGATCACGCACGATCTCGATACGCTGTACACGATCTGCGATCGCGTCGCCGTGATCGCGGAAAAACGCGTGCTGATCGCCGACACGCTGGACAAGGTGGAACGCTTCGACGACCCCTGGGTGCAGGCGTATTTTCAGGGTCCGCGCGGCCGTGCCGCCGAACACGCAGCCGAGCATGCCGCGCTAGCGGCAACGGAGCACTGAACATGGAAACCCGCGCGCATCACGTGATCATCGGCGCATTCGCGATCGGCGTGTTCGCGCTCGCGCTCGGTTTCGTGCTGTGGCTGTCGAAATCGAGCATCGATCGCGAATTCGAGATCTACGACATCGTGTTCACCGAAGCAGTGACGGGTCTCAGCAAGGGCGGACTCGTTCAGTACAACGGCATCAAGGTCGGCGAAGTCGTACAACTTTCGCTTGCCAAGGACGATCCGCGCAAGGTCATCGCGCGCATCCGCGTCGTTGCCGATGCGCCGATCCGGCAGGACACGCGCGCCAAGCTCGGCCTGATGGGCGTGACCGGCGTCGCGTTCATCCAGCTTTCGGGCGGTTCGCCTTCGAGCCCGCCGCTGAAGCCGACGCCCGAGAATCCCGTGCCGGTGATTCCATCCGAGGAATCGGCGCTGTCGAAGCTGCTCGCTTCGGGCTCGGACATCGTCACCAGCGTCAACGATCTTCTGCTGCGCGCGAACGAAGTGCTGTCGAAGGACAACGTCGATCGCATTTCCGCGACGCTCGAAAATCTCAAGGGCGTGACCGGGACGATCAACGCGCAGCGCGACGATCTCGGCGCAGCGCTGAAGCAGCTCGCCAGCGCGAGCGGAGAGCTCAAGCACACCTTGATCACGCTCGATTCGATGGCATCGACCACGAATGATTTGATGCGCAACAACGCGCGCCAGGTGCTCGAGGCGACCAACCGCGCGCTGGAATCCGTCGACAAGGTCGCCAAGTCGACCAACTCGCTGATCGGCGATAACCGCGCCGCAATCGACGAATTCAGCGATCAAGGCTTGCGCCAGCTCGGGCCCACGATCGTCGAACTGCGCGAGACGCTGCGATCTCTGAAACAACTCAGCGATCAGCTTTCGACCTCGAACAGTCTCTTGCTCGGACGCGACCAGCCCAAGGAGTTCGAACCGAAATGAGGCACATGTTTCGTTGGCTGCTGCCGCTTGCCACGCTGGTCATCGGCGCCTGTTCGTCGCTGACCGGCACGAAGGAGCCGTTCACGGTCTACGCGCCGCGCTACACGGCGCCCGCCGACGCCGCGAAAGGCATTTCGGTGCAATGGCAACTTTCGATCGACACGCCGGTCGCGAGCGATGCGCTCGACACCACACGCATGCTGGTCATGCCCTCGCCGGGCGCGCTCGAAACGTATAAAGGCGCGCGCTGGTCGGACACGGCGCCGTTGCTGTTGCGCTCGCTCATGGTCCAGGCGTTCCAGCAATCAGGGCGCATTTCCGGCGTCGGCGTCAGCACGTCGGGCCTGCACGGCGACTATCTGCTCGCGACCGATCTCTATGATTTCGAGACGCAGTATCGCGATGGATCGCCGCACGCCGTGATTCGACTCAATGTCAAGCTGACCGACTCGTCGACCAACCGTATCGCCGCTGCGCGTGCGTTCGAAGCGGATGCGCCGGTTGCGGGCTCGCAAGCCGCCGGCGCGGCCGCCGCATTCGATCAGGCACTTGCGGAGCTCTTGCCGAGCATCGTCGACTGGGCGCTGACCGAAGGCGACTCGCGTTGGCAGAAGAACGCGCCGCAACGCACGGCGCGCTGATTGCTCACGCGCTCCGATTGCGAATCGCGCGAAACGTCAGATTCACGCGCGGACCGACCGCCGCCGATGTCTTCGGCAGATCGTGTTGATAGAGCCGCTGCGTCGCGCCGCGCATCACGAGAAGGCTGCCGTGCGCGAGATCGATCGCGCCTGCGCCGCGGCGCGTCGCGCGCGAACGAAAGCGAAAGCGCCGCGGCGCACCGAAACTCAGTGAGGCGATCGCAGGCTCGCGTCCGAGCTCGGGTTCGTCGTCGCTGTGCCAGCCCATCGAGTCGCGGCCATCGCGATAGAGATTCGCGAGCACGCTGTTGAAGCGAAGATCGAATCGGGCCGCGAGATCATCGCGTAACGCCGCCAGCGCGGGCGTCCATGCGTTCGGCTCGAACCTCGTTCGCGAATAGACATAAACCGCTTCGGGATCGCCGATCCAGCACGAAAGTCGCGGCGCATCGACGTCACGCCCGAACAGGCGCAAGCGATGCTGTTCCCACGGAACCTCGCGAAGCAGTGCCGCGAGCAGGGCATCGGCGTGTTCAGCCGAAAATGCGGACGCGCAATAGCGCACGTCCGCGCCCTCGAGCGGCAAGCGCAGCGATGAATCAGCCGGTGACGGGATAGTCGGGCGTTGCATCGAGCGTCGCCGCACAGATTTCCGCGAGCTCGAGCAGCCGCAGATCGGAGCCCGGGGGTCCGACCAGTTGCAGTCCCGCGGGCAGACCGTCCGGCAACGTGCCCATCGGCAGGCTGATCGCCGGACAGCCGGCGATGCTCGCGAAACTGGTGAGATCCGCATCGTTCGCGCGTTCGCCGTCGGCGAGCGGATACGGGCCGTGCGCGATCGTCGGCAGCACGAGCACGTCGATCTCGGCGAACAGCCGACGCGACTTCAGCACCGCTGCGTCGAGCACTCGATCCGCTTTGGCATAGTCGACCGCCGATTTTCCGCGCGCGTAATCGAGCATTGCGCGCAGCCGCGGCGAAAACGGATGCGTTCGGTCCGCGAGATCCTCCTCAAGCTCGACCGCGAGCTCGCTCTCCATGATGAACAACGCGGCGCGGCGCGTGCGCGCAAAGTCGTAATCGGAGAAATCGGCCGTGCGATGCTCGCCAAGCTCGTTGCCGAGCACGGACACGGCGCGCTCGAACAACGCGCGCACCGGCGCTGAAACGCCAAGCGCAGCGAGATCCGGCAACAAGCCCGCGCGCAGCCGGCCGGGCTCCCAGTCGGGCATCGCGAGCGGCACGCGCCGGCGTCGCGAACGCGGATCTTCGGCGTCGAACGCGGCGAGCACCTGCAGCACGATCGCGAGATCGGGCACCGAACGCGCGAGGATTCCGACGCAGTCGAGCCGGCGCGCGCCGCGCACCATGCCGGTCGTCGAGATTTCGCCGAGTGTCGGCTTGAGCCCGTACACGCCGCAGTGACTGGCGGGAATGCGCACCGAGCCGAGCGTATCGGTGCCGAGCGCGAACGCCGCGAGTCCGGCCGCGACCGCGGCGGCGGATCCGCCCGACGAGCCGCCGGCGGTGTAGCCGAGCCGCAGCGGATTCTGCGCGGGCCCGCTGTGAAGGTTTGCCGTGGTCGTGCCGAGCGCGCCTTCGTCGAGCTGCGTCTTGCCGAGGATCACGGCGCCCGCGGCGCGAAGGCGTGCGACGGCAACGGCGTCGGCCGTCGCAACGCGGCGACGGCCCGGCAATCCCGCGCGCGTCGCCATGCCGGCGACGTCGAGGTTGTCCTTGATCGCGACCGGCAGGCCGTCGAGCCGGCCGATCGTGCGTCCTTCGCGGCGCCGCGCGGCGCTGGCCGTCGCGGCGGCGAATGCGCGGTCGTCGAGATCGACATAGGCATTGAGGCGCGGATTTTCGCGTTCGATCGCCGCGCGATACGCCGCCGTGAGCCCGCTGCTGTCGATGCGCCCGGACGCGAGCCAGCACAGCAGCTGGAATGCCGTCGCGCCGCGCAATGCGTCGTCGGCGACGCCGTCTGTTATTTTCTCCGCCATGCCGATCATCCCCAAGCCTGGGCGCGGATTATGACGCATGCGAATGACGCGGCCGCGCAGGCGGCGCGCGAGGCGCGCATCCATCGCGGCGTGCGCAAGCCACGTTATCAACAGATCGCGGACACGCTGCGCGAGGAGATCCGCCGCGGCGAGCATGCGGTCGGCCGCTTTCTTTCCAGCGAAGCCGAGCTGAAATCGCGCTTCAAGGTCAGCCGTCACACGGTGCGCGATGCGCTGCGCGTGCTCGACGAACTTGGCCTCATCGCGCGCCGTCGCGGCGCCGGCAGCGTGGTGCGCAACGTGGAAGTGCATCGCCATTTCGATCAGGCGCTGCACTCGATCGCCGATCTTTTGCAATACGACGAATCGAGCGATTTTCATGCGCGCTACACCGATCGCCTGGTCGCCGATCAGCAACTCGCGGGCTGGCTGCAGACGCGCCTCGGCACCGAATGCATCCTCTTGCACGGCGTGCGCATCGGACGCCGCACGCGCCGACCGATCGCGAGCGTCTACGTCTATCGCCGCGCCAGCTGGCACGGGTTGCCGACGGGGCACGCGCGCCAGGAAGACGCGATCCGCGCGCTGCTCGAGGATCAGTTCCTCGCGCGCGTCGGTCGCGTCGAGCAGGTGCTGAGCGCGATCGCGATCCAAACCGAAGCCGCGGCCGAAGTTGAAGTGCCTGAAGGCGCGCCGGCGTTGCAGAGCCTGCGTCGTTATTTTGATGCGCGCGACCGACTGATGCTGGCCGTGATTTCGATACATCCGGGCGGGTCGTATTCGTACCGCAGCGAGTATCGGCGCAGCGACATCGCGCCGCACGATTGAGCACGCGCGCATATTGCTTCTTAATTTGTAGGATCGGCTTCAGCCGCGATCTTTTTCGCCCAGGTCCAAGCGATCGCTCACGGCGCAGGAGATCGCGGCTGAAGCCGCTCCTACAACGGGGTCGCGTTCCCGAATGGCGGCGCGGCGATGAATCCGCGAAAATCCGGCCTCCCTCATCCTCCCGGAGCCAGCATGAGCGAGCGCGACATCATGGAATACGACGTCGTGACCGTCGGTGCCGGGCCTTCGGGCCTCGCGTTTGCGATCCGGCTCAAGCAGCTGAAGCCCGACATCCGCGTCTGCGTGATCGAGAAGGCATCGACGATCGGCGCGCAGATCCTGTCCGGCGCCGTCATCGAGCCGGAACCATTGAACGCGCTGCTGCCCGAGTGGGGCAGGAGTCCGCCGCCGATCTGCGTGCCGGTGACGAAGGACGAATTCTGGTGGCTGCGCGACAGCGTGCGTGCGCTGAAGTCGCCGGTCGCGCCGCCGCAGATGCACAACCACGGCAATTTCATTGTTTCGCTCGGCGCGCTGTGCGCGTGGCTAGCGCCACAGGCGGAAGCGCTCGGTGTCGAGATCTATCCGGGATTCGCAGCGGCGGAAACGCTGTTCGACGAAAACGGCGCGGTCGCAGGCGTACGCATCGGCGACATGGGCGTCGCCAAGGACGGCTCGCACAAGCCGAGCTACACGCAAGGCATCGACATCAAGGCGCCGCTGACCGTGCTCGCCGAAGGTTGCCGCGGCCACCTGACCAAAGAGCTGATCCGACGCTACAAACTCGACGCCAATTCCGATCCGCAGACCTACGGCATCGGCATCAAGGAACTCTGGCAGCTGCCGCCCGGTCGCGCCGAAGCCGGCAAAGTCGTGCATACGATCGGCTGGCCGCTCGATGCGGCGACGTATGGCGGCAGTTTCATTTATCACCTCGACAAGGATCGCGTCGCGATCGGCTTCGTCGCCGGCCTCGACTACGCGGATCCCGAGTTCTCTCCGTTCGAGGCGTTCCAGCAGCTCAAACACCACGCGATCGTGAAGCCGCTGCTCGAAGGCGGCTCGATCGTTTCCGCGGGTGCGCGCGCGATCGTCGAAGGCGGATTTCAATCACTGCCGAAGTGCGACCTGCCGGGCGCGATCCTGATCGGCGACACGGCCGGCCTTTTGAACGTGCCGAAGATCAAGGGGACGCATCAGGCGATCCGCTCGGCGATGCTCGCGGCCGAGCACGTTGTCGAAACCGGCAAAGCGGACGGCTGGGATGCAAAGCTGCGCGCGTCGCCGGTGATGTCGGAACTCAGGAAAGTGCGCAACATCCGGCCCGGCTTCAACAAGGGCCTGTGGCTCGGACTCGCCAACGCGGGCTGGGAAACGATCAGCGCCGGCCTCTCGCCGTGGACACTGAAGAATCACGCCGATTTCTCGGCGCTCGAAAAAATATCGGCGCACGCATCGGCGAACGGCGACGCCATCGCGGCTGACGAATCGCAGAAGTACGGCTACGTCGAGCGCACGCTGCCGCCACGCGACCGCGTCGCCGAAGTCTATTTCGCCGCGACCGAGCACGACGAGGATCAGCCGGTCCATCTGCACGTCGCCGATACCAACATCTGCATCACGCGTTGCGCCGAGGAATACGGCAATCCGTGCCAGCGCTTCTGCCCCGCCGCGGTTTACGAAATCGTCGCCGACGGCGCCGGCAAGCGCCTGCAGATCAACGCGGCGAACTGCGTGCACTGCAAGACCTGCGACATCAAGGATCCGTACCAGATCATCGACTGGGTGACGCCGGAAGGCGGCAGCGGGCCGAATTACCAGAATCTCTGATGCCTTCTCTTCTCCCGATTGCGGGAGACAAATCGGCAGAATTGCCGATTTGCGTGGCGGAGCGGCCAAAGGCGAGGTGCAGGGATGCACTGCGTGAATGCCGATGGCGGATGCGGGCACGTGCGGAACGACGTCACAAGGTTCCCTTCACTCGCGCCCGCGGCGCGGCCTCTCCCGCAAGCGGGAGAGGCGATGATCGTCGCAGACTTACTTCGACGAGACGTTGTCGGTTTTTTCGATGAACGCGGCCACGTTGTCGTGCAACTGCTTCAGCGAAGGCAGATGCGCGTACACCATGTGGCCCGATTCGTAGTAATGCGTCTCGATGTGGCTCACGAGCTCGGGAGGAATCGGCAAGTGCTTCATCTCGTAGTCGGCCGTGTAGAACGGCGTCGCGAGATCGTAGTAGCCCGAATTCAGCATCACGTGCAGCCTGGGGTTGTACTTCATCGCCGCGGCGAGGTCCGGAATCACGTTCGGAAAGCCGGGAATCGGAAACGGCGCGCCGTTCGGCTGCTTGTGCTCGAACTTCCAGGCCGGAAACGCGCCCTCGGCGAAAAGGTGGTAGGTGTCCTCCTGGCCGAACTTCAGCTCCTTGCGCACGTAGTCGTTGAATGCGGCGTAGTACGCGGACGAGATCGCCGCGGATTGCGGATCGTACGCGGCGGCCTGGTTCAACGCGTCCATGGTCGGGCCCGAGAAGCGCGAATCGAGACGGCCCGTTGTCAGGCCCTGATCGAGCTGCAGGTTGTGCTCGAACTCGCCGCCATTGACGCGCAGGTTCGCGCGCTCGAGATAGTCGACGGGCAGACCAGTGTACGCATGGAGCTTCTCGGCGACTGCGCGCTTGCGCGCCGGATCGATCGCGTTGCCGGCCGAGAGCGCCAGCGCGTACTCGCCCATCGCGAACTGCTCGACTTCGGTCAGCAGCGCCTGCAGTTCGGCCGGCGCGTTCGGCAGCTTCTTGTGATACCACGCTGTCGCGGCGTAAGTCGGCAGCGCGAGCTCGTACGAGAGATCGATACCGGGGTCGATCTCGGGGAAATCGATCAGCATGCCGAGGTTGAGCACCTGCGACAGCAGCACGACGCCGTTGAGATCGATCGCGCGATCGCTCTGCAGGAGATTGGCGAGGATCGCCGAGCGCGTCGTTCCGTAGCTTTCGCCGAACAGGTACTTTGGCGAGTTCCAGCGGCCGTACTGCGAAAGGAACTTGCCGATGAAATCGGCGAACGCGTTGGCGTCGGGATCGACGCCGAAATACTCCTTCGGCCCTTTTTCCTTGTCGGCGAATGTCGAGAAGCCAGCGCCCGGCGCATCGATGAAGACGAGGTCGGCGGCGTCGAGCAGGCTGTATTCGTTATTGACGAGACCATACGGCGCCGGCGCGGTGTGCTGATCGTCGGCGGTGACGACGCGCCGCGGCCCGAACGCGCCCATGTGCAGCCAGATCGTCGACGAGCCCGGGCCGCCGTTGTAGACGAACATGATCGGCCGGTGCGAGGTCTCGACGCCTTTGCGGAAGTAGGCCGCGTAGAAAATGCTCGCGGTCGGCTTGTCCTTCTTGTCGGTCAGAAGGATCGTGCCGGCGTTGGCCGTGTAGTCGATGCGCTTGCCTTCGACGGTGACGGAACCTTCGGTCTTCGAAGTCTTCGCCTTGAGCTCGACGGGCTTCTCGGATTCCTTCTTGGTCACTTCCTTGGTCGTCGTTTCCGCGGCGGCAGCGTCGTCATCGGCAAAGACGGGCGGCATCGCCACCATTGCGGCCAGGATCGCGGCCGTGCACAAGCTCTTCTTCATGATCACTTCCGGGTTGGAACGTGAAGCGCGCAAGCGGCGCGCCGGGCACGACAGTCTTCTGTATTCCTGACGCGGCGACCATCTCCCAGAAGTCACGCGCGCGGAAATGTCGGCCTGCTCGCCGGCCAGACACCTGCCCAGCGTCTCGACAGGCCGGCCACATTGCCGCAGCATCCAACCGGGCACGCGGCTCACTTTTCGCACGGGCACGACGCGCGCGGCGGCGCCGCGCGTTGTGTTCCGGCGCCCTGACCAATCCGGAGGAATCGCCGAAACATGCCTCGCATCGCACTCGTCACCGCCGCGGCGGCCCGCAATCTCGACGAGGACCTGCCGCCGCTCGTCGCCGCGCTTCATGGCGAGGGCGTCGAGCCGGACGTCGTGGACTGGGACGACGCCTCGGTCGATTGGGCGCGTTTCGATCTCGCCGTGCTGCGCTCGACCTGGGACTACTCGCAAAGGCTGCCGGAGTTCCTGCGCTGGGTCGATCGCGTGTCGGAATCGACGAACCTCTTCAACCCGCGCGAGGTGGTGCGCTGGAATACGGACAAGCACTACCTAGGCCACCTCGCCAACGCCGGTGTGCCGGTCGTGCCGAGTACGTTCGTCGAACCAGGCGAAAACGCGCGCGATCGGCTGCGCGCATTTCTCGATGACGCCCGCGAAGAATTCGTCGTGAAGCCGTCGGTTGGTGCCGGCTCGCGCGATGCGCAACGCTACGCGCGCGACGAGGGCGAGACCGCACTCGCGCATGTGCAGCGGCTGCTCGACGCGGACCGCAGCGTTCTGCTGCAACCCTATCTTCGCCGCGTCGACGCGCATGGCGAGACGGCGCTGGTGTTTGTCGACGGCGCATTCAGCCATGCAATCCGCAAGGGACCGTTACTCAAACGCGGCGAAGGCCCGACGCGCGCATTGTTCGCGACCGAACACATCACGCCGCGGATGCCGACGCCGGAGGAAGCCTCGATCGCAGCGCGCACGCTCGCCGCGATCCCGTTCGCCCAACCGCTGCTGTACGCGCGCGTCGATGTGATCCACGACGACGACGGCGCACCGCGCGTGCTGGAGCTCGAACTTGCCGAGCCTTCGCTGTTCTTCGAGCATGCGTCGGGTTCGGCGGATCGTTTCGCGGCGGCGATTCTGGCGCGCGGCACGGCGCGCTGAAGCGGATATTTTCTTGTCCGCCGCTGAGAGACTGCATCGGCGAACGAGGTGCCCGGAACTACGCCCGTGCACGCCGGCGCCCGCCCTTGACGGCTCTCTCTTCCAGCCGATCGAGAGCCACTGCGATGCGTCGCTCGCGCGTTTCGCTGCGCTTCGCAGCCGCGAGCCAGAGGGCGATTTCGCGACGCGTCGACGGCGCGATCGTCGCGACATACGCGCGCACGACCGGCCGATCGTCCAGCGCCCGAAGGAAGTCGGCGGGTAACGAGGGTACCTCACGAGGCTCCGCGTCGCGTTCGATCGCGATGCGCACGGAGTCGCCGGCGTCCAATCCGCGCGGACGCCAGATCCGGCTGTGTACGAAAAGCCGATAGGCGCACTTGCCGCGCGGACGCAATGTCGATCGAAACTCGACGCCTTCTATGCGGCCGCGCACGGGCGGCGCGGAATCCTGGCCCAGCCGACGCGATGCGCCTACCGGCACGTCGACACACCGCAGGATGCCGACTTTGTAGATCTTTGCGCGGAATCGATGCATCGACATTATCGAGCTTGAACCGCCGAGCCGTATCGACGGCCACCTGATCGATGGAAGACGGACTGACGCATGAGATTGTATTCCCACCCGGTCGCGCCGGGTCGGAACGCGCGCAAGGGAACCATCGCAAAGGACGGCGATGAACCCACGCCTGGCCAACTGACCCGCCGCCGAAACCACGTTACAATTCGGCACCCGTTCTTTTCGCCCGCGCTCGGCGCGGATTCCCGAGGAATTTCAGGACCATGAAGATCCTGGTCGCCTACAAGCGCGTGGTCGATTACAACGTCCGCGTGCAGGTCAAACCGGACGGCTCCGGCGTCGTCACCGACGGCGTCAAGCTGTCCGCCAATCCGTTCGACGACATCGCGCTCGAAGAAGCGCTGCGGCTGCGCGAAAGAGGCGTCGCCAGCGATGTCGTCGTCGTCACGATCGGTCCGGCCGACGCGCAGGCACACATCCGCAATGGTCTGGCGATGGGCGCGAACCGCGCGATCCACGTCGTTACGCCGAACGCCGTGCAGCCGCTCACTGCGGCGCGCGTGCTGCGAAAGCTTGTCGAAAAGGAGCAGCCCGGCATCGTGCTGATGGGCAAGCAGGCGATCGACGACGATTGCAATCAGACCGGCCAGATGCTGGCCGCGCTGTGGGATCGTCCGCAGGCGACGTTCGCGTCGAAAGTCGAAGTGAACGGCAACGTCGCGCGCGTTACGCGCGAAGTCGACGCCGGGCTCGAGACGATCGAAGTCGATTTGCCCGCGGTGATCACGACCGATCTTCGTCTCAATGAGCCGCGCTTCATCAAGCTGCCGGACATCATGAAGGCGAAAGCGAAGCCGATCGAAACGCTGCAGCTGGCCGATCTCGGCGTCGAGTCCGGCGATCATCTGAAAACGACCCGTTACGCGCCGCCGGCGAAACGCAGCAAGGGCGTGATGGTCAAGGACGTGGCGGAGCTGGTCGCAGCGTTGAAGTCGAAAGGATTGTTGTAGCTCTCACTTCTCCCGCTTGCGGGAGACAAATCGGCAGGAACGACGATTTGCACGGCGAAGCCGCCAAAGGCGAGGTGCAAGGATGCGCCGAGTGAATGCAGCGCGAAGCGCCGGATGAGGGATGCGCACGGCGTTTCACAACGCTGCCCTCACCCGCGCCGTTGGCGCGACCTCTCCCGCAAGGGGGAGAGGTGAGTCAAGAAATAGGACGGAACGGACATGAGCAAAGTTTTGATCATCGCAGAACACCTCGACGGCAAGATCAACGGGAGCACCGCGCGCTGCGTCACCTGCGCGAAGGATTTCAAGGCCGATACGGTCGACGTGCTGGTGCTGGCGGCTGACGTCGGCGGCGTCGCGGCGGAAGCTGCAAAGATCGATGGCGTCACGAAAGTGCTGACGGTCGCGCGCGCCGAGAATGCGCATGCGCTTGCCGCGATCTCTGCGCCGCAGATCGCCGCCGCGGCGAAGAACGGGTACACGCACGTACTCGCGCCGTCGACGACGTTCGGCAAGGATCTCGCGCCGCGCGTGGCCGCGCTGCTCGGTGTCGCGCAGGTGTCCGACATCATGGCGGTCGATGGCGCGCACACGTTCCAGCGGCCGATCTACGCCGGCAACGCGATCATCACGGTCGAAGCGCCAACAGATCAGATCGTCGTCGGAACCGTGCGCACCGCGTCGTACGCGGCGGCTGGCAACGCGACGAGCGCAGCGCCGATTGAAGCGCTTTCGCTCGATGTCGCCGTGCCGAACCACACGCGTTTCGTCGAACTGGCGCAAGGCAAGAGCGATCGGCCCGATCTGCAGGGCGCAGCGCGTGTCGTCTCCGGCGGACGCGCGCTCGGCTCGGCGGACAATTTCAAGATCATCTATGCGCTCGCCGACAAACTCGGCGCCGCGGTCGGTGCATCGCGCGCCGCGGTCGATGCGGGCTACGTGCCGAGCGATCTGCAGGTCGGCCAGACCGGCAAGATCATCGCGCCCGAGCTCTACATCGCGATCGGAATCTCCGGCGCGATCCAGCATCTCACCGGCATCAAGGACGCCGGCACGATCGTCGCGATCAACAAGGATGCCGAAGCGCCGATTTTCGAGATTGCCGATTACGGTCTGGTCGGCGATTTGTTCAAGCTGGTGCCCGAGATCGAGCAGACCATTTGACGCGGCGCGCGCCGACGGAAAACCCTCCGGCGCCTGCGGTCAGGCGGACACCAGCAGGCTCGCGGCGCGCTCGGCGATCATGATCGTCGGCGCATTCGTGTTGCCGCCGATCAGCGTCGGCATTACTGACGCATCGACCACGCGCAAGCCATCGATGCCGCGCACGCGAAGCTCGCTGTCGACGACAGCTCCGTCGTCGTTGCCCATGCGGCAGGTGCCGACCGGGTGATAGATCGTTTCGGCTTTGCGGCGCACGAACGTTTCAAGTTCGGCGTCGGTTGTCGCGGCTGCACCAGGGAAAATCTCCTCGCCGCGATACGGAGTGAATGGCGCCTGCGCGAAAATATCGCGCGAGATGCGCGCGCCTTCGATCAGTACGCCGAGATCGTGGCCTTCGGCATCGCCGAGATAGTTCGGACAAATCGCCGGATGCGCCGACGGATCCGCGGATTTCAGCCGGATCGTGCCGCGGCTTTTCGGCCGCAGCGCGCACGCGTGCAGCGTGTAGCCGAACCCTTCGAGCCGGTGCCGGCCGTGCTGATCGAGCAGCGCCGGCACGAAGTGGAATTGCAGATCGCAGCGCGCATCGCTGGCGAGGCGCGAGCGCACGAAACCGCCGGCTTCGGCGATATTCGAGCTGCCGATGCCATCGTGCCTGAGCAGGAATCGGAGGGCGACGGCAGCGTCGTTGATCTTGTCGTAGGTCACCTTCTTCGTCGAACGCACCAGCGTGCAGATGTCGAGGTGATCCTGCAGGTTGGCGCCGACGTTTGGCTTGTCACTCGTCACCGCGATGCCGTGTTCGCGGAGGTGATCCGCGGGCCCGATGCCGGACAACATCAGGATCTGCGGCGAATTGATCGCGCCGCCGGCGACGATCACGCAGCCGGCGTCCACGCGCACGTCACGACCGCGATGTCGATATTCGACGCCGACGGCACGCACACCGTCGATGAGCACGCGATGTGTCAGCGCATGCGTCAGCACGGTCAGGTTGCGGCGGCTGCGCGCCGGCGCGAGGTACGCGCTCGCAGCCGAGCAACGCAGGCCGCCTCGCTGCGTGACCTGGTAGAAGCCGAAACCTTCCTGCGCCGCGCCGTTGAAGTCGCCGTTGCGCGCGAAGCCCGCGGCCGCGGCGGCATCGACGGCGACGCCGGAAAGTTCGTTGTGGTAGCGCAAATCTGCAACCGCGAGCGGACCGCCCGCGCCGTGCCAGGCGTCGACGCCGCGGCTGTTGTTTTCGGCGCGCTTGAACACCGGCAGCACCGCATTCCACGACCAACGCGCGTCGCCGGCCGCTGCGGCCCACTCGTCGTAGTCGCCCGGAGCGCCGCGCGTGTAGCACATCGCGTTGATCGAGCTCGAGCCGCCGAGCACTTTGCCGCGCGGCCACCACAGACGTCGATGCGCGAGCGCCGGTTCGGGCTGCGTGTAGTAGTCCCAGTTGATGCGCCGGTTGTTGACCAGCTTGGCGAGACCCGCCGGCATGTGGATGAACGGATGCCAATCGCTGCCGCCGGCTTCGAGCACGAGCACGCGCTGCGCCGGATTCGCGCTGAGCCGGTTGGCCAGCACGCAACCGGCGGAGCCGGCACCGACGATCACGTAGTCGTAAGTCATCGCGGATTGCGCATCGGAGGAATTCGCAGACTAGGCGGCGCAGCTAGAGCAGATGCTCCACACTCCACTTCGTCGCTTTCGTGAGAACGACGAGGTGTTAGGCCAGCACTTCGATTTCGTCGCCGACGCGCACCGTGCCGTTCCCGCGCGGAATCACGTTCTGTCCGAATGTCACGCCGCGCTCGGTGCGGCGGTAGGTCGTCAGCGTGCGCAGCGGCTCGCCGGAAGGATCGAACGTGCCTTGCGTGAAATCGACCGTCGTGAACACGCAGCGCGAGCACGCCTTGACCACATCGAACTCGACGGCGCCGACACGAATCCGTTTCCAGCCGTCTTCGGCGTGCGGCGGCGTGTGCGCGGCGACGAAGTTCGGACGGAACCTCAACATCGGCACCGGCTGCGCCAGTTTCGCGTTCAATGCATCGAGCGATCCTTGCGAAATCAACAGCAGCGGAAACGCATCGGCGAAGCTCACTTCGTCGCCGGGTTCCGAAAAATCCGGGTTGACCGGGCGCTCGCAGCCGTCGTCCATATAGGCGATCCGCGTCGGCGCGCCGAGGAACGTGCTGATCCACGCATCCGCTTCATCGCCCGCCGGCAATGCCGCGACGGTATTCGCCCAGATCGTCACCTCGACGCGATTGCCGCGCACAGGCGCATCGATATGCAACGAAGGCATGCCCGGCGCAGAGAGCTCGAGCGCCGTGCCATTTGGAATCGCACGCAGCAACGTGAGGCGCGGCTGTTGACGGCCGGTCAGGAAGCGACCCGTCGCGTCGGTCGCGATCCAGCGCCGGTCGTGACGAAGGCCGCGCGACTCCACAGCGGCGCTTTCGATCGGCAGCGGCGCGCAGGACTTGAGCGGGAAGATGTGCAGTGCGGAAAGCAGCGGCTTCATCGGCCTAGTATGCCGGTGGCGCGCAAAATGCGCATGGTAGTCTTGCGCGCCGCACGCAGGCCCAGTTTTTCGACGACTTGCCACCGGAGCGAATGTGCCGACCCGCCCAGCCATCCAGCGTCACGAATGGTTCGCCGTCGTCGTCGCGTTCGTCTATTTCTTCTGCGTGCTGGCTGCGTACTACGTGATACGTCCGGTGCGGGATCAATTGTCGGCGGCCGTCGGATCGACTTCGCTGCCGATTTTCTATGGCGCGACGTTCGTGGCGACACTCGCACTGACACCGTTGTTCGGTGCACTCGTCGCGCGTTTTCCGCGGCGTCGGTTCGTGCCGATCGTCTATCTCTTCTTCATCGCCGGCATGATCGCTTTCATTCCTGCATTCGCAATGCAGGACACGATCGGCGCGCGCGTGCTCGGTTCGATCTTCTTCGTCTGGGTCAGCGTGTTCAATCTGTTCGTCGTCGCCGTGTTCTGGAGTTTCATGGCCGATCTGTTCGACGCCGAGCAGGCGCGCCGGCTGTTTCCGGTGATCACGCTCGGCGGCGCGGTCGGTGCGCTGGCGGGACCTGCGCTGACCAAGGCGTTCGTGTTCATCGTCGGCGTCTCGGGGCTGCTGATTGTCTCCTCGCTGCTGCTCGGCGTCGCCATCGCGTGCATTCTCGCGTTGTCGCGCTGGTCGCGGCGCAATCCGGTGCTCGGCGATACGCGGCGCGACGAGCGCGTCATCGGCGGTGGCCTTCTCGCGGGCGCGATCGAAACGTTGAAATCGCCGCTGATGCGGCGTCTCGCGCTCCTGATGTTGCTCGGCGACGCGGTCGGCACGGTGATCTACGCGCTGCTTGCCGACTACAGCGGCGCGACGTATCCGACGCGCGAAGCACGCATCAACTTCGCCGCCGGCATCGACCTTTCGGCGAACACCTTGCAGATGATCCTGCAGCTGGTGCTGACGCGGCCGCTGATGGTGCGACTCGGCCCGGCCGCCGCGATGGCGATGGATGGCCTGCTCAAGGCGATCATGCTGGCCGGGCTGGCCGTGTTTGCGGGCCCGTGGATCGCGGTCGTCGCGGTCGTCACGCGTGCGAGCGCGTACGGCGTCTTCAAGCCCGCGAACGACAGCCTGTACACGCGCGTCGAGGCGGAAACGCGCTACAAGACCAAGAATTTCATCGATACGTCGGTCTGGCGCTTCGGCGATGTCGTCATCACCAGCGCTTTCAATCTGTTGCGTTCGCTCGGCGTCGCGTTGCCCGGATTCGCGGCGTTGACGATGCTGGCGGCGCTGAGCTCAGGCTGGCTGGGCTGGCGCATCACGCGCACGCCCGAACTGGCTAAAGAGAGCCAGTAGGCCGCCGCGCGCCGCGCACGCATAATTCCGTTCCGTTCCTTTTCCGGCGAGGCGCACGATGGCCATCGAGACGATTTCCGAGCAACGCTGTTTCGGCGGCGTCCAGGGTTTCTACAAGCATGCGTCCGAGGAAACGGCCGGCACGATGAAATTCGGCGTGTTTCGCCCGCCGCAAGCCGCGAAGGGCAAGGTTCCTGTCCTCTACTATCTGGCGGGACTCACCTGCAGCGAGGAAACATTCGTCATCAAGGCCGGCGCACAACGCGTCGCGGCCGAGCTTGGCCTGATGCTGGTCACGCCCGACACGAGTCCGCGCGACACCGGCATCGAAGGCGCGACCGGCGACTGGGAATTCGGCGAAGCCGCCGGCTTCTATCTCGACGCGACGACGCCCGCATTCGCCAAACGCTTTCGCATGTACAGCTACGTGACCAAGGAATTGCCGGCCGTGATCGCTGCGAGTTTCGCATCGGCCGACCTGCGTCGCGAAAGCATTTTCGGTCATTCGATGGGCGGACACGGCGCGTTGACGATCGCGCTCAAGAATCCCCAACGCTACAAATCGGTATCGGCGTTCGCGCCGATCGTCGCACCGAGCCAGGTGCCGTGGGGACAGAAGGCGCTGCCGCGCTATCTTGGCGACGATCGCAAAACCTGGCGGCCGTACGATGCATGTGCGCTGATCGAGGACGGCAATCGATTCCCAGGCACGATACTCGTCGACCAGGGCTACGCGGACAAATTCCTCGAAGTGCAATTGCAGCACTGGCGACTCGACGCGGCGTGCCGCGAGGCCGGCCAGCCGCTCACGTTGCGCGTACATGCGGGCTACGATCACAGTTACTACTTCATCGGCACGTTCATGGAAGATCATCTGCGCCATCATGCGGCGGCGCTGGCGGCGTAGGCGTTGCTTCGTTGGCTTCGCGACGATCTCTCTCAGTCGTTCCGGTGGATGCCGGGGCTATCGGGTTTCGGTGTTCTGTGTTTCGCGGGAACCGCTTCGAAAAAACCTACCGCCAACCCGAACTGATCGGATAACGCCGATTGCGTCCAAACGCGCGCGTGGTGATCTTCGGACCCGGCGCGGACTGGCGCCGCTTGTATTCGCTGCCGAGCACGAGCCGCGCGACTCGGCGCACGGTCGCTTCGTCGAAACCCGCAGCGACGATCTCGGCTTGCGATTCCTCACCGTCGACGAAACGCTCGAGCATTGCATCGAGAATTTCGTACGGAGGCAATGAATCCTGATCGGTCTGGTTGATGCGCAGTTCCGCCGATGGCGGGCGCTCGATAACGACCGGCGGAATCACCCAGTCTTCATCGGTAACGTCATCATTTGTCGATCGCCGCGGCGGCGCCGCGAACGATAGTCCGCCTTCCTGCTCGCGCGCATTGCGCCAGCGCGCGAGATCCCAGACCAGCGTCTTGTACACATCCTTTAGCGGCGCATAGCCGCCGCACATGTCGCCGTACAGCGTCGCGTAGCCGACCGCCATTTCGCTTTTGTTGCCGGTCGAGAGCACCAGCCGGCCGAACTTGTTCGAGAGCGCCATCAGCAGCACGCCGCGGCAGCGCGCCTGCAGATTTTCTTCGGTGATGTCTTCGGGGCGTCCGGCGAAGATCGGCGCGAGCGTCTCGCGAAACGCTTCGAACGCCGTCTCGATCGGCAGCACGTCGTAATCCACGCCGAGATGTTCGGCCTGCGCTTTCGCCTCGCGCAGTGAAAGATCGGAGGTGAAGCGGCTCGGCATCATGACAGCAGTGACGCGTTCCGCTCCGAGCGCGTCGACCGCGAGCGCGAGTGTGAGCGCGGAATCGACACCGCCCGAAAGGCCGAGCAGGACACCGGGAAAGCCGTTCTTGACAACGTAATCGCGAATGCCACGGACGAGACCGGCATAGACGATCGCATCCGTCGAGTCGTCCGCCGCGACCGGCCAATCGTGCGCACGGAATCGCTGAGCGGCGGCATCGTAATCGGCGAGCAGCAAGGCGTCGACGAATTGCGGTGCGCGCGCTGCGATGCGTCCGTCGGGTTCGACCAGCAACGCGCCGCCATCGAAAAGAAGATCGTCCTGACCGCCGACCACGTTGACGTACGCGATCGCGACGGAATTCTCGCGCGCGCGGTGCGCGAGCAATTCTTCGCGCGTGTTCGCCTGCGGAATGTCGTACGGCGAGGCGTTGATGATCATCAGGAGCTCCGCGCCCGCACGCGCGGCGCGCGCGGCGGGTTCGGCTTCCCAGATGTCTTCGCAGATCAGCAGGCCAACGCGCACGCCGGAAATCTCGACGACCGCCGCTTCGTGACCGGAGCGGAAATAGCGTTTCTCGTCGAACACCGTGTAGTTCGGCAGCGCCTGCTTGTGATACGTGACTTCAATTCTGCCGTCGCGAAGCAGGCTCGCCGCGTTGTAGACCTCGCCCTGCGAGTGCGGATGCCCGACATACAGCGCGATATCGTGCGCATCGCGCGCGAGCGCGTCGATCTCGCGTTCGCACGCGGCGAGAAACGTCGGGCGCAGCAGCAGATCTTCCGGCGGATAGCCGCAGATCGCGAGTTCGGGAAACGCGATCAGGGCGGCACCTTCGGCGCACGCCGCATCGGAAAGCTCGCGCATTCGCGCCGCGTTTGCCGCGACGGCGCCCACCGGGAAATCCGTTTGGGCGAGCGCGAAATGGAGGGTCGGCATTCGGCAAGCGGTCGATAGGAAGAAACGCCGCTTCGCGCCGCGATGGAGCCTGCCGACACGAAGCTGCAGCCGAATTGTAGCGGACCCTTGCGCCGGGGTTCGAATCCGTCGCGGTCGGCGTTTCAGTTGATCGACACGGTCACGTTGGCCGTTGCGGTGCCGCCGCGACCATCGCTGATCGTGTACGCAAAGGTGTCGACGCCGGTGAATCCGCGCTGCGGTTGGTAGATCACCTCGTTATTCGAAATCTGCACGCTGCCGTTCGCGGGCTGCGTGACGCTGATGACCGTCAACGGATCGCCGTCGGGATCACTGTCATTGGCGAGCACGTTGATCGTCACCGGCGTGCTTACGGCCGTGACCGCGACGTCGTCGACGGCGACCGGCGGACGATTGATCGGCGCCGTGATCGTGACCGTCACCGTGGCCGTTGCGGTGCCGCCGCGGCCGTCGTTGATCGCGTACGTGAAGCGATCGGTACCGGTGATGCCGGCGGCCGGCGTGTAGATCACCATGTTGTTGCTGATAACGGCCGTGCCGAGCAGCGGCGCGGTGACGCTTTGCACCGTCAGCGGATCGCCGTCCGGATCGCTGTCGTTGGCGAGTACGTTGATGGTGACCGGCTGGCCCGACGGCGTCGTCGCCGCATCGTCGACGGCAACCGGCGGACGATTCGGCGGCGGGCCAATCGTGACCGTCACGGTCGGCCGATGCCGTGCCGCCGCGACCGTCGTTGATCGTGTAGTTGAACGTATCGGTTCCGACGACGCCGGCCGGCGACGGCGTGTAGATCACCATGTTGTTGCTGATCACCGCGGTGCCGAACTGCGGCGTGGTCACGCTCTGCACGGTCAGCGGGTCGCCGTCGGGATCGCTGTCGTTGGCGATGACGTTGATCGTGACGGGCGTGCCGAGGGTGGTCGTCGCGGTATCGTTCACCGCGACCGGCGGCCGGTCGGGCTGCGCGTTGACGGTGACGCTGACGTTTGCGGTCGCGGTGCCGCCATGACCGTCGCTGATCGTGTACGTGAAGGTGTCGATGCCAACGAAGCGCGCAAGCGGCGTGTAGGTGATTTGCGTCGCCGTCGCCGAAACGGTTCCGTTCGCCGGCGTCGTCACGCCGATGATCGTCAGCGCATCGCCGTCGGGATCGCTGTCGTTCGCGAGTACATTGATCGTGACCGGCGTGCCGGCGGTTGTCTGTTGCAGCGTCGTCGACCGCAACCGGCGGACGATTCGGTTGCGGCGTCACCGTGACGGTGATGTTCGCGGTCGCCACGCCGCCGTGGCCGTCGCTGATCGTGTACGTGAAGCGATCGACGCCGGAGAATCCGGCAACCGGCGTGTAGACGATGGCCGCGCCGCTGATCGTCGCGGTGCCGCTCGCCGGCGGCGTGATCGGCGCTGATCGAAAGCGAATCGCCGTCGGGATCGCTGTCGTTGGCGAGTACGTTGATCGTGACCGCCGTATTGAATGTGGTCGTGGCCGCGTCATCGGCGGCAACCGGCGCGCGATTCGGCCGCGCCGCGACGAACACGCTGACGCTTGCCGTCGCAGTGCCGCCGTGGCCGTCGTCGATCGTATAGGTGAAACGCGCGGTGCCCGAGAATCCGGCCGTCGGCGTGAAGACCAGCGTGCTGCCATTGATCGCCACGCTGCCGCCGACGGGCTGCGTGACGCTTGCGATCGTCAGCGAATTGCCGTCGGGATCGGTGTCGTTGGCGAGCACGCTGATCGTGACGGGCCGGCCGAATGTCGTGCTCGCAGAATCGTTGACGGCTCGCGGCGGTCGGTTCGGCTGCGCGGCGACGCCGACCGAGACATTCGCGCTCGCCGAGCCGCCGTGGCCATCGCTGATCGTGTAGCCGAACGTGTCGGTGCCGCTGAATCCGACTGCGGGCGTGTACACGATCATCGTGCCTGCGATCGCGGCGACGCCGTGCGCCGGCGCGGTCACCGCGGTCAGAATCAGCGGATCGCCGTCGGGATCGCTGTCGTTGGCCAGCACCGGAATCGTAGCCGAGGTGCCGTCGGTCACCGTCGCAGTGTCGTTCTGCGCGATCGGGAAATGATTCGTGTACTGCTTCGCGCCGCGCGTCGTGGTGACGTTCTGGGTTTTTTGCGTGCGATAGGATTCGACGATGCGCGGATGCGCGCTCGATGGACGCGCGAGCGAGCGCGAGATCCAGGCCGGATCCTCGAGCTGGCTGGTCGGCACGAACGAGCCGTGCGAGCCGAATTCGTAACGCAGGAACACCGCGAGCGCGATCGTCGCTCTGGTCGCTGTCGAGGCTGCCGTGTTTGCCGATGTGCTCGGCGAGCGCCGAAAGTCCCCAGCCGCGCGTGCCGAGCGGCGTGTCGACGCCGAGCGACACGCGTGTTCGAGCGCGCGCCGCCGCTGCCGTTCTGGAAACCGAAGCCGCCGTGCAGGCGCGTCGCGGTGCTCTCGAAAAAATGACTCGCCTCGAGCCCGATCTCGCTGCCGTACGGACGGCGGTCGAAGATCGTTTCGGTCGTCGTGGTCAGCACTTGCGTGTAGTCGCCGATCGCGTCGGTGCCGTTGATCGTCGAGAGCTGCGTTCGCGAGCGTCGTGTCCGAGCGACGCGCGCCGGTGATGCCGCCGGCGAGATAAGCCTCGATCGAAAATGCGCGACGCTCGATGCCGAAGCCGACGGTGGCCTTGCGATCGTGATCCGAGTTCTGATCGACCGCGAAGCTGAGTCGCGCGACGGTCGCTTCGTCGGGATGCTCGCGCGCCTGGAGCGCATTCATGCCCCAGAGCCAGTTGAAATCGCCCTGTATGCCGCCGGCGCCGCTGCGATCCCACCACAGCTGGCCGACCGCCGCGCGCTCGTTGTTGCGCGCGAAAACGCCCATGATCTGGCCTTCGGTGTGGCCGTCTTCGTTGATGCCGAGCGAGACGCGTGGCGTCGTTGCCGACGTACGAGAGCGGAACCGACGCATCGGTGACGGACGGTGCGCCGTTGGGATTGTCCGGCCACGGCGGCGCTGCGGACGCGACGGTGACCGCCGCAGCGAGCGACGCGACCAGAAAGTCGGTGCATGCCCCTTCCCCCGATGCCCTTGCCGGCAGTGCGCCGTATGGTATCCGGGTAAGAACGCCGTAGCGCGCGAGATTGCGACGCCGCGCGCGCGAAATGGCTGAAAATGCGTGTGCGAGAATTCCTGCTTGGTTCTGCTTGCGTCGTTCAGGTTTCGCGTTCGGGCGGAATCGCCTCAGCGTTTCTGCAAACGCGCCGCGATCGCGCTGCCGAGATCGGCCGGCGACTTGACCGTGGTCACTCCGGCTTTTTCGAGTGCCGCGAATTTCGCCGCCGCGGTGCCCTTGCCGCCGGAAATGATCGCGCCCGCGTGACCCATGCGCTTGCCCGCGGGCGCGGACGCGCCGGCGATGAACGCGACGACCGGCTTGGTCACGTATTCTTCGATGAATTCGGCGGCTTCCTCTTCGGCGCTGCCGCCGATTTCGCCGACCATGATGATGCCTTCGGTCTGCGCGTCGTCCTGGAAAAGCTTCAGGCAGTCGACGAAGCTCAAGCCGTTGATCGGATCGCCGCCGATGCCGATGACGGTCGATTGGCCGAGGCCGACGTTCGTCGTCTGGAACACGGCTTCGTAGGTCAGCGTGCCCGAGCGCGACACGATCGCGATCTTGCCCGGCTTGTGGATGTGGCCCGGCATGATGCCGATCTTGCATTCGCCCGGCGTGATGATGCCGGGGCAGTTCGGGCCGATCAGCACGGTGTCCGGATATTTCTTCAGCACGTTCTTGACGCGCAGCATGTCGAGCACCGGAATGCCTTCGGTGATCGCGACGATCACGCGGATGCCGGCGTCGGCCGCTTCCATGATCGCGTCGGCCGCGAACGGCGGCGGCACGAAGATCATCGATGCGTCGGCGCCGGTGTCGTTGACCGCATCCTGCACCGTGTTGAAGACCGGCAGGCCGATGTGCTCGGTGCCGCCCTTGCCCGGCGTCACGCCGCCGACGAGCTTGGTGCCGTAGTCGACGGCCTGCTCGGAGTGGAACGTGCCCTGCTGCCCGGTGAAACCCTGGCAGATCACCTTGGTGTTCTTGTTGACCAGAACGCTCATGCTGAGTCCTTGGATATTCGCTTTCCTGTCTCCCGCTCGCGGGAGGAGCGTGCCGAAGGCGGATGAGGAATCTTTGCGAGGTCGTCGCAAGACGGCCCTCACCCCAGCCCTCTCCCGCAAGCGCAGAGGGGGCTAATGCTTGACCGCCGCGACCGCCTTCTGCGCCGCGTCGTTCAAATCGTTCGCGGATGTGATCGCAAGTCCGGAATTCGCAAGCAGCTCGCGACCCTTTTCCACGTTCGTGCCCTGCAGGCGCACGACGACCGGAATCTCGAGCCCGACTTCTTTCACCGCGGCGATGATGCCCTCGGCGATGAGATCGCAACGCACGATGCCGCCGAAGATGTTGACCAGAATCGCGCGCACCTTGTCGGATGACAGGATCAGCTTGAACGCCTCGGTCACGCGCTCCTTGGTCGCGCCGCCGCCGACGTCGAGGAAGTTCGCGGGCTCGCCGCCGGCGAGCTTGATCACGTCCATCGTCGCCATCGCGAGTCCGGCGCCGTTGACCATGCAGCCGATGTTGCCGTCCATCGTGACGTAGTTGAGATCGTGCGTGCGCGCGGCGGCTTCGGTCGGATCTTCCTGCGACACGTCGCGCATCGCGGCGAGTTTCGGATGGCGGAACTCGGCGTTGTCGTCCGAATTGACCTTGCCGTCGAGCGCCATCAGATCGCCGGAGGTCACGATCGCCAGCGGATTCAATTCGACCAGCGAAAGATCCTGTTCGTTGAACAGGCGATACAGGCCCAGCATGATCTTGGTCAGCTGGTTGGCCTGTTTCGCGTTGAGCCCCATGTCGAACGCGAGCTGGCGGCAGCGGTAAGGCTGCAGGCCTTCGACGAAATCGACTTCGATCGTATGGATGTCTTCGGGGTTTTCGCGCGCGACCTGTTCGATGTCGACGCCGCCGCGCGCCGACGCGATGAAGGCGACCGACTTGCTCGCGCGATCGACCAGAATCGAAAGATAGAGCTCCTTGGCGATGTCGTTCGCCTCGCTGATCAGCACCAGATTGACCGGCAATGCGCGGCCACCCGACTGGTAGGTGGTCATGCCGCGTGCCGAGCATGCCGGCCGCGGCGGCCTTCACTTCCTCGGGCGTCTTGCATAACTTGACGCCGCCCGCCTTGCCGCGGCCACCGGCGTGAATCTGCGCCTTGACCACCCATTGATCGCCGCCGAGCGCCTTGGCGGCTTCGGCGGCCTGCTCCGGCGTCGAAGCGACCTTTCCGGCCGGCACCGGGATGCCGTAGCCGGCGAACATTTCCTTGGCCTGGTATTCGTGGAAATTCATGCGGACACCTTGCGAATGATGGGATCGACGAGACGGCCCGGAATGGCAAGCACGCGACGGCGATGGCTTCACGCCGCGATGCCGGATCAGGGAGCTGCGACCGTGCGACGGCCGCTCGACGGGCGCGTATTTTGGGCAAGGCCTCCGGCGAAAGCAAAACACCGCCGCGGAGGTCCGAGCCACCGTCCGAAACAGCGCGGGGGTTTCGACGTCGCCATCGCGTCCTCCGGCGCATGATTTATGCAAGACCTGCGCGGACACGGCGCGTTTGCGACAAACCGTTGCATTGCGGTGATTGTCCGCAAACATGAAACCATGTAAAAACAGACGGCTACAGCACTTTTGTCGAAACGACTGCTATACTGGCACGCGGAAGGAGACTCTGTGATCGCGGAACGGTGGGCGCGCGGCACCGCCGATTCTCCGGGCGACATCACCCGGCGCGAACTCTATTTCTTCAATCTTTATCGCTGTCTCGAGGCGATTGTCTACGCCGGCCTCGTGTTCAGTCCGGTCGTCCGTCTCGATCTCGTACATCTGACCCACGCCGGCCTCGGCCAGAGCGTGGCGCTCGCCTATCTCGTCGCGGCACTGACGATGCTGGTCGCCACCGACCGCATGCGGGCCGAGCTCGCCACGAGCATCAGCGTCGGCCTCTTCATCGACATCATCGCCGCCTCGCTGATTCTGGTCGCGCTGTCCGGACACAACGCAGTGCCGATCATGTTGCTGGTCAACGTCGGCGTCGCGGCGTTGCTGCTGCCGCATCGCGCGTTCTTCTTCGCGACACTCGGCGGCGATCGGCGTGATCGCACCGGCGTTCTATGCGATCTACGTCGACAGCGTCGTCGGCTCCGGCATGTTGCAAGCGAGCTTGCTCGCGTTCGCGAATTTCGCGGTCGCGGCGCTGTGCTTCTATCTCGGCGGCCACATGCGCGCGACCGAAGCGCTGGCAGCGCAGCGCGGCGTGGATCTGCTCAATCTCGAACAGGTCAACGACCTGATCATCCAGCGCATGAAGACCGGCGTGCTGCTGGTCGATCAGGCCAATCACATCCTGCGCATCAACGAAGCGGCCTGGCACTTGATCGGCAATCCATCGCCGAACCAGCGCGAGCTCGGCACGATCGCGCCCGAATTGTCGCGTCGTCTCTATCATTGGCGGCATTCGGGCAAGACCGATCAGACCGCGGTCGCGCTCGCCGCCGACGTGCCCGAGGTCATTCCGCGTTTCACGCGCCTCGCGCCGAACGACGATACGAACGTGCTGATCTTCCTCGACGACACCTCGCTCCTGTCGCGGCGCGCGGAAGAGTTGACGCTGTCTTCGCTCGGCCGCTTATCCGCATCGATCGCGCACGAGATCAGGAATCCGCTCGCGGCGATCCGCTATTCGGCACAGCTCCTCGCCGAGTCGCCGAAGCTGGAGCCCGAGGACAAGCGCCTCGTCGACATCGTCAACAATCACTGCACGCGCGCGAACGATGTGATCGAGAACATCCTGCAGCTGTCGCGCCGCGAACGTTCGCGGCCGGAGACGCTCGATCTCAATGCCTGGGTGCTGGCGTTCGTCGAGGACTACAAGCAGGCCAACGATCTCGGCATGGATCAGCTGCGCGCCGTGACCCAGAACCGGCGAATCGAGGCGATGGTCGATCCGCAGCATCTGCAGCAGGTGGCGTGGAACCTCGTGCAGAACGCGCTTCGTTACGGGCGCCAGCCGAACGAGCCGGCGCGCGTGACCGTGGCGGCGCGTCTCGCCGCCGACAAGGGTCCGCCGCTGATCGAGGTCGTCGATCGCGGCCCGGGCATCCCGCCGAAGGTCGCCGGGCAGATCTTCGAGCCGTTTTTCACGACGCACGAATACGGCACCGGCCTTGGGCTCTATCTCGCCAAGCAGATGACCGAGGCGAGCCAGGCGACGCTCGAATACGTGCCGGTCGCCGGCGGTGGCGCCTGTTTCCGGATCACGCTGACCCCGGCCGGCGCGTTGCTGGCTTCGCGCATGGCCGCGCAATCGGCGTGAAAAAACGAGTATCGAGCAGCCGTCCGGGGCGCAGCTCCGATCGGTATGCGTGCCTCACCCTTGGCCGCCCCCGGGGCGTCCTCGACCTTTGCGTTGACGCACGTCACGTTTTAACCTTGGATCAGCGACCCTGACCGCCGGAAATATGAGCAAGCAATACGCACTGGTCATCGATGACGAACGCGACATCCGCGAGCTGCTCACGCTGACGCTCGGACGCATGGATCTGATCGTCGAAACGGCAGCGACCGTCGCCGAAGCGCGGCAGCGGCTCGCCGAGCGCCATTACGCGCTGTGTTTCACCGACATGCGTCTGCCCGACGGCTCGGGTCAGGAAATCGTCGAGCTGATCGCCGCGCAATACACCGAAACGCCGGTCGCGATGATCACCGCGTACGGCAACGTCGATGCCGCGGTCACGGCGCTGAAGGCCGGTGCATTCGATTTCGTCTCCAAGCCGGTCGACATCAGCGTGCTGCGCCGTCTGGTGCAGACCGCGCTGAAACTTTCCGAAGAGAAACGCGCCGACCAGACGGCGAGCAGCAGCAAGCTGATTGGCGATTCGCCGCCGATGGTGGAACTTCGCGCCACGATCAGCAAGGTCGCGCGCAGCCAGGCGCCGGTCTATATCGCCGGCGAATCCGGCGTCGGCAAGGAGCTCGCCGCGCGATTGATCCACGAGCTCGGCCCGCGTTCCGGATCGCCGTTCGTCCCGGTCAACTGCGGCGCGATTCCGTCCGAGCTGATGGAAAGCGAATTCTTCGGGCACAAGAAAGGCAGCTTCACCGGCGCGCACGCCGACAAGGACGGCCTGTTCCAGGCGGCGCAAGGCGGCACGCTGTTTCTCGACGAAGTCGCCGAGCTGCCGGTGCACATGCAGGTGAAGCTCCTGCGCGTGATCCAGGAAAAAGCCGTGCGCACGATCGGCGCGCGCGCGGAATTGCCGGTCGACGTGCGCATCCTGTCGGCGACGCACAAGAATCTTGCGCGACTCGTCGAGCTCGGCTCGTTCCGCCAGGATCTTTTCTACCGCATCAACGTGATCGAGCTGCGCGTGCCGCCGCTGCGCGAACGCCGCGAAGACATTCCGAAACTTGCCGCGCGAGTGCTCGAGCGACTTGGCCAGCACAACGGCACCGCGCCCGCGCAGCTCGCACCGGATGCGCTGAAATCGCTGCTCGCTTACGATTTTCCGGGCAACGTGCGCGAGCTCGAGAACGTGCTCGAACGCGCCGTTGCGATGTGCGAGAACGGCAATATCACGGCGGAGGATTTGCGCCTCACGCCGCGCTCTGCATTCACCGAAGTGACGGAGGGTCTGGGCGAAAGCGTCTCGGCCCGTATGGCGACGCAGCCCCCGCCACCGCGCTCGAGCATGCCGTTCCCGCCGTCGTCATCGGAGAGCCGGGTCGAAGATGAATTTCCTGCCGATCTCGCCGCAGCCGTTGCCGAGACCGAACGCGCTGCGATCATGAAGGCGCTCGAAGCGACGCGCTGGAACCGCACCGCGGCGGCGAAGCAGCTGGGGCTTACGCTGCGACAGTTGCGGTATCGGCTCGAGAAGCTCGGCATAGAGTAATGCCCGCGTCGTGTCGGTGAGCCGGCGACTTCGCCAAGCCGACGCGCACGTTCGCGTATTCTTGTCGTCGAATCGAATCCGCGCCGGAGCCGAAACATGAGTCGCTGGAAAGCTGCCGCCATTCATTTGTCGATCAGCGTCTGCGTCGGAATTGCCGCGGCGGCGCTTATTTTTGGCGTGTGGTATCCGCCGCCGTACAGCCACGCGGTCGGCGCCGATCAGCTGATCCTGCTGCTGCTCGGCGTCGATGTCGTTCTCGGCCCGCTGCTCACGCTGGTCGTGTTCAAGAGCGGAAAGAAATCGCTGCGCTTCGATCTCGCGCGTGATCGCGCTGCTGCAGGTGTGCGCGTTTCTCTATGGCATGTCGGTCGTCGTGCGGGCGCGGCCGGCGTTCATCGTCGGGCGCGTCGATCGTTTCGTCATCGTTTCCGCGAACGATCTGGACGACGAAGACTTCGCAAAAGCTACCAATCCACAATTTCGTTCGGCGCCGTGGACCGGGCCCGAAGTCATCGGTGCCGCCCCGCCAACGGATACACAAGAGCGCAACGACGTGCTTTTCAGCAGCACCAGCGGCAAGGATCTGGAGAAGTTTCCGCAGTACTACACGGATTACGATGCCGTCGCCGCCACCTTGTTGAAGTACGCCAAGCCTTTGGCCGATCTCGAAAAGAAAAAGCCGGAGGCAACGGCCGTGATCGCCGGGGTGCTCTCGCGCCGGAAATTGCACGAAGAAGATGTCGTCTGGGTTCCGCTGGACGCACGGCGCGCGAGCATGACGATGCTGCTGGAGCGTTCCTCCGGCCGCCCGCTGCAGGCCATCGCGATCGATCCCTGGTAGAGCGCCTCGCCCTGGCCTGGCCCACGCTTGTCAGGACCTGACATTTCCCGTCAGGTTTAACGTCGCGCTTCCAGTCAATCTGCGCAAAACGCATGTGACCCCTTTCTCATTCAGGGTCCGAAACATACCGTCCGTCGGCGCTGGCCGCATGGCACGGAAGATGCTGAATCCATCTCGCGAGCCGTTGACTGCCAGTTGGGGGTGACGGAAGCGGGCCAGACCACACGGGTCGACGGCTCTAGGGGCAAGCTAAACCTTCCAGAGGATCCAACATGAATATCCGTAACAAGGGCTTTACGCTCATCGAGTTGATGATCGTTATCGCGATCATCGCGATCTTGGCCGCCATCGCTCTTCCGGCGTACCAGGATTATGTCGTTCGTTCGCGCGTGTCTGAAGCTGCGATCGCCGCTTCGGGCCTCAAGACGCTGGTTGCTGAGAATGCGGCCAACGGCAAGGCGTGCGACGCGGGCTTTGCGGTTCCGACGGCTGATACCGAGAACGTCAGGCGCCGCTGACGAGACGATCGACACCGCTACTGGCCTGATCACGATCCCGACGACGGCGATCGCTGGCAACGGCGAGCTCGTGTTCCTGCCGCACGTCGGCCGGTGTCGCACTCGCTTGTGGCACGACCATCCCGGCCGAAGCCGTTCAGTGGAACTGCAAGGCCGACCGATCGGCACGACGATCGTCGAGAAGTATCTGCCGGCGGAATGCCGTACGTAATAGGCCATTCGCTTCCAGCAATGGAAGACGCGATGGTGTTGATGCAAGTCAATGGGGCTCCGCGTCGGAGCCCCATTCGATTTCGACGAAATGCCGGTGAACCGCTGATAGGCGGTCGGTCGCAACGCAAGTGGCTGGATCGCAATACATAGCACGCGATGCTCCGTCAGCTGATTCAAGGGGACGGTCATGTCCAGCGGTCGGCAATATGGATTCACTCTGATAGAGCTGATGATCGTCATCGCGATCATCGCGATCCTCGCGGCGATCGCGCTGCCTGCGTATCAGGACTACGTCGTGCGCTCGCGACTCAGCGAGGCGGCGGTCATGGCGGACGAACTCAAGACGCTCGTCGCGGAGAACGCCACCAACGGCAAGCCTTGCAATACCGGTTTCATCGTCGCCGACCACGGACACCGAAAACCTCGTAGCTACCGGCGAAACAATCGACGCGCTACCGGCAAGATCCTGATACCGACCACCGCTGATCGCGGGTAATGGCACCTTCGCCTTCAATCCGACATCGGCGGGCGTCGCCGCTGAACTGCGGCGTCGCCATTCCGGCCGAAGCGATCACCTGGGGTTGCAAAGCGGCCGACGGTACGACGATCGCCGAGAAGTACCTGCCGGCCGAATGTCGCACGTAAGCGGAGTGCCGACCGGATCAACGTCGGCGACTTAACGGAAATAGCCCACAACTTCACGCTGCCGTCCTGTGCTGGGCGGCAGTTTTAGGTTACATTCGCCGTGGAATCGGGGGGTTACGAAGTATTTCTATGGCGATGCAGATGAATCCAGCGCCGCTGGCCGGCATCACCGGCATTGCGCGCCGTCTAGTCGCCGAAGGCACGCTCAGCGAAGGTGAAGCGCGCAAGGCGGCTGACGACGCCGCACGGCAGAAGATTCCGCTCGGCGCATGGCTGGTCGAGAACGGCCTCGTCGCCAGCAATCAGGTGGCGCTCGCCTCGTCGTCCGAGTTCGGCATTCCGCTGTTCGATGTCGAGGCGCTCGATCTCACGCAGATTCCGCTGCGCCTCGTTCGCGAAGACCTCATCACGAAACACAAGGCGCTGCCGCTGTTCAAGCGCGGCAATCGCCTGTTCGTCGGCGTGTCGGACCCGACTAACCTCCGCGCGCTCGATGAGATCAAGTTCCAATCGAACCACATCATCGAGCCGATCCTGATCGACGAGCAGCAGATCGATCGCGCGATCGAGCAGGCGTTCAACGCGAGCTCGACGGTCGTCGAAGGACTCGACGACGCGGAAGGCCTGGAGAATCTCGAGCTCGGCGCGGTCGACGACGAGGGCGAAGCGAGCGGCCACGACGCGATCGGCAACGATGACGCGCCGGTCGTCAAGTTCGTCAACAAGGTGCTGGTCGACGCGATCAAGCGCGGCGCATCGGATATCCACTTCGAGCCGTACGAACAGGCGTTCCGCGTGCGTTTCCGCATGGACGGCATGCTGCGTGCGGTGGCCTCGCCTCCGATCAAGCTCAACGCGCGCATTACCTCGCGCCTCAAGGTCATGAGCGGGCTCGACATCGCCGAGCGCCGCGTGCCGCAGGACGGGCGCATCAAGCTCAATCTTTCCAAGACCAAGTCGATCGACTTTCGTGTCAGCACGTGCCCCACGCTGTTCGGCGAGAAGGTCGTACTGCGTATCCTCGACGGCTCCGCCGCGAAGATGGGCATCGACAAACTCGGTTACGAGGAAGACCAGAAGAAGCTCTTCGTCGATGCGATCGACAAGCCCTATGGCATGGTGCTGGTGACCGGTCCCACCGGTTCGGGAAAGACGGTCTCGCTCTACACGGCGCTCAACATCCTCAACACCGAAGGCCGCAACATTTCCACCGTCGAAGACCCGGTCGAAATCCGCATGGCCGGAGTGAATCAGGTGCAGATGAACGTCAAGCGCGGCATGACGTTCGCCGCGGCGCTGCGTTCGTTCCTGCGCCAGGATCCGGACGTGATCATGGTCGGCGAAATCCGCGACCTGGAAACGGCAGAAATCGCGATCAAGGCCGCGCAGACCGGTCACATGGTACTGTCGACGCTGCACACCAACGACGCCTCGCAGACGATCTCGCGCCTGATGAACATGGGCATCGCGCCGTACAACATCACATCGTCCGTAACGCTCGTCATCGCGCAGCGTCTTGCGCGCCGTCTGCACGACTGCAAGAAGCCTCTGGTGCTGCCTCCCGCGGCACTGCTCGCCGAAGGCTTTACGCAGCAGGACATCGACGCCGGCATGCAGATTTTTGACGCAGTCGGCTGTTCCGGCTGCAACGAAGGGTATAAGGGGCGGACGGGCATTTATCAGGTCATGCCGCTGACCGAGGATATCGCCAAGATCATCCTGTCGGGCGGGAGCGCGATCCAGATCGCCGAGCAGGCCAAGCGCGAAGGCATCCGCGACCTTCGCACGTCGGCGCTGATGAAGACGAAGAACGGCGTGCTCAGCCTCGCCGAAATCAACCGGGTTACGAAGGACTAGAACTCATGGCCACTGCCACCGCCGCCACCGCAAGAGCAGGCATCAAGCCGAACGTCGGCAAGTCGCGCGCACAGATCAGCCAGATGCAGACCTTCACCTGGGTCGGCATCGACAAGCGCGGCATCAAGCTCAAGGGCGAGCAGGTCAGCAAGAACGCGAGCCTCGTCAAGGCCTCGCTGCGCCAACAGGGCATCAATCCGCAGATCGTCAAAGCCCAAGGCGAAGCCGCTGTTCGGCAAAGCCGGTAAGACGCATCAAGGCGCGAGACGTCGCGGTATTCAGCCGCCAGCTTGCGACGATGATGGCCGCTGGCGTGCCGATGGTGCAGGGTTTCGAGATCGTCGCCGGCGGCCAGTCCAACCCGCGCATGAAGGATCTGCTGACCGACATCAAGACCAACATCGAAGGCGGCTCGGCATTGCACGAGTCTCTGGCAAAGCATCCGGTGCAGTTCGACGAGTTGTTCGTCAATCTGGTCAAGGCGGGTGAATCGGCGGGCGTGCTCGACACCGTGCTCGACACGATCGCGACGTACAAGGAAAACATCGAAACGATCAAGGGCAAGATCAAGAAGGCGATGTTCTACCCGGCGGTCGTCATCGCAGTCGCCCTCATCGTTTCGTCGATCCTGCTGATCTTCGTCATTCCAGAGTTCGAAAAGGTATTCAAGAATTTCGGCGCCGACCTGCCGGCATTCACGCAGATGCTGGTATCTGCATCTCGCTTCATGGTCGCTTATTGGTGGTTGATGCTGGTCATTATTGTCGGAACCATTTTCGGCTTGTCTTTGCTTTACAAGCGATCGGAGAAGTTCCAGCACTTCATGGGCCGCACGATTCTGAAAGTCCCGGTTGTGGGCAATATCCTGCGGCAATCGGCGATCGCGCGTTATGCGCGCACACTGGGCGTCACGTTTGCGGCCGGCGTGCCGCTGGTCGAAGCACTCGACTCTGTCGCCAACGCGACCGGCAGCGTGGTTTACAACGACGCGGTCAAGCGTATCCGCGAGGATGTCTCCGTCGGACATCAGCTGCAGCTTGCGATGCGTCAGACCGGCCTCTTCCCGAACATGGTCGTGCAGATGGTCGCGATCGGTGAGGAAGCCGGCGCGCTCGACAAGATGCTGTTCAAGGTCGCCGAGTTCTACGAGCAGGAAGTCAACAACGCCGTGGATGCTCTTTCGAGCCTGCTGGAACCCTTCATCATGGTCATCATCGGCGTGCTCGTCGGCGGCATGGTGATCGGCATGTACCTGCCGATCTTCAAACTCGCCGCGGTCGTCGGCTGAGCGCTGACACGACGCGTGTCCGAACTGTCCTGGGCATTCGAACCCGGTCCGCTGATCGCGCTGACCGGGTTGCTCGGTCTTCTCGTCGGAAGTTTCCTTAATGTCGTCATCCTGCGCCTGCCGCGCAGGCTTGAGCACGATTGGCAGGCACAAGCGCGCGAGCTGCTCGGCCACGCGCCCGCGAGCGATGAGGCCAAGCCGCCGGATCTCGTCGTCACCGGCTCGCACTGTCCCAAGTGCCAGCATCGTCTTTCCGCGCTCGACAATATCCCCTTGGCGAGCTGGCTCGCACTGCGCGGACGCTGCCGCTACTGCAAAGCGCCGATCTCCTGGCAGTACCCGCTGGTCGAACTGCTCACCGCACTCGCATCCGCCACGATCGCATGGAAATTCGGCTTCGGCTGGCCGCTCGCGGCCGGACTCGTATTCACCTGGATTCTGATCGCGGCGGCCGGCATCGATGCGCGCACGCAGCTATTGCCGGACCAGCTGACGCTGCCGCTGCTCTGGCTCGGATTACTCCTGTCGCTGGTGCCGATTTTCGTTTCGCCTGACGCCGCCATCGTCGGCGCGGCGATCGGCTATCTGAGCCTCTGGTCCGTCTACTGGGCGTTCAAACTCGCGACCGGCAAGGAAGGCATGGGCTACGGCGACTTCAAGCTGCTCGCCGCGCTCGGCGCTTGGATGGGCGCAATGAGCCTATTGCCCATCGTGCTGCTGTCGTCCCTGATCGGCGCGATCGTCGGCGGCACCGTGCTCGCGATGCGCGGCCAGGATCGCAGCACGCCGATCCCGTTCGGTCCCTTCATCGCGGCCGCGGGCTGGGTATGGTTTGTCGTCGGCGACCATCTCGGCGCGTGGTACGCATCGTTTTTTGCAGGCACGCATTGACGTTCACCACGCCGCTATCCGCCGTCCGCTGCGCATTGCATGATAAACCGGCCGATTCGATGAACGGTCGACCAGCGAGCTCACGATGCGTCCCTTCACTGTCGCACTGACCGGCGGCATTGCCAGCGGGAAATCCGAAACGGCTCAGCGCTTTGCCGCGCTTGGAGCCAGCGTCATCGACGCCGACACCGTCGCGCGCGAGATCGTGCAACCCGGCATGCCCGCGCTCGAAGAAATCGCTGCGACGTTCGGCAAGCAAATGCTCGATGCGAGCGGCTCGCTCGAGCGCGCGGAAATGCGCACGCTGATCTTTGGCGACGCCGACGAGCGCCGCAAACTCGAAGCGATCCTGCACCCGCGCGTGCGCGCTGAAATCCTTGTGCGCACCCAGGCCTCACGTGGGCCGTATGTTGTGCTCGTGATTCCTCTGCTGGTCGAGACGGCGGGCTACGAATGGGTCGATCGCGTGCTCGTCGTCGACCTTCCGCGCGAGCAACAACTCGCGCGCGCCATCGCGCGCGATCGAATGTCGCCTGCGCTCGCCGAAGCGATGATGGATGCGCAGGCTTCGCGCGAGCAGCGGCTGGCCGCGGCGGATGATGTGATCGACAATGGCGGTGCGCCCGATGCGCTTGATACGCAGGTTGCGATCTTGCACCGGAAATATCTCGAGCTTGCAGCGGCGCGATAGACCCAATCGGCAAGCAGAGTTCGATCAGCTCACGCCGCTTCGCGATCGAGAAATCCGAACGCCGCAAGCGCGCCATCCGCGATCGTAGTGACGAGGCGGTAAAGTAACGCCAATGCAAGCGCTTCCGACTCGCCGAGCGCGGGCGAGAGGCCAAGCGCAAGCACCGCTTCGCGAAGGCCGATTCCCGCCGGCGCGCCGGGCGTCACGTAGCCCACGATCCATGCCAGCGAAAGCCAGCCGCACCACGCGCTGAATGGCAGCGCATCGGGTGCTGAGTGCAACGCGTGAAGCGCGGCGCCGGCAAGCACGAAAGAACGCGAAATCGATCGCGAGCACCAACGCGAGTCCGGGAGCGCGGCGTGAGAGCGGCGCACGCGGCACTCCGAAACGCGGGGCAACGTAGCTGAGCGCCATCCATGCGAGCAGCGCGAAAACAGGCACGAACGCAATGGACCTTCGCGCCCACGGCACCAATGCATCGAGATGCGGATCAGCGGCGACGCCAAGCGCGATCATCGCAGCTGCTGTGAGAAGGAACGCCGCTTCGAGTCCGAGCGCAGCCGCCAGCGACGCGTGACTGACGCCTTCCCGTCTCGCCGCGACATGTCGATACGCGAAATGGAATACGTTGCCCGGAAGATATTTTGCGACTTGCGCGCGCAGGTGTCCGCGCAGCAACGGCCGCACGCGCGGGTGTGCATCCGATGCGACGCGCACGAGAACGACCCACGCAAAGGCGAGCAACATGCTGCCGACCAAATAGAGACCCAGTGCTTCGGCGAAGGCCGCAGCCGAAACGTGCGCAAATCGCTCTCCGATCGAATCGCGGAGCGCGATCACGCGCATGATCAGCAGCGCAGCGGCGGCAACGCACAGCAATCCGCCGGCGATGGTTGCTGCGCGCTTCAGCGCACCTTGCACAGCGCCATCGTCCACGGCAGCGGAGTGCGCACGGCGACGATCTCGAAACGTCGCGCGAGCAATTCGACGAAACCGCGGCGGCTCCAATGATTCACGTGTCCGGGGGTGTTGCCGAAATCGCCCACGTATTTGCCGCGAGCGAGATTCAGCGCGCGCCATAACGGTTCACGCGGTACGCTCGCAATCAAATGCGGGCGTGCGAGCGCGGCCAATTTTTCTACGCCCCGCTCCGGATCGTCGAGATGTTCGAGCACCTCGCAGCAGACCACCAGCGGCGCTGCTTTGGTTTCGTCGATCGTCTCGATCGGTTGCGTCCAGAACGTCGCTGCGACGTTCGCGGCATCGGCGCGACGCCGCGCTTCTTCGACGATCTTCGCGGAGATGTCGCAGCCCTCCGCGCGAAAGCCGCGACGCGCGAGACGGATCGACAATTCGCCTTCGCCGCAGCCGATCTCGAGTGAAGACGCGATCGGCACGCGCTCGGTGAGCGCATCGAACGCGTCGAGGAAACCCCGCATCAATCGACGCGCGATCGGATTCGCGGTGTGATATTTGTCGTAGTAGTTGCCGGCGGGCTGCGAGATCGTGGTCACGCAGCGCGGTCCCGTTTCGACGATGTGTCGCTCACCGCGGTCGATGCGTCGGCATCGCTTTTCGTTTGTGCATTCTCGAGCTGGCGCACGCGCCAGTCGATACGCTCGAGCAGACGCCGATTGACGGCCGAGAGATCCGCGAGGAATCCGAGCATGAAGAGGATGAATCCGATCGTGACCGAAGCCGCCGCGAGCACGGCGGATTGGATATGCCCGGCACCCTGCCCGTCGAGTTTGTACGCGAGATACCAGCCGCCGGAAATCGCACCGACCAGCAGAAAGAACAGCGCGACGAGCCAGAAAAACGTAAGCGGCTTGTAGGTCGCAAACACGCGCACGATCGTCGATGCCGAACGCCACACGTAGCGGCTGATGCTTTTGACCAATCGCGACGGACGCAGATCCGGATTGGTGCGAATCGGCACCGAAAGCACGCGGATGTTGCTGTGCCCGGCCTGGATGATCGTTTCCAGCGTGTAGGTGTATGAGCTGAACACATTGAGTCGTTGCGCCGCTTCGCGCGTGAATGCGCGAAATCCGCTTGGCGCATCGGCTACGCGCGTATTGCTGGCCGCACGCACGACCGCGCTGCCGAGCGATTGCAGACGTTTCTTGAGCCACGAGAAATGATCGGTATCCGCGATCGGGCGCGCGCCGATGACCATTTCCGCGCGATGCTCGATGATCGGCCGCACGAGCGTGTCGATATCGCGCGCGTCGTATTGATTGTCGGCGTCGGTGTTGACGATGATGTCGGCGCCGTCGGCGATCGCGGTTTCGAGACCGGTCATGAACGCCGCGGCAAGTCCACGATTCACCGGATGTTTCACGACACGGTCGACGCCGAGCTGCTCGGCGACCGCTGCCGTGTCGTCCGATGATCCATCATCAATGACCAGCCACTCGACCACGTCGCAGCCGACCACTTCACGCGGAAGATGCGCGATCGTGGTCGGCAGCGAAGCCGATTCGTTGTAGCACGGAATCTGGATGACCAGCTTCATCGCCCGCTCATCCCCAAGATGTGTCGATGATAGCAGCGCTGGTGCCGGCGGAAATCCCTCGAATTCGCTGGCGACGCCGTTCAGGGCGAGTCGCGGACCAGGCGCGATTTCACGGCCAAAACGCACGGATGGCGGCTATGCCCTGTGCGCCGTGCGAGCGCGCGGTGCGGATATCGTCGGCGCCAAGTCCGCCCAGTGCAAAGACCGGAATCGCCGCGTCGGCTACGCAGTCGGCGAAGCGCTGCCAGCCGAGCGGTACGGCATCGGTGTGGCTTGGCGTCGGTGCGACCGGCGCCAGCGTGGCGAAATCGGCGCCGATGCGTTCCGCGTGCGCGAGCTCGTCCGCATCGTGACAGGAGACGGCGAGCCACCGGTTCGCGGCGACAGGCCTCGCATCGAGCGCGGCCGCGACACGCGCAGGAAGATGCACGCCGTCCAAGGCGCATTGCTCGGCGGTTTTCCAATCGGCATTCAGCAGCAGTCGCGTGGCGAACCGCGCGCAGATCGCACGCGTCTGCGGAGCGATCGCGACGATCTCTTCGCGCGTCCACTCGGGAAGGCGCAGTTGGACCAGGCGTATTCCCGCAGAGCACGCGCGCTCGATGCCATCCAGCAGACGCGCCTCCGAGCCGGAGGCGAGCGATGGCGTGATGAGGTATCGATCGGGCAGCTGCAACGCGCGGAGGATCGGCGTGTCGGCGGCCGGCATCGGCAGATGCGCGAGCTCTTCGATGTCGACCCAGCGCAGCGGCTGGTCTTCGCGCGCGTGCGCCACGCCGGTGTATGCACCGACGATCCATGCATCGAGCACGATGCGCTTTTCCGGATACGACCACGGCACCGCAATCAACTGCTCGGCGGAATGGACTTCGATGCCGATTTCTTCGGCCAGCTCGCGACGCAGCGCGTCGAACGGCGCTTCGCCCGGGTCGCTTTTGCCGCCGGGGAATTCCCAGTAGCCGGCGAGGTGTTTGCCGGCAGGTCGTTGCGCGACGAGGATACGTCCCGCGTCGTCTTTGACGACGCCCGCGACGACGTGGACGACCGCGCGACTCACGACGCGCTCGCCGCAGAGCACATCGGCGAGCCGGATTCCTTCGCGGCCGATGTGCCGATCAGGCCAGCTGCCCGTGGCAGTGCTTGTATTTCTTGCCCGAGCCGCACGGACACGGATCGTTGCGACCGACCTTCGGTGCCTCGCGTTGCATCGGCGTCTGCGGACCGGCGAGCGGCGATGGCGCAGGTTCGGGCTCGCCGGCGGCAAGACCGCCCGCCTCGGCGTGCTGGAACTGGAGTTGCCGCGCCTGTGCCTGGCGCTGCTGCTGCTGCTCGAGCGCCTGCACTTCGTCTTCGCTGCGAATGCGCACGCGCGCGAGCATCTGGATGATTTCGTGCTTGACGCGCTCCAGCATCAGCTGGAACAGCTGGAACGCTTCGCGCTTGAATTCCTGCTTCGGCTGCTTCTGCGCATAGCCGCGCAGGTAAATGCCCTGGCGCAGGTAATCCATGCTGGACAGATGTTCCTTCCATGCGTTGTCGAGCACCGACAGCATCACGTGCTTTTCGAGCGCGCGCATGACTTCGGAGCCGACCATCGCTTCTTTCTCGCGGAACATGCGGTCGATGTTGTCCCGCACGTAGCCAAGGATCGTGTCGGCATCCGCCTCGCTCTGACCTTCGAGCCACGACTTGATGTCGAGCTTGAGGCTGAATTCGGATTCGAGCTCGCGCTCGAGGCCGGCGATATCCCACTGCTCGTCGACCGACTCGGCCGGAATGAAACGGCGCACCAGCTCGTGGATCACGTCGCTGCGCACGTCGACGATGGTTTCGGAAACGCTTTCGCTGTCGAGCAGCTCGTTGCGCTGCTGGTAAATCACCTTGCGCTGGTCGTTCGCGGTGTCGTCGAATTCGAGCAGATGTTTGCGGATGTCGAAGTTATGCGCTTCGACCTTGCGTTGCGCCTTCTCGATCTGGCGGCTGACCATCTTGTCCTGGATCGCGTCGTCTTCCTTCATGCCGAACATGCGCATCAGGCGCGCGACGCCTTCGCCCATGAAGATGCGGATGAGGTTGTCTTCGAGCGACAGATAGAAACGGCTCGATCCCGGATCGCCCTGACGTCCCGAACGACCGCGCAGCTGGTTGTCGATGCGCCGCGACTCGTGGCGTTCGGTGCCGACGATGCGCAGGCCGCCGTAGCCGACGACTTCCTCGTGGCGCTCTTTCCATTCCGATTTGATGCGCTCGCGGTCGCTTTCGGGCGCGCCTTCCGGCAACGTGTTCAATTCCGCATCGAGGCTGCCGCCGAGCACGATGTCCGTGCCGCGACCGGCCATGTTGGTCGCGATCGTGATCGCTTTCGGACGCCCCGCCTGCGCGACGATGTGCGCTTCGCGCTCGTGCTGCTTCGCGTTCAGCACTTCGTGCGGGACGTGCTGTTTCTTCAGCAGTTCCGAGATGAGCTCGGACATCTCGATCGATGCCGTGCCCACCAGCACCGGCTGCCCGCGCTCGTACGAGTCTTTGATGTCCTCGACGATCGCGTCGTACTTCGGCTTGGCCTTGAGGAACACGACGTCGGCTTCGTCCTTGCGCACCATGTTCTTGTGCGTCGGGATGACCACGACTTCGAGGCCGTAAATCTGCTGGAATTCGTAGGCTTCCGTGTCCGCCGTGCCGGTCATGCCGGCGAGCTTCTTGTACATGCGGAACAGGTTCTGGAACGTGATCGACGCAAGCGTCTGATTCTCGCGCTGGATCGGCACGCCCTCTTTCGCTTCGACGGCTTGATGCAAGCCATCGGACCAGCGCCGGCCCTGCAGCGTGCGGCCGGTGAACTCGTCGACGATGATGACTTCGCCGTCGCGCACGATGTAGTCGACATCGCGCTGATAGATCGCGTTCGCGCGCAGGGCTGCGTTCAAGTGATGCACGACCGCGATGTGCTGCGAGTCGTAGAGTCCTTCGTCCTCGCCGACGATGCCTTCCTCGCGCATCAGCTGCTCGGCGTGCTCCATGCCCTCTTCGGAGAGGTGCACCTGCTTCTGCTTCTCGTCGACGTAGTAGTCGCCCGGCGCGGGCGGTTCGCCCGGCGGCGTTTCCTTTTCCTGGCGCGTCAGCCGCGGAACGATGCGATTGACCTTGACGTAGAGCTGCGGCGATTCGTCGGACGGACCCGAGATGATCAGCGGCGTGCGCGCTTCGTCGATGAGGATCGAGTCGACCTCGTCGACGATCGCATAATTGAGGCCGCGCTGATAGCGCTGCTCCTTCGAGAGCGCCATGTTGTCGCGCAGGTAATCGAAGCCGAATTCGTTGTTGGTGCCGTAGGTGATGTCGGCCGCGTACGCGGCGCGCTTGTCGCCGTGATCCATGCCGGGATAGACGACGCCGACGCTCATGCCGAGGAAGTTGTAGATCTTGCCCATCCACGCCGCGTCGCGCTTGGCAAGGTAATCGTTGACGGTGACCAGATGCACGCCCTTGCCTTCGAGCGCGTTGAGATAGATCGGCAACGTCGCGACCAGGGTCTTGCCTTCGCCGGTGCGCATCTCGGCAATCTTGCCGTTGTGCAGGACCATGCCGCCGATCAGCTGCACGTCGTAGTGGCGCAAACCGAGCACGCGCTGCGATGCCTCGCGCACGGTTGCGAACGCTTCCGGAATCAGGCTGTCGAGCTTGGCTCCGTCTTTGAGCCGCTGGCGGAATTCATCGGTCTTGGCGCGGAGCTCAGCATCGGACAGCGCCTGGAATTGGGGTTCCAGCGCGTTGATCTGGGCCACCACCTTGCCGAGCTGGCGCAGCACGCGCTCGTTGCGGCTGCCGAAAATGCTCGTCAGGAAACGGTTCAACATCGGTCGTCTTCGATTGGGAAAGGACAGATCGCCCGTCGGGCGCTTCGCAGAGCCGGCCTTCACGGCCGCCTCCCGCATGGAACGGATTACCGCAAAAAAGCGGACCGCGGATGATACGGCGGACCCGGCTCATTAGCGAATTTGAGCCGCGTGGGGCGGTTTCAAGAGCGGGGGTTGCCGCAAGCCCTCGTGGAGTCCCGATCCCGCTTGCGGGAGAAGAGGCCGGCGGCCGATGAGGGCACGCTGGTGAGGCCTTCTCAGCTGGCCCTCACGCTAGCCCTCTCTCGCGAGCGGGAGAGGGGACTATCAGGCCTTCGTCGCGCGCTTGGACTTCACGTAGGCGATGGGGTTCACCGGCCGGCCGTTCAACCAGACTTCGAAATGGCAGTGCGGGCCGGTGGCGCGGCCGGTCGAGCCGACCTTGGCGATCGTATCGCCCGCATGCACGCGCGCGCCGGCCTGGGCGACGATGGCGGAGTTGTGCGCGTAGCGGGTCATATAGCCGTTGCCGTGGTCGATCTCGACGACGTTGCCGTAGCCGGGCTTGACGCCAACGAACGTGACGACGCCTTCGGCGACTGCGAGTACGGGCGTGCCGGCCGGCGCGTCGAAATCGAGGCCGAGATGGATCGCCTCGTGGCCATTGATCGGATCCGAACGCTCGCCGAATCCCGATGCCATGTAGCCCTGCGCGACGGGCATGCCGCTCGGTACCAGCGCGTTGTCGACCTTGCGGTCCAGCAGGAGGTTTTCGAGGACGCCAAGCTGAGCTTCCTGGCGATCGAACTCGGCGCGCAGGTTGTCGATGCCGGCGCCGACGGGCGGCGGTCCCGCAACGCCGTTCGAGGGCTCTTCCGGACCGCCGAGAGCGGGATCGGAGCTGAAATCGAATTCGCCGTCCTCGAGCTTGCCGATCTGCGTCAGGCGGTCGCCGAGTGCGTTGAGCCGCGTTGCCTGCGCCTGCAGCTGGCCCAGCTTGAGCGCGAGCGCGTCGAGGTTGCGCTGGGTGTCCTGGTCGACGCCGGCCAGCTCTTCGCGTTGGCCCGCGATGCTGGCGCGCAAAGCGGCGATCTCATGCAGACCGCGCGTGGTCGAGCTGGTGAAGAAGAGCGCTGCGGCGAAACCGGCGCCGATGAGCGCGAGCACGGTTCCACCCAGGATGCCCGCGGCGATGAGACGGCTGCGCGGCGAGTCGAGATCGATGCGCGTTGGTACCGCGTGCGCCTTCCCAACGATAATGATGTTCATGATTTAGGGCCAGCCAGGTTTCGTCATGCCCAGCCGTCGTTCCGACACCCGTCCCGCAGGCCCGAGGCCCGTTGGGGAGTGCATCGCCCTTGGCACGCTCGCGGACTACGCGCGCGCGCTGGACGTTCTGGACCGAAGGCTGCGCCGCCTTTTGCCCGACGAGCTCGCACGCGAGACAAGGCTTGCGGACGTGCGCGGCGGACGAGTTGTCTTTCTGGCGTCGAGTCCGGCCTGGGCCAGCCGCCTCAGGCTGCAGCAGGCAGCCCTGATGGCCGAAGCCCGCGTCGCTTTGGGCGACGTGGTCGAACGCTTCGCCGTGAAAGTGGCGCCCCTGCCCTCCGTTCCCGCGGAAGAGCCTGGACATAAGCCGCTTTCAGCCGCCTCCGCAGAACACCTGCGCAGAGCAGCAAAGTCCCTCTCGGACCCGGAATTAAGGGCCCTCTATCTCCACCTGGCGTCCTTCGCCGTGGATGATTCCACGTAGGGCCGGGGCGGCCCTGTTTCCCGCTTCGGCTCCCGTGCCGGGAGCCGGTACTTACACCGCCTGCGCTGGATGCGCGTACGAGATCGGCGCTTCTTTTTCGTCTTCGAAGCTGACCTCTTCCCACGCGCCCGCCTCGGCGAGCAGTGTCCGCAACAACTTGTTGTTCAACTCGTGACCCGATTTGTATCCGTAGAAAGCCCCGATAAGGCTGTGTCCCAAAAGATACAGATCACCAATCGCATCGAGGATCTTGTGCTTTACGAACTCGTCCTCGTAGCGCAAACCGTCTTCGTTCAATACTCGATAGTCGTCCAGAACGATCGCGTTGTCCATCGATCCGCCCAGCGCGAGGTTCTTTTCGCGCAGCATTTCGATGTCGCGCATGAAACCGAACGTGCGCGCGCGGCTCACTTCCTTCACGAACGAAGTCGTCGAGAAATCGATTTCCGACGTCGACGTGCGCTTGGTGAACATCGGGTGGTTGAAGTCGATCGAGAAACCGACCTTGAACCCGTCGAACGGTTCGAAGCGTGCCCATTTGTCGCCATCGCGAACCGTGACGGATTTCTTGATCCGGATAAAACGCTTGGCCTTGGCCTGCTCTTCGATCCCGGCCGACTGCAGCAGGAAAACGAAGGGGCCGGCGCTGCCGTCCATGATCGGCACTTCGGGCGCCGACAAATCGACAAACGCATTGTCGATGCCGAGCCCGGCCATGGCCGAAAGCAGATGTTCGATGGTGGCGATGCGCACGCTGCCCTTGACGAGGGTCGTCGAGAGGCGCGTGTCGCCGACATTCTCGCAACAGGACCGGATATCCACCGGGCGCGGCAAGTCGACGCGGCGGAACACGATGCCCGTGTCCACGGCCGCAGGCCGCAAGGTCATGTAGACCTTTTCACCCGTGTGGAGACCCACGCCCGTCGCCCGAATCACGTTCTTGAGCGTGCGTTGTCTGATCATTTTTATGGTGTAACCCCTGGGGCAGGAGCTGACAAAACGCGAGGGATGCTAACACAGCGATCCCACCGAGAAAAGTTAAGCGATGTATGCAACTGACACATTTGTTGCATAGAAGCAACAAAATGGGATGCCCAAAAGCGCATCCGCTTAACGCAAAGTTGATCTCTCGTTGCCGGATCGTACACGCCGAAAGTGGCCGAAAAACGGCCGCGCAAAAGCCTACACCGCGCACCTTTCGCGGTCATTCCGACACTCCGGGAAATGTACGGGAAGCTAGGACAGCGGCAGGACGCGCAACGACATGCGGCTCGTCGCGGGAAGCGAACGAGCAATCGCAGGTGAGCCGTCGATCCATACACCTCTTCAAGCGATCGGCACCCCGGCAACGCACCGGGATGCGGAAGCCCCGCTCACCGCGACGCCACGCGGTGAGCGGTCCGGCCGCGCAATGTGGAGTCTGCGCGGAGCGGATGGGCGACGCCGCCGCGAATTCGCAGCGCCGCGCCCGGCCGGGATGGGATTACGTGTTCGCGATCAATCCGCCTGCCGGCGCAGGAACGCCGGAATGTCGAGGTAGTCGCTCGGCGTTTCCGCCGCGCGTGTTTCGGGCACGGCCGCGCGCGCCGGGGCGCGATCGGTCGTATCGACGTAGTCGACCGCACCGGTCGTCGCGTTGCGCACCACGCGCATCGGCGGACGCGGCGCAGCGACCGGCTCGCGTTCGCGTTCGCGCACGGGCTGACGCACGGCTGCGGCGCGATTGAGTCCGGTGGCGACCACGGTGACGCGCACTTCGTCCTGGAGCTCCGGATCGAGCGCGGTGCCGACCACCACGGTCGCATCTTCGCTGGCGAACTCGTGGATCACCTGGCCGATGTCGTCGAATTCGCGCATGGTCAGGTTCGGACCGGCGCTGACGTTGACCAGAATGCCGCACGCACCGGCGAGATTGACGTCCTCGAGCAGCGGGTTGTTGATCGCCGCCTCGGCCGCCGCGACGGCGCGATCGTCGCCGCGCGCCGTGCCGGTGCCCATCATCGCCATGCCCATCTCGCTCATGACCGTGCGCACGTCGGCAAAGTCGACGTTGATCAAGCCCGGACGCGTGATCAGGTCCGCGATGCCCTGCACCGCGCCGAGCAGCACGTCGTTGGCCTGCTTGAACGCCGACAGCAGCGTCACGTCGCGACCGAGCACCGTCAGGAGCTTCTCGTTCGGCACGGTGATCAGCGAATCGACGTAGCCGCCGAGATCCTCGATGCCCTTCAGCGCGACCTGCATGCGCCGGCGGCCCTCGAACGGAAACGGCTTGGTGACGACTGCGACGGTGAGAATTCCCATCTCCTTGGCGAGCTGCGCCACGACCGGCGCCGCGCCGGTACCCGTGCCGCCGCCCATGCCGCAGGTGATGAACGCCATGTCGGCGCCGGTCAGGAGTTCGACGATGCGCTCACGATCTTCGAGCGCGGCCTGACGGCCGACCTCGGGATTCGCGCCCGCACCGAGTCCTTTCGTGACGTTCGCGCCGAGCTGCAGCGTGAACTTCGCGCCGCTGTTCTTGAGCGCCTGCGAATCGGTGTTCGCGCAGACGAAATCGACGCCTTCGACATTCGCGTGAACCATGTGGCTGACTGCGTTGCCGCCGCCGCCGCCGACGCCGATGACCTTGATCACCGCATTCGGTGCCATCTTCTCGATCAGTTCGAACATTTCCCATCCTCCGCAATTGGCTACTGCTGGTTTTGTCTTTCCCGAATCCGTGACCGTCCCGGTCCGGCTTCGTCCGGCGAGGCTGGCGTGCCCCGCACTTGCGACCGTTTCGGTCGCCCGCGACGCGCTCCTTGCGCCGCGGTGTGTTCAAAGGCCCGAAGGCCACCTTTCACTTCTCCCGCTTGCGAGCTCTTCACTTCTCCGCTTGCGAGCTCTTCACTTCTCTCGCTTGCGAGCTCTTCACTTCTCTCGCTTGCGAGCTCTTCACTTCTCCCGCTTGCGGGAGAAGTCGGCCGCAAGGCCGGATGAGGGCGGTCCAGCTAGAACTGCCCTCACCCCAACCCTCTCCCGCACGCGGGAGAGGGGAACATCTCAAAACTCTCCCTTGAACCAGGTGCTCACCCGGCCCCAAAGCCCACTCACCGCCGACACGCCGCCCGCCGGCGTGTTGCGCGCGCCTTCGCGACGACTGCCGTAAATCAGCAGCCCGACGCCGGTCGCATGAATCGGATTGGCGACCACGTCGGCCAAACCCGTCACGTGCTGCGGCATGCCGAGCCGCACCGGCATGTGGAACAGTTCTTCAGCGAGATCGAGCGCGCCTTCCATGCGCGCCGCGCCGCCGGTCAGCACGATGCCGGCGCGCACCAACTCCTCGCGCCCGCTGCGACGCAGATCCGCCTGCACCATCTCGAAAATTTCCTCGTATCTCGGCTGCACCGCCTCGGCGAGGTTCTGCCGCGCGAGCCGCCGCGGCGGACGATCGCCGACGCTCGGCACCTGGATCGTTTCTTCCGCATGCGCAAGCTGGGCGAGCGCGCACGCGTAGCGCACCTTCAATTCCTCCGCATGCGCGGTCGGTGTGCGCATCAGGTGCGCGATGTCGCTGGTCACCTGATCGCCGCCGATCGCGAGCGATGTCGTATGACGCAGCGCGCCTTGCGTGAAGATCGCGATGTCGGTGGTGCCCGCGCCGATGTCGACGAGACAGACCCCGAGCTCGCGCTCATCGTCGGTGAGCACTGCGCGCGCCGATGCGACCGCGGCCGGCAGCAATTCGTCGACCTGCAATCCGCAGCGGTTGATGCATTTGGTGATGTTCTGGATCGCGCTCGCGGCACCCGTCACCAGATGCACGTTCGCTTCAAGACGCACGCCCGACATGCCGACCGGATGGCGAATGCCTTCCTGCCCGTCGATCACGTATTCCTGCGCTTCGGTGTAAAGCACGCTGCGATCAGCGGGAATCGCGACCGCCTTGGCCGAGTTCAGCACCTGGTCGAGATCGCCGACGCTGACTTCCTTGTCGCGGATCGGCGCCGTGCCATGTGAGTTTTCGTCCTTGATGTGGCTGCCGGCGATCGATGCGTACACCGAGCGGATCTGACAGCCGGCCATCAATTCGGCTTCTTCAACAGCGCGCTGGATCGAGTGCACGGTCGACTCGATGTCGACCACGACGCCGCGCTTCAAACCGTGCGACGGATGCGAGCCGATGCCGATGATCTCGACTGCTTCGCCGGGCGCGTGCTCGCCGACGATCGCGACGATCTTCGACGTGCCGACGTCGAGTCCGACGATGAGATTTTTTTCGCTCTTGCGGTTCATGTGTGGACGGCCGGGAATTGGGAGTAGGGAATGGAGAATGGGAAAGGCCGGACAGGCGTCGCGGAATCGGCTTTGCCGATTCCCGATTCCCCATTCCCGATTCCCGCCGATTCCGGCGCGGGCGCCGGGCTCGGCACGGGCGCACTGCCCCAACGCAACGCGAACCCATTCGCGTAGCGCAGATCGACATAACCCGGCGCCTCGTTGCGGCCGGCCGCGAGCTTCGGCCACGCATCGAGGAATCGTTTCAGGCGTTCGCGCGGCTGATCGCGCCCGACTTCGATGCTGGCGCCGTTGGCGAGCGTCAGCTTCCAGCCGCCGCGCGGCGACAACGCCACCGCGGTCACGATCAGGCCGCTGCCGGAAAATTCCTTGAGGCAATCGGCGTGGAAACGGATCACGTCGTCGAGACGATCGTCGGGCCCGGACAACTCCGGCAGGCCCTGCAATCCTTCGGCGCCGGCGACGCTGAATACCTTGCCGTGCCGGTTGATCAGCCGATCGCTGCCCCAGCGCGCATACGGTTGCTGCTCGTAGACCGTGAGCTCGATCGCGTCCGGCCAACGCTTGCGTGCTTCGGCATGCTCGACCCACGGCAGTTTCGCGACCGCCGCGCGCACGTCGGCGAGATCGATCGCGAAGAAGCCTTCGCCCAGATGCGGCGCGACCGCGGCGCGGATCTGCTCGGCGCTGACGTGATTGAATTCCGCGTGCACGTCGAGCTTCGTCACCGGCCAGCGATCGCTCGCGAACCAGCCGTTGAGCACGCCGACGATCGGCAGCGCGACCAGCGTGATCGCGATGCCCCAGGCGAGCAGCTTGAGGAGGAAAGTTCCTCTCATGATGCGCCTCTCGGTTGCTCGCGAGAATCGGCAATCGCCAATCGGGAATCGGAACAGCCGTCACCTGCTTGCACCGATTCCCTATTCCCCATTCCCGCTTCCCTCTCGAAACTTGTTTCGAGAATCTTCCAGCACAACGTCTCGAAATCGATGCCGATTGCACGCGCCGCCTTCGGCACCAGCGAGTGACTGGTCATGCCGGGCGCGGTATTCGCTTCGAGCAACCAGTTGCGGCCCTCGCGATCGCGCATCACATCGACGCGTCCCCAGCCGGCGCAGGCGAGCGCGTCGAACGCCGCGAGCGCCACGCCGCGCAATGCGTCTTCGGCGTTTCCTTCGAGGCCTGGGCAAAGGTATTGCGTGTCTTCGGCGACGTACTTGGCGTGGTAGTCGTAGAACGAACCTTTCGGAACGATGCGGATCGACGGCAGCGCCTCGCGACCGAGCACGGCAACAGTGAGCTCGTCGCCTTCGATCAGCTTCTCGAGCAGAAGATCGCCGGGATAACTCGAAGCAAGATCGACCGCCGCATCGAGATCGGCGACGCGGAATACGCGCGTGATGCCGACGCTGGAACCTTCGCTCGCCGGCTTGACGATGACCGGCAAGCCGATCTTCGCGGCGGCCGCGTGCACATCGTCGCCCTTGCGCAGCGGAACGAATTGCGGCGTCGGCAAACCCTGCGCGAGCCACACCCATTTGCTGCGCACCTTGTCCATCGACAAGGCGGAACCGAGCACGCCGGAACCGGTGTACGGCACGCGCAGCGACTCGAGCGCGCCCTGCAACACGCCGTCTTCGCCGCCGCCGTGCTGGCCGTGCAGGATGTTGAACACGCGCGCGTAATGACCGGCGCGCAGCGCATCCAGCAGCGCAGGAATACCGTCGACCGGGTGCGCATCGACACCCTTCGCGCGCAACGCCGCGAGCACGTTGCGCCCGGAATCGAGCGACACGTCGCGCTCGGCGGACTGTCCGCCCATGACCACCGCGACGCGACCGAAAAGGCCGGGATTCGAGATTCGGGATGCGGGATTCGGGAAGGCCGGCATCACGCGGCCTCCTTCGGTTTCAGATTGCCTGCGAGCGCTATCTCGTTGGCCGCGGCGCCGATGTCGCCCGCGCCAAGCAGCAACAACAAATCGCCGTCGCGCAATAGCGGCGGCAACGTCTGGCGCAGCTCGCGCGGATGCTCGATCAGCACCGGATCGACTTTTCCGCGCGCGCGCACCGCGCGGGCGAGCGCGCGTCCGTCCGCGTTCGCGATCGGCGCCTCGCCGGCCGGATAGATTTCGGTCAGCACCAGCACGTCGGCTTCGGCGAGCACGTTGGCGAAATCGTCGAGCAGATCGCGCGTGCGCGTGTAGCGATGCGGCTGGAACGCGACGACCAGCCGTCTGGACGGCCAACCGTTGCGCGCGGCCGCGAACACCGCGGCAAGCTCGCGCGGATGATGGGCGTAGTCATCGACCAGCATCGCGGTGCCCTTGTCGAGCGCGATCTTGCCGCGCAATTGAAAGCGCCGGCCGACGCCCTGGAAGTTTTCGAGCGCGCGCTGCATCGACTCCGGCGGCACGCCGAGCTGCCAACCGACGGCACACGCCGCAAGCGCGTTCAGCACGTTGTGCGCGCCCGGAAGATTCAGGACGATCGGCAGCGACGGGCCACCGTGCCCGGAATCAAGATGGGGAAGGTGCAGCGTGAACCGCGTACGCTCGGCCTCAGCGCGAATGTCACTTGCGCGAATGTCGGCCGCGGACGCAATGCCGTAGGTCAACACACGCCGATGCGTTTCGCGCGCGAGATCGGCGACTTCGGGATCGTCGATGCACAGCACCGCGACGCCATAGAACGGCAGGCGATGCAGGAAATCCGCAAACGCCTTGCGCACGCGATCGAAATCGCCGGCGTAGTTTTCGAGATGATCGGCATCGATATTGGTGATGACCGCGATCACCGGCGCGAGCAAGAGGAACGAGCCGTCCGATTCGTCGGCCTCGGCGACCAGATATTCGCCGGTGCCGAGCCGCGCGTGCGCGCCGGCGGCGATGAGCTGGCCGCCGATGACGAAGGTCGGATCGAGCCCGGCTTCGGCGAGCACGCTCGCGGTAAGGCTCGTCGTCGTCGTCTTTCCGTGCGTGCCGGCGACCGCGATGCCGCGGCGGAAGCGCATCAACTCGCCGAGCATCTCCGCGCGCGGTACGACCGGGATGCGCCGCGCGCGCGCCGCAAGGACTTCCGGATTGTCGGCCTTGATCGCGCTCGATACGACGAGCACGTCGATATCGGCGACATGCGCCGCGTCGTGGCCGCGATCGATGCGCGCACCGAGACCAGCGAGGCGTTTCGTCGTCGCATTCTCCGCCTTGTCGGAACCCGAGACCGAATAGCCGAGATTGCACAGCACTTCGGCGATCCCGCTCATGCCGACGCCGCCGATGCCGACGAAATGCACGCGCCGGAAATCCTGCATGATGTCGCCGTGCTGCTTGAGGCGGACCGGCGTCATGCGGCGACCTCCAGACAGGCATCGGCGATGCGCTTGCCGGCAAAGGGCTTGGCAAGCGTGCGCGCCGCGTCGGCCATCTTGAGGAGCTTGGCGCGATCGCCGATCTCCTCGAACGCCGCGCCGAGACGCTTGACGAAATCGTCGCCTTCGACAACAAGGCGCGCGCCGCCGGCGGCGACCATCGCTTCCGCGTTCTTGGTCTGGTGATCGTCGACGGCGTGCGGATACGGCACCAGGATCGCCGGCACACCGGCCGCGGCGAGCTCGGCAAGCGTCAGCGCACCGGAGCGGCAGATCGCGAGATCGGCCCACGCGTACGCGGCGGCCATGTCGTCCTCGAACGGCACGACATGCGCTTCGATGTTCGCGCGCACGTACGCGTCGCGCGCATGCTCGAAATGTTTCGCGCCGCTCTGATGACGCACGTCGACCGCGATCCGCGTGCCACGACGGCGCAAGACTTCGGGCAAGGCGGAATTGAGACTCTGCGCACCCTGACTGCCGCCGAGCACGAGGAGACGCAGCGGTCCTTCGCGACCCGCGTAACGCACCACCGGCGAAGGCAGCGCCGCGATCGAAGCGCGTACCGGATTGCCGACCCATTCGCCTTGCGGAAACGAATCGGCAAATCCGGTCAGCACGCGTCGCGCGAATCGCGCCAGCAGACGATTCGTCACGCCCGGAATGCGGTTTTGCTCGTGCACGATGAGCGGCACGCGCGCGAGCCACGCCGCGATGCCGCCCGGCGCGGCCGCGTAGCCGCCCATCGAAAGAACACTGCGCGGCGCGTGACGCTTCAGCACGCCCCACGCCGCCGCGATCGCATGCAGAAGCCGCAGCGGCGCGAACACTTTCGTCGCGATGCCCTTGCCGCGCACGCCGCCGATCGGCAGCGCTTCGAGCGGAAGGCCGTGCTGCGGAACGAGGCGCGCTTCGAGACCGCCCTTGCCGCCGAGCCAGATCACCGGCGTCTTGCGGCTCTTCAATTCGTCGGCCACCGCAAGTCCCGGGAAGATATGTCCACCGGTTCCGCCGGCCATGATCAGCACGGGCTTGGCCACGGCACGATCAATGGCCGCCGCGTCGTTCATCGACGCACCTCGGCGAGCAGTCGTTCCGGCACCGCTTGCAGCGCCGCGTTTTCCGCGCGCGCGACTTCGTAACTGACGCGGATCAAGAGACCAATCGCGGCGCATGTCATCATCACGCTCGATCCGCCGGAGCTGATCAGCGGCAGCGTCAGGCCTTTGGTCGGCAGCACGCCGAGATTTACGCCGATCGAGACCAGCGCCTGCAGCGCGATCGTCAGCGAGACACCGAACGCGCAATAACCGGCGAAACGCTGGCCGCGCTCGACCGCGCGCAGGCCGATCGCAAAACCACGTCCGATCAGCCATGCGAACAACGCGAGCACCAACACGATGCCGGCGAAGCCGAGCTCTTCGGCGATCACGGCGAGGATGAAGTCGGTGTGCGCTTCAGGCAGATAAAAAAGTTTCTGCACCGAGCCGCCGAGGCCGACGCCGAACCATTCGCCGCGGCCGATCGCGATTAAAGCCTGCGTGAGCTGAAATCCATCCTTGAACGGATCGGCCCACGGATCGAGAAACGACGTCAGGCGCTTGACGCGATAGTCCTGGCTGAAAGCGGCCCACGCCAACGCAGGAATCGCGAGCGTGCCGAGCACGGCGAGATTGCGCAGCCGCGCGCCGCCGAGCCAGACCATGCCGATCGTCACCGCGAGCAGCAGCGCGGCCGAACCAAAATCCGGTTGCGCGAGCAGCAGCACGACGAGTCCGAGCGCAAGTCCGAGCGGCTTCAGGACGCCGATCAAACTGCCCTGCACCTTGTCGCGATGACGCACGAGATAACTTGCCAGATACACGACCAGCACGACCTTCACGGCCTCGACCGACTGGAATCCGGAAATGCCAAGATGAATCCAGCGCCGCGCGCCGTTGACGCGAAATCCGACGCCGGGCACGAACACCAGCAGCAACAGGACGATGCCGATCAGCAGGAACAGGCCGGCATGGCGTTCGAGCCAGGCGAGCTCGATGCGCGCGATGACGATGCACGCGACGACGCCGAGACCGAGGAAAACCAGATGACGCGCGAGATAGTAGAAAGGCCCGACGTGCAGCCCATCGGCGACCGCGATCGAACTCGACGCCACCATCACGACGCCGACGCTCGCTAGCGCAGCCGCGGCGAGAATCAAGCTGAGGTCGTAGCGGCCTTTCGGCTCGCCGCGCCGAGTGGCCTGCGATTCTTCGTCGTTGAAACCGAACATCAACATGGGCACACCTCGGCGGCCGCAGGCCGACGGCCGACGTCTGTCGCCCGTGAAGCGGGAGAGAGGGGGACCGTCCGTGGAGCGGACGGTGGAGCGAGGGCACGCGCGAGAACGACTTCGGGCTCCGTCATCACCGCACCTTAAGAGTGGCCAGGCCAATCAACACCAGCACGACGCTGATGATCCAGAAGCGCACGATTACGCGAGGCTCGGGCCAGCCTTTCAATTCGAAGTGATGGTGGATCGGCGCCATGCGGAAGATGCGCCGGCCGGTCAGCTTGAAGCTCGCCACCTGCAGCATCACCGACGCAGTTTCCATCACGAACACGCCGCCCATGATCAGCAGCACGATTTCCTGACGCACGATCACCGCGATGCAGCCGAGCGCGGCGCCGATCGCGAGCGCGCCGATGTCGCCCATGAACACCTGCGCGGGATACGTGTTGAACCAGAGGAAGCCCAGTCCCGCGCCGGCGAGCGCGCTGCAGAAAATCGCGAGCTCGCCCGCGCCCGGAATCGCCGGAATGCCGAGGTATTCGGAGAACACCTTGTTGCCGGCGAGATACGCGAACACGCCGAGCGCGGTCGCGACCAGCACGCTCGGCATGATTGCGAGACCATCGAGTCCATCGGTCAGATTCACCGCGTTCGAGAAGCCGACGATGATCAGATAGCTGACCAGGACGAACACGACGCCACCGAGCACAAACATCATCGAACCCGGGTCGCTCGCGACGCCGAGGTTGAACTGAGCCTGCTTGATCAAGGGCAGATAGAACGTCGTCGCCGCAGGCGTGTCCGCCGTCAGATATAGGAAGACTGCGACGCCGAGGCCGAACAGCGACTGCCAGAAATACTTCCAGCGCGCGGCGAGTCCGCGGCTGTCCCTGCGGATCAGCTTCTTGTAGTCGTCGTAAAAGCCAATTGCGCCGAACGCGAGCGTGACGGCGAGCACCAGCCATACGTACCGATTGCGCAGATCCGCCCACAGCAGCGTCGCCGCGAAGATCGATCCGAGAATCAGCGCGCCGCCCATTGTCGGCGTACCGGCTTTGGTCAGGTGCGATTGCGGACCGTCGCTGCGAATGACCTGGCCCGCCTTGACCTCGGCGAGCTTGCGAATGATCGCGGGACCGGCGAGCAGCGAAACCGCGAGCGCGGTCAGCGTCGACATGATCGTGCGGAACGTCAGGTACTGGAACAGATGGAATCCGCTGACGTATCCCTTCAACAGATCGGCGAGCTCAAGCAGCATGACGCTCGCCTCCGTTGCCGTCGTCGAGCAGCGCGCTGACCACGCGATCCATCGCCGACGAGCGCGAACCCTTGATCAACGCCGTGGCGCCGTCGCGCAGATCCGCGCGCAATGCCGCGATCAACGCGGTTTGATCGGCGTGATGCGATGCGCCGGCACCGAATGCCGTGGCGGCGGCACGGCTCAGGCGTCCGACCGCGTGCAGCTTGCGGATTCCGCTTTTCCTGGCGAGCGCACCGATTTCCGCGTGCAGCCGCTCGGCGTCCGCGCCGAGCTCGGCCATGTCGCCCATTACCAGAATCGTTTCGCCGGGTTCGCCGGCAAGCGTCGCGATCGCGGCGGCGAACGAACCCGGGTTTGCGTTGTAGCTGTCGTCGATCAGCATCGCGCCGGACACGTGCTTGCGGCGCACGAGACGACCCGCGACTGCAGGCGCGGCTTCGAGACCGGCGCGGATCGTCGCGAGCGGCACATCGAGCGCCGTCGCAATCGCCGCGGCGGCGAGTGCATTCATCACGTTGTGGCGACCCGGCTGCGACAGCGCGACCGGTGTCGTGCCAGCCGGTGTGCGCAGCGTGAATTCGCCACGCGCATCGAATGTCGCGCCAACGTCGGCCTTCGCATCGAGACCGAAGCGGACGATGCGGCGCTTGCCGGCGAGATCGACGAAATAGTCCGCATACGCATCGTCGGCATTGATGATCGCGATGCCGTCCGCCGGCAGCGCCGCGTACATCGCGCCCTTGGTTTCGGCGACGCCGCGCTCGCTGCCCAGACGTTCCAGATGCGCCGGTGCGACGTTGTTGACGAGCCCGATCGCCGGACGCGCGATGCGGGCGAGATAGGCGATGTCGCCCGGCTTGCCGGCACCCATTTCGATGATCGCGTATTGCACGTGCTCGGGCATCGCGAGCAATGTCAGCGGCACGCCGATTTCGTTGTTGAGGTTGCCGGCGTTGACGTGCGTGCGGCCGTGGCGCGAAAGAATCGCCGCGATCAGCGTTTTCACGGTCGTCTTGCCGTTCGATCCGGTGATGCCGATGACAGACACTTCGTGCGCATCGCGCTGCGAGCGCACCGCGCGCGCGAGCTCGCCGAGTGCGGCGAGCGTGTCGGCGACGACGATCTGCGACATGTCGGTATCGACGAGATGATCGACCAGCGCCGCCGTCGCGCCGCGCTCGTGCGCGGTCCTGACGAAATCGTGCGCGTCGTACCGTTCGCCCTTGAGCGCAACGAACAGAGCGCCCGGTGTCAGCGTGCGCGTGTCGGTCGACACGCCATCGATGAAGCCGCCGGCGCCGTGGAGATGGCCGCCGACCCAGGTCGCGATGTCGGTCAGCCGGAGCTTCATGCCATCGCTCCGAGCACCTGGCGCGCCACTGCGAGATCGTCGAACGGATGACGGACGCCGGCGATCTCCTGATACGGTTCGTGGCCTTTGCCGGCGATCAGCACGACGTCGCCGGTGTGTGCCGCGTGGATCGCAAGCGAAATGGCTCTGCGGCGATCGCGTTCGATCGTCACGCGCTCGGGCCGCGCGAAGCCGGCGAGAATGTCGGCGACGATCGCTTCGCCGTCTTCGCCGCGCGGATTGTCGTCGGTGACGATGACGAGGTCAGCCAGCGCTTCGGCGATCGCGCCCATCTGCGGCCGCTTGCCGGTGTCGCGCTCGCCGCCGCAGCCGAACACGCAGATCAATGTGCCGTGCGCGTGCGCGCGAAGGCTGGTCAACGCCTGCTCCAGCGCGTCGGGCGTATGCGCGTAGTCGACGACCACGAGCGGCAGCGCGTTCTCGCCGCCGATGCGATTCATGCGGCCGCTGACCGGCTCGAGGATCGCGAGCGCGTTGCGGATCGCGTCGAACGTCAAACCGAGTCGACCGAGGCAGGCCGCCACCGCGAGCAGGTTCGACACGTTGAAGCGGCCGAGCAGCCGCGTCGAGATATCGCCTTTGCCCCACGGTGTCGTCAAATGGAAGCGTAGACCCGACGTCGTCGTTTCGATCGCGCGCGCGACGAGATCGGCGTCATCGCGATCGACGCCGTAACGCAGCAGCGCGACGTCGTCGTGCACGCGCGCCGCGAGCGTGCGCCCAAATGGATCGTCGACATTGATGATTGCGGCGTCGAGCCCGGCCCAGGCAAACAGGCGCTCCTTGGCCGTACCGTAGGCCTGCATCGAGCCGTGGTAGTCGAGATGATCGCGCGTCAAGTTGGTGAACACCGCAAGGTCGAACGCGACCGCGTTCACTCGGCCCTGATCGAGCGCGTGCGACGACACTTCCATGGCGACGTGGCTCGCACCTTCTTCGCGAAAGCTCGCGAGCAGACCCTGCACCGCGATCGCATCCGGCGTCGTGCGGGCACCCTCGGTGATCTCGCCGACGAAACCGGCGCCGAGCGTTCCGACCGTCGCCACGCGATGGCCCGCGTGGTGCAGCGCCTGCGCGAGCAGGTGCACGGTCGAGGTCTTGCCATTGGTGCCGGTGACTCCGATGACGGTCAGCGCCAGCGAGGGATCGCCGAAGAAACGCGAGGCGATCGAGCCGAGTTTGTCGCGGAGGTCGTCGATCCAGATCTCGGGTGTGTCGTCTCGGGCATCCATCCTTGGAGCGTTCTCCGCTCGGCTCGCTGCCTCGCCTTCGGCCACCTTCTCCCGTTCGCCGACTTCGGCCACGCTGGCCCTCATCCGCCCTTCGGGCACCTTCTCCCGCTCTGCGGGAGAAGAACGATCGAGACGGCCTTCGGCCGCTGCTTTTAAAACGGCGGGCGCGGACGCTGCAACTTCGCCGGGCCTCTCGGCCAGGATCGCCGCAGCGCCACGCGCCAACGCCATCGGGGCAAACGTGATGCCGTGCTGTCGCGAACCCTTGAGCGCGACGAACGCATCGCCGGCTCGCACTTCGCGCGAATCCATTGCGAGACCGTGCACGACGATGCCGCCAGCCGTGCCCGCGTCGGCGTGACCGGCGAGCAGTTCGGCAAGACTCATCGCGCGCGTTTTCGTCATGGCGGCACACCTTCTGCGTAGTTCGACACTTCCGACGAGTCGTCGTAGGCCGGAGCTTTCGCGTCGATGGTGGGGCCGCCTTGGGGCGAACCTGTGTACCAATTCTTGACGTTATCGGGCGGCACATCGAGCAAACGCAGCGCGCCGCTCATGACCTTGCTGAACACCGGCGCAGAAACGTAGCCGCCGTAATAGAGCGCGCCTTGCGGATCGTGGATGACGACGACGCCGACCAGGCGCGGGTTCGACGCCGGAACCATGCCGACGAACAGCGAGATATAGCGGTTCTCATACCCGCCGCCGGATGCCGCGCGCGAAGTACCGGTCTTGCCGGCGACGAGATAGTTCGGCACGACCGCTTGCGGATACGCCGTGCCGCCCGGCGCGACGACCGTCTCGAGCATGCGTCGAATGCTCATCGCGATCTCGGGATCGATCACGGCCGTGTCGGGATTCTGCGCGCCTTTGACGAACGTCGGCGCGCGCAGCCGGCCGTTGTTCGCGATCGAGGTGTAGGCGTTCGCGAGTTGCAACGGAGTGACGTTGAGCCCATAGCCATACGCGATCGTCGCCTGCTCGACCGGTCCCCAGCTCTTCGCAATCGGCAGCAAACCGGGCGATTCGCCGGGAAACCCCGAGCCGGTGACTTCGCCGAAACCGAAGCGGTGATCGACGTCGTACATGTGATCGCGCGTCAGCGTGAGCCCGATCTTCGCCGCGCCGACGTTGCTCGAATGCGTGATGACGCCGGTCACGTCGAGCAGGCCCTTGTTGTGCACGTCGCGGATCACGCGCCCGTCGGCGAGCGTCAGCGTGCCGGGCGAGGTGTCGACCGCGGTGTGCGGCTTCCACTTGCCGCTCTCGAGCGCGGCGGAAATCGTGAATGCTTTCATCGTCGAGCCGGGTTCGACGACGTCGGTCACCGCGCGATTGCGCCGCAGCGAAGGATCGCCGCCGTTGCGCGAATTCGGGTTGAACGAGGGCGCATTGACCATCGCCAGCACTTCGCCGGTCGGCGCGTCGAGAATCACCATCGATCCCGACGAGGCGTGGTGCTCGGCGAGCGCCGCTTTCAGTTCGCGATACGCGAGGTACTGGATGCGTCGGTCGATCGAGAGCGTCAGATCGCGCCCGGGCTGTGCCTCGCGCAGGAGCTCGACGTTCTCGACGACCTCGCCGTGCAGATCGCGGATCACGCGCTTCATGCCGGGCTTGCCGGCGAGCCAATCGTCGAATGCGAGCTCGAGTCCTTCCTGGCCGCGATCGTCGATGTTGGTGAAACCGAGCACGTGCGCCATCACTTCGCCGCTCGGGTAGTAGCGGCGAAATTCGCGCTCGCTGGCGATGCCGGGGATGTCGAGCTTCAGGATCGCCTTTGCGTCGTCCGGATTGAGATGACGCTTCAGGTAAACGAATTCCTTTTCCGAGCGCTGCACGAGTTTCTGCTTGAGATCGTCCTCGTCCAGACCCAGCGCCTTGGCGAGCTCGGGCAGGCGATCTGCATTCTCGAGCACGTCGGACGGATTGGCCCAGATCGATTCGACCGGCGTCGACACCGCGAGCGGTTCGCCGTTGCGATCGAAGATCGTGCCGCGCGAAACCGGAATCGGAATGTCGCGCAGAAAACGCTGATCGCCCTGCTCCTGGTAAAAATCCTTGCGCACGACCTGGAGATCGACCGCGCGCACGACCAGCGCGCTCGAAGTCAGGGCGAGCACCATCGCGACCACATAGAGTCGCGCGCGAATGTTCGCCGGTTTGACGCGCTTCATCGGCGCACCACGACGGTTTCTGCGGGATTCGGCGAGACCATGCCGAGCCTTCCGCGGGCGATCTGCTCGATGCGGTTGTTCTCCGCCCAGGTCGCTTGCTCGAGCTCGAGGCGGCCGAATTCGAAATTGAGATCGTCGCGCTCGTTGCCGAGCTTGGTCAGCTCGACGAACAGCTCGCGACTCTGCTGGATCGAATAGACGACGCCGATCGCGCTCGCGATCACCGCGCCGAGCAGGAGCGTCATCACGCCGATGACGCGAAGGCTCATGCGCTGGCCTCGATTGCACGTCGCTCCGCGACGCGAAGCACCGCGCTCCGCGCGCGCGGATTCGCCGCGATTTCCGCTTCGTCAGCGAACACCGCTTTGCCGATCGCGACCAGTGCGGAAGGCGCGCGCTCGGGCTGCGGCAGACCGCGACGCACGCGCGGCGCTTCTTCGCCTCGAATGAAGCGCTTGACCAGGCGATCTTCGAGCGAATGGAAACTGATGACCGCTAGCCGCCCGTTCGGCTTGAGGCGAGATGCAGCCGCTTCGAGGCCGTGCTCCAGCGCGGCCAGCTCGTCGTTCACGTAGATGCGCAGCGCCTGGAACGTGCGCGTCGCCGGATGCTTGTTGCGCTCGCGGTGGCCTATCGTCTGCGCGACCAGTTCGGCGAGCTGACGCGTCGTCGTCAGCGGATGCGCGGCCCTCGCCGTGACGATGGCACGCGCGATGCGTCGACTCATCCTCTCCTCGCCCCACTGCCACAGCACATCGGCAATCTCCGCCTCACCGGCCCCGGCGAGCCATTCCGCCGCAGGGGTTCCCCGGGTCGGGTCCATGCGCATGTCCAGCGGTCCGTCGGCCTGGAAACTGAACCCGCGCGCGGGATCGTCCAGCTGTGGCGACGAAACGCCGAGATCGAACAGCACACCGTCCAGGCCGCCGGCCGTCTCCTCCCAATCGGCAAGCTCGGCGAAGCTCGCGTGCCGGATGGCGACGCGCGGATCTCGACCGAACTCCCTGTCCGCACCCGCGATCGCCTCCGGATCGCGGTCCATCAACAAGAGCCGGCCGTGTGGGCCGAGCTGCGCCAGCACCGCGCGGGCGTGACCGCCGCGCCCGTACGTGCCGTCGAGATAGGTTCCATCCGCAATCACGCGAAGCCCCTCCAAGGTCTCCGCCAGCAGAACCGGCACATGCGAACGCGTTGCTCTCACGTTCTTGCTGCGCCGCATCACAACTTCAGCTCGAGCATGTCCTCCGTGATCTGTGCTTCGCCGATCGTTTCGCGGATCTTGGCGAGATGCGCCTGTTCGCCCCAGAGCTCGAATTTGTTGCCCATGCCGAGCAACACCGCACGTTTCTCGATCCCCGCCGCCGCGCGTTGACTCGCCGGCAGCAGGATCCGGCCGTTCCCGTCCGGCTCGACATGCGCTGCCGCCCCGACCAGTTTCATCTGCAGACTGCGGTGCACGGCCTTGACGCTCGGCAATGCGTTGACCTCGTCGCGAACCCTTTCCCACTCCTTGTCCGGGAACAGCCACAGGCACCCATGCTCGAATGGGTTGTAGGTCACAACGAGCCGGTTGCCACCCTTGGCCACGAGCTCACGGTGGGCCGCCGGAATCGCTATCCGTCCCTTGTCATCCAGCGTGATTGCGGTCTCGCCCTGGAACATAACCCACGAAAAACCACGAAAACCCACTTGCGCCCACCTTAGGGCGCAACTACAGGTCTGTCAAGGGAAAATTCGGGTGGGAAAACAGCGTGATAGGGGTGCCGGGAGGGGTCTCGGCCCACTCATCGACCACGCCCAAAAATGGAGCGGAACGCTTCCGTATTGCAGTCCAGTTACAGCCCTCGCACACGATCGAAATTGCATCGAGCGCGATGCGCGAATCTGTGGAAAAGGCGCGTCGCAATCGCGTGCATTCGTGTATTCGAAACGAACGTCTTAATATTTTTATACTTATAGCAAACGAAAAAATAGGCACATGGCTAAACAATTCTTCTGCGGCCAGGACGGCCGCGCTTTTGCTCCTACCGGGTCCCTCTCGGCCGCGGCGAGGTCGCGGAGGAAAAAGCCCGAAGGGGCGCGCGCACGATGCGCGCGCGTTCGCTGCGGCACAGGGACGTGCCGTCAGCGAACCTCCGGAGCGTCCTCGCTTAGTCGCCGGACAGGAGTCCGGCGACCGCGGCCGCGAGGGTGTGTTCTCTTTGGTTACTTTCTCTTGCACAAGCAAGAGAAAGTGACTCGGCCGCCAGGATGGCGGACGAAAACACACAGGGACGTGAGTCGGTCTTCGCGTAGCGCGATCAATTCAAAAATAAAGAATCTATCGAACACGGCGAACATGGAATGAACACCATCCCCACCCAACCCTCCCCTTGAAGGGGAGGGCTAAAAAAAGTGGAGCCAGCCGATAAGCCGGGTTCTGTCGTGAGCAGCCATTCCTCTAGGCCATGCGTCGCCGCAAGGCTCGAGCAACCTACCCGGGAGCGACGCGGGCCGCGTCATGACTCCCCTATTCGGTCTTGCTCCAGGTGGGGTTTGCCGTGCCGCGCGGCGTTGGCCCCGCGCGCGGTGCGCTCTTACCGCACCTTTTCACCCTTACCACGCACATCATGACGATGCCGTTCGGCGGTTCGCTTTCTGTTGCACTTTCCGTCGGCTCGCGCCGCCCAGGCGTTACCTGGCACCCTGCCCTATGGAGCCCGGACTTTCCTCGGCGCAGCAAGTGCGACGCGGCTGCCTGGCCGACTCCGCCGTTAGTCTAACGCGCGCCGCCCGAACGCGTTGCTCCACACGCCGCGGCGACCCGCAGCATCGCTTCGAGACTCTTCTCCACATCCTCCTCGGTGGTCGCCCACGACGACACGCTGATGCGCATCGCGGTCTGGCCCTGCCAGACCGTGCTGCCGCACCAACAAGTGCCATCGGCCTGCAGTGCGCCGATCACGCGCAGTGTCATTGCGGCATCGCCGAACGCCACCAGCACCTGATTCAGCGCGATCTCGTTGAGCACGCGATAACCTGCCGCGCTCAGCCCTTCCGCGAAACGTTGCGCCTGGCGGCAGTTGCGTTCGATCAGCTCGGCCACGCCTTCGCGTCCGAGACCACGCAATGCCGCCCAAACTTCGACGCCGCGCGCGCGGCGCGACAGTTCCGGCGTGTAGTCGCCGGGATTCCGGAACGGGGACAAGCTCGGCAGATATTCCGCGGTCACCGCCATCGCGGCGCGCATCGCTTCGGCATCGCGAGCGAACGCGAGACCGCTGTCGTACGGCACGTTGAGCCACTTGTGCGCGTCGGTCGCCCACGAATCGGCATCGGCGATTCCCTTCACGAGTCCGGCGAGCCGCGGCGAGGCCGCGGCCCACAATCCGAACGCGCCGTCGACATGAACCCACGCATCGCGCGCGTGCGCGCGCTCGCAAATCTCGCCGATCGGATCGATCGCGCCGGTATTGACGTTGCCCGCCTGCACGCACACGATCGCGGGCGCGGCGACGCGCGGCAATACCTCGGCGCGCATGCGCCCTTGTACATCGACCGGCACGCGCACGACGCGATTGCGCCCGAGCCCGAGAAGACCGAGCGATTTCACCAGACTCGGATGTACTTCTTCGCCGACCACGACCGTGATCTCCGGCGCACCGAACAGGCCATCGGCCTCGACGTTCCATCCGACCCGTGCGAGCACGGCGCGACGCGCGGCTGCGAGCGCGACGAAATTCGCGACGGTCGCTCCGGTCACGAATGCACCGCCGGTCTGTGCGGGCAAGCCGAGAAGCTCGATGAGCCAGCGCAGCGCAACCTGCTCGAGGCGCGCGGTCGAGGGCGTCGCGTTGTACAGCGCCGAATTCTGATCCCACGCGCCGGCGAGCCAGTTCGCGGCGAGCGTGACCGGCAACGAACCGCCGATCACGAAGCCGAAGAAACGCGGTCCCGCCATCGCCATCGTCGCCGGCGATCCGAGACGATCGAGATCGGCGAGCACGCGCGCGTCGTCCGTTCCGCGCTCGGGCAACGGAATCTCGAGCTCGTCCAACGCCGCGACCGCGACAGGATCGGGCGCGACCGCGCGCGCGTCGAGCGTTTCCAGATACGCAGCCGCACGCGCGGCGGCATCGCGCAGCAGTTCGTTCATTGCGCACCTCTCATGCAACGGCGCGCGTCGCGCCACGTGCTGTTTCGAAAAAGGTCATGCCGCTTGCGTAGGCATTTCCAAAATACGAAGACGACTCGCAAACCTCGCCCTCGAACGTGCTCATTTCGCGATATTCAACGCGAACGAACTATTTTTCCGGCACACTTTTTTCTACTCGCCATGATACAGCGCCTTGCGCGGCGCTCCGGTGATCGCGGCAGCGAGCTTGGCGGCCTTGGCCGGCGCGAGCTCCTCGCGCAGCAGCGCGAACACGCGACGGCCTTCGGCGAGCTCTGCACCCGCGTCCTCGCCTTCTGCGCCGGCGATCAGCAAGACGAATTCGCCGCGCTCCTGATTCGCATCGGCCGCAATCCGCGCCGCAATTTCGCCGAGCGACGCCGCGATCACCGTTTCGAACAGCTTCGTCAGCTCGCGCGCGAGCACCGCTTCGCGCGTCGCGCCGAATACCGCGACGGCGTCATTGATCGATTCGGCGATGCGATGGCTCGATTCGTAGAAAATCAGCGTGCGCGTTTCTGATGCCAGCGCCGTCATGCGCTCGCGACGCGCCGCGGATTTTGCCGGCAGAAATCCTTCGAACACGAAACGATCGCTCGGCAAACCGGCGACCGACAACGCCGTAATCGCCGCGCATGGCCCCGGAACGGGCGAAACGACGGCGCCGGCTTCGCGCACGGCGCGCACGAGGTGGAATCCCGGATCGCTGATCAGCGGCGTACCGGCATCGGCAATCAAGGCGACGTCTTTTCCGCCGAGAATCACTTCGACGATGCGCGCCGCCTGTTCTCGCTCGTTGTGATCGTGCAGAGCCAGCATGCGCGCGTTGCTGCCGACACGCGCCAGCAGCGGCGCGCTGTGGCGCGTGTCCTCCGCCGCGACGACGTCCACCTCGCGCAGGACCGCGGCCGCGCGCGGCGAAAGATCGTCGAGATTGCCGATCGGCGTCGCGATGACCCAGAGGCGCCCGGCGGCCATGCTGCCCTCCCTTTCCAGTCGATGAGCATAGCGGATGCGCAGGTCCTGCACGGGCGCGCACTCGACGATCCGCTATCATGCAGCGATGGTCCCGTCATCGATGACTGCATTCGGCTGCGTCCGCTGGAAATCCGCGCGTTGCGTCGTGGCACTCACTTTGGCACTCGCGCTCGCGAGCTGCGCGACCACGCCCGAGGACGATCGGCAAACCCAGGCCGACGCGACGCACGCCGAAGATCTGTTTCATCACGGAGACATGGATCAGGCGGCGAACGCGTTCCTCGCGCTCGGCGAATCCACCGGCGGCGACGATGCCGCGCACTATCGCCTGCGCGCCGCCGAGGCCATGCGCGAAGCCGGCAATCTCGACCGCGCCGCGCAGGTGATTGACGACGTCAAGCGGCGCCGGCTGCACGGCAACGAGCAGATTCGCTTCGATCTGCTCAGTGCCGAAATCGCGCTCAAGCATGGCGATGCGGCGCAGGCGCAGGCGCTGCTGGCGTTTTCTGCCGCCGATCTGCCGCCGGCGTTGCGCGTACGCACGCTGGAGCTTCGCGCACGCGCCGATGTTGCCGGCGGCGATCGGTACGCGGCGGCGCGCACGCGCGCAGAGCTCGATCGCTATCTCGAAGGCACCGATCGCGATCAGAACCGCAAGGAAATCCTAGATACGCTCGGCGCGCTCGATAGCGGCGCGCTGAAGACGCGTGCGGAAACGCTGCGGGCCGACGATCCGCTGCGGCCGTGGATCGAGCAGGCGCTGCGCGGAAAAGGCGAAGCGCTGGCGAGAACGCTGCCTCGGCCGAATCGCCCGGTCGGCACGACGCAGCCGGGCAATGCCGGCGCCGAAGGATACGTTGCGCCGCGGCAGGTGGCGTTGCTGCTTCCGCTCGGCGCGCAGCTCGCCGCGGTATCGCAATCGATCCGCGACGGTTTTCTTGCAGCGTATTTCGCATCCGACGACACGCATCGGCCGGACGTGCGCATTTACGACGCCGGCAAGTCGCCTGCCGATGCCGTCGCCGCGTATCAGCGCGCGGTGTCCGATGGTGCGGATCACGTCGTCGGACCATTGCAGCGCGAAGCGGTCGGCGAGCTGTTCCATCAATCGCTGACGGCGCCGGTGCTCGCGCTGAATCATCCCGACACCGGCGAAGTGCCTCCCGCCGGCAGCGCCGAATTCGGTCTTTTGCCGGATGCCGAAGGCGCACAAGTCGCCGAGCACATGCGCGAACGCGGCATCGAGCGCGCCGCCGTGATCACCGCGGACACCGACTGGGCCGAGCGCGCCGCACTCGCATTCCGCGCGCAGTTCGAAGCGAACGGCGGCACGGTGACGGGCGAGACGCGCCTGCGCGAAGGCGAGGTCAACTTCAAGGCGGAGATCCTGCAGGCCACCGGCGGCCTCGGCGATGCAGAGGATGCCGGCATCTTCATCAGCATGCGTCCGCAACAGGCGCGTCTGCTGCTGCCGCAGCTCAAGATCGCCAGCATCGCCGCGCCTGTCTTCGGAACGTCCCACATCTATGCCGGCGATGCGACGCCCGGGCTCGATCGCGACCTCGACGGCGTCGAATTCTGCGATGCGCCGTGGCTCTTTGGCCGCGTTCCGGGTCGCCCGGATCGCGAGACGATTTCGCGCCAGATTCCGAGTGCGAACGGCATCGGCGCGCGGCTCTTTGCATTCGGGATGGATGCCTACGCGCTGCTTCCGTATGTCGATTGGCTGCTCGCGCATCCGGATTCGTATCTCAACGGCGCCACGGGCGATCTCGCCGCGGACAGCTTCGGGCGCATCCGGCGACTGATGGGCTGGGCGCGATTCAGCGCCGGCATCGCGCAACCCGTCGACGGAGCGCTCACCGCGGCGCCGCAGACGCAATGAAGAAACGCGCATCGGATGCCGTCGCCGATCTTGTGAAAATGGATCCGAACACGCGTTCATCCGGCGCACGCTACGAGGCGATTGCCCTCGATCACTTGCAGGAGGCCGGTCTCGAGCTCATCGCGCGCAACTACCATTGCCGCTACGGCGAGATCGATCTCGTCATGCGCGAGCGCGATATCGTCGTTTTCGTCGAAGTGCGTTTTCGGCGCGCCGGCCGCTTCGGCGACGGCATCGACTCGGTGACCGCCGGCAAGCGCGCCAAGCTCGTACGTGCAGCCAGCACATTCCTTGCCGAACATCCGCGACTCGCCGACGCCACGTGCCGGTTCGACGTGCTCGCGATCAGCGATGATTCGTGCGCGCCACTGCCCGATTGGCGGCGCAACGCTTTCCAAGCCTTCTGAGAGGGATCTGCATGCAAGGTTGCCGTTTCTTTTTTTTGATTGGCCTTGTTGTGGCCCCGGCACTGCTCGGCGGTTGCGCAGTCGCCGTGGTCGGAGTCGCCGCCGGCGCGAGCGCTGCGCACGACCGACGCGGCGCCAGCAGGTACGTCGACGACAAGCGCATCTATCTCGGCGCGTACGACAATCTCAACAAGGACAAGGATCTCGCGCTCAAGAACAACGTCATCATCGTCGTCTACAATGGCGTCATGCTTCTGGTCGGTGAAGTGCGCACACCGGAGCTCAAGCAGCGCGCCGAGCGACTGGTGAGCGGATTCGAAGGCACTCGGCGGATCGCCAACGAGCTCGAGGTGCGCGAGCCGGAAGGTTTCTGGTCGCGGCGCGAGGACAATTCGCTGACCGCGCGCGTCAAGACCGGGCTGCTCGATCTGACCAGCCTTGCCGATTTCGATCCGACGCGCGTCAACGTGACGACGGCGCATCGCGTCGTCTATCTGATGGGCAAAGTCAGCCACGAAGAAGGCGACGCGGTCACGGAGATCGCGCGCGACACGGCCGGAGTGGAGAAAGTCGTCAAGCTGTTCGAATATACGGATTGACCGCGGGCTAGCCCTCGCGGCGAAGCGCGCTTTCAAGGTAGGCACGCGGCGTCATGAATCTGCCACCGGACCTGATCGAACTCCTGCGCGCGTCGTTCGGCGCATCCGGTCTCGTCACTGACGAAGCGGAACGGCTCGTCTACGGTTACGACAACTCGCGGCGCGAAGCGCTGCCGGACGCTGTCGTGTTTCCGACGGCGCACGAGCAGGTCGTCGCACTCGTGCGTGCCTGCCGCGCGCAGCTTATTCCGCTCGTCGCGCGCGGCCGCGGCACCAATACGACCGGCGCGAGCGTTCCGATCGCGGGCGGCATCGTGGTTTCGTTCGAGCGCATGAACCGCATCCTCGCGATCGATCCCGCGAACCGGCTCGCGGTCTGCGAGCCCGGCGTGCTCAATGCGGATCTGCAGGCTGCGCTGCGCCCGCATGCGCTGTTCTGGCCGCCCGATCCGACGTCGGCGCCGTACTGCACGATCGGCGGAAACATTGCCTGCAACGCCGGCGGTCCGCGCGCGGTGAAATACGGCGCGACACGCGACAACGTGCTCGCGCTGCGCGCCGTGGCCGGCACCGCCGAGGATTTCCGCGCCGGTAAACCGACCACCAAAGGCTCCGCCGGTTACGACCTGACCCGCGTATTGATCGGCTCGGAGGGCACGCTCGCGATTGTCACCGAAGCAACGCTCAAGCTGACGCCGCTGCCGGCGGCGACACGAACGCTGCGCGCGACCTACGTCGACGTCGCATCCGCTGCCGCTGCGGTCGCGCGCGTCATGGCGCAACCGGCGACACCGTGCGCGCTCGAATTTCTCGATGGCGAATCGTTGCGGCTCGCGCGCGCACATGCGCGGCGACGCGGTTCCGGAAGCGGGCGCGTTGTTGCTGATCGAAGTCGACGGCGAAGGAGCCGCGCTCGACGCAGCGATCGACGCGATTTCTCGCTCTGCGCGCGGCGCGGGTTTGATCGATCTCGCTGTCGCGGCGGACGCCGCCGACGTTTCGAAGTTGTGGGCGGCGCGCAAGGCGCTGTCGCCCGCGTTGCGCACGCTGTCGCCGAAAAAGATCAACGAAGATGTCGTCGTTCCGGTCAGCCGAATTCCCGAGCTCGTGTCGGCGATGCAAACGCTGTCGCAGCGCCATGCGCTGCCGATCGTCTGTTTCGGTCACGCCGGCAGCGGCAACATCCACGTGAATCTCCTGCCGCGCGACGACGACGAGCTCGCGCGCGCCGATACGTGCCTGCGCGAGGTGTTCGATGTCGTGATCCGTCTCGACGGCACGCTATCCGGCGAGCACGGCATCGGCCTCGCCAAGCGCGATTTCATGCCGCTTGCGGTCGATGCGAATGCGCTGGTGCTGATGCGGCGCATCAAGTCGGCATTCGATCCGGACGGCATCCTCAATCCGGGCAAGCTGCTGCCGGAGCAGGCTCGTCCGTGACCTTACAAATGTGTACGCGACCGGCGCGCGTCGTCGGTAGATAAGCTCCGTTGGCCTAGTGCGAAGCCTCTCGTAAAATTCGAATCGAAGCGCAGACTTCGAACAACAATGGGGAGTAGCGACATGCCTGCCAAACGTCTCGCCGGCGAACGCACGCTACGCTAGAAAAAATGCATCCCGAGCGCCAGCGCGAGAGCCGCATACGCGCCCGCGAATACATCGTCGAGCATCGCGCCGAAGCCGCCTTTCACTGCGCGATCGGCCCACGACGCTGGCCACGGCTTGACGACATCGAACAAGCGGAACAAGACAAATCCGGCTCCGATCCACAGCCAGCCGCGCGGCTGCATTACGAGCGGAAAGAGCGCAATCCACTGACCGACGAATTCGTCCCAGACGACGACGCCCGGATCTTCGACGCCAAGCCGGAGAATGACGATCTGCGACGCCCACACACCGATCGCGAATGCTGCCGCGACAACGAGCACGTACCCCATCCAGTCGAGCTCGCGTAGTGCGAACCACGGAATCAACGCGACCGCAGATCCGACCGTGCCGGACGCGAACGGACTCAAGCCCGCGCCGAAACCGCTCGCGATCCAGGCCGCGGGATGCGAGAAGACGCGTCGTCGCTGATCGGTATTGAGGGTCATGCGAAGTGCGTCCAGCCGTCGCGTTCGAAACGGATCTCGGCGCCATTCTCGTCGAGCAACCGCACACCGGCACCATCGACGACGCGTCCGATACGCGTCGCGCCGCAGCCGATCTTGGCGAGGTCGCGCAGCGTTTCGGCTTCGCGTGCGGGTGCAAGCGTAAATGCGAGCTCGTAGTCATCGCCGCCGGTCGCCTGCAACGCAAGCCGCTCCTGCGCATCGAATGTTTGCAATAACGCCGGCGAAGCGGGCAATTCCGCGGCGGTCGAGCTCGACGCCGACACGACTCTGCCGCGCGATGTGACCGAGATCGGCGATGAGTCCGTCCGACACATCGATGCACGCCGATGCCGCGCCACGCAGCACGATGCCTGCAGCGACGCGCGGCGTCGGGCGATCGAGACGCGTTCGAGCGCGTCGTACACACCATTTGCAGATGATGCACTCGTCATAGCGTGGGATTGTTTTTCTTCCATACAACGGAGCGCAGCCGCGGCATCGCCGACGGTTCCGGTCACGAACACCCAATCGCCCGCTCGCGCGCCGTCGCGAAGAATCGCCTGGCCCGGAGGCACGAAACCGAGCACCGTCACGCTGATCGTGAGCGGCCCGCTCGTCGTGTCGCCGCCAACCAGCGCGACATGATGCTGCGCTGCGAGCGCGGCAAAACCGTCGGCGAAGCGTTCGACGAAATCCGTGTCGGCGGACGGCAACGTCAACGCGAGCAGCGCCCATGCCGGCGTCGCTCCCATCGCGGCGAGATCGGAAAGATTCACCGCGAGCGATTTCCAGCCGATGTCTTCGGCTTTCGTCGCATGCGGAAAATGGACGCCGGCGACCAGCGTGTCGGTCGCGACGACGAGATCATGTCCCGCGGGCGGAGCGAGAACCGCGGCGTCGTCGCCGATGCCGATGCGCACGTCGGCGCGCGGCGGACGCGCAGCGTGCGCGCAGGATTTCGATCAGCTCGAATTCCACGATGATCCGCCCCGATTGCCGCGAAACACTCCACACCTCGCACCAACGCAACCCCTTCTCCTCTTGCGGGAGAAGGCTGGGATGAGAGGTCGGCGCCGAAGGCGCCTTCTTTTTACGCAAAATGGCGTTCTGCAATGCGCCGCTTCGCGGCGTACTCCTCATCCCAACCCTTCTCCCGCAAGGGGAGAAGGGCCTCATCCGTCGCAATTCGCTAATCAAGACCTGCCCGCGTGGAACTCGGCCGATCGCCATTCGGCTGCGAGCTTGTCGAGCACGCCGTTGACGTACGTGTGCCCGTAGTCGGTTCCGAACCGCTTGGCGACTTCGACCGCCTCGTTGATGACCACGCGATACGGCACGTCGATGCGATGGCGCAGCTCGTAGGCGCCGATGCGCAGCGCGGCGCGCTCGATCGGATCGACGCGATCGATCTCGCGGTCGAGGTGCGGAGCGAGCGCGGCATCAAGCTCGGCACAGTACTTGTCGACGCCGCGCACGAGATCCTCGAAGTAATCGACGTCGGCGATTTCCATGTCCTGCTCGTGGCGAAACTCGTCGATCACGCGTGCGATCGGATTGCCGCTGAGCTGCCACGCGTAGATCGCCTGCAGCGCACGCCGGCGCGCACGCGAACGCGCGGCGGGATCGATGCCGCTCGACGAATGCGTTTTCATCGGCGCTGGTTCGCACATGCGGTGCGAATCGTCGATGGTTTGCGCTGGCGATCGTCAGTCATCGGCGAATTGAACCATGAGATCGGCGATTTCCAATGCGGCGAGCGCGACGTCTTCGCCCTTGTTGCCGCGCTTGCCGCCAGCGCGCGCCTCGGCGTCGACGTGCATTTCGACGGCGAGCACGCCGTTCAGCACCGGCACGCGGAAATCGAGCGCGACGCGCATCAGTCCGGTCGCGCAGCCGTCCGCGACATGCTCGTAATGCCGCGTATCGCCGCGCACGACGCAGCCGAGCGCGATGATCGCCGCGGGTTTCGCGCCGGCCGCGAGCTTGGCCGCCACGACCGGAATTTCCCACGCTCCCGGCACGCGCACGACGTCGATCGAATTTTCGGCGACGCCGTGCTCGCGCAGCACGCGAACGGCGCCCGCAACGAGCGCGTCGACGATGCGCGGATTCCATCGGCTCGCGACAATCGCGTACCGCGCGGTGCGGACCGGGCGAAGTTCGCCGATGCGTTCGGCCATGACGGTCCTTATCGGAAATCCGATGGATGATGCGCGGCATGCGACCGCACGGGCGCGCCTAGTTTAGCCGACGCGGTCGCCCCCGGTCGCGGCGCGACCCTATTTCGGCTCGCTACACCGAGGGTTCTTCGTGGCCTTCGACCTCGAGCCCGAAACCGCGCAGGCCCACCAGCCGCCGCGGCGTGCCGAGCACGCGCAGCCGGCGCACGCCAAGATCGGCGAGGATCTGCGCGCCGAGACCGAGTTGCCGCCACGGCGTCGCCGGTTCATCAACCGCGAGCTTCGAGGTCAGACGCTCGACCAGGACATCCGGTGTTTCGTCGCCGGCGAGCACGACGACGACACCTCTGCCCTCGTCGGCGATGCGGCGCAGCGCTGCGGTCACGGTGAGGCCGAGATCGCTGCGCTCGAGGTGCAGAACGTCTGATAACGTGTTGCGCACGTGCACGCGCGTCAGCACGGGTGCGCCGTCGTCGATGCGTCCGCGTGCGAGCGCAAAATGCAACGCGCGATGCAAACGATCGCGATACGCGTAGAGTCGAAAGCGCCCGAATTCGGTGTCGACATCGCTTTCGTGCGCGCGCTCGATGGTTTTTTCGGTCTCGAGGCGATAGCGGATCAGATCGGCGATCGTGCCGAGCTTGAGCGCATGCTTCGCCGCGAACGCTTCAAGTTCGGGACGGCGCGCCATGCGGCCGTCTTCGCTCAGGATTTCGACGAGCACGCCGGCGGGCGCGAGCCCCGCGAGCGCAGCGAGATCGCACGCGGCTTCGGTGTGCCCCGCGCGCGCCAGCACGCCGCCCGGTTGCGCGGCGAGCGGAAAGATGTGACCCGGCTGCACGATGTCTTCGGGACGCGCATCGGGTTTCGCTGCGGTGCGGATCGTGTGCGCGCGGTCGTACGCAGAAATGCCGGTGGTGACGCCGGCGGCCGCTTCGATCGACACGGTGAAATTCGTGTGGTGCGGCGACGTGTTGCGGTCGACCATCGGCTTCAGGCCGAGCTGGCGGCAATGCGCTTCGCGTCAGCGGCAGGCAGACCAGACCGCGGCCTTCGCGCACCATGAAATTGATGTCTTCGGGCCGCGCCTTTTCGGCGGCCATGATCAGATCGCCTTCGTTTTCGCGGTCCTCGTCATCGAGAATCACGACCATGCGGCCGGCGCGGATCTCGGCGAGAAGCTCGGGAATCGTCGCAAAGCTCATGCGTGTCGTACTCGTTGCAGGACGCAGCGCGGACTGAAGGCTCGATCAATCACCGTCGTTCTCATCACCATCGCACAAATACAGCCGTTCGAGATAGCGCGCGACGAGATCCACTTCCAGATTGACCGCATCGCCGGCCTTGCGTGCGCCGAAAGTTGTCACGGAAAGCGTGTGCGGAATCAGCGTGACGTCGAAATCATTGCCCGCCACCGCGTTGACCGTGAGACTGGTCCCATCGATCGTGATCGAGCCTTTGCTTGCGATATAGCGCGCCAGCGCCGCCGGTGCCGCGAAGGTCCAGCGTTGAGCGGCGCCGTCGGCGACGATCGATACGACCTTGCCCAGGCCGTCGATGTGGCCGGATACCAAATGCCCGCCGAGGCGATCGGCAAGACGCAGCGATTTTTCCAGATTGACCGGATCGCCGGCAGCTAGCGTGCCGAGTGTCGTGCGCGCGAGCGTCTCGCCGGAAAGATCGGCGGCGAAATGTGTTCCCGTCCGCGCGACGACGGTCAGACAAACGCCGGCGACTGCGATGCTGTCGCCGATCCGCACGTCGTCGAGGCCGAGCGATGCGCTGTCGATATCGAGGCGCGCGTTGCCGCCGCTGCGATCGATGGTTCCGACGCGACCGACAGCCTGCACGATTCCACTGAACATCACGATCTCCATTCAACGCGCGTCGCGGCGCGATTCGATCATCGACCCGATTTCACCGCTCCGAGATGGGTCGCAGCAACAACCGCGTGTCCTCGCCGACTTCACGCCGATCAATCACACGAAGTTGCATCCGGTCCGCCATCGCATCGAGCGGCGGCAGCGTAAGCAACGGCATCGCGCGATCGCCGAGCAGCATCGGCGCGATGTACAGCAGCATTTCGTCGACGAATCCCCGCTCGAACAACGCGCCGCACAGCATCGGCCCCGCTTCGACCTGCAGCTCATTCACGCCGCGCGCGGCAAGCAGCGTCATGACGCCTTCGAGGTCGAGGCGACCGCCATGCATTTCAACGGTCGCCGTTTCGACTTTCGCGTGTCGCGCATGCGGACGCGCCGCGGCGCCGTGAAGAATCAGCGTTGGCGTAGTGCCGTCGAGCAGGTGCGCGTCCGCCGGCAACGCGAGATGCGTGTCGAGCACGACGCGCAACGGCTTGATCGCCTCGACCTCGCTCGATTCCGCGGCGCCTTTTCCGATGCGCAGCGTCAGTCGCGGATCGTCGGCGCGTGCCGTGCCGCTGCCGGTCAGGATCGCGGAGCTCCGCGCGCGCCAGCGTTGCACGTCTGCGCGCGCGGCTTCGCCGGTGATCCATTTCGATTCGCCGTTCGCAAGTGCCGTGCGTCCGTCGAGCGATGTCGCGAGCTTGATGCGCACCCACGGCCGGCCACGCTCGACGCGGCTGAAGAAACCCCGATTGAGCTCGCGCGCCGATTCGCGCATCAAACTCGTTTCAATAGCGATACCGGCCGCGCGCAGGCGATCGAGCGCGCCGCCGTCGCGCTGAAACGCGTCTTCGCTCGCGATCACGACATGCGCGATGCCGGCGGCGACCAGCGCGTCGGCACACGGTGGCGTGCGTCCGTGTCGGCCGCAGGGCTCGAGCGTCACATAAGCCGTCGCGCCGCGCGCCCGTTCGCCCGCAGCACGTAACGCGAAAATTTCCGCATGCGGTCCGCCGGCGCGCTGATGCCAGCCTTCGCCGACGACGTCATCACCGTGAGCGATCACGCAGCCGACGCGAGGATTGGGTTGCGTCGTCGCGAGACCCCGCTCGGCCAGCCGAAGCGCGCGCGCCATCAGCGCATGGTCGATCGCGGAAAACACGCCGCTCAGCCTTTGACTTTGCGCGTGACCGCCTCGTCGAGCAGCGGCAGCTGCAGTCCTTCGATCGCGGGAAGATCGCGCTGCAGCCGCTCGATTTCCTCGCGGAATTCCTGCACGTCCTGGAAGCTGCGATAGACCGAAGCGAAACGGATGTAGGCGACCTGATCGAGCTTCTTCAATTCGCGCATGACCAGCTCACCGATGCGCATCGACGGCACTTCGCGCTCGCCGCTGCGGCGGAGTTCTTCGACGACGGTGCGCACCGCGGCATCGACCTGTTCGCTCGAAACCGGACGCTTCTGCAGCGCGCGCTCGAAACCCTGGCGCAGCTTGTGCTCGTCGAATGTTTCGCGGCGATCGTCGCTTTTGATCACCGCGGGCAATTTTATTTCCGCGGTTTCGAACGTGTTGAAGCGCTCGCCGCACTGCGGACACTCGCGACGACGGCGGATCGTCGCACCGTCTTCGGAAACGCGCGAGTCGATCACGCGCGTGTCGTCGTGCTGGCAGAACGGGCAATGCATTTCAGGCCGCTCCGGCCAGCGATGCGGCCGCGCAGGAGCGAAGAAAAGCGCTCGCCAGCGGCGGGCAGCGGCCGTCGAGCGCGCTGCGTTCGTGCTGGAACAGCGTGGCGACAAAGAACGGATGCGCGTCGAGCTCGAGCGCGCGCACGTCGTCTTCGTCGTCGAGCGCGGTGACGCGCAGCGGTCCGCCTGCGATCGCTTCGCGGAATGATGCATCGAGGCCATAACGGCAGTGATAGACCGCCTCGATCGTCGCCTCGCCGTAGGCGCGCGCGATGCGCGAGCCCGCGACGAGATGCACGCGATCACTCGCTTCGATGAGCGCGCAGCTGAGCGGCACGATCACCGCGCGCTGTGCGCCGGGCGAGACTTCGGCATGTTCGGCATCGGCCCAGCCGAGCACGTTGCGCGCGTACTCGATGACCGCGTGCTGGAATCCGCCGCACGTGCCGAGAAAAGGCACGCCGCGCTCGCGCGCATGGCGGATCGCGGCGAGCGCGCCGTCCATGCTGCGATACGGGCTCGCCGGCACGCACCAGAATCCGTCGAAAAGCGAGAGATCGTGTGCGTCGCGGTGCGCGGTCGATTCGATCGCGTCGCTATCGAGCCACACGATGTCGATCGCGATGCCGCTCGATTGTGCAGCCAGTTCGAGCGCACGGGGAATCGCGCGATGTGCAACGACATCGTCGTTGCGGTCGCCGATCAGCCCGATGCGGATGCGGCTCATCGGGCGCTCAGCCGTAGACGGGAAATTGGCGGCATTGCGCGGTGACGCCGTTGCGGACGCGCTCGATCACGCTGGCGTCCGCGGGTGCATCGAGCACGTCGCAGATCCAGCCGGCGAGCTCGATGCATTCCTTTTCGCCGTAACCGCGCGTGGTCACCGCCGGCGTGCCGAGGCGCAAGCCTGAGGTGACGAACGGCGAGCGCGGATCGTTCGGCACGGCGTTCTTGTTCACGGTGATGTGCGCATCGCCGAGCGCGGCTTCGGCGTCTTTGCCGGTGACGTCGCGGCCGATCAGGTCGACCAGGAACAGGTGATTCTCGGTGCCGCCGGAAACGACTTTGTAGCCGCGCGCCATGAGCGTCTTCGCCATCGCCTTCGCATTTTTCACGACCTGCTGCTGATAGGTCTTGAATTCCGGTTCCAGCGCTTCCTTGAATGCGACAGCCTTCGCGGCGATCACGTGCATCAGCGGTCCGCCCTGGATGCCTGGGAATACGATGCTCTGCAGTTTCTTTTCGAGGTCTTCATCGCCACCGCGCGCGATCACGATGCCGCCGCGCGGGCCGCGCAGCGTCTTGTGCGTGGTCGAAGTGACGACATCGGCATGCGGTACCGGATTCGGATAGACGCCGGCGGCGACAAGACCCGCAACGTGCGCCATGTCGACGAAGAAATACGCGCCGACCGATTTCGCGATCGCGGCCATGCGTTCCCAATCGACGATCTGCGAGTACGCGCTGAAGCCGCCGATCAGCATCTTCGGCTGATGTTCGTGCGCGAGCTGGTCGACCTCGTCGTAATCGATGAGACCGTTGGCGTCGACGCCGTACTGCACCGCGTGGAAAAGCTTGCCGGAAATATTGACCTTGGCGCCGTGCGTCAGGTGACCGCCGTGCGCGAGCGACATGCCGAGGATCGTGTCGCCCGGTTTCAGCAGCGCGAAATAGACGGCTTGATTGGCCTGCGAGCCGGAATGCGGCTGCACATTCGCGTAGCCGGCGCCGAACAATTCCTTGACGCGCTCGATGGCGAGGCGCTCGGCGATGTCGACATATTCGCAGCCGCCGTAGTAGCGCTTGCCGGGATAGCCTTCCGCGTATTTGTTGGTCAGCACCGAGCCCTGCGCTTCGAGCACGCGCGGGACTCGCGTAGTTTTCCGAAGCGATCAGCTCGACGTGGTCTTCCTGGCGCTGACGCTCGCCGGCGATCGCCCGGGCGAGATCATCGTCGTAGCCGGCAATGCGCGTGTCCTTCGCAAACATGGGCGAACCGTGGCTCAGCGGGCAATGCCGGCGATGTTACAGGCTCGGGGCTGGCGGCCCAACCGGCGTGGCGATCCCCGGTCGAATCGGCGATAATTCGCCGATTCCCGCCTTTCTGGCACGTGACGGCCGAGCTTCACCGCCGCTGGCTTCGCGTGCGCCACGGAGCACATTCGTAATGCAGTACATCTACACCATGATCGGGGTCAGCAAGGTCGTACCCCCGAAACGCGAAATCATCAAGGACATCTCGCTGTCGTTCTTCCCCGGCGCCAAGATCGGCCTGCTTGGCCTCAACGGTTCGGGCAAATCCACCGTGCTGCGCATCATGGCCGGCGTCGACAAGGACTACAACGGCGAGGCGCGGCCGCAGCCGGACATCAAGATCGGCTTTCTGCCGCAGGAGCCCGAGCTCGATCCCGACAAAACCGTGCGCCAGACCGTCGAGGAAGGCGTCGGCGAGATCTTCGAGGCGCAGAAGAAGCTCGAGGAGGTCTACGCGGCCTACGCCGAGGAAGGCGCCGATTTCGACAAGCTCGCGGCCGAGCAGCAGCGCCTGGAGGCGATCCTCGCCACCAGCGACGCGCACACGCTGGAGCGCACGCTGGAAATCGCGGCCGACGCGCTGCGCCTGCCGCCGTGGGACGCGAAAATCTCCACCCTTTCCGGCGGCGAGAAGCGCCGCGTGGCGTTATGCCGGCTGTTGCTGTCCAAGCCGGACATGCTGCTGCTCGACGAGCCGACCAACCATCTCGACGCCGAGTCGGTGGAATGGCTCGAGCATTTCCTGCAGAGCTTTCCGGGCACCGTCGTCGCGGTCACGCACGATCGCTACTTCCTCGACAACGCGGCCGAGTGGATTCTCGAGCTCGACCGCGGCCGCGGCATTCCGTGGAAGGGCAACTATTCGTCCTGGCTCGAACAGAAGGACGCGCGCCTGCAGCAGGAAGAATCCGGCGAAAAGGCGCGCCGCAAGGCGATCCAGCGCGAGCTCGAATGGGTGCGCCAGGGCGCCAAGGGCCGCCAGTCGAAGGGCAAGGCACGCCTCAACCGTTTCGAAGAGCTGAACGCCGTCGATTACCAGCAGCGCAACGAAACCAACGAGATCTACATTCCGCCCGGCGAGCGCCTCGGCGATCTGGTGGTGGAGTTCAAGCATGTTTCGAAGTCGTTCGGCGACCGCATGCTGATCGACGATCTGAGCTTCAAGGTTCCGCCCGGCGCGATCGTCGGCATCATCGGCCCGAACGGCGCCGGCAAGTCGACGTTCTTCAAGCTCATCACCGGCGTCGAGAAGCCGGACAGCGGCGAAATCGTCATGGGCACGACGGTGAAGCTCGCGTACGTCGATCAGTCGCGCGAATCGCTCAACGGCTCCAAGACCGTCTGGCAGGAGATTTCGGGCGGCGCCGATCTCATCACGGTCGGCAAATACCAGACGCCTTCGCGCGGCTACATCGGCCGTTTCAACTTCAAGGGCGCCGATCAGCAGAAGATCGTCGGACAACTCTCCGGCGGCGAGCGCGGACGACTGCATCTGGCCAAGACGCTGATGCAGGGTGGCAACGTGCTGCTGCTCGACGAGCCTTCAAACGATCTCGACGTCGAAACGCTGCGCGCGCTCGAAGAAGCGCTGCTCGAATTCCCGGGCTGCGCGATGGTGATCTCGCACGACCGCTGGTTTCTCGATCGCATCGCGACGCATATCCTCTCGTTCGAAGGCGATTCGCACGTGGAATTTTTCCAGGGCAACTATCGCGAGTACGAGGACGACAAGAAGCGCAGACTCGGCGAAGAGGCGTCGCAGCCGCATCGGATTCGCTACAAGAAGCTGGCGTGATGAGCGTTCACGAGCGCGCGAACATTGTCTCCTCTCCCGCTTGCGGGAGAGGGTCAGGGTGAGGGCCAACTTGGTTCGCCGTCGCAACAGCGCCCTCATCCGCCTCCGGCACCTTCTCCGGCAAGCCGGAGAAGGAGAAAGCTCGCATAGCGAATGATGGAGATGGCATGACCTTCATCGAAACGCTCAAGAACGCGTGGCAACGCAACGACTCCCTCGTCTGCGTCGGCCTCGACCCCGAGCCGTCGCGATTCCCAGAACACCTGCGCGCGCAGCCTGACGCGATCTTCGAATTCTGTCGCGCGATCGTCGATGCGACGGCCGATCTCGTCTGCTGCTTCAAACCGCAGATCGCACACTTCGCCGCGCAGCGCGCAGAAGACGCGCTGGAGCGAGTGATCGCGCACATCCACTCGGCGCACCCCGGCGTGCCGGTGATCCTCGACGCCAAGCGCGGCGACATCGGCAGCACGGCCCAGTTCTACGCCGAGGAAGCGTTCGACCGTTACGGCGCCGACGCGGTGACCGTCAATCCCTACCTCGGTCGCGACGCGCTCGAGCCCTTCCTGGCCCGAGTGGACAAAGGCGTCGTGATCCTGTGCCGCACGTCGAACGCGGGCGCACGCGATCTCCAGGATCTCGATGTCGGCGGCCGGCCGCTGTATCAGCGCATCGCACGCAAAGTCGCCCACGAATGGAATGCCAACCGGAACTGCCTGCTGGTCGTCGGCGCGACGTACCCCGCCGAGCTCGGCGAAGTGCGCGCGATCGTCGACGACATGCCGCTGCTCGTCCCCGGTGTCGGTGCGCAGGGTGGCGGCATCGAAGCCGTCGTGCGTCATGGCGCGACTTCCGATGGCACCGGACTCGTGATCAGCTCGTCGCGCGGAATCCTCTACGCCGGAAAAGGTGCGGACTTTGCCGAAGCGGCTCGCTCGGCAACCCAGGATTTACGCCAGGCGATTAACGCCCATCGACGCGCAAAAGTGTGACGGCGATGTTATGTAGACCCTGAGGCAAAGTTCATAAAGCCCTAAATCCGAAAGAAAATTTAACCAAGTTCAGCCGGCGACGGTTCATAATGCCGGCCGGCGGAAGGGTCAAAACCATTTCGAAAAAGTCTGCCGGCGGCGCCGAACAACGGTGTCGGTGGTCCGATCGTGCGAAGTGGTGGTGCCGCCGCCAACGGAGCCATGGCCGGCATTTTTAGAAATCCACCATTTCAAAGAGTATACAAATGATCGGCATCGCCGCCCTGCTTATTGCCGCTGCAACCTCGCAAACCTCCGACGGTATCTTCAAAGACGGCGTCGACTCAGGGGCCGCTTGCCCCGCCAGCCTATGGACGCCCAGCGCTACGCTGACGCTGCGCCACACCAGCGACATCTGGTATCTCCCGGCCGGCGTTCGCCACAACGTCGATGTAACGGAATGGGACAACATCTGGGGACACATCGACGCGCTCGACGGCATTACCACATGGCCGGGCGTTCCCGGCGCGAGCCCGACGATCAAGACGATCGGCAAGACCGAATACGTGGCCGCGAAGTTCCATGTTCCCGCCGGTGAACCGTCTACGTTGAACGGAACCTTCAAGCACGTCATGTACGGTGGCGGGCCGGACATCGACGCCGCGATCAGCCGCACCTGCGGCGATTTCCAGCCGGCCGAGCAAGGCTGCTGGGTTCACGCCGATCCGGCCGATGATCAGGCGATGCTGCGCTGGCGCATGGGAACGGGTAGCCGTTTTTACTGCCATCTGGATGCCGACACGGATTATTACTTCAATATCCGTTTCACCGACCCGCACACCGTGGGGCCCGACTGCGTGGGCTTGGCGTGCCAGATGACGATCCAGCAATACATCGGGCCCTGACCTCCTAGGGAGCGTCGTTTGACGACGCGCGCAGTCAGGTTGCGCGCGTCGCTTCGCCATCTCCCGCCGGCGCCGGCGCGCGTGCAGTGACATAGCGCCGCGCGAACTGAAATGGCGCGAGCAGCGCGAAATGTCCCCAGATGCTGATCCATGCGGCCGCGCTCGCGAGCGGGTTGCGCGCCGCCGGATCGAATTTCCTGAAATAGCGCCACATGCCGCGATGTTTGTGCCACGACACGAATAGCGGCCGGTGCCCGCTCGAGGCGCCTTGCGCATGGATCGCGTGCGGACCGTGCACGATCGCGACGGCGTAGCCCGCGTTGCGAACGCGCCGACAGAGGTCCAGATCCTCGACGTGAAGGAAGTACGCCTCGTCGAAACCGCCGATCTCGTCGAACACGTGACGCGGCACGAACATGAACGCGCCCGACACGGCCTCCACGATCTCGACCGGTGGCCGCCGTTCCGTCCGCAGCGCCGGCATTTCGACGCCGCGCAACGCCGGCCAGCGCGACTGGAAATACGCGAGCCCACTGAATGTCATCGATGCGCGCCGCAGCGTCGGCTCGCGCCGCCGATTGCCGCGCGCGGGCCTGCCATCCGGCGAAAGCACTTCGATGCCGAGAAGACCGAGCTTGCTGCTGTCCGATGCGATCTTGCGCAGAACAGCGATCGCGTCCGCATCGATCGTGCAATCGGGATTCAAGAACACCAGCACATCGCCGCGCGCGATGGCCGCGCCGCGGTTGCACGCGGGCCCGAACCCAAGGTTCCCGTCGTTGCGCAGCAGGCGCACGCGCGCATCGCGCGCATACGCGGCCGCAACGCGCTCGGGTTGGCCATCGACCGACGCGTTGTCGACGAGAACGACTTCGACGGGTGCGCTGGACGCCAAGGCTGCGGCGCACGCAGCCAGCAGAAGCGGGCCGCTGTCTGCCGCGACGATGACGACGCTGGTCAGACCGGGCTCGCGCGCGACGGCAGCCACTTGGGACCGGTCAGAGCGCGCCGAGCAGGCGCTCGCCCTGCTCGCGCGCATATGCCCACAGCGCGGGCCACGATTCGTAGCCCGCGGCGAGCCTTGAGGTTTCGTCGCGCAGCATCGCGGCGCACGCGGCCTCGTCAAGCCCGTCGGGCCATCCGCCGAGCGACGGTGGGTCTTTTGCGGTCAGCGCGCGCCCGTTCGCTTCGATGATCGAACGGATATCCGCCTGCCAATAGACCGGCGCGTTCTGCGCGCTTTCGAACTGCTGCTGCAGGCGCTCGATCGCGTCGGCACGCACGTAAGCAAGATATTCGCGCAGCAGGCGCAAACGCCGCAGTTCGCTGGCGCCGGCGATATCGCGCAGGTTCGCAGCCAGCAGACCGAGACGCTGCGCCGGTTCCTCGGCGAGGAAATCGCTCAGCTGCCGCTGCACGAAATCGGTGATGAAATAGTTGAAGCGCGGCGACGGCGCGGACAACGTACGATCCGAGCGCCTACGCGCGGCTTCTTGAGCGTGGCCGATCGCAACCGGCAGCTCGATAGCGAGCGAATCCGGATGACAAAGCCGCGTGACCTGGGCGAACAAGGCATCCTCGCCTCGTCCGAGCGGATTCGTGCACGGCAACAGGCTGCGGTTGTCGAGCGCGAACGGCGTGAACAAACCGGCGGTCGTCGCTCGCGCCTGTCGCTGCCCGTACCAGACGCTGCCGGCTTCGACATTGCGCAGATAGCTTTCGCGATCGGCCCAGAATTCCGCGCGGCTTTCGGGATCGAGCTGATAGAGCCATGCGCCCGATTCGGTGCGCGAGCTGCCGTACGTGCCTTGCCGCGTCGCGATGACGTTAGCATCGCCGCGCAGATGATCCAGTCGTCCGAGGCCGAGACCGCGCAGCGACTTGCGATCGATGGCGTAACGCGGATCGCCAAGCAACGATCCGAACGGACGCCCGAGGATTTCAAGATGCAGCTCGAACGGATCGTCGACGAATTCCTCGCCGGCGCCGAACGCGTTTTCGATGTTGCGATAGAAACGGGTGAATGCCATCGCCGAAGGATCCGGATCGATGCCTTCGCGCGCGCCGTCCGGTCGTCGCAACGGCAGGCATTGATCGTCGTCGAGCAGCACGAGGCCTGCGCCGGCCGACAGGAGCAGCGCGATATTCCAGCCGCGACCGCCACCAAAGCCCGATGCGCCCGCTGTTCGCAGCAATAACAACGGCTGCGTCTTCGCGGTGTGCGGCACCGCCTTGGCGAGACGCTCGACAAAACGCATCTGCTCCGCCATGCCGAGATAGGTCAGCTTGCAGCCGGTCGCGCGCGCGAATTCGCGCAAGAGGTCGCGATGCCGGTTGGCGGCATCGGCCGAGACGGAATCGTCGATGAGCACGTAGCGTCGCGTGGTGCGGAAGCGGCGCTCGCACTCGGCCAGCGATTTCAGCAGCCGCTCGAGTTGCGCCGGGCGATCGCAGGCGCGGATGAACACCGCGCGCAGCGGTGCCTGCGCGCCGGGCGACGACATCGCCAGCCGCCGCAGGAAATCCACATCGGAAACCAGAAGACCGCGCTCGCTCAGGCTCTCGAGCACACGTCGCACGCCGTCGCGCTGCGTCTGCAGTCCGGGAATCGTTGTCTGGATGCGCGCGACGTGCTCGTCGAGCGAGCGGAATTCGCGGCATTGATCGAGCGCCTGCAGCACCTGATAGGTCATCACGTGCGTCGCACCCGTGCGGCGCGTCTGGAAGATGCACTCGTTGTTCGAGAGCGATGCGACGACGCCGTCTTCGGACGCGAACAGCGGTGCGTCCGGATCGATGCGCGGCTGCGGCATGGCGGGATGCACCGTGCCGTAGTCGATGCGGTAGTCAAGCTCGGTGGTCATTCTTCGGATTGCCTGCGGCGCCACCATGAGCGTGGCTGCCCTGTCGTGGAAGGTTCGCCGGTAGAAGAATCGCCGGCGGAAGCATTGCCCGCGGACGTGCGCAAGCGCTCGATTTCTGCCTCGAGCTCGACGATGCGCAGGCCCGCCTCCATGTTCTTGCGGACCTCATGATTGTAGTGCGCGTACACGCTCTCGTCGCGGTCGCCGAACAGCGACAGCGCCGGCATGTGCTCGGGCAATGCACGCTTGGCGCAGAGCGCGACAAAATAGAGCGGCGCGTAGTCAAGATTGGGCGCGATCGCCTGGCTCGGCCGATCCGCCGTCGATGCTTCGTGACCGTGCTCGTTGCCCTCAGGCGCGAGCGCCCAGATCGCGGACTGGAACAGAAGTTTCTGCCCAAAAAGATCGACCGACAGAAAGTGCGGCTTCAGCAAAGCCAGCAACTCGTCGCGATAGAGCTCACGTACGTGGAACTCATTGCGAAAACCCGAGACTTCGCTGTAGGCGTGCCGATCCGGCGAAGAGACGATCAGGATTCCATCGTCGGCAAGCACGCGCGCAAACCCGGCGATCATGCGTTCCTGATCCTGCACGTGCTCGAGCGTCTCGAAGCACACGACGAGATCAAAGCGACCGGGCGGAAAGTCGAGCCGCGTCGCATCGCCGGGCTCGAATCGCACGTTCGCGTGCGCACCGTAGCGCTCGCGCGCGTGAGCGATCGATTCCGTGTCGATATCGACGCCGATCACTTCCGTTGCGACGTCCGCGAGCAGCGCCGAACCGTAGCCCTCGCCGCAGGCCGCATCGAGCACGCGGCGACCTTTCGCGATGCGCCGCGCGAACACGTAACGATGCCAGTGCTCGTACCAGATCTCGCGCACGCATTCGGGCGTGAAGCGCTCACCGGTGAACGGCAAGGCGGAGGGTTCGGGCTCGGTCATGCCATGGCATCCGCGGAGGAATGCGATTTTCTCACGCATTCTTGCCGTCTGCAGCGCGCGCCTCAGGTTCCGCGTCGCGAACGCCGATCCAGCGGTGCGCGAGGCGAACCAGACCGAATTCGCGCGAAGCACCGCGCACGACGAGACCGCGCTCGACCGTGTCGAACAGGCGCACGCCTTCGGAATCCATCGCGTGCACACGCACGGCGTAGCTGCCGGGAAGGAGAGGCAGTTCGGCGAACTCGATCTCACCGCGGTATTCGTCGGGTCCGGAGCGTTCCGGCACGACGGCGTCCATCTCGCTGCTCACACCATAAACCGCCGTGCCGTCTGCGCGCACAATGCCGATCGCAAGACACGGCACGCGCCCGTCGCGCGAACGCAGGCGTGTCGCGATGCGCAGGTTCGCGCCGCTTTCCAGCATCAGCGGTTGTTCGGAATCGACACCGTTGAGTTCGACGCCGAGCACGTTGAACTCGAGACCCGCGCGCGCGAACTCGACGCGTTCTGGCGTTGCCGACGACTTCCGCTCGTGATACGCGAGATAGGCCTGCGTGACGTCGAACACGTCGCCGACCATCGCGATCTCGCCGCCGCGCAGCCAGCACGCATGACGACAGAGCTTCTGCACGTGATACATGCTGTGCGAAACGAGCATCAGCGTGCCGCCGCCCGCGAGATAGTCCTCGATCCAGCGCACGCATTTTTTCTGGAACGATTCGTCGCCGACCGCGAGCACTTCGTCGGTGATGAGAATATCGGGCTTGAGCGATGCGACGACGGCAAAGCCGAGCCGGACGACCATGCCGGACGAATAGTGCTTCACCGGCTCGTCGATGTAATCGCCGATGTCCGCGAACGAGATGATCTCCGGAATGCGTTCGCGCAATCGGGAGCCATCGACGCCGTACAACGCGGCGGCCATCGCGATGTTGTCGCGGCCGCTGTATTCGGGATGGAATCCGGCGCCGAGCTCGAGCAGCGCACCGATCGTGCCGTGCACTTTCACGGTGCCGCTGGTCGGGGTGAGCACGCCGGTGATGAGCTTCAGCAGCGTCGACTTGCCGGCGCCGTTTTCGCCGATCAGTCCAAGCGATTCACCGCGCAGGACATCGAGGTTGATGTTGCGCAGCACGTCGATGCGATCGCGATCGCGCATGTTGAACATCAGGCGCGTCAGCGAACGCAGCCGGTCGGCGTTGCGATGTACCTTCGGATAGGCCTTGCCGAGGCCGCGCAGTTCGATCAGCGGCGCGTTCACAGGAAATCCTCGAAATGCGGATCAAGGCGGCGAAACAGTGCGTGTCCGGCCAACAACACGATCGCAGCGGTCGCCAGCGCGATCGCCGTGCGCGTGATGCCGACTTCGCCGTGATGAAGCAACACGTCGCGAAACGCATCGGCGTAATACGTGAACGGATTGAACGCGAGCCAGCCGCGCATGCGGTCGGGGACCTGTGCGCTGTCGTAGAAGATCGGCGCGGCGAACATCAGCAGCATCATGATCTGCCCGAGCGCCTGGACCAGGTCGCGCACAAAGACCTGGACGGCGGCGCAGATCAGTGCGATGCCGAGCGCGAGCGCGAACAGCGGAACGTACAGGAGCAGTGCCGGCGCGAGGCCGGCGATATGGATGCCGTCGCCGGCAATCGCTAGCACGATCAGGATCGCGACGAATCCGCAGAGATGCACTGCGAAGCTCGACGCCGCGACCGCAACGACGAGCACCTCTCGCGGCAATGCGACTTTACCGATCAGCGCGGCGTTGTCCTGCACGGCCGTCGTCGAACGCACGATCGCCTCGGAAAAAGCGGTCCAGGGCCAGAGCGCCGTGACAAGGAACGGGACGTAGCCGGGCGCGTCGACGCCGGGCACGCGCGACTTGAAAACCTGCACGAAAACGAACGCGTAGACCGCGAGCTGGACCAGCGGCTGCAGCAGCGCCCAGAGTCCGCCGGTGAAGCTTCCGGCGAAACGGTTGCGCAATTCGCGGCGGAAAAAGCGCAGCGTCAGACGAGCGACAGGCATCGGTCGCGATCCAGCGTGAGGTCAGCGCGGATACTAGCGGCCGAGCGACGATAAACGCGACGATCGGGCCGTCTCGCGCGGTTGTCGCGAGCAGGACGGACGCTGTCTGCGCGCTAGGGCCGCGGATTTGACGCGTTCTGCGTCGAAGGTTCGGCGTCGGTCGGCGTCGGTACGCTGCCGTAACGTTCGCGCAGCGACGCGACCGCAGCCTCGTTGGCGTCCATGTGCTCGTTGCGCAATTCGTCGACGTGCTCGGTGACGGTCTTGTCGATGTAGGCCGAGCGCAACTGCTCGATGATCTGCTCGCGGACGGCCTCGAACTTCAACGGCTCGTCGGACGTGCGCTTGACGAGCTCGATCACGTGATAGCCGAATTTCGTCTTGACCACGGGCGAGATTTCGCCGGGAACCTTGAGTGCGGATGCCGCCGATGAGAATGCCGCGACGTAGCGCTTGCCGTTCGCCTCGGTCATCACGCCGTGGTTTTGCGCCTTCGAGGGATCCTCCGAATATTTTTCGACGAGCGCATCGAACTGGTCGGGATGCGCGATGGCTTCCTTGCGCACTTGTTCGGCGAGCGCCTTGGCTTCGTCGTCGCCGTGCTTGTCGGTCGAGATCAGGATGTGCTTGACGTCGAGCTGGCCCGGCGTGACGTACTTTTCCTTGTGACCGAGGTATTCCTCGCGCGCGAGCTTGGTGAAATCCGGCAGCTTCAATTCCGCGCGCATGCGCTCGATGCGCGCCTTGCCGAGGATGTCTTCAGTGGCGAGCCGCACTTGCGCCTGCACGGAAGGATCCTTGTCGAGACCGGCCTTTTCGGCCTCTGTGGCCAATTGTCTCTGCGTGAGCAGGTTCGAGATCAGCGACTCGAGCCGCTTGGGACTGTCGAAGAATCCCGGGCGCTGTTTTTCGTCCATGCGCTCGGCGAACGCATCGATGTCGGCGAGCGTGACAACGGCGGTGCCCTGGCGGGCGACGACAGTATCGGCGGGAAGCTTGCCAGCGGGCGGTGTCGGCTGCGCAGCGAGAAGAGGCGCGCAGATACACCATTGCAGAAGGCAAGAAAAGGCGAATCGCCGAATTGACGACATACGAAACTCCAGAGGGATCTTACACGCGGCGTTGGACACGAAAGCGAAGGCGCTCGTTCACTGCGCCGCGCGGCCGCGCTGACGGAAGCGGCTCGGCCGTTGATCCGGCCGAGCCGCTTGTCGAGCGATCAGTTGTGATAGTGCTGAATCGTCGTCTTGCAGGTTGCGCCGGTACAACCTGGGCCAGTCGTGTTCGGGTCATGGAACCGGACGTTCAGGTAGTAGCTCGTATTGGGCGTCAACTGGCAATAGAACGTCCCACCGGCGGTCATGCGCCAATAGACCAAGGGCTGGTCCGCAGAGGGAATGTTAGAAACCGAGCATCCCGGCTGCGGCGGCGCAAAGTCCCCACACGTCGTACTGATCGCCATGTCCAGATTGGGACCCGCTCCGTACGAGACGTTCTTGTAAAAGCCCGAAAGGGTCGACGTCGGCGGAATGTCGCCAACGTGGAACAGCGCACCAACATATTGAGTTTTGCCGAGCGTCCAGATTGTCGGGCTCGCACCGGCAACGCCAGGCCACGGTGTCACATCGTCGCTCTCGCTGATGTGTCCCCAGATGTTGTCCCACAGCGTCAGATCGACGGAATGGCGGATGTGGGACCCCGGCAGATAGTGGATGTCGCTCACCGTCGCCTGTCCTGCCGGACAGCTGCCGCCGCTGCCCTGCGTGACAACGACAATTGCGGGTAGGCTCGTGACGGATCCGCTCGTGTTCGAGCAGGTCAGCGAAAGCGTGTAGGTTCCGGCGCTTGTCGCGATGACGTTGCGCGGAGATGTCGCGCTCGTCACGTCGGTCCAACCGGACAAGGTCGTGGAACTGCCGTTGACACTGGCCGAGCCGGTGCATGACGTTGCGCCAGTGACGGACCAGCTGACGGTGAAAGGCGTTCCGGTTACCGGTGCCGCCGAGACGGTCAGTGGGAAATTATCGGGTGTCGGTGGAGCTCCGCCGCCGCCACCGCATCCGGTGCCCGAGAGCGTGACTCCGGTCGCCGTCAGATCCGTACCGCCAGGGGCCAAGGTGAGGCCATTGGCGTCGGTCGTCACGTCGCAGGTGGTCTGCTGCGTCGTGGTGAGATGGATGGTGACTTGGGCATCGGCGGTGCCGAAAGCACCAAATATTGCGATCAATGCCGGCAGGAGCGAAGCGGTACGACGTATTGCAACGGACATAGGGGTTCCAACGTAGTGCTTAAGACACGGGAAACGCCGCGGATTCTAACTTAAATCCCTGAGCTTGCCAGCGCATCTCGTCGAAACTCGGCGAAACAAGCTGGAAGCGACCCAAAAAAAAGGGGGCCCGGAGGCCCCCTTTTTACACAACAACACGATGGAGATTACGAGCAGGCCGGATCGGCACCGACGCACGAACGGCTCGCGCGGTGACGGAACAGACCGCCGTAGTTGGCGAGCAGGCCGGGCTGGCCGTTGGCGTTGATGACGTTGAGCGCCCAGTAGCCCGTCGTCGGCAGACCGTTCAAGGTCACCGGGACGTCGGCCGGCGTCAAGCCGCCACCCAGCTGATGGCCACCGTCGCCCGAGGTCAGATCGAGCTTGAGCCAACCAGTCTGCGCGAACGGATTGATGTTCGGGCGCAGGATCGAGCCCAGCACTCCGGAAGGAGCACCCGCCGTCGTGTCGGTCAGGAAGCTGATGACGTTCACTTCGAACGGCAGCGAGTTCGGCTGCGTCGAGACCGGCGGCGAGAAGTCGCCCTGCTGCTGCGTCGTCTGCTCTTCACGATCGTAGATGCTCGGAGCGACCACGACGTTCGATTCGCCGGGCTGTGGAACGGTTCTGCGAACGGCGCCGTCGGGTTGGCGGGATACAGATCCTTGTCGACGTAGAAACGCTTGGTCGGGAAGGTGACGATCCAATCCGAGTTCGCCGCAAACGAACCGCCGACGACGTATTCGTTGTAGATCGCATCGTCCATGAAGACCGCGCTCACCGCATCGATGCCGCTGGCATAGTCCGCCGTCAGAAGCGCACCACCGCCTTCGAACACGAACGCGCGCGCCACGCCATTGACCGCAACCGACGGGTTGTTGGCGTCCTGGAGCGACGGGTTGAGGTTGTTGCTCGGCGAGTACAGCGGGATTTCCGAGAAGCCGTCGATCGCATCGGCGTCATACGGATAGATCGTGCCGAGGCCGACGTTGGTGATGTCGGTATTACCGAACAGACCACCGGTCGGAGCGACGATGTCAGCCGCAGCAAGCGAATCGTTGATGCCGCCGCAATTCGGCGGCAACGCCGCCGACGTGGAACACATCGCCGGCGAGAGCGGGTCCCGGAGGAATGTCGCCCATCGAGATCAGCTCGATGTAGCCTTCGCGCGTACGCGTGATGTCCTGCGGACCTTCATCGGCCGGAACCGGAGCCGGTGCCGTCGATAGGCAGCCGAACGGAACGCAACCGGCGAGGCCGCCAGGACGACTCGGGTCGGTGCAGCTCTGGTCGCTCGTGGAGACCTGCGCACCGCCGTCATCGGAAACCTGCGTGACAGCCGCCGTCCACACGTCGTTCGGCGAGAGATACAAGTTGAAGTCCAGAACTTCGCGGCTGTTATAGCCTTCGAGGAAGCGGACCTTGACCGCCTTGCCATTGACCGGATCCGTATTGACTACGGAGAACAGCGTGTCCTGGCCGATGTTGACGGTGTAGTAAGGATAGATGAGAACCTGGCCGAGACCATCGGGATTCAGGTCGACGGCATTCGCCAGGCCCGCGAAGCCAGCGACGCCAGCGATGCCGGCGACGACGGCAGTCGTCAAGCTGTTTCTCTTCATCACAACACTCCTAATTTGACCACAGGGCTTTTTGCTTTACCGCCAACCTCACTCCGAAACGTATGGAGCCCCACCTTGGCAGGGTTAGGTTAGGCAACAGCGCCGCCATGTTAAGGCAAAGGAAACGGCGTGCAATCCCCGTCTCTTTGCGTCACTTCTGGCTGCGAATTCAATTACTTGGGTAGAAAATACCAGCCGTTGTCGACGTGTACCCAGATCTCACTTTGAGTGCTGGTTGTCTCGATCGGCTTGCCAGTCGTGCCCGCTCTGGCCATGGCGACAGAGTACCTCACATCGATGTAGACCTTGCAGCGATCAGCATCACACTCCTTGCGATTGAACTTTGCGGCGAGCCATTTCACGGGCCGGTTATTCATCAGCGCTGCATAGCTCTCACGCGTTTGCGTTTCGCGCGTGCCGGGACTGAGATAGTCGTACGCCTTTTCCGCCTGATGTGCGATGAGATAGTTCCAGCGTTCGACCGCGCGCGTGTCGACTTCCGCCGCGTTGTCCTTGTTGCCGAGACTGCAGCCGCCGAGCAATAGCGCGAGCGCGCCGAGCGTCGCGAGTCGGGGGCGATCAATGATCATGCGGCGTGTCCTCTTGCTGCTTGAGTGGTTCGGTGGCTGCGGGTGTCGGATGTTGCGAGGCGGCGGCGGCGACTGTGGCGGCGGCGCTGGCGGATGCGCGCTGCGACTGATTCATTTCGTTGCGCATCGGCGCCAGCGACTGGAACTGGCGCGTGTATTCCTCGGTCACCTGGCGTCCTTCGTCGCTGTTCTTGATGACACGCGGCGTGATCAGCACGATCAATTCGGTGCGATCGTTGTGATTCTTCGTGTTGCCGAAGAGGTTCCTCAGAAACGGAACCTTGCTGATCAGCGGCAGTCCCGCCTGGCTTTGAGTTTGATTGTCCTGGATGAGTCCGCCGAGCAGCAGCGTCTCGCCGCTCTGCACAGCGACCTGTGTCTGGATCAGGCGCTGATTGATCGGCGGATTGCCGCCGGTGACGGCCGGTGCACCGGGATTGCTGACTTCCTGCTGGATGTCGAGATAGACGAGGCCGCCCGGATTCACGCGCGGCTTCACGTCGAGCGTGACGCCGGTGTTGAGGTATTGCACCGAACCGGTCGTTCGCCGAGCGACGGTCGTGCCGTTCGTGTTCGGATCGTGCCGAGTCCGTTGTAGTAAGTCTGCACGACCGGGATCTGCTGGCCGACGTTGATCTGCGCTTCCTGATTGTTCGCAACGAGCAATGACGGCGCGGCAAGCGATTTCGCCTGCCCGTTCGTCTCGAGCGCGTCGATCGCAACTTCGAAATTCTTGTTCAGGAACGAATAGAAGAATCCGCTGTTGTTGGTCGGAGTGACGTTGCCGTTCGCGCCGAGTCGAAGCGGTGACGATCATGAGAATTGCCGGTGAAGCTGGACCGGATCCCGGCGGATATGCATAAGGATATTGCCGTTGGCCTGCGCCGAACCGGTCGCAGTGCCGATCAAGCCGGCGAGATACCACTGCACGCCAAAATTCAGATCGCCGGTGAGCGAAACCTCGAGAATGCGCGCTTCGATCTGCACCTGCAGCGGCACGACGTCGAGCTTCTTGATCGCTGCTTCGATGCGCGACCATTCGCTCGGCGTCGCCTGGATCATCAGCTGATTGTTTTCCTCGATCGCCGAGATGCGGATGTCCGTTTCCGGTCTTGCCCTGCCCCGCCGCCCGGTCGCGGTCGGCGTGCTCGTTCCGGCTGCCGGCGCGCTCTTTTCGCGGTCCGATTGCGGGCGCAGCGAATTCTGATAGCTCATCGTGCTGTTCGATGCTCCGCCGACGCTGCTGCCGCCGCGGCCGCCGAGCGTGGTCGGACGCAATCCCGGCGCGACGCTGCCGGTGGTGCTGCGATGCGAGCTGCCGGTCGTGGTGCCGAGGAAGATCTGGCTGAGATAATCGGCGAGGTCGGGCGCTTTTAGATTTTTCACGTTGTATACATAGAGCTGCGTCGCGTTCTCGGCGCCGCCGCGATCGAGGCGATACAGCCACTCCTCGGCGCTCTTGAGGTATTCGGGCTGCGGCGTGATCACGACCAGCGCATTGGTCTGCTCGATCGGCATGAAACGGAACATGCCGGCCAGCGGCGATTCGCCTTCGGTGCCGAAAATCTTGAGCAGATCCGGCAAGAGCTTGGTGACGTCGACGTGCTGCAGCGTGTACACGCCGACCGACATGCCCTTCAGCCAATCGACGTCGAACGTCTCGATCGTCTGCTGATAGTTCTGCAGCTCCTCCGCCGTGCCCGCCATGACCAGCAGGCTGCGGTTCGGATCGATGTTGATGAACGCCTCGGGCCTCGCGTACGGCTTCATGAGCTTGGCCATTTCGCTCGGCGAGACGTATTGCAGCGGAAAGATGCGCAGCTCGTAGCCCTTGGCCGAAGCCGCCGGCGCGGTGCTCGGCGCGAGCCGGCCCGCGATCGCATCCTTGGTCGCCAGCACCGTATAGCGGCCGTTCTGCTGCACGAGGCTGACGCCGTTCGCCGACAGCAGCGTCTGCAGCACCGGCAACGCGTCGGAGCGGCGGATCGGCTTCGACGTCGAGAACGTGACGTTGCCGCCGACGTTCGGCGCAATCGTGTAGTTCTCCTGCAGCAGATCGCCGAGGATCGCCTTGATCACGGCCTGGATCGGCTGATTCTCGAAATTGAAGACGACATCGGCCTCGCCGCTGCCGGTCGTCCTGACCGTCCGGCTGCTTGGTGAAGAACTTGCCGGTGCCGACTTGCAGTTCGGGCTTGGGCGGCTCCTGGTCCGAAAGCGCCTGCGAGGAAATCGAAATGCCGGTCTCCGGTCCGCTCGATTCGATCGGCGCAGCCGGCTTCAACACCGTGTCCGGCGTCAGAATGTCGGTCTTCGCCGCTTGTTCGGGGTGCTTTTCGGGCGATGTCGCGCAACCGGCCAGCAGCACGAGCGCGCAGGCGGTCAGCGGGGCAATCAATCTAGAGGGCACGTGTTTGCTCCGTCACTGCTTGGGTGGTGCCGGTGGAGGCGGCGGCGGGGGCGGTTTGCCTTTGCCGCCCTGTTTGCGGAGATTTTCCGCATCTTCGCGCATCTGGCGACGACGTTCCTCGATGCGCTTGGCGAGGTCGCCCGAATCCGTTCGCTTGTTGTCTTTCGTATTCGCGCCGCCGGTGGCGGTGGCCCTGGCGGTTGCCGGCGTCGTCGTGCGCGTATTGTGCGGGGGCGCGGGCTTGGGCGGCTGTGCGACGGAAGTCTCCAACTCGACTTCCGTGCGCTCGTTGGCCGCGCTGCGAAAAACGACGCTGCGCGGCTTGACCTCGACCAGCGTCCAGCTCGCCTGGTCTCCTTCCAGCGGCATTCCGACCTTCAACGCCACCGACTGGTTCCGCGCCTTGTCCTGCACCATCGCGATCTTGACCGAAGACGTGGACACGATTCCGGTCAAGGTGATGTTGAGCGGGCTGAGCGGCGCGGAGGCGTCGGCGTCGCTCGCGTCGATCGGCGTCGGCTTGCGGTCTTCGTTGAACAGCGGATGCGCTTCGACTTCGGCGAATGCCGATGCCGGCGGCAACTTCAGCGGCTTGTCGTCGATCGTGCCGCCACCCGGCAACGACGGCGCGCTCGATGGATCGTCCGGCGCCCAGCCATAGCCGCGTCCGACGCCCGCATATTGCAGCAAGCGCAACCAGCACCAGGAAACCGCAAGTGGCGCCCAGTGCCGTCGTCGTCAGTCGCGCGACGCGCACGTTCATTTCGCCGCCTTCGGTTGCGGCGGCGCCTTGCCGGGCTGGCGCAGGTAGCCGGTCAAATTGAAGCGCACGTCGAGCGGACTCGCCGCGACTTTGCTGCCCGGCGGCTGATAGCTCTGCTGCTTGTAGATCATGATCTGGTCTACGAACAGATACGGCTTGCTGTTCTCCAGATCGTAGAGGATCGCCGCGAGCGGTTCGAGATCGCAGCGCAGTCGCGCCTGCACCGTGACGTGCTTGTACAACTCCTCTTCGCCGCCGTTGTACGGCTGCGCGCCGTTCGACGAGCAGCGCTTTTCGTCCTTGGCGTGATCGGTGATCGCCTGGTTGAGACGCTGGATCAGCCAGGCCGACGCCGCGTTCTGATCGGTGTCGGTGAGAAACGCCTGATTGCTCTGCTCGCGCGCATGAATCGCGGCGAGCCGCTGTTCGATCTCGGGTTTCTGCGCGGCCGCCTGGCGGAAGCGCAGTTGCTGATCGCGAAGATCCTGCATCTCCGCGCGGAATTGCAGATGCGGCGCGACAAACCACCAGTGAATGCCGATCAGATACACGAGCAGCAGCACGATCAGCAGGATCACCACCGCGAGGAAGCGGCCGTCTCTGGGCTTGGATCTACTTGCCGCCATGGCTCGGATCCTTGTGCATGGCGCGCTGTTGCTGCTGCTGTTGCTGCGTGCGTTGCCTGTCTCGCGCCGCCGCTCCGTCCATCACCGGAACGTTCTTCTTTGGCGAGTCCGGTTTCGCGCCGGTCTTGGCCGCGTCCGTTTTCTTCGGTGCGTCCGGCGTTGCGGCGTCGTGCTTGTCTGCCGCGGTCGCGTCGGACGCAGACGTCATTTTCGCGGCCGTCGGCGCGCCGTTGCAGGGCTTGGCGTCCGCCGTGATCTGAAAGCGTTCCTTGCCCGTGCGCGCGTCGGGTTGAATCTGGCCTTGCAATCGCGGATCGCCAAGGCATGCCGAAGAGCCGAGCAGCGAGATCAGCTTCGCCGCCTCCTTCGCTTGACCCTGCAACTGGATCTCGCCGTTCTCGATCTGCAGTCGCTCGAGGAACGTGTCTTCCGGAAGCCGGCGACTCAAATCGTCGAGCACTGCGACCGTGAGCGGACTATTGCGCTTCTTGTCGCTGAGAAAATTCGCGCCGGCGACGGAATCGGCGAGCGTCTTGCGCAGCGCCGCGACCTGGCGCGCTTCGACATTGGATTTCTCCACTTCGGCGCGCATCGACTCGACAGCAGCCGCGCGATTGGTCAGCGACTCGTCCATGTTGACGAAGAGCAGCACCACGGCGAGCGCGGCGAGTCCGAGATTCAGCGGCAGGCGCATGTCGCGCCGGCGTGCGCGGCGTTCCAGCGGCAAGTAGATTGATCTGGCGACGCTCGCCGCCCGGCGCTGCGCGCCATGCGTCGACACCATCGAGCGCCGATGCGCCGGCCGGCAACGCGCCGATTTCCTGATCGAGCTGAGCGCGCGGCAGCAGCACGAGCTCGACGACGAAGATTGCGCCCGCTCGCGTCGCGTCCGAGCACGCGACTGTCGAAGTAGATCTGGTCGGCCTTGAAGGGCGTCTGCCGATCCATCTCGAACGCGAGCACCTGGCGCAGGTTGTCTTCTGCGGCCGCCGGCAGAGTCAGGTTCCGCTGCAGCACGCGCTCGGCCGGAATGCACAGGATCGTGCGCACCGAAGGATCGTCGATGGCCGCGCGCAGGCGCTGAAATTCCGCGCCCTGCGCTTCGGTCGGCAGCGTGCGCGCGATGCGTCCGTATTCGCTTGCATGATCGGCGCGTTCGCGCCATACGATCATCTCGTCGCCGCGCAAGTCGAGCAGCAGCGATTCCGAGCGTTCCTCGACGAGCGTGCGCCAACGCGGCGGCAGGCACGCGACCAGCTGGCGGCCCCACCACGCGAAGTAGCCCGGCAGCGGCGTCTTGGCAAGACGCGTCCGCAGACGAGCCAGTTGTCTGTCGATAACGGGATTCACGAGAGTTAAGAGGCTTCCCCATCCCGCCAGCGCAGGATCACGAACGGCCGGCCGGCCGCGCTGACCCCACCCATGCGGATGGTTGCATCGAGGACCGTGCTGGCGCCGTTCGGCAGCGTGGCACGGGATTTCACACTATACGTGAGGCCGCCGCCAGCTGCCATGACAGGCGTTCCGTCGGGCGCGAGAACGGGCTGCGCACCTGAGCCGGGAATCTGCGATTGCAGCTGCTGAATGAACTGCTGAATCTGCTCCGGCGATGCATCCGGATACATCGCCTGCAGCGCGACTTCGTTGCCGTAACTCGCGCTCGGCGAATTGCGGCCGGAATAAATCGTGATGCCGGGCTCGATCTTCTCGTAGAGATCGTAGGTCATGCCGAGCACCTGCTGCAGTTCGGATACGGTATCGAACGGCGCGTTCTTCGGCGTGTACGAAAGGCCCGCGGCTTTGTAGTCCGCCGCTTCCGCGCCGTTCGGATGCTTCAGGTCGTCCGGATCGCGCCAGTCCTGAATCGCGTCGGACAACGCCTGCGCCTGATCCATCGGCACGCCGCGGCCCATGAAAAGATTCGTCAGGAGATCGCCGCTCGCGGCGTTGATGTCGATCTTGCCGGAGTCGTCGGTGATCTCGAGCTCGATCTCCGCGTCGCCGTAGCCGAAGCGATACGGCCGGCCGTCGGCCATCCAGCGCTGCGCGGGATCGGTCTTGCGCAGCTCGAAGATCGCGAGATTGAGTCCCGCTTCGGCCGCGTAGCGCGCTTGCGTCGTATCGAAGAGATGACGCGACTGCAGATTCTCCGTGCGCGCGACCAGCGCAAAACTGCCGAGCAGGATCGACAGCATCGCAATGACCCACAGCACCAGCACGAACGCGATGCCGCGCGCGTGCGAACGACACGATCGCGCGCCGGCCGATCATTGATTGCCTCCGAGCGGACGCGGGCGCAGGCCGCCCATGCCGCGCGGATTGATCACCGAGCCCGGCCGGCCCATGCCGCGCGATGCGCCGACGTCGAGCATCAGCGGAATATCCATCTCGGGAAATTCGACGCGCGCTTCGGGCCGCATGATGATGCGGATGCGCACCATCACCGGCGTGACGCTCGGATCATCCCATTGGTCCGACCAGTCGGTGAGCTCGCCCTGATCGTCGAGCGTGCGGTATTCGAAACGGCCGTCCTGGATCTGATCGAGCAACACCGCGGGATCGGCCGGCGACGATTCCTTGTCGTCGATATCGAAGCCGTTGAGCATCGAGTCGGTGAACTGCAATTCCTTGCCGCCGCTGCGGCTGCCGACCAGGCGCAGCGTCTGCACGTACGGGCCGCCTTTGGACAGATAGCCCGGCATCGGCGCGACGAAGCGCATGAAATCGCCGCTGCCTTCGAATACGAAATTGGTGCCGGTGGTCTGATCCGTTCCGTACGCGAGCGGCAGGATGCGGCTGATCTGATGACGCGTGAATTCCTCGGCGACGCGCAGGCGATTGGTGCGATCGATCGCGTCCTCGCCCGAATGCATCGCGCGCACCGCCGTGTGGATCGCGCCCCAGGTGCCGGCGAGAAGCAGCGCGAGCAAGACGATCGCCAGCATCACCTCGAGCAAGGTGAAGCCGCGCGCCGACCGATGTGCCGCGAGCGCGCTCATCGCTTCACCGCCGCGCCCTGCTGACCGAGGTTGGGTTGCCCGGTCAGCCCCATCGCATTGTTCGGATCGGGATTCATCGCGCGCAACGTACTGAAACGCGCGCTGTGTTGCGCGGAACCGAAACGGCCGCCCCAGAACACGGTGAGATCGATCTCGTAGAGATCGAACGGAGCGACTTGCAGCGCACCGGGATTGCCGGCGCCGCTGGTGACGCGCTGCTGCAGACCGGCGTTCTGCGTCGGAACCCATGCCGGGCGCGATCTGCGGCGGCGGCTCGATGTTCTGCGGATCGATCTGCTGGATGTCGAGTTGCCAGCTGTAGTTGTCGTCGAAGCGTCCGCTGCGTGCTGCCGGGCTCGATCTCGGTGCCGACGCCGACGATATCGAGTTTCGATTCGGCCCAGAGCGCGGCCATCGTGTAGTCGGACGACGTGCGCGTGCTGTGCATCGATGTCGCGAGGACCTGCATCAGCACGCCGATGCCGATCGCGAAAACGAGAAACGCAGCGACCATTTCGATCAGGCTGAATCCAGCCTGCCGATGCGCGGCGATGGGTGCGTGTTTTCGTTTCACGACAATCTGGACTCGATTCGCCTGCTTTGGTTCGGTACTGAAGTTCGCTACTGCGGATGCTCGTCGAGCGCGATGTCGCCGGTGAGCCAGGCCACATTGATGCGCCATTCGCGTCGATCCTGCAGCACCGAGATATGTCCGCCGGTCGAGCTGCCGTCCGCAAAAAAGCGGATGCCGCCCGATGTTGCCGCTGGTCACTTCCTGCTGCGGCCGTGGTCAGGCGCAGCGTCATGTCGTTCGGCAACTTGACCGGCGATTTGCCCGGCGCGGTGTATGAGTTGTCGTCGAGGTTCAGCAGCAGCACTTCCTGCTTTCCCTTGACGATCGCCTGGCCGCGCGTGTATCGCAGCGCGGCGACGAGATCGCGACTCGCCGCGCTGATGCGCGCGCTGCGCAGGCTTTTCGAAAACGAGAACGTCACCGCGGTCAGCGCGATCGCCAGCAGCAGAATCACCGCCATCAGTTCGATGAGCGTGAATCCGCGGGATCGGGAATGGGGAATGGGGAATGGGGAATTGAGAGAATGCGGGCACCGGCTCACGCAAGCGCCACGACGTACGCCGTGATTCGCTTCCCCGATTCCCGATTCCCGACTCCCGATTCCCATCTACTTACTGCCAATTGCCCCAGTCGGCGTTGACGCCGTCGCCGCCGGCTTGTCCGTCCTTGCCGAGGAACATGACGTCGAAGTCGCCGTGATCGCCCGGCGCCTTGTACTGGAACTCATGCCCGAACGGATCCTTCAGATCGGATTCCTTCGCGTACGGACCCATCCAGTTCGCCGCATTGCCGGGCTTGCTGATGAGGTCCTCCAGACGCGGCGGCGGCGAGCCGTTGTCGAGCGCATACGCCTCGATCTTTCCCGACAGCGCCTGCACCTGCGCCTTGCCCGCGCCGTACTTGCCCTTGTCGACGTTCTTGCCGACCTGCTGCACGACGATGCCGGCGACGATGCCGATCAGCACGATCACCGCGAGCATTTCGATCAGGCTGAAGCCTGCGGCGCGCGGCAGGCGGCGGATGCTCACGTTGCGATGTCATGTTCATGGTGTCCTCGTTTTTATCTCTATTCCCGAATCCCGATTCCCGGCTCTAGTGCACCGCGCCGGCAATGTTCATGATCGGCAGCACGATCGCCAGCATGATCATCGCGACGACGACGGTCATCACGATCGTCGTCGCCGGCACCAGCGCCGCCAGCAACCGGTCCAGCGTGTTCTTCACTTCGACGTCGAAGGTGTCGGCGACTTTCATCAGCATCGTATCGAGCTCGCCCGATTCTTCGCCGACGCTGATCATCTGCAGCGCGAGCTTCGGAAAGCGCTTGGACTGCGCGAGCGCATAGCCGAGACCGCCGCCGGTCTTCACTTCCTCGGCGGCCTGCTCGACCGACTGCGCGAGCACGGTATTGGTCATCACGTTGCGCGCCGTCGCAAGCCCGGTCAGCAGCGGCACGCCGTTCTTGAGAAGCGTTCCGAGCGTGCGCGCGAGACGCGCGGTTTCGATCTTGCGCGTGACGTCGCCGACGACGCGCATGCGCAGCAGGCGCTCGTCGATCTTGAGTCGCGCTTCCGGGTTGGCCATCTGCCGGCGAAACCAGCCGATGCCGAGCACGATCAGCACGATGATCAGCCACCAGAAACTCTGCAGCGTCGAGCCGACCGCAAGCACGATCTTGGTGATCAGCGGCATCTCGACGTTCATGTCGGCGAACATCGGCGCGAACTGCGGCACGACGTAGACCAGCAGGATCATCAGCGAAAACAGCACCATGCCGACCAGGAACGCCGGATAGATCATCGCGTTGATCACGCTGCTCTTGAGCGCGCGGCTGCGTTCGAGATAGTCGCCGAGACGCGCCAGCGTACTGTCGAGCGAGCCGCCGGTTTCGCCGGCGCGCACCATGTTGACGTAGAGCTTCGAGAAGCTGCCGTGCTCGGCCTCGAGCGCGTCGGAAAGCGGCGTGCCGCCGCGCACCTGATCGCGCACGCGCTCGAGCATGTGCTTGGCCTTCACGCTTTCGGGGAGATCGAGCAGGATCTGCAGTGCGCGATCGAGCGGCTGTCCCGCGCCGAGCAGCGTCGCCAGCATCTGCGTGAACTGCAGCACCTGCGCCTCGCGCAGCGTCGCGCGCTTGAACAGCGCCGCGACCAGGCCGAGCGAATCGCCGCCGTCGGCTTCGCGCACTTCGAGCGGGATGTTGCCGGCGTCCTGCAGCTTGCCGATGACGTCGTCGTGCGTGCCGACGTCCATCTGGCCTTCGAGCGTTTCGCCGGCGGGCGTGACGGCTTTGTAGTAGTAGAGGGTCATGGCTGCGGGGAATCGGGAATCGGGAATCGGGAATTGGAAAAAGCAAAACGGACGCGATCATGGACCGAACGGCAAGGCGCTCTACCCATTCTCCATTCCCTAATCCCTATTCCCATTTTCATCAACTCTCCTGCGTCACGCGCAGCACTTCCTCGATCGTCGTCTGTCCCTGCAGCGCCTTGACCAGGCCGTCCTCGTACATCGTGCGCATGCCTTCCTTGCGCGCGGCTTCTTCCAGATCGCCCATGCCCGCGTGCTGCATGATCATGCGCCGCAGGTTGTCGCTCATGACCAGGAATTCCATGATCGTCGTGCGTCCGTAGTAACCGGTCGGATTGGCGATCGACGAGCCGGGTTTGTAGAGCTTGATCGGACGCTCGTCGGTGAACTTGTCGAGATTGAATTCCTTGATGACTTCCGGCAGCGGTTCGTAGGCCTCGGACGTCGAGCGGTCGAGCCTGCGCACCAGGCGCTGCGCGAGGATTCCGTTGACGGTCGAGGTCAGCAGATAATCCTCGACGCCCATGTCGAGCATGCGCGTGACGCCGCCGGCGGCATTGTTGGTGTGCAATGTCGACAGCACCAGGTGACCGGTCAGCGCCGACTGGATCGCGATGCGCGCGGTTTCCAGATCGCGCATTTCGCCGATCATGATGATGTCCGGATCCTGACGCACGATCGAGCGCAGCGCGTGCGAGAAGTCGAGGCCGATCGCCGGCTTGGCCTGGATCTGGTTGATGCCTTCGATCTGGTATTCGACCGGATCCTCGACCGTGATGATCTTGACGTCCGGCGTATTGAGTTTCGAGAGCGCGGTGTACAGCGTCGTCGTCTTGCCCGAACCGGTCGGCCCGGTAACCAGCAGAATGCCGTGCGGGAGTTCCAGCACGTTGATGAACTTCTGCAGGAACTGATCGGTGAATCCGAGCGAGTGGAAATCGAACACGATCGCTTCGCGATCGAGAATACGCATGACCACCGATTCGCCGTGCGCGGTCGGCACGGTCGAAACGCGCAGGTCCAGCTCCTTGCCCTGCACGCGGATCATGATGCGGCCGTCCTGCGGCAGGCGGCGCTCGGCGATGTTGAGCTTGGCCATGATCTTGACGCGCGAGATCACCGCCGCGGTCGACGCCGCCGGCGGCGATTCGACTTCATGCAGCACGCCGTCGATGCGATAACGCACTTTCAGGCGATTCTCGAACGGCTCGACATGGATATCCGACGCGCGCTGCTCGACCGCGCGCTGGATGATCAGATTGACGAGTCGGATGACCGGCGCTTCCGAAGCGAGATCGCGCAGATGCTCGATGTCGTCTTCGCTGCGGTTGTTGTCGTCGGTGAGGTTCTCGACGATGGTGCCCATCGCCGAGCGGCCCGAGCCGTAATAGCGCTCGATGAGATCGTCGATCTCGCTGCGCATGCCGATGTTGAGCTTGACCGTGCGTCCGGTCGCGAGCTCGAGCGCCTGCATCGGAAAGCGGTCGGCCGGATCGGCGACCAGCAGCGTGACTTCGTTTTCGCTCTCGCCGATCGGGCAGATGTGGTGGTGCTTGAGGAACCGCACCGACGTCTGCACGCTCGCCGGCGGCGTATCCGGAAATTCCTTCGCCGAAAGCAGCGGCAGCGAAAGCAATTCCGAAACCGCTTCGGCCATTTCGCGTTCGGAAACGAGGCCAAGACGCGTCAGCAGCGAAACGAGGCTGCCCGAACCCGGATCTTCCTGATGCAGCCGGCGGCCGCGGACCAGATCGGTGTCCTTCAGGTGCCCCTGCGCGACCAGGAAATGGCAGATGCGATCGTCGAGGCTGCCCTCGGCGGCATGCGAAGTCGCGGGTGCGATAGGTGCAACGGCTGCCATGGGTTCCTGCTGTCTCTTGCGGGCTCCGCGCCCGCTGCGAATTGTTCCATACCCGATGCCCGGACGCCGGATCGGCCACGTGAATTCGGGCGGCACCGCAAACCGCGGTGCCGCCGTCGTACGTCCTGCGGCTGTGGACGCCCGCGGCGCGGGCGTCCCGATCGTCTCTCTCGGGCGTTGTTCAGACCGCCGTTTCCACCCCGGGTTCCCGGTCCAGGCGCACCAGGCGCTCGATGAATCGCCGGTTCAGGCCGATCCACAGCGCCGCCGGGACGACCGCCGGCAGGATCAGAAACCCGAATTGATAGGCCAGCGCGATGGCGTTGGGCGAGAGCCCGGCGCGCGCGATCGCCGCCGCGCCTTCCGCGCCTGCTTCGAAAGCCACGAACTTGAGGCTCTCGGCGACGATGCCGAACGCCTGCGCGATCCAGATCACGACGAACGCGATCAGCAGTTCGAACAGCCGGCGCGCGGTCGTCAGCGGCGTCGCCATCGCAAGTCCAGCGAAAAGCGGCAGCGAATACGCGTAGACCATTGGATTCAGCGTCGGCTCGAGAACGCCGACACCGCCGGCGCTGCCCGCACTGGCGGGAACGGTGACCGTGACCGAGGTCGTCAATGTGAGCAGATAGCCGGCATGGGCGATCGCGCGGCCGGATGCATCGAGCACGTCGCCGCCCTGACTCAACGCGGTGAAGAGGTTCGGCCACAGTCCAAGCAGGACCGATTTCGCCAGCGCCGCGGCGGGCCACACCCACAGCGGCGCAGCCCAGAACCAGATCACGAAACTCAGCGGAAGCCAGAGCGCGGCCTTGAGCGCGAACTCATGGACCGGAGAAAGACGCACTATCCGACCTTGCTGCGCGCGTTGCGGAACATACGCATCCATGGCGAATCCTCGCCCCACTCGCGCGGGCGCCAGCTCATCTGCACGCTGCGCATCACGCGTTCGGGATGCGGCATCAGGATCGTCACGCGACCGTCGTCCGTCGTGAACCCGGCCTGGCCGCCGGCCGAGCCGTTCGAATTCAGCGGAAAACGTTCGGTCGCCGCGCCGCGGTTGTCGACGAAACGCACGCAGGCTTTCGCGCGCTTCGCATCGCTCTCGTGGGCGAACGATGTGCGACCTTCGCCGTGCGCGACCGCGACCGGAATGCGCGAACCGGCCATGCCGGCGAAGAAGATCGAAGGCGACTCCAACACTTCAAGCGTGACCAGCCGCGCCTCGTACTGCTCGCTCGCGTTGCGCATGAAACGCGGCCAGTGCGCGGCGCCTGGGATGATGTCCTTCAACGCCGCCAGCATCTGGCAGCCGTTGCAGACGCCGAGCGCGAACTTCGAAGGATCGGCGAGGAATCCTGCGAACTCTTCGCGCAACACATCGTTGTAGAGAATCGACGCGGCCCAGCCGCGCCCGGCGCCGAGCACGTCGCCGTAGCTGAAGCCGCCGCACGCGGCGAAACCGGCGAAATCGGCGAGCCGCCGACGACCCGTTTGCAGGTCGGTCATGTGCACGTCGATCGCGTCGAAACCCGCGCGCGTGAATGCGGCGGCCATTTCGACCTGCCCGTTCACGCCCTGATCGCGCAGGATCGCGACCTTCGGCCGCGCCCCTTTCGCAATGAACGGCGCCGCGGTGTCTTCGGCGGGATCGAATGTCAGCTTCGGCGTGATGCCGGGATCGTCGTCGTCGCAGCGCCATTCGCGCTCGGAATCCGCGCACACGGGATTGTCGCGATGACGCTGCATCGCATGACTCGTCTGCGACCATGCACCCATCAGATCGGTCCAGTCGCGTTCCGCGATCGTCGCGCCGGCGAGTTGCAAGCGAACGCGCACGCAATCCGTCACGCGCGCAACGTCGTGCACGAGCGACTCGATCCCGTGTGCAGCGAATATCGCACGCAGCGCGTCGCGATCGGCGCTGCGGATCTGCACGATCGCGCCGAGCTCTTCGTTGAACAGATCCTGCAGTGTGTTCTCGGCCCAGCCGTCGAGGGTGATGTCGAGACCGCAATGTCCGGCCAGTGCCATCTCGATCAGCGCGACGATCGCCCCGCCGTCAGTGCGATCGTGATAGGCCAGCAGAAGTCCCTTCGCGTTGGCCTCTTGGATCGCCGAAAAAAAAGCGCGGAACTGTTTCGGATCATCCAGATCCGGAGCGAGCCCGCCGTCGCGATTGAACGCCTGCAGCAGCGTCGAGCCGCCGAGCCGCGACTGGCCGGCGCCGAGATCAATGAGCCAGAGCTCGCTGTCGCCCTGATCGAGTTGCAGCTGCGGAGTCAGCGCACGCCGCGCATCGCGCGTGCGCGCGAACGCCGACACGATCAGCGAGATCGGCGCGACCGTTCGCTGTTCGATAGGGACAGTGGCGGCCGCAGGCCGCATCGATTTCCCTTCTCCCGCTTGCGGGAGAAGGGGGTCGGCAGGACCCGATGAGGGCACGTGGGTCCAGCGCACCTGCATCGACAGCGAATCCTTGCCGACCGGAATCGAGATGCCGAGCGCCGGACACAATTCCATGCCGACCGCGCGTACCGCGTCGTAAAGCGCCGCGTCCTCGCCAGGATGACCAACGGCTGCCATCCAGTTCGCGGAGAGCCGCACCTCGTCGAGCCGGACTTCTGCCGCGGCAAGGTTCGTCAGCGCTTCACCGACCGCGATGCGCGCCGACGCGGCTGCGTCGAGCAACGCAAGCGGCGTGCGCTCGCCCATCGCCATGGCTTCGCCGGCATAACCGTCGAAATCGGTGAGCGTCACGGCGCAGTCGGCGACCGGAACCTGCCATGGGCCGACCATCGGATCGCGCGAACACAATCCGCCGACCGTGCGATCGCCGATGGTGATCAGGAATGACTTGCTGCCGACCGCCGGCACGCGCAACACGCGATCGATCGCTTCGCCGACCGAAATGCCGGCGATGTCGGGCACCAGATCCACGCGTTGCTGAACGTGTTTCGCGTCGCGCCGCATGCGCGGCGGTTTGCCGAACAGAACATCCAGCGGAAGATCGATGGGGAAGTGCCGGGAATCGGCAATCGGGAATCGGGAATCGGAAAGAATGAGACGCCGTTCCGCCGTGGCTGTTCCGACGACCGCGAACGGGCAACGCTCGCGCGCGCACAGCGATTCGAACAGCGCGATGTCGGCGTGTCGAACGCCGAGCACGTAACGTTCCTGCGATTCGTTGCACCAGATCTGCATCGGCGAAAGATGCGGATCGTCGCTCGGGATCGCCGCGAGATCGACGCGGCCGCCGACGCCGGAATCATTCAGCAGTTCCGGAATTGCATTCGAAAGTCCGCCGGCGCCGACGTCGTGGATCGACACGATCGGATTCGCGTCGCCGTGCGCCCAGCATGCGTCGATGACCTGCTGGCAACGCCGCTGCATTTCCGGGTTGTCGCGCTGTACCGACGCGAAATCGAGCTCTTCGGAGCTCGAGCCCGCGGCCATCGAAGACGCCGCGCCGCCGCCGAGGCCGATCAGCATCGCCGGCCCGCCGAGGACGATCACCGCGTCGCCGTCCTGCAGCGTGCCCTTTTCGACATCCGACTGGCGCAGGTTGGCGAGGCCGCCGGCGATCATGATCGGCTTGTCGTAGCCGCGGCGCAGACCCGGCTCGCCGCTTTCCTGTTCGAATGCGCGGAAATAGCCTCCGAGACACGGTCGGCCGAATTCGTTGTTGAACGACGCGGCGCCGATCGGACCGTCGCGCATGATCTCGAACGCCGTCGCGAAGCGCGGCGGCAGCGGACGATCTTTCTCCCACGGACGCGCGAGTCCCGGCACGCGCAGGTTCGAAACCGAAAATCCGGTCAACCCGGCCTTCGGCTTGCCGCCGCGGCCCGTTGCGCCTTCGTCGCGGATCTCGCCGCCCGATCCGGTCGATGCGCCGGGAAACGGCGAGATCGCCGTCGGATGATTATGCGTTTCTACCTTGATCGCGAACGGCACTTGTTCGCGATGCACGGCGTAGCGATCGTCGTCGGGATTCGCGAACAGGCGCTGTGCGGTGTTGCCTTCGATGACCGCGGCGTTGTCCTTGTATGCCGACAGCGTGTGCGCCGGCGACTTCGCGTGCGTGTAGCGGATCATCGCGAACAGCGACTTGTCCTGCGCCGCGCCGTCGACACGGAATTCGGCGTTGAAGATCTTGTGCCGGCAATGTTCCGAGTTCGCCTGCGCGAACATCATCAACTCGGCATCGGTCGGATCGCGGCCGAGCGCGGCGTAATTTTCCGCAAGATACGCGATCTCGTCCGCCGCCAGCGCGAGGCCGAGCCGCGTGTTCGCTGCCGCGAGCGCCGCTGCCGGATCGTTGCCGAGCGCGACGCGGATCAGCGGCGCCGGCGCGCCGGTGTCGAACAGCGTATCGACGCCGGCTAGCGAATCGATGACCGACTGTGTCATCGGATCGTGCAGTACGCGCGTCGCAGCGCGCCACTGTGCACTGCCGGGCGCGGGTGCGCCATGGAGATCGAACGCGACGCCGCGTTCGATGCGCCGCAGCGGAAAACCGCAACCCTGAAGAATATCGGTCGCCTTGCTCGACCACGGCGAACGAGTGCCGAGCCGCGGCACGACCCACAACGCTGCGGGCGCCGGCTCGCCCGGGTTCGCTTCGATGACTTCGCGGATTTTCGCGATGTCGGCCAAATCGACCTCGACATCGAGGAAAAAGACGTAGTGCGCGGCGCGCACGGTGCAGCCGGGCGCATGGCGCGCCAACTCGGCGTTCAAGCGGTCGATGCGGAATGCGGACAGCGCGGGCTGCCCGTCAAGGACGATCATGGCCGGGAAGCGGTCGTGACAGCTCGTTATTCTACCAGCGACGAACCGGCCACGTCGCGGCGTGCGTGGGTGTCAGAGCACGTGTCTAGGTGTCAGGCCTTAGCGCAGGGGTGTTGAAGCAACATCTTGCCAAAGGCCGGCATCGAGATACGCCGAGCGGATCGCCGCGATCACGTCGGACGGCACCCAAGCCGCGATGCGCCGACCGACGTCGCGATCAATTGCCTGCGAGCGTCGCCTTGCCGAGGTTCTCGAGCTTGGCGAGCATCTCGGTCGGCGAAAGATAGCCGCCGATGCGCGTGCCGTCGGGCGCGAACACCGAAGGCGTGCCGTCGACGCCGACCTGCGCACCGAGCTTGTATTCCTCGGCGACCGGGTTGTCGCACTTCGCCGGCACCGGCGCTTTGCCGGCTTTCGCCGCGGTGAACGCCGCGTTGCGGTCCTTCGCGCACCAGACCGAGACGGCCTTGTCGTATGACGGCGAATTGAGTCCGGAACGCGGGAAGAACAGGTAATCGACTTCGATGCCGAGCTTGTTGTAGTCGGCGATCTGCGAGTGCAGCTTGCGGCAGTAACCGCAGTCGAGATCGGTGAACACGGTGACCTTGTACTTCGGCTTCGCCGGCGCGAACACGACGCGCTTGGACTCGGGCACCGCGTCGACCTTGCGCTTGTGATCGACGGCGAGCCGCGATGAGCTCAGATCGCGCTTGTTCTGCACGTCGTAGAGCGTGCCCTGAAGCATGTACTTGCCGTCGTCGCTGACGTACACGATCTGGCTGCCGACGATCGCCTGGCGATAACCCGGCAACGGCGCGGCTTCGACCGTGTCGATCTTGATCTGCGGAACGAGTTGCTGAAGCGCGGCGCGCGCGGTCGCGTTTTCGGGCTTCTCGGCGCCTTGCGCGAACGCCGCGGCGGCGACGAGTGCGAGCGGCAGGCAGTAGCGGAGTTTCATCGGCGTGTACTCGGTTCGGTGCGTCGGTGGTGCGTTCGGATCGTCGTGCCTGCGGTTCGCACGCCGGGCGATTGCGTATCGTCAATTGTGGGCAGCGCTCGATGCGGCCAGACGATCAAGCTCGGCGGCGAGCTGATCCGGCGACATCGCGATCTGCGATGAAATCTGCGTGCCGTCGTCGGCGAGCACCGTCGGCGTGCCGCCGATGCCGAGCGATTTCGCGAGCTCGGTCAACTCGGACACCGGATTCGGGCAGGTCGCCTTGCCGGGATCCTTGCCGGCCATCGCGGCCGTAAACGCGTTCGGGCGATCCTTCGAGCACCAGACCGCTTCGGCGTGCTTGTCGGCACCCGGATGGATCTGCAGCGGATAGAAGATGTAGTCGACCGCGATGCCTTTCGCGTTGTATTGCGCGATCTGCTGATGGAAGCGGCGGCAAAACGGGCAATCGACGTCGGTGAACACGGTCACCGTGTGCTTGGCCGTCAACGGCGCCGGCGGCGCGAACACGATGCGCTTGTCCGGGCCGATCTTGTCGAGCGCGTCCTTGCGGACTTTCGCGCGTGCACTGGCGGTGAGATCGCGCCGGTTGGCAACGTCGTACGCGTTGCCGTCGATGACGTAGCGGCCGTCCTTGGTCACGTAGACGAATTCGCCGCCGGCGATGGCCTCGTAGAAACCCGGAATCGTCGATTCCTGGACCGCGTCGACCTTCACCTTCGGGGCGAGCACGCTCATCGCCTGGCGGACGGTCTCCTCGGGGGTCGCCGCGGACGCGACGGCTGCCACGAGCAGGCCGGTTACGATGAACAGGAAACGCATGCGAACCTCATCGAGAGAATGGGCGGGATCAATGACCGGCCGGGGACGGCTCGGCTTGCGCTCCCCGGCGATCCCTTGGGATCGCGAGTTGACCGGCGCGGACGGCGGATGGTTCCCGGATAGCACCAATTCTCGCACGCGCGCGACCGCAGGGAAAAGGCGCGGCATCGTCGATTGCGCAGCGGCGCACGGAAATAGGCCTTTACAAGTCATCCACGCCGACGTTATTCACCCCAACGTCATCCACGCCGATGTGATCCGCGCCGATATCATCCGCGCGGATGATGGCGCTGATGCAGGCGCTTCAAGCCTTCCTTGGCGATCAGCGTGTAGATCTGCGTCGTCGACAGAGAACTGTGCCCGAGCATGAGCTGCAGCGCGCGAAGGTCCGCGCCGTGGTTCAGGAGATGGGTCGCGAACGAATGGCGCAGCACGTGCGGCGAAATGCGCTTGGCCGGAATGCCGGCCACGAGCGCGTGTTTCTTGACCAGCGTCCAGAACATCTGACGCGTCATCGCGGCGCGGCGGTTGCTGACGAAGAGCGCGTCGCTCTTGCCGTTTTTCAGTAGCGCCGGACGCGCTTCGTTCACATAGCGTGTCAGCCAGTGCGCGGCCTCGTCGCCGAGCGGCACCAGACGCTCCTTGCCGCCCTTGCCGATCACGCGCAGCACGCCCTGACGCAGATTCACCTGCGCCGCGGTGATGCCAACCAGCTCGCTCACGCGCAGCCCGGCGGCGTACATGAGTTCGAGCATTGCGCGATCGCGCAGGCCCATCGGCGTGTCCGCCGGCGCATGCAGAAGGCTTTCGATCTCCGACTCGGCGAGCGCCTTGGGCAGACTTCGCGGCAGCTTCGGAGGATCGAGCAGCAGCGTCGGATCAGCGGCGAGTCGGCCATCGCGGACCATCGCCCGATAGAAGTGCCGCAGGCTCGAAAGCAACCGTGCGTTCGAACGCGCCTTGTAGCCCTTCCCGCTCGCGCCGCCCTTCGCGCCGCGTTCGCTCAGGTAGCGGAACAACTCCTCGCGTCCGCAGCCCGCGAGCGTGCTCGAGTGCTGCGCGAGCCAGCGCGCGAAGCCTTCGAGATCGAGCCGATAGCTCGCGAGCGTATTGTCGGCAAGACCGAGCTCCGACCAGACGCGTTCGAGGAACGAGGCGATCAGCGCGCGATCCTCGTCGCCGATGGCACGAGCGTCGCTCTCGGGTCGTGCATCGGTGGCGGAAGGATGGGCGCGTTTCTTCATCGGATCGACGAGGATGCTCGGTAACGGATCCACCAGCCAGCAGGAGCTTGCACGGGCAAGCCTAAACCGCGACGCTACCACCGTAATCGGAAGCGCACTCGCAATGTCCACGACACCCGCTTCGCTCTGGCTGCGCCTTGCCGCGGCGATCTACGACCTTTTCCCACTGCTCGCGCTGTGGATGTTGACGGCGGGAATCGCGCTGCTCGTCGCGCACGGCGAAGTCGATGTCGCTCACCCGTCGCTCGCGTATCGGCTGAGCTTGCGTTCGGCGTTGCTCGTCGTGACGGCGGCCTACTTTGTCGTCTCGTGGTCGCGCGGCGGCCAGACCATCGGCATGCGCGCGTGGCGCTTGCGCGTCGTCGGCGCGGACGGGCGTGCGCTCGCGTGGCCGCGCGCGTTGCTGCGTTTCGTCAGCGCGTGTATCTCGCTCGTTGCGCTCGGCGCGGGATTCGTGTGGTGTCTTGTCGATCGCGAGAAGCGCGGCTGGCACGATCTGGCCGCGCACAGCGTGCTCGTTCGCCTGCCACGTTCGTAGTTGTTCTGGCACGGTGGGCGCGCGGGTCGGACGCTACGCGTGGCGCCGAAAATACGCGAATGCGAGCATCGCCAGCAGGATCGGCGGAATCAGGTTCGCGATCGCCGGATGCACGCCGTAGACCGCGCCCATGTTGACGATCGCGCGCTGGGCGAAATAGAAGCACAGCGCCAGCACCATGCCGATGAAAAGCCGCTTGGCGAGACCGCCGCTGCGCAGCGTGCCGAACGCGAACGGCACTGCGCAGAACGCGAGCGCGAGCACGCTGACCGGATAGAACACGCGTTCCCAATAGGCCTGGCGGAAGGTCGAGGCGTCCTGCTTGTTGCGTTCGAGGTAAAAGATATTGCGCGACAGATCGCGCATCGTCATGTATTGCGCCTGCACGATGCTGAGCGACAGCAGCGCCGGGTCGAGCCCGGATTGCCACTGATCCTGTGGCTTGGTCGTGCTGACCGCGCTGTCGGCGCCGAATGCCGTACGGCGCACGTTGTACAAGGTCCAGGTGTTGGCGGCGTGCAGCGCGCGCTCGGCGAGCGCGAGCGAGGTCAGCCGGCCCTCGGCATCGAACTCGAAAACGCGTACGCCCGATAGCTCGACGTTGGCGCCGCGCGCGCGACCGCGACGCGCGTTGATAACCGTGTCGCCGTCGCGCGCCCACAACGTGCCGCCTTTCGCGAGCGCGATATCTTTCGATTTCGCGGCCAGCTGCAACGCCTGTGCCTTTTGCTCGCCGTACGGGCCAATCGTCTCGCCGATCAGCATCACGACCGCGGTCAGCGTGGTCAGCGCGAAGACGACCGAAGCGCAGATGCGCAATTTGGAAAGTCCCGCCGCGCGCAGCGCGGTCAGCTCGCCGCTGCCGGCAAGGCCGCCGAGTCCGAGCAGGCCGCCGATCAGCGCCGAGTAGCTGAACATCTCGTAGCAGCGCCGCGGTATGGTCAGCAGCACGTACGTCACCGCTTTGGTCAACGTGTACTGGCCTTGCCCCACGTCGTTCAGTTCGACGATGAAAATTCGGAATGCGTCGAAGCCGACGATCGTGAGCCAGGTCAGCCCGACCGACGAGAGCACGGCGATCGCGACGAGGCGATCGACACGCTTCACGCTGAAGAGTCCGGCCAGGGCGGCCGCTTTTGTCTTTGCGAGTGGACGCCCGCGAGCTAAACCGGGATTCGTTGTGCGCATCAGGCGGCCCTCGCCTTGACGCCGGTTTTGACACGCGCGCGCGGAATGCGCTGGCTGCTCCAGATCAACCACGCGGCGACCGCGATGGTCGGCAGATACACCCACCAGAATCCGAATATCGGTGCGAGCTTGCCCTGGCTGATCCACGAACGGCCCAGGCCAAGGCTCGTGTTGAATACCCACCACGCCAGCACCGCGATGAGGAGACGCGCATAACGCGGCTCGCGCGGACTCGATTTCGAAAGCGGCAGCGCGAGCAGCGTCAACACCAGCGCGGACAACGGCGCGGCGAGACGCCAGTGGAATTCCGCGCGCATGACGGGATCGTCGGGATTGCGCAACAGCACTTCGGTCGGTGCGGAGCGTTTCGCGGCCGTGTCGTTGTCGTCATTCTCGTTGTCCGGCAGCTTGATGTCGTTGCGCACGAAGCGCATCAGGCGGTAATCGTCCTGACCGAGCGTGCCTTCGACGCGGAAGCCGTCGAACAGCGCGAGATAACGGCCGACGCCGTCGGCGTCGTGATAGAGAAATCCGTGTGTCGCGGTAATCACGTCGATGCGCGTCTTGCCATTGTCCTTCTTGCCCGGTTCGTTCACGAGCCGCTCGTTCTCGACGAACATGCGCTTGAACTGCGTGCCGTCGGAATTCATTTCGCCGACGTAAATTTCACCGTCCTTGCCGGGCAGCTCGATGAAACGGCCGGGCTCGAGGCCGGCGATGATCAGCGACCGGTTGGCCTCTTCGAGCAGCGTTTGCGACAGCCGCACCGCGGAAGGCGCGAGCCAGAACGAAATCGTGCCGAGGCCAATCATCGTCGGCACGATCAGCAGCAACAGCGGGCGCACCAGCCCGCCGAGATCGAGGCCCGAGGATTGCAAAACGGCCATCTCGCTGTCGCGCCAGAGCCGTCCGTAGGCCAGGAGGACGCCCAGAAACACCGCCAGCGGCATCAGCACGGTCAGCGCATCGACGCTGCGCAGCGCAATCAGCGTGAACAGGAGATCGGCCGGAATACGCCCGCGCGCGATCTTGGCCAGCAGGTCGGCGACCGCCGTGCCGACCACGATCAGCAGCAGGATCAGGGCGGCGCCGAGGAAATTGGCGGCCAGCTCGCGCAGCAGGTAGCGATCGACAATGCGCAGCCGCATGTCGGAAAACCAGCGCGTCGGCGACGGCCTTCGCGCGTCTACCGGCCTTTGCCGTAAAATGTCCGATTCCATGTTTCCGCTTGGCGCAGCAATGCCCGCCAGTTTACCTGTGCCGCGGGATCGATCACCCGAAGTCTGCTGGAACGCAAAATGACCCTGAAGTTCTCGCTCGCCGCCGACGCGCCGGAAGCCGCCGCGGCACCCTGCATCGTCGTCGGCGTCTACGAGGATCGGATGCTGACGCCGGCCGCTGCCCGCGTCGACGAGCTGGCCGGCGGCGCTTTGAAGCGTCTGCTCGAAAGCGGCGACGCGCCCGGCAAGATCGGCAGCGTCACCGTCTTGTTCGGCCTTTCCGGCATCGCCGCGCCGCGCGTGCTGCTGGCCGGTCTCGGCGAGCAGAAGAAATTCGACGCCGCCGCATTTCACCGCGCCATCGCCGAATCGTCGCGCGTCCTCAAAGGCCTGCCGATCGAATCGGCGATATCGTATCTGACCGAGATCGAAGTTCCCGGACGCGACGCGGCGTGGAAGCTGCGCGCCGCCGCGCTCGCCGCGGACGCACAGGCGTATCGCTACACGGCGACGTTCAAGCCGAAGGAGAAATCGAAAACACCGCAATTCGCCGCGATCGCATTCGCCGCGGCGTCGGCGGCTGGCGACAAGGGCACGCAGCGCGCGCTGGCCGAATCGCTGGCGATCGCCAAGGGCGTGCGCTTCGCGCGCGAGCTCGGCAACCTGCCGCCGAACATCTGCAATCCGGCGTTTATCGCTGAGCAGGCGAAGAAGATCGCCGACGAACACGCCGGCGTCACGATCGAAGTGCTCGAACGCGCCGACATGCAGAAACTCGGCATGGGCTCGCTGCTCGGCGTGTCGCAGGGTTCGGCGAACCCGCCCAAGCTCATCGTGCTGCGCTGGCAAGGCGGCGATGAAAAGGCAAAGCCCTACGCGCTGGTCGGCAAGGGCATCACGTTCGACAGCGGCGGCATTTCGCTCAAGCCCGGACCCGGCATGGAAGAAATGAAGTTCGACATGTGCGGCGCCGCCGGCGTGCTCGGCGCGTTTCTCGCGACGGTCGAGCTGAAACTTCCGCTGAATCTCGTCTGCATCGTTCCGGCCGCGGAAAACATGCCGGATGGCAACGCGTATCGTCCGAGCGACATCTTGACCAGCATGTCCGGACTCACGGTCGAAGTGCTCAACACCGATGCGGAAGGCCGACTGATCCTGTGCGATGCGCTGACCTACGCGCAGAAGTTCGATCCGCAGGTCATCATCGACGCGGCAACGCTGACCGGCGCCTGCGTCGTCGCGCTCGGCAAGCATGCTTCCGGTTTGATGACCAAAGACGATGATCTCGCCGAGCAGTTGCTGAAGTCCGGCAACGAAACGATGGATCGCGCCTGGCGACTGCCGCTCTGGGACGACTATCAGCAACAGCTCGAGTCGGGTTTCGCCGACGTCGCCAACATCGGCGGAAAATATGCCGGCGCGATCACCGCCGGATGTTTCCTGTCCCGTTTCGTCAACGGCTGCCGCTGGGCGCACCTGGACATCGCCGGCACCGCATGGGAGGAAGGTCGCAAAGGTTCCGCGACCGGCCGCCCGGTGCCGCTGCTGACGCAATATCTGATCGATCGTTGCGCGTGACGCCGCAGGTGCCGGATTACCGCAAGCAGAAGCGGATCGCGCTGACCACGCTGGTTGGCGCATCGCTCGTGCTCGGAATCATGACGGCGGCGCTGCATCTGGATCGCTACAACGGTTTCACGCTGCTCGGCAGTCTCGCGATTCTTGTCATCGGTTTCCGCTGGTTGCAGCTCGATGCCGCGGAACTCGATATCCGGCGGCCGATGTGGCTCAACGTCGGCATCGTGATGGCGGCGGCGATCTTCGTGCCGTATTACCTTTACAAGACGCGGCCGCAGGGCCGTCGGGTGCCGGCGATCGCATTCTTCTTCGGTCTCGTGCTCGGCTGCGCGTTCGCGTCCGCGATCGGCGAATCGCTGATGAGCTATTTCTCCGGCGACAGCCTGCCCGCGGCGGAATAACACGATGGCGCGCGCGGATTTTTACCTGATCGAAAAACCGAGATTCCGCGAGGATCCGCTGCGGCTGGTCTGCGAGCTCGTCAAGAAAGCCTACGCAGCCGAGCAACCGACGCTGGTGCTCGCCCGCTCGCAGGAACAAGCCGATACGCTCGACGATCTCTTGTGGGCCTTCGACGACGACAGTTTCATCCCGCATCAGCTCGCCGGCGACGAAGACGACGCGATCACTGCGGTCGTGATCGCAGCGCCGGGCGTCGAGACGGCGGATCGACCGCTCGTCGTCAACCTCCGCGACGAATGCGCGCCGGGCGCGTACGAGCGCGTGCTCGAAGTCATCGCCGCCGATGCCGCCGAGCGCGACGGTTCGCGCGTGCGCTGGACCGAATACAGACGCCGCGGTTTCGACGTCGCGAAATACGATATGTGAGAGCCGGGAATGGACAATGGGGAGTCGGGCATAGAAGGGACTGCCCAGTCGCCCCCTGATCCGATTCCATCGTCGCTCTTCCTCTATTCCCTATTCCCTATTCCTCACTCCCGATTCTCGTCCATGGAAAAAACCTTCGAACCCGGTCCGATCGAATCGCGTTGGTACGCGGAATGGGAAGCGCGCGGCTATTTCAAGCCGTCGGGCGACGGCGCGCCGTATTGCATCCTGCTGCCGCCACCGAATGTGACCGGCACGCTGCATATGGGCCACGCGTTTCAGCAGACCATCATGGACGCGCTGATCCGCTACCACCGCATGCGCGGCTTCAAGACGTTGTGGCAGGGCGGCACCGATCACGCCGGCATCGCCACGCAGAAAATCGTCGAGAACCAGCTCGCCGCCGAAGGCCAATCGCGTCACGACCTCGGTCGCCTGAAATTCGTCGAGCGCGTGTGGTCATGGAAAGAGGAATCGGGCTCGACGATCACCAACCAGATGCGCCGGCTCGGCGCGTCGATCGACTGGTCGCGCGAGCGTTTCACGATGGACGAGGGACTTTCCGCCGCCGTGCGGCGCGTCTTCGTCGAGTGGTATCGCGCCGGGCTTATCTATCGCGGCAAGCGCCTCGTGCACTGGGATCCGGTGTTGATGACGGCCGTGTCGGACCTCGAAGTCAACAACGAAGAACGCGATGGCTCGCTGTGGTCGATCCGATATCCGGCGAGCGACGGCGGTGAGGGTGTCGTGGTCGCGACGACGCGCCCCGAAACGATGCTCGGCGACGTCGCAGTCGCGGTGCATCCCGAGGACGAGCGCTATCAGGCGCTCGTCGGCAAGACGCTGGTTCTGCCGCTGACCGGGCGCGAAATTCCGGTCATCGCGGACGACTACGTCGATCGCGAATTCGGCACCGGCGCGGTGAAGATCACGCCGGCGCATGATTTCAACGACTGGCAGATCGGTGCGCGGCACAAATTCGCGCCGCGCGTGATCCTGACGCTCGACGCGAAGAATCAACGACGAAGCGCCCGAGAAATACCGCGGCCTCGACCGCTTCGCCGCGCGCAAGGCGGTGCTCGCCGATCTCGAAGCGGCCGGTCTTCTCGTCGAAACGAAGAAACACAAATTGCAGGTGCCGATCAGCCAGCGCTCGGACGCGGTCATCGAGCCGATGCTGACCGATCAGTGGTTCCTGGATCTCACCAGCGACGTGCGCGTCGATGGAAGGCCCGGCCCGGGCGGCCGCAAAGCCATCACCGAGCCCGCGTTGAATGCCGTGCGCAACGGCGACGTCAAATTCGTTCCGGAAAACTGGACGACGACCTACAACCAGTGGCTCGAAAACATCCAGGACTGGTGCGTCAGCCGGCAGCTCTGGTGGGGTCATCAGATTCCGGCGTGGTACGACGAAGAAGGCAACATCTTCGTCGGCGAAGACGAAGCCGACGCGGTTGCGCACGCGCACGGAAGGCCGGTCGGCGCGTTACGCCGCGACGAGGACGTGCTCGACACGTGGTTCAGCGCGCAGCTGTGGCCGTTCTCGACGCTCGGCTGGCCGGGCGAAACGGCCGAGCGCGCCGCCGAATGGGAACAATTCAACATGTTCCTGCCGTCGAGCGTGCTCGTTACCGGCTTCGACATCATCTTCTTCTGGGTCGCGCGCATGGTCATGGCGACGCTGTACTTCACCAAGCGCGTGCCGTTCCGCGAGGTCTACATCAACGCGATCGTGCGCGATGCGGAAGGCCAGAAGATGTCGAAGTCGAAAGGCAACACGATCGATCCGCTCGATCTGATCGACGGCACCGACGTCGAATCACTCGTAAAAAAATCGACGGCGTCGCTGCTGATTCCGCAGGTGCGCGAAAAAGTCGAGAAACGCATTCGAAGGGAATATCCCGACGGCATTCCCGCGGTCGGCGCGGATGCGCTGCGCTTCACGTTCGCCGCGCTCGCGACCTACGGACGCACGATCAATTTCGATCTCAAGCGCGCGGACGGCTACAAGAATTTCTGCAACAAGCTGTGGAATGCGGCGCGGTTCGTGCTGATGAACGTTTCCGCATCGAACCAGCGACACGCGGCCGCACCCGTCACCGAAGCCGAGCGCTGGATCCTCACGCGACTCAACAGAACGCTCGCCGATGTCGAAGCGCACTTCTCGGTGTATCGCTTCGATCTGCTCGCGCAGGCGCTCTACGAATTCACCTGGAACGAGTTTTGCGACTGGTTCGTCGAGCTTTCGAAGCCGGCGCTGAACGGAGCCGATTCTGCCGCCGCGGCATCGACGCGGCGCACGCTCCTCGTCGTGCTCGAAGCACTGCTGCGCGCGCTGCATCCGATCATTCCGTTCATCACCGAGGAAATCTGGCACGAAGTCGCTCCGGTACTCTTGCGGTCCTCCATGACCGCACAGAACAGACCGGCATTCCTGCCGGACTATTCAACGAAGAGCATCTCGCTGCAGGCCTATCCGCGCGCCGCTGATTTTTCCGTCGACGACGGCGCGGAAGCCGAGATCGAATGGTTGAAAGCGGTGCTGACCCAGGTGCGTCGCATCCGCAGCGAAATGAACATCGCGCCGAACAAGACCATTCCACTCGTGTTCGCCAGCGGCAGCGCGAGCGATCGTGCTCGCTCGGCGAAATTCGCCGATCAGATCGGATTCCTTGCGCGCGCCGAATCGCAGCGCTGGCTCGATGACGGCGAAGCGGAACCGGCAGCGGCGGCGGCGATCGTGCGCGAAATGAAACTTCTGATTCCACTCGCCGGCCTGATCGACCTCGACGCCGAACGCGCGCGGCTCGCGCGCGAGATCGAGCGCATCGAAGGCGAGATCGAGAAGTCCAACGCGAAGCTCGCGCCGCTTCGGTCCGAATACGCCCGCCGCGGTCGTCGAGCAGGAGAAGCAACGGCTCGCCGACCGCGCCGCGACGATCGCGGGACTGCGCGAGCAGGCCGCGCGATTGGAGCAGGTCTAGCACTCGCGGAAGCGCGCGCGAGTGAGGGAGAGCGGCCCTCACCCTACCCTCTCCCGCAAGCGGGAGAGGGTTTGAAGGCTCAAGGCTCGAGCAATTCCATTGCCATGACGACCGCATCCTCGCGCCCGCGCTTGGCCGGGTAATAGTTCGGCCGCCGGCCGATCTCGTTGAAGCCCATCGAGTCGTACAGCGCGATCGCGCGCGGATTCGATGGCCGCACTTCGAGAAACACGCGCTCGGCGCGATGCCAGCGCGCAAGATCGAGGAGTCTCAGCACGATGCGCCGGCCATGACCGCGGCGCTGTTCTTCCGGCGTGACGCAGACGTTGAGGATATGCGCCTCGCGAGCGGACGCCGAAAGCACGCCGTAGCCGATGATTTCCGCCGGCCGCGCCAGCACCCAGCATTCGTAGCCGGCGCGCAGGCAGTCGTTGAAGATGCCGTGCGTCCACGGAAACGCATAAGCCGACATCTCGATAGCGGCGACGGTTTCGAGATCGTCCGTGCGCATCGGACGGAAATTCGGAAACGGTTCCTTGAGGATCGCGACCACGTCTGCCAAGCCTCGTTACGGACTGACCTCAGTTCAACGACCGCGCGACACCGCCGGCGTTTCCAGGTTGACGAGCGGCATCGAAGCCCATCGCGGATCCAACTTTATCTCGCACTCGCTCCGGCCGCGAATTATCGGTTCCTTTTACGGGACGATCTGGCCATTTCGTCGCGGGTTGCATGCCGCGGCGGTACTTCCTCCGAGCGTCGCGATCGCCGTCAACCGCTCCGCTCGCCGCCTCGATTCTGGAGCACCCGGATCATCCGCCTGAGCTCGCTCCACAACGCGCGCTTGGCAACCGTATTGCCGACGATGCTGGCGACGTCAGCCGCAGAAATCCAGTGGACGCGTTGTGCGCGATCGGCCGGCAAAGCCGCGCCGACTTCTCGAGCGAGATTCTTGCCGAACACGACCAATCCCGACGCATCGCCGATGACCGCGCTGATGTCGACGGTATCTCCGATCACGCCGTCGATCCGTGCGAACGCGAGCGCGCGACGCGCCTGTGCGAGCAATGCTTTTTCGGCTGCTTGCTGCACGCGCGCGACGAGCGCGACACGCAGATGCGCGCCTTCGCTTGTTACGCGCGTCGGCGATTCCACCACGCTCGCCGGCTCAGCGCCGTTCGTGCCACGTGCGTTCGGCCTGGAACGAGGAACATACACATCGATCCCCATCTCGCCCAGCAATCTCAATCGCGCATCATCCAGCACGCGCCTGCCCCTTCTTGCGGAGGTCGGCATAGAACTGCGCGAACACCTGATCGAGTGCCGCGCCGTACGCATCGACGGTCGCCTTGATATCCGTTCCTATGGTCGGAACCTCGGCACGATAGTAATCGTCGATCATCGGCAAGCCGCCGATGTCGTCGGCGCGCAGCTTCAGCGCGACCGTCGCGTTGAATCCGCCGGAGCCATTCGGTGCACGATCGAAACGCAGGATCACGCCCGAGATGCGAACGGCCGGATGGCTCGCGGGCAGCTCGTCGGTGACGTCGCCCGCGATCTTCGCTTCGCGCAATTGCAGGATCAGGCGACGCTGCAGAACGCGCGTCGGCGGATCGGTCCACAACTGATAGTGGTATTGGCGCAGCTGCTCGGCGGACGGATCGAGCGCATAGATCAATGCCTGATCGGCGTACAGGCCGTCGGCGCCGAACACGTCGACGACCACGTCGCCGAACAGCGGCGACGGCGCGACTTCCAGCGGTTGCGGTCGCGGCAGTCTGAAATAAGTGAAATCCGGGACCGTCGGCGAACCACAGCCACAGAGTGCGACCACCGCCAGCAAAGCGATCCAGCGCGGTTTCATTGCGGCCCTTCCTCAACTTTGTCGGCTTTGGGCGCGATGATCAGCCGATTCGGATGCGTGCGGATCTCGCGGCTGAACTCATCGAGGTTGCGGCTCGAGGATTCCAGGTGGTGAGTGATGACGTCCATGCGCGAGGACAACGCTTCGAGCACGCTGGAAAGATCTTGCACGGAGCTGCGCACGTCGGGCCGGTTTTCCTTGGCGATCGCGGCGATCTCGCCGAGTGCCTGATCGAGCGTCTCGCGCGTCTTGCGCAATTCGGTGCTGAGTTTGCCGACCTCGCCGAGGATCGCGCCGACCTGCGCGCGGTTCTCGGGCTTCAGCACGTCGTTCATGGAATCCGCGACGACATTCAAGCGGCCGAGCAGCGCACGCATCTGTTCGAGGATCTGCGGCGTCGTCTTGTCGATCGCGCCGGTGATCGAATCGACGCGCTGCGACAGCGTGCGGATCAGCGGCGTGATCTGGTTGCGCGTGAGCTCGCTGATCTGGCCGGCGAGCTCGTTCATCGCGGCGAAGATGTCGGCGCCCTCGATGCCTTTGAGCTCGCCGCCCGGCGGCAATGCCTCGGGACTGCTGCCTTCGGTGATGCCGACCGACACATCCGCGAGCAAGCCGGTCGACTGCAGATGCGCGGGACTGTCTTTCGGAATCGGCCAGTCGCGCCGGATGGCAAGATCGACCTTGTAGCGCGTGCCGTCCTTCGTGCGTTCCGGCGTGATGCCGTTGACCTGGCCGATGCGATAGCCCTGATAGAACACCGGCGCCCCGTAACGCAGCCCCGTCACGTTGTGATAGCGGACGACATAGCCGGTCGTTGCGCCGGTGCGACCCGTGATCAGCGCAAGGCCGACCAGAAGCAGCACGATCGCAGCCAGAACTACGGCGCCGACCAGCGTGTAGTTGACGGTGTCGCGTTTCACATTGCTTGCCCCCTATGTTGAAAAAGGGCTGTCCTGCCCTTTTTCAAACTCGCACGGTCGAAGCAAAGCTCCGCCACGTGCTCCGCAGATCGATCACAGATCGATCTGCGGGCGATCCGTCCGTGGATCGCAGCCGGGTTGTCAACAACCCGGGAACACAGACTTTATCAGGCCTCTTCCTCGGTGAGGCGCTTCAGGTACGCATCCGCGTCGACATGGATCTCGCGCGGCCGCCGATTCAGCAGGTCCTGAATGCGTTCATTGTCCGCCGCACGCACTGTTGCGACCGTGCCGGTCATCAAGATCTCGCCCTGATCCAGCACGGTGATCGTATCGGCGATCTTGAACGCGCTTTCGAGCTCGTGCGTGACGACGACGATCGTCATCCGCAGCGCATCGCGCAGGCGCAGGATCAATTCGTCGAGCTCCGCCGAGACGACCGGGTCGAGACCGGCCGAAGGCTCGTCGAAGAACAGCAGTTTCGGATCCATCACGATCGCGCGCGCCAGTGCCGCGCGTTTGACCATGCCGCCCGAAAGCTGGCTCGGCATCAGATCCTGAAAACCGCCGAGATTCACGACCTCGAGCTTGAGCCGGCTCATGATGCGGATCGTCGACGGATCGAGCCGGGTGTGCTCGCGCAACGGCAGCGCGACGTTCTCGCCGACGGTCAGCGATGTGAGCAATGCGCCACCCTGAAACGAAACGCCGATACGGCGATGCAGATCGAGCATCTCGCGCTCGCTCGCGTTCCTGAGATCGACGCCGAGCAGCCGAACAAGGCCGCTGCGCGGACGCTGCAGCCCCAGCAGGTGCCGCAGCAGCGTCGACTTGCCCGAACCCGATCCGCCCATGATCACGCGGATCTCGCCCGGATTGACCGAGAAATCGACGCCGTGCAGCACGCGCCGGCGGCCGTACCAGGCTTCGAGCTTTTCGACTTCGATGAGGGGTGCGACGGGATTCGTCTGTTGCGTGAGAACGGTCGCATTCATGCGATCACTCCCGACGGGTCATTCCGGCGAGAGCCGGGATCCAACTTTGCTTTGGCGATGGAAAGAAAAAATGCATCCCGGCTTGCGCCGGAATGACGAGTCTGAAGTGTCGCGGCGATCATCATCGATTGAGGAAGAAGCTGAAAATCATGTCCGCAACGATGATCCAGCAGATCGCCAGCACCACCGAACGCGTCGTCGCACGGCCGACGCCCTCGGCGCCGCCTGAGACCGAGAAACCGGTGCTGACGCCAATCAGCGTGATCAGCACGGCGAACACGACGCTCTTGGCGAGACCCTGCCAGAGATCGCCCGGCGCGAGCAGCGACAGCGTCTGCAGGAGATACGCGGTCGGCGTGACGTTCAACGCGGGTGCGCAATAAAGCGCGGCGCCGAAGATCGCGATCGCGTTCGCGAAGATCGTCAGCGCCGGCAGCATGATCAGCATCGCGATCAATGCCGGCGCGACGAGATAGCGCACGGGCTCGATGCCCATCACCGCGAGTGCATCGACTTCCTGCGAAACGGTCATCGAACCGATGCGCGCGGCGAGCGCGGAGCCGGAGCGACCGGCGACCAGGATCGCGGTGATGAGCGCGCCGAATTCGCGCGTGACCGATTTCGCGACCGCAATCACGACCTGCGATTGCGCGCCGAACTCGCTGAGCGCCGCGATGAACTGGATGCCGAGCATGATGCCGACGGTCATCGACAACAGCGCGACGATCGGCAGCGCATCGGCGCCGATCTCGCGCATCTGCCGGATGATCGCGGCGAGCCGCACCGGCTGGCCTTCGCGCCAGCCGAACAGGCTCAGACGCAACGCGTCGACCAGCAGCATCGCCGCGTAGCCAAGTCCGCCGAGCGCGCCAAGGCTCGCGCGGCCGAGGCTCGCCAGCGGGCGCGTGATCGACGGCATGCCGCTCAATCTCCGATCACCGCGGCTGGATCGGCAACGATCAGGAACACGCGATCGAGTCGCGCGAGCTCGAGCACCGCGCGCACGGCATCGCTGACGGCGACAAGCGCGAAGCGACTGCCACGCGCCCGTGCGCTCTGGAAACCTTCGACCAGCGCGGCAATGCCCGATGAATCGATGTAGCTCACCTCGGAGAGCTCGACGCCGACCGCCGGATTCGTCTCCAATGCCGCGAGCACCGCCTTGCGCACCTGCTGCGACCACGACAGATCGACTTCGCCGCGCAGGCGAATCAGCAGGATGCCGTCGTACATTTCGCTATCGATGCCGCTCATGCGAACCTCTTCGAAGTGCGACACGGCAGACCGCCGCGATTGTTCGAACGCGCGATTACAGTCGCTCGCGCCGCGTCCGTCATGAGTACGCGCGCGACGCGACGCATAACCTCGCTTCCGAGCGCTGACGGACGTTTCATGACGAAGCATCCTCGATGCGTTTGCGCAGAACCAGGCGATTGCCGCTTCGCGCCGAAGCCGGCTCCACGATGCCACGTATCCATCACCGTGTCGATCAGCGCGATACCGAGACCGCCGGCGCGACACTCGCCGAGCGGTTTCGGGCGCATGCGCCCGGGATCGACACACGGCGCATCATCGGTCAGCTCGAAGCTCAGCACGTCGTCCGTGCGGCTGACGCGAAGACCGATGCCGCCGCCGCCCGTCGCGCCATACGCATGCCGAATGATGTTCGCGCACGCCTCGTCGACGGCGAGCACCAGTCGATCGCGCAGCGACGGCTCGATGCCGAGCTGATCGAGCAGTTTGCGCAGGGCATTGCGCATGTCGCGCAGGAATTCGGCGCGCGCGGGCATGTGGTGCTCGAGCAGCACTTGCGCATCGTGCGCGCGCGGTTTTTCGATGAGCAGCAGCGTCGTGTCGTCGACCAGCTTCAGATGTTTCAGATCCGACAACAACGCGCGCAGGCGCGCGTCGGGCGCGGCGGTCGCGTGACGCGCGATCAAGTCGCGCACGCCGGCGCTGCCGAGACGCGAGCCGTCGGCGTTGCGCACGTCGGTCGCGCCGTCGGAGAACGCGTACATCGCGCCGCCGTTGAGATCGACCTCGTACTGCTCGAACGCGACACCCGCGACGATGCCGAGCGGCGGCCCGCCCGATGGATACTCGGAGAACGCACCGCGCCGATAGACCAGCACCGGCGGGAAGCCCGCGCCGGCGAACTGCACGGTCGTGCCTTCCTGGTCGCAATAGCCGACCAGCGCGCAGACGAAGCGGCCGTCGTGCGTCGTTTCGCACAACTCCTCGTTGGCGCGCGCGAGCCAGGCGCTCGGCGCGATGCCGTCCTTGCCGGCCCAGCGCAACAGGCTCGCCGCGCGGATCATCAACAGCGCGGCATCGAGACCCTTGCCGGAAATGTCGCCGGCGACGAAACCGATGCGGCCGTCGGCGAGCTCGAAATAATCGTAGAAGTCGCCGGAGATTTCGTGCGCCGGCAGATTCACGCCGAGCACCGGAAATCCGCCGCGGCGCCGTTTCGGCAGCAGCGATTTCTGCAACTTGCGCGCGAGATCGAACTCGCGCTTCATGCGCTGCTGCTCGACCAGATCGTTGGCCATGCGCGCGTTGTTGATCGCGAGCGCGGTCGGCGCGGCGAGGAGGCGCAGCATCTCGGCGTCTTCGGCGCTGAACGCGCGACCGTCGCGGCGGTTGACCAGCTCGATCGCGCCGATCGGTCCCGCCGCGGTGCTGAGCGGCGCGCAGAGGAGACTCGTCGTGACGAACCCGCTGCCTTCGTCGCCGGCGCGCCACACGCGCGGATCGGTGCGCGCGTCCGTGACGATCTGCGTCGCGTTCTGCTCGACCGCAAGACCGACCACGCCTTGGCCGATGGCGAGACGCACGCCGGTCATGTCGACCGGACCGACGCAGATGCGGCACTCGAGCACGTGCGTCGCCGGATCGATCAGGAACAGCGACGCGCCTTCGGCCTGCATGAAATCGGCGACGCGATTGATCGCCTCGGGCAACGTCTTGCGCAGATCGAGCGACACCGCGAACGCCTGCGACAGATCGGCGAGAAACGCGAGCGTGCGCGCCGCGTCGCCAGCGCTTCCCGCTGCTGGCGGCGGCGCTGCGCGGCGCGCGAGTTTCATGTCTCGCGTCGCTCGGCGCTGCGCGACGCGCGCCGGCCACGATGGCGGATGCGGCCCATCAGCGTCAGCACCGGGCCCGAGACGACATAGAGCGCGGCAATCGCGAACAGCACCAGCGCGGTGTTGACGTACAGCGCAACGATGATCAGCACGACCGCAGGAATCCAGATGAACGGCACGCGATCGGACTTCGGCCATGCCTTGAAGCTGAAGTAGCGCACGCGGCTCACCATCAGCAGACCGCTGATGACCGCGACGAATGGCGTCAGGAATTGCACGTCGACGCCGTCGAAACCGAAATCCTCGACCGCCCACACGAACGACATGCACAAGCCCGCGGCAGCCGGGCTCGCGAGTCCCTGGAAATAACGCTTGTCGGCAACGCCAACCTGCGTATTGAAGCGCGCAAGCCGGAGTGCCGCGCAAGCCGCGTAGATGAACGCCGCCGCCCAGCCGACTTTGCCCCAGGCCGATCCATACGCCTTGAGCGACGACAGCGACCACGTATAAAGGACGAGCGCCGGCGCCAGTCCGAAACTGACCATGTCCGACAGAGAATCGTATTGCACGCCGAATTCACTCTGCGTGCCGGTCAGACGCGCGACACGCCCGTCGAGCCCATCGAGGACGCCGGCGACGAAGACCGCGATGGCCGCTTCGACATAGCGCCCGCCGATCGCGGCCACGATCGCGTAGAAACCGGCGAACATCGCGCCCGTCGTGAACAGGTTCGGCAGCAGGTAGATGCCGCGCGGCGGTTTGCGGGCGCCGGCCGACTGCGGGTCCATTTAGGGATGCTCTGATCTGTTCCACATAGGTGTCACCGGCCTGTCTGCGCGCAGATCGCAGGGCCGACGGCGAAGGCAGACTGGCCGTCTGTCGAGCCGGCGGACCGATGAGCTGCGCGCAGACAGGCCGGCCCCAAGCAATTCATTCAAGTGACGGCGTGATGTCCAGAAGGCCCGCAGATCGCGCCGCGCGGCTTGCCCAGACGGCCAGTCTGCACTGCGCCACGCACCACGATCTGCGGGCCTTCTGGACATCATGCCACCTATGCGGAACAGATCAGAGCATCCCCGGGTGAATCCATCGTGAAATAGCCTGAGAAGAGTGTACCTGATCGCTGTTTTGTGGCGGTTTTGCTTGTGTCATGCCGCGACAGGTGCTATCCAGTGCGCCACGACCAAAGGCGCAGCCCCGAGCGCCGGACCGCGTCTGCGGAGGACGATCATGAAAGCCCCACTGCTCCTGCTGGTGCTGCTTGCCGCCGGCGTATCGGCATCGGCCGCGCAGGTCTACGCGTGGACTGACGCGAACGGCACCCGGCATTTCTCCGATTCACCGCCGCCCCCGAGTGTGAACGCCCAGAAGATCAAGGTGCGCGGCAGCCTGACCTCGACGGAAGACGCGGCGGCTCCACAAGTCGTCGCCGACGCGACTCCGAAGGCGCCCGACGCTCCGGTCACGCCGAGCAATCCGAACAAGCCGCTGGTGGATAGTCCCGAGAACCGTGCCAAGCAATGTCAGCTCGCGCGCTCCAATCTGGCTCTGCTGCAGACCAACTATCAGGTCAGCGCGCCGCAAGGCGCTGACGGCAAGCCGCAGGTGCTCGACGAGAACGGCCGCAAGCAAGCCATTGACCGCGCCGCAGACCAGGTCGCGTTCTACTGCAAGTAAGCGAAGGCGCTTCGTGCGGCGCCCGCTTGCCATTTCGACTGCGACGGGCCGCGGCGGCATTCCGTTGATCATCGTGCTGGGTCTCATCGCGGGCCTCGGCGCCTGGTGGTATTTCGCACCTCGATCGATGCCCGACTGGTTGGCTCGATCGATACCCGCCTCGCCTTCTCTCGGACCTCCGCTCTACAAGTGGCGCGATGGCCAGGGACGGCTGCATGTCACCGATCAGCCGCCCGCGGATCGGCCGTACGAAACGGTTCGCTACGATCCGAAAACGAACGTCGTGCCCGACGGCAAGTCGCCATAATCCTGGCGGCGCGACCAATTGCGGTGTTGGCTCGGTCGTCGCCAATACCGCACCGCCTGGGACGCATTTTTCCCGCTCGCGCACGATCCAATGACAGGAACTGGATTCCGGCCTTCGCTGGAATGACGAGCGTTTGAGCGCCGCGCCGACGCCGGACATCGCAGCATCGCGCGACGCGGCTGCTAGAATCCGCGGCCCCCTTTGCATCGAGCGTCATTCATGCGTCTTTCGCGTTTCCATCTCGCGACCGTCAAGGAAGTTCCGGCCGACGCAGAAATCGCCAGCCACCGGCTGATGCTGCGCGCCGGCATGCTGCGCAAGCTCGCGGCCGGCATCTACACCTGGAGCCCGCTCGGCTTGCGCGTCCTGCGCAAGGTCGAAGCGGTGGTGCGCGAAGAAATGAACCGCGCCGGCGCGATCGAGCTCTTGATGCCGTCGGTGCAACCGAAAGAGCTGTGGGACGAGACCGACCGCTGGGAGAAATTCGGCGGCCAGCTGCTCAAGATCAAGGACCGCAAGGATGCGTGGTATTGCTATGGGCCGACGCACGAGGAAGTCATCACCGATTTCGCGCGCAACGAGCTCAAGAGCTATCGCCAGCTGCCGGTCAACTTCTATCAGATCCAGACCAAATTCCGCGACGAGATCCGCCCGCGTTTCGGCGTGATGCGCGCGCGCGAATTCCTGATGAAAGATGCCTATTCGTTTCATCTCGATGCCGCCGATCTCGCGCGCGAATACCGCAACATGTACGAGACCTACGCGCGCATCTTCACGCGGCTCGGGCTCGCGTTCCGCGCCGTGCAGGCCGACACCGGCGCGATCGGCGGCAATGCGAGCCACGAATTCCAGGTGCTCGCCGATTCCGGCGAAGACGTGATCGCCTTCGCGAGCGGCTCGGATTACGCGGCCAATATCGAAATGGCCGAAGCCGTCGCGCCAACGCAGCCGCGTGCGCAAGCCATGGCACCGCTCGAACGCGTCGCGACGCCGACGCAGAAGACGATCGAGGAGGTCTGCTCGTTCCTCGAGGTCGACGCCGCGCAATGCATCAAGACGATCATCGTGCGCGGCGCCGAGGGACTCGTTGCGTTGTGCGTGCGCGGCGATCACGAAATCAACGAAGTGAAGGCGGCCAAACTCGCCGAATTGCCGGGCGAATCCGTGCTCGCCGATGAAAACGCAATTCTCGCGGCGACCGGCGTGCGCCCGGGTTTCGTCGGGCCGGTGGGGTTGCCTGAGTCGATGCCGGTCATCGTCGATCGGAGTGCAGCCGTGCTCGCCGATTTCGTCTGCGGCGGCAACCAGGACGGAACGCATTATCGCGGAGCCAACTGGACTCGCGACGCGCGCATCACGCGCATCGCCGACATTCGCAAAGTCGTCGAAGGCGATCCGTCGCCCGATGGCGGCGGCACGCTGAAGATCGCGCGCGGCATCGAGGTCGGGCACGTGTTCCAGCTCGGACAGAAATACGCCGAGGCAATGGGCGCGAGCGTGCTCGACGACGGCGGCAAGAACGCGGTGATGCACATGGGCTGTTACGGGATTGGCGTGAGTCGCATCGTCGCGGCTGCGATCGAGCAGAATCACGATGCCGCGGGCATCGTCTGGCCGGAGCCGATGGCGCCCTGGCGCGTCGTGATCTGCCCGATCAACGCGCATCAGAGCGCAACGGTGCGCGACGACGCCGAGCGGCTCTATCAGGAATTGATTGTCGCCGGCATCGACGCGGTGCTCGACGATCGCGGACTTCGGCCGGGACCCATGTTCGCCGACATCGAACTGATCGGCATTCCGCATCGCATCGTCGTGAGCGAGCGCGGACTTGCCGCCGGAACGTTCGAATATCGGCGGCGCAATGAATCCGAGAATCGGTCATTACCGCGCGCCGAATTGCTCAAGGCGCTCGCGTAGTTCGGGATTGCGCGAGCCCGCGCCGGCGCGACCAAGCCAATCGGCGTTGACTACTTGGCGCGACGCGCAAGTCCGCGCAATCGACCGATCGCGCCGCCGATCCAACCGAAACTCTTGACGCGTCCGAACAGGCCGCCGAGTTTGCCGGCCGCCGTGTACGCGCGACGCAGTTCCGCAAGCTCGACCTCGCGACTGTCGCTGATGCGATTTTCCCAGCGCCTCTTTATTTGCTGTTGCTGAACCTTGCTGCGCAGCTGCTTGCGATACGCTTCGGGCAAATCCTCGCGCAACAGCGTGTTCGGCTCGTGCATCAGATAGCGGCCGATCTGTTCGAAGAGCGCTTCATCCACGTGCGCGGGCGAGAGCGATTTGGTGGTCGTATCGAAGCCGTCGAAATTGCTGAAGCTGATGCGCAAGACGCCGCTTTCGGCGTCGGCGTGAAATTGTGCGCCGAGCGGAATGCGGCCTTTGGCGCGGAATGTCGCGCCGACGAGATCGCCGGCGGCATCCTTGCGCGGCGCCAGCATGCCGCCGATGCGATGGCGCTGGAAGAACCCCGAAACCGCGCGCAAACGGCTCGCGCCTTCGACTTCCACCGTCGGACACTCTTCGGTCGCGATGGCGCAGGCAAAATCGAGCGAAATTTCGCGCGACGATGATTGCTTGTTGTCGCCGAGCCGATATTCGTGCTCGATATAGCCGACGATTTCTCCATATCCGGGCACGTGATATTGCAGCGCTGTGCGTGGCTGCAAAGCCTTGAGTCTATGGATCAGCTCGCTCAAAAATGCGAGCAGCCCCTCGAGGGCGGGTTCCAGGCGCTGGCGATAGGCGACATCGCGCTCGACTTTGCGGCGCGACGATTCATCGGCAGCGAGGCCGCGTTTCTGCGCTTCCTGTTCGAGCTCGTCGAGCAAACCCACCGCATTCCCCCATATCGGCTCAGCGCCCGATTCCATTTGGCGACGCCGCGGATTCGGCAGAAGGCGACCGATCCGCCGATCTCGGCTGGCGCGCAGCCGATCCGCTTCGATGTCCTGAACCCCCGCCCGTTCCGCGCGACCTTAATAGCAGCCGCCGCGTCAAGCAAGCGGGAGCCAGTCGACGATACGTGCAGAATATGCCTCGTTTTCAGTGACGCGGGGCACAGACTTGCGAATCCCGACGACAGCGAACGCCGGCACAACGCCGGCGTTCCTGTTTGCGCGCTGGCCGCATTTCGCTGAGCCCTTATAATTCGCCGAGCTTCACGCCGAGCGCGCCGCGAAGCGGATGGCGGCACGCCAAGGGATCGCACGCACGTATGAACAAGCCCATCTGGGAACCGAGCACGGAACGCATCGAGCGCGCGAACATGAACCGCTTCATGCGCTTCGTGCGCGAGAGCACCGGCAACGGGGACCTGCGCCGCTACGCGCCGCTTTACGATTTCTCCGTGCGTCATCCGGAGAAATTCTGGCCGCTGGTCTGGGAATTCTGCGGTATCCGTGCGTCGGGCGATTTCACGCCGGTACTGGTCGATGGCGACAAGATGCCGGGCGCGCGCTGGTTTCCGCAGGTCCGGCTCAACTTCGCGCAGAACCTTCTGCGCCACAAGGACGACCGCACGGCGATCATCTTCCGCAACGAGTGGGATCAGCCGGCGCGAGCTGAGCTACGCCGACCTGCATGTCGAAGTCGGTCGCATCGCGCATGCGCTGAAAGAAAGCGGCGTCGGCGTCGGCGATCGCGTCGCGGGTTTCATGCCGAATATTCCGGAAACCGTAATCGCGATGCTGGCGACGACGTCGCTCGGCGCGACGTGGTCGTCGTGCTCGCCGGATTTCGGCGTCAATGGCGTCGTCGATCGCTTTGGCCAGATCGCGCCGAAAGTGCTGTTCACTGCGGATGCGTACGGCTATGGCGGCAAGCGTTTCGATTGCCTCGCCAAGATTCGCGACGTGTTGGATGAGATTCCGAGCATCGAGAAACTCGTCGTGGTGCCCTATTCCGGCGAGGCTCTGCGTCTGGACGGCCTCCGCAACGCAATCGCGTGGCCGGAATTCGCCGGCGACGACGAGCACGCGCTGCAGTTCGAGATGCTGCCGTTCGATCATCCGGTCTACATCATGTATTCGTCGGGTACGACCGGCGTGCCGAAATGCATCGTGCACGGTGCGGGCGGCACGCTGATCCAGCATCTCAAGGAACTCGTCCTGCACACGGACCTCAAGCGCGAGGATCGTCTTTTCTATTACACGACGTGCGGCTGGATGATGTGGAACTGGTTCGTCTCCGGACTTGCCGTCGGCGCGACGCTGGTCCTCTACGACGGATCGCCATCGCATCCAGACGGCAACGCACTGTGGGATCTCGCCGACGATGTCGGCATCAGCGTGTTCGGCACCAGTGCAAAGTGGATCAGCGCGACGGAAAAGGCCGGCGTCAAACCGCGTGAGACGCACAAGCTGTTGCAGCTGAAGACCATCCTTTCGACCGGCTCGCCGCTCGCGCCGGAGAGCTACGACTACGTATATCGCGACGTCAAGGACCGCGTGCTGCTGGCGTCGATCTCGGGCGGCACCGACATCATTTCGTGCTTCGGCCTCGGCAATCCGCTGCTGCCGGTCTATCGCGGCGAGTTGCAGTGTCGCGGACTCGGCATGAAGGTCGAAATCCTCGACGATGCGGGCAATCCGCTGCAAGAAGAAAAAGGCGAGCTCGCCTGTACGGCACCGTTTCCGTCGATGCCGGTTTTCTTCTGGAACGATCCGGACGGCGAGAAATATCGCAAAGCGTACTTCGCGCGGATTCCGAACGTATGGTGTCACGGCGATCACGCGATGCTCACCGAACACGAGGGCCTCGTCATCTATGGCCGTTCCGATGCGACGCTCAATCCGGGCGGCGTGCGCATCGGTACTGCGGAGATCTATCGGCAGGTCGAGCAGATCGACGCGGTCCTAGAATCGATCGCGGTCGGTCAGCGCTGGCGCGACGACGAGCGCGTGATCCTGTTCGTGCGCCTTCGCGACGGCGTTGCGCTCGACGACGCGCTGCGCGAGTGCATCAAGAAGCAGATTCGCGAAAACACGACGCCGCGGCACGTTCCGGCCAAAATCATCCAGATCGCCGACATTCCGCGTACGATCTCCGGCAAGATCACCGAAATCGCCGTGCGCGACACGATTCACGGGTTGCCGGTGAAGAATGCCGACGCCTTGGCAAATCCAGAGGCGCTGGATCTTTACAAGGATCTGCCGGAGCTTAGGGATCGATGATTGGACGAATGAACTTCCAGCAAGGGTAGTTACGAGGTGCCAGGGGACAACACCGCACATCGTCTTCGTGAAAACCGCGCGGTAGGGGAAACCGCCATGGAACGCGTCGCCGTCTCTCTGCTCGCTGCCGTTCCCGTGATCAGCCTGGTCGCGGTCGTGCTTCTTTGTTGCGGTTCGTTCACCGCGCAGCGCGCGCTGGTTATTGGAATTCCGCTTGCACTCTGGCTGTCGTGGCCGCTGTTACTGAAGTCCGAGTTGGAATCGCGATGGCCGGCGCGAGCCAGAGGATGGCTTGTTCTGATGCTGCTGGTTGCCGCGCTCCTGCGCTGGCCTCCGGCGGCGCATCTCGAGAGCACTTCGGATCAGGCCGTCTACATGGCCATGGCGGCTTATTTCGCCGAAAACGGAACGCTCGATGTCACAGACGATGTGCGCGACAGTCTCGCTTCTCCCGATGCGGTCGCGCGCTTCGATCGGAACAACATCTCGAGTGTCTACCAGCCCGGAATCTATGTAGATCTCGAAAAACCCGGACACTACGTTTTCCAGTTTTATCATGTGCATCCGCTCTGGATGGCGATATTCGGCGGCGTACTCGGCTTGGACCACGCGGTCTGGTCGCAGATTTTCTTTGGTTTGCTCAGTCTTTTTTTTGCGGCACTGATAGCCGAGCGCCTGTCCTGTGACTGGAGGACCGGCATCGCGTTCGCAGGGCTGCTGGCCTGCCTTCCGCTGCATGTCTTCTTTTCGAAGTTTCCGATATCGGAAATGCCCACGCTGGCATTTGCCTTCCTCGCGGTCTACGCGATGCTGCGTGGCTCGGAGTGCGACAACGACCAAGTCCAGGCGCGTTGGCTCGTGCTCGCGGCGCTTGCGTTCGCGACGATCTTCCTGACGCGCATTTCCGGATTTGTCTACCTGCCGGTTCTGTACGTGGGCGCGCTGCTGTGTCACGCCTTCGTCGAGGACGACCGCCGACGCAAACGCTGGGGTTTTTTCTGGCTTTCCGTTGTCGCCTGCTATTTTGGATCGGTGATTTACGGACTCGTCTTTTCCGCTCCTTACTCGCAAGCGATCTATCTGATGCACTTTGGGCCGGTGCTGGCCTGGGTGCCCTGGATACTCGCCGCGTGCGCTCTGATCGCTGCTCTGCCGTTCGCAATATTACGTGGCGCCGCAGGACGCAAACGACTGCGTGGCTGGATGCAGCGCGCATGGTTTCAAGGCCAGCGGTGGATTCCTTTATTGCTCCTTGTCTTGCTCGTTCTTGGCGCAGTGCGTGTGGGACTTCTGGCGTTCACCGACTACTACCGCGGTAACGACTGGTACGACCAGACCTGGCGGATGTCGCACGCTGGAACCAACGCGATCCTCAGAAGCGCGCTCGTTGTAGCTGCCGAAAACATGGGCCCCGTGCTGGTGCTTCTTCTGCCATTCGCATTGTGGAAACCGGGCGTATCCGCGTCCCGTGTGCTTCTGACGACGATGGTGTTGGCAATGATCGCCTATTCGGCGGTCCTGCAGTGGTTCTTGCCGTTTCAGTACTACTATTCCCGCTATCTGCTGAGCGAACTGGTTCCTTTCACGCTTCTGCTCGTGGTGATTCGTGCTGCGGACTGGTGGCGCGTTGTTGCGCGACGGCGATGGATCGCGGCGGGGTTTGCGCTCACCGCCGTCTATTTCGCCTGGTATGCGTGGCCATTGATCGGATTTCGCGAAGCGCGTCACGCGGAGAGCTCGCTGGCCCGCATTGCGAACGAGGTCGATCCCGGTTCCGTCCTGCTCGTTGATGAGGAGGGTATCGACTTTGCGTCGCATTTCGTCACGCCACTGCGCATGTGGTTCGGGACAAATGTGTACAGCGTCCACGACTTCGCAGAGATTCCAGTCATCGTCCAGGACCTCAAACGTGCCGGCGCCCAGAACATCCTGCTGCTCAGCGGGCGCAACGGCATTCCGAGGCTCTTCGCATATGACATGCGCGTGCACGTTGAGCAGACACGAATGGAACGCTCGCCCTACATTCCACGCCAAAGCGAAATGGATGCCGCCGATTTCGTCCTGTCACGGCTGGACGATAGTGCGTTTGCCGGCATGTTGCTGACGAGCGGCCAGGGCCTTGGTCTGGCAGACCTTCCGCGCGGATGTTGTTTGGGATTCGAGCCCGATGGGATCTGGACGCGAGCGCATTCATCCATTCGCAGGCTTGCCCTGCCCAGAGGATCCTGGCAAAGACTCGTCATCACGATGCGCGGATACCGTCCCGATTACACCCAAACCGGCCTGGTCGTCCGCGCAAACGGCAAGGAGCTGCAGCTCGACAAGGTGGACGGACCAACATTCGAGTTTTCACTCGGTCCTCTGGAAGGTCCGACTCCTCTGGAGCTCGAGCTGAACACCAATACGTTTGTTCCGCTGGAGTTGGGCATCAATGCCGATTCAAGGCATCTTGGCCTCGACATCGCGACGTTGCGCATCGAGTAAGCCCAAGCAACCCCACCCATCGATCGAATCGCTGAATCACTCACGCACAGGACTTCGGTATGCGCTGGCTACAACATCACTCGTTTCTTCTTCTGTATGTCCTGTTCACGCTCGGCAGCCAGGTGATCATGCGCTGGCGCGTCGGTTCCGCCTCGACGGCCTCGCCCACTGCGACCGAGAGATTCCACTTCGTCGCGACGATGCTGATGACGCCGTGGGTCTGGGTCGCGATCGCCTGCACGTTTTTCGCCGGCGTCAGCTGGATGCTGGCGCTGACGCGATTCGATCTCACGTATGCATTCCCGTTCACCGGCGTCAGCTTCGTGCTGATCCTGGTCGCCGGCGCGTACATGTTCGGCGAACACGTGAGCCTTGCGCGCATCGCGGGAACTTTGCTGGTGGTGCTGGGATTGCTCGTTGTCGTGCGCTCCTGATCCGCGGATCCGCGACCGCATGAATTCGTCCGATGCCACGACCGGCGCATTCGATCCCGCGCATTTTTCGCGGCTCTTTGCGCTCGAGGCCGGAAGTTTCTGGTTCCGCGGCCGCAGCGATCTGATCGAATGGGCGCTGCGGCGATACTTCCCGGATACGCGCGATTTCCTCGAAATCGGCTGCGGTACGGGCTACGTGCTCGATCGCCTGCGCCAGTCGTTTCCGGATATTTCGCTGAGCGGTTCCGAGCTCTTCGAGGAAGGTCTGGCGTGCGCGCGCGCGCGTCTCGGTGCTGCGGCGCATTTGAGCCAGCTCGACGCGACGCGTCTGACTCTTCGCGAGACATTCGACGTGATCGGCGCGTTCGATGTGCTCGAACACATCGAGGACGATGCTGCGGTTCTTGCGAACGTCCGCGCCGCCCTTCGTCCCGGAGGCGGATTGCTGATCACCGTGCCTCAGCATGAGTGGATGTGGAGCGCAACTGACATCGCCGCGCATCACGTGCGACGCTATGCGCGCCGCGTCCTGCGCAAGCGCGTTCTCGAAGCAGGCTTCGAGATTCTGCGCATCACGTCCTTCATGACGCTGCTCCTCCCGGCCATGTGGCTTGCGCGACGACGTCATCGCGACGGCATGCAGGAAGTCGAGGCGGAACTCGCCTTGCCGGCGGCCGTCAACGCGATCGGGCGCGCCGCGCTGGGTGTCGACTCGGCGTTGATCCGTGCGGGAATCAATCTGCCGATCGGCGGGTCGCTGCTGGCCATCGCGCGTCGACCGCAGCTCGGGTAGAGCGCCGGCGCACCTTGTTTATGTACACTCGCCACGCTCCCAGCTTGCGCGCGGAACATTCGATGACCGGAAAAGGAATCCCGTTCAACAAACCGTACATGACGGGTCGCGAGCTCGACTACATCGCCGAGGCACATGCAAACGGCCACCTTTCCGGCGACGGTCCGTTCACAAAGCGCTGTCACGCGTGGCTGGAACGCACAACGGGAACGCGCCGCGCGCTGCTCACGCATTCGTGCACGGGCGCGCTCGAGATGGCCGCCCTGCTGCTCGATCTCAAACCCGGCGACGAAGTCATCATGCCGTCGTTCACGTTCGTGTCGACGGCGAATGCGGTCGTGCTGCGCGGCGCGGTGCCGGTGTTCGTCGACATCCGCTCCGACACGCTCAATCTCGACGAAAATCTGATCGAAGCGGCGATCACGCGACGCACGCGTGCGATCTGCGTGGTGCACTATGCGGGCGTGGGCTGCGAGATGGATGCGATCCTCGCGATTGCACGGCGCCACGGTTTGAAGGTTTTCGAGGACGCCGCACAAGGCATCCTGTCGACCTACAAGGGCCGGCCTCTCGGTTCGCTCGGCGAGCTCGGCGCGCTGAGCTTTCACGAAACCAAGAACATCATCTCGGGCGAAGGCGGTGCGCTGCTGGTCAATGATCCGGAGCTCATCGAACGCGCGGAGATCGTGCGCGAAAAAGGCACCAATCGATCGCAGTTTTTTCGTGGTCAGGTCGACAAATACACCTGGGTTGACGTCGGGTCTTCGTACCTGCCGAGCGAAATTCTTGCCGCATTTCTGGCCGCTCAGATCGAAGAGGCCGAATCCATTACGCTGCGACGGCTTGCGATCTGGAATCGCTATCACGATGCCTTCGCCGCTCTCGAATCGCGCGGCGCGCTGCGTCGCCCTATCGTTCCGGCGCACTGCACGCACAACGCTCACATGTACTACGTGCTGTTGAGCGATCTTGAAACGCGAACGCGCTTTATTTCGAAGATGAAGGCGTCAGACATCCATCCCGTCTTTCACTACGTTCCACTGCACAGCGCGCCGGCGGGCCGTCGCTACGGTCGCGCGGAAGGAACTTTAGCCAATACGGACGCCGCTGGCGATCGACTCGTGCGCCTTCCGTTGTGGCTGCCGGATCTGGATCAGCAGCGGGTGGTTGATGCGGCGGAGGCGTTCTTCGCATGAGCGCGGAAATCTCCGTCGTCAGCCCGGTCTACTGCTGTGCCGATTGTCTGCGAGCGCTGTGTGCGCGTCTTGCGAAGACCCTTTCGGCACTCGGCAAGGATTACGAGATCATCCTCGTCGACGATGCGAGCCCGGACGATGCGTGGCCCGTCCTTCGCGAGTTATGCGCGGCCGACTCGCGAGTCAAGGCCATCGCGTTGTCGCGCAACTTCGGCCAGCACTACGCAATCGCCGCGGGCATCGAACATGCGCTCGGACGATGGATCGTCGTGCTCGATTGCGATCTGCAGGATCGTCCCGAGGAAATTGCCCGGCTCTACGCGAAAGCACAGGAAGGATTCGACGTCGTCTTCGCAGAACGCGAGACGCGTCAGGATGGCTGGCTCAAGCGCAATTCCTCGCGGGCCTTCATTGCGCTACTGAACTATCTCAGCGGCGCCGAATACGACTATCGCACGGCGAATTTCGGCATCTACAGCCGGGCCGTGATCGACGCGGTGCGCAGCATGGGTGACCGTTCGCGGTTTTTCCCGGTGATGGTGCGCTGGACCGGATTCCGCAAGACTTCGATCCCGGTCCAGCACGATGCGCGCGGCAACGGCGGCAGCTCGTACTCGCTGCGCAAGTTGCTGCGACTCGCGCTCGACATCATGCTCTCGTACTCGGACAAACCGCTGCGACTGGTGGCGACGCTCGGCATCATCGTCTCGATGATTGCGCTCGCGATGACCGGATTCAGCCTTTATCGGTATCTGCACGGCGACGTCAACGTGGCGGGATATACGAGCCTCATCGCATCGATGTGGCTCCTCGCCGGCGTGATGCTCTTCTGCATGGGCATCATCGGTCTCTACGTCGGCCGCGTGTTCGAGAACGTCAAATCCCGGCCGATTTTCATCGTGCGCGATCGATTGAATCTATGAGCGCACGGTCGCGGTCATGATCGAGTTTCTTCCCTCGCCGCGCGAGTCGGCCCGCTTCGGCCTGCGCATAGGGCGCGCGACGGTCGATCGAGTCGATGCGGAGGAGATCGCATCAGCCCTCAGGCGCGCGCCGCTCGACTTTGCGATCCTGCGAATTCCCAGCCACGCGATCGATGCGCTCGATGGCCTGAGGGCACAGGGCCTCAATCCGATCGTTGCGGATACGCTGCTGAGCTACGAGATCGCACTTGACGCTCGCGGACCTTGCGGGAGCCGTCCTGAAGTCACATTGCGCGCTGCGACGCGTGACGATGCCCGATTGCTCGAATCGATGACCCGCGAGATTTTCGACGGCTACATGACCCACTACCACGCGAGTCCGCTTTTTCCGCCGGAGAAGATTCTGGACGGCTACGCCGAATGGGCGGCGAGCCACTTGGATCAGATCGACGGCGCGGGCGCGTGGATCGTCGAGCGCGACAGTGACGTTGTCGGCTTTTCCTGCTACCGCGTCGTCGCGAAGGATCGTCTTGCGATCGGAGTTCTCAACGGCATCTTGCCGCGCGCGCGAGGTCGCGGAAACTACCGAGCCATGCTGCGCGGCATGCTCGACCACTTCGCAGCGCTCGGCTTGCAGCGCTTCTCGATCGCGACGCAGATTCACAATAGCGCCGTGCAGCGCACATGGACGAAGGAGGGCCTGACGCTGCGCGATGTGAGCAATACCATTCACATCAACATGCTGCGTGCGGCGCAGGCTGCGGCGCACTCGGGCACCGGGCAAGCAGAATTGTCCGGCACGGCGAGCATGGCCAGCATTGATCCATCGGTCGATTCCCAATAGCGATCGGCGAGGACGACCAGAAGCAACGTCACGCCACAAATCCTCTGATCAATATCGCATGCAGCCCGCTCGCCAAACGCTTACCTCATTGATACACGCGATATCGCGCGTTCCGCAGTGGATCGATGCGTTGTTTGTTGCTGCGCTTTGTGTCGCCGTGGCGCTCACGGCAATGGGAACCTGGCATTTGGACCTGCACGTCCCGTACTTGTCGGCGGGAGACGCCAGCGCGACCGATTACATGATCAAGACCGTGCTCGAGCACGGTTGGTACACGCGCAATCCGGATGTCGGCGCGCCGTTTGGCGCGACGATGTACGACTTTCCGATACCCGAGCCCACGAACTTCGGCCTCGTCTGGATTCTCGGACTCTTCGGCAGGGACCCGTTTCTCGTTTACAACCTTTTCTACCTGTTCTCATTCGCTAGCGTGGCGCTCGCGGCGTGGTGGGGGTTCCGGCGTCTGGGAATCGTGCGCCCGATGGCGATTGCCGGCGCGTTCCTGTTCTCGATGCTGTTCTATCACTTCATACGTCTCGGACACCTGTTTCTCGCTTCGTATTTTTCTGCCGCAATATTCGCAACCTATGCGACGCGACTCGCGCTGTATCGATTGCCGCACCTTTCGAGCGATCTGCGGATTTCATTCGGTACCGTGCTTCTTCTTGCCGTCGCCGCCGGAGCGGGCGTCTATTACGCATTCTTCGGCTGCCTGTTCATCGCCGCGGGCGGCGTACTGGGATGGAGCGAAGCACGCAGGAAGGAACCGCTGTTTCTCGCGGGCACCTATGCGGCGATCATCGTCGCTGTCATCGCGCTGAGTCTCGCGCCGAACGCGGTGTACCACTTTGCCGAAGGCGCCAATTCGCTGGTGGCCCAGCGCCAGCCGTCGGAAGCGGAAATCTACGGCTTACGCATCACGCAATTGTTGCTGCCGCCAGCCGGCCATCGACTCCATTGGTTTGCGGATTTGGCCCGCCAATACGCAGCGACGGCCCCTCTGCTCAATGAAAACAAGGCTGCGGCGCTGGGCACGCTTGGAAGTCTTGGTCTCGTCGCGGCGATCGGGTTCTGTCTCCTTGGAGATCGCTCGCGTTTTCCGATGGTCGCAGCTCTTGGTGCGCTGGCCATCTGCGGAATTCTTTTCGCCACGATCGGTGGTTTCGGTGCGCTGTTCGCACTACTGATCACGCCGGACATTCGTGGCCTCAACCGAATCAGCGTTTTCATCGCATTCTTCGCGATCGCCACGACTTTGATACTTGCGCAACGCGCATGTGGCTCAAGACCGCTCGCATGCGGCGTCATCGCCGTGATCGCTGTCGTGATCGGCTGGTACGATCAAGTTCCAGCACCTAGGGCGGCTCCCGATCCCGCCCTTTTCCATGCGCAGCAGGCATTCTTTCGAAACATCCAGAAAATGCTTCCGAGCGGTTCCGCGGTCTTCGAGTTGCCTTATATGTTCTTTCCAGAAAGTCCGAAGACAGGCTCGCTGTTCAGCTACGACCTGTTCCAACCCTACTTGCAAACCAGCGGCCTGCGCTGGAGTTTCGGCGAGATGCACGGGCGCGCTTCGGACGCGTGGAACGCGCGCGTATCCACGCTCACGGGTGCTGAGCTCATACATGCTTTGGCAAGCGCGGGTTTCGGTGCAATCTACGTGAATCGCGCTGGGTATGCAGATCGCGCTGTCGCACTGGAAAAGAGCATTGAGCCGTTCGTAGGCCCAGCTGCTCTAGAGGACGCGTCACACACACTCGCGATCTATAGAATTCTCTCGACGTCCGCGCCTGCCCTTCCGTTCGTGGTCGTCGCCCCGGGGCGCGGCTGGTATCCATGGGAAAAAGATGCGCATCAAAACCCGTTCGGCAGGGCGAAAGGATCCGCTGAGCTTCTTGTCACGAATCCGGGCGCGCGTTCGCATGTCATCGTTCAATTCACGGTGATCAGCCCGACGAAACGCCTTCTCCGAGTGCGTAATGCCGACGAGCAACTCGGCAACTATGATCTCAAGGCCAATGTGCCCGTTGCCATAGAGCTCAGGTTTGTCGCCGCAGCCGGAGTTTCTCGCATCGCCTTGGACACCGACGCGGGAATAGCTCGCGGCTCATTTGCTTTCCAACTGGGCAGTCTCGTGTATGCCGCGACCGCACTCGACTAACTTTACGCGCACCACTGAAGGCGGAAAAGTACACCATCAACCCCGGCGATGGCCGTTCACATCAATACTGATATTCCGGCTCGTCGCGCGAACTCTCGATGATCGGGAGTTAAAGCCACGGCCACGAGGAGCGCCTTGACGAATCAGCGCATAAGCCAATCCACGCGATGATCCCCGGCTTCGTAGATCCAAATTTCGTAGTCGCCCGCGATCACGGTCGAGTCGGGAGACCCCGCGTCGGCAACGACGACCTGGCGATCCGATTGCGTCGTCTGCGAGCGCGACAGCGCGATGAAATAGCGATCACTGCGCTGAGGAGGGGTGAAGCAGTCCTTTGAAACCAGCCAGTGGAGTGGCAAGAGGCGAGATCCCCCGATGGGACAGACGGTGATGTCGCCAGCAGAAGCCAATGTCGTTACGTTGGCATTCCAATACGTCGCGTACCCTTTGCGCAGACGCAGCTGCTGCAAAGCTCCTCGCAAGCCACAGATTTTCGGGGACGCGTCGCAATCCGCGGAGGCGGCACCACTCGGAAACGTCGCGGCAAGGAGTGCACCGCCGCCGCAGAATGCGAGCACAAACAAGGCCGTAATGATCGCCCTCGTCCTGTGGTGAACACTGAGCCAACGGCGAATCGTCGTCATAAACGCAGCGAGAGAGATCAAGACTGGCGGCACCAGATAGCGAGGCGCCATCACGTCTACTCCCACGATCAGAGCGAGGAAAACGAGTGCAAACATAGTGGCGGCGAGCCGCGCAAAGAAGCCTTCGGCACATTCAATCGGGGTTCTGCGCCAGGCAAGAATCATCGTCAGCGCGGCCCCGGCAAAAAAAATGTAACGCGCGACCGCAGAAGCCCATGTCAGATCGAGGGCCGTCGACGGCCATGCTGTCTGGTATTGCACAAGCAAGGGCAATTCAGTCCACACAGCGGCAAGATGTGCGGGCCATTGTGCGACGGGCTGCAGCGCGCCGACTCCGGGTACAACGAGGAGATAACGGCCCAGCGCGAGGTGGAGAATCCCCCCGCCAAGAAAAGCGAGGCAGGTCAGGCCGATGAGGAAACTACGACCGCTGCGTGGCCACGATGATGGAAGCAGGATGCAGGCAATCGTGATCGGAATTGCCCAGTAGACAGCGGCGCGCGCAGGATTGCTGGCTGTGAATTCGACGAGCAACAACGCATAGAAAATGCTATTCCAACTTGTAAATCGCCGCGACACCTTTGAGCGCTCAGAAGCGCCGCTCAATGCGCGTAGCGAAAAGAAAATGAGAAGTGCAAGTTTTGCGGAAAACCATCCATACGCGGCCTGTTCGTAAATCGCCTCTACGTGATTCCGCGAAAAGATTGCGATCACGCCGAGCGCGACTGTGAGCGAAAACGGCCATGATCGCGCGATGCGCTGAATCGGCAGCATGAACGCTCCGACCATCGACACAATCGCGACGATGTTTCCGAGTTTCAGTGCGAGAGTTGACGCTCCAATGGTAGCGACGAAAGGCAACGCGAAGATCTGCGGCGACAATATCCATATTTCGCCGTTAACGTAGTACCAGGTGGACGGAAGCAAGCTGCCTTTTCGCAACATCTCCTCGGCGAGCAGCACCGGCACGGATGCGTCGGAATTGAGAATGGTCCCGAAGTAAGCCGAGGAGAAAAAGCGAGAAGCCGCGAAAACAAAAAGCAGCAAGGCCGCGGCACAGATGGCCCAGTCGGTGGCGAACACGCGGCCGGGCGTCGTAGAGTTGGGCTCAGCGCGCGCGACCGCACCGATCTGACCATTGCTCACTTCCATAGATCAACGCAACGCGTCTTTGAGCTCACGCATAAGGTCACCCACATCCTCGACGCCGACCGAAAGCCGAATCAGCCCATCGCTGATGCCGAGCCGCTTGCGATTCGCGGCCGGCACCGACGCGTGCGTCATGATCGCCGGATGTTCGATGAGACTCTCGACACCGCCGAGTGATTCCGCCAGCGCGAACAGTTTGCACCGCTCCAGCACTCGCCGCGCCTTGCGCAGGCCGCCTTTCACTTCGACCGCGATGATGCCGCCGAAGCCGTCCATCTGACGTTTCGCGAGTTTGTGTTGCGGGTGCGACTTCAGCCCCGGATAGATCACCCGATCAACGGCGGGATGCTTTTCCAGCCATCGCGCCAGCGCGAACGCGCCTTCGCAATGCGCACGCATGCGCAGGTGCAATGTCTTGAGGCCGCGCATCGCCAGAAAGGCGTCGAACGGGCCTGCGACTGCGCCGACGGAGTTCTGCAGGAACGCCATTTTCTCGGCGAGTTCTGCGTCTTCGCCGACCACGGCCATGCCGCCGACCATGTCCGAATGCCCGTTGAGATATTTGGTCGCCGAGTGCACGACGATCTGCGCGCCGTGCTCGATCGGCCGCTGCAGCATCGGCGAGCAGAACGTGTTGTCGACGACGAGGATGAGCCCGTGCTTGCGCGCAAACGCGCCGAGCCTGGCGAGATCGACGAGTTTCAGCATCGGATTGGTCGGCGTCTCGGCCCAGATCATGCGCGTGTTCGGCTTCAGCGCCGCCCTCACCGCGCCGGCATCGGCAAGATCCACGAAAGTGAAATCAAGCCCGGCGCTGCGCCGGCGCACGCGTTCGAACAATCGATAGCTGCCGCCGTAGAGATCATCCATCGCGATGACGTGGCTGCCGCTGTCGAGCAGATCAAGAATGGTCGCCGTCGCAGCCATGCCGGACGCGAACGCGAACCCCGCTCGTCCACCTTCGAGGTCTGCGACGCAACGCTCGTACGCCATGCGCGTCGGATTCTGCGTGCGCGAATATTCGTAGCCCTTGTGCACGCCCGGGCTTTTCTGCACGTAGGTCGACGTCGCGTAGATCGGCACCATGATCGCGCCGGTCGATGGATCGGGCGATTGGCCGGCGTGGATCGCACGCGTGCCGAGCCCTTGGCGGTGACGATTCATCTTATTGTCCATATTTCAGAATCCGGTAGCATTGGTGTCATCCAGTTCGCGCACGAGCCGGAGTTCTATGCTTTTCAGTTCGATCACATCGGTCGGCGCGATGAGAATGCGGAACTCGATATCGTCGACCGCGTCCTTGAGGTAGAACCGGGTCCGCGCTAGCAGGCCTTTTTCCGTGCCGATTGCAATCTCGCGCAGCAGAACCTGCCCTTTGCCGCAGGCGACCTCGGCTCTCGCGGCGGACGTCCCTCCTGCGTTGACGCCATTCCACAGGATTTCGTACATCCCCGAGTTCAGCCGCAGGTAGGGCCCGTAAGAAAGATAGCCGCCCTGCGCCTGGCTCCGTATGGTTCCTGCGGCGAGGTCGCGCGACCCGCACTGCGTGAGGATCGCGTCGTCGGTGGCGCGCCACACTTGGATCACGTCCGAGCAATTCGCGCGGCCCGTTCCGATCGGCCTTGCACGCCGACAGATCCAAATGTCAGTGCCTGGAATAGAAAGGCTGGGTATGCGTTGGTGCGTCCAGCCGGAGCGGCGCAGCAGTTCGTTGAAATAGTCGAGCCGAAAACCGAGCTCGAGCCATCCCAGGCGCCGGATCGCCCACAGGCTCAACCCGTCCATGCGCAAGCCCCACGGATATGGCACGATCGTCGAGTCGGACGGCACGATTGGCTCACCTGCAAAGACCACGATACCCTTTTCGCCCATGCAGGCGTCGATGCGGCGTAACAGCTCGGCATGGTTGAGCACGTGGTGGAATGACTCGAAGAAGATCACGGCATCGAAGACGCCGACGATTGAAAACGAGTTCATGTCACAGCGGATCGTGTCGACCATGCCCGGAAGGTTTGCGCACCGCGCACGCACGTATTCCAGCAGCTTCTCGGAAATGTCCACGCAAGTGACGCGGTAACCCATGCTGGCCAGTTGATACGTCAAAGGGCCATAGCCCGAGCCCATCTCTAGAATGTGTGCCCCGGCCGGCAAGCTCATTTCCTTAATGATCTGGCCATACATCATCAGGCTATTGCCGACCGTCGTCGCACTGCGTGTCACATATGGGTATGGCCAGCGCAACATGTACTCGCGCTCGAACGGCGTTTCTTCCTGCGCGACATCGTAGGTTCGTTGTGCAAGCTGCTCATACAATCGCAGTTGCGCCGATCGATAGTCCTGACTAGACGGATCCGCGGGCTCACGTTCGAGCATCTGCCGCGGACGGAACATCACGCCGGCGAGCGACTCCAGGTACGCATCGCTCGACCGCGCCCGCATGGCCGCGGCATGATCCAGGGCATGATCCAGGGCTTCCAGCGTATCGATAACGCGCAACGCACTCATCGCGCCGCGCCCGCTGCACTCGAAATCACGGAGCCCCGCAGCGATGCGACATGCGCGTGCCGATGAGTCGATCGCGGTGCGGCCCTCAAGTCGCTTCACGTCGTCACCCTGCCCTTCGCCGCAAATAATTCAGCAGATCAATCCGCGTAATCAACCCAAGAAACATCTCCCCATCCATCACGATCGCCACATGCCCCAGCTCGAACACCGGCAGCAGCGCCTCGATCGTCGATTTCACATCGAGCACCTGAAGCTTGGTGACCATCGCGGTCGACACCGTGTCGCGGAAGCGTGATTCGTCGCGATACACGTGCAGCAACACGTCCGATTCGTCGACGATGCCGACGATGTGGTCGCCGTCCATGACCGGCAGCTGCGAGACGTCGTAAAGCTTCATGCGATTGTACGCGGTGATCAGGAGATCGCCCGGCGCGACGATGACCGTATCGCGGCGCACATAGGGCCGCAGGATCAGGTCGCGCAGGTCGCCGTGGTGCTCGCGCTCGATGAAGCCGTTGTCGAGCATCCAGTAGTCGTTGTACATCTTCGACAGATACTTGTTGCCGGTGTCGCAGACGAACGTGACGACACGTTTCGGCGACGATTGCTCGGCGCAGTACTTGAGCGCAGCCGCGACCAGCGTTCCGGTCGACGAGCCGCCGAGCACGCCTTCCTTGCCGAGCAGCTCGCGCGCGGTGAGGAAGCTCTGCTTGTCGGTGATTGCGTAGGCCTTCTTGACGCGCGAGAAATCGCTGATCGTCGGCAGGAAATCCTCGCCGATGCCCTCGACCATCCAGCTTGCCGATTTCGTCGAGAGCGTGCCTTCGTTGATGTACTGCGCGAGGATCGAGCCGACCGGATCGGCGAGGATGAATTCCGTCGCCGGCGACACGCGCGCGAAGTAGCGCGAGAGTCCGGTCATCGTGCCTGATGAGCCGCAGCCGAACACGATGGCGTCGACGCGGCCGTCCATCTGCTCGAAGATTTCCGGGCCGGTCGTTTCTTCGTGCGCGCGCGGATTGTCGGGATTGCCGAACTGGTTGATGAAGTACGCATTCGGCGTCTCTTCGCGCGATGCGTGCGGCGAGGTCCTGGTAATACTCCGGATGGCCCTTGGCGACGTCCGAGCGCGTCAGCACGACCTCGGCGCCCATCGCCTTGAGGTTGAAGATCTTCTCGCGGCTCATCTTGTCGGGAACGACAAGAATCAACCGATAGCCTTTTTGCTGCGCGACGAGCGCGAGGCCGAGTCCGGTATTGCCGGCAGTGCCTTCAACGAGCTGTCGCGCCGGGCGCGATTTTTCCGGCGCGCTCGGCGCCTTCGATCATCGAAAGACCGATGCGGTCCTTGATCGAGCCACCGGGATTCGCGCTTTCGAGCTTCAGGAACAACTCGCAGCACCCGACGTCGAGCCGCTCGGTCTTGACCATCGGCGTGCGGCCGATGAGTTCGAGCACACTCCTTGAAATCGTCATGCAGGCTCCGAGGCTGCGCCGGACTTGCGCGCTCGCGCAAGCCAAGTCCCGCATCGAGACCGTGGCGATGGATTTCCTGCAGATGATAACCGAGCGGCGGGCGCCGCAGCCTCAAGGCGCGGCGCCCGGAGAGAAAGGGATACGTGGTAAATCTGGATCAGTGCGTCGCGGGTCTACTGTGTTCCCACATCGAGGTGAGGATGTCTTTGGCGCGGAGCTTCTCTTTCTTCATGTTGTGCAGCGTCACGTCATCAATCGGCAGAACGCCGAGTTCCGCGTCGCGTACCTTGCTGTCGAGCTCCTTATGGCGTTGATACAGCGTGCGGAATTCCGAATTGCTCTGCATCAACGCCTCAACCTCTTTCTCGTTATGTTCGAACATCAGCTGACCTCCTCTCGGATGAACCGCATGCGCGGTGGCGCGACAGCGCCGCGCCACCGGCTGCGGGAACGACTACGACGGGATTGCGCGATGGCTCGAGAGCGAGCCGCCTGAGCTGTGGGCGAGCACGATAGGAATGTTCGAGAGCTTGCCGCGAGACGCCACTGCCAGGAACGTCCGCGTGCGCATGGATTCTCAGGAACTGAGGCGTTTGCATCCTCGGTCGCTTGCGCTGCACTCATGGGCTTAGGCTTTCTTGCCCCAGGTGATTTCGGGCATTGCCGGACCACTTGGGAATTACAAACTACTCCCCTCGCTCAGGCTTGGCAACCGCCAAAAAGAGGAGCGGCGTGCATTTTTTCCGTTCACCGCCGGGCCCCATTAAAAGTTTATTAATCAATCAGTTGCCAGTTGGCGACGAGTGCGCGATGGCGTCTAACCTGTTGAGTCCGCGGGTCCCATGAGATTGCGCAAATTGCGCGCTTGAGCCGAGGCCCGCCGCACCTTTTTCAGTGCCCTGATTCGACCCCGACGCGCGGCTATCCGGAGCCCTGGAGCGTGATCTCGACCTGCCCGGCTTTGCCCACCTTCCCGCTCGATCCGACGGTCTCAATTCGTCGCGCTGCGACGCCCGCCGAGACCAGCGCATCGCGCACCGCTTCGGCACGCGCGGTTGCCAGAGCGCGGTCGTTTGCGCTCGCCTCGATACGGATCCTTGCACCCGGCGCGGCATTGACGAAATCGACGATGCTCGCGATGCGCGCCGTCCCTGCGTCGGCCAGCTTCGACTTGCCGCGCACGAACGCGGATTCGCCTAGCGTCATGCGTCGCGGCGCCGGCGCGGCTGACGCCGGTGCGCTGCTGCTGCCGGCAAGTTCGGCTTCCTTGCGCGCGAGCGCGGCCGCCTTGGCTTCGGCGTCGGCCAGCCGCCGCGCCTGTGCGGCTTCGGCGCGTGCGGTCTCCGCAGCTTCCGAAGCTTGCGCACCTTCCGCCCGGGCGGCCTCCGCTTCGCGTGAAAGTCGCTCGGCTTCCTCGGCGCGAATCTGCGATTGCAAACGCTGCTGCTCGAGCTCGCGGCGCGCCTGTTGGGCGTCGCGGCGGGCCGCGGCAAGTTGCAGCCGGTCGTTCTCGCGTTGCAGCGTCGCGCGTTCGCTTTCGGCGAACTCGGCCTGCGCGCTCGTACGTGCGATATCGATGCGGCGCTCGGCGATGTAGATCAGTTGCGGCTTGTCCTTGCGACCCGATTCCTTCAGCGCCTGCAGCGAGGCACGCGCACGCTCCATCTGCATCGGCGCCAGCGTGCCGAGCTTGGGATCGGCCGCGAGGCGGTCGAGGGCCTCGGCGAGACGTTCGTAGTCGAGATCACGCGCGTACGCGGCGCGCGAGCTCGCGAAAAGGCTGAAGGCCATCATGGCGAGCAGGAACGCGATGCGGCCTTTCATTGCGCGTCGGCTCCTTCCGTACGCGGCATGCCGTTCGACAGGTCCGCGTTCTGCCGTTTCAGCGTATCGACGGCTTCGCGCACCTTGCCGAGCCGCGCCTTGGCCGCGGCAAGTTCGCTGTCGACCGCCGATTCGTCGGCGAGCAGAGCCGCCTGGTCGTAGTCCTGGCGGGCCGAGGCGGTATTCGCTGCAGCGAGGTGATCCTGCGCCGAGCGCAGCTCCAGCGGCGCGTAGGTCGCCGCTCCGGCGGCCTGTGCGGCGGCGAGGTTGCGGGACGCGATACCGAGGACATCGGTCGGCGGCTTGGTCGGGCCGCAGGCGGCCAGCGATACCGCCATAATCGCGAACACGACATGGATTTTTGCGGCACTTGGTGTCATAAAGCGGCGGCGCGGCTGTAAGGGGAACGGGGGGTATTGTGGGAAGCCGCCCACTCCTTTGGCAACCGGCCGGCATGAAGCTCGCATGGGAGTATTGCGAAAAAAACGCCTGCCGAGTGAACGCCGAGGACGGGACCCGGTCGTCCCGGGGCCGAGCGTAAAACACCGGCAGTCGTTTTGGCGCGTACCGTTCCGCAAATAGACAAAGACGAGGGGACCGATGGATATCGGCTATTTCCTGAAGCTGATGACCGAGAAGGGCGCGTCGGACATGTTCCTGACGACGGGCGCGCCGGTGAACATCAAGGTCGAGGGCAAACTCTATCCACTGGGCAATACCGGCCTGCCCGGCGGCATGGTCAAGAAAATCGCGTATTCGCTGATGGACGAAGGCCAGGTGCCGCAGTTCGAGAAGAATCTCGAATTGAACATGGCCATCGCGGTCAAGGACGCCGGCCGTTTCCGCATCAACGTGTTCAAGCAGCGCGGCGAAGTCGGCATGGTGATCCGCGCGATCAAGAGCGAGATCCCGACCATCGAACAGCTGCGCCTGCCGGTGCTGTTCAAGAACGTCATCATGGAGCCGCGCGGCCTGATCCTGCTGGTCGGCGCGACCGGTTCCGGCAAGTCGACCACGCTGGCTTCGATGATCGATCACCGGAACGCGAATGTATCCGGCCATATCCTGACCATCGAAGATCCGATCGAATATCTGTATCGCCACAAGAAATCGGTGGTCAATCAGCGCGAAGTCGGCCTCGACACGCACAGCTATCACGAGGCGCTTGAAGAACGCGATGCGCGAAGCGCCCGACGTGATCCTGATCGGCGAGATCCGCGATTCGGACACGATGGAAGCCGCGATCGCGTTCTCCGAAACGGGTCATCTGTGCCTGGCGACGCTGCACTCGAACAACGCCGACCAGACCATCGAGCGCATCCTCAACTTCTTCCCCGAGTCGGCGCACAAGAACATCCTGATGAACGTTGCGCTGAACCTCAAAGCGGTGATCAGCCAACGTCTGGTCATGGGCAAGGATGGTCATCGCCTGCCCGCCGTCGAAGTATTGATCAACACGCCGCACATCCGCGATCTGCTCCGGCGCGGCCAGATCCACGAAGTCAAGGAAGCGATGGACCGCAGCCTGCAGGAAGGCATGCAGACGTTCGATCAATCGCTGTACGCGCTGTACAAGGTCGGCACGATCGAACTCGAGGAAGCGTTGAATCACGCCGACTCGCGCGATGGCCTCGCGCTCAAGATCCGCCTCGCCGAAGGCGCCGACTCGCCGATGCCTGAGGCATTCGAAGCCAACAATTACTAGGCCTCTTCGACGCCGCGTTGCGGTTGTTTTCACTTCTCCCGTTTGCGGGAGACAAATCGGCAGGAATGCCGATTTGCACGGCGAAGCCGCCCGAAGGGCGAGGTGCATGGATGCACGGACTGCACTCGGCGCGTTGCGCCGGACGAGGGCGAGCCCGCAACAGCCTTCCCTCACCCGCGCCTTCGGCGCGGCCTCTCCCGAAAGCGGGAGAGGCGAAATGCAGCCGTGATACGCGCGTCGAATCAACAGGCCGCCTCGTCGCCGCAGCCAGCGCGTAGACTCGGGCTTCCACGATTTACGCCGACCGATGAACCCAACGATTCCGCCCGGCTCGCGCCTCTATGGGCTCGACACGCCCGCGATCCAGCGCGTCGTAGCGACCGCACAGGCGCTCGAAGCGGGCCGACTCGACGAAGCCTCACAGCACATCGCCGGCGTCGTCGCGCGCTATCCGCAGCATGCCGAAATCCTGCGTCTTGTTGCCGGCATCGAGAGCCAGCGCGGCCATCATGCCGAAGCGATGGCGGCGATCCGTCGCGCCGCCGAGCAACGCCCGCGCGATGCGCTCTACCAGAACACGCTCGGCACGGTGCTCGCGGAAGCCGGCGAATACGACGAAGCGATTGCCGCGCTGCGCCGCTGCTGCGAGCTGCAACCCGACCTTTCGATCGCCTGGTACAACCTCGGCGTACTGCTGACGCGCTGTGTGCGTCACGGCGAGGCCATCGTCGCGCTCGAACACGCCGTCAAGCTGGCGCCCGATCACGTCGCCGCGCGCGCGCTGCTCGCCGACATGCTGCGCGTGAGCAATCGCGCGCAAGCCGCCGCCGCGGAGTACCGCCGCATCATCGCCGAGCAACCGTACGCCGGCATGGCGTGGTGGGGACTCGCCGATCTCAAGACGACGAAGTTCGACGCTGCGGATATTGATCGCCTGCGCGCGGCGCTCGCCGACCGACGCGCGAGCGAAGATGATCTGATCGCACTCGGTTTCGCGCTCGCCAAGGCGCTCGACGATCACGGCCGTTGCGTCGAATCGCTTGCCGCGCTCGAGCAAGCGAATGCGATCGCGCGGCGCCGCAAGCAGTGGGACGCGAACGCTTTCTCCGCCGGCATCAGCGAAATCCATGCGACGTTTACGCCGCCGCCGGCGAGCTCTCCGGAACCGCTGGGCGCCGGCGTGATTTTCATCGTGAGCCTGCCGCGCTCGGGATCGACGCTGATCGAGCAGATCCTCGCCTCGCACTCTGCGGTCGAAGGCGCCGGCGAACTGCCGGATCTGCCGCTGGTGCTCGCCGAAGAAGCGCGACGCCGCGGCGCGCCGTTTCCAAGATGGGGCGGCGCGATGCGACCGGACGACTGGCGGCGTCTCGGCCAACGTTATCTGGCCCGCACGTCGCATTGGTCCGAACGCCGGGCCCTGTTCACCGACAAGCTGCCCAACAACTGGTACTACATCGACGCGATCCGCGCGATGCTTCCCGGCGCGCGGATCGTCGGCGTGCGCCGCGATCCGATCGAGACGTGCTTCTCGTGCTATCGCCAGTTTCTCTACAACAACGAATATCAGCGCACGTTTGGCGATCTCGCCGGCTTCTGGCACGACTTCGATCGGAGCCTCAAACGGGCGCTCGCGCAATACGCGACGCACGTGCGCGAGAGCGTGTACGAAGATCTGCTGGCCGATCCGGAGCGTCACATCCGCGGATTGCTCGAATTCTGCGGACTTCCTTTCGAGGCCGCTTGCCTCGAATTCCATCGCACCGAACGCGACGTGCGCTCGCCGAGCGCGATGCAGGTGCGCGAACCGCTGCGTCGCGACACGGCACGCGCGGCGCGCTATGGCGCCCTGCTCGATCCACTGCGCCAAGCGCTGGCAAGGTACAATTCGGCGTAGCCGAAAACTCCTCAAGCGCATGACAGAACGTGCCGAAAGGCTCTGGAAAAGAGCCGAGCGTTATCTCAACGAGAACCAGATCGCCGCCGCCCGCGTGACGCTCGAATCTCTCGCGCAGGAAGCGCCCCAGAACATCGATGTGCATCTGATCCTCGGCGGCATCGCCTGGGACGAAGACCGCGTGCGCGACGCGACGCGCCATGCGCTCGATGCGGCGAAAATGCTGCCGGACGACGAGTTCCTGATCGGCGATATCGTCTCGGCGCTGCTGCAGGCTGGCGAAACCGTTGCCGCGCGCCGTGCGCTCGACCATCCGGTATTCAAGCGCACGCGCGAGGTGCCGGCGCTCGCGCGCGCCGCGAGTTTCCGTTACAAGCTCGCCGAACACTCCGAGGCGCTGGCCCTGCTCGATCGCGCGAAGACGCTGGGCGCCGACGGCGCCGAATTCCGTTTCTCGCGCGGCATGCAGCTTGTTTTCAATGGACGCATGAAAGAAGCCGAGGCGGAGCTCGACGCGTGTCTGCGCATGCCCAACGCGCCCGCGCGCGCGACACTGGAGCTCGCACGGCTGCACAAGCAGACGCCGCAGCGCAATCATCTGGATGATCTCGCGCGGCGTGCCAAGTCCGTTGCGGACGGTAGCGAAGAGCATGCCGCGATCGAATTCGCGCGCTACAAGGAGCTCGAAGATCTCGGCCGCTACGACGAGGCCTGGGACGCACTCGCGCACGCCAACGCGATGATGTACGCGCGTCATGCGCACGATCCGGCGGTTTCGCGGCGTCTGTTCGAAAACCTCATTGCCGCCACCACGCCCGAGTTCCTCAAGCCCGCAAATGTCGTGCACGAAGGACCGCAGCCGATCTTCATCATCGGCATGCCGCGTTCGGGCACGACGGTCGTCGATCGTCTGCTCGGCAATCATCCCGACGTGACGCTCGCCGGCGAACTCGACGATTTCGCCTTGCAGCTGCGCTGGGCTGCGAATCATCAATCGACGCTCGATGACATCGTGCTGGAGCGACTGCCGCGCATCGACTACGCCGAGCTCGGTCGGCGCTATCTCGATCAAACCCAATGGCGCGCGCTGGGCAAACCGTTCTTCACCGACAAGCTGCCGCGCAACTGGATGGTCGCCGGACTCATCGCCAAAGCTTTGCCGCAGGCGCGCATCCTGCATCTCGTCCGCGATCCGATGGCGGTGTGTTTTTCGAATTTCCGCGTGATGTTCGCCGACGCGTTCGCGCACATCTACGATCTCGACGCGCTGGCCTCGCATTACCTGGAATATCGTCGTGTGCTCGAGCATTGGCACGCGGCGATGCCGGGTCGCATTCTCGATGTCGTCTACAGCGATCTCGTGCAGCAGCCGGAAGCCACGATGCGCCGCGTCGTGGATTTCTGCGGGCTTGATTGGGATCCGGCGTGCGTCGATCTGACGCGCAACGAATCGGCGGTCGCCACGCTCAGCACCGCGCAGGTGCGCGAGCCGATTCACGCGCGCGCGCTGGAGGAATGGCGGCATTACGAGACGCAGCTCGCGCCGCTGAAGCGCGCGCTCGGAGTCTAGCGCGCTCGAAGTCGAGCGAATCGTCGCGTGCAGCGAACTTCAGCTGTTCGGTTTCAGCGGCGTCGCCTGTCGGACGAGTCGGATCGCCATGCTGAGCGCGGAAACGCCGCGAAATCAGGCCTCGTAATTCCAGCGCTTCAGCATGGGTTCGAGAATCGGCAGCACGTCGTCGAAATATTTCCTGTAACGGTGCCAGCGGTTGATGCCCTTGGTATTCACCGGCTCGATCACCTGGCTGTAGCTTGGCGTGCCGATGTAACCCTTTTCGCGCGCGTGCTGATCGAAGCGAAGCATCGGCGAGGCATCGCCAAGATCGAGGAAATCGGCCATGCGCTGCGCCTGCTGCGTCGTATCGACGACCAGATCCTCGTAGCGCGACACCAGCACGTTCGGCTTGAACACCTCGACGTGATGCAGCCACGAGTCGAAGATCGCAACGTAGGCCTTCGCAAGCCGTTCCAGGCTCGCGCTCGCCGAAAGCAGGATGCTGGAGCGGAAATTCTGCATGTAGCAACTCAGCAGCACATCGCACGGGTGGCGGATCGCCAAAATGTACTTCGCGTTCGGAAACAGCCGATGGATGAACGGCAGCCACGGCATGTTCAGCGGATTCTTGTCGACCAGCTGCGCGTCCCAGCGTCGCGTTATCTTTTCGGCCACCAGCATCAGGTACTGCTTGCGCAATTCGTCGACGTCGTACTGACGCAGCACGTCGAGGCTGCCGAGAATGCGCGAATCGTGGCGGCGCAACGTGTCGGCAAGCCGGTTGAAGAACGGGTTTTCGTCCATCGACTGCAGGCCCGGATGCGCGTCGAGCATCTGCTCGAGCAGCGTCGTGCCCGAGCGCGGAAAGCCGACGATGAACAACGGTGAATGGCGTGCATCGGGCGCCGTGAATTTCGGCCAGTTGCGGTAGTCCTCGGCGGATACTTCCGGCAGCGCGAGCGGGCCTTCCGGATCGGCCTCCGCGCGCTCCGGCGCGACGCGTTTCAAATCCTCGACCTTGATCGCGTGTGCGCTCGCGAGCGCCTGCATCGCGCGATCGGTTTCGCCGAGTTTGTCGTAGACCTTGGCGAGCTCGAAGTAGTGCGATGCGTCCTCGGGATGACGCGGGCCTGCGCTTTCCATCAGCGCGCGCGCTTCGCCAAGATGGCCACGGCGCGCGGCAAGCCCGCCGCGCACCTGATCCACGGCAATGCGCCGGTCGTCGCTGGATACAAGGCCTGCGGCGACGGTGGCGTCAAGAAGGGTCTCGATGTCGTCGACCCGGTTCATGCGCTCGTAGACACCGGCAAGGCGGAGTCGCGCTTCGAAATTGTCCGGCGCCGTTTGCACCAGATCTTCGAGCAATATCTGGCTGGCGGGGCCGTCGCTCAGCAGCAGCAGATTGTTGGCAAGCTCGAGCTGCAAACTCGGATCGTTGAGCGGCATCCATTGCCGCCACGGCTTGAGCAACGCCTCGGCGCGGTCGAAATCCTGGCAGCGGGCGCAGGCGGTGGCCGCGTGGATGCGGACGAGCGGCTCATTCGGATCGCGCTCGATCGCGTCGAGCAGCTTCTCGCGCGCAGCGAGGAAGTCGCCGCGCTGCAGGAGCATCAGACCGAGATTGAGTTGCGGAGCGGGATTGCGCGGGTCGAGCCGAATCGATTCTTGGAAGGCGCGCTCGGCTTCGTCGGCGAAGCCCGCTTCGTTCAGAATCGTCGCGTAATTCGACCAGTGCGTGCTGCTCGCCGGCACGAGCTCGGTGAGCTTGCGGTACGCCTGCAGCGCATCTTCGCGTCGGCCCTGGTGCTGAAGACTGACCGCGAGGAAGAACCAGGCGTCCTCGCGCTCCGGCTGTTCTGCGAGCACCGCACGCGACAGCTGCTCGACGCGTGGAAGGTCGCCCATGCGCATCGCGGTGGAAAGGGCGTCGGTTGGAATGGCATTCATCAGCGCAGAACGCAAGCAGTGAAAACGAATCGGCAGGACGGCGAAGACGCGAGATCCGCCTCACGTCCAAAAAAGAAAAGGGCCGCGCGGAAACCCGCGCGGCCCTTGAAGGGTACCAAAAACCCGTCTTAGAACTTGACCGTCACGCGACCCCAGTAGTAGCGGCCCATCAGATCGAAGTCCGAAGGATCGGTGTTCGCATTCAAGGTGTTGTTCGCGAACAGGAACGGCGGCTGCTTGTCGGAAACGTTGTTGACGCCGATGTCGAAGCGGGTGTTCCACGCTTCCAGGTTGTAACCAAACTGGATGTCGTTGTACACCGTCGCGCCGTACTTGATCACGTAACCGTGCAGCGTGCAGTAGTCGCCGTAATAGCACGTACCGGCCGGGAACACGTCCTGCGAAGCGGCCTGCGAGCCCATCTGGAAGCGGCCGATGTAACGCATGCGCCACGACGCATCGAAATTCCCCAGCTGCCAGTTGACTGCGCTCTGCGCTCTCCAGCGCGGGAACAGGCACACGCCGCCGCCCGCACCGGGGCATCCTGCCGCCTGCGCCGAGCCGAAGGTCATGAAGTGACCGGCGTAGTGGTAGACGGAGTTCGCGTCCGTCCCGGGCGCCGTCGAGATGTCGTACTTCTCGAGGTAGGTCGCGTTCACGTTGATGCTGAAGCGGCCGAACGAGAACTCGGGCAAGCGATAGTTCGCCGCGAAGTCAACGCCCTTGACATCGACGCGGCCGAGGTTACCCGTCGGCTCGTTGATGAACTGCCACTGGCCCTGGTTGACGCCGCTCGAATAGCGATGGATCAGCGGGCAATAGGCCAGCTGCCCCGCGGAGCAAAGATCAACCACGCTCTGCGCACCAATCGCGGTGATGTTGTTGTTGAGGTACAGGCGCCAGTAGTCCGCGCTGACCGAGAGACCCTCGATGAAGTGCGGGTCATACACGATGCCCCAGTCGAACGACTTGCCGAATTCCGGTCCGAGCGGGAAGCCCGCAAATTGCGAACCCGATGCGATACCCGAGCTCTGCAGGTTCGAGGCGACATCGCTGTTGACGAAGCTGCCGTCGGTCGGCACGTTGACGCAGGCCGGATTGACCGGATTGCCGGTGTAGTGATTGCAGGGATCGCTGGACAGTCTCGGCGCATCGCTGGCGGCCGACGCGAAGAGGTCGGCCACCGTTGGCGCGCGGAACACCTCGGACACCGTTCCGCGCAGCAACAGGTCTTCGATCGGACGCCATTCCAGCGCGATCTTCGAGTTGGTCGTGTTGCCGAACGTGTTGTACTTCGAATAGCGTTCGCCGACGGTCAGGTTCAACGCGTGGATGAACGGAATGTCCTTGAGGATCGGCACGAACAATTCCGCGTACACGTCCTTCACGTTGTAACCGCCCTGCAGCGCCGATCCGCACTGGCTGCCCAGCACGCACTGGCCGGTCGCCGGGTTGATCAGGAGCGAGGTGTCGACGATCGAGTGCGTGTATTCCTTGCGGTACGACGCACCGACCGCGAGCTGCATGGTGCCGGCCGGGAGCTCGAACAGGCCACCGTTCAAGTCACCGCGCCACACCTTCTCCTGCGTGAAGAAGTTGCTGCTCGCGGGTGAGCCGAGTTGCTGCAAAACGGCGATCGTGTTCGGATCGTTGAGGTCGAAAATGTTGATCGGTGTACAGCCGCGGACGACAGCGCCGGGCGCGCCGCAGAGCACGGTATTGACCGGGCCATTGGCGGGATCGGTGTTGTAGAACGACGGACCCGTGGCCTTGTTGACCTCGGTGAGATTGGGCAGACCGGACGTCTGGGTCTGCTGGCTCACATGGCCGTAGTCCATGCCGACGTCCCAGTTCCACTGCTGGTCGTTCCAAACGCCGAACGAGCCCTTGAATCCCGTGGAAACCTGATCGACGGACGTACCGAACGCGCCGCGACGATTGCCCAGTGTCACCAGGCGCATGCCGGCGGCGCTTGCGCCCGAGCGGTAATCGACGCCGAACGGGTTGTAGTAGCTGTCCGCCGAAATCTGCAGACCACCGGACGTGGTCAGCGGATCGGGCGCCAGCTGGAACGCCGACGAGGTCTTGTTGTGCATGACCGACGCATACACTTCGACGTTGTCGGTCAGCTTGTAGTTGCCGTTCAAGAACAGGCCGGTGCGTTCCTGTGGCGTCAGGACCAGGTTCACCGTCGCGTAGTTGTACTTGTCGCTGGGACCGGCTGACGTCGGGTTGTTGCGATAGCAATGGTAGTCGGTCGCAACGTTCTGTCCGGTCGTGCCGGGATTGCGCGCCAGGTACGAGCACGGATACATGTCGCGGAACGCGGCAGGCGTCTGGAAATGGCCGAATGCCGAGGACGTCGAACCACCGATCGAACCCGTGGGTACCTGCTGTCCGTAGGCGATGCCATACGGCGAGAGGCCGTTGGTGCCGTACAGCGAGACCGAGTTCTTCGAGAAATCGCGATGACCCGCCAGGACCTGCTTGACCGTGTTGTAGCTGATGCCGGCCATGATCGAGCCCTTGTCGGACGTCTGGCCGAACGTGAACTGGTAACCCTGGCTTTCGCCGTCATCCTTGTCCGAGATGCCGTAGTTCGTCGAGAACTCGGCGCCCTGGTAATCGCTGCGCAGGATGAAGTTGACGACGCCTGCGACCGCATCGGAACCGTACACGGATGACGCGCCATCGGTCAGGACTTCGATGCGCTCAACCATGTTCGCGGGGATCGAGTTCGGATCGCCGGAGAGATAACGATGGCCATTGATCAGCACCAGCGTGCGGGGCGAACCCAAGCCGCGCAGGCCGATCGAAGAACCGCCCGTACCGCCGGCGTTGTTCACCTGCGGGTTGGTGTTCGGGCCGGTGACCGCCGGCAGCTGCTGGACGAGGTCGCCCAGGGTCAGCTTGCCAGTCTTCTGGATCGCGGCGCGATCGATCGTGATGACCGGATTGGATGTTTCGATGTCTACGCGACGGATGTTCGAACCCGTCACGGTGATGGTCTCCAGCTGCTGATTGCTCTGGTCTTGCGGTGCATCTTGCGCAAGAACAGGGGCAGCGTAGCCGACCACCGCCGAAGCACCCGCATACAACGCGTAGCGCACGGCTTTGAAAAGCTCGTTGCTCGATAGCCTCATTACACTCTCCAACGTCAGAGTTGCGTCACAGTTCGGGACATGTGCTTCCCCTTCCTGGGGACGGCCAAAACGGCCCACCTAAAACCCTCGGCAGCGGCGGATACTAACAACTTTCTTACGGCATGGGAATCCCTGAGCCGACGCTTAACAAAGTCGTTCAGAAGGCGAAATTCGCAATAAATATCAAAAAGTTGCGCAGTCGATGCAAATGCGTGCGCGAGCCGGGAATCGCCGCATGCGCGCGATCCGGAACGATGGCGGGAGAACGGAAAAATAATCCGCGCGCCGCGATTCGGCCGGGATCGAGACTACTGAAAACCGTCAGAGGTCCTGCCGATACTGAATGTACGGCGTGCGGGCCTGGCTGGGATCGGTGTTATCACGCGGCGTATCCAGCGGCGCGCTCCACAGATTCTGCGCACCGACGCTGATTTCGGCGCGCCACGGCGTACGCCACGACACGCCAAGATCCAACGCTGTCCACTTTTTGCCAATGAGCGATGGATCGTCGCTGTGCATCACGTGTCCGACGATTGCGCCGCGCAATGAGCCCGCGTCGACACCCAGACTCAGCGACAGCTGATCGATATCGATGCCCGGCAACGCACTGCCGATCGCGCCATACGGCAACGTGTTTGCGCGACCGTAGCTCGCGCCGATATCGAGCGCGCTGTCTTCGGTGAAACGCCAGCGACCGCGCGCAAACAGCGAGGTTTCCGACTGCAGTCCCGAGCTCAGCGCGTCCGGCAGCGTCAACACCGGAACGCCGGCGCCGATGCCTTCGAAACGCGGGAGAACCTGGGTATCGCGGCTCTGCAGCCATGAAAGACCATACGAAAGATCGAGCCCGCCATTGGCCGACATCCAGCCCATGCCGAGCGATCCGGTCAATGCGCTCGCGCGATTCGTGTCGCAGTCGGCGCCGCACAGCGAGGGCAACACGCTTTGCCTCTGACTGAACAACGCATCGACATGAAAACCGTTGTTCGCCTGCCAGCGCAGACCACTCGGCTCCAGCGTCTTCGCGCCCATCAGATACCAGCTGGCCGGACCCGGCTGCGCCATGGTTCCGGACAACAACGGCGAACCCCATTCACCCGGAACCGCGACGATCGCCAGCAGATGGCCGTCCGCACCCGACCAGATCGGCACGATAGAATTCGATTCGGCGGCCCACGGCGCCGAAGCAGACGTGTCGTCCAGCGCCAGCAATTGCTCCACCAGCGCGACCTGCGAACCGCTCGATCCGGTCGCCAGCGCAGGCAGATCCTGCGCGGTCGCCAGAGACGACAGCAGGAAGCCGAACAAGGCAATGGAAAGGCGCAGAAACATTGGGTTCTATCGGGTCCTCGTAGCGATCGGATGTGGGAACACCCGGACCGCGCCGTAGTTCCTCGAGACGGTCGGATAGACGTCTGAATGATACGCTGATTTACGGAAAACTAACAGCGACGGTCATCACGTCCGGCGCGATCCGAGTGTGCCAAAGTTCATCTCCGCGGAGATGACAATCGGTGCGGAGGTCGGGGGTCGATTGGGCTCGCTGGCGCGCTTGCCCGCGATTAGACTAAACGATTGCCCGCACGAACCATTCAGGGGGTCCGCCGAGTGCGAGCAGTCCAGGGCGAATCAGCGCTTTCGCGGCCTTCGGGTGGCGAGGATGCCGTTTCCAAGGTCGGCACGCCGGCCGAGGCGCTCTACTGCGCCCTTTTGCGCGCCACCAGCGTCGTTCAGCTCGAAAACGTCGTCGCGAACGAATTGCCGCCTCTGCTCTCGGCACAGCGTTGCCAGCTGTACTGGCCGGGCGTCGCCGACGGCGATCCGGCCGATGCCGAGCTCCCACCCGCCGTCCGCCAGGCGCTGACGCGCGGCGCCGAAGTTTCCGTCGCCGAAACGCCCGCAGGCGTCATGCAGGTTGCGATGCCGCTGCGCGCGCGCCCGGACGCCGCGCCGCGCGCGATCCTCTGCTGCGATTACGCCGCCAAGGTTCCGTCGCGCAATGGCCGTCTCGCGCGCATGGAAACGGCCGGCCGCCAGATTACGCAGCGTCTCGAAGCGGTGCTCGAAGTCGAGATGCTGCAGCGCTCGGTCACGCGACTCGAACAGGCCGAACGTTTGCAACGTGCGCTCTATGCCATCGCCGATCAGGCCAACAGCGATCGCGACATGCCCGACGTGCTGCGTGCGATGCACGAAATCGTCGGCAGCCTCATGTACGCCGAGAACTTCTACATCGTTCTCTACGACCGCGCCGCCGAAAGTCTGCGTTTCGCCTATTTCGTCGACGTGGCAGACACCGACGTGCCGTCCAACGACTCGACGCCGCTCGCGGAAATGCGCGGCAGCCTGACCTGGCATCTGCTGCGCCGCGGCCGCGCATTGATGGGAACGCCGGCCGAGCTCGAAAAATACATCGGCGAGACGGTTGCCGCGTTCGGTCCCGAGTGCATCGACTGGCTCGGCGTTCCGCTCGTGCGCGGCAGCGAAGTCGTCGGCGGCATCGTCGTGCAGAGCTACACCGAATCGGCACGGTTTGGCGAAGAGGATCGCGCCCTGCTCGCTTACGTCGCGCAGCACATCCTCACCACGCTCGAGCACAAGCAGACGCTGACCAATCTCGAGCGGCATGTCGCCGAGCGCACCGATGCGTTGCGCGAAGCGAATCAGGTGTTGCAGCAGCAGGTGATCGAACGTCAGCGCGGCGAGCATCTGCAGGCCGCGCTGTTCCGTATCGCCGAGCTCGCCAACACGACCGAGAGTCTCGACGAATTCTACGAAGCCGTGCATCGCGTCGTCGGCAGCCTGCTCTACTCGCGCAATTTCTACATCGCGCTGCTCGCCGACAATCAGCACGAGCTGCTGTTTCCGTATTCGGTCGACGAATTCGACCCGCTGCGAAAACCGCGCGAGCTCGGCAAGGGTCTCACCGAATACGTGCTGCGCACCGGCACCGCATTGCTGGCCGATCGAGATGGCATCGGTCGATTGCAGGCGACCGGCGAAGTCGTTTCGTACGGCACGCTGTCTTCGTGCTGGCTCGGCGTGCCGCTGATCTGCGCCGATCGCGCAGTCGGTGTGCTCGCCGTGCAGAGCTACGCGGATGATCATCGCTACACGCTGCGCGATCAGGAATTGTTGACCTTCGTTTCGTACCACATCGCCAACGCGCTCGAACGCAAACGTCATGCGGAGTCGCTGAAGCACGCTTACGCCGAGCTCGAGCAGCGCGTCGCCGAGCGCACCGCCGAGCTCGCCGCCGCGAACCGCGAGCTGCGCGGAGAGATCGAGCGCCGCGAGCGCATCGAGCGTCAGCTCAAGCACGAAACGCTGCACGACGCGCTGACCGGCCTGCCCAACCGCGCGCTGCTGCTCGATCGGCTCGGCGCCGCGCTCGCGCGCTACGTGCGCGATCCGCGCCGTTTGTTCGCCGTGCTGTTCCTCGATCTCGACCGCTTCAAGATCATCAACGATTCCGTCGGCCATCTGCTCGGCGACGAGTTGCTGGAAGAAGTCGGCCGCCGCATCGCCGATTGTCTGGAACCGCGCGACATCGTGGCGCGTCTGGGCGGCGACGAGTTCGCCGTGCTGTTATCCGATATCGAGAACGACGAGGACGCGACCGCTTCCGCGCAACGCCTGATCGACGTGCTCAACGCGCCGATTCGCCTCGCCAACAAAGAAGTCTTCACGTCGGCGAGCATCGGCATCGCGGTTGCCGCGCAGCGTTATCGCAAGGCCGAGGATCTCTTGCGCGACGCCGACGTCGCCATGTATCGCGCCAAGGCCGAAGGCCGCCATCGCTACGCGCTGTTCGACGAGACGCTGCATCGCGATGCGCTGTTTCTGCTCGAGCTCGAAAGCGATCTGCGCCGCGCGGTGTCGCGCCAGGAGTTCGAACCATTCTTCCAACCGATTCAGCGACTCGACGATGGCCAGGTCGTCGGCTACGAAGCGCTGTTGCGCTGGCGCCATCCGCAGCGTGGCCTGTTGATGCCGGACAGCTTCCTCAGCGTCGCCGAAGAAAGCGGAATCAGCGAGCAGATCGACTGGCTCGTGTTCGAGCGCGTTTGCGCAGTCGCGACTGCGCTGACCACGAGCGGCGGTTTCGTCGGCATCAATCTTTCGGGTCGGCACTTCCACTCGGCTGATCTCGCCGGCCGACTTCTCGAGCTTCTGGCTGCGCACAATGTCGCGCCGCAGACGATCCGCGTCGAAGTGACCGAACACGTGCTGCTCGACAACCCGGCGCTGGTCAAGCGAACATTGCAGCGTCTGCGCACAGCCGGCATCACGATCGCGCTCGATGATTTCGGCACCGGCTATTCTTCGCTGAGCTATCTGCATCAGTTCCCGCTGCAGGCGCTCAAGATCGATCGTTCGTTCGTCGCCGAGCTGACTTCGAGCAGCAGCAACGGCAGCAGCGCGGTCGTGCGCGCGATCCTCGCGCTCGCCGGATCGCTCGGCATGCAGGTCATCGCCGAAGGCATCGAGACCGATGAACAGCGTGACCTTCTTCGCCGCCTCGGTTGCGAATTCGGGCAGGGCTTCCTGTTCGGGCATCCTCAGCCGGCCAGCCGCTGGCTCGGCGCGACGGCGTAGCGCGCGATCGCGCCGTTTGCGTCGTTCGCGTCGCTGTCATCGAGGCTTCGTCGACCCGCCTGGCGTGCGTTTGGTCGGCGCGCTCGTCGGCGGCGCGAAGACCGCGTTGAACGTAGCTCTCGAACTCGTACCTGAATGAGGATGCGAAATTCGTCGCGCGCGGATGCGAATCGCAAGCCAAACGCCGCAGTACGATGATTTTCGTGTCTGCGGCGGACAGTTTGTGCAACTCCGTCTCGAGATGGAGATATTCCCGACGAAGATTGGTGACAATCCCGGTACAAATCTGTGCCGATAGTTCAGTTGTTGCGCCGCTTCGTGCGGTCGCATACTGATCCGCCGCGCATCGTCCGCCGCACGTCGCATCACCAACGAACTGGGGAGGTCTCATGCCTGTCATGCCTTCGCGAACCGCGCTCGCCGCCGCACTTGCACTGGCGCTTGCCGCACCGGCCGCTTTTTCCGCCACGCGCGTCGCCGCGACGCCGCCCGCAGTGGACGCGATCGAAAACGCTCGCTCGAACACGAATCTCATCATCCTGCGCACCGGCATCTTCGATCCGGCCGCGCAGCAACCGGATTTCTCGTCGGTCGGCGCTGCGCCGGCGACGGCATCTTCGTACGCGATCGTGCAGTTCCAGCCCGGCCATCTCGCCGATCGCAAGGCGCTCGCGCGCCGCGGCGTGGAATTCCTCGGCTACGTGCCGAACAATGCGTATTACGTGAAGCTCAGCGGGCTCGGCCTTGACGTGCTCAACCGCGATGCCGCGGTGCGCTGGGCCGGCGTGGTGCAGCCCGCGATGAAACTCGATCCGCGTCTTTGGTCGAGCGCGCGCCTCTCCTCGCCGGCGCAACAGCCGGACGGCAGCTACGAGATTTATGTCAGCGCATTCCGCGGCGTGTCCGCGACGGCGGTCGCGTCGGCGTTGCAAAAACTCGTGCCGGGCGTGCGCATCACCGCGCAGAGCCTGCGCGCGGATGCCGCGCAATACGTGCGCGCGTCCGTCAGCGTTTCCGCGCTTGATGGATTGCTGCGCGCCGCAACGTCGATCGACGGCGTCGCATTCATCGAGCCGTGGATTCAGCCGCGCTATCACAACTCCGGCGCGATCGGCGCCATCCAGGGCAATTCCACCGCGGCGTGTCCGGGCAGCGGCCCGGTGTGCGGACCGACACCGATCTGGGATCACGGCATTCTCGGCAGCGGACAGATCGCCGGCATCGCCGATTCCGGAACGACACCGAACGCCGCGTGGTTCACGACGTTGAACAAAGGCAGCGGCGATCACACCGAGATCACCTTTGCTGACGATCCGCCGCCGATTCCGCCGGCCGTGGGCAATCTTTTCCCGGACAACAAGATTCTCGGCTACTGGGTGCAGCCCGGCGCGTTTCCGTACGATGCCGGCGTTTTCCACGGCACGCACACGACCGGCACGCTGGTCGGCGACGCCGCCGGAACGTTCGGCGCCACGACGTATCTCGCCTCGACGCCGCTGCTGCCGAATCATGAACTCGCCGACGGCATGGCGCCGAACGCGCAGCTTCTGTTCCAGGACATCGGCGCCGATTCGTCGACGTCGGTCACCGTGCTCGATTTCGAAGGCACGATCGAACAATCGTTCAACGGCGGCGCGCGCCTGCACAACAACAGCTGGGGCGCACCGACCGGCGGCGTGTATGACGGCGACGATCAGAATCTCGATCGCGCCTCGCACCGGCTCGAAGACATACTCGTCGTGATGTCGGCCGGCAACGACGGCCCGAATCCCGGCACGATCGGCTCGCCCGGCAACGCCAAGAATGCGCTGACCGTCGGCGCGCTCGGCCATGCGGGCTCGACGACGATCGCCGGCTTCTCCAGCCGCGGACCGACCGCCGACGGCCGCAGGAAACCCGACATCACGGCGCCCGGTTCGTCGACGATTTCTGCGCTCGGCAATACCAACGTCAACGGCACGCCGACCGCGCCGCTGACGCAGTCGCTGAGCGGTACGTCGATGGCCGCGCCGACGATCGTCGGCAACGCGGTCCTGGCGCGCCAATTCTTCGCGGACGGTTTCTATCCGCGCGGCGCAGCGAACGCGGCGGATGCCTACAACGCCAGCGGCGACGTCATGAAAGCCGTGCTGCTCAACGGCACCAACCCGCTGAGCAACTGGCCCAACTTCAACACCGGTTGGGGCCGCGCATGGCTGGACGGCAATCTGTGGTTCAACAACACGATGCCGAATGGCGATGACAGCCGCCGCCTGCGCATCTTCGAGCGCACCAACGCGGCCGGTCTGGCGACGGGCGACGTCAACGAATACACGATCGCCAACGTCGCGCCCGGCATTGAGTTCCGCGTAACGCTGACCTGGTTCGATCCACCGGCCGCTCTCGGCGCCGCGTCGACGCTGATCAACGATCTCGATCTCGAAGTCGTCGATCCGAACAGCGTCACCTATCTCGGCAATCAGTTCACGAACGGGGATTCGACCCCGGGCGGCACCGCCGACGATACGAACACGGTCGAACAGGTGCGCTTCACCGCGCCGATCGCCGGCAGCTACACGCTGCGCGTGCGCGCCACCAACGTGCCGGGCGACGGCAGCGATCAATCCGATCGCCAGGGCTACGCGCTCGTCGCATCCGGCGCGTTTGCACTGCCGGACCCGACGCCGTTCCCCGCGCCGACCGGACTCAGCGTTTCCAGCAACGACACCAACGGTGTCGCGATCGGATTTTCGTCTGCAGCCGGCGCGCAGGATTTCCAACTGTATCGGGCAGACGGCACCTGCGCCGGCGCGAACGCCGGCGATTTCCGCCTGGTCGGCAGCGCGGGCACGACGCCGATCGTCGACGATCGCACGCAAGGTGGCTTCAGCTACGCCTACGAAGTGCGCGGCGTGCAGAACGACGTCGAAGGCGACGTGTCCGGATGCGTCGATGTGGTCTCCGCCGACGACTGCACGCTCGCCCCGACGTTCGACGCGAACTCGATCGCGGCGAACGCATTCAACGCGACCTGCAGCGTCGACCTGACCTGGGCCGCGGCGACGCCGACATGTCCGAGCGCGTCGGGCGTGACCTACACCGTGGTGCGCGACACCGATCCGTATTTCGGCAATCCGCAGACGCTCGCGAACAATCTCGCGGCGACGGATTACACCGACCTCGGCGTCGCCGACGGCACGCCCTACTACTATCAGGTGACCGCGACCGACAGCTTCGGCAATGCTGCGCCGCCATCGCGCGTCCTCAACGTGACCCCGGCCGGCGCCGACGGTCCGGATCCTTCGACGTTCTTCGACGATGTCGACACGCACACGTATCTCGCGCTCGAGACGCCGTGGCAGATCACCAACACCGAAGCGGCGGACGGCGCGTTCAGCTACCACAATGCGGGCGACAACCAGACGTATCCGGACAACACCTGCGCTGGTGTCACGATGCCTGCCCTGACGCTGCCGCCGAACGCCACGCTGAGTTTCCAGGCGATGTACGACTTGGAGTTCCAGTGGGACGGCGCGGTCCAGGAAATCTCGACGGACGGCGGCGCCAACTGGTCCGATCTTCCGCCCGACGGCGGCTATCCGAGCTCGTTCGCGCAGACCGGCAGTCCGCCGGTCAACGCGTGCGGATATGCCGCATCGCACGGCGCGTTCAACGGCGTCAGCACGACGTCATCGAACGCCGATCCAGGCAACGGCGTCGCCACCGCCGTGTTCAAGCCGTTCACAACCGACCTCAGCGCGTACGCCGGCCAGTCCGTGACAATCCGCTGGCGGTTCTCGTCGGATCCGGCGACGAATTTCGCCGGCTTCTTCCTCGACGACATCCACATCAACGGTCCGATCGTCGATGAGATCTTCGCCGACGGTTTCGACGGAACCGGGCCGCGCCCGGCCGGTCTCGGCGGCATCAACGGCGGCAACTTCGTCTGCCACTGATTGCGGGGAGCGGCTAAGCTTGAGCGCACCGGCGCGGACCTCCGCGCCGGTGTCGTTTGGAGACGCCGGCTTGTTCGAGCGAAGCCCGCCGCTTCGAAAAAAGAAATCGCTGACGCAGCGCGTGATGCGCGCGCTGCTGGTCGCGATCGGCGGCTGGATCGTGCTCAGCGTTCTCGCCGTCGCGATCCTGCGCTTCGTGCATCCGCCGACGTCCGCGTTCATGATCGAGCGGCGCATATCGGCGCTCGTTTCCGGCCCGCGCGATTTCGCACTGCAGTACCGCTGGACGCCGTGGGATCAGGTCTCCAAGCAGTTGCCGATTGCGCTCGTCGCTGCCGAAGACCAGAAATTTCCGTTCCACCACGGCTTCGACATCGACGCGATTCAGGACGCGATCGCCGATGCCGAAGAAGGCGATCGCCTGCGCGGTGCAAGCACGATCAGTCAGCAGGTCGCGAAGAATCTTTTTCTGTGGAACGGCCGCAGCTTCGTGCGCAAGGGCCTTGAAGCGTATTTCACCGTGCTGATCGAAATGCTGTGGCCGAAGCGGCGCATCCTCGAGGTCTATCTCAACATCGCCGAATTCGGCGACGGCATCTACGGTGCCGCCGCGGCGAGCGAACGTTTTTTCCACAAGACGCCAGCGCAGCTCGACGCGCGCGAGTCGGCACTGCTCGCAGCGGTGTTGCCGAACCCCAGGCGCTATCGCGTCGATCGCGGCGGCTACGTTCAGCAGCGCGCCGCGTGGATCGAGCGCCAGGCCGCGCAGCTGGGCGGGCCGGCTTATCTGCCGCGTTGAGCGGCGACGTCCGGAACGGCCATCTCGTACCAGCGGCGGCTGCGATTGACCCATCCGACCACGATCAGCATCAGCGGCACTTCGATGAGGACACCGACGACCGTCGCGAGCGCGGCACCGGATTCGAATCCGAACAGGGCAATCGCAGTCGCGACGGCGAGTTCAAAGAAATTGCTCGCGCCGATCAGTGCCGACGGCCCGGCCACGCAGTGCGCTTCGCCGGCGAATCGATTGAGCCCGTAGGCGAGAGCGGCATTGACGACGACCTGGATCGTGATCGGCACGGCCAGCATCAGGATCACCAGCGGCTGGCGCAGGATCGCTTCGCCCTGGAAACCGAAGAGCAGTACGAGCGTCGCCAACAGCGCGCCGAGCGAGAACGGCTGCAGTCTCTTCTGCATCGCGTCGAGCGCGCCGGCGCGCCTGACCAGGCGCGCGCGCAAGACTTGCGCGATCGCCAGCGGCAACACGATATAGAGGACCACGGACAGCAGCAGGGTCTGCCACGGCACGGCGATCGACGCGACGCCAAGCAGCAACGCCACGATCGGCGCGAACGCGAACACCATGATCGTGTCGTTGAGAGCGACCTGGGTCAGCGTGAAGTTCGCGTCGCCGCGAACGAGCTGGCTCCACACGAAGACCATCGCCGTGCACGGCGCCGCGGCGAGCAGGATCAGGCCGGCGATATAACTGTCCTGCTGCGCGGCCGGCAGCCAGGCTGCAAACACGTGGCGCACGAAGATCCAGCCCAGCAGCGCCATCGAAAACGGCTTGATCGCCCAATTGACGAAGAGCGTCACGCCGAAACCGCGCCAGTGCCGGCGCAGGTCGCCGAGCGCGCCGAAATCGACGCGCATCAGCATCGGCACGATCATGATCCAGATCAACGCGCCGACCGGCAGGTTGATCGATGCGATGTCGATGCGGCCAAGCGCATGGAAAACCCCGGGCACGAACCGGCCGAGCACGATACCGGCCACGATGCAGAGCGCGACCCAGAGCGTCAGTCCTCGTTCGAAGAAACCGAGCGGTGCCGGTGGGGCGGAAGCCACGTCCTTCATCGCGTCGATTCGGCGATGTCGTGCAACGCGGTGCGTGCAGCAAGTCCGCGCAGCCTTTCGTTTGGCAGCGCGAGCAGCAGCTCCACGCGACGGCGCAGCAGCACGAATGCATCGCGGAATGCCGCACGCCGCGTCTCTTCACTGCCCGTTGCGGCCGCAGGATCGGGAACGCCCCAGTGCGCCACGATGGGCTGGCTTGGCCAGATCGGGCAGACCTCGCCGGCCGCGTTGTCGCAGACCGTGATTACGAAATCCATGTGCGGAGCGCCAGGCACGGCGTATTCGTCCCAGTTCTTGCTGCGCAGCTTTTCGGCCGGATAACCGAGCCTCGTCGCAAACTCGGCCGCGATCGGCTGGACGCGGCCGGTCGGGCGACTGCCCGCGCTGTAGGCCACGAAGCGGTCTTTGCCAAGAACACCGAGCAGCGCTTCGGCCATGATGCTGCGCGCCGAATTGCCGGTGCAGAGAAACAGCACGTTCCACGTCATGACGACGCGCTCATCCGCCGCAACGAGACGAGCCCGACGCAGCGGGACCACAGCACGCCGCCGGGCGTGCCGTCGCTTCGGCAACGACCGGCGTGGTGGCGGGTCCGCAACAGGCTGCAGATTCTTCGGGCGCGGATTCGTCAGGCGCGTAATACGTCGTCGCTTCGCCGAAGGTGTGGAACGTTTCCCAGCGCAGGCCCTGCGGGTCTTCGGCCCAGTACTTGTCGGAATGCGCGTAGCAGCAGGTCGTGCCGGTTTCGGCCAGCGCGACCGCATCCGCCGCAGCGAGCCGCTGCCCGATTTCCGAGAGCTCCTCGCCGGTGTCGGCCTGGAGGCCAAGGTGATCGACACCCACGGCGCGCTCGCGCGTCGAAATCGCGAAATTGAGGCGCGGATCTTCGAGCATCCATTTCGCGTAGTCGGTCTTGACGACTGCGGGCGCGACCGCGAAGAGGTTCGAGTAAAAGCGAATGCTGGCATCGAGATCGCGCACGTTGACGTGCACATGGAAGCGTTTCATGGACGGGTTCTCCGACGGGATTTCGGGCTGGCGGGTTTGCACGGTGTCGCCGGCGCGCACGAGGCCGGGTCGCCGCAACAGTTTTCGGTCAGAAATTGGAGCAGGCCGTTCATGCGCGCATAGTCCGCACGGCAGACAATCGAGCGACCATCGCGTGTGTCGTCGACGAGTCCCGCGTGGCGCAGCGCATGCAAGTGGTGCGTCAGCGTCGCCGCGGGTATGCGCGTGCGGGCCTTGAGATCGCCGACGGCCAGACCTTGCGGTCCGGCCTGCACGAGCAAGCGATATACGGCGAGACGGCTCGTGTGAGCGAGCGCGCCAAGCGCGGCAACGGCGGTTTTCAATTCCATGATTCTAGAATAATCGAATTGATATCCCGATGCAACGTTGCTCCGGGCTTACCTGCCGCAGTGCACTCCGCTAGGATTCCGGCTTCCGCTCGCGGACCCGTTATGGCCAAGCTCACCGTCGTCGTACCCGCCTACAACGAGAGCGAGGGTCTGCGCGACTTTCACACGCGCCTCGCCGCCGTTTTCGACGGCCCGAACTTCGATGGGCTCGATCTCGAAACCGAGGTCCTTTACGTCGACGACGGCAGTGGCGACGATACCTACGCCATCATGTGCGCGCTGCGCGAAGCGGATCCGCGCGTGTCGACGCTCAAACTCTCGCGCAACTTCGGCAAGGAACTGGCGCTAACCGCCGGACTCGATCATGCAGAGGCCGATGCGGTGGTCGTCATCGATGCGGACCTTCAGGATCCGCCGGAGCTGATTCCGACCTTCGTCGCGCACTGGCGCGAAGGTTACGACGTGGTCTACGGCACGCGCGCGTCGCGCGCCGGCGAGACCGGTTTCAAGAAGATGACGGCGTCGGGCTTCTATCGCGTCATGGGGCGCCTCTCGCAAGTGCCGATCCCGCGCGACACCGGCGATTTCCGCCTGCTCTCGCGGCGCGCGCTCGATGCGCTCAAGCAGCTGCGCGAACGGCAGCGCTTCATGAAAGGACTTTTCACCTGGGTCGGTTATCGACAGCTCGCGGTGGTTTATCACCGTGATCCGCGTCACGCCGGGGCGACCAAGTGGAACTATTGGCGGTTGTGGAATTTCGCGATCGACGGCATCACTTCGTTCAGCGGCGCGCCGCTCAAGCTCGCGACTTACGTTGGCCTGGCGACGGCCGCGCTCGCTTTCGTGTTCGGTCTGTGGGTGTTGGGCAAGGCGCTCTTGTTCGGCGATCCGGTGCGCGGCTACCCCTCGCTGATGGTGATGGTGTTATTTCTCGGCGGCGTTCAGCTTGTCGCGCTCGGCGTGATCGGCGAATACCTTGGACGTCTTTACGTCGAATCCAAGCAGCGCCCGCTCTACCTCATAGACGAGTATCATCCGCCGCACGGCGGAATCTGAGTCCCGAAAAACCCCACCTTCCGAGGGAAATCAATGAGCAAGCGTATCGCGTGGCTGGCAGCGGCCGGCCTGACTGTGGTGTCTGCGGCTACGGGAATCTGGAGCTATCGCGAAGCGAACAAGCCGATGTTCCTGCGTGGCGAGAACCAGGAGCAGGAACTCGGGCGACCGCCGGTCGACGGCGACTACTGGGCGATTCGCGTCGGTTATGGCGGCGATCCGAATCATCTCCGCTTCGAACCGCACTGGTTGCAGGCTTCCAAGGCGCAGGACGCGCGCATCGCTTCGGGCGTGCCCGCGGGCGCGAAGAATTACCGCAAGCCTGCAGGCGCGACGTTCTCGCTCGATCCCAATGCGTTCACGCTGCTCGGCCCCCAGCCGCTCGCCGGCGAAGGTTTCGGCGCCGGCAACAATGCGGGTCGCACGAATGTGATCGTCGGCGATCTAGACGATCCGACGATCGCTTATCTCGGTTCCGACGGCGGCGGCGTCTGGAAAACGACGAACTGCTGCTCGGCGAGCACGACCTGGACCGTCAAGACCGACTTCCCCGAACTCGCCAGCATGGCGATCGGCGACATCACGATCGATCCGAACAATCACGACGTGATCTACGCCGGCACGGGCGACCTGCGCTACGGCTCGTTCTCGTTCGGCGCCGCCGGCGTGCTCAAGAGTACCGACAAGGGCGAAACCTGGGTCGTGCTCGGCGAGGACGTGTTCGCTCCGCTCTATGGCCCATCGGCCGGCGGATTTCCGCAGTATCAGGCGATCAGCAAGGTTGTCGTCGATCCGAACAATTCGAACAACGTCGTCGTGGGTACCAAGACCGGCGTGTATTTCTCATACGACGCCGGCACCGACTGGAGCGGCCCGTGTTACACGAATACGTTCACGGTTCCGCCGACCAATCAGCGCCAGGACGTCACCGGTGTCCTCGCGCTCGACAACGGCGGCACGACGACTGTGTACGCCGCAGTCGGCACGCGCGGCTTCCCGACGCCCGTGCAACCCGATCTCGGCAACAACGGCGCGAACGGCGTCTACAGCGCGACGATGCCGGCGAGCGGCTGTCCTGACGTCGCCGACTGGACCCTCCTCAACGACAACTGGCCGGCCGTCACCGGCAGCGGCGCGCCGAACACGACGATCGGCCGCATCGAGCTCGCCGCCGCGCCGACCGACAGCCAGACGATCTACGCGATGGCATCCGACGCGAACAACGGCTCACGCACCGTGCAGGGCGTGTACAAGTCGACCGACGGCGGTGCAACGTGGACGCAAACCGGCACGTCCGGAAGCTTCTCGGGTTGCGGCGGCGCCGGCTCGCAGATGTGGTACGACGCCGGCCTCACCGTTTCGCCGACCGACCCGAACACGGTCTACGCGAGCACCGTCGACCTGTTCCGTTCGACCAACGGCGGCGCGGCCTTCACCAACATGACCAACGCCTACTGCGGCGGACCGGTGCATCCGGACAACCACGCGCGCGCGTTCGTCGGCGGCGATCCGAACAAGCTCCTCAACGGCAACGACGGTGGCGTCTACTACACCGCCAACGCGACGGCGGGGAGTCCGACGTGGACGGCGCTCAACAATAGTCTCGTCGACGATCGAGATCTACCACGGCGACATCACGGCGAACTTCGCGACGTCGACCAACGGCGGCGCAACCGGCGGATTCCAGGACAACGGCAGCGCATCGGTGCTGTTCACGGGCGATCCGGGACCATCGGAATGGCAAGCAACCAACGGCGGCGACGGCATCGTCTCGCGCATCGAGCCCGTGCTCGGCCAGTGGTGGTACACATCGATCTACTACGCCGCGGTCTATGTCAGCACGACCGGCGCTTTCGGCAACCAGCAGAATATCTCGCCGCCGCTACCGGGCAGTGAACGCGCAAGCTTCCTGACGCCGTTCGATCTGTTCCGCTACGGCGTGCTGGATGGACCCGACGGTTCGTGCACGTCGACCGGCGGCTGCAAGCACATCATCCTCGGCACGCAGCGCGTGTGGGAATCGACGCAGGGCGGCCGTCCGTCGAGCTCGTGGACTGCAAAGACCGGCGATCTCTCCAAGAACAACCTGATCCTCGGCGGCGACAACCGCTCGTACATCAACCAGATCCACTACTCGGTCAGCGATCCGACCGTCGCGGTGGCCGGCACCAACGACGGCAATTTCCAATACATCTACGGCCTCGGAGTCGCTGGCGCCGCGACCAACATCGACGTGACCGGCGGCAATGTCATATTGCCGAACCGGCCAATGATGGACGTCACGACCGACCCATCGAATCCGTGGATCGCCTACGCCGCCGTCGGCGGCTTCAGCGAGAACACGCCATCGACGCCGGGCCATGTGTACATGTCGACCTGCACGACACACTGCACGATCCAGCAATGGAGCGATGTCAGCGGTAACCTGCCCGATATTCCCGCGAACGCGATCGTCGCCAATCCGAACATTCCGAACCAGGTGTTCGTCGGCACGGACTGGGGCCTCTACTACACCGACAACATCAACGCTCAGCCGCCGGTGTGGCAGCGCTTCGAAGGCATGCCGCACGTGATGATCTGGAGTCTCTCGATCGACCGCGGTTTCACGACGCTCGCCGCATTCACGCGCTCGCGCGGCGCCTGGGCGTGGCCGCTGCCGCAACCGGCGAGCGGCACGGCGGACCTCGCCGTGAGCGTCGCTTCGCCTGCCACGGCCGAAGCCGGCCTGCAGTTCAACTACACCATCACGGTGACCAACAATGGTCCGAGCGATGCGACCAACGTGCAGCTCGATAGCACGGCACCGGCTGGCTTCACCAGCAAAGGCAACAGCGGCGATTGCACGACGGATTTCCCGTGCGTGTTCCCGACGCTCGCGGCCGGTGCCAGTGTCGTCGTGACGACCGGCGATTGCGTGCCGCGCGATTTCACCACCGATCCGGTCCAGCTCACCGCAACCGTCACGTCCGACACCGCCGATCCGAACACCAGCAACAACGGCGTCACGCCGACCGTACCGCTGATCATCCCGGCATTTGCGGACGGCTTCGACTGCCCGTAATCGCCCTCGCGCGCGCCTGTGCTGCAACGGTGCAGGCGCGTGCGCTCAGGCGGGAGGCGCGCTTCAGCCTGTCGCGTTAAACTTGGCATGGGCGGCAATGGCCGCAATGCGCCGTACACACCCGGCAACGGAGGTGCGCATGCTTCAGGTCAAGCATCTGCTCGCGGACAAAGGCCATCGCGTCTTCGCGATCGGACCCGATGAACCCGTGCTCGCCGCGGTGCGCATGATGGCCGACCACTACATCGGCGCACTTCTCGTGATGAGAGGCGATGAGCTCATCGGCATCATTTCCGAGCGCGACTACGCGCGCAAGATCATCCTGCAGAATCGCTCGTCGGCCGAAACGCCGGTGCGCGACATCATGAGCTCGCCGGTCATCACCGTGCGGCCGGAAGATTCCACCGATGCCTGCATGCGCATCTGCACGGACCGGCGCGTGCGCCATCTGCCGGTCGTCGAAGGCGACAACGTCGTCGGCGTGCTCTCGATCGGCGATCTGGTCAAAGCCGTGATCAGCGCACAGTCGCAGGAGATCGAACAGCTGCAGCGGTATATCGCAGGCTGAGCGCACGTCCCCCTCTCCCGCGCGCGGGAGAGGGGTGAAAGCTAGCCTTCGGCGTCCGGCTGATTCTCCGGCCGCGCCGCGTCGAACGCGCTGAGTTCGAGGCACGTCGCGACGATCGCGTCGATGGTCGGGAATTCCGTCATGTCGACGCCGAAACGCCGCGCGTTGTAGACCTGCGGCACCAGGCAGATGTCGGCCAGCGTCGGCGTATCGCCTTCGCAGAACTGGCCCGTCGATGGATGCCCGGCAATGAGCTCTTCGAAGCTCTGGAAACCTTCGCCGATCCAGTGGCGGATCCAGCGATGGCGTGCGGTCTCATCGGCGCCGAATTCCTGTTCGAGGAAGCGCATGACGCGTGTGTTGTTGAGCGGATGGATATCGCAGGCGACCACCAGCGCGAGCGCACGCACGCGCGCACGGTCGCGCGCGGTGGTCGGCAGCAGTTTCATCTCGCCGTCATAGGTTTCGTCGATGTATTCGATGATCGCGACGGACTGCCGAATCACGCGGCGCCCGTCGACGAGCACGGGCACGAGTTTCTGCGGATTCACGGCGCGATACTCCGCGCGGTGCTGCTCGCCGCCGTCGCGCACGAGATGCACGGGAACCTGCTCGTAGTTGAGGCCCTTCAGGTTCAGCGCGATGCGCACGCGGTACGCGGCGCTCGATCGCCAGTAGCTATACAGCTTGAGCCCGCTGACCATGCTGCCTCCCGCTGTGGAAACCGCTCCCCATGCCGATCATTCGACACGACGGAGGCGGTCGTCAACGGCGCGGATCGTAGCGCGTCACGGTCTGTTCGATGGCGCCGAACAGGCTCGCGCCCGCGGCGTCGATGATTTCGATGCGGACGCGGTCGCCGAACTTGAGGAATGGCGTCGACGCCTTGCCGTCGCGCAGCGTCTCGACCGTGCGCTGTTCGGCGAGACACGAGGCGCCTTTCGCGGTGTCCTCGTTGGCGATCGTGCCGGAGCCGACGATCGTGCCGGCGACCAGCGGCCGCGTCTTCGCTGCATGTGCGACCAGCTCGGCGAAACTGAATTGCATGTCGACGCCGGCGTCGGCTTCGCCGAACCAGGCGCCGTTGATCCAGGTGCGCATCGGCAGGTGAAGTTTCTCGCCGCGCCAGGCACTGCCCAGTTCATCGGGCGTCACCAGCACCGGCGACAACGCGGAACGCGGCTTGGATTGCAGGAAACCGAAACCTTTCGCGAGCTCGGCCGGAATCAGATTGCGCAGCGAGACATCGTTGACGAGCCCGACGAGCTGGATATGGCGCGCAGCGGCGGCAGCGTCCACGCCCATCGGCACATCGTCGGTGACGACGACGACTTCCGCTTCGAGATCGATGCCCCAGTCTTCGCTGGCGGCGAGGATCGGATCGCGCGGTCCATAGAAACTCGAACTGGTCGCCTGATACATCAAGGGATCGGAGTAGAAGCTCTCCGGCACTTCGGCGCCGCGCGCACGCCGCACGCGCACGACGTGCGGAAGATACGCGCTGCCGTCGACGAATTCATATGCGCGCGGAAGCGGGGCGGCGAGCGCAGAGAAATCGATCGCGAACGTACCTTCGGCGCGGCCTGCGCTGAGCAATTCGGACAATGCGTTCAGCCGCGGCGCGGCATTCGACCAATCGTCGAGCGCCGCTTGCAGCGTCGACGCAATGCCGGTTGCGCGAACCGCGCGCGAAAAATCGCGGCCGACGACGATCAGCGTGCCGTCCCGGCCGCCTTCCTTGAGTGATCCGAGTTTCATGTCGTGGTCCGGTTGCGTGAATCGTCGGGCTTCCTCAGCACGGCGACGAGATTGGGATCGAGCGGAAGCTTGCGCACACCGTAGAGCCGCGCGATCGTTCGTTCGATCCGGCGCCGACGACGCGCCAGCCACCATTGGCGCAGCGAGCCGAGCGCGCCGGCTTTCGTCGGCACGCGACAGGCATTGGCGATGCGCACGATATCGAAGCCGGTCACCGGCGCAAGATATTCGATCTTGTACGTCGACAGCGTGCTCTTGTGACTGAAATCGCCGTGCTGGAATACGCGGCCGAACGGACTTTGTCCGTTCGGAAAACGGCTGACGAAGAGACCGCCGTTCACGAGCAGGTTACGGATGTGCCGGAAATTCTCGATCAGCTCCGCCGCATCCCAATGTTCGATGACGTCGAAGGCGACGACGATGTCGTAGCGCGCGGCCTGCGCGGCGAGCTCGGCCAGTGTCGCATCGAACGCGGTGAAACCGGCGCGTCGCGCGGCTTCGCGCATCTCGGCGTTGAGCTCGATGCCGGCAACGTCGGCGCCCTGGCTTTTCGCCCAGGCAATGAAGCCGCCGTTGCCGAATCCGATTTCGAGCACGCGCATGCCGCGCAGCGGAACGCCGTCGAATTCGGCGGCGAAATAGCGCGCATCTTTTTCGCCGGTCGTGAAGGCGCCGTCCCAGTGCTTCCATTCCGCGTAATTCGCATACGGATCGACGGCAGCGTGCGCGGGTTCGCTCACCTCGCGAATCGTCCTTCAGGACTTTTGTGGTGCACGGAAATGCTTGCGCAGGTCGCGCCAGCAATCCTGATAGTCGCGCTGGCGGTGCGTCGACTCGAGTGCCTGCGTGCTCGGATGGATCACCGCTCGCGTCTCGAACATGAAAGCCATGGTGTCGACGATATGATCGGGCTTGGCGACGTCCGCAGCGCTGGCCTTTTCGAAACTCGCCGCGTCCGGTCCGTGTCCGCTCATGCAGTTGTGCAGCGATGCGCCGCCCGGCACGAAGCCGCCGGCTTTCGCGTCGTACGCGCCGTGAATCAGGCCCATGAACTCGCTTGCGATGTTGCGATGGAACCATGGCGGCCGGAACGTGTGCTCGGCGACGAGCCAGCGCGGCGGAAAGATCGCGAAATCGAGGTTCGCGACGCCCGGCGTGTCGGACGAGGACGTGAGCACAGTGAAGATCGACGGATCCGGATGGTCGTAGCTGATCGAGCCGATCGCATTGAAGCGGCGCAGATCGTATTTGTACGGCGCGTGATTGCCGTGCCAGCCGACGACATCGAGCGGCGAATGGTCGATCGGCGCCGACCATAGCGCACCCTGAAACTTTGAGATCAGCTCGAACTCGCCATCGAGGTCTTCGTAGGCCGCGACCGGCGTCTGGAAATCGCGCGCGTTCGCGAGGCTGTTTGATCCGATCGGACCGAGTTCCGGAAGGCGCAGCGCCGCGCCGAAATTCTCGGCGACGTAGCCGCGCGATGCACCGTCCGGCAGATCGACGCGAAAGCGGAGGCCACGCGGGATCACGGCGATTTCCTGCGGCTCTACTTCGATGATGCCGAGCTCGGTCGCGATCGAAAGCCGGCCCTGTTGCGGCACGATCAGGAGCTCGGCGTCGGCGTCGTAAAAAAAACGGCCGCGCATCGAACGGTTGGCGGCGTAGACATGAATGCCGCAACCCGTCTGTGTCGCCGCGCTGCCATTGCCGGCCATCGTGTACAGGCCGTCGATGAAATCGGTCGGCTGCGTCGGCAGCGGCAGCGGATCCCAGCGCAGCTGATTGGGCGATGTCGCCGTTTGGTCGAAACGATTGTGGAAGCGCTCGCTTTTGCGCGGCTCAAAGGCGCCATGCAGCGCAGCAGGACGGATGCGATAGAGCCAGCTGCGCCGATTCAAGTGGCGCGGTGCGGTGAACGCGGTGCCTGAAATCTGCTCGGCGTAAAGTCCGTGCGCGACTTTCTGCGGCGAATTCTGTCCGACCGGGAGCGTTCCGGCGACCGCTTCGGTCGCGAATTCGTTGCCGAAACCGGATTGATACGCGTCCGCTGCGTTCGCCTTTGCGTCGAGGCCGTCACGACTCACGCGATTCATCGTCAGGTCTCCCGCCTTTGGCTTTATAGGGTGGGCCTCGGTTCACTGCTTTTCCGTACGTTCGGCGGGCTGAAGCCCATCCTATTTTTTGCGTCGGTGGGTTGAAGCCCACCCCATTCGCATCTCAGAGCACGCCGCGGCGCATCTGGTCGCGCTCGATCGATTCGAACAGAGCCTGGAAATTGCCCTCGCCGAATCCCTCGTTGCCTTTGCGCTGGATGATCTCGAAGAAGATCGGACCGACGCAATTTTGCGTGAAGATCTGCAGCAGCTTTCGCTGCTTGGTTTCCTTGTCCGCGTCGATCAGGATCTTGTTCTTCTTGAGCCGCGGCACGTCTTCGCCGTGGTTCGGCACGCGCACGTCGATGACTTCGTAATAGGTTTCCGGCGTGTCGAGAAATTCGACGCCGGCCTTGCGCATCGCCTCGACGGTTTCGTAGATCGTGTCGGTGAAGCATGCGATGTGCTGGATGCCCTCGCCATGGTACTGGTCGAGGTATTCGTTGATCTGCGATTTCGGATCCGACGATTCGTTGAGCGGAATGCGCACCAGGCCGTCCGGCGCGGTCATCGCTTTGGAGACGAGCCCGGTCTTGGCGCCCTTGATGTCGAAATAGCGGATCTCGCGGAAGTTGAACAGGCGCTCGTAGTAATCCGCCCACTTCTCCATGTTGCCGAAGAAGACGTTGTGCGTCAGGTGATCGATGAAGGTCAGGCCAAACCCTTTCGGATGACGATCGACACCGGGCAGATAGTCGAACTCGCCCGCGTAGATTTCGCCCTTGTCGCCGTAATGATCGATGAGGTACAGCATGCAGCCGCCGATGCCGGTGATCACCGGCGTGTCGACCGCCTTGGTGTTTTCCTTGGCGCCAATCGGCTCCGCACCGTTCGCCAGCGCCTGCTGGCGCACCCACGCCGCGGGCTTCTTGAAGCGGATCGCGAACCCGCTCGCGCATGGTCCGTGCCGGGCGGCGAAATCGGCGGCGAACGAAGCCGGTTCCTCGTTGATCAGGAAATTGCATTCGCCCTGGCGATACAACGTGATGTTTTTCGTGCGATGCCGCGCGATCGCCGAGAACCCCAGGCGCTGGAACAACGCGTGGAGCTCGCGCGCATCGGGCGCGGCGAACTCGACGAACTCGAAGCCGTCGACGCCCATCGGGTTCTCGAATGTGGTGACCTCGATGCCGAGATTGGGTTGGGCGTTCATGACGTTCTCCTCGGAACTCGTTCTTGCCGATGCGACGGAAACTGAACGGCTGCGTTCGCCTTCCGAATGATGGACGATCGCGGCCAACTCCTTTACAGTTTCAACTGAAACCATTTGCAAGGCAAGTCCGTCGGTGGTCGACCGCGCCCCTCTCGAGCTCGAGCGCTTTCTGCCCTATCGCCTGTCGATCCTGTCGAACCGGCTGAGCCAGGCGATCGCTCGCGAATACCAGCAGCGCTTCAATCTTTCGATGACCGAATGGCGCGTCATGGCTGTGCTCGCCCGCTTCAACGGCGACGGGCTCTCGGCTCGCGAGGTCGCCGAGCGCACGGCGATGGACAAGGTCGCAGTCAGCCGCGCGCTCGCGCGACTCACCTCGGCGGGACGCGTCAGCCGCTCGACGCACAATGGCGACAAACGGCGTTCGGTGCTGCGCCTGACGGCGAAAGGCTGGAAGATTCACGACACCGTCGCACCGCGTGCGCGCGCCCATGAGCGCGAAGTGCTCGGTCACCTGACGACCGATGAGCGGCGCGTGCTGACGCAGATTCTGGACAAGCTCGCGCCGGTGGAATAACCGCTGGAATAGCGAGCCCTCCCGCTCGCCAAGCTGTCCCCCTCTCCCGCTCGCGGGAGAGAGTTCTGGTGAGGGAAGTTCTAGCTAGACCTTTCCCTCATCCGGCCCTGTGGGCCTCCTTCTCCCGCAAAGCGGGAGAAGGGAAATCTCAGCGCACGCCGTGCATCAGCTTGTTGATCAACGGCGCAATCAGGAACAGCACGATGCCCGCGCCAAACAGCAGATAAAAACTGAACGTGAAACCGTCCAGCGCGGACGCGACGGTCATGCCCGTCTCACCGCTGATGCTGCCGGCAAGCAGACCCGACATGTTGTTGCCGATCGCCTGCGACAGGAACCAGCCGCCCATCGAAAGTCCGACGACGCGCAGCGGCGCGAGCTTGGTCACCATCGAAAGGCCGATCGGCGAGAGGCAGAGTTCGCCGAGCGTCTGCAGCACGTAACAGGCGACGAGCGGCCAGAATGGAATGTGATTGTCCGGCCCGACCAGATTCTTCAACGCATACATCAGCACCAAAAACGCGAGCGAGTTGCCGAGCAGGCCGAGCCCGAACTTGCGCGGGATCGACGGTTCGATGTTCCGCTTGTTCATCCATCCCCAGCACAGCGCGACCAGCGGCGCGATCAGAACGATCGCCAGCGGATTGACCGACTGGAACCAGCCGGTCGGAAATTCCCAGCCAAGCATGTTGCGATCGACGATGTTCTGCGCAAGGAAATTGAACGAGCTGCCGGCCTGCTCGAAGAACATCCAGAACAGCACGTTGAATGCGAACATGACCAGCATCGCGATTACGCGATCGCGATTGACGGTGCCTTCGCGCACGCCCTCGATGATGAGCATCGCCGCGACCACGACGAACAGCGCGCCGAGCAGCCAGGCGAGCCAATACGCACCGACCTGCGAAATCAACACGTAGACGATCGGCACCGCGATCGCTGCGCCGACGATCACCGCGATCATCGTCGTCGTGCCGTTGCGCTCGGCCGGCGGCCGGCCGATTTCGCCGAGCTGGCGGCGCCCGAACCAGAACCAGAGGTAGGAGAGGGCCATGCCGATGCCCGTCGTCACGAACACGATCCGGTAGTTCTGATGCTGCGGCGTGTTGGTGATCACGCTGGCCAGCCAGCCCGTGACCAGCGGCGCGACGAAGCCGCCGAGATTGATGCCCATGTAGAAGATCGTGAAGCCGCGATCGCGACGCGGATCGCCCGGCGCGTAGAGCTGGCCGACCATCGATGAAATATTCGGCTTGAAGAGGCCATTGCCGGTGATGACGAGCGCGAGGCCGAGAACGAAGATCTGCTGGTTCGGCACGGTGATCGTGAAAAGGCCGAGTCCCATGATCACCGCGCCGAGCAGAATCGAGCGCTGATATCCGAGCAGGCGATCCGCGACGAAACCGCCGCCGATCGAAGTCGCGTAGACCAGCGCGAGATACGCCCCGTACGTACGGCTCGCGTACGCCTGACCGGAAGGATCGCCGCTGAAGAACTGGTCGACGATGTACAGCGTCAGCGCCCAGCGCATTCCGTAGAACGCGAAGCGCTCCCAGAACTCGGACATGAACAGCATCCAGAGCGGGCGCGGATGACCTAGCGTTTCGGGGAAGACGCGGACGGTGGCGCTGGTGGCGGACATGGGTTCCCCTAGTCAGTTCAGATTCCAAGCGTGCCGTGGCTTCGACCGTCGCGACGGACCCACTCGCTCGTCGTCCCGGCGAAAGCCGGGATCCATTTTGATCTTCGAGCAAACGCACGATGGGTCCCGGCTTTCGCCGGGGCGACGGGCTGGCGATTCTTCTTATCCGTTGGTCGCAGCGGAGTCAAACCGGACCGATGCTGCAACGCGTCGTGAACCGCGGCGCATCGAGTGCCAGTCGCTATGCCCCGATCTCCGTCCGCACGTCGATCAGCTCGGGAAAGAACGTCAACTCCAGCGCCTTCTTGAGGAACGCAACACCCGACGATCCGCCGGTGCCGCGCTTGAAACCGATGATGCGCTCGACCGTCTTCATGTGCCGGAAGCGCCACAGCTGAAAACTTTCTTCGATATCGACCAGTTGTTCGCACAGGTGATATTCCGGCCAGAATTCCTTGGCGTTCTCGTAAATGCGCTTGAACACCGGCGCGAGCTCCGCGACGCGCTTGTGCGGTTGCGAGACGTCGCGTTCCAGCAGATGCGCCGGAACCGCATGGCCGCGCCGGGCGAGATAGCGCAGGAATTCGTCGTAGAGACTCGGCTCGGCCAGCGTCGCGCGCAGTGTCGCCTGCGCGTCGGGATCGTGATCGAACACCTTCAGCATGTCGGCATTCTTGTTGCCGAGCAGGAACTCGAGCTCGCGATACTGCAACGACTGGAAGCCGGACGACGCACCAAGCACGGGCCGGAACTCCATGTATTCCGACGGCGTCAACGTTTCGAGCACAGCCCACTGCTCGAACAGCTGGCGTTGCACCTGCTTGACGCGCGCGAGCACTTTCAATGTCGTATCGATGTCGTCGACGCGCAAACGCTCGATCGCTTCGCGGAGCTCGTGGATGACCAGCTTCATCCACAGCTCGGCGACCTGATGCTGAATGATGAACAGCATCTCGTCATGATGCGGGGGATTGCTGAGCGGCTGCTGCGCCGCCAGCAATGTGTCCAGTTTCAGATAGCCGCCGTACGAAACGCGGTCGCGCAGATCGAGCTCGATGCCCTGCTCGAGCAGACGCAAGTTTTCCGGATCGGCCATGGGATCGTGCTGGCGAAAGGGAGATGGTCAGTGTAACAAACGGTGTGCGGTCGCCTGCTGCGCGCGTGGAGTGCGTGCTTCGATTGCCCTCACCCTACCCTCTCCCGCAAGCGGGAGAGGGGGTTTGCTTGTCACCTCTCCCGCAAGCGGGAGGGGAGTTTGCTTGTCACCTCTCCCGCAAGCGGGAGGGGAGTTTGCTTGTCACCTCTCCCGCAAGCGGGAGGGGGAGTTTGCTTGTCACCTCTCCCGCTTGCGGGAGAGGTCGCCTGCAAGGCGGGTGAGGGACGCTCGCAGAGAATCGCGCGCCGGCAAAACCGAACATTGCAGCGATGCTGCAACGGGCCTTGCGCGGCGAGGGCCGCCTTGCTTACTGTTCCAGCCCCGCCGCGTCGGAACCTCGCACCGTCGTTCTGCCGGCCTCGCGTCAAATTCCGTCCGCGCCAACGCGACGCAGCCCGGAGGTTTCGTGTCGATCGCCGCCACTTTCGAGATCGAATACCTGCAATATCTCGACGCCGACGGCACGCTCGTCCGCGACGATCTCCCGGCATTCGCGCGCGACGTCAAGCAGCTCGTCGAGCTCTACAAGCTCATGCTGTTCGTGCGCGTCTTCGACGCCAAGGCGGTCGCGCTGCAGCGCACCGGCAAGCTCGGCACATATGCCTCATGCCTCGGCCACGAAGCCGCGCACGTCGCGATCGGCAGCGCGATGGCCGAAGACGACGTGTTCGCGCCGATGTATCGCGAATACGGTGCGCAGTTCTACCGCGGCGTGAAACCGCGCGAAGTACTGCTGTACTGGGGCGGCGACGAACGCGGCAACGATTTCTCAGGTCCCGCGCACGACTTCGCCTGGTCGGTGCCGATCGCGACGCAAGCGTTGCACGCGGCCGGCGCAGCACTTGCATTCAAGATCCGCAAGGAACCGCGCGTCGCGGTCAGCGTGGTCGGCGACGGCGGCTCATCGAAGGCCGACTTCTACGGTGCGATCAACGTGACCGGCGCGATGCAGCTGCCGCTCGTGGTCGTCATCGTCAACAATCAATGGGCGATTTCGGTGCCGCGCAAGGCGCAGACAGGCGCCGCAACGCTCGCGCAGAAAGGCATCGCCGCCGGCATCGAGAGCATCCAGGTCGATGGCAACGATCTGATCGCGATGCGCGCCGCGCTCGATCACGCGATCAAGCGCGCACGTCACGGCCACGGCGGAACACTGATCGAAGCGGTCACGTATCGCCTGTCCGATCACACGACCGCGGACGACGCGCGCCGCTATCGCTCGGAAGCGGAGGTCAAGGACGCCTGGCAGCGCGAACCGTTCAAGCGGATCAAGACGTACTTGATGGGCATGAACGCGTGGACGGAAAAAGAAGAGGAAGCATGGAAGGCCGATTGCGCGACGCGTGTCGATGCGGAGGTCAATGCGTATCTTGAAACAAAGTCGCAAGGCGTCGAGGCGATTTTTGATTTCACGTATGCGGAAGTGCCTGCGGATCTGGCGACGCAGCGGCAGGCTGCATTGGACAACGAGAAGCACGTTTAACCTTCGTCTTCCCGGAGAAAGCCGGGAAGACGGGAATGCAGGAACCCCGAGACATTCATGCCGCAAATCACCCTCATCGAAGCCGTCACCCAGGCCCTCGCTTACGAGATGCAGCACGACGATTCCGTCGTTGTGCTCGGTGAAGACGTCGGCGTCAACGGCGGCGTGTTTCGCGCGACGGTTGGCTTGCAGCAGAAATTCGGCGAGCAGCGCGTGATCGATACGCCGCTCGACGAAACCACGATCGCGGGCCTCACCGTCGGTCTCGCCGCGCAGGGCATGAAGCCCGTCGCGGAAGCGCAGTTCGAAGGTTTCATCTATCCGATGATGGAACAGATCGCGTGTCACGCCGCGCGCATGCGCACGCGCACGCGCGGACGCATGAGCTGTCCTGCGGTGTTTCGCGCGCCGTGGGGCGGCGGCATCCGCGCGCCGGAGCATCATTCGGAAGCGAACGAGCATTTGTTCACGAACATTCCCGGCTTGCGCGTCGTGATGCCCTCCTCGCCCGGTCGTGCGTACGGTTTGCTGCTGGCGGCCATCCGTGATCCGGATCCGGTGATGTTTTTCGAGCCCAAGCGCATCTATCGCCAATACAAGGAAGACGTCGCCGACGACGGCGAAGCGCTGCCACTCGATGTGTGTTTCGTGCTGCGCGACGGCAGCGATGTGACGCTGGTGACCTGGGGCGCGCAGGTCAAGGAAACGCTCGAAGCGGCCGATGCGCTGGCTGAGCAAGGCATCAGCGCCGAAGTCATCGACGTCGCGACGCTGAAGCCGCTCGATTTCGACACGATCGGCGAGTCGGTACAGAAAACCGGCCGCTGCGTGATCGTGCACGAAGCGCCGCGCACGGCCGGTTTCGGCGCGGAGATCGCGGCGCGCGTGGCCGAGAAATGCCTGTACGATCTCGTCGCGCCGGTCGAGCGCGTGACCGGTTACGACACGCACATTCCGCTGTATCGGCTCGAGATGAAATATCTGCCGAGCGTCGAGAAAATCGTCGCGGCGGCGAAGCGGACGGTGGCGGCATCCTAGCGGTGCTGCCAGCCGTGAGCAGTCATACCGTCGTCGTTCCGGCGCAAGCCGGAACCCATTTTCGGCGGGAACAACAAAATGGATCCCGGCTTGCGCCGGGATGACGAAAGAGAGAACGTCATGGGCGATCTGAAGACATTCCATCTCCCCGACCTCGGCGAAGGCCTGCCCGACGCGACGATCGTCGAGTGGCTCGTCAAGGAAGGCGGCACCGTGAAGCTCGACGAGCCGCTGGTCTCGATGGAGACCGCCAAGGCCGTCGTCGAAGTGCCCTCGCCGTTCTCGGGCAAGCTCGCGAAAGTGCATGGCAAGGCTGGCGATGTGATCGCGACCGGCGCGGCGCTGGCGGAATTCGAGATCGATCCAAAGATGCCGCAGCGCGCCGAAGCCGAAGCGACCGGTCACCATCATGGGCCGCCGAAAGCCGCGAAGGCAGCATCCGGCAAGGGCGCCGGCAACGAAGCGCCCGACAGGAAAGGCGTCGTCGCTTCCGACGAGGGCGGCGAGATCGTCGAGAACGACAACGCCGGGCGCGCCGATGAAGGCACGGTCGTCGGTGCGATGCAGACGAGCGATCGCGTGCATTCCGAACAGGCGACGAGCGTCGGCGGCGTCAAAGCCGTGCCGGCGGTGCGTGCGCTGGCAAAAAAACTCGGTGTCGATCTGGCGCGCGTCGCGGCGAGTGGCGCGGGCGGCGTGGTGACATTGAAGGACGTCAAGGATGCTGCGGCGGCGGGAACGGCGCGCATCGGTGCGGCGGGCGGTGCGGGCATTGCGAATGCGCAGCGCTCGACTTCGGCCGTGCCCTCACCCGGCGCGGGTGCGCCGACCTCTCCCGCGAGCGGGAGAGGTGAGAGGACTGCGCTTTCTGCGTCGGGAAGACCGATGCGCACGACGCCGCCGACGGTCGCGGCAACCGGACAACCCGAACAACTCAAAGGCGTTCGCCGCAACATGGCGCGCGTGATGGCGGATGCGCACGCGAAAGTCGTGCCGACGACGCTCGCCGACGACGCCGACATCAGCGCGTGGCTGCCGGGCAACGACATCACCGGCCGCCTGATTCGCGCGATCGTGCGCGCGTGCAAGACGGTCCCGGCGCTCAACGCGTGGTTCGATGGCGAAAACCTGACCCGCACCTTGCATCCGCACGTCGACATCGGCATCGCCGTCGATACCGACGACGGCTTGTTCGTGCCCGCACTGCGCAACGCGGACATGCTCGACGCAGTCGGCGTGCGCGCAGCGGTGAATCGCCTGCGCACGCAGGTGGAGGATCGCAGCATCGCGCCGTCGGAACTCTCGGGCTACACGATTTCGCTGTCGAACTTCGGCGTGTTCGCCGGGCGCTATGCGACGCCGATCGTCGTGCCGCCTTGCGTCGCGATCATCGCCGCCGGCAAGGGGCGGCATCAGATGACGCCGGTCATGGGCGGCTTCGCATCGCACCGCGTGATTCCGCTGTCGCTGACGTTCGATCATCGCGCGGCGACCGGCGGCGAAGCGGCGCGGTTCCTGAGGGCGATGCTGGACGACCTAGCGCTGGCGCAATGAGTTCCGGGATTCGGGATTCGGGATTCGGGATCGGACAAAGGCTACATCCTCCGTCATTCCGGCGAAGGCCGGAATAACGCAAATCGGGAAGACTCATGCACCACAGCCGCCTTTGCGCGATCGTGATCGACTGCCAAGTCGACGATCTCACCGGCGCCACCGCGTTCTGGAGCAAGGCATTCGGCAAGGCGATCGCCAGCGTCGATCAGGACGGCGACGGCAAGTACGCCGAGCTCAAGACCAGCGAGGATGAGCCGATCATCGTGCTGCAAAGAGTCGGCCACGAGAGCCGCGTGCATCTCGACATCGAGACCGACGATCTCGAGGCGGAGGCGGCGCGCCTCGAAGCGCTCGGCGCCAAGCGCATCGAATTCATGCACGACCGCTGGTGGGTCATGGAAGCGCCGACCGGTCAGCGCTTCTGCATCGTGCGCAAGCAGCGCAAGGAATTCGGTCCGCATCTCAATACGTGGCCCGATTGATCCGGCGTCCGCTACGCGGAATGGTGGTTCCGTCCGCAGACCGTGCCGGCTCGGCAAACACGAGCGGTTGCGCCATCGACGATGCGGCCGGTGCACTTTGACGCAACGCAGCCTGCTCGGAGAGGATGCGCCGACGACCAGGATCATCCCGATGCAGACACCGGATCGCAGGCCGCTCGCTTCCCGCAGCTCGCGCTGGGCGCAAGCCGGGGCCGCGGCGCTGGCGCGCTCGTCGGTCACGCCGAACCAGATTTCGCTCGCCAGCATCGTGTTCGCGCTCGCCGCGGCCTTCGCGCTCGTGCGCGCGAGCGCGGGAATGCTGCTCGTCGCAGCGGTTTGCGTGCAGCTGCGGCTGCTCTGCAACCTGCTCGATGGCATGGTCGCGATCGAGGGCGGCAAACAGTCGCCGGTTGGCGCGCTGTACAACGAATTTCCGGATCGCATCGCCGATTCGGTGTTGCTGATCGCGCTCGGTTTTGCGGCCGGCGTGCCGTGGCTCGGCTGGCTCGCGGCATTGCTCGCGGCGTTGACGGCGTACGTGCGCGCGACCGGCGGCGCGCTCGGCCTCGCGCAGGATTTTCGCGGGCCGATGGCCAAGCCGCATCGCATGGCCGTGCTGACGATCGCGTGCGTCGCCGGCGCGGCGGAGTTCGCTTGGTTCGGCACGCGCTACGCGCTCACGACCGCCGCGATCTTGATCGCCGCGGGTTCCGCGGCAACGTGCGCGACGCGCACGCTCGCGATCGCCGAATCGTTGCGCGAACGGCGCTGACTTCGCGCGAGCCGGCATCCCTTCCGCAGCCGAAAACGCAACAAAAATTTCATCGCATCGCCGGCGCCGCGCTTTCAAAGCACCCTTCCGCGTACCCGGCGAGTGGAGGATCATGCCGGTCCCGCTGAATGGTTTCGTAGCGGCGGTTCCGCTTCGCCTGCACGCCACGGGCGCGTCGTGTATGATGCGCGCCCGAAATTTCATCCATTCATCCGTATAGAAGGATATTTGCCGCGATGACGAGCACCCTCTTCACCTCCGAATCGGTATCCGAAGGCCATCCGGACAAGGTCGCCGACCAGATCTCCGACGCCGTGCTCGACGCGATCCTCGCGCAGGACAAGCGCGCGCGCGTCGCCTGCGAGACGATGGTCAAGACGGGTGTCGCGATCGTCGCCGGCGAAATCACCACCAGCGCCTGGGTCGACATCGAAAGCATCACGCGCAAGGTCATCAACGGCATCGGCTACACCAATTCCGAAGTCGGCTTCGACGGCCACACCTGCGGCGTCTTGAACCTGATCGGCAAGCAGTCGCCGGACATCAACCAGGGCGTCGACCGCAAGAATCCGGAAGATCAGGGCGCGGGCGACCAGGGGCTGATGTTCGGCTACGCGACCAACGAGACGCGCGACATGATGCCGGCGGCGATCTTCTATTCGCATCGCCTTGTCGAGCAGCAGGCGAAAGTGCGCAAGGCGAAGAAATCGCCGCTGCCGTGGCTGCGCCCGGACGCGAAATCGCAAGTCACGCTGCGCTACGAGAACGGCAAGGCCGTCGCGATCGACGCGGTCGTGCTGTCGACGCAGCACGATCCTTCGGTCAAGCAGAAGGACCTCAAGGAAGGCGTGATGGAGCTCGTGATCAAGCCGATGCTGCCGTCCAAGTGGATCCACAAAGGCACCAAATTCCACATCAACCCGACCGGCAAGTTCGTCGTCGGCGGACCTGTGGGCGATTGCGGCCTCACCGGCCGCAAGATCATCGTCGACACGTACGGCGGCTGGGCGCGCCACGGCGGCGGCGCGTTTTCGGGCAAGGATCCGTCGAAGGTCGACCGCTCGGCGGCGTATGCGGCGCGCTATGTCGCCAAGAACATCGTCGCGGCGGGCATTGCGGATCGCTGCGAGATCCAGGTCAGCTACGCGATCGGCGTGGCGCATCCGACGTCGATCTCGGTGACCACGTTCGGCACCGGCAAGATCAGCGACGAGAAAATCGAAAAACTGATCCGCAGGCACTTCGACCTGCGCCCGTACGGCATTCTCAAGATGCTCGACCTCGTGCATCCGATGTATCAGCCGACGGCGTCGTACGGACACTTCGGCCGCACGCCGTACACGGTGAAGCTCGACAGCGGCGAGACGTTCACCGCGTTCTCGTGGGAGAAGACCGACAAGGCAGACCTCTTGCGCGCAGAGGCGAAGCTGAAATAGGTCGGCGCAAATCTCCTGCCGTATAAAGGCCGCCCCTGGGCGGCCTTTTGTTTTTCGGCACGCGCCTTCCTGTCCGCAGCGGAGTTGAAGTAGCCTATCGGCGCAGTCCCGCATCCGGCCCGCGATCCGCGACCGTTCCGTCGTACTCCCGATCAGGTGACGCCATGTGCAAGACCCGCGCGCTGCTGCGAGCCGCGCTTTTCGCGATGCTGGCGTTGGTGCTGGCCGGCTCGACGATGGCCGGCGCGGAGCCGCTCGACTCGCCGCTGGAACTGATGTTCGCGCCCGACAACATGCTCGTCGCCGGTCCGCTGATCGAGATCAATCCGACCGGCCGCATCGTGATCGAGCGCAAGGAAGTGATCGCCGGCAAGGACCGCCCGCCGGAAAAGATCGACGTGCGTTCGATCACCGACGTGCCAGGCGGCCTCAAAATCGGCGATCGTTACGTCGTCGCGTATTCGCTGTATCGGCGCGATCCGCGCAATCCGGTCGCGATGGCGGTGAATCCGGATGGCGCGACGGCGCTGGTCAGTCCCGGCATCGAGCCCGCGGTGTTTCGCGATACGCCCGAGATCCGCGCGATCCTGAAGGCCGGACGGACCGAGCGCGGTCGCGAATCGCGCGGGCTGCTGGATCTCCTGATCGCCGCGCTTTCGAGCCCCGATCCGCAGCTCCAGAATCTGGCCGGAGGCGAGATCGCGTTCGAGCCCGAGCTCGGCGAGAAACTGCGCAATCCCGACCGGGCGGCCCTCGAGAAGGCCGTGCGCGACACGCATGAATCTTTACATATGCGAACAATGTTGCTGGAGGGCGCCGCGCGCCAGCCCAAGACGCTGGGTGACTGGTGGCGCGCGGTCGCGTTGCAGATAGTGACAACTACGCCCGTGGACGGATATTCTGATAAGGCTTCGGACCCGGTTACCTTGATCCTGACCGCTTTCGAAGTGCTCGATCGCTACTCGGTGCAGATTCCGCCGGAGACGTTGCAGCGTTGGGTGTGGAATCCGAATCCGCCGTTGGTCGAGCGCGTGTGCGTGATGTTGCGACGGGAAAGTCCCGAACAGGAGCGGTCGACGATCCAGCGTGCGCTGGCCGACCCCAAGCTGCCGGGAACGACTCGCAAGTTCCTCAACGATCATCTGCGCCGCCTCGATCGGATCAATGAGCGGGCACGGACGCGGAAGGAAGGAACCGGGTGATCGTGATCTCGACAGCGGATTGACGGCCGTCCGCGCTCGAAGCCTCCGTGAGCCGCCATTGTTTCGTTGGGGAGTAACCGACATGGCTTTGCCGCGTTTCCTGCCCGCCGCGCTCGGCGTGGCGTCCCTCTGCGCATTCGGCACCGCTGGTGCGGTCACGCCGGATCAGCATCCGACGGTTACCTATGCGAGCCGGCATGACGTGTCCGCGCCGATGCGCGACATCGTGCGCAACATGCCGCCGGAAGCGCCGCTGGGCACCGAGCAAGAACCTTTCCTGATTCCCAATATCCTGCTCAAGCCGAGCGGCATTGCGAATCGCAAGCCGTATCTGCCGGGCATCCAGAGCGCGCCGATCGGCGTGCCGGCGCCGGCGATCGATCTGAGTTGGGAAGGCGTCAGCGCCGCGACCTCAGGCTGCGGATGTCTGCCGCCCGACACCGAAGGCGATGTCAGCGACCAGCACTACATCCAGTGGGTGAACACGCGCTGGGCCGTTTACGACAAGACCGACGGCTCTGTCGTGCAGGGTCCGACGAACGGCAACTCGTTCTGGGTCGGATTCGGCGGCAAATGCGAAACGACGAACGCAGGCGACCCGATCACGCTGTGGGATCCGCGCGCGCAGCGCTGGATCATGAGCCAGTTCGTCACCTCGGCGCCGTTCGCGCAGTGCGTCGCGGTGTCGACGACGTCCGATCCGCTCGGCACGTACAACCGCTACGAGTTCGATTGGACCAACTTCGGCGACTATCCCAAGCTCGCCATCTGGACCGACGACAGCGGCAGCCAGGACGCCTATCTCCTCACCACGCATGAGTTCCAGGGCCAGGCCTTCCAGGGCGCCGCGCTGATCGCGCTCGAGCGCGACGCGATGGTCGCCGGCGATCCGACCCCGGCGATGGTTCACTTCGGTGGCTACGATGCGTACGGTGTCGAGCCGATCAACCTGGTCGGCCAGATGAACGCGCCGGCCAACGCTTGCGGCGGCTACACGCATTTCGACGCCGGCACCAGCGACTATCTCTTCTGGGATATCTGCCTGGACTGGACGACGCCGGCGAATACGACGATTTCGGCCAATCCGACGCGCGTCCCCGGCACGCCTTTCGTTCCGTACTTCGACGAAGTCCCGCAGCAGGGTTCCCCGAACGGCCTCGATCCGTTCGGCACGCACATCATGTATCGCGCCAATGCGCGCGCCTTCCCGGCCGACGCGCCGACGCGCATCTCGCTCGTCGTCAATCACGTCGTGCAGGGCGATGTGCAGCAGGGCGGCATCAACTGGGTCCACTTCAACCTGGACGATCACGGCCAGACATTCACGGTGCCGACACCGCTCGACAAGACGCTGCTCGAAGAAGGCGTGTACGCGCCCGACGCCGAGAATCGCTGGATGGGCGGCATCGCGATCGACGGCAGCGGCAACATCGGCGTCGGCTTCTCGAAGTCGAGCTCCGATATCCACCCGCAGATCATGATTTCGGGCCGCACGGCCGAAGATCCGCCGGGCACGCTCGAGGACGAGCAGAACTGCACCGACGGCATCGGCAACGGCTCGCAGACCAGCTCGAGCGATCGCTGGGGCGACTACTCGGCGATGAGCGTCGATCCGGTCGATCAGTGCACGTTCTACTTCACCAACGAGTACTACCCGACCACGACCGGCGCGTCATGGCACACGCGCGTGTGCAGCTTCAAGTTCGCCAGCTGCGGCCAGCCGGATTACGCGCTGGTTCCGGAAACGGCACCGCGCATTGAGCTCTGCGGTGCGACGACCTCGACGGATCCGGCGTATTCGATCCGCGCCGGCGTGTTGAATGGCTTCACCGGTGCGATCAATCTCGCTGCGAACAACGTCCCCGCCGGTGCGACCGCCGATTTCTCGGTCAATCCGATCAATGCGCCGGGATCGAGCGTGCTCACGCTGACCGGCGGCGCCGCGCTGCCGTCCGGTGAATACGCAATGACGGTCGACGGTACCAACGGCAGTACCACGCGCACCGTCGCGCTGTCGCTTGGTGTCTCGGCGAATGCGCCGCCGGCCGTGACGCTGCTGACTCCGGTCGATGCGGCGGCGGGCGTCAAGGTGCGTCCGCTCCTCACCTGGGGCAACGGCACCGGCGACACGATCTTCGCCGACGGATTCGACGGCGGCCCACAGCCGCCTCCGGGCGGATCGACCGACGCGCTGAGTTACACGGTCGATGTGGCCACGGATTCCGCGTTCACCAACATCGTCACCAGCGCCACCGTGGAGACGACATCATGGGCGGTCGACGTCATCCTCGACGCGACCACGACGTACTACTGGCGCGTGACGCCGCACAACTACTGCGGCGATGGTGCGGTTTCCGCGACGTTCTCGTTCACGACCGGCGTTCCGGGCGAGTGTCCGTCGGGCACGTCCTCGACGACGCTCTATCAGGACGACTTCGAAAGTGGCGTCAACGGCTGGACCGCCGGCGGTACCGGCGCGACGGGCTGGACCCAGGGCACACCGCCCGGAGGCACCGGCATGACCACGACCGTGTGGCAGGTTCCGGACAACACGACCACCAGCGATCGCACGCTGGATACGCCGGTGATCGCGCTGCCTTCCTCGGCGGTCTCGGTGATCCTCTCGTTCGATGCGTACCACAAGTCCGAGCAAAACGGACCGGGCGCGTGCTGGGATCTTTCCTCGATGGAAACCAGCACGGACGGCACCACGTTCAACTACCTCGACGGTACGCACTTCTTCACCGACCCGTACAACGGTGCCGGCTCGAACGACACGCCGGTCGGCAGTCGCGAAGGCTGGTGCTATCCGGGTCCGGCCGGCCAGTCCGCGCCGACGCATTCGATCGTCGATCTGGACAGCTTCATCGGCCAGAGCATCCAGTTGCGTTATCGGATGACGACCGACTCGAACACGGCGGCGTCTGCGCCGAATGGCTTGCTCATCGACAATTTCAAGGTCGAAGTTTGCCAGTAATCCTTAAGGGTTATTTTTGAAAAGATGCGCCGCCGTCCTTCGGGACGGCGGCTTTTTTTTGGCTTTGTTCTCGGGGTCTTTTGTGTTTAGGCTTCGCGAAAACCGACTCACGTCCCTGTGTGGTTTCGTCCGCCTTCCTGGCGGCCGAGTCACTTTCTCTTGCTTGCCCAAGAGAAAGTAACCAAAGAGAAGGCACCCACACGGCCGCGGTCGCCGGGCGTCAGCCCGGCGCCTACGCGAGGCCGCTCCGGAGGTTCGCTGACGGCACGTCCGTGTGCCGACAGCGAACGCGCGCGCCTCGTGCGCGCGCCCCTTCGGGCTTTTTCCTACGCGACCTCGCCGCGGCCGAGAGGGACCCGTAGGAGCAAAGCGCGGCCGTTCCTGGCCGCAGAAGCCAAAGCCGTGCTCGCAGGCGCGTGAGCATTTGCTCTGGCTCCGCTCTTGACCTCGGTTCCCTCTGTGGCGCGGCGAAGGGCGGACGGAACAGGCCCGCGTGCGCCGCACGCGGGTGAGCGCGAGGGACCGCGCTCATTTCGCTGCAGGGCAGGATGCCCTGTCAGCGAAACCCCGGCCGCCCGTAGCGCACCGGCGCACAGCGCCGGCGCGACACCGAGGGTGTGTTCTCTTTGGTTACTTTCTCTTGCACAAGCAAGAGAAAGTGACTCGGCCGCCAGGAAGGCGGACGAAACCACACAAGGACGTGAAGCGGTTTTCGCGATGGCGAGCGGAAAAACACACGGACGTGAGTCGGTTATCGCGAAATCCAACCAAGTCCCAAGGCGCCAACAATCAACCTCTCAAGCGCAAGTGAAAACCCGAACCCGAACCAACACCACCCATCCCACCCAACCCTCCCCTTGAAGGTGAGGCCTAAACAACCCGATATATCGCTTCATCGCGAATAAGCGATATAATCCCCACCCCGCCCGCCAAGGGGCGCTGCGACCACGTAACCTGCGGCCCAGCCGCGGGGCCCGCACCCCCGTGCGATGCAACCGTGGCCAGGCTTGGCCGGCATCCCGTTCAACGGCGCCCGTTCAATTGGAGAAGTCATCCATGAACGCTGTCGTCAGGAATTCACCGCCGCAGGACTTCAAAGTCCGCGATCTCGCTCTCGCCGACCTCGGTCGCAAGCGCATCCGCATGGCCGAGGAGGAAATGCCCGGCCTGATGTCGATCCGCGCCAAGTACGCGCCGCAGAAACCGCTGAAGGGCGTGCGCGTGACGGGTTCCTTGCACATGACCAAGGAAACCGCGGTGCTCATCGAAACACTCGGCGCGCTCGGTGCTTCGGTGCGCTGGGCGTCGTGCAATATTTTCTCGACGCAGGATGACGCCGCCGCCGCGATCGCTGCGAGCGGCGTGCCGGTGTTCGCGTGGAAAGGCGAGACGCTGGAAGAATATTGGGATTGCACGCTCGATGCGCTGACGCATCCCGGCAACAAAGGTCCCGAGCTCGTCGTCGACGACGGCGGCGACGTGACGCTCCTGATCCACAAGGGCGCGCAGATGGAAGACGGCGACAACTGGGTCAACACGCCGGCGGCGAATCACGAAGAGCAGGTCATCAAGAATCTCCTCAAGCGCACGCAGAAGGAGCGCCCCGGATTCTGGAAGCAGGTCGCGAAGGACTGGCGCGGCGTTTCCGAGGAAACGACGACCGGCGTGCACCGCCTCTACCAGATGAAGCAAGAAGGCAAGCTACTGGTGCCGGCGATCAACGTCAACGATTCGGTGACCAAGTCGAAGTTCGACAATCTCTACGGTTGTCGCGAGTCGCTCGCCGACGGCATCAAGCGCGCGACCGATCTGATGGTCGCCGGAAAAGTTGCAGTAGTCTGCGGCTACGGCGATGTCGGCAAGGGCTGCGCGCATTCGCTGAAAGGATTCGGCGCGCGCGTGATCGTCACCGAGATCGATCCGATCAACGCGTTGCAGGCCGCGATGGAAGGCTTCGAAGTGACGACGGTCGAGGACACGCTCGGCCGCGCCGACATCTACGTCACGACGACCGGCAACAAGGACGTGATCACCTTCGAGCACATGCAGCGCATGAAGCACGACGCGCTCGTCTGCAACATCGGCCATTTCGACAACGAAATCCAGATCGATCGCCTCAACGCCGCCAAGGACGTCAAGCGCGACACCATCAAGCCGCAGGTCGACCGCTACGATTTTCCCGACGGTCATTCGATCTACGTGCTCGCCGAAGGCCGTCTCGTCAACCTCGGCTGCGCGCATGGCCATCCGAGCTTCGTGATGTCGAATTCATTCTCGAACCAGACGCTCGCGCAGATTGATCTGTGGACGAACAAGGACAAGTACGAAAGGGACGTCTATCGCCTGTCGAAGAAACTCGACGAGGAAGTCGCACGACTGCATCTCGACAAGATCGGCGTGAAGCTGACCAGGCTCACGGCCGAGCAGGCGGCGTATCTTGGCGTGCCGGTCGAAGGGCCATACAAGGCCGAGCACTACCGCTACTGATTGGCGCGCTTGCGAAACGGGCGGACGAGCGTCCGTCCGTTTCGCGACATGCAGACGTCGGCCCCTCCTTTCCGGAAATCAGCGCGTGATCCCGATCAGTTTCGAGTTCTTTCCGCCCAAGACCGACGAGCAGCGCGAGACGCTGGAAAAAGCGCTGCCGAAATTGAAGGCGCGCACTCCCGAATACGTCAGCGTCACGTTCGGCGCCGGCGGCTCGACGCTAAGCTACACACCGGAAACGATCCGCCACCTGCGGCAAACGCACGCGCTCGAAGCCGCGCCGCACATCTCGTGCATGGGCGGTTCGCGCGAGGAAATCCGCTCGCTGCTCAAGCGCTATCGCGAAATGGGTTGCACGCGACTGGTCGCGCTCCGCGGCGACATGCCGTCGGGCATGGCAACTCTCGGAGAGATCCGCCACGCGTCCGATCTGGTCGCGTTCGTGCGCGACGAGACCGGCGATCATTTTCACATCGAAGTCGCCTGCTATCCCGAAGTGCATCCGCAATCGGACGATTCGCGCGCGGACATCAAGCACTTCAAGACCAAGATCGACGCCGGCGCGAATGGCGCGATCACGCAATATTTCTACAACGCCGATGCGTATTTCCACTTCGTCGATGCGGCACGCAAGGCCGGCATCGATGTGCCGATCGTGCCCGGCGTCATGCCGATCGCAAACTTCACGCAACTGAAGCGCTTCTCCGATCTCTGCGGCGCGGAGATTCCGCGCTGGCTCGCCAAGCGGCTCGCAGCGCTCGGCGACGACGTCGAATCGATCCGCGAATTCGCCGCCGACGTCGTCGGCGATCTCTGCAACCGGCTCATCGCAGGCGGCGCGCCGGGCCTGCATTTCTACACGCTCAATCGCGCGAAGGCGACGCTCGCGGTCATCGAGCGGATGCGCTGAGGCAGGCGCGGTACAGCTTGCGGCCACTACGCTTCGCCCGTGCGCGCCGCCCTCCCCAGTCTCGTTCTCCTCTTCGTCCTCGCAGCGCCGAGCGTCGCGCAAACAGAGAACGGACAGACTGTGCATCGCTGCATCGGCGGACACGGCGAGATTGTATTTTCTGGTGTCGCGTGCAGCGCTGCGGAAGTTGGCGGTACGGAGGTCCGCGCCGATCCGCGTCCATCGTCGTCGCCCGCGACCGATGCCGCTTCCGCCGTTGCGATGACATGTCCGCGTTCTCCCGCCGAGCTGCGCGACCTCTTTGCCAATGCGCTGTCCCGGCGAGATACGAACGCGATCACAAGCCTCGTTCGATGGGAAGGCGTGGGCGGCACCGAAGCGCACGAGCGCCTCAAGGAAATCGCCGAGCTCGGCCAGCGGCCGCTGATCGGCGTGGAGCTCGATACCGATACGAGCTTTGCCAAAGACGTGCCCGAACCTTCCGGCACGCTGACTGTCCGTACCGGTAGCACGAGCTACGGCGGGCCGCGCGAGCGCGAATTCCGCATCGGTGTCGGCGGCGGCTGCTACTGGCTCGATTGGTAACGGCGCGGCATCAGCAAGAGCACGCTGCATTGCTCCGGCCGGCCCGGCGCCGGCTGCTATCATTCGAATTCCCGCGCAGGAATTCCGGCGATGGCCCAATCCTACCCCGAACAGATCTGGCACAACGGCCGCATCAAACCGTGGGCCGAAGCGACCGTGCACGTGATGGCGCATGCGCTGCACTACGGCTCGTCGGTCTTCGAAGGCATCCGCAGTTACGTGACGCCGCGCGGCCCGGCGATTTTTCGGCTCACCGATCACATCGTTCGGCTGTTTAACTCGGCGAAGATCTACGACATCGCGATGCCGTACTCGCTCGAGCAACTCAAGGCAGCCTGTCGCGAAGTGATCGCCGCCAACGGATTCAGCGCCGCGTATCTGCGGCCGGTCGCGTTCCGCGGTCTCGGCGGCTTCGGTCTTTCCGCCGAAACACCGACCGACGTCGCCGTCGCGGCCTGGCAGATGGGCGCGTATCTGGGCAGCGATGTGCTCGAGCAAGGCATCGATGCGTGCGTGTCGAGCTGGCAGCGCTTCGCACCGAACACGATTCCGGCCGGCGCGAAGGCCGGCGGAAATTATCTTTCGGGACAACTCATCGCGCGCGAGGCAAGACGCCTCGGATTCGGCGAAGGCATCGCGCTCGCATCGAGCGGGCTCTTGAGCGAAGGCGCCGGCGAGAATCTCTTTCTCGTCTTCGACGGTGCGCTGCACACGACACCGATCAGCGCTGCGCTGCTCAACGGCATCACTCGCAACACGCTGATGACGCTCGCGCGCGCCAACGGTATGGAAGTCATCGAGCGCGACATTCCGCGCGAATATCTTTATCTGTGCGACGAGCTCTTCATGTGCGGCACCGCGGCCGAGATCACGCCGATCCGTTCCGTCGACGGCAAGCCGGTCGGCAGCGGCAAGCCCGGCAAGATCACGCACCGGATGCAGGAGCTGTTCTTCGGTCTGTTCGATGGGCGTACCGAGGATCGCTGGGGCTGGCTCGAACCGCTTTCCGGCGACGGCCGCGAGACGGTGACGCCGATAAAGCCCGCAGTCGCCGCGCGCGGCTGAATTTCGCAGTTCGATTCGTCGATGCGCTAACTCGGATAGATCTGCCGCCCGAATTCGAGCGTCGCGACGGCGCCGCCTTGCGGACGCGGCGCGAGCGCGACGCTCCAGCCGTACAGCTCGCAAAGACGTCGGACGATCGCGAGACCAAGTCCCGCGCCCTTGCCGGCCGATGTTCCGCGAACGCCGCGCTCGAATAGTCTCTCGGCCTCGCCGGCGTCGATGCCGGGACCGGTGTCCTCGACCGCGACGCGTCCATGGCCGACGGTGACCACGACTTCGCCCTGCTGCGTGTACTTGAACGCATTGCCGATCAGGTTGCCGAGCGCGACCGACACGACCGACGAAGGCGCGGCGGCTGCGAGCGGTTCCTCGATGTCGATGCGCACCTGCACCGGCTTGTTGCCCAGATGCGGGCGCTGCACGTCGACGACCTGCTCGACCAGGCGCGCGACGTCGGTCGTTTCGCCGTCGGTCGGCGCCTGCCGCTCGCGGCGCGACAGCAACAGCAGCGCATCGGTGAGCTCGGTCGATTGGCGCACCGCGCGCTCGATGCGCCGCAAGCGCTCGCGCAGCTTGTCGGTGAGATCGGGCGAGCCCTGCAACAGTTCGGTCGTGCTCGCGATGACCGCAAGCGGCGTGCGCAGCTCGTGACTGACATCGGCGTTGAATTCGCGATCGCGCTGGACGAGCTCGGTGAGTCGCGTCGAATAATCGTCGAGCGCGGCCGCGAGCTGGCCGACCTCGTCGTTGGCGAAATGTGCTTTCAGCAATTCCGGACGACCACTGCGGCTCATCGCCTGCACGCGACGCGCAAGATCGCTGACGGGACTCATCACGCGCGCGGACAACCAGAATCCGATCACCATTGAAAAGATCGCGAACGCGAACACCGAGGCGCCGAGCACAGTCAGGAGCTGACGTTCGCTGAGTTTCTGCGTCGAGATATCGAAGCGCAGGAACGCCCAGTAATCCTTGTCCTTGTACGCGGCGAGTTTGAACGGCCGCGTCTTGCCTTCATCGCCGATGTCGTCGATGTCGAACACGCCGTTCTCGTAGCCCTGCCAGGCGAACGGCACATTGGCGAATTTGCGCGCGCTATAGATCGATGCATCGAACAGCGGCACCCGCCACGGCGCTTCCGGATCGGCGTTTTCGCGCTTGAATTCGACGAAATTGCGCAGCTGGCGCTGCAGCATGTTGTTGATCAGCTGATCTTCCAGGCGCGTGCGCAGGTAGATCGTGGACGCCGCGAACAGCGCGGTGAGACCGAGCCCGAACAGCGCGAACGAGATGACGATTCGACTGCGGAGCCTACGCCGGTAGCGCATCCGGATCGACCATGCGATACCCGATGCCGTGGCGCGTCTGGATCAGCGGCTTTTCGAACGGCTTGTCGATCGCGGCTCGCAGCCCGTGGATATGCACGCGCAGCGAATCCGAATCCGGCAGTTCCTCGCCCCACACGCGCGTTTCAAGTTCCTGGCGCGTCACCACCGACGGCGCCGCTTCCATCAGCGACTGCAGCAGCTTCAAGCCGATCGGATTGAGCTGGATCTGCTTGCCGGCGCGGCTGATCGTGAGCGTATCCAGGTTGTAGGTGAGATCGGCGAGCTGCAGCAGGCGGCTCTTGGTGCCTTTGCCGCGGCGGCCGAGCACTTCGATGCGCGCGGCGAGTTCCTGCAGCGCAAAAGGTTTCACCATGTAATCGTCGGCGCCGGAATCGAAGCCGGTGAGCTTGCCGTCGAGCGTGTCGCGCGCGGTGAGCATGAGCACGGGAGTCTGGCGCTTGGCTTCCTGACGCAGTTTGCGGCAGACCTCGAGACCGTCCATGCCGGGCAGGCCAAGATCGAGCACGATCACATCGAAGTCGTTGACGACCGCGAGATGCAGGCCGGTGACGCCGTCGCCGGCGAAGTCGACCACATGTCCCTTGTCGGCGAGGAAATCGCCGATGTTCGCGGCGATGTCGCTGTTGTCTTCAATTACGAGAATACGCATGGCAGGTTTACTTTAGCGCGGAATTCCGCCAGATGCGGAGGGTGCAGGGCGGCAGAAGGTTCCACCGGAAATGTGGGCGCTCGAAACAAGCCCAAGCCGAGGCAGCCATGGAGCGTGCGGTTGGTTGAACTCGCGGCCAGGGATGGCCGCTTCTGGAGCTTGGGCCTGCGACTCCGCCCAAGTTCATCCGAGGCTGCGACCCCATGCGATCCTGGACGGATCGCACAAACAAAAGAAAATGGCCCAAGGAGGTGCCATTGGGGGAACACACCTCGCTTGGGCCAAAAAGCTACTGCCCCGATTACCGTAATCTGCCAGTCACCTGACCTGACTTTAGGAGTGTCGAGCAGAACTACAGCGATGGGGACTATAGTCAGCCGAGTCTTAAAGTCCCGTTAAAGGGCTCTGATCCTTCCGTTAACTGGCCGACCGCGGGCCGGCTACGGGATGTTCGACGCGTTCGGATTGGCCTCGATGATCGTCAGCGGCAGCGCGACTTCCTCTTCCTGCGCGTGCCGGCAGACCAGCGAACCGGTGCGACGCACGCAATCGTATTCCTCGCCTTCGCCGGGCTTGGTGCGATGACGCACGTCGCTCTGCTTGGCGAACACGAATGATTGCTGGAAGCGCGCGGTCGCATCGCCGGGCACCGTGGACGGATCGAAGCGCCACAGGCGCATCGCCTTCTCGGCCGATGCACCGAACGCGCGGGTCGCCTCGTCGGTCACCGCTTCGACATCACGTGTGGTGCCATCGGCGTTGAGGCTGAACTGCACGTCGACCCGCACGGGTTCCTTGACTTCGCGATAGTCCGGATAGCGCGGCGAGATCATGTGCACGGCCAGCAAGTGGCGCGCGCGCGCCGTCGACGTTCCGGCAGCGGGCGGTACTACATTGGCGTCCGATGAAACGGTCGGCAGGACCGTCGAGGACTGATTCGAGATTTCCCTCGCCGTTGTGCCGACGCTGACGTCGATGACCGGTTCCAGCCGGCGCTGCAATTTGAGCCCAGCAGTGTCGTGGATCGGCGGCGGAAGCGCGTCGACATAGACCGCGCGCGCCGGTTCGCTGTTCGGGCGAGCGTCCGGCGTCGCGACCGCCGCGAGTTTCGGACGAGCAAGCGAAACGTGCCACTTCGGCGGCTCGCGCAATGCCAGACCGACCAGCATCGCCGCATCCGGTCGCGGCAGACGCTCGAGCAGTGCGTTGGCGCCGGCGGCGAGCGCATCGAGATCCTTGCGGTCGGGCCGCAGCACGCTCATGCCCGCGATGATGACCGCAGCGGCGACCAGCAGCGTGACGGTGAGCGTCGGCCGCGGCGAAGCGGCCAGACGCGGCGTCGGCATGTCAATGATGCGACGCACGCGGTCGAGCAGCACGCCGCCGGTGGCGGCGATCGCGAGACGCGGCGCGGTGAGCCGAAGCTCTTCGAGCGAAGCGAGCGTCTGCGCATATTCGCGCGGCTCGCCGCGCGTCAGGCGCAGCACGAGACGATCGCAGCACACTTCGCGATCGTTGCGCACTTCGCGCGAAATCCAATGCACCGCCGGGTGGTAGAACAGCAGTGTCTCGATGACGGCCTGACCCAGATTGACGAGATGATCGTAGCGGCGCAGGTGTCCGAGCTCATGCGCAAGGATCAGCTCGACATGCTGGCGCGGGAATCCGAGCGCCACCGCGGTCGGTATCAGAATGACCGGTTTGATCCAGCCGATCAGCGTCGGCGTATCGATCTGTTCGGACACCAGGACGCGGATCGACCGGACGAGGTTGAAACGCTTCGAGAGCGACGCCAGCATGCGTTCGAGATCCGAGCTCGGCCGCGCGCAGCGGCGCGCAATGCGTTCCAACGCCTGCCACTGACGCAATGCGCGCCAGCCCATGATGGCGACGCCGACCACCCAGGTCAGCACCAGCCACGGCAGCACCCGATCGAGCGTGAATGCGCTGGCCGATGCGGCAGCGGACGCGGTGGCGACGACGGCGTCGATCCCGGTCGGTTCGACGCTCGCGGCCGAGCCGACGACATTCGGATAGACCACGGCCAACGTCGCGAGCGGACACAGCGCAATCAGCGCCATCGCCGCGAGCCCGGCGGCATAGCGCGCTTCGGCGTGGCTCGCGGGCACGATCGCACGCACCGCGGCGTAGCCGAGGCCGATCAGCGTGCCCTGCCAGAGGAAATGCAGCAGCGTCCAGCCCAGCGACTGGATCAACGGAAACCAATCCGCAAGATAGCTGCTCATCGGAGCGCTCATTTTCGTGCTCCCGGCTCGAGCTTGTTGAGAAGGGACCGGATTTCGTCGAGTTCTTCGCGCGTCGCCCGCGGGCGCGAACCGAGCGCGTGCAGGACGAGCTGCGAGGGCGATCCGTCGAACACGCGTTGCACCATGTCGGACAGGAAGCGCTTCTGCGTGCGCTCCTTGCTGACCGCCGCGCGGAACACGTGCGCGCGCTCGGAGTCGTCGCGCTCGACGAGTCCCTTACCGTGCATGATCTGCAGGAGCTTGAGCGCTGTCGTGTAGCCGGCGCCCTCGTCGCGATAGAGTGCCTCGTGCACGTCGCGAACCGTGGACGGTCCGCGTTCCCAGAGCACATTGAGAATTCCGAGCTCGGCTTCGGTCGGCTTCGGCAGATCTTCGGTTCTGGACATGTCGATCCCTGTGAATTGGGGACGGCTCAAGGCTGACCCGACGCGCAAGTTGCACCCCGACAGGCGGCGCGCTTCCATTCGTCGAGCTGATTGCGTGTCCCTTCGCGCGCCTCTATCTCCTGGCCGTAAGTATGGCAGGTGGTCACCGGGATGTGCGAGCCGAGCGGAGCTTCGTTCTTGCAGATCACGCGGTCGCGGTCGCGGCGCGTGAGGATCGAATTGACGACTTCCTGGTCGTTGAAAAGCTTGATCTTGGTGTCCTGCTTCATGCTCTGCACCGAGCCGTTCTCGTCGAACAGCGTTTCCATCTCGGTGAGCTTCTGATCGATCGTTCTGCGTTCGTCCGGTTTGACGTACTGATAGCGGCCGCCGCCCTCCATTTCCTGGCGCACATTCGCCGCTATTTCGACGAACTTTTCCTTGGTGTCCGCGTTGATCGTCTTCTCGTGGTAGTTCTCTTTGGCGCCCACCGCAGACACGGTGGCAACGGCGAGCAGCGCCATCAGCCAAGTGCACTTCGAGTTCATAGTCGGCTCCCAAAACTGGCCTTGGCGAGGCGCGCGCGCGAACGCCGCGACTGATCTTAGAATCCGCCTGCGGGAGAGTCAACGATCTTCTTCGTACTACTGGGTTCGTTTGTCGCCGCCGTGCTCTCCGGTCCCCCCGGCCAGAGGCGGCGGAGTCGCAGGGCGAGCGTTCCGCCTTCGGTCGATGCTGCGAAGGGATGTGGCCTGGACAACGACGGGTTTGCCCAGGCCAGGACTAGTGCAACAGTCCGACCATCGGCGAGCCGTCGCTATCGACCACCGCTACCTGGCACCTTCTTCTGGACCACCGCGGAGCGGTCATCCATGAACTGCCGCGAGTTGCGGTGGTCGGCTTCCACCTGACTATAGGTCCGGCAGGTCTTGACCGGGATGTGCGAGCCGATAGGAATCTCGTTCTTGCAGATGATCCGGTCGCCGTCGCGCTTGGAGAGGATCGCGTTCACTTCCTCCTGGTCGTTGAACAACTTCGTCTTGTCGGCGTCGTTCATTTCGGCAACCGACCCGTGCTTGTCGAAGAGCCCGCCCATATCTGACAGGTTCGCGTCGACCTTGGACTTTTCACTGTCCGTAGCGTAGGCGTAGCGTCCGCCGGCGCTCATTTCCTTGCGCACCCAAGACGAAACGGTTGCGAACGTCTCCTTGGTGTTCGCGTTGACTGCGGGATCGCTCGTTTCCTTCGCGAAGGCAGGAAACGAAGCCATGACGGCGACAGCCGCGCCGAAAACGAACGCACTCTTCATGGGGAGGAATCTCCAGTGTGGAAGGGATTGAAAGCCGCCTCGCCTTCCCCCGGACCAATGGACGAGGACAACTGGACGAACCGGCGTGAGGCGATGGTAGGAGCAAGCGCTCCCGCAAGTCAACGAGCTTCTTCGTACTATGCGCGTCGTCGTGGGGCCAGCCGCGCACCGCGCCGGCGCACCCGCGTAGATCCGGCCACGTGATCGATGATCGCGCCGGCGACATCCACGCCCGTCGCGGCCTCGATACCTTCGAGCCCGGGCGAGGAATTGACCTCGAGCACCAGCGGCCCGCGATGCGAACGCAGGAGATCCACACCCGCGACGCCGAGCCCCATGACCCGCGCGGCATGGATGGCCATCTCGGCTTCCTGCGCGGTCAGATCGACGGCGCTCGCGCTGCCGCCACGGTGCAGATTGGCGCGGAAATCGCCCTCGGTCGCCTTTCTCTGCATGGCGGCAACCACCTTGCCGTCGACCACGAAGCAGCGCAGGTCCACGCCCCTCGCCTCACGGATGAACTCCTGCACGAGGAAGTTTGCGTAGAGGCCGCGGAACGCCTCGATCATGCCTTGCGCCGAGGAGCGTTTTTCCGCGAGCAGCACGCCCTGGCCCTGCGCGCCTTCATTGAGCTTGATGACGTGCGGCGGATCGCCGAGCATTTTCAGGAGATCGGCGGTGTCGTCCGGGTTGTCGCCGAACACGGTGGTCGGCAAACCGATGCCGTCGCGTGCGAGGAGCTGCAACGCATGGAGTTTGTCGCGCGCGCGCAGGATCGCGTCGGCCGTGTTCGGCGTTTTCACGCCCATCATTTCGAATTGACGCAGCACCGCGGTGCCGTAGAACGTCACGGACGCACCGATTCTCGGGATCACCGCATTGAGTCCGCTTAGTGCACGGCCTTTGTAATGGATTTCGAACTTGCCGGCGGCGATACGCATGTAGCAGCGCAACGGATCGAGCACGCGCACCTGGTGGGCACGCTTGCGCGCGGCCTCGACCAGGCGCTGCGTCGAATACAACCGCGAGTTGCGCGACAGGATGGCGATCTTCATGGCGATAGACGCGCGGTCTGGGGTTTGGGCGAGGTGTACGAAAGGGCCGTATCGATGCGAAAGCGGCCATCGAGTGCGGAACGTCCGAGCAGCAGCGGAAACAGCATGGCGCGCCGGTCTGTCAGATTGATGTCGGCTTCGAAACGCTCACTCCCCAGCACAATTTCCGTGCGCACGAACCAGCGCTCGCAGGTATGGCCGCCCGAATCGGTGACCGGTCGGCGGTCGATGACCGGCGCCTCGCAGGTGACGACGCGCGCGCCGCGACGGCGCGGACGCACCACGAAACGCACCTGAAGCCGGCCGTCGCGATCGAACGTCTCGGCCGACACCACGCACAGCGACGACGTGCGCGCGCCCGTATCGAGTTTCGCCTTGATGGCGCCGATGCCGAGCGTCGGCAGCGCGAGCCATTCGCGCCAGCCGAGAATGTGCGGTTCCGCTGGCTGCATCGGCGGTCGGACTCGCGGGATCGTGGAGTATTATGGCGCGGGCTGGAGCGGGTGATGGGGATCGAACCCACGTTCGCAGCTTGGGAAGCTGCTGTCTTACCATTAGACGACACCCGCGACGGGCACAGCGTAGCGGCGCATCCGCGCCATCCGCAAGCCAGCGTCGGTGCCACGCGGACGCCGATCACGCTCGGGCGCTGAATCGCCGCTGAGTACGCTCTATCGGGGGTTGCGAAATAGCTGGATTGGAAGGCCGGCATTCAGCCCATTTACGTTGTGATGGCCACAGCCTGTCAGCCGCGGGCGGGAAGGCCTTCGAGGGGATCCACCCACCGTTACCGCGGGATGGCGTAGGCATCAGGAGAGACCATACATGTGCACACCGCGTCGTTCCATCCGCAAGGCGATCGTCGCCATGCTCGGATTGGCGCTCTTTGCGTCCGCAGGCTCGGCTTTCGCGCAGAATGATGCGCAGGGCGCTCAGAACGATCCACCCGACCGCGTCGCGCGCCTGAGCTATCTGCGCGGCGACGTCAGCTTCCAACCGTCAGGCGACGCCGATTGGGTCCAAGCCAGCCTGAACCGTCCGCTGGGCACCGGCGACAAGCTCTATACCGACCATGATTCGCGCGCCGAATTGGAAGTCGGCGCCGCGACATTGCGGCTCGATTCCGGATCCTCGTTCGACATCTTGAACCTCAACGACAACGTCGCGCAGACCGAGTTGACGCAGGGCGTGATGAACCTGCACGTCCGCCGCGTGTTCGAGGGTCAGAGTTACGAGGTCGATACGCCGACGCTGGCCTTCGTCGTCACGCAGCCCGGCGACTATCGCGTCGACATCGCGCCCGACGGCTCGTCCACGATGGTGACCGTGTTCAACGGCGCCGGCGACGTCTATGGCGAGAACAACGCGAGCTACAGCGTGCGCGCGGGTCAATCGTATCGTTTCCACGATTCGGCGCTACACGACTACGAAGTGCTCGACCTGCCGCGCGGCGACGATTTCGACGGCTGGGTGCAGTCGCGCAACGATCGCTACGAGCACGCCGCCTCGCGCCAATACGTGTCCGAAGACGTGATCGGCTACGCCGACCTCGACGACTACGGCGGCTGGAACGACGTGCCCGAATATGGCCACGTGTGGTATCCGACCAATGTCGAGGCAGGCTGGGCGCCCTACCGTGACGGGCACTGGTCGTGGGTCGATCCGTGGGGCTGGACCTGGATCGACCAGGCCGCGTGGGGATTCGCGCCGTTCCACTACGGGCGCTGGGTCTACGCGAGCGATCGTTGGGGCTGGTGTCCGGGTCAGTTCGGAGCGCGCGCGATCTATGCGCCCGCGTTGGTCGGGTTCGTCGGCGGCGCCGGCTGGGGTATCGGTATTTCTACCGGCCCGGTCGGCTGGTTCCCGCTTGGCCCGCGTGATGTCTATGTGCCGTGGTACCACGTCTCGCACAACTACTTCACCAACGTCAACGTGCGCAACACGACCATCATCAACAACACGAACATCACGAACGTCTACAACAACTACTCGCGCGGCGGTGCGATCAACAACGCGAACTACGCGTATCGAACCAACGCCGCGGCCGTGACCGCCGTCTCGCGCGAAGCATTCGTCGGCTCGCGTGCGGTCAACGCATCGCGCGTGCAGATCAACCAGAACCAGCTGCGTAACGCGAGTGTGGTCAGCCGCGTCGGCATCGCGCCGGAGCGCGCGAGCTTCGTCGCGGCCAACGCCGCCCGTGCGCGCGTCGTTCCGACGGCGCAAGTACTGGATCGTCGCGTCATCGCCCGCACGCCTCCGCCGCCGCGCGCGGCGCCGGTCACCGCACGCATCGATGCGATCAAGCGCAACAACGGTCAGCCGCTCGCAACACAGCAGCTGCGCCAGATCGCGCCTGCCGCCACGGTCGCAGCCGGTGCCACAGTGGGACGTGGCCAGCCGCAACGCGTCACGGTCGTCGGACAGGGCGGTCCCAAGCCGCAGCCGATTCCGCTGCGCGGCGCGGTCAACGCCAATGGCGTCAACACCAATGCCAATGGCGCCAAGACCACGACCGGTCAGACCGGTGTTCCGCAACGCGGCACGCCGCCGCGCACGCCGATCACGACTTCGCCCGCGACGAACAACAACGCGAATGCGAACGTGAATGGACGTACACCCGCGACGACGCACAACCCGACCGTGCAGCGTGGACAGGGGCCCACCAACAACGCCAACGGCGTGCCATCGTCGCGCTTCGCTCCGCACACGGGCCCGCAGCCGCGCACGACGACCAACAATGAGGGTGCGGTCACGCGCAACACGAACACGCCGAACTCGGCAACGGTGCACGACAAGACGGTGAACGGTCGAGCGACGGTGAATGGCGGGCAGACGAATGGCTCGCAGACGCACTCGTCCGCCACGACCAACAACAATGCCATCAGCAACAATGGCCGAGGCACCGCAACCGTGCATGCGCCTCCGCAGAACCACACGCCGCAAGTCGAGCGCAAGGTGATCAACGGCTCGACGACGCACAATCCGAACAACAACAATCCGAATGGAGCGCAGCCGCACTACACACCGCGCACGGAATCGCGCAGCGTGCAACAGCAACAGCAGGTGCAGCAGCCGCACGTGCAACAGCCGCAGTACACGCCGCGCACGCCGCCGCAACCGCAAACGCACACGCCGCCGCCACAGCCGCAAGTGCAGCACGCGCCGGTGCAGGTGGAACACCGCGCTCCGCCGCCGCGCGACAAGACCAAGGACGAAAAGGACAAAGACAAGGACAACGGCGGGCACCGCTGAGCAAGTTCGCAAGTGACACACGACGCCGCGTTCGCGCGGCGTCGCTTTTTGTGCATCAACCGGCCGCGGCGGCTAGAATAGTTCGATGAGGATCGTGCTCAACGGCCGCGAGCAGGACATCGAAAGCGGCGCGACGATTGCGGATCTAATCGTCGCATCGGGTCTGCACGGCAAGCGCGTCGCCATCGAAGTGAACCGCGAGATCGTGCCGCGCAGTGCGTTCGATGCGCGCGTGCTCGCCGCCGGAGATCGCGTCGAAGTCGTGCATGCGATCGGCGGTGGTTGATCCTGCGAGCGCCGCGTGCGAACTCGATGCGCTTGTGCGCACGCATGGAAACTGGAAATGCAATGAATGCCCTGCCCCAATCCGCGATGCCGCTGGCCACCGATGATCCGCTGATCATCGCCGGACGCAGCTATCGATCGCGGCTCCTGACCGGCACCGGCAAGTTCAAGGACCTCGCCGAGACACAGCGTGCGACTGAAGCCGCTGGCGCCGAAATCGTCACGGTCGCCGTACGTCGCACCAACATCGGCCAGAATCCGGGCGAGCCGAATCTCCTCGACGTGCTGCCGCCGTCGCGTTTCACGATCCTGCCGAACACGGCCGGTTGCTACAACGCCGAGGATGCCGTGCGCACTTGCCGACTCGCGCGCGAGCTGCTCGATGGGCACAAGCTGGTCAAGCTCGAAGTGCTCGGCGATCAGAAGACGCTGTTTCCGGATGTCGTCGAGACACTGAAAGCTGCCGATACACTCGTGCGCGACGGATTCGACGTGATGGTCTACACGTCCGATGATCCGATCCTGGCGCGTCGACTCGAGGAAATCGGCTGCGTCGCCGTGATGCCGCTCGCCGCGCCGATCGGCTCGGGCCTCGGCATCCAGAATCGCTGGAATCTCATCGAGATCGTCGAGAACGCCAAGGTTCCGGTTCTGGTCGATGCCGGTGTCGGCACCGCGTCGGATGCCGCTATCGCGATGGAACTCGGCTGCGACGGCGTTTTGATGAATACCGCGATCGCGGGCGCGAAGGATCCCGTCTTGATGGCGCATGCGATGAAGCTCGCCGTCGAGGCGGGCCGCGCGGCGTTCCGAGCCGGGCGCATTCCGCGCAAGCGCTATGCATCGGCGTCGAGTCCGCTCGACGGCAGGATCGCGTGAGCGTCTCGTGTCTTCCTCGTTGCGAAACGAACGCGAGCGCAGACGCGCAACGACGAGCGCGCGGCGTTCAATGATCGACGACGCGAACGCGACGGTCGGCGCGCACTCGCGCAGGATCCGCAGTTTCGTGCTGCGCCAGGGTCGTATCACCTCGGCGCAGCAGCGTGCGTTCGACGATCATTGGCAGCGTTTCGGCCTCGCGTTTACCGGCGCGCCGCGCGACTTCGCCGCAGCGTTCGGACGCAATGCGCCGCGCGTGCTCGAGATCGGCTTCGGCAACGGCGAGCAAGTCGTCCACGCGGCGCAAGCGGAACCGTCACGCGACTTCATCGGCATCGAAGTGCATCGTCCCGGCGTCGGCCGGCTCTTGAACGCGCTTGCGCAGGCGAACGCCGACAACGTGCGTGTCTATCACCACGACGCGGTCGAGGTGCTCGAGCGCGAGATCGCGACGGAATCACTCGCCGAAGTGCGCATCTATTTTCCAGATCCGTGGCCGAAGAAGCGCCAGCAGAAACGCCGGCTGATCCAGCCGGATTTCGTCGCACTTCTAGCCTCGCGCACGAGCCTCGGTGGACGCTTGCATTTGGCGACCGACTGGGCGGACTATGCCGAGCATATGCAGAGCGTGCTCGACAGCGCATCGGCCTGGCGTCGCGAGGCGCACCATCAGGCATCGACCTCGCGGCCGGCCTGGCGCATCGACACGCACTTCGAACGCCGCGGCGTGCGGCTCGGTCACGGCGTCTGGGATCTCGTCTATGAACGAGTTTGACCCGACCGGACCCGAGCGATGAACGCCGACGGCCGATAAGAAGAAAATCCGCCCCGATGGAAGCCGGCCTGACTCTCACCTCCAGCATGGCGCTCGTGTTCGGGCTGCTGGCCTTCACCGTGGTCATGCTGGTGCTCGAATGGATTCGCGGCGATCTGCTCGCGCTGCTGGTCATCGTCGTCATCGGTGTCACGCGGCTGATTCCGGTCGAGCAGCTCTTCGAAGGCTTCGCCGGCAACGCGGTTATCTCGCTGATCGCGGTCATGATCATGGGCGCGGGCCTCGATCGCACCGGGATGCTGAGCAAGGCGGCGTCGGTGATCCTGCGTCTTGCCGGCGGCGTCGAGGAGCGCGTGTCGTTGCTTCTGAACGGCATGGTCGGCAGCCTTTCGGCGGTCATCCAGAGCCAGGCACTCGCGACGTTGTTCGTGCCGGTCGTCAGCCGGGTCAGCGCACGCACCGGCCTGCCGTTGAAACAACTGCTGCTGCCGATGGCGTGCATGATCTTGTGCGGCACGAACATGACCATGATCTCGAACTCGCCGCTGATCCTGCTCAACGATCTGATCGCGAGCGCGAACCGCAATCTTCCGCCCGGCGCGCAAACGATTCGTCCGTTCACGCTGTTCTCGATCGCGCCGATCGGAATTCCGCTGCTGCTCGTCGGCCTCGGCTATTTCGCCGCGTTCACCAAGAAACTGCTGCCGCCGGAAGAAGATCGTCAGAAGGTCACGCCGGGCCGCACCGAAACGTACTTCGCCGAAACCTACGGCATCGACGGCGAAGTCATCGAGCTCACGGTCACCGCAGAAAGTCCGCTGGTCGGCATGAGCGTCGGCGAAGCCGAACAGCTCCGCGGCGCGCCGCTGATCCTTGCGTTGAAAAACGGCAACGAAGCGCGTCTTGCGCCGCCGGTGGATCAGATGATCTGGGTCGGCAGCGTGCTCGGCGTGCTCGGCAAGCGCGAGCACGTCAACGAGTTCGCCAACACGCAGCTCTGCCGCGTGCAGTCGCGCCTGCGCAATTTCGCCGACATGTTCAATCCGTCGCGCGCGGGTATTTCCGAAGCGGTGATTCCGCCGAACTCGAAGTGGCTCAAGCACGATGTCGGCGAATTGCGCCTGCGCAAGACCTATGGCATTTCGGTGCTCGCGGTGAATCGCGGCGAGCAGGTCTTTCGCGAAGACGTGCGCAAGGTCGCGCTGCGCCAGGGCGACACCCTCGTGCTGCACAGTTTCTGGCGCGATCTCGCGCGCGCGGCGGAATCGCACGATTTCGTCGTCGTCACCGACTACCCGAAGGACGAGCAGCGACCCGCCAAGATCTGGTGGGCGGCGGCCTTCTTCGGCCTTGCGATGGGTCTGGGACTTTTCACCGACATCAGGCTCTCGATCGCGATGCTGGTCGGCGCCGTCGGCATGCTGCTCTCGGGCGTGCTCAACATGGACGAGGCCTACGGCGCGATCAACTGGAAGACGATCTTCACGCTCGCGTGCCTGATCCCGCTCGGCACATCGATGGATTCGACCGGCGCCGCGGCGTGGATCGCGCAGGAAGTGCTGCGCTATCTCGGCGAATGGCCGCAATGGGGATTGCAGGCGGTCATCGCGATCCTTGCGCTGCTTTTTTCGCAGGTCGTTTCCAACGTCGGTGCGACCGTGATGATGGTGCCCATGGCGATCAACGTCGCGCTCGCATCGGGCGGCAATCCTGCGGTCTATGCGCTGCTCGTCGCGATTTCGACGTCGAATACGTTCGTCATCGCGAGCGCGAATCCGGTGATCACGATCATCGCCGGTCCGGGCGGTTATCGCTCGCGCGATTTCCTGCGCGTCGGCTTGCCGCTGACGGTCCTGATGCTGGTCACCAGTTTGATCGCGCTCAACATCGTGTTCCGGCGCGGATAGAAGCGCTAACGCGAAAGGCGCACTTCGCCTTCGACCTGTTCGATTGGAAACGGCGCCAGCCCGTTGCGGCACGGCCCGCCGACGCACGCACCGGATTCGACGACGAACGTCGCGCCGTGTACGGCGCACATCAACCGACCATCGCGGACCAGGAACCGGCCCGGCGCATAATCGAGGTTGCGTCCGGTGTGCGGACACTCGTTGTGATACGCGAACACGCGCTCGCCGCGGCGCAGCAGGATCAGATCGAAGCCGCCGGTCGTCGAGGGGACGTGGACGCCGATCGCATCGCCGTCGGGGATGTCGTCCAGCCGGCACAACAGGCCGGATCCGGGATTGTTCATGGCGTGAAACGGTCGGGGTTGCTTTCGGCACTTGTGCGGCATGCGCGCGGTCCCAAGATGCGAAGGGTGCGCCGCATTTCTCGCGGGGCATTCTGGCACATGGAGACGCTGTCGATGTTCCGCTGGAGCTTCCATCCTCGCGCGCGCCATCCGCTGAGTCGCCTTCTTGCGACCGTGATCGGCGCGCTCGCGCTGCTCGTCCTGCTCGTGTTCGGGCTGTTTGCCGCTGGCGCGCTCGTCATCGGCGGCACCGTGTTCCTGCTGGTCAAGGCGTTACGCGCGCCACCCCAGGCGACCGTTCGGACGAACCCGGCGCCCGCGTCGGAACACGTGATCGAAGGCGAGTTCACGGTGACGCGCGACGCGCACGCACGTCATCAGGCGGCGCGCTAACGCAAGAGAATTGCGGGCGCGGCGCCGTTGGCAACGCGTCGTGCGCGTCCAAAATGAGATGCGCCTGATCCGAAAGTGACGATCTCAAGTGGCCCTGCCGCTACGTGCCTCGGATGGGCCTATGTTAGTGCCAAATCAGACCCTATCCTGCACGCTCGCCGGAATCCTCTTTCCGGCCATGCATTCGGACCCGCGATGAACGACTCGACCTCCAGCGACACTCTGGCGGCGCCGCCCGCGCCGGCCCTGCTGGGGCCGCGCGTTCTGATTCCGGCCGCGTTGATCGCGCTGTACCTGGTCTGGGGTTCGACGTATCTCGCCATTCGCATCGCGCTCGGCAGCTATCCGCCGTTCCTGATGGCCGGCACGCGCTTCATTTGCGCGGGCGTTGCGTTTTACGCGTTTCTGCGCTGGCGCGGCGTGGCGGCGCCGACGCCTCGGCAATGGATCAATTCCGCCATCACCGGCACGCTGCTGCTCGGTGTCGGCAATGGGCTCGTCTGCTACGCGGAGCAAAGCGTCGCTTCCGGGCTTGCGGCGGTCGCGGTTGCGGCGATGCCGCTGTTCGCGGCCGTGTTTGGCGGTTTATACGGCCACTGGCCGCGGCACATGGAGTGGCTCGGTCTTGCGGTCGGCTTCGCCGGCGTCGTGCTGCTCAATCTCGGCGGCAGCATAAGCGGCGCGCCGCTCGGCGCCATCGCGCTGATCGTCGGGGCGATGGCGTGGGCGTTCGGTTCGGTCTGGAGCCGCCGCCGCGACATGCCGCCTGCTTCGATGAACACCGCGGCGCAGATGTTGACCGGCGGCGCGGTGCTGTTCGTCGGCGCGCTCGCATTCGGAGAGCGTTTTCCGGTCGATCCCACACTGGCGTCGACGCTCGCGCTCGTCTATCTCGCGGTGATGGGCTCGCTGGTCGGTTTCACGGCCTACCTCTATCTCCTCAACACCGTGCGACCGGCGTTGGCGACGAGTTATGCGTACGTGAATCCGCCGGTCGCGGTCGTTGTCGGCGCGCTGTTCGCCGGCGAAGCGATACATGCGTTCGATATCGTCGCGATGGCGGTGATTCTCGGCGGGGTCGCGCTGATTGCGCTTGCGCGGGAGCGGGGCGCGTAGCGCCTTGATCTCGCTGGCTCGGGATCGGCGCGCTTCGCACGACGTACTGAAATTACGGTCGATCGTCCCGTCCCGCTCGCCAAGCCGCCGCTCGTGTCCGCAATGTGCCTGCGACCCGCCGTCCAAGATCTGTGGCTGGAGCCGGACGATAACCCATGCTTCCGGCCCCAGCCACGATTTGCCCTCGCCTATCAGCCTCCGAAGAAGCGCATGACCATAGCCCAAATAGTCGGGCCAGGCGGATACATCGCTACGTGATGGACTGCTGCCATTGCAGGTACCCAGCTCAAGCTCGCGAATGCAGATACCACGAGTTTCGATTTCATTTTTCTTGTGCTCCTGAAAGTAAGGAATGGCAACCTGACGCGAGAACCATTCGCCGCAACCAAACGGGATGGCTCTCGATGTAGTGAATACGGAATTACGTCGCAAACAGGACATTTCGAAGGGCGAGCGAGCACACTCGAGCGACAATAGACAAACTCGAAGGCGAGGCAAAGCAACTCGTCAAAAACAGAATAGAGTGCTCACAACTCCCGCAACGCCGTCGTCACCGGCAGCCGCGCCGCGCGCAGCGCGGGGAACAGTCCACCGATGAAGCCGATCGCGAGCGCCCATTTGAGCCCGCTCCAGACCAGCGCCGGCGAAACCTTGAACGCGAAAACGACCTGGCTGAAATTGCGCCCCAGCGTCGACACCGTGTAGTTGTTGAAAAGAATCCACGCGATCGCCGCGCCGAGCACGCCGCCGATCAGCGCGAGCAGCATCGTCTCGAGCAGCACGGAAACGACGACCGGAAGACCGCGAAAACCGATCGCGCGCATCGTCGCGATTTCGCGTGCACGGGTGGCCACCGCGGCATACATCGTGTTGAGCGCGCCGAAAATCGCGCCGATGCCCATGATCACTGCGATGGTCGTGCCGAGGATCTTGATCAGTCGGGTCAGACCTTCGGATTGTTCGCTGTAATAGGCACGCGTCGTCTTGACGTCGACCTTGAGCCGCGGATCGCTGGCCAGCGAGGCTTTGTACGCATCGAACGCATCCGCGCCGGTCAGGCGGACGACGACCGAGGTGCGGCTGCTGCCGCGTCGATACGTCGAAGCGACGACATCGGCGTCGCCCCAGAGCTCGGAGTTGTGCGCGTCGCCCGAATCGAATGCGCCAACGATCGTCCATTCCTGGTTGTTGAGATTGAGCTTGGCGCCGATGTCCGCGCCGGCGAATTGCTCGCGTGCGCCTTTGCCGACAATGAGCTCGCGCAAGCCCGGGCCGAATTTGCGACCGCCGACGATTTTCACGTCCGGCAGCAGTTTCCACACTTCATCGCCGACGCCGCGGATCTCGACGTTCGCGTCTAGCCCGCTCGCTTTCTTCGGCAGCGACGCCACCACGACGAGCTCGGGCGATACGATCGCTTTGCCTTCGGCGTCCTTGAGCACGCCGGCGCCCTGCCCGATCAGCGCCGTCGTGTCGTGATCGAGCACGGAATTGAGCTCGGTCAGCGCGCCGGAGCGCAACACGATCGCCGCATCGTCCGAGCCGGTTTCCTTCATCGTCTGCTGGAATCCCTCGCCGAGCGCGAGCAGTGCGACGAGTACACCAACGACGCCGGCGATACCGACGACGACCACCGACGAAGAACCAATGCGTTGCGGCAGCGTCGAGATGCCGACCCACGTCACCGACCATGCCTGGCGACCACGCCGCGTGAACGCCATCCATGCGACGAGCGCCACCACGAGTGCGAGCAACAGCGGCCACGGCAGCATCATCAGCACGATGACGCCGACGATCGCGAGCAGGCCGAGGCCGAGGCCGGCCAGGAATTTCTTCAGTCCGCGCATGCGAGTTCTCCTCAGCGTCCGGCCAGCGCATCGACGATGCGAAGGCGCATCCCGCGCAGCGCCGGCAGCGCGCCGACGACCAGTCCGATCACGATCATCAGCGCAATTCCGCGCAGCCATATTGATGCGCCGACAGGGCTCATCGGAATCGTGCTGCCGAGCGAAACACGCAGCGCGCCGACGACTACCGCGGCAATCGCGAGGCCAATCAAGCCGCCAAGCACGATCAGCAGCACCGCTTCGGCGAGCACGAGCCCGAGCACGTTGGCGCTGGTGAAGCCGAGCGTCTTCAACACCGCGAGCTCGGGAATCCGCTCGCGCACCGCCTGCGCCATCGTGTTGCCGGTGAGCAGGACCAGCGTGAAGAACACCGCCGCCATGATCGCGCCGACGATGAGGCCGATGTCGGCGAACTGGCTGACGAACGCGACATTGAACGCCTGCTCAGTCTGCGTTTTCGTTTCGTGATCCGAATTCGCCGACAGCGCATCGACGCTCTTCGCCACCGCATCGCCCTGGTTGCGATCGGCGAGACGCTCGATGTACCAGCCGATGTTGCCGGTGCCGAACTGGCGCGCTTCGTCGAAATAATCCCAATTGAAGAACAGCACGTTTTCCTGGCTCTTCTGCTTCGGATCCTTGTAGATGCCGACGAGATCGAAAGCCCAGGTGTTGTTGCCGTCCTTCTGCGGAAAGATCGTCGCGTTGAGCGGAATCTTGTCGCCGATTTTCCAACCGAATTTTTTCGCCAGGTCTTCGCCGACCACGGCGCCGGTGCGCGTCGTATTGAAGGCCTGGCGCTGATCCGCCGGCAGCTCGAACTCAGGGAAAAGGTCGAAGAAGTTCGCACTGACCGCTTCGTTCGGGAAGAAATTCTTCGGATCCTGATAGACGCCGCCGAACCAGTTCGCGTACGCGACGTCCTTGACGCCGGGTATCGCCTGGATGCGCGGCAGAAGACTCTTTGGCAACTGCATCGTGAAACTGATTTTCGAAATAGTGACCAGTCGGTCGACGCCGGCAACGCTGTTGCCGGCCTCGGCGAACGCGCTGCGCACCGAGTCGAGCAAGCCGAACAAGAGGAACGCGGCCAATACCGACAGCAGCGTGAAGATCGTGCGCGTCTTGCGGCGGAACAGTGCGGCCCAGACCAGATGAAGGTATTTCATGGTGACCTCACAATCGTTCTAAGTCCCTTCGCCCGCTCGCGGGAGAAGGTGCCCGTTGGGCGGATGAGGAAACGCAGAATGATGCGCCGTCTGTTCCTCACCCAGCCTCTCCCGCAAGCGGGAGACGGCTTGTGTCTTGCTAGACCGTTACCGATTGTTCGACAAGCGTGCCCTTGTCCAGATGCAACGTGTGTCGCGCGTGCTCGGCCGCCTTCGGATCGTGCGTGACCATGATGATGGTTTTGCCATGCTCGCGATTCAGCATTTGCAACAGGCCCAGCACGTCTTCGGCCGATTGCCGATCGAGATCACCCGTCGGCTCGTCGCAGACGAGAAGGTCGGGATCCGACACGATCGCGCGCGCGATCGCGACGCGCTGCTGCTGTCCGCCCGAAAGCTCGGTCGGCTTGTGCGATGCGCGATCGGCAAGTCCGACCAGCTGCAGCGCGATGCCGGCGTTGCGCTTGCGCTCGGCGGCGGAAAGCTTGGTCAGCAATAGCGGCAGTTCGACGTTCTTCTGCGCCGACAACATCGGCAATAGGTTGTAGAACTGGAACACGAATCCGACGTGCGACGAGCGCCATTTCGCGAGCGCGCCTTCGCCGAGCGTGTCGATGCGCTCGCCGCCGACCGTGATGCTGCCTTCGGTGGGCGAATCGAGCCCGCCGATCAGGTTCAGGAGCGTCGTCTTGCCCGAGCCCGAAGGGCCCATCAGTGCGAAGAAATCGCCTTTGGCGATGTCGAGGTCGATGTGATGCAGCACCTCGACCTTCTGCTTGCCGCGCTCGTAGACCTTGCTGACGTTGCGGATCTCAACCAGTGCGCTCATGCGACTCCTCCGATGAATGCTTTCAAATCGCTCGTTCCGCTTGCGGGTATGCACGTCTCCCGCTCGCGACTCTCACTTCTCCCACCGCGGCTCTCACTTCTCCCGTTTGCGGGAGAAGTCGGCCCGAAGGGCCGGATGAGGGAGCGCCGGTTCGCCGTATCGAGAAACATGGAGCGTCCAACCACATTTCCCTCACCCTACCCTCTCACGCAAGCGGGAGAGGGAAATTCCCTGGCCTGCCCTTTCCTCCGGTAGAGGGAAATTTCCTCCCTCTAGCCTCTTCTCGAGCGTGACAGAAAGCCCCTCGCGCACGTCACCCGCTCAGCGGGGGACGCGAAAGAAATCTACTTCTTGATCGTGACGCGCGAACCGTCGCTCATGTCGGCGGGCACTTCGCGCACGACGCGCGTGCCGCCCGCGATGCCTTCGACAAGCCGCAGCTCGCCCATCGTTTGACCCGCCGTCACCGGGCGCAGCCGCGCCTTGTCGCCGTCGATCGAGAACACCGCGCTCTTGCCGTCGCGCTGCACGATGCTCGTCGCCGGCACCAGCACGCCTTTCAGCGGCGGCGCTGCCTGCGCGCCGGCCTTCGACACCTCTTCGAGGAACGATACGCGCACGCCCATGTCCGGAACGATGCGTGCGTCCTTCTGATCCATCGCGACGCGCACCTTCACGGTCGCCTTGCTGCGATCGGCGGTCGGAATGATCGCGATCACGTGCCCGGGAATCTTCCAGTCCGGATACGCATCGAGCACCGCTTCGACTTTTTGTTCGGCAATCACGCGATTGATGTAGGACTCGTTGACATCGACTTCGATCTCCAGCGAATCCATATCGACGATCGTGCCGATGCCGGTGCGCGTGAATCCGCCGCCCGCCGAAAACGGCGACACGATTTCGCCGACCTGCGCGGCCTTGGCGATGATGACGCCGGCGAACGGTGCGCGGACGGTGCAATAGTCGAGCTGCACCTGCGCGCCTTGCACGCCGGCCTGCGCGAGCTCGATTTGTTTCTTCTGCGTTTCGACCTGCGCGCTCTGCGTTTCGACTTGCGTGCGCGCCAGCTCGACGGCCTGTTCGGACACCAGCTTGCGCCCGACCAGATCCATCGGCGCGCTTGAGGTCGCGCTGATTCTGCGCGAGCTGCGCCTGCAACTGCACGAGTTGCGCGCGCGCCGCGCGCAATTGCGCGTCGGCCTGCGCCAGCGCGGCCTTCTGCGCAGTGTCGTCGAGCAACGCCAGCACTTGCCCCTGGTCCACGTGCTCGCCTTCCTCGATCATCACATTCGTCAACGTGCCGGTGATCTGCGCGGAAACGGTCGCTTCGCGACGTGCTGTCACATAGCCGGTCGCCTGCAGCACGGCCAGCGGGCCCGAACCATCGGTGGTCGGGGCCACCGCCGTCGCCGCTGCTACTTCGAATGTCGGGCCGCCGCGCAGGAACCACCAGCCTCCCGCGGCGGCGCGATCAGCACGAGCAGCCCGACGACCACGCCGATGACGAGGCGCGAGCCGCGTGCGCGAGGGCGCTCGTCGCTGCGATCGATGCGCAGCTGCTGCAAGAGATCGGATTTCTCCACGTCGCTTCATTCCCCGGGCCGCGAACCTTTTATTTTGCCATAGAGTCGGCGGACTTCCCGAGCGACGCAAGGCGTGGCGGTCATCGCACGCGGGTGACAACTGTCATTTGTCGACCGTACGCCGCCGGATCTCCTGTGCCTGCCGGATTACGGTCCGATCGGCCGACCTCGTCGACTCGCGACGGCGCGGCTCGCTGTCCGCTTTCGACTGCGTTCCCGTTTATACGCGGAGAAGCCGTGCGCTCGTCTGTTCAGCCGATACGAGCGCGACCCGAGGTCCATTCGAAACAGAAGGAGCGCGTCACATGCCGCATCGGCATTTCGCCCGTTCGAACGATACATGGATACGTCCGGTCCCCCATCGATGTCTGCAGGTCCTCGCCGCCAGCATGATCGCATACGCACAAAGCGCTCTTGCATTCGGCGCCTTTGAACCATCTCGAACCACACTCGACTCCGTCGAGCAAGCGCGGCTCGTCGCCGACTACGACAGACTTTCGCTACGCTTCGAGCAGAATCTTGGCCAGCTCGACGCTTCGGTCCAATACGTCGCCAGAGGCTTGGGCCGTACTCTATTCTTGATGCGCGACGAGGCCGCAATGTCGCTGCACGGGGAAGCGGCAGCGTCCGAGACGCTCGTCCGCATGAAATTCGAAGGCAGATCCGGGCTCCCGATCGTCCGCGGAGAGGATCGCGCCGAAACCACTAGCCGCTATTTCATCGGCAACGACCCTCGGCGCTGGCAGCCCGACGTGCCGAATTTTTCGCGCGTGCGCTATCGCAACGTGTATGCCGGCATCGACGTCGTCTACTACGGCAACGCGCGGCAGCTCGAATACGATTTCATCGTCGCGCCGGAGGCGAATCCGCAGGACATCGATCTCGCGTTCGACGGCGTCGATGCGATCGATATCGACCCTGCCGGCGATCTCGTGCTGCACACGGCAGCCGGAGATCTGCGACAGAAAAACCCGGTTGCGTATCAGACCATCGACGGCAAGCGGCGGATGGTCGCCACGCACTACGTCCGCCGCAGCTCACGCAACATCGGCATTGCGCTCGCACCGTACGACCACCGGCGCACGCTCATCGTGGATCCCGTGAGTGTCTTCTATTCAACCTACCTTGGCGGAAGCGGCGCGGACAAGGTACTGGCGATCGCTGCGGACGGTGCGGGCAATACCTGGCTTACGGGTCTTACGCAGTCGATCGATTTTCCGGTGGCGAACGCCATCGAGCCGCAGAAACACGGCGCATCCGACGTGTTCGTCGCAAAGATCAACGCCACCGGGACCGCGCTGGTCTATTCGACCTACCTCGGCGGCAGCAACATCGACGCGGCGCTCGGCATCGCGCGCGACGCGGCCGGCAACGCGTATGTCACCGGCTACACCGCATCGCCGGATTTCCCGGTCACGCCAAATGTCTTGCAGGCGGCGCTGAACGGCAGCGCGTACGACGCTTTCGTCGCGAAACTCGGCCCGAACGGCTCGCTGGTGTACTCGACGTTCCTCGGCGGTACGAACGTCGATATCGCAAATGCGATTGCCATCGACGCTTCCGGCGGCGCGTATGTCACAGGCCTTACGTGCTCATCCGATTTTCCGACCGCCAATCCATTTCAGGCGCAACTCGCCGGGCCGCCGATCGGCTGCTTCGCGGCGCAGGATGCCTTCGTTTCCAAGCTCACAGCCGACGCGTCCGGGCTCGTGTATTCGACGTTCTTCGGCGGTACGGCCAAAGACGAAGCAAACGCCATCGCCGTCGACACGCAAGGCCGCGCTTCGATCACGGGCGCCACCTGGTCGAGCGATTTCCCGACAACCGGCGCCCAGCTTTCCGGATACCAGGGCCAGTCCGACGTTTTCGTGAGCCGATTGACCGCATCGGGCGGACTCGACTATTCGACGTACTTTGCGGGCACCGATCAAGACGAAGGCCTCGGCATCGCAACCGATTCCGCTGGTGCGTTCTACGTCACCGGCCTGACGAGATCGATCGACTTCCCGACCGTAAACGCGTTCCAGACCAATCTCCACGGTATCCAGGATGCCTTCGTCTTCAAGCTGCTCGTGCAGACCGGCCTTCGCGGGAGTGCGACGGTCGCGTATTCGTCGTATCTCGGCGGCCGGTACGACGACACCGGACATGCGATCACCGTCGACAGCGGATACGCATACGTGACCGGCGAAACGCAATCGCTCGATTTCCCGCTGCATCTGCCGACACAACCGATGATGAAAGGTCCGAGCGATGCATTCGTCAGCCAGATCAGCGCGACCGGCACGCTCTCCTATTCCACGTTTCTTGGCGGCGACGACGAAGATGCGGGATGGGGCATCGCGCTCAGCAACGGATTGCTTCGCGGACGTCCCGACATCCACGTCGGCGGCATCACGTACTCGAGCGATCTTGCGACGATCGGTGCCGCGCAGCCGAATCCGCCGGGCAGTCCGGACGGTTTTGTCATCGATCTGAAATATGGGCCTTAGCTTTTCCTCCCAGCACTTCGGCGGCGGATATGTAAAGACCGATGAATCATCGACCGGTGCATCGCGCGCCGGCGCGGTCGCGCCCTGCGAAACGGCCACGCAACGAGCTGCGCTGCCTTGCTCCGCACGCCGAAGTGATGTCGAATCCGGACGATGTCTTCGTCCGCAAGCGCCGGCTATTCCGGTAAACCGGTCTGGCAGAAACTCGGTATCGGGCCGGCCACGCGCGTTCTCGTTCGCCATGCGCCGTCGGATTACGCGGGCGTGGTCGGGCTTCGCGAGACGGACCTCACATTCGCGTCTCCGCGCGGCGGGTTCGATCTCGCGCACGTGTTTGCGACATCCGCGAAAACGCTGGCGCAGGAACTGGCCGCCTTGGAAAAGCGGTTGCCGGCACAGGGCGTGATCTGGATCTCATGGCCGAAAAAGGCCGCGAAGGTCGCTACCGACATCACCGAAGACACCGTGCGCAAGGTCGCGCTGCCGCTGGGCCTGGTCGATATCAAGGTCTGCGCGATCGACGCAGTCTGGTCCGGCCTCAAGCTTGTCTGGCGCCGCGATCGGCGCAGCGGCAAGGACTGACCTCGCCGCTGCTATTCTGCGCATCCATTTTGGGTTGAACGAACATGCCTTACGTCTTCGACGCACCGCCGACCGCAAGCCTGCCCGTGACCGGCAGCAGCGCGCGCTTCCCCGTGCACCGCATTTACTGCATCGGTCGCAACTACGCCGAGCACGCGAAGGAAATGGGCGCGCCCGTCGATCGTTCGCAGCCCGTTTTCTTCTGCAAACCGGCCGACGCGATCGTCGCCGAGGGCGGCGCGATCGCGTATCCGATGGCGACGGCGGACCTCCATCACGAGGTCGAGATGACCGTCGCACTCGCCAGCGGCGGCCGCAACATCGCCATCGACCGCGCGCTCGAGCACGTGTTCGGCTATGGCGTCGGTCTCGATCTCACACGCCGCGACCTGCAGTCCGTGGCGAAAGCCAAAGGCCTGCCGTGGGATTCGTCGAAGGCATTCGATCAATCGGCGCCGGTTTCGGCGTTGCGTCGCGTCGATGAAATCCGCCATCCGCGCGCGGCCCGGCTGACCCTTTCCGTGAACGGGCAGCTGCGCCAGCGCGCCGATATCGCGGACATGCTGTTCACGGTGCCGGAAATTATTCACGAGCTTTCGAAACTCTGGACGCTGGCCGCGGGCGATCTCATCTTTACCGGCACGCCCGCCGGCGTCGCCGCATTGGTTCGCGGCGACCGATTCCGCGCCGAGCTCGAAGGCGTCGCCGAGCTCGAAGGCCGCATCGTCTGACACGCGACTGGGCGGTCGGCCAATCCGTCGCTCCGATGATCCGGAATCGGCGGATCGCGCCGCGACACATCATTTCACCGCGGCGGCAAACGCGCTTCGGGTAGAGTAGCCACGCCGTCGATACGACGCTGCAACCCCTGCGGAGGGATCATGGGCATGCTCTCGGAGTTCAAGGCTTTTGCGATGCGCGGCAATGTCATGGACCTCGCAGTCGGCGTGGTCATCGGCGCCGCGTTTGGCAAGATCGTCACCTCGCTGGTCGACCAGATCATCATGCCGCCGATCGGAGTGCTGATCGGCGGTGTGGATTTCTCGGCTTACAAGTGGGTACTGAAGGCGGCGGGAGCCGACGGCAAAGGCGAAGTCGCCGTCCAGTTCGGCGCTTTTTTCAACACGATCATCCAGTTCGCCATCGTCGCGCTGGCTATCTTCCTGGTCATCAAATTGATGAACAAACTCGTCCGCAAGGAAGCAGCTGCGCCCGCGACGCCGCCGGCCGATGTCGTTCTGCTCACCGAGATCCGCGACCTGCTCAAAGCGAAGGCCTGATCGGCACGCTTTTGGTTGAGCCTCGCGGACGCGTCGTCGCGCGGGGCGGCAAGCCGGCGTGCATCCGCGCTCCCGTCGCTCGCAATCTGCACGGCACATGACCTTCTGCACGCCGCGCCGCTTTGCGAGTTTGCGATGATGCGTGGTTTCCCACGCGGAGATCACCATGATTCGCACGCTGTCGCTTGCCGTCGCGCTGGCCACAACCGTTTCGGCGCAGGCTGCCGACAAGCCGACCAGGATTCCGGAATCCGCGCTCAAAACCGCCGCCGGACTTCGCGAACACGCGCTCACCGACGACACCGCGTGGAATTTCGTCGAAGGCCTGACCACCGAAATCGGCCCGCGCCTTGCCGGTAGCGAGAACGACGCCAAGGCGCGCGAGTGGGTCATAGCAAAATTCAAGGCGCTCGGTTTCGACAAGGTGTGGACCGAGCCGGTGACCTATCCCAAATGGGTGCGCCGCAGCGAGCACGCTGAATTGACCGCGCCATTCCCGCAGAAACTCGCGGTCATCGCGCTCGGCTATTCGCCGGCGACGCCGAACGGCGGCATCAGCGCGGAAGTCGTCGGCTTCGAATCGCTCGACGCGCTGAGGTCCGCGCCGGACCAGAGCGTGCGCGGCAAGATCGTGTACGTCGGTCCGCGCATGCATGCGACCAAGGACGGCCGCGACTACGGCGCCATCGGCTCACCGGTGCGCACCAAAGGACCATCGCTTGCGGCCAGCAAAGGCGCGGCGGCGTTCGTGCTGCGCTCGGCCGGCACCGATGACAATCGCTTGCCGCACACGGGCGTCACCGATTTCGATAAAGGCGTCACGCCGATCCCGGCGGCGGCACTCTCGAATCCCGACGCCGAACTCCTCGAACACGTCTTGAAACGCGGCAAGCCGACGACGATGACACTCGCTCTCGACTGCGGCATCGAAGGCGAATACACCGGCGCGAACGTGATCGGCGAAATCGAAGGCCGCGACAAACCGCGCGAATACTTCATCATGGGCGGCCATCTCGATTCGTGGGACCCCGGCACCGGCGCAATCGACGACGGCGCCGGCATCGCGATCGCCGCCGGCGCTGCACATGTGATCGCACAATTGCCGCAGCGCCCGCGGCGCAGCATCCGCGTCGTCGCATTCGCCAACGAAGAAGCCGGCTTGTTCGGCGGTAACGCGTACGCCGCCGCGCACGCGAAAGATATCGCGGCCGCCGTACTCGGCAGCGAATCCGATCTCGGCGCGGACCGCATCTGGAAACTCACCGCAACCGTGAAGCCGACGGCGCGCGACGCCATCAGCGAAATCGCCGACATCGTCAAACCGCTCGGCGTCGAATACGATGCGAGCGCACGCGGACGCGGTGGTTCGGATTTGTCCGCCGTGCATGCGGTCGGCATGGCCGCCGTGTCGCTGCATCAGGATGCGACGCGCTACTTCGACTGGCACCACACGGCGAACGACACGCTCGACAAGATCGATCCAGAGCAACTGCGCCAGAACGTCGCCGTGTACACGGTGGTTGCCTATCTCGCGGCGCAGGCGGACGGCGATTTTGGATCGGCGCCGGGCGCGTTTCCGCAGGACAAGGCGGAGTGATCTCCGCCGTCGTCGCTCACGCGCTGGCCGAGCCATTTCACGATCGTTCGCTTCGAGACGCGCGCAATGCGACCGCGCTCAAGCGCCTGCGAAATTGACGCCCAGCGCGTAAAGCGCCGACATCAGCGCAAGCAGCGCCGCACTGATCGTCCATAGCGCGATCTCGACGTGGCGACGCCCGGTCCAGGCACCGAGCGCGATCGCGAACGGGAACAATCCGATCGCGTAGCGCGCGCCGGACATTACGGTCGCCGTGTTGAGCGGTGCCGCGAGCCCGAGCGCCAGAAAAATGGCCGCGGCGATACGGCGCGTCCATGCGAGCCAGATCGCCGCGGCGATTCCGGCGAGCATCGCCGCCGCGTTGAGCCAGCGGAAATTCCAGCCTTCGATGATCCAGTCCCACCGCCGCAGCGCCCCTTCAATCGCCTCGAATGTCGGCTGCGCCGGCCGTGCGAACGTTCCCTGGATGTGCACGAACGCGAGCGCGTCGCCGGTCTTCGCGCGCAGGTAAAGCAGGAATCCCGCGAACGCGATCGGCGCCAGCGCAAGCGCGAACCAAGCAAGCGGCGACACTCGCTTGCGCTGACGCCATAGAACGATCGCGAGCGCCGGTAGCAGAAAGAGTCCGCTGATGCGCGTGATCGAAGCAAGCGCAGCGAAGAGCCCCGCCACCCACCAGCGCTCGCGCAAGGCAGCCAGGAACGAAGACGCGCTGAGCAACACGAACAGCGATTCGGTCCACGGCAACGCGAAGAAATAGCTGACCGGAAACAGCGCCAGCGCGAGCACGGAACGGTCGGCGGTGGCGAGATCGAAATCCAGCGCCAGCGCGAGCCGATGCACGACGATCAGCGCAATGAAAAAGCACAGATTCGCCAGCGCGATGCCGGTCAGCGCGAATTCGCCGGTGACGCTCGCGGCAGCTCGCCACAGCAACGGTTGCAAAGGAAAAAACGCCCAGTTGTGCTGTGCGCTCGCGTCGAACGGGCCCGCATCGTAACCGTGCTCGGCGATCGTCGCGTACCAGCTCGCATCGTATTGACGCACGAGGGCCGCCAACGCATCGCCAAACCCGGGCGCCGCGAGCACCAACTTGGGTTCCCACCAATTCGCGTCCGTTGGCGCGGATGGCGTCGGATACTGCAAGACGCCGAACCAGACGCCGAAAATCAACGCGCGCGACAGTGCGAACGCAAAGACAACCGCACGCAGCGTGCGCGATACCGGACAGGTGTCGGAACTTGCCGAAAGCGTCGCAACCGCATCGCGTGGCATCGTTCTTCCGACGCCGCTCGCGGGCGCGTCGCCTGGAACGACGACTGGCGCTCTGTCGCTCACGATCGCAACGCGCGCTCGTCGCGCGGCGAATTTTCGCCGGCGTGCTGTCGCCAATATTCGCCGAGCACGACGGCGACGCTGGCGGCGACATTGAGGCTTTCGATCGCGCCGCTTCCCGGAATCGTCAGACGCACATCGGCCGCATCGATCAACGCGTCGCTCATGCCCTCGCCTTCCGCACCGAATACCAGCACGATGCGCGCCGGCAATCGAGAGTCATAAAGCGGCGTGCCCTGACGCGGAACGGTGGCCGCGAGCGCGTAGCCTGCCGCGCGCAACATGTCCTTCGATCGCGCGGTGATCGGCACCCTCGCGATCGGGACGATCTCGGCCGCGCCCTCGGCGACGCGCGCCGCGGCGCCCGATACATCGAGTTGCGACTGATCCGGAACGATCACACCGGCCGTTCCGAAGTGCGCCGCCGTACGCAGCAGCGCGCCGAGATTGTGCGGATTGCCGACGCCGTCCAGCCACAGTAATAACGAAGGTGCAGGTGCCGCGGGCTGCAGTGAAAGCAGTCGAGCGAGATCCAGCAATGGCGAGCGCAGGATGTCGAAGCAGACGCCTTCGTGGTGGCGAGAACTCGTCAATTTCTCGAGATCCCCGTCTTCGACGACGCGATAACCGAGGCGATGCTTTACGCACCACGCAAGCACCGGTTTCAGCACGGGAATGCGCGCCTCGGTGAGATACACCTTGCGCAACGCCTCGGGCCGCTTCGCGAAGGCGGCCAGGCATGCGTTCAATCCGTACAGGCGCGTCTCGCGAACGTCGGTCGCTTCGCCGACGCGAGCGCGTTGCTTGAGCCCATCCGCCGAACTGGCAGAGGGATTCCCGACGTCCGGCAACGGCCGATGTTTGCGCATGCGCGCATGCTACACGACGCGCGCTCACGATCCGGTGACACTCGATTCGGTGATCGGCGACGTCAGTGATCGGCAACGATCGCAGCCGGCGCCGCAGTCCTGACCGGCCTGATCAACAGCAGCAGCGGCATCGCGACCGCGGTCATCACCATCATCAGCCAGAAGTCGTTGAGGAACGCGATCGCGGACGCCTGACGCGTGACTTCGCCGTTGAGCGCCGCGAGGCCCGATGCGGTGTGGGTGCCGAGCATCGTCGCCACCTGCGCGGCATTGTCGTTGAACGGCGTCACCCGCGACGCGATTTCGGCATGATTGATCTGCGTGTTGCGCGAGAGCAGCGTCATCACGATCGAGATGCCGACGCTCGATCCGATGTTGCGCATCAGGCTGAAGATGCCGGCGGCTTCGGTGCGCGCGCTGGTCGGCAACGTCGAATAGGCGACCGTCGAGATCGGCACGAAGACGAGCCCGAGACCGAGGCCCTGGATCACGCCGGTCGTGACGATGAGGTGCTCGGGCACATCGAGGCTGAAGTGCATCATCTGCCACAGCGAATACGCGGTGAGCGTCATGCCGACCGCGGCGAGCAGACGCGCATCGAGCGCCGCGCGCCATCAGCCGGCCGACCAGCATCATCGCGATCAGCGTGCCGACGCCGCGCGGCGCGAGCAATAAACCGGTCGTCACCACCGGGTAGTTCATGAGGTTCTGCAGGAACGGCGGCAGCAGCGCCATCGTCGCGAACAGCACCACGCCGAGCACGAAGATGAAAACATTGCTCGCGAGGAAGTTGCGATCCCTGAAGAGTCCCAAATCCAGGAACGAGCGCTCACGCGTCTTCCAGTGCACGACGTACAGATAGAAACCGAGGAACGCGAGCGCGGCCTCGATCTGGATTTCGACCGAGCCGAACCAGTCCTGCTGCTCGCCGCGATCGAGGAAGAGCTGCAGCGCGCCGATGCCGATGGCGAGGAACGCAAAACCGCGCCAATCGAAACGCGACTCGCGCGTCTCGTCGGTCGGCAGGCTCGCCGCAACACCGAACAGCGCGAGCGCGCCGATCGGCACATTGATCAGGAATACCCAGTGCCAGCTGTAGGCGTCGGTCAGCCAGCCGCCGAGCGGCGGACCGAGAATCGGACCGACCATGACGCCCATGCCCCACAGCGCCATCGCGGCGCCGTGCTTTTCGCGCGGGATAAACATCGAGCAACGTCGATTGCGACAGCGGCACCAGCGCCGCGCCAAACAAGCCCTTGCAGCAAGCGGAACGCGACCATGGCGCCGATGCTCGTCGCCATGCCGCACAACACCGACGCGACCGTGAATCCAGCGATCGCGATCAAGAGCAATCGGCGGCGGCCCATCACCGAAGCGAGCCAGCCCGTCGCCGGCGTCGCGATCGCGGCGGCGACGATATACGAAGTCAGCACCCACGAGATCTGATCCTGCGTCGCCGACAGCGAGCCCTGCATGTTCGGCAGCGCGACGTTGGCGATCGTCGTATCGAGCGCCTGCATCAGCGTGGCAAGCATCACCGACACGACCAGCAGGCCGCGATTGGCGACTTCGCGATGGGTGGCAAGCGTCTGGCTCATGGATCGTGACGGCTATCGCGCGATCGATGTGGCTCGTATAGGCATGGCGCGAAAGGCGCCGCGCTATCTCGCTATAGACGTGTTTCAGCGCACCGATTTCTTCTTGCGCGTAGAAGCTCGGCAGCGCCGAGTTCTGGACATAAACCGGCGTTACGTGCGTCTCGTGCGTGAACCGCGCGGTTGTATCGATGTTGTCTGATTCTCGAAACATTCTTTTGCTCCGTTTCCGCGCCCGTTCGCGCGCGGAAATTTCCATAACCAACTGTGGGTCCAAACGAGCCTACGGGCCCGATTTTCACCTCGCCCGCTTGCGGGAGAGGTCGCGCCGCCGCTACGCGGCGACTTCTCCCGCAGAGCGGGGAAGTGCGATCTGATCAACGACTCTGCGCAACACGCGCCACCGGCTCCGCGCCGCCCTGCCAGCGCCCGAGAATCGAGTTCTGCCTGCCCGTGTCGATCTCGACGACCGCGCTCATTCCCGCGCGCAGGATCATGCCGTCGTGATTCGGCTCCTCGATCGCGAGCCGCACCGGAATGCGCTGCACGATCTTGACCCAGTTGCCGGTCGCGTTCTGCGCCGGCAGCACCGAGAATTCCGCGCCCGAAGCGGGACTGATCGAAGCGACGCGCGCCTGCCATTTCTTGCCCGGAAACGTATCGACCTCGATCGTCGCGTCCTGCCCGACCGCAACGTGCGTCAGATCCGTTTCCTTGTAGTTCGCGTCGACCCACAGCGTCGTCGCTACGAGCGGCATCGCGGCCTGGCCCATGGTGAGGAAATCGCCCGGCTGCAATGTCGTCTTGCCGATCACGCCGTCCATCGGCGCGCGCACCACCGCGTGCTCGAGGTCGAGCTTGGCCTGTGCGAGCTGCGCCAGCGCCAGCTTGTAACCGGCAAGCTGCGCGTCCGGCGTTTCAGGCAGACCGCCGAGGAGGTTCTGCGCTTTCGTCACCGCGGCGTTGTTCGAATCCTGTTTCGCGCGCGCAGCAGCGAGATTGTTGGCGGCGTCATCGAGCGACTGCTGCGCGACGAGACCGCGGCCATGCAATTCCTGCATGCGCGAGAACTGCTGTTCCTTGTACTTGAGATCGGCGGCGGACGAACGCACGTCGGCCTGCGCCGAACGATAACCGCTGCGCGCTGCATCGAGCAGGCTCTGCACCGATTCGACCTGCGCCTGCATGCGCGCGGCCGCGATCTGCAGCGGTTCCTGATCGATGCGAAACAGCACGTCGCCCTGCTTCACCGACTGGTTCTCGCGCACGTCGACTTCGACGACGCGCCCGGAAACCTGCGGCGCGATCGTCACGCGATCGGCTTGCACGTACGCATTGTCGGTCGATGCGAATCGACCGGAACTGATGTAGAGCCAACCGGCGACCTGCGAGCACGATGGCCGGCCCGGCGATCCACATCAGCGTGCGCGTCCATTTCCGCTTCGGCGCGGATTGGGCGACTGCGGCGTCCTTTGCCTGGACTTGTTTCTCCGTCATGACGTACCCCTTTGTTCATTCGCGGCCGCATCGAGCGCGACCAGGTTTTCTTTCATTTGCGTCAGCGCGCGCATCAGCGCGTCGAGATCCTCACGCGGAATGCCGCGCAACGCGTCGTCGCGAAGTTCCGCGGCGATCACTTCCATCTCGTCGACGACCGCGTGCGCTTTCGGTTTCAGATAGAGCCGCCAGCGCCGCCGATCGCCCGGATCGGCACGGCGCTCGATGAAGCCGGTTTTCTCGAGGCGGTCGATCACGCGCCCGACCGGAATGGGTTCCATGTCGAGGTACTCGGCGAGCTCGGTCTGGCTGAGGCCTTCGTGCCGGCCGGTCGCCTTGAGTGCGCGCCATTGCGCGCGCGTAAGCTCGAGGCGCGTCGCGCGACGGTCGAAATGCTTGCGGATCTGCCGCGTCGCGTCGTGCAGCAGGTAAAAGAGCGTGTTGTCGGCTGACTGGTTCATGGTTGCTGCATATATTATGTCCTAGGCAGTATAATATCAATACCCGTCGAGTACACTTACATCGATGCATGATAAAGTGTTGCAGAATCATCTGGTTGAGTTACCGAGGCACGGATGATCGAGGTCATCGAGGCCGATATCACGACGCTGGCGCTGGACGCCATCGTCAATGCGGCGAACGAAACGTCTCCTCGGCGGCGGAGGCGTCGATGGCGCCATCCATCGCGCAGCCGGGCCCGAGCTGCTGGCGGCTTGTCGTGCGTTGCCCGAAGTCTCGCCTGGCGTGCGCTGCCCGACCGGTGAAGCGCGCATCACGCCCGGCTTCCGGCTGCCGGCGCGGCATGTGATCCATACCGTGGGGCCCATCTGGCGCGGCGGCGCGCGGCGCGAACCCGAGCGCCTTGCGAATTGCTATCGGATGTCGCTCGAACTCGCCTCTCGACGGGCGATCGCGGCGATCGCGTTCCCGGCGATCAGCTGCGGCGTGTACGGATATCCGATCGATCAGGCCGTCGCGATCGCGGTGCGCGAGGCGCGCGACTGGCTCGAACGCCGCGAGCGGCCACAGCGCATCGTGTTCTGCTGCTTCGGCGTCGAGCTCGCTGCGGCGTATCGGCGCGAGCTCGGCAACGACGCTGCTGACGACCGGCCCTGAAGCGCAATTAGCCATCCAAACAGGCTTGTGTCATAGTCAGAAAGCTACGCGCCCGCCATTCCCTGGACGCGGGAGATACGCCATGGCGATCCATACCTTGAGCGACCGCGCGCGCTACGCGCGAATGTCCTTCCCTTCCTCGATCGCTTTTGCGCTCGCACTGAGTTGCGCGTTCGCGTTCGGCGGTTCGGCGCGGGCCGCCGACACCACGGTTTCACCCGACAAGGCCGAATTCGGCGGTCAGTGCGCCGAGGGTCTTGCCGAAGGCAAGCATGTAAAGACCGACTGCTCGGTGACGTGGAAGGACAAGGACGGCAAGGACTACTGCTTCAGCAGCGGCGCTGCGAAAGCCACGTTCCTGAAAAATCCCGAGGAATCACTCGAGCGCGCACGCACATTCGTCGCTGCCGGCAATGTGCAATCGACCGAAAAGGCGATGGAGAATTTCGACAGCAACGACGCGCAGAACCTTGTCGACGCCACGGTCAAGGCGAAACTCAAGGAGAACGGCGGCCTGTTCCCGATCGAAGACGCGCTGACCGGCGAGCAGCTCAAGCTCGCTTACGACGGCGTCGATTTCACGCGCACGCTCGACGGCTACGGCTATTTTCCCGACGTGAAGTTCCACGATCCCAAGGACGCCCAGAAGAAATACCTGATCGACTTCTGGGTTGCGCCGGTCAACGGCGCGCTCGCCATCCAGGAAACACGCATCTACCAGGCGCCGGCGCAGGTCGATGGCGCCTGGCAATCGGTCGCGCGCGAGCCGGTGCCGTGGTGGTGGATTCCGGCCTCCGAGCATCCCGGCAAGATGGCGCAAAAGCGCGGCTGGGAGGTGATGTCAGCGGTCGAAGAGAATGCGCTCAAGGGGGCCGGCAGCGACGGCATCTTCAAGCTCAAGGACGACCAGACCGGCAAGACGCTCGATCTCAAGTTCGTCGATACGCACCAGCCGGTGCGCCAGCTCGACGACGGCACGTACTTCGCTTGCACCGATTTCCGCGCCGCCGGCACCAAGGACCAGATCTACGACATCGACTTCTGGGTGAAGGAAAAGGACGGCCAGATGGTCGTGAATCAGGTGCGCGTGCACAAGGTGCCGGAACTCAAGAACGGACAATGGGTGCAGGTGCCGCGCTACAGCTGGAAGGATCTGGGCCAATCGAAAGTCGTGCCCTGAGCCGGTCGACGCGAGCGCCAGCCGGAACGCGAAATCCGCGGCGCCCGTAGGCGGTCTCCCTGGTCGGCCCGTAACTGATCGCGTTCGCCCGCGATTGGGCGATTGTTCTTCAGGGAACCCAATCTTTCGACCCATTCAATCCTCAGGAGGATACCGCCATGATCTACGACAGCATCCTCGACACCATCGGTAACACCCCGATCGTCAAGCTGCATCGCATGCCGCCCAAGCATGTCGACATGTACGTCAAGGTCGAGGGGTTCAATCCGGGCGGTTCGGTGAAGGACCGCCTCGCGATCGCGATCATTCTCGATGCGGAACAGAAAGGCCTGCTGAAGCCCGGCGATACCGTGGTCGAGGCGACATCCGGCAACACCGGCGTCGCGCTCGCGATGGTCTGCGCCACGCGCGGCTATCGCTTCGTCGCGCTGATGGCGGATTCGTTCTCGATCGAGCGGCGCAAATTGATGCGCGCGTACGGCGCGAAATTGATTCTGACACCGGCGGCCGAACGCGGCAGCGGCATGGTCAGGCGCGCCGAGGAGCTTGCGAAGAAACACGGCTGGTTCCTCGCGCGGCAATTCGAGAATCCAGCCAATCCCGCGTATCACCGCAGCACCACCGCTGCCGAAATTCTCAAGGATTTCGCCGGCAAGCGGCTCGACTATTTCGTCACCGGCTGGGGCACCGGCGGCACGCTGACCGGCGTTGCCGACATGCTGCGCGTCGCGCGGCCCGAGGTGAAGGTCATCGCAACAGAACCCGCTGAGGCATCGCTGCTGACCGGCGCCGAATGGAAGCCGCACAAGATTCAGGGCTGGACTCCGGATTTCGTTCCCGCCGTGCTTGACCGCAAGGCCGCGCACGCCGTCGATCCTGTCGGCGAAGTGCTGGCGCGCGACACGGCGCGGCGGCTCGCGGCCGAAGAAGGTCTGTTCGTCGGTATCTCGGCAGGCGGAACCGCCGCGGCGGCGCTGCGCGTTGCGGAGAAAGCGCCAAAAGGCACGGTGATTCTCGCGATGCTGCCGGATACCGGTGAGCGCTATCTTTCGACGTTCCTGTTCGAAGGCGTGCCGGATGGCTCGGACGACGAGTGGCTGGCGTCGCTTGGATAACGCGGCCGATTGTTGAGTCCGGAAATCGCGGCGCGCCGACTCGCTGACGTCGCGCCTAGGTTTTCCGTTTGCGCCGCCGCGTCGCCGCGAGCCCGAGAAATACGAGCGTGGCGCGATTGAGCCTGACCATGTCTTCGTCCGCAAGCCGCCCGATCTGCTTGCCGAGGCGCGATCGCGCCATGGTTGTGATTTTGTCGACCATCAAGCGGCACGGCACGCGCAATCCGTTCTCCGCATTCGGCTCGATGGGCAAGCGGAACAGCGGCGCGTTGGTCGCATCCGTCGTCAGCGCGCAGACCGTGATCGACGCGGTCGCGTCGAAGGCGTCATCCTGGACGATGACGACCGGTCGCGGTTTGCCGGCGTAGTCGTTGCCGCCCGACGCGGTCCAGACCTCGCCGCGCCTCATTCATCGCCCCAGCCCGACAGCGCATCGATGAACGCCTGATCTTCGGCTTCGTGACGGCTCGTGGCGACCGCGAGCGATTGCCGGTGCGCGGCAGCGCGGAACGATCGCGCATCGACGTCCGGCACCCAGATCTGGATCGGGCGCAGGCCCTGCTCGCGCAGGCCGTCGCGGTGACGCTGCACCTTGATGCGGATCGACTTCAGAAGGGATGCGGGCACGACGATTTCCCTTGGTTACATGAAACCTTTCATTCGTTACATGTAACCTACCACGATCGACCCGCACCCGCAATCGCAGCCAAAGAAAAACGGGCGCCGAAGCGCCCGTTTTTCCGTGTCATCCATCGCTATTCGCAGCGTCGATTTACGCCGCCTTGCGCCACTGACCAAGCGCCGCCAGGCCATTCTCCTTAGCGCGCAGCGCAACCGTCTTCTGCGCCTCGGCGAAGTTGGCCTGCATGTCCTTGCCCCAGAGCTTCAGCGCGGCCTGCTGCATCGCGCGGCCGTACGAGAACGAGAGCGGCCACGGGTGCGGGCCGATCTGGTTCATCGCGTTCAGGTGTGCGGTCGCCTGCTCGTCGGACTGGCCGCCCGAGAGGAATACGATGCCCGGCAGCGACGCCGGCACAGCGGCCTTGAGGCAGCGAATCGTCGCCTCGGCGACTTCATCGACACTGGCCTGTTCCGCGCAGTCCTTGCCGGAGATGACCATGCTTGCTTTCAGGATCGTGCCTTCGAGCATCACGTTCTGCTCGTAGAGTGCGCCGAACAGCGAACGCAAGGTCGCCTCGGTGACTTCGTAGCTGACTTCGAGATCGTGGTTGCCGTCCATCAGCACTTCGGGTTCCACCATCGGCACGATGCCGGCTTCCTGACACAGTGCCGCGTAGCGCGCGAGCGCGTGCGAGTTCGCTTCGATGCAGGTGCCGCTCGGCGTGTCTTCGCCGATCGTGATCACCGCACGCCACTTGGCGAACTTCGCACCGAGGCGCGCGTATTCGTTGAGACGTTCGCGCAGGCCATCGAGGCCTTCGGTGACCAGCTCGCCCGGAAAGCCCGCAAGCGGCATCGGACCCTTGTCGACCTTGATGCCGGGCAGGATGCCGGCATCGAGCATGATCCTTGTGAACGGCACTCCTGCCTTCGTCGACTGGCGGATCGTCTCGTCGTACAGGATGGCGCCGGAGATGTGCTCGTTGAGCCTCGGTGTGGTCAGCAGCATTTCTCGATAGGCGCGACGATTCTCTTCGGTGTTCGGCACGCCGACCGCGTCGAAACGCTTCTTGCACGTGGCATTGGATTCATCGATCGCGATGATCCCCTTGCCCGGCGCGACCATCGCCTGGGCAATGCTTTCAAGCTCTTCGATGCTCATTGCAGACTCCATAAAAAAAGAAAATTCGACCCGGCTGCGGATTGGCGCGGCCTGGCTCGGCAGATTTTCAAGGGGGCGCGATTATAGGCCGTTTCGACCCGCGCTGCCGGCCCGGACCCTGAATGTTGCAAACGCGCCGGGCCGCCCGTTCAGTGGTCTTTCCAGTCCAGCTTGTCGATGACGCACTGCTGCATCACCGCGGTCCGCGCGGCCGGGTCCGCCGGCAGGTTGAACGGGAAGATCAGCCAGCTGAAGACGCGATCCTTGCCGGCGTTGAGCGCGGTCGCCTCGAAGTGCAGCCCGGCGGCGACGCTCCGGGCGATCTTGCCGAGATCGCCGTCCGGCACGACGCGCTGCACCTTGATCGCGCTGGTCGTGCCGTTCTTCTCGATCACGAACGAAACGGTCGCACAACCCGGCTGATTCATGTTGCGACCGAAGTTGGGCACGTCCGCATCGACCGAGGTGTTGGTCATGACCCAGTATTTTTCGAGCTGCTCGGACGCGATCACGCGCGGTGGCGTCTGATCCATCGACTGGGCGGCCACCGCGCACGAAAACAGCATCGCGACAACAAGCGCCACAGAGATACGCATGGGAATCGCCCTCGATGGCCGCGGAATCCGCGCTGCGGGTGAGTTTACCAGCGCGTATCGGCTACGGCGGATGAGGCGGATCGTCGAAGTTCGGCGTGCCTTCGCACTGACATTCTCGACTGGATGCGCTTTACAGATCACCCAGCCCCTCGGCAATGCCTCCCTTGCCGACCTTGAGCAGCCTCAGCGTATTGGTGCCGCCGAGCAGACCGGTGTGATCGCCGGTCGTGACGATGACGCGATCCTCCTCCGTCAGCGAACCAAGTTTGTACAGCGTCAGGATCGCTTCGCGCGCCGCTTGTCCCGGGCTCACGTCTTTCGGATCGAATTCGACCGGATTGACGTCGCGATACAGCAGCATGCGCCGGCGCGCGGCGGCGACGCGCGAAAGGCCGTAGATCGGAACCGTCGAGCGGAACCGCGACAGCCACTGTGCGGTGGCGCCGGATTCGGTCAACGCGACGATCGCGCGCACGCCGACCTGGCTCGCGAGAAACATCGCGGCGCGCGCGATGGCCTGGTCGGTGCGATCGAGCCGGTGCGCGGTCGGACTCAAATCCTCGATCGGCATGAACTGGCGCTCGGCGCCCAGACACACACGCCGCATCGCCGCGACGGCTTTGTCCGGATGTTTTCCGGCGGCCGTTTCCTGCGACAGCATCACCGCATCGGTGCCGTCGATGACCGCGTTGGCGACGTCGAGCACTTCGGCGCGCGTCGGTATCGGCGATTCGACCATCGACTGCATCATCTGCGTCGCCGTGATCACGACGCGATTCTGCACCAGCGCTTCGCGGATGATCTTCTTCTGCAAACCCGGCAATTCGGCGTCGCCGATTTCGACGCCGAGATCGCCACGCGCGACCATCACCGCATCGGACGCCTCGACGATCTCGGTGAGATTCTCGATCGCTTCCGCGCGTTCGATCTTCGCGACCAGCGCGGCGGTGCCGCCGGCGGCCTTCAACAATGCGCGTGCCTGCTCGACATCGTCGGCGGTCTTGACGAACGACACCGCGAGAAAATCGGCGCAGAGCTCGGCGGCGAGCACGATGTCGGCGCGATCCTTGTCGGACAGCGCGGCGACGGTGAGGCCGCCGCCGAGTCGATTGATGCCCTTGCGATCGGACAACCGCCCGCCGGCGAGCACGCTGCACTGAATCTGCTCGCTCTTGGCATCGATGACTTCGAGCGAGATGAGACCGTCATCGAGCAGCAGCACGTCCCCCGGTTTCACGTCGCGCCAGAGATCGTGATAGCTGACGCCGACGCGCGTCACGTCGCCGGCGGGCGCATCGATGCGGCAATCGAGCGTGAACGGCTGATTCGGTTCGAGCTGCACCGGACCGTCCGCAAAGCGCTCGATGCGGATTTTCGGGCCCTGCAGATCGGCGAGCACTCCGACTTCGCGGTCGAGCCGCGCGGCGGCCTCGCGCACCGCGGCGGCACGTTGTTTGTGATCGCCAGGGACGCCGTGCGAGAGATTGAGCCGCACAATATCCACGCCTTCGATGAGCAGCCGCTCGAGCATGCCCGGCGCGTCGGTGGCCGGTCCGAGCGTGGCGATGATCTTCGTGCGGCGCAGTTGCAGGGCCATCGAGCGAGTCCTTACGCAGAAGCCGCTAAACTTAGCACATGCACGGGAACCGACTCATGACCGACGTGTCAAATGGAATGCGGACGCTGCCGTTACAAGGCTCGCCCGCGCGTTCGCGCGCATGGTTGATCGCGCTCGCATTCGGCCTGCCTGCGATCCTCGTCATGGGAATTCTCGCCTTCGCGCTCGCCCGCGGCGCGCCGATCACGCCGATTCTCCTGACCGGCGCACTCGTGCTCGTGATCAGTGGTCTCGTAACGCTCTGGATCGAGCGCATGATCCGACACATTGCGGTCACGCTCGATCGCGACGGCATCGTCGTCAATACCGGCATCGCGACGCGCCGATTTTCGCTTTCGGCATTGCGGGCCGGCGGCGTTCGCACGGTGAGTTTTCGCCAACACATCGAGCTCAAGCCGATTCTGCGCACGTGGGGCATTGGAATGCCGAGCCTCGCGTCCGGCTGGTTCCGCCTGCGCAACGGCGCAAAAGCGCTCTGCATTCTGACGGGTCGCGATCACGTGACCGCGCTGCGCGCCGAGGACGGAACCTGGATCCTGCTGTCGCTCGCCGATCCGGCGCCGATTCGTTCCGCGCTCGAACGGTCGTAGCGATTCGGGGTTCGTCATGCCGAGGCAGATCGCGCTGCGTTTCGCCTTCGACGAACAGGCCGTTTTCAGTGAGCGCATCCCCACGCGGCAATACTTACGCGCGCGCCTTCAACGCCGCGACCGCCGGCAGTTCCTTGCCTTCGAGAAATTCGAGGAATGCGCCGCCGCCGGTCGAAATATATGAAATACGATCGGTGACACCGTACTTCTCGATCGCGGCCAGCGTATCGCCGCCGCCGGCGATGGAGAACGCGTGCGATTCGGCAATCGCGCGCGCGAGCGTTTCAGTGCCCTTGCCGAACGCATCGAACTCGAACACGCCGACCGGTCCATTCCAGACGATCGTGCCGGCTTTCGCGATCAGAGCCGCGTAGCGCGCCGCGGTTTCGGGTCCGATGTCGAGGATCATGTCGGCATCGCTGACGGCTTCGACGCGTTTCACGGTCGCCGGCGCATCGGCCTTGAATTCGGCGGCGACGACAACGTCGGTCGGAATCGGCACGTCCGCGCCGCGCGACTTCGCATCGGCGATGATCTTCTTCGCGGTGCCGATGAGATCGTTTTCGACCAGCGACTTTCCGACGTTGTATCCAGCCGCCGCGATGAATGTGTTGGCAATGCCGCCGCCGACAATGAGCTGATCGACCTTGTCGACCAGGTTTTCAAGCAGCGTCAATTTGGTCGACACTTTCGATCCGGCGACGATCGCGAGCAGCGGCCGCGCCGGCTTGTCGAGCGCTTTGCCGAGCGCGTCGAGCTCGGCCATCAGCAGCGGACCACCGCAGGCGACTTTGGCGAAACGGATCGCGCCGTGCGTCGACGCCTGCGCGCGGTGCGCGGTGCCGAACGCGTCCATCACGAACACGTCGCACAGCGCCGCGTATTTCTTCGCCAGCGTTTCATCGTCCTTGCCTTCGCCGACGTTCATGCGGCAATTCTCGAGCATCACGAGCTGGCCCGGTTTCACCGCGACACCGTCGATCCAGTCGCGGATCAGCGGCACATCGCGTCCGAGCAGCTCGCCGATCCGTTTCGCCACCGGTGCGAGCGAGTCCTCGGCGCTCCACTGCCCTTCTTTCGGACGTCCGAGGTGCGAGGTCACCATCACGGCCGCGCCCTTTTCGAGCGCGAGGCGCAGCGTCGGCAGCGCGGCGAGGATTCGCGTTTCCGAGGTGATCCGCGCCTCGCCGCCCGCATGTTCGATCGGCACGTTCAGATCTTCGCGGATCAGCACGCGCTTGCCGGCGAGATCGAGATCACTCATGCGCACGACCGACATCGGGAAATCCTCGCGATTGAGCACGCGCGGCGGCGCGCGGCTCGCCATTACAGCGGCAGCGCCGCCGCAACGCAATCTCGAAATCACGCCGGCGGCGCTCGAAAGAGCCACTCGACCGTCAACCCGCGTGCAGCCGCGGCGGAGTGGCTCTTGGCCGTGGCACGGTCGGCGTTACCATCAACGACCGCACGGGAGACTCGTCATGAGCGAACACCATGCCGTCATCCGCTGGCAGCGCGGCAGCGCCGAGTTCGCACGCGGACGTTATTCGCGCGCGCACCAATGGCGCTTCGATGGCGGCGCGGTCGTGCCGGCGTCCGCTTCGCCCGCGCTCGTGCGCGCGCCGTGGTCGGACCCGGCCGGCGTCGATCCGGAAGAAGCCCTCGTCGCCGCGATTTCGAGTTGCCACATGCTGTGGTTCTTGTCGCTCGCGGCGGACCGCGGCTGCATCGTCGAAAGCTACGAAGACGACGCGGTCGGCACGATGGGTCGCCTGCCGAGCGGGCATGAAGCCGTCACCGATGTCCTCCTGCGTCCGCGCATCGTGTTCGCCGGCGAGCGCAGGCCCGAGGCAACGGAAATCGCCGCGTTGCACGAATCGGCGCACGAGCATTGCTTCATCGCCAACTCGGTGAAGTCGGCGATTCGCGTCGAGGCGCAATAGTGAAAGCCGGTGCCGCGATTGCCTGGCGCGACGCGATGTCGCGCTTGCCGACACCCGAAGGAAAACGATTCGTCGCGATGTTCGAGCACGGCACACTGCTGCTCGAGCTCTACGCGCCACGCGGCAACGATCCACAAAAGCCGCACACGCGCGACGAGCTCTATGTCGTCGTCGCCGGCAGCGGCACGTTCTTTTGCGATGGAATGCGAACCGCTTTCGGCAGCGGCGATGCGCTGTTCGCGCCCGCCGGCGCGGTGCACCGCTTCGAAGACTTCGGCGACGATCTCGCGGTCTGGGTGATGTTCTACGGACCCGAAGGCGGCGAAGCGTCGGCAGTCTGAACCGGCTGGGCGCGCACGGCGGCGCTGCGCAACAGAAGCCCCGCGTAATAGGCCAGGTAATAGCCGATCACGATGCCGAACAATGCCAGCGTGAGCGGGCTGCGCTGAAATGCCGCGAACGGATTGGCATCGTCGGCCTGCGCGGCCTGGAATGCCGGATAGATGATCTGAAAGCGGTACACGATGCGGCTCAGCAGAAGCGCCGAAAGGATCGCGCCGATATATCCGTTCGGCGTGTAGAAAATGCCTCCGGGCATGTTGTCGAAGCGCGTCAGTCGAAGTCCCACGTAAGCCAGCGCCGCACCGGCAGCGAGCCCGACCAGTCCGGCCGCCGCAAGATTCGTCGAGTGCAGGCCGCGCACCACGAGCAACAGTGTCAGCAGCGACAGCAGCGCGATGCGCACCTTGATCCGCGTCGGTTGCAGTGGCTGGCGCCCGAACAGGCGGCGGAAGCGTCGGTACAGCGCAAGCAGAATCAGCGCCGCCATGACGGCGATAACGTAGGGATCGTGGTTCATCGTTGCGTGGTGGCGGAGGTCAGGATCGCACAGCGTCGAGCGGAGCGCCGCAACTCTACACCCGGATTCCGCAGAAGCGCGATGCGCGCTGCGTAAAGGCCGCGCGTCGCGCCAACCGGGCACCGAGTGCGAAGACCAACCGATGCGGATGTTCCGCAGTCGCCGCTGAGGCCCCGGCGATCGATGGATTCGACCAGCGGACCCGCGCGTTGTGGCGCCTTCCCGTGTTGCCCCCCGTTCCTGGCACGGCGGCGGGGCTGATCTGCACGCTTCGGCGGCAAATCACCAAAATCGGCGCGCGGGCCTTTTGCGCTCATCCGACCCATCCAGGCGAGCGGCGCGGCCTAAAGTGCCAAACTTTGGCAGCCGCGCGGAGGGCAAAACGGCGATCTGGCGCGGTTTTACACTTTGTATCGTCTGGCACGCAGCTTGCTTGTTCAGCTGCAACCGAATACCAACTGGATCACGTTTCATGCCTCTCATCGTCGACGAAATCTGCCAGGACCTGCGCGATATCGGCAGTGCGTCCGACGAGCTGATCGACTGGCGGCAGCGCTACGAAGGTGTCCTGATGGTCGCCTACCTCGACGGCAAAGCCGTAGCGGGCATCTCCGGGCCGTGGCCGGTCAATCAGTACGCGCTGACCTGGTGGGATCGCCCGATGCCGGCGCGCCAGCTGGAGCTGTTCGATTCGCTCGCCGCCGCACAGCGTCGCGTCGAGGAATGGGCGCTGCGCATGCGCACGATCGGCGTCATCGACCGTCGACCGGCCAACGATCCGATCCTGCCGGAAGCCACCGTTTCGATCGTTCCGCAGGCCCAACCTTCGTCTTGGCTCGACAAACTGCGGGATGCGATCACGCCGGTGCCGCGCCCGCGCCTGGCTGTGCGTGAAACGCTCGACGCGATGCGCCATCGCCCGCTGGGCGACGACGACCTGCGCGACGTGCATTTCGCCGCAGTGGAATAAACGCGTTTCCTGCCAATCCGCCGCACGATCTCGTCAGAGATCGTCGAACCCGTTGCTGAAGATGTCGTCGACCGGAAACTCGTACGCGCCGAGGTCGTAACCCGCGCCCTGCGGCCGCGGCCGGCCTTCGACATCGATATTGGGCGCGAGATCCGGACTGCCCGAGTCGATCGCCGCGGCGCCTGGCACGAGATGCAGATCGAACGGCGGCGCGACGAACAGCGCCGCAGCATCGACGAACTGCAAGTTGTGATCATCTGTGATGTTGATGCCGCTGAGCTCGAAATCGGCCGACAGATTATTGCGCACGATCACGTTGTCGCTCGGCGTTCCGTCCTTGTGGTCGGTGACCATGATCCACGGCGGACCCGGCTCGCCGTCGATGTTGTCGATCACCGAGTTGTTGACGATGCGCGAATCGCGCATGCCGTAGAAGCTGATGCCGTGCCAGTGATCGGTGATGACGACGTTGTTCTCGACGATCCAGTCGACGAAGAAACCGTCGAAACATCCGATCCCTTGCATGGAATTCCGCAGCGGATCGTTCGGATCGGTCGAGTTGATGAAGATGTTTCCGCGCAGCACGACGCCGGTGACCTGGCCCGTGCCGACTTGTCCGTCCGATCCGACCGACCAGCTCTGGAAGCCGTCGTCGTGGTTGGGATCGTCGGGATCGCCGATCTTGTCGTTCTGCACGCGGTTGTATTCGAACACGTCGTAATCGCCGAGACCGCGCAGGCCGTCCGCTGAGAATCCGTCGATGACGTTGTGGCGGATGCTCGCGTACGCACCGTCGACGCCGATGCCGAAGCGCACGTTGCGCAGCGTGTTGTCGTGCACGCTGATGCGTGCCGCGCCGACATCGATGCCGCTCGAAGCGAGATTGACCCACTCGTTCGCGCCCCACGACGACGCATCGTCGACGCTGAAGAGGTCGCTTCCGGAAAATTCGATATCCCAGGCCGGGCCGAAATAATTGTGGTCGCTGATGTCGACCATCGTGATCTGCTCGTTGGCCGTCGCGTACGAAGGGCTGATCGAAAGGCCGCGCACGATCCAGTTCTGCGCAGCCTGCACGGTCAGGCTGCGCGCGTGCGGAGACTGGCCGGCTTCCGCGGCAACGGTGATCGGTGCCATGTTGTACGCATGTTCGATGACCAGATCGCCGTGGTATCCGCTGCGCAACCACAGCGTGTCGCCCGCGCGCACCGGCGCACCCGGATTGACGACGACGAGCTGCATATCCGGTTGGTAGGGATACGAAGGCCAGTCCTGCGTCTCGATGAGCCCTGCATCGAACACGGCCTGCAGCGAGCGCCACGGATTCGACGCGCTGCCGTCGCCGACATCGCTGCCGTTGACCGGATCGATATAGAAATCGTTCGCGCGCGCTTGCGCGGCGGCAATGAACAGGAATCCGAGCACCATTCGGCGTGTGGCGTTCATCGGGCAATCCCGTGGGGGCGAGCGACGTGCACATCGCGACGCGTCTATCTCAGCACGCGTCACTGCGCCGGCGCAGTGACGCAGGTCGCGCTAGCGCGTTGCGCCGGGCATCGTCTCGACGCCGTCGGCGAAAATCGTGTCTCCGGCGGAATGCGTCATCGCCGGAAGGCTCGCAGACCGCCCTGCTTCGAGCGAGCGCATGGTTCCCTGCACCGGAACGCGAGCGGCGATATGGCGAACCGTTTCGATCGGCTCGGCGCTCGTGGCCGAACGCAGGGCCAGCATGAGCAGCGTCGCGCTGACGGACAAGAGAGTTCGTTTCGCTCGATCATTCATGACATGAATCTGCCGGGTTCGAGCGCACGACGCGCTTATCCGTCCCCCCGCGGCGGCGTTTCGCGACGGCGACTGCGCACGTAGGTCGCCGTCGTCGAGCCGTCGCCGATCTTGCGTTTCTCGATGTCGAACAAACCGCTCGCCGCGATCAGCTCGCTGAGCTTGCGGTAGCCGTAGTTGCGCGCGTCGAACTCGGGCGCCTGCTTGGCGATCGTGCTGCCGAGCGTGCCGAGCTGCGACCAGCCGCTGTCGTCCGATGATGCATCGGCCGCGTTGCGCAGCAGCGCGAACAGACGCCGATCCTGCTTGAGCTGCGCCATCGAACGCGGTTTCAGCGTCGCGCCGCCTTCGTCGTCCTTGGCGACGAGGATCTCGGTGTAGATGAACTTGTCGCAGGCCGATACGAACGGCGCCGGCGTTTTTTTCTCTCCAAAGCCATAGACCACGAGACCCGCTTCGCGGATGCGCGCCGCGAGGCGCGTGAAATCGCTGTCGCTCGAGACGATGCAGAAACCGCCGAGTCGTCCGGTGTAAAGCAGATCCATCGCGTCGATGATCAGCGCCGAATCGGTCGCGTTCTTGCCGGTCGTGTAACGGAACTGCTGGATCGGCTGGATCGCGTGCGTGAGGAGCGTTTCCTTCCAGCCTTTGAGCTGTGGCCCGGTCCAGTCGCCGTAGACACGCTTGACCGTCGCGGTGCCGTACTTCGCGATCTCCGCGAGAAGGCCGTCGACGACCGCGGGCTGCGCGTTGTCGGCGTCGATGAGAACAGCGAGTGTTACCGAACCTGCGGCCATGGCGCGCGACACGAGAGGCTATGGAAACCGGAGCGTACTCCTGCGCGCCTCGATCCCGCCATCGGGAATTTCGCTCGCGTTCGTAAAGTGGTTCGCGCTCTCGGCAGTGACCCTCAATGGTTTGTCACCGATCGTCAGCCACCCGCCGCTTCGGGCGCGCAAGCGCGCGCGACGCACGATCGATCTGTGTCGCAACCGAGACGCGATCGCACCGCGCTCGGACTCGACGACCGCTGCGCCAACTCAGGTCGGGTCGCCCGAACGCGGAATCACGCGATTGCAGATCGCGCTGATGGCGGCCATGTCGGCCGGCTTGACGAGATGATGATCGAAACCGGCCTCGGCGGTGCGGCGGCGGTCTTCGGCATGGCCCCATCCGGTCACAGCGACCAGCGTGAGGTCGGCGCCGCTGGATGTCGCACGCAGGCTGCGCGCGACGTCGTAGCCGGACCTTCCCGGCATGCCAATATCGAGAAACACGACGTCCGGCGCAAACGCGTCGACGGTTTCCTCGGCCCGGTGCGGATCGTAAACGCAATGCGTCTGGTGCCCGAGCATCGTCAACATCATCGCGAGCGTGTCGGCGGAATCGTGATTGTCGTCGACGATCAACGCGCGGCAACGGGCATTCGTTGCGGTGTTCTCCGTCGATGGCGCCGCGTCCGTCATCGCGATCGGCACGGACTCGATCGGCAGAGCGACTTTGAAGCAGCTGCCGCGGCCGAGTCCTTCGCTGTACGCCGCGATGCTGCCGCCGTGGAGTTCCACGATGCGCTTGACCAGCGTGAGGCCGATGCCCAGACCGCCGCGCGAACGCTCGACCGAGGTGTCGATCTGCGCGAACGCTTCGAAGATCGCCTGCGTCTGATCGGGCGCGAGACCGATACCGCGGTCCTTGACCTCGATCTCGATCGTGGCGCCGTCGCTTTCGACCAAGAGCGATATCGGCGTGTTCGCAGGCGAATATTTCGCCGCGTTGTTGAGCAGATTCGAGAACACCTGCGAAAGCCGGTCCCGATCCGCGTACAGCGCAATCTCATCCCGCGGTGCTTGCACGTCGAGTCGATGGCGGTCCGCGTCGATCAGCGGCATCGCCATTTCGATCGAGGAGTCGAGCACTTCGCGCAACGTCGTCGGCGCGCGTTGCACGGTGAGCTTGCCGCGATTGATGCGAGCGATATCGAGCAGATCGTCGATGAGCCGCACCAGCAGTTTTTGCTGGCGCTGCATCGCCTCGTGCAGCGGATCGATACGCCCGCCGAGGTGCAACGCGTTGAGTGCGTTGCCGAGCGCGGCCAGCGGATTGCGCAATTCGTGCGCCAGCGTGGCGAGGAACTCGTCCTTGCGGCGGTTGACTTCGAGCAGCCGCGTTTCCGCGCTGAGCCGCTCGGCGACTTCGGCCTGCAACTGGATGTTGCGTGTCGCCAGCTCGTCATTCGCCTTGCGCAGCGATTCGTTGAAAACGACGAGCTCGCGCGCCTTCTCGTCGCGCAGCGCCGCGTTGGCCGCTTCGAGGCGCTGATTGACGAGCTGCAATTCGCGGCGCTTGCGAAACAGCTCGCTCAGCACCATCACCTTGCTGCGCAGGATCTCCGGAATGATCGGCACTGTCACGTAGTCGACCGCGCCGAGCTTGTAACCGCGCATGCGATCCATGTCGGATACGTTCACGGCAGTGACGAAGATGATCGGCGTCTTTTCGAAGCGCGGATGCTGATGGATCAGGCTGGCGGTTTCGAAGCCGTCCATGCCGGGCATGTTGACGTCGAGCAGGATCAACGCGCATTCGCACTCCATCAGATGCTTGAGCGCCTCGGTGCCGGAGCTCGCCTCGATCAGGTTCTCACGGAGCGGAGCCAGGATCGCGCGATACACGAGCAAACGCGCCGGCTGATCGTCGACCAGCAGGATATCGACCGGATCGGCAACTGCGCCGGTCGAAGCGGAAAGCGCCTGTTCGGTCACCGGTGCAGCCACTGGCGCAGCACTCCGAGCAACTGATCGGTCACCACCGGTTTCGCAAGATAGTCCGATGCGCCGGCTTCGAGACATTTCTCGCGATCGCCCTTCATCGCCTTCGCGGTCAGCGCAATGATCGGCAACGCGCGCGATTCGGGACTCTTGCGGATCGCGCGCATCGTGTCGTAGCCGTCCATGCCGGGCATCATGATGTCCATCAGCACCAGATCGATGTCGCTGTCTTCGGCGACTTTCTCGATCGCTTCCTGTCCGGTGCCGGCGGTGACCACGCCCATGCCGTGGCGCTCCAGCACGCTGGAGAGCGCGAAGATGTTGCGCACGTCGTCGTCGACGACGAGCACGCGCTTGTGCTTGAGCGTTTCGTCGGATTCGTGCAGACGTTGCACCATTTTCTGCTTGGCCGGCGGCAGATCGGCGATGACGCGATGCAGGAACAGCGCGGTCTCGTCGAGCAACCGCTCGGGCGATTCGACGCCTTTGATGACGACGCTCTTGGCGACGCGGCGCAGGCGCGCATCTTCCTGCGCACTGAGATCCTTGCCGGTGAACACCACGATCGGCACCTGGCGCAGACGCGGTTCGGCCTCGATGCGATCGAGCAGCTCGAAGCCGCTCATGTCGGGCAGGCGCAGGTCGAGCACGATGCAGTCGTACTCGGCATGCATCAATTTTTCCAGCGCATCGGCGCCGCTGCTCGCCGTATCGATGGCGACGTCGTCGTGACGGATCAGCTCCTCGATGCTGAGCCGCTCGCCCGCATCGTCCTCGACAATCAAAAGCCGCTTGGTGCGCGGCAGCGTGTAGACGCGAATGCGTTCGAGCGCTTCGCTGATAGATTCCGACGTCGCCGGTTTTGCCAGATACGCGAACGCGCCGCGCTCGAGGCTGTGATGGCGCTCCTCGTCCACGGTGACGATCTGCACCGGTATGTGGCGCGTCTGCGAATCCTGCTTGAGCTGCGACAGCACGGCCCAGCCCAGCATGTCGGGCAAGTGGATATCGAGCGAGATCGCCGCCGGCCGATACTGCCGCGCCAGATGCAGCGCATCGGTGCCGCGCTGCGCGACCAGCACGTTGAATCCGCGCGAGTGCGCGAGATCGCGCATCACGATCGCGTAGCGCGCGTCGTCCTCGACGACGAGCAGCGTCGGGCGCGCCGGATTGAGGGCGCCGCGATCATCGGCGATCATCTCGGGCGGCGCCGCCGGCGTGCCGTCGGTCGCGACGGCACGGTGACCGTGCGGCTGCGGCAGCCGATCGCGCGAATCGCTGCCGACATAGTGCAACGGCAGGTACAAGGTGAACGTGCTGCCGCTGCCGACCGCGCTGCGCAGGCGCAGCTCGCCGCCGAGCAGGCCCGCGATCTCGCGGCTGATCGCAAGGCCGAGACCGGTGCCACCGTATTTGCGCGACGTGCCCGCGTCGGCCTGCTGGAACGCCTCGAACACGATGCGTTGCTTGTCCGGCGAGATACCGATGCCGGTGTCGGCCACTTCGAACGCGACCACGGTCGCCGAGTGATCGAGCACCGGATGCCCCGGCGTCCAGCCGCTCCGCGCGACGCGCGCGGAAAGCCGCACACTGCCGCGTTCGGTGAACTTGAGCGCATTCGAGAGCAGGTTCTTGAGAATCTGCTGCAGACGTTTCGGATCGGAGGTCAGCGAACGACCGAGCTCCGAGCCGAAATCGACGCTGAATTCGAGTCCGCGCCGATCCGCTTCGTGGCGGAAACCGCGCTCCATGTTCTCGTGCAGATGCGTGAACGCGATTTCTTCGCTGTCGACCGTGACCGTGCCCGATTCGATCTTGGAAAGATCGAGAATGTCGCTGATGAGATGCAGAAGATCGGTGCCCGCTGCGTGGATCGTCTTGGCGAACTCGACCTGGCGCGCGCTGAGATTTTCCTCGGGATTCTCGGCCAGCTGCTGGCCGAGGATCAGGATGCTGTTGAGCGGCGTGCGCAGCTCGTGCGACATGTTGGCGAGGAATTCTGACTTGTAGCGCGAAGTCAGTGCGAGCTCTGCGGCCTTTTCCTCGAGCGCGCGGCGCGCCTGTTCGATCTGCTGGTTCTTGGTCTCGACTTCCGCTTTCTGCTCGGCCAGCATCGCGGCTTTCAGCGCGATTTCCTCGTTGGTCTGCTGCAGCTCTTTCTGCTGCGACTGCAGCTCGCCGGCGAGTTTTTGCGACTGCGAGAGCAGACTCTCGGTGCGCATCGACGCTTCGATCGTGTTGAGCACGATGCCGATGCTTCCCGACAGCTGCTCGAGGAACGCGAGCTGCGATGCGGTGAACTCCGACAACGTGGCGAGCTCGAGAACCGCCTTGATCTGATCCTCGAACAGAACCGGCAGCACGATGACGCTGCGCGGCGTGAGACGCAGCAGGCCCGATTCGATCTGGCCGACGCCCGACGAGACGTTTTCGATCAGGATCATGTGCGCTTGCGCGGCGCATTGGCCGATCAGACCCTGGCCGAACTCGAGTGTCATTTCGGCCGCGCTGCCGCCGGGATCGGCGTAGCCGGCGAGCTTGCGCAGGCGCGGACGCTCGTCGTTCTTGTCGCTCTCGACCACATACATCAGCGCCTGCTGCGCGTTGACCAGCGGCGCCAATTCCGAAAGCAGCGTGCTGCCGAGCGTGATCAGGTCGCGCTGACCCTGCATCATGCCGCTGAACTTCGCCAGGTTGGTCTTCAGCCAGTCCTGCTCGCGACTCGTTTCCGTCGTCGCGCGCAGCGTGCCGATCATCGCGTTGATGTTGTCCTTGAGATCGGCCACCTCGCCGCGCACGTCGACCTGAATCGAACGAGTGAGATCGCCTTGCGTCACCGCCGTTGCGACTTCGGCGATTGCGCGTACCTGCGTGGTCAGGTTCGCGGCGAGCTGGTTCACGTTCGCCGTCAAGTCCTTCCAGATGCCGGCCGTGCCCGGCACGTTGGCCTGACCGCCGAGGCGCCCTTCGACGCCGACTTCGCGCGCAACGGTCGTCACCTGATCGGCGAAGATCGCGAGCGTTTCGGTCATGCCGTTGATCGTGTCGGCGAGCTCGGCGATTTCGCCTTTCGCTTCCACCGTGAGTTTCTTGTGCAAGTCGCCCGTGGCGACCGCGGTCACCACCTTCGCGATGCCGCGCACCTGCGTGGTCAGGTTGGTCGCCATCGAGTTGACGTTGTCGGTGAGGTCCTTCCATGTTCCTGCCACACCCGGCACGCGCGCCTGACCGCCGAGTTTTCCTTCCGTGCCGACTTCGCGCGCGACACGCGTGACTTCCGCGGCGAAGCCGTTGAGCTGATCGACCATCGTGTTCAGGGTGTCTTTGAGCTGCAGGATCTCGCCTTGCGCATCGACCGCGATCTTGCGCGAAAGATCGCCGCGCGCGACCGACGTCGCGACTTCGGCAATGTTGCGCACCTGCGTCGTCAGGTTGGTCGCCATCGAATTGACGTTGTCGGTCAGATCCTTCCACGTGCCCGCGACGCCCGGCACCTGCGCCTGACCGCCGAGTTTTCCTTCGGTGCCGACCTCGCGCGCAACGCGCGTGACTTCCGCGGCGAAACCGTTCAACTGATCGACCATCGTATTGATGGTGATCTTGAGCTCGAGAATTTCGCCGCGCACGTCGACCGTGATCTTGCGCGACAGGTCGCCGGTCGCGACCGCCGTCGTCACCTCCGCAATGTTGCGCACCTGCGCGGTCAGGTTCGACGCCATCGAGTTGACGTTGTCGGTCAAATCTTTCCACGTGCCCGCGACGCCCGGCACCTGCGCCTGGCCGCCGAGCCGGCCTTCGGTGCCGACTTCGCGCGCGACGCGCGTGACTTCCGCGGCGAAGCCGTTGAGCTGATCCACCATCGTATTGATGGTGTTCTTGAGCTCGAGAATTTCGCCGCGCACGTCGACCGTGATCTTGCGCGACAGGTCGCCCTTCGCGACCGCGGTCGTCACTTCGGCGATGTTGCGCACCTGCGCCGTCAGGTTCGACGCCATCGCGTTGACCGAGTCGGTGAGATCCGCCCACGTTCCCGCGATGCCCGGCACCAGCGCCTGGCCGCCGAGTTTTCCTTCGGTGCCGACTTCGCGCGCGACGCGCGTGACTTCCGCGGCGAAGCCGTTGAGCTGATCCACCATCGTGTTGATGGTGTTCTTGAGCTCGAGAATTTCGCCGCGCACGTCGACCGTGATCTTGCGCGACAGGTCGCCTTTCGCGACCGCGGTCGTCACTTCGGCGATGTTGCGCACCTGCGAGGTCAGGTTCGACGCCATCGAGTTCACGTGGTCGGTCAGATCCTTCCACGTGCCCGCGACGTCCGGCACTTCGGCCTGACCGCCGAGTTTGCCTTCGGTGCCGACTTCGCGCGCGACGCGCGTGACTTCGGCCGCGAAGCCGTTGAGCTGATCGACCATCGTGTTGATCGTGTCTTTCAGCGCGAGGATTTCGCCGCGCACGTCGACCGTGATCTTGCGCGACAAGTCGCCCTTCGCGACCGCGGTCGTCACTTCGGCGATGTTGCGCACCTGCGAGGTCAGGTTCGACGCCATCGCGTTGACCGAGTCGGTCAGATCCTTCCACGTGCCCGCGACACCGGGCACGATCGCCTGGCCGCCGAGTTTTCCTTCGGTGCCGACTTCGCGCGCGACGCGCGTCACTTCGGATGCGAATCCGCGCAGCTGATCGACCATCGTGTTGATGGCTTCCTTGAGCTGCAGAATTTCGCCGCGCACATCGACCGTGATCTTGCGCGAAAGATCGCCGTTGGCCACGGCGATCGTCACTTCGGAAATGTTGCGCACCTGCGCGGTCAGGTTCGACGCCATCTGGTTCACCGAATCGGTGAGATCCTTCCAGACGCCGGAAACGCCTTTGACTTTTGCCTGACCGCCGAGTTTGCCTTCGGTGCCGACTTCGCGCGCGACGCGCGTCACTTCGGACGAAAACTCCGTCATCTGCTCGAGCATGCGATTGACGATCGTCGCCGAACGCAGGAATTCGCCTTGCAGCGGACGCCCATCGGCTTCGAGCGGAACGGAACGCGTGAGATCGCCTTTGGCGACGCCGGCCATCGCTTCGGTGATGGTTTCGACCGGGCGTACGAGATCGTCGATCAAGCCGTTGACGGACCGTTCCATGTCCGCCCACGAACCCTGGCGATTCGCCGGCGGAAGACGCTGGCGCGTGCGTCCTTTGCGGCCGACCTGCTCGCCGGCGCGACTCAAGCCTTCTGCCAGCCGCTGGTTGTGATTGACGATTTCGTTGAACGTTTCGGCGAGCTTGCCGGCGATGCCGTCCCAGTGGCTCGGCAACATGACCGAGAAGTCGCCGCCGCCGACCGCACGCATCGCCGCGAGCAGCGCCTTCAAAGGTTCAACGTCGGACTTCGATTTCGCGCGGGAGCGCGTTCGCAATAGCTTGGAGACAGCCACGGAGAATTTCTCGCGGAATGACGATTTGGCGCCGTTTCGCCGCAAAAGCTATCACAAGCCTGCGAACGCGTGCGTGCGTGGAGGCGCTGTGTGTCGCTCACGGCTGAGGCCGGTCGCGGCGTTCGATTTTCTGTCGCGGAATGGGCTTGTTCGCGCAGTGCGCTCGATGCGTGCGCGCGTGTTCACGCAGTCGAAAAAGCGATATCGGAATCCGCCGAACCATTCCGAGGCGACCGACCTGGCTCGACGCAGCCTGCAGGTCGAAATCCCGAATCGCATGGACTTCGCGCGTCGCCGCCCTTAGGCTCTTACCCAGTGCTTTGCTTGATCCAACACCAACGGGAGACAGGTCATGTCCGATGTGGGTTCGTTCTGGTCGCGGTGGTCACCGGCGCTTCTGAGCGTTCTGCGTATCGTCGTCGCGTTCCTATTCATGGAGCACGGCGCGATGAAGCTGTTCGGTTTTCCGGGCGCGGGCGATCACAAAGTGGAGCTCGCCTCGTTGATGGGATTCGCCGGCATTCTCGAATTCTTCGGCGGCGGCCTCGTGCTGCTCGGACTGTTCACTCGCCCCGTCGCATTCATCCTGTCCGGCGAAATGGCGTTTGCGTATTTCATGGCGCACGCGCCGCAGGGATTCTGGCCGTTGCTCAATCAGGGCGAAGCGGCGGTGTTCTATTGCTTCGTATTTCTGTATTTCTCGGCGGCCGGTGGCGGACCCTGGAGTCTGGATCGCGCCATCAGACACGTATAGTCTCAACCCGATGCGTGGCGCGGCGGCACCGACGGCCGCGCCACGCGAACTGAGTCACGCGCGGCCGGACCGCGAACGGATTCATGAGTCTGCCCGAGCCCCTGCCCGCCCACTCGCGCGCTGCACCCGCCGCGCGCTTGGATCCTCTGCTCTTCGCGCTGCTGTGCATTCTGCTGATCGGCGACGCAATGCGCGTGCTCGCCTCTTCGTCGGCGGGAGAAACGTTTCCTGCGGTCGATGCAATCGCGGTTTTCGTCGCTGCACTCGTTCTGATCGCGCTCGGATGGACCGCGTCGCGACGCGGCGGTGCGCAAGGACTGCTCGCGTTCGGAATCGGCGCGGCGGTCGGTTTCCTTTTCTACGCGCGTACGCTCGGGCTCGCGCTCGCCGATCCGACGGCGATCGGCTGGCTATTGAGGCGAGACTGGGCGCAGCACTACAGCGGCTGGGCGATGTTCCGCCAGGCGCCGTGGCACTGGCCGCTCGGCGCGCTGCCGGAGGTCTGGTATCCGGTCGGCACGTCGATCGTCTACACCGATTCGCTGCCGCTGCTGGCGTTCTTGTTCAAGCCGTTGTCCACGTGGCTGCCCGAACCGTTCCAGTACATCGGGCTGTGGTTCCTGCTGAACTTCACGCTGCAGGGCGCTTTCGGCGCACTTCTGGTTTCGCGCGCGACACGCATGCCGGCGGCGATCCTCGCGGGCGCGGGGCTTTTCGTGTTCGCGCCGGTGCTTCTGCATCGCATCGGACACGACACGCTGACCGCGCATTGGCTGCTGCTCGCCGCGCTGTGGCTCTATTTCCGCACGACAGCCCCGGCCAAACTCTCTGCCGAAGCGTGGCCGTGGTGGATCATCACGGCGATCGCCGCGCTGGTGCATCCGTATCTCGCCGCAATGACGCTCGCGATCCAGGCCGCGGCGTGGTGGAAACGCGCGCGCGTCGACCGCGCGTGTTCGCCGCGCTCGTCTGTCTTCGCGTTCGGTATTTCGCTCGTTGTCGCGATCGCGATGTGGTGGATCTCCGGCGCGCTGATCCTGCGCGCGTCGGACAGCTCCGGCGGAATTCTGTTCGGCCAGTACTCGATGAACCTACTGGCGTTCGTGAATTCGATGTACGCGTCGAACTTCCTTCCCGCGATGCGAGTGCCGCCCGGCCAGAACGAAGGGTTCGCGTATTTCGGCATCGGTGTTCTCGCGCTGCTTGCAATCCTGCTCGTGAATCTCGTACGCGATCGGCGTGTCGCGGGTGCGGGGCGCGAATGGGTCCCGCTCGCGATCGTCGCGATGGCCCTGCTCGTGTTTGCGGTCGGCGCCTTGATCGCCGTCGGTCCCTGGACGCTGCTCGACCTTTCGTTCAGCAGCCGTCTGCTTGGCCTGTTCCGCTCGTCGGGACGCTTTGTCTGGGTCGCGTACTACGCGCTGATGCTGCTGGCGATCATCCACGTGCTTCGGCGCTTCGCGCCGTCGACCGCGAGCGTGCTGCTCAGTGCGGCGCTAATCCTGCAGATGCTCGATCTCTCGGCGTGGCACATACGCGTTGCGCACTTGCGCGCCAACGCCGATGTGCTGCCGGCGGCCGCGCGGCTCGACGATCCGCGCTGGCAAACACTCGCCGACGGACGACACCATCTGACTTTGCTGCCGCCTTCGGCGTGCAGCGAAACCGCGCCGCCGTATCTGCCGATGCAGCTCTTCGCAGCGACGCATGCGCTGACCTTCAACTCAGGCTATCTCGCGCGCTGGAACTCGCGCGAAACCGGGCGCTATTGCCAAGCACTCGCCCGAGAGCTCGCCGAAGGATCCTGGAGCGCCGACGATCTCTATGTGATCGGCGCGGACTGGACAGCGAAGTTCCACGAATCGGCAAGCACGGCACGCTGTGAGGAGCTGAACGGCTACGAGGCCTGTGTCTTCGACCGTCCGGCGCCGCCCTGAGCCCGTGTACCTAGACGTGACGTGACACGTCGCTCCTTTTCGCCCGTATCGCGGCGGTGCGCGGTTCAGATAGGCATCATTGGGCGTCAACAGCGACACGCTACTGACTCGCTAATTTGTTTTCCATGCTCATCCACACTTCGAATACCCACAACTCAAACACGTCGCACACCCATCCATCATGATGACGGCGTTCGTGTTGCACTTGCCGCACATGGTCGCGCCGGGCGGGAACGCACCGGGGGTTTCGATGGAGTCGGCGGCGTCCCGGCACGCGGCTTCGGCGCCGGCGCCGGCGAGGTCGGACGAAAAGGCGCTGGGTTCCGGCGTGCGCCGGGACGACGAATCCGAGGCGTGCGCGGACGACGACCCGGCGGTGTCTCCGTTTACTGGACTATTTTTTTTTACGCGCGACTCATAGGCCGCGCGCTTTTCGGCGATCAGCGCACGTTGTTCGGGCGACATCTCCGGATCGTGCAACAGGCCGATCAACTTCAGATGCTTTTCGATCACGTAGCCGAGCTCGGCGACGATGCTCGACATATAGACGCCGCCGGCCTTGAAGTAGCCGCCGCGCGGGTCGAACACGGCTTTCAATTCCTCGACGAGGAAGGTGACGTCGCCGCCTTTCCTGAACACCGCGCTCATGATGCGCGTGAGCGCGACGATCCACTGGAAGTGGTCCATGTTCTTCGAGTTGATGAAGATCTCGAACGGGCGGCGCAGCTCGTATTCGGTGCCGGCGTTGAGCACGATGTCGTTGATCGTGACGTAGAGCGCATGCTCGAACAGCGGCGACTTGATCTTGTAGGTGGCGCCGATCAGTGCATCGGGGCGCTCGACCTTTTCGTGCATCTGGATGACTTCGGCCATGACGACCGCGGGTGCGCTCGGCGCTTCCTCGACGGGCACGATCTTGGTCTTCTCTTCCGGCTTCAAGACGCTGTAGCCCTTGATCTTCTTGCCGATCTTCATGGCCATTTCCTTTCCAACTCCTGTTTCATGTTGTGCAAACGGCGTCCCGACGCGCCGCACGGATGCGGAGCGGGATCGTCATCGCAGAGCGGTGAATCACTTCCTGCGTGCGCCCTTCTTCGCGGCGCGTTTTCTGGCCGGCGCTTTCTTCGCGGCCTTCTTGGCCGCCTTCTTGGCGGCCTTCTTTCGAGCGGGCGCTTTCTTGGCCGCGCCGGCTTTTTCGGCCGCGCTCTTGTGCGCCATGTCGGCGCGATGCGCGCGCTCGTAGGTCTGGATGTCCTTGAACGAGCCGTCGGCGTTGCGCACGGCGTAGAGCTTCTTGCCGGCGCTCGAGTACATGGTGGTGCGTTTGATCGGAGACATACGCCGTACTCCTGCGGCGATCAGGGTGTCACCGCCGGCCGGCGCCGCGGCCGACCGGCGGCGTGTCGATCATTTCCTGCGCCGCGCGCCTTTCCGGGCCGCCTTGCGTGCGCCCTTCTTCGGGCCCTTGGGTACCTTGCGCGCGACTTTCTTCGCGCTGCGCTTCACCGCGCGTTTCTTCGCCGCGACCTTGCGCTTCGCCTTCCGGGCAACCTTCTTCGCCGCCTTCTTGACGGCCTTGGCCTTCTTGGCGGCTTTCTTTACCGCCTTCTTGGCGGCCTTCTTGGCAGCCTTCTTCGCCGGCTTCTTGGCGACGGCGCTCTTGGCCTTCGCGACGACGGTACGCACGGTGCGCGCGGCCTGCTTGCGCGCCTTGGCGGCCTTCTTCGCAACTTTCTTCGCGGTGCTCTCGACTGCGGCCTTCGCATCCGATGCGGCACTGCCGACGGAACTGACGACGGCGCTCGCCGCATCGGCAACCGCGCCGCCGATCTGCGCTGCGCCTTCTTTCATGCTGTCGAACGAGTCGCCGAAACTGCCTTGATTCTGCATGGTAGGTTCCCCTCTCCGGTTATCTGGCCTGACTGGATCTGGATTCAGAGATCTGAACGGTACAAGACGTGATGGCTCGACGGCGACCGCGACTCGCAGACACTGCGCGCCATGGCGCTAAGCATACTCAGAATTTGCCGTAGTAGCCTTCTTTCAGCGCATCGAAAAGGTTCGCTGCGGTGTGCGTCTCGCCGTCGTACTCGATCTCTTCGTTTCCTTTGACTTCCACCACGGAACCGTCCTCGAGCTCGAAGCGGTAGGTGGTGTTCTCCAGATCATGCTCCTTGACCAGTACTCCTTGGAAGGCCGCCGGATTGAAGCGGAACGTGGTGCAGCCCTTCAGGCCCTGCCGGTACGCGTAACGGTAAATGTCCTTGAAGTCCTCGTAGGGGTAATCGGTGGGTACGTTCGCGGTCTTGGAGATCGACGAATCGACCCATTTCTGCGCGGCGGCCTGAATATCGACGTGCTCGGCGGGATTGATGTCGTCCGCCGCGACGAAGTAATCGGGCAGCTTTTCCTCGGCTTCGTTCGACAAAGGCATCGCCTTGCCGTTGATGAGCTCGCGATACGCCAGGAGCTCGTAGCTGAACACCTCGACCTTCTCCTTGGTCTTGCGGCCTTCGCGCATCACATTGCGGCTGTAGTGGTGCGCGAACGATGGCTCGATGCCGTTCGATGCGTTGTTGGCGAGCGACAGCGAAATCGTGCCGGTCGGCGCGATCGAGCTGTGGTGCGTGAAGCGCGCACCGGTTTCGGCGAGATCCTTGACGAGCTCAGGTGCCGCCTCAGCAACACGCTGCATGTAGCGGCTGTACTTCGCGTGCAGCACGCGGCCGGGAATCTTGTCGCCGGCCTTGTAGCCGTCCGCGACCATCTCCGGGCGCTTTCTCAGCATCTCGCCGGTGACTTCGAATTCGCGCGTCATGATCGGCGCCGGGCCTTTTTCCTTGGCCAGCGACAGCGCGACTTCCCAGCCTGCGAGCGCCATTTCGCGCGAGACATCCTCGGTGAACTGGCACGCGTCGGCCGCGCCGTATTTCATCTTCAGCATCGTGATCGCCGAGCCGAGGCCGAGAAAACCCATGCCGTGGCGGCGCTTTTCGGTGATCTCGGCGCGCTGCTGGGCGAGCGGCAGGCCATTGATCTCGACGACGTTGTCGAGCATGCGGGTGAAAATGCGCACGACTTCGCGGTATTCGTCCCAGTCGAAGCGCGCTTTCGGGCCGAACGGATCGCGCACGAACGTGGTGAGGTTCACCGAGCCCAGCAGGCACGAGCCGTACGGCGGCAACGGTTGCTCGCCGCACGGATTGGTGGCGCGGATGTTCTCGCACCACCAGTTGTTGTTCATCTCGTTGACGCGGTCGATGAGGATGAATCCGGGCTCGGCGTAGTCGTACGTCGAGACCATGATCATGTCCCACAGATGCCGCGCGCGGATGTGGCCGTAGAATTTGCACGCGACGAGTCCGTCGTCGCGCACGATGTAGTTGCGGTGCGCGGGCCATTCGCGCCAGACCACCTTCGCCTCATCGGTAAGATCGATCTCGTCCTTTTCCTTGACGTGGATCGGGAAAACCAGCGGCCAGTCTGTATCGTTCTCAACCGCATCCATGAACCCGTCGGTGATCAGAAGCGACAGGTTGAACTGGCGCAAGCGCCCGTCCTCGCGTTTGGCGCGGATGAATTCCTTGACGTCCGGGTGACTCACGTCGAACGTGCCCATCTGCGCGCCGCGGCGACCGCCGGCCGACGACACGGTGAAGCACATCTTGTCGTAGATATCCATGAACGACAGCGGGCCCGACGTGTATGCGCCCGCACCCGACACGTACGCGCCTCGCGGGCGCAGCGTCGAGAATTCGTAACCGATGCCGCAGCCGGCCTTCAGCGTCAGGCCCGCCTCGTGCACCTTGTCCAGAATGTTGTCCATCGAATCGTCGATGGTGCCGGAGACCGTGCAGTTGATCGTCGAGGTCTTCGGCTTGTGCTCCTGCGCGCCGGCGTTCGACGTGATGCGGCCGGCCGGAATCGCGCCGCGACGCAGCGCCCACAGAAATCGCTCGTACCAGTACTTCTGTTTTTCCGGCGTTGCCTCGGTGTCGGCGAGCGCCCTGGCGACGCGCTGGTAGGTGTGATCGATCGACGCGTCGACCGGCTCGCCCTGCTTGGTCTTCAGGCGGTATTTCTTGTCCCAGATGTCGAACGACGCCGGCTGCAGCGGAATCTCCGCCGCGCCACGCGCAATCTGCTCAAGGCGCACTGTGCTCATTCTTCTTTCGCCTCCCGCCGCGGGGTCCATTTTCCGGCCTCGCGATTTCGTCTTCTGCTCGCGTCCTTTTCCCGAAATTCAGCGGAGAAAAGGGCACCCCACGCCGACCGGCGAACCGGCCTCTCGGCGCTTGGATTCAACTAATCTTTAGCCTCATCGCGGGTCTTCAACACCCCGGATCGAAATATCGGGTCGGCCCCCCAGTCGCTCTGGCGGACCCAACGTATTGATCAAACACTAACCAAAAACCACAACATCTTGTGGATGTCGCGGAGGTGTAACCTACGCCCGATTGTCGCCGATGTAAAGCGTTTTAAAGACCGCCCGCCCGAGTGGGCCGGAGCGCTTGAAAGAGCCGGCATTTGCCGCAAGGCTTCCGTTTGGGCGGAACGAAACCAGACGCTTTTTTCGCGGTCTCTAGCCCGTTCCCAAGAATTCTTGCGACAGGATGTTCCGCATGCGTGTTTTCCGATTTTCGCCGTGCATTTTCCGCCGCCGCCGCGCCCATGTTGCTCGCGTTCGCGATGCTCGCGCTCTGTGCGGCCGCACAAGCCGCACTGCCGCCCGCGATCGACGGTGCCGCGCTGCCTTCGCTCGCGCCGATGCTCGAGCACGTGACGCCGGCCGTCGTCAACATCAATTCGAAGACGCGCATGCGCGTGCAGCGCGATCCGTTCTTCGACGATCCGATGTTCCGCCGCTTCTTCGGCATCCCGAACGGACCGCGCGAGCGTGTGCAGCAATCGCTCGGCTCGGGCGTCGTCGTCGATGCGGCCAAGGGTTACGTGCTGACCAACAACCACGTCGTCGAAGGCGCCGATGACATCGCCGTGACCATCGCCGACGGACGCACCGTCAAAGCGAAAGTGCTCGGCACCGATCCCGATTCGGATCTCGCCGTGCTGCAGATTCCGGCCGAGAAGCTGACCGCGCTCGCGGTCGCCGATTCTTCGAAACTTCGCGTCGGCGATTTCGTCGTCGCGGTCGGCGAACCGTTCGGCCTCGGTCAGACGGTCACGTCGGGCATCGTCTCGGCGCTCGGCCGCACCGGCCTTGGCGGCTCGGGCGTGCAGAACTTCATCCAGACCGACGCCTCGATCAATCCCGGCAATTCGGGCGGCCCGCTGGTGAACCTGCGCGGCGAGCTGGTCGGCATCAACTCGATGATCTTCTCGCCGTCGGGCGGCAACGTCGGCATCGGTTTCGCGATTCCGTCGAATCTCGCGCTCGACGTAATGCACCAGCTGGTCCAGTTCGGCGAGGTCAAGCGCGGCGCGCTCGGCGTCGATGCGCAAGGCGTGACGCCGGAGATCGCGCGCATGCTCGGCCTGCAGGAATCGCAGCACGGCGCGGTGATCACGCGCGTGCGTGCCGGATCGCCGGCGGAATCGGCGGGTCTTCGCACCGGTGACGTGATCGTCTCGCTCGACAACAAACCCGTCGCGAGCGATCAAGAACTGCACAACCTCGAAGGCCTCGGCGCGGCCGGCGCGTCGGTTCGTGTCGGCATCGTGCGCGACGGCAAACCGATGACTGTCGCCGCCACGCTGAAAGCGCAGGAATTGCACATGGCCAAAGGCGACGCGCTCGACGCGCGGCTGGTCGGCACCGAGTTCGCCGACAGCAGCGACAGCCTGCGCCGGCGCGGCATCACCGGCGCCACGGTCGTGCGCGTCGGCGAAGCGAGCCGCGCATACGCAAGCGGCCTGCGCAGCGGCGACGTGATCGTTGCGGTCAATCAGCGCGACATCGACAACGCGGCCGACTTCCAGCGGGCCGTCGCCGGCAAGCCGCGCCAGATACTGTTCACGGTCGTGCGCGGCGACAACGCGTTCTTCATGCTGATTCAGTAACCGAACTGAACGCGCGACGGAGCGCAGCGTGTGCGCTTCGTCTGCGCACGCTGCGCGCGCGCGTGATAAGGTTGCGCCGATTTTTCAGCCGCCGATTCCGCTCATGTTCCGACGTTCGCTGCCCGTTTTTCTGCTGCTCAACCTGATCGTTTTCTGCATCGTCGCGGCGAGCGCCTCGGCGGCCGAGGACGAGCTGCTCTGGCGTGGCGATCACGTGACCGGACGCACGATCATGGATGAGCTTGCGAAGGAATACGCGAAGGAGAAAAAGGGCAAAATCACGCTGCAGCCGTTCAGCACCGTGTCCGGGCTCGATGCGGTTGCGCAAGGCACCGCCGATATCGCCGGCAGCGCACGCGGCAAATACGCCAAGCGCGCCGAAGAATCCGGCATCAACTTCGTGCCGGTCGCGCTCGACGCGGCGGTCCTGATCACGCATCCGAAGAATCCGGTGCAGTCGCTGACGCTGAAGCAGGTCTACGACATCTACTACGGCCGCATCACGAACTGGAGCGCGCTCGGCGGCGAGCCGAAGGACATCAATCTCTACGGCATCGCCGCGCCGCTCGACGGCATCGAGTTCAGCGTGCGCGATCTCGTGTATCGCAACGGCGATCAGCGCGTGGCGATTCCGCGGCTTTATCTCAACACGACCAAGCTCGAGGAAGGCATCGCGATCGATCCGGCGGGTCTCGGACTTTCGACGCTCGCCAGCATCAACGGCAACAAAGGCGTCAAACCGCTCGCGATCGAGGGCATCGGCGCATCGACCGCGACGATCACCGACGGCAGCTATCCGCTCTACATCACGCTGTATCTCGCCGAGAAGGTCGACTCGCCCAAGCAGGCCGCGATTGATCGGTTCCTCGGATTCCTCAGCTCGCAGACTGCAAAGGACATCCTGCGCAAGCACGGCCTGGTGCCATACGCCGACGCCACCGATGCGATCGCGCGCGCGGCCGCGCGCGCGGCGTTCATCGATGCGCATCTTGGCCGCGAGGCCGCTGTCGCCACAGCCGCTGCGCCGGCAACACCGACACCGACGCCGGTTTCCGCGCCGCGTGCAACGCTGGAATCGAAGACGCGCGTCGCGCCGACGGCGGAAACGACCGAGCAGGCGCGCGCGAATCTCGCACGCAGCGAAGCCGCCGCCGCGGAAAAGAAGGAAGCTGCGAACGCCGCCGCGCAGCCGGGCGCCGATCCGAACAAGCACTGACGCGACACGTCGGCGGCACCGTGCGCATTCTCGCGATCTCGCTCGACCTCGACGACACGCTGTGGCCGATCGACCCGGCGATCGCGCAATGCGGAACAGAGTCTCGACGAGTGGCTGCGCGCCGAGCATCCGACGGTCGCCGCCGCATGGCCGATCCCGGCGATGCGCGAGCTGCGCGATGCGATCTCGCGCGAGCGCCCGGACCTCGCTCACGACTTCACCGCGCAGCGCCTGTCGACGCTGGAGCGCGCGTTCGCCGCGTGCGGCATGGGCGCCGAACACGCCGAGACCGCGTTCGAGGTCTATTACGCCGCGCGCAATGCGGTCGATTGCTACGCGGACGTGATGCCCGCGCTCGCCGCACTGTCCGCGCGCATTCCGTTGGTGAGCATCTCGAACGGCAACGCCGATCTGGGGCGCATCGGGCTCAAGCACCATTTCCGTGATTGCATCAGCGCGCGCGACATCGGCCACGCCAAGCCGCATGCGGCGATCTTCCGCGCGGCCTGCGATCGGCTCGGTGTCGCGGCCGAGCATGTGCTGCACGTCGGTGACGATCCACTGCTCGATGTCGCCGGCGCACGCGACGCGGGGCTTCGCACAGCCTGGTTGAACCGCCGCGCGGCCGCGTGGTCCCATGGGCCGCAGCCCGATCTTACGATCGCCGATCTCAACGAACTGGCGGCCTGGATACTCGCGCGCGCTGCGTGACGGTCGGCGAATCGCAGAGATGGGTTTGTAAAGAACGCGCCGCTTGAGATGCGTCGCGGCCGCAGGCGTGCGAGAGTTTGCCGGCGAGGCCACTGAAACGCACCGCTTGGCGAACCTTTCGGGAGACGATGGATGCACGCATGGATCGATGCCGCGGAAGCCGGATCCGCGACACCGCTGCTCGCGGTGGACAAGGACAACCTGGACGCAGTCTGCGCGCTGTTCGGCAACGAAGTGCGGCGCTGGTGCGCGGCGCACGCGTTCGGCGGCGAAGCCGGACGTTTCGTCCTCGTGCCGGACAAGGACGGCACCCCGGCCGCGGTGCTCGCCGGCTGCGATCGCCTCGATGCGTTGTTTGGACTCGCCTCGCTGCCATTGCGCCTGCCCGAAGGCAGCTACTCGCTCGATTCGCGCGGTCTCGCGCTCGATGAATCGCAAGTCGCGCTCGGCTGGGCGCTCGGCAGCTATCAGTTCGATCGCTACCGGAAAGCATCGCGAAAGCCGGCGCGCCTCGCGGTCGACGGAACCGTCGCGCAATCGACGCTGCCGATGGCCGAAGCGATCTGGCGCGTGCGCACGCTCGTCAACACGCCGACCGAGGACATGGGACCGGTCGAGCTTGCAGTCGAAGTGCGCGATCTCGCCGGCCGCCACGGCGCGAACTATCGGGAATGGGTCGGCGATGACCTGCTCGCCGCGAATTTCCCGACCATCCATGCCGTCGGCCGCGCGAGTCATCGTGCGCCGCGTCTCGTCGAGCTCACACAGGGCGCCGCGGACGCGCCGCATCTCGTGTTGATCGGCAAAGGCGTCTGTTTCGACACCGGCGGCCTTGATATCAAACCCGCCGACGGCATGCGCTGGATGAAGAAAGACATGGGCGGCGCCGCGCACGCGATCGCGCTCGCGAGTCTCGTGCTGCAGGCGAAACTCCCGGTGCGCCTGACTCTGCTCGTTCCCGCCGTCGAGAATTCGATCGCCGGCAATGCGTACCGGCCCGGCGAAGTGATCCGCACGCGCAGCGGCCTCACCGTCGAGGTCGACAACACGGACGCCGAAGGCCGCCTCGTCCTCTGCGATGCGCTCGCGTATGCGGCCGAACAGAAGCCCGATCTGATCCTCGATTTCGCCACTCTGACCGGCGCCGCGCGCGTCGCGCTTGGTCCAGAGCTTCCCGCACTATTCGCGAACCGTGACGATATCGCCGACGCGCTGCTCGCGGCCGCGCGCGAGACGCGCGATCCGCTCTGGCGTCTGCCGCTGTGGCGGCCCTATCTCGCGATGCTCGATTCGACCGTCGCCGATCTCACCAACGCCGGCGCCTCGCGTCACGCCGGCGCGATTACCGCCGCGCTGTACCTCGAACGCTTCGTGCCCGAGGCGCAGGCGTGGTGTCATCTCGATGTATATGCGTGGAACGATAGCGAGCGGCCGGGTCGGCCGCGGGGCGGAGAAGCACAGGGATTGCGCGCGTATTTTGAGTTACTGCACAAGCGATACGCATAGCCACTGCATCGGACGCAACTAGGGCCGAGCTTGAGGTGGTCTGGTTGGACGCGATCCGCAGGTCATTCTTCCCCTGCGCGCAAAGCCTGCAACCAGTCGTCAGCGAACTGTAACCGCGCACCTGCTCGCCCGACTTCGCCTTCTGCCTCGCCATATGCCGCAAGGTTGCGAGAATAGACCGCTTCGATCAGGTCGGTCCCGACCGTCGAGGAGTCGATCGCGTCCAGATCGGCAGCGGCTGCGGTCGCTTGCTCAAGTCTCCGGTCACGCATCGCGGTGGCGGCTTCGTACCGTTTCAATGCGTCGTTGAATTGCGCCAATGCTTCTTCGATCAGCCTGGCGCGCTCTGCGCGCTTTTCGGCGAGGCGCTGCAGTACTTTCTTCTCGTAATCGTCCATGCCCATTCCATCGGGCGTCAGCCTGTCTACGATGCCATCGACACCTTCGTCGATGACCACACCAACCTTGCCGAGGAATTTGACGAGCGCTCGCGCCGCGAGGGCTTGCGATACCGCATTGCGCGCGATCTGCGCGTTGCTCAGTTGTTTTGGCGCCGCCGCCGCTTCGCGTGCGCTCGTGGGTGCGCTGGCCTCGGCGCATTTGCTCCCGCAAAACAACCGTACGGCAAAGTTGCCGGCGTACTTCACGACCGGATTGTTAGTGGTATTCAACTTCGGATTCCTGACGGGGCCATGCGGGTAAAGGACCCTGCCCCAATTGTCGACCTCTTGATTCTGCGAATTGAATCGGTGGGGAAGAATGGGCGTCCCATCGGCCGTGCGTATGCGGGTTCCGTCCGGCAGTGCACGACCCGTTTTCACATCTAATTCGTGCTGTTGCTGGGCGAGCTCGGCCTTTTCCCGTATGAACGCGAACGCACCAATGAGGGCGCTCTCGGCGTCAGAACCTGCATTTCCTCCGAGTGAACCAGAACCTTCGTGGCACCCCGTCAGTGTTGATACGGTCTTGCCCCCGTCGGATACCGACGTGCTGCTGGAACAATCCAATCCGCTTGGATCTGTGAAATCAAGCGGACTATTGAGGACATAGCTGTAGCTGTTCCAGCTCTGGCTGAAAGTCGGGCTGCCGACCACGGGATCGGGACTCAGGAATCGACCAAGAGCGGGGTCGTACATCCGACCTTGCATGTTGATGAGCGCCAAATCATCGTCATGCTCCTGGTCGGTGAAGCCGGCGCTGCTCAGGCTCTGGAACAACGATAGATTGGCAAGGGGCGTACCGTCCGGGTTGCTGCGCAGACCCCAGCTGTCATAGTGGTCGCGCTCCATCACGGTGCCTCCGGCATCTGCGATGGCATCCGTGCTTCCCAGTGCGTCAGTCAGCGGATAGTTCACGTCGATCGCGCCCGGGGAACTTGGGTTGGCCGCTTCGGTATAAGTGACATCTGCAACGGGTCCATCGCCTCCTGTCACATGGAACACGTGTCGAGTACCGTTCCCTGACTGGCGCTTTTCATAGAGTCCTGCAAGGTAGGTGATCGTTCCATCGGGACCGCTTTTCTTTGCACGTTCGCCGTCCGCGCCGTAGAGGAAGGTCCAGGTTTGGCCGTCCTGAGTGACGCTTCTGGGAAGATCGAATGCGTTCCATATCAAGCTGCGATGGGGATCTTTTTGCAGCCGGCCGAGCGCATCGTATTGGTAGGTCAAAGCCTGTGGCGGCTGATTCGGGTTGGCAGGGTCGCCGATGTCGCGCTCTGTGAGTGCGTAGGGTTGCAGCCCGTTGCTGCCGTAACTGCGATGCTCGGCAAGCTTGCCATTGCGCATCGTATCGATGCGGTTGCCGACACTGTCGTAGCTCTCATCAATGCTCGCCGAGAACGGCAAGCCGCTTGGCAGGGGCATGCCATTGCGACCGCTGTGGGTTAACCGATGCAGCGCATCGTGCTCGAACGTCTCTTCGATTTGCACGGTTTCATCGGTGGTGGTGCGCTGATTGATCAGGCCATCGAGGTCGTAGTTGTAACTGACATTCAGACGGTTCGCTGCAGAGTGACTGGCACTGATCGTCCATAAGCGCCCCATCAACGGATCGTATTCGCGGTGGTCGGCGATTGCACCGCCTCCCGCGCCGGCATCGACGCCGCGGATCGCATCCACGAGGGCAAGGTCTGCATTGCGCGCGTTGATCTGTTGCAAGATTTTTGCCGGTTGGTTCGGCGTGGCATCGCTGACCGTCTTCAAATAGCCGTAACCGTTGTAGTCGTATGCGGCACGGAAACGGGACGCCTGGCCGGGTGCTTTCGGGTAATCGATGCTTTTCAGTCGACCGGTTTGCGGGTCGTACTGGATATCGATGCTCGCCATGAGGCTGATCTCGTCCGTTTGATCGATGCCCGTCGTCCGGCCGAGGTTGTCGTAGCGATACTCCGTCTTGATTTGATCGGGACTCATCGTCCGCGCCAGACGACCGACGCCGTTCACCGCCACGTCCCAGCTATAGGTCGCGAGGCCGTCCGGTGTCGTCGTCGTGATGATCCGGCCGAGGTCGTCGTAGGTCTCCGTTTCGGTCTGGCCGGTCGCCACCTGCACGGTCTGTTTGGCTTCGCCAAAGCCGTTGTAGATCACCTTCGTCGTGCCGCGGCTTGGCTCATCCTCTGTGACCGGTCGTCCGCGCCGGTCGTATTGGGTCTGCGTGGCGTGCCCTTGATCGTCGAGAACGATATCGAGCGGACCGATCGGCGTGGCACTGTACTGATAGGTTGACTTGACGTCCTGCGCCAAGCAGATTCCACAGCCCGGCGCTCCGGGCAGTTGCGCGCCGCTGGTGATCAGACGACCGTCGACGTCAAACAGCTGATAACTGGTGTGACCGCCGGCGTCGGTGTGCTCGGTCTTCAGCAAGCTGTATTTGGTGGTTGAGCTGCTGCCGTCCGGGAAGGTTGTGGCCACGTCGCGGCCCAGGCTGTCATGGTCGAAAGTTGTCCAAGCCGCAGGTGCGCCCGTGTTGGGTCGAGAGATCGCCACGAGCCGCCCGAGTTCATCGTAGGTCGAGAAGGTGTTGATCCATTGCCCATCGAATCCCGCAAAGCTGTGGCGCAACACGGCGCCGCGTGCGTTGAATGTTTGCAGTACTTGCTGCAATCCGCTGGTCGCGGTGATCTGCGTGCCGTTCATGCCGCCGAATGCATCGATACGACCGCTGTACGCCACGCTCACTGGCTGCTCGCCATCGGTTTGCGTGCTCACCAGGCGTCCATGCGCGTCGTAGACGCGGACGGTTTGCACGCCGCTGGCATTCATCGCGGCAATGGGCACGCCATACGCCGGATGCGTCAGGATTCCTGCGACCGGCCGGCAATCGCCCGCACACAACGGGTTGTCATGCTCGGCCCACAGCTCGCTCGCGTACATGTGCTCGTCGGGTGCGCCCAGCCACATGTTTGTGTATTCGATGTGCTGAGTGCGAGGCACTTCACTGGCCACTGCGGTCGTCGTACTCGCCAGCAACCCGTAGTCGTCATAGCTCAGCGTCGTCGTTGACGGGATCGCGGGATCGGGATTGCCCTGTTCGACTGCGATAGTCTTGACCTGGCCCTTGTCGGTATAGGTGTAGCCGGTCGTGTGCCAGACCGGTATCGCGTTCTTCTGACTCTCCAGCGTCATGACCTGCCGTTCGCTGACCAGGCCCAACTGCCAGTTCGCCGTGTCATTGAGAGTCGGCGTGCTGACATCCGTGGTCATTCCGTTGGCGGTCTGCGTCACTGTGTCGACGACATTGCCGTAATTGTCGGTTGTAATCTGCGCATCGACATGGATCGGCGGCTGAGCCGGTTCGGCATATCCGGAAACGTGCAGATGATCCGGCCCCGATCCCGACCAGGCGATTGCCGCGGACTGCTCCCATTCGCTGGTGTGAGTCGACTGTGGCAACACCACGTGCGTCGCCCCGCCATTGAGCATTCGGAGTTCATAGGTGTAGGCGGTCTTGGTGATGCGCGTCGGCGCGCTGGCCGGCTGCCCTTGACCCGGTTGCAGAATCGGTTGCGCCACGGTGACCGTGGCCGGCACGCCGACACCCGGGTAGTACTTTCCACTCGCATCCGGCGTGCGCAAGTCGAACGTCGTGATCGTCTCCACCGGATGGCTGGGTTCGGTATCCCACACGCGGTATTCGCTGAAGCCAAAGAATCCCAGGCCTTGCATGCTGGCGATCGGATCGCGGTAGGAATACTGCCAGGTGTGTCCCAACTGCAGTGGATCATCACCGGCCTTGAGATCGGTCAATCCGAGCCTGGAGGTGACCGCTCGCACCACGCGCAAACCACTTTTTGGACACTTCAGCGGATAACTGCATTGATAGCTGTCGTTCACTTCGGGCCGATCCGACCATTCGCTGGAATATGTCACCGACAAGGCCGGCCACGCCGTCGCTTCATCGGTGACCGCGATCAATTCGTCACCCCACTGCGGCGTCTGCTGCAGGACTTCAAATCCACCGGCAGGATCGTTGCCGCCGACATGACGGACGATGTCGATGAAACCATCGCCGTCGACATCCGCGAGCGTCGACAAATTCCAGCCGGAAGCAAAGCCTGGCGTAATGTCATCTCCTCCTACGACGATATAGTTCTGGAATGGCACGAGCTGCAGCAGGATTTGCGCTCCGGGAATCACCTGTCCGTATGCTTCGAGTCCGAGCCGGGTCTCGTCATTCTCCAGCCGGTCCGGATAGAACGTTATCGGTCGCAAGGTATTGTCGAGCCAATATTTGACGTCGTTGCGCGTTCCAGGCTGGCTAACCGGCAGGTCCAATTCCGTAAAAGTGCCATCGCCGTTCGACAGCAAGAAAACAATCTGCGGCGCTGGCTGATTGTTCGCGCCTTTGTGATCGTTGTTGAAAATCACGAGATCCATGCGACCGTCGTTGTTGACGTCCGTGACATGGATGCCGGCATCGGCAAAACGCGTAGACAGATTTTTGGCGAGATCCGGATGTACATCGACGGGCACCGTCCGCAGGTGACTGTCCGGATAAAACCCTTTTCCCGTATTCCAGAAGATCTGGCATGTCAAAACGCCCGGATGAAGTGGATCTGCTCGGGTCATGCGTAACAGGTCCTCCAGCCCATCGCCGTTGAAGTCGCCAAATTCGCGGTAACCATCGAGCGGCTTCGAGTTCGCGTCCAGCGGCAGATGCACGCTGTCGGGCTCCTGCTTGACCCAATGGTACTTGTCATCGAAAGTCAAAGAACTCTTCAACGTTTCGCTGGTCAACTCCGCCCGCCCGTCACCGTCGAGATCCGTGACTACGCCAGGACTGGCCTCGAAGTCGGGGAGCGTCGCGGGGGGACCAAATTGGCCCGGTTTGCCGGGTTCGTTGAACACAATCTCCCAGGCCGGCGAAAATTCGTATTGCACCGTATCGCCCGGATTGTTCGAGCCGATCCAGCCGGCTGCGTTATAGGGCCAGGCCCGATCGACCAATCCATCGCCATTGAAGTCTGCAAACGTTGGAAACTCGTTCGGCAGGTAGTACTTGTAGTTGCCGTTCGTGTTGCCGAGGAGCGTGCATGGCACCGCGTGCGTGTGTACAAAGCCCGAGGCCGTCCATTTCAAATCGGCAACACTGCAGTCGTATAACGGCGGAAGTTTCGGGTCCACATTCAGCTCATGCGCACCCAGATTGTCGATCGCCGCCACCAACTCATCAGTGCCGTCGCCATCGAGGTCGACCGCGGTCGACTCATCCAGCCGCACGTGGCCGTAGTTCGCCGAGGCCAGCGGATCTTCGTCGCGCGCAAGGCTCAGGCCCTGGCTCAATGGCACGATCTGTCCACTCGCATCGCGCTTGGACAACCACAAGCTGTGACTGCCACCGAGAAACTTGCCGTCCGACTCCCACACGTAGAATGGTGCGGGATAGTATTTCTGCTCCCATAGCTGAGTGGCCCCGGGCCCAAACAGCAGATCGCTCGCTCCGTCGCCATTCAGATCGAGCATTTGCATGGCAGGAACTTCGCCATCGGGTGCCGCGACCACTCCCAGATCGTAATTCGCCTGCGTGATCGGCGCCGGGACAATCGGCTGGCTTTGGAAAAGGACGCCTGCGCCCGGCGAGTAGCTGAAGTGCTTGGCCCACAAGCACCCGCCCGCGCTTTCGCAGCGCTGAACGGAAGTCAGCAAACTGTGCTGACTGGCGCTCGGGCTGTAGCTGAGGTTGTACTGCCAGACCAGGCTCGTTGCCGTCGGGTTTGGCGCATACATCTCGATGGTCTTCAGCCGTGAGCTGTGACGGCGTTGCACACCGGCAAGCCAGCTCCACTGCGTATCCGGCGCATTCTCGTACTCGAACTTCACATGGCGTTGCGGAAGATCCTGAGTCCCGTGCGTTGGCAGCTCATCGGTGAGGTTTGCGGTATAGAGGATGCGCGAGGGCCGTTCCTCGTACCAATAGTCTTGCGCGTTTGCGCCACCGGGCCCGGCGAAATCGTCGTATTCATAACTGACGGTATTTCCGCTCGCGTCCCGCTCCGATGTGATGCGCCACTCGACGCGCAGGGAGCCGTGGGCGAACACCTTGTTGTCGTTATCGAAGAAGATCTGCTCCGCGACGACTGGGTCATAAGTCCGCACGCGACCGTCGCCCAGCTCGACCGTGAATCCCTCCGGGCCGCTCGCATCCAGCGGCTTCGCACTGGACGAACGAACGCGGACAAACGTATCGGGATCGGTACGATATTCCGCGCCATTGCCGCCGTACGGCGTCGCATTTACCCCGATCAGTTCCTGACCATCAAGATAGAACCGATCGCGCACGGTGAAATCGACCCCGTCGGTCTCTCCGTCTTTGGCCCATACCCGCCCCCCGCGCGTGATGGTTGAAAATCCCGAGACCGACCAACCGAGCCCGGCGATGCCGGAACCCGAACCGCTCGCATAGTCCAGCGAGATCGCCGGTGCCATGCCTGCGCGACCCGGCGGCACGGCCATCGGCAGCGTGAAAGTAAATTCGCCCTTGGGTGTGACGGCCCAGGATGACGGCAGGTATCCGTCGGAATCGGCAGGTGCAATGGGTTGGGCGGGAACCGCAAAGGGTTTCGGCAGCGTCGGCACGGCTGGAATGTCGCCGAGGCTGATCACAGCAAGTCCACGCGCTGCGTCCCATGCTGTTACAGAGCGCGCCGGTTGCAGCCAACCCGCCGCAGCGGTGATCAGTGCCGCGCCCGCGACGACTTTCAACCCGCGCACGATTTCGCTACGCATGCTTCGAACTCTCCGAAAGAACTTGAAGCTGCGCACCGAAGTCGTGACCATTCCGGCAGCGGGATGACACGGAAGCGCATCACACAGAAATACGGAAAGGAGCCGAGATTTCCGCCACCGGACCGATCGCCGTGGCAGCACGTTCGCTCCGCAAGAAACGAACGCGGATGGAGCGACGATGAGCGGTTTTGCGGAGCGCCGCTTATTGCGAAGGGATTCGCAGCCGACACGGATTCGACTGCCGATTTCCAGTGTCAAACCAGACAACAAGTTCGGCCACTCACGAGCGCAACGCAAGTCGCCGCGACCGCAAAAGGTTGCTGATATCAAGTGGACGTTCTTGGAATCCGTCCCGCGCCGAGAGGTGATCTACTGCTGGTTGTTGTCGTCGGTGTTCGCGCGGGACGCTTCAACGTCGGCATCCGAGCGCGGATTCGCGACGAGACCGATGCGCGCGCTGCGACCGTCGTCGTCGCCGAAAATCATCTGCAGATCGGCGCGCTGCCCCGGCACGGCGCCGATATGCGGCGCGGCGCGCAGGTAGGTTTGGCCGGCTGTGATTTCGGAGATTTCGATTTCGATCGGAATCGTGGTGACGCGGTGAATGAGCGTTGGCGCGTCGGCAACGATGTGGAATTGCCAGGAACCGGTCAGGTCGGGCTTGTCGATAACGATGTCCGCCGGCTGGCCGAACGCGACGAGCGTGCTCGGCGCGGCGAGCAGCTTGCCTTCCACGCTGAATTCGAATGCGATTTCGCAATAGCGCACGTTCTGTGCGGAAGCTGCGGTGATGCAGCCCATGCCGAGCAGCGAGGCCAGCAGCGCGTTTCGAGCGGAACGTGCGAGCGGGCCTGTCATCGTTCGAACGGTATCGCGGCAGATCGGCATCGCAGACACGATTCAGGGGAACGGCACGCGCGACGACTGCGTCCAATGCGGACGCGCACTATGCGCGCCGAGCAGGTGGAACCGACCCGCGCCGAGGCGCGGGTCCCCGTCAATCGACTTCAGCCGGCATCACAACGCCACGCGGCAGCACGCGCGACGCCAGCTTGGTGTCGGTGCGGATCAGCGAAATTTCGTCGCCAAGGATGTGCGCGGCTTCGTCGAGCACGACGTCGCGCTTGTCCTTGGCCGCCTGTTCACGTTTGATGTCGGTTTCGATGCCGCGTTCGTCGGGTTGCAGCCCATCGTCCTGGCTGGCCGCCGATCCGTCGTCGGCGATCGCGTTCGACGCGGCCGGCGTCGTGCCGCGCGCCGCGCCGCTCTTGCTGTCCTGCATGATCTTCTGCTGCGTCTTGCTCGCAGGATCGCTGGCTGGCGTCGCGCTCGCGGTTTCGCGCGCCTTGCGCTTGGCTTCCTGTTCGTCGCGCTCCTTGCGGCGCACCTGCTCGTTCAGCGATACGGTCTTTTCGCTGCGCACCTCGCGTGCGTCGGCGATTTCGGCGGCGAACGCCTGCCACTCGGCGTTATTGGCGACGCGCGAGGCGTGGCGCTCGGCCAGCATCGGCACGATCGGCTTCAGGTCGGCGACGGCCTGATAGTGCGCCTGCGTGATCGATGTCCAAGGCAGCGCGTTGTCGTAACTCGATTCACCGAATTCGTTGGCGTCGACGGTCAGCGGGAAGCTGATGTCCGGCGTCACGCCGCGCAGCTGCGTCGAGCCGCCGTTGATGCGGAAAAACTGCGCGATGGTCATCTTGACCTCGCCGTACGTCGGTTTTTCGTTATGCGCGAGCTCATCGAGATCGACGAGATTCTGCACGGTCCCTTTGCCGAACGTCGGCTCGCCGACGATGACGCCGCGGCCGTAATCCTGGATCGCCGCCGCAAAAATCTCCGACGCCGACGCCGAAGCGCGATTGACCAGCACCGCGAGCGGACCGTCCCAGGCCATGCCTGGATGCGGATCTTCTTCCTCTTCGATCTGGCCGCTCGCATTGCGCACCTGCACGACCGGACCCTTGTCGATGAACAGACCGGTGAGATCGGTCGCCTCGGCCAGCGAGCCGCCGCCGTTGTTGCGCAGATCGACGATCACGCCGTCGACTTTTTCCTTTTTCAGCTCGCCGAGCAGTTTCTCGACGTCGCGCGTTGCGCTCTTGTAGTCGGCGTCGCCGCGGCGGCGCGCTTCGAAATCCTGATAGAACGTCGGCAGCGAGATCACGCCGATGTGACGCGTGTGCTCGCCGGCCTTCACCTCGATCACCGATTTCTTCGCGGCCTGCTCTTCGATGCTGACCTTCTTGCGCGTCAGCGCGATGGTCATGTGCTTGCCGTCGGGGCCGGCATCGGATGGCAGAATCTCGAGGCGCACGACGGTGTCTTTCGCGCCGCGGATCTTTTCGACAACGTCGTCGAGACGCCAGCCGACCACGTCGACGATCGGGCCGTGTTCGCCCTGGCCGACGCCGACGACGCGGTCGCCGACTTTGACCTTGCCGGAAAGCGATGCGGGACCGCCGGGCACGATCTCGCGGATCGCCGTGTAGTCCTCATCGCGCTGCAGCACCGCGCCGATGCCTTCGAGCGATAGCTTCATCGCGATGTCGAAGTTCTCCGATGCGCGCGGGCCGAGATAATTCGTGTGCGGCTCGATCGCCATCGCGTACGAATTCATGAACGTCTGGAACACGTCTTCGGTGTTGAGCTGGCGTACGCGATCGAGATAGTTCGCGTAGCGCTTGTCGAGCGTGTCGCGGATGTCCTTGTCGGTCTTGCCGGCGAGCTTGAGCCGCAGCCAGTCGTTCTTGATGCGCTTGCGCCAGAGGTCGTCGAGTTCCGTTTCGGTCTTCGCCCACGGCGTTTTTTCGCGATCGAACTGGTAGGTCTCGTCGACGCCGAAGTCGAAACCCTTGGGCAGCAGTGCGCGCGCGTAGGCGACGCGCTCGCCGACGCGCTGTTCGTAGAGATTGAAGATCGTGAACGGCGCGGAGAGATCCTGATCGTAGATCGCGTCGTCGAGCTTGGTGCGAAAGTCGCCGAAACGGTCGATGTCGGCCTGCGTGAAGAAGAGACGATCGCTGTCGAGCGCATCGAGATAGCGCGTGAAGATCTGCTGCGACATGGTGTCGTCGAGCGCCATCGGCTTGTAGTGGAACTTGGTCAGGAATCGCGCCGCCCAGACCGCGGCCTCGCCCTCGGCCGGCGTCGGCTGGAGAAGAAGCGGCGTGCCCGCGTCGGCCGCCGGCTTGGCGAACGAGGGTCCGGCCAATGCGACCAGGGTCAGCGCCCACAACAACTTCCGCATCACATCTCTCCACGGCGATCCACGCAGGACCGCAACTGTCTAGACCCGTTCCGCTCGGCGGAACTTACGCTGGCGCCGGATTCGGCGACACCGCTTCGATGATTCGATTCAACGCGTGCCGCCGCCTACGGGAGCTGAACCGGTGCGACGTTTTACAAAGTCAGGGAACGTTTACAAAATCAGGTGCGTTTACAAATTGGCAACGTTTGAATATCACGCGACATCGACGAATCCCGCCGCATGCGCCATCTGATCCGCATGGTAGGACGAGCGCACCAGCGGCCCCGATGCGACGTGCTGGAAACCCATGCGGTAGCCCAAGTCCTCCAGCTCGCCGAATTCCTCGGGAGTCCAGTAGCGGATGACCGGATGGTGATGCGGCGTCGGCTGCAGATACTGGCCGATCGTAACCATATCGACCGCGTGGGAACGCAAATCGTTCAACGCTTCCTCGACCTGGTCGAACGTTTCGCCGAGTCCGAGCATGATGCCGGACTTGGTCGGAATATCCGGGTGCTGCGCCTTGAAGCGCGCCAGGAGATCCAGCGACCAGTCGTAGTCGGCGCCCGGGCGAACCTCTCTGATACAGCGGACGCACCGTTTCGAGGTTGTGGTTGAACACGTCCGGCGGCGCTTCGGCCAGCGCTTCGAGCGCGCGTTCCATGCGGCCCTTGCCGCGGAAATCGGGCGTCAGGATCTCGATGCGGATGGTGGGGTTTTCGAAGCGCACGGCCTTGATGCATTCGGCGAAATGCGCGGCACCGCCGTCGCGGAGATCGTCGCGGTCGACGGAAGTGATGACGACATAGCGCAGGCCCATGTCGCGGATCGTGCCGGCGAGATGTGCCGGCTCGAGCGGATCGGGCGGCTTCGGCCGGCCGTGCGCGACATCGCAGAACGAGCAGCGCCGCGTGCAGACCTCGCCGAGGATCATGAACGTCGCGGTGCCCTTGCCGAAGCATTCGTGAATGTTCGGACAGGACGCTTCCTCGCACACCGTCACCAGCCGGTTCTCGCGGAGCTTCGCCTTCAGTCGGGCGACCGCATTGCCGGGCGGAATGCGCACGCGGATCCACGACGGCTTGCGCAGCACCGGCGCGTCCGCGAAGGTCGCGCGGTTGCGCGCGATCTTGTTCTCGCCAAGCTCTTTGCCGCTTGGCTCGACGACGGTCAGCGGAATGGATTTCACGGGATCGGTAGCGACGCGGTCGGTCATGCCGGCTGGGCAGCGCGCGCGGCGTCGCCGGATTCGGTGCGGGGAGAATTCGCGGCGGACGGGAGCTCGAACACGGCCTCAAGCCCGAACTGGCGCGCCAGCTCGCCGATCAGGACCGCTTCCACCGCGGCGAGCGATCCTGGTCCGCCCAAGTCTAGCACCTGGGTCACCCGCAAACCCTGATAGCCGCACGGATTGATGCGGTGGAACGGTTCCAGGTCCATGGCGACGTTGAACGCGAGCCCGTGAAACGTGCAGCCGCGCCGAACGCGAAGACCGAGCGCCGCGACTTTCGCATCGCCGACATAAACGCCCGGAGCCCCTTCGCGGCGCACCGCGACGATGTTCCAGGTTTCGAGCGTGTCGATGAGCGCCTGCTCGATCCGGTGCACGAGCTCGCGCACGCCGATGCCGAGCCGGCGCAGGTCCAACAGCGGATACGCGACGATCTGGCCGGGGCCGTGATATGTCACCTGCCCGCCGCGATCGACCGGCACGACCGGAATCTCGCCCGGCACCAGCACGTGCTCCCAGCGTCCAGCCTGGCCGAGCGTAAACACCGGATCGTGCTCGACCATCCAGAGCTCGTCCGGCGTTTCGGGTCCGCGCGCATCGGTGAACGCCTGCATCGCGCGCCAGACCGGTTCATAGGGCTGGCGGCCGAGGCGTTTGACGCGCAAATGCTGGGAATGGGGAATCGGGAATGGGGAATGGGTGGTCACAATGGTTCGCCTTGATTTCCAGTAATCCCGATTTCCTGTTCCCTATTCCCGATCTTCAAAGCGTCCAGCGAATTCCGTCGCTCGCACGCAAGGCTGCGTGCGTCGCGTCGTAGTGCTCGCGATCGGGACACGTGAAGCTCACCGACACGGCGATGTAATTGCCTTCACGCGAAGGGCGCACGCGCTGGCTGCCTGCGAGCACGCTCACGCCGACGCTCGCGACGATCTCCGCCACGCGGCGTTCGAGATCGGCGTCGGCGCGTCCCATCGCGGTGATTTCGAACACGCCGGGGAACTGGAAACCTTGTCCGGGTTGTTCGGCTTTGAGTTCGTCGAGATCCTTCACATCATCCTCGGTGCTGGACATCACGCACGTGCTCGATCGAACGGCACGCCTTTGCAGAGGAGCGGAATTGCGGGCCGCTCATTTTTCAATCGCAGTTGAGGTCGCCGGGCCGGCGTCGCCCTTGAACCACATCACGGTGCCGTCGTAGAGACGCTTGAAAAAGCCGCCTTCCGGGGCTTCCTCGAGCGCGATCAGCGGCTGTTCCACCAAGGTTTTGCCGTCGAGCTGCACTTTCAAGGTGCCGATTTTCTGGCCTTTTTGCAGCGGCGCCACGAGCCGCGCCGGCATGTCGACGCTGGCCTTGAGATCGCCATAGCGACCGCGCGGCAACGTCACCAGCACATCGTCGCCGACGCCGAGCCCAACCGTCGGAGTCGCGCCCTTCCACAGCACCGGCGTCGCCAGCGGCTGGTTCGCCGCGTAGAGCTTATGCGTCTCGAAGAAACGGAATCCGTAGTTGAGGAGCTCCTGGTTGTCGTCCGCGCGCTGTTTCTCGCTCGGCGCGCCCATCACGACCGCGATCAGGCGCTGATCGCCGCGCAACGCCGACGTCGCCAGGCAGAAACCCGCTTCGCTGGTGTGGCCGGTCTTGATGCCGTCGACGGTCGAATCGCGCCACAACAGCGTGTTGCGGTTGTGCTGCGTGATGCCGTTCCACTCGAAGTCCTTGATCGCGTAGATCTTGTATTCGTCGGGATAATCGCGGATCAGCGCACGCGACAGCAGCGCGACATCGCGCGCGGTGGTGTAGTGATCCGGATTCGGCAGGCCGCTCGAATCGACGTAATGCGTGCCGGTCATGCCGAGCTGAGCGGCATACTGGTTCATCAGCTGAGCGAACGTTTCTTCGGAACCGGCCGTGTGCTCGGCGAGCGCGATCGCCGCGTCGTTGCCCGACTGGATGATCATGCCGTAGAGCAGATCCTTCAGCGACACTTTGCTATCGAGCTGCAGAAAGCTGGTCGAGCCGTCGGTGCCGGCGCCGCCCGAACGCCATGCGTGCTCGCTGATCACGACCGGATCGTCCATGTGGATCTTGCCGTGGGCGAGTTCGGCCGACACCACATACGACGTCATCACCTTGGTGATCGAGGCCGGCGCTACGCGCGCGTCCTCGTTGCTGCCGGTCAGGATCTGGCCGCTGGCGTAGTCCATCAGCACCCAGCTTTTCGCGTCGATGGTCGGCGGCGGCGGAGTCGGGCCCGGCCCTGGAGCCGGAACGCCGGGTTTCGGTACCGCTTGCGGCGTCGGCAGGTTCGACGCGGGCGCGGCGGTTGCGGCGGCCGAGGGTGCAGCCGTCGTTGAGGCCGGCTGCGAAGCCTGCGGAGTCTGGGTCTGCGCGGGCGAGGCGGCATGGTGCTTGGCGCGGGCAGCCTGGGCCGGCGGCGCGGCGAAGGCAAGAGCAACAATGAAAAGAACGTACGGCAGTTTCATCTGGGAAAATCGGTCCTGCGGCTCAAAGGAAGCATTGTCGCCGCTTCAGCGTTCGATCGCCACGCGCGGCGGACCGAAGCCGAGCCGTTCGATGCGCGGAGTCAGCGCATCGGCGGCCGCGACATCCGCCAGCGGACCGACGCGCACGCGATGCACGGTGCGCCCGTTGACGCCGGCCGATTCGATGTCGACGTGATCGATGCCGCCGCGACGCGCGGCGTCGGCGACGCGCTCGGCGTTGGCGCGATCGCCGAATGCGCCGAGCTGCAAATAAATGTGTGCGTCGGCCTGCGCAGTGACCGTCTTCGGCATCGGCGGAGGCGGCGCTTCCGGATGAGCCGGATCGAGCGCGCGCACTTCGACCAGGCCGGTGCCCTTCGGCCAGATGCCGATGCGGACTGCGGCGGCGTACGAAAGATCGATCAGCCGATTCTGGTGGAACGGCCCGCGATCGTTGATGCGCACGACGACGCTCTTGCCGTTGTCGAGATTCGTCACGCGCGCATAAGTCGGCAGCGGCAACGTTTTGTGCGCGGCGCTGAACGCGTACATGTCGTACGGCTCGAGCGAAGAGGTCATGTAACCGTGGAATTTGTTGCCGTACCACGAAGCGATGCCGCGCTCGACGTAGCCGTGCGTGTCCTGCAGCAGGTGATAGTTCTGACCGAGCACGCTGTAACTCGGATTGTTGCCGTAGCGCGCTCGCGGCTCGACTTTCGGTATCGGCTCGACGAGTTTGCTCACGTCCACGGCCGGCGCGGCGGGGCCGTCGTCATGTTCCTGGCGATAGCGCTCGGCCTGTGGTCGCGACGTCTCGCGCGCGTCCGGAGTACCGCGCGCACTTTTCGCGGGTGCACCAGGATTCTCGCCGCGCGGCTTGTGACTCGCGCAAGCCGTCAGCAGCAGCGCGAGCGCGGCGCTCGTCAGCCACTTCGTCATGGGCCCGGTTCCACGACGCCGTCCGCGATCTGCTGCGCGAGCTGGAACACCGCCATCGAATACAGCGGACTCTTGTTGTAGCGCGTGATCACGTAGAAATTCTTGAACGTGAGCCAGTATTCGGGCCCGGGATCGCCATCGAGCGTGAGCAGCGTCGAGGCAACCTCGGCGTCGACATGACTCAACGGCGCATAACCCCACGCTTCCATCTGCTGCACCGGATACACCGGCTCGCTGTTCTCCGGATGCAGGTCGCGCGCATCGGCGGCCGGCTGCGCGCGCACCGCGACCGGCGCGCCGGTTTCCCATCCGTGCGCGCTGAAATAGTTGGCGACGCTCGCCGTGATATCCGGCAGCGAGTTCCAGAGATCGATGCGGCCGTCGCCGTCCTCGTCCTTGGCCCATTGCGCGATGCTGCTCGGCATGAACTGGCTCCAGCCCATCGCGCCGGCATAGGAGCCTTTGAGCTCGTCGATCGGATAGACGAGGTGCGTGTCGCCGAGCAGAAACAGCTGCTTCAGCTCGCCGCGAAAGAATGTCGCGCGCGGCGGATAGTGGAACGCCAGCGTCGACAGCGCGTCGATCACGCGGTACTTGCCGGTGATGCGTCCGTAGTTCGTCTCGATGCCGACGATCGCAACGATGATCTCGGCCGGCACGCCGTATTCCTTGCCGACGCGTTCAAGCAGCGCGCGGTTTTCGCGATAGAACGCGACGCCGTCGTCGATGCGTTTGTCGGTCACGAAAATCGGCCGATATTCCTTCCATGGCTTGGACTCGGCCGGCTTCGCCATCGCATCGAGGATGCTCTGCTGAACCTTCGCGCCGGCGAGCGTCGCCAGCACGGTTTTCTCGGGCGGTCCGCCGTCCTTCGCGACTTCGGCGGCAAACGCGCGCTGATCGGCGCCGGGCGGCGCCGTAACGCCCTTTGCGAAAGAGAAACCCTGGATGCACCCGGAAAGGCCGAGCAGGAGAATGAACGACTGAACGCGCGATGCGCGGGGCCTTGCGAGCATGCCGCTAATGTAACACCGCGCGCGTGCGATGCCGCGACTTATCGGCGCAACGACGATCGAGCGCACCAGGTGACAAAGAAAATTCGCTGGTGAACGCGACGCCGGCCGTTGGCTCAGTCGTCCGCGGCGTCGAGACCGGGAAACAGCACGTCGTTGAAGCCGAAGCGCGTGAAATCGGTGATGCGCATCGGGTACAGGACGCCGATCAGGTGATCGCATTCGTGCTGCACCACGCGTGCGTGGAAGCCTTCGGCGATGCGCTCGATCGGAACCCCGGCCGGATCGAAGCCGGCGTATCGAATACGCGAGTGGCGCTGGACCACGCCGCGCATGCCGGGCACCGACAGGCAACCTTCCCAGTCTTCCTCTTTTTCCTCCGAAAGCGGCGTGATCGTCGGATTCAGCAGGATCGTGCGCGGCACCGGCGGTGCGTCGGGATAGCGATCGCTCTTGTCGAAGCCGAAGATCGCCAGTTGCAGATCGACGCCGATCTGCGGCGCCGCCAGACCGACGCCGCCGGCGGCTTCCATTGTCTCGAACATGTCGGCGATCAGCGCATGCAGTTCCGCCGTGTCGAACGCTTCGACCGGCTTTGCGACGCGCAGAAGTCGCCAGTCGCCCATTTTGAGAATCGGATGGATCATGTGCGCGTCAGGTCGAAGTGCGGTTTCGTCGCAGCGCTGCTAACCGATCACCAGCTTGCGGTGCGCGTGGATCGACATCAGCACGCCGAAGCCGGCGAGCAGCGAGACCGCCGACGTGCCGCCGTAACTCACCAGTGGCAACGGCACGCCAACGACGGGCAACAATCCGGTGATCATGCCGCCGTTGACGATCACATAGACGAACAGCGCCATGCTGATCGCGCCTGACAGCAGTCGCGAGTAAGTGTCCTTCGCGTTCGCCGCGATCCACAGGCAGCGCGCGATGACAAACGCATACAGCACCAGCAAGATCAGTACGCCGACCAGTCCCCATTCTTCCGCGAACACCGAGAAGATGAAATCGGTGGTGTGCTCGGGCAGGAATTCGAGACGCGACTGCGTGCCGTGATGCCAGCCTTTGCCCCACAGGCCGCCGGAACCGACGGCGATCTGCGACTGGATGATGTGCCAACCGTTGCCGAGCGGATCGGCTTCGGGATCGAGCAAGGTGAGCACGCGATTGCGCTGGTAGTCGTGCAGGAAATGCCAGCCGACCGGAATCGCCGCGGCGAATGCGCCGAGCAGCAGCCCGATGCGCCACCACGCAAGGCCCGACAGGAAGATGCCGAACACGCCGCTCGCCGCGATCAGAAGCGCCGTGCCGAGATCGGGCTGCTCGGTGATCAATCCGACCGGAATCACGATCAGCACGCCGACCGCGGCGAGCGTGATCCAGCCCGGCGGCAGCGGGCGGCCGTTGAGATACCACGCGACCATCATCGGCATGGTCAGCTTCAGAAGTTCGGACGGCTGAAACCGCACGATGCCGAGATCGAGCCAGCGATGCGCGCCGCGTCCTTCGCCGAGCAGCGCGACTGCGACCAGCAACACGACGCTGCCGACGTAGAGCCACGGTGTCCAGTTACGCAGGACGATCGGCGGCACGCGTGCGATCAGCAGCATCAGCACGAGGCCGAGCACGAAGCGCAGCGATTGTGCGATGACCATGCCGCGATCGAGATCGCTCGCGCTGTACAACGTCGCGAGACCGACGCCCATCAACGCCAGGAGACCGCATAGCAGAGGTACATCGAGGCGCGGCTTGCGCCAGCTCGAGACGAGCCGGTAGCGCAGATTGGCGATGACGTCGTCGAGCATCAGCGCTGCTCCGCGCCGGTGTCGGCGACGCTGGCGCTTGCCGCGGTGCGTGCGCGTTCGGCTTCATCGATCGGCAGCCACGCGTCGAGGATTTTTCGCGCGATCGGCGCGGCATCGTGCGCACCGCTGCGGCCCGCTTCGAGCGCGACGGCAACCGCGATGCGTGCGTCGTCGGCGGGCGTGAATGCTTCGAACAGCACGCGATGGCGCTCGATCGGACTGTCGCTGATGCTGGTCCATTCTTCGGTCGTGCGTGAATAGCGCTCGGCCGTGCCGGTCTTGCCGGCGATCTGATACGGAAAGTGATCGTTGATGCCGTGCGCGGTGCCGGTGTTGACGGCCTCGACCATGCCCTTCTGCACCCAGTGCCAATTGGCCGGATTCTTGATGATGTTCGGCTTCGGCGCCGGCGGAGGGATCAGCTCGCGTTTGCTGTCGATGCCCGACTGCAGCGCGCGCAGCAGATGGAACGTGTGCGGCACGCCCTGCGCCGCCACAATCGACACCGCCTGCGCCAGCTGCAGCGGCGTCACGACCCAATAACCTTGGCCGATGCCGGCGATGACCGTCTCGCCCGGATACCACGGCTGGTTGAAGCGGCCGCGCTTCCATTCCTGCGACGGCAGCACGCCGGCGCTTTCGCCGTTGAGATCGATGCCGGTCGGCTGGCCGAAGCCGAGCTTGCCCATGAAGGCGCTCAGCCGGTCGATGCCCATGTCGTAGGCGAGCGAATAGAAATATGTGTTGACCGATTGCGCGATCGCCTGCACGAGATCGACGCGGCCGTGGCCGCCGCGCTTGTCGTCACGATAAGCACGCGACTGGCCGGGAATGTAAAACTCCCCGACCGACAGCACGGTGTCTTCGGGTTTGCGCAAGCCGAGCTCAAGGCCGCCCAGCGCCATGAACGGTTTCACCGTCGATCCCGGCGCGTAACCGCCGCGCAATGCGCGATCGAGCAGCGGCTTGTCGGGGTCGTTGAGCAACGCCGCATAGTCGGCGCTGGCGATACCGTTGACGAATGGATTCGGATCGAAGCTCGGCACGCTGACCATCGCCAGCACTTCGCCGTTGCGCGGATCGACCGCGATCGCGGCGCCGGCGCGCCCGTCGAACGCGGCTTCGGCGGCTTCCTGCAAGTGCGCGTCGATGGTGAGATAAAGGTTCTCGCCGGGCTTGGGCGCGACGCGCGGCTCGAGCACGCGCATCGGCCGATGATCGGCGTTCACTTCGACCTGCTCGTAGCCGGGCTCGCCGTGCAGGCGATCTTCGTAAAAGCGCTCGATGCCGGTCTTGCCAACGTGCGTGGTGCCGGCGTATTCGCCCTTGTCGAGGCGCGTCAGATCGTTTTCGTCGATGCGGCCGACATAGCCGACGACGTGCGAGAACTCCTGACCGAGCGGATACGAACGCGTGAGGTACGGCACCACGTCGACGCCGGGGAACGCCCAGCGATTGACCGCGAACCGCGCGATTTCCTCTTCGGACAATTTGAGTCGCAGCGGTATCCCTTGATACGCGTGCTTGCTCCGGCGCAACGCGTTGAAGCGCTCGATGTCGTCGTCGCTGAGCGGCACGACCTGGCGCAGCGCCGCCAGCATCTTGTCCATGTTCTTGACCTGCTCGGGCGTCACTTCGAGCCGAAACGCGGCGACGTTGTCGGCGAGCAGCACGCCGTTGCGGTCGTAGATGAGCCCGCGTCCGGGCGCGAGCGGACGAGTCACGATGCGATTCGAATCCGAGCGCAGCGCGAATTCGTCGTGGCGCGTGATCTCCAGATACGCGAAACGCACGCCGAGGCCGATCAGGCACGCGGCGATGATCAGGAATCCGATCACCGCGCGCCGCCGGAACGCGCCCGCTTCCTGGCGCGTGTCCTTCAGAGGCTTGAGCAGACCGGCCATCGTCGGCGCCTCACGAATCGCCGATGCGCAGGCGCCCGCGCAGATCGTCGAGCGCGAGGAACACGAACGGCCACAGCATCATCCCGACCAGCGGCGACAGCCAGAACACCGGCGAGGGCATCGGATCGCCGGCGAAACCGCGCACCATGATCACGACGATGCGATCGTTGAGCAGCAACGCGAACACCGCGAGCGCCTGCTGCCACATCGGGAAAAACCGCAGCCGCGCGCGAAAACGCAGCACGATGAAAATCATCACGACCAGACGCAGCGCCTGTTCAGCCAGTAGCTCACCGCTGAGCAGATCCCCCGCGAGCCCGATCATGAACGCAAAGCCGAGCCCGACGCGCTCGGGCGTTTCGATCGCCCAATACATCAGAACGAGACCCACCCAATACGGTTTCAGCGGCGCCAACAATTCCGGCAGCGGCATCAGCTGCAGCAGGAACGCAAACGCGATGCTGCCGGCGAACAACCACGCACGGGCGCGATTACGGTTCATGACCGCTTCAATGAAATAACGCAGTCGCGCATCGCGCGACAATCACTCCCCCTCTCCCGCATCGGCGGGAGAGGGTACGGGGTGAGGGCACGCTTCAATGAAATAACGCAGTCGCGCACAGCGCGACAATCACTCCCCCTCTCCCGCATCGGCGGGAGAGGGTACGGGGTGAGGGCACGCTTCAATGAAATAACGCAGTCGCGCACAGCGCGACAATCACTCCCCCTCTCCCGCTTCAGCGGGAGAGGGTACGGGGTGAGGGCACGCTCGCGACAACATTCCATCACGGCTGCTCGCCCTTCGCCGCCGCCGAAGCCGGCGCCGGCCCAGCCAATTCTCGCGGCGGACCGGTTTGATCCAGCGGCGCCGGCGCGCCGTACGGCTGCGGCTGATCGCGCAACAGCAACACATCGTCACTGCGATCGAGCGCCGCCGCGGGACGCGCCTGCGCCGACGCGAAGAGACTGCTCGCATCGGTGCTGATCGAAAGAATCTCGCCGACCGGGAATCCCGCCGGAAAGCGCCCGCCGAGTCCCGAAGTCACCAGCCGGTCGCCGACCTGCACGTCCGCGCTGATCGGAATGTTCGGCAGCTCCAGCCGACCGATCGCGCCGGTGCCGTACGCGATCGTGCGCAGGCCCGAGCGTTCGACCATGACCGGGATCGCGTGCGTCGGATCGGTGATCAGCATCACGACCGACGTGTTCGCCATCACCTCGACGACCTGGCCCATGATGCCGTGCGCATCGATCACCGGCTGGCCGACCGTGACGCCTTGATTCGAGCCGGCGTTGAGCACGACACGCGGCCGGAACGGATCGAGATCGACGTTGACCAGCCGCGCCAGCTGCACCGAAAGGCCGAGGCTGTTCTGCGCGTCGAGCAGATCTTTCAGGCGCGCGTTCTGCGCGACCAGCGCGTCGAGCCGGTTGAGCCGCGCTTGCGCGAGCAGCAGCGCATCGCGCAGCTCGCGATTTTCTTTCGCCAAGGTGTCCTGCGAGACGACCGCGGTGCGCGTCGCGCGCGCGATGTCGGCCGGGAACGCAGCGATGCGATAGGCCGGCTCGACCAGCGCACCGGATATCCGGCGCAGCGTCTGCAGATAACCGGCTCGATGATCGACGACCATCAGGATCGTTGCGAGACCGAGATAGGCGATCAGCCGCAGCGTGCTCGCCGTGCCTTCGGCGAACAGGTTGGCGGTGCCGTTGCGGGCGATGGCCACGGTTTAAAAGCTGGGATTCGGGATTCGAGATTAGGGATTCGAAAAAACGATGCGAATCGGGTTCTCGCTTACCCTACTCCGCGATGGCCGCAAATCGTAGCGCCGCAACACGTATCTCGAATCCCGAATCCCGCTCTTCTCATTCCGGCGCGAAGAAATCGCTGCCGTGCTGATCGATGAGCTCGAGCGCCCGACCGCCGCCGCGAGCGACGCAGGTCAAAGGATCGTCGGCCACGTGCACGTGCAGCCCGGTTTCCTCGGAGATCAGGCGATCCAGATCGCGCAGCAGTGCGCCGCCGCCGGTCAGCACGATGCCGCGCTCGGCGACATCCGAGCAAAGCTCGGGCGGCGTCTGCTCGAGCGCGCTCTTGACCGCGCTGACGATGCCGGACAGCGGCTCGTGCAGCGCTTCGAGGATCTCGTTCGAATTCACCGAGAACATGCGCGGCACGCCCTCGGCGAGGTTGCGGCCGGAAACTTCGATCTCGCGCACCTCCGCCTGCGGATAGGCGCAGCCGATTTCCATCTTGATGCGCTCGGCGGTCGATTCGCCGATCAGCGTGCCGTGGTTGCGGCGCACGTAGTTGATGATCGCCTCGTCGAAGCGGTCGCCGCCGATGCGCACCGATTGCGAATAGACGATGCCGTTCAGCGAGATCACGGCGACTTCCGAGGTGCCGCCGCCGACGTCGAGCACCATCGAGCCGCGCGCTTCGTGCACCGGAATGCCGGCACCGATCGCCGCGGCCATCGGTTCTTCGATCAGATACACGTCGCGCGCGCCGGCGGATTCCGCCGATTCCTTGATCGCGCGGCGCTCGACCTGGGTCGAACCGCACGGCACGCAGACGAGCACGCGCGGGCTCGGCCGGAACAGGCGCGAGCGATGCACCTTCTTGATGAACTGCTTGAGCATTTCCTCGGTCATCGTGAAGTCGGCGATGACGCCGTCCTTCATGGGCCGGATCGTGACGATGTTGCCGGGCGTCCTGCCGAGCATGCGCTTGGCGTCGCCGCCGACGGCCGCGACCGAGCGCGGGCCGCCGGGTCCGCGATCCTGGCGGATCGCGACGACCGAGGGTTCGTTGAGCACGATGCCCTGCCCGCGGACGTAGATCAGCGTGTTGGCAGTGCCGAGATCGATCGAGAGATCGTTGGAGAAGAGTCCGCGTAAACCTTTGAACATGAGCGCGGCGCGAGCCTTGTTATGGAGTGAAGAAAAAGCGCGCCAGTCTAGTCAGTGGGACTCCGGCGGGCAAGCGAAAATGGGTTAAAAAAGCCACGCAGGACACGGATTTCATGGGCTCCAGCGAGCCGCCACCGCAGCCGACCGGACGAGATTGCCGCCGAATCTGCGACAATCCGCGCCGCCGCGAACACCTGCGGCAGCCCACCCACGCGGAACCACCGATGTCTGCACTGATCTGCGGCTCGCTGGCCTACGACACCATCATGGTGTTCCAGGACCAGTTCAAGAACCACATCCTGCCCGACAAGGTGCACGTCCTGAACGTGTCGTTCCTGGTGCCGCGCATGCGCCGCGAGTTCGGCGGCTGCGCGGGCAATATCGCCTACAACCTGAAACTCCTCGGCGCCGATCCGCTGCCGATGGCGACCGTCGGCCAGGATTTCGCGCCGTACCGCGAACATTTCACGCGCTGCGGCATCAACCTCTCCTGCGTCAAGGTGCTCGAGGACCTCTACACCGCGCAGGCGTTCATCACGACCGATCTCGACGACAACCAGATCACCGCATTCCATCCCGGCGCGATGATGCGCTCGTTCGAAAATCACGTGCGCGACGTCGCCGACGCGACGTTCGGCATCGTCGCGCCGGACGGACGCGAAGCGATGCTGCAGCACGTCGAGGAATTTTCCGCAGCGCAGCGTTCCCTTCATCTTCGATCCGGGTCAGGCGATGCCGCTCTTCTCCGGCGACGAATTCCGCGCGTTCATCGACAAGGCGGACTACGTCACCGTCAACGACTACGAATCGCTGCTGCTGCAGCGGAACACCGGTTGGTCGGCGGAAGAAATCACCGATCGCGTCAAGGCGTACATCGTCACGCGCGGGCCCGAAGGGCTCGTTGATCCATACCAAGAAAGAAACGTTTGACATTCCGCCCGCACACGAGCGCCGCGTATCCGATCCCACCGGTTGCGGCGACGCCTATCGTGCGGGCCTCATCTTCGCGATCATGCGCGACATGGACTGGCCGACCGTGGGCCGCGTCGCATCGCTGATGGGCGCGCTCAAGGTCGAGCATCCCGGCACGCAGAACCAGCGTTTCACGTTCGACGAATTCGCCGATCAGTTCCGGCAGCAGTTCGGTTATGCGCTCGACTGAGCGGCGCTGGCTCGATCGCGTTCGTCGACTGCCAGCAGCCCTTTTTGAGACATCGACGAACGAACGAACGCAGAAATGATCCATTCGGTCCGGCTTTCGAGGAACCACGGCAATGAACGAAACCTATCGCACGCTCCGCTTCTCGATTCTCGCGCTGACGCTCTGCCTTTCGCTGCAGGCCTGCGCATCGCCGCCGGCCGGGCCGTATGTCGAGCTGAAGGACCATGTCTACACGATCGAGATCGCGTCCGATGACGCCTCGCGCGCACACGGCTTGATGGATCGAACCAGCATGGAGGTCAACCACGGCATGCTGTTCGTGTTCGACGATGACGCGCCGCGCACATTCTGGATGAAGAACACCAAGATTCCGCTCGACATGCTGTTCTTCGACGCCGACGGCAAGCTCATCAGCGTTCAGCACAACGTGCCGCCCTGTCTGGCCGATCCCTGCCCGGGCTATTCCAGCGGTGCGCCGGCGCGCTACGTGCTCGAGCTCAACGCCGGTCAGGCCGAGCAGCTCAAGGTGACATCGGGCGATGCGATGGCGATTCATCGTTGAACGCGAACGGCTCGCTCCAGACGCCGTCGCGCAACACGAGCACGCCGCGCAATTCGTGCGCGCACACGATGCCGCAACGATAAGGCACCAGAGCGCCCGCGTCGGCATCGACGCTGGCGTCTTCGACCGGTACGAAAACACGCATGAACGACTCCGCTGATCGACTGATCGTCAGTCCATCAGGTGTCCGTGCAGGCGGTGCGTCGCGCGCGTGACGAAATCGGGACGGCGTGTGGCGAGGTTGAGGCGCGCGCTCAGACCTCGATCATCTCGAAATCGGACTTGGTCACGCCGCAGTCCGGGCAGGTCCAGGTTTCCGGCACATCTTCCCAGCGCGTGCCCGGCTCGATGCCGTCGGCCGGCCAGCCGTCCGCTTCGCTGTAGATGAAGCCGCAGACGACGCACATGAACGTGCGGAACGGCACGGCATCCGGGGCAGCGGCAGCGGTTTGAGACATTCGAGAAAGGATCGGAAAGGCGCAACGCGCATTGTCGCAGCGGGGCGCCGTCGATCCAAGTGACACAAGGCCGCAAGCCGCCGATCAGCCGCCGAAGCCGTCGGCGAAGACGCGATCGTTGAAGGCGACACCGGCCCGCCGATAGCTGCCGCGGCCGGTCGGCCAAAGCGTGCGCGCGTAACGCGTGCCGGGCAGATCGTAGGCGACGACGCCGGCATCGACGATCTGGATGACGACTTCGAGCTCGCCGTCGCCGTCGATGTCGATCGTCGCGGGCGAGCTGTACCAGCCGATCCGCCACCACGACGCGAAGCAGCCGCCATAGGACCATTTCAACACCGGCGCCTGCGCGGCGGCTTGTGGCCGTGGCAACGAGAACGACGGCGATCGAAGAGAGCATGCGTTTCACGGGACGGTCTGCCACGTGCAACGGCGCAATTGTCGATGGACCTACCGGACCACGACCGCGACGACGACGTTAAACTCCGGCGAAATCCTGCGCGATTCGACGATGACTCACCCGCTGCTCGCACGCGACGGTCTCTACGCGATCACCGACGGACCGCGCGCCGATCTGATCGAGGTCTGCGCGGCTGCGCTCGACGGCGGCGCGACGCTGCTGCAATACCGCGACAAGACCACCGACACCGCGCGCCGGCGTGCCGAAGCGGGAGCCATCGCTGCATTGTGCGCGCATCACCGCGTTCCGTTGATCGTCAACGATGACATCGAACTCGCCATCGCCGTCGGCGCTGCCGGCGTGCATCTCGGCGAAGACGATGCGGACACACCATCGGCACGTGCGCGACTTGGCGCGCACGCGATCATCGGCGCGTCGTGTTACGACTCGCTGCGGCGCGCGCGGAGCCTCGCGGCCGCGGGCGCGGACTATCTCGCATTCGGCGCGTTTCACCCATCGCCGACGAAACCCGACGCGCGCAACGCGACACCGGCGTTGTTGCGCGAGGCGAAAGCGTTTGGCCTGCCGCTCGTCGCGATCGGCGGCATCACGCCGGCGAACGGCGCGACGCTGATCGATGCCGGCGCGAATTATCTCGCGGTGATTTCGGCGGTGTTTGGCGCAGCCGATGTGCGTGCGGCGGCCCGCGAAGTCAGTGCGCTATTCGCGACGAGTCGTTCATAAGACAATGCGCCCATCGCAGCCACAGCCGTTGTGCCCACGTAATCCGCGTGAGCCGAGCCGACGCACCACCTCTCCCGCTTGCGGGAGAGGGTTGGGGTGAGGGACGCTCCCGAAACGACACCTTTCACTCCGAGCTCCCTCACCCGCCCTCTGGGCGACTTCTCCCGCGAGCGGGAGAGGTTAAGTATTTAGATCCGATCGCCGCGCGGACATAACGAGAATCGATTTCCTATGACCACGAACCACGAACTCTTTCAACGCGCGCTCGCGCGCATGCCCGGCGGCGTCAACTCGCCGGTGCGCGCATTCAAATCGGTCGGCGGCGAACCGTTCTTCACGGCGCGCGCGGACGGCGCGTATTTGTGGGACGTCGAAGGCACGCGCTACATCGACTATGTCGGCTCGTGGGGACCGATGGTCGTCGGCCACAACCATCCGCACGTGCGCGCCGCAGTCGAGCGCGCAATCCGCGACGGACTTTCGTTCGGCACGCCCTGCCCGGCCGAGGTCACGATGGCAGAGACGATCGCAAAGCTGGTGCCGTCGGTCGATGTCGTGCGCATGGTCAACTCGGGCACCGAAGCGACGATGTCGGCGATCCGTCTCGCGCGCGGCTTTACCGGCCGCACGCGTATCGTGAAGTTCGAAGGCTGCTATCACGGCCACGGCGATGCGTTTCTGGTCAAGGCAGGTTCGGGCGCGCTGACGTTCGGCACGCCGACGTCTCCGGGCGTGCCGACGGCGCTCGCGGATCTGACGCTGACGCTGCCGTATAACGATCTCGATGCGGCGCGAAAACTCTTTGCCGAAGTCGGCGACGAAATCGCCGCGCTGATCATCGAGCCGATCGCCGGCAACATGAACCTGATCCTGCCGCGCGACGGCTATCTCGCCGCGTTGCGCGAGCTCTGCACGCGGCACGGTGCGCTTCTGATCTTCGACGAAGTCATGACCGGCTTTCGCGTCGCGCTCGGTGGCGCGCAACAGCGCTACGGCGTCACGCCGGATCTGACCACGTTCGGAAAAATCATCGGCGGCGGCATGCCGGTCGGCGCATACGGCGGACGGCGCGACATCATGCAGCTGGTTTCGCCGGCCGGCCCCGTGTATCAGGCCGGCACGCTGAGCGGCAATCCGGTCGCGATGGCGGCGGGCCTGGCGATGCTCGAGCTGATCCAGGTTCCGGGTTTTTACGACGAGCTCGATCGACGCACGCGACTCCTCGCCGACACATTCGCCGCCGCCGCCGCGGAAGCCGGCGTCGCGATGACCGTCAACCGCGTCTGCGGAATGTTCGGACTTTTTTTCCTTTCCGAAGAGCGCCCCTCTTCCGATCCTGCGGACCACCTTCTCCCCGCGCTGCGGGGCGAAGGGAAATCGGAGCGACCTTCGACCGCCTCTTTCTCTCCGGTCGAAACCTACGCGCAGGCGACCGCGTGCGATGTCGCCGCATTCAATCGCTTCTTTCACGGCATGCTCCGGCGCGGCGTGTACCTCGCGCCGTCCGCGTTCGAGGCCGGATTCGTCTCGATCGCGCACACGGAAGAGATCATCGCCGACACCCTTGCGGCGGCGCGCGGCGCGTTCCGGGAGGTTGTGGAAGCGGGCTGAGCAACGTTCGGACGGACTTTACACATAGATCGGTTTACTATCTTCGGCAGCCCGGCAGGATGGTGCGGCCGTCACGTGACGGACAGCCGAGGAGCCTTCCGATGAAACCGATCATGTTCGCCGGCGCGCTGGCGCTGACATTTGCAATGTCGACACCTCTGCTCGCGGCCAGCCCGGCGCCGGCCGCGACGCCGGCCAGCACCGCACCGGCTGCGCCGAAACTTCACGCCGCAATGCGCGGACTCTGGCAAGGCCACATCCAGCACACGCGCGCATACGCGATGGCCGTCAAATCCGGCGACACGGCTGCAGCCAAGAAAGCTGGCGACGATGTCGTCGCGAATGCCAAGCAAATATCCGATGCGGTCGCCGGCTTTTACGGCGCCGATGCAGGCAAACGCATGCTCGAATTGCTCGCCGGCCACTGGGGCGCGGTGAAGGCGATGACGGATGCCGAGAAAGCCGGCGACACGTCCGCCAGTGCGAAAGCAATGCAGGACGCCACCGCGAACGCGAACGACATCGCGAAATTCCTCTCGGGTGCAAATCCGAATCTGCCCGAAGACGCCGTGCGCGGTTTGATGATGACGCACGTCGGGCACCACTCCGCGCAGATCGGCGAAATCATGAAAGGCGACAGCAAGGCCGAAACGACGACGTGGACCGCGATGCAGTCGCACATGAACACGCTGGCCGATGCGCTGTCCGATGGCATCGCCAAGCAATTTCCGGCGAAGGCGACTTGAAACCAAGCGCATGAAACGCGGCATCACCCTGCGCCAGCTCGGAACCACGCAGCAGAAATTGCTGCGTCAGCTTCTGCTCGCGCCGCAGGGCGCGACGGTCGAGATCTTGTGCGAAGCGCTCGGCGTGACTCACAACGCGGTTAGGCAACACCTGACTGCGCTGATCGCGGCGGGATACGTCGAGCGCGGCATGGCACGACCGACCGGTGGCCGACCACAGGCACGGTACGTGCTGCTGCCGGCCGGTCGCGAGTTGTTTCCGCGCAACTACGCGTTGATCGCGAGCAGCGTCATCGAGCACCTGTACGCCGACGCCGGAAAAGCCGGCGTGCAGGCGTTGCTCGGCGCGATCGGACGCGAGCTTGGCGCCGCGGCGGCCGAGCGCATCGCGGCCGTTGATGCCGACGAAACCGCACGCGCGCTCGCCGAACAACTCGATGCGCTCGGCTATGAAGCGCTGGCCGTGCGACGCGACGGCGAAACGCAGGTCGAAGCGTACAACTGCGTTTTCCACGCGCTCGCGAAAGCGCATCCGGATGTGTGCCGTTTCGATCTTGCGTTCATGGAAGCCGCGACCGGACGGCCGATCCAGCACCTCGAATGCCTTTTGCGTGGCGGACACGCGTGCCGCTTTAAGCTCGGCGCGCGCGAAAAGTCCGAAGTCTGAGCGCTACCACACGCCGGTATTCGGCATCGACGTCCACGGCTCGCGCGGCGCCAGCGCATCGCCCTTCTGCAGGAGCTCGATCGAGATCAGATCCGGTGAACGCACGAATGCCATGTGCCCGTCGCGCGGCGGACGATGGATCGTGACGCCGATCGATTGCAGATGGGCGCAGGTCGCGTAGATGTCATCGACGCGGAACGCGAGATGTCCGAAGTTGCGCGCCGAACCGTAGTCCTCGCTCGATCCCCAGTTGTGCGTCAACTCGATCTCGGCCTCGGGACTTTCCGGCGCCGCGAGGAAAATCAGCGTGAACTGGCCGGATGCATTGTCGTGGCGTCGCACCTCGCGCAGACCGAGACCTTGGCAGAAGAATTTCAGCGTGGCATCGACGTCGCGAATGCGGATCATGCTGTGCAGGTATTTCATGATGTCTCCCGTGCCTTTCTGTTGGCGTCAGGCGCGCTGGAATCGCGGAACATAGTGCATCAGTCGCGCGAGACGCTGCACGGGATCGGTCACCTGCAGGAGCTGCTGACGCTCCGGCGGTTCCAGCGGCAGCATTTCGGCGAGCCGAAAGCCGACCCAGCTCGCGTTGTCGTAGCACGAGCGCTCCGCATTCGCGAATGGACCGCCGGCTTTCTCGATCAGGCGCTCGAGAATCGTCGCGAGCAGCGCGTGTTCGGGCGGCACGTCGATCACCGGCTCCTCGGCCCAGAACCGGACTTCGCCATGCACGAGGCCATTGTCGCGCACGCGCGTCGTGGTCACCTGAAAACGCTCGCAGCCTTCGGCGGTGATGCCGAGCAGTCCGTCCGGCAGCGTGTAGAAATCGATGATCCGCGCCAGCGTGCCGACCGCGGCCGGCACCGCGGGTTCGCCGACTTCGCGACCCTGCAGGATCAGGCACACACCGAAACCGCAGCTGCGGCGCGCACAGTCGCGCACCAGATCGAGATAACGCCGTTCGAAGATGCGCAGCGTGAGCGGCCCACCGGGGAACAGCACGGCGGACAGCGGAAACAGCGGAAGATCGGTCAGCGCCACCAAGGCCAGTTTAGTGCGCGCGCTGCCGCGTGGGTATCGTGCGAGAGGCCGATCAGGCCGGCGCGCGCGATCGCAGCGCGTCGAGAAAACGCCGCGGCGCGCCTTCGAAGCCGCCGTTCGACATGAAAACCACATGATCGCCCGCGCGCGCCCGAGTGCTCAGCGCGGCGATCAGCGCATCGACACTCGGCGCGGTCGCGCCGCGCCCCGCGAGCGCGCCGACGATGCGGCTTGCGTCCCAGGGCAGTTCCGCGCGCTTGAGGAACACGACGGTGTCGGCGTCACGCAAGGATGGAGCAAGCTCGTCCGCGTGCGCGCCCATGCGCATCGAGTTCGACCGCGGCTCCAGGCCGACCAGGATGCGCGCCGATCCAACGCGCGCGCGAAGGCCCGCGAGCGTCGTCGCGATCGCCGTCGGGTGATGGGCGAAATCATCGTAGACGTGCACACCGTCGATCTCCCCGAGGCATTCCATCCTCCGCGCGACGCTGCGGAAATTCGCGAGCGCGGGCAATGCGGCGGCGACATCGATACCGACCGCGTGCGCCGCCGCGAGCGCCGCGAGCGCGTTCATCACGTTGTGGCGACCGCTGAGACCCCAGCGCGCGACGCCGATCTCGCGGCCGCGATGCGCTACGACGAACTGCGGAACCGTCGGCTTCGACGAGGCGCGCGCGCCAGTCGCCGGCATCGATGCCGAAGGTCGAGAGCGGCGTCCATGCGCCCATTGCGAGCACTTCGGCGAGACGAGGATCTTCGGCGTTGACGACGAGAGAGCCGTTGCCCGGCACGATGCGCACCAGGTTATGAAACTGGCGCTGGATCGCCGCGACGTCGGGAAAAATATCGGCGTGGTCGTATTCGAGATTGTTGAGAATCGCGACCGTCGGCCGGTAGTGCACGAATTTCGAACGCTTGTCGAAGAATGCGGTGTCGTATTCGTCGGCTTCGATAATGAAATCTGCAGCAGCAGGTTGCCTTCCAAGTCCCTCGCCCGCGAAGCCGGAGAGTGGCGGACCGTGGGCGGACGCCGACGGTGGGGTGAGCGACGAAGCGCCGCAGAGCCGCGCCGAAATTCCGAAATTCGCCGGCACGCCGCCGACCAGAAAACCCGGCGCGCGTCCTTGTGATTCGAGAATCCACGCGAGCAACGATGTGGTCGTCGTCTTGCCGTGCGTACCCGCGACCGCGAGCACGCGACGTTCGGCCAGCACGGTTTCGCCGAGCCATTGCGGGCCGGACACATAACGCAGACGCGCATCGAGCATGTGTTCGATCGCCGGATTCCCGCGTGACAGCGCGTTTCCGACGATAACCAGATCCGGCGCGGGTTCGAGATGTTCGGCTTTCCAGCCGGATTGGAGCGCGATGCCGAGCCGTTCGAGCTGCGTCGACATCGGCGGATACACGTTCGCGTCCGAACCTTCGACGTCGTGCCCGAGCTCGCGCGCTAGCGCAGCGAGGCCGCCCATGAAGGTGCCGCAGATGCCGAGGATGTGAAGGCGCATGGTGACGTTCCGCACTCAGCCCGGCGCGTCGAACAGCGCGCGTTCGAGCGCGAGGTCGGCGACGAACCAGGCCAGCGCGAGCGCGAGACCGAGCGCGAACGGCGCATCGAGCGCGCGTCGCACGATGTGCGCGTTGACCACGAGATTCCAGGCGACGATGGCCAGCATCAGCCAGCCGAGCAGCATCTGCATCGACGTCAGCGGCGCCGGCGGCGCCGGCGCCGGACCCGAAAGCCACGCCAGCGGCAGAATCAGCAGCGAGAACACGATGCTGCACGCGACGAGCGCGCTCGCCGTCTGCAGATACCGGTTGCCGAGATGGCGCAGCGCGAGGGCGATCCAGCACAGCGCCAGCACGAGGCCGGTCGAGAGCAGCGAGCGTGACAGCGCATTCGGAACGCCCTCGCCGAATGCGCCGACGACGACATCGAGCACGATGCTGGCGCCGATCAGCACGGCGAACAGCGCCTTCGAATACGGCATGTCGTCCGGCCCGCGGCGCAGCTGGCACAGCTCGAACACGATGACCGTCAGGTCGGCCGCACGGGATTCGCGTCGGGTCATGTTCGTCGTCGTGGCGTGTTCCAGCAGTGGCTTCGATCGCGTCGCCGGGATTTTGCGAACCGCGTGTCGATATCCGGCCGCGTTCGTTGCTTGCCGGCCCGTGTGCGCTCAGGCACCGGCAAGTTCGCCGGGTAACGCCGCAAGGATGCGCTTGAAGACTTCGTCGACTTCGCCGACGCCATCGACGATGCGCAGATGACCGATCGCCGCGAAGTGTTCGGCGACCGGCGCGGTTTGTTCGGCGTAAACGCGCAGGCGTTCGCGAACGGTTTCCGGCGTGTCGTCCTTGCGCCCTTCGGCCGCGGCGCGGCCGGCGATGCGTTCCACGATCAGTTCGCTCGGCACCTTGAGCTTGATCGCGATATCGAGCGGCTGGCGAATCCGCGCGAGCAGCGCTTCGAGCGCTTCGCACTGCGCGAGATTGCGCGGATAGCCGTCGAGGATGAAGCCGCCCGTCGCGTCCGCCTGCGCGAGACGTTCCTCGAGCATGCCGAGCACGATGTCGTCGGAAACCAGCTTGCCGGCTTCCATGACCGCCTTGGCCTTGAGGCCGAGCGGTGTGCCGGCCTTGACCGCGGCGCGCAGCAGATCACCGGTCGAGATGTGCGGCACCTTGAGTGCGGCCTTCAGCATGACAGCCTGAGTGCCTTTGCCCGAGCCCGGTGCGCCAAGTAGGACAAGTCGCATGCTGCTCCCATGCGGCCGCGACGCCGCTGACGCTAGACTAAAGAACCTTAAAGCAACGCTAGCGGCTGGCCGGAAACGTGTCAAACCGCCCGACGACGGAGACTTCATGGGCAAAGGCAACCTGCTCTACGCGCAATCCGGCGGCGTCACCGCCGTCATCAATGCAACCGCCTGCGGCGTCATCGAGACGGCGCGCCGCAAGGGCGTCGCGGTGCTCGCGGCGCGCAACGGCATCATCGGTGCCTTGCGAGAGGACCTGATCGACACATCGAAGGAAACGCCGTCGGCGATTGCGGCATTGCGCCACACCCCGGGTGGCGCGTTCGGCTCGTGCCGCTACAAGCTGAAATCGCTCGATCAGAATCGAGCGCAGTACGAGCGCCTGATCGACGTGTTTCGCGCGCATGACATCCGCTGGTTCCTTTACAACGGCGGCAACGATTCGGCCGACACCGCGCTCAAGATCTCGCAGATCGGCAAGGAGCTCGGCTGCGCGATCAATACGATCGGCGTGCCGAAAACGGTCGACAACGATCTCGCCGTGACCGACTGCTGCCCGGGCTTCGGCTCGGTGGCGAAATACACGGCTGTCTCCGTCGCCGAGGCGAGTCTCGACGTCGAATCGATGTGCGAATCGTCGACCAAGGTGTTCGTCATCGAAGTCATGGGCCGACATGCCGGCTGGATCGCCGCGGCCGGAGGCCTCGCCGCGCGCAGCGCAGGCGAGCCGCCGCATATCATCCTGTTTCCGGAAATCCCGTTCGACGAAGACAAATTTCTCGCGCGCGTGAAGGAGACGGTCGAGCGCGTCGGCTATTGCACGGTCGTCGTCTCCGAAGGCGTCAAGAACGCCGCGGGTCAATTCCTCGCCGAAGCCGGCACGCGCGATGCGTTCGGGCACACGCAACTCGGCGGCGCGGCGCCGTTCATCGCGGGATTGGTCAAGCAGAAACTCGGCTACAAATACCACTGGGCCCTGCCTGATTACCTGCAGCGCGCGGCGCGGCATATCGCCTCGAAAGTCGATGCCGAACAGGCGTATGCGGTTGGCAAGGTGGCGGTCGAATACGCGCTCAAGGGCCACAATGCGGTCATGCCGGTCATCGTGCGCACGTCGGACAAACCGTACCGCTGGAAAATCGAGTCGGCGCCGCTGGAGAAGATCGCCAACCGCGAGAAGAAGCTGCCGAAGGGCTTTATCCGCTCCGACGGCTATGGCATCACGGCCGCCGCGCGGCGCTATCTCGAGCCGCTGATCCGCGGCGAGGACCCGCCACCCTACGGGAAGGACGGACTGCCGAACTATGTGCGGCTCAAGAACGCGCGCGTGAAGAAAAAGCTGCGGGCGTATTCGATCGAGGACAAGTAGTCGATTTGCCTTCTCCGCTTGCGGCAAAGGGCTGGGCGTGAGGCGCTGAGACCGGTCCCTCGATCCATCTCGGATTCGCATAGGGTGGGCTTAAGCCCACCCTATAACCTCCGGGAAGGACGGACTGACGAGCGATGTGAGGCTTAAGTACGGCCTCGCCGCGATGCTTACCCAAAAAGCGCCCATCCGCCCCCGGCCTACCGGCTGGGCGAAGGACAAAAAAGCGGCGGCAACGTGAGGCCGCCGATATCGCCATTCCCGAGGCGCTACGTCGCCACAGTGCGCGGACCCGGCGCCGCTGGCTATACTGGCTCGATTACCCGCTTTCCCCCGTTTCGCCATTCCAATTGCCTGCGCTTCAAGGGAGGGTTCGATGCTGTTCCAGCAATACGGTTTGTTGATCGCGCTGATTTGCGCGGTCCTCGCGATTCTTTACGGCGTCTGGTCGATCCGCTGGATCCTGGCCAAACCGGCCGGCAACGAGCGCATGCAGGAAATCGCCGCGGCGATTCAGGAAGGCGCGCGCGCGTACCTCAATCGTCAATACACGACGATTGCGATCGTCGGCGCGGTGCTGCTGGTGGTGATCGGCTTCGCGCTCGACTGGGGCACCGCGATTGGTTTTGCGATCGGCGCGATTCTCTCCGGCCTCACGGGCTACATCGGCATGAACATCTCCGTGCGCGCGAACGTGCGCACGACCGAGGCCGCGCGGAGCGGTATCGCTGCTGCGCTCGCCGTCGCGTTCCGCGGCGGCGCGATCACCGGCATGCTGGTGGTCGGACTCGCGTTGCTCGGCGTCGCCGGTTATTTCATCGTGCTGACGCACCATGCGGGCTACACGCGAGGACGCCGCGCTGCACGCGCTGGTCGGACTCGCGTTCGGCTCGTCACTGATCTCGATCTTCGCGCGCCTCGGCGGCGGCATCTTCACCAAGGGCGCCGACGTCGGCGCGGATCTGGTCGGCAAGGTCGAAGCCGGGATTCCGGAAGACGATCCTCGCAATCCGGCCGTGATCGCGGACAACGTCGGCGACAACGTCGGCGATTGCGCGGGCATGGCGGCCGACCTTTTCGAAACCTACGCGGTCACGCTGATCGCGACGATGCTGCTCGGCGGCGTGATGGCGGCCGAAGCCGGCCCGAACGCGCGTGCTGTATCCGCTCGTGCTTGGCGGCGTTTCGATCGTCGCTTCGATCATCGGCACGTTCTTCGTCAAAGTCAGCGCCGGCGGCAAGATCATGAACGCGCTGTACAAGGGCGTGATCGTATCAGCGGTGCTCGCGCTGCTGGCATTCATTCCGGTGACGCAGCAGCTGATGTCGCAGTCGAGCTATGGCGTCTGGAACGTATTCGGCTGCGCGGTGATCGGTCTTGTCCTCACCGGCGCGATGGTGTGGATCACCGAGTACTACACCGCGACCGAGTTCAGCCCGGTTCGTCACGTCGCGAAAGCATCGACAACAGGCCATGCGACCAACATCATCGCCGGCCTCGGCATTTCGATGAAATCGACGGCGCTGCCGGTGCTCGCGGTGTGCGCTGCGATCTGGGGCGCGTATGACCTCGCGGGACTCTACGGCATCGCGATCGCGGCGACTGCGATGTTGTCGATGACCGGCATGATCGTCGCGCTCGACGCCTACGGTCCGATCACCGACAACGCCGGTGGCATCGCCGAAATGGCGGAGCTCCCGAAGGAAGTGCGCGCCGTCACCGATCCGCTCGATGCGGTCGGCAACACGACGAAAGCGGTGACCAAGGGTTACGCAATCGGCTCCGCCGGCCTTGCCGCGCTGGTGCTGTTCGCCGACTACACGCACAAGCTCGGCGTGGAACATCCGGATCAGATCTTCACGTTCGATCTGTCGAACCATCTCGTCATCATCGGCCTCCTCATCGGCGGCCTGATTCCGTTCCTGTTCGCGTCGATGGCGATGGAAGCCGTCGGTCGCGCGGCCGGCAGCGTCGTCGAGGAAGTGCGCCGCCAGTTCCGCGAGATCAAGGGCATCATGGAAGGCAAGACCAAGCCCGACTATTCGCGCGCCGTCGACATGCTGACGCGCGCGGCGATCAAGGAAATGATGATTCCGTCGCTGCTGCCGGTGCTGGTGCCGATCGTGGTCGCGTTCGGGTTCAAGTATCTCGGCGGCGGCACGCTGGCCGGCGCGCAGGCGCTCGGCGGCGTCCTGATCGGCACGATCGTAACGGGTCTTTTCGTCGCGATTTCGATGACGACCGGCGGCGGCGCATGGGACAACGCGAAGAAATACATCGAGGACGGCAACTTCGGCGGCAAGGGTTCGGATGCGCACAAGGCCGCGGTCACCGGCGACACCGTCGGCGATCCTTACAAGGATACGGCGGGCCCGGCGGTCAATCCGCTGATCAAGATCATCAATATCGTCGCGCTGTTGCTGGTTCCGCTCCTGTAACGCTCCACTTCCTCCCGCTCGCGGGAAGGCGCCTGTTCTGATCCCCTCTCCCGCTTGCGGGAGAGGGTTAGGGTGAGGGCACGCCGGTTCAGCGTCCCCGGATCGAAGCCCGCTTTAGCGCGGGCTTTTCTTTTTCACGCGCAGTACTTCAGTCTCTGGACAAACCGCCGCGTTGTCTGCGATAGAGCACCCCGACCCACGAGGTTCGCAATCCCATGACACAACTCCCGCGCGGCGCCCTGCTCGGCGCCCTCGCCTTCCTCGCCGCCTGCACTGCCGTTGAGAAGAAGCCGGCCGCTCCCACCTCGAAACCCGTGAGCAACGAAACGACTGCCGACGATCCGTATCTCTGGCTCGAGGACATCCACGGCGCCAGGCCGCTCGAGTGGGTGCATGCGGAGAACGCGAAGACCGCCAAGGCTTACGCGGAGAATCCGGAGTTCGAGAAGACGCGAGCGCGCATCCTCGAAGTGCTCGATTCCGAAGCACGCATTCCGTTCGTGCAGAAACTCGGCACGCACTACTACAACTTCTGGAAGGACCAGCAGCATCCGCTCGGCATCTGGCGGCGCACGACGATGGCGAGCTATCGCGAGCCGCATCCGCACTGGGAAACAGTGATCGATCTCGACGCGCTGTCCGCATCGGAAGGAAAGCGCTGGGTGTGGCACGGCGCCGACTGTCTGAAGCCGGCCTATCGACGCTGCATTCTTTCGCTGTCTCCCGGCGGCGGCGATGCGGATGTCCTGCGCGAGTTCGATCTCGTCGACAAGGCGTTCGTGAAAGACGGTTTCTACGTTCCGGAAGCGAAGAGCCAGGCCGCATGGATCGATGCGGATCGCATTTACGTCGGCACCGATTTCGGTCCTGGCTCGATGACGAAGTCGAGCTATCCGCGCATCGCCAAGGAATGGAAGCGCGGCACGCCGCTCAGCGCGGCGACGACCGTCTTCGAGGTCAAGGAAGACGATCTCGGCGCAAGCGCGACGCGCGATCTCACGCCCGGCTTCGAGCGCGATCTGATCCAGCGGGTGATCGACTTCTTTTCCAGCGAAACGTTCGTGCGCGGCAAGGACGGCACGCTGACCAAGATCGACGTGCCGCTCGATGCGATCGTCGACTCGCACCGCGAATGGCTGCTCGTGCAGTTGCGCACGCCGTGGACGGTTGGCGGCGCGACGTATGCGGGCGGCTCGCTGCTCGCAGCGAATTTCAATGATTTCATGGCCGGCAAGCGCGAGATGACGGCGCTGTTCACGCCGACGGACACGGCATCGCTGTCGAGCTATGCGTGGACACGCCATCACTTGATACTGAATCTGCTCGACAATGTCGCGAGCCGTCAGGAAGTGCTGACGCCGAGGGCCGGCGCGTGGAAACGTGCACCACTCGGCGGCGCCCCGGCGCTCAGCACCGTCTCTGCGGACGGCATCGACGCGGATTCGTCCGACGATTATTTCCTGACGGTGACGAGCTATCTCGCGCCGACCACGCTGTACTACGGCACGATCGGCCAAGGTCACTCGCATCCGATCAAACACGCGCCCGCGTTCTTCGATGCGAAAGGTCTCGACGTGCATCAGTATTTCGTCGCGTCGAAGGACGGCACGCGTGTTCCCTACTTCGTCGTCGCGCCGAAAGGATTGAAGCCCGACGGCAGCCATCCGACGTTGCTGTACGGCTACGGCGGTTTCGAGGTTTCGGAAGTCCCGGGCTACAGCGGCAGCGTTGGCCGCGCTTGGCTCGAGCGCGGCGGCGTCTACGTCGTCGCCAACATCCGCGGCGGCGGTGAATACGGCCCGCGCTGGCACCAGGCCGCCTTACGCGAAAATCGCCTGCGCGCCTACGAGGATTTCGCCGCGGTCGCCGAGGATCTGGTCAAGCGCGGGTTCACGACACGCGCGCGTCTCGGCGCGCTCGGCGGCAGCAACGGCGGTCTGCTCATGGGCAACATGCTGACCGAATATCCGCAATTGTTCGGCGCGATCGTCTGCGAAGTGCCGCTGCTCGACATGAAACGCTACACGCATCTTTCCGCCGGCGCGTCTTGGATCGCCGAGTACGGTGATCCGGACAAGCCCGAGGACTGGGCATTCATCAAGACGTTCTCGCCGTACCAGAACCTCGAAAAAGGCAAGGACTATCCGCCGGTGTTGTTCTACACCTCCACCAGCGACGATCGCGTGGGCCCGGTACAAGCGCGCAAGATGGCGGCCCGGATGCACGAATTCGGCTACGCCAACGCCTGGTTCTACGAGAACACCGAAGGCGGTCACGGCGGAGCCGCCGACAACAAGCAATCGGCATATATGCACGCGATGGCATACACATTCCTTTGGGATCACCTGAAAGGCGCGCAACCATGACCTTCAAATTGACGCTGCTCGCGCTTGCGCTGTCGACGCCGGCTTTCGCCAATTCGCCGGCGACGGTTGACGATGCGCTCGCACAAGCGCGCAAGGACGCACCAGCCGCTGCTGCTCGATTTCGGCGCACCGTGGTGCTACTCGTGCTACTTCATGATGACGCACGTGCTCAACGGCGCGGAGTGGAATGCCGTCGAGGCGCGCACGGTGGTGACTGCAGTCGATGCCGATTCGCCGGATGGCGCGGCGTGGATGAAAAAGCTCGAAGTGAAGGCGCTGCCGGCATACGTCGTGCTCAACGACAACGGCGATGAGCTCGGCCGCATTCTCGGCGAGCAGGCGCGCGCAAAGTTCTACTCCGCGATCGACAAGATTCTTGCCGGCAGCCATACGCTCGATCAGTTGAAAGCGAGCGCGGTCACCGGCGACACCGACGCGATGGCGACGGTGCTCGGATCCTACGAAGCGCGCAAGGAAGGCCAAGCCGGCCTCGAGTGGTACGCGAGCCTGCCGGCCACCGTGCGCACGGGCGCCGCGAAAAATCCGCGCGTCTCGTTGTGGCTCGCGCGTCTCGAGCTCGCGCGCGCGATGAAGTCGAAGGACTACGCGGCGGCCGTCACCGCTGCCAAGCGCGCGCTCGACGGCGACATCGGATGCGACCGGCCCTACGTCGTCGACGACATGCTCGAAGCCAGCGAAAAGATGCCCGAAGCCGAGCGCAAGACGATCCTCGCTGCGCAGAAGCCCGCGCTCGAACGCCTGCTCGATCAGAACGTCTTCGTCGCGAAACCTTCCTGCGCCGATCAGCGCAGCAGCGTCATCGTCACCGCCGACGTCGACGCGGCGGTTGGAGATGCGAAAGCCGAAACGGCGGTCCTCGATCGCGCGATCGCGAGCGCGCGCAAGCATCTCGGCGACGATCTGACCAAGGATCGCAACGCGGCGGACAATCTGCGCGTCTATCTTGTGCGTGCAAAACGCACGGACGAGCTCGATGCGCTGTACCCGAAACTGATTGCGGCCTATCCGGACGATTACGTTTATTCGTATCGATTCGGCAAGAGCCTCGTCGAACGCGACAAGCCCGCCGACGCGCTGCCACTGCTCGAAAAAGCAGCGGAGAAGGCGTACGGAGAGAACCGGCTCGAGGTGGCGATGCAGCGCGTCAAAGCGCTGAAGGCGTTGCATCGGCAGGCCGATGCCGAGAAAGTCGTCGCCGACGCGCTCGAGCAGACCGGTCGATGGTTTCCCGAACAAGTCGACAAGCTGAAGGCCGCGCTGAAGTCATAGATTGGGCGTGCGATCCGAAGGCGCGAACGTTCGCGCGACGTGCCTCGGATTCTCACGCATCCGGAGCGGCGATTTCGAAATCGTTTCCTGCCGCTATCAATACGGCGCGCGCTGATCGACAAATTGCTGCGAGGCAGCGCGACTTGCACTATTCTTCGCGCCCCGAAAGCAGCGCGAACGATCCTTCCTGTTCCGCCGCGCTCAATCCGACACCGCAACAGGAGCAGAGCCATGGCCCTCGACCGCGTTCCCGCCGGCCGCGACGTGCCGAACGAGATCAACGTCGTCATCGAAATTCCGATGAACGAGGAACCCGTGAAGTACGAGGTCGACAAGGCGACCGGCGCCATCTTCGTCGATCGCGTGCTGACGACGCCGATGCGCTATCCGTGCAATTACGGCTACGTGCCGCACACGCTCGGCGGCGACGACGATCCGCTCGACGTGCTGGTCGTCATGCCGGTGCCGCTGATTCCGGGCTCGGTGATCCGCTGTCGACCGGTCGGCATGCTCAACATGACGGATGAAGCCGGCGAAGACATGAAACTCGTCGCGGTGCCGATCTCGAAGGTGTTTCCGGCTTATCGCGACATCGAATCGGTGCGCGATCTGCCGGAGCTCACGCTTGATCGCATCGCGCATTTCTTCGCGCACTACAAGGATCTGGAAAAGGGCAAGTGGGTGAAGATCGAAGGCTGGCGCGGCGCCGAGGATGCCAAGACCGAGATACGCGCAGGCGTCGAGCGTTATGCGTCGGCTCCGGAAAAACCGGCGTTCTGACTCTGCCTCCTCTCCGCTTGCTGCTGCGATCCTTCTATCGTTCGCCGCCGCATCCACTTCTCCCGCTTGCGGGAGAGGGTGGGGTGAGGGCGTTCGGAATGAAACACCCGACTCCGACTTCCCTCACCCGCCCTTTCGGGCGGCCGCTCCCGCAAGCGGGAGCGGCGGAAGCATTCCTTCAATCGTCGTCGCGCGAATCCTCGCTGTCGTCGCGCGCGTGACTCGCGTTCGGATCGATGCCTGACGCGAGTGCATCGCGCACTTTCCATATCGACACCTCTACGCCGCGGAACGGACGCGAATAAATCGGCTCGGCACGGAATCGAAAACGCCGATAGAAGCTGATCACGAGTCCGTCCGGATGTTCGGCCGCCCACGCGGGCAATTCCTGCAGCGACAGCGCCGGCAGCGGTTCGGTCAGGCGCCCGGCGAATTCGTAGGCGCCGTGATGCCAGCCGACGTGGGCGATCGGCTGACCACGCTCCTGCGCCGCATGCACTTGCGCTGCGACCGATCGCACGTCGTAGCGCACGCCCGGACCTTGTATCAGCGCGAGCTTGCACAGCAACACCATCGCCACGGTTGCCAGCGCGGGCCATAGCGGATCTCGAATACGTTTCGAGCAAGCGAGCAAAGCGATGCCGATAATCGCCACGGCGGCGCCCCACCATGGCGACGTACCGGCGACGAACGCGAGATCGGGCCGTGTCGCCGCATAGCTCGGCAGCAACGCCAGCGCGACGCCGACGAGGATCAGCGCGAACCCGCACAGCCCGGCGCGTGCCGTGAACGCCGCGCGATCGATCAGCATCGCAAGCAGCAACGCGATGCCTGGCAGTAAAGGCAATAGGTAATGCGCCTGCTTGCCGCCGATCATCGAGAACACGATCAGCGCAGGCAGCACCCAGGCCAGCGCGAGTCGCGCGCCGCGTTCCTTGAAGACGCCGCGCAGCGCGGCCCATCGACCGCGCAGCACGAGCGGCCAAGGCATCAGCATCACCGGCAGCCACACGAGATACCACCACGCGGGTTGCGCGTGCGTCCCGGTTTTCACGCCTTCTATTCGGTCGAACGTCTGGCTGAGGAAAATCGAGTGCGCGTAGTCGGGACCGCCGTGAAGTGCCGCCGGCACCGCCCAGGCGAGCGCAATCGCAACGCCGAGCAGAAGCGCCGCAATCAACAGACCGAAATAGCGGCCGCTGCCGCGCGGAATGCCATGGGTCCACCACGGCGCCAGCAACGCAGCGAAACCGATATCGAGCAACAGCACCGGCCCCTTGGTCAGGATGCCGAGGCCGATGCCGATTCCGGTGACCAGAATCCCGCGACGCCGATCCTCGACGAGATCGAGAATGCCGTGCAACGCAACCAGCGCACACGTCGTCAACAACACGTCGAACATGATCGCGTTGGCGAACGCGGCGAAATAGAGCATGCCGAGCAGCAGCACGCTCGATGCGCGCGCCGCCTGGTCAGAATCCGAAATCCTCCGCACGAGGCGCGTCAGCAACACGAGACTCAGCAGCGAACAAAGCAGAGTCATCGCGCGCGCAGTCCACGCGTGCACGCCAGTGACGAGCCAACCGGCATTGATCAGCCAGAACAACAGCGGCGGTTTCTGCGGATACAGCTCGCCGTTGAGATGCGGCACCAGAAACTCGCCGGTGCGGTGCATCTCCCAGGCGACCGCGAGATAGCGCGTCTCGTCGATCGGCAGCGGCTGCAGCAGGAACACGACCGGCGCGAGCAGCAGGAATCCCAACAGCAGCGGATGCTCGACGACGGCGCGCCAGGCGGGCGAATCGGCAATGGCGGTCGGATGCTGCGGATTCACTTCGAGTAGCCGAGCGAGCATTCGCAGCCGCAAGAATGGCCCATCGGCGCGACATCTGCGCGCCAGGATTCCCGTAGAACTTTCATCCGCGTCTCAGCAGCTCGCGAAGGTCTATGACGGCTGCGTTCGCGCGCGAAATATAGTTCGCCATCACCAGCGAATGGTTGGCGAAGAATCCGAACGGCGTGCCGTTGAGAATGATGGGACTGCCAACGGGATTCTGCGATTCGCGCAGCTCGCGGATCACCTGGTCCAGACTGACCATCGCGTTCTTGTCGCGCAGCACCGGTCCGAAATCGACCCGAATCGCTTCGAGCTGTTCGCGCAGCGCCCACGTATACCCGCGCGCCTCGTAGAAATTGTCGTCGACCAGCATCCATGGCGTCTTCACGACGCGCGGACTCGACGTCGGCGTCGACTGCTGCGCGTTCGGATCGCCGGCGAGATCGGTGTCGATGCGTTCCTGGCCGACGCTCGCGGAAAGACGCTGCGACAGCGAACCCAGACGCGTCGACACCGTGCCGAGATAATCCGTGAGGTTGTCGGCGCGCGCGAAGAACTGCGCGTCGGACTGATCGTTGTCGGCGAGTCGCGTCAAATAGCTGTCCATGTAACCGATCGCCTTGCGATACTGGCGCTCGGACGCCGGCAACAGCCATCGATCGTTCGGCGAGTTGAACAGCGGCGCAGCTTCCTTGAGATCGCGGTCTTCGGTCGACTGCGTCTGCGAGCGGCTGAACTCATTGCGCATCGCATCGGAGAGATCGCGCGTCGCGACGAGCGCGCCGAATTCCCAGTTCGGCACGTTGTCCATCAACACGCCGGGCGGCAGTTTGTCGTTGCTGAGATAGCCGCCGCGCTTGTTCAACAGCGTTTCCGCGCATGTCATCAGCGCCGAAACGGTCACCGACCCGGTCACCAGCTTCTGGCCTTTCGCGGCGACGCGCGCTTGCGCGGTCGTGGTGACATCGAAATGCGGCGGCTCGTAATCCCACCACCACATCAGAGCGAGGATCACGACGGCGTAGATCGCAATGGCGACGCCAACTAGCTTCACGAGCCAGACTCGCGACCGCCGCGTCTGCGTTGATTCTTCCACGATCCCTCCCATCGCCGAGCGAGCGCGAACGCCGATGGCGCCGCGCCCGCGCCGATCTTACTTGCGCTTGGACTTGTCGCGCTTGCCCGGCTTGTCCATTTTGAGACCGGGCTTGGCCGGCTCGCCCTTCTTGCCGAAGTTTTCCATCAGCGTCTTCATGTCCTCGGCGTGCTCTTCCTCGACCGCGAGGATGCCCTCGAGCATGCGCTTGGTCGTCGTATCGCGATCGCCGACGTAATTGATGATCTCGCGGTAGCTGTCGATCGCGATGCGCTCGGCGATCAGATTCTCTTCGATCATCGCGGCCAGATCTTCCGGCACGACGAATTCGGAGTGACTGCGGCCCGACAGACCGTCCGGCGAAAAATTGGGCGTGCCGTCGAGCTGGGTGATGCGCTCGGCGATCTCGTCGGCATGACCCTGCTCTTCGTTCGCGTGCTCTAGGAACTCGGCCGCAACGCTCTTGGCGTTGATGCCGGAGGCCAGGAAATAGTGCGCCTTGTAGCGCAGCACGCAGATGATTTCGGTGGCCAGAGCCTCGTTGAGAAGCTTCAGCACCGTATTGCGATCGAGCGAATAGGTATCCGTCACCGCACCGCGCTCCATGTGCTGGCGCGCGCGCTTGCGGATTGTCTGAATATCGGAAAGGAACGGTTTGTCTTTCGCAGCCATGCCTGCCTCCGGATTAGTGCGTGATGTGAGCCGAGGTTGCCGCAGGGCACAGCGAACGAAACCGGACAGCGCACCCGCGAAACTCCGTGAATCTTAAGTCATGAAAATGAACGTGGTGACAACTTTACAGCGATCTGCTGTTCGCCTCTCCCGTTCGCGGGAGAGGCCGCCGCGCGCCGCGCGGCGGGTGAGGGGCTGCGTGGAAGGCGATACCACGCTTGCCCTCACCCTACCCTCTCCCGCGAGCGCGAGAGGGGGAAAAACGGTGCGGGAGAGTTTGGTCGCTACCGCGGCGAATAAACCTCGCCGCCTTGCGCGCGGAATTCCGCTGCTTTTTCCGCCATGCCTTCGCCGATCGCGTCGGACTCGGTCATGCCATGCGTTCTCGCATACTCGCGCACGTCCTGCGTGATCTTCATCGAACAGAACTTCGGCCCGCACATCGAGCAGAAATGCGCGGTCTTGTGCGCTTCCTTCGGCAGCGTCTCATCGTGGAACTCCTTGGCCTTCTCCGGATCGAGCGCCAGCCGGAATTGATCCTCCCAGCGGAACTCGAAACGTGCTTTCGAAAGCGCATTGTCGCGCGCCTGCGCGCCCGGGTGGCCCTTGGCGAGATCGGCCGCGTGCGCGGCGATCTTGTACGTGATGATGCCGTCGCGGACGTCCTGCTTGTCCGGCAATCCCAGATGTTCTTTCGGCGTCACGTAGCAGAGCATCGCGGTGCCGAACCAGCCGATCATCGCCGCGCCGATCGCGCTGGTGATGTGGTCGTAGCCCGGCGCGATGTCGGTGGTCAAAGGACCCAGCGTGTAGAACGGCGCCTCGGCGCATTTCTCGAGCTGGCGCTCCATGTTTTCCTTGATCAGGTGCATCGGCACGTGGCCCGGCCCTTCGATCATGACCTGCACGTCGTGCTTCCACGCGATCTGCGTCAATTCTCCCAGCGTGTCGAGCTCGGCGAACTGCGCCTCGTCGTTTGCATCGGCGATCGAACCCGGCCGCAAGCCGTCGCCGAGCGAGAATGCGACGTCGTACGCCTTCATGATTTCGCAGATCTCGTCGAACCGCTCGTAAAGGAAACTCTCGCGATGATGCGCGAGGCACCATTTGGCCATGATCGATCCGCCGCGCGAGACGATGCCGGTCACGCGCTTCGCGGTCAGCGGGATGAACGGCAAACGCACGCCGGCGTGGATCGTGAAGTAATCGACCCCCTGCTCAGCCTGCTCGATCAGCGTGTCGCGGAACAATTCCCAGGTTAGGTCCTCGGCGACGCCGCCGACCTTTTCCAGCGCCTGGTAGATCGGCACCGTGCCGATCGGCACCGGCGAATTGCGGATGATCCACTCGCGCGTTTCGTGGATGTGCTTGCCGGTCGAGAGATCCATGACCGTGTCCGCGCCCCAGCGGATCGCCCAGACCATCTTCTCGACTTCCTCGGCGATCGAGCTCGTCACCGCCGAGTTGCCGATGTTCGCGTTGATCTTCACGAGGAAATTACGGCCGATGATCATCGGCTCGGATTCCGGGTGGTTGATGTTGTTGGGAATGATCGCGCGGCCGCGCGCGACTTCATCGCGCACGAATTCCGGCGTGATCAGCTTCGGCAGCGACGCGCCGAAGCTCTGGCCGGCATGCTGTTTGCGCAAATGGGCTTCGCGGATCGCGTCGAGCTGCTGGTTTTCGCGGATCGCGACGAATTCCATCTCCGGCGTGACGATGCCGCGACGTGCGTAATGCATCTGCGACACATTCGCGCCGGCTATCGCGCGCCGCGGTTTCGGCAGCGACGGAAAACGCACGTCGGCGAGCTCGCGCGCGGTCGCGTGCCGGCGCGTGAACGGCGAGGTGAAATCGGCGAGTTTTTCGGTGTCATTGCGTTCGTCGATCCAATGCGCGCGCAGCGCCGGCAAGCCGGCGGCGAGATCGGCGCGGAACGCGGGGTCCGTGTACCGGCCCGACGTGTCGTAGACGACGAACGGCGCGTTCTTCTCCGCACCGAACGTCGACGGCGTATCGGCGAGGGCGATCTCGCGCATCGGCACCGCGATGTCATCGCGGCTGCCGCGGACATGGATCTTCGTCGAGCCCGGAATCGGGCGCGTCACCGTTTCGGAAAGTTCAGCGGCTTCGCGCAACAGCGCGGCGGGTAAGGCATTCATTCGACTTCACGTCCTGCTGTTCGGGAAATCCGGCGGCGAGATGCGCGGATTCTGCGAGGGATTCGCTCGAAGCGGAGACGCTGCGAAGTTCGTGACCGAACCGCGAAGCTTCCCTACGCCGGTGTCAGCCGGATCAGGTTCGAAGGGTCTGTCTCAGCCCGCAGATCGATCGCTCGATTCTGCGCAGGCACCCCCGCTTCGGCGGCTATTGCACCACGCCGCGCGCGGCAGGGCCAGTTTCGCGTGGCGATCGACTACGATGCGCGCTGCGCCTTCGCTGCCGAGTCAAAGCCATGCCGACCGCTTCCGTGAATCTGCTCGCCGCGAGCCTCGCTTTGCTGGCCGCCGGATCGCTCAGGGCCGCCGATCTGAACGATCGCGACAAGGCCTTCATCGCCTACGGACAGCCGACCATTGCGTTTGTCCATGCGAACGTGATCGACGGAACCGGCGGCAAGCCGAAATCCGATCAGACGCTGCTGATCGACAAAGGGCGGATCGCCGGACTCGGCGCGGCGCGCAAGGTGAAAGTCCCGAAGGACGCGACCGTCATCGACGCGCACGGCAAAACCCTCCTGCCCGGCTTCGTGATGATGCACGAGCACATGTTCTATCCGGCCGGCGAGCTGGTCTATAACGAGCTGCTTTTTAGTTTCCCGCGGCTCTATCTCGCCGGCGGCACGACGACGCTGCGCACGGCCGGCACGATGATGCCGTATGCGGATCTCAACGTGCGCGATTGGATTGCCGGCGGCACGATGCTCGGGCCGGACATGGACGTCACCGGTCCTTACCTCAACGGACCCGGACTCCCAATCGCCGCGGTGCACGCGCTGACTGGCGTCGACGACGCCGAACGCACGGTCAATTACTGGGCCGACGAAGGCGTCACCTCGTACAAGGCCTACATGCACATCACCCGCGCGGAGCTGCAGCGCGCGATCGAGATCGCGCACCGGCGCGGGAGCAAGGTCACCGCGCATCTCTGTTCCGTGACGTATCGCGAAGCGGTGAACCTCGGCATCGACGATCTGGAGCACGGCTTCTTCGTCGCCTCCGATTTCGTCCAGGACAAGAAACCCGACGAGTGCCCCGGCGCCAAGATCGTCACGCACACGCTGGCCGAACTTGATCTCGGTTCGCCCGAAGTGAAATCGCTGATCCAGCTGCTCATCGACAAGCACGTGGCGCTGACGTCGACGCTCACCGTGTTCGAAACCTTCGTCGCCGGCCATCCGAAGGCTGCGCAGGGCGTTCTGGACCTGATGATTCCGGAAGTCCGCCAGCAGTACGAGACGAGTTACGCGGGCGTGCAGAAGAAGGCCGACGCGGACTGGATCGCTGCGTATCCGAAGATGGCGAAACTCGAAAAAATGTTCGTCGATGCGGGCGGAACGCTTCTCGACGGCACCGATCCCACGGGCTACGGCGGCGTCGTGCCCGGCTACGCGAGCAAACGCGAGATCGAATTGCTGGTGCAGGACGGCGGCTTCAGCGTGGAACAGGCGATCCGCATTTCGACGCTCAACGGCGCGACCTACCTCGGCCGCGACAAGGACATCGGCACGCTCGAAGTCGGCAAGCGCGCGGACGTGGTCGTGATCGACGGCGATCCATCGAGAGACGTCGCAGCGATCGAAAAGATGCCGCTGGTGTTCAAGGGCGGCGTCGGCTACGACACGGCGAAGATCTTCGCCGCGATGAAGGAAACCGTGGGTTTGCACTGAACCCTGCGTGCCATGAAGGTTGCGATCGTCGGCTACGGCACGGCAGGCCAGGCTGCCGCAATCTTCCTCACGCGCGCCGGCCACGCGGTCGACGTGTACGAACGCAGCGAGGAACTGCGACCGGTCGGCGCCGGTTTCCTGCTGCAGCCGACTGGGCTCGGTGTCCTCGCAGCGCTCGGCCTCGCCGATGTCGCGCTCGCAAGCGGCGAACGCATCCGGCGCCTGCACGGCGCGAATGCCGCCGGACGCATGGTCATGGACATGCGCTACGCCGACCTCGCGACCGGCTTGTTCGGCCTCGGCATGACCCGCGGCGCGCTGTTTGCGCTGCTGCATGCGCGATGCGCGAATGCCGCGTCGATCCGCACCGGATGCCGTATCGTCGCGATGCGCGAGGATGGCCGCTGGCTCGTCGATGAGGGCGGCCGCGAGTACGGCCCCAACGACCTCAGCATCATCGCCGATGGCAGCCATTCGACACTGCGCGCGCAGAGCGGACTCACGGTGCGCGATCCGCTCTACCCATGGGGCGCGATGTGGTGCCTGCTGCCCGCCGACGGATGGCCGCATGCGGGCGAGTTGCGCCAGTGCTACGCGGGAACGCGCACGATGCTCGGCGTGCTGCCGGTCGGCACGCGGCCCGACCACGATCAGGGCGAACGCTGGCTAACCTTTTATTACAGCCTGCCGGGCGATGTTGTCGATGCGTTCGACGCGGATGCTTTCGCGCGAATGCAGGGCGCTGTGGCCGCGCTTTGGCCCGAGCTCGCCGAACGCACGCGCGTGCTGGTTGACCCCGCGCAGCTCAACCGCGCACGCTACCGCGACGTCGTGCTGCGGCGACCATGGCACGGACGCAGCGTCTTCATTGGCGATGCCGCGCACGGCATGAGCCCGCAACTCGGCCAGGGCGTGAACATGGCGCTGCTCGACGCGCAGGCGCTGGCCGCCGCCATCGACGCGCACACCGATCTTTCGCGCGGTCTGGCACATTACGCACGCTTGCGCGCGACTCACGTTGCGGTGTATCAGCGCCTCAGCCGGTGGTTGACGCCTCTATTCCAATCCGACCACGCGCTGCTTGGCACGCTGCGCGATAGCCTGTTCGGCCCGTTCGGGCGATTGCCATTCGCGCGGAGCGAGATGCTCAAGATCCTGACCGGCACGAAAAAGGGCTGGTTTCGTTGAAATTCCGTTTCCGGCGACGATCCGCCGCTAAGCGGCGTCTTTAAATGCAGGCGGCTGCAACGGATGGTGAAGGTTGCGCCGCACGACGATTGAGGTGCGCCATGAACATCCGCAAGACGCTTTCGCATCCGGCGCTGCTGCTTGCAATCGGTCTCGCCTGCGCGTCTGCCGCGGCGGCCGCGGCGCCGCCGAACGCGAACGGATCGCGCGTCGAGATCAGCTGGACGAATCCCGCCGATTTCAGCGAAGCAAAAGAAAACTTCGGCACTGGCCTCGGCCGCCAGCGACCGGACGAGTGGCTCGGCGAGCTGGCCAAACACTTGCGTTATCGCGCCGAGCGCGTGCTGCCGCAACAGGAACACCTGGAAGTCACGTTCACGAACGTCCAGCGCGCCGGCACGTACGAACCGTGGCGCGGCCCGCGCTTCGACGACGTGCGCATCATCAAGGACATTTATCCACCGCGCATCGATCTCACCTTCACGCTGACCGATGCGAGTGGCAGTGTTCTCAAGCAAGGCACGCGCGAGCTTCGCGATCCGTCGTTCCTGCAGCGCGGCCGCTTGAACGAGACCGATCCGCTGCGGTTCGAGAAGCGGATGCTGGACGACTGGCTGCGCAGCGAATTCCCGGACGCGGGCGACGCGCGCGGTTGAGAATTCGCTACAGGCTCACCTGTGTCGCGCGCCGACATAAAAAAGGCGATCCGAAGGCGAACCGCCGGACCTTCGTGTGATTGGGTCCTTCTCTCCCGAGGGATTCAGTTGCCGAAATCTTGCAGTATTTCGGACATCGGCACGCGCAAGCCGTCTGCGACCCGCTTTAGTGTCCGAAGGGTGACGTTCTTCTCGCCACGTTCAATCGCTGCGTAATAAGCGCGGTGCATATCGATGTGATCTGCGAATTGATCCTGGCTGATTCCGGCGGCTTCCCTTCGAGCGCGCAAGGCCCGCCCCACTTGGATCGCTATAGATTGCTTCGCCATAGCTGAGCACTCTGGCGGCCCGCCTCTTTTAGCTCTACGCCTCTTAAGGTAGACTACTTATAAGTATCATCATGGGGCCGCCCATGACTCGCAAGTCTCGCACCACATCATCCCCCACGCTCAGCGAGCGTCCAAAGCGCAAGCACTCACCGATTCCCGAACCGTTCCAGCTCATCTCGTTCGCAACCGTCACGGCCGACGCCGCAAAGATCAGGGTGCCAATGCTCGTGCTCTACGGCGAGTGGCTGAAGGCGGTCGGGTTTCCCATCGGGTCGGCGGCGATCCTGACGACGGACAAGCGCGGCGAGCTCGCGCTCCACCGCATCGGGCTCAGTTTCCCGCGGCGGCTCACGGTGCGTGCGGCGCCACGCTAGCGCGAGCGCGGCTGTACGCGTGGCGCTCGCGGCTCATGCGCGCGAGACATGGATGAGGGAATGCGTCCGGCGGTTTCGCCAGCTTCCCCTCACCCGCGCCTCCGGCGCGACCTCTCCCGCGAGCGGGAGAGGTGATTGGGCTTCGATCTCGCTAAACCAAGGGCTCGGCTTTATCGCAGCGTCCGCTCCTCCGTCACGAATGCAAGTTCGCTTGCGAGCATTCGCGCGCGAACCCTAAGATCGCTGCAGCTGAAGCGCATCCGCGCGTCATTGGGGGTCGGACATGCTGGGCGAATCGCGTTCGCGCCTTTCGGCGCTGGTGCTGGTCGCGACGATGCTGGGCGCGGCGATTTCTTCGTCGTTCGCGGGAACGCTGCCTGGGCAGCCTTTCGCGTCGTACTGGTTCCCGTCGACGATCCTCGACTGGGATCCGGCGACCGATCCCGACGCGCCGTTCAACCGCAGCGGCGTTCCGATCGGCACGCGGTTTTCGAGTCCGTACTTCAACGTCAATCCGCATGCGCATCTCGACGAAGGACGCGTGCAGTCGCTCGTCGCGTTCGCGCCGACGTCGTTCAATCCATCGCAGGGTTCGCCGACGATGGATTACTACGCGCTCAACTATTGGCAATACATGGATTCGCTGGTGTTCTGGGGCGGATCCGCGGGCGAAGGGTTGATCCTCGCGCCGAATCCGACGGTGATCGACGCCGGACATCGCAACGGCGTTCCGGTGCTAGGCAATGTGTACCTGCCGCCGACCGCATTCGGCGGGCAGATCCAGTGGGTGCGCGATTTCGTGCAGCGCAGCGGCAGCACGTTCCCGGTTGCCGACAAGATGATCGAGGCGGCGCAGTATTACGGTTTCGACGGCTGGTTCATCAATCAGGAAACCGCCGGCGGCGATGCGCAGCTCGCGAGCGACATGCGCGACATGCTCGAATACTTCCACGCGAATTCGAATCTCAAGATCGTCTGGTACGACGCGATGACCGCGACCGGCGCGATCAGCTATCAGAACGCGCTCGATGCACAGAACCAGATGTTTTTTGAGGACGGCACGACGCTGGTCGCGGACGGCATGTTCCTCAACTTCGACTGGACCGCGACGGGCCTCGCGAATTCGAGCGCGCTGGCGACGAGCCTCGGCCGCAGTCCCTACGATCTGTTTGCCGGCATCGACGTCCAGTCGCATGGCTATAACACGAGCGTGAACTGGAACGCGGTGTTTCCCGAAGGATCGCCGCACGTGACGTCGATCGGTTTCTATCGGCCGGAATGGACGTTCACGTCGTCGAGCAGTCCTTCGGATTTCTACACGCGCGACAACCACTTCTGGGCCGGGCCGAATCACGATCCGAGCAATACGGTGACGACGGCGGCGTGGAAAGGCGTCGCGAATTACATTCCGGCGAATTCACCGATCAATACGCTGCCGTTCTTCACGAACTTCAACACGGGTCAAGGTTCGCTGTACGCGATCGATGGCGTTCTCCGCGCAACAGACCAATGGAACAACCTCAGCGTGCAGGACGTGCTGCCGACGTTTCGCTGGATCGTACGCACCGACGGTACGCCGTTGACCGCATCGCTCGACTGGAGCGATGCCTATTGGGGCGGCACGTCGCTCGTGGTTTCCGGCACGCTCGATGCGATCAACGATGTTCTGCTTTATGAAACCGACCTTGCCGTCGGCGCGCAGATGAATCTTCAAATCGTTTTCAAATCCGGCCAGGCGACCGGTGCGACGCATCTTCAGGCGGGTCTCGCGTTCGCGGATTCGCCCTCGGTATTCGAATATTTCGATGTCGGCGACAACACCACCGCCGACTGGACGCTCGCGCAGTTCGATCTGACGGCCTACGCCGGCCGCTCGATCGCGGCGATCGCATTGCGCTTCGTCGACAGCGGCACTCCGGAAACCTATTCGATGCGCATTGGCCGGCTCGCGATCGCGGTCGGCGATCCGATACCGGAACCGCCGAGCGACGTCCAAGTCCTGAGCAAGAACGAAACGTCGCCCGGCACCGCGACGCTGCGCCTCACGTGGACCGGCTCGCCGAGCCCGATCAATTCGTACAACGTGCTGCATCGCCATTCGGATGGCACGTTTACCTGGCTCGGCGCGACGCCGAACACGGCGTATTTCGTCGGCAATCTGACCCGCGACGGCAACGAGGCGGCGTCGACGATCGAAGTGGAAGCGGTGAGCCCCGAGTTCGCGCGCTCTGGCGTGGCGGGCGCGACGGTGACATGGGACAGCATTTTCGCCGACGGTTTCGACCCGCCGTAGTCCACCCTTAAGCCCTCCCCTTGAAGGGGAGGGAGAGAAGCCTTCCCGGCTGGAAAAGAACAGCGAGCTTCCGCATGCGCGCGCGGCGGGGCACAATCGCGCGCAAGCCAAGGATCTCGCATGGACATCTCGCATCCCGACCTTTATCCGCTATACGCGGAGCATCTCGCCACGCTGAAACAGCGCACCGACACCGCCCTCGCGCACACCGGCCGCGAGCATCTCGTCATAGCCGCGGGATCGCCGCGCTACGAGTTCCTCGATGACAAGCCTTATCCGTTCGCGGTGAATCCTTGGTTCAAACATTGGGTGCCGGTGACCAAGGCGCCCGGTTCGTGGCTGGTCTACACGCCGGGTGCGAAGCCGAAACTCGTCTATCTGCAGCCGCGCGACTACTGGCACGTCGTGCCGGATGCGCCGGCCGGTTACTGGGTCGAGCATTTCGATATCGCCGTGATCCGCGAGCCGGCAGAAGCCGTGCAGCATTTGCCGAAGGATCCCGCGCGCTGTGCGATCGTCGGCGAGAACAATGCGGCGATCGGCGCATTCATTCCGGACAATCCGCAGACGCTGATCGACTACCTGCATTATCACCGCGCGTACAAGACGCCGTACGAGCTTGCGATGATGCGCGTCGCCAGCAAGATCGGCGCGCGCGCGCATCGCAGCGCCGAAGCGGCGTTCCGAGCGGGCGAATCCGAATTCGGCATTCATATGGCGTATCTCGCCGCAGCGCGCCAGACCGACCACGAGCTTCCGTACAGCAACATCGTCGCGCTCAACGAGCATGGCGCAGTGCTGCATTACACCGAGCTCAATCACGCGCCGCCGGCGCGCGCGCATTCGTTTCTGATCGATGCCGGCGCGAGCTTTCACGGCTACGCGAGCGACATCACGCGCACATACGCGAGCGCCGACGCGAGCGAATTCGCCGCGCTGATCCACGCAGTCGACGCCGCGCAAAAGGGTTTCTGCTCGAAGGTGCGTGCCGGCCAGAGTTATCCCGCGCTGCACGTTCGCGCGCATCACGTGCTCGCAGACATCCTGCGCGATCAGGGTTTCATCCGCATGAGCGCGGAAAGCGCGGTCGAATCGGGGGTATCGTCCGCGTTCTTTCCGCACGGGCTCGGGCACGGTATCGGCCTGCAGGTGCACGATGTCGCCGGATTCCAAGCCAGTGAGAACGGCGGCACGATTCCCAAACCACCGGGACATCCTTATCTGCGCCTGACGCGAACGCTCGAACCCGGCATGGTGACGACGATCGAGCCCGGCATCTATTTCATCGACATGCTGCTCGCCGAGCTCAAGCGCAAACCGGCTTCGCGCGACGTCAACTGGAACAAGGTCGATGCGTTCCGCAAGTACGGCGGCATCCGCATCGAGGACGATGTCGTCTGCACCGACGGCGAGCCCGAAAACCTGACGCGCGATGCATTCGCCGTCGTCGGCTGAAAACGTGCGCTTGATTTCGCTTCGCAAACGCAACCCATAGCCGAGGCCCGAGAGGGACAATGCGCCGCACGCGCGCCGCAACGGCGGGTGTATGATTTCCCCGGGCGCATCCGGACTCGTGGGTCATGCACAGAACGCAAGATCGCAACGCGGGAATGTCATGGTTCCGCACGCGCGGCGGCCGGCGCTTCGCGATCGAGTTCGGGCTGATCATTGCGATCAAGCTGGTATTGTTGACCGTTCTCTGGTTCGTCTGCTTCCGGCCACATCCGCGGCCCGATACGTCGCCGGCCGCCATCGAGTCGCATCTGCTCGCGTCCGCGGAGAACTCGCATGATTGATGACCCCGTCGTCACGCTATCGCGTCTGCAGTTTGCGCTGACGGCGCTCTATCACTTCCTGTTCGTGCCGCTGACGCTCGGCCTTTCGTGGCTGCTCGCGATCATGGAAGCCGTTTACGTGATGACCGGACGCGAAGTCTGGAAGCGCATGACGCAGTTCTGGGGCATCCTGTTCGGCATCAATTTCGCGATGGGCGTCGCGACCGGCGTGACGATGGAATTCCAGTTCGGCACGAACTGGGCGTACTACGCGCACTACGTCGGCGACATTTTCGGCACGCCGCTTGCGATCGAAGGCCTGATGGCGTTCTTCCTCGAGGCGACCTTCGTCGGCCTCTTCTTCTTCGGCTGGGACAAGCTCTCGCGCATCAAGCACCTCGTCGTGACGTTCCTGCTCGCGCTCGGCACCAACCTTTCGGCGCTGTGGATTCTCATCGCCAATGCGTGGATGCAGAACCCGGTCGGCAGCGAGTTCAATTTCGAAACGATGCGCATGGAGATCACCGATTTCAGCGCGGTGATATTCAATCCGGTCGCCCAATCGAAATTCGTGCACACGGTCAGCGCAGGTTATGTGCTCGGTTCGATGTTCGTGCTGTCGATCAGCGCTTGGTATCTGCTTGCGCGGACGCAACATCGAATTCGCCAAGCGCTCGATGACGGTGGCGGCGAGCTTCGGTCTCGCGTCCGCGCTCAGCGTCGTCGTGCTCGGCGACGAATCGGGCTACACGGTTTCGGAAAACCAGAAGATGAAGCTCGCGGCGATCGAGGCGATGTGGGATACCGAACCGCCGCCGGCATCGTTCACGGCGTTCGGTTTTCCCGACGTCGCCGAACGCACGACGCATTTCGCGATCCACGTGCCCTGGGTCATGGGCCTGATCGGCACGCGCTCGCTCGATGGCATTCTGCCCGGCATCAACCAGCTCGTCGACGAAGCCGAGCGGCGCATCGGCGACGGCATCAAGGCGTACACGGCGATGCAGAAACTCCGCGCGAACCGCGATGATGCCGCGGCGCGCGCCGAATTCGAATTGCACAAGGCCGACCTCGGCTATGCGCTGCTGTTGAAGCGCGTGATGAGCGATCCGGCGCAGGCCAGCAGCGGCGAAATCAAGGCGGCGGCAGCCAGCACGATACCGAACGTGCCGGTGCTGTTCTGGTCGTTCCGCGTGATGGTCGGTTGCGGCATGTATTTCATCGCCTTGTTTGCATATTCGTTCTGGCTCGCGTCGCGTCGCGAGCTCGAGCGTCATCGCTGGTATTTGAAAGCTCGCGCTGTGGAGCCTGCCGCTGCCGTGGCTCGCGATCGAGCTCGGCTGGATCGTCGCCGAATACGGCCGCCAGCCGTGGGCGATCGAAGGCGTGCTGCCGACCGCGCTCGGCGTTTCATCCGTGACGGTCGCGCAGGTCGCCACCAGCCTGATCGGATTCGTGCTTTTTTACACCGCGCTCGCGATCGTCGACGCGATCCTGATGCTGCGTTACGCGCGCACGCGGTCCGGATGGTCTGGGCATGTGGCCAGATGCATCGGCGGAATCGTCGCCCGCGCGACTCGCGCGTGCGGCGCATTGAGGAGCAGCGCATGCCCGACTACGAAACGCTTGCGCGTCATCTGGTGGCTGCTGCTCGGCGTGCTGCTGATCGGCTTCGCGATCATGGACGGCTTCGATCTCGGCGTCGCCGCGCTGGTGCGCGTGCTCGGCCACGACGACGACGAGCGCCGCGCGCTGCTCGAAACCGTCGAGCCGGTGTGGGAAGGCAATCAGGTCTGGATCATCCTCGGCGGCGGCGCAATATTCGCCGCGTGGCCGCTGCTGTACGCCGCATCGTTCTCCGGTTTCTATTTCGCGATCCTGCTCGTGCTGGTCGGTTTCATCCTGCGTCCGGTCGGCTTCGGATTCCGCAACAAGATCGCCGACCCGCGCTGGCGCACCGGCTGGGACTGGGCACTGACGGTTTCCGGCGTGGTGCCGTCGCTGATTTTCGGCGTCGCGTTCGGCAATCTCTTTCTCGGCGTGCCGTTCCGTTACGACGACACGCTGCGCATGACCTACGAAGGCGGATTGATCGGTCTGCTGCGGCCGTTTCCGCTGCTGGCCGGCGTGGTGTCGCTGACGATGCTGCTGATGCACGGTGCCGCGTATGCGTCGATGAAGGCGGACGAGATCATCGCGGCGCGCGCGGCGCGGCTCCTGGCCTGGTTCGCCGGCGCGTTCGCGGCGAGTTACCTCCTCGCGGGCATCTGGCTCGCGTTTGGCATTTCCGGCTACGCGATTCAATCGGCACGCCGTGTTCGACGCGCCGTCGAATCCGCTGCTCAAGGAAGTGGCGGTCAACAGCAGGCTGGCTGGCCAATGGGACGCTCGGCACATGGGCATGCGTTGCCGCGGCGCTCGCGTTGATCGCTGCGCTCGCGTCGCCGATGCTCGCGCGGCGCGCGCGTCATCGCACAGCATTCGTCGCGAGTGCGATCGCGATCGCAGGCACGATCTTCTCCGCCGGCTTCGCCCTGTTCCCGTTCTTGATGCCCTCGAGCCTCGATCCGCGCAGCAGCCTGACGATCTGGGATGCATCGAGCAGCCGCACCACGCTCGGCTTGATGCTGATCGCGACGCTGGTGTTCCTGCCGATCGTGCTCGCCTATACGACGTGGGTTTATCGCGTGCTGCGCGGGCGCGTGTCGCTCGCGCATGTGAAAGAGTCGCACGGGATGTATTGAAGAGTTGGGAACGGGGAATGGGGATTCGTAAGACCAGTCCGAAATCTGCTTCAGGTCTCTTCCCAATTCCCAATTCCCAATTCCCCATTCCCTATTCCCTATTCCCAACTTCCAATTCCCGACTCCGGAGATTAATCCCATGTGGTATTTCAGCTGGATGCTCGGCCTCGGTCTCGCTTGCGCGTTCGCGATTCTCAACGCGATGTGGTTCGAGCTGCACGCGGATGACGAAGCGCGCCGCCAAGCCGACGATAACGTGCCACCGCGCTGAGGTTTTGAAGGCCAACGAGATAGCGGCATCGAGCAGCGAAAGTCGCGTGACACGGCGTGATGCTTCGGCTAGGGTCGCAGCGCCCGTATCGCCGAATTTGCAGGGAGGCTGTCGCGGTGATTCTTCGTCTGGTTGCGTTCGCTTTTGCGGCGCCGATTGCGTTTGCGCCGCTGACGGATGCGACCGCGGCTTCGAAGTCCGACACGCACGATGCCGGGTCCGCCAAGGCGTCGACTGAGGCCGCGCATCCGGCCAGACACCCGAAGAAATCCAAGCCTCCCGCGCACGATCCCGCTGCCTATCGCTTCATCAACGTCGGCGGTTTCGGCGAAGTGACCGTCTACAAACCCGCGGGTCCGGCGAAGGGCCTCGCGCTGTTCGCTTCGGGGGACGGCGGCTGGAATCTCGGCGTCCTGGACATGGCGCACGAAGCGGCCGGCCTTGGCTACTGGGTCGCCGGATTCAGCACGCCGCTGTTCCTCAAAGGCCTCGACAGCGGCGAGGACGCGTGCAGCGACGCCGATGGTCTCCTGGCGAAGCTCGGCAAGGAGCTCGTGCGCGAGCTCGATCTGCCGCTGGGCACGCGGCCGATCGTGATCGGATATTCGTCGGGCGCGACGATCGTCTACGCGGCGCTCGCCGCGGATTCCGGGCAGCGGCTCGGCGGCGGCATCAGCCTGGGTTTCTGTCCGGATCTGCTCATACACAAACCGTTTTGCGGCGGCACCGGCCGGCTGACCCAGCAGAAGCAACAGCAGCCGCCGTTCGGCTACGTTTTCGACAAGCGCGACACCGTCGAGGCGCCGTGGCGCATCCTGCAGGGCGATGCGGACCAGATCTGCGATCCGAAATTCGCGCCCGACTTCGCCGCACGGCCAGGCCGATGCCCGGGCGGTGATGCTGCCCAAGGTCGGACACGGATTCGGCGTGCCGAAAAACTGGATGCCGCAATATCGCGAAAGCATCAAGGATCTGATCGGCGCGACGCGATAATCACGGCGCAAAGCGACCGCGCCGCTTAGAATCGCCTACGCATGCACGACCGAACCGCCCTCTCATGAGCGCCTCCCGGAAACGGCCAGCCCGACCGCTTCGCGCGCCTGGCTCGCGCGACTGCGCATCGCGATCCCGTTCGCGTTCCTGGCGATGGTCGGCTGGCTCGTCGTGCGCGAGATCGGCGAGCTCGATCTGCCGCAGGTGCAGCGCACGCTGATCGATGTGCCGACGCTGCCGGCGATCGGCGTCGCCCTGTTCGCGATCTCCGCCGTCGCGTTCACCGGGCTCGTCGACGTCGCGATCGCGCACTGGCTCGGCATCAAAGTGCGCATTCGCGAGCTGCTGCGGCTTGCGTTCGTCGCCAATGCGATGGCGAACACGTTGAATCTTTCGGGCGCGACCGGTTCGGGCGTGCGACTCCTCGGCCTCTCCGCGCAGAAAGTCGAGCTCAGCCGCGCCGCGGCCTTGATCGGCATGCAGGTTCTTTCGCTGCCGCTCGGACTTTCGATCCTGATCATCGTCACGCTCGTCGCGGGTTCGCTGCCGATCACGCCGAGCACGACCGACGCGCTGGCTCGCGATCGTCGTGCTGATCGCGGCCGCGATGTATCTGCCGACCTTCTTCGTGCTCAGCACGCGGCGCCCGCTGATGCGCTGGCTGCCGAAGGGCCAGGAGCTTCCGCCACTCGGGCTCAAGCTCATGCTCGCGGCGATTTCGTTCGTCGACTGGTTGCTCGCCGCGAGCGTGTTGTACGCGTGCCTTTTTCTTTCCGGCGCGCACGTCAAGCCAGGGCCGCATGCTCGGCAGTTTCGCCGGCGCGTCGATCCTCGGGCTTGTCAGTCTGGTGCCGGGCGGTCTTGGCGTGTTCGATGGTTTGATGCTGGTCGCTCTGACCGCGGGCGGCTACGACCAGGGCGCGGTTACGGCGGGCCTTTTCCTGTTTCGCATCGCCTATTACCTGGTGCCGCTGTTTGCCGCGCTGTATCTCGGCTCCGGAACGGTCGCTCGACAAATGCCGATCATTGCGCACGCGATGGGCCGCCTGCGCGCGCATCCGCTGTTCGGCGTGCTCGGTCTGCCGGCGAGTCTGCTCGCCAATCTCGGCATCCGGCTGCTCGGCGCGTTGACATTCCTCGGCGGGCTCGTGCTGCTGGCATCCGCCGCGATTCCCGCCGTGCATGAGCGCGTCATCGCGGTGCGCGCGGTCTTGCCGGCGGCCGCGATCGAAAGCTCGTACTGGCTTTCGATCCTGACCGGCACGCTGCTGCTTGGCCTCGGGCGCGGCATCGATGGTCGTCTGCGCGTCGCCTATCGCCTGACCTCGTGGGTGCTCGTGGTCGGCGCCGTGCTGGCGGTGACGAAAGGCCTGCACTTCGGCGAAGCGCTGTTCCTGCTGGTGATCGCGGCGCTCCTGCGCACGCGCAAGCGCGAATTCACGCAGCGCGCGATGAGCCTGACCTCGGCGACGACATTCACCTGGTATCTCGGTCTCGTCGCGGTCGTGCTCGCGTTCTTCGCGGCCGGCGTCTGGGCCGTGCTCGGCGACGACAGCTTCGATCTCTGGTATTTCGGCGTCGGCGAGCATTCCTCGCGAATCGCACGCGGACTCTTCGCGGCGGCGCTCGGCGTCGTGATCTATCTGATCTGGCAATCGTTCGCGGTACGCCGCCCGCCGTTGAAGCTGCCCGATCGCGTCGAGCTCAAGCGCGCGCTCGCGGTGTATCGCGAGCATGGCGGCGGCGAGTTCGCGCACCTCACGTTCATGGGCGACAAGCATCTTTTCTGGTCCGCCGACGGTCATGCGGTCGTCGCGTACGGATCGGTGCGCGACAGACTCGTCGCGCTCGGCTCGCCGTGCCGGTCCCGAAGCGACCATCAAGCGCGCGATTCTCGACTTCCGACAATTCGCCGATGCGCAGGATCGCGTGCCGATCTTCTACGAAGTGCTGGAGCCGGATCTGTCGCTCTATCACGATCTCGGCTTCGATCTGTTCAAGCTCGGCGAGCTCGCGACGATCACGCTCGAAGAATTCACGCTCGCCGGCAAGCGGTGGGAAGACTTGCGTCAAGCCGTCAACCGCTCGGTGAAGGAGCGTCTCAGTTTCGAGATCATCGAGCCGCCGTTCGACACGGTGCTGATGTCGCAGCTCGAATTCGTTTCCGACGTGTGGCTCGAGGACAAGCACGTGCACGAAAAAGGTTTCTCGCTCGGCCGCTTCGATCACGATTATTTCGCGTGGAGCCCGCTCGCGCTGGTCCGCCGCGACGGCGAAATCGTCGCGTTCGCCAACGTGCTGCCGCCGTACGGAGCGCACGGCACGGCGAGCGTCGATCTGATGCGTCAGATCGCCGATGCGCCGCGCGGCACGATGGATTTTCTGTTCGCGAAAGTCATGCAGTGGGCGAAGGATCGCGACTATCGCAGCTTCAGCCTCGGCATGGCGCCGTTGTCGGCCGTCGGCGACAACCCCTATGCGCGCATCAACGAACGTCTCGCCGCGCTCGCGTTCCAATATGGCGGACGCTTCTACAACTATCAGGGCCTGCGCCGTTACAAGGAAAAATTCGAGCCGGAATGGACCGGCTCTTATCTCGCGTATCCGCGCGGCCTCTGGGTTCCGGGTCTTCTGATCGACATCGCGGCGCTGGTCGCCGGCGGTTATCGTCGTTTCCTGTTCGGCGGTCGCTGAAGCGGATTCGACTTCTGCGTCAGGATTTAGCGGCCGTATTGCGCGACAATTCCTACGGAAAATTGAATCCATTCCGGAAGATCACGTCAGCGCCGCAATACCGCGCACCGATGCCGCCAGCGCAAGGATCGCTGAACGGCACGCCGACCATCGGATACTCGAACGCATCGGAGAGGCCGTCACCGTCCGAATCGGCGTGCGTCGGACTGGTGCCGGCGACGTACTCGAATCCGTCGGGCAGCCCGTCGCCGTCCGTATCGGTCGCAGGATAAGCGTAGCCGAGGAGCGTCTTGGTGCCGCCGACCGGCGGAAACGTTGCGGTATAGCCCGCCGCGGAGAACGTGGCGCTTTCGCTTTCGAGGAACGTTGCGCAATCGCCGGTCGCGGCGTTGCACGCCCGATAGAACTTCTGCGCGCCCGGCGGGATGCAGTTCGGCTCCGGCGAGCACGGCTGATAGATGTATCCCTGGATCGTGCGCAGGTTATAACCCTGGTTGTGCCCGTACTCGATGTCCGCGCTCGTCGTGACGAGCATGAAATCGTGTGCGCCGGCCAAACTCCTGTCCATCAAGTACAGCGGCCGAAGCGCCGGCCATTCCGAACGCGGCTGGTATTCGGTCGTCAGCACATAGACCGACGCGCGTGGCGCAGCCAGCGATCCATCGGCCGGATCGTGCGGAAAGCTCGGGTAGTTCGGCACGAGCGGCAGCGAAGCGACCGGCTGCCAGGCGAACGTCGCGTTGATCATCATGCCGACCGCTATCTGCGGAGAGGTGACATCGGCGTAGTCCTTCGCGCCGGCGCTGTGCAAACGGAACAACGGTGTCGCGCGGTTGCGGGCCGTCGCGCCGGCGACCTTGCCGAGCATCTTGCGCACGGCCGCCGCGGCATCCGGACGGCCGTAGCCCGTGAATTGATTCCACAACTGGTTCGTCTGCGCTTCGAACGTCGTAGTACGCCAGCACGCGCCGAAGTGTGCCGGCCGTCGAAGGGCTGTCGCCGGCTGGAACCAGCGGATTGATCGAGCGCAGGATGCCGAGCACTCCGGAAATCTGCGGCGCCGACATCGAGGTGCCCGTGCACCAGCCCGTGCCGTTGCCGAAGGCCGGGCCGGGAAACTGATCGCCGCATTGCAGGGTCGGATTCCAGTTGTAGCCGGGATAGGTCGTCGACAACACCGATTGCGCGGAGCCGACGAGCTCTTGCTTCGCGCCGTTGATGGCGTCGACCGTGTAGTTCGAGCCGCATTCCTGGCTGAAAGGCCATGGTGGGCAGCTGGGAGACATGTCCCAAAGAGCGAGGTTCTGTTGGAATCCGCCAGCAGAGATCACGCGCGGATCGGAGGCGGGGAAGTTCAAAGCCGTCCGTTCGTTGCCCGAGGATGCAACTATTGCCACGTCACGGAACTTCGCGTGCGCAATCGCCAGGCACATCGGATCCGATGGCTGCGAGGTGCAGAATGTCGGCGGCAAGTGCGAGGGACTGCCGAGACTCATGTTTGCAATGGAAGCGCCAATATCGCCGGTTAGAGTTAGCGCTGCGACTTGGGCGGGGTAGTTGCTGCCAAGCTTAACGGTGCCCACGCCATTCGAGACGTCGCAAATCGCACGCGCGGTCTTCCACATCGCGCTATCGAGCATCTCTTGCAGGTGCCTCGAACAGCCCAGACCCCGCGCTCGCTGTTGGCGGCCATCAAACCGGAGACATGTGTACCATGGCCCGCTGTCGTCGGCTGCATATCGGGATGATTCTGCGGATCGGGATTGCAGCCAGGATCAGTCACAGGCATGGCTCGTCGCTCGTCAACGTCATAGCTGTTCTGCGGTGGATCGACGAGCCCGGTAAGGCTGATGTCCATTGAATCGACGGGCACGAAGCCGCCGCCGATGTAATGACCGGCCGCGTCGAATTGGCGCAACGCGACATGCTGTTCGTACAACCCTGAGTCGATGTCGGCAATCAGTGCATAACCGCCACCCATCTCCCACGCGGCGTCGATATTGAGGTCCGCGCGGCCGTACTGTGGGTCGACGGATGGCACCTCCGGAGCGGAACGCAAGGGCGGCGCATCGAGCGACACCGAAGCCGGTGTCGAGAATTCGCTGGCGAGCGGCAGGTACGCCGCGAGCACGTACGGATCGGCCTGCAATGCCGCGAGCGGTGCCGAAAGATCGCTACCCGCCGGGTAGATAACGACGACATAGCGTTCGAGCTGTGCGCGCACCGAATCGGGATGCGCTTCGAGGGTTGCTAGGAAATCGCCTCCGGCGCGGACAGGAAGGAGATAGGCGATCTTCTCGGGATTTCCAACCGTTAGCCCTTGCAACGGCGGCGGCGCCAGCTGCACACCGCGGTAATAGTTCACGAGGTCGTCCGCGCTGGGTGCGCCGGAAGCTGTGGTGACCAGTACCGCGATGGTCTGGTCGGGCTGCACGTCCTGAGCAGGTGCCACGGCGGACAGCAGCAAGAAAGCCAACACAAAGACGAACGCAACGCAACGACGCGCAAGCATGTCTCAACTCCTTGAGGGTGGCTTGCTGTCGTGTTACGAAATTCGGCGCACGAGTCCGCCACAAGTGCATAAGCGGCACACGTGCATAAGCGAAAAAATGGAGCGGCTAAGCCAAGCGTCCGCGCAATCGGAATAGTGCTGACGCTATAAGGCCCAGCACGAATGCGCTCAAACCGGCGACGCTCAAGGTCGGCGCTTCAATCGGTTGTTGCGTCGCGCCCGATACGCTAAACGGAATGACGCCCAGCGTTTCCGTCACCCAGCCGCTGAAGGTTCCGTAGCGCCATTCCACGTGAAGTGTGTACGAGCCGGCCGAATAGGCACCGACCGGATATGCGCGGATATCGGAGGAGAAATAGCAAAACTCAGGATCCTCCTCGTGAATGCCTGTGAACACGATCGTGATAACGTTGCCTTGCTGGGTAACCGGCGGCGGCCAGACGACGCCATCATCAATAAGATCGCACTCGGTACCACGGACGTTTACAGACACCAGCTCACCAGCTGTCGGATCCCCAGGCGTAATGTATGGCGGATCAAGAGCGAGGCGCGCCCATGCGCGCTGCGCGCAGAACGCGAGCGCGCACGCCAACAAAGCCTGGAAGCGATGGATGCGCATGTTCAAAACGCCCGACCCAATCAGCCTTCTCGTACTACGTAATTCAGCATGTCTCGACTCCGTGAGCATGGCTTGCTTTCTTATTTCGGAAAACGGGGCGCGAGTCCGCCACTCGTTGACGAGTGCCGTGCAGAAAACTAGTGCGGTTAAACCCGGCGCAAGCGCAGCGAGATCAATGCGGTGGTGCTCAACGCCAGTAGTAGGCCTCCGAGGCCGATGATGCTCAATGTCGGAGTCTCAATGGGCTGCGCCGACGGAACGCCTGTTACAGTAAATGGGATGATGCCCAGTGTCTCTTGCACCCACGGTCCCAAGACGCTCATGTATCGGCGCTCAACTCGAAGGGTGTGGGCACCCGCCGCGTATTTGCCGAGGGAAAACGACTCGGTCGCGAGACTGAAATAGCACCATTCCGGATCTTCTTCGTGGATTCCTGTAAACAAGATCGTGCTTTCGCTTCCTTGTTGCGTAATGGCGGGCGGTACGATTCCTGTATTGAGAACATCGCATTCCCCCCCATAAACGTTGACTGCAATCACGTCACCAGCAGACGGATTCGCCGGAGTGATGAAGGGTGGATCGAGAAACGCCCACGCGCGCGGCGCGCAGAGCGCGAGCACGCACACCAAAAAACCTCGAACAATGTGGATGCGCATATTGAAAACGCCCAACACGATTAGTCCTTATCCTATTACGGAATCTTGCGTCGGTCCGGATACGCTGACGACGTAGTGTTCGAGCTCCGCCCGCACCGAATCGGGATGCGCCTCAAGGTTTGCAAGGAAATCGCCTTCGGCGCGCACCGGCACTAGATAGGCGATCTTCTGGGGGTTGCCGACCGTTAACCCTTGCAACGGCGGCGGCGCCAGCGGCATGCCGCGGTAATAGTTCACGAGATCATCTGCGCTGGGCGCGCCGGGCGCTGTGGTGACGAGTACCGCGATGGTCTGCTCGGGCTGCGGGTCCTGTGCGGACACCCCGGCCGATGACAACGCGAACACCAGCGAGACGACGATGAGCGCAACGCAACGACGCGCGACCATATCTCGACTCCGTAGTGGCCCTTGTTATCGGATACGGAGTGCGGCTCACGAGTCCGCCATTCGTGCAGCAAAACTTCAGCGAAACTGGAATCAGCGAGGCTTACGCACGCAGAGGGCGGACCACGCAAGGACAATCAACATGAGCAACAGGCACCCAAGACCGATTATGTTCAACGTCAGCGCATCGACAGGCTTGGGGAGCGGCGCTCCCGTTACGGTGAACGGGATGATGCCCAACGTTTCCTGGACCCATGGGCCGGGTATGCCCATGTAGCGCCGCTCCACTTGGACCGTGTACGACCCGGCAGGATAGTTGCCCAGGGGAAACATGGCGGTTCCAATCCCGAAATAGCAGAACTCGGGGTCTTCTTCGTGACCTCCGGTAAGCAAGATCGTAAGTTCGTTGCCCTGTTGCGTCACGGGCGGCGGCCAGAAGAATGCCGCCATCAACGAGGTCGCACCCGCCGCCGTAGATATCACGGAAATGATGATCACCAGCCATTGGATTCGCCGGCGTAATATACGGCGGATCAAGAAACGCCCACGCAGGCTGCACGCCCAGCACGAGCGCGGCGACGAACAGATTCTTGAGGCAACGGATGCGCATGCGCGGCGCTCCTGGATCGATCCTTCTGTCGTGTTACGGAGTTCGGCGCACGAGTCCGCCACTCGTCGGCGGTGCCGACGCAGAAAGACAGTGCGCCCAAGCCTGGCGCACGCGCAGCGTGAGCCGTGGTGTCGCGACTAGCGCCAGCCTGAGAGTTCCAAGGCCGCTATAGCTCAGGGTCGTCTCATCGGGTTGCGACGGCGGGACGCCTGTCGAAGCGACGGCGCACGAGGTGCGTCAACACGAGAGTGCGACGTGCGTGTTCTCGGAAGAGCAACAGAAGCGCGCAGCGATCGCCGCGCGAGAAATCGATTTACTTCATTTTCCGGAGCCAGCCGGCAGACTCTTTGCGATCAACGCGCCGAGCGCGGCGTAGTCGCCGTTGTAATGATGCCCGCCGGGCAACGTCACGATGCGCACATGCGCCGGCTGCGGTTTCATGCAGAAGCTGTCGTTCTCTTCGCCGCCGTGCACGCATACGAGCGGCACTTTGCTCGCGGCCATTTCCGGACCGATCGGCAATGCGTCGTCGTGATGCGTCGAGCCGAACCAGTCGCCGACATGGATCTCGAACACTGCGTCGTCGTCGGGTGAGATCAGCACGCCGCCGTCGACGCGCTGGCGCGCTTCATCGGGCAACCGATTCGCGACGACCGGCACCAGACTCGCGCCGAACGAATAGCCGATCAGCACGAACGTCGCCTGCGGATCGACCTTGCCGTAATGCGCGATGACGCGCGCGATCGCATCGGCGGCCGCTTGCGGCGTCTGCTTGTGCCAGAAGAACTTCAAGCTGGAAAATCCAATCACGCGCACGCCGTCGGCGGTCAGCGCGTCGGCGACACCGCGATCGAGCCCGGCCCAACCGCCGTCGCCGGTGATGATGATCGCGATGCGGTGCACATCGCCTTTCGTCGGCGGGATGTCGGTCAGCGGCAGATCGGCGACATCGTCCGGCAACACGACGCGTGCCGCGTCTTCGCTGCTGCGCCAGCGCGCGAATGTCGCACCGAGCTCCGCGCCGGCTTCGCGCGCGGCAAGCGGCGGCAACAACGCGCCGAGCGCATCGAGCGCGATCGCCGCATTGGACAAGACGCCGGTATCGCGCGCTCCCGGCGCGAACGGTTTTGGAATCCATGTCGCGGGAAGGCGCGCAACCGGCGTGACGCGAAATCCGCCGTTGTCGGCAACGGTCATCGCGCCGGCATCGCCCGCGCAGAACTCCTTGGGCAGACGAAAGGCCATGTCCCAGCCGAGCGTGACGAGTCCCGCGAACGTGCCGGCGGGTGCCTGTGCGGTCAACGCATAAGCGAACGTCGCGCCGGCGCCGTCGCCGAGGACGAGCGGATACGTGTAGGTCGCGAAACCTTCGTGACGCTCGATCCAGTGCGCGACTTCTTCGACATGCCCGGCCGGATACGAACACTTTCCGGAGAGTCCGGCGAGTTTCTTCAGATACGTCGGCAGATCGATGCCGACTACGAACGCGCCTTCGGCGGCGAGCGCCGTCGAAAGATGATCCTGGCGCGGACTCCAGCCGTCGCGGTCGGAAAAGAACAAGACCGTCTGTGCGACGTCACCCGAAGGACGCGTCAGATGCAATGTCCCGAACAGACCGTAGTCGAGCGTTTCGGTCGGAGATTTCGCCGCAGGTTCGGCGACCGCGGAAGATTGATCCGGCACGAAAGACGATCCGAAAAGAGCCAATGAAAATTGCCAGCGCGTGCAGGAGATTCATCGCGCCGACGCCATCAGCGCCTCGATCGCATCCGCATCGCGCGGAACCGATTCGGTCAGGATCACGGGATCGCCGCGCGTGACGACGACATCGTCCTCGATGCGGATGCCGATGCCGCGCCAGCGTGCCGGAACGCGTTTCAGTTCCGGCGCGACGTAGATGCCGGGCTCGACGGTGACGACCATGCCGGGTTCGAGCAGACGGAACTCGCCGTCGATGCGATAGTCGCCGACGTCGTGCACGTCAAGGCCGAGCCAGTGTCCGGTCTTGTGCATGTAGAACGTGCGGTATGCGTGCTCGCGCAGATTCTTCTCGATACTGCCTTCGAGCAGACCGAGCTTGATGAGCCCGCGCGTGATCACGCGCACCGCGGCTTCGTGATACGCATCGAACGGCCGTCCTGCCCTTACTTCGTCGATCGCGGCCGTCTGCGCCGCAGCACGATGTCGTAGAGCGCGCGCTGCTCGGGCGAAAAACGGCCGTTGACGGGAAACGTGCGCGTGACATCCGACGCGTAGCACTCGAATTCCGCACCGGCATCGATCAGCAACAGGTCGCCGTCGCGCAACGGCGCATTGTTCGCGCGATAATGCAGCACGCACGCGTTGGCGCCGCCGCCGACGATCGGCTCGTAGCTCGGCACCGCGCCGTGACGGCGGAATTCGTGCAGGAGCTCGGCTTCGATCTCGTGCTCGTTCATGCCGGGCCGCGTCGCGCGCATCGCGCGCACGTGCGCGGACGCGGCGATCTTGGCTGACTTGCGCATCACGCGGAGCTCGCTGCGCGATTTGTAAAGACGCAGATCATGCAATAGGTGCGACAGCGCGACGAACTCGTGCGGCGGCACCGCGCCCTTGCGCACGTCGGCGCGCACGCGGTTGACCCAGCCGATCAGGTTCAGATCGAACTCGGGATCGCGGCCGAAATGGTAGTAGACGCGCGCGCGGCCTTCGATCATGCCGGGCAGGATGTCGTCGATGTCGTCGATCGGGAACGCGTCGTCGAAGCCGTAATCGCGCACCGCGCCTTCGGTGCCGATGCGCGCGCCGTCCCAGCGCTCGCGTTCGGCGTCGCGCTCGCGGCAGAACAGGATCATCTCGCCTTGCTCGCGGCCGGGTATCAGCGCGAGCACCGCGTCGGGCTCGGGAAATCCGCCGAGATAATGAAAGTCGCTGTCCTGCCGGTACGGATAGTGCGAATCGTTGCTGCGCACGCGTTCGGGAGCCGCGGGCACGATCACGATCGCGTCGCGTCCGGCCATGCGCATCAGTTGCCGGCGGCGGCGCACGAACTCCCTGGCTTCGATCATCGAAAATCCCGTCGCTGGAACAACGCGCCGTTCAATGGACGGTACCGCCCGCCGCCGAGCGCGGCCGAATGAGCTCGGTGTGCAACAGCAGCACGCCGACGCGAACGAATTCGAGCACTTCGCTGAGCGCGCTCTCGTCTTCTTCGGCATCGTCGTAGTCGAAACGCGATGCGGCGATGCGGCCGATGTCGGCCAGCACTTCGTTGGCGTCCGCCGACAGCAGCTTGGTCGGCAAGCCCGAGAGCCCGACGCCGCCGAGAAAGCCGCGGCACCATTCGACCAGCGCATCGGCGCGTCGTTCGACCGGCGCGTCGAGCGCGGGCAGCAGCGGCTCGAAACCGAGATCGGGATCGTCGAGCTGCGCGCGGCAGTCGCGGTACAACCGGCTCAATGTCTCGTCGTGCAGCGCTGAAGCTGAACCGGTGCGATCCGGCTCGATTTCGAGCGCGGCGGGCCACTCCTCCGCACCGGCGCTGCCGCCGGCACACAGGTAACCGGTCAGAGAGCCGTGCAGATCGCTGGCGCCCATGCCGAGGCGCAACGTCTTGAGCGCGTGTGCGAGTTCAGCGTGGGTCAGTGGCGGGCGCGTCATGCGAGCGGGCGAAAGCGCATGGCCGCATTGTACCCAGCCGACCGAGCGTGGCGCACCCGGTGACGATTGCCTACACTCCGAGCCTCGGGGGACCACGGAAGCTCGCGCCGATGCTGGATGTGCGGTTGCGATCATCGATGCTGCGCCTGCACATCGGCGCGCGTCTCGTGTTGCTGCTGGCTGCAGGACTGTCTGCAGAGGCCGGCGCCGAACCATTGCGCCGCGACTTCCACTTCCAGACCATCGGCAGCGATCAGGGCCTCGCGCAGAATTCGGTCAACGCGATCGTGCAGGACCACGCGGGGTTTCTCTGGGTCGGAACCCAAGCGGGTTTGCAGCGCTTCGACGGCTACGCGTTCCGCACGTTCGAGCAATCCGCCGATGATGCGGCCACCGAACAAGGCCCGGTGTCGGCGTTGGCCGAAGACGCCGAAGGCGTGATCTGGATCGCTACCGGCGGCAGCATCGCGCGGCTCGACACAACGAGAAGCGCCATCGAACGCGTGCCGGACGACGCCGGCGCGCTCGCCGATCACTTGACGGTGCGTGCGCTTGCGGTCGATCCGGGCCACGGTCTGTGGGTCGGCACCGATGCGGGTCTCGCGCACATCGACGTGCACGGCAATCGCATCGAACCTCTGCCGACGCTGACGCACGACGAAGGTCGCACCGCGCGCGTGCGTCAGTTGCGCCGCGGCGATGACGGCACGTTGTGGATTGCCAGCTCGCTCGGGTTGTTCAAGCTGCCCGCGCAGTCGGAGGCCATCGAGCGCGTCGGCGCCGATGTGCTCGACGATGTCGCCGCGCTGCTCGTCGATCACGCGCATCGACTTTATGCGGGAAGTTACGACGGTTTGTATCGCATCGACGAGCGCGGCGCGCCGCAGCGTGTGTGGCCGGCGCAGGGAACGCACGCCGTTACCGCGCTGGCCGAAGATGCGGGCGGACGCCTCTGGCTCGCGGTGCCACACGAAGGACTCGTCGGTTTCGATCCGGAACACGGCGATGAGGTCTGGATCAAACCCGAACGCAATCTGCCGGGAACGCTACCCGCGTCGCTGATCACGAATCTGCTGGTCGATCGATCCGGGCTGCTCTGGATTACGACCGGCGAGCGTGGACTCGCGCGCATGGATCCGGCCGGATCGATCTTCCAGTCGGTCGTTGATCAGGATCCCGCGCACGATGCGATCGCCGCCAACAATGTGCACGCGATTTTCGAAGACGCGACCGGCGGCCTCTGGATCGGCACCGACGAGAATGGACTCAAGCGCTACGATCCCGCGACCAACGCATTCGACCGCTACGGCGATGTGATCGCGCACGCGTTCGCCACCGCGCCGTCGAAGCATCCGGACTTGCGTGTCGTCGTGCCCGCTCGTCGCGGCGATCCGCGGACGACGCAGACGGTGAAATTGCCGGATCTCAGCGTGACGGCGTTCGCCGCGACCGGACAAGGCCGGCTGTGGGTCGCAACCAATCTTGGCGTTGCGCTGTTCGATCCGGCGCGCCGCTCCGCAACCGTGTTGCCGCTCGACGACAACGAAGACGCCGGCCTCGTCGATGCCGATGTACGCAGCGTGTTGTCGGCGAACGATGGCCGGCTCTGGCTCGGCACCGCGTTCAACGGCCTGGCGCGATACGACGCGCCGGTCGATCGCTGGCAGGTGCTGCGCGCGGATGCCGGCACGCCTCGCCTCAGCAGCAACACGGTGCTCGCGCTGCATCAGGATCGCGCCGGCAACATCTGGATCGGCACGCTGAACGGACTCGACATGATCGACAAGACCGGCGCGGTGCACGTGTATCGCCAGGATCCGGCCGATCCGCGCTCGCTCGCGGGCAACATCGTGCGCGCGATCCACGAGAGCGCCGACGGCACGATCTGGATCGGCACGCAGCTCGGACTCAATCGCTTCGACGGCGCCGACGGCGATCGCATGCGCTTCACGCGCTGGCTGCCGCGCGACGGACTGCCGAGCGGAACGATCGGCGCGATCGGCGAAGACGCGATGGGACGCCTGTGGCTCAGCACGAACAAGGGCTTGGCGGCGTTCGATCGGAGCGCGGGCAAATTCCGCGCATTCAATGCCGCCGACGGCCTGGAGATCACCGAGTTCAACAACGGCGCCTATGCGGCGCTGCGCGACGGGCGGCTCGCGTTCGGCGGCGTCGATGGATTTACGCTGTTCTCGCCGCAGGCGATTGTCGCGAGCCGTTTTCCGGCGCCGGTGGTGTTCACCGACGTCGTCGTCGGCGATGCGAATCGCAGCGTGCTGCACGGCGCAGACAGCGTGCGCATGGCGCAGGGCGACCGCATCGTGCACTTCGAATTCGCCGCGCTCGACTTCGCCGCGCCGGAACGCAACCGGTTCCAGTATCGCCTCGAAGGTTTCGACCAGCGCTGGATCGATGCCGGCACGCGGCACGAAGCGACCTACACGAACCTCGACGCGGGCCGCTATCACTTCCTTGTGCGCGCGACCAATCACGACGGCTATTGGAACGAGGCGACCGCGATGCTCGGTCTCCTGGTGACGCCGCCGTGGTGGGCCAGCAACGAGGCAAAACTGCTTTATCTGCTCGGACTCGTCGCCATCGGCGCGTTGCTGTGGCGCGGATGGAACCGGCATCGCGCGGAGCTCGAGCGGCATCGCCATGACCTGCGCGAGCGCGAGGATCGGCTGCGCCTGGCGCTGTGGGGATCGGGCGACGAGTTCTGGGATTGGGACATGCGCAACGACACGCTGTTCGTCACGGGCCTCGGCGAGCTGTTGCGCAACCCCAACGAAGGAAAGCCCATCGCGGCGCAGGAATGGATCAAAGAGAACGTGCATCCGGACGACCTGCCCGCGGTTCGCCAACGCATCGACGAGCACGTCGCCGGGCTCACCGAAACGCTCGAATCCGAGCATCGCCTGCGCTCGAACCGAGGCGACTGGGTGTGGGTGCTGGCCCGCGCGCGCATCGTCGAGCGCGATGAAAAAGGCCATGCGACGCGTATGTGCGGAACCGCGCGCAACATCATGGCGACGCGCGCGGCGGACCGCGAGCACCGCATCGCGCAGGAAGTCATCCGCAGCATGACCGAAGCGCTGACAGTGACCGATCTCGAATTCCGCTTCATATCGGTGAATCCAGCGTTCACGCGCATGACCGGCTGGCGCGAGCACGAAGTCGTCGGACGCGTCGCCTCGCTGCTCAACTGCGCACAGCACCCGCCGGAGCACTATGTCGCGATGCGCGAATCGCTCGAGCGCAACGGTCATTGGCGCGGCGAGCTGTGGCAGCGGCGCAAGGACAACGAGGAATTCCTGTGCTGGCTCGAGCTCACCGAAGTGCGCGACGCATCCGGTGCGCGCACGCATTTCGTCGGCGTGCTGAACGACATCACCGACCGCAAACGCGCCGAGCAGGAGCTGCGCTATCTCGCCAACTACGACACATTGACCGGCTTGCCGAATCGCACGCTGCTCAGCGAACGTCTCGGCCACGCGATCATTCGCGCGCGGCGCGGCAATCGCAAAGTCGCGGTGCTGTTCCTCGATCTCGATCGCTTCAAGCACGTCAACGATTCGATGGGTCACGCGGCGGGCGATCGCATGTTGAAAGCCGCCGGCAGCCGCTTGCGTCACGTCGTCCGCGAAGGCGACACCGTCGCGCGACTCGGCGGCGATGAGTTTACGGTCGTGCTCGAAGACGTCGCCGGCAATCTTGAAGCCGAGCACATCGCGCAGAAAGTCATCGCTGCATTCGATCAACCGCTCGAACTCGACAACGGACAGGAAGTCGTCATCTCGCCTTCGATCGGCATCAGCTTCTACCCCGATCACGGCCAGGTGCCGACCGATCTGCTGAAGTTCGCCGACACCGCGATGTATCAGGCCAAGGAGCGCGGCCGGCGTACCTATATGGTCTATACCGAGGCCATGGACGCCGCCGCCCGGCTGCGCGCGACGACCGTCTCTGCCCTCCGCAAGGCCTTGGAGCGCAACGAATTTTCGCTGGTTTACCAGCCCAAGCTGTCGCTCCTCGACGAGCGCATCACCGGCGTCGAAGCGCTCCTGCGCTGGCGCAGCGAGGACCTCGGCAATGTGCCACCGACGTCGTTCATTCCGATCGCCGAAGAAACCGGAATGATCATCGAGATCGGCGAATGGGTCGTCGATCAGGCCTGCGCACAACTTGCGCGCTGGCGCGATGCGGGCGTGCGCGACATCACGATGTCGGTCAACGTTTCCGTACTGCAGCTGTTGCGCGGCGAGCTCACGCAGCGTCTCTGCGACATCCTTGCCGAGCACGACATCTCGCCGAATCAGCTCGAGCTCGAACTCACCGAGAGCATGGTCATGGCGAACGCCGAGCAATCGATCACGACACTGCGCCAGTTGAAGGCGGTCGGCGTGACGCTGGCGATCGACGACTTCGGCACCGGATATTCATCGCTGAGTTATCTGAAACGTCTGCCGATCGACACGCTGAAGATCGACAAGGAATTCGTCGGCGACATCACCACCGATCCCGACGACGAAGCGATCACGGCGACGGTCATCACGATGGCGCATTCGCTCGGTCTCAACGTCGTTGCCGAAGGCGTAGAGATCGCCGAGCAGGTCGAGTACCTGCGCGAGCAGGGTTGCGATGAAATTCAGGGTCATTGGCTGTCGCTGCCGCTGCCTCCGGAGCAATGTCTTTCATTCTTGCGCGACCGCGCGATCCGCCGCCGCATCGCGCTCGGCGAGCCGCGCTGACGCAGAGCAGCAATAGCGACGGTCGCCGGCTGGGAAAGCCCGCTCGAACCGCTCGGCGGCCAACGGCTACCGGCTGCGGGTTGCCCTCCTTGGAAACCGTTCCGGATACTTCTCTTCGCAACGAATCTTGATGCTATATTTGGCCCATGTCCGCGCACGAGCAGGCATTGCTTGCGATCGGCGACCGGGTCGACCGGCTGCTGGAGTTGTGCCGTGTGTTGCAGGAAGAAAACCGCAGCCTGCGCCACAGCCAGGAACAGCTGGCGACCGAACGCGCGCAGCTGATGGCGCGCAACGAGCAGGCGCGCTCGCGCGTGGAAGCGATGATCCTGCGGCTGAAATCGCTGGAACAGAATCACGCGTGAGTCTCGAAGTCGTGAGCCAGAATTTGTGAGCACAATCTGATGAATGCAGCCCGCACCGCTACGGCCCCGCTGGAAAGCGACTCCACGAGTGCAGGCGAACCGGTATCGGTTTCGATCCTCGATCGCGAATACTTGATTGCATGTGCGCCGGACGAGCGTCCCGGCCTGATCGCCGCGGCGAGCTTCCTCGACGGCAAGATGCGCGAGATCCGCGCCGGCGCTCGCTCGGCGAACCTCGATCGCATCGCGGTGCTCGCCGCGCTGACGATTGCTCACGACCTGCTCGGCATGAAACACCGCGAATCCAACGACGCCGCGCAACTGGCACATCATCTGCAAGCGATCAACGCGAAGCTTGAACGCGCGTTGCCTGGCTCACTACAATAGCGCCAGGTGTCCTCTGCAATGCGCGACAGCGCACTCTTACATATTGCCTTGTTCCTATAGACGACCCGGGACGGTTACGCAGCAGCCGGTGTGCATGTCCGCCACGTGCGGAAAGCCTGATGGCCCTGCCGACTCTCCCACCTGAACCCATGGTTCAAGGTCGTTCGATGCGCACCGGCACTGCGGAGGCACCACTCTTTAGCTTTTGCGATCTTCCTTGATCGCGTCACGGTTGCGGTCGTACGTGATTTGGGGGACTGCGGAGATTGCTGGTCCAACGCGGCCACCCATGGCCGCACTCTTCACAAAGGCGCCTTCGTTGCGCGTTTGACAGCATGCTTTGTTGGGGCTCGACAACGGCCACTCGAGAAATGAAGCGGTGCCATGTCTGGCATGATCGGGGCCAACATGCCGCCATCGATACCTCGCAACGAATCCGATCGCTCTGCGCTGCGCAAGCAGCTTCGCGAGCGCCGCGCCGCGCTCAGCGCGGGCGAGCGCATCGCCGCTTCGACGGCGCTCGTCGAGCACCTCGAAGCGATTCCCGAATTCCTCACCGACCCGAACATCGCAGGTTACTGGGCGGTTGCCGGCGAATTGCCGCTCGCGGGGATCATCGGCGGCCTGCGTGCGCGCGACCAGATCTATCATCTGCCGATCGTTGCCGACGACGCACGATTGCGTTTCGCGTCGTGGCGGCCCGGCTCTGCGATCGTGACGAACCGCTACGGAATCCCCGAGCCCGCCGTTGCGCCGGTGGAGCAGCTTTCCGCGGATGCGATGGATGTCGTCCTGGTGCCGTTGCTCGGCTTCGATCGGCGCGGACATCGTCTCGGTTTCGGCGGCGGCTACTACGATCGGACCTTCGCATTCCTGCGTGACGCAGCGCGGCCGTCGAAGCCGCTGCTGGTCGGCATCGGTTACGCTCTGCAGGAGCTTGCCGACATCGAACCGCGCGAGTGGGACGTACGACTCGATTACGTCGCGACGGAACGCGAGCTCGTGGACTGCACGACGACGGAATCCTGAAACATGCACTACTGGCTGATGAAAACGGAGCCCGACGAGTTCTCGATCGACGATCTCGCCAGGAAAAAAGTCGAACCATGGACCGGCGTGCGCAACTATCAGGCGCGCAATTTCATGCGCGACGGCATGCAAGCTGGCGATGGCGTGCTTTTCTATCATTCGAGCTGCGCCGAACCCGGCGTCGCCGGCATTGCCGAAGTCGCGAGCGCGGCGCATCCTGATCCGACCCAGTTCGATCGCAAGAGCGACTACTACGACGCGGCGAGCAAGCGCGAGGAGCCGCGTTGGTTCCTCGTCGACGTGAAATTCAAGCGCAAGCTGAAACGCGTGATTCCGCTGACCGAGCTCAAGAGCCGATCCGAGCTCGAAGGTTTCGCGCTCATTTCTCGCGGCAACCGGCTTTCCGTGTTGCCGGTCACGCAGGCGCAGTGGGATTTCATCCTCGGTCTCGAATAGAGCAAACCGCAAAGGGGCGGAGCATGACGAAGGACGACGAAAAACGCCTGGCCGCGCGCACGGCGATGCGTTACGTCGACGGCTGCCGCATCGTCGGCGTCGGTACCGGCTCGACCGTCGCGCACTTCATCGACGCGCTCGCTGAGCGAAAGTCGGCGATCGACGGTGCCGTGTCGAGCTCGGAACAATCGACGCGCCTGCTGCGCGAACGCGGCATCGCGGTGCTCGACCTCAACGATGTCGACGCGATTCCGCTCTACGTCGACGGCGCCGACGAATGCGATTCCGGCAAGCGTCTGATCAAGGGTGGTGGAGGCGCGCTGACGCGCGAGAAGATCATCGCGGCGGTCGCGACCAAGTTCGTCTGCATCATCGACGCCGGCAAGCGCGTCGACCTGCTCGGCCGTTTTCCGCTGCCGATCGAAGTGATTCCGATGGCGCGCAGCTATGTTGCGCGCGAGATCGTGCACCGCGACGGACGGCCGGTGTGGCGCGAGAGCGTCGTCACCGACAATGGCAACGTGATCATCGATGTGCATGATTGGCGCATCGCCGATCCGGTCGCGCTGGAACGCGATCTCAACCAGATCGCCGGCGTCGTCACGGTCGGATTGTTCGCAGAGCGCCCAGCCGACATCGTCTTGATCGGCGATCACGAAATGTAAAATCGCGTCACGATCGATCGGTTACGCGACGTCGCACGCGAAGGCGCGGTGACGCCGGACCTTGCGAGTTTCCGCAAAAGGCTCCGCTCAGTGCGGCGCGACGACGGCCGCGCTTTTTTTCTCCTCGCCGAGCCGCGCGAGCACCCAGCCGAAACCATGCGCGCGCGCGGTCGATGCGACTTCCTCACCGAGTGCTGCGGCGGCGGGGTCGTGCCGTCGCCGCAGCGCTTCGAACGCCGCCAATCGGCTCTCCAGCGACCAGCCGAGCCAATGGCGACGATCCGCGTCGTCCGCCATCGCGCGCAATTCCGCGATCGCACCCGCGCCGCCGGCGCGCGCACGAAGCATGGTCAGTGCGAGATCGACAGCAAACACTTCCTGACGCTCGGTAGTGCCGCGGCGCAGCTCCTTCGCGCGCGCTGCCGCACGATCGCGCGCCGCGCTGTCGCCGAGCGCATCGGCGCAGAGCGCAAGCCACGCCTCGGCATCGGCCGCGCCGGTGTTCGCCTCGGCCTTGTTGAATTCTTCGGCGGCACGCTCGAGTCGAGGTCGCGCATCCGCCCAGCGCTGACGGCCCATGTCGATCTGCGCGAGCGTCATGTCGATGTTCGACTGCATGATCCCGTCACTGGAGTCTTTCGCCACGGTCATTGCGCGAGCGAAAGCGTCCTGTGCAGCAGACACATCGCCGCGATCGAGCGCCACTTGTGCGCAGTTGAATGTTATGACCAGGAAGAATTGGGGATCGGTGACACCCTTGACACTTTCTTCTCCGCGCTTGCAGATCGCATCCGCCTCGACGAGATCGCCGCGCATGCGTAACACGTCCGCGTAATTGGCAAGTGCCCATACGTCGCCGCCGCTATCTTTGATTTTTTCGTCTAGCGCCAGCACTTCCTGGTAATCCTTGATGACATCGTCGCCCGCCGCTTCGTCCGACGCCGCAGTGGCAAGCGCCTGCAACCCCCATCTCTGCTTCATCAGATCGCCGGTTTCGCGGCTGATCTCCAGCACGTGTCGCGCCGCGGTCGCGGCGCCGTCGCGATCGCCGGCGATCCACAGCATGCGCGCCAAATCGGTATAGGCGGTCGTGGTGCCGGCGAGATCGCCGATGCCCTGGTAGATCGCCATCGCGCGCTGGTATTGCTCGCGTGCCGCGCCGCCCTGATTCGCGTCCGCGAGGGTCTTGCCGAGGCTTTCGCGCGCGGAAGCTTCCCCGTGCGGGTTGCCGTTGCGCTGATAGGCGGCAATCGCCTGACGCAATACCTGCTGCGCCTGCGGTGCGTCGCCGAGATAGAGCAACGCGGTACCGAGCCTTGTCTGCGCATCGGCGATCTGGCCCGGCACTCCGCGCGCCTGCGCCATCGTGAGCGCCTGGCGCGCGTGCTCGGCTGCGCCTTTGGCGTCGCTGCGCGCGCCGGCGATGTCGGCGGCCGCGAGCTCGACACGTGGATCATTCGCGACGTCCGGCAGCGCGCGCAATTCGCCGAGCGCGGCATCGGCGGCTGCGACGTTCGGCACGGCGAGCAGCGCCTGGATCAGACGCAGGCGGTAATCGGGATTCGTCGGACGCAGCTTGACCAGGGCGCGCGCCGCGTCGGCTGCTTTCTGCGACGCGTGCTGCGTCGCCTGTTGCTGCAATTCGATCTGCAGGCGCTGCTCCTCGGGCAAACCTTCGGCATGCGCCGCCGCCTGCTGCGCCGCGGCGGCGGCCTTTTCGCCGTAACCGAGCGCCGACCACGCCTGCGCAAGATAGCTGTACGCGGGCGCGTACCCTGGCGCCTGCGCAACGGCGTCCAGCAACTCGTCGCGGGCGCGCGCCGGATCATTGCGATGCAGCGCATCCAGCGCGAAACCAATCTGTCGCGCGACGTCGGTCGTTGGCGGCTGCGCGTTCGCGACCAGCTGCAGCTCGCCGCTGCTGCTGGTCGCGATGCCGAGATGCGCGCGCAATCCGGCGCCCGCCTGCGCAACCAGCGTCGGCAGCTCCGACACCGCCGCATCGCGCGCGAGCGTCACGACCGCGGCGCCGCTGCGCGCATCCTGAAGCGCAAGATCGAGCCGCACACGCGGTTGTTCGGCGGGACCGGCGACGAGATAGCCGCCGCTCAGAACGTAGTCGGCACCGAGTCGCCGACGCAGCGTCGACAGGCTTTGCGCCGCGTAGCCGCCGGCGAGCGGCGCGGCGAGATCGGTGCGCGCGGTACGCACCAGCTCGTCGGGCAGCACGTAGAGGCCGCCTGCGGCCGTGATCTCGGTCGCCAGCATTTCGCCGAGCGCAGGTCCGAGCCACGCATCCTTGGCGTTCTGGGAGAGGTTGTTGAATTCGACGATCGCGACGGCTTTGCCGCGAACGTCTGCCGCCGTCGACGCATCGGGCGGCTGTTCGCGCGCGAAAAACGCGATCGCCGCGGACGCAACGATCAGCGCCGCCGCTGCCGCGAAAATCCATCGACGAAACCGCGAGGCAGACGGCGCGGGCGGCGGCACGGACAGTGATGCTTGCTGCGTTTCGCCTGCAGCGACCGAAGCGTTTGCTGCGAATTGCGCGTTCGGCGCGCTACTCTCTTCGGGCGCGACCAACACCGCCGCACGCGTCGGCGAATCCGATTCGGCGGACGCGGACGCCACAACGTCGGTTACCAGCGGAGCCGTCGAACGCGCGACGCGCTGCACCGACGCGGCGAAGCGATAGCCGAGCTTGGGCACCGTCTCGATCCAGTGCGCATCGTGCTCGCCTTCGCCGAGCGCCTTGCGGATCAGCCAGACGTGCTTGGTGAGATTGGATTCGTCGACGAAGCCGCGCGGCCAGAGAGCAAGCATCAGCTCGTCCTTGGCGATGGCGTGTCCGGCGCGTTCGACCAGCAGCACGAGCGTGTCGAAGACCTTCGGCGTCAGCGTCACCGGTACGCCATGTGCAAGCAGGCGTCGCTCATCCGGATCGAGCTCGAATTCGCCGAAGCGATAGATCGGCTTTTGCAGCGCCGACATTGGCAGGACCGCGGAAGAAGGCGGCAGGAATTCTGCCAGAAAAATACCAGAGCGACGGCGACGACACCGCGTCGATGCGGCGCGATCGTCTGCCCAGGGTCGGCCGATCGCGACTCCTCAGTCAGGCGAGACAGCGATCGATCATGAACGGGGCGTTCGGCCGGCTCTGTATCCAACGCGCGGATCGCGCGGGCGGCAATCGACGGGAGGGGCATTGCCATGCGACCAGCACGCGTCACCGCCTTGACCACGCTCGCGGCTTCTTCTCTGACCGCGTTGGCGCAAATGACCGGCGGCCCGTACGTCGTCAGCCCGTCCGTCATCGCAGGCGGCGGCGCAACGCTCAGCGGCGGCCGCTTCCAATTGAGCGGAACCCTCGGTCAACCCGCGACCGCGGAAATCGCCGCCGCCGGTTATCGCGTTTACGACGGTTTCTGGGGACCTCGGGCCCCTCTGTCCGACGACATTTTCCGCGACGGTTTCGATCCGTGAGGAATACCGCCATGCGCCGTTTCACACTCGTCCTCATCGCAGCGTTCGCGTTGCCCACCGGCAACATCGGCGCACAGAACGTCGGCAGTGCCTTTACGTATCAAGGCGAACTCACCGAGAACGGAACGCCGGCCAGCGGCAGTTACGATTTCGAGTTCGCGCTGTACTCGACGCCGAGCGGCGGCACCGCGATCGATACGATCGACGCCGCGGATGTCGCCGTCGTCGCAGGTCTCGTCAACACATCGATCGATTTCACCGACGTGCCGTTCGATGGGCAGGCGTTGTTCGTCGAAGTGCGCGTTCGAGCCGGCGGATCGAGCGGCGAATACACGGTGCTCTCGCCGCGGCAAGCGCTCAGCGCGGTGCCTTATGCACTTTACGCCTTGAGCGGAAATCCCGGACCGCAGGGTATCCCGGGACCGCCTGGGCCTCAGGGAGCGCAAGGCGATCCCGGCCCGCCTGGGCCCCAGGGTCTGCAAGGTGATCCCGGGCCGCCAGGGCCTCAGGGTCTGCAAGGTCCCCCCGGGCCGCCGATCTCGCTGCCGTTCGCAGGTTCCGGTTCTGATCCCGGCGCGGCGTTCTCGGCGACGAACACAGGCAGCGGAAACGGTGTCGTCGGCCTGACGTCGGCCGCGGCGAGCGGCGTCTACGGCGCATCGACCAGCGGTACGGGTTACGGCGTGGCGGGACGCGCAGGTGCCGGAAGCAACATCGGAGCACCCACGCACATCGGCGTGCTCGGCGACAGCGACGGCGGCTTCGGCGTGCTCGGATTGAGCAATCACAACGACGGCGTGCAGGGCCACACGAGTTTCAGCGGAACCGGGGCCTACGCCGGCACTTCGGGCGTCGGCGAAGGCAACAACTTCGGCATGTACGGCTCGAGCGTCTCGGGCGTCGGCGTCTTTGCGCACAGCAATAGCGGTTACGCGATGGCGACGGACGGCCCGACGCAGCAAGCGCGCAATCAAGGCGGCTGGGCGAAGGCGCTCGTATACGTCGATCCGAACTCATCGCAAGTCGTGCGCTGTTTCAACTCGCAGCTTCCGGCGGCGAGCGCGACGACGCCTCCGTGCGGCTTCACGCTGTCCAGCGGCGGCGGCAGCGGCAACTTGACCATCGTCGATTTCCATTTCCAGGTGAGCGATCGCTTCGACATGGTCACGTCGATCGATCCCAACATCGCGGTGAGTTCGTGCGATTCGAGCAACTCGCGCTGCGCGATCACCAGCACGCAGGTGATCGTCGAAACCAGTCTGCAGAACACCGGCGCGCCATTTCTCGGCCGTTTCGCCATCGCGATCTTCTGACGGAGCTTGAACATGGAACGTCGAACCTTGCCGACAACAGCACGCACGTTGCGCGCGCCATCGGCGCGAGCCTCGAACGAGCGTGATTCGCTGCGCAACGGACGCCTGTCGCGGACGGCCGCGGCGATCGCGATGGCACTGTCCATTCCCATGGCGAATGCCGTCGAGAAACTGCCGCTGCCAGCGCAGTCCGCGACGATCGTCGTCGAGAACTGCGATGACAGCGGTCCCGGCAGCCTCCGTGACGCGGTCGCGAACGCGGCGAGCGGCGACATGGTGGATCTCAGCCAGCTCACGTGCAGCACGATCACGTTGACCAGCGGCGCGATCGAGATTCCGCAAGACGATCTCTATCTCAAGTACTCCGGCGAAGGCGGCACGCCGCCGACGATCGATGGCAGCGATTCCAGCCGCGTGTTCCATCACACCGGCTACGGCACGCTGAAGCTCGTCGGACTTACGATCACCCACGGCAAGTACGACAACACCAACGCGCCCTACTCGGTATCTGCCTCCGGCGGTTGCATCTACTCTCGCGGCAGCGTGTATCTCGCCGGCAGCACGGTCACGGGCTGCACGGCAAGGGACACGCTCGGCGAGGACGCCAGCGGCGGCGGCATCTACGCCGATCAACTGCTGACCTTGCAACACAGCGTCGTGTCGGCGAACAACGCGACATCGACCTCGCGCTTCGCCGACGGCGGCGGCGCATTCGCGTTCGGCGCGGTCGATGCGTACTACAGCTCGATCAGCGGCAACGTCGCGTCCGGCGTCGCGTACGTGAATTTCGGCGGTGGTGTTGCGGTGGTCTCGCTGTCGGACTCGCCGTCGGTCGTGGCGAACTCCACGATCGACGGCAACAGCGCCGACCGCGGCAGCGGCCTGATGATCGCGGGCGGCGGCAACAGCAGCGCTGCGATCACGATCACCGACAGCACGATCTCGGGCAACACGGCCAATGTCTACTCGGCCGCGTACCTGCGCGGACCGGTGACATTGATCGCGAGCACGATCGCATTCAACACGTCGCCGAGCGGACCTTGCATCGAGCTCGCGTCGCATACCGATCCGGTGCAGATCGAAAGCTCGATCCTCGCCAACAACGGCAGCGGCGGCTTCGAATACGACATCGGTTCCAACGGCTATGCCGTCGCGGTCGCGGGTTCGCACGATCTCATCATCGAAGCATCTGGTTCTGTGACTTTGCCGCCCGACACCATTTCGGCCGATCCGCTGCTGTTGCCGCTCGCCGACAACGGCGGCCCGACGCGCACGCACGCGCTCGGCGACGGCAGCGCCGCGATCGATGCCGGCGACAACGTCGACGCACTCCCGTTCGACGAGCGCGGCAACGGCTACCCGCGCGTGTCGGGTGCGGCCGCGGACATCGGCGCGTTCGAGCGGACGGCCGACGACACGATTTTCGCCGACGGTTTCGACGGCGGATAAGCAGCAGCATTGTTTTTCAACCCAACCACCGGAGATCTCGCATGAAACACACGACATTAGTCATTCTCGTTCTGGCATTTGTCTCGACACCCTTCGCGATCAGGCAGGCATCGGCACAGAAAACCGCTGCGCCGTCGCAGACCGATCCGCTCGACTTCCCGATTGGCGATTGGAACTGCACCGGCAATCTGATGGCCATGGGAAAGAAGCCCGGACATGCCACCAGCGGCAAAGCGCACAGCGAGAAGATCCTCGACGGCAACTGGATCGTCATCCACTACGACGAAGAGCAAACGTCGGCGAACGCGCGGCCCTACCACGTCGTTCAGTACATCGGATACGACCGTGGCAAGAAGCAATTCGTCTCCGTAACGGTCGACAACACCGGCACCAGCTATAGCACCGGCACCAGCCCCGGTTGGAAAGGAAACGCGCTCACGGTCGATGAGACCGATTCCAACGGCGGCAAAGCCGTCGTCTTCCGAGACACGTTCACGAGAAACGACTCGGGTGAGCTGACCCACGCCGGCACGATGCAGGACAAGGACAAGAAGTGGGTGAAGACCGACGAGGAAACCTGCCGCAAGTCGTAGCAAGGACGCATGCCGACGCGGCCGTCGGTGCCCTCGCGGCTTCCGGCCGACTTGGTGAGCAAGCGGCTGATTCTCGCCGGCCCCGATCTTTTCGTGATGGGCAGCATCGCGCGCTGCGCCATCGACGGCTGCAGCGCGTTTGCGTGGGCCGGCCTTGCAGCAGCTGACGTGTTTCGCGACCAAGACCGAGTTGTGAACGCATTTCGTCAAAACGGCTCCATGCCTGAGCTCAACCATTTCGGAGATCACATGAGCATGAAATCGACTCATCACCCGCTGAACGCAGTGCCGCGTTTCGCTTTGTGCACCGGCCTGGTCCTCGCCTGTGTCTGCGGCGTCCTTTCTGCCGACATCGCATCGGCCGAGTGTTCGGAGAAAGCGCGGGCACTCGGCAAATGTCCGCCCACCCACGCGATACCGAAAGCGAAAAGCAACGTGCACGTGGCGGGCACCACGCCGATCCAGGCGAACACGCCGAAGACGGCCACGAAAATCGTCAGGACCGGACCGGGCGGCCCCTCGCCGATCCAGCACTCTGGCAAGAACGCGTTGAACCCGCAGCCGATTCCGCCGGGTCACGTCCTCCATCCGCTGCCGCCGCCGGGCGCACCGAACGAAGGCGGCGGTCACTGACCGCTGCGTTTGCACGACCGAGGAAATCTTCATGAACGACATCGGAAGGCTGCGTTGCGCAATTACCGTGTTCGCCGCGTGCGCGCTCGCCGCGTGCACGCAGAGCACATCGACCCCGGGCAAGAACGGCGGCCGTGCAGCGCCATCGTCCGCGACCGGCGCGTACTGGATCGCCAACGGCGCGACGGCGTGCGACACCTATCTGACGACGGCCGTGGTGGCCGGCATTCTGAAAAAACCCGCGGGGCACACCAAGAAACTGAGTCCGCAGGCATGCGCCTACGAGACGGCCGACTTCGCCAGCATCAGCATCACGTTGATGGGCGGCGGCACGACGAGTCTCGATCTGCACATGAAATATCTGGTCGATCCGGTGCCGGTGGCGGGCATCGGCGACAAAGCGGTTCGCACGATGGTCGGCATCGAGGCGGCCAAAGGCGCCGATCGCATGTGCAGCATCGACGTGACGCCGCCGTTCGCGACCACGACGAGCGGAGAAGCGCTCGCGCAGAAACTCGGCGCGATCTGCAATCAACTGTTCGCGTTGCCGTGATGTTGCCGCTCACGGTATGCGGCCCCCGCAATGCGATGAGGATCGCCATGCTGGAGATTCGCCCATGGATTCTGCTGCCGGCCGTCCTCCTCGCATTCGCCACGCAGGAAGCATCGGCCGCGCAGCACAGCACACATGCGTCGCACGAATCGGCCGACATCGACTGGCAGACCAGTCCGCTCGATCTCGACCTGCGCGGAATGAACGGCGAGCGCTACGCGTTCCGTTGTCCCCCCGGCAAACCGATGCCGAGCCGCGTCGCGGGCAGCGGGCCGTACACCGACGATTCTTCGATCTGCACCGCCGGCGTGCACGCCGGCGCGATTCACGCGAAGGACGGCGGCGACGTGACCATAGAAATTCGCCCCGGCCAGGCGCGCTACGCGGGTTCGGATCGCAACTACATCAAATCCGGCGACTACGAGGGCACGTGGGACGGCAGCTTCGTCGTCCTTCGAGTAGATGCGCCAGCGGAAAACCCATGACATCAAGGAGAATTTCGATGCGACGTATCACATGGATCACCTTCACGCTGCTGCTGGCCAGCGACTTTGCTTCCGGCCAGAGCATCGATGCGTACAACCCGTTGCCGGAGGTGCCGCCGACATCGATCACCGCGCAAGCCGACGGCAAGATCCTCATCGTCGGTAGTTTCGCGCAGGTCGGCACCGCGACGCGACACGGTGTCGCGCGGCTCAATGCGGACGGATCCGTGGACGCGACGTTCTCTGATCCCGGCGCCAACAGCGAGGTGAAAACGATCGCCGTGCAGCCGGATGGAAAGCTCCTGATCGGCGGCGGATTCACCACGGTGGCCGGCCAGCCGCGGCTTTCGATGGCGCGGCTCAACGCGGACGGCACGCTCGACACGACGTTCGGCGATCCCGGCTTCAACAGCAACGTGTGGGCGATCGCGGTGCAGCCGGACGGCCGCATTCTCGTGGTCGGCGATTTCACGCAGATCGGCACGCACGTGCAGAACTATGTCGTGCGCCTCAATGCGGACGGCTCGTTCGACGGCACGTTCGCCGATCCGCAGCTTTGCTGCAACGTCGCACGCGCCGTCGCGCTCCAGGCGGACGGCCGAATCATCATCGCCGGGGCCTTTTCCCAGGTCGGCGGCATGACGCACTTCTATCTCGCGCGCTTTTCGACCGACGGGACGTTCGACCCCGCCTTTCCCGATACGACCGACAATATCGTGCCGGGCTCGATCGTCGTCGCGCCGGACGGCTCGATCTATATTCCCGCCGGCGGCGACATCGTCTACAAGCTCGACGCCAACGGCGCTCCGGTTGCGGGCTTCACCAGCGCGCAAATGGACGCGACGGTCGACACGATCGCGCTACAGCCGAACGGCAAGATCGTCATCGGTGGCATCTTCGAGAACGCCGACGGTGCGCCGCACCATGCGCTCGCGCGTCTCAACGCGAACGGCTCGCTCGACACCGCATTCGCCGATCTGCACTTCAGCTTCAACGCGGGTGACCCGAACGGCTATGTCTACGGCATCGCCGCGCAGCCCGACGGCCGCCTCGTCGCGGTAGGCAACTTCGCGCTCGCCGGCGGTGCCTCGCGCCAGTACATGGCGCGCGTGACGACCGGCGACTACGCGACGAGCGTACTCGTCGTCACGCCGAGCGGCGCGAGCGTGAACGCGACCTGGTATCGCCTCGGCGACGGACCCGAGCTCGCGCAGGCGCCATTGCTGATGCAGTCGAGCGATGGCGTCCACTTCGCCGCGATCGGCGCGATGACGCGCGTCGCGAACGGCTGGTCTGCAGGCGCAAGTCTCAACGTGCACGGCGCGACGTTCTATCTGCAAGCGGTCGGCACGACCAGCGAGGGCACCAGCAACGGTTCGCCGGGCCAAGTCGCGAGCGAGATCTACTCGAACGACACGATCTTCGGCTGGGGTTTCGAGTAGCTGCGCGCGAAACTCAGCGAGCTCGCGTCACGCCGACGCGAGCTCGTCCGGCACGAAAGACAGCGTGAGCCGACGATCGCGCCGCAGCACGTCGATGTCGACGCCGCGTCCGATGCGATCGGCGCCAAGCACGCGATGCAGCGTGTCGATGCCGTCGACGTCGTGTTCGCCGAAACGCACCAGGATATCGCCGGTCTGCACGCCGGCCTGTCGCGCCGGCCCGTTCTCCGCAACTTCGACGACGCGCACGGCCGAAGCGATCGGCAAATCGAAATAGCGCACGTAACGGCGCGGCAGACGCAGGTTCTGCGCGCTGATACCGAGCGATGCACGGCGCACGCGACCGTGACGCATCAACTCCGGCACGATCTGCCGCGCGATGTCGATCGACACGGAAAAACAAATGCCCTGCGCGGACGCGATGATCGCGGTGTTGACGCCGATCGCGCGGCCCGTGGAATCGAGCAGCGGTCCGCCCGAATTGCCGGGATTGAGCGCGGCGTCGGTCTGGATCACGTCTTCGATCAGGCGTCCGGTCGTCGCGCGCAGGCTGCGCCCGAGCGCGCTGACGACGCCGGCCGTGACCGTGCACTCGTATCCGAACGGATTGCCGATCGCGACGACGAGCTGGCCAACGCGAATGGCGCGTGCGGAACCGAGCTCGAGCACCGGCAACGGCTGCGAGTTGGCGACGCGCAGCAACGCGATGTCGGTGTGCGGATCGGTGCCGAGCACGTCGGCGGCGAGCGTGAGTCCCGACGTCGTCAGCACTTCGATGCCGCGTGCGCCGGCGACGACGTGCGCGTTGGTCAGCACCAGTCCGTCCGGCGTGAATACGAAGCCGGAGCCGCCGCCGCCGGGAACCGTGCGTCCGCGTTCATCGGTGCGTTCGGCGACCGCGATGGCGACGACGCCGGGCGCGGCGGTTTCTGCGACGCCGGTAACGACGCGAGAATACGCATCGAGCGCGGCGGAATCGTCGGGCGGGCCCGCCCGGCTCGCCGGTTGCGGCTCCTGGCCGCCTTCGGGATCGTAGATGGGTTTGAGATCGAGCATCATCGGCATATGGGGCCGCCGTTCAGGCTCGCAAGCCGCGCGGCCGCCGTCGGCCCCCGGCGGCTCGATTGACGCTATCGCCCGCGTATGCTCGGATTTGGCACCCGCCAACGACGAGACGTCTCATCGCAAGTCGCGGGCGCCGATCGGAACGCGTGCTCGTTCCGGTGGCGGAAGTCGCACTGGGACTACGTATCTCAATAGCGAGCCTGACCCTCTTGGAGACGATCGGCGAATGGGCATGACGCGCGAGCGGAACCGCGCTTTTTCCGCACTTCGGCCGCTGGCCGCGGCGCTCGCGCTCTCCGGTACGTCCGTCGGTCTGCACGCCGTCACGGTGGTGCCGCCCGGCGCGATGCAAAGCAGCCAGGGCGCGCTGCGCGAGGACGGTTCGCGCCTGCGCACCGGGCTGCACGCCTGGCACGCGGATGCGCTTCAGAACGCGACGCCGGCCGCTGTCCGTTCGACGACGCGCCTGGTCACCAATTGCAACGACGACGGTGACGGCTCGCTGCGCGCCGTGATCGCGGCGAGCGCGTCGGGCGACGCGGTCGACCTCAGCCATCTCAGCTGCAGTGCGATTACGCTGCAGACGGGCGCGATTGCCGTGCGCACCGAAAGCTTGACGCTGAGCGGGCCCGAATCGCGCTCGCTCGCCATCGACGGCAACCATGCCGACCGCGTTTTCCTGCACTACGGCTACAACAGTTTCGTGCTGCGCGATCTCACCGTGCGCAACGGGTTCAACCGCGCGACCGGTTTTCATCTCGGCATCGGCGGCTGCATCGCATCGGCGGGTTATCTGACGCTCGATCACAGCACGGTGAGCGGATGCTATTCGGGCGGCGAAGGCGCGTACGGCGGCGCAATCTACGCGTACTCGCTGATCATGTCGTCGAGCACGCTGTCGCACAACGTCGCGTATGGTGTGCATCCCGCTGCCGGCACCGCGGCGTTCGGCGGCGCGGCGTTCGTGTATCAGGTCGATCTCGTCAACAGCACGGTCACCGGCAACCGTGCCAAGCATCGCTTCAATCCGGGCTTGCCGAGCTATGACATCGGTGGCGGCATCTCGACGGTGCATGGCGGCCTCGTGATCAGCTCGACGATCGATTCCAACTACGCCTATAGCCTCGCCGGCGGGCTTGCGACGTTCGACAACCTTCTCGTTCGCAACAGCACGGTGTCCGGCAATACCGCGCGAACGATCGGCGGCGGCGGCCTTTTCATGCGTTTTCCGGCGCTGCTCGACGCACGCAACAGCACGATCACGGCGAACGTCGGATATGCGGGTGGCGGCATTCTGTTCACAGCGCGGAATGCATCGCTGCAAAGCACGATCGTTTCCGGAAACACCGCCCATCTGCGTTCGGGCGAGGATCTCGCGACGTCGAGATCCGTCACCATCGACGGTGCCAACAACCTCATTGGCACGGTCTCGAATGCGATCGCGATACCCGACACGACATTGCGCGGCAGCGCCGACCTGTTACCGCTGTTCAACAACGGCGGACCCACGCGCACACACGCGTTGCGCACCGGCAGCGCGGCGATCAATGCGGGGAACAACGCATCGGGCCTGCAATCCGATCAGCGCGGTCCGGGATTTGCTCGCGTCGTCGGTAGCGCAGCCGACATCGGCGCATTCGAATTCGCCGCGGCCGCGACCGACATCCGCGGCGCATCGGTTCCGACGGTCTCGGTCTGGGTCGAGTCGCTTTTGTTCGCACTGCTCGCATGGATCGGCGTACGGGCAACGAGTGCCCGGCGAAGAAAATCCTGAAGCTGACGCGGTGCGTTCGCAACGCGTTCCTGATGCGCGATTAACCTTTCGCAAACTTCGAACGGACTAACCTTTGCGAACCGCGGCGGCCGTGCGCGGGTCCGCTGTGCAAGCGCGCCGGGGACGCGCCGGCGTCGCGGACCATGATCGCGCGTTACATGCCGGAACACGCGCATGCGCGCGGTATGCAGCCGCGCTTTTCACGCGAACTCCTTTTTGAATGGGCGCCGAGGCGCGCATTGCGCTTGTTCGTTTCCGGGACGAGCTTGTCAGCAATGCAACGCGGTCGATCACGATTCATGCGCTCGTCGGGCGAATGGGTTCAACGGTCCCGGTGCCACGTCTTTTCAGGAGACATCGCTCGGTTACTCGAAGCCATCCGCGAAAATAGCATCGCCGTCCTCGCGCACTTCGATCGTCGTGTCGGCATTCACCGCAGCTTGACGGACGATGCGCCCGGACGGATAGAACTCGACCTCGACGTCGACGCTGTTTCTCGCACCGAGTCCGAAATGGCGCTCGGTGACCTGTCGGCCGTAGTAGCTCGGCGCGGCCTGGAAGCAATAGATCGCCACGGATTCGTCGCCGACCAGCTGGCGCGTTCCCGATGCATACAGCCGGATTTTCGCGCCGGCCGCGCCGCGATTTCCGTGGCTGCCGATCGGCCGGACATTCAGCCAGTTCTGCGTCGGATTGTCGTTACGGTAGAGCTTGATCTGATAGGGCTCGTCGAGATTTGCATAGCCGGCGATGTCGAGATCGCCGTCGCCATCCATGTCGCCGAATGCGAGGCCGCCATCGATTGAGCACGGGCAGACATCCGCGATGCCCCACGCATTGTTCATGTAAACGAAGTGTCCATCGCCGGTTCCGCGCAGCAGCATCAGATAGTACTTGCCGTTCATCAGGATATCGGGGATGCCGTCGTTGTCGAAATCGGCCATCACGGCCGTTCCCCACTGCGAATAGGTCAACGTCGCGCTGACGACGCCGCTCACGGCATCGGCAACGCGACTGAACACGCCGTGCCCGTCGTTCTTGTAGATCACCGGAGGCAGCTGCTTGTTGTCGATCGCGATGAGATCGAGATCGCCGTCGAGGTCGTAATCGCCGACGCCTTTGACGATGAGCCCGTCGGCCGGCAGACCCGCGGCGGCGGTCTGCAGCGAGAACTGCGGCACGCCGTTCACCAGGCCGTCGTTGCGGTAATAGTCCGTGTGGCCCGAGGTGTCGTCGTAGCCGCCGCCGACCATGACTAGGAGGTCGATGTCGCCGTCGTTGTCGAAATCGCCCGGGATCACGTTGGCGTTGTTGTTGCTGTCCGTGCCCGCAATCACCAGCGAGAAACTGTCCTGCGCGAAACCGCCCATGCCATCGCCGAAATCGATTTCGATGCCCGGCGGCGCGGTCCGCAGCCAGTCGACCCGACCGTCACGGTTGAAGTCCGCCAGCACCTGCGTGCGCGCGGTGTTGCCGTCGCGCGTGATGTTGGTCGGACGGATGTCGAGCAGACCGGGCGTGGAAAAGTTCTGCCACCACTGCGCGCCGCCGTCGACGTAGGTCATCGTCAAGTCGTTCTTGCCGTCTTCGTCGAAATCGTAACTGAGGTGCACCTCGGTCGTCGGATAGCTGCCCGGCGCGACCATGAAATTTCCGCTGCCATCGTTGAGCACCGCCAGCGCATCGCCGCCACCGTGGCTGCTGAGGAAGAGATCGAGCTTTTCATCATCATCGAGATCGATGAAATGAAGACCGGAAAGCCACCAGTCCGGATTGGCCGCATAACGCGCAGCCACGATCGCGCTGACACCCGAAGAGTCGGTGATATCGGTGAACTGTGCGCGCGCGAGGTTCGCGTGGAGCACGACGCACAGAGGCAGCACCGAGCAGGCCCATCGGAACATTCGAAGTTTCCTTCCGCGGCAGAATGCGCGCCGGATCGTGCGCGCGTCTTGCGGGGGCGACTGCGAACTCGGACAACAAGTGATGGAAATTCAGTGCCCCGGCGTAGCCGAACTGCTCCCGACTTGAGCTGGATCATCTCGCCGTCGCCGACCGCGAACTAGGCTACCCTTGGAGCGGTGGCGCTGGGCGAGGAGGTTCCATGGGATCGTACGTAGGCAATACGCGAGGGTGGCACGCGATCGCGGCTGCGGTTGTGTTGCTTCTCCTGGCGGCAATGCCATCCCGTAGCGACGCGCTACCCACGTTCAACCGCCAAACCGGTCAGAACTGCATGGCGTGCCATGCGGGCGGCCAATTCCCCGAGCTGACACCCTACGGTCGCCTCTTCAAGCTGACCGGCTACACGATCGGTGAGCGCAATGTGATACCGCTTTCCGCCATGGTGCTCATTTCCGATTCGAAAGTGAGCAATACGTCCAAGAGCGACGACCCGGGCGCTGACTTTCAGAAGAACGGCTCGCTGATCTTCGCCACGTCCAGTGCCTTCGCTGCCGGCAAGATCACCGACAACATCGGTGCGTTCCTGCAGGTCACCTACGACAACTACGCGAGCCAGTCCGCGAATGGCGACTTCCACGGTCACACGTCAGCGGACAACATGGACATTCGATATGCCGATCGGTTCGTCGATGAGAATCACGACTGGATTTACGGCATTTCGGCGAACAACAATCCCTCCGTCGCGGATCCGTGGAATTCGGCCGCCGCATGGATGCAGTACGTGCCGGTGCCAAGCCCGACCAGCAGCGCGTTCATCGACGGCAGCGCGCCCTACCCGGGATTCGCATCGGGCGGAAATATTTCCGGACTGACCGGGTACGTATTCTGGAATCAGTCCATATACTTCGAACTGGGCGGCTACCGCAGCGCGACCGGCCTCACTTCCTTCATGTCGGCGGGCGTTCCCGACGCGGACAAAGTGCGCCTGCAAGGCATCAATCCATACTGGCGACTCGCCTACGACAAAGCATGGGGCCCCAGCAACATCATGGTCGGCATCTCGGGCATGAACGCCGACGTTTATGACGACCCGCTCGATACGTCCGATTCTCAGAGCATCCATCACTTCCGCGACGCCGGCGTCGACGCGCAATATCAATACCTGTTGGACCCGAGCGCGGTCACGGTGCAGGTTGCCTACATGCACGACGAGCATCGGCCGCCTGGTTTCCTCACGAATCAACCGGTGTCCGATGTCAACGGCAATCCGTTACCGAACACGAACACGCGTGACAGCGTCAACGTGCTGCGCGCCAAGGCAAGCTACGTCTACGCCGCGAAATACGGCGGCGCGCTCGCATGGTTCAACCAGACTGGCAGCACCGATTCGGCGCTCTACGATCCGACGCGCGTGTTCGGCAACGTCTCCGCCAATCCGGCCGTGCGCGGCTGGACCTCGGAAATCTTCTGGATGCCGATTCAATACCTTCGCATCGGCCTCCAATACACCGGATACGAGAAATACAACGGTGCTTCCCATAACTATGACGGCGCGGGTCGCAACGCAAGCGACAACAATTCCCTGTTCCTCTACTTATGGGCCGCGTATTGAACCGTAAACGCACGGTCTGCCGCACAAGTTTCGCCAGTTCGTCAAACGCTGGAGGTTTCATGGAACGCGCGCATCGAATCGGAATCGCCATTTGTTTCGCGGGCGTCGCCGCGTGCGCCAATCTGCCGCGTTCGCGCGATCTCGCCAATCCGGAGGTACATGGAAAGGTGCTGGCCGAGCAGGTCTGTTCGAACTGTCATGGCGTGGTGGGGACGAGCATCTCGCCCAATGTGCCCAACCTTGCCGGACAACAGGAGGCGTATCTCGTCGCTCAGCTCAAGGGCTTTCGAAAGCAGACCCGACGCGATCCGGCCGGCTTCGAATACATGTGGGGTATCAGTCGAAGCTTGACCGACCATCAGATCGATGAGCTCGCACATTATTTTTCAGCGCAGACGCCCGTGCTGCAGGGGAATGAAGCTGAGCCGGCGCTCATTCCTGCGGGACGTGCCCTGTTCGCCACTGGCGTGCCGGACAAGGGCGTGCCGCCGTGCGGGACATGTCACGGCCCGGACGCGAAAGGCAACGGGGTGTTTCCGCGCCTTGCCGGTCAGCACGCGGACTACCTGGTCAAACAATTGAGTGCTTTTCAGCGGACCAACGAGCGCCCGGACGCCGCGGTGATGAACGCGGTTGCGCACGCCCTCACGAACGACGAATTCCTCAGCGTCGCATCGTACCTGCAAGCGTTGCCGAACAGCGCATCGGCACAATGAGCGTGCGCCTGTGCGTTGCCGGCGCGTGATCGGGCTGTGCAAGGTCGCCAGTAACTGCACGCCGCTATTGCCTAAGACGCCGATGTGGCAGCCGGTGCAGATTCGGGAGTGGGATCCTCGCGAGCTCGGCTGCGATTTTCTGGACGAGATCGGCACGATCATCCGCCCGATGGCAATACGCATGCGCGACCTTGAACACCATCGCGCGATGGCGTTCGATCAACTCGCCAAATTCGCGCTGCGCCAGATCCGCCGCCAATGCCAACCGCTCAATGCCCTTCCCGTCGCCTGTTCCGGAGTGCCGCGCGCCCGTCAGAAGACGTGACTCTCGCCACAGCGCAATTTCTCGCAGCGACGAAGCCGTTCCGACCGCGATGCAGCATCGCGTTGCGAGCCGCGGCGCCCGGCCTTCGAACGATCAGTGCGAGGGAGGCGGCCCCGGTAGGTGGCAGTCGTTCCTCGTCCCACGCATGCACGAGTCGTACTCATCTTTGCGGATCTGCCACATGGTGTGCGCTTCGGTGTAGTCCGCGCGCTGTCGCTGGCCATTGAGCCAGTTCATGCGTTCGGCGGAATTGCGGAATGCGATGCCGGCCGGATCGCCGCCGATCAGATCTCCAGCGAAGCGCAGCTTGCTGCCGATCACGAGCTGATGCTCCTGATCGTTGCGGAAGCCGATGTTGTTGGTCGGATCGCCGAGCCATTTCGCGAAGTACGCCGCCTGCGCGTTGCCCTGATCGCCCGCCATGCGGAACCAGCGAATTGCGGTCTGGCGATCCTGCGGCACGGCCATACCGAACTCATACATGCGTCCGAGCGCGAATTCGCCGTCGGCGTTGTGCTGTTCAGCGCTCTTGCGATACCACGCGACGGCCAGTGTCCAGTTCTCGGGCACACCTCTGCCATCTTCGTACAAGTTGCCAAGATTCTTCTGCGCCACCGCGTGACCTTGGCTTGCCGCCTTCTCATACCACGATGCGGCCTGGCCCAAATCGATCGCGACACCACTGCCGAATTCGTAGGCGTTGCCGATCATGAACTGGGCTTGCGCGTTGCCGGCATTGGCCGCGTCCAGCATTTGCCGCGAGCCTTCCGCGTAGTTCTTCGCGTCGTAAGAACGCTTCGCTTGCGCGTAGGCATCCTGTGTCGAGTCGAGTGCCTGCCGCGCCTCCGGGCTGCCATGCGCGGCGGCCTGGCTATAGTACATTCGTGCCTGAACGGCATCTGCCGCGACGCCGATTCCGTACTGATACGCGCGGCCGAGATTGAACAGTCCGTCCGCGCTGTTTTGCGCGGCGGCCTTGCGATACCACGCGACCGCCTGCGCCGCATCCGCAACGACGCCATAGCCCTTTTCGTAGTCGTAGCCGATCGCGACTTCCGCGCCCGCATGTCCCTGCGCGGCCGCGCGTGCAAACCATTGTGCTGCCGCGTTGCGATCGCGCTTGCCATCGAGCTGCCCGGTCATGTAGCCCAGACCCATGCAGTATTGCGCCGCCGCGTCACGCGGCGATTCGCCGCGAAGTCGCGGCAGAACCTCCTGCTTGCAGGCGAACCAATCGTCGAGAAGACCAGCCCGCGCGTCGTTCGACGGAATCAACGCGCCGAATGCGATGGCGGCGATGACAACGCGACCCAGTCGAGTGCCTTTCGTTTTCATCGAAGTCCCCGTCGTCAAGATCGATCAAGGATCGAACGCGTTGGCAAAAATCTCGTCGTTCCGCGGCTCCACGACGAGCGCCGCTTCGGCTATGGCGCCGTTGTGTCCCGCATCGGTCTGCAGCGCGCCGATCGGAATGCTGTTGACGTAGCTTCCGCTTACGCTGGCCACGACAGATACCGCGACAGTGCAGCTGCCGGACGGGATGCGCGCACCCGCGTTGACGCTGACACTGGTCGCGTCCGGGTTCGCCGTTACCGCTGCGTTCGTGCAGTTCGTGGTCGGCGTGGCGGGATCGGCAACGACGAGGCCCACCGGCAGCGTATCGACAAGCGCGGACGTCAGCGTCATCGGCGTCGCGTCGGCGTTGAAGAGCGCGAGGGTCAGGCGGCTGCTTTCATCGGTCAGTACGTGCGCCGGCGCAAAGCCTTTCGCGATCGCCGGCGGAAATGTAGGCGGCGCAGCGTTCACCAGCAAACCTGCGCTGGCCGCGGCCGCGTTGCTGCCGAAATCGGTCGCGAGCGCTCCCGCCGAGATCGTGTTGGTATAGGAGCCGGCTGCGGCCGAAGTCACCGCGAGTGTCACCGTGCAGTCGCCGTGACTCGGAATTTGCGCGCCGGCCGCCAATGCGACGGAACTCGTCGTCGCCGACACATTGCCGGCCCCGCAGGTCGTCGCAGCAAGCCCGGGATTCGCGGCGACGAGCGATGCAGGCAGCGAATCGACCAGCGGCGCAATCAGTGTGGCGGGCGCGGCGTTTGTGTTGGCGAGCGTGATGGTCAGCGACGAAATGCCGTGCGCGACGATCGTCGCCGGCGCGAAACTCTTGCTCAGGGTCGGCGGTGTTGCGGTTGCGGTGAGCGTTGCGCTCGCGCCGTCCGGGTTGTTGCCGAGATCGGTTTGCAGGGCGCCGGCAGCGATCGTATTGGTGAACGTCCCCGGTGCCACTGCGGTCACTTCGACGTTGACGATGCAAGAGCCGGCCGCCGGGATCGCGGCGCCCGAGCCGAGCGTCACAGTGCTCGCGCCGGGCGTCGCGACTACGGCACCGCCCGCGCACGTCGACCCCGCGCCCGCGGGTGAGGCGACGATCACATGGCCGGGCAACCGATCGACGAGATCCGCCGTCAACGTCGCGTCGCGATGATCGGTGTTGTGCAGCGTGATCGTAAGCGTGCTCTGATTGCCGACCGCGATCGTGTTGGGATTGAATGCCTTCGCGACCGTGGGCGGCACGCCGGTCACATTCAGCATCGCCTGCGCGTCGTCGGGATTGTTGCCGAGATTCGTTTGCAGATCGCCGGCGGCTACGACATTGGTGAAGGCGCCGGCGTTGTCGGTCGTCACGCGCACGTCGACGATGCAAGAGCCCGCGGCCGGTATCGCGGCGCCCGTTGCCAGCGTCACGGTGTCCGCGCCCGGCGTCGCCGTGACATTGCCGCCGGCGCAAGTCGAGCCGGCACCGGCGGGATTCGAGATCGTCATGCCGGGCGGCAGCGTATCGACGAGATCCGCAGTGAGCGTGGCCGCGATGTGATCGGTGTTGGCGAGCGTGATCGTCAGCGTGCTGTCGTCGCCGAGCGTGATGTTCGCCGGATTGAACGCCTTCGCGACGGTCGGTGGCGCAGCGGTCGTGTTCAACGTCGCGCTCGCGGGATCAGGATTGTTGCCGTGGTCGGTCTGCAGGGCGCCTGCGGGAATCGTATTCGTGAATCCGCCGGCCATGTCGGTGGTCACGCGCACGTTGACGATGCACGAACCCATGATCGGGATTTCCACCGGCGATCCGGTGCCGTCGTCGCTCAGCGTTATCGTCTGTGCGCCCGGCGTCGCGGTGACCGCGCCGTGGCGGCACGTCGTCCCGGCTCCGGCGGGATTGGCGATGACGATATGCGCAGGCAGCGTGTCGACGAGATCGCTCGTCAGAGTGACGAGCACAGCGTTCGGATTGGTCAGCGTGATCGTCAGCGTGCTGGCATCGCCAAGCACGATGCTTGCCGGATTGAACGCCTTGACGAGCGTCGGCAGCGCCATCGGCTCGGAACGGACAACGCCGTTCGCGAGGGTCAACGCCAGCGAGCCGGCGAGAACGAGGACCATCCGAAGAGAACACATGTCGGCTCACGCTCGGCGCCGGCAGCGGGCCGGCTTCTGAGGGGAGTGAGAGAAACGCGGAAAACATCACCGTGGTGATGACCGGGCCGGACGGCAATCGATCAGACGAGGGGAAATGCACCGAGCAGCAGCGACGCTGCCGGAACCGTGTTGCGAGCCGGCGGCAACGTACCGATTATTCGATATGTGCCAACCGCCGAAAACGCAGAGTCGGCACGACTGCCATTCATAACCGGGAATCGAACGTCGGAGTCGCTCCGCTAGCGCCTGAGCTGCGGCAGCGAGTCCGCCACGACCCAGGCGGCGCCGATCAAGGCGATGTTGACTGCGTTCTCGTTCCAGATCCAATGACTGGATGGAGTGGCCAGAAGCATGGGCACATGCACCAGTACCGTGAATGACGCGAACATGACGGTCAGCAGGGTCGCAGCGAGGCGGGCTCGCACGCCGGTCAGGATCGCTACGCCCGCTGCGATGTGGGCGATCCCCGTTGCATAGGCCCAGAACTCTTGTGTTGGCGGCAGCCATTTGGGGACCAATGGAGCGGTGAGGTTCATATATACAAAATGCGCTGTGCCAAATATCAGCGCACAGATTCCGAACGCCAGTTGACCCGCGCGCGTGAGACGTGCGGCCAATGTTGCGTCGATCTTCGCGTTGGTCGCGTAGACGATCAGCCCGCCCGCCGTGATCGCGAGCTGTATGGCGATGCTTTCGTACGGCAGGAATTCGGCGTAATGGCCAAGCAACACGCGGCCGTTCATCAGAATGACGACGACGAGCGCGAAGTAGGCGGTGATCGCCGCGGCGCCCCAGATCAGCGTGCGACGCCATTCGACCGCGGCGCCCGCGACGAGCATGAACGCAGCGGCGGCATAGGCCAGCGCAGTGCGATCGGGAAAGTCCTTGGGCACCGGTTGCCCCGGATGGAAGTCGCCGAACGCCAGGCAGACCATGCCCAACGCCATCACGCCCAAGCCGTAGACCCGCCAGCCGTGGGCCATCGTCGTTTTTTCTGCGGTCATCATGTTTCCACCTTCATTTGCGAACGTCGGCGAGAGCGGTGAAAGGCCGAACAATAGGATCCCGCCGTGTGCTCGTGTGAGTCGTGACAGTCCGCTCGGGGTGCGCCATGAGCGATGTGGATTGACCGCTCTTGCGTTGGGCCTTCAAGAACCCTGCGCCAATATATGCAGTTCCATTCGCCGCCGTACCCGCGTGCGCAGGATGTATCAATGGCGGCAGGAAGATCGCTGTGTGCATGAACAAGCAACATGATTTGATGGCCTTCCTCGCTGTCGGGGTGATTCGACCGTATATTCAGCTGCCATACGCAAGAGCAAACTTCGTTCGCTCATCGAAATCACGGTCCATCGAAACCGTCGACGAAGATCACATCGCTCAGAACGCCGGTAGTGATGCGACCGATCCTTCCGTTCGATTCCGCGAACCACAGATTGCCATCGGGACCCGCCACGATGCCGCTCGGGTCTGCGTTGAAGGTGAGGCCGGCGAAGAACTCCGTGACGACGCCTGCTGGCGTGATGCGGCCAATCTGATTGCCGAGTTGCTCCGTGAACCAGAGGTTGCCATCGCTGCCGGCCGCGATGCCAAAAAGCCGCGCGTCTGGACTGATGCCGGCATCGAATTCAGTCACTACACCGGCCGGAGTGATGCGCCCGACGCGATTGCCGACATTTTCCGTGAACCATAGGTTGCCGTCAGGGCCAGCGGTGATGCCGAACGGCGACGCGCCGACGGAGATGTTGGTGCCGAATTCCGTAACGGCACCAGCAGGTGTGATGCGTCCGATACGATCGCTGCTGGCTTCGGTGAACCATAGATTGCCATCCGGGCCCGGCGCGATGCCGACGGGACTGGCACCGAATGGCGGACATGTTGCGGGCGTGCAAATGCCCGCGCCGAATTCGGTGACGGTGCCACCTGGCGTGATCTGCGCCACGCTGTTGATGGCGAATTCGGTGAACCACAGATTGCCGTCCGCTCCCGCCGCAATGAAGAAAGGCTCGGCGAACGCGCTGATGCCGACAGCGAATTCGGTGATGACGCCAGCGGTCGTGATCTGCCCGATCTGATTGATGTCGAAGTTCGTGCTTTGTTCGGTGAACCAGAGATTCCCGTCGGGACCGGCTGCGATGCTGTAAGGGAGCGCGCCGGGCGTGATGCCGATTGCGAACTCGGTCACGACTCCAAGCGGCGTGATCCGTCCGATCTGGTTGCCGCCGTTGAATTCGGTGAACCAGAGATTGCCGTCGGGACCGGCTGCGATGCTGTAGGGTTGCGCGCCGGCGGTGATCCCTTCGCTGAACTCGGTGATGACTTGCGCGCGCGCGCCGTCGAAAGGCAAACAAAGTGACACCAGCGCAGAGCCCACCAACATGCGGTACGGTTTCATCGACACTTCTCCGCTGAGATTCCTTCTTCGGGTTTGCCGCTCGCTAAGCCCGTTGTAAACACGACCGCGGTGCGGGAGCCGCCGGCGCCCAGGCCGGCGTGCGTGCGCGCTGATGATGAGATGGGAACTACGATGGCCGGATTTGGCGGTCGCTTGTCAATCAAAGCATTGACCATCGAATTGATCCGCAAAGATCACATCATCGGTCACCGATAGGATCGCGCTTGCGGGCTCGACGTTGTTGCCCATATCTGTCTGCAACGCACCCGCTGGAATTGTGTTGGTGTAAGTCCCGGTCATGTCTGTCATCACACAGACGGTGACCGTGCATGATCCCTGCGCAGGGATCTCCGCGCCCACGCCCAATGCAAAAATCGAAAAACCCGCAATGGCGCTGACGTTTCCGTTCGGACACGTTGTCGACCCGGCGCCGCCGCCGATCACGACCGATGCGGGGAGCGCATCATCGAACTCCGCGGTAAGCACCGCCGCTGTCATGTTGGGATTGGTCAGCGTGATTGTGACCAAGCTGGCGCCGCCGAGTCCCATGACAACCGGGTCGAACGTCTTCGACACCGATGGCTCCGCGTCCGCCACCGCATTTGCGTTCCGGCCATCTCGGCTGTGTGCAAGTGAACACGGCGACAAAACCAGCGACACCGCGGCAGCCACTGTAGTCAGTCTACGACGTCTGCCGAACGTTCCTGTTGGCGTCATTGCGATTCCCCTGGCGTGCGATAGGCAAAACGATTCCGAGTTGCAGTGCGGGTTCAGAGATCGAAACCATCGACAAATATCGTGTCGCTCGCGCATTCGTACCGCCTCGCGATCGCGCTGGCGCTGAGCGAATAACCGCCGCCTGCGGGGCTCGATCGGCTCGCGGACGCCACTGCGTTCAGAGCGAGACCATCTCCCGTTTGCGGCACCTGCTCCGAGACGAGGTGTGCGTCGATCTGGAACCGTTGGGCCGGCAGGTCTGCCTTGACGACACTGGCGCCGGCGATCATCACGGTGGAACGCATTGCGGTGTGCATGTCGAAACTCCCCTCTCGCCAGATGGAATTTTTCCGAAACGTGGGACGCCGCCGCGTCGATGCAAACTTATCGGAGCGGGCTCTGGGTCCCGGTCCATCACCGGGCTGTCATTCGATCCGGCGGCGTCTGACCGTATAAACAGCAAACCGTCCCGAATCCGGCCATCGGCAGTGCGCTTCGCCTTGGAACTCGCAGGGCTCGAGCGCCGCGCTCCGGCTCAGTCTTTGGCGATGGGTCGAGCGTTATACTTTCGAGGATGAACGAGCCCGACGTGCCGCTTGCGTCCCCGTCGTCCGGGCAGTGGGATGTCGCGCTGGCGCCCGAAGTGCGCACGCTGGCAGACCACCTGACGCCATTGTTCTACGACGATCTGAAGCGGCTCGCCCACCGGGAACGTCATCGCGTCGGCGCCGGCAACACGTTGCAGACGACCGCACTGGTCAATGAGGCGTACCTCAAATTGCGCGGCGCTCAGGGGTGGAACACCGACGAGCACTTTCTGCGCGCCGCCGCGCTCGCAATGCGCCATGCGCTGGTCGGCCATGCCCTGGCGCGCCTTGCGGGCAAGCGCGGCAACGGCCTTGACAACTTGCCCATCAGCGCGGCCATCGACGTCGCAACCGATGACGATTCGACGATGCTCGCGCTGAACGACGCGCTCGGCCGTCTCGCGCGCGATTCGTTACGCCTGGCGCAGGTCGTCGAATGCCGCTACTTCGGCGGTTATGACGACGTCGAGACCGCCTGCGCGCTCGGCATTTCCGAGCGAACGGTGCGCCGCGACTGGATGCTCGCGCGTGCTTGGCTGCATCGGGAGCTCGCGAAAAATACCTAGGCAACGTGCCGCTGAGGCACGCGGCAAGTGCCCAGTGTCGGGAATGCCAACCCGGTTTCAGCCCGCATCGAATTCGCGGCGTGCTTTCTCCAACGCCCTGCGCTGGACCCGCACGTCGTGGTTCGACGCCGCAACCGCCTGCTCGCTCAGCAGCAGCAGCGAGCGCGCATCGTCGCGGCGCCCGCTCTGGAGCAAGCAATGCACGAGCGTCACGTCGGCATCGATCGCGCGCCGATCGTCCGCGCCGAATTCCTTGACGAATCGTTCCTTCGACTGGCTGAGCGGCGCTTCGGCCTCCGCATAACGCTGCTCGGCCGACAGCGCCTTGCCAAGACCCAGGCGCGCGGCTTCGGCGTAGATGTGATGGCCATCGCCGATCTTGGCGAAGGTGTCGAGCGCCTCGCGAAAACCCGCTTCCGCCGCTTTCGGATCGCCCGCAGCAAGACGCGCACTCGCAAGAGCGATCGTGCTGACAGCCGTGTGTGTATGCGAGGGACCCAGGGCCTTCAGATAAATCGCCTGCGCACGCAACAAATCGTCGATCGCCTCCTGATGGCGGCCTGCGGCGGTCAGGGTCTGACCGAGACTGGTCAAGGTCGTCGCGACGTAACTGTGATCCGCACCGTAGCTTCGCTCATAGATAGCGAGCGCTTCCTCGAATATCGGAATCGCGGCCTCGGTGTCTTCGCTCTGACGCAAGGCGGAGCCGAGTTGGTGCAGCGCGTCGCCCAGTCGTGGATGCTGATCGCCCCAGAACTGCCGGATCGACGCCGCGTTCTCGCGCAATAAAGGAATCGCTTCGTCGAAACGTCCGAGCGACGTGAGGACTTTCCCCAGCGTATCGCGCGTATCGACCAGCGTGTTGAACGTTTCCGGCGCTTGTGGATTGATCCGGCCAAGCGCATCGCGCAACGGCTGCTCGGCTTCGGCGATATGCCCTGCGTCGAAGGTGTACAGGCCGCGTTCCATCAGCGCGCGGGAAAGATCGGCGCTCGTCGAGGACGATTGCGCGAGCAGGTCGATCGCCTGCTGGGCCCATGCGATGGCTTTCTGGTCGTTGTCGCGGTGAGATTCGAGCGATCCGAGCTCGAGCAAGATGCGCGCGCGCAGGGACCGCGTCTCGACACGCTGCGTCGTATGACCGAGTGCATCGTCGAGCAGCCTGGCGGCATTGTCGAAGTGCTCTGCGTTCACTTCGGCGCTGCCCATGTCGAGCTCAGCTTCGATGAGACGTGGGTCCTCGGCGCCGTACGCATGCTTCGCGCGATCGAGGCGTTTCGCAAGCAGCTCGGCACTGCGCTGGTCTTCGCCCAATGCGCTGTAGAGATTCCCGCTGACGCCGAGCAGCTCGATCTGTGTGTCGAGATCGTCGCCGAAGCCCGCTTCGACCCGACGCGCTCCGAGATCGACCAAGTCGCGCGCGCTCATCGCCCTTCCGTTGCCGGCCGCCGGATCGTTCTGATGAAAGAGATCCACGATGAAATAGCGCACCGCATCGGCGCGGCGCAAAGCCTGCTCGGTGTGCATGCGCGCGTTTTCGGCGTAAAGGGCCGCCGAGCCCATCGCGACGACGAGCGACAGCACGCCGGCGATCGGAAGCCAATGACGGCGAACGAAGCGTCGCGCGACGTAAGCGTGCGCGCCGCTGCGAGCAAGCACGGGCTCGTGCCGCAGATGTCTTTCGATATCGTCTTTGAGCGCATCGACGGTCTCGTAGCGATCGCTCGCCACTTTGCGCAGGCACTTCGCTCCGATCGCATCGAGATCGCCGGCGAGCAGGCGCGCGGGCAACGGCGCATTGGCATTCGCCCGCGCGACGCGGCTTGCCGGCGGCGCGTCGCGGTCCAGCAGGAGTTTCAGCGCTCGGCCGGACGGCAAGCCGCGGGTCGGCAGCGGGCGCTCGCCGGTGAGCAGTTCGAACAGCACGACGCCGAGCGCGTAGACGTCCGTCGCGGTCGTCACCGGCTCGCCGCTGAGCTGCTCGGGCGCCGCGTAGTCCGGCGTGAACGGCGCGACGGTGTTCAAGCCGTCGCCAGCCGTCGCCGCGGTATCGAGCAGCTTCGCGATGCCGAAATCCAACAGCTTGACGGTGCCCTTGGTGTCGACCAGCACGTTGTCCGGCTTCAGGTCGCGGTGAATGACGAGATTGCGGTGCGCGAAAGCCACCGCATCGCAAACCGCCATGAACAGCGTCAAGCGCTCATGCAGCGAAGCGCGGCGTTCGGCGCAAAATTCGGAGAGGGATCGCCCTTCGACATACTCGACGACGGTGTAAGGACGGCCGTCCGGCGCCACGCCGCCATCGAGGATGCGCGCGATGCCGCGATGTTCGAGGCGCGCCAGAATCTGCCGCTCGGCATGGAATCTCGGCATTTCGCCGCCGGATTCCCGGCGCAGCAGTTTGAGCGCAACCCTTTGTTCGAAGGCGCCATCGGCGCGGTGCGCCAGATAGACTTCGCCCATGCCGCCGCGGCCGATCATCCGTTCGATGCGCCATGGCCCCAAGCTCGCGCCAGCGGCCAGCGACGGCTGCATGGCAACGCTTTCGGCAAAACGCGGCGCCTCATCCAGAATGCCCGCGCTCTCGTGCGCGCGCAGCAGTTCGAGAAGGTCCGCATGCAGCACAGGATTGTCCCGACATTCGCGCGCAACATAGGCGGCACGCGAGGCGGCATCGAGCGCAAGCGCCTCGGCAAACACGCGTTCCAACCTTGCCCAGTGTTCGCGTTGCACGACGCTACCCAGTGCTCCCGGATGAGCCCATTGTGCATCGGATTCGAGATGAATCGTCAGCGATTCATTTCACCGAATGTCGAGATTCATCAGCGAACGGCAAGTCACTTCAGGTGGCCGCCGTGAGGCGTCACGGTAATGCGGGCTAGATTGCGATCGTCCATCGATCGTTGCTCGGACTGCGTTTCCTGTGGCGAAGGCATGGTACCGGTCTATACGTTTTGCGCGTCTTGGCAATCCGAAGGCGCGGAGTAAACTTTGGACGGTGACGATTTGATCGCCCCACGGCGCCTCGCAAAAAAAAGGAGACGTCCTCATGCGCACGCGATTGCTCTTTCGGTCGCTCGGTTTCGGACTCGGCGTGACCCTGTGGTTGTTCCAGCAGGGCGCGATGGCGGATCCCATCGCCTATGCCGAGCGGGGCTTCGATTATGTCCGCATCGATTTCGGCGCGGGCACGACGGAAACGGTCGGCCCTTTGCAGCAGTTGATGTCCGTCGGCGCCTTCGCGGACAACGACTTCTCGAAGGAATATGCGATCGACTATCCGGCCGGCGATCTCTATTCGATCGACACGGGCACGGCTGCGGTGACCAGGATTGGCAGCACCGGGATCGGCGATATCGTCAGCGCGATGCAGTGGGATCCGGCGAACAACGCGATGGATCTGATCGCGCAGGACGCGCAATGCAGTTTTGTGACGCTCTATATCCTCGATATCGGGACAGGAGCTACGCAGCAGATCGGCGTCGGGCAAGGCTGCCTCACGGGCCTCGCCTTCGACGCCGACGACAACGCATTTTCAATCGACATCGCTGCGGACACGCTCGTCGAGAATGGCGGCACGATCGGTCCGCTCGGTTTCGACGTTGGCTACGTCAGCGCGTTCTTCTTTGACGCACGGGGCCAGCTCAACCTCATCGCCGAAGATTCAAGCGTGAAGCCACCTTCGGTCAGCCTGTATATCGTTGACACGATAACCGGTGCAGCGGCGTTCGTGGCGCCCTACGGCCATGAGTATTCGGCGTTCGCGCTGGTGACAGGTTCTGCCTCAGATACCGTCTTCAGCGACGGCTTCGACGGCTGATTCGATGACCCGCTTCGCGTCAGCCCAGGCGGCTCCAGCGCAGCGGTCGGCGCGAGCGTAGGTGTCGTTTCCGGCGCGTCGAGGTGCGCCCGCGGCTCGACGCGCGCGCGACGCCGCCCGCTTTGTTCTCTCTCTTGCGTGTTGCATGGGTGCGAGGCGGCCTTGCCGCGATACGCGCTCCATCCGACCGGATTCAAGGGAGGCTTTATGGGCACCACCTTCGGCGATCGCCCTCTGCGTCTTACCCCGCTTGCCGGCTGTCTTGCCACCGCTTTGGCTCTCGCCTCCGGCGCTGCAGGCGCCGCCGGCCACGTTCCGTATGCGCTACCCGCGGCTGCGTCGCTTGACCGCGTGGGTGTCGGCGATTCACCGGTGCGGCCGAGCGGGTGGAAACGACCGGATCCGGTCGACATCGCGCTGCGCTGGCAGCCGGTGCCGCACGAGATTGCGCCGGTGCCCGCCAACTCCATCGTCGTTCAGAACTGCAACGACAGCGGCAACGGCAGCCTGCGCGACGCGCTCAACAATGCGAACAGCGGCGACACCATCGACCTGACGCAGCTTTCGTGCAGCACCATCACGTTGACGACAGGCTCGCTTCTGTTCACGGAAACGACGATCACGTTGCAGGGTCCCGGCTCGAAGTATCTCTCGATTGACGGCAACGACGCGTACGCCCCACTGCTGCACGACGGCACCGGCACGCTGTACATCAATGACCTCGCGGTCGAACACGGCCGGAAATACTTCACCAGCGCACAGATCGACAACGCGCGCGGCGGCTGCATCTTCTCCGGCGGCAGCGTGTTCCTCAGCAATTCCACGGTCGACGACTGCGTGGTGAGCGACACCGACAACGCATATCTGGCACTGGGCGGAGGGATTTATGCGTACGCCGGGGTCAGCCTATCGAACAGCGAGGTCATCAACAGCAAATCGCTGAACGGCTGGGGCGGCGGTATTTATTCGAAGAGCTTCGTGGACGTCTCGGACAGTTTCGTCGCCGGCAACTACGCTTACGAGAAAGGCGGCGGCATCTACGCGAGCAACGGCCTCAACATCAAATACAGCACCATCGAGAGCAACCATGCGGGCTACAACGGCGGCGGTGCGTTCGGGTACGGGAATGTGACCATCACGAATTCCACGATATCGAACAACGACTCCAATGACAGAGGTGGTGGCGTGTTTATAGGTGAGGGGCCGTCTGCGACCGTCGCGCCAACCATCTTGAGCAGCACGATCTCCGGCAACAACGCGTATTGGGGTGGCGGTGTCACCATCATCGACTACCTGGGCGCGCACGAGGCGCGCATCGCCAACAGCACCATAGCGTTCAACTACGAACGCGTCCCCGCCAAATACGGTGGCGGACTCTACGCGCACGGTCCGGTCGATCTCGAGAGCACGATCATCAGCAACAACACCTATCTGGCAAGCGCGAGTCCCGACGATGTCGGTGGACAGGCGACGATTACCGGTGCCAACAATCTGATCGGATATTCGACCGTACCGGTTCCGAACGACACGATCCTCCTGAGGAGCGCGATGCTCGGCCCGCTCGCCTTCAACGGCGGCAGCACGCTCACCCATATGGTCCTCAGCGGCAGTCCGGCCATCGACGCCGGCAACGACACCGCGAACGTCTCGTTCGATCAGCGCGGATCCGGCTATCCACGTGTGATCGGACCCTCGGCCGATATCGGTGCATATGAACTTGACACCAACGATGTGATATTCGTCAACGGATTCGATCCGTGAGGACTGCAGCGATCCTGCCTGCGTAGCGGAACGGTGTCGGTCCGATGACGCCCGCCCGGCACGCTGACAAAAAAAGCCGCGCTGTGGAACTCCTGACTTCGGCGCCAAGCACAGCTCGGGCGCCCTCCGAAATTGGCCTCGCCATCGACGCGCCGGAAAGATCGCGAATTGGGCGCGGGCGTCGCCGGCACCACTTCATCGCCGCGACGTATCTGCACGTCGATCTCCCAAGAGAGAGACGACTACGGGCTACGCCGCGACGTGAATTCGCGGCTCCGCGGAAAGGCCTGCTTTCACTTGCCGCGAAACCTCGTCCGCCAGCACTTCCGAGTTACCGTTCTCCAGCGCAGCGAGAACCTGGCGCGCCACATCGCGTGGATTCGACTTTGGCGCTTGCACGTCCTTGGCCATATCGGTGTCCATGTACCCGACATGCAACGCGATGACTTGCGTACCCTGCGCGCGCAATTCCTCGCGCAACGCATTGGTGAGCGACCACCCGGCCGCTTTCGAAGCGCTGTACAGCGCCGTACCCGGCAAATTCACCCAGCTCAATGCGGATAGCACGTTGACCAGCGCACCGCCTCCGTTGCGCGCCAGCACCGGCGCGAAGGCGCGACTCATGGCCAGGGTTCCGAAATAGTTCGTGTCCATTTCCGCGCGCAGGTGCGCGTCCTCGGCCGCGAGCAGCGACGTTGGCCGAAAGATGCCGGCGTTGTTGATCACGAGGTTGACGTCTGCGGCCGCGTTCGCCGCCGCGACGACGTCCTGCATGCTGGTCACGTCGAGTCGAACGGGCTCGACCCCAGGAATTTTGATTGATCGTCGGTCGCGCGCGGCCGCGTATACTTTCTTTGCGCCCGCGTCGAGCAGGGCTTGCACGAACGCTTGGCCGAGGCCGCGGTTCGCGCCGGTCACGAGTGCGATGGAATTTCGGATTTTCATTGGCATACCCCGAGTCATGATGTCGTGATGTAGAAGGTCGTGATGTAGAAGGTCGTGATGGCGAGGGATGGTAGCGAGCAATCGAAGACGTTCGCGGAAACCCGCCACCGATTTTCCGGCTCAGCGCGGGGCGGCTGACGGGCTCGATGTCGAGGGGCCCAAGGCGGCGCTTGAGCGACGCGCGCCCGAGAACAGGCGGGGAACCTGTGCTTCGACGATCGCGTGTTGCGCGGAGAGTTCGTTGTGCAGCAGCGTTACTTCGCTGGCTGCGTTCGAAACCGGGCCGATCCGGAAATTCGCAAACTCGCTGTCGGCCGGCGCATTGGTGATCGCGTATTGTGCGGCCCGCTCGTTGTACGCCAGCGTCGCATCGGCTGACGCGGATGACGCATGGCGGCTGTAAATGGGCGAATACGCAATCGCGTTTTCTGCCGCGCGTTCGTTGTTGGTGAGAGTCGCTTCGTGCGAGTCGGTCGCGAAGGCCCGCGTGCTCAGCAAGAGCGCCGCCAAGAGGGAGGCGCCAAGCGTGAAACGAGCAGATTTTGTCTTGGTGAAATACATATCGGTAACCTCTTTGTTCAAGCGCGCATCAGTGAAACGGCGGACTGTCGGCGCGTAGCAGTTCGTCGGAATCGCGGTACGCGGCTTAGCGCTGCGGTGGGCGATCGCTTTAGTCGTCTCTGTTGCTATTTAATATGACCAGTCATCTTGAATAGCGGCCCAAAAAAAAGAACCGTCTCTTGTTCGTGCAGGGACACCGGTCTAACCGATCAGCCGGCTGAACCCGATGCCCAGAAATTCCTTCAACGCCTTCGGATCGTTTGCCGCTCGCGCGCGCAGGAGTGCGCCTTCAAACGTACTCAACAAGACACTCGCGAGTTGTTCAGGCTTGAGCTTCGAATCGACCTCGCCGGCCCCTTGGGCTTCCTTGATCACGCTCGCGACAAGTTTCACCCAAGCGTCGAACGCCGTCTCGAGACGGCGGCGAACCGCCTCGCTGTGATCAGCCAATTCGCTCGAGAAGTTGCCGAGCAAGCAGCCCCTCTTATAGCCAGATTCCCGTTCGCTCAATGCCGCGAAGTAGCGCTTCAAACGTTTGACCGGCGAAACGCCCGTGTCACCTAACAGCGCGCTAGGACCCAGTTCACAATATCGATCGACCACTTCAGCGGCGAGATCTTCCTTGCTCTCGAAGTGGTTATAGAAGGATCCCTTCGGCACGCCGGCCAGAACGGTGATGTCTTCAACGCTGCTGCCGTTGAAGCCGGCCTTATGAAACTGATCGAGGCCTGCCTGGAGCAGCTTTTCGCGAACGGTGGGCGTCTTCATAGTTGCCATGATATGACCGGTCATCTTGAAAGTCAAGCCCTGCGGTATCGCCATTAGTCGGTCCGCTATTTCGCCGCCACAGTCGACGCGAGCGGTGGTATGGGAACCGGGGCGGAGCGCGCAAGCCGCAGAAGCGTCATGACCTGCACAGGCGTCGCATAACCGTCCAAGAGCTCGAGTTCGACCTCGATTGCTAATGGAAACTGTTATGATATAACGTATCCGTTTCCACCTAGGACCCGCTCATGAAGACGTCTCCCCTAGCCATTGGAATCACACTGTCTCTCGGCGTCGCCGCAGGCGCGCAAGCGGCGCCCGATGGTGATGCATTGCCGGCCGACGCGGGCCCAGATGCGGATACCTCGACAACGCTGAGCGCGGTCGAAGTGAACGCAAAGCTTGACACCTCGCGGAATCAGCTTTCACCTGAAACGGGCGCAAGCCAGTACGTCATCGGTAAACAGGCGATCGATCAGCTTCCCCTCGGTGATGCCACGCCGCTCAATCAAGTGCTATTGCAGGTGCCTGGCATTGTGCAGGACTCCTACGGCCAGCTCCACGTGCGCGGCGATCACGCCGACCTTCAATACCGGATCAACGGGGTCATCATTCCCGAAAGCATCAGCGGTTTCGGACAGACGCTCGACACGCGCATCATCAATCAAGTACAGGTCCTAACCGGCGCCCTCCCGGCGCAGTACGGCTATCGAACCGCGGGCGTCGTCGATATTTCTACGAAGACGCCCGCGCAGGGAACCAGCGGAAGCATCGGCATTACGGCTGGATCGTTCGGCACATTGAATCCTGATTTCTCGCTGATGGGTACTCAGGATCGCTGGAGCTATTTTCTTACCGGCAGCTTTCTTGAAAGCGACATCGGAATCGAGAACCCGACGGACTCGCGCAACGCGATCCACGACCATACCGATCAAAGCAAAGGCTTTGGCTATCTATCGTATCTCTTGAGCGAAGACACGCGTTTGAGCTTCATGTTCGGCACGTCCAATAGCCGGTTCCAGATCCCCAATAATCCAAACCAGGAACCTGTCTACGCGCTTGACGGTGTCACCGACTTCAACTCCGCCGACCTTGACGAGCGACAGCGCGAAACCACGCGCTTCGGCGTGCTCGCGCTGCAGGGCAACTTCGGAAATACCGACTATCAGATTTCGCTCGGTCAGCGTTATACGAGCGTGAATTACACGCCGGACCCGATCGGCGATCTGATATTCAATGGCGTCGCCGGAACCATCGCACGCAGCAATCGTGCGAACACGCTGCAGGCGGACTTCTCGACGCCGTTCGGCTCTTTGCACACGGTACGTTACGGACTCTACGTGAGCCAGGAGCACCCGGTCAGCAATTCATCGTCGCTGGTATTTCCGGCGGACGCCGACGGCAACCAGACGAGCACGACACCCATCACGATCATTGACAATTCGCTGCGTATCACCGCCAAGACCTACGGCATCTACATGCAAGACGAGTGGAACCTCACCGATAAGCTGACGATGAACTACGGCGTCCGCGGCGACAAGGTTGATGCATTTGTCAGCGAAGGACAGATCAGTCCGCGCCTGGGTTTCGTGTACCGCGTTTCGGATGCTACGACGCTGCACGCAGGCTACGCACGCTACTTTACGCCGCCGCCGGCGGAGCTGATCTCGCAGACGGACATCGCGCTGTTTCAGGGGACCACCAACGCCCTGCCGACCCAGGTCAACGCCGAAACGCTTTCCGAGCGCTCGCATTACTTCGACGCGGGCGTCTCGCAGGAGATCGGAGACAGCCTGACGCTCGGTCTGGACGCGTACTACCGGCGCGTCCACAACCTTCTCGACGAAGGTCAGTTTGGTGCGGCGTTGATCTTCTCGCCGTTCAACTACAACCAGGGCAAGATCAAGGGCCTCGAGTTCACGTCGAACTACACGCGGGGCGATCTCAGCGCGTATTTCAATGTCTCCATGAATCGCGCCGACGGCAAAGAAGTCGTGACCGGCCAGTACAACTTCGAGCAGGACGAGCTCGACTACATCGCAACGCACTTCGTCCACCTCGACCACGACCAGCGCCTGACCGGAAGCGGCGGCGTGACCTACAACTGGGACGGAACGAAACTAGGTGTCGATTTCCTCTACGGCTCGGGCTTGCGCGCGGACTTCGCCAATACGGCGCACCTCCCCGACTACTATCAGGTCAACCTCTCGGCCAGCCGGAAATTCGATCTGCCGGCGATCGGAACGACCGATGTTCGCCTCGCCCTCATCAATATGACCGACAAGGTCTACGAAATACGCGATGGTTCCGGCGTCGGCGTGGGCGCACCGCAATTCGGTCCGCGGCGAGGGCTGTATCTCGGACTTGAGAAGAATTTCGCTCCCTAGCCGCGTCGTACGGATCTACAGCTCAGCGGGCCCATCGTGAATCGACAGCCGCGCAGCCATCGCGCCGAATCAGGCAGCGCACGTCCGACGGCTGGGCATGAAATGCTGTCGGCGCCATCGATGGATGCGCTGATGTGTCGTGCGGAAACATCCCAAAACTATGCTTGTGGGCAAGAAAGGCCTTTACGACTCGTCGCAGGTTGAGGTCATCTTTTGAGCTGAACGACGCATCGAAGCTTTTCGATGGCGATATCAGCAATCTCTTGGGGGGTCTTGTCGGCCGTCTGTAGCGAGCAATTGACCTCACCGTAAGGCTCGTAGCGCGACGGATCCGAAGCCGAGAACAAACCGATCGTGGGCACCCCGCTTGCGGATGCGAGGTGCATGACGCCGCAATCGCCGCTTACGAAACACGTCAAATTGGAGATGACCGAGGCAAGCTTACGCACGTTCGTCGAATAGTATGTGAGGAATCGATTTCCGAGCCTCGAGCTGCCGTCGGCGGGAACGAACTCGATAACTGAGCAACTCGGCAGAGCGGCTGTTATCGCTGCGAGGAACTCAAGCCACCACGATTCGGCGTAGCACTTGGCACCCGTCGCGTTGGCAAATACTCCGAGCGTTGTACGGAACGGTATGCAGTCCTGCGATCTTGTGAGGCATTCAAAGATTTCCCGCCCCATTGCACGCTCGAGCGGGGTAAGGCGGACGGTCAAAGGCGGATACGGAGTCGCATCAATGTCGCATTCCAGCCCCAGCGCGCGACGAACCAAGAAAACCGGCAGCTTTGCAAAGTGACTCGGCGCGGAGAGCATAAGGCGTGACCACGTCGCATCGCCGCGCTCGGGAGCACCAATTCCGTAACGCGACGACATCACGGCCAGTGCGAGGCGACTGGAATGCGAATTGGGACTGGCGTCCACAGCCAGGTCGTATCGCATGCGTCGAAGTCTCGCAAGCATTGCGATCGTTCTGGCGGGATGCCTGACCAGGTACTGTGGCAGGGCGTGCACCTGATGCACCGACGGGAGGAGATCCAACAGTTCGCCGGCCGAGTTGCCGGCAATGAGCACATCGATTTCCGCTCCGGGAAAGATCCGCTCGAGTTCCGCCAGTAGCGGTGTCAGGAGCAAAATGTTGCCGAGCCGGTGGTTCGGCCGCAGCACCAGTATGCGATGGATCGCCACGCCGACGAGCTTTCCGACACCGGTAAGCGTTCCTACCTCAGGTAACGCGCGCCGCAAGAGCCACTGAACGATGCGTCGTCTAACGGTGCGATTTCGCAGGCGCGTCCAAGACGGTCGGTACCTGACGGGTGTCGCAATGTTGTTCCTCGCCACCTCGGGCGTTCTGCCGGCTCGCGCCCAAGGGCCATCGTTGCGAGGCAACTCTGATAGAGCATTCGTCTGCGCGTCCTCACCGTCCTTGCCGATCCGCGCATGTGGACTGATTGGAATCATGGATGTCTCCGCGATCGACAGTTGCAACCACTGGCTCGTGTGCGCACGACCAGTTCGATTGATTCGGCAAATCGCGCACCGGACGGAATGACAGCGGCTCCCTGACCCGCACGTTAGGAAATTCGACGCTCACCCCAAGATCGATGCATGCAGCACGACGGCTTAGAGCTTGCGAAACAGATGGCCCAGAGGAGATGACCTTCCTGGGCGCTCTTTGGAAATCCGACGCGCCACAGCCCGCGAGATGACGCAAGGTTTGAGCCGTGGCGCGCCGGCGTTACTCGTGCCAGCTCACGAAACTACGCACAGGGCTGCGCAATCGCCGTGCCAACGTCAGCCGCCCGAGCAAGCTGCGAGTCAAATATTTGATTCGGATAAAGAAATGCCGGGTGACGTCACGGCGCGAACGAGAAGTGGTTCTTTGCGCGGCTGTCGACCCCGCAGTTCTCGTCGACAAATCTTGCAGGGATGAAAGCGGCGGACGACGATTGATCTCGTCGATCCCTGAGCAGGCAAGCGCGTCTTGCTGCTCGGCTAGACGACGGGACCGCAGAGCGCGCGGCCGTCTCCACGCAGGGCGTACGGCGCGATGCATCGTACCGGCACGTCGGCTCTCGCGCGCCGGTGGGCAGGTTCCGTGCTAATCGCTGCGGAGCTGCAGCTTCTTGATCTTGTACCAGAGCGCGCGTTCACTGATGTCGAGCAACGCTGCTGCCCTCGCCTTGTTGCCCTCGGCGCGCCGCAGTGCTTCGTCGATCAGTTGGGATTCGAGCTTTCCGACGGCGCTCTCGAGCGAAACACTGTCGTCCGCTTCGATGCCGAACGCGCGCTTGGCCGCGGTTGCGGGCGCATCCATGAGAGACGGGAAGAACCGCTCGAGGTCGACGACTTCGCCGCCGCTCAGGATCGTCGCGCGCTCGATCAGATTCTCGAGCTCACGCACATTTCCGGGCCACGAGTAGGCCTGCAATCGCTCGATGATCGCGGTTCCCACGCTGGCGGGCCCGGCATGCGCGCCGAATTTTTCAATGAAGTGGCGCACGAGGATCGGGATGTCTTGCGGACGCTCGCGCAGAGGCGGCAGTTGCAGCGCGATGACGTTCAGGCGGTAAAACAGGTCTTCGCGCAGCTTGCCTGACCCGATGGCATCGCGTGTGTCACGATTGGTCGCGGCGACGATGCGAATGTCCAGCGGAATCGTTCGATTGCTGCCGAGCCGCTCGATCACGTTTTCCTGCAGAACACGCAGCAACTTCGGCTGCAATGCGGTCGGCATCTCGGTGATCTCGTCGAGGAATAGCGTGCCGCCGTCGGCCAGCTCGAATTTGCCGATCCGTTCGCGCAATGCACCGGTGAACGCGCCCTTTTCATGACCGAACAACTCGCCTTCGAGCATCTCGGCCGGAATCGCTGCGCAGTTGATCGGCACGAACAATTGTTCGCGTCGCGGGGATGCATTGTGCAGCGCGCGCGCGGCGAGTTCCTTGCCAGTCCCCGTTTCGCCGGTGATGAGTACCGACGCCTTGCTCGGTCCCGCCCGCTGGATAATTTGGTAGAGCTCCTGCATCGGTTTGCTGGTGCCAATGAACGCGTCCCAGCCGCGATTCATTTCCTGGCGCAGGAATGCATTCTGTCGCGCGATGATCGCGCTGTTCAGTGCGCGATCGACCGCGAGCATCAAAACATCCACATCAAACGGTCGCAGCACATAGTCGGCTGCGCCGTGTTTCATCGCGGCAACCGCCGTCTCGATGGTGCCATGCGCGGTGACGACGATGACAGGAACGTCCGATGCCTGTGCGCGCAATGCGATCAGGAGGTCGATGCCGCCCATTTCCGGCATCTTCAGGTCGGCAATGACGAGATCCACGCTGTTGCCGTTGAAAATCGCCAGAGCCTCCTTGCCGTTCCCGGCGGCGAGCACCCGGTGACCACTCTTGGCCAGAACGATCTCGAGGACCCGACGCATCTTTTCCTCGTCGTCGACGATCAGGATCTGCTTACCGCTCATGGCGTCCCATTTCTCTCGCGCGGAATGCGAATCTGGAAAAGTGCACCAGCGTGCTCGCTTTCGGCGGCCTCGATCGAACCGCCATGAGTCTGGATGATCTGTTGCACGATCGCGAGTCCAAGTCCGACGCCGCCTTCCCTCTTGAAGAAGAAGGCATCGAATATGTGTGCGCGCTCATCCGGCGCAATGCCGGGGCCGTCGTCGGCGATGTCAATCGCCAGGGCTTCACCACTATCGTGTGTCCGCAGCTCGATGCGTCCGCCCGAGCCGAGCACCTGCAGCGCATTCATCATGATATTCAGTATGACCTGCGTCATCTGCTCTTCGTCGCACTCGACATGCGCAGCGGTCGCTCGCAGATCCAATACGACTGCGATATTGCGCTTGGCGAGTTGAGCGCCAAGGAGCGCTGCCGCTCGCTTCAGGAGTTCGTGCATGTCGATGTTCGTGTAGATCGGCGTACGAGGCCGCGCCGAATCCAGCATCGCGGATACCAACCTGTTCAGGCGCTCGGTTTCGCTCTCGATGAAACCGGCGAGCTCGCGGCCTTCGGCGCTGATGCCGGGCTCGCGACTGAGCACTTGCGCGGACGACCGCATGATGCCCAGCGGCGTGCGCACTTCGTGCGCAATCACGGAAGACATTTCGCCAACGACAGCGAGCTTCGAGGCGCGGATCAGCTTCTTCTGCGAAAGGTCGATATCGCGCACCATGCGCACGAACGCACTCGAGAGCTGCCCCACTTCGCCGACGCCGCCCGAAGCGGGCGCGTGCAGCACGCGGGTGCGTATGTACTCCCGCGCGAATGCGGTCAATGCGACGATAGGACGCGAGATCGCATGGCTGACCCAAAGTGCGATCACCGCCGTGAGAAGCGCGATCAAGCCGAGCAGCAGCAAGAACATGGCCGCCATTCGTTGCACGGGTGCGAGCGCTTGCGCCACCGGCTGCACCACCAGCACGGTCCAGTCGAAACGCGGGAACTGCGCGTAACCCGGCGTCCGCGCCGCGCCGACGATAACATCGGCGTCGACCAGCGGAGCTCCGTTCTGTTGCGTCACGCGGCCGGCCAGAAAGCGCCATGACGCCAGCGAATCAAGCGCGACGAGCGGGCGCGTGCGTAACGCGCTCGAGGCGCCAATGACCTCTCCCTTGCTGTCGAGCACGACCACGATTCTGCCGTTCTCGCCGGCGGACCGATCGAGCAGGTTTTCGATTTCCGTCCAGTCGAGATCGAGACGGAGCACGCCGAGGACACCCTCGGTCGTCGCCGAGAGGATGGGCACCTGGATCAGAACCCCGACTTTGTCGGTGCGATCGAGCGAAAGTGTAAGCGGCGCGTCCGACAGTTTTGTTTGCAACCAGGGCGTCGCGGCAGGAGGTGTCGTGCCCACCAGCGCGGCATCGCTGCTCGCGACAATCTGTCCGGTACGGTCCGTGCAAGACAAATCGACGTATACGTCGCGGTAGCCGCGCTGCAGATCGGTCAGGAATCGAGACAAGCGCTTGTCGATGTCGCGAATCTGAATGTCCTGCATGATGTCCAGGCGGCTCCAGATCGCTGCGTTTTGCAAGCGCTCGAACAGCATCTTGTCGATTTCGGCAGCGAGCGCCTCAGCGCCGGTCTTGACGTTACGATCGATTTCGGCGCGCAACGCCGAGCGCGCCTTGACAAACGCGAGGGCGGTAAGAAGTATGGACGTGCCGAGTCCCAAGCCCAGAAATGCGACGAGTAGGGTTTTCCTGATCGTCACGAAGGTGTGCCATTGCTGATGACCATGCGGGACTCGCGGGCTCGCCGACCGACAGAGAGCATACCTCTCCGACCGAGCTCGACGCGGATTGCAGCGCGCACCGCTTCAGCGCTGGCCGCCGGACTGCTGCTGTTCGCACTTTCTGCGGCCGCCGCCGACATCGACGCGCCCGACAGCGGCTATACCCTCGGCAGCGGGTATCAGGTTCCCGGCACCAAGTGGCATCTCGGCGGTTATGCGACGGCGAGTTTCAGCGATCCCCAAAGCGATCGTGCGCGCATCGCAATAGACAACCTCAGCCTGTTCCTCTGGTGGCAGGGCGAGGGGCGCTGGAAGTTTTTCTCCGAGCTCGAATATGAGAATCCGATCGCCAGCCGCTCGGATCGGCTGCGTTCGGACGACTATCTTTCGTGGGAGCGAGCGTATCTCGAATATGCGTTGAGCGACGACATCAGCGTGCGCGCCGGCAAGTTCCTGACGCCGATCGGACACTGGAATCTGATCCACGCGACACCGCTCGTGTGGACGACCTCTCGCCCGCTGGTGACGACGCTGCCGTTTCCAACCAACATGACCGGAATCATGGTCACTACCACGGTGCCGTCGGTCGCCCGCGGCGCGGAAATATCGTTCTACGGCTCGACCGGCGGTGAAATACGGCCGAATCCCGATATCGACCCGTTTACTTCCGCGCTGGGTGCGCACCTCACACTTTCGCTCGGCGGCGAGAGCCAGATAGGCGTCTCGTACGCCGATTTCGAACAAGAGAAGACGCGCCCGGAGCGCAAGCAGCTCGTCGGCATCGACGGTCTGTGGACGCATGGTCGTTTCGAGCTCAGCGGCGAGGCGGTGTATCGGTCGTCGGACCACGGCGGCGCATCGGACGAAAAAGGCGCCTTTTTGCAGCTCGCAGCTCCCCTCACGGAGCGTCTCTACCTGATAGGACGCTTCGAGACCTATAAATTCTCGCAAGACCAGCATTCGACCGACATGTGGGTGACTGGTCTCAACTTCCGGATCAAGCCTTCGCTGGTGCTGAAGGCGGAATGGCTCGAAGCACGACACAACACGATCCGGGCGCCCGACGGCTTGATGACATCCATCAGCGTGCTCCTATGAAGGCACCTTCGCGGCGCGCGATCATCGGCCTCATCTGCGCCGCGACGGCGTTGAGATCTCCGGCATTCAGCGCAGCCCCGAGCGTTGGTCCGTTCGCGGTCATCGTGGCGAATGGCGTCGTCGACCCGCACATTTCACCGCGAACGGCTGCGTTGATATTTCGGCTCAAGCAAACCCATTGGGCGGACGGGCTGCGCACGCAGCCGGTCAATCTGCCCGCATCCAGCGCGTTGCGGCGGGCGTTTTCGCAATGCGTTCTCGGCGAAGCGCCCGAAGCGATGGAAAACTACTGGCGCGAAATGTACTTCCACGGCGTGCTGCCGCCGCATGTCGTGGATTCCGAGCAGGCGGTCGTACTTTTCGTGGCGTCGACGCCGGGCGCCATCGGTTATGTGTCGTCCTGTCCGAAGGATGCAGCGGTGAACGTGGTATTTACCGTGGGCGACGTGCCGAACTGCCCGCGACGCACTGCACCTTGCGAATCACTGCAAGATTCGTAGACAGAATTTGCACTGTGCGCAGCGTGGTGACTGATCGGAAGAGAGCCGCGCCAAACCGATCAACGCGTTAGCCTGCATCTGTGAGTGTTGTGCGTGTGGCACGGGTGTTGCGTAGCAACATCGCATCGACTCCCACCACGCCTCAGCATGAGCCTGGCAACACCCGTCTCTTTCCGAATCTCTCGCGAACGCGCTCTCTCGCGTTTCGCGCCCGCGCCTTCGGACTATGACGCGCCGGCAATATTCGAGTTGCGGGAATCGCACGGCAGCGAGAGGACGCGCACCGAGCACTTCATCGCAGAGCGTTACAAGCGAGACTTCGGCGCGCGGATCGAAGCGTTCATGCCGCGGCTGTTCTCGCTGTGCGCGAGCGGGCGCGGTGATTTCGATGCGCCCGTTGAAGGCGCACTGGGTCTGCGAAGTGCGCACGGCAGATTGTTCGTCGAGCAATATCTGGACGTCCCGATCGAACAGGCCATCTTGGCAGTAACGGGTGAGCGCATCGAGCGCGCATCGATCGTCGAAGTCGGTCATTTCGCTGGCCTTCGACCCGGAACGATGCGAACGATGATCGTGCTGCTCGCCGACAGGTTGCATCGCGAAGGCGCCGGATGGGTAGCCTTCGCGGGGACGCGCGCGCTGCGCAATGCGTTTCTCCGCATGAATCTCACGCCCATCCCGCTATGCGCTGCGTCATCGGAACGGTTGCCGCAGCGAATACGCGACGGGTGGGGTACGTACTACAGAAACGATCCCTGGGTATATGTCGGTCCGGTGCTTGCCGGCGTCAGCGCGCAGACGGCAAGGATGAACGAGCTTTCGGAGCAAGGCGCATGAGCCGCGTCATCGACGCCTTGCGCCTGCATGCGGCGGCGACGCCGAATCGCATCGCCGTCGATGACGGTAGCGAGCAGCTCACGTTCGCCAAGCTGCTCGAAGCGGCGGAACTGCTGGCGGTGCGATTGCGCGAGCTTTCGCCGAACGCGATCGGACTGCTCGCTGACAATGGGGCCGGATGGGTCCTGACCGACCTTGCTGCGATGATCGCGGAGATTCCGATCGTTCCGCTGCCGCTGTTCGCGTCGAAGTCGCAACTCGCGCACGCCATGCGGATCGCAGGAATTGATTATGTGGTTACCGACCAGCAAAGTCGCGTTTGCGAAGCGTTGCCGGCCGAAGCGCACCTAACGCTTTCGCGGTTCACGCGCAACTTGCTCGGTATCGGATTCCCGATACTGCACGCGCGGTCGGGTCTGCCCGTGGGATGCTGGAAAGTGACGTTCACGTCAGGCACGACAGCGGGGCCGAAGGGCGTGTGCCTGTCTTTGGCGACACTCGAAACGACCGCGGATGCGTTGCGGCAAGTCAGTTCCGGCTCCGCGGAGGATCGACATCTCTGCGTTACGCCTCTGGCGACCTTGCTCGAAAATGTCGGCGGCATCTATGCACCGCTGCTTGCCGGCGCCAGCGTCTGTGTACCTCCGCTTTGCGCCGTTGGCCTGACAGGCAGCTCGAATCTCGATGCACAGCGGCTAGTCCGCGCGCTAGGCGAATCGCGCGCGACCAGCGCGATCCTTGTCCCGCAGATGCTCGCGGGCATCGTCGCTGCGCTCAGGGCTGGCGACGCGCCGCCGCGCGACCTGCGCTTTCTCGCGGTCGGCGGTGCGGCGGTCCCGGCGCGCCTGCTCGAAGAATCGCTCGCGCTCGGCTTGCCAGTCTACGAAGGCTACGGACTCTCTGAATGCGCCTCGGTCGTCACCGTCAATCGCCCTGACGAATTCCGTGCCGGCACCGTCGGGAAGCCGTTGCCGCATGTCCGCATCGAGATTGCCGGCGACGGCGAGATTCTCGTTTCGGGCAGTACGTGCATGGGTTATCTGGACGGCGCGGCGACGAAAGAGCCGCTGGCGACCGGCGACATCGGCTATTTCGACGACGCGGGCTATCTGCGCATCACGGGTCGCAAGAAGAACATGTTCATCAGTTCGTTCGGTCGCAACGTTGCGCCGGAATGGATCGAGCAGGAACTGATTGCACAACCCGCCATCGCGCAAGCTGCCGTGTTTGGCGAGGCGCGGCCATTCGCTGCGGCGATCGTCGTCCCACGCCCGGGTGCGACGCACTCATCGGTAGCAGCGGCGATCGATGAAGTCAATCTGCACATGCCCGACTACGCACGCGTCGGCGCGTGGGTCTGCGCCGAGGAACCGTTCTCGCCGCGCAACGCGATGGCCACGGCAAACGGTCGATTGCGCCGCGACGAGATCTTGCGGACGTACGCTGCCGAGATCGATGCGTTCTACCAAACCAGAGAAGTGAGCAACGCCTGATGACGTTTTTTGAACACCTGCAGAGATCGACCGCCGCGGAGAGCGCGCAGCTTGTCGATTCGGCGATCGTAAGCGACGCGCTTTCAGGAAACGTGACGCGCGATCAGTACATTGAATTCCTCAGCCGCGCGTTCCATCACGTCAAGCACACGCCATCATTGCTGATGGCTTGCGGCGCGCGGCTTTCCGACGATCGCGAATGGCTGCGCGCCGAAGTCGTCCAATACGCGCAAGAGGAGATCGGCCACCACGAGTGGATACTCAACGACATCGCCGCCGCCGGTGGCGATGCCGCCGCGGTACGTGCGAGCGCGCCCGAGTTCGACACCGAACTGCTGGTCGCCTATGCGTACGACACGATCATGCGCCGCAATCCCGTCGGTGTCTTCGGCATGGTCTACGTGCTCGAAGGCACGAGCATTCGTTTGGCGACCAACGTTGCGCAGGCCGTGCAGAACGCGCTCCAGCTGCCTGCGAATGCCTTTACGTACCTCACGTCTCACGGCGCACTCGACGTCGAGCATATGGGTCATTTCGAGCGACTGATGAACCGGCTCGATCACGAAGACGATCGTGCCGCGGTCGAGCACTGCGCGAAAGTGTGCTTTCGGCTTTACCGGAATGTGCTGACCGGCATCGAATCGAGGGCGGCCGCATGAAGGTCAAGGGCTGCACAGCCATTCTCACCGGCGCGACCGGCGGCATCGGCAGAGCGATCGCCTGGGAACTTGCGCGGCGAGACGTGTCGAAATTGATCGTGGTCGGAAGAAACGTCGAGCGCATCGGTCGCTTGGCGGCGCAGCTCGGCAGCTACGGCGTTGCGGCGCACGCGTTCGTCGCCGACATCGTCGACGAAACCGCACCTTCGCGGCTCGCCCAATTCGCAGATGAAGAATCTGGCGGCGTTGACTTCCTGATCAACTGCGCCGGTGTGCAGAACTTCGGCTTCTTCGTCGACGAATCCGCGCGCTCGACGGCCGAATTGTTCCATGTCAACACAGTGGCACCCATTGCGCTGATCAACGCGATGCTGCCGAGCATGATCAACGCGCGCCGGGGGCAGATCGTCAATGTCGGCTCCATTTTCGGATCGATCGGATTTCCGTGTTTCGCAACGTACTCCGCGAGCAAGTTCGCGTTGCGCGGATTTTCCGAAGCGCTGCGACGCGAGCTCGCCGGTTCCGGCGTGACGGTCACGTATGTGGCTCCGCGATTCACACGTACCGGTTTCAATCACGGCGCCGTTACGCGCATGGCGGACGCGCTGCGCATGAATCAGGACGAACCCGAGACGGTCGCCCGGAACGTTGTCGACGCGATCGAGCGCGACGGCCGAAACCGCTACTTCGGGTGGCCCGAAAAATTCTTCGTGCGCATCAATTCCGTGATGCCCCGTCTGGTCGATCGACCGCTGATGCGCCAGGTCGACCAAATGCGTCCATTCGCGATCCGCGAGTCTGCGGAACCGTGCTCCTGATGAGGTCTGTCATGAAAAACGCGATCTTCGTTCTCGCCTTCAGCATCACCTGCGCTGCGTCTTGGGCTTCGCTTGCAAGAGCGGACACCGATGCGGACACAACGATCGCCGAAGTCGGCCACCGCTGGGCCGGCGCGACCTACGCCACTCCGGACGATCGCAAAGTGGCCGCCTACGAGGATGCGCTGGCCGATGCCGAGCGCGCCGTGCAGCAGTATCCTGCACGCGCGGAGCCGAAGGTGTGGGAAGCCATCGTGCTGGCCAGTCTCGCGCATGCGCAGGGCGGCCTGGGTGCGCTGGGCAAGGCCAAGCGGTCCCGCGATCTTCTTCTGGAAGCGGAGAAGATCGATGCAAACGCCATGGACGGCTCCATCTACGCGACGCTCGGCAGTCTGTACGGGAAAGTCCCGGGCTGGCCGATCGGGTTCGGCGACAAGAAGAAGGCACGTGAGTATCTGGACAGGGCCATCGCGATCGATCCGTCGTCGATCGACTCCAACTATTTCTACGCGGATTTCCTCGTCGACCAGGGCGACTACGCATCGGCGGCGCGATACCTGCAACGTGCGCTCGATGCGCCGGCCAGGCCCGGTCGCGACGATGCCGACGCGGGCCGCCGCGCCGAGGCCCGGACGATGCTGTCGATGCTGCACGAGAAGCACTCGGCAGCGCTCGCGGCGAACTAGGAGCACGAGACTCGTGACGACCGCCGACCGAGCGCCCGTTCCCGTGCGCCGCCGCAAGCGCCGTGAGATCTATCGTGCAAAAGTGCGCGCGGGATTTGCTCCGTACCTAATGCGCAGTGCGATGTTCGCGTTCATGCCGGTCGCCAACGCATGGGCGGGCGGTGGTCCGTTTGGCATCGATCACGTCGTCCCTTACGACGACAGCGGCATCTGGGCGCGCTCCCATCAGACCAATCTGGCCGTCGGTACAGCGCTCACCATCGTCGGAGGCGCGCTCTGGTTCGGAGACGACGACAAGATCGGAGACACGTTCTGGAGATCCTTTGACGCGATGGCGATGAGCGCGGTGACGACCCAAGCGATGAAGTTCACCTTCTCGCGCGAACGTCCGTCGCAGACCAGCGACCCGAACCAGTTCTTCACCGGACACGGCAACCAGAGTTTCCCGAGCGGCGAAGTAGCGGAAATCGCCAGCGCGGTCACTCCGATGATGATCGCCTATGGACCCGATCATCCTTGGGTCTATGGCCTTGCCGCGCTTCCGATCTATGATGCGATCGCGCGAGTGAAAGTCCACGGCCACTGGCAGAGCGACGTGCTGATCGGCGGCGCCATCGGAGTCGGATTTGGCGTGTACGCAAGCCACCGCGACACGCCGTTCGTCGTCGGCCTGCTGCCAAAGGGACTCACGATCGGCATCAGTAAACATTTCTAACACGAATCGCAAATTAGGTCGCCGCCGAATGTCCTCAATGTCCTTGCGAACTGGCGTTATCGTCGCGGTCACGCCGGCAGCGTTGCAATTGGCGATGCGGTCGCGCTCGAGGGACGACGGCAGCCGCGCCTCGACCCGGCCTCGGCGCGCAACCACTTGAAGTCGCTTGTCGTCCTCGCTTTTTTCGCGATCGTCTGCCTGCGCTGTTATTTCGCTTTTTCTTTGCCGGTCGATTCGGACGAGCCTCAGCATCTCCACGTGGCATGGGCATGGTTTCACGGTTTCGTTCCTTACCGTGATTTCTTCGACAACCACGCACCGCTTTTCCAGGTGCTGTTTTCTCCACTCCTCGCCGCGCTGGGTGAACGCGCCGACATTGTGCCGCTGATGCGACTTGCGATGATTCCGCTCTATTGCGCGGCGCTAGGCCTGACCTGGTATATCGGCCGGGCCCTGTGGTCGAACCGCGTCGGCGTGACCGCCGCGCTCATCGTTGCCGCGGCGCCGATCTTCTTTCAGATCTCGGCCGAATTCCGCCCCGATCAACTTTGGATGGTGCTCTGGTTGGGTGTGCTGGCGGTGCTCGTATCGCCGTTGAATGATCGTCGAAAAGCGGCGTGGGGTGGCTTTCTGCTCGGCGCTGCGTTCGCCGTTTCGCTGAAGACCGTGCTGCTGGCTGCGAGCGCCGGCGCGGCCGCTGCAATGATCGCTTCCGTCAGTGGCTGGCCGCGGGGCAATGTGCGCAATAACGCGCTGATCGCCACGCTGTGCGCGCTTGTCGTCCCGAGTCTCGTTGCGGCCTATCTGGTGCATGAGCAAGCGTGGCATGCCGCGCTGTATTGTCTGTTCAGCCACAACGTCGAGGCTGGGCTGGGTCGCTGGCGCAACCCCGAGTTGCGCCTCTTGGTGTTGCTGGGATGGCCCGCGTGCTACTTCATCTTGAGGCGCATGGCGAGGACACGTGCCGCTGGAGGCGGATCATTGCGTGCGTTCGTACTCCTCGCGGCTGCGCTGTATCTTTTTGCGCTCTACGGCGCATGGCCGTTGGTGACACATCAGGACCTGCTTCCCGTCTTGCCGCTCGTCGGCGTCGGCATTGCAGCGTTTATCGCGACGCCTATTTCGCCGCCGGTACCGCCTGCAGTACGCACCCTTGCGATCACACTGATTGCGAGCACGTGCGTTGGCAATCTTGCCATCGCGGCGACGGAGGATCGCGGCAACCTTGCCTACCAGGAAGCGCAACTTCGACGCATCCTCGAACTCACTCGATCGGGCGATCCGGTCATGGACGCAAAGGGACTCGCGATCTTCCGACGGAGGCCGATCTATTGGGTACTCGAAGGAATTACGGCGCACAGAATCCGCAACGGAACGATCGCAGACAATATTTCCACAGAATTGATGGCGACATCGACACCTGTCGTCGTCGCGGACCGCTTGCCATCGGGCGACCGCAACTTCATCGAGCGGAACTACGTTTGTGTCGATGATGCAATCTACGTCGCCGGCCAACGCCTGCCTCCGGCGACAGGGGAAGCAAAGAGGACATTCACGATTTCGGTTCCACTCGTTTACGCGGTTGTGAACAGTCGTGGCGTCATTGAGGCCAAGATCGACGGAGCGGACGTCGGTTCAGGCGTTTATCTTGCGCCCGGGACTCACACGCTGGAGTCGACCGAAAGCGGCCACGTTGCGATCGTCTGGGCGGCAGCATTGCAGAGAGGCATGTCGCCGGTGACAGTAGTTGAAAGGTCGGCAAATCCTTGCTGACGCTCATGGGCGCGCGCGCGACGAGTTCGACAGCGAGCAACTGCGAGCGCCGGGGCGATACAAGCAGATTTGCTGTTAGTACGTTTCTGCCAAGGTGCGCGCCATCGCGCTCGCAGCGCTGAAATTCGGGCCCTATTTATTCGGATCCATCCATGAAAATGACATCTGCTGTTGCCGCCTCGAACGTGGATATGCGGGGACCCGCGTGTTGCAATTCCAGCCAGCGTCTGGCTGTACCCCCGCAAGAGGACGGCGCCGCCGTGGTCTCGCTCGGACCCATGGCCGCAAAAAACCCCGCAATTACGCGGGGATTAGATATTTGGTGAGACGTGCTGGAACCACGGGAAACTGGGTATTGCCTGGACGAAACGGCTTGGCAAGCCTGCAAACGGCGAGAGGCCCCCAGCTCACGGCGAGCTCCGCGTCTCCATTCCCCGAGTCATCCACGCGATAAACGCGTCCTCTAGATCTGTATGCGCGACCTTGCGTACGATTGGAACACTTCCACAAATGACCTCGCTGACGTGCAGACCACCGCTGAAATAAGAATACTCGAAGGATGATGCGAGGCGCTTCAGGGACTCGTTGGTCTTGAGGGAATCGAAAGTGACCAATACTCCGGCCGTTCTTCGCTCGCAAGACGCGACGATTCCCCTGCTATGCATTGCGGAGATCGCGGCTTCGAACATCGGCCGACTCATTTCGTAGTAGGCATCGGCCAATCTTTGGCTTTCCGCTTTCGCGCTTGCCAGATCTTCTGCAATGCGCTGCTCCGCTTCGAGCTTGAGCGCCATTCTTGCATTCGCCGCGTCGATCAGCTTCTCGAAACGCTCTTTCATAGCGACTCACCAGAATGCACTTGTGCGCGCCGGTCCGCGGCGCCGAGATGGAGGGCGGACCGGTCGCGCACCGGCCCCCAGCGCAGCACCGCGACTAGCGCAGCGCGCGCTCGAACTCCTTGACCTGTGTACCCGCTTTTTCCTTGGCGATGCCGTAGCGTTCCTGAAGCTTGGCAACCAGATATTCACGATGCCCCTCCGGCTGGTTTACGTCAGCATCGGTAAGCTTGGCCCATTTCCGCTTCAGCTTGCCGCGCAGATGTGACCATTGGGCTTTGATGATGTCCGGATTCATGTGCCAGCTCCGCAGCCTCGTTTGCTCAAAGGTCAGCCCACAGTGAGGTCATTGGCGTCTACTCTCTTCACGCCGCGAATATCGTGGGTGACCTGCACGGCGTGCTCGCGCTCCGCCGCGGTATCCACTACGCCATGAAGCGACACTACACCGTCAATGGTCGTGACCGTGATACCGAAACTATCGATATTGCGTGTGAGCGTCAGCGAGGATTTGACCTTGGAAGTGATCCATGAATCCGACACCGCGCCCTCAATGCGCGCATTGGCGGGCCTTACGTTGGCAGCCGCATGCGGCTGGCCCGCAAGCGCAATCTCGTTGTTGACGCCGACAACGCCTTCGGTATCGCGAGCAACGCGTGCAGCCAGAAGTTCTTCGGTGTTGCTGTCCGCGCTGCCGGTCAGCGTCACCTTGCCCTTGTTGGTGTCGACGTGGATGTCGAGGCCATCGGTGCCTGAATTCCACAATAGTCTGGATTTGACGGAGGCCGTTATCGTGGCGTCCTGCACTTTTTCGCCGAACGTGCGCTCGCTGAGCGCGTGCAAGGGCTGCACGTAAGCTGGGTCGACACGAATGCGATTGTCGACGTGCGTGATGCCGCTTACACCCATCGCGATCTGTTCGGCCAGATCCTTGGCGACCCCGTCTTCCACGCTTCCGCCGAGAGCCGCTTCATTTCCGTCGACGGAGACAGAAAGTTCGAACGCATGCAAGTGCGGGTTCATGTCGTAGCTGGTCAGGATCTGCGCCTCGCGACGCGCGTCGGCAACCTTTTCAGCATGCTCGTCGCGCGTTTGGGGATCGCCAGCGATAGCGGCGCCCATTCCGCTCAAGGCCAGCGCGATGGCACCAGCGAGCGTAGATGCGCGAAGTGTCTTTTTCATCGAGCTGTCTCCGGTAAGAAAGCACTTCTAGGCCAAGGCGATGGAGCTTCGTAGATCCGTATCCGCGGGCAGCCGTGGTACGCGGCACTGCGAGCGATCGTCTCCAAGCCGGTTTGGTAGGCGCGATACGCCGTCGCGACGCATGAACCGAACGTCTGCCGGGAGTGACGCCCCTCGCTTTCGCGAGCCCACATCGCGATCGGCATGGTCGCGACTTGCCCCGAGTGCCTAACGATCGTCGCGGCCGTCAACCCCCGCCGCGGCGTACCATCGACACCGAGACAACACAAAGAATGGCGAAGATCACGCACACGACCTTGGCGACGCCGAGAGGGACGCCGGCAATTCCAGTGAAGCCGAGCACACCTGCGATGAGCGCGACGACCAGAAATACCAGTGCATTGTGCAACATGCGAGGCTACCTCTCTTCGCGGAACGCTGGTGCTGATGAGACTGTTACGGACAGTCGGCGAATATACGCGCGTGGCCTGCGTAACTCTGTACGCCGTCGCACATAGTCGCGCCTTACCACTACCGCGACTCAGCCGAGGACGCGCTCGTACAAGTCTTTCGCTGACTGATAGCAGCCGCAGGAATGCGCTTCGAGTCCGGGGCGGTCGACGATCGTGATGTCGCCGCGCCTGTAGCGAATGAGAAATTGCTTCTGCAGTGATGTGGCCGCGCGGGTTATGCCGACTCGGCGTACACCTAGCATGTAGGCCAGGAACTCGTGTGTTGCGTGGAACTCGTTCGAGTGCGACCTGTCCTGCGTCATCAGCAGCCAACGCGCCAGGCGGGCCTCGACGACGTGGAAACGGATACACGCTGCGGTTTGCGCGAATTGATGCATCTTCACGTAGACGTAGCGATTGAGTCGACGCCGCAATGCAGGACTGCGTTGGAGCTCGCGGAGGAACGACGCTGCGGTCATGCGCCAGGCGCTGCCGGCGCCTTGGACCAGATGGTGTCGTGGAGACATTGATACGCACAGCAGGAGCGACACACCCACCATGCCTTCGTCGCCGACCAGCGCAATTTCCAGACCAGCGCACGCGTCGAGCGGCGTTACCAGGGAAATGAAGCTGCCCGTCGGGAAATACACATGGCGCAGGCGCGTACCGGCCTCATGCAGGATATCGCCCGCGACGAGTTCGACCCGATCGCAGCTCGCGAGCACCCGCTGCCGATCCTTGTAGGGCAACGAATCCAGCAGGCGATTGGTCGCGACGGCGGTTTTCATACTCGGCGCGGTGAATTCCTGTTTCGGACGAGAACTCGAAGGACAAACGGAGAGGAACAATCGGCGGTCACCGAAAATCGGACGCTCACGCAGCCAAGAAATCGGTTGTCGCGGATCGGATTGCGTAGCGAGTACGTCATGGACGCTACCGGCGCCGATCGAGTCACTTCGTAGCAGCGTCAGGCAGCAACCGGTCGAATTCCTTCTTGACAACCTGGTAGCACTCGCACGCTCTTGCCTCGAGGCGTGGCCGGTCGAGCACGGTGATGTGGCCGCGGCTGTATCTGATCAACCCACTCACTTGCAGCTTGCCTGCCGCCTCGGTCACGCCTTCGCGGCGCACGCCCAGCATGTTGGCGATCAGTTCCTGCGTCATGCTCAGCTTGTTCGACGGCAAGCGATCCAGACTCAACAACAGCCAGCGACATAACTGTTGATCGACGGAATGATGTCGATTGCACACCGCAGTTTGCGCCATCTGCGTAAGCAAGGCCTGTGTGTAGCGCAAGAGCAGATGCTGCAGCGCGGCGGCGCGGTGAAATTCTTCCTTCAGCAGGTGGCCTTTCAGCCGGTACGCATGCCCTGCACTTTGTACGACCGCACGGCTTGGCGTGGTTTCTCCGCCCATGAACAAAGCGACGCCGACCATGCCCTCGTTGCCGACCACTGCAATCTCGGCCGATGCACCGTCCTCCATCACGTACAGCAACGACACGATCGATGTGGTCGGAAAATAGACGTGGCGCAATTGGCTGCCGGACTCGTATAACACCTCGCCCAGTGGCATCGGGACGAGTTCCATATGCGGAAACAGGCGCTCGGATTCGCTGGTTGGAAGCGCAAGCAGGAGATGATTCTGTCGCGGGTCGTTAGCGACGGACATGAGCGACTTGGACCTTCTGCGCGTACACGCGCTGTTGCTGCCGTCAGCATGGCAATCCTCGTTAGCCTAGGCAATCTAGACGGAAAACACGACCGCGTATGTGCGAGAGCGTACATAGGCCATTCGGCTATGTTCGCCAGCGTACAGACGGCAACGGGCTCCCGGCGGCAGCGTGGTGTACGCGCGGAGGAAGGCGGCATCGAGATGGGCAACCACCCTTGACGCCGCCGTTGTCCGATCCGGTCGGCGCGCTCCAAAGCTCCCCGCTTTGGCCGACCGGGTTACTCGCAAGCTTTTGTCGGCGCTGGACGTTTGTCGCGCCGCACGATCCTTCCATGGTTCCTCTGCCCGCACCGAGCGATGTTCGAATCCCTGCTAGATCTTGCGTCCAACGGAATCACCCACTCGGGGCTCGGCGCGAAGCTCGTGTTCCTGCTGGTCATGACGCAGCTGACCATCTTGACGGTAACGCTGTATCTGCACCGCAGCCAGAGCCACCGATCGGTCGATTTTCATCCTGCGCTCGCGCACTTTTTCCGGTTCTGGAGCTGGCTGACCACCGCGATGGTCACCAAGGAATGGGTCGCGATTCACCGCAAGCATCATGCGCACTGCGAAACCGAGCTCGATCCGCACAGCCCGCAGGTTTTTGGCATCGGCAAGCTCATCCGGAACGGGACTGAGCTGTATATGGAGGCACGCGCCGACGGGAGTTTGCTCACCAAGTTTGGCCGCGGCACACCGGACGACTGGATCGAGCGGCAGCTCTACACACGTCATTGCAATTGGGGGCCGACGGCACTTGCCCTATTGGAAATCGCGCTGTTTGGCGTCGGCGGAATGGCGATTTGGGCTATTCAGATGATGTGGATCCCGTTTTGGGGCGCCGGCGTGGTCAATGGCATGGGTCACTGGTGGGGCTACCGCAATTTCGAAACGGCCGATCGATCGACCAACCTGATGCCCATTGCATTGTGGGTCGGCGGCGAAGAGCTCCACAACAACCATCACGCGTTCCCGAGTTCGGCGAAGTTTTCCGTTCGCCGTTTCGAATTCGATCTCGGCTGGCTGGTCATCCGGATTCTCGCGGCGCTCAAGCTCGCCAATGTAAAGCGCGTGGCATCCATGCTGGACTCGCGATCGCGAGACCCCATACGCGCGGGGAGACCGCGTCAGACTCCTCTGACCGAGCGGGTCAGACTCATGACGAAATTCTTCCGCGACGTAATGCTGCCCGTGGTGCGCGAAGAGTCGCGCCGAAGCCGCGCAGACGCGCCCTCCATGCGTCTGCGCCACGCGCTCGCTAACGGCGGCCGTTGGCTCAATGACGACGATCGCTGGCGACTGAACGCGTGGACCGATGCACGACAGAGCCTGCGCATCGTCTGCAATTTCCGCACGCAGCTGGCTCTGCTTGTGGAACAGCGCGATCTCGGAGACGGCACGCAAGCACTGTCGCAATGGGTTCGAGCTGCCCGGGACAGCGGTATCAAGTCTTTGGAGGTATTTGCCTCCGCGTTGGCCGCCGACGCGATCGCCGATCTACCTTGAAACCGCGGAAACTTTCGATGGATGGCGCGCGCGCAGACGGACTCGCGTAGTTCTGCTTAACTCATTTCCGCCTCTTGCGATTTAACGCTCAAGGCTGCGCTCGATTCACCAAGTCTTGCGGCCGCGGCGACGTGCACGCGCGGCTGCGTTCATGCGCAGCCGCCTTCATTCATGCCAAGCGCGGGTCTCAGCGCTCGTCTTTGCCGTTGTTGTCCTTTTTCTCCGGCGCATCCTTTTCGGACGTTGGCTTGTGCGCCGTCTTTGGAGCGGCTGTCTTGTGTTCGGCGATGACCGCTGGCGGCCGGGCCTTGTGCGCCGCCACTGTGTTGGGAGCCGACGCTCTGGGCTCTACCACCCGCCGCTCCGTCGGCTTGGCGTGGTTCGCGTTTGGCTCGGAACGCGGGGCCACGGTTGCCACCGCGTGCTGCGACACGACCGGCTTCGAAGGCTTGTTGTGGTAAGTGGTATGCGTCGTGACGACTGCGGCTTGCTTCGGTTCGGTGCCAGGCCGATGCCCGGTGTCGTGCGACGGACGCGAAACATCGGTGGAGATTCCGTGCGAACGAGCGTTGGCGTCTTCATACGCGCTGCCGTGACGATCACCGTGCCCTTCCATTTGCCGATACTGCGGTGTCACGTGGCTCCAGTGCTCGCGCTTGTCGTACCAGGAACGGTTGCGGTAGTAGTTGTCCCAATACGTACCGAAGACAAAACTGACGACCGGGATGCCGATCTGCACGCCATATTCCGGTATCAGAACGCGCTGGCCCCGATACTCTTCCTGCAGAAAATTTCCCGCCACCCAACCGCGATTGTTTCCGGATGCCACATCGCACCAGGACCAACCGTCGACGCAACCCTCGATGGCCACCGCTTCGCCCGCGCGGAGCCTGGCGACGGTCGGATAACTCGAATCGGGTCCGGCGCGCAAGTTCACGTTGCCGGTTACGTAGCCATCGGCGCCGAAGGCCGACGGAATCGCAAATACTGAAATGCCAAGCGCCGCGATGGAAAGAACGCGTTTCATCTTATTTGTCCTTGCGATTCGTGGACTTCCTTGTATCCCGAGCGCGCGAAATTCACAGTGCGGTGGCGCGCTTAGTGCAGTGCGCGCATCGCTTCATTCATGCGCATCTCTTTCGGCGAGGCGCGTTGGCGGCCCTTCTCTCCGAAAGCGTCCGAAGTAGCTGGCTGCTCCAAAGAACCCTTCTATGTTCGCTATCGCACGGTGACGGTGTGCGCATGTCCGCAAGATGCGACTACGCGTTAATGGGCTCGGTCTTGGCCCCATGCCGTAACTCTGCACAGCAGGAACAGAATATGTATGCACCTTGGGTCCGCAGCTCCACTGCGCTGCCGTACGAAGGCCAGTCGGTCGAATTCGTACTGGACGACCGCAAAATCGCGATCGATGGCACTTACGCCGGACAGACGTTCTGGTCGCGCTGGACCAAATACGATCTCGAGCGTGTCGGCTCGTGGCGACTTACCGATTCGAACACCACTATCCAGGCGTAAGACGCGCAAGGCGAAGCTCGCGGCGTCGCGTGAGCTAATCGAAAAGGTATCCGAGTGCGTTCGGTTTTTGGCAACCCTCTCGCGGACGTTCGGAAGCCGATATCCGGCATCGCCAAAGATCTCCGAATCTTGAGGCGATCGGTGTTGGTGATCCTCGCGATCCTCTGCATATGCGCGTGCTATCTCGCGCAAAGCGTATTGGTGCCTCTCGTTTTAGGGACGTTGCTTTCGCTGCTGCTTTCACCGCTGGTGACGTTCCTCGAACGTTTCCACGTCCCGCGAGCTATCGGCAGCCTGCTCATGGTGCTGCTCATCGTCGCGGGAATTGCCGGCGCGATTTCGCGTCTGGCGGGTCCCGCGCAGGCCTGGGTGGCCAGCGCTCCCGCCACACTACGATCGATCGAACAGCGCCTGCATCATCTGCGCGAACCGATCAATCAAGCGCGGGAAGCGACCCAGAAATTGGAGGACATGACCCAATCCTCGGGCGAGAAAGTGGTGGTCACGGAGCGGCAGGGCGTGTTGGCAGACGTGCTCGCCGGGACGCCACATGCGCTGAGCGCGACCGCTGTCGTCCTTCTTCTCGTCTACTTCTTTCTATCATCCGGCAACACTTTCCTGCGCCGTTTGGTCGAGGTCTCGCCGGAGATGAGTGAAAAGCGGGTTGTGGTGGGGATCGCGCGCGGTATCCAGCAGGAGATGTCTCGCTACCTGCTCACGGTAAGCATGATCAATCTCGGCGTTGCACTGGCAACAGCGTTTGCCATGATGCTATTGGGCGTTCCCAATGCTTTGCTTTGGGGAGCGCTGGCCGGTCTGTTGAACTTCGCGCCCTACATAGGACCAACGCTCACTCTCATTACACTGACGCTGGTGGGCCTGTCGACTTTCCCGTCACTGGGACACGCATTCGCGGTGCCGGGCACTTTCTTCGCAATCGTTCTCGTCGAAGGTCAATTCATCAGTCCGTTCGTGATCGGCCGGCGTCTCGCGATTAACCCGGTCATCGTGTTCGTCTGGTTGCTGCTGTGGGGCGCGCTCTGGGGTGTTGTCGGCGTATTGCTCGCCGGCCCGCTGCTCGCCTGCTTTCGGATCCTGTGCCAGCACCTTCCATCACTGTTGGCGATATCGGTGCTGATGGGTGATTCGCGTGCCGAGCCGTCAATCGGAAGTCTCACGGATCCGCACTCCGGGTCCCTCAACTAAGGAGAAGCCATGCGCAAACCAGGATATCGAGTGAATGCCCTTGGCTCACTGCTGGACGAACCAGGTGTCAGTGCGCGGCGCATACTTCAAGCCTGCGTTGCCAAGACCATGAGCTTCTGGATAGACGACCGATCCACCATCCACGCGGACGTGCCAGAGAACATTCCATCGACCGCGGAGGCTTTGATCGTCGGCACCTACGGTGTCGGCACGGCTCTTGAGAATATCGAGGGCGACTTGCGTGCCGAGCGGAGCGAACGCGCGCGATCGTGGATCACGTAAGGCCGCCGCCTGTCGAAGCTGATTTCGCAAACAATGGACTTCCCCTAGCCCCGTAGACACCTCGGTGCCTGACGCCGCGGCCCTTCGAAGGGCTCGGGAGGATTGGAACCTAGATAAACGGAGTTGGAAATTGCAGGAGCTTGATTCTCATTTGCTACTGCTTGCGTGCACGGCATAGGGCCACTGACAACTAAAACCTCGCCGCTGCCTGCCGCACCTCGTCATTGGTAAATGCCCAGAACAGGAATGGCTGTGACCTGAGGAACTTGGCGAGGTCGGACAACGTCAGGCCAAGTTTCGACAGGCGGTCCTCGTCGATAAAGATTTGGAGATTTTCCGGTTCGAAGGCGGTGACGAGCTGTTTTCCTTCGGGATCGAACTCATGGTTCAGGAGATCGACGATCGATGGCGCAAAGTGCCGGCGGTCAGCCGATGACGGTTCGGACGGCATGCCGTGATCCGCAGTAACGGCAAGCAGATACTCGTTGCCGACCTTTTTCTCGAGCGCGCCGAGTATCCGCGCCAGGTGACGATCCATCTCGCCGAGGGTGACGCGCAGCTCCTGCGAATCGGGCCCGTATTTGTGTCCCACGAAATCGGCACCCTTGTAGTTGAGCAGGACGAGATCTGCAATGCCGTCTTCGCCGATGGGCTCGCGTTCCATCATGGCGACCATCGCGTCGGCTTCGAACGCCGGAAAGAGTCCTGAGTAGCGCACGGCGGCCGGAGTGTCGATCCTGTGATGCATCCACTCGGCATCGCCTGCCCATAGTGCGCTCGTGTTTACTTCTTTTAGGTACGCGGGCAGACGGTAGCAGTGGGGATTCGCGCTCCAGTTGCCCGTCCGCTGGTCGTAACTGGCAAGCACGACCGGAACTCCGTTCAACTGACACGCTCCGTGCCCTGCAAGTGGGATTGCGGCGCGGTCGATACTGCCCTGTGCCAATATGATCGCGCGACCCGATGTTGCGAATTGCCAGACATCGGCCAACGTCAACGCCATCAAGTCGCCGGGCTCGGCTCCAGCGAACATCTCGTGACGCGCGCGGCCGATGCGATCGTACACATTGTTACCGGTTATCCCATGTACGGCAGGATCGGTTCCGGTGGCGATGGTCGAGTGCCCCACCGCGGTATTCGACGGAAGAATATTGAGCTGCGCCTGAGTGAACCAGGCCCCACGCTGCCGCAGTGTCGTGAGCGTTGGCATGAGCGAGGCGTACCGATCGAAGTAGTCGCGACGCATGCCGTCGAGAACAATCAGCACAACCACGCGCGGCGGAGCCACGCCCGTCTTCAGGACTGGCAATACGCGGCCAGTCGACGTAGGCGGCATATGCACGCCAAGCGCAGCCGCAAGTGTGGGTGCCACGTCCTGCTGCGCGGCCGGCATGGAATACGTTCCCACGTTGACCGCAGGGCCTACAAACATCAGCGGAATCGCGACGTCATACGCCCAGGGCGAGCCGTGCATGTAAGGGACATCCTGGTCGGGCCGAGTGATGAAATCGCCTTCACGTGGCACGATCAGGAGCTGCCCGGTGCGTCCCGGAAAATAGGACCGGGCAAACATGTCGAGGAAGCGCTGTTGTGTTGCCTGTGCCTGGCGCGGCGTCGCTTCGCGCGCGTGGGATGCCTCGGCTATGCGTGCTTGTCCAACGAGCTGGCAGGAAGTCGTACAGGCAAGCGCGAGCAGAGCGCCTCTGCGGGCAATCCACTTCGCAAACGTGGCAAGCCTCTTTCGAGTCGGCACCCCGTCCGTTCCAATCGTGGGCCGCTTCATCGCGTACTCCACATCGGTTACTTGCGAGGCATCATTGCCGCCTATCGCGCCCGGGCTGAGTTGGGCGGCGCACAGGAATGCGTTGAACGAAGGCTAGGCCGCGCCCCTACTGGTCTCAATGTTACGCCGACTCTCCCGGCGGCGCTTTCTCCGATGGCTGTCGGTCGGGTCGACGGATTCTCCTGACCAGTGGAAGCAAGGGATCAGCAGCGCGCCGGACACGTGCACGAGAGTGACGGTCATCACTAAGCCCACCGATCGACTGAGCGATCTCGTGAGGCCCGGCAAGGAGATTACTGTGCCGAAGAAAGGGCTGAGAGCGAGCCCTGTCGCTGCACGGCCGACTAGGATTGGAACCTAGACAGACGGAGAAGTCGAAGATTGCAGGAGCTTGATTGTCATTTCTTACGGCTTGCTGCCCCCGAGTGTCCTAGCCCGCACAAACCAGAAACGCAGCCCCCGCATTCCAGCGGTGGCTTTCGGACGCCGAGCCGTAAGCGACGACCATCCAACTTACCGGGAGCGGTTGATCGCCCTCAGCCCGGTATCGACCCGTAGCGGATATTCCTTCAGCTCCACTTCCCAACCCTTGGGCAATAGCGCCCCTTGCTGGCCGCTTTCTCCTCCAGTTAGAGATAATTTATTGAACTTCGATAAATATATTGCCGAATGTCGATAAATATGATATTGTTTATCAATACGTACCGTCATGGAGTGCCCAATCGATGCCCCGTCCTTCATCTACCGCGCTCCCCATCGCCTACGTCGGCCTGCGCATGCTGATCGTCTTGAACTGGATCTACGGCGCAATTGTCCTTGCGATCCTGGTGGGGATGTTTGCCGCCGAACAATGGACGATGACGGCTCTCGGCGTTCCGCCCTCGGCGCAATCCGGTCCGCTGACCATCGGCATGCGCGCGATTGCAGCGCTCGGACTCCTTGCCGTCCCGCTGAACCTCGCCGTGCTCAACCGACTGGTGGCGATGGTCCAATCGGTTCGCGCCGGCGATCCCTTCGTCGCCGCGAATGCATACCGCCTGCAGGCGATCGCCTGGTTTCTGCTCGGGCAACAGATGCTCAGCCTCTTCATCGGGCTTATCGGCAAATACATTTCGACGCTCGGACACCCGCTTCATCTCGATGCGGGCTTTTCGCCCAGCGCCTGGCTAGCGGTCATTCTGACCTTCGTCCTCGCGCGCGTCTTCGCCGAAGGCGCGCTGATGCGCGAAGACCTCGAAGGGACGGTGTGACATGGCCATCGCCATCAAGCTGGATGAGCTGCTCCACGAGCGGCGAATGACCCTGACCGAGCTGGCCGAGCGCATCGACATCACGCTTGCCAACCTCTCAATCCTCAAGACCGGCAAGGCCCGCGCCATCCGCTTCTCGACGCTTGAAGCGATCTGCGGCGCGCTCGGCTGCCAACCCGGTGACATTCTGGAATTCGTCCCGGAGTCCATCTCTGGCTCCGAACACCTTCGCAAAGCTTCCTAGCAAAGGAATTCACCGTGATCACGACGACTCACGATGTCGCTACGAACGAAACCCAGCAGGCGAACGTCACCCAAGAGGTTTCGCTTGCCCGCCTCTATGTTCTGCGCGCGACCTATCTGCTGCTCGTGATTGGGCTCGGTGGGATGATCGTGCCCGACGTGGTCAGCCACCCGGTGATCAGCCGCGGTGTCATCCCGAGTCTGCTCGGCGCCGTGTGGGTGCTGGCGTTCGTCGGCCTCAAATACCCCCTCCAGATGCTTCCACTGCTGATGTTCGAGTTCGCGTGGAAATCCATCTGGATGGTGGCTTACGGCTTGCCGCAATGGTCCGCCGGTCAATCGCCACCGACCTTCGCCGAGGATTCCTTCAACATCGGCCTTGGCGTCATCCTTATGCCGCTCGTGATCCCCTGGGGCTACGTTTACCGTCATTACATAAAGCAGTCAGGCGCGCGCTGGCGCTGACTAAGGGCGTCGTCGCTCGAGGAGATCTGACATGACTCCTACCGCTGCCTCCGCGCCACAGGGCATGAGCGAAAGCGAATTCCCGCGCTGGCGGTTGCACGTCCTGCACGGAGTCGCCCTCTTTTTGTCGTCAGCGGTTTCTTCAGTTACCCGCAGATCCTGATCCACGCCAGCGCGACTGACCGCGGGATGATCATGGCTTTCCTCACCGGCCTGTGGCTGATGTCTTTTTGGCGGTTCGCTTTCCACTGAAAATGCTTCCGCTTTCCTTTTCGAATGCACGTGGAAGACTGTCTGGCTGCTCGTTTTCGGATTGCCGCAATGGATCACCGGGGTCGGCTCGCCGCGATTGGGCCTGGGGCCCGCTGGAGATCGGGAGCATTCCGATCCTGCTGGCGTTGGTGATTCCGTGGGATAAGTGTGGCGCCATTACTTCAGACAGCCATCAGAGCGCTGGAATGCACACGGTGCCAAGAGCACTTCCCACCCCGTTCAAAAGATAGGCTAGACCTGCGAGTCGTGCCGTCTGTTGGGTCGAATCCATTTGGACGTCGGGGACTTGAGCTCAGCGATACTCGGAACCAAGGTCTTCGCGCCGGCTTGCCTTGTTCAATAGCGACAGGACAAACCCGATAAGCAGCATCGCCAGTAGGGCGAGGATGAAGGCGGAGCCAAGATGAGCAGAGGAGACGCCCGACCTCTCGACTGGATGCACCAGCAGCAGCGCCTTGCTGCCCAAGTGCAAGGTCAATAGCAGCAGATACAGGAACGGGATCATCGCGCGATAGCGGATCAGCGCCACGACGCATTGCAGGGCAAGCAACACGCGGAAAAGCCCCGCGATCGCAAAGAGCGCGATCACGGCATCGGCGCCGTCGGCACCGTAGTGATCCAGGGGGATTCCATCGGCCAACATCACTACGGTGCGAGTGTTGAATAGGGAGTTCGCGCCCATGCTCAGCTCCATAAGCACGACGAGCACGAAGAGCCAGAAGCCGAAGCGATGGCCGCGATAGGCATTATCGAATTGCTTGGGAAATATTCGGCTGAGCATGGGCTGTTCCTTTTTGCGAGGAGCGGTGGCCGCCAGAACCCGCTGCTTGCCCCTCGTCTCGTTGTGTTCGATCCTAGGTCACGGCGGACGAAATGGACATGACGGCACGCATCAAAAACATGACCGCAGGTGACATGTCCGCAGGTTGCGAGGGGCGCCGAAGCGATGGCTAGGCCCACCATTGCTGCAGGTTTTGCCCGGGCGCTGGTCGATCTGGCGGTATCGAAGGGCGCCAGCCGGGAGGCACTGGTCGAGCGATCGCAAATCGATCCGGAACAATTGCGGGACCAGGACAACCGCATTCCGTTCGCACGATATGTTGCGCTGATGCACGCTGGCCAGGAGCTGTGCAACGAACCGGCGCTCGCACTGCACTTCGGCGAAGCATTCGATATGGCCGAGTTGTCCATTGTCGGCTTGCTTGGCCAAGCTTGCGAGACCATGGCCGAAGCCTTCGCACAATTGAATCGTTATGAGCGCTTGATCGCTGATGTCGACGGCGTGGCCGCCGGCAATCGCCTGGCGCTCTCGCGCAGCGCGGGCCAACTCTGGCTAGTCGATACGCGTAGGAATCCCAATGACTTTCCCGAACTCACCGAATCCAGCTTTGCGCGCATGGTTTGTGCGTCGCGGCGGATGCCCGGCGGAAAGGAGTTAATAAGCGCTGTCCATGTCACTCACGCGGCGCCGGCGCATCGGGCCGAATATGACCGGATTTTCCGCATGCCCGTGGTTTTCGGGAGCGACAGAAACGCGTTGTTGATGACCGACGACTCGTGGCTGACCCTCAAGACGCCGCAGCCATCGCGCTACGTGTTCGGCATTCTCAGCGAACGTGCCGACGCACTGTTCAAGCAGCTGGAGAATTCGACATCGACGCGGGGCCGTGTCGAGAGCCTGCTGTTACCGATGCTGCACACCGGCGATGCCAGCATGGACAGCATCGCCTGCAAGCTCGCGCTCAGCCGCCAGACCCTGTTTCGCAAGCTCAAAGCCGAAGGCACGAACTTTCAGCGGGTGCTCGATGAGTTACGCCATAGGATGGCGCTGCACTACCTGGGCGGAAAGAAGGTCTCGGTGAACCAAACGGCCTATCTGGTGGGGTTTTCCGATCCAGCCGCGTTCTCTCGTGCATTCAAGCGTTGGACAGGATCAAGCCCGCGCATGATGCGTCTCAAATATTGAAAATGACCAGAACCGGGCGCAAGCGGAACACGGTTTCGCGAACGTACCCATGGATGCCGCGGAGTTAGCCGCACAACGCGTCGAATGTCCGCTCCCGGCCGACAGCCGACGGTCCGGTCGGCGAGTCGTTGCGGACGCCGAACCCAATCAATGACCGTCCTGGTCGCGGGAGCGGCCGATCACGATCGTCTGCTTTCGAGCCAAAGCGGACATCGCCGCAGCAGCAGGTCAGCACAGCTGCCAGACCCTCAACGCTGAGGGATGCGCCGGAGCATGCGACCAGAATCCGAACACTACCGACGACACCGCCGATGAGACGTTCGACGTGGTATTCATAGTTCCGAATACCGCCTCGCAGCCGCGATAGCCCGCGCCCCGCGCGGCGCGTTGACTCTAGTGTCATGCCTCAAAACTATCTTCACCAATGGGAGGGTTTCATGAAGATCAGGTCGCTGAGTTTATTTTTTGTTGCTGCAGCCCTTGTAGGCTGTGCCTCAAACCAAGTCGCGCAGACCGGCGCGAAAGGCGCGCGCACGGAAAGCTGCAAGGCGACTTCCGAAGCGGAAATCGCCGCACTGTTCGATCGCTGGAATCGATCGTTGCAGACAGGTGATCCACATAAAGTGGTCGCCAACTACGCGGAGCGATCAATCCTCTTGCCTACCGTTTCAAACAAGCCGCGTTTAACGCCAGCCGAGAAGGAAGATTACTTCCATCACTTTCTGGAGAACCGTCCCTCCGGCAAGATTGACCTGCGATTCGTTGAACTCGGCTGCAACACGGCATTGGATGCAGGTCTTTACACGTTCACGTTTGCGAAGACAGGAGAAAGCGTCAGCGGACGCTACACCTACACCTACCGCTGGAATGGTTCTGAGTGGCTAATTACCAGCCACCATTCCTCGGTGATGCCTGAGAAGAACTAGCCACGAGAGGCGTAATAAGTTGTTCCAGCGGACGGGCGAAAAGCCGCCGCTGAACTCTAACGTTAGCGAATGTCCGCTCTGGGCCCTCTCTGACAGACTTCGCTTCATTCGAGATCAGGAAGCGTCATGCCGCTCTTGCGGACCATTGCCATCGCCGGTTTCTTCCTGTGGCTCTCCATCGATGGCATGGCGGTCTTTCGCCACAAGACGGGCAAGGCCGAGAATCGTGACCGCTTCTCTTTGATGTTGATCATGATCGGCAACTTCGTGGCCTTGATAGTTGGCATCGGCCTCGCTTACAGCGCAATTGGATCGATTCGTTCGGTCCCGCTACAGATCACAGGACTGCTGGTAATGATGATCGGCATTGCCGTGCGCTCAACTGCCATCGCGCAACTTGGCCGCTTTCATACGCCGAACGTGGCAATTCGCGCCGATCATGAGTTGATGAAGGCCGGCTTGTACCGATATGTGCGGCACCCGAGCTACCTCGGCGCGCTGATCGCTTTTCTTGGCTTCAGCCTTGGCCTAGGCAACTGGCTGAGCCTCGCGGTGATCATGGGCATCTCCATCTGCATCTACCTATACCGCATGCAGGAGGAAGAGGCGGCATTATCTGCAGCGTTCGGGGATGCCTACCGTGCCTACTGCCAGACGACCAAGCGACTGATCCCCGGTCTGTTCTAGTTTCGGACGACCGCTTTTTGCCGGGAGCGCTTGATCACGATTGGCGGCTATCGACCCACTAGGTCGCGACGGGTTCTACCCCCGTCTTCGCGGACTGCTGGGTTAAGGCATAAAATTTCTGGTCCTGAGCATCGATTCTGCGTTGCATGCGTGGATTGTGAAAGCGTTCGATGTAGTCGAACACATCGGAGCGTGCAGCAGCCAGCGACAGATAACGGCGCCGATGGATACGTTCGCGCTTGATCAAGCCAAAGAAGCCTTCCGCCGCCGCGTTGTCGCCGCAGTGGCCGACCTCGCTCATGCTGCTGGTGATGCTGTGATCCGCCAGGAAGCGTTGGTAGTCGCTGCTGGTGAACTGCGTGCCTCGGTCGGAATGCAACAGCACCGGATTGCGGTCTGGACGTTGCCAGCACGCCATCAGCACGGCACTCAGCACGAGGTGACGATCCTGTATGCCTGACATCGACCAGCCGACGATCTTGTGATTGAACAGGTCGAGCACGATGCACAGATACAGCCACCCTTCTGCGGTGTAGACGTAGGTGATGTCAGTGACCCACTTCGTGTTCGGCTCCAAGCGCCACGAAGTCACGTTCGAGATGATTCCTGACGTGCGTCGGCCGGATGCCGCTGCGCTTCGTTCGCCATGCACGGCGTTGCGGCACGCCGAACAGTGCGTTCTTGGCCATCAGCCGAGCCACGCGGTTCGGACTCGCAGTCTCGCCCTCGTAGCACAATTGCTCATGCATGCGCGGCATGCCCATCACGCCGTCGCTGGCGGCATGGTGATGACGAATGCGCGACAGCAATCGCTGATTGTCCCGGGCGCGAGGGCTCAGGGGTCGTTGGCCCCACGCATGAAAACCACTCGTCGACACGTTGAGACACCGACACATCAGCTGGACAGGATAGACACCGCGGCACCGTTGAATCGTCTGATACCTCAGCTCGATTCCCTGGCGAAGAACGCTGCCGCATCGCGCAAAAAATCTCGTTCCTTCTTCACACGCGCCAGCTCGCGCTTGAGCGTGGCCACCTCCTGGTCGCGCGGAACGCCCGAACCGAGAACGCCTTGGCCTTATCGGTCTCCAGCTCGCGTCGCCAACGGCCCAACAAACCGGCACCGACACCGATGTCGCGAGCCACCCGGCTGATGTTCGCGCCCGGTTGCTGCGTCAGGCCGACGGCCTCGCGCTTGAACTCTTCGCTGAACTTTCTTCGCTTGGACATGACACTCCTTTTTGCCGATGATCGGCCTTCTTGGAAGTGTCCGCGTTAACGGGGTAGAACCCAGGCCGATTGTTATTCTCATCGCTCTCCCTAACTCAAGCGTCCCCTGCCTGCCATCCAGAAAAATCCCAGCGCCCGTTTTCAGACTCGAAGCCGTAAGGCACGACCGTGCGGAGGTCTTCGAGAACGGCCGATTGTGATCGTCGGCTATCGACTCGAAGTGGCCATGCCGTGGCGCGAAATGTTTCGGGTCGACCATATTCACGTCAGACGTCCGATACTCGAGGCCGTCAACGCGAACGCATCCGACGGTGCAACGTTTAGTGTCTCGGTTTCGATCGCTTGCGCCGTCCAGGCCCGGGCGCATGGGAAAGGTAAGCGACAAATCCGGCGGCGAGTTCAGCCGCCAGTAGATCGGGTGAGAACCCGCGGAAGCTGTGCCATAGCGAGTTGGTGTCGAGCGCATAGGCTTCGATCGAACACATTGCATTGAGCAGCGCAATGCGAAGCGCGCGTTCGGGCTCCGCTTGGGCGATTTCGTCGCGATGATGCAGGAGAACCGCGACGACTTCCTCAACGTTCGCCACCATTACCGAGTGTGCCCGGCGGATGAAATCGCGGTCATCCGTCAAATCCAGGTAGCGCGACAGAGACCGGATTAGCAACGGATGCCGGTGATACTGTTCGAACAACACTTTCATCAACTGCACCGCCGTCAATTCCAATGTTTGCCTCAGGAGGGCACCTTTGAGGTGCTGGCGATTGTTCGCGTTGCTTTGTTCCAAGGCGTGCAGAAATGCAGCGCGGATGAGGGCGTCCTTGTCCTGATAGCGGCGGTATACGCTGGCGGGAGCGACTTTGGCGAGCGCAGCTATCTTCGGCACGGTGGCCGCCTCCAGGCCCGAGTCTGCAATGACGCGAATCGTCGCAGATAGGAGGCGTTGTGCCGTTGCGCGGCTGCGTTCCTGCTGAGGAGACTTTTCCGAGTTCATGTTGCGAGTCTAGACAATTTCCAGAAAATATGCGAATGTGAAATTACATTCGCATATGAGTATCTACGCCATGCATTTCGCCAGCTTGCTCCAGCACCTCTTCGCGGTCCTGCTTCTTGTGATCGTTCCTATCGTCGAGGTTCGCTACGACCGTCGGCTAAAGCAGTTCACCAGCTCCCACCGCCGCACTGCGTGGTATCAAATCAACATCATCACGTTGTGTGTTCTTGCTGTCTCGGCGCTCGCGCTGGCATACCCGGTAAACATTTTCACACTGGCAAACCGCCCGTCGGTGGCATTGTGGCTCGGTGCGCATCCGACCGCTCTCTTCGGCGCGAGCGGAGTGGCTGTGGCATACACGATCATCGCACTCGGGCAAGGATTCCAGGTGGCGATGGATCAGGCCTTGCGCATGAGAGTCGCCAAAGCGATGCGCTCGCTCCGATTTGTTCTTCCCGTCACGCCGCGCGAACGTCATTGGTGGATTCTGGTCAGCCTTTCGGCTGGGGTGTGCGAGGAGATCCTGTATCGCGGCTTCGTCACCCACTACTTCTCAGGTTCGCTCAGCGCGACGATTTCACTCGGAACCGTGGGCGCGTGGCTGACGGCCTCCCTGTTCTTCGGCCTCGCGCACGCCTACCAGGGTGTCGCCGGAATCGTCCGAACCACAGCCGCCGGTTTGATACTCGGTTCCATCGCCATTCTCTCCGGCGGACTTTTGCTCCCCATTGTGTTGCACTTCTTGTTCGACGTGCAGATGCTGTGGATGTATCGGCCAATGACTGACGAGCCGGACACCGCGGCACAACTGATCAAAGGGTGCGAACCGTCCCTGCTGTGACGCGGCGGTGACCATCGATGCATGTCCCCTTCTGGTCGATAGCGGACGGCCAGGTCGACGAGTCATTCCGACCAATGGAATTGGCTTCGCTGCGCATGCGCTCGTGAACGTCGAACGAGCGATCCTGCGAAGTATCCGCGCCCCTGAGCGGGCCGGACCAGCGCCGTCCGACTGGGATTGGAACCCAGATAAACGGAGTCAGAGTCCGAAGATTGCAGGCCGACCGTCATTTCGCATCGCTCGCCCTAACGCAAGCGTCTCTTAGCCCGCACAAACCAGAAACATTCCAGCGCCAGCTTTCGGACTCGGAGCCGTAAGAACCGGAGCGCGCACGTCGAGATGCGCGCGTGGCAGATCCAGGAAGAGGCGATGCGAAAGCTGCGCAAGCTCGCCAACGTCTGCCCCCGTCATCCGTGATCCTCCGAAAAAGACTCCTGAGTATGAGCGTCGACCGGGTCGACGCGTGACGTTTTTGCAATTCCGCTCACCCTAGGAGGAAGCCAAGCAAGTGGGTGGTGGATGGCGCACGCCGGCAGCGTCATGGCTCGTTGTCACGCAGATTCGGGGGATCCAATGGCCATCGCATCAGCACAATCGAGGTACACGGTCACCGGTGCTTTCCTGCGCGATCTCGGCTCGACCGCGCTGAAAGTCGTCCTCGCGGCGTCTCTTTGCCTCATCGGCCCGATGCCGTGGGCCGCCAGCGCGGACAGAGGTTCCGGCGCTATGGTGCGATTGGAGGGGCATCTCGTTCCCGCCCTGACGCGTTCGCAGAAAAGCACCGGTGTCGCCACATCCGCCGATGCTCAAGGCGCTTCGCCGATGATGTTGACCGTCGTGCTGAACCGCGACGACGAAGCCGGCTTCCAGCAATATCTAAGCGACGTCTATAACCCGGCATCGCCGGCATTCCGGCACTTCCTCGCGCCGAGCGAGATTGCGGCGCGATTCGGCCCGTCGCAGCAAGCCTACGACGCCGTGCTGGCGTATCTGAATTCCGCGAATCTCGAACTCAGTGTGGGCTCTGCGAATCGCCTGACACTCGTCGTCCAGGGCGCGCGAAGCAACGTCGAGCAGGCCTTCTCGCTCCACATCGACGACTATGATCTCCAAGGCGTTCGCTTCTTCGCGAACGATGTCGATCCCGCGCTGCCCAGCGATCTTGCCCCGCACGTGCAAGCGGTGTCGGGGCTTTCGAACCTTGCGATACCGGTTTCCTTGAAGAAGAAATACCCGGATCTCTGGGCGGCGTTTTGCGGATTTCCCGGAACTTCCGTCGCTGTAGGCGGCATTGCAGGCGGGATCGGCGCGCTGCTCGGCTTCACCGGAGGCATCGGTATCGCGATCGCCGCCGTCGCGGCGCTGGTCTGGGGCATCGAGTGCTACATCGACACCACGAACTGGAAGGCCGCCTGGGCGCAATACAACTCCCTGATGAAGTCTTTGTCGCAGCAAGCGGATCTGAATATGACGGAAACGCCCCGCAAGGCTTCGTGAGGGCCGATGGGACCGGCCAGACCGTCGGACTTCTCGAATTCGACACATTCGATATCAACGACGTCAACGATTACCTGGCTTACATCGGCGAGTCTCCGACGCGCATCGACAATCTCAGCCAGGTGCATGTCGGCGGCGGAGCGGTGGCGGGCGCGGATCAGGACGAAGTGCTGCTCGACATCGACACGGTCATGAGCATCGCGCCCGGAGCGCAGGTCGTCGTGTATGACGCCCCGTTCAACGGTCAGGCAGCCAGCTACGCCGCCGTGTTCAACGCGATGATCAACGACGGCGTGAGCATCATCAGCAACAGCTGGGCGTCGTGCGAGGATCAGATGTCGCTGGCTGACGTGCAGGGCATCGATTCGGTTTTGCAGACCGCCGCGGCCGCCGGAATCGGAGTCTTCAACGGAGCGGGTGACAGCGGAAGCACGTGTTTGGACGGCACGCCGAACACGATCACCGTCCCCGCCGACTCACCGAACGCCACCGCAGTCGGAGGCACGACCCTGATCCAGGGGCCCGCTTTCACGTACGCGGCCGAAACCTGGTGGAACGGTTCCTCCGCGAACCCGCCGACGGGACAGGGCGGCTTCGGAGTCAGTCGGTTCTTTGCGCGACCGGCGTATCAGAACGCGCTGAACGTTTCGCCGATGCGATCGATCCCCGACGTCGCGATCGACGCGGATCCTGCCACGGGCATGGTGATCTGCCAGGCCAGCGACGGCGGTTGTCCGACCGGCAGCCTCTATGGTGGAACCAGCCTCGCGGCGCCCGAGTTCGCCGCGTACGCCGCATTGCTCAACGATGCGAACACGCGAAATCTCGGCGCAGTCAATCCGCAGTTCTATCCGTTCGCGAATCAGGATGCCTTCCACAGCGCGAGCTCGATGGGCTCGGACTTTGCGCACGTCGGCCTCGGCTCGCCGAACGTCAACGTGCTGCGCCGAATGCTCGCCGGGGAATCTGCCGGCGTACCCGATGCCGCGTTGTCGGTAGTGAATCCACTGGCTCCCGCTGCATCGTTGTTCACGGCGACAGCCGACCCGAACAATGCGAATGTCGCGGCCGACGGCGTAACGCCGGGCGGCGTGCTCGTGCTGCTTGTCGATGCCGAGGGGAACAGCGTGAGCGGGAAGACTGTCACGCTGGCGGCAAATCCCGGCAGCCATGCGGTCATCACGCCGGCGAGCGGCGTTTCCAACGTCAGCAACGGTGCCGTGGTATTCACCGTAACCGACCTGACACCGGAGCCTTTGACGTTCACGGCAACCGATGTGACGGACGGCATCGTGCTGCAGGCGACCGCGGGCGTCGCGTTCGTGACACCGCCGGCCGCAAGCGCCGGCATCAGCGCGTTTCCGACCACGGTGACGGCAGACGGCATCAGCACGACGACGATCACGGTGTTCTTGGAAGACGGGCTTGGCAGACCGACGCCGGGCAAGGAGATCACGATCGATCAGGGAGACACGCGCTCCATAGTGGTCGGACCCGTTCCTCCGGTCACCGATGCGAGCGGACAGATCCAGTTCACGGCGACCGACCAAGTCAACGAAGTCGTCACCTTTACGGCCGTGGACGTGACGGATGGCGATCTGGCAGTTCCGGGGTCGGCTGTCGTGACGTTCACCAACTCCACCGGCGCATCGTGCGTCGTGCTGCCCGGCAAGGAATCGGGCTTTACGCTCGACCCGTTCGCCAACGGGTTTCTCGCGCAAAACTTCTTCTTCGGCAACGTCAACTGGGGCGGATGCCCCGGCGCATCGAACCCGGCTTTCGAACCCTCGGGATCAGTGCTCGTCACCGACTTCCGTAGCGGCGATCTGTTCCGGCTCAGTAGCGGCGGCGGCACGGCCTCCTCACCGATCGCCAATCTCAATCCCACGGCCGGACAACCAACGTTCGGCACAGACGGCAGCCTTTACATCACCCATGGCGCCACGACCGGCGGCTTCACGACCGGTGACATCGTGCAGATCGATCCGAATACGGGCGCGGTCCTGCGCACGGTCGCCTCGAACCTGACATGCCCGGCTGGGCTGACGGTTGACCCGCTGAGCGGCGACTTGTTTTTCGACGACGAATGCAGCGGCGGAGGCTCCGACAATGCATCGGTGTTCCGCGTCATCGATCCTGCCAACACCGATCCCGACAACCCGACGACTGTCGTCGTCTACGCGACCCTGCCTGCGACGCCGAACGGCGCGATGGCGTTTTCGCCGGACGGCACCTTGTACGTTGTGAGCGGCTACTTCAATCCGCCCGCGCCGGTGTACGCGATCTCCGGCACGAACATGCCGCAGCCGCCGACGGTTACGCCGGTGCCTAACCTGACTTCGAATTTCTGGATCAATGTCGGCGCGGTGAATCCCGACGGATCGGCGAAGTCGCTGATCGCACTCGGCGGAACCGATCTCCTTACGTTGCAGGTAGTCGATCTCACGACCAATCCGTACACGTACACGTCCATCGCTCACGGCATCGGCTCGGGCGTCATCGGACCCGACGGGTGCCTCTATTCGAGCGGCGGCGACACGATCTACAAGATCGCGCCGGAAACCGGCTCCTGCGAATTCAGTGCGACGAACCCATCCCCCACGATTTCACTGACGCCTTCGAGCGTCTCGCCGAATCCAACACAAGGCGGCGCTCTCACCATGACCGCGACACTGCAGAACGCAAGCGCGCCGGCGGGAACTCCAGTGTATTTCCAGATCAGCGGAGCGAATGCGCAGTCGGGCATGGCGCCCATGGATGCGAACGGGCAGGCAAGTCTGACCTATACCGGCACGTACGCCGGAAGCGACACCATTACAGCGATGGTGGCGGCTGGCGGTGCGACCCTGACGTCGTTTCCGGCCAGCGTTAGCTGGGACGACGGCCTGCACTCGACCTTCCTGAGCCTGGCGAACAGCCCGACGGGCGCCGATGTCGGCAAGCCGTTGCCGCTTGCCGCGAGCCTGACCGATATCTCCGTCAGTCCCTACGCGCCGATCGCGAATGCGACCATCCAGTTCTCGGTCGACGGTGAGTCCTGCAGCGCCGTGACGGGAGCGAGCGGTGCCGCGACGTGCAGCGTGACCCTGCAGACCGTGGGCGCCTTCACACTGACCGCCAGCTACGCCGGCTCCGCGCAGTACCTGCCGGCCACTGCTTCGGAAGTCGTGTACTCGCTGGATCTAATCTTCGCGGACGGTTTTGAGCTTGCCAATTGAGCGGGTACCTAGCCCTGTCCCGCAAGTGGGCGAGGTGGCGGCGTAACGCTGCTACCTCGCGGCGTCCTTCCCAAGGGAACAGGTTGTACGTGCGGCTCGCCGCCGCGTTGTCACGCTTGAGTCAAGCATGGCCTTACCCGACTGTACCCTCAGGTCATGCGGGCTGCAATGCGCTCGGCTGGGATGGGTCACAAAACCCCGCATTACGCGGGGTTAGGTGTTTCGTGAGACGTGCTGGGAACCGCTGGAACTACATATTGGCTGGGGGACTAGGATTCGAACCTAGATAAACGGAGTCAGAGTCCGTTGTCCTACCATTAGACGATCCCCCAACAGCGGGGTCGGCGCATCAGCGCTTCGAATACTGCGTCGCGCGGCGGGCCTTGTGCAGGCCGACTTTCTTGCGCTCGACTTCGCGCGCGTCGCGGGTCATGAAACCGGCCTTGCGCAGCGGCGACTTCAGCGTTTCGTCGTACTCGACCAGCGCGCGGGCGATGCCGAGGCGGATCGCGCCGGCCTGGCCGGTCATGCCGCCGCCTTCGACCGTGACCAGAACATCGAACTTGTCCGTATTCTGGGTGAGCTCGAGCGGCTGGCGCACGATCATGCGCGAGGTTTCGCGACCGAAGAACTGGTCGAGCGGCTTGCCGTTGACCACGATGCTGCCGCTGCCCTTGCGCAGGAACACGCGGGCCGCGGAGGACTTGCGACGGCCGGTGCCGTAATTTTGCTGAGTCGCCATGATTCGTCTTGTCTGCTTCTGTCGAAAGTTCGGTCCGGCCGATGCCGGACGTCTGCGAGGGACTCGCGTTTAGATGTCCAGCTTCTGCGGCTGCTGGGCCGTATGCGGATGCTCGGCGCCGGCGTAGACCTTGAGCTTTCTGAACATCGCGCGGCCGAGCGGGGTCTTCGGCAGCATGCCCTTGACGCCGATCTCGATGACGCGCTCGGGATGACGCGCGAGCATGTCCTTGAGCGAGGTCGTCTTCAGGTTGCCGACGTGGCCCGTGAAGCGGTGGTAGTTCTTGTCCTCGAGCTTGTTGCCCGTGACGGCGATCTTTTCCGCGTTGATCACGACGAGGTAATCGCCGGTATCCACGTGCGGGGTGAAGATCGGCTTGTGCTTGCCGCGCAGCCGATGCGCGAGCTCGCTGCACAGGCGGCCGAGCGTCTTGTTGGTCGCGTCGACTACGTACCAATCGCGCTTGACGCCATCGGCTTTGGCGCTGATCGTTTTCATGTCCGGAAACTCCACGACGCCTACCCGGAACGGGCGGCGGAAAAGAAGGCGCGGGAGGATAGCGGATGAAGGCGCCAGTGGCAACCCGGCGGGCGGCCGAATCCCGCGCGGATGCTAGCATCCGGGCATGTCAGCCCGGTCGCTGGACCCCGCCGCAGAGAGCCGTTTCGGGCCCGATCCGACACCTGTCGGGACGGCGGTCCGAACGCGCCGGCAACCGGTCCGGCGGACCAGCGCCTCCTCGAGCTCGCCGACCAGTGCGTCATGTGCGGGCTCTGCCTGCCGCACTGCCCGACCTATCGGATCAGCCTGGACGAAGCGGAATCGCCACGCGGGCGGATCGCGTTGGCGCGGTCGATCGCGGGCGGTCGCCTGTCGCCGAGCCCGACCGCTCTCGCCCACCTCGATCAATGCCTGGCTTGCCTGTCCTGCCAGAAGGTCTGCCCGTCCGAAGTGCAGTACGAAGAGATCATCACGTTGTCCCGCGCAACGTTGGCCACGCAGCGAGCGCCACCGGATACCGTCAGCCGTTGGCTCACGCAGCCACAACGCCTGACCACGCTGGCCCGGATCGGCGCGTTTGTTCGCGCGTCGCGATGGGTGCCGCGCCTTGCACGTGCGCTGCCGCGCGGCTCTCGCTGGCGTGCGCTCGGCGAGCGGATTCCTGATCTGCCGATCGCTGCGCCGTTTGTCCGCCCAACCCGATCGCCGTGGCACGATCGCGGACGCGTGACGTTATTCCGCGGCTGTGTCGCGAGTGTCTACGATCGCGACACGCACGCTGCGGCGCGGCTTCTTCTCGAAGCGCTCGGCTACGAGGTTTGCGTTCCTGAAGGCACGCCCTGTTGCGGCGCGTTGGCCCGGCACGCAGGTGACGCGGATGCTGCCGATCGGCAGAGCAGCGCCGCGCGCGCCGCATTGGCAGCGGCCGCTGGCGAAACCGCATTGGTCAGCGCGAGCGGCTGCTTCGGCGACCTGCGCGATCACGCATCGAATGCGACCGGGCCCGAGATCGCCGACATCCACGCCTTCATCGCGCGCGACGAGCGCATTTCGCAATTGCGATTTCGCCCGCTCGCCGCACGCGCGGCCTTGCATCTGCCGTGCACGCAGGTGAATGTCGTCGGCGAGATCGCGGCCGATTCGCTCATTGCTCGCGCGCATTCCCGCGCTGACCGTGCTCGATGTGCCCGAGCAGCCGCGCTGCTGCGGCGCAGCGGGTGCGTACGCAATCGAACATCCCGAAATCGCCGATCGGCTTCGTGCCGAAAAACTCGACCAGGTCGAAACGCAAGGACCCGATCTGTTGCTGACCACCAACATCGGCTGCCGAATTCATCTGGGAAATGGCTTCCGCGACCGCAAGACCGCTGTGCCCATGTTGCATCCGCTGGCGTTGCTCGCGCGACAGCTGGACAATGATCGGCCATGACGCAACGCACACTCTCACGCCTGGACCAGGCGCTCGTCGAAATCGAGCGCGCGCTCGGCACCATTTTCGACCCGGCGCCGGTCGCGCTGCGTCCGTCGCCGGCGGACGGCATCGCCGATGCGCCGCTCGAACCCGAAGCGCGCCGCCATGCAGCCGGTTTGATGCGCGTCAACCACGTCGGCGAGGTCTGCGCGCAGGCGCTTTATTTCGGCCAAGCCGCGGTCGCACACGACCAGGCGCAACGCGCGCGCATGCTCGAGGCTGCGAGCGAAGAAACCGATCACCTGGCCTGGTGCGGCGAACGGTTGCGCGAGCTCAATAGCCGGCCGAGCCTTCTGAATCCGCTCTGGTATGCCGGTTCGTATGCGATCGGCGCCGTCGCCGGTTTGGTCAGCGACCGGCTGAGTCTCGGCTTCGTCGTCGAGACCGAACGTCAGGTCGAAGCGCATCTCGGCGAGCATCTGCAACGCTTGCCGGAATCCGACCAGCGCAGCCGCGCGATCGTCGGCGCGATGAAGGACGACGAAGCGCGCCACGCGGACCGCGCGCTGGCGGCGGGCGCGGAAACGTTGCCCGACCCGGTGCCAGCGTTGATGCGGTTCGCAAGCAATGTGATGAAGGCGGTTGCGTATCGGATTTGAGTGCGTCGCGTGGCTGAGTGCGTCGCGTGCCCATGAGAGGTCGCGGCCCGAAGGAATTCCCCACACATTGTCGGGAGATGTGAACAGCGTCGCGTCGGCATTCCCGCGAAGGCGGGAATCCAGCTCATTCGCCGCGAACGGCGATGTTGGATCTCCACCGTCGCGGAAGGCGGAGCGTCACGACACCCACTTGAAATGAATTTGAGCGCGAGCCTCAGCTCAGATTGCGCCCGTGAAACAGCTCTTCGATCTCGCGCTTGACGAGCGACTCGATGCGCTTGCGATCCTTGAACGAAAGATCATCCGCCTGCGCATCGAAGAGATACGTGTCGAGATCGAAATCCTTCACGTGCATCTTCGTGTGGAAGATGTTTTCCTGATACACGTTCACGTCGAACATCTCGTACTTCTGCTGGATGTGCTTGGCGAGATATTCCTGGATCGAGTTGATGCGGTGATCGATGTAGTGCTTGCGTGCCCTTCACGTCACGCGTGAAGCCGCGCACGCGGTAATCCATGATCACGATGTCGGACTCGAAGCTGTCAATCAGGTAATTCAACGCTTTCAGCGGCGAGATGACGCCGCAGGTCGCGACGTCGATGTCGGCGCGGAACGTCGCGATGCCGTTGTGCGGGTGCGTCTCCGGATACGTGTGCACCGTGATGTGGCTCTTGTCCAGGTGCGCGACCATCGCCTCGGAGATCACGTCCTTGCCGAGCTTGTCGACGATCGGGTGCTCGGAGATCAGGATCGTCACCGACGCGCCCTGCGGATCGTAGTCCTGACGCGCGATGTTGAGGATGTTCGCGCCGATGATGTCGGCGACGTCGGTCAGGATCTTGGTCAGGCGATCCGAGTCGTACTGCTCGTCGATGTACTCGATATAGCGCTGGCGCTGGTCCTCGGAGACCGCGTAGCAGATGTCGTAGATGTTGAAGCTGAGCGCCTTGGTCAGGTTGTTGAAACCCTGGAGCTGCAGCCGCGGAAGGGGCTTGACCACTGCCTGTTACCTCTGACGCCTGCCCACCGAGCGAAGGGCGCGGATTATGGGGCAACTCGGTTGCCGATTAAACCTCCAAGCCTAGCGAGTCGCGCGGACGCGCGTCTGACCACCACGCGTGAAGGAATTTGCAATAAGATGTGAAAACGCCGGATTGGGGGGCGGGCTCGAAAACGTGTGACGGGTCCCCCGTGTTCCGCTTCCCTGCTGGCAGCTGCACCCGAGCCTGGAGGGTATTCGTGGAAGCGCAAGCGAAGATCGCCGATTTCCGCTACACGTTACAGCGCACCGTCAACAAGGTTCAGGCGCCGCCGATGCTGGTGCCGGACCGGGCAGCGATGGAACGGTTCCTCGGCGCCTGCCACCGACGGCGCTATCCGAGCAAGACCGCCATCATCCGTCCGGGCGACTCGGCGAACATCCTTTATTACGTCATCGACGGATCGTTGACCGTCTCGTCCGAGGACGAGGAAGGCCGCGAGCTGATCCTTGCCTACTTGAACCGCGGCGAGTTCATCGGCGAGATGGGTCTCTTCGTCGAAACACCGCGCCGCGAAGTCATGGTGCGCACGCGCACGCCGTGCGAACTCGCCGAGATCGGCTACGAGCGCATGTTCAACCTGTTCGAAGGTCCGCTGCGCGACGAGTGCCCGAAGATCCTGTTCGCGATCGGCTCGCAACTGACCAATCGTCTTTTGCACACCAGCCGCAAGGTCAGCCGCCTCGCCTTCATGGACGTGACCGGCCGCGTCGCCAAGACGCTGATCGATCTCACCGACGAGCCGGACGCGATGACGCATCCGAGCGGCACGCAGATCCGCATCTCGCGCCAGGAAATCAGCCGCATCGTCGGCTGCTCGCGCGAAATGGTCGGCCGCGTGCTGAAGCAGCTCGAGGAGCAAGGCATGATCACCGTGTCGGGCAAGACCATCGTCGTGCTCGGCACGCGCGGAGCCTGAGTCGGCGTAAGCGCGCGCAGGTTACGCACATCAACCTTGGCCTCATGGCTGAGGCCTCTCTGGCGCTTACCGATCGAAAACCTCGTCAACTAGCGCGCAGCGCGGATTCTCCGCTGCGGCGCGACGGTGGCTGCGTTTTCTTCTGCGGTTCATAGATCATGTACACATCCGCGCGCTGGTAATGACTCCCCGATCGCGGCGCCGGGTGATGCACGAAGCCCGCGCTCTCGTACAGGCGCAGCGCCGGCGCAAGACGCTTGCTCGATTCGAGAAACAGCGTCTTGCCGCGAAGGCGCTCGAACTCCGCGATTGCAGCGTCGAGCAGTTTCCGTCCGCCGCCGAGTCGGCGGAATCCGGTCTCGACCGCCATCTTCGAAAGCTCGTAGACGCCCGGAGCTTCTTTCAACAGTGCGCACGTGCCGATGACTTCGCCATCGAGCACCGCGAACAGAATCGCACCGCCCTGATCGACGACATGCTTCTGTGGATTCGACAGCATCTCACGATCGACCGTTTCGACAACGAACCAGCGCTCGAGCCATTCGGTGTTGATGCGATCGAAATGAACGGCCCAATCGGAACGATACGGATGGATCTCGATCTCGGCCGCGAGCACGCGTGCGCGCTCGGCGGCAATGTCGGCGGCGAGGCGCCCGCTCGCGATGTCGTTCTCGAAACTGCCGAGCGCATCGATCAGCGTGCCCTGCCCGCGCAAGGCGGCCGCTCGTGCGGCGCGACGGATCGCGCACCACACCGGTCCGAGACGATCGAGCTTGCGCTCGCCTTCGGCCGAGAGTTCGAGCACGCCGCGGCGCGCATCGGCCTTGTCGGTTCGGCGCGTGAGCCAGCCGGACTTGCGCAATCTCGCGGCCAACTGGCTCACGGCCGGATGTGTTTGCCCGATCGCCGCGGCGATTTCGGTGACCGTCGCCGGTCCTTTGACATGCAGGTAGCGCAGCACCGGGAACCAATGCGCGTCGATGTCGGCCCCGCTCGCGCGGTACGCCTCGTTGGCTGCCGCGTAGAGGCTTTCGCTGACGGCCTTGAAGCGGCTGCCGAGCGCGAGCTCGCCCTGGGATCGCAGGAACATGCGAACACCGTAATCGGTTACGTAAGTGATAACGTAATAGAATCTCGAAGTGCGCGCAACGGTGTGTTTGGCGCGGGTGAGGAAATCGGAGTCAAGCGTTCGCCCTGGGACGCTCCACTCCGAAAAGCCCCTCACCCCGGCCCTCTACCGCAAGCGGGAGAAAGGCCGGGGCGTCTCTCGATCCGCTGGTATGTCGACGTCCACGTCGCAATCAATCGTCGTCGGCGAACAGTCGCGCGAGCTCGGCGCCGGGATCCTTCGCACGCATGAGCGTCTCGCCGATCAGGAATGCTTCGATGCCTTCTGCGCGCAAACGCGCCACGTCATCCCGCGTGCGGATGCCGCTTTCGGTGACGAGCAGCCGATCATACGGAATCTGCACGGCGAGTCGCAGCGTCGTGTCGATCGATGTTTCGAACGTATGCAGGTCGCGATTGTTGACGCCGATCAGCGGCGCCGGAATCGCCAGCGCGCGTTCCAGCTCTTCCTCGTCGTGCACTTCGATGAGCACGTCGAGATCGAGCTCTGCGGCGAGCAGCGAGAGCTCAAGCAATGCCGCATCGCCAAGCGCCGCGACGATCAGAAGGATGCAGTCGGCGCCGATCGCGCGCGCTTCGTACACCTGATAAGCATCGAGCGTGAAATCCTTGCGCAATATCGGCAGATTGCACGCGCTGCGCGCGGCATCGAGGAACGCCTCGCTGCCATGGAAGAAATCGGCGTCGGTCAGAACCGAGAGACAGGCGGCACCGTTCGCGGCGTAACTCCGCGCGATCGCCGCCGGATCGAAATCCGGCCGCATGACGCCTTTGCTCGGGACTGGCCTTCTTGATCTCGGCGATTACCGCCGGCAGGCCAGCCTCGATCTTGGCCTCAAGCGCCGCAGCGAATCCTCGCGTCGGCGGCTGATCGGCGGCACGCGACGACAGCTCGCCGAGCGACACGCGCCCGCTGCGTTCGCGAATTTCTTCCGCCTTGCGCGCGAGAATTTTCTTGAGAAGGTCGCCCATCGCTCCCATTCCATGTTACCGGGTGTTTCCCAACACCCCGCTAGCGCGCGGCGATGCGCCGCGTCGTCTCCGCGAATTGGTCGAGTTTCGCCCGCGCGGCGCCGCTCGCCAAGACCTCGCGCGCACGTGCGACGCCGTCCGCGATCGAAGCCGCCGCGCCGGCGATGTACAAAGCCGCACCCGCGTTCAACGCGACAATGTCGCGCGCCGGGCCCGCCCGGTTCTCCAGCGCTTCCAGCACGCGTGCGCGCGACTCCATCGCGTCTCTCACCGCGAGCTCGCGCGTCGGTACGCGCGCGAAGCCGAGATCGGCGGGATCGAGCTCGTATTCGTGCACCGCGTCCCTGCCAAGCTCCGCCACCGAGGTCCGTGCGCCGAGCGAGATCTCGTCGATGCCATCCTGCCCCCAGACGATCAGCGCGCGTTTTGCACCGAGACGCTGCAGCACGCGCGCCTGGATGCCGACCAGATCGGGATGGAAAACGCCCATCAGAATGTTTGGCGCATCGGCCGGATTGGTCAGCGGACCCAGAATATTGAACAACGTGCGCACGCCGAGCTCGCGCCGCACGGGCGCGACCGCCTTCATCGCCGGATGATGATTGGGCGCGAACATGAAACCGATGCCAGTCTCTTCGAGGCAACGCGCGACGTCGTGCGGCGAAAGATCGATCACCGCGCCGAGCGCTTCGAGCACATCCGCGCTGCCGGATTTCGACGATACGCCGCGGTTGCCATGCTTGGCCACGCGCACCCCAGCCGCAGCGACGACGAACATCGACGCGGTCGAAATGTTGAAGCTGTTGGTGCCATCTCCGCCGGTGCCGACGATGTCGACGAAGGGTTCCTTCACGCCGTCCGCGCGTGCGCCCGGAGCCGGCACCTTGGCCGCGAGCTCGCGCATGACCGTCGCCGCGGCCGCGATCTCGCCAACCGTTTCCTTCTTCACGCGAAGTCCGGCGACGATCGCGGCAATCAGTGTCGGCGATACTTCGCCGCGCATGATCTGCCGCATCAGGTCCATCATCTCGTCGTGGAAGATCTCGCGATGTTCGATCGTGCGCTGGAGCGCTTCCTGCGGAGTGATCGGCACGACGATCAGCCCTTGAGGAAATTGCGCAGCAGCGCGTGACCGTGCTGCGTCAAGATCGATTCGGGATGGAACTGCACGCCTTCGACGGCCAGCGTCTTGTGCCGAAGGCCCATGATCTCGTCGCGTTCGCCGTTGGCGTCGACCGTCCAGGCCGATACTTCGAGGCATTCGGGCAGCGAGGATTTCTCGACGATCAACGAGTGGTAGCGCGTCGCCTCGAACGGATTCGGCACGTCGCGGAACACGCCCTTGCCGTCGTGATGGATCATCGAGGTCTTGCCATGCATGATTTCGCGCGCACGCACGACATGTCCGCCGAATGCCTGACCGATCGCCTGATGGCCGAGACAGACGCCGAAAATCGGCACGCTTCCCGCCAGTTCGCCGATCACATCGAGCGACACACCCGCTTCGTTCGGCGTGCACGGACCCGGTGAAATCACGATCGCGTTCGGCGCCAGCGCGCGCAACGCGGGCACGGACAGCGCATCGTTGCGCACGACGCGCACGTCTTCGCCGAGCTCGCCGAAATACTGCACGAGGTTGTAGGTAAAGCTGTCGTAGTTGTCGATCATCAAGACCATGTTGCGAGCTTCGACGCGCCTCTTCGAGAGGGCATTCAGTATAGACGCGAACCTTCGCCCGGCGCCGGGTGACATATCGCGCCGCCAGCGTGCCATCTCGCTCGCGTGGGCGGTTTTGCGTGGGATGAACGCTGGCGCGTTTCGCGCCAAAGGGAGAACACGGCTATGGAATCGTCGAGGCGCTATTGGGGATCCGCCATGACCGTCGTCGCACTCGGCCTTGCGACTGCAACGGCCCGTGCCGGCACACCGGCGCACGGCACCGTCTACATCGCCGCCGCGTTCGGCACACGCAATGTCTATCGCGTCGATTTCTCATACGACGGCGTCGGCACGATGACGGCCGATGCGACGATCCTGGCGACACTGCCGAGTGCCGCCGATGCGCTCATCGTGCCCGGCGGCAATCTCATCGTCGCCGGCCAGGGCAATCCGGTCTACGAAGTCAATACGACAGACGGCACGCTCGCGACTCGGTCGACCGCAAACAACGGCAACACGGTCTCGCTCGATCCAAGCGCGCAAAGTGTCTGGGTCGGCTGGACCGATACCTCGCCCTCGCAGGTTCCGCTCGATCCGTTCTCCGACGGCACACCGCATGCGCTGACCGGCGACGACACCACCATGACGACGTTCGCATTCACGCCATCGAACGGCGTCTTCTATGCGAACGGCAGCGATGGCAGCAACGGATCGGTCGGCACAGTCGACATGACGACATTCACGACGACACGCATCGTCGGCAACGTTCCCGCAACGACGATCATGTACGACACGTACAGCCGCAGCCTGATCTACAGCGGCCTGGGTAAGGCGACCGAAGTCGATCCGGCGGCTCCCACTGTCATCTTGAGCTCGCGCGACGATTCCGCCGCCGGCGAAAACTATCTCATGCCGCGGCCGGACGGGCGCGGCCATCTGTTCGGCACGCGCTGGGGCGGCGGTGGCGGCAATCCCACCGGCGGCCGGCTCGTGCTCGTCGACTATTCCGAAACCGGATTGATCGGCGATGCGAGCACGATCATCGCGAGCGCACCGATGGTCGACGGACTGTCGGGAGGGGTCGCCGTGGACACGTCGCTGTTGTTCGATGGGTTCGAGTTACCGGTGCGGTGATATCGAAGCAACGCGCGACGTGACTCAGAGCCCGCTCGCCGCTTGCGCCACCGCGCGGAACAGCGCGCGTCCCTTGTTCATCGTTTCTTCCCACTCGGTCGACGGATCGGAGTCGAACACGATGCCGCCGCCGGCCTGCACGTGCAGCCGGCCGTCCTGGATCACCGCGGTGCGGATCGCGATCGCGGTGTCGGCGTCGCCCCACCAGCCGATGTAGCCGATCGCGCCGGCGTAAATGTTGCGCTTGTGCGGTTCGAGTTCGCGAATGATCTCGATCGCGCGAATCTTCGGCGCGCCGCTGACGGTGCCGGCCGGGAACGTCGCCTTCAACACATCCATGTACGAGAGCCCATCGCGCAGATCGCCTTCGACCTGACTCACGATGTGCATCACGTGCGAATAGCGTTCGACGACGAAGCTCTCGGTCAGCGCCACGGTGCCGGTCTTGCTGACGCGGCCGACGTCGTTGCGGCCGAGATCGATCAGCATCAGATGCTCGGCGCGTTCCTTCGCATCGGCGAGAAGTTCCTGCTCGAGCGCGAGATCCTCTTCGTGCGATTTGCCGCGCGGACGCGTGCCGGCGATCGGCCGCACGACGACCTTGCCGGCTTTGAGGCGCACCAGGATCTCCGGCGACGATCCGACGATCTGCGTCGCGCCGAGATCGAGGAAATACATGTACGGCGATGGATTCAACGCACGCAATGCGCGGTAGACGTCAACCGGCCGCGCCCGAAACGGCACCGAAAGCCGCTGCGAGGGAACCACCTGGAAAATGTCGCCGGCGCGGATGTATTCCTTCGCTTTCTCGACCAGCGCTTCATATTCTGCGCGCGTGAAGGTCGAGACGAAATCCGTTTCCTCGAGCGCCTTCGGATCGAGCACGTCCGGATACCCCGAACCCGAATGGCGCAGACGGAATGCGAGCTCATCGAGCCTGCGCTGCGCGCGTGCATATGCGCGCGGCTCGGCGGGATCGGCATGAACGATCAGATACAGCCGGCCTTTGAGGTTGTCGAAAACGGCGACTTCCTCGCTCAGCATCAGAAGCGCATCGGGCGTGCCGAGCCGGTCGGCTTTTTCCGTCGCCGCGAGGCGCGGCTCGATCCATGCGATGGTCTCGAAGCCGAAATAGCCGACGAGTCCGCCAGTGAATGCAGGCAGACTCGCGAGCTGCGGAACGCGATACGTCGAACGGATCTTCTCGATCTCGGCGAGCGGATCGGCGAGCTCGCGCTTTTCCACGACTTCGCCGAGATCTTCGATCGTCAGCGTGTTGCCGCGCAGCGCATACACGCGCCGGCATGGCAAACCGATGATCGAATGGCGTCCCCAGTTCTCGCCGCCCTCGACCGACTCGAACAGATACGCATACGGCGCGTCGGCAAGCTTCAGATACACCGACAACGGCGTGTCGAGATCGGACAGCACCTCGCGCACGACCGGAATGCGGTTGTAGCCTTGCGCGGCGAGCGCGGCGAATTCGTCCTGCGAGATCATTGACCGAACCGGGATGCGGGCGGCCGAAGATAGCAAGGCTGCCGCGCGCGCGACAGCCCGCCACGCGGATCAACCCTCGAACGAGTCGGAAAAAATCACGTCGTCCACGGCATGGGACGGCTCGCGCACGATCTCGTAGGTGAAGCTGCCGAATGGTCGAGCTCGGGACCGCTCGTCACATGCTGTTCCGCGCGGACGATCGCGCACGGAAAAAGGGTGGCAACGCCCCTGCGAAAATACGGTTACGCATCGGGAGCCGCCTCCGACATTCGACGACGCGGCATGCCGACGAGGCGCAGCGTGAACGCTACGCCGACTCCGTCGGGCAGATTGCGCGCCTGTGCGGAACCGCGATGGAGCTCGGCGACCAGGCGCACCACGTACAGGCCGAGACCAAGATGCGGCGTATCGCCGTCCTTGCGCGCGCCCGCATCGCGAACACTGACCAGCGAATCAAACAACCGCTCCTGCATCGTTTCCGGTAGTGCCGGGCCCGAATTCGCGATACGAATCGCAGCGCCGGGCTCGGCGGAAGCCAGCGTCAACTCGATCCAGCCGTTGTCCGCAGTAAACGAGCGCGCGTTGTCGAACAGCTTGTCGAGCGCCTGGGCGATCAGCTCCGGAGCGCCGTGAAACGGCGTCGGCGTCGCTGGCAATCGGACGCGCAGCTCGCGCCCGCCCGCAAGCGCTCGATAGCCCTCAGCGCAGCCGCCGACGAGCGCGGTCAGATCGAAATCCTCGGCGTCGGCCGCGGCAATCGCGCGCTCGATGCGGCCGGCTTCGCTCATCGCGCGCACGATCTTGCCCAGTCGTTCCGCGCCATCGCGTGCGCGCGCCGCATACGCGCGCGCGTCCGCGGGGAGCGCCTGATGATCGAGATTGTCCAGCGACGACTTCACGATCGCGAGCGGCGTATTGAGCTCGTGCGACAGTTTGGAGGCGAGCGTGCGCAAGTAGTCCGTATATGCGCCGACTTCGTCGAACAACTTGCCGAAACTGCGCGCGAGATCGCCAAGCTCGTCGTCGGAATCGGCCAGCGGCATCGGGCCGTGAAGACGTCCGGACGTCCGCGTCGCGCGCTCGGCGGCATTGCGCAAGCGGCGGATGCGGAACGACAGCGAGGCGCCGAACAGCAGCAGGATCAACCCTGCGACCGCCAACGCGGCCAGCGTTGCGCCGGCGAGACCGAACAACGCGCGATTCGCAAGAAGCGGCAGCGCGCGATTCGCCTGTTCGAGCACCAGCGCGCCGCGCACTTCGCCCGTGGTACGCAGAGGAACGGCGGCCGCGAGCACCACGCCATCGCCCGCATCGGCCGCGCGCCAGCTGGTCGCGGCGACGCCGGACAAGGCCTGCCAGACTTCCGCTGCATCGAGTCGCGGCGCATCGCCGGTGAGCGCGGACGATCCGGTCAGCGCCGGCGCGATGAGGCTGTGATAGACGAGACGCGCGAACAAACCCTCCGATTCCGCCGACCCGGACGCCTGCGATTGCAGAGCGCCTGCGCCCGCGATCAGCCATGCGTCGGTATCCACGATCCGCGCACGCAAATGGTCCGGTTCGAGCGCGGCCAGCGTCCGAGCGGCACCTTCGTCGTACGCCAACAACGCGCGAGGCGCCGGGCGATCCGGAACCGGCGTCGCAGCGTCATACACGCCGACACCGATCGCTTGCGGTCGCAACGTATCCGGGATGCGGAGCTCGACGCGATAACCTGATCCGTCTTCCTGCCACACGCCGGCAAGCCGTTCGGGCAAAGCGCTTTGCGCGGTATCGGAGCGCGCGACGAATGGGCCCGGAGCCGCGCTCGCGATCAGATACCGTCGGCTGTCCTCGCCGCGCGCGAGCACGAGGTCGATATGGTCGCTGGCGGCCGCGCGCGAATCGCTCGCGTCGGCGCGCGTGCGCGTTGCGTCGCGCACCTCGGCGAGCAGATACAAACCGTCGGCGTTCTCGCCGAGCAGCACGCGCAGTTTCTGCGTGTCCTGCGCGGGACCGAGCGATTGTGCGTAAGGACGCAACTCTGCCCAATCGTCGGCATAGCCATCAACCGTGATCCGCTGCGCGAGTCGATGCACATACAGAACCGGCGCCGCCGGCCAGCCGATGCCGGATGCCGCGAACGCTTTGGCGAGCGTGCCGGCCGATGCGAGCAGCGCCTGCTCCTGCCCCTGCCGCAGCAACGCTTCGGTCTGTCGCACGAACTGCCAGCCAGCCCAGGGCAGGGCCAGAGTCGACAGCGCGACGAGCAGCAACTTGAAGCGGAGTGACATGGGGCAAACAGCCACGATCCGGGATCGGGGATTTGGGATGAGCTTACAAGGTCGTCACCCCGGCGAAAGCCGGGACGACGAATTCTGCGGCGCTGCGAGGACCCGATGGCTCTTCCTTGAAGACGCACTCGAAACGCCGATTCCAGATTCCACCGATTCCCGATTCCCGATTCCCGATTCCCAATCATCCCGAATCCCAAATCCCAAATCCCAAATCCCGATCCCAAATCCCGGCTCTCAAGGCTTCCAGCGATACCCCGCGCCATGCACCGTGTCGATCGCATCGAACGCCGGGTCGACCGCGATGAACTTCTTGCGAATGCGCTTGATGTGCGAAGTGATCGTGGCGTCGTCGACGACGACTTGCGCATCGCGCATCAGTTGATCGCGATTCTTGACGTGACCCGGAAAGCGGACCAGCGTGTGCACCATCCAGAATTCGGTCACGGTCAACGGCACGTCGACGCCGTTCCAGGTCACGCGCATGCGCTCGGTCTCGATCTTGAGCGGACCGTGCGCGATCACGTTGTCGGCCGCGACGGGTTTGCGCAGCGCTTCCATGCGACGGAACAACGCGCTGATGCGCGCGGCAAGCTGATGCAGCGAGACGTCCTTGGCGAGGTAGTCGTCCGCGCCGAGTCGGAGGCCTGAGATCACGTCGAAGTCCGAATCGCGCGCGGTCAGGAAGATGATCGGCAGCGTCGCCGACTTCGCGCGCAAGCCCCGGCAGAGCTCGAACCCGCCGTCGGGCTCGTCGCCCAGGCCAATGTCGATGATCACGAGCTCGGGCAGGCGCTGCGCGAACGCAGCCTCGGCTTCGACGCGCGAGGCGTAGCCGCGTACTTCGTAGCCGAGTCGCGTCAGCGCCTCGACGTAGTTCGCTCGGATCAAGGGTTCGTCTTCGACGATCGCGATGTTGCGCGGCATGCAGACACTCCGGAATGTGACCGCAGCTTACCGGCCCGGCGCGCGCGCGCAATGCCTTCGACGGCGACGTCAGCAAATTGCCAGAACTCGTCGGCGCCACGGCCCCAGCGCAGCAGCCGGCGACCTCTCCGGCTCGCTCAAATACGTTCCAGGCCGAACGCTGGAGCCGCCATGAATACCGAACGTCCCGACCCGAACGCCGAGCTTGGCGCGCACGAACCGCTGCGCATCGTGTTCGCACTGGCCGCACTGCTGCTCGGCCTGATCGCGGCCTTGCATTGAAGGAGATCTCGATGGACCTCTATCTGCCCGATGAATTCTACGCCTTGAGCGAATCGCCAAATCCGCGACACTCGACGAGTCCGCGCGACGATCGCGACTGGCTCGGCGGGGAAGCTTTCGTCGCGCCGCAAACGCGCGCGAGCACGCAGCGTGCGCGATCCGAGCCCGATCCGATCTGGCAGGTCATCTGATACGCGTTTTCGATTCGACGGAAGATCGTTTCGCTTTCCTACCGCGCCGGGCTCGCCCCTTCCCCGCTCCTCCCGTCGCCCGGCGCGGGTTCTTTCTTCGGCGTCAGACAGCCGCAACGCTCGCATGCATCGCCGCGATGACCGCGCGGTAATCCTTTTCGCTGAAAATCGCCGAGCCGGCAACGAACGTGTCCGCGCCAGCGCGCGCGATCTCGGCGATATTGTCGGGCTTGACGCCGCCGTCGATTTCGAGCCGGATTTCGCAACCGCTGGCGTCGATGCGTTCGCGCGCGAGACGCAGTTTGTCGAGCGCTGCCGGAATGAAACTCTGGCCGCCGAAGCCGGGATTGACCGACATGATCAGCACCAGATCGAGCTTGTCGAGCACGTAGTCGAGATACGAAAGCGACGTCGCCGGATTGAACACGAGGCCGGCCTTGCAGCCCGAATCCTTGATCAGGCCGATCGTGCGGTCGACGTGCTCGCTCGCTTCCGGATGAAAGCTGATCAGGCTCGCGCCCGCCTTGGCGAAATCGGGCACGATGCGGTCGACCGGCTTGACCATCAGATGCACGTCGATCGGAATCTTGACGCCATGCTTGCGCAGCGCCTGGCACACCAGCGGGCCAATGGTCAGGTTCGGCACGTAGTGATTGTCCATCACGTCGAAGTGAATCCATTCGGCGCCGGCGGAGATCACCGCGTCGACTTCATCGCCGAGGCGAGCGAAATCCGCCGAGAGAATCGAGGGCGCGATGACCGTGGATTGGCGTGACATGGTTCGGTCTCCCGCAAATTCGGAACGAGTCCGATGAGTCGTGCGTTCAATGCGCGCGCAGTGTCGCGCCGCGTCCAAGCGTAAAGCATCGCCGCGGTCGTGTCTTACGGCTGCGGACAACCGATAACGCTACTTGCGAAAACCTACTTGAAGCCGCGCTCGGTCTTGATGCGCTCGTAGGCCGCGTTGATCTCGCGCGCGCGATCCTCCGCGCGGCGCTTGAGCTCGTCGGGCACGTCGCCGAGCTTGTCCGGATGATGCTGGCTCATGAGCTTGCGATAAGCGCGCTTGATATCGCGCTCGCCGGCGCCGCGATCGAGACCGAGCACCGTATACGGATCGGCGCGGACCGGACCCGGCGGCGGACGCGATCCTGCGCCGCGCGGTGCGCCCGGCGGCGCGGCCGCGTAGCCTTTCATCGCCGACAGAGCGGCCAGCTCGTGATCGCTGACACCGAGCGCCCAGCACAGCTTGCGCAGCAGCGCGAGTTTCGCCTGGGCCAGCGCTCCTTCGGCATACACGATATCGAGCAGCAGATCGAGCACCAGGAACGCGAGATCGCGCCGCCCGCCGCACCACTGCCTGAGATCGGTGATGGCGAGTTGCGGCTGAAAATCCGGCTGCTTGCCGGCGTTGAAGCGCTCGATCGCGGCGCGGCGTTGCGCACCGTCGAGGCGCAAGCGCGCCATCAGCGATTCGGTGGCCGCGATCTCGACCTCCGAAACGCGTCCATCGGATTTGGAGAGTGCGCCAGCGAACGCGAACAGCGGCTCGATGAAACCGCGGCCCATCGACGGCGGCCGGAGCTGGGCCGCGGCGACGTCGTAGAAATGTCCGACCATCGCGCCGAGCAAGAGCCCGAACGGATTGCGCAACAGCACGAAGCCGACGATTGCGCCGATCACCTTGCCCCAGATTCTCATCGCGCGGCTCCAGCGTCGCGCGGTTGCGCCGCGTACCAGTCGGCCAACGTGTCGATATCGCGATCCGACAACGCGCCGGCAGCCGCGCGCATCGCCGCGGTCTGCCGCTCGCCATCGCGATACTCGCGCAGCGCTGCGGCAAGGTAATCGCGATCCTGCGCGGCGAGATGCGGAACGCCCTTGACGGTCGCGATGCCGTTTTCGCCGTGGCACGCCGCGCAAAGCCCCAGCCGCGCCGGCTTGGATAGCTGGGCATGCACCGCGGTCGCGAACAGCAGCGCTGTCAGTGCGAGTGAAGCCGGAGACATCGTTAACCCGATCGATCGAATCGACCAATTCTAGCAAGGCGGCCGCCGACACCCGCCGGCGCGCAGTTACAATGCGCCGCTTGCCCACTCTCTCGCGACGCGCGTGCCGACCGTCCTTTCCGAATCGAATCTTCCCGGCCTCGATCTCATTCATCGCGGCAAAGTGCGCGACGTGTACGCACTGTCGAGCGACGAGCTTCTGATCGTCGCCAGTGATCGTCTCAGCGCATTCGACGTCGTGCTGCCCGATCCGATTCCGGGCAAAGGCGAGATGCTGACGCAGATTTCGAATTTCTGGTTCGGCCGTACCGCTCAACTCGTGCCGAATCACCTCACCGGAAAACCCGTCGCGAGCGTGCTGCCGCGTGGTATGGACGCGCGTCTTTACGAAAAGCGCAGCGTGATCGCCAAGCGCCTCAAGGCCGTCCCGATCGAGGCGATTGCGCGCGGCTATCTGATCGGCTCCGGCTGGAAGGACTATCAGGCAACCGGATCGTTGTGCGGCATCGCGCTGCCTGCGGGCCTGCGCCAGGCCGAACAACTGCCCGAGCCGATCTTCACGCCGTCGACAAAGGCCGCGGCCGGTACGCACGACGAAAACATTGCGTTCGACCGCGTCGCCGCGACGATCGGCGGCGATCTCGCCGAACAGGTGCGCGCAGCGGCGCTGGCGATCTATCGTTTCGCGGCGGGTTACGCCGCCGAGCGCGGTATCCTCATCGCCGATACCAAGTTCGAGTTCGGCACCGACGCCGACGGACGGCTGTACGTGATGGACGAAATGCTGACGCCGGATTCATCGCGGTTCTGGCCCGCCGATGAATACCGCGTCGGCATCAGCCCGCCGAGCTACGACAAGCAGTTCGTGCGCGACTATCTGGAAACGCTGGACTGGAACAAGACCGCGCCCGGCCCACGCCTGCCGCGCGAAGTCATCGAAGGCACGGCGGCGAAATATGCCGAAGCGTTGAAGCGGCTCGCGGGAATAACGCTGGATTGAGTGAGTTATGAGGAGCGCGGCGCTCTTCCCCCTCTCCCGCTTGCGGGAGAGGGGAAAATGCTGCACGTTGTTTCGGGGCGGCGTAGATTAAACGCATGCGCACCATCCATGACTGGTTCGGCAGCTACAGCGCGGATCATCAGAATCCGACCAATCGGCTGATCCACTGGATCTGCGTGCCGGCGATTCTCTGGTCCGCAATGGCCGCGTTGTGGGTGTTGCCGGTGCCCGCGTCGATCGGACGGCCGGGACTCTGGTGCGCGTTGCCCATGGTCGGCGCGCTGACGTTCTACTGGCGCCTGTCGCGACCGCTCGGCGCGGCGATGATCGCGCTGTTCATCGCGCTCGCTTTGCTGACGAACGTCGCGTATGAGGCACTCGGACCGAGTCGCCTGCTGTGGCTTGCGATCGGCGTGTTCGTGATCGCCTGGATTGGCCAGTTCGTCGGCCACATCATCGAAGGCAAGCGACCTTCGTTCTTCACCGACCTCGCCTATCTTCTGATCGGTCCGGCATGGCTGATGGGCAAGCTGCTCCGGCGCGCAGGCGTGGCTTATTGAGTCAGCCTGTTTGCGTTCATTCGCCGTCGCGGATCTCGTCGATGTGCACGACGCGACCGTCGCGAATCGTGAACGTCACCGCCTTGTTGTCGAGCCGATACTGCCAGTGCTCGCCGACGAAACCGCCGTGCCGGGTTTCGATCGGCTCCTTGTAGAGCGGCTCGCCGATCAGCGCGACCAGCTCGCTCACGCTGTCGCCGGTGCGAATCAGGCGCGAGCCGATGCGGTAAGTATCGAACGCGTGCGCGGCCACCGAGAGGCCAATGCACAACAGGAAAATCCAGCGTGGTTTCATGATCGCGCCTCTGGCATTGCTGGCGACGGCGCATCGCGATTCGGTGGTTGAACGATTTGTGTCTAGGCCGTCACTGGGTCGCGGTTCTCACATCGAGCGTCATCGCATGGAAATCGAACGTCACCACGCTGTTGGCGAACAACGCGTTGCCGACCGTCGCTTCGAACAAGCCGTCCGGCTGGTGCACCGGGTTCTTGCCTTCGCCGACGAAATAAAGCGCCGGCGATCCGCCGAGCAGCGCGTGCTGGCCAAAGCCCACTCGATCCGCGTGCGAAGCCAGAAGATTCACGCCGCCGTCGGTGTAGCGAAAAAGCTCGGGTGTACCTTGTTTTTCGAGTCCGAGTGTAGCGAGCGCGCTGTCGTAGATAAGCATCGTGCCCGTGAACACCGTATCGATCTGCGCATGCACGGTCTTGCCGTTTACCGTGAACGGCGCGCCCACGACGACCGGCGGACCCCGCTCGCCGAACGTGATCAGCCGGAGCGTTCCGGCCGCCGGCGTCTTGTCCGACAACGGCGTTGCGATCACGTTCGAGATGCGCAGCCGGTGACGCGGATAGTCGATCTCGAGCACGCGGTCCTTGAAGTAGTCGTAAGTGATCGAGCCGTCGACCGGCGGCTTGTATTCGCCGAGCAGGTTGCGATCGAACGCGTAGAACGTCGTTGATCCCTGCACGTTGCCGAGCGCGACGCGATGCTCGCCGCCGAGATAGATGCCCGGCACGGTGGTGCCGTTACGCTGCGCGGGTTGCAACGTCCAGCTGAGATCCTTGGCGACATCGGTGATCAGCGTCGAATGCGCGTTGCCGGTATCGAGCATCAGCGTGCGTGGCGCCGCGCCGTCGAGCGACACATCCATGCAGATCAGTCCGTCGCAGCTTCGGAACGGAAGTTCGGCGGCGAATGAAGTGGCGGCGGCGCGCGCGTCGTGCGTCGCCGCAAGCAGCGAAGTCGTCAGGCAAAGGACGAACCAATCACGACTGCACACGGCGAACTCCGCGGGACCCCGACGATGGTGTCAGTCCAGCAGCGGCACTGAGTTTTCGCATGCCCAGAAAGTCATGCGGCGCGCCATCCGGAAGACGGCGCGCCGCAGAAAGACGCTCTTGTCGATCGAGGTTATTGCTGCTGAAGAATGATCGACGGATTGGCGACCTGAACGACGGTTCCGCCGGTCACCACCATGCTCGCCATCTCGCCCTGCATCTCGGCTGTCGCGGCCGGGAAGTCGGTCGGATCGAGCAACGAGCCGTGCTCGCCCTGGAGAAAACGCACGGCGCCGCGAATACCGTCCGGGTTCTGCGTCGTCTGTGTGATCGTGGAAAGGCCGAACGCCGCGATCAGCGGTTCGGTGCCGGACAACGGCGCGCCGGGCACCGTGTTCGGAATCACCTGATCCGACAGCACATCGCCGCCGCCGACGACTTCTTGCATCAGAAGGCGCTTGCCCGCCGCCGTGGCGACGTTGAAGTTGATCGGATCGCCGGAGTCGACCGCGGTTTGCGCAGCGGTCATGAACGCGTCGTAATCCGGCGTGCCGGCGATGACGCCGGCCGCCGCGAGACCCGCGCGAATGCGCGGTCCGAACGTCGGCGAGCCATCGAGGAGGCGCGCGATGCCGCCGCCCGGAACGTTGAGCACGCCGACGTTGACGTTCGGATCGATCGTGATGAACGTGGTGCCGACGATGCTGCCGAGCGACTGGCCGACCAGCGCGATGCGCGAGCGCGTCGAAATCGGTACCGGCGGTGATGTGCATCGACGGAATCGCATGCGCGAGCTCGAACAGATCCGCCGCGCCCTGACGCAGGTTGTCGCGCGAAGTCAGAAGGCTCGACAGATTGATGAACCAGCTGCCGGACGGATCGATCGCACCATCGGGACCCGGCGCGCCGGTCGTGTTGTTCTCGAGATCGAGATCGAACGTGCGCTCGGTTGCGCCGAGCGCGGCGAACGGCGTATTGCCGATGTAGAACGGATTGGTCGGATCAGTGATGCCATGCAGCGGCAGGTCGATCGCGACGACTGCGAAACCTTGCGCAGCGAGCGTGCCGGCGACCGCAAACGCATCGGTGCGATTGCGCGTGATGCCGTGCTGATAGATGACGACCGGCCAGCCCGTGGCTGGCTTGGTCTTGCCGGAGCGCGAATTCGGAATCGTGAGGACGAGCGGAATCGTCTGCGTCGAGGTCGGCACCGGGAACGGATTGCAATAGGTCAGGTTGGTCGACGTCGGATCGAGACCGAAGTCCGCGCACTGCGGAATGTACGCACCCGCCAGCCCTTGCCACCATTTCGTCAGCGGCGCGAGCGGATCGTCTGCCGTTGGCGCCGTCAGGTAATACGGCACGCTGATTACGCCGATATAGATGTCGGCAACCGGCGGCAGGCCTGCGCCGAGATTGCCGAGGTTCTCGCCCGTCGGCGCCAGGACGACGGGCGCGGGATCGGATTGTTCGACCACCGCATCGACGGCCTGCAGCACGACGGTCGTCGATTGCGTCGTCACAACCCACGACAATGCAATCGATCCCGGCGCGATGCCCGCCGAAGCGGACGCGGCTTCCTGCGAATTGACCAGCTGGCGCAACGGCTCGAGCTGGCACGCTTCGGACGCCGGCAGCGCCGGCAGCGTCGATTGACCGCCCGAGCACAACGGATTCGGACGCTCGGCCAGCAAGTACGGCAGCGACGCACGGATTGCACCGCCAGCCGCGTTGCGGATGCCCGTCGTGAGCACGGCCATGTACGACGTCATCTGATCGAGCGGACGCGTCGGCACGATCGCGATCGTTCGACCGCTCGTATCGGACGGCGCCAGCGCGACGACATATTCCTGCGGCGAAGCGAGCTCGCGCACGATTCCGGTCACGCCGCCGCCGGGTCCGCTGAGGTTCACCTGGAACACACGCACGCTGTCGCCGGCGACGAGCGAAGTCGCATCGATCGGAGCGTTGAACGTCGTCGCCCACGGCGCCGTCGTGCTGAACCCGTCGAGCGCATTCATCGCGACCTTGGGATCACTGCCGTCGGTCGGGTCGACGACCGGAATATTGAGCGTCAGATCCGTGCTGCCGAACAGAAGCAGATTGTTCGGAAACGGAATCACACCGGCCGCAGGATCGAAACTCGCGACCGTGTGGAACTGGACCGGCGCGGTGTAGTCGTAGGCGCGGGCATCGCGAACGGTGCACACGGCGAAGAGCGAGGACGCGACGGCCGCAGCCGTGATCAAGCGGACCTGCATGGTGGCACCTTCGGAGCACGCGGAGACCAAGCATCTTAGGCGGTTCAAACGCGCGTTGGCAACGTTGCACCGCCGCGAAAAAAACGATCGACGCCGAATGATGCAATGCACCACCCGGCCGCCCTGAAAGCGAGTTCAGGGCAGCGGCGGCGGGGTCCAGTCTGCGTCGCGCGGCCGAAAGTCGCGCGGCAACCAGCCGAAGTCGGAAACGGCCGCCGTGTTGTCGACGATGTGATCGTCGCTCATGCGCTGCAACGCCGCCGGACTGGCAGCGGCGAATGTCTCGGTGCGCCGTGCAAGGCCGGCGCACGCACCCGCGAGCACATACGGAATCGGCGCGGGAACCGTTCCGAACGGGAGCGCTGCGCGCACGCGCGCAAGCATCGCGTTGAACCGAATGCGCTCGCCGCCGCCGACCTCGTACACGCGTCTGGCCAGGACGGGCGCTGCCGACACCGCGATGGCAGCTACGGCCAGGTCGTCCGCATGCACGGGCTGGCGCAACCCGTGTGCGCCGAGCATCAGCGGAAACACGCGCCAGCGACGTGCGAAGTGAACCAATGGCGTCAGGCTGCGATCGAGACCCGCACCGTAGATCAAGCTCGCGCGCAAGACGGTCGACACGGAGCCGCGCGTGTCCGCCGCGGCCATAAGCCTTTCTTCGGCCTGGACGAGACGCGCGGCGAGCTCGCGCTCATGAGAATCCGCCGATCGCCGTTTGGTTTCGGCGCTTAGTGACCCGATCGCAACAACGCGCGCGCGCGCATCGCCGTTGTCGGCGAACCAGCGCGCGAATGCATCGAGTGGTCCGAGGCTGAACATCAGATCGGCGCGCGGCAATGGCGGAACGCGTCCCGGCAGGTCACCGACAATCCAGCGAAGGTTTGGCGTCTCGCTCGTCCGCGAAACGCGGCTGACTGCAATAACCTCGTGACCGGCCGCGAGCAGCCGCGGCACGAGAAAACGCCCGATCGCGCCGCTCGCGCCGAAGACCAGGGAAACCGTCATCTTCGGCGATGCGCGCCGCTAGGTCGCAACGCGCGCGTGCACCGGCAGCGCGACCGTGAACACCGACCCCGCGCCGACCTTGCTGCGCACCTTGATCGAGCCGCCCATGCGATCGAGGATCTGGCGTACCAGCGTGAGACCGATGCCGCCCGCCGCGTCGACGCCCTTGGTGGTGACGAAAGGATCGAAGATCACCGGCAGGAGGTCCTCGGAAATGCCGGCGCCGTTGTCGCCGACATCGATCTCGACGTGATTGCCGGATGCGCGCGTCGCGACGCTGAGCCTTCCCGTGCCGTCGATCGCTTCGCTCGCGTTGTTGATCAGGTGCAGAAACACCTGAGCGAGCTGGCCGGGCTCGGCCTGGATCTTCGGCAACTCGCGGTAGTCACGCACGATCTCGATACGCCCGCGCAGGCGGCGCTCGGCGATGCGCAAGGCGTGATCGATGCTGAGATTGATGTCGACCGGCTGGGTCTCGGCGGGATTCGCGGCGAACTGCGAAAGGCTCTGCGTCAGTGCGCCGATGTCGCGCAGGCTTTCCGCCGCGGTCTCGAGCAGATGCCGGGATTCATCGAGCGCCGAGCTCTTCTCGAGATTCGTGCGCGCCTCGAACAGCGCGCGGCGCGCGCCTTCGACGTGCAGCACGAGCTTGTCCAGGCTCGCCTTGTCCGCGCCGAAGATCAGCTCGACGGGCTGCAGGCAATACTGCACGGCCGCGTCGTAGCGTTTGACCAGCGTGCGGTAATCGACCAGCTGACGCGCAGCGTGATCGACCTGGCTGCGCACGGAAGCGAGCGGCGCGTCGAGCTCGTGCGCAGTCGAGCCGAGCAGCTTGCCGAGCGGCGCAAGGCCGGCCGAGCCGACCGCCTGCGCCTGGTTCGAGCGCATCGCCTCGCTGGCGTTTTCCGCCTCGATCTTGGCGAAGCGCAGCTGCGTCGTCAGCGCGCGCTCGGCCGCGAGCTGGCGCGCGAGCCAGACTGCGGCGCCGATCGCCATCACGGCGAGTATCCACCCGACCCACATCATGCTGGTGTCCTCCGCATCGCGCGCAAAGACCGCCGAAAGCCGCGATGCGTTCCGCGCTGCAGGCTCATCCGTGCGTCAGCCAGATTTCGCCGATCAAGAACAACACATAGGCCGCGACCAGAATCGCCCCTTCGCGCCGCGAAAGCTCGCCGTCGCTCTTCATCATCGGATAGATCGCGACCGCCAGCACGATCAGCGCCGGAATTTCGGTGTGCTGCAGCGAGCGCGCCACGCCGACGGTCTGCCACAGCGCGAGTCCGCCAGCCAGCAGCAGGACACTGCCGATCACCGCGCCGAACGCGTGCCCGATGGCGAAATCGCCCTGGCCGCGCTTGGCGGCGGTCAGCGTCGGCGGCACGCTCGCGATCGCTGTTGCCGCACCGAGCACGGTGAGTCCGATCACCAGCGGCGACAGCGCGCCGCTGGTCGAAAAAGCCATCGCGCCGTCGACCAGCCAAACCGCCGCGAACGGCAGAATCACGACGCCGACGACGACGCGTGCCGCGTCGCGCCAGACCAGCATCGTGGTGCCCGTTGCCGACGCGAGTTCGTTGCGCATATCTGCGTTTTCGCTGCGTGCGGCGCGCACCACCAGCGCGACGATCACCGCGTAGGCGAGGATCAGGATCACACCATCTGCCGGACCGAGCCGCGCATCGAGCGAAAGCGCCCAGAACAGCACGGCCGACGCGATCAGCGCCGGATTTGCCCACGCGAACAATTTGAGGCGCGCGCGCAACGGCGCGGACAGCGCGCAGATGCCGAGCACCAGACCAATCTGAGCGATGCTGCTGCCGACGAGATTGCCGAGCGCGAGTTCAGGCTGGCGCGCATAGCCCGCGGCGAGCGTGACCACAAGCGCCGGCACCAGCGCACCCAGTGCCGTCGAAGTGAGACCCACACCGTATCCGGAAAGCCCGCTGCGCAGCGCAAGGCCGCCGACGCCGCGGGCGAAACTGTCCGCGCCGAGCAGCAGCAGAACGGCTCCCAACACGAAACTTCCGACCTGTGCGAGCATGTCGGCACTCCTCCCGATCGGCAGCGCGTCCCCGCGCAGTCTATCCGGATGCCGGCGCCGGGCAATAACCTCCACGGAATGGCCATTGTGCGAGGATCGGCACCGAGCAGGGACGAACCCTTGAATCGCGCGCGGCGACCGTCGCCTCGGGCGAGCCGGCGCGACGGGTCGAGACGTAAGGGCTTTTGGCACTCGAATACGCGGAGGCACGATGATCGCTCGCATCTGGCGCGGTATCACGCTCGCGGAAAAGGCCGACGCCTACATCGACTACCTGAACGAAACGGGCCTGAAGGACTACGCGAATACGCCGGGAAATCGCGGCGTCAGCGTGTTGCGCCGGACGCAGGGCGATCACTGCGAGATCGTGCTGATCTCGCTATGGGAGTCGATGGCAGCCGTGCGCGCGTTCGCCGGCGAGAATCCGGAACGCTCGGTCTACTATCCCGAGGACGAGCAGTACCTGCTCGAAATGGAACCGCTGGTGCGTCACTACGAGGTGGCGGATCAGATCGTGCCGACCGGCGAAGCCACGCCGCATTCGACGCCAACGCCGCGCGAAAAAAAGATGTAAAGATCGGCCGGCGCGTCAGCTGCCGAGCGCCCAATCCGCGGCGTATTCGGCATGGATGCGCGTCGTATCGAACACCGGCACGCTCGTGTCCGCGGCGCCGACCAGCAAGCCGATCTCGGTGCATCCCAGAATCACGCCTTGCGCACCGTTTGCGACCAGCGCCCGCATGACGTGCTGAAGGCGCGTGCGCGATGCTTCGCGAATCACGCCCTGGCAAAGCTCGTCGTAGATGATGCGGTGAATCTCGGCGCGCTCCTCCGCGTCGGGCACCACGACGTCCAGCATGTTCCGCTCCAGCCGGCCGCGATAGAAATCCTGCTCCATCGTGAATCGCGTTCCGAGCAAACCGACTTTGCCGACACCTTGCGCACGCACCAGCCGCGCGGTCGCATCGGCGATGTGCAATACCGGAATGCCGATCGCCGTTTCGATCGTCGCGACGACGCGATGCATCGTGTTCGTGCAGATGGCCAGCGCCTCGGCGCCCGCACGCTCGAGCGCCTGCCCCGCGTGCGCGAGCATGCGACCTGCCGCGTCCCAGTCGCCGATGTGCTGCAGCCGTTCGATCTCGGCGAAATCGACGCTGTACAGCACGAGTTTCGCCGAATGCAACCCACCGAGCCGCTCGCGCACGCGCTCGTTGACGATGCGGTAGTACAGCAGCGTCGATTCCCAACTCATGCCGCCGAGAAGTCCGAGCGTGCGCACGATTTTTCCTTCCTTCGTTGTGTAGAGCCATCGCAGCCCGTGCTGGAGCGATGAGGGCTATCCCCTCTCCCGCTTGCGGGAGAGGGTAGGGTGAGGGACGACCGGAGCGAACGTGCTAGCCGCCGCGAAAAGCCCCTCACCCGCGCTTCGCACGACCTCTCCCGCAGGCGGGAGAGGTGGGTTCTACTTCTTCTTCGGAATATAGAGATCCGTCACGGTGCCTTCGTAAACCTCCGCCGCCATACCGACCGATTCGCTCAGCGTCGGATGCGGATGGATCGTGAGTCCGATGTCCGCCGCCTCCGCGCCCATTTCGATCGCCAGCGCGACTTCGGAAATGAGATCGCCCGCGTTCGGCGCGACGATGCCGCCGCCGATGATGCGATGCGTCGCCTCGTCGAAGACGAGCTTGGTGAAACCCTCGGTGCGGCCGATGCCGACTGCGCGTCCCGAAGCCGCGTGTGGAAATTTGCCGACGCCGTACGGAATGCCCTGTTTCTTCCCTTCGTTTTCGGTGATGCCGACCCACGCGATCTCGGGATCCGTGTACGCAACCGATGGCACCACGCGCGCAACGAACTCGCTCTTCTGACCCGCCGCGACTTCGGCCGCGACTTTGCCCTCGTGCGTCGCCTTGTGCGCGAGCATCGGCGGACCGACGAGATCGCCGATCGCGAAGATGTGCGGCACGTTGGTGCGCATCTGCCGATCGACGGCGATGAAACCGCGTTCGTCGACCGCGACGCCGGCCTTGTCCGCGCCGATCTTGTTGCCGTTCGCCGATCTGCCGACGGCGACGAGCACGCGATCGTAAAGTTGCGGTTCGGGCGCCTTCTCACCCTCGAACGTCGCGCGAAGGCCATTTTTCTCCGCCTCGATCTTCGCGACCTTGACCTTCAGATGGATGCCCGCGTATCGCTTGGCGAGACGCTGTTGCAGCGGTCGCACGAGGTCGGGATCCGCGCCGGGCATCAATTGATCGAGGAGTTCGACGACGGTGACTTCACTGCCGAGGCCATCGTAAACGCACGCCATCTCGAGACCGATGATGCCGCCGCCGACGACCAGAAGTTTTTTCGGAATGTCGATGAGCTCGAGCGCATCGGTCGAATCCATCATGCGCTTGTCGTTCCACGGGAAGCCCGGCAGCTTCACTGCCTGCGAGCCCGCCGCGATGATCGCATTCTCGAAACGGACGAGCTTCTTGCCGTCCTTCGTCTCGACCTCGATCTCATGCGGCGAAACAAACGTGCCGGTTCCGGTCACGATAGTGACTTTGCGCTGCTTTGCCATGCCCGCGAGGCCGCTGTTCATCTGCGCGACGACCTTGTCCTTGAACGCGCGCAACTTGGCGAGATCGATCTTCGGCTCGCCGAACGCAATGCCGTAGTCGTTCGCGTGCGCCGCTTCGTCGATCAGGCGCGCCGCGTGCAGCAGCGCCTTGGATGGAATGCAGCCGACATTGAGGCACACGCCACCGAGCGCGGCGTAGCGCTCGATCAGCACGGTGTTCTGGCCGAGATCCGCCGCGCGGAACGCAGCGGTGTAACCGCCGGGACCCGAACCGAGCACGACGACCTGGCATTCGATATCGGCTTTGCGCCCGGTTTCCGGCGCGCCTTTCGCAACCGGCACAGTGCTCGACGCCGCGCTTCCGCTTGCGCTTTCGCCCGCTCTCCCGCTTGCGGGAGAGGGCTGGGGTGAGGGCACGCCTTGCGACGGCGCTCCACCTCTTCCCTCACCCGCCGCGCTCTGCGCGGCGACCTCTCCCGCAAGCGGGCGAGGTGAAGATGCCGCTCCACTTTTCTCCCCGCTCGCCTGCGATGCTGGCGCGGTCTTTGTCTGCGCCGGTGCATCAGCGACTTCGATGACCACGACCACATCGCCTTCCGAAACGGTGTCATCGACCTTGACCCGCACTTCCTTGACTACACCCGCCGCGCTCGACGGTACTTCCATCGTCGCCTTGTCGGATTCGAGCGTGACGAGGCCTTGATCCTTCGCGACCGTGTCGCCCGGTTTCACCAGCACTTCGATGACCGGCACATCGCTGTAGTTGCCAATGTCCGGGACTTTCACTTCGATCGTGTTCGCCATCGCCGCCTCCGTGCGTCAGAGCAGCACGCGCCGCATGTCGGCGAGCGCTTGCGCAAGATACGCGGTGAAGCGCGCCGCGGACGCGCCGTCGATGACGCGGTGATCGTACGAAAGCGACAGCGGCAGCATCAGCCGGGGCTGGAATATGCTGCCGTCCCAGACGGGACGCATCTGCGATTTCGATACGCCGAGGATCGCGACTTCGGGCGCGTTGACGATCGGCGTGAACGCCGTGCCGCCGATGCCGCCGAGCGACGAGATCGAAAAACATCCGCCGGACATTTCCGCGGGCCCAAGCTTGCCTTCGCGCGCTTTCTTGGCGAGCTCGGCAGTCTCAGTTGCGATCTCGATGACGCCTTTCTTGTCCGCATCGCGCAGCACCGGCACGACCAGACCATTCGGCGTGTCGGCGGCGAAACCGATGTGGAAGTATTTCTTAAGCACGAGGTTTTCGCCGCTCGCATCGAGCGACGAGTTGAAGTCGGGATATTTCTTCAGCGCCGCGACGACGGCCTTGATCAGGAATCCCAGCATCGTCAGCTTGATTCCCGCCTTTTCGTTTTCCTTGTTGATCGCGACGCGCAGCGCTTCGAGTTCGGTGATGTCCGCCTCGTCGTGTTGCGTGACGTGCGGGATCATCACCCAGTTGCGCGCGAGATTCGCGCCGGCAATCTTCTTGATTTTCGACAGCGGTTTGATCTCGATCTCGCCGAACTTGGCGAAATCGACACGTGGCCACGGCAGGAGATTCAGTCCCGCGCCGCCCGCGGCGGGCGCGGCGGCGCGCGACGTTGCGCCGCCGGCGAGCGCGGCTTTGACGAAATTGCGCACGTCCTGTTTCGAGATGCGGCCCTTGCGCTCGCTACCGTTGACGTGGGTGAGATCGACGCCGAGCTCGCGCGCGAAGAGGCGCACCGCAGGGCTCGCGTGAGGCACTTTGTCCGGCATCACCGTGCTCGCATCGAACGGCACGGGCGGCGTGCGCGGAACGCCGGCGTCAACATCGGCACCCGAGCGTGGCGACTCCTTCGCGGCGGATGAAGCCGGCGCGGACGCTGGCTGCGCAGACGCCGAAGCCGCGCGCGGCGCGCTTTCCGTTGCCGCCGGCTCGCGCCCTTCCTCGCGCGCGAGCGCCGCCGGCGACGTGTCGCCCGCGATCGGCGTCGCGGCGGCCCTTGGCTGCGAAGCAGCGTCCGCGGCTTCGATCAGCGCGACGACCGCGCCTTCGGACACCTCGTCGCCGACCTTGACCTTGACCTCCTTGACCACGCCGTCGAACGGCGCCGGCACTTCCATCGTCGCCTTGTCCGATTCCAGCGTGACCAGACCCTGATCCTTGCCCACGGCGTCGCCCGCCTTCACCAGCACCTCGATGACCGGCACGTTCGTGTAGTTGCCGATATCCGGCACCTTGGCTTCGCGAGTCGCCATGAATCCTCCTGAAGTTCCAGCACGTGTCGCGCGCCGCGACGATCACCTGGCGCGGCCCATCGCGGAGCAGCGCCCGGACGCGGACCGTGTGCGTTGCGAACGCCGCGAACACCATCGCCGCGCTGGGTCTGCAATGATCGCCGATTTGTGCGACGGCCGTCATGTCGGCGCGCTGCGGGGCATTCGCCGAGGGATCAGTTCCGCGCTGCGGCCTGCTACATTCCGTGCTGCGGCGCCGCCGACGATCGGCGCGCGACAATCGGGAGGGACGGCCGATGTATACGCTTTACTACTCACCCGGGACCGCGGCGCTCGCGGTGCATCTCGCGCTGATCGAGATCGGCGCGCCGCACGAGCTGCGCAAGGTCGATCTTGAAGCCGGCGAGCAGAAGAGCGCGGCCTATCGCGCGCTGAACCCGAACGGTGTCGTGCCGACCTTGATCGTCGACGGCCGCCCGGTCGCCGAAAGCGCGGCATTGCTGCTGCTGCTCGGCGAGCGTCATCCCGAGGCACGGCTCGCACCGGCGGCAGGCTCTCCGGCGAGGCCGCTGTTTCTGCAATGGATGCTGCATTTCGCCAATATGCTGCAGCCGACGTTCCACGCCTGGTTCACGCCGGAGGAATTCAGCGGCGATAAGCCCGCGGTCGCAAAGGAACTCGCGCGCCAGCGCATCGAGCACGAATGGGAGCTCTTCGCGGCTCACATCGCGGCGCACGGTCCGTACGTGACCGGCGCGGATTTCAGCGTCGCCGACATCTACGCGCTGATGCTGATGCGCTGGTCGCGCAATATGCCGAAGCCGGCAACATCGTGGCCGCCGCTTGCCGAGCTCGTCGCGCGGCTCAAGGCGCGTCCGTCGTGGCGCGAGCTGTATGCCACCGAAGGCCTGACCGAGTGGGCGTGACGAGCATTCGATGGTTACGAATCCCGCTAGCCCCAACACGGACGACACCACCGAGATCAGCGGCCTCGGCAGGTCCGATCGCGCTGGCGATGCGTTCGCGCCGGGCGCGCAGTTCGGCGTCTACACGATCAAGTTGCTGCTCGGCGAAGGCGGCATGGGCCGCGTCTATCTCGCCGGGCAGACTCGGCCGGTACGCCGCGACGTCGCGCTGAAACTGATCCGCGAGCAGGTCGAAAGCCCGCTCGCGCGCGCGTACTTCGACGTCGAAAGCCAGGCGCTCGCGCAGATGCAGCATCCGGCGATCGCACAGGTGTTCGACGCCGGCACGACCGCCGAAGGTCATCCGTACATCGCGATGGAGCTCGTCGAAGGCGTGCCGCTGACGCGCTTCTGTCGTGAAGAAAAGCTGAGTCTCGCCGAGCGGCTTGCTCTCTTCACGCGCGTTTGTCACGGCGTACAGCATGCGCATCAAAAAGGCGTGATCCATCGCGATCTGAAACCCGCCAACGTGCTCGTGCGTCGCGTCGATGGCCTGCCCGCACCGAAGATCATCGATTTCGGGATCGCGATCGGCGGCGCGCCGGGCGCGCAAGGCGCTGTCGCCGATGCGGTGGCGCTGGAGCAGCGCCGGTACCGCGATTTACATGAGTCCGGAACAACTTTCGCCGCGCACACGCGATCTCGACACGCGCAGCGATGTCTATTCGCTCGGCGTGATGCTTTACGAAGTGCTGACGGACAGCGACGCCTCCGAGCTGACGTCTGCCGCGCACCGCTCGGCGCGCGCGCTGCAGGACACGCTGCTCGGCGACCACGGCGATTTCAGCGCCGCATCGCCCGAGCTCATCGGCGCGATCCGGAACGTGCCGGGCGAACTGCGCGCCGTTCTGCGCACCGCGCTCGCAGCCGGATCGCAACGAACGTTACGACTCGGCGATCGCGCTTGCCGAAGATCTCGACCGCTACCGCGAACATCGGCCGCTCAAGGCGATGCCGCCGAGCCGGTTGTATGCGACGCGCATGTTCCTGCGTCGGCATCGGCTCGGCATTGCGGCGGCGGCGCTCGTCGTCACAGCGCTGATCGTCGGCATCGCGGTTGCCATCATGGGTATGCGCCAGGCACAGAAGTCAGCGGAGATCGCGCGCACCGAAGCGGCAAAGGCCGATCAGGTCGCCGACTTCGCGCGCAGCATGCTCGCCGGCATCGATCCCGATCGCGCGCGCAGCATGGATCGCAGCCTGATGCGACTGACGCTCGATTCCGCCGCGCAACGTGCCGGACACGAGCTGGCCGCGCAGCCGGCGGTGCGCGCTTCGGTCGAACACACGATCGCGGACAGCTACGCGGCGATCGGCGAATACGCGCTCGCGGTCGAACACTACGACGATGCGCTCACGGCTGCGCGCGGCGGTGGCGTCGACGTCGACGAGCAGGCGCGGATCGCATTGCGTCGCGCGGAAATCATCGGCAATCAGGGCCATCTCGATGCAGCTGTCGGCGACGCCGCCAAAGCGTTCGCGCTGGTCGAAGGCGAGCCGCCGACGAGCCGCACGCGACTTTTCATCGAAAGCCGTCTCGCGGGTCTCGAATCCGATGCCGGCAAGTACGAGCAGGCGCGCGAGCGCTATCAGCGCATTCTCGCGATCCAGCGCAAAACGTTCGGCGACAACGACAAGGACACGCTCGATACGATCAACGGACTCGCCGGCGCGGATTCGTACTCCGCGCGTTTCGACCAAGCGCGGCCGCTTTACGAAGGCCTGATCAAGAGCTACGGCGCGCTCTACGGCCCGGAGCATTCGAAGACGCTCGGCGCGATCAACGGTCTCGCCGTCGTCTATCTCGAGCAGAAGGACTTCGCCGCGGCGGAGAAACTTCTGGCGCCGTCGCTGCCGATCGATGAGCGCGTGTTCGGACCCGAGCATCCGATCACGCTCGGCGCGGTCAACAATCTCGGCGGCGCCATCCGCCAGCAAGGCCGCAACGAGGAAGCGCGGCCGTATTACCAGCGCGGCGTGACGCTCGCGTACAAACTCTATGGCGCGGACAGCTATCGAACGGTCGTTGCTGAGAGCAATCTCAGTCTGTTGCTGCGTGACGCGGGGCAACTGGACGAAGCTGAAAAACACGCGCGCACCGCCGTCGCGCATTCCGCCAAAGCGTTCGGCGCCGACAACGCGTATCGCGGCATCATGCATGACAGCCTGGCGACGATATTGACGCGCGAGCAGCGCTACGCGGACGCGGAGCGCGAGCTCGACACCGCGTGGGACATCCTCGCCAACGCGAAGGACTTCGGGCCCAAGCATCCGCGCAGCCAGGATGTCGTCGATCACTACATCGATCTGTATACGGCCTGGAAAAAACCCGACCGCGAAGCGGCCTGGCGGGCGCGCAAGAATCCGGCCGCGGCGAAGTAGTCGGCGCGCGGCGCGAAGAACGCGCGATCCTTGTGAGGTTGCTGCGAGCTTGCCCTCACCCTAGCCCTCTCCCGCGCGCGGGAGAGGGGATTTGTGGCCTTCCGCCGGGTGAGGGCTTTCAGTAGCCGCGTGAGGGCTTTCAGTAGTCGATGCGCACGAGATCGAGGCGACTGCCGTCGGCGAGCCGCAATTCGAGGTCACCTTCAGCGCGCCCGAGCGCACGCAGGCGCGGACACAGCGCCATCGCGCGGTGCTCGAGCTCGGCGGCCTGCTTCTCGACTGCGCGATCGACGCTCTTGCCGATGCCGTCGGCGCGCGCTTCGAGCTCGGCCGCGGCGACGGCGTCGCCGGTGAATGCCACTTTAAGCGCCTGCGCGGTCACGTTGCCGACGATCTCCGGCACCAGCGTCTGCACGGTGCTTGCGACAAGCCGATCGATATCCGCGTCCTGCCAGTGATCGAAGCTGTCGGATTCGGCGATCTTGCGATCGATCTCGCGACCGAGGCGCGCGATGCGCTCGGCGCTGGCACGTGCAGCGTCGCCGTCGCTTGCAAACGCGGCGGCGACCTGGCCGACGGCGTTGAAGGCGATGGCAATCGCTTCGCGCGCGATGGCCTTCACTTCCGGAACGATCGAGCGGACTTCGCGCTCGGCGTCGCGCAGACGCGTTGCGTCGGCCGGAGTCGTCGCGATGAGTTTGCCGTCGACGCGCAGCGTGCCGTCGGCGATCTCGACATCGGAAGGCGTGCCGGCATCGCGCTTGAATACGAGGCGATCGGGCTTGATCGAAAGCGAATAATCGCTGTGCAGGCCGCAGTCGCCGATATGCGTGTGCGCCAAGGCCGTCGTCGAGACCGCAGCGCCGAGTGCGAGAACCAGGAGCGTCGCTTTCATGGGATCCTCCGATCGTGACCGAGGGTTGGATGCGGAAGATGCCGCGACGGTTTAAACGACGCGCGTGCCGAGCGTTGGGTGACGCTCGGCACGGTGTCGGAAGTCACGGTCGAACGCCGAGTGCGCCTCGGCGCCGAGGTCAGGTTGCACGGACGCCAAAAATCGGGCCGACGGCGTAGGCCATCGTCAGCACCGTCAATCCGAACGCCAGCGCGACGCCCGCGAAGCCGATGCCGAGATTCGGAAACGCGGCCGCGAGCACCGCACTGCCGCAGCCGCCGATCACGAGCCAGAACGTACCAAAGAATTCAGCGCCCAAACGTTTGCCGATGCTCATCGTCCTTCCTCCACGATGAAACGATTTTGGATGAAGCGATTTGGATGAAGCGATCTGGATTAAGCGATTTCCGGACGAACCGACACGGTGAACCCTTTCCCCCGCTACTGCGCGGGCGTGGCGTCGGAAGGCGCCGCCGGCTTCGCTTCGGCAGGCGGTACGCTCGCCGGTACGTTCTGCGGATGTTCCTTGAGCCAGATCATCGAACCGCGCACGCGGTCGTATCCGCTCGGATGATCGTAGAAGATGATTTCCTCGAGCGGACCCGGCGTCAGTTTGCGATAGGTGCTGAGGCGCATCGCCGCCATTGCGAAGCCGTTCGGCTCTTGCGCTGCGTTGAGGCCGAACGCATCGGCTTCCGCTTCGGCCTGGCGTACGATCGAGTTGGTCAGCGGCGTCGCCAGCAGAAAGAACAATGAGAAGATCGCGACGGCAAGCGGCAGCGCCGCGGGATCGGTGCGTCCTTCCAGGCCAAAGCGCGCGCCCCAGCGCGCCAACGCCCAATCCATCGTGCGGTGCACGACCCACAACGCGAACGCGATCACGAGTGAGAGATAGACCGTGAGCCTCAACCCGTGATTCAGCACGTAGTGGCCCATTTCGTGGCCCATCACGGCCTTGATTTCCGGCAACGAGCTCTTGTTGAGCAGGTTGTCGTTGAGCGCGACGCGCGTCGTGCCGAGAAAACCCGCGACATTCGCGCTGATGCGCGTGGTTTGCCGCGACGCGTCGAACTCGACCACGTTGTCGGTCGGAATCTGGTTCGCGCGCGCGAGCGACAGCACCGCCTGGCGCACCGCGCCTTCGCGCAACGGCTTGTAGTCGTTGAACAGCGGCTCGACGAACACCGGCGCCAGCATCAGCACGAACAGGATCAACACGAATGCGCCGCCGCTCGCCCAGACCCACCAGCGATCGCCGGCCCGACGCACGGCGCCGTAAATCAGCGCGATGACCGGCGGCACGATGACGAGGCTGACCAGCAGGCCCTTCAAGGCATCGCCGAACCACCCGGCAAAGTCTTGCGTGGCGAGGCCGTACTGATGCTCACGCACAAAACCGGTGTAGATGTCCGCCGGCAACCCGAGCAGGAACGCCGCGATAACCCACAAGAAGCCGTAGATCAGCGTCTGCACCCACGGTCGCGAAACGCGGCGGCCGATGTCGCGCATGCGGCGCGAGAGTCCGGTGTATAGCAGCACCGCCGCGATGCCCAGGCCATAGACGAACTCCCACAATTGAATCCAGTAGCCGCCTTCGAAGTACGCATCCGATAGCTTGCGTTGCTCGGGCGAGAGCAGGTCGAGGTAAGCCTGTGTCGCGCGATCGACGTCGAAGTTCGGACCGGGTTTGGCGGCATCGGGAATCTGCAGGCCCGGCGGAAGTTCGCGGACGATGGTCGAGGCGGCGTGGGCGGTCGGGAAAAGCGCGAACACCAACAGAACGACGAGGAATGTGCGCACGATCGTCTTCATGAGCCTCTCCCGAAGATGGTTCAACCATGGTTTCGCGCGGCGAGCTTCGCCGCTTCACGGTGCGCGCGTCAACATCGCGAAACCATTTCGACATGAAACACCGCCGCCGACCTCTGGCGTGGCCGCCGGCCGAGCGCGTTCGGCTAAGATGGCCGCTCCGAATCTCCGGAGCCCCGCCATGTTCTGGCTGCTTACCTTCGCGCTTCTTGTGCTGCTCGGCTTCCTCGGCATCGCGGGATGGCTGAAAGCGCAGCGGCCGGATGCCGGACGCTTTCTTCAACCGATCGAGCAGTTCGAAGGCTGGATCGGCGCCGCGGGTCTGGTCTGGGGTTTGCTGCTGCTGCTGCGCTGGCTGTCGGCGCTCGGCATGATGTACTCGTCGGGTGCCATGCTGGTGACGCTGCTCACCGCGCTCGTGATGATCGCGTTGTCATTGATCATCGCGCTGCCGTTGCTGCGTTCGATGTTCGGCAGCGGTGATTTCATGACACGCATTGGACACGTGGGCGATCGCGTGCTGCCCTACAAGATCGGCCTCGGCTTTGCGTGTCTCGTGCTTGCGTTGTATTCGCTGATCGGCTCGTTGAGCGGACGTATCTGAGCCGCCACGCCCGAGCGGAGGCAAAAAAAGGCCGCGGCTCGGATGCCGCGGCCTTCTTTTTTTTGCGCAATCGAATCGCGTTTTACTTGACGCGACTGATCGTGAAGCCGCCGAAGCTGACGCCGATGTCGACGCCTTCGCCGGCGCCGGCGAGCGCGAGTGACACCGTGCCCTTGGTCAGCACCTGCGCGGTACCGGACTTGCCAGCGCCGATGCTGGCGTCGCCTTGAGCATAGGTGCCAAGCACGTCTTCCATCTTGTGCACGTCGGTGAATTTGCCGGTGCCGTTGTCGATATGCGACTTGCCGACCGTGAGACCGCCGCCCTTGGCCTCGATCTTCACGTTCATCGACCTGCCGTTTTCGCAGGTGACGACGCCGGTTCCTTCCGCATGCTTGTAGATAGCCGACCAGCCGGTCAGCGAAAACCTGAGCTTGCAGTCGAGATTAGCTTCTGTCGCCTGCGCGCTTGGCAGACCCAGCGTCAGCGCCAGGACCAAAGCCGAAACCGATGCCCCTAGATATTGACGTTTCATGCCAGATCTCCCTTCGGTTGGTGGTTAACGCCCGAAGTTTCGGTCTGTTCACCTGAACAAACTAGGACTTTGCCGCCGCGCCGCATTCCGGCGTGCGCAGCTGACGATTGGCCAGCGAAGACGGCGGCGCGGCGAAACGAAGAAGCTCGCGCCAACGTTCCAGCTTGACCGCGCGCGGTATCGAGGCATTGGCCGGACTCGTCGACGGCAGCGCCAGGATCTGGATCTCGGCCAACCGCTCCGGCCGGATCTGGCCGCGGATGCGCCGCGCGAAGACCTGTTGCGCCTTGGCGCCGTTGAGAGCGATGGCGCGGATCGTCGGATAGGCATCGAGCAACCACGGAATGTCGTTCGGGATCTCGCTCTCTGGACGAATACTGCTGTCGAGGCTGCCCGGCCGCTCGCAATGCTTCAGCACATCCCAGATGCCGACGCCGGCGGCGTGCAGACGCGCGATGCGCTCGGCGTATGGCAGATCCGGGCCGGCATCGTAGAGCACGCCCATGAACGGCCAGAACAGATTGTGCGCGTGTGCGTAGGACTGGCGCATCTCGAGCGAACGCAGGCTCGGCACGGTGCCGAGCACCAGGACGCGGCACCCCTCGGCAACCTGCGGCGGAAAACTTGCGACTTTCTTGGACATCGGCGGCATTGTGCGTCAAGCGTCCGACCGGCGCGTGCGTCGCATCGGCGTGCGCGTGAGACGTGCGTTCCGAGAAGCGCCTCGGCAGTCGCACGATGCCGGCTTTGCACCGGCACCGTTGCGCGCATTCCTACTCAGCTCAGCTGGAACTCTTCGAGAGCGCAGCGAGATCCGCCAGCACCTGCTTGGAATTCTTCTCGGGATCGACATCGCGATAGTGCTTGGCGATCTTGCCTTCCGGATCGATGAGGAACGTCTCGCGCTTGGCGTACGTCATGCCCATTTTGCTGGTCAGAACGCCGTAGGTCTTTGCGGTTTCCTGCTTGGCGTCGGACAAGAGCGGGAACGGCACATGGTATTTCTCGGCGAACTCGGCGTGCGACTTGACATCGTCGAGACTGACGCCGAGCACTTCGGCGCCGGCCTTCTTCAGCGCGATCACGTCGTCGCGAAACGTGCATACCTCTTTCGTGCAGCCCGGCGTGAAATCCTTTGGATAGAAATACAGAACGACCCACTTGCCGTGGTGCTGCGCCAACGTGTGCCAGGTGCCCTTCTGATCCTGCAGATGAAACTCCGGCGCCGGCTGGCCGTCGGCGGGACCAGCCGCGGCGGGTTCTTCGGCAACGACCGGTGCCGCAAGAACGATCGCAAAAACGAGGGCGAGCAATGACAGGATCAAGCGCTTCATGGATGGCCTCTTCGGAAAAAGCGGAAGAATCGGAAGATGGAATCTCTGGTGAAATTGTAAAGGCGCCGACAGGAGATGCCGGGCGAGGTAACAAGACCCGATCCGGGCGAGAATTCCTTCAGATTCTGCGCCGATTCGGTTCGGATTGCAGGTCCGTGGGCGCATGACGCTACGCCTCTGTCCGGGCGGATCGTTGCGGTCTTGTGTCTCCATTGCCGAGAAATCGCCACCGCAAGTTCATACTCGCCAACGGCTAGCGCACTTCCGCCGCGCCGCAACACGTTCGATTCAGCCTCGGAACGTCATGCTGACCAGGTTTTGAGCCGAGCGAGGCAAGGTTACCGATCATGCTGGTGCTCAAGCACGTCTATCACGCGCACGGCAGCGACGGCGAGACGTACGAAATACACGTCTACGCCGAATCGGCGGACGTCGAGAGCGGCGGCGCACCGATCGAAAAACTCAAATCGGTTTGTCTCGCGGACGGGCGCGATCTGCGCGTCACCAGCAAGGGACACTACGAGTTGCCCGATGGCAGCCTCACACTCGAATCGCACGATCCCGAGGCGATCTGATCGCGCAAGGTTGGATATGCGTCGAGCGGGAAAATTACTTTTTCGCAGGCGTCGCGAATTTGTCTGAATCGTAGCCGCCGACTTCGAAGACCAACGTCTGCTTGCCCTTGCCTTTGACGAGCACGTCGATCGAAACCTTTTGCGCCTTTTTCATTTTCGCGATGAAGCCACGATCGTCCGATATGAAAATCGCAGGTTCGCCGGTTTCGGGAAGATGCGCTTTCATGCGCTGCACGGGCGCGTCATCGAAGTGCACTGCGAGGGCACACTCTCTTTCGCAATCGAAGCCCTTGCCGCTGCCGAAGAGATAAGCGCTCTGTCCCCAGGCGGAATGGCGTCGCAGAACGAGGCGCACGCGCTCGCCGCTCGACGGCTCGCTGCTGTAGATCGACGCGGTAGTCTGATTGCCGCCGGATTCCTTTCCGGATTGATAGATCCACAAACGTTCCAGCCGACGCCGCGCCGTGATCGCATTCGCCTTCGCGACCGTATCCGCCAGCGTCTGCTGCACTTCCTTCGCTTCGGAACTGCCCGGATATTTCGCGACGATTTCCTGTCCGATCGGCGCCGCCAGCTCGTACGACTTCGACTGCAACAGCTGGTGATACATCTCGATGCTCTTGGTAGCCATCGCGCGGTCGGGCGGCGGCGCCTTCGCTGCGGGTGGCGAGCCGGGTGCAGGAGCACTGCTGCCGGAGCACGCCGCGATCAAAGCCACGGCAAGAAAGATAAGAACAGGGAAAAACCAGCGAGCACGCATGAAACGATTCCCGTTCGTCTGCACGATGCACATCGTACATCGGCGGCTGTCGCCCGCGCTGCGTTGCGTATCTTCAGCGCCGCGCTCGGCTGGCGATGCGAACGACGCACCGCACGGTCGGCGACGCGTTTCCATCGAGATCAGAGATAGCGGCACGGATCGCGGCCGAGATTGCGGTCGTAGGTCGATACGCGATCATCACGCTCGTGTCCGGAGCGGCCCGTATTGGCCATCCTTCGGCAGGCTTCGCTGCGCGGGAGCGGCTGACCCGATACCGCGAACGTGGGTGCGGCGTTGCCCGAACGCGCGCGGCCCTTGGTACTTGCGCCACCATCGGTGATCTGCTTCGGACATGTTCCGTGGCGATAGAAGACATCGCCGTTGGCCGCACGGCATTCATAGGACGTCGGCTCGCGCCGGTCCGCCGATTGTGCATGCACTTTGGGCAAGGTACGCGGACGCGCAGTGTCTTCGTTGCGCGACGCATGACCATAATCCGGCGATGCCGCTACCGGCGGCGCGGGCTGCATCTCGACGCGCGACTCGGCCTCGGTTCCCAAACAAGGATGATCCTGAAACGCGATCAGGTCGTCCGCGCTGCGGCACTTGTAGACCGAATCCGCATGCGCGATGCGCACGAATCCAAACGCGGCGGCACACATCATCAGTACGCCAACGGCCGTGGCTCTGTACCGGTCGAGCATCGAGTCGCGCATGCTGCAAGCTCCGCAATTCAGGGTGTGGAGATGATGTTGGCCGCGCACGTCGCGCACCATCCGCGCGCTGCTCGCGCACATGTAGGAAAATGCCGATAAAGGCGAAGCATGTGGCGACGCTCGACATCGCCGCGGCCGGTCCGCTGCATGGCTTCGATTCATCGAGGCCGGGTGTTGGCGCCGGAAACAACGACCGTCATGCGCGTTACACTCGCGCGCGTCGTAGTCGTATTGCAGTGGGATCCCCGCCGCCCTGATGCGCAAGATCGTCCACATCGACATGGACGCGTTCTACGCGTCCGTTGAGCAGCGCGATGACCCGACCTTGCGCGGGCGTCCCGTCGTCGTAGCGTGGCGCGGGCAACGCTCGGTGGTTTGCGCGGCGTCGTACGAGGCGCGCACGTTCGGCGTGCGCTCGGCGATGCCGGCCGCGCGCGCGGAGCGGCTTTGTCCGGACGCCGTCTTCGTGCCGCCGGATTTCACGCGCTATCGCGCGGTGTCGCGGCACGTGCGCGAGATTCTGCTGCGCCACACACCGCTGGTCGAACCGTTGTCGCTCGACGAAGCGTATCTGGATGTCACGCAAGTCCTATCCGGTCTTTTGACGGCGACCGCGGTCGCGAAATCGATCCGCGCCTCGATACGCGAGGAACTCGCGCTGACCGCATCCGCCGGCGTCGCACCGAACAAGTTTCTGGCCAAGATCGCTTCGGATTGGCGCAAGCCCGACGGACTCTTCGTGATTCGCCCCGAAGAAATCGAATCGTTCCTTCGCCCGCTGCCGGTCTCGCGCATTCACGGCGTCGGCAAAGTCATGGACGGCAAGCTCGCGACGCTCGGCATTCGCACCGTCGGCGAGCTCGCGGCGCTGGATGCCGGCGAGCTCGAGCGTCGCTTCGGTCGCTACGGTCGGCGACTTTCCGAGCTCGCGCACGGCATCGATCGCAGCGAAGTGAAACCCGACCGGCCGACGCAATCGATCTCGGCCGAGGACACGTTCGAGCACGACGTGCCGCTCGATGCGATCGAAACCAGAATCCGCGAGCTTGCCGCAAAGGTATGGGCGGCGACACGCGGTACGGAACGCATCGGCCGCACGGTCGTGCTGAAGCTCAAGACGCGCGAGTTCCGCATCCTGACGCGCAGTCACACGCCGCCCGCGCCGCCGCGATCGGCCGAAGAGATCGGCGACATCGCCAACGCGCTGCGCGCGCACGTCAATTTGCCGACGACGACACTGTATCGTCTGGTCGGCGTCGGCCTGGGCAACTTCCGCGACGCGGAAGCGTTGCCGCAGCCGGAGCTGTTCGATCGACCGCCCGTGCGGGCGGGCGATCGCGATGAGACGGAATCGACCTGATCTGCGATTCGCTCACACCGCTGCGGATATGCGCCGGTCGTATTCGGAAAGAACGTGACTGTTCTCGCGCGTCGGAGCAAGGTATTGCGCCTTCAGTTTCACGTACTGGCGCGCGGCGTAGTAGATCTGCTGGATCTCGTCCGCGCTCAGGAGGCGCACGCAGCGTGCGGGATTGCCGAGCCAGAGCTCGCCTTCGCCGACGATCCTGCCCTGTGCGATGACCGCGCCGGCACCGACCAGCGCATGACGTTTGATCAGCGTTCCGTCGAGGATGGTCGCGTTCATGCCGATCAGGCTCGCGTCCTGCACCGTGCAGCCGTGCAGCACCGCGCCGTGGCCGATGGTCACGTCCGAGCCGATCGAGAGCGCGAAACCGCCGAGCGTGTACTGCGTGTCGTGAGTCACGTGCAGCGAGGCGTGATCCTGGATGTTGCTGCGCTCGCCGATGCGGATGCGATGGGCATCACCACGCACGACGGCACCCGGCCAGATCGATGAATCGTGACCCACCGCGACGTGGCCAATGACCTGCGCGGCGGGATCGACGTACGCGGTCGGTGAAACCTCGGGGTGGAACCCGTGGAACGAACGGATACTGCTCATTGCCTTGCACCTTGCGGCGCCTGCGATGGCAGAAATAGCCGGGAACCGCCTAAAGCAAAACCTGTACTTATTTACAGGGTCACGATGGGTGGCAATGCACGCGGGCTTCACGCCCGATCGTGCAAAAAAGGCGGCCTCAGCCTGAGAACTCGCCGCACCGGCACAGCGAACGCAGGGATCAGGTTTGCGTGCAGCCCTGCCTCGCCGCCAGCGCATTCTTTCTCACGTTCACCTTTGTCACGACCACCGCTGTGGTGCGCCGCGGCACCGCGACCTTTGCCGACGTGCGCACCGTCAGCACCACGCCGCCGATCGCCAGCGCTCCGCCGATCGCCGTCAGCACGCCGGGCACTTGTCCGAGACACAGCCACGCGATCGCCGACGCAACCAGCGGCTGCACGTACAGAAAGCTCGAGACTTTCGACGCCGTCGCGCGCGACAACGCGAAGTTCCAGCACAGATAGCCGAAGATCGTCGGCACGATCGCCGAGATAAACCGCCGACCAGATCTGCACCGCCGGCACCGATGCGAGCTTCGTCGGCAGATCGAGGCCGAACGGGAGCAAGCCCAAGCGTGCCGGCGAAGATGCTGGCAACCGTGAAGCCGAACGTTCCCGACTCCGGGTTGCGCGCGAGCAGCGGCTTTTGCCAGACGAAATAGATGCTCATCGCGAGCACCGAAACCAGCACGAGCAGCGTCATCGGCTCGAAATGCACGCTGCGGCCCGCGCCGATCGTGATCAGCACGACGCCGCCGAACGCAACGCCGAGCCCGGCGATCGTGCCGCTCGAAATGCGCTCGCCCAGCCGCAGCGCGGCCAGTGCGGACGTCACGCCAGGCGCGAGCGCGATCACGACAGCCGCCGCGCCGACCGAGATGCGCGTCATCGCGTAGCCGAGGGTCAGCTGATAGATCGTGATGCCGAGCAATCCGAGCGCGAGGATCGCAGGCCAGTCGCGAGCCGGCGGGAGTTTGATCGCGCCGCATCGCGACCGGCACCGCGAGCACCGCCGACGCGATCAGGAACCGCAGCAGCGACAGTTCAGCCGGCGTGAACACTTGGAGACCGTAGGCGATCGCCGCGAACGAGGACGACCAGACGAGGATCGCGAAACCAGCAGCGACCAGCGTCAGGCCATCGGATCGGAAGATTGCGGAATCGCGGTTCATCGACGCGACCTCAGCGGATTTGACCGACCACCAGCCGTGGTACGACGACACCACAGGCGGCAGCGGCGGTGCGGAAGGCAGCTTTGCGTTTCTTGCTCGAACGCGCGTCCGCGGCGCGCGAGCGGAGTCGCGTCCGCGGGGGCGCTTTCGGCCCAGTCGCGGGGGCGCGTCAGATGACCGTGCAGGAACAGCATTTCGCGCGCGATGCGGTTAAATTCTCTCAACATGACGGCGTTCTCCTCTGCTTGCACTAAATAACACAGTAGCGAGAAGATACGCGGGATTCGCTCGTTTCAGTAGCGACATGTTTGATACTCTGACTTGAGTTTTATTCAATATGGAACGCCCTCCCCTGAATGCCCTGCAGGTCTTCGTGAACGCCGCCCGCGCGAAGAATCTGACCCGCGCCGCCGAGCGCCTGCACTTGACCGTAAGCGCGCTCAGCCATCAGGTGCGCGCGCTCGAACAAAGGCTCGGCTACAGCCTGTTCAAGCGCGGCCCGCGCGGGCTTGCGCTGACACCCGAAGGCACGCTGCTGCTCGATCGCGTCGCGCCGCATCTCGATGCCATCGACAGCGCGCTGCGTCCGCTGCGCACGCGTCGCGACAACGTGCTGAGCCTCAGCGCGATGCCGTCGATGGCAACCGGCTGGCTGATGCCGCGGCTGCCGCGCTTCGTCGCGCGGCATCCGGATCTCGAGCTCAATCTCGATTCGTCGATCGATGTCGTCGACTTCGCCGACTGCCGCTTTGATGCGGCGCTCAGGTACGGCCCCGGACAATGGGACGGCGTAACGTCCGAGCTCCTGTTCGAGGAATGGCTGACGCCGGTCGCGAGCCCCGCGCTGCTCGCCGGGCGCAAGCGACCGCGTCTCGACGATCTCGCCGAATGGCCGCTGCTGTGTCCGGAGGATCCGTGGCCGCACTGGTTCGAAAAATTCGGCGGCACCGCGCCGAAACGCTTCGTCGCCAGCTTCAGCGATTCGGAAACGCGGCAGCGCGCGGCGGTCGAAGGCATCGGCATCGCGCTCGGCCGCATGACGATGGTGCGGCCGCTGATCGAGAGCGGCATGCTGGTCGCGCTGTTTCCCGAACGCCTTCGCGCGCGCTACGCGCACTACCTCGTGTATCCGCAGCGCGCGCGCGAACATGCATCGTTTCGCGCGTTCCGCGAGTGGCTGCTCGAAGAAGCCGCGACGTTCCGTGCGACGACCGATGCCGCGGACCTCGCGCACGCAGCCTTGCGCGCGGAAGCGACGACCACGCCGAATCCGCCGGCAGCGCGCAAGCGAGGACGCCGTCCCGAAGCAAACACGACCGCATGATTCCGCACGGCCGCAGCGGATGGACCGCGTCTGCGATGCGCAGAAACGGAATCGTCGCGATGCTGCTCCTTTTGTCCGCGGCACCCGCCGAAGCGGCTGAGCTCGAAGGGCCGGCGATTCACGACACCGTCGAGTATCACGACATCGCCGGCGATACCGAACAGGCGCTCGCCGCCGCGCTGAAGAACGCTTCCTACGCAGAAAGGTCCGGCGATCGCTTCTTCGCCGCCAACACGCACTGGCAAATAAGCTGGAGTTTCCGCGTCGAATCGGACGGCCGGACCTGCCGTCTTTCGTCCGCCTCCACCGAGCTCGACGTCGAAATGAACCTGCCGCGCTGGAATCCGCCTTCGAACGCCGCGCCGGCGCTCGTCAAACGCTGGAACGAGTTCGCGACGGCAGTGCGCAAGCACGAGGACGGGCATCGCGATATCGCCGTCGCTGCCGCGCACGAAATCGAAGCGGGTGCGAAAAGAGAGCCGTCGCAACGCGACTGCGATGCGCTCAAGAAGAAACTCAGCCGCACGGCCGACGCGACACTGCGCGAATTTCGCGACAAGGAAAACAGTTACGACGTCACGACCATGCACGGGCGCACGCAGGGCGCGACGTTTCCGTGATGGTCAGTCAAGCTGCGCACAGTTTCGCCTTCCGCGCTGCGTCGCCGCGAAGATTTCCGTCGATGTAGTAGTCGAGCAGCGAGCGCGCAAGCGCCTGGTCCGCGGATGGAATCAGCGAATCCGCATCGTGCATCCAGCCGTCGATGCACACCTGTTTCGTGTTCTTGCCGGCCGCGCAGTCGAGCAGTCGATCGAACGCGTGGCGATAGGTCGCGAAGTCAGCGCGCGTCATCGGTGCGCCGTGGCCGGGCACGAGTGTCTTGAAATCGACCGCCGCGAGCGAACCGAGCGCGGCGCGCCAGTGTGCGGCGCATGCGGTGTCGAACAGCGGCGCCGGCAGCGTGACGAGATCGCCCGAAGCGAGCACGCGCGTCGCCGGATCGAACAGCCAGACGTCGCCGGCCGTTACCGAATGATCTTCGAAGCCGAGGCGCACCTTCCGTCCGGCGATCGCGCGCGTCTCGTCTTTTGCGATGCGTTCGTCTGGGAATAGCGCCGGCCCCGCATCGATCAGCGCGAGCTCCGCGCGCCAAGGCGCGGTCTTGGCTTCGTCGCCGCCGGCTTGCTTGATCGCATCCTCGAGCTGCGCGTGATAACGCGCGAGGAAACCGTGCATCGCGTCTTCGATCGCCGCGCTCGCGTACACATGCACGCCCGGAAACGCCTGACGCAATCGCACGTTGCCGCCGACGTGATCGAGATGCCAGTGGCTGTTGACGATCGCAACGACCGGCTGCTTCGCGGCGTTCGCGAAATCGATGATCTGCTGCGCGTGTTCCGGATGTCGACCCGTGTCGAACACAATCAGACCGGCGGCGCCCTTGAAGACGACCGTATTGCCGTCGGGCTGCGAGCCGGCAACGAACGTTCCTGGAATAAGCGCGACTCCCGCTGCGATGGCGGTCGCCCCTTGCGCAACGGCGAGCCCTTGCGCGATGCCGAGCCCAAGCAACAAGCCGAAACCGCTGACGCCGCGCATCGGCGCGCTCCTCTCAATTCGAGCCGAGCTTCGTCACCGACGCATTGACTCGACAACGCCCATTCGTTGGCAATGGGCCGCAGCGAAAGGCGCGCGCGCCGAATCGTTGCACCGGCACGCGCGCTCTGGATCGCTTCAGCGATAACGGCGCAGCGCGTGCGCCGTTGTCGCGGTCATGGTTGTATCGCCGGCGCGTCGAATCCGTCCGCAAAAATGCGGTCGGTCACTCCCGCCGGAATCGGCGTCGCGTAGCTGCCCTTGCTGGTCGCCATCAAGAGCTGCGGCGCGATCGGATCCGCGGTGATCGCAAGATCGCGTGGGCCGCCGGCGTTGTCGAGGCCGGTATCGAACGAGGTAAACGTGACACCGCGATCATCCGATCGGGCCGCGCGTACGCCACTCGCTTGCGCGACGTACAGCACATTGGCGTCGGCGGGATCGCAGGCGATGTCGGCGATCAGGGCGCCGGTCCAGTTCGTCGATGTCCAGCTCGCACCCGCGTCCTCGGTGTGGAATACGGTGCCGTGGCTGTAGTCGGACCAGGCCGACATGTAGATCGTCTCTGCATTCGCCGGCGAGGTGCACAAGCGCGGCAGTCGCGCGAAGTCCGGCAGACCGTTGAGCGCGAGGTTCCAGGTCGCACCGCCGTCGGTCGAATTGAATGCGCCGCCCAGATTTGGTTCGGTATAGCCGTCATAGGAAGCGACCATGTTCTGGTCGGTGCCGTCCTCGACGATCTCGATGTCGGTGGTGAAGTCGCCGCCGCGCCCTTCGTACACCTTGTCCCATTGGCCGCCCGCGTTGAGCGTGCGCCAGATCGTCACCGCGTTGCCGGCGACACCGAAATCCGCGCCGCCGAGCAGGATCAGCGATGGATTGTTGTTGCTGAAACGGAGTGCTGCGAGATCGGATTCGTACAGCGGACCTTGATCCGGTCCCAAGCTCGTCCAGCTGCCGTTCGCTTCGCGTCGATACAGGCCTTCGGGCGCTACGGTCGATGGACCACTTGAGATTGCATAGAGCGTTCCGTCCGGCGCATAGCCGACTTTGCTGTAGCGCGTCGGCGGCGCGGATTCCAGCAACCAGGTGACGCCGCCGTCGGCGGAGCTGAACACGCCTCCGCTGTTGTTGCCCTGGAATGCAACGGCAATTTGCAGCGGATCGACTGGGCTCGTCGCGATCGAGTACAGCGAGAGCTCGGAAATCCCGCTCGAGGATCCAGCAAAATTGTCGCCGCCATCGGTCGACTTGAACACCCCCAGCGAAGTCGTGCCGACGAATAGATTCGTCGAGCTGGTCGGCTCGAAGCGGATCGATTGCGCCGCCAGCGCAGCCGTGCCGCCGCTGCCGAAATCCCAGTTCGCGCCGCCATTGGTCGTGCGGTTGATGCCGGCGCCGTCGGTCGAGACGAGGATCGTCTGCGAGTCGTTCGGATCGACCGCGATATCAGTGACGACCTGCAGGGGCCACGTGCCGTCGGAAAGCGGCGTCCAGGTCACGCCGAGATCGGGCGAGCTGTAGAGTCCGACGAATTCCGAGCCGAACAGCTGCCCGCCGCCGACGAGAAGGCGCGTGCCGTCGTACACGACCGCGTTCATCGGATTGCCGGGGAGTCCCGCCGAACGATCGTCCCAGGTGTCGCCGCCATCGATGGTCACCCAGACTTCGCCGCCGCCAAAATCGCCGCGGAACACCGCGATGACCGTGTTCGAATCGCTCGGGTCGATCGCGATGTCGGAGCCGATCATCGGTGCGCTGTGCGGCGGCGTCTGATCTTGCCAGGTGGCGCCGCCGTCGTTTGAACGGATCAGATTCACCGCCTGCCCGCCACCCGCATCCGTGACTCCGGCCCAGATCGTCTGCGCGTTCGACGGATCGATCGCGATCGAGAACACTTCGTCGTTGTTAGGATCGACGACGCCGAGCACGTGATGCGTCCACGTCGCGCCGTCGTCGCCGCTGGTCCAGATCGCATCCTGCGTCGCAGCGAAAACCGTGCCGTCCGGCGCGAACGCGATCTCGTGCACGCTGATGTTGGCGAGATCGGATACCGGCGTCCATGTCGCGCCGTCGTCGGTCGAGCGGTACATCGTGCCGCCCCAACTGCCGCCCGGCGCGATGCCCGCGAGTACGACGCCGGGTTGCGTCGGCGACGCGGCGACATCGGCGACGTCACCGCCCGGCGGTCCGAGCAGGCTCCAGTTGCCCGTTCCGGCGCCGGCTTTTGGCCGCGTCGCGGCGGCGGAGCCAGGCGTGCGCGCGCGGACGCCGCGCGCATCGCTGCGCACGTTTGCGCTCAACGAATCGGCATGCGCAGTGAAAGAAACGATCGGCGTCGACGGCGCCGCGACCGCGGCGGTGGTCAGCGCAAATACGAGTGCGGCTGGAACGAACGACAGGCAACGCGTGCTCATCAGGGATACCCTCGAACGGATGCATGATCCGCGGGCATCGCAAGGATTCAGGTGCGCGATGGTCGTCCGCGGTTGCGCCCGATGATGCACGCTGACGACCGACAAAGCATCACATCGGCGTTATCGCGGCGTTTTCGTTCGATGATTCCGCCAGCATCGGCGATGCCAGGCGCGACAACTTTCGTTCGCCGAGAAGAAAGCGAGCTGGACCGCAGGCGCTCAGGTCTTGAGATACGCGCGGAACGCCTTGCGGAACTTGGCGACCTTCGGCGCGATGATGAGCTGGCAGTACGGGTTCTCGCCATGCAGCTTGAAATACTGCTGGTGATAGTCCTCGGCTTTGTAGAACGCGGTGAACGGAACGACTTCGGTGACGATCGCACCGCTCCATTCGTGGCTGTCTGCGGTCTCCTTGATGGCCTTCTGGATGGCCGCTTTCTGCTCGTCGTTGCGATAGAACGCGATCGATCGATACTGCGCTCCGACGTCCGCGCCCTGGCGGTTCAGCGTGGTCGGATCGTGGATCGTGAAGAACGCTTTCAGGATCGTGTCGCGGCTGATGACGCTCGGGTCGAAGGTGATCTGCACGACCTCGGCGTGGCCGGTGCCGCCATCGGACACCTGCTCGTAGCTCGGATTGGGAACGTGGCCGCCGGCAAAGCCCGAATCGACCTGGTCGATGCCCTTCAGTTCGCTGAAGACGGCTTCGAGGCACCAGAAGCAGCCGCCGCCGAGCGTTAGCACTTCGCGGCCCTGTGCCGGCGCGTCGTTTTTTGTGTCCGCGGCGCGGGCATCGACGCCGAATGCGACGGCACACAGCATCAGCACCACGGCGAAAAGATGACGGAACATGGCGTTCTCGCAAGTTGGGTTGCCGATGAGACCGGCCGCTCGTCGCCAGCATTTCACGCGAGCACTTTTTCGACCGGTTTCAAGCGCTTCGATCGCACATCGCGTAGCAGGTCGTTCGGCCATTCCCGCTAAGTCGCGGAGCCCATGCCCGCATCCGTCGCCTTGCCAGGCCTTTGCAAGGTCAGTTCCTGCGGAGCGGCCATGCGAATGCCCGCGTCGCGAAGACGGCCGAGGACATCCAGCAGGATGTCGCTGCGAATCGCGCCGGCCTGCCGTGGATTGTCGATGAACGCGACGCCGACGAAGGTCAGGGCGCTGTTGTCGATGCCATCGAGCGTGACGGACAGCGCGGGATTCTCCAGGATAGCCGGATTGCTCGTGAACGCCGCGGTCATCGCCGCGATCACGGCGTCGGCGTCCGTGTCGAGCGGCATCGGCAGGCGCACGCGCACGCGGCCTTGTGAATTCGCCAGAGTCACGTTGCGCACGGTCTTGGTGATGAGCTCGGAGTTGGGCACGATCATCGTCGAGCGATCGCCCATCTGGATCTCGGTCGCGCGTACGTTGATGCGACGGATGTCGCCCTCGATATCGCCGAGCGCGACCCAGTCGCCGACCTTGACCGGCCGCTCGACGAGCAGGATCAAGCCGGAAACGAAATTCTGCACAACCGCCTGCAGGCCAAAACCGATGCCGACCGAAAGCGCGCTCGCGACCCACGCGATGCGTTCGACCGAAAGGCCGAGCTCCGACAACGCGAACGCAAACACCACGATGCCGCCCGCATAGCCGAGCAGCGTCGTCACCGAAGCGCGCATGGCGGGATCCAGCGTCGTGGTCGGCAGATAGCGATCGTTCAACCAGCGCTTCAGCGAGCGCACCACGACGAGTCCGGCCAGGAACACCGCAATCGCGCCGAACACCGCGTTGGGCGTGATCTCGAACTGGCCGATCCGCAGCGCGCTCGATCCGACCTGCGTGCCGAGATTGGAAAGCTCGGCGCGCCCGCGGCCAAACCCTGCAAAGATCATCGAGAGCGCGAACAGGAAGGCGACGACTCGAAACGCGCCGGAGAGCACCACCGCGACCTGCTCCGATGTTCGCGTCTGCATGCCGAGCGTCTCGCGCATCCAGCGCTGGCGAATCGAAACGAGTGTGAAGAACGAATCTTCGATGACGTGCACGAGCAGGAAAAACGCACTGCCGACGATGAGCGCGCGCACCATCAACGCGGCGATGAATTGCGCGAACGCGACGAACCCGATCGCAGCGGATACCAGCGCAGTCAGCGCGGCGAGCCAGAGCACGCCGATCGCGACATTGCTCCACATCGACGGCGTCGGCGGCGGCTCATCCGGCTTGCGTTCCGCCGCAGCCTTGCGACGCCCGCGTCGGATGCATGACAACGCCCAAACGACGATTGCTGCGTAGACGACTGCGCTGACAAAGCTCGCGGTGACGGTCGCCGCCAGGCTCGCGCCGGCGACGGCGTTGATCCGGCGCAGCATGATGCTGAGCGCGATGGCGGTCCCGAGCAGCCACGGAAACGGCGCCAAATCGGTCGCCATGTCGTCGGCGATCGGCGGCAACCGCCACGAGGGCCGCGTCGGCGACAGCAACGCGCGGCCGAGCCCGGCGACGAAGCTGCCGAAGAAAATCGCAAGGACCAGCGAGTGCGCCAGCTGATCTTCGGCGCCGCTGAACGCGCCGTGCCATTCGAGTCCGCTCACGATCGCCTGCGCGCCGAGTCCCGTGAAAACGGTCGCGACGACGACCACCGCCAGTGCGAGCGCCGATCGGCGCAAACGCCCCTGCGGTACGCGATCGGTGGTCAGGCGTACCAGCGCGCGCACGGCCCATAAGCGCCCGAACACGATCAGCAGGAGTGCCCCGACGATGCCGACGATCGCGAAGACGCGGTTGTCCGGTGCAAAGCCATCGGCGACCGCGTAGACGACGCCGCTCAGTAAAGTCGTGAGCCGTGCACGATCTTCGACGCTGTTGCCGATGACATTTTTCCAGAATGTCGGCGTCAGCGGCGAGGGCGTTCGCTGCGAAAGTCGCGCCTGGAAATTCGCGCGCCGCGCTTCGGCAATCTCGGCGAGCAGCTGCTGCGCATCCACGGAAATGAGTTTCGCGCGCTTGATCTCTCCGTCGAGATCCGTGCGCTGCTTGCCGAGTGCCGCGCGCTGCGCTGCGATGTCCGGCGCTTCTGCCGGAGCGCCTTTCGCCGGTGCCGGCCCCAGTTCGGCGATGCGCGCATCGAGCGCATCGAGCTTGGGCGCGCGATCCGCCGCGAGCGCGTCGGCCGAGCTGACGATCGAGGTCGCGATATCGCGAACGTCGCTGAGCTTGGTCTCGTCGACTTCCGCGCCGAGTTGCTTGCGGATGTCGGCGATCTGCTGCTGCGCGGCGTCGAAGAACTTCGCCGAATCGGGTTCCTGGCCGAAGGCGCGCGACGCTACCAGTGCGAGCAACAAAAAAGCGATGGCGCGCCAGCGGAGCATGCGTGCATCATCAAAGCGCCTTCGCACGGCGTCAATCGTTGCGCGGCCGGCAGTTACGCGCAGCTTCATTTGGATTAGCGCCACCGTCGATTCGCGCGTTCGCGCTTTTCATTGCCGAGCGAGCCCGCATTGAACGACATCGATCGATCGGCTGAGTCCCGCGGCGAGGTAAGTCGCAAATTCGCCGAAGCGAAAGCAATCCGAAGCGATTGAACGCCGAACAATCAGACCACCGCGCCGAACAATTTGCCGATCACGGCCGTCACGACCATCGCGAGCGCACCCCAAAATGCAATGCGCAGCGCGCCTTTGGTGATCGACGCGCCGCCGGTTCTCGCGGCGATGCCGCCGAGCGAGGCGAGAAAAACCAGCGATGCAACGCTGACCGCCCAAGCGATCGTCGCGCCTGGAGCGATCACGGCGACAATGAGCGGAAGCGCCGAGCCCGCGGCGAACGTCGCCGCCGATGTCAGCGCGGCCTGCACGGGTCGAGCCGTGCTGATCTCGGAGATGCCAAGCTCGTCGCGCGCGTGTGCGCCGAGCGCGTCCTTCGCCATAAGCTGTTCGGCGACCTTGTGGGCCAGCGCGGCATCGAGCCCACGCCGCGCATAGATACCGGCGAGCTCGGCGCGCTCGCTCTCGATGTCGGTCGCAAGCTCAGCGCGCTCGCGCGCGAGGTCAGCGTGCTCGGTGTCGAGCTGCGAGCTGACCGAGACGAACTCGCCGGCGGCCATCGACATTGATCCGGCAACGAGTCCTGCGACACCGGCCGTCAGCACGGCGGCATGCTCGGCATTCGCGGCAGCGACGCCGACGATCAGGCTCGCGGTGGAAAGGATGCCGTCGTTGGCGCCGAGGACGGCCGCGCGCAACCAGCCGATTCTTCCCGAGCGGTGACGTTCACGATGACCAATGCGCATGCGCGACCTCCGCCTCTGTCGTCGCCGCGAATTGCATGGTGCCCACGCGGCAAATCATGGTGTGCCGTTTGCCTGGCCGGCGCAAACGGGCCTGCATTGCATCGCCGCAACGTGAAATCGGCAAATCTTCGATCACACCGTGGTCGGGTTCGGTTTCTCTGGATCGAGCTTCCACTGCCGGATCGCGCGTGCGACGTCTTCGGGATTCATCTTGCCTTCGGCGGCGAGCGCCGCGATCGCCGCGTGCGCAATCCAGTAACGATCGACTTCGAAGAACGCGCGCAGATTCGCCCGCGTGTCGCTGCGACCGAAGCCGTCGGTGCCGAGCACGACGTAGCGCTTGCCGTCGGGCATGAACGCGCGCACCTGGTCGGCGTATTCGCGCACGTAGTCGGTTGCTGCGATGGCCGGGCCGGGTCGATTTTCGAGGCACGCGGTGACGTGCGCCTTGCGCGGCGCCTTTTCCATCGGATGCAGGCGATTCCAGCGCTCGGCGTCGAAGCCGTCGCGGCGCAATTCGGAGAAGCTCGGGCAAGACCAGATGTCGCTGACGACGCCGAACTCTTTGTCGAGCAACTCGGCGGCCGCGATCGCTTCGCGCAGGATCGTGCCGGAGCCGAGCAGCTGCACGCACGGAATGTTCTTGCCCTTGCCCTTGCCGTTCGCGGCCTTCTCCGAGGTTCCATCCTTGAACAGATACATGCCCTTGATGATGTCGGCTTCGGCGCCGCGCGGCATGTCCGGATGCGCGTAGTTCTCGTTCATCACGGTGACGTAATAGTAGACGTCTTCCTGCTCCTTCAGCATGCGGCGCACGCCGTCCTGCAAGATCACCGCAATCTCGTACGAAAACGTCGGATCGTAGGCGCGGCAGTTCGGAATCGCGCCGGCGGCGAGGTGCGAGTGGCCATCCTCGTGCTGCAGCCCTTCACCGTTCAACGTCGTGCGGCCGGCGGTTCCGCCGACGAGAAAACCTCGCGCGCGCATGTCGCCCGCGGCCCAGGCGAGATCGCCGACGCGCTGGAATCCGAACATCGAGTAGTAGATGTAGAACGGCAGCATCGGCACGTTGCTGACCGAATAGCTGGTCGCCGCGGCCATCCACGCCGACATCGCGCCGGGTTCGGTGATGCCTTCCTGCAGCACCTGGCCTTTCTGGTCTTCGCGGTAATACATCAATTGATCGGCGTCGACCGGTTTGTACTTCTGGCCGAACGGCGCGTAGATGCCGATCTGGCGGAACATGCCTTCCATGCCGAACGTGCGCGCTTCGTCGGCGACGATCGGCACCAGCCGCGGCGCGACCTGCTTGTCGCGCAACAAGAGGTTCATGCCGCGCACGAATGCCATCGTCGTCGAGATTTCGCGATCGCCGGTGCTCTTCAGGATCTGCTCGAACGCGGAAAGGTCCGGCACTGCGACCGACGCGCTCTTGGTGCGCCGCTGCGGCAGGAATCCGCCGAGCGCTTTGCGCCGTTCGAGCATGTACTGCACTTCGGGAGAATCCTTGCCCGGATGGTAGTACGGCACGTCGTCGACCTTGTCGTCGGCGACCGGAATGTGGAAGCGGTCGCGGAATGCCCGCACGGCTTCGTTGTCGAGCTTTTTCTGTTGGTGCGTTGGATTCTGCGATTCGCCGGCCGCGCCCATGCCGTAGCCCTTGACCGTCTTGGCAAGGATCACGGTCGGCATGTTCTTCGTGTTCACCGCCACGTGATAGGCCGCGTACACCTTGTGCGGATCGTGCCCGCCGCGATTGAGACGCCAGATGTCCTCGTCGGAAAGATTGACGACCATCTCGCGCGTCTCCGGATACTTGCCGAAGAAATGTTCGCGCGTGTACGCGCCACCGAACGCCTTGCAGTTCTGGTATTCGCCGTCGACGGTTTCCATCATCAGCTTGCGCAGCGTGCCCTTGGTGTCGCGCGCGAGCAGCGGATCCCAATAGCTGCCCCACACCACCTTGAGCACGTTCCAGCCGGCGCCGCGGAACACGCCTTCGAGCTCCTGGATGATCTTGCCGTTGCCGCGCACCGGACCATCGAGCCGCTGCAGATTGCAGTTGACGACGAAGATCAGATTGTCGAGTCCTTCGCGACCGGCCAGCGAGATCGCGCCGAGTGATTCGGGCTCGTCCGACTCGCCGTCGCCGACGAAACACCAGACCTTGCGATCGCTCGGAGGAATCAGTCCGCGGTTTTCGAGGTATTTCCAGAAATGCGCCTGATAGATCGCCTGGATCGGCCCGAGCCCCATCGACACCGTCGGCACCTGCCAGTATTCCGGCATCAGCCACGGATGCGGATACGAGGAAAGACCGCGCCCATGCCCGGCGACTTCCATGCGGAAGAAATCGAGCTGCTGCTCGTCGATGCGGCCTTCGAGAAACGAGCGCGCGTAAATGCCGGGGCTCGAATGACCCTGATGGAACACGAGATCACCCGGATGGTTCTCGCTCGGCGCGCGCCAGAAATGGTTGAAGCCGACGTCGTACAACGTCGCGCTCGAGGCGAAGCTCGCGATGTGGCCACCCAGATCGCCGGGCCGCCGATTCGCGCGCACGACCATCGCCATCGCGTTCCAGCGGATCAGGCAGCGGATGCGCCATTCCATCGCCGGATCACCCGGCGTGCGCGCCTCCAGATGCGGCGGGATCGTGTTGACGTATTCGGTGGTCGGCTCGAACGGCAGATAGCCGCCGGCTCGGCGCGTCTCGTCGACCATGCGCTCGAGCAGATAGTGCGCGCGATCGGTGCCGTCGGCGTTGATGACGCCTTTGAGCGCATCGGTCCATTCCTGCGTCTCGGCGGGATCGAGGTCCTGGTCGAGGATGTCGGTCAACTGGTTCATGTAAGTCTCTCGATGCGGCCCAGACGATGCCAAACGGCGGCGCGGCGACGCCGGCGGGAACCTCAAGTTTAGTCGGACCGCGTGTCGCGCGCAGCTGCGCGGCGCCGAACCGTCGTCGGGCGCCGAAAAATCTGCGATGCGTGTCAGGTGCGCGCACCCTTTTTCGTTTTACCTTGATATGGGCTCTGTACGGGGAAGCAAATGCGTGGGCTGAAGATCGTCTTCTGGCTCTCGATCGGCGCCGTCTGCGTCGCGTGCGCGTCGACCGCCGCGGCCGCCGATGCCATTTTTGCGGATGGCTTCGACGGCGCGCGCTGGGTCGAGGGCTACTATGTCGGCTACGAACGCGATCTCTATCCGATCGGCGAAGTCGATTTCAGCGCCGTCACCCATCTGATGGTGGGCCGGGCGCGGCCTCTCGCCGATGGCATCGTCACGACCGATTTCGACATCGACGACGTCAACGGCCCGATCTGGGCACAGGCCGCCGTCGACGCCGCCCACGCGGCCGGCCGCAAGGCCGTGCTGATGGTCGGCGGTGCGGGTGAAATCGACGGTTGGCGCGGCGCCGCTTCGGACGCGAATCGCGGCGCGTTCGTCGCGAACCTGTTCGCCGTCGTCGACGAGTTCGGCTTCGATGGCCTCGATCTTGATTGGGAACCGCTCGAAGAAACCGACAAACCCGACTTCGCGGCACTCGCGCAAGCGCTGCGCGCAGAACGGCCGGCGTTGATCCTGACCGTGCCCGTCGGCTGGATCAACGCGAACTTCGCCGATCCGCCCGATCCGTGGTGGGGCGAAATCGCGCCGCTGTTCGATCGCATCAACATCATGACTTACGACATGGCCGGCCCGTGGCAAGGCTGGCAGAGCTGGCACAACTCCGCGCTGCAGGGTGAAACACCGACCACGCCTTCGTCGGTCTCGAGCAGCGTCCTGTTCTATCTCGCGTCCGGCGTTCCGCCACAGACACTCGGTGTCGGCACGGCGTTCTACGGCTACTGCTGGCAGGGCATCACTGGGCCGCATCAGGATGGCGGCGCGGTCGCGGCCGGCGACGGCACGATGACCTTCGCCAACATCATCGAGAACTACTACACGCCGGCGGTGCGCGTGTGGGATGCGACGGCTCTGGTTCCCTATCTCTCATCGGCCGCTCCGCTCGGCGCCGCGGCGTGCAACTTCGTCAGCTACGAAGACGAGCAGTCGATCGCCGAGAAAGGCGCGCTGGTCCACGCGCAAGGCCTCGGCGGCACGATCATCTGGACGATCAGCCAGGGCCATCTCGCCGATCAGCCGCCGGGCCAGCGCGATCCGCTGCTCGATGCGATCCGCACCGCGTTCCTGCAATAACGCGCGGCAGATGGAATTTCAGTGACGCGTGCCCATGCGCGCACGCACCTGATCGAGCTTGAGCGCGATCGCATCGATCTTCGGCACGCGATCGCCGTTGCGTTCGAGCACCCACTGCGCGCGATTCATCTCGCCGCGCGCAATGTGCTGGAGCACGCGCAGCGTGCGCGCGTCCGCTGAATCCGGATCCTCCGCGAGCAGCTGCGCCACGATCGGAGCGGCGTTCGGAAAATGACCGTTCTCGATGAGCCAGAGCGCGTGCTCGGCGCGGAATTCGGCCGTCGCGTGCAGCGAGCGCTCGAGATCGGCCCATTTTTCGCGCAGCTGCTGGAACGCCGGCGCGAGGCGCGCGTCGTCGCGATTCATGCCGCGTCCAGCACCGGAATCTCCGGTATCGACGTAATAGCGCGCAGTCACTTCGTCGACGAACACGAACGGCGTGCGTTGCGCGCACTGGATGAAGAAATCCATATCCTCGAGAATCTCGAAGCGCGCATCGAAATAGGCGCCGTCGTCCAGCAGCGAACTCGCGAACATCGCGCAATGCGGACGAAAAAATCCGGTATCGAGCTGCCGCCATGGCTTGAAGCGGCCGCCGTGAAAACCCACACGAGCGCCGAGCACGGATACGTCCTCGCTGATCGAATGCGCCAGACGCGCGCCCGGATTCGCATCGAGCGCGGCCCGGAGACGCGAGAGGTGAATCGTCAGCAATTCATCGTCATCGTCGAGAAAGTTGAACCAGTCGCCGCGCGCGGCTTCGAGCGCGACATTCGCTGCTTCCGCGCGCGCGAGCGGCCGCGCCGAGCGCACCAGTCGCAGCGGAAACGCGCCGCATCGCTCCGGAAGATCGCGATGCGATTCTCCGGCCGCGACGACGACGACTTCGACGTTCGGATAGTCCTGCGCCGCGACCGAATCGAGTGCGCGCTGCAGCGTCGGGCGTTCCATGCTGCGGATCAGGATCGAGACAAGAGGCGTGGCGCTCATGCAGGATTTCTATGTTGCGGTGAACGCGATTCTCGCATGTGTCGCCGCGCTCGATCGCTTGCGTTCGACCAAATCCCCTCTCCCGTTTCGGTCAAGTCCCCTCTCCCGCTTTCAGGAGAGGGCAGGGTGAGGGCAAGCGGGCGTCGAACCACCACGGCCCTCACCCCAGCCCTTTCCAGCAAGCGGGAGCGGGAGCTGTGCAAGCGGGAGAGAAAGCTACTCTCGCGTCGCGTGCGCGGCTTGCTCGCGGATCTGCACTTCGACACACGCGAGCGCCGTCATATTGAACACGCGACGCACGGTCGCCGCCGGTGTCAACACGTGCGCGGGTTTCGACGAACCCATCAGGATCGGCCCGAGCACGACGCCGTCGGTCATCGCGCGCGTGATGTTGAACGCGATGTTCGCCGCGTCCATGTTCGGACAGATGAAAAGATTCGCGCTGCCCTTGAGGCGCGAGTGCGGAAACAAGCGCATGCGCACATCTTCGTTCAGCGCTGCATCCGCCTGCATTTCGCCTTCGATCTCCACTTTCGGCGCGCGCTCGCGCAGGATTTCGACGACGCGGCGCATCTTCGCCGCGCTCGCGTTGTCGTGACTGCCGAAATTGGAGTGCGACAGGATCGCGACCTTCGGCACGATGCCGAACAGTTTTAGCCGCAGAATCGCTTGTTGCGCAGCTTCGGCGAGACGCTCGGCGTCCGGGTCGACCGCGACGTGCGTGTCGACGAAGAACCACACGCCCTTGTCGTTGAACACCGCGGTCATTGCGGAGAAATGGCGCACGCCCTCGTCCATCGGCAGGATGCCGTTGAGGTAACCGAGCTTTCTCTGGTAGCGGCCGACGAGACCGCAAATCATCGCATCGGCCTCGTCTCTTCGTACCATCAACCCGGCGATCACGGTCGCGCGCGAGCGCACCAGCGCCTTTGCGCTGTCCGGCGTCACACCGCGGCGTTCCATCAAATCGTGGTAGAGGGTCCAGTAATCCTTGAATCGCGGATCGCTCTCGATGTTGCAAAGCTCGAAGTCGGTACCCGGCCTGAGCCGCAGGCAGAGCCGTTGGATGCGCTGCTCGATCACCGCGGGACGACCAATCAGAATGGGCTTTGCGATGCCTTCGTCGACGACGTTCTGCACCGCGCGCAGCACGGTCTCCTCTTCGCCCTCGGCGTAGACGACGCGCTTCGGATCGGCCTTCGCGCGCGCGAATATCGGTTTCATCAGCAGCGTCGTGCGGAACACGAACGCGTTGAGCTTCTCGTGATACGCGCGCAGATCCTCGATCGGCCGCGTCGCAACACCGGACTCCATCGCCGCGCGCGCGACCGCGGGCGCAAGCTCCACGAGCAGGCGCGGATCGAACGGCTGCGGAATCAGATGGTCCGGCCCGAACGTCGGCATCTGGCCGCCGTAGGCCCGCGCTGCGACATCGCTCCCTTCGCGGCGCGCGAGCTCGGCGATCGCATGCACGCAGGCGATCTTCATCGGCTCGTTGATCGTCGTCGCGCCGACATCGAGCGCACCGCGGAAAATGTAGGGAAAGCACAGCGCGTTGTTGACCTGGTTCGGATAGTCCGAGCGGCCGGTCGCGATGATGCAGTCGCTGCGCACCGCGCGTGCTTCTTCCGGAAGGATTTCCGGCGTCGGATTCGCCAGCGCGAGGATGATCGGCCTGTCGCCCATACGCGCGACCATCTCGGGCTTCAACACGCCCGGCGCGGACAGGCCGAGAAAAAGATCGGCGCCGTCGATGATCTCGCCGAGCGTGCGCGCGTTCGTGTCGCGCGCGTAACGGCATTTGTTCGCGTCCATGTCCTCGACGCGGCCCTTGAACACGACGCCGAGCCGGTCCGCGACCCAGATGTTCTCCATCTTGACGCCGAGACTGACCAGCATGTCGAGGCAGGCAATGCCGGCCGCACCGGCACCCGTCGAGACCAGCTTGATCGTGCCGATGTCCTTGCCGGCGACACGCAGCGCATTCAAGACCGCGGCGCCGACGATGATCGCCGTGCCGTGCTGATCGTCGTGGAATACCGGGAATCTTCATGCGCTCGCGGAGCTTCTTCTCGACCTCGAAGCACTCCGGCGCCTTGATGTCCTCGAGATTGATGCCGCCGAACGTCGGCTCGAGGCTCGCGATGATGTCGACCAGCTTGTCGGTGTCGTGCTCGGCGATTTCGATATCGAACACATCGATGCCGGCGAATTTCTGGAACAGCATGCCCTTGCCTTCCATGACGGGCTTTGCGGCGAGCGGCCCGATATTGCCGAGGCCGAGCACGGCGGTTCCGTTGGTGATCACGGCGACCAGATTGCCGCGCGTGGTCAGGCTCGCGACTTCGCGCGGATCGCGCACGATCTCCTCGCACGCAGCCGCGACGCCGGGCGAATACGCGAGCGAAAGCTCGCGTTGCGTGACGACCGGCTTGGTCGGCGTGACCTTGATCTTTCCGGCCGGCGCCTTGCGGTGATATTCGAGCGCGGCCTTCTTGAGTTCTTCGATGGTCGACATGTTCGCTGGCGCGGCGCCAAGGCCGCGCGCAGTCTCACTCGGATGCGGAATGGCAGACTCGACTATAGCTCAGCCGAGTGACGCGTTCAGGGCGACGCGTAGCCGAGGAAGTCGAGGCTTGCCTGCAGCATCGCCTCGGTGCCCACCGTAAGTGCGCCTTCGTCGAGGAAAAATTTCGGCGAATGGTTGCTCGGCGCCGCCTCGGCATCCTGCCCGACGGGCGTCGCGCCGACAAAGAAATAGACGCTCGGCGCGGGCACGGCGAGTCCGAGCTGCGGAAAATCCTCCGATGCCATCCAGCGCTTCGCTTCGCTGACATGATCGGCGCCGAGCGCCTTTACCAGGCTCGCGCGCACGCGTTCGGTCAGCGCGGGATCGTTGACGTTGACCGGATTGCTGTCCGGCAACGGAATTTCGGCGTCGACCGTGGCGCCGTTGGCGGCCGCGACGTGTTCGGCGATGTTCTTGAGACTCGTCAACGCCTGCTTGCGCATGTTCTCGTCGAACGCGCGCACGGTGCCGTACAACTCGACTTTGTCGGGCACGATATTGAAACGCTGGCCGCCGTCGAAGATGCCGAACGTGACCACCGCCGGATTCGAATTGATGTCGAGCTGACGGCTCACGATGGTTTGCGCATCGGTCACGATCTCGGCCGCGGTCACGATCGGATCGATGCCTTTCCACGGAGTTGCACCATGGCTCTGACGGCCGTGCACCACGATATGGAAGGTATCCGAGCTCGCCATCGCACCACCAGCGCGCACGGCAACCGTTCCGACATTGAGCGAGCTGACCACATGCATGCCGAACACCGCGTCCGGCTTGAAATTCTTGAACACACCCTCCTTGACCATCAGCGGCGCACCGCCTTCCTCTCCGGGCGGCGCGCCTTCTTCGGCGGGCTGGAAGATGAACATGACTTGGCCCGGCAGATCCTTGCGCATCTTCGACAATGCTTCGGCGATGCCGAGCGTCATCGCGGTGTGCGCATCGTGTCCGCACGCGTGCATCACGCCGACCGTCTTGCCCAGATATTCGCCCTTCGCTTTCGATGCGAACGGAAGATCGACTTCCTCTGTGACCGGCAGCGCATCCATATCCGCGCGGATCGCCAGCTTCGGTCCGGGCTTGCCGCCTTTGATCACGCCCGTGACGCCGGTATGCGCGATGCCGGTGCGCACTTCGTAACCGAACTTCTTGAGCTCGGCCGCGACGAATTTCGAGGTGCGCGTTTCGCGGTTGCTGAGCTCCGGATGCTGATGCAGATCGCGCCGCCACGCGGTGATTTCGGGGAGCAGGCCTTGCGTGATCTGCTGCGTCGATTCGGCGGCGGTCGCGTCCGATGCGGCGAGCATAAGGACGGCGGCAATAGCGGATGTGAGTGCGCGCATGGCGATTCCGATTGGGGTGCCGCATACAAACGCATCGCGACCCGTCGCGCAAGTATCGAGCCCTCTCCCCTTCTCGTCTTAGCCCTCCCCGCTTCTCGTCTAGCCCTCTCCCGCTTCGCGGGAGAGGGTCGGGTGAGGGCAATCCTGCGTCGAGCGGCCAGTCGTGCGGTTCTTTCTCCCCGTTCCCCTCACCCGCGCGTCGCGCGACCTCTCGCGCAAGCGGGAGAGGTGAGAAGCGAGCCTACAACCCAAGCACCAGATCCTCCGCCTCGACACGATCCAGCCGGATCTGGTTCGCAAACAGCGAAAACGCCAGCGCTCCGGCAAGTCCATTCGCATGCTGCACCCATGGCGGCAGATACTTCGGCTGCGCGATGTAGCCGTTGTCGAAATACGGCTGCAACGCCAGTACGTCGTGCAACGCGAGCTTTCCGGCGAAGAGATTGCGGCAGATCGAAAGCCGCTGGTGTTTCAGGGCCCAGCGAAAGAATGTGTGCACGGAAAGGAGCCCGTGCAGATACACCGTATCCTTGGTGAACGCGGCGCCGCCGCCGAGCGGCGCGCCGCGGAACACGCGCTGCGCCGAGGCAAAACTGTCCGTTTCGCTCTGCCCCGCGTCCATGAAGAAACGGAACACCTCGATGAAATCCGCACCCGCGAGCGCCATGTCGATCGCGATGATGCGCAGGCTGATGCGCTTCATGCGGCCGATGTCGATCGAGCCCGACATCAGCTCGGCGAACACCGCGAGGCCTTCCTGGGTCGCCGTAATGCGCGGCGATGAGCGCGCCAGCGATTTGAGATGCGGTTGCTGGCGACCGTTCAACGCGGTCAGCGAATGCACGAACGCTTCATGCTCGACCAGTTGCTGGCGATCGTAGGTCGAAAAATTCGTCGCCGAGCGCAGACGAATGCGCGTCGCGCCGGCGGCCGCTTTCGCGATCAGCTCGGGATCGGTCTCGACGCGCACGACTCCGATACCGAAAAAATCATCGAGCTGATGTTGCAGCGCTTCGCGAAGCTCGTCCGCCGGAATCGATTCCAGGTTGTCGCCGAGCCCCGCCGCGCTGATGAACTCGTCGGCGATCGCGATGAAATGCCGAGCCGCATCGACGTTGGTCAGCTTCGCGCCGGGCACGCGATCGCTCGGGCGGCCGAACAGGTGCGCGGAATGTTCGGTGATCGCCGGCGTGCCGATTGCGTCGAGCAACTCCGTCGCGACGCGCCAGGAATGCGCGGTGCGGCGGATGTAATCGCCGAGCGGGTGCCCGGGCTCGGCCGCGATCGAAATGCCCATCAGGGCTTCGCGCGTTTCGGCAAAATCGAAATGCGGATACGAAATCTCGGGCAGCCGCGCCGTGCCGGCCTTCCACGCCGCGACGAAATCCATTTCGATCGACGCCGGCCAGCTCACCGATTGCAGCAGGCGGATGCCGCGCGTCGCCGCGACCAGCCGCTGGTCGAGATCCGAGTAGATATCCAGATGATCGACGCCAGCCATGCGGAGCGATGCGCTTCGTCGCGACATCGCGAAGATAACAGACTGCGCGGGCGCGGCACATGCACGATTTGGCCGCGGTCGAGGGCCTGGCGCAAAACGCGTTTCAGCGCTTGCCGTATTTCTCGTTGAGCCGCCGCGTCAGCGCTTTGGTCAGTACGCGATCCTCGCCCTTGCGGCGCAGCTGTGCTTCGAGCGAATCCGCCGCCGCGGCGAGCTCGTCGCGCAGTTTCAGATAGTTCCGCCAGCGCTCCGCACCGAGGCGCCCGTCTTCGAGCGCGGCGCGCACCGCGCAGCTGGGTTCATTCTGGTGGCTGCAGTCGCCGAAGCGGCAATGCTGCGCGAGCTCTTCGATGTCGGCGAACTGGCCTTGATCGAGCTCCTCATCGCCCGTCAGTTTCAGCTCGCGCATGCCCGGCGTATCGATCAGACAGCCGCCGGATGGCAGCGCGATCAGCGCGCGGTGTGTCGTCGTGTGGCGCCCGCGACTGTCGTGTTCGCGCACCGCGCGTGTTGCCTGACGCGATTCGCCCAGTAGCGTGTTCGTCAAGGTCGACTTGCCGACGCCGGACGATCCGACCAGCACCGCGGTGTCGCCCGGTCCGAGATATCTCAGGAGCGGCGCGATGCTTTCCTGCGACTTCGCGTTGATCCCGACGATTTCGACCTCGGGCGGCACGCGCGCGCGCAATGCGGCGATCGTCGCGTCGGCTTCGTCGGCGCGATCCACTTTGGTGAGCACGATCACCGGCGTTGCGCCGCTGCCCTGCACGACGAGGAGATAACGCTCGATGCGCGCCGGATTGAGATCGCCATCGAGACCGTTGAGCACCAACACGGTGTCGATGTTCGCGGCGATGACCTGGCGTTGATGGCGCTCGCCCGCGGCGGCGCGCGCGAGCAGCGTGCGCCGCGGCAGCACGCGCTCGATCAGCGGCGGCGTACCCGGCGTGATCAGCACGAAATCGCCGACCGCAGGCCGTTCGGCCGGATCGAGACCGCGTTTCAGAAAACGCGGCGCCGGCTGCGCATTGAACGCGGCTGCGCCATCGTGAATCTCATAACCCGCGCGATGCTGCGCGACGACGCGCGCCAGCGCGGCATCGGCCGGCGCATCGTCGGGTAGCGGTCCCGCGCGCCAGCCGATCCGCGCAAGGCGCCGTTCTGCGTCCGCATCGAGCTGCATGCTGCGATTCTAGCCGCGATCCGGTGCGCGCCGGCCGTCTCGCGCATCGATCGCGTGTGCGTGCGTCGGCTGCACGGATGCGCGCGCGCTGCTAGCATCGAGTGTGTCAACACACGGAAAGTCGATGGAAACAAAGGACAAATCGATCTGCGCGAGCGTCATCGAACGCGACAGCCCATGCCGATCCTCCGTTCGACATTGATCGTCGCCGCCTCGACGAACCCGACCGTCGAACACTCGCACGCGGGCGAACGTTTCCTTGCCCTCGGCGATTCCTACACGATCGGCGAAGGCGTCGATGCGACCGGCCGCTGGCCGGTGCAGCTCGCGCGGCGGCTCCGCGCCGAAGGCATCGCGATCGCCGATCCGCAGATCGTCGCGACGACCGGCTGGACCACCGACGAGCTGTCGGCGGCGATGGACAAGGCTTCGTTCTCGCCGCCTGCGGGTATCGGCGCGTATGCGCTGGTGACGTTGCTGATCGGCGTCAACAACCAGTACCGCGGCCGCGATGTGGCGAACTATCGAAAGGAATTCTCCGTGTTGTTGTCGCGCGCGATCGCGCTCGCGGGCGAGCACGCCGAGCATGTGATCGTGGTTTCGATTCCGGATTGGGGCGTCACGGGTTTTGCACGCCGGCAAGGCCGCGATCCGCATCGCATCGGTATCGAGATCGACGCGTTCAACGCGACCGCGCGCGAAATCGCGCACGACCGAGGCAGCGCCTTCGTCGACGTGACTGGCCTTTCGCGATACGCCGGAAACGACGATGACATGCTGGTCGCGGACCGGTTGCATCCCTCGGCAGCGCAATACGCGACATGGACCGAAGCCGTTCTTGTTGCGGCGCGTCAAGCGCTGGCGCCGGTTCGGCGTTGAGCGGCATTTATCCAGTCGCACGGATCCGCATCCCTCGGGCACCTGACAAAACGATGCGACAGCGGTTGCATCGCCTGCGGATTTGCGAAATCCGACGTGCCGGACGCCACACGCTTAACGCGAACCGAACAACCGCCTCAACGGCGTTTGCTACGGTTCGTCCATCTTGTCGCTGGCGCGGGGCCGGCGGCGCTTCAACCCGCTCCTCAATCAGGATCGCAGCGTATGGCCTCCATGCGAAGGGCTGCTGTTTTGCATTTTTCCCTGTCAGCGCTGCTCCTCGCATGCATTTCCCAGCCTGCGCTTTCCAGCCCATTCCTTCCGCCTGATCGTCCGGCGATCGATTCGCCCGACATCGCCGTGCTGGCGACGAACGATGCGGCCAAGCGCGTCGATGTGCCCACGACCGCCGGCACCGCGCCGGTCGATGCGAAGGTGCCGATGCGCGTCGGTCCCCGCCGCCTGCTGGCGGACTTCGCGATGAAGCTGCGCAACATCGCGTACCGCCACGGCGGCAGCGAGCTCAACACCGGTTTCGATTGCAGCGGCTTCGTGCGCTACGTGTTCCAGAAGAGCCTCGGCCTGGACCTTCCGACCAATTCGACGGGACAGTTCGAAGCCGGCAGCCACGTCGATCGCGATGCGCTCAAGATGGGCGATCTGGTGTTCTTCCGCACCCAGGGCCGCCGCGTTTCGCACGTCGGCATCTATCTCGACAACGGCCTCTTCATCCATTCGCCGTCGCGCGGCAAGCGCGTGCGCCTCGACCATCTCGACGCATCGTATTGGGCCAAACGCTTCGCGGGTGCGCGGCGTCCCGAGGCGTTGATCTGAGACGAACTCGTCTCGCCGCTTGCGCCCCCGCGCGAGTCGACGCCCTTTGAAACACGCGCATCGCCTCCACGTCGAAGCGATCCTTCATGGAGCATACGGCGATGGGCAAGCGCGCAATCGGCCATTCCGGCATCGCGATCGAACCGCTGGCACTCGGCGGCAACGTGTTCGGCTGGAGCGCAAACGAGTCCGCGTCGTTCGCGGTGCTCGACGCGTTCGTCGACGAAGGTCTCAATTTCATCGACACGGCCGACACCTATTCGGCATGGGTGCCCGGCAACCAGGGTGGTGAATCGGAAACGATCATCGGCCGCTGGCTCAAGCGGAGCGGCAAACGCGATCAGGTCGTCATCGCAACCAAAGTGGCGAAATGGTCGCGACGCAAGGGATTGTCCGCGGCGAATATCGCCGCGGCCGCGGATGAATCGCTCGCTCGACTCGGCGTCGAGCGCATCGATGTCTATTTCGCGCACGAAGACGATGCATCGGTGCCGCTCGAAGAAACGCTCGGCGCATTCGCGCGTCTCATCGAAGCGGGAAAAGTGCGCACGATCGGCGCTTCGAACTACGGCGGCGCGCGACTTGCGGCTGCCCTCGATGTCAGCGCGAAACTCGGATTGCCGCGCTACGAAGTTCTGCAGCCCGAATATAACCTCGTGGCACGCAAGGGCTATGAGACCGATCTCGAACCGCTGGTGCGTCGCGAGCATCTCGGCGTCGTGCCGTATTACTCGCTCGCGAGCGGATTCCTCACCGGAAAGTATCGCGATAAGGGCGATCTTGCTAAAAGCGCCGCGCGCGGCGGCGCGGTCGCCAAATATCTCAATCCGCACGGCTTGCGCATTCTCGACGCGCTCGATGACGTTGCGTCGGCGCATCAAGCGACGGCGGCGCAGGTGGCACTCGCATGGTTGATGGCGCGACCCGGCATCACCGCACCGATCGCAAGCGCGACGAATGCCACGCAAGTGCGGGATATCGCCGCGGCGACGCGATTGACATTGTCGGCGTCCGAAATCGCACGTCTCGATCAGGCCAGCCGCGACTGAGATTCTCGCGTGACGCAAGCGCGACCGAATCGGCGCTCCGTCAGACGCGCCCGACGAACACGTAGTACGGCACGCGTGCGAACGGCACGAATGGCACTGCGGCGCGCGATTCCGTGAAGTCGTGATCGGGCACGCGCCTGCGCAAAGTCGCGAGGTGGCGCGGATCAAGACGCACGCCGTCGTGACCGAACCACGCCGGCCAGAATGAACGCGTGATCGCGCCGTGTCGCACGCAGCCCGCGTTCGGTTGCGCGCTCGACACATGGAAGTCGACGACGCCGATCACGCCGCCGGGTTTCAGCATCGACAGCGCATTCGCGATCGCGCCGCGCCAGTCGGGAATCATCGTCAGCGCGTACGAAAAATACACGCAGTCGACCGCTTGCGCGGGCCGGTACGTCGTCGCATCGGCTTCGATGACGCGCATCGCGCGGATGCGTTTCGCCCGCTCGCACGCCTGCGCGAGCAGTGGCGCGCAGAGATCGACGATCTCGATCGTTGTAATGCGTTCGAGTCGTTCGCCGAAGAATTCCGCGTTGCGTCCGGTGCCGCCGCCGAGCTCGACGACGTGCGCGTTTTCGGGCAACGGCAAGCGCGCGATCAACTCGGCACGACCGCGCAGAAGCCGCTCGCGAAAACGATCGTAGTGACGCGCCTGCGGTGCATAGAATTGCGACAGCGACGCCGCATGCGAGGACGCGCGGGGCATGCCGCCCAACATGCGCCGCAACACGGCGCAATCGCCGCGCAACGCTTCAAGCCGGGACATCGGCGATCACGAAGCCGGCATACGTGTGCACGCGGTCGTGCTGCTGCAACGCGTCGGCGATGTCGTCCATGAAGCGGAACACGTCGCGAAGCCTCTCGCGCTGCGGCCCGATGCGAATCGCATCGAGATAAGCCGGGCGCGCGTGCGCGCTGCGCAGCAGAATCCGCGCGCGAGGCGCGGCACGCGCGCTAATCGCTTCCCATTCTTCGATCAGCGCCGCCGGATGGTACGAGCTCATCCAGTCCATGTGATCGAGCAGCACGAAGCGCGAGATCGGCTCATCGTTTGCGCGCAGAAATTCGGTGACCGTCATCGTATGCGAGGCGATGCGGTCGACCAGGCCGTCTTTAAGCCGTTCGAAATTCTCGCGCTTGAGATATTCCGGACAGCAATCACGACGATAGCGCCCGGTAATGTAGACGCGCCAGAAATAATTGTCGCCGAGCGGCATTTGGCGAAACACGTACTGCACGGCACTGCGGATGAATCCCGATACGCCGCCGGCATGCTGCGCTTCGATGAGCCTGCGTTGGGGATAGGGCACGCCGAGAAGGCTCATCGTGAGCTGGCGCGAAATCGCCCAGTTCACCGCCTTGTTCCACAGCAGCGGCGCCACGCGCTCATCGTAGATCGCCTGCTGCTCGGCGATATCGCGCGCTTCGAAGAGATCGGCCATCGCCTCGGCAAGACGCGGACGCGAATCGAAATAGGCACGCACGCCGCGCGCGACGATCCCCGAGAGACCGTGGAAATAGAAACTCCCGCGCGAGCTCGTGAACCAGCGCCGGTGCCGATCCCACCACGCGCACGCGAACGGCGACAGCAGCGGACGCAGATTCCGGCGATAGAGTTCCTCGAAGCCCGCGTGATATCCCTCGCCGAAGATCGCGAAGAAATCATCGAACGCGAGCGCGCGGATGCCGGCGATCTTGAGCTCGAGCAACGCCGTCTGGCGCGGATTGGCGTCGACGGCGTGGATGCGCCTCGGTGCTTCGAGCGCGTAGTCGAGCGCGTTGCATCCGGCGCTCGTGATCACCAGCACCGTGTCGTCGGCGCCGAGTGCAAGCGCTTGACGATCGACGGCCGGATCTTCCCAGCAGGTGTTGTAGACAAGGCTTCGCGAATAGATTGCATCGAAGATTTTCTGATCGAACTTATCGCGTAGATTCGGAATCGGCATCGGTCGGGAGTCCGCGGCGTCATCGCCGTTGCGCGCAACGCTAGTACGACGCGATGACAACTCCGTGATCGCGCATCGGTGCGCGCACGAAAACGCGACGCCGTCATCGCATTCGCCGCGGCGAGCGCACTGTCATTGCACTGCAATCCCCGCGCAATCGAATTGCTATCGATAAAACATAGGCTTGCGCGGGCTTCCTGCGAGGATGCGTGAATGTCACGGCTCTCGTTCCGCAGCGTATTTGTTTCGGACGTTCATCTCGGTCTGCGCGATTGCCAGGCCGGCTATCTGCTCGACTTTCTGCGCTCGATGCAATGCGAGCGGCTCTATCTGGTCGGCGACATCATCGATTTCGAGAATATGGAAAAGCGTCCGTGGTGGCATGCGGACCACGGCGAGGTACTGGCCGAGCTCCTCACGATCGTCGCGCGGGGCACGCGCGTGACTTACATCCCGGGCAATCACGACGCGGTGCTGCGACGCTTCGCCGGCCAGCGTTTTGCCGGCGTCGACATTGCGCTCGACGCGGTGCACGTCGCCGCCGATGGCCGCCGCTATCGCGTCAGTCACGGCGACGAGCACGACAGCGCAAGCACCGCGCCGGCATGGCTGCTGCGCCTCGGCGACGTGCTTCAGGGTTTCATCTGCGCATCGAACCGCCGCTGCAACGCGCTGCTGCGTCGGCTCGGCCTGCACTACCGGCCGCTGTCGATCATGCTGAAGTCACGCATCGGCACGGCTCGGCGCTTCATCCGCGACTTCGAAACACGCGTCGCGACCGCGGCGCGCGCCGACGGCTATGACGGCCACATATGCGGCCACATTCATTACGGCCGCATCGACGATCACGACGGCGTCGTCTACATCAACGACGGCGACTGGGTCGAGCATTGCACCGCGCTCGTCGAGCATCACGACGGCGCGTTCGAGTTGCTGCACTGGACCGAACGGCAACGCTCGCTCGCCGTGAATCGTGGCGCGCCGATGCTGCCGCTTCCGGTCGCGGCGTGAGCCCCTAACGTTCTACGCCGCCGAAAGGAATCCCCTCACCCGCTCGCAGGAATCCCCTCTCCCGCTTGCGGGAGAGGGCTAGGGTGAGGGCAAGCGCGAGTCAACGTTCGGCAAAGGTGTTGCTCCGAGCGCCCTCACCCGGCCCTGCGGGCCGGCCTCTGCCCGCAAAGCGGGAGAGGCGAAATGCGAGCGGGAGAAAGGTTTTTCGTCGCCGCTCAGGCGGTGGCGGCGGCAACTCGAACGCGCAGGCGACCCCAGCCCGATTGCGAGCGCCAACCACTTCCGAGTCATTTTCCTCTCCGCCGCGAGCTTGGAAATACCAGCCCCTGGCACCAAATATCGCGGGTCGGATTCCGCCGACCAAACGCCCACGGCGCGCGGAGTATCATGCGCGCCCTACCGCAGGAACCAAGCCATGCCGCTCGCCTCCGCAACTCGCGCCCGCATCGAAGACCTCCTCGCGTCGCATCGCGTGGTCCTCTTCATGAAAGGCACGCGCGATGCGCCGCAGTGCGGTTTCTCTGCCGCGACGACGGACCGATTGAATGCGCTGCTCGACGACTACGCGACTGTCAACGTGCTGGCCGACGACGAAATCCGCCAGGGCATCAAGGAATACGGCAGCTGGCCGACCATTCCACAGCTATACGTCGATCGTGAGCTCGTCGGCGGCGCCGACATCGTGCAGTCGATGTTCGATTCGGGCGAATTGCACCGCGTGCTCGGCGTCGCGGAACCCGATCGCACGCCGCCGGCGATCACGGTTTCGGACGCAGCGGTCGCGGCGATTCGCCAGGCCCTGGCCGGCGCCGAAGAAGGCACGAAGCTCTTTCTCGTCGTCGACGGCCGCTTCCAGCCGCAGTTCCAGCTGCGCGAACCGAGCGGCAACGAGATCAGCGTGAATGCCAACGGGCTCGAGATTGCGTTCGATCTCGCCAGCGCGCAGCGCGCGCGCGGCGCGAGCATCGACTGGACCAGGACGCCACACGGCGAGGGGCTTGCGATCCACTTGCCGATGGCGCCCGCGGCAGTCAAATCACTCGATGTGCATGCGCTGAAGCGTCGTCTCGACGCCGGCGATATCACGGTGATCGACGTTCGCCCGCCGCAGGATCGCGCGCGCGCGCCATTCGCGCGTGCGGAGATTCTCGATGCCGAAACGCACGCGCGGCTGGCGTCTTTGCCGAAGGACACGCCGCTCGCGTTTCCTCTGCCATCACGGCCATTCGAGCCGCGGCGCCGCGGAACATTTCCGCGAGCATGGGTTCGAGAACGTCTACAACATCGAAGGCGGCATCGATGCGTGGTCGTGCGAGATTGATCCGAGCGTACCCCGGTATTGATCGGTCGCGTAGGCGACTACGCGTCACGTTCCCAGCACGCCATCGCTCATAGGGTCGGCTTCGGCCCACCCATTTTTTGCATTCGATAAACGTCGCCGCATTTGGTGGGCCAAGGCCCACCCTAGGCGTCTCTCTGGCGCGCGTCCGAACGTTCCTGTGGGATCAGAGCCCGCCGTCTTCGGTCGCAAGGCCGTCGCGTGGACACATCATGCCGCTCGCGCTTGTTTCGACGAATTTCCCGTTCTTCTCGTCAATTCGCCAGGCGCGCTCTGCGGGTATCAACGTGTGATCGTTCTCCGCCGCATGTCCGACCACCGGACTCGATGGTTTAAGGATTGCGAACACCAACGCTCATCGGTTTTCCGTCGACCTCGCATTCTCCGAGAAACGCCGGTGCGGCCCGGGAATGATCGGCGCGCACGACGCCGCGAATGACATCGCTGCGCACGAGCAGATGGTACGAGCCGCCGCACACGGTCCAGGCCTCGTAGTTCAACGAATCGGAAATCTCGTCGCTCGCCTTCGTGCTTGAGGCCGAGGTCGGCGTGCTTCTTTTCGGTCGCGTCGACAGGACCGTTGCCGAGATGTTTGCCGACGAGCGCATTGGCGACGAGACCGCCGCACTTCACGTCGTCGAACGCGTCGCCCGCATGGACATCGCGGATCGCGAGGACGACCGCGACGCCGATGACGACCTTCGCGACAGCAGAGCGCATTTCGGATGAAGTCGAGCGAACGTTCATGCGCACCACCCGTGTTTGAGGAAAACCTGTCCGTGCATGCGAGATATTAGCCCGTTCCGGACAACGCGCACCGCAACATCAATCGCTTTCCAAGTCTTCCTCGAACCGCAAATGCTTCACGCTGCGCCCATGCCGGCGCACGAGTTTCAGCGCTTCGATTCCGATCTCGATGTGCGCCTCGACGAAATTCGCGGTGATCGCGCGATCGCTGAGCTCGGTCTTGACGCCTTCGGGAATCATCGGCTGATCCGACACCAGCAACAGCGCACCCGACGGAATGTGATTGGCGAATCCCGCCGCGAAAATCGTCGCGGTTTCCATGTCGATCGCCATGCAGCGCGTTTTGCGCAGGTATTCCTTGAACGCGAGCATCGTGTTCCCAGACGCGGCGGTTGGTCGTGTAGACCGTGCCGGTCCAGTAGTCGTGGCCGAGATCGCGGATCATCGTCGACACCGCGCGCTGCAATTGGAACGCCGGCAACGCGGGTACTTCCGGCAAGAGATAATCGTTCGACGTGCCTTCGCCGCGAATCGCCGCGATCGGCAGCACCAGATCACCAAGTTGATTCTTCTTCTTGAGTCCGCCGCACTTGCCGAGAAACAGCACGGCCTTCGGCGCGACCGCGGACAACAGATCCATCACTGTCGCCGCGTTCGGGCTGCCCATGCCGAAGTTGATCATCGTGATGCCGTCGACCGTCGCATTCGGCATCGCCTTGTCGCGGCCGAGCACCGGCACGCCGTGCCGCTCGGCGAAACGCTCGACGTAATGGCCGAAGTTCGTCAGCAGAACATGCTGGCCGAACGCATCGAGCGGCGCACCCGTGTAGCGCGGCAGCCAGTTGTTGACGATTTCGCGCTTCTCTTTCATCGTCACGGATTATAGAGCTGCCGATGACCGCCGCCGCTGGCGCATAATCGACGTATCCGGTACGAGGATGCGCCATGCTGATCACCTTCATCCTGGCTCTGCTTGTCTTTCTCGTCCTCGCGTTCCGCGGACTCGGCTTCCTCGGCTGGGTTGCGGCCGCCGGCGTCTGGCTGATCGGCTGGCGCATCGTCGGCGTCGACTCGCCGCTGCTGTTCGAAATCACCGCGATCATCTTGATTGTGCTCGCCGCGTTGTTCGGTGTACCGATCGTGCGCCGGCATCTCGTATCGCGTTTCGTGATGCCGATCTTCGCGAAAGTATTGCCGCGCCTCGGCGAAACCGAGCGCATTGCGCTTGAAGCGGGCAGCGTGTGGTGGGATGGCGATCTCTTCAGCGGCATGCCCGACTGGAAAAAGCTGCTCGATTTCACCCTGCCACCGCTGTCCGCGGACGAACGCGCATTTCTCGATGGGCCGACCGAGGAACTCTGCCGTCGCCTCAGCGATTGGGACGTCTATCAGCTAAGAGATCTGCCGCCGCAGATCTGGGACTTCATCAAGCGCGAACGCTTCTTCGGCATGATCATCCCGAAGGAATACGGCGGCCTCGGTTTTTCCGCGCTCGCGCATTCGCGCGTGGTGACGCGCCTTTCGAGCCGCTCGGTGACTGCGGCGGTCACCGTGATGGTGCCGAATTCGCTCGGGCCGGGCGAGTTGCTGATCCATTACGGCACCGCCGAACAGAAACAACGCTACCTGCCACGCCTCGCGAACGGCGACGAAATTCCTTGCTTCGCGTTGACCGGACCCGAAGCGGGCTCAGATGCTGCCGCGACGCAATCCGAAGGCGTCGTCGAAAAGCGCACGATCGAAGGCCGTGAAGTAATTGGCCTGCGTTTCAACTGGAAGAAACGCTACATCACGCTCGCGCCGGTCGCGACGCTGATCGGTCTCGCATTCCGCTTGAAAGATCCCGACAAACTGCTCGGCGGCGCCGAGGATCGCGGCATCACCTGCGCGCTGATTCCGCGCGCGACAAAAGGCATCGACATCGGCCTGCGCCACGATCCGATGGGCGTGCCGTTCCAGAATGGCCCGATTGTCGGCACCGATGTGTGGGCGCCGCTCGACGACGTCGTGATAGGCGGTCGCGACGGCATCGGCCACGGCTGGCGCATGCTGATGGAATCGCTCGCGGCGGGACGCTCGATTTCGCTGCCGGCACTGAGCGTCGGCGCCGCGCAGATGGCGACGCGCATCTGCGGCGCGTACGCCACCGTGCGCGAACAATTCGACACGCCGATCGGCCGCTTCGAAGGCATCGAGGAACCGCTCGCGCGCATCGCGGGCTTGACCTATCTGATGACCGCGACGCGCACGCTGACCTGCGGCGCGCTCGACGCCGGCGAGAAACCCGCGGTGCCCGGCAACATCTGCAAGGCGTACCTGACCGACAGCATGCGCCAGGTCATTTCCGACGCGATGGATATCCGCGCCGGCAGCGCGATCCAGCGCGGTCCGCGCAACACGCTGGCGCGTGCGTGGGACGCGGTGCCGATCGGCATCACGGTCGAAGGCGCGAACATCCTGACGCGCTCGATGATCATCTACGGCCAAGGCGCGATCCGCTGCCATCCGTTCGTGCACAAGGAAATCAACGCCGTCGCCGCTCGCGATCTCGCCGCGTTCGACAAGGCGATCTTCGGGCATGTCAATCTTTTCGCTACGCGCGCGATCCGCGCCAAGCTGCTCGCGCTGAGCGGATCGCGGCTCGCGGCGCCGCCGCATGTGCAGGATACGCAACGCTACTACCAGCATCTTTCGCGATTTTGCGCCGCGTTCACGATCACTTCCGACACCGCGATGGGTACGCTCGGCGGCTCGCTCAAGCGGCGCGAAAAACTTTCGGGCCGACTCGCCGATGCACTCGCGTATCTCTATCTCGCGAGCGCCGCGTTGAAGCGCTATCACGACGAACCAAAAACCGCGTCGAACTTCGCGCTGGCGCGCTGGAGCGTCGAGCTGTGTCTCTACCGAGTGCAGGAGGCGCTGGTCGGCGTGCTCGACAACCTGCCCGTGCGCTGGGTCGCGGTGCTGCTGAAATTTGCGATTTTTCCGCTGGGCGTGCGGTTCCGACCGCCTTCGGATCGGCTCGGCGCCGAAGTCGCGCGCGCCATTCTCGAAGACCGCGAAGCGCGCCACACGCTGACCGGCGACGTGTTCGTACCGCCGGCCAGTGAACCCGGTCTCGGCGCACTCGAAGCCGCACTCGACAAGGCGGTGCGCGCGATTCCGGTCGAAACCAAGCTGCGCGACGCCGTGCGCGCCGGCAAGCTCGATCGCGCGCCGGGCTACATGCTCGACGATCTCGGCCTCGCCGCGGGCGTGATCTCGAAGGCGGAATACGATCTGCTCAACGACGCACGCGACGCGCGCGACGAGGTCGTCGCAGTCGATGCGTTCGAGCCGTCGGTGTATCGCAACCTGCATTGAGCGACAGGACTTCCGTTTCGCGCGGAGGATTTCCACCACGCTGGCTTCATCGGACGCCACTCAAGCCCTCTCCCGCTTGCGGGAGAGGGTTGGCTGAGGGCAATCGGAGGAAAAGTCCGACGGTGTGGGCACTTCACTGCGGACACCTCACCCGCGCTGCGCGCGACCTCTCCCGCAAGCGGGAAAGGTGAATTTTGCAGGGGGCTGAAACACCATGAACGCCGACTGGTACTTCGATTACATCTCGCCGTTCTCCTATCTGCAGCTCGGCAGGATCCTTGGGTTGCGCGCGCGCCTGCACATCACGCCGGTTCCGATCGTGTTCGGCGCGGTGCTGAAACATCACGGCCAGCTCGGCCCCGCCGAGATCGCAGGCAAGCGCGAATTCACCTACCGAGTCGTGCAATGGACGGCGGAGCGCGAAGGCATCGCGTTCCGCTTTCCGCCGGCGCATCCGTTCAATCCGATCGCCGCGCTGCGGCTCGCCGTCGCGGCGGGCAGCACGTGGCCTGCCGTCAGCGCGATCTTCGAGCACATCTGGAAGTGCGGCCGTGCGGGCGATGACAGCGATTCGCTCGCCGACGTCGGCCGTGATCTCGGCATCGGCGATGTCGCCGTGGCGATCGCGCGCGACGACGTGAAAGCGACGCTGCGCGCGAACACGGAAACCGCACTCGCCGCGGGCGTGTTCGGCGTGCCGACGCTGCGCATTGGCGGAGATCTCTTCTGGGGCAACGACGCGACGCCGATGATCGAGAGCTGGCTCGACGAGCCGCGTCGTTTTTCGAGTCCGGAATATCAGCGCATCGCGCAGTTGCCGCGCGCGATCGAACGGCGCCGCTAGCGGCGCAGCGCGTCGCTCAACGTGTCGACGTCCGCGCCGCGATCGCGCTCGGGGACCGGCCCGGCGTGTGTGCTCACCAGGTTGCGGCCGCCGGACTTCGATCGATACAACGCCGCATCGGCGCGCTCGATGAGATCGTCCGGAATCGACACTTCGGTATCGACCGCGGCGACGCCGAGGCTGACGGTGAGCCCGATGCGCATGCCAGAAACGATCATCGGCATTTCCTGCACGCGACGCCGGATGCGCTCGGCCACGACTTCCGCATCGGGCGCGGCGGCGCCGGGTAACAGGATCAGGAATTCCTCGCCGCCGTAGCGGCCCAAGGCGTCGCCCTGACGTAGCTCGCCCGCGATCGGCGAAATGACGCTGCGCAGGCACTGATCGCCGGCGCGGTGTCCGAAGCTGTCGTTGACGTTCTTGAAATGGTCGAGATCGAGGAACAGCAGCGAAAGCGGCTCGCCGGACTGACGCGCTTTGGCGAATTCGGCGCGCAGGCGCGCCAGGATCGCGCGACGATTCAACACGCCGGTCAGCGGATCGTGCTCGGCCAGCTTGTGTGCGACGTCGCGCTCGTAGCGGAACGACAGCGTCTGACCGGCGAGCGCGAACGCGAGCACCAGGTTCGCATATGACAGTGCAGCCGGAAGACCGAACTCGAGCCACAGCGGCAGCGGCCACTGCATGCGCAATTGCAGTACGCGCAGGATGGTCAACAGCAGCGCTGGAATCCACGCGCCGAGGAAGAGTCCGCCGCGACGGCCACCGTGTTGCCAGGCCAACACCGCGCCCGTGATCAACACCGGTATCGTCATCAGCAGCAGAACCGACAGCGCATCTTCCACCCACCAGCCACGCGAGATCATCGGCACCAGGGCGCAGACGGCGAGCGCGAGAAAGAGACCGATCGACGCGCGCAGCGCGCGATCGATGCGCGGCGCCCAACGCGCGAGCTCGAGGAATTCGCGCGAGAACGCAATGTTCAGCGCAATGGCCAACAGCGCGGCGCACCACGACGGCCGCTGCGCCATCGATGCCAGCCCGCGCACGATCGAACTGTCGTAGGCGATGCCGAACGTGAACAGCTCGTAGATGACCAGACACAGCGCGTAACCCGCGAAGTACGCGTACATGCGCTCGCGAAGCGCAAGGAAAAACGCAAACATCAGCAACAACGTGGCGAGTTGGAAGGCGGGAAACAGAACGTCGAGCCGAGCGCGCTCCAGATCGCCTGCCCGGTACTCGGAAACATCGCGGACCTCGACGCGACGCGGAATCGCACGCTCCGGCTCGACGTGCAGGTAAACCGCCTCGCTCGCCTTGATCGTTTGCGGAAGCACCGCGACGATGGCGTGCTTCGTGTAGCCGGGATCGCCTTCGTCGCTGTAGATGCTGCGCGGCTGCGAGACGTATGCCGGCGGCAGGTAAATCTGAACGTGAAGCCCGACCGGATCGAAGATCGCAAGAGCCGGCGGCCGCGCGCCGCTCCAGTCGGAGGACAAACGAATCCGATACCAGACGTCGTGCTCGCGCGAGGGAATGACCGCGGCGTAACTCTGCGCCATGAAATCGGCGTCGTAGTCGCCCGCTACAACGCGCGCTGCCGGCGGCGATCCGTCCGCGGCGTCGAGTTGTTCGACGATCAGCGGCACGGCAGCCGCATGCACGGAATCCGCGGCGATTGCCGCGAAGAATGCCGCTGCCAGCCAAGCCGCGAGAATGATGAATGAACGCACGGACCCTGCCCCTCGGTCCATGGTAGCGCGGCTTCCGGCTTAATGGTTGTGCCAGCGGAAATCCGCGTCCGGCGTCACCGCCCCGCCCGCAGGACCTCGGCGACCGCAACGATCGCCCGCTCGACCATCGTCGCGTCGACATCGAGATGGGTCACCGCGCGCACGCGCCGGGCACCCATTTCGCTCATGCGCACGCCTTTGGACTGCAGCGCGGCGCTGAATTCGGCGGCGCTCATCGCACCTTGGTCGATCTCGAAATAGACGAGATTGGTCTCGACTTCGGCCGGATCGAGCGCGATGCCTGGAATACCGGCGAGTCCATCGGCGAGCCGGCGCGCATTCGCGTGATCCTCGGCCAGCCGATCGACCTGATGATCGAGCGCGTACTCGCACGCGGCGGCGATGATGCCGCTCTGGCGCATCGCGCCGCCCCAACGCAGCTTGTGCCGGAACACCTCGGTGCAGAACGCGCGCGAGCCGGCCAGCACGGCGCCGCCGGGTGCGCCGAGTCCCTTGCTGAAATCGATCCACACCGAATCGAACGGTCGTGCAAACGCCGCCGCTTCGACACCGCGCGCGACGCATGCGTTCAGGAGGCGCGCGCCATCCATGTGCGTCGCAAGGCCGGCGTCGCGCGCGACGGCAGAGACCGCCTCGAGCGTCGCCAGCGGCCAGATCGCGCCACCGCCCAGATTCGATGTCTGCTCCACCACAACGAGCCGCTGGCGTGGCGCGTACGGCCGATCCGGCCGCAACGCCGCGCGCAACTGCTCGGCGCTGAAGATGCCGCGCCGACCGGGCAGAGGCTGGATCATCACGCCGGCGAGCGCCGCCGGACCGCCGCCTTCGAAACCGATGATGTGCGAAGTCGCATCGCAGATCACTTCCTCGCCCGGCCGGCAATGCACGGCGAGCGCGATCTCGTTTGCCATCGTTCCGGACGGCAGGAACACGGCGTCTTCCTTGCCGAGCAGTTTCGCGCAGCGCGCGTTGAGGCGATTGACCGTCGGATCTTCGTTGGCGCGCTCGTCGCCGACTTCGGCCGCCGCCATCGCGGCGCGCATGCCGGGCGTCGGACGCGTCTTGGTATCGCTGGCGAAATCGATCATGCCGTTAGCATGACCGAAGCCGGTGCAAGAATGAATTGGTACGGAAGGGACCTGCGAACGCAGCTATTCCCCTCTACCGCTCGCGGCAGAGGGCCAGGGTGAGGGCAATCTGGGTTCGCCCCGCCACACAAGCTTCCCTCATCCGCGTTACGCGCCCCTCCTGCGGCGCGCCCTGCGGGCCGGCTTCGCCGTGCGCTCCGGCATCCTGCCTTCGCAGTCGGCACCTTCTCCCGCAAGCGGGAGAAGGAAAAACCTAAGCCAAATGCGCGTCGACCAGCGCCCGCGCGGCCTTCGTGATCGCAGTCACCGGCCCGGTGTTGCCCGGAAACGTCAGCCGCGTGTAGTAGCTTCCTTCCATCAGCAACATCAGCGCATCGCCGAGCACTTCGGGTTCCCTCGCGCCCATCTCGCGCGCGAGCTTGCGCAGGCGGCGGCGGATTTCATTCTTGTACTTGTGCACGATGTCGCCGAGCCGCTGGTTGTCCTCGGGAATCTCGACACACGCGTTGCCGAGCGCGCAGCCGCGGCTGGTCTTGCAGCCGCTCGCTTCCTTCATCTTGCGCCGCGCGAGATCGACCACCGATTCCATCAGCGCTTCGACCTGCCGGCGCGGATGGCCGGTGTGCGGCGCGACGACTTCGTCCCACCATTTCCAGTACTCGCCTTCCTGATCGGCGAGGTATTCGGCGACGAGATCGTCCTTCGACGGGAAGCTCCGATAGAAACTCATCTTGTTGGTGCCGGCTTCGCTGGCGATCGCGTCGACGCCGACCGCGCGAATGCCATGCCGATAGAAGAGCTCGCACGCCGTGTCGAGGATGCGGTCGCGCACGCGCGGCCGGTCCGCGGCTGCCGGCGCCGATCGGGAAACCTTCGCCGCTTCGGGCGACGTTGCCTTGACGCTCATTTCGACTGCTCCCGCCCGCCGGCGAAATACGGGCCCTTGAAAATCGCCACTGTTGACATAGGTGTTACCGGTAAGTAACCTGTTACCGATCGGTAACGTTAGACAGCTTCGCGGGGTCGAGGTTCCAAGTCAAGACGCCGTGCAGCAAGCATCCAGTCAGATGGGGCCAGGCGCTGGCGAAGTCCATGCGGCGCCCGCTCCGCCAAAGGAGCTCGAACATGTTCATCGTCAGATCCCCGTTCGGCGGATCGGTCCTCGCCGCCGCCGCACTCGCCGCGGCGCTGGCCGGTTGCGCCCGCTCGCAGGCGAGCGGCAAGCCGCCCGCTCCTCCGGCACCCGAAGTCACCGTTGCGACCGTCATCGCCAAGCCGTTGCGCGACTGGCAGGAGTTCAGCGGCCGCCTGCAGGCGGTCGACAACGTCGAAATCCGCCCGCGCGTGAGCGGCTACATCGATTCGATCCAGTTCACCGAAGGCGCGCGCGTCAACAAAGGCCAGCTTCTGTTCCGCATCGACCCGCGTCCGTTTCAGGCCGAAGTGAACCGTCTCACGGCGCAGCTTCGCCGCGCGCGCTCGCAGTCCGAGCTTGCCGCATCGAATCATGAACGCGGCAAGCGATTGGTCGCGCAGCACATGATCTCGCAGCAGGACTTCGATCAGCTCGCAACCGCCGCAAGCACCAGTACCGACGACATCGGTGCGGCTGCGGCGGCGCTCGAGACGGCGCGTCTCAACCTCGAGTTCACCGAAGTGCGCTCGCCGATCGATGGACGCGTTTCGCGCGCGTTGATTACGGCCGGCAACCTCGTATCGAATACGGACGTGCTGACGACGGTCGTTTCCGATGATCCGGTCTACGCCTATTTCGACGCCGATGAGCAGACCTATCTCAAGTTCGCACCGCACGCTGGCGCCGGCGGTGGCACGCGCGCGGGCAACGACGCGGTGTTCATGGGATTGATCGACGAAGACGGCTATCCGCACGCCGGCCGGCTCGATTTCGTCGACAACCAGGTCGATCCGCAGAGCGGCACGATCCGCGGCCGCGCAGTGTTCGACAACAAGGACGGCCGTTTCACGCCGGGCCTGTTCGCGCGCATCAAGCTCGTCGGCGGCGACGTGCGCAACACGATCCTGATCGACGAACGCGCGGTCGGCACCGATCTCGGCAAGAAATTCGTGCTCGCGCTGAAGTCCGACAACACGCTCGAATATCGCCCGGTGAATCTCGGCGCGAGCGTCGACGGTTTGCGCGTGGTCAGCAGCGGTCTCGCTGCGAACGATGTGATCGTGATCAACGGACTGCAGCACGTCAAGCCCGGCATCGCCGTGACGCCGACGAAAGTCGCGATGGATGCGGATCGCGCCGGTGTCGCCCAATTGGCGGCGCCGAGTGACGAGACGAAGGCCGTGTTGGCCAGCCGGATCTCGCCGGCGGCGCATTCGCAGCGCTGATTGTCAGGCGTTCGTAACGAACCGAGAAACGCAGCAAGGTTGCCCCGATCCCATCCTCGTCGTCCCGGCGGAAGCCGGGACCCAGCGTGTTCCTTGTCTCCAAAACAAGGCGCTGGATTCCGGCTTTCGCCGGAATGACGAAGGAATGGGACGCATCAACGGAGCGGACGCAATCGAATTCCCGAGGACACAACGATGAACTTCTCCCAATTCTTCATCACTCGCCCTGTCTTCGCCGGCGTCTTGTCCGCGATGATCCTGATCGCGGGCCTGATCTCACTCCCACAGCTACCGATTTCCGAATATCCCGAAGTCGTGCCGCCGACGGTCGTCGTGCGCACGACGTATCCGGGCGCGAATCCGCAAGTCATCGCCGACACCGTCGCGGGTCCGCTCGAGCAATCGATCACCGGCGTCGAGGACATGCTCTATCAGTTCTCGCAGGCGACCAGCGACGGCGTGATGACGCTGACCGTCACGTTCAAGCTCGGCACCGACGTCGACAAGGCGCAGGTACTCGTGCAGAACCGCGTCGCGCAGGCGACGCCGAAGCTGCCGCAGGACGTGCAGCGCATCGGCGTCACGGTGAACAAATCGACGCCCGATATCACGATGGCGGTGTTCATCACCTCGCCGGACCATCGTTACGATCAGACATACCTCTCGAACTTCGTCGCCTTGCACATCAAGGACGAGCTCGCGCGCCTCGACGGCGTCGGCGACGTGCAGCAGTTCGGCGGCGGCAACTATTCGATGCGCATCTGGCTCGACCCGGACAAGGTCGCCGCGCGCGGACTGACCGCGAGCGACGTCGCCAACGCGATCCGCGAGCAGAACGTGCAGGTCGCGGCCGGCCAGCTCGGCTCGCCCGCTACGCCCGCGAACACGCCAGCCAATGCACGGCCGAATTTCCAGGTCGCGATCAACACCAAAGGCCGCCTCGTCGACGAAGAGGATTTCCGCAACATCATCATCCGCACCGGCAGCGCCGGCCAGATCACGCGCCTGCGTGACGTCGCGCGCGTCGAGCTCGGCTCGGACAACTACGCGCTGCGCGCGATGCTCGACAACCAGACCGCGGTCGCGATTCCGATTTTCCAGCGTCCCGGCAGCAACGCGATCGCGATCTCGGACGCTGTGCGCGCGAAGATGGCCGAGCTCAAGAAAGGCTTTCCGGAAGGCATCGATTACAACGTCGCCTATGATCCGACCGTGTTCGTGCGCGGCTCGATCGAAGCCGTGCTGCACACGCTCATCGAGGCGATCCTGCTCGTCGTAATCGTCGTCATCGTGTTCCTGCAGACGTGGCGCGCATCGATCATTCCGTTGCTCGCCGTGCCGGTATCGCTGATCGGCACGCTCGGCGTGATGCATCTGTTCGGATTCGGGCTCAATACGCTGTCGCTGTTCGGACTCGTGCTGGCGATCGGCATCGTCGTCGACGACGCAATCGTCGTCGTCGAGAACGTCGAGCGCAACATCACCGAAGGATTGAAACCGATCGCTGCGACCGTGCAGGCGATGAAGGAAGTGACCGGGCCGATCGTGGCGACCGCGCTGGTGCTCTGCGCCGTGTTCGTGCCGACTGCGTTCATCAGCGGTCTTTCCGGCCAGTTCTACAAGCAGTTCGCGTTGACGATCGCGATCTCGACGGTGATTTCGGCGATCAACTCGCTGACACTGTCGCCGGCGCTCTCGGCACTGTTGCTCAAAGCGCACGACGCGCCGCCGGATCGGCTGACGCGCATTCTCAACGCGCTGTTCGGCTGGTTCTTTCGTCCATTCAACCGTTTCTTTGCGCGCGCGTCGAACGCGTACGTGCACGGCGTCGGGCGCGTGTTGCGCGCGAGCGCGATTGCGCTGTTCGTCTACGTCGGCCTGATCGGTCTCACCGCATTTGGTTTTTCGCGCGCGCCGACCGGATTCGTGCCGGCGCAGGACAAGCAATATCTGGTCGGTTTTGCGCAGCTGCCGGACGCAGCGACGCTTGATCGCACCGAAACCGTGATCAAGCGAATGACCGATATCGCGTTGAAGACGCCGGGCGTCGAATCGGTGCCGGCGTTTCCGGGCCTTTCGATCAATGGCTTCACCAACGCGCCGAACTCCGGCATCGCGTTCACGCCGTTGAAGCCGTTCGAAGAACGTCGCGACGCGTCGAAATCCGCCGGCGGCATCGCGATGGCGATGAACCAGCAGTTCGCGAAGATCCAGGACGCGTTCATCGCCATCTTCCCGCCGCCGCCGGTGCAGGGCCTCGGCACGATCGGCGGATTCAAGCTGCAGATCGAAGATCGCGGCAATTTCGGCGCGAACGAGTTGTACAAGCAGCTGCAGAACGTGATCGCGAAAGCGAGCGCGCGGCCGGAACTCGCCGGCGTGTTCTCGGGTTTTCAGGTGAACGTGCCACAGATCGATGTCGACGTCGATCGGGAGAAGGCGAAAGCAGCCGGCGTCTCGCTGCAGGATGTCTATGACACGATGCAGATGTATCTTGGCGCGCTCTACGTCAACGACTTCAACCGCTTCGGCCGCACGTATCAGGTCAACGCGCAGGCCGAGCCGCGATTCCGTCTGACTGCCGACGACATCGGACGTCTCAAGACGCGCAATGCGCGCGGCGACATGATTCCGCTCGCGAGCTTCGTCAACGCACGCGAAACATCCGGTCCCGATCGCGTGCCGCACTACAACGGCTATCTTGCGGCCGAAATCAATGGCGGTCCCGCGCCCGGCTACTCGAGCGGACAAGCGCAGGCCGCGATGGAGGACGTGCTCGCGCACGAACTTCCGAACGGCATGACCTACGAATGGACCGATCTTACCTATCAGCAGATTCTCGCCGGCAACACGATGGTCTACATCTTTCCGCTGGTCGTGCTGCTGGTGTTTCTCGTACTCGCCGCGCTCTACGAAAGCATCTCGTTGCCGCTGGTCGTCATCCTGATCATTCCGATGTGTCTCCTGTGCGCGATCATGGGCGTGCTGCTCTCGCACGGCGACAACAACATCTTCACGCAGATCGGTTTGATCGTGCTGGTCGGACTCGCCTGCAAGAACGCGATCCTGATCGTCGAGTTCGGCCGCGATCGCGAAGCGCACGGCGAATCGACCTGGCAAGCGGTGCTCGATGCGTGTCGCCTGCGTCTGCGTCCGATCCTGATGACATCGCTCGCGTTCGTGATGGGCGTGATCCCACTGGTCACCTCGACCGGCGCCGGCTCCGAAATGCGCCGCGCGATGGGCGTTGCGGTGTTCTCGGGGATGCTGGGAGTGACGTTCTTCGGTCTCTTGCTGACGCCGGTGTTTTATCTGGTGATTCGTCGCGCGGTGCGCAAGCGGAGTGAAGGTGATGCGGCGATGGAAAGCGTCGCCTTGCCTCCGTCGCAGCCGCACACCGCGCACTGAGGTCGATTTCCAGCGCTCCCGCTTGCGGGAGAGTCCGCACGAAGCGCGGGTGAGGGGAAGCAGAGCAACGCGCTCGCTTTGAGCTCGAGCCAGCTCGCCCTCACCAACCCTCTCCCGCAAGCGGGAGAGGGTTTGCGCATGCCGGGCGCGAGAGCGCGTCGGAGCGTAATATCTTGCTCATGCGTCACCCACGCATCGTCCTGTTCCTGACGACACTCGCAGCAGGCCACGCACTGCACGCCGCGACAGTCTACAAATGCATCGACGCCAAAGGCGCGATCGCATTTCAGGATCATCCGTGCACGGCCGGCACGCGACAAACCACACTGCATTTGCCCGACGCGTCGCCGGTATCGCCGGCACCGGTGAACGACGCGTCGGATACCGGCGTCGCGCCGGCACCCGCGTCCGCGCAGATACCGAGTCCGCCCACGCTGCCAGGCGAACCGCCTCCGAGCTTCTATCTGTGCACGCGCTACGATGGCTCGCGTTACATCAGCGACACCGGCGAGAGCGGCAGCGCGCTCGTTCCGCTCGGTGTGCTCGGCGTACCGAACCGGAGTCTTGCCGACGCGTACGGCGGGCGCAATGGCATCGGCGTCTCCGCGCCGGGTCTGCGCACGATTCCGCACGTGCCGGCCGGTAAGGTTCCATTCGGCGGCATGGACACGTGGATCGACGACGAATGCCACGTTGCCGCGCCGCGCGAAGCGTGCGCGTATCTTCGCGGCGAGCTCGACGAAGTGGCGTCGAAACTGAGACGCGCTTTCAGCGATACCGAAGCCCAGCTCAAGGAGCAGCAGGCGCAACTGCGCGAACGCATGCGCGGCTGCTGATTCATACGCTACGGTCTCAATTCGAGCAGTGGCGCCGGCGCGTGTGCGCGCTCGTGGTCGAGCAGCCAGCGCTTGGCGGGCAAGCCGCCGCCGTAGCCAACCAACGTTCCGTTCGCGCCGATCACGCGATGGCACGGCACGAAGATCGCGAGCGGATTGGCGCCGTTGGCAGCCCCGACGGCGCGCATCGCGCTCGGCTTGCCAAGCCGGCGTGCGAGTTCGATATAGCTGATCGTGTCGCCATACGGAATCTGCAGCAGTTCGTCCCAGACGCGCTGCTGGAATTCGGTGCCGCGCGGCGCAAGCGGAAGATCGAACGTCAACAGCTTGCCCGCGAAATACGCCGCGAGTTGCGCGCGCGCTTCGCGCAGGCGCGCCGGCGAGCGCTGCCACTCGGGCGCGACGTGACCGGGCTTGCCGTTCTTCGGCAGGTGCAGACACGTCAGCGCGTCATCATCGCCGGCGATGACCAGCGGACCGATCGGCGAATCGAAGAAATCGTAGAACATGACGCACCTGTTTGCCCGAGCGATCGTCTTCGATCGCGAAAATCCGGAAGCCGCTGCAATCGAACGCACGGCTCAACCCTGACTGCGCCAGAGCAGCATGACCGCATAGGCGCGCCACGGCCGCCAGCCTTCGCTCATCGTTTCCACGGCACGCGTTGTCAGCGTGATGCCATCGCCGGCCGCGCGACGCAGGATCAGATCCGCGGCAGGAAATGCATCGGGCTGACCGAGCGCACGCATCGCGACGTAGTGTGCCGTCCATGATCCGATGCCCGGCAGCGCGACCATGCTTTCCTCGAACGCGGCGAGCGTTTGCTCCGGCCGGAAGTGCACGCGACCGGCGACGACCGCGCGTGCGAGCGTGCGGATCGCGTCCGCGCGCGCACGCATGATGCCGACTTTTTCGAGCGGCGCATCGACGAGCGCGTCGGCGGAAGGAAACAGTGCGTGCAGGCCAATCGATGCGCCATCTTCGAATCGCGCTCCATAGCGGTCCACGATACGCGCGGCAAGTGTCCGCGCTGCGGCGACGCTGACCTGCTGACCAAGAATGGCGCGCACCGCAAGCTCGAAACCATCCCACGCATTCGGCAGCCGCTGGCCCGGCCAGCGTCGCACCAGCGGTTTCAGCAATGCCGAGCGACGCAAGTGCGCGTTGATCGCGAGCGGATCGGCGTCGACATCGAACATGCGACGCACGCGCGCGACGATGTCGCCGAGAGCGCTCGGCTTCGCATGATGCACGCGTAACGCGAGCGCGGACTGCCCCGCGATCGGCGCAACCGAAAGCCAGCCGGGACTTCCCGCGGCGAAGAAACTGCGGCGATAGCCGTTTGCGTCGACCGACTCGACGCGCGGAATGACGCGTTTTTCCAGAAACGCGAGCAGATGCGCGAAGTCGTACGGCGGGCGATACGGCAGACGAAGCACGAGCTCGTCGCTCGTCGCGTTCGCATCGTGCGCGCGCCGGATCTCGCGCGGCGGTTTGCCGTATGTCGCGCGAAATGCCGCGTTGAATCGGCGCTGGCTTGCGTAACCCGCAGCGGGTGCGATTGCACTGATCGGAAGTGCGGTTTCGGTCAGCAGCTTCTTGGCGAATAGAAGGCGTCGCGTCGCCGCGACTTCGATCGGACTTGCGCCGAGTTCCTCCGCGAACAGCCGACGCAGATGACGTTCGCCGACGCCGACGCGCCGTGCGAGATCGGGCAGCGATGTCTCGTCGAGCGAGCCCTGCTCGATGAGCCGCAGCGCACCGGCGACGAGATCGCTCTTCGCACGATGCAGCGGCGAACCGGGCGCCGCTTCCGGACGGCAGCGCAGGCACGGCCGGAAACCGGCCGCCGCAGCTGCCGCAGCACTGCCGTAATAGCGGATGTTGCGCGATTTCGGCGACGGTGCGGGACAGACCGGCCGGCAATAAATGCGCGTCGAAGTCACTGCGATGAAAAAGAGTCCGTCGAAACGCGGATCGCGCGTCTCGCGCGCGCGATCGCAGAGGCGGCGATCGAGCGGGGAATGCGTGGCGACATCGTTCATGACGCAAGTCTACCGCGCCGCGTCGATCGGACTAGCCGTTTTCGGCCATCAATATTCCCTGGCCCCTCACTTAGTTCTCTGGCGCCTCCCCCTTGTCCCGCGATCCCCTCCCGCTCGATTCTCTAGCCCTCTCCCGCTTGCGGGAGAGGGTTGGGTGAGGGCAATCGAAGTGAAACCTCTCAACCCGGAACGCAACACTCCGTGCCGCCCTCACCCGCGCTGCGCGCGACCTCTCCCGCAAGCGGGAGAGGTGAAGTGAAGCGATTCGCCTTCGGAATCCGCACACTCTCGGAATCCTCCCGGAACACGATTCCTCTCGGAACCGAAAACCCTCGGAACCCGCAACCTTCAGAATCCGTAATGCAGAAATCCGCCGTCGACGGCGACACACTCGCCGGTGATGTAGCTCGACGCCGGCATGCAGAGAAAAGCCACCGCGGCGGCGACTTCCTCGGGTTCGCCGATGCGACCCATCGGCGTGCGCTCGAGCACTTCCTCGAGATAGTCGGGATCGGCGAGCTTGCCGGCCGTGCGCTGTGTACGGATGTACCACGGAGCGACGGCGTTGACGCGGATGCCGTCTTCGGCCCATTCGCAGGCGAGATTGCGCGTCAGCTGCACGATGGCGGCTTTGGTCATACCGTACGGTGATCCGCTGCGCACGTGTGTCAGGCCCGATACCGAGGCGAGATTGACGATCGCCGCGTTGCCGTGTTCGGCGAGATGCGGATGCGCGAGTCGGCTCATCTCGAAGACGCTGAGGATATTCGTGTCGATGAGGTCGCCGATTTCGTCCTCGGTGTAATCGAGCGTGGGCCTGGTGACGTTGGTGCCCGCGTTGTTGACGAGCAGCGACAGTTCGACCTCGAGATCGGCGATCCAGTCGAACACTTCGAGGCGCTGCTCGGGCTCGGCGACGTCGGCGGCGAACGTGAAGAATTCGCGCTCGCCGAATTCTTCGCTGAGCTCGCCGCGCGCATGTTCGAGTCCGGCTTCGTCGCGCGCCACCAGCAGCACGTCCGCGCCGAGCGCCGCGAGCTCGCGCGCGCAGGCGAAACCAATGCCTTTGCTCGCGCCGCTGACCAGCGCGACCTGTCCGTCCAGCCGCCAGCGCGACGGATTCATCGGCCGCCCTTATCAAATGACGGCGCCACGCACAGCGCGACGATCACTCCCCCTCTCCCGCTACGCGGGCGAGGATACGGCGTGAGGGCCAGCCCGCGACCACACTGCACGAGGGAACATCGCATATTGTGCTCCCGTTGCTTGCCCGGCCACGATGACCGGAGCAGACTTTAACTGAACCCATAGCCGGAGTACCGCCATGCCGCGCGTGCTGCTTCTGCTGGCGAGCGCATGCGCCATCGCCGGCTGCACCGGAAGCTCGAACGAGGACGCCCAGGCCGCGAAACCGGCCGCGCAAGCGCAGGCCGCGCCGGCGCAGACGACGGTGCTCGATCCGCAGCTGAAGGCGATTCAGAAAGCCAAGGACGTGCAGAAGACCGTCGACGACGCGGCCAAGGCGACCGACAAGGCCATCGATGACAACGGCGGTTGATGCCCTTCACCGCTGCTGCCTGCGGGAGAGGTCGCGCGAAGAGCGGGTAAGGGGCATGGGAGCGGAACCTTCATGTCGAAGCGCTCTCGCGTTTTGCGTTTCACTCAAGATTGCCCTCACCCTAACCCTCTCCCGCAAGCGGGAGAGGGGAAATGTCGGGTAGGAGACTCTGGACATGAAAGAATTTCCCACCGCCAACATGCTGCGGCGCGTCTTTCCGCCGCGACAGCGCAAGGACTAGGCTCGCGCGTCGCTTGACGCGTCAGCCAGGAGGCTGAGGTGCAGCCCACCGATATTCGCGATTCCGCCTACTTCCACAAAGTCGTCGATTGCCAATGGGCCTGTCCGGCCCATACTCCGGTTCCCGAATACATCCGCCTGATCGCCGCCGGCCGCTATTCCGACGCGTACCTGGTCAACTGGAAATCGAATGTGTTTCCCGGAATTCTCGGGCGCACCTGCGATCGCCCGTGCGAACCGGCGTGCCGCCGCGGGCGCGTCGAGGCGAACAACAATGACGCCAAACCCGAACCGGTCGCGATCTGCCGATTGAAGCGCGTCGCTGCCGATCTCAAGGACGACATCCGCGACCGATTGCCGAAACCCGCGACGCAGAAGAACGGCAAGCGCATCGCGTGCATCGGCGCCGGTCCGGCATCGCTCACCGTTGCACGCGATCTCGCGCCGCTCGGCTATCACGTCGCCGTTTTCGAAGCCGACGCGAAAGCCGGCGGTTTCATGCGCACGCAGGTGCCGCGCTTTCGCCTGCCCGAAGAAGTCATCGACGAAGAAACCGGCTACATCCTCGATCTGGGCGTCGAATTCGTCGGCGGACGGCGCATCGATTCGATGAAGTCGATGCTCGCCGAAAACTACGACGCGGTGTTCATCGGCTGCGGCGCGCCGCGCGGGCGCGATCTCGATCTTCCGGGCCGCAACGCAGCCGCGGCGCAGATTCATATCGGCATCGACTGGCTCGCATCGGTGTATTTCGGCCATGTCGAGAAAGTCGGCAAGCGCGTGATCGTGCTCGGCGGCGGCAACACCGCGATGGATTGCTGCCGTTCGGCGCGGCGGCTCGGCGGCGATGAGGTGAAGGTCATCGTGCGCTCGGGCTTCGAGGAAATGAAGGCCTCGCCGTGGGAAAAAGAGGACGCGATGCACGAAGGCATCCCGATCCTCAACTATCTTGTGCCGAAGGAATTCGTGCACGAGAACGGCAAGCTCGTCGGCATGGTGTTCGAGAAAGTCGCCGCGATCCACGACGAAAGAGGCCGCCGCAAGCTGGTGCCCACCGGCGAGCCGGATCAGCGTTTCGACTGCGATGAAGTGCTGATCGCGGTCGGCCAGGAAAATGCGTTCCCGTGGATCGAGCGCGACATCGGCATCACGTTCGATGCCGAGTGGGACATGCCGATCGTCGACAAGATCACGATGCAGTCATCGTTGCCGCACGTTCTGTTCGGTGGCGACGCCGCGTTCGGACCGAAAAACATCATCTGGGCCGTCGCGCACGGCCACGAAGCGGCGGTGACGATCGACAAACTGCTGCGCGGCGAAGACGTCAAGGATCGGCCGCTGCCGGCGGTCGAAATGATCTCGCAGAAGATGGGCATCCATGAGTGGAGCTACGACAACGACATATCGCCGGATCTCCGCTACAAGGTGCCGTGGGCGGATGCGAAGAAGACGCTGAAGAGCATCAGGCTCGAAGTCGAGCTCGGCTTCGATGCGGAAACGGCGTGGAAGGAAACGCAGCGCTGCCTCAACTGCGACGTCGAGACCGTATTCACACAGAACGTCTGCATCGAGTGCGACGCCTGCGTCGACATCTGCCCGATGGACTGCATCACGTTCACGCGCAACGGCGACGAGGCGGATTTGCGGCTTCACCTTTCCGCGCAGGCGTTGAATACGACTCAGGATCTATACGTCTCCGGCGAGCTCAAGACCGGGCGCGTGATGGTGAAAGACGAGGATGTTTGCCTGCACTGTGGGCTTTGCGCCGAGCGCTGTCCGACGGGCGCGTGGGACATGCAGAAGTTTTTGCTGGACATGACCTATGCGGGGCCGGGTTGTCATGGTGCGCCGGCGAGGAAGGTCGCGTGAGTCGTTCGCGCCACACTCCGAGCCTTCCCTCACCCCAACCCTCTCCCGCAAGCGGGAGAGGGGGCTGGACATTCCCCTCTCCCACCGGGAGAGGGCAGCGCGAAGCGCAGGGTGAGGATCGGGACGAAGTGAAGCCCCTCACTCCGAGCGAGCCCTCACACCAACCCTCTCCCGCAAGCGGGAGAGGGGTTAAATAATGAAACCACTCGCCGCCATCAACGACTTCGTCGTCAAGTTCGCCAACGTCAACGGCTCGGGTTCCGCATCGGCGAATGAGCTGTTCGCGAAAGCAATCCTGCGCATGGGCGTGCCGGTCAGCCCGCGCAATATTTTTCCGTCGAACATCCAGGGCCTGCCGACCTGGTACGAAGTGCGCGTCAACGAGAAAGGCCATCTCGGGCGCCGCGGCGGCGTCGATCTGATGGTCGCGATGAATCCGCAGACCTGGGACGCCGATCTCAAGGAGATCGAGCCCGGCGGGTACCTGTTCCACGATTCGACCAAGCCGCTGCCGAAATCGAAATTCCGCGACGACGTGCAACCGATCGGCGTGCCGCTGACCGATATCTGCAACCGCACCTACACCGACGCGCGCCAGCGTCAATTGTTCAAGAACATCATGTACATCGGCGCGCTGTCCGCGCTGCTCGAGATCGACATCGAAGTCATCGAGAAGCTGCTCGTCGAACAGTACAAAGGCAAGGAACGGCTGCTCGATGCGAATCGGCAGGCACTGCATCTTGGCCGCGACTACGTGACGCAGAATCTCGCGCATCCGCTCGGCATCAAGGTGCGTCACGCCGACGCGGTCGGCGATCGCATTTTCGTCGATGGCAACACGGCCGCGGCGCTCGGCTGCGTTTACGGCGGCGCCACGGTGTGCGCGTGGTATCCGATCACGCCCTCATCCTCGCTCGCCGAGGCGTTCCAGAAGTATTGCCAGAAACTTCGCGTCGATGCCGACAGCGGCAAGCACCGCTATGCGATCGTGCAGGCCGAAGACGAGATCGCATCGATCGGCATGATCGTCGGCGCCGGCTGGAACGGCGCGCGTGCATTCACGACGACTTCGGGCCCGGGCATTTCGCTGATGACCGAGTTCATCGGCCTGGCCTACTTCGCCGAAATCCCGATCACCATCATCGACGTGCAGCGCGGCGGTCCATCGACCGGCATGCCGACGCGCACGCAGCAGGCCGACGTCATCGCCTGCGCCTATGCATCGCACGGCGACACCAAGCACGTGCTGTTGTTTCCGGAAGATCCGCACGAGTGCTTCGAGTTCGCCGCGCAGGCGCTCGATCTCGCCGATCGGCTGCAGGCGCCGATTTTCCTGATGAGCGATCTTGACATCGGCATGAACCAGCGCCTGTGCGCGCCGTTCACCTGGGACGAATCGCGCACCTACGACCGCGGCAAAGTCATGACGGCCGCGGAGCTCGAAGCCGGCAAGGATTTCGGGCGCTACAAGGATGTCGACGGCGACGGCATTCCGTATCGCACGTATCCGGGCACGCATCCTTCCCGCGGCAGCTATTTCACGCGCGGGACGTCGCGCGATCCGTACGCGCGCTATTCCGAGCGCGGCCCGGACTACATCTACAACATGGAGCGGTTGCTGAAGAAATTCGAGAGCGCGAAGACGCTGGTGCCGCAGCCGATCCTGCGCAAGGCGCCGCAACGCACTCAATACGGCGCGCTCTATTTCGGCTCGACCGCGCCGGCAATGAACGAAGCGATCGAAGTGCTCGAAGCGGCGCATCTGCACGTGGATACGCTGCGTATCCGCGCGTTCCCGTTTGCCGACAGCATCGCCGAGTTCGTCGCAGCGCACGAGCGCGTGTTCGTCGTCGAGCAGAATCGCGACGGCCAGTTGCGCACGTTGTTGGTCAACGAATTCGGTATCGATCCGGCACGCCTCGCGCCGGTGCTGCACTACGATGGCACGCCGATCACCGCGCGCTTCATCGCCGGCGCGATCGGCCAGCACATGGGCGCCAGCGTCGGCAAGATCGCACACGACAAAGTCGCCTGACGGGAGAAGACGGTGCAAAACGGGCTCTTTTCCGCACTGCAATCGCTGGCGCCGATCTTGATCTCGGTGATGGTACTGGCTGCGCTCGCGATCCTGTGGCGCAGGGATCGTTCGGTCTGGCTGATCGTCGCGATCGTCGCCGAGATCGCCGGACTCGTGTTCCGCGGCGTGATGTTCATTGCATCGGATGTCGCTCAGCGCATGCCGGTGTTCTTCTCGCTGTGGACATTGTCGGCGCTGGTGTTTGCGGCCGGCCTCCTCGGCTACGCTCTCGAAATGAATCAACGACGCTGATCCGATGACGTATATCGCCAAGCCCAAGCTGCATCACCCGGCGCTCGCCTGCAATGCGATCGGGTTCACGCGCCGCGACTACGAAGGCAAGATCTCGACGCTGTGCGCCGGCTGCGGCCACGACTCGATTTCGGCGGCGATCATCCAGGCGTGCTGGGAGCTCGACATCGAGCCGCATCGCGTCGCCAAGCTGTCCGGCATCGGCTGCAGCTCGAAGACGCCGGATTATTTTCTCGGCCAGTCGCACGGTTTCAACACCGTGCACGGCCGCATGCCATCGGTGCTTACGGGCGCCAATCTCGCCAATCGCGATCTGATCTATCTCGGCGTTTCCGGCGACGGCGATTCCGCCTCGATCGGCATCGGCCAGTTCGTGCACGCGATCCGGCGCGGCGTGAACATGGTCTACATCGTCGAGAACAACGGCGTGTACGGATTGACCAAGGGCCAGTTCTCGGCGACCGCGGATCAAGGCTCGGTATCGAAGAAAGGCGTCGTCAACAGCGACGCGCCGATCGATCTGGTCAGTCTGGCACTGTCAGCTCGGCGCGACCTACGTCGCGCGCGGATTCTCCGGCGACAAGCCGCAGCTCGTGCCGCTCATCAAGGCGGCCATCGCGCACCGCGGCTCCGCGTTCATCGATATCGTGAGCCCGTGCGTCGCGTTCAACAACCACGCCGGCAGCACCAAGAGTTACGACTACGTGCGCCAGCACAACGAAGCCGTGAACCGCCTCGACATGATCCCGCCGCGCAGCGAGATCGCGGTCGAATATGGCGAAGGCCAGGCCATCGAAGTCGAACAGCACGACGGCAGCGTGCTGCGCCTGCGCAAATTATCGGCGAGCTACGATCCCGGCGATCGCATCGCCGCGATGAACTACATCCACGAGCACCAGGCGCGCGGCGAAGTCGTGACCGGACTTCTCTACATCGACCGCAAGGCGCGCGACATGCACCAGCATCTCAACACGGTCGCGGCGCCGTTCAACACGCTCGAAGCGGGCGAGCTTTGCCCCGGCGCCAAGACGCTCGACAAGATCAACGCCTCGCTGCGCTGAGGGTTTATGCCCTCGCCAACCCGCGGGCAGAGCGGACGCTAGCGCAAATCGCAGAAGCAGTGCGCGAACGCGCCGTATGGCTTGCCGCGCAGCGATTCCACGATGCCGCTGATCTCGGCGATTTCGCTGCGGTCGAGCCATCCGGTCGGAACGCTGAAACCGACGCTGCGCGCGAGGCGCAGCATCGTCTCGCTGTCGCCGAAGCTCAGCAGGAAGCGTTCCCACGCACTTGGTTCGCGCTCGACGTAGCGCACCTGATAGTTCTTGCCGAGCTTGGCGCGCGCTGCGGCCGAGGCGATCGCATCGCCCAGGCCGCCGAGCTTGTCGACGAGTCCGCGTTCCTTGGCCTGGCTGCCGCTCCACACGCGGCCTTGCGCGATGCTGTCGATTTCTTCCGGCGTGCGCTTGCGCGCTTTGGCGACGCGGCCGATGAATTCGTCGTAACCGTGGCGGATCACACTGTTGAGGATCGACTCGAGCTCGGGCGACAACGGCCGGCGGATGTCGAACGTGCCGGCGAGCGGCGTCGTGCCGATGCCGTCGGTGTGCACGCCGATCTTCGCCAGCGTCTCCGGTATCGTGACGACGAGTCCGAAGATGCCGATGGATCCCGTGATCGTGGTCGGCTCGGCCCAGATCTCGTCGCCGTCCATCGCGATCCAGTAGCCGCCGCTCGCGGCGACATCGCCCATCGAAACGACGACCGGCTTGCCGCTCGCGCGCGTCTGCGCGACCTCGCGGCGGATCAACTCGGACGAATACGCATCGCCGCCGGGCGAATCGACGCGCAGCACGACCGCCTTGACGCGATCGTCTTCGCGCGCGGCGCGAATCAGCTGCGCGGTGGAACGGCCGCCGACCATGCCGGGCGGCTGTTCGCCAGGCACGATCTCGCCTTGCGCGACGACGACCGCGACCTGCGAGCCGAAATGCGCAAGGCCGTCCGGCCCGAGCGTCTCGAGGTAATCCTTGAAATCGACTTGACGGAAACCCTCATCGCCATCGGCGACGCCTTTGTCGCGCAGCAGCTTGCGCGCGTCGGCGCGTGTCGCGAGCTGATCGACCAGCTTCTGCTCGAGCGCGAGCTTGGCGAGATCGCCCTGATGCGCGGCGACACGCTCGTCGTAGTGCGCGATGTCCTCGCTGATCGACGCCGCGTCGATCTTGCGCAGGCCGCTCACTTCGGCGAGATAGTCCTGCCAGAGTCCGCCCATCCAGTAACGGTCCGCTTCCTTGGACGCATCGGACGCCTGATTGAGCACGTAGGGTTCGGCCGCCGACTTGTACTGGCCGACCTTGATCAGATGCACTTCGACGCCGAGCTTGTCGAGCGCGTCCTTGAAATAGCTCCGATAGCTCGCGAAACCTTCGATCAGAACGGCGCCGTCGGGATCGAGCAGGATCTTGTCGGCGTGCGCAGCGAGCAAGTACTGGCTCTGGCCCATGTCGTCGGCGACTGCGATGACTTCCTTTCCGGCCGCGCGAAAACGATCGAGCGCCGTGCCGATTTCGTGCAGCGTGGCGAGACCGGCGCCGACGATGTCGTCGGGAATCAGCACGATCCGTTCGATGCGCGAATCCTTCGCCGCGGTATCGATCACGCGCAACAGGTCGCGCAACTGGACTTCCTTGGGCCGATCGCCGGCAAGATTGCCGAGCGCGCGCTGCACCGGATCGATCGTGTACTGCTCGACGATCTGACCGCGCGGATCGAGCACGAGCGCGGTACGCGGCCTCAGCACCGGACGCGACGAAAACATCGCGAAAAAGAACGCGACCAGGATGATCAGAAAAATCAGGTTGAAGACGAGCAGGCGCGTGAAGTTCAGCGCGTTCCACAGACCACGCATGAGCCGCACGAAAACGCCGGGTTGCTCCTTGGACATTTCGAATTCCTGTTGCACCAATCGAGGGACGTCGCCCGCGCAGATCGCGGGGGATTTGTCGAACATGACGTCGACGCGGCGCCTTTCCAACGCCCCGCTCGGACAGACTACCCGAATTGCCGCGACGGCGATGCGAAGCTCACGCCGAACCGAGTGCCGGCGGCGATCGCGCGAGGCGCCAGAAGCGCAGCGACAGTAGAATCGCGGCCATGCTGAGCCCGGCAATGAGCCCCATCCACATGCCGCGCGCGCCGTAGCCGAGCGGAAATGCGAGCCACCATCCGACCGGCATGCCGACGCCCCAGTAGGCGAATGTCGTGATCAGCATCGGCACGCGCGTGTCCTTCATGCCGCGCAGCGCGCCGCTCGCGGCGACCTGCATGCCGTCGGAGAACTGGAACAGCCCGGCGAGTATCAAGAGCTGCGCCGCGAGTGCGATCACGGTGGCGTCGGCGGTATACAGCGCGGCGATGTAGCGCGGCACGGTCAGCATCAGCAGGGCGGAGGCGCCCTGCGCCATCAGTGTCAACAGCAGTCCCGCGAACCCCGCGTCGCGTACGCCTTCGACATCGCCGCGGCCGACGGCATGGCCGACGCGGACCGTCGTCGCCATCGCGATGCCGAGCGGCACCATGAACGTGACCGACGCGACATTGATCGCGATCTGGTGACTCGCGACGACATCGGTGCCGAGCGTGCCGATGGCGAGCGCGACCGCGACGAACAGGCTCGCCTCCATGAATACCGAAACGCCCATCGGTATGCCGATGTGGAGCAGGCCGCGGATCGCCGCCGGATTCGGGGCGTCGAAATGCGCGAACAGCCGCAACGCACGATAGTGGCGGCGCGTCGCTACGTAAAAGAGAAACGCGAGCGCTTCGATCCACAGCACGCATGCGGTGGCGATGCCGCTGCCGAGCGCACCGAGCGCGGGCACGCCGAGCCGGCCATACATCAGCACGTAACCGAGGGGCCCGAGCAGCGCGAGACCCAGCACGCTGAAATACATCGTCGGCCGCGTCAGACCGAAACCCTCGCTCAATCCGCGCAGCGCGAAGAACAACGCGAGCGCCGGCGCGCCGAATGAAATCGCGTGCAGGAAGCGCGTCACGTCGGGCACCAGTGCGGGATCGACACCGATCGCGCCGACCAGCAGCGGACCGCCGAAACGCACGCCGATGCACAGCAGAATCCCGAGCGAGACGGCGAGCCACAACGCCTGGCGGAACAGCGGACCGATCTCGGCGCGACGCGACGCGCCGTTCAACTGGGCGACCGAAGGTGGCAATGCGAACATCACGCCGATCGCGGCGACCAGCGCGAGCGACCAGACGCTGGTGCCGACCGCGACCGCACCGAGCGTGTGCGCGTCGAGATGACCCGCCAGCATCGCGTCGATCACATTCATGCCGATCGCCGACAACTGCCCGGTGACCAGCGGCAGCGCGAGGCGCAGCATCTCTTTCAGCTCGCGCGCGAGGCGCGGCCGTTGGGCGCGTAGAAGGATGGGCATGGCGAGCCTGCGGGCAGAGTTTAACCGAGCGCCGTCCGATTCGCCGCGCGCTCGGCGTTTGCGACGCGCTCACTTCGCATCGATCGCCGCACGATAGGCACAATCCGTCGCACGACACGCCCGATGTGAACGCCGAGCTGCGACTCACCTTACAATGCGTTCCTCGGATTCGACGCCGGACCCGATGCGCGCATGACAACCACCGCCGATATCTCCGCACCGACGAAGCCGCCCGTGGAGGCGCCGAAAGGAACGCATCCTTGCGCGAATTGCGGCGCGCCGATGCACGGGCCTTACTGCTACGCGTGCGGTCAACCCGAGAAGGGCATGATCCGGCAGCTCGCGAGCGTGTTGTCGGACGTGCTCGACACGGTGTTCAACATCGACTCGCGCGTATTCCGCAGCCTGTTCCCGCTGTATTTCCGTCCGGGCTATCTCACGCTGGAATATTTCGCCGGCCGACGCGTGCGTTACGTGACGCCGTTTCGACTGTTTTTCTTCCTGTGTCTCGTGGCGTTCTTCGCGATCCAGCTCGCGCTCAACATGGGCGATTCGAGTTTCAATTCGAATTTCAAGTGGAACACCGGTCACAGCGAAGAGATCGAGAACGCGCAGACCCAAGCCGACGTGCAGAAGCGCACCGAGCATGCGCTGGCCAGCATCAATACCGCGAAGAGCGCGGCGAACATGCCGGCGGCTGCGATCGCTTCGCTCGACAAAGCGGCGGCTGCGATCCAGAAGAAAGCCGACACGCGGCTCGCGTATCTCAAGGCCCGCGACGCCGCGCGCGAAAAGGGCGAGCAGCCGCCGCCCGATCCGACCGACGAAGGCGAAGACATCATGTTCAACGGCAAGGCGTGGGATCCCGCTACGCACCCGATCACGGTGTCGTGGCTGCCGGCGTTCGCCAACGCCGAGCTCAACGACATGGCCGGCCGCGCGAAGGAAAACATCATCGCCGCGAAAAAAGATCCGCGCCGGCTGATCGAAGCCGTGTTCGCGCGACTGCCGTGGACACTGGGTCTCTTGATGCCGCTGTTCGCCGTGCTGCTGAAGATCGTCTACATCTTCAAGCGACGGCTCTACATGGAACACCTGATGGTCGCGTTGCACAGCCACGCGTTCATCTTCATGTCGCTGCTGCTGCTCGCCATCATCAAGCTGCTGCGCAACTGGACGGGCCCGTCGATGCCGGCGCTCGACTCGCTCTACAACCTGCTGCGCGACGCGGTATGGATCTGGCTGCCGATCTATCTCTTCCTGATGCAGAAGCGCGTCTATCGGCAGGGCTGGATCATGACGTTCATCAAGTACAGCTTCATCGGCATCTGCTACAGCATCATCATCACGATTGGTCTCGTTGGCGCGCTGCTGGCCACGCTCGCGCTCGCATGATCGTCTACGAAGTCAACATCGAGGTGCGCGACGACACCTACGCGGACTATCGCGCGTGGCTGTTGTCGCATGTCGAACACATGCTTGCACTGCCAGGATTCCTCGCCGCCGAGATTCTGGAACAGCGCGACCCGCCACCGACGCCTGGAACGCGCGCATTGAACGTGCAATATCGTCTCGTCGACGAAACCGCGCTCGAGCGCTACCTGATCGAACACGCTCCGCGCATGCGCGAGGAAGGCGTGCGCCGCTTCGGCGATGCGTTCACGGCGACGCGTCGTGTGCTCGCGGTGACCGGCGCCGGCACCGAGAACCGGGTCTAAGCGAAGACCCGCGCGCAATCAGATGTCTGCAGAGGTCGACTCACGCCGCGCTGTCGCACGCAAACCGCGAGCGGATGAACTCAACGCGGCGTCTGCGCCTGCTTGTTGGCCTCGAAGCGCTCGCGCAACATGCGGCGCTCGTCGGGTGGCAGCGCGCGAAAACGGCGCATGACTTCGCGCATGCGCTGTTTTTCTTCGGGCGGCAGTTGCTGGAACGCTTGGAATCTCTGCCGCGCCTGCATGCGTTGCTCGGGCGTCATTTCCGCAAAACGCACGAGTCGCTGATGGACCCTCTGCTGCTGCTCCGGCGGCATGTTCTGCCAACGCTGCGCCGTGCGGCGCAGGCGCTGCTGCTGCTGGGCAGGCAGCTCCTGCCACTGATCGCGCACCGGCGCCAGAAATTGCTGCTCCTGCGGCGTCAGCGCGGACCACGGCGTCGGCGCCGGTGCGCTGGCCGCGTTCGGCTGTCCCGCCTCGCCACCCTGCATTGCCGCGCAAAGACACGGCGCGGCGAAAAGGAACGCCCCGAGCACGCGCAACGCCCATGTCGCGCCGCGCATCCGCGCCGCCACGGCCGCCGGGAAAGGAGTGCACTCAGCCACGCGGATCTCCACCCTGCTTTTCGAGCCACGCGTAGAAATCGAGATTCTCGTAGAGATCGAGCGCATCGTCGTCGCCGGTCAGGAAATCGATGTCGCCGGCCTGCAGCGGCGCCGTGCCCGGCGTGGCGATTGCGGACGCATCGAATCGCTGATGCAATCCCACGGCGACGCCGAACAGCGCGACCGCCGCGGCGGCGAGAGCTGCCGACCATGCCCATCGACGCGGCCATCCACGCCGCTGCGCGAGCGCGGCCTGGCGTGCGCGGTTCAGGCGCGTAAGCGTCGCCGCGTCCAGATTGTCGGCCGACTGGTCCAGTAGCGCTTGCGCGCGCTCGATCCAGTTTTCGCGGTCGTGCGGCTGGTTCATCGATGTGCCTCCAGCGCTCGGCGCAGATGGGCCAGCGCGCGCGAAAGATGGGTTTTCACGCTGCCCTCGCTGCAGCGCATGGCCGTCGCGGCATCGGCGACATCGAGCCCTTCCCACAGACGCAGCAGGAATGCCTGACGCTGGCGCAGCGGCAGTTCGCGCAACGCGGCTTCGAGCGCCGCCGAAGCCTCGCCGTCGGCCATGCGACCGAACGGACCAGGTTCGCGCTCGTCAGGCGCCGCGAACAGCACGTCGTCATCACCGCTCGCATCGCCCGGACGGAACCACCACCGACCGCGCACGCGCTGGCGACGATGCCAGTCGTTCAGCCGGCTATCGAGCACGCGCCAGAACAACGGCGGCCATTCCGCACCGGAGCGGCTGCCGTAGTTGCGGACGAACGCGAACATCGTGTCCTGAACCAGATCGAGCGCTTCATCGCGATTTCCGGTCGCGAATTCGGCCATGCGCAACGCACGCCGTTCGACGCCGCGCATGAAATCCTCCAGCGCGCGCGAATCCTGGCTGGCGTGCCCGTCGGCGCGGCCGTCGTCGAAAGGGGTCATCAGGCAGATCTGGGTGGCCATCGTCGCATTTCGAGCCTCATCGGGAGGCTAAAACGCCAGAGCGCGCCTACGGTTGACGCAGCTTGACCGTGCTCAGGGAGACGGGTCCTTGTCAAGCCTGTTGTACACAGCCCACGGCCGCCATGAAGGCGTGTTGCGCGCGCAGCATCGAAATGCCGTGAAGCAAACATGTGTCAGTTGCAAACCGCTGATTCGAAAGGTGTATTACAGATTGATTAAAGATTCGCCAACGAAAGGCTCCGCGTGCAACCGTGCGCCCTGCGACAGCGATTGCACACGATGATCCACAGACTTATCCACAGTGCTTGTGGATAAAAGAAAAAACCTCATGCGGGCAGTCGGTTAATGGACCTTTCTGACAGTTTCTTGAGAAACCACGCGCAAGCTCACCCCGGCGATTGCCGATCGCTCCCGACACGCCGTCGCGCCTCGGTCTCGAAACGAAAAATACTTCGCATGCGGCGTCCGAACAGAAACTTCTCGCTGCCGTTGCGGCGAGCGCCGGGGCTACACTCGACGCGCGCCTTCGCGCCGCTTCGCACTCGATGAAACCCATACTCCGCGTCGCCCTGCCCGTTCCGCTCGACCTGTTGTTCGACTATCGCGTGCCCGATGCCGCCGTGGTGTCGCCGGGTTGCCGCGTGCTCGTGCCGTTCGGTCGACGCGAGACGGTCGGAATCGTCGTCGAGCTCTCCGATGCTTCGGACCTGCCTCCCGATCGATTGAAAGCCGCGAGCCGCGTGCTCGACGCGACGCCGCTGATCGATGCCGAATTGATGGCGACGCTGCAGTGGGCCGCGCGTTACTACCAGCATCCGCTCGGCGAAGTGCTGCACACCGCGATCCCCGCCGCGCTGCGCTGCGCGCGACCGTTGCCTGCTGCCGCCGCGAACGCGCTCGAGTTGACCGAAGAGGGCGTCATCGCCCGTGCCGATCCGAAACGCCGTAGCGGCACGCGCATCGCGGCGCTGCTCGACCTGCTCGGTGCCGCGCCGGTCGCGATCGAGGATTTCGACGCGACCCTGCCCGGCTGGCGGGGCGCCGCGCGCACGGCGACGGCGCGCGGCTGGATCCGGCGCATCGCGAAACCGGCGCCGCCGCCGCGCGAACCACGCGCCGGATCCACGCTCAACGACGAGCAACGTGCCGCCGCCGACGCGATCGTCGGCGCACGCGGCTTCGCGCCGTTCCTGCTCGACGGCGTGACCGGCAGCGGCAAGACCGACGTGTATCTCGCTACGATCGCGGCGTGCTTGACGGAGGACAAGCAGGCGCTGGTCCTGTTGCCCGAGATCGCGCTGACGCCGCAGGCGCTGCGCCGCTTCCGCGAAGAGCTCGGCGTCGAGGTCGCCGCGCTGCACTCGGGACTTGGCGAAAGCGAACGGGCTCGCGCGTGGCTCGCGGTCGCGAGCGGCGAGGCAAAGGTGGTTCTCGGCACGCGCTCGGCGATCTTCGTGCCGCTGCCGCGCGCAGGCATCGTGATCGTCGACGAGGAGCACGATGCCTCGTACAAACAACAGGATGGATTCCGCTATCACGCGCGCGATCTCGCCGTGCTGCGCGCGAAGGCGCTCGACGTGCCGGTCGTGCTCGGCTCGGCGACACCGTCGCTGGAAACACTGGCGAACGTGGCCGCGGGCCGCTATCGCTCATTGCGGCTGACGCGCCGTGCCGGCAATGCGCGGCCTCCCTCGCTCACCGTGGTCGACGTGCGCCGGCAACCGCTGCAGCACGGTCTCGCGCCATCGACGCTCGATGCGATCGCGGCCTGCATCGCGCGCGACGAACAGGCGCTGATCTTCAAGAACCGCCGCGGCTATGCGCCGGTGCTGATGTGCCACGACTGCGGCTGGAGCGCGCAATGTCCGAACTGCGAGCGCGCACTGACGCTGCATCAAGCGACGCGTCGTCTGCGCTGCCACCACTGCGGATTCAGCCAGGCCGTTCCGCGCGCATGCCCGATGTGCGGCGGACTCGCCCTGCATCCGTTGGGGCAAGGCACCGAGCGCCTCGAGGAAACACTGCGCGCGCGCTTTCCGGAAACGCCCCTCGTGCGCGTCGACCGCGACACGACGCGCGGTCGCCACGCGCGCGATGCGCTGTTCGACAACCTGCCTTCGGCCGGCGCGCGTATCCTCGTCGGCACGCAGATGCTCGCCAAGGGTCACGACCTTCCGCACCTGACGCTCGTCGTCCTCGTCGGCGTCGACGAAGGTTTGCACAGCGTCGACTTCCGCGCGTCGGAGCGTCTCGGTCAACTCGTCGTGCAAGTGGCCGGCCGCGCCGGCCGAGCCGAGCGTCCGGGCAACGTGATCCTGCAGACGCACGATCCGGACCATCCACTGCTCGCCGTGCTGTTGCAAGGCGGCTATCGCGCGCTCTCGGCGAAGCTCCTCGACGAGCGTCGCGCGGCGGGTTTGCCGCCGTTCACGCATTTCGCGTTACTGCGCGCCGAAGCGAAGCAGCTCGCGCGCCTCGACGGATTTCTCGCCGCAGCCGCCGCCGCGATCGGCGACGCGCCGGTTTCGATGCACGGCCCGATGCCCGCGCCGATGCCGCGCCGCGCCGGCGTGCAGCGCGGCCAGTTATTGATCGAAGCGCGGGAACGATCGACGCTGCAGGAATTCCTCGGCGGATGGATCGAGCGCCTGCGCGCGATGCCGGAAGGCAAGGCGCTGCGCTGGTCGATCGACGTAGATCCGGTCGATCTTTATTGAAGAGAAGTTCGCGCGACCCCGCGCGCGCGAGATTCGCGCGACGCGTCGTTCCTGTGCGATTCTCGCCATGCAGCGAGACGGAGAAGCGGGTGCCAAGGCAATACAGCATGGGCGGGCGCGCAACGCATGCCGCGCCGCCCGGAGCGGGGCGCAGCGGGCCGCGCGATCCGCCACCGGCGCGCACGGCGCCAAAGAATCTGCGCGAGCGCTTCGTCGCGCTGCGCAATCTGCCGCCGTTCCTGCGCGAATTGTGGGCGTCGAGTCCGCCGCTGCTGATCACCGACGTGGTTTTGCGCATCGTGCGCGCGGTGCTGCCGGTCGCGACGCTGTTCGTCGGCAAACTCATCATCGATGAAGTCGTCGGGCTGGTGCGCACCGGCGTGTCGTTCGATTCGATCGGCGCGGCGCTGCAGAGCGGTCAACTGAATCGGCTCGGTCTCTGGCTCGCCTGTGAATTCGGGCTCGCGGTGCTTTCGGATGTGCTCGGGCGCATCGTGTCGCTCGTCGACGCGCTGCTGTCCGAGAAATACATCAACGTGACCAGCATCCGCCTGATGCAGCACGCGGCGACGCTCGATCTGGAGGATTTCGAAGACAGCGAGATGCAGGATCGTCTGGATCGCGCGCGCCGCCAGACGGTCGGGCGCAGCGCGCTGATGAGCCAGCTGTTCGGCCAGGCGCAGGACATGGTGACCGTGGCGAGCTTCGCGGTCGGTCTCGTCGCGTTTGCGCCGTGGCTGATCGCGCTGCTGGTCATCGCGCTGGTGCCGGCGTTTCTCGGCGAAGCGCATTTCAACGCGCAGAGCTATTCGCTGAACTACGCGTACACGCCGGAACGGCGCGTGCTCGATTATGTGCGCCTGGTCGGCGCGAGCGTCGAGACCGCGAAGGAAGTCAAGATCTTCGGCCTCGGCGATTTCCTGATCGACCGCTACCGCGCGCTGGCCGAACGTTTTTACGACGAGAACCGCAAACTCGCGCGACGTCGCGCCGGTTGGGGCAGCGTGTTCGCGGCGCTCGGCACGATCGGCTACTACGTCGCCTATGCGCTGATCGCATGGCGCACCGTGCGCGGCGAATTCAGCATCGGTGATCTCACGTTCCTGTCCGGATCGTTCCGGCGCTTGCGCAATCTGCTCGAGAATCTGCTGATCGGCTTTTCGCAGCTCGCAGGACAAGCGCTTTATCTCGACGATCTCTATTCGTTCTTCGAGATCGAAGCCGAAATCCGCTCGCCGGCCGATGCGCGCGCGTTTCCGCGGCCGATCCGCGAAGGTTTCGTGTTCGAAAACGTCGGTTTTCGATATCCCGGCGCCGAGCGGTGGGCCGTGCGAGAGCTTTCGTTCGCGCTCAAGGCCGGCGAAGTGCTGGCACTGGTCGGCGAAAACGGCGCCGGCAAGACCACGCTGGTGAAACTCCTCGCGCGTCTCTACGACCCGGACGAGGGCCGCATCCTGCTCGACGGTCATGATCTGCGCGAATACGATCTCGGTGCGGTCCGCGCGCACATCGGCGTGATCTTCCAGGACTTCGTGCGCTACTCGTTCACCGCCGCGGAGAACATCGCGGTCGGCCGCATCGAAGCGCGCGAAGATCGTCCGCGCATCGTGCACGCGGCGGAGGAAAGCTTGGCCGATCCGGTGATCCGGCGACTGCCGCACGGCTACGATCAGGCGATGAGCAAACGCTTCCGCGACGGCGTCGATCTCTCCGGCGGAGAGTGGCAGAAGATCGCGATCGCGCGCGCGTACATGCGCGATGCGGAAGTGCTGATCCTGGATGAACCAACCGCGGCGCTCGATGCACGCTCGGAATTCGAAGTGTTCCAGCGCTTCAAGGATTTGAGTGCGGGCAAGACCGCCATCTTGATCTCGCACCGGTTCTCGACGGTCAGGATGGCCGATCGCATTCTCGTGCTCGACGGCGGGCGTATCGAGGAAGTTGGCACGCACGAGGAATTGCTGGCGTCGGGTCGGCGCTATGCGGAGTTGTTCGAGTTGCAGGCTGCGGGGTATCGGTAGGAATTTTCACCTCTCCCGCTTGCGGGAGAGGGGATACGCTCTCACGAACCTTCTGGCGTTCAAAAAAGAACGGCCCCGATCGGGGCCGTTCGATACGAAACATTCTTCACCCAAGATCAGGCGACAAACAGCGCTCGCATCTTCTTCATCGCATTCGCCTCGATCTGGCGGATGCGCTCGGCGGAAACGCCGTACTCGTCCGCGAGTTCCTGCAGCGTCGCCTTCTCGCCGTCCTTGAGCCAGCGGCGCTGGATAATGTCGCGCGAACGGTCGTCGAGGTTGACGAGACCACGATGCAGCGTGTCCAGACTCGATGCCTCTTCCGATTCCGCTTCGACCGTTCCATACGGATCGGCGGAATGATCGATCAGGAACGCCGCGGGTGCGGGCTTCTCGTCGTCATCGGCATCGACGGGCGAATCGAACGCGACGTCGCGACCGTTGAGGCGCGCTTCCATCTCGAGCACTGTCGCCGCCGGCACGCCGAGTTCCTTGGCGATCGTGTTCACTTCCTCGGAATTCATCCAACCCAGACGCTTCTTCGACTTGCGCAGATTGAAGAACAGTTTGCGCTGCGCCTTGGTCGTGGCGACCTTGACGATGCGCCAGTTGCGCAGGATGAACTCGTGCATTTCCGCGCGGATCCAATGGACCGCAAACGACACCAGGCGCACGCCCTGGTTCGGGTCGAAGCGCTTGACGGCCTTCATCAGGCCGATATTTCCTTCCTGAATCAGATCGCCGACCTGCAGGCCATAGCCGGAATAGCCGCGCGCGACGTGCACGACGAAGCGCAGGTGCGAAAGCACCATCTGCTTGGCCGCATCGAGATCGTCTTGGTCGACAAACCGGCGCGCCAGATCCTGCTCTTCAGCCTGGGTCAGCATTGGAATGCGGTGAACCGCACTCACATACGACTCAAGACTTCCGATCGCGCTGGGGATCGGAAGGTTGCTGGCGATCAAAGCATTCGTCATTCGGTGAATCTCCTGACTTCGGGAGCCCTCTAGCACTCGTCCTATGGGAGTGCTAAATGCTCCAAGAGTTCCCTTCACCAGTCCCTTGGCCGGAACATAATTGAACTGGCGAGTATAGTACGCTCCCGGGACCGGAAAGGGAAGGTTTCAAGGGGTGCGCGAATAGCGGACAGATCGTTTCCAGAGCAGCGCAGGCCTATAAGAATCAATGGGTTGTCGGACGCCACCTGTACCGTTGCTGTAGACCGGTCCTGGCGGCGAGATCTTGCGTCGATCAGTCGAGGACGAGCTCGGTCGCCGCCGGAAGCCGCCAATCGATGGGCGTCTGGCCCTTCTTTTCGAGCCACTCGTTGGCCCGGGAAAAGTGGCCCGAGCCGATGAATCCGCGATAGGCCGACAGCGGCGACGGATGCGGTGCTTTCAAGACCAGATGCCGCTGCCGATCGATCAGCTTGCCCTTCGCCTGGGCATAGCTGCCCCAGAGCATGAATACGAGTCCCTCGCGTTCGCGGTTGAGCGCATCGACGCAGGCATCCGTGAAGCCTTCCCAGCCTTTGCCTTGATGCGATCCGGCGAGACCCTGCTCGACGGTCAGCACCGCGTTGAGCAGCAAGCACGCCCTGCCGAGCCCACGAAATCAGACAACCGTGATCGGGACGCGGAATGCGCAGGTCGCGTTCGATCTCCGCAAAGATGTTTTCGAGCGACGGCGGCGCCGGCACGCCCGGCATCACCGAAAAGCACAAGCCGTGCGCCTGATTCGGTCCGTGATACGGATCCTGGCCGAGGATCACCACCTTGACCTTGTCGAACGGCGTCGCATTGAGCGCCGCAAAGATATTCGCGCCGGCAGGATAAATGACTTTGCCTTTGCGCTTTTCCTCGCGCAGGAATTCGCCGAGCGCCTGCATCTCGGGACGCTCGAACCAATAACCGATGTGTGCCTTCCAGGAAGGCTCGAGCTTGAGCCGGTCCCCGCTCACGCGTGCGCGCGCTCGCGCAGCTTGCGCGCGACGCGCAGCTGAAACACGAGCTTGGTGATCAGGAGGCGTTCTTCGATAGGCTTGTGCACCAGATCGTTCGCGCCCGCGCGGAGCAGCGCGGTCTGGTTGTTCGGATTGTCGTCGCCGGTCATTACCAGCACCGGCAGCTCGCCTTTCGAATAGCCGAAACCGCCGCGGATGAGCTCCAGGAGATCGCCGCCGGAGAGATCGCCCTTCAAGTTCACGTCGGTCAGCACGAGATCCGGTCCCGGCGCGCGGTTCTCGTTCTTCGCGGTTTCCAAAAGCTCGATCGCGGCTTCGACGCTGGTCACCTGCGTTACGGTGAGACCGAATTTCTCCATCATTCGCGTCGTCGCGACCGCAACCACGCGGCTGTCCTCGACATACAGCACTTCGCCGCTCGCCTGCTGCGCCGGGTGCACGTAGCCGCGGATGAATTCGGCGAGCGCTTCGAAACCGAGCGCCTTGTCGAAATAGTCGGTGACATCGTGCGTGAGCGAACGCGCGACCAGGCGTTCCTGCACGTCGCCGGAGACGACGATGATCGGTATATACGCCTGCGGCGAATATTCGCGCACGTGATGCGCGAGCTCGACGCCGTCCATGTCGGGCAGACTGAGCGCAGTCGTGACGAGATCGACGACACCGCTTTCGAGCTCGCGCTTGGCCGCCGCTCCGCTGTCGCACGAGAGCACGACCGAATCGGGAAGTTCTTCTTTCAGAACCTGCTCGATCAAGCGCCGCACCAGTCGTGAACCATCGACGACGAGCACGCGCGGCTTGTCGCTGGACAGATGACGCGGCAATGAAGAGATTTCGGACGCCATCACTCGGGATGTCCCGCGGCCATGTGCCGTGCCGTCGCGATGAAGGCGCCGGCCCAGCCGAGCAAGGAACTCGCCCCGATCACGATCAGCGCGGAAATTGCGCCGAGACCGCGCAGGGCGAAACGATGATCATAGCTCGCCAGCAGGCGGTCGAGCGGGCCGGCGATCGCCCATTCCGCACCGATTACGACGATGAGCGCGAACGCGCCGCCGAGAAGCCCATACCAGAGGCCCGTGTAGAGAAACGGTCGGCGCACGAATCCGCTGCCGGCGCCGATCAGCTGCATCACGGCGATTTCATTCGCACGGCCCTGGATGTCCGTGCGCACGGTATTGCCGATCACCAACAACGTCGCGAGCGCGAGCAGCGCTGCGATGACCGCGACGGCGCGCTCGCCGAAATGCAGCACGTCGGAAAGACGGCGACGCCAGGTCGCGTCGTACTGCACGAAATCGATGCGCTTGTCATTGCGAAGATCGGCCACCAGCGGCGGATCGGTTTCTTCGGCCAGCTGGCGCGGCGTCACGACGAGCACGGTCGGCAGCGGATTGTCCTTGAGAATGTCGAGCGCTTCGCCGAAACCCGAAAGCTGGCGGAATTCGGCGAGTCCTTGTTCGGGTGTCTTGATCATGACGTCGGTGACGTCGTCACGTTTGCGCACGTCGGAGGCGAAAGCGCTCGCCGCCGGCGCGGCGATGGTCGGTTTGAGGAACACCGTGACTTCGCGCGCTTCGCGCAGACCGCCGGACAGCATGCGCGCGTTGTCGAATGCGATGTAGAACAGCAACGGCAGTGCCAGCGCGAAACCGAGCATCAGCACCGTCAAAGCGGTCGCCCACGGCCGCGCGGCGAGACGGCCGAGGCTCGAGAAAAATCCGTAAAAATGATGATCGCGCCACGCGCCGATGCGCGAACGCAGCGACGAGCGCTGTCGCCGCGGTTCAGCCGCCGTCGTGGAAACGGCCGGCGTCGGCGCCGCCGCCTTGCGCACGTTGCGCTCGGCCTGTCGTTTCACGGTCATGACGCCGCCGGGCGGAAATCGTCGATCAACCGACCGTGATCGAGCACGAGCACGCGCTTGTTGATGCGCTTGATCAGGTGCAGATCGTGGCTCGCGACGAGCACGGTCGTGCCGACCGCGCCGAACTCGGCGAAGAGGTTCATGATCTCGGCGGAAAGCTGCGGATCGAGATTGCCGGTCGGCTCGTCGGCAATGATCACCGGCGGCTTGGCAACGATCGCGCGCGCGATGCCGACGCGCTGCTGTTCTCCGGCTGAAAGCGCAAGCGGCGAAGCTTTTTCCTTTGCCAACAGACCGACCTTGTCCAGCGCGGCGCGCACGCGCTTGCCGATTTCATCGCGCGTCGTGCCGGCGATGATGAGCGGCAGCGCGATGTTGTCGAACACGGTGCGATCAGTAAGCAAGCGGTGATCCTGAAACACCATGCCGATGCGCCGACGCAGTTGCGGAACCGCGCGCGTACGCAGGCCCGCGAGCTGCGTGTGATCGACCACGATCTGCCCGCGCGTCGGCCGCTCGACCAGCCCGATCAACTTCAGCAGCGTGCTCTTGCCGGCGCCCGAGTGCCCGGTCACGAACACCATTTCGCCCGCGCCGATCTCGAAGCTGAGCTCGGCGAGCGCGTCCTGGCCGGAGGCGTAGCGTTTGCTGACTTTGTCGAAGGTGATCATCTAAAGCCGGGAATCGGGAATGGAGAATTGGGAATTGTAAGTGAGTGCAAGACCAGCTTCGCCGCGCCTTTTCGATTCCCTGTTCTCCATTCCCAATTCCCCGCTACTTCACCATCTGATTCAAATTGAAGATCGGCAACAGAATCGCCAGCACGATGAAAAGCACCATCGCCCCGACCAGCAGAATCACGGCTGGCCCGAGCACGGCGGTCAATGCGCCGAGCCAGCGATCGAGCTCGCGCTGCTGCTGGAACGCCGCTTCGCCGAGCATGCGCGGCAACTCGCCGGAACGCTCGCCGCTCGCGATCAGGCGCAGCGCGACCGGCGGGAACAAGCCGCTTTCGCCGAGCGCGCGCGAAAACGCGCTGCCCTCGCGTACCTTGAACGCCGCGCGCCGCATCGCCTCGCGCATCGGCAGGTTCGGCACGACCTGCGCCGCGATGCCGAGCGCGTCGAGCAGCGGCACCGCGCTTTCCGCCAGCAGCGCGAGCGTGCGCGTCGCGCGCGCCGTGTTCGCGGCGCGCGTGAGTCGGCCGACCAGCGGCACGCGCAACAGGAGCAGGTGCCAGCGCAAGCGCGTCGATTCGGTGCGCAATGCAACGCGCGCAGCCGATGATCACGACGACCAAAATGATCAGCAGCACCCATCCCCACGCGCGCAAAAACGCCGAAAGCCCAAGCAGCGCGCGCGTGGCCAGCGGCAGCGTCTGGTGCAGGTTCTGGAACACGCCGGCGATTTGCGGCACGACCCAGGTCAAAAGCCCGGCGACGACCGCCGCCGCGACCAGCGTCAACAACACCGGATACGCGAGCGCAGCGAGAATTTTCTGCTTCAACGCATCGCGTGCTTCGGCATAGTCGGCGAGTTTTTCGAGCACATTGTCGAGCCGGCCCGATTGTTCGCCCGCGCCAACCGTCGCGCGAAAGATGTCGGGGAAACTCTCGGGAAACTCGGCCATCGCCTGCGCCAGGCTCGCGCCCTCCATGACGCGCGCACGCAGCGCGATCGTCATGCCGCGCTGGCGTTCGTTTTCCGCCTGCTCGGACAACGCGCCCAGCGCTTCGTCAATCGGCAAACCCGCGCCGATCAATGTCGCGAGTTGCCGCGTCAGCAGCGCCAGCTGCGCGCTGCTGATGCCGCGCCGCGCGAACACGCCGGCGCTGCGCGCCGAACTTTCGTGCACTTCTTCGACCGACAGCGGATTGAGTCCGCGCTCGCGCAACGATCCGCGCACTGCGCGCGCGGTGTCGCCCTGCAGGACGCCGCGTTGCGTCTTGCCGTCCCTATCGAGAGCCTGGTAGGCGAACGCGGGCATCGGGTCGCGGGGACTAGTCCTCGCGCGTGACGCGCAGGACTTCTTCCGAAGATGTTACGCCGGACGCGCATTTGCGCCAGCCGTCTTCGAGGATCGACGGCGAACGCGAGCGTGCGTGGCGTTCGAGCTCGGCTTCCGACGCGCCTTCGTGGATCAGGCGGCGCATCGTGTCGTCGACGCCGACCAGCTCATAGATGCCGGTGCGGCCTTTGTAACCCGCGTGGCGCTCGGCGAGATTCGCGCGCGGCCGATACAGCGTCGCGTGCGTGTCGGCCGGTTTGCCGAACGCGGCCAGCTCGGATGCCGTCGCGCCATACGCTTCGCGCGTTGCCGGATCGAGCACGCGCACGAGTCGCTGCGCGAGCACGCCGATCAGCGACGACGACAAAAGGAATGGCTCGACGCCCATGTCGCGCAAGCGCGCGAGCGCGCCGACGGCTGAATTCGTGTGCAGCGTCGACAACACCAGATGGCCGGTCAGCGAAGCCTGCACGGCGATTTCCGCCGTTTCGAGATCGCGGATTTCGCCGACCATGACGACGTCCGGATCCTGACGCAGGATCGCACGCAGGCCGCGCGCGAACGTCATGTCGACGCGCGTATTGACCTGTGTCTGGCCGACGCCGTCGATGTAGTACTCGATCGGATCCTCGACCGTCATGATGTTGCGCGAGCTATCGTTGAGCTTGAGCAGCGAGCCGTACAGCGTCGTCGTCTTGCCCGAGCCGGTCGGCCCGGTGACCAGCAGAATTCCGTGCGGCCGCGCGATCAGATCCTCGAGCCGCGCGCGCACGGTGTCGTCCATGCCGAGCTGCTTGAGATCGAGTTTGCCGGCTTGCTTGTCGAGCAGGCGCAGCACGACGCGCTCGCCGCGTCCCGCCGGAATCGTGGAAACGCGCACGTCGACCGGACGGCCGGCGACGCGCAGACCGATGCGTCCGTCCTGCGGCAAGCGTTTCTCGGCGATGTCGAGCTTGGCCATGACCTTGATGCGACTGACCACCGCGTTGGCGATCGCTTTTTGCGGTGCCAGCACTTCGCGCAGCACGCCGTCGATGCGAAAGCGCACGACGAGGCGATTTTCGTACGGCTCGATATGGATATCCGACGCGCCTTCCTTGACCGCTTCGGTGAGGAGCGCATTGATCAATCGGATGATCGGCGCGTCGTCCTCGCTTTCGAGCAGATCCTCCGGTTCCGGCAATTCGTCGGCGAGCGTCTTGAGATCGAGGCGCTCGTCGAGATCGGACACCATCGCGCGCGCGTCGTCGCCTTGCTCGTAGAGATCGCGCAGCAGACGCTCGAATTCCTTCGCCGGCATCGCAGTGAATTCGAGCGGCGCGCCGAGGTGGCGACGCAGCTCGGCGAGAATCTCCACGCGCACGCCGTCGCGACAGGCGATTTCCGCGCGATCGCCATGCCATCCGGTCAGCGCGACGCCGTGGCGGCGCGCGTAGCCGAAACCCGGGCGCGATGGGCGCGCGGCTTCGCTCATTGCCGATGCGGCCTGGCCTGATCCGGCTGACCGTCCAGCGTCGGGCTTTCGAGGAAGTCGTGTACTTCCGGCAACAGCGGCCGCTGCGTCGCTGGCGTGATCGGCCAGTTTTCCTCGCGATGCTGCAGCTGCTCGGTGCGCATGAAGTTGTATTTCTCGCTCGACACCGAGGCTTCGGTCGCTGCATCGCGCAGGATGCGCGGATGCAGGAACACCATCAGATCGCTCTTGGTGCGATTGTTCGTGCGGTAGCGAAAGAGATTGCCGAGCAGCGGAATGTCGCCGATCAGCGGAACTTTCTGCTCGTTGTCCTTGAGCTGATTGTCGATCAGGCCGCCGAGCACGAGCAGCGAGTTGTCGGCGACCAGCACGCTGGTCGTCACTTCGCGCTTGTTGGTGACGAGGTCGACCGCGCCCTGCACCGGCGGCAGCAGATTGGAGACTTCCTGATGGATGTCCATGCGCACCGAATCGCCTTCGTTGATGTGCGGCGTCACCTTGAGGACGAGGCCGACATCCTTGCGCTCGATGGTCTGGAACGGATTGGTGACGCCGGTCGTGGTCGATCCGCCGACCGTGCTCGTGGTCTGCGAGCCGAGTGCGTTGGTCGTGTACTGGCCGGTCAGGAACGGCACTTCCTGCGCGACCTTGATCTGCGCTTCCTGATTGTCGAGCGTCAGTATCGACGGCGTCGAAAGGATGTTCGACTTGCCGTCACCCTGCAGCGCGGTGACCAGCGCGCCGAGTTGGAAGATCGTGTTGCGGCCGACCGTGATCGTGCCGTTGATATAGCCGAGATTGAAACCGTTGCCGACACCGAGCGGATTCTGCGACGCCGCGATGATGTTGTTGCCCGGCGACGTGCCGGTGAAGTTGGTGCCGCCGATGACGCTGTCGCGCAGGCTCCCGTCGGAGTTCTGCTTGAACGGCAATTGCCATTGCACGCCGATCTCGCTCGCGGTCTGGTCGGAAACTTCGGCGATCACGGCTTCGATCAGCACCTGCGCGCGACGCACGTCGAGCTGGCGCACGACCGCGGCGAGCGAGCGGAACACCGCAGGCGGCGCGCTGATGACGAGCGCGTTGTTTTCCTCGTGCGCCTGGATCGTCGCCGGCGATACGCCGCCGGCGCCCGAGGCTTCGCCGCCCTTGTTCGCAGTCGGCGGCGCGATGCCGGTCAGCGTCGTCGCGACGCCCTGCAGGATCGGCACGAGATCCTTCGCGTTGGCGTAGCGCAGGTAAATGACCTGCGTGTCGCCGCCGCCTTCGAGCGGCGTATCCAGATGCGCGACCAGTGCGCGCATGCGCAGACGTCCGGCTTTCGGACCCGACAACAGAATCGAATTCGTGCGCGTATCGGCGAACACGCGCTGCGCTTCGCCCGGTGGCGCCGTCTTGTCGTCGGCGAGCAGCGTCAGCGTGCGCGCGAGCTCGCCCGCGTTCGCGTGCGCGAGCGGAATCACTTCGACTTCGGCATCGGACACGGTATCGATGCGCTGGATGATGCTGACCAGACGCTGCACGTTGCCCGCGCGATCCGAGACCACCAGCGAATTCGACGCCGCGTGCGCAATCAACTGGCCGCCCTGCGGCATCAGCGGACGCAGGATCGGCACGAGATCGGCCGCAGCGACGTGTTTGACCGGAACGATCTGCGTGATCAGTTCGTCCGCCGAGTGCTCACGCATGCCGTCGACACCGGCGCCGTCCTGCTGCGCCATCGCTTCGGGAACGATCTTGATCATGCTGCCCGCCTGCACGGCGGCGAACCCGTGCACGCGCAACACGGACAGGAACACGTCGTAGATTTCGTCCGGTTTCATCGGCTTGGCCGAGACGACCGTGACCTTGCCCTGCACGTTCGGCCCGACGATGAAATTCTTGCCGGTGATCTCGCTGACCGTCGCGATCAGCGCCTGGATGTCGGCGTCCTTCAAGTTCAACGTGTGGCGGCCGTCGGCGGTGACTTCATGCCCGGGCTGCAGCGTTTGCGCCGACGACGACGGCGGAGGGGGCGCAGATGTCGCCGGCTTCTGCGCGAGTGCGAACGGCACGAGCGTCGACAGAAGAAAGGCACTCGCGAATCGCAGACGCTTCATCGGGCAGGTCCTGTACGGGTTGCGCACGTTCTAATGTTTCTCGCGAGCGTCCTGCCCAGCAAAAGCCATCCTGTTTTTCATTTGAGGCTGATGGTGATGTCGGTCGGCACGCCGTCGCGCAGTACCGTCACGCGCGCGCTCGAGGCGGTGCGCAGGCTTTCCACGATCTGCTGCCCGCGCGCGAGCGAATCGACCGGCGCGCCGTTCACCGCGGTCACGACATCTCCGGGGCGAAGGCCAAGTCGGGTCATCAGCGCCATGTCCGCTCCGGCCGAGACGCGCACGCCGGTCATGTGTCCGCCATCGACGACCGGCACGATCTGCACGCGCTTGGCGAGCTCCTCGGGATTCTGCCGCATGCGTTCGATCGTCTGCTGCACGTCGGCGGGAACGCGCGTCGTTTGCGCGGAACCCGCAACGGCGGACGACGAAGAGCTCGTTGCGGCGTTCGAGCGCGCCGCTGCCGAGTTGCCCTGCGCTCGCGGACGCACAATGTCGGCCGGCGCCAGATTCTGATCGCGCACGAGCTTCAAGGTCTCCTCGACGCCTTCGTGCACGAGGATCACATGATCCGGATAGACGCGCGCGAGTTTGACGCCGGCCGCGACATTTTCTCCGGCGCGAAACGCGCGCTCGCCCTGCCCGCCGTCGCCGATCACCGCGATGCCGGAAGCCGGATCGCGATCGGCGAGCGTGCCGCGCAGGATCATCGCGACCGTCGCCGCCGAAGCGCCCGGGCCGGAACCCACGATCGGCGTGTTGCCGAAGAGGTGCCACTTGGCGATCGACTGCGACGGCGCCGGACCCTGGTCGCCGATGCCGACGCGAAGCGACGCATCGCCGAGCGCCGCGTCGCCGCGCGGAACGAGCAGCCAGATCAGGCGGACGAGCAGCCAGACCGCGAGCGCACCCAGCACCGCGCAGCTCGCCAGTGCGGCGAGCTCAAACGAGCGGCGATCGATATTGGCGAACCCCGTCGGCACCTGCCCGGCCTCCGCGACCGTTCAATTCGGCGCGAAGCGTAGCAAAGGCGCAGGCAAAGAAGTCCGATTCGCGATGCAAAACCTCGATGCCGCGTTAACGGGCCGCGCGTCCGACGCGGACGCGGCGATCAGGACGCACCATGAATACGCCCACGAATGCGCGGAGCGCGCGCGGACGGCTCGCCGCGAAGTGAGTCGCGCGGTCCGCTCAGCGCGGAGTGAAAAACCTCGCGAGGCGACGGAACAGGCCCGGTTTCTGTCGGGAACCCGCGGTGGGTTCGACGCTGCCGGACTTGTGGCCGGGATCGGCGACTTCGCTGTGTGCGACGCGCTCTCGGCGCGGCTTGTGGTCCCGCGGCGGCTCGGCGTGTTTCTTCGACGCTTCGTTGCCGTTGGCCTTCGGGGCTGCGATATCGCCGCCCTCGCGGCGAGAACGTCCGCGTCCGCCGCGGCGGCGGCGCTTGCGCGGCGCAGTCGGATCCGCAGCCGCCGGCGTATTCGCTCCAACACCAGCCTCCGCGCGCGGGGCCGCCGGTTCGGCCGCCGCCGGCTTGGGCGCGGCGGTGGGCTTTGCGTGTCGTCCGTGTCCTCGATCGCCGCTGTGCGGCTTGCCGGCGCGCGGATGTCGTCCTGACGGTCCGCCGGTTTTCTTGGGCGGTGCGCCGGCGGTGTTGCGCGCGTCGTCTGCGCTGTCGTCGTCGCCGGACGTCGGCGCGGGCGCGCCTGCGCGGCGCGGCGGTGCGATCAGGAGCTCCGGCTCAATGCGCTCAACCGGAATCTTCTGGCCGATATAGGCCTCGATGTCCGGCAGGCCCATCGCGTACAGATCGCAGGCGAAGCTGATCGCGTCACCCTCGGCGCCGAGTCGCGCGGTGCGGCCGATGCGATGCACGTAATCTTCGGCGTCGTGTGGCAGGTCGTAGTTGAAGACGTGCGACACAGCCGGGATATGCAATCCGCGCGCGGCTACGTCGGTGGCGACCAGCACTTCGATCTCGCCTCTCTGGAACTTGCCGAGCAGGCGCTCGCGCTTGGCCTGCGGCACGTCGCCGGACAGCGTCGCGACCGTAAAGCCCTGCCGTTCCAGCGTGCGCGTGACTTTCTCCGCAGCGATCTTGGTGTTGACGAAGACGATGCTGCGCTTCGCGTCGATGCGCGACAGAAGACTGATCAGCAGCGGAAGCTTTTCTTCCTTGGCCGGGAAATACACCGCCTGGCGCACGTGCGATGCAGTCACCGTTTCGGTTTCGGCGGTGACTTTTTCCGGACTGTTCATGTGCTCGTACGCGAGCTCGAGCACGCGATGGCTCAACGTCGCCGAGAACAGCATGCCCTGGCGCTGTTCGCGCGGCGGCATGCGCCGCAACAGAAAACGGATGTCCTTGATGAAACCGAGGTCGAACATGCGGTCGGCCTCGTCGATGACGACGACTTCGACCGCGCGGAATGAAAACACGTGCTGCTTCAGGTAATCGATCAGGCGACCGGGCGTGGCGATGATGATGTCGCAGCCGGCGCGCAGCGAGTCGCGCTGCTTTTCGTAGTCGACGCCGCCGTAGATCAGCGCCGAGGTGAGGCCGGTATCGCGGCCGATGTTGCGGAAATCCTTGTCGATCTGGATCGCGAGCTCGCGCGTCGGGGCGACGATGACGGCGCGCGGATCGGTCTGCTTGCGATCGGCGACGGCCGGCTGGGTCAACAGGCGATTCAGCACCGCGACCAGAAATGCGGCGGTCTTGCCGGTGCCGGTCTGCGCCTGACCGGCGACATCGCGGCCGGACAGCGCAACGGGAAGGGTCAAGGCCTGGATCGGGGTGCAGCGCACGAAGCCCGCGGCGTTGAGGCCGGAAAGCACGCTCGGATGCAGATCAAAACTTTCGAAAACGATATCGGTGAGTGGTTGGGACATGAATGAATGAACGTCTCTGGATCGTCCGGTGGCCTGCTGGCGCGGCGGCGACAATCGCCGGTCGGCGCGCTACGGGTCGGACAGATCGCTGGAAAATCCTTTGTTGTGGATAAGGTGCGGCCGGGGTGGCTGCCTGCTGTTTTCGCGATCGCGGACGATCGCATGTGACTTAAGAATGTCGCTAGAAGTGGTGCCGAAGCGGCGCACTTGCAACGCATGCGGCCTACTCTTGCAAGCCGATGCCACCGCCCCCAACTTGCGCGCTTAAGCCGATTCGGCTGAAATGGGTCGTGCCTTTCCGCACCACCCGCATCCCCCCATCGGCGCCGCGGCAGCCGGCTCAGTGTAGCCGAAGCGTGCCTTCGGCGCGCGTCGGGCCGGTTTTGATGAACCCACCTGAGATGTTTGGAGATATCCCGTGAGCGAGCATATTGCACACGTCACCGACGACCAGTTCGAGGACCACGTGCTGAAATCCTCCGATCCGGTCCTGGTCGATTTCTGGGCCGAATGGTGCGGGCCGTGCAAGATGATCGCGCCGATCCTGGACGATCTCGCGGCGAGCTATCAGGGTCGCCTCAAGGTCGCCAAGATAAATATCGATCACAATCAGAAAACCCCGCGCAACTACAACGTGCGCGGCATCCCGACCTTGATGATCTTCAAGGACGGCAAGGTTCAGGCAACGCAGATCGGAGCCGTCAGCAAGAGTCAGCTGGCGCAGATGATCGACAAGGCGATTGCCGGCGCAGACGGTCGAAAGGCGATCGGCTGAACCATTGAAATGCCGCCGCCCGCCCGCATTGATGAATCAGCGGGCGGCGGCCGAAACGCTTGCGCGTTTCGGATTCGTGAACGAAACATGATTCCGCCAGCTGTAGACGTGCGCGGGGCGCAGTGCTAAGTTAGATCAGCGCCTGGAGCGGCTCCGCTCCGCCCTCACGTTTCATACCCACTTCTTCTTCCCCCTCCAGCTACACCACAACGGCGCCCACGAGGTTTGCCCGTGTCCGAAAACGAAAGCAATGAAGACGGCGGTGACGCCGTGGCCGATGGCCGTTCGCCCCGACAGAAACCGCAGCGTGCGCCTGCCGCCGAATCGGCCTCGCCGGAAAACAATTCACCGGGCAACGTGCCGGCTGCCGAACCCCACGGCGACGGCGGCGACGGCAATCGCGCCACGCCCGCGCAGAACCCGCAGCAACCATCACAGCAACCGCAGTCGAACCAGTCCGGCGGCCAGCAACAGCAAGGCCGCGGCCGCGGACGGCGTGATCGTCGCGGACGGCACGGCGGCGGCGGTGGCGGCGGCGGCGGCGGCTACCAGCAGAATTACAACAACGTCGACGAAGAGTACGACGAGTCCAAGAACGGCGGCGGCAACGGTCCGCTGATCGATCTGAACGAACTGAAGCGCAAGAGCCCGGTCGAGCTGCTCGCGCTCGCCGAGAACCTCGGCATCCAGGAAGGCGTCGCGCGCGCGCGCAAGCAGGACATCGTGTTCCTGGTCCTGAAAGCGCATGCACGCGCCGGCGGCGGCATCTACGGCGAAGGCGTGCTCGAAATCCTGCAGGACGGCTTCGGCTTCCTGCGCGGTCCGGACGAGTCGTATCTCGCCGGTCCGGACGATATTTACGTCTCGCCTTCGCAGATCCGCCGCTTCAACCTGCGCACCGGCGACTACATCACCGGCCGCATCCGTCCGCCGAAGGAAGGCGAGCGTTATTTTGCGCTGCTCAAGGTCGACAACATCAACGGCGAACCGCCGGAGATGTCGAAGAACAAGATCCTGTTCGAAAACCTGACGCCGCTGTTTCCGCGCAAGGCGTTCCATCTCGAACGTGGCAACGGTTCTTCCGAAGACATCACCGGGCGCATCCTCGATCTGATCGCGCCGATCGGCAAAGGTCAGCGCGGACTCATCGTCTCGCAGCCGAAAGCCGGCAAGACGATGATGCTGCAGAACGTCGCGCAGGCGATCGTGCACAACCATCCGGACGCGCACCTGATCATCCTCCTGATCGACGAGCGTCCCGAAGAAGTCACCGAGATGCAGCGCGGCGTGCGCGCCGAAGTCATCTCCTCGACGTTCGATGAGCCCGCCGTGCGTCACGTGCAGGTCGCCGAGATGGTGATCGAACGTGCCAAGCGCCTGGTCGAGCACAAGAAGGATGTCGTCATCCTGCTCGATTCGATCACGCGTCTTGCACGCGCCTACAACACCGTGGTGCCGTCGTCCGGCAAGGTGCTGACCGGCGGTGTCGATGCGAACGCATTGCAGCGGCCGAAGCGTTTCTTCGGCGCCGCGCGCAACGTCGAGGAAGGCGGCTCGCTGACGATCATCGCGACCGCGCTGATCGACACCGGCTCGAAGATGGACGAGGTGATCTACGAAGAGTTCAAGGGCACCGGCAACATGGAAGTGCACCTCGACCGTCGCATTTCCGAGAAGCGCGTCTATCCGTCGATCAACATCAATCGCTCGGGCACGCGCCGCGAGGAATTGCTGATCGAACCGGACCAGCTGCAGAAGATCTGGATCCTGCGCAAGCTCCTGCATCCGATGGACGAGCTCGCCGCGATGGAATTCATGCTCGACAAGATGAAGAACACGAAGACCAACGACGAGTTCTTCGGATCGATGAAACGCGGCTGATCTTTCGGCCCGCCGGCCACGCGGGGCGGGTATTGCCCAACCGCGGACTCCGGTGCAAAAGCAGCTCCGCGAGCGCCCGGTTTTTCCTTACGCAAATTAACAAAAACCCGTACAAATCAGGCCCTTCGGCGCGGCCGTCGAAAGCCGCGTGAAAGATGCGCGCCGTAGCCTTTGACCTGCGGTCCACACGAGGACTCCCCAGCCTCACTCCCCAAGAGGGACCGCGATTCCCCGGCCCGCCTATCCCCAGGCGGGCCGTTTATTTTTGCGATCCGTACAGGACCGCTGCGACCTTCGAGCGAGCGTCGAGTTTCATCGGAATGCTTTCTTGAGAGTCCAACAGCGGCCATCCATGGCCGCACTTTTCATGGACAGCACGCTTCGAAGACAAGTGTTCAGTGTGCCGAGAGCGCTGGCGACGATCGCCAGGGGATGAGACCTATTTATCCGGGCAAGCGCGGGCGCGCGCGTGCTGCGGGCGGACGCCAGCGCGCGAGTGCTTCGCGCGTGCGTCGCCGACCGATCTCGATCAATTCGTCCGCGCGATGGAACTCGTAGAACGCACACGCGTTGCGCGGAATCGTGATCAAGAGATCCGGCGGTTCCGCGGCGATCTTCAGGCGCGTGATCGTTTCCTGCACCGTGTCGAGCGCGCGCGCGAGGAGCTCCAACGCGCCCGGCTCGCTCATCGCCGCGTTGCGCTCGCGCTTTTCCATCATGCTTTCGATGAACTCCGCGATGCGCGTGCGATAAGTCGCGCGCTGCACATCGGCCGGCGCCGGCTTGGCGGTTTCGGGCAGCATGTCGGGCGACGCCTGCCCGGCGGCACCGCGATCGGCGCTCGACTCGTCGGCGTTCTGCGCTCCATACATCGGCTCGGCCGGCGCGTTGATGTCGACGGCGATCGTACTGTCGGTGAGATCGCGCAACGTCGGCGACACCGGCAGCGGATTGAGCAGACCGCCGTCGACGAGGAGTCGCCCCTCGTGATGGTACGGGCGGAAGATCGTCGGAATCGCGATCGACGCGCGGATCGCATCGAACAGCGGACCCTGCGAGAACCAGACTTCACGCTGCACATCGAGATCGACCGCGACGGCCGTGTACGGAATCGGCAGATCCTCGATGTTGGTCTCGCCGATCAGATCCTTGAGCACGCCGATAATGCGATCGCCCTTGATGAAACCGCCGCCCGAAATCGTCCAGTCCAGCAGGCGCAGCACGTCCAGCCGCTGCAGCGGTCGCACCCAGTCGGTGAAGGTCTTGAGTTTGCCGGCCGCGTAGATGCCGCCGATCAGCGCGCCCATCGAACTGCCGGCAATCGAGCGGATCGAGAATCCGCGCGCCTCGAGCTCTTCGATCACGCCGATGTGCGCATAGCCGCGCGCGCCGCCCGAGCCAAGCACCAGCGAGACCGTCAGCGGCGAAGGCGCGTCGTTCACCGCGGTTCCTGATAGGCGCCGAGCGCGAGCTGGAGCATGATCTTCATTTCTTCGCGCAGTGATACCGGCGCGACGATTTCGGCGTCCGGACCGTACTTCAAGATGTCCATCAGCAGCTCGCGCGAGTTCGAATATGGGAGTTTGAGCTCGAAACGTCCGTCGGGCAGCCACGTGCCCTGCTGCTGCGAGTGCCAGTGTTCGTCGGCGACCCAGCGCGCGGCGTGCGAAGAAAAACGGATCGTGGCCCAGGCTTTGGGCTGACCCGAAAAGATGCCGTAGCTCGAAGCGAGGTGCGCGTCGAGCTCGCCGGCCTCGCGGTCGAGCGCGCTCTCGTCGAGCAGCTCCGGATCACGGATGCGGTCGAGCGCGAAACTGCGCAGCGCGTCGCGCGCGTGATCCCACGCGTCGAGATACCAGTTGTCGCGATAGTGCGCGAGCCGCTGCGGCGACGCGACGCGTTCGGTCAGCGCATCCGTGGAGCGCGCGCGATAGCGGAATTTCAGCCGCTGACGATTGAGCAGCGCACTGGCGACCGTGCGGAAAGCCGCCTGATCGAGCCTGCGCGCGCCGCTGGAAATCACGCGGATGCGATCGATCGGCAGTGCGCGCCCGCTGGCGTGATCGGACAGCAAACGTTCGATGCGCGCGCGGAACGGCGCGAGCGCGCCGGCGAGAACACCGGGATCCGAGCGGCCGAGCAGCTCGTTCAGCGCGAGCAGCGCCGCGAGCTCCTCGCTGGTCAGCCAGAGACCCGGCAACTCGAAACGCTCGGCCTCGTCCGCGGCGTAGCGCACCGAGGTTTCTTCGCCCTCGCCGCTTTCGATCGGCGCGCCGAGCGCATCGCGCAGAAATGCGATGTCGCGGTACAACGTCGCGCGCGAGCAGCCGAGCTCGTCCTTGAGATGCTGCAGCGACACCGGGTAACGCGCACCCTTGAGCAGCCGGTGCAGGGTCAGGATGCGTTCGTAGCGGTCCATCGCCGTATTGTGCCCAAAATGTCCTGCCCAAAATGCCGGCGCGACCGCTCAACGCGGCGGATGGGTCATGACCTCCTCGTCTTCGATCGCGTTGCGCCGCGCCTGTTCCTGATCCGCATGCCATTTCTTGGTGAATTGCTCGGCGCCGCCCTTGTCCTTGCCCAACTTGTCGACCAGCTTCAACGACCAGGCCGGTGGCTCTGCCGGATTCTGGGGGCTCGCGGTTTGTCCGATCACGGCGCCGATCTCGGTCAGCGCCTTCAGCCCGATCAGGACGTAAAGGATGCCGAGCGGCGAGTGGGTGGCCGCCATCGCCATCATGCCGAAGATGATCGCGAGATGAAGCACGATGACACGGCCCATGCGCGACTCCACGTAAGTCGCGCATCCAGGCGAAGCTGCGCGAGCGGATGGTGAAGAGATCGGCGACGAGTTCGAGCCCGAGCATCACCGAAATGGCCAGTACGCCGTGCCCGATCTGCACGAACGACACTTGCCATCTCGGGTCGTCCGGGAAGTTCTGCGAAAGTATCAGCGCGATCGCGCCGACGAAGATGCCGTGCGCAAAGGTGAACAGGAACGCCATCGCCGCGTATTCGCCGAGCAGCCCGGACTTGACCGTCTGACCGTTGACCTGGACGCCGATCTGTCCGCCGCGCCAATAACCGCGCTTTTGCGTCAGCCACCGATGCACCGCGATGCGCACGCAGGTGCAGACCGCGATCAGCAGGTTTTCGAACCAGTACAGCACCAGAACGTTGGTCACCGACCAGCCGAAGCGCAGCACGCCGAGGATCGGCACGGCGTTGATCAGAAGAACGGTCAGGATGCCGCGCAGTCGCGCGCCGAAGTACGAGACGCTTTGCGCCGGCGGCGCATTGGGCGTCGATAGGTCCATGGCCGATCCCTCCCACGGTTTCGGACGCCTCATGGTAGCTCCAACCGCGTTCGGCCAGCGATGCATCCGCTACCATGTCCGACCATAGCCCGAAAAATCGGGAACCGACGCCGACCCGTGCCGCACGCCCATCTCGATCTCAACAAGCCGACCGGCGACAGCGTCAAGACGACGACCTGCTACATGTGCGCGTGCCGCTGCGGCATCCGCGTGCACCTGAAGGACGGCCGCGTCCGCTACATCGACGGCAATCCGCAGCATCCGGTCAATCGCGGCGTGATCTGCGCGAAGGGCTCGGCCGGCATCATGCAGCACTATTCGCCCGCACGGCTTTCGAAGCCGCTATTGCGCGTCGGCGAGCGCGGCGCCGGCGAGTTTCGCGAGATCGAATGGGACGAAGCGCTCGCGCTCGCGGCGCAATGGCTCGGCGACATCCGAAAGCGCAATCCCGATGAACTCGCGTTCTTCACCGGCCGCGACCAGTCGCAAGCGCTGACCGGCTGGTGGGCGCAACAATTCGGCACCATCAACTACGCCGCGCACGGCGGCTTCTGCTCGGTCAACATGGCCGCCGCCGGCATGTACACGCTCGGCGGCAGCTTCTGGGAATTCGGCGAGCCGGACTGGGCGCTGACGAAATACCTGATGTTGTGGGGCGTCGCCGAGGATCACGATTCAAATCCGATCAAGCTCGGCCTCGGCGAATTGAAAGCGCGCGGCGCGAAGATCGTCGTCGTCAATCCGGTGCGAACGGGCTATGGCGCGATCGCGGACGAATGGGTACCGGTCAATCCCGGCACCGACGGATTGCTCGCCGGTGCGTTGATCCATGAATTGCTGCGGACGGATCGCGTCGATCTCCACTATCTGGTGCGCTACACGAATGCGCATCATCTGGTGATTCGCGCGCCCGGCGCGGCCGATGACGGATTGATCGCGCGCGACTCGCAGGGCCATCCGCTTTGTGCGTCGCGCTCTCATCGGCGTCGTCCCGGCGAAGCGGAAGGCGTGCGCGGCGACGATGCGGACAACCACCATCAAGGCGACGCGTATCAACGCGCTGCGGCGCGTTACCGAATCATCGACGCATCCAGCATCGACATCGAACCACTCATCGTCGGCGAATACACACTCGCCGACGGACGCAACGCAATCCCCGCGTTCCAGCTTTTTGCCGAACGCTATCTCGCCGACGACTATGCACCGGATCGCATCGCCGCAACCTGCGGCGTCTCGGCCGACACGATCCGTCGCCTCGCGCGCGAGCTCGCCGACACCGCATTCGATCAAGCGATCCGCTTGCCGCAGAAATGGAGCGATGCTCACGGTCGCGAACACGCGGAAATGATCGGCCGGCCCGTATCGATGCATGCAATGCGCGGCATCTCCGCGCATTCGAACGGCTTTCATACCTGTCGCGCGCTGCATCTTCTGCAGATGCTGCTCGGCGCGATCGACACGCCCGGCAGCTTCCGTTACCAGCCGCCGTATCCGAAACCGGCGCCGCCGGGGAATCGTCCCGGCAAGACGCGCAAGTCGAACGGCGTGCTCGACGCGGGTCCGCTCGGTTACGTGCACGCGCCCGAGGATCTCCTCGTCGACGCCGACGGCAAGCCGCGCCGCATCGACAAGGCGTTCTCGTGGGAACACCCGTTCGCCGCGCACGGCATGCTGCAGAGCGTGATCCGCAACGCGTGGGCCGGCGACCCCTACCGCATCGACACGCTGCTGCTGTTCATGGCCAACATGGGCTGGAACTCGGCGATGAACACGACCGAGACGCGACGCATGCTTTGCGATCGCGACGTGGCGACCGGCAACTACCGCATTCCGCACATCATCTACGCCGACGCATACGCATCGGAAACCGTTGCGTTCGCCGATCTCGTGCTGCCGGACACGACGTATCTCGAACGTCACGATTGCATCAGCCTGCTCGATCGTCCGATCTCCGACGCCGACGGCGCCGCCGATGCGATCCGCCAACCGGTGGTCGCGCTCGAACGCGAAAAGACCGGCCGCGACGTGCGCGCGTTTCAGGATGTGTTGCTCGATCTCGGCGTGCGGCTCGGTCTGCCCGGGCTCATCGACGACGACGGCCGCGCAAAATATCCGCGTGGATACGCGCAATACATCGTCGAGCACGAGCGATCGCCGGGCGTCGGCCTGCTCGCCGGCTGGCGCGGCCGTGATGGAAACGCGGCCGGAATCGGCACGCCGAATCAGGGTCAGCTCGCGCGTTACATCGAGAACGGATGTCACTGGCGCCGCGAAGTGCCCGCCGCGGCCCGCTATTACAAGATGGCGAATCGCGATTATCTCGAATGGGCGAAGTCGCTCGGCTTTGTCGCCTCGACGGCGCCGATCACATTGCAGTTCTACGCGGAATCGCTGCAGCGGTTTCGACTCGCGGCACAAGGCCACGGCGCAACGCGACCGTCCGCGCATGATCGCGCCCGCGTCGAACGCTACTTCGATCCGCTGCCGTTCTGGTACGCGTCGCTCGAAGACGACGATCTTGTGCGCGCGTCACCGAAACACACTGCAACCTTGCACCAACGCACCCCTTCTCCCCTTGCGGGAGAAGGCTGGGATGAGGGGTTGGCGCCGAAGGCGCCGTCGCTGCACACGCCTGCTTCGCAGGCGTCACCCTCGCCTGCATCCTCTCCCATCAAGGGAGAGGACTTGAGAGCATTTCCGCTTTGCGCCATCACGCAGCGCCCCATGTTCATGTACCACGCATGGGGCTCGCAGAACCGCTGGCTGCGCCAGATTGCCGCGCGCAACGTGCTTTACGTCCATCCACAAACCGCGCGCGACGCCGAGATCGGTGACGGCGACTGGATCTGGATCGTCGCGCCGCGCGGACGCATCCGCGTGCAGGCGCGAACGCATGCGGCGACCGCGCCGGGCACCGTGTGGACCTGGAATGCGATCGGCAAACGCAAGGGCGCGTGGAAGCTCGCGCCCGGCGCGCCGGAGTTTCACGACGGATTCCTGTTGAATCACCTGATCGACGAGTTGCTCCCGCCCGACGCGGATGGTGCACGGCGCGCGAATGCGGATCCTGTCACCGGCCAGGCCGCATGGTTTGATCTGCGCGTGCGCATCGAGCGCGACGACGAATCGCAGGCGCCCGGGCATCGGATCGAAGTCATCGCCGGAGTAGTCGCTCCATGACGGCGCACGCATGGATCACGCTCGGCATCGTCATCGGCGCGATTGCGTTGTTCGCGAGCGAAAGAGTGCGCGTCGATCTGGTCGCACTGATCGTGCTCGTGCTGCTGGCAGCGCTGCGCATCGTCACGCCGGAAGAAGCGCTTGCCGGCTTCAGTAACGAAGCGACGGTGACGGTGGCCGGGATGTTTGCGCTCAGCCTCGGCATCGAGCGCTCGGGCGCGCTCGAGCCACTGGTCGCAGTACTGACTCGCATCCGGAAGCCGTGGCTGTTGACGCTCGCGCTGATGCTGACGGTTGCGCCGATGGGCGCATTCGTGAAGAACATCGCGCTGGTCGCGACCTTCCTCCCGCTCGCGCTGCGCGTGTGCGCGCGCTCGCATACGTCGCCCGCGCGCGTATTGATGCCGATGGCGTTCGCCGCGCAAATGGGCGGCGTGTGTACGTTGATCGGAACCTCGTCGAACCTGCTCGCCGACAGCCTCGCGCAGAAACACGGTCTGCCGGCGTTCGGCGTATTCGAGTTCACGCGCATGGGCGCGCTGCTCGCCGTCGCCGGCATCGCGTACCTGATGCTGATCGGGCGCTGGCTGCTGCCGCGCGAAATCGAAGCGGATGTCCCCGCCGAAACCGAGATCGGCAAGTACGTCACCGAGCTCAAGGTGACGCCGCAATCGCCGCTGCTCGGCAAGACCATTGCCGAGGCGAAGCTCGGCGAGACCTACCGCGTTTATCCGCTCGAACTTCTGCGTGGCGACCGCCACCTGTGGTCGCCGCGTTCGCAACAGATCGAGTCCGGCGACGTCTTGCTCGTGCGCGGCGCGTGGGAGAAGATCGAGGATCTGCGCAAGCGCGCCGAGCTCGAGATCGATCCCGAGAACCGCTACGGGCCAGACCATGGCCAGGCGCGCGTGCTCGTCGAAGCGATGGTCAAGCCGCAGAGCATGCTGGTCGGCAGCACGCTCGGCGACTTGCATCTGCAGCGCAATTTCGATGCGATCGCACTCGCGATTCATCGACGCGGCCGCGTGCTGCGCGAGAAACTGCGCGACATGCGCCTCGACGGCGGCGACGTGCTGATGCTGCTGGTCGGCAGCGGCGGCGGCTCCGACACGTTGCGCGCCGACGAGCGCTTCGTGGTGCTGAGCGAGCGCGAGGACACGCGCCGTTTCTCGCGGCGCGCGATTGCCGCGATGGCGATCATGGCCGCGGTCATCGCCCTTTCCGGACTGCACTGGCTGCCGATCCCTGTCGCGGCGATCGCGGGCGCGGTCGCCATGGCGGTCTTCGGCTGCTTCGGTCACAAGGATCTCTACGAAGGCATCGACTGGAAGATCATCGTGCTGCTCGCGGCGATCCTGCCGCTCGGCACTGCGATCGAGAACAGCGGCCTCTCGCAGCACGTCGTCGATTTGGGATTGCGGCTCGTCGGCGACCACGGCCCGCTGGCGGCTTTGCTGATGACGTATCTGCTGACCGCGCTGCTCACCGAATTGATGGGCCACAATCCGTCGGTCGTGCTGATGGTCGGCATCGCCGTCGGCATCGCGCACACGATGCACGCCGATCCGCGGCCGTTTGTCGTCGCGGTCGCGTTCGCCGCGGCGACATCGTTCGCGACGCCGGTCGGCTATCCGACGAACACGATGGTCTACTACGCGGGCGGCTACAAGTTCACCGATTTCATGAAGATCGGGATTCCGCTGATTGCGTTGTTCTGTGCGCTGTCAATGCTGCTCATCCCCCATTTCTGGCCACTCGGATGAGGCGCGATCGCCGCCACGCTCGCCTTATACTTTCGCTTTCAACGGAACTTTCGCATGAAACAGCCCGGCACGAACGAAATCAGAGCCGCTTGCGCGATAGCTCGCGAGCGGCGTCCGCTAACGCAGCGGCGCGAACGCCGCGGCCGTTCGGCGCGAGGCGATCGCTATGCCCATTGATCTCCTGCGGCGTTTGCGCCGATCGCTCGCGACCCCGCAGACGGCCATGCCGCTCGGCGAAGCGAAGAAAGGAAACCTCACCGAACAGGACGTCCGCTACGCCTACCGCATGATTCTCGGCCGCGAGCCGGAGAACGAGGCGATCGTCCGCGAGCAAATCGAGTCGTACGCGTCCGTTGACGAATTGCGCGCCGCATTCGTCACTTCGAGCGAGTTCCGCACCGGCATCAAGGGCATGGGTCCCGTGCAGTCGACTGGCTTCGAACCGGCCCTGGCGATCGAGCGCGTCGAGAATCCGCAGACGATGCAGCGGCTCCTCGATCACATCGCAGCGAGCTGGAGTCATTATGGAGAAACCGATCCGCATTGGTCGGTCCTGACCGAAGAGCGCTTCCGCAAGGCGCGGCTCGACGAGAATCGCGAGGCGTTTGACGAGCTTGGCAGGAACAACGCGAACCGCTTTCTCGCGACGCTTGCCCGCAATGGATTGTCGCTGCCCGGCGATGGCCATTGCTTCGAGCTCGGCTGCGGCGTCGGCCGCATCACGCGCTGGCTCGCGCCTCACTTCGCGCGCGTCACCGGCGTCGACGTCTCGCCTGGCCATCTTGAGTTGGCGCGCGCGCACGTGAGCCGATTCGCGAACAACGTCGACTTCATGCGCCTGCGTCGCATCGACGACATCGGGTCGGCGCAGCCGATCGACGCGTTCTATTCGTTCATCGTCCTGCAGCACAATCCGCCGCCGATCATGGAGGCGCTGCTCGATCGCATCTTCGCGCGCATGAACCCGAACGGCATCGCGTTCTTCCAGCTGCCGACCTACATCCCTGGCTATCGGTTCAGTGCAGAACGTTATCTCGGCGACCGCGGCGATCAGCTCGACATGGAGATGCATATGCTGCCGCAGTCGCGCGTGTTCGAGATCGGCGCGCGGCATGGAATGCAGACGATCGAAGCGCTCTGCGAGATCGTCAATCCGGTCGTGTCGTATTACTTCCTGATGCGGAAATCGGCGCGCCAGTGACATCGCTGCCCGCGCCCACCGCGAAAAAGCTCGGGCTCGTCATCGATCTCGATACCTGCGTCGGTTGCCACGCCTGCGCGGTCGCGTGCAAGGAATGGAATGACGGCGGTGATTTCGGACCGTTGCCGGACAGCGACCCGTACGGCGCGCATCCGGTGGGCGTCTGGTTCAACCGCGTGCACAGCTATTCGGTGGAACAGGAGACACCGCTCGGCACGCGTGACATGACGCTGCATTTTCCGCGTTCGTGCCTGCACTGCGAAACGCCGGCGTGCGTGACCGTGTGCCCGACCGGCGCGAGCTACAAACGGGCCGAGGACGGCATCGTGCTCGTCGACGAAGACAAGTGCATCGGCTGCCAGCTCTGCGCGTGGGCGTGCCCATACGGCGCGCGCGAGTTCAGCATGGAACGCGGCACGATGCAGAAATGCACGCTCTGCGTCGATCGCATCTACAACGAAACGCTGGATCCCGCCGACCGCCAGCCGGCCTGTGTCGCCGCGTGCCCGACGCGAGCGCGGCATTTCGGCGATCTCGGCGATCCGGATTCGGCGATCTCCCAGCTCGTCGCCGAGCGCGGCGGTTACGCGCTGATGCCCGAGTTCGATTACAAGCCGGTCAATCGCTATCTGCCCCCGCGCCCGCGCCGCGATGGTTGCAATGCCGAAACCAAGCCAAGCGCGCCGCGCGAAGAAACACTCGATCGCGACAAACTGCCGGGCGTGTTGCGCTGGCTCGATCGCGCGTTGTCGCGCTGACGGCGAAATCCACGATGCGACCGACGTTTTCTATCATCGTTTTTACCGTGCTGTCGGGTGCGGGGTATGGCGCATGGTTTCTGCTGGGTATCGCCGTAGTTTCCGTGTGGCCTCGCTGCGAGCGCCTGGCCAGTGTAGACAGCGCGCCTCCTATCAGCGCGTGCCTTTATCCGAGCATCATGGGCTATGCGCTGCTCGCCGGATTCGTTCTCGTCAGCGTCGGACTTTCGGCATCGATCGCACACCTCGGGCGCCCGCTGCGCGCATGGCGCGCGCTGTCGCAATGGCGGAGCTCGTGGCTGTCGCGCGAAGGCGTCGCGGCACTACTGACCTATTTGCCTGCGATCGCGATCGCGACGTTCTATTTCCTGACGACCGACTTCAGTCCGGACACGTCGGTGGTCCGTCGAGAAGTCTGGCGTGTTCTCGAGACCCTGCACAAACCGCTCGGTGCACTACTCGCGTTCGGCGCGTTGGTGACCGTTTTCTGCACGGCGAACATCTATCGGAGCCTGACGCCGGTGCGCGCATGGCATAACCCTATCGTGACGCCGGTCTATCTTCTTCTTGGTATCTACTCGGGCGCGCTGGTGTTGGGCGTCCTGACGACCTGGCCGCACGCGTGGGCCGGACGCGAAGAACGCATCATTTTTTCGGGCATCATCGTGCTCGCCGCGTTGTGTACATGGCTCAAGTACGTCTATTGGCGCGACATCGATCGCGCGCCGCGCATAAGTGCAGGTCACGCCACGGGACTGGAGACGCTCGGCGACGTGCACTCGTTCGAAGCGCCGCACACCGAAGAAAACTACCTGACGCACGAGATGGGTTTCGTGCTCGCGAGAAAACATTCGGCGCGATTGCGCCCGATCGCGCTGATCCTTGGTTTCATCTTGCCCGCGCTATTGGCGCTGCTTTGTCTCGTCGCGCCAGCCATGCGTGTTGCAGCAATCTGGCTCGCACTCTTTCTTGGCTTTGCCGGCTTGTTCGTCGAACGCTGGCTTTTCTTCGCCGAGGCGAAGCACGCCGTGATGGCTTACTACGCGCGCTGATCGGCTCGGATCGAGACGATCGTTCGATCGAAGCGCGCATCATCCTCGGAGAATTTCGCCCGCTCCGCGTTCGAGCAGCATTGCGGCAACGTGCTCGCCGAGTTCTTGCGCTTGATCGAGCAGCCCGACCGCTTCCGCGCGCACGAGTCTTCCCGTCGCGACCTCGCCGACGAGTCCCCACAGCGCGAGACCGCGTTCGACTTCCATGCAATAACCCGCGATCGGCACCGTGCAGCTGCCGTGCAGGCGTCGATTCATCGCGCGCTCGGCGCTGACGCAACGCAGCGTCGCGGCGTCGGTCAGCGGATCGAGCAGCGCGGCCGTCACGGCGTCGTTCGCGCGACACTCGATGGCGATCGCACCTTGCGCAGGCGCCGGCAGCCACTTCGGCGCGGTCAGCCGCGTTCGGATCCGCGCGCCGAGACCGAGCCGATCGAGACCTGCGCAGGCGAGGACGATCGCGTCGTAATCGCCGGCGTCGAGCTTGCCGAGACGCGTATTCACGTTGCCGCGCAAATCGAGCAAGACGAGATCCGGGCGCAGTGCACGCAACTGCGCCTGCCGGCGCAGCGATGAGGTGCCCACGCGCGCGCCGCGCGGCAATTCGTCCAGACGCGCAAAATTCGTGCTGATGAACGCATCGGCCGCATCGGCGCGTTCGAGCACCGCGCCGATCGCGAACTCGGCATCGACTTCCATCGGCACGTCCTTGAACGAATGCACCGCGATGTCCGCGCGGTCCTCGAGCATCGCGGTCTCGAGCTCTTTCAGGAACAAACCTTTGCCGCCGAGCGAGGCCAGCGGCCGGTCGACGATGTCGTCGCCGCGCGTGGTCATCGGTACGAGCTCGATCGCGATATCCGCGTGCAATGCGCGCAGGCGCGCGGCAACGTGCTCTGCCTGCCAGAGCGCCAGCGCGCTCTTGCGCGTGGCGATGCGCAGCGGCTTCAAAGCGAACGCACCAGCTTGCGCAGCGCGGGCAGATTGCGCCGGCTGACTTCGAGCGGCTGCGTCACGCCCGCGATGCGCGCGAGCACGCGTCCATCGGGCGCGCGGTCGAGACCGGCGAGTTTCTCGAGCGCAACGAGGCAGTTGCGATGGATGCGCACGAAGCGTTCGCCGAATTCCTCTTCGAGCGCCGTCAGCGGTTCTTCGATCAGCACTTCGCCTTTGGCGTGATGCACGACCACGTATTTGTCTTCGGCCAGGAGGTAATCGATATCGCCGACGGCGACGAGCACGAGGCTGCCGCGCACGCGCGCGCAGAGATGGCTGCGACGGCGAACCGGCTCGCCCGTGCTTTCGAGTTTGCGCAACGTCGTGCCGCTCAGGCGCTGCGCCTTGCCGATCGCGGCGCGCAGACGCTCGACGCGAATGGGCTTGACGAGATAGTCGACCGCGTTCGCTTCGAACGCGGCCAGCGCGTGATCCTCGTAGGCCGTGCAGAAAATCACCGCCGGCGGCGCTTCGAGCGCACCGAGATGACGCGCCGCTTCGAGACCGTCCATGACCGGCATGCGGATATCGAGCAGCACGAGATCGGGCTTGAGGCGTCCGACCGCTTCGAGTGCATCGAGGCCGTTCACGGCTTCGCCGGCGAGCTCGACGCCGTCGATCTCGGCGAGCAGCGCGGCCAGGCGCTCGCGCGCCAGGTGTTCGTCGTCAACTACGAGTGCTTTCATGGCGCAGTGGGGCTCGCATCGGGGAGGCGTACCGTCACCGTGTATTCGCCGTTGCCGGGCTCGACGCGCAGCTCGCCGCGTTTGCCGAAATGGTACTCGATGCGCGCGCGGATGTTCGCAAGCGCAAGGCCATTGCGCGCCGGCGCCGCGTCTGCCGGCAACGGATTGTTGATCGTGATCTCGACGCGCCCGGGCAGATGGCGCCCGGCGATGCGGATCGTGCCGCCGTCGGCGAGCGGCTGCACGCCGTGGTAGATCGCATTTTCGACCAGCGGCTGCAGCAAGAGACGCGGCAGCGGCAGGTCGCGCGGCAGGTCGTCGGCTTCGATATCGATGCGCAGGCGATCGCCAAGGCGCAGTTTTTCGATGCGCAGATAGTGATCCATCAAATCGAGCTCTTCGCCGAGCGTGCCCGACGCATCGCCGCTGCCGAGCGCGGCGCGGAAAAGATCGGCGAGATCTTCGACCGTGCGCTCGGCCTCGGCCGGACGCGTGCGGATCAGGCTCGCGATCGTGTTCATGCTGTTGAAAAGAAAATGCGGCCGGATGCGCGCCTGCAACGCGTCGACCTGCGCCTTCGACGCGGCCTCGACGCGCTCCTGCCAGAGCTCCAGCACGAAGAGATAGCGCAACAACGCCGCTGCGATCAGCGCCGCGATCGCCGCATTGCCGATCACGAAGCGCAGGTCTTCGCCCCGCGCGACGGTGAGGTTGAGTCCGAGCGCCTGGTCCATGCGGCACACCACCGCACTGCCGAGCGCGGTCACCGCGATGCAGAAGAGCCAGGCGACCACGAATCCCGCGCGCGCCGACAGCCGCTCCAACGATTGCCGCATCGAGCACAGCACGACCGTGTTCAGCAGGGCAAGCCATTGCACGTACACCGAAGTGACGCCGAGCCGCGGCAGCAACGCGCGCGCGTGTTGATCGGGAACGAGCACGACGACCAACGCGACGAGCTCGGCGACGATCATCACCGCGAACAGCGTCGGCAGACTGCAGAACTGCGGCAGCCAACGGCGTGTCGTCGTAGCGCTCATGCCTTGCGTCCCTCCTCCCGCGCGGCCGCCGACAGTATGACGGGTCAGGCCGGCCGCGTTGCGAGGCGCTTGGCGATCCACGCGCGCAAATCGGCGATCTCCGGCGGACACACCTGGTGCGCCATCGGATAGCTGTGCCAGGCGACCTCGTAGCCGAGCTTGACGAGCATCTCGCGGCTCATGAGGCCGAGCGCCTGCGGCACGACCGGATCGAAGCCGCCGTGGCCCATGAAAATCGGCAGGCCGAGATTCGCCGCGCTGCGCTCGGTGGCCGTGGTCGCATCGAGCGGCAGGTACGTCGACAGCGCGATGATCCCGGCGAGCTTCGATGCATGGCGCAGGCCGCCCGCGAGCGCGACGGCACCGCCCTGCGAAAAGCCGGCGAGAATCACCCGCTCGGACGGCACGCCGCGCTCGGCCTCGCGCGCGATCAGCGCTTCGAGCTCGGCGATCGACGCGCGGATGCCGGCCGCGTCCTGCTGCGCGGCGATCTGCACGCCGAGGATGTCGTACCACGCGCGCATGCGCATGCCGCCATTGACCGTCACCGCGCGCACCGGCGCGTGCGGAAACACGAAACGCAACGGCGGCCACGCGCGATCGACGAGCTCAGGCACGATCGGCTTGAAATCGTTGCCGTCGGCGCCCAGGCCGTGCAGCCAGATGATCGAGTAAAGCGGGTTCGGCGCGGTCTCGAGTTCAACGGTGGGAAGGGTCAACGCAAGTTCTCCGAGGCGGGTCATCTCGTCGTCCCGGCCAAAACCGGGACGCGGTGCCTTATTGTCGCCTAGTCGAAGGGGCCGGGTCCCGGCTTTACTCGCGCTACGCGCTCGCAGTCGCCGAGGGACGACGGCTGTTTGAGCGGATGCGCCACATGGTTCGCGCGACCGCGTCGAAGTGGTTCGCGCGATCGTATCGAATCTGCCAAGCCGCCCACGCTTTGCCGATCACGCGACAGATGTCGTCGCATCGCCGTGCTAGCGTCGCGCGCTCCGCTTCGTCGCCATGGGACCTGTCATGTTCGTCACCAGGATCACTTCGGTCGCGCTCGCATTGACGCTGTCCGCGACGATTGCACACGCCGCGACGCGCGATCAGTTTCTCTATGGCAACGCCGACGACGGCAGCAATCTGCCGTTCCGCTATTTCGTGCCGCCGGGCTACGACGGATCGCAACCGTATCCGCTGATTCTGTTCCTGCACGGCGCCGGCGAGCGCGGCAACGACAACGAAGCGCAACTCAACTACAACGCGAACGGCGCGATGCGCCTGCTCGATGACGGCAACCTCGCGCTGCAGCCGGTCTTCATGATCGCGCCGCAATGCCCGACCGATGGCTGGTGGAGCGGCGGCACGCTGATGAGCGCGATCGGCATCGTCGATCAGGTTTCGGCGAGCTACAACATCGATCCGGACCGCGTGTACATCACCGGCCTTTCGATGGGCGGCATGGGCACCTGGAGCGCCGTGACGGCCGAGCCCGACCGCTTCGCGGCGGCCGTACCGATGTCCGGCAACGGCGACACCCATCCGGCGGCCTCGGTCGCCGGGATTCCGTTCTGGTTTTTCCATGCGGCGGACGATGGCACCGTCGATGTCGCCGGTTCGGACGATCTCGTCGCCGCGTTACGCGATGCGGGCGGCGATGTCGTCTACACGCGATACGACGCCGGCGGACACGGCATCTGGCCGGTCGCATACACGCATCCGCTGCTGTTCGCGTGGATCGTTTCGCAACGTCGCGGAGCGCCGAGCACGATCACGCCGCCGGTCGTTCGTATTGACGTCCCCACCGCCGAGCCCGACTGGACAACCGGCGCGGCCACGATCGATCTCGCCGGCCGTGCGGATCACGACACCTACGGTATCGATGCGGTCGACTGGGACGTTCTCGGCGGCCCCAACGGCGCGGCGAGCGGAACTTCGGACTGGAGCATCGCCGCCATTCCGTTGACCCAAGGCGCGAACCTGATCCGCGTCACCGCGACCGCGCCGAGCCTCTACGACAACTACGGCGGCCACACGACGTTCAACGACAGCCTGCGCGTCGAGCGCCAGGACGTCATCCTGGCAGACGGCTTCGATCCGGGCTGAGAAGTCACTTTGTGGCGCGCCTTTGCATCGGGCGCCTGACTTTCGGCCGGTGGCCGGCTCCGGCCGCGCGGTTATCCTGCGCGCTTTGCCTTTCCGGAGACACCCATGCTGCGCGCCCCGCTCGTCGCCTTCGTCAGCCTCGTCGTGCTCGCGTCCGTGCCCGCGCGCGCGATCACGATCGAGCAGGCGATGGCCGATCCGGACTGGATCGGATCGCCGGTCCAGCATCCGTACTGGAGCGTCGACGGGCGCAGTCTCTACTACAGCCTGAAACGCAAAGGCTCGCAGATTCGCGATCTGCACCGCATCGACATCGCGGACGGCAAGGATGTCGCTGTCGATCCCGCGGCGATGGCCGGCGCCGACGGCGCCGATCCGGTGTTCGATCGCCCGCATGCGCGCGCGGCGTTCGTGCGCAACGGCGATGTGTTCATTCGCGACGTCGCCAGCGGGCGTTTGACTCAAGTCACGCGCACCGAGCAAATGGAAAGCTCGCCGCAATTTTCCGCGGATGGCCGAGCGCTGCACTACCGCAGCGGCAACGACTGGTATGTGTACGACATAGCCGGCGGCGTCGGTGGCCCCGCAGCGATCTTGCGCGCCGAAAAGGACCCGGAATCGAAGAAGCCTGACGATCTGGGCGAGCTGCAACTCAAACTGTTCTCGACGCTGCGCGACATCAAGGACGACCGCGAAGCGGCCAGGAAGAATGACGAGGCGTTCGCGAAGGCCGACGCGAGTCGCGCGCCGCAGCCGTTCTACATCGGCGAGGACGTCAAGATCGAAGGCACGTCGCTAGGACCCGATGGGCGTTGGATGCTCGTATTCACATCGCCCAAGAACTACGACAAGGGCAAGGTCGGCAAGCTGCAGCGTTTCGTCACCGAATCGGGCTACGAGGATCAGGAAGACGAGCGCACGCGCGTCGGCCGCAACGATCCGGCGCCGCAGTCGATCCTGTTGCTGGATCTCGTCGCGCACGAGCAATACAAACTCGCGGCGGACGATCTGCCGGGCATCCACGACGATCCGTTGAAAGCCGTGCGCGAGGAAAACGAAAAAGCAAGGCGCGCGAAGAAATCCGAGGATGCATCGGCCAAGACCGGCGACGACGCGCACGAGAAAGACAACAAGAAAGGCGCGGACAGCGGCAAGCCCAAGGAGCGCGCGATTCGCATCGTGTCGCGAGCCGAGGACGGCGGTGGCGGCGGCGTCGAGTGGAGCGAAGACGGACGCTCGCTCGCGATCCAGATTCGCGCGATCGACAACAAGGACCGCTGGATCGCCAGCGTCGATTTCGGCGCGCACAAGCTCGTCACCCAGCACCGCCTCACCGATCCCGCCTGGATCAACTGGAACTTCAACGAATTCGGCTGGGAGAAAGACAACCGCACGTTGTGGTACGTGTCCGAGGAAAGCGGCTACTCGCAGTTGTACGCGAAGACGCCCGGCGGCAAGGCGAGCGCGTTGACCAAAGGCGCGTTCGAGGTATCGAGCCCGGCGCTGTCACCGGATGGCAAATGGTTTTACCTGCGCGCAAACGCCGAGGCACCGACGTCATATGACGTCTATCGCCTGGCGATCGGCGGCGGCGCGCTGCAACGCATTACGTCGATCAAGGGCATGCAGGAGTTCACGCTGGCGCCGGACGGCAGGCAACTCGCGATCCTGCGCTCGAATTCCTATGTGCCGCCACAGCTTGCGATCGCGAGCGCGGACGGCGGCGATGTGCGCGATCTCACCGACACGCGGACGGCCGAATACAAGGCGATCGCGTGGCCTGAGCTCAAGATCGTCGAAGTGCCATCGACGCATACGAAACAGCCGATCTACTCGAAGTTCTACCTGCCGAAGGATTTCGACCCGTCGAAGAAATATCCGGCCGTGCTGTTCGTGCACGGCGCCGGCTACACGCAGAACACCGATCACTATTGGCCGTACTATTTCCGCGAGCAGATGTTCCACAACCTGCTCAACGAGCACGGCTACGTCGTGCTCGACATGGACTATCGCGCGAGCGAAGGCTACGGCCGCGACTGGCGCACCGCGATCTATCGCCAGATGGGCCATCCCGAACTCGAGGATCTCATCGACGGCGTGCACTGGCTGACCAAGAATTATTCGGTCGATCCGAATCGCGTCGGTGTGTACGGCGGCTCGTACGGCGGCTTCATGACGCTGATCGCCATGTTCCGCGCGCCGGACGTGTTCAAAGCGGGCGCGGCGTTGCGCCCGGTCACCGACTGGACGCAGTACAACCACGAATACACCTCGAACATCCTCAACGATCCTGCGATCGACCCGATTGCCTACGAGCGCTCGTCGCCGATCGAGTTCGCCGACGGCTTGAAGGGACACCTGCTGATCGCGCACGGCATGATCGACGACAACGTGCTGTTCGAGGATTCGGCGCGGCTATACCAAAAGCTGATCGAGCTGCACAAGGACAACTTCCAGATCGCGCCGTTTCCGATGGAGCGGCACGGGTTCGTGCATGCGGATTCGTGGCTCGACGAATACAAGCGGATCTATCGGCTGTTCGAAGACAACCTGAAGTGAGCATCGACGACGCGTCGTCGACAAGTCATGACGTCTCGCGTTCCGTTCAGCGTTCGGCAACTCACGACGTCCGATCTGGCGTCGATGGATGCCTTGATGACGACGTTCGGCGATGCGTTCGACGAAGTCGAGACCTACACGGCCGCGCGGCCGCGTCGCGCGTACGTCGAGAGTCTCCTGGGCAGCGACTCGTTCATCGCAATCGCCGCGTTCAAGGAGGGCGAAGTCGTCGGTGGCCTGGCCGCGTACGAGCTCAGGAAATTCGAGCGCGAGCGCAGCGAGATCTATATTTACGACTTGGCCGTCGATGAAGCGCACCGGCGCGAGGGCATTGCGAGCGCGTTGATTTTCGAGCTCAAGAAGATGGCCCGCGCGCGCTCGGCGTACGTCATCTTCGTGCAGGCGGACCTGATCGACGCGCCGGCGATAGCGCTGTATTCGAAACTCGGGATCCGCGAAAACGTGCTGCATTTCGACATTGCCCCTGCCAAGGGCGACGATGACCGATGATGTTGTCCTGACTGATTTCCTCCACGCCTATTGCCCGAGCATTCCCGTGTCCAAACTGCGCGTACAAAGTTTTGCGGTGTCACTCGACGGTTTCGGTGCCGGCCCGAGTCAGGATCTCAACAACCCGCTCGGTCAGCATGGCGCCGACCTCATGGAATGGTTTTTCGCGACCCACGTCTGGCGGCAGATGCACGGTCTCGGCGCCGGCGAAATGGGCGTCGACAACGCGATGGCCGAACGCGGCTTCGAAAACATCGGCGCGTGGATCCTCGGCAGAAACATGTTCGGGCCAGTGCGCGGCCCGTGGCCCGATGACAGCTGGAAAGGCTGGTGGGGCGACGAGCCGCCGTATCACGTGCCCGTGTTCGTGCTGACGCACTACGCGCGTGCGCCGCTCGCGATGAAAGGCGGCACGGAATTCCGCTTCGTCACCGACGGCATCCATTCCGCGCTGGAACAGGCGAAAGCCGCGGCTGGCGGGCGCGATGTGCGGCTTGGCGGCGGCGTGGCGACGATCCGCGAATACCTCAAGGCGCGGCTGATCGACGAGCTGCATCTCGCGCAGCGGCCGGTCGTGCTCGGCTCGGGCGAAAACCTTTTCGATGGGTTCGATCTTCGTGCGCTCGGCTACGAGTGCGCCGAATCCATCGCCGGCGAACGCGCGACGCACGTTTTCCTGCGCAAAAAGGCGTGACGTCAGCACGCATTTGCTGCGCACCGTCGATGCGCAACCTGGAACGCGGCACCGGAATCACGATTCGCGTGGGATTCGCGAACGCGCACGCGTTCTAGTCGGACCGCTCCACGTACGAATGCACATCGCCTTCATCGCGCAGGCTGAACGGCGTGAAATGCGTGTCAGGATCGTACGTGTCGACACCTTCGCGGCGCTTCAGGAATCCGACGACCGCATAGGTGACCGGCGTGAACACGACTTCGACGAACACTTTCATCGTCCAGTTGAACACGATCACGTTGACCAGCGTCTGTCCTTCCCAGATGCCGGCAAACGCGACCGGATAGAACGTCAGGCTGTCGAGCCCTTCGCCGACGATCGTGGAACCTATCGTGCGCGTCCAGAGCCAGCGGCCGCGCGTCATCAGCTTCATCTTCGCCATCACATACGAATTGGCGAAATCGCCGATCCAGTAGGCCACCATCGACGCGAGCGCGATGCGCCACGTGCCGCCGAACACGACTTCGAGCGCGGGCTGCAGCTTCGCGTTGAACGGCTCGATCGGGCTCGGCGGCATCACCAGGATCGCCCACGACATGAAACTCGCGAACAGGAGTCCGCCGAAGCCGGCCCAGATCGCGCGACGCGATCCCGCGTAGCCATAGACCTCGGTGAGCACGTCGTCGAAAATGTAACTCACCGGAAAAAACAGATTGCCGGCGCCGAAACTCAGCGCGCCGATCAGCGGCAGCGTGATCGTGCAGACTTTCGCCGGTCCGATCAGGTTCGAACACAGCAGCACGGCGACCATGCCGCCGACCAGCAGATCGTAGTAGCGGAAACCGCGCCTGGCCGGCGCAGCGGCGATCGTGCTCATCGTGGATTCCTCCGCAACCCAGCCGATGGTAGCGGTTCACGCGACGTGCTCATACTCGTGAACGAGCGAACGCGCGGATGAGCGCACGTCGCAGTACCATGCGCCGACGGCCGGGCCTCGTGACTCGGCCTTTCGGCGCCGTCAATCAGTCGTCTCCAAACGGAGGTGTCATCGTGCGCAGCAACTACGCGGTCGTTTCAGGCGCCGTTTTCGGCATCGTCGCCATCGTGCAGGCGATCCGGGCATTCAACCAATGGCCCGTGCAGATCGGACCTTTCGCGGTGCCGGTCTGGTTCTCGTGGATTGCTCTGGTGGTCGCCGGAGGCCTGTGCATCTGGGCGTTCCGATCAGCGCGCACTTGAGGTCGCTCCGAGCGCACACGCGTTTTCGAACCTCGAATTGTGGCACCTGTGCGCGCTCCGGACGATGACCATGAAAACCAATGGCTCGACACGCTGCACGCTGCGCGATCCTGGCGGCCACATCTGGACGTTTTCGCAATCGATCGCCGACGTTCACCCGGCCGATTGGGGCGGCGCGCTTCCCGACCGCTCGTAACGCATAAACGCGGCCATCAACCCGGTCGGAGCCATCGCGCCGCGAGCGGCGGAATCAGCAGCAGACTCACCAGCGTCGAAGACACGAGTCCGCCGAGGATCACGACCGCCATCGGTCCCTCGATTTCGTGGCCCGGCTGTTTCAGCTGCAGCGCGACCGGCAACAGCGCGAGCGCGGTCAACAGCGCGGTCAGCAGCACCGGCGTCAGGCGTTCTTCGGCGCCGCGCAACGCCGTCGCGAGATTCCAGGTCTGGCCTTCTTCGCGCACGAGATGATCGTAGTGCGAAATCAACAGGATCGTGTTGCGCGCCGCCATGCCGAACAGGGCGACGAAGCCGACCATCGCGCCGAGCGTCAGGTTGCCGCCGGTCACCGCGATCGCAGCGACGCCGCCGAGCAGCGTGCTCGGCAACGCGAGCAGCACGAGCGCGACGTGACGCGCGTGCCCGAACGCGAGACCCAGCAGCAGCACGATCAGCACGAACGCGGCCGCCGAATGCAGCAACAATTCATGCGCCGCTTCCGTCTGCGCTTCCGCGGCGCCGCCATAACGCAAGTACACGCCCGCAGGAAGCGCAACCTTCGACGCAATCGCCTTGCGCGCCGCATCCGCGTAGCCTGCCTGATCGGATGTCTTCGGCGTTGCGACGACAATCTGGCGCCGCAGACTGTCTTCGTGATCGATCATGCTGCGCGCGGTGATCGTCTCCAGATCGGCGACTTTCGCGAGCGGCACCAGCACGCCTTCGCGACTGCGCAGCAGCAAGGTTCCGACCGCGTGCGGATCGGATCCGGCGCCGACGATGCGCAACGCAACCGGCACGCTGCGATCGATGTGCTGGATCTGCGCGACGCGGCTGCCGTGAAACGCGGCGTTGATCGCATCGAGCACGTCGCCGGCCTGAAGTCCATAAAGCGCCAGCGCTTCGGGTTTCAGCGCCACGCGCAGCTCCGGTTCGCGCGGCGGAACGACCAGACGGACCGTGCCGCTGTCGCGCAATTTGCCGAGTACATCGGCGATTTCGCCGGCGACCTTGTCGTCGACGTCTAAGTCGGCGCCGAACACGCTGACCGAAAACGGCGCGCTTTCGCCGGACAGCGTCTCGCCGATGCGCTCGGCGAGCACGGAATAGATTTCTACGAGCTGGTTCGGATAGTCGTCGAACACGTCGCGGATCGCGGCGTCGATGTCCGCGGCCGTGTGGCCTTTCTGCGGATCGATCTGCACTTCGAACTCGCTCTTGTTCGGCGTGTCCGGATCCTGCCCGTTCTCGGCGCGGCCGATCTGTTCGGCAACGCTCTTGACGCCGGGAATCTTCGCCAGCGCTTTCGAAATGCCCTCGCCGATGCGCGCGGTTTCGGCGATCGCGATGCCGGGCCTGAGCGATGCGTGCGCGATCAGATAATTCTCGCGGAAATCCGGCAACAGGCGCGCGCCGAGCAGCGGCAGCAACACGATGCCGGCGACGCCGCTGACGATCAGCAGCGCGAGCAGCAAGCGCGGACGGCGGTCGAATCCGGCAATCGCGCGCAGCTGCAAGCGCTTGCAGCGCGCAAGGAACTCGGCCTCCGGACGCGGCCGATGATTCTTCATCACCAGCGCGCACAACGCCGGTGTCGCACTCATCGCGACCAGCAGCGAAAGACCGATCGCGAGCAGAAACGCGATCGACAACGGGCGAAAGAATGCGCCCTGCAAGCCCGACATCATCAGGATCGGCAGGAACGCAACGGCGACCGCGGCCGTCGCGTAGAACACCGGCCGGCGCACTTCGAGCGAGGCGCGCGTGAAAAGATCGCGCACGTCCAGACGCGAGCCTGCCGCGCGCATGCGACGCAGGATGTTTTCGACATCGATCACCGCATCGTCGACGACGACGCCGAGCGCGACGACGAGTCCGCCCAGCGTCATCGTATTGAGACTGAGCCCGAACGTTTCGAGAATCCACACGGTCGTCAGCAACGCGAGCGGAATGGAGCTGAACGAAACGAGCGCACCGCGCCAGTCGCGCAGCGTCACGAGCAGCAACGCGACTACGAGCACGGCGCCGATCAACAGCGAATTGCGCAGCTTCTCGATCGCGGCCTCGATGAAGCTCGCCGGCCGCAGCAGCGCCGGATGATATTCGACACCCTGAAGCTTCAGCGACGGCGCCAAGGCATCGAGCCGCGCTTCGAGCGCGCGCGTGACGTCGAGCGTGTTCGCGCCGAACTGCGTCGAGGTTTCGACGAGGATGCCGGGCCGGCCGCCGATCATCGCATCGCCGAAACGCGGCTCGGCGCCGTCGCGAATCGTGGCGACATCGCCCAAGCGGATCGGCACGCCGTCGCGGGTCGTAATCACGGCCGCTGCCAGCGCTTCAACGGTTGCGCCGGCGGCTTGCGCCTGCACGACGATGCGCTGCGTCGCCGTCTCGATGAAACCGCCGCCGATCAGTTCCGTCGCGCGACGCGTCGCCTGCGCGACGTCATCGAGCGTGAGTCCGTTCGCCGCGAGCTTGAGCGGATCGATCACGACCTGGCGTTCGCGCACTTCTCCGCCGAAGATCTGTGCCTGCGCAACACCGGGCACGGCAAGGATCTGCGGCTTGACGATCCATTCGACCAGATCGCGCAGCTCGAGCGGCGAAAGCTTGTCGCTGGTGAAACCAAAATGGACGAGGTATTCCATCGAAGAGCTGAGCGGCGACAACTGCGGCGCGCTCACGCCCGCCGGCAACAATCCGCTCGCTTCGGCGAGCCGTTCCGTCACGACCTGCCGCTGACGGTACGGATCACCGCCGCGATCGAAAATCACGCGAATCGCCGACAAGCCCTGGCTCGACGTCGAGCGCACCGTGCGCACGTTCTCGGTGCCGGCGAGCAGGCCTTCGAGCGGTCGCGTGACGAGCGCTTCGACCTGCGTCGCGTCGAGACCCGGCGTTTCGGTTTGCACCAGCACGTGCGGCGGCGCGAAATCCGGAAACACGTCGAAGCGCGCTCCGAGCAACGCGGCCGCGCCGAGCACCGCGATCAACACGCTGAGTGCGGTGATGATGCGCGGATGCGCGAGCGACGAGCGGACGATCGCGGCTAGCATCGGATGTCACCTCTCCCGCTTGCGGGAGAGGTCGGCCGCAGGCGGGGTGAGGAAAGCGCCGCGAGAAGGTGCCGTCGAACCAAGCGTGCCCTCACCCCAACCCTCTCCCGCAAGCGGGAGAGGGACGAAATGCGCGATGCGACGACGACGCGCTCAATCATCATCGTCCCCCGGCATCGAGCCGATGCCCTCAAGCGACCACAACACACCGACGCCGCGCACGACGATCAAATCGTCGTCATCGACTCCATCGACGAGCCAGCCCTCGCCGCTCGGCATCAGCAACGTGACCTGCTTGCGCGCGTAGCGCATGTTGTCGTCGCCGGGCTTCGCGTCGAGCTGGTGGTAGACGTACGCGCCGCCTTCTTCGTAAATCAGCGCGCCGCGCGGCACCAGAAATCCCGCGCGCGCGGAACCGGCGAGCGCGACCGCGAAACGCGCGCCGACGCCGAGACCCGCGGGCGGTTGTTCCACTTCGACGAGAAGACTCGCGGTCTGTGCCTCGGTCGCCTGCGAAAGCACGCCGAGCACGCGGCCTTTCACGGCGATGCCGTCGATATCCAACGTCGCGGTTTCGGGCAACGCGCCGATGCTGTGCTGCCCGGGAAGATCGACGCGTACCAGCGCGCTCTTGCCGGCGGCGACCGAATCGATGAGTTTCTGTCTGCGCGCGGCACCGCCGGACGCGATCGCCGCCCAGCGCAGCGCGAAACGCGTCGATGCGGTATCCGCCTGCGCTCGCGCGCGCGCCTGCTCCGCCTGCGCGGCTTCGAGATTCTTCAGCGATGCGCTGGCGCCCGCCTTGTAAAGGCCTTGCAGGCGAACGACTTCCGCGGCGGCGGCGCGTTCGGCAGCGCGGCTCGCGTCGACCTCACCGAGCTCGGCAATCAACGTGGACGGATCGAGAACCTGCCCGAACGCCGCGACGCCTTCGGCCGGTTTGGCTTTGACGGCATGCGCGACGACGATGCCGACCGCCTCGCGCTGTTCCTTGTTCAACGTCGGCGTCGCGCTGCCGGCATTCTTCGGCGCGTCGTCATCATCGTCGCCCGCGGCGCGAGCGAGCGTCGTCGTCAGCACCATCGCGAGCACGGATGCGAGCGTTGCAGCGGCGAGATGTCTGAAAGACAGCGTGTTCATCGGTCTGCTCCGGAATCGGAAGACGCCGGCTTGGCGAGCGCGAGCTCGGGACCGGACAACGGCGCGTGCAGCGCATCTTCGAGCGCGTTGCGCGCCGATTGCATCCGCGCGCGCGCCTGCACGATCTCAAGCTCAGCGCGCAGCGCCAGCACTTCGACGACGTTATGTTCCAGGCGATCGCCGGCGCCGAGCTCGAGCGCGACATCGGCGTGATGGAGCTGCTGCCGGATCGCATCGCCGCGCTGCAGCGCCGCATCGAGATTTTCCTCGGCGACCTGCTCGGCGCGGGTTGCGGCGTCGATCTCGCCGTAGATGCCGGCCTGCCGCGTCAACATGCGCTGGCCGGCGACTTCGCGCGCGGCGGTCGCTTCGGCAATCTCGCCGCGATTGCGGTTGAACAGCGGCAGCAAGATGCCGACGTCGAGCGGCCATTTGGCGATGCCGTGATCCCAGTAATAGCCGGGCTTGAATTCGACCTCGGGATACTGGCGCGCGATCGCACGCTCGAGTTTCTTTTCGGCCTGCGCGTAGTCGCCGATCGCGACGGCGAGATCCGCGCGCGACAACAAGGCCTTCTCGCGCAGATCGGCGACACCATCGGATGCGATTTTCGGCGGATCGCCCCATTCGGGCCACGAAATCGCAACACCCTCGAGCGCGGTTTGCGGCACACCGAGCGCCGTCGCGAGTGCGGCTTGCGCAGTGCTTGCGTCGGCGTTCGCGTCGGCTTGCTGTTGTTCGGTATCGATGCGCATCGTCTGCGCCGCATTGAGATCGGATGGCGCGTCCTCGCCCGCGGCGACACGTTGACGTTGTAGCGTGATGAGTCCGTCCTGCGTGGCCGCGAGCCGTTTCAGGATTTCTAGCCGACGCCGCGCACTTTCGCGATCGGACAGCGCCGCGATCAGCGCGCGGCGCACGGTCCAGGTCTGTTCCATCAGCTGATCGCGCGCGCCGCCGCTGCCAAGTCGCGCCAGTTCCTCATCGATACGGCGAACGCTGTGCTGCGGCAACAGGAAATCGAAGCTGATGCCGTAAAGCCAATGGTGCGGCTCGCGCTGCGCATATTCGCCTTGCAAACCGAGCGTGGGATTCGGCAGCTCGCCGGCCGTGATTTCGTGTGCGAGCGCGGAGTCGACTTCGGCGCGCGCCACGGCGAGCGAACCGTTCTCCGCCAGCGCCACCGCGAGCAGACTGCCGCGATCCCATTCGTGGGGTGGCCATGGTTTCGCGGCTTGCGGCAAGACACGCGCGACGTTGTCGCGCAGCGCCGGCGCGTCGAGCCGGCGCGCCGCAAAGTCGTCCGCCGTCCGCGCCGGATCGAGCGGCGCCGGCGAATATGTCGCACAGGCGACGAGCGCCAAAGCGAGCGCCGCAGCCGCGAGCGCACGGATGCGCCGATGGCCGCGCAGCGCGCGACGATCCGCGTCCTCCGTATCGCCCGAAGCGACCGCAACCGTCGTGCGCGTCAGCTGGCCCAACCCCACCTCCGCGACCCATGGCCATCCGGCCGTGCGAGACCCGCGCTCCATCCCGGTCGATCTTACCGAGGATGCGGCTGCCCCATCACACCCGAATGCGAGATGAACCGCGGACCTGGCGTTTTGCACGATGTAAACGGATGGCGCATTAGGATCGACCCGCTCCCACTCGCACCCGGATCATGCCGACCCGCTCGAATACGGCCATGCTCGCCTTCGTGCTGATCGCCGGCGCCGTCCGCTGCGCGGTGGCAGCGCCGCACGCGCCGCCGCATATTTTTGGCTTCGACGACGTCGATGCGCGCGCCAAGGCGCTCGCGGACGCGGCGTTCCAGGATGGCGGCTCCAATCTGCCGGGCGCGCTGCAGCATCTGGACCACGATCGCTACGAGGCAATCCGGTTCCGTCCGGAGGCCGCGCGCTGGCACGCGGCAAAGCTGCCGTTCGAAGTGCAGCTTTTTCACGAAGGCTGGCTGTTCGACCGCCCGGTGAAAATCGACGAGATCGCGCGCGGCACCGCCAGCGAGATCGCATTCGATGCGCGAGCGTTCGACTATTCGAAAGCCGGCATCGACCCGCAGGCCGCGAGCGGCGTCGGTTATGCCGGCTTCAATGTGCACTACGCGTTGAACCTGCCCGCCTACAAAGACGACGTGCTGGCTTTCCTCGGCGCAAGCTACTTCCGTGCGCTCGGCAAGGGCCAGTTGTACGGACTGTCGGCGCGCGGGCTCGCCATCGACACCGCGCTCGCTTCCGGCGAGGAATTTCCGCGTTTCGTCGAATTCTGGCTCGAAAAGCCGAAGACCGGCGCGGATGCGCTGACGCTCTACGGCCTTCTCGATTCGCCGCGCGCGACCGGCGCGTATCGATTCGTGTTCGTGCCCGGCATCGAATCCACGGTCGAAGTCACCGCGCGCATTTATCTTCGCGACAAGGTCGGCAAGCTCGGCGTCGCGCCGCTGACGAGCATGTATTTCCACGGTGCGAACCAGCCGGCCCAGGGCGAAGACTACCGGCCCGAAGTGCACGACTCCGACGGACTTTCGATCCAGTCGAAAAGCGGCGAATGGATCTGGCGTCCGCTGGTGAATCCGAAGCGGCTCCTGGTCACCTCGTTTGCGCTGGACAGTCCGCGCGGTTTCGGCCTGATGCAGCGGCAACGCACGTTCGCCGAGTATCAGGACCTGTCGACGCGCTACGAAGCGCATCCGAGCGCGTGGATCGAACCGATCGGCGAGTGGGGCAGCGGCCGCGTCGAGCTCGTGCAGATTCCGGCGCCCGACGAGACCAACGACAACATCGTCGCGTACTGGGTGTCCGATCGCGTGGCCGCGCCGAAAGAGGCGATCGATCTGCATTATCGGATCCACTGGCAGAAGGACATCGAGGCGCGCCCGCCGACCGCGTGGGTTGCCGAAACGCGCCGCGGCAAAGGCTACATGCCCAAGCCCGACGCCGGCATCGGCTTCATCGTCGACTACGTCGGGCCGATGCTGAGCCAGCTTTCCGCCGATGCGCCGGTCGCGGCGGATGTTTCCGCCGACGCCAACGGCGCCATCATCGACAAACAGCTGCGCCGCAACCCGGAAACGGGCGGCTTGCGCCTGGAACTGCACGTGCGCCGCATCGACGACACCAAACCGATCGAGTTGCGCGCGGCACTGCGCAACGACAACGAGGCATCGGAGACATGGAGCTACGCGCTGCCGCCCGGCTGAATCGCGACGCCGAGCCGACGGCGATCTGCGATGACTATCTCGACGCGCTGCCGCTCGCGCCGCTCGCGCGCGCGCGCGTGGCGGACGCGTGCGCGAGCACGTTCGATGCGCGTGCGGCGATGACCGCCGTGCACGGCGCGCTGGCCCCTGACGGCAGCCTGGATGCGGCCAATCCTGCGTTCGCCTCGCTTCGTGCCCGACTCGCGCTCGCCGGCGTCAACGGCAGCGATCACGCCGCGATCGTTACCGACGATCCGCGCCGCGGCCTGCGCTTGATCTCGACGCCGCCGATCCGGCGCACGTCGATGGCGCCGGAGCCGTGGCGTCTCGGCACGATCTTTCCGCTATTCAGCCGGCGCAGGCGCGCGGTGCGCGCGGATGACACGCTCGAAGCTGCCGAAGCGCCGGCAATGGCGTGTCGTTGCCGCGTGGCGACGCGTCGTGCTGTTGTCGCTGGTTGTCGCGCAAACCGTGTTGGCGACCGATTTCATGGCCGGCGTGCTGCCGTATCACGGTCGCCAGCCGCTCGAGCTCGGCATTCTCGCGTTGTTCGCGATTTTGATCTTGTGGGTTTCCGCCGGCTTCTGGACCGCAATGGCCGGATTCGTCCTTCAACTGCGCGGTCACGATCGCTATGCGATCTCGGCGCGCGACGCGCCGCACGCGCCGCTGACCGATGCGGCACGCACCGCGATCGTGATGCCGATCTGCAACGAGAACGTCGCGCGCGTGTTCGCCGGCCTTCGCGCGACCTACGACTCGCTCGCGCGCACCGGCGAGATCGCGCGCTTCGACTTCTTCGTGTTGAGCGACAGCAGCGATCCGGATCTGCGCATCGCCGAACGCGAAGCGTGGCTCGACATCTGCCGCCGCACCGGTGGATTCGAGCGCATTTTCTATCGGCGCCGCCAGCACCGCATCAAGCGCAAGAGCGGCAATGTCGCCGACTTCTGCCGGCGCTGGGGCAAAGGTTACGACTACATGGTCGTGATGGATGCCGACAGCGTCATGAGCGGACGTTGCCTCGTCGAATTGATGCGTCTCATGCAGGTGCGTCCGCTCGCTGGAATCATCCAGACCGCGCCGCTCGCGTTCGGGCGCGAGACGTTGTATGCGCGCATCCAGCAATTTGCGACGCGTGTGTACGGTCCGCTGTTCGTCACCGGATTGCACTTCTGGCAGCTCGGCGAATCGCATTACTGGGGTCACAACGCCATCATCCGCGTCGAGCCTTTCATGAAGCACTGCGCGCTCGGACGACTGCCCGGACGCGGCGCGCTGTCCGGCGAAATCCTATCGCATGATTTCGTCGAAGCCGCGCTGATGCGCCGCGCCGGATGGGGCGTGTGGATCGCCTACGATCTGCCCGGCAGCTACGAAGAGATGCCGCCGAATCTGCTCGATGAATTGAAGCGCGACCGGCGCTGGTGTCTGGGCAACCTGATCAATTCGCGGCTTTTTTTCGCGCACGGTTTGCATCCGGCGCACCGCGCGGTGTTCGTCACTGGAGTGATGGCGTACCTTTCGGCGCCGTTGTGGTTTCTGTTCCTGGTGTTATCGACGGCGCTGCTCGCGGTGCACGTGCTGATGGCGCCGACGTATTTCGTAACGCCGAATCAGCTTTTCCCTTTGTGGCCGGAATGGCATCCGTCGCGCGCGATCGGACTTTTCACCGCGACCGCGACGTTGCTGTTCCTGCCCAAGATTCTTGGCGTCGCGCTGATCGCGACGCGCGGCGCGCAGCACTTCGGCGGCGTGCCGCGCCTTGCCTTGAGCACACTGCTCGAAATCGTGTTCTCGATGCTGCTTGCGCCGGTGCGCATGCTGTTCCACACGCAGTTCATCGTGGCCGCGCTGCTCGGCTGGAAACTCGCATGGAAGTCGCCGCCGCGCGAGGACGCCGAGACGACTTGGAGCGAGGCGCTGCGACGCCACGGTCTGCACACGTTGCTCGGACTCGCGTGGCTCGGTCTCGTCTATTGGCTCAATCCCGCGTTCCTCGGCTGGCTCCTGCCGGTGGCCGGCGCGCTCGCGGTTTCGATTCCGATCTCGGTGTTCTCGAGCCGCGTTTCGCTCGGCCGGCGGCTTCGTGCAGATCGCATCTTTCTGATTCCGGAAGAATCGTATCCGCCGCGCGTATTGCGCCGCATGCGTCGCTTCTTCCGCCACGCGCCGCGCGATGCGGGTTTCGTCGATGCGGTTGTCGATCCGCTGCACAACGCGATCGCGTGCACGGCGGACGTCGCGCGCACGCAGCACTCGGACGCGATCCGCCGCGTGCACGACGAGCTCGTCGGCCGCGCTCTACGCGACGGTCCCGAACCGCTCACGCTCGATGAGAAAGCCGCGCTGTTCGGCGATGCGCTCGCGCTGTCGCGTCTGCACTTTGCCGTGTGGACCGACGACGACGCGCATCCGGCGTGGATACGCGCGCGTCGCAGGACGACACGCACGAAAGCACCCGTCACCGCCGCGCGGAGCGCCGCGTGAAGCGGCGCGATCTGCTCAAGGCCTCGACATGCGTTCTCGCCGGGTTCGCGCTGTTGCGCGACGATGTGTGGGCCGCCGCCGCGACGCCGACGCCGACGCCGACGCCGACGCCGACGCCGGACTCAGCGTCGCGCTTCGACTACGCCGCGCTCAAGGGTCAAGCGCGGGCGCTGGCCGAGCGTCAGTACGCCGCGCCGGCGCAGACGATTCCGCGATCCGTCGCGCATCTCCGCTGGGATCAATTCCAGGCGATCCGGTTTCGATCCGACCGCGCGTTGTGGGCCGACGCGACGAGCCGCTTCCGCGTCGAGTTCTTCCATCTCGGCATGCAGTTCCGGCGCGCCGTGCGCATGCACGAGATCGTCGATGGCGTCGCGCGCGAGATCGCCTACGATCCGGCGATGTTCGATCTTTCGCGGAGTGGCCTCGATGCCGCGTCGTTGCCGCACGAGCTGGGTTTCGCCGGTTTTCGCGTGGCATTCGCGCCGGATTTCAGGCGCGACGTCGCCGCGTTCCTCGGCGCAAGTTATTTCCGTGCAGTCGGCGGCACGCTGCAATATGGTCTTTCCGCGCGCGGACTCGCGGTCGATTGCGGCCTTTCGAGGCCGGAAGAATTTCCCGATTTCACCGCGTTCTGGTTCGAGCGTCCGAAACCCGATGCGACGACACTGGTCGTCTACGCGCTGCTCGACTCGCCGAGCATCGCCGGCGCGTACCGCTTCGACATCGCGCCCGGCGAACCGCTGGTGATGCGCGTCGACGCTGCGCTGTATCCGCGCAAGACGATCGAACGGCTGGGCATCGCGCCGCTCACCAGCATGTTCCTGTGCGGTCCGAACGATCGGCGCGTCGACACGGACTGGCGCCCGTCGATCCACGATTCGGACGGCCTTGCGCTCTGGACCGGCACCGGCGAGCGCATCTGGCGACCGCTTTCGAATCCGGCGAATGTTCGCGTCAACGCATTCGCCGACGATCATCCGCGCGGCTACGGCCTTCTGCAGCGCGATCGTAATTTCGACCATTACCAGGACGACGGCGTCTGGTACGACCGTCGGCCGAGTCTGTGGGTCGAGCCATTGGAAAACTGGAGCAGGGGCAGCGTGGATCTGCTCGAGATTCCGATCGCACATGAAAGCCTCGACAACATCGTCGCGTTCTGGAATCCGGGCGCGCCGGTGACGAAAGGCAGCGAATATCTCTACGCATATCGTCTGTACTGGGGCTCGAAAATGCCCGCGCCGCCGCCGCTCGCACGGACCGCGGCGACGTGGACCGGCATCGGCGGACAGGTCGGCGGCAAGCGCGCACATTTTTCCAGGCGCTTCGTTGTCGACTTCGCCGGCGGTGATCTCGCGGCGCTCACTGCCGACGCGAAAGTCGAACCCGTGATAACGCTTTCGCGCGGACAGACCGAGCTCGTTTCCGCGCGGCCGCTCGCATCGATCTCGGGCTGGCGCGCGATGTTCGACGTGCGGCCGCCGGATGCGAGCGCCGAGCCGATCGATATTCGGTTGTTTTTGCGGGTGGGGAATCGGGCGCTGACGGAGACTTGGATTTATCAGTGGGCGCCGGCGGCTCGGGTTTGATTGTTGTCTTGTCTTTAGCCTCCCCTTCAAGGGGAGGGCTTAAAGCGAGCTCAGCGACGAGTCGGAGCTAAAAAAAGCCAAAACCTACTCCCTCCATCGCGACTTCCGCCCCGGCGGCCGCCCGACCCTTGGCGGCGAGTGCGGCTCGCGCACCGCGTTCGGCAGATCCAGCGTTTCCGCCTCGGCAAACAGTGTGGACAGCGGAATATTCAGCACCACCGAGATCTTGAGCAGGTATTGCATCGAGAAATTCTGCGTGCCGCGCTCGATGTTTCCGTAATACGCGCGATGGATATCCGCGGCGCCGGCAAAGGCCTCCTGGCTGTACTTGAGGCGTTCGCGGTGGCGTCGGATGACCAGCCCCAGGCGTCGCTGCAGCTCTCTTGGTGACATGCCTCGAAACCTAAGAGTTGCACCGCAAGCTTAACTACCCATTATCCAAATAACGTTTATATAAGATATATTTTTCGTCATGAGCGATCCGAAAATGCGCGAAGACGAAAACCCCGACGCGACCGTGGCTCGCCTGTGCGCGATGGCGACATTCCGCGACGGCGAAACCTCGCGGCGACAGATCGGCGCGCAACTCGACAGCGCCCAAGCGGACTTCGCGCGTTGCCTGGCGATGAGCGGCTGGGCGATCGCGCGGCCGCTGCGCATGCTGGCGTTCGGTCTGCCGATGCAGACGTCGCTGGACGATTGCCTGCTCGCTCGGCTGCGCGATGCCGGCTACGCATTGCAGGGGCTCGACGACGACGCCGTCGGCGCGTGTCTCGATTCGCGCTGGGAATTCGTGCGCGGCAACGAGTGCGCGCCGGCGCGTTATCGGCCCGCGCCTTCGTATCACGACCGGCTGCGCGTCGGATTGCTCGTCGCTGCATGGCAACGCGGATCGTGGCGCTGCTCCAGCATCGAAGCGCTCGAGACCATCGCCGGGCATCTCGCGGCGGCAACAGCCGCGCTCGGATCGCGTTTCGCGCTGCCGATCGCGTTGTTGAGGCGCGCGGCCGCCGAAAACTGCATCGACGCCGCCGCGGACGAACGCTTGCGGCAGCAGCTGCGGCGAGAGCTCATCCGCATGGACGATGACGACGTGCGTCATCTCGCGATCACGGCCGCGCTCGATGACGCGGCTGATGTCGCAGCGACGGTGCGACGCTACGGCAGCGCAGCGATGCGCGTGCTCCTGCGCGCGCATCAGGATCGAAGATCACCGACGAGCGCGCGAACGACGCTCGAACCACGCCTGGCGCGGCTGCGTCGCGAGCTCTGGGCACCCGTCGCCGCGCACGGCTAGCATAGGCGGCGGCGCGCGCATCGCGCCGGAAATTTCGGAGGACTGACATGGGCACGAGAGATCCTCTCGTCGATGCGTACATCGCCGACGCGGCGGATTTTGCGCAACCCGCAGCGGCTGGCGACGACGATCGAGTGGCTCGCCGAAGGCAAGCCGCGTCACTGGAAATACGCCAACTGCTGAGTTTCGCCGGCGTTTGTCCGGCGCCTGCGTCGCCGCTTCAGCGCACGTGCAGGCGCTGCGGATAGGTTGGAATCGTGCGCGAGGTTGTGCGCGCACCTCGACGATCACGCAGGAGCACGCCATGATCCGCAAGCTCAAATCCGGCGAATACCGACTCTATTCGCGCAAAGTCGATCCGAAGTCCGGCCGGCGCCGCAATCTCGGTACGTTCTCGACGCGCGCCGCGGCGGAGAAGCACGAGCGCGAAGTGCAATACTTCAAGCGACACTGACAGAGTGCGCCGATAGTCAAACATACGACGAAGAGCTCGATGACGAAGAACGTTCCCGCGCGCCGCGTGCACGCGCCGAAGACACTCGCCGATCGACTGACGCGCGCCGTCCTCGATCTTGCCAGCGAAGTGCCCGACACGAGCGAGCACAAGAGCCGCGGTCCCGACCATCGCGTTCGCGCGATCGCATCGTCTGCGGCCAATCGCGCTGCGCTCGCGGCCGGCACGCTCGCGTTGCCGCCGGGTCCGGTCGGTTGGCTGACGATCGTTCCCGAGCTCATCACGATCTGGCAGATCCAGCGCCAGATGGTCGCCGACATCGCCGGCGCTTACGGCGTCAGCGCGGAGTTGACGCCGTCGCGCATGCTGTATTGCCTGTTTCGCCACGCCGCCGCGCAGGCCTTGCGCGATGTCGCCGTGCAGGTCGGCGCGCGACTTCTGATTCAGGACGTGCCGTTGCGCGTTATCGAACGCATCGCATCGAAGATCGGGTTCAGCGTTTCGAAACGTCTGGTCGGACGCGGCATCGCGCGCTGGCTGCCGGTCATCGGCGCACTCGGCGTCGGCGCCTACGCGTATTACGACACCGGCCAGGTGGCGCGCACGGCGATGACGTTGTTCGCGGCTGAAGCGGCCGAAGCGGCGGCGTCTCGTTCGTCGCGCGCGAGGAAGAGCTGAGGTCAGCGCCTCACTTTTCGGAATCAGCGCTTCCGCGCACCCTTCGCAGCCGACGCCTGCACAGCGATCTCCTTTCGCCCCGCCGCTTTGAGCCGCGCGTTGAGCGCCGCGAGCTCGGTCGTTTTGACGTTGGCCCACGCGGACAACGACTGCTCCAGCATCGGCATCGCCGCCGCGTAGCCGGCGCGCGCATCGGGTGTCGGCGCGGCGTCAGCGCCGTCGACTGCGCCGGCGAGCTTATCGAACGTCTCGCCGATGAAGCGCAGGCTCGTCGTGCTCGTCGTCGGCAGCGCCCAGGCATTGTGCGGATTGCCCGAGTCGACGATGCCGGCGCGCGAGACGATGTCCGCGTCGAGCGTGTCGATCGATGCGACGAGATCAGGCTTCGCCGATACCTCGGCGCGTTCTTTCACCAGCGACTCGTGCAGTTTCTTCGCCTCGCTTTCTGCCTCGGCAACGCGCAATCGCGCGGCTTCGATCTCGCGCGCGAATGCAAATTGCTGCGCGTACGCGTCGTCGGCGAGTGTCACGCGCGGATCCGGCGCGACGGTCAATGGTTGGCGCAGACGCTTGCCGTCGACGGCAAGCTCGACCGTATACCGGCCGGGCGGCGCCCACACGCCGTCGATGTCGGCGTCGCTGCTAGCGAGCAAACCGGGTTTGGCGTAGCGCAGCGGCCAGACGAATCGGTGCATGCCGCGCGTCGTCGAAAGCTGCGACGCGCGCGGTATCCACTCCGGCGCATAAGCCGTTTTCGCGGGATCGCGATTCGCCGGCCGGTCGGCGCTCGAATAGCGGCGCACGAGGCGGTTTTCGGCGTCGTAGATAGCAAGCTCCACGGGTTTCTTCGCGGGTTCCGCCAGCACGTAATCGATCATCGCACCAGCCGGCGGATTGCTGGCCAGCGGCTCGTCCTTCGGCGCCGGCGTGCCGGTGAATGAACCGATGCGCACGCGGATCGCGGTTGCCGGCGCGTACAGGCGCACTTGCGCACGTGTCGCCTGCGCGTCGATCTGACGCAGGGACGACATGTCATCCATGATCCAGAAACCGCGGCCGTGCGTTGCGATGACGAGATCGTCGCCGTGCACGTCGATGTCGCGCACCGACGTGCGCGGCAGATTCGCCTGCAATGTCTGCCAGTGATCGCCGTCGTCGAACGACACATACATGCCGAGCTCGGTCGCAGCGTAGAGCAGCCCTTTGCGCTTGGGATCTTCGCGCACCGCGTTGACGAAATCGCCGTCGTGGATGCCGGCGACGGCGAGCTGCCACGACGCACCGTTGTCGTGCGTGCGATAGATGTAAGGTTTGCGATCGTCGAGGCGATGGCGATCGACCGCGATGTAGGCCGTTCCCTTGTCGAAGTGCGAAGGCTCGATGATGCCGATTTTCGACCATGCGCCGAGCGCCGACGGCGTTACGTTGTTCCAATGCGCGCCATCGTCGTGCGTCTGCCAGACGAGACCGTCATCGGTGCCGACCCACAACAGGTCCGCGTCGAGTGCCGACGGTGCGATCGCATAGATCACGCCGCGGCGCGCGCCTTGGCGGAGATTGTTGGCCGCGGTGACCGCGTCGACGTTCGGCGGCACTTCAGGCGACTCGCGCGTAAGATCGGGACTGATCGGTTGCCAGTGCTGGCCGCCGTCGCCGGTTCGGAACAGTTTCTGGTTGCCGAAATAAAGCCGCTTCGGCCCGCTCTTCGAAAACGCCAGCGGCAACGTCCACGTTCGGCGATAGAGATCCGGCGTCGGCAACGTCGGGTCGACCTCTTGCGACTGGCCGGTGCGAAGGTCGAGTCGATCGACGCTTCCGCCGTAGACGATCTCGGGATCGTCGGGATCGGGTGCGATCATGCCGCTCTCGCCGCCGGCGGTGATTTCGCGGAATTCGCGCATCGAGATGCCGTCGTATTCGCCGGTGCGGCTCGGTAGTGCGGCCGCGCCCGAATCCTGTTGCGCGCCGTAGACGCGATACGGAAAGCGCTTGTCGGTGCTGACGTGATAGATCTGCGCGGTCGGCTGGTTGAGCCACGAGCTCCACGTCTTGCCACCGTTCAAGGTGACGATCGCGCCTTGATCGACGCCGAGAATCTGCCGATCCGCGTTGTCGGGATCGATCCAGAGCTCGTGGAAATCATCGCCGGTCGAATCGCCCTTGAGCGCCGCGAAATGTTCGCCGCCGTCGTCCGAGCGCAACACGATCGTGTTCATCGCGTAGATGCGGTCGGCGTTGTTCGGATCGACGGCGATGCGGCCGAAATACCAGCCGCGCTGCCAGATGCGATCGTCTTTGCTGATGCGTTTCCAATGCGACGCCGGCATCGTCGGAACGATAGAGGCCGCCGATGTCGTCGGCGAGCGATGGGTTGTCGACGATCGCATAGACGCGTTTCGGATCGCTCTGCGCGACGGCGATGCCGATGCGTCCGACCTTTTCCGGGAAACCATTGCCGCGCACCGGCGTCCAGGTGTCGCCGCCGTCGCTGGATTTGTACAAACCACTGCCGGGACCGTTCGCCGGCGGATAGATGTTCCACGGCGTGCGGCGCGTCTGCCACAACGCGGCGTAGACGACGCGCGCGTTGCCGGGTTCGTAGGCGAGATCGATCGCGCCGGTCGCGTCGTCATTGCCGAGCACGCGCTGCCACGATGCGCCGCCGTCGCGCGAACGGAAGACGCCGCGTTCGGCATTCGGGCCGTACGGATGTCCGAGCGCGGCGACGAAAACGGTGTTCGCGTCGTTCGGATCAACGATGACCTTCGCGATCTGCTGGGTGTCGGCGAGACCGATGTGCGTCCAGGTCTTGCCGGCGTCGGTCGATTTGTACATGCCGTCGCCTTGCGCGATGTCCGAGCGCATGTCGGCTTCGCCGGTGCCGACGTAGACGACATCCGTCGCCGACGGAGCGACGGCGATCGCGCCGATCGAGCCGACCGGCTGATCGTCGAACACCGGCTGCCAGGTCCGACCGGCGTCCTTGGTTTCCCAGACGCCGCCGTTCACTGCGCCGAAATAGAAATGCTGGGCCTGCCGCGGCACGCCGGCGACGGCAACGACGCGGCCGCCACGGAACGGTCCGATCAATCGCCAGGAAAGATCGCCGAACAGCGCCGGATCGACGTCCGCGTGCGCAATGGTGGCGAGCAGCAAAACGATGGCGCCCGCGATGCGGACGGCGGGTTTCGCGGGTAGCACGGAGGGTATCCGACGATGGAGGAGCGGCAGATCATACCCGCGCCGCCGCGCCGCCGCGCACGACACACGCGCGTTGGCTCGGTCTCTGCTGACACCATGCTGGCTGCAACGATCCGAGACGCGAGACTCCAGCCGGATCGAATCAGGCCCGATTGAGTCATGCCCGATTGAGTCAAGCGCGATCGAATCAGGCCCGATCGAATCAGGCCGGATCGAAGCCGTCGGCGAACAGGCGATCGTCGATGACCGTATCGATATCGCTGGCCGCGTTGTCGTTGGTGTTCGGATCCTCGTAGCCCGGCGGCGGCGCCACGTTGGCGGCGCTGTCGATGGCGCCGGTCGCGTCCGCTCGAACCCGCGCGCTGATCGTGTAGGTCACCGAGCCGCCGGCCGGCAGATCGACGCTGTCGGCGACATCGCCGATGCCGCTTGCTTGGCAGCTTGCGCCGCTGCTCGGCGCGCAGGTCCAGATGACGTTGCCGAGCTGCGTCGAAACCGCGCTGGCGACCGCTTCGCCGGGCACCAGGTCGGCGCCTTGATTGGTCACGATCAGCGTGTAGGTCAGCGCGTCGCCGGGAAATGCTTGCACGACGCCATCGTCGAGCGTGACGCCGACATCGGCCGTGCCGAGATTGCCAATCACCGTTACCAGCATGCTTTGCACGTCGCTCGCACCGGCTGGATCGGTGACGCGCACGGCGACGCGATAACTGCCTTCGGTGTCGTAGAAGCGCGCGGCGGTCGCGCCGCTCGCGTCGCCGAACACGCCGTCGCCGTCGAGATCCCAGTCGTAGACGAGCGTGTCGCCGGCGTCGGGATCGATGCTGTTCGCCGCGGTGAACGCGATGGTCCGCGGCGGACCGTCGGCGATCGAGCCCATGTCGAGCGCGATCGCGGCCGACGGCGCGCGATTCGCGCAGCCATCGCAGTACGAAATGCGCGAGATGCGCCCGGATAGAAGATTGGCGAAAAAAATATCGCCGCCGGGACCCGAACTCAACTGCACCGCGGTCGCGCTGCTGCCGTCGAAAAACGGCGTCGCCTGGTCGTCGGCGGGCGGATCGGGAATGCCGTCGCCGTCGGTGTCGGCGTACGGAATATTGAAGATCACCGTGCGGCTGTTGTCGGCGAAGAACAACGAATTCTGGTACAGCGGCGGATACGACGTGCCTTCGTAAAATGCGAGGCCGGTGATGTCCGAACCCGCGCCGGTGTCGGGACCGTTGTTGTGGTTGTACGTGTACCAGGGCGGCGTCGCCGGCGTGCGTTCGCCGTTGTCGTCGTAGAGACGCGTGCAGATCGGCACATCGAAGCCGGCGTGCTGGAGCGCGTCCTTCGAAGCATGGCCAGCCGAAGTTCTGCAGCGTCGCACCGGTCGACGGCAACGCCGGAATGCGGTTGATTTCTTCCCACGTGTTCTCGCCGACGTCGCCGACCCAGACCTCGCCGTTGGTGCCCGGACGGAACGTGAAGCGGAACGGATTGCGAAAACCATACGCGATGATGCGTTGCGCGTTCGGCGTATTGCTGCGGCCGGCGAGCGGATTGCCCGGTGCGCCCGCGCCGGTCGCGGGATCGATGCGGCTGATCGATCCGTTCAACCAGACCTGATCGGTGTACGCGGCTTCGTCTTCGAGCCCGAGCGAGCGCAGCGATCCGCCTTCGTTCGCCGGCGAGCGCTGGTCCGGCCACGTCGTGTTGCCGGACTGGCCGAGGTCGTGAAACGTGAAGCTCGCGCCATCGCCGCCGCCGGCGTAGAGATAGCCGTCCGGACCGAACGCGATCGTGCCGATCGAATGACTCGGATACTGCTGGTACCAGTCTTCGACGAGAACCAGTTCCTGGCCCGCGGTGTTGCCGTCGACGGTGAGCCTGGAAATGTGGCCGCTGATGACGCAACCGGCGCCGAGCGGATCGGAGCAGTCGAACTCCGGCCAGCGCGGCGGCGGATCATTGAAGAGCCCGCCGTTGAACGCGTACTCGACATACACGTACGGCTGCTCCGGAAAACGCGGATCGAGCGCGAAACCGAGCAGGCCGCGATCCCAATAGTCGTGCACGTTCACGCTGACATCCGCGAAAGATCTGCGGGTCAGGGTCGCAGAAGATTCTGGTAGACCCAGATCTGCCCGCTCTTCTCGGTGACGAACACGCGGCCGTCGTGGGCGAAGTAGACGCCCGTAGGCTCGCTGCGGCCGATGAACGTATCGGTGACGTGGAAACCTTGCGGAAGATCTGATCGCGAACGCGTCGCCCGCGCCGCCGACCAGCACCGCAACAAGCGAAGATTCGCAAACGCACGACGCTTGACCCCCTGCCCTGAAACGGCGCTGCGCGCTGTGAGAAAATCGCTTGTGCCCACTCTACGCCGAACCGGAATACGCGTCATTCAGGCGCAAAATGCGCCGTCGGCGGCACTTTTCGCGTCTTAGCACGGTCTTGCGCACCGCTCAGGTAAAGTAGCGCGGACATGTACCTCGAATATTACGGCCTGCGCGAGCCGCCGTTCTCGATCACGCCGGATCCGCGCTATGTCTTTCTTTCCGAACGCCATCGGGATGCGCTCGCGCATCTGCTTGTACGGCATCGGCAAGGGCGGCAGCGGCGGCTTCGTGCAGTTGACCGGCGAAGTCGGCACCGGCAAGACGACGCTGTGCCGGCTCCTGCTCGAACAGCTGCCCGAGAACACGCGCGTCGCGCTCGTCCTGAATCCGAAGCTGTCGCCGGTGGAACTGGTCGAATCGGTGTGCGAGGAGTTGAAGCTCGACATCACCGGCAAGCGCGGCAGCCTCAAGGCACTGACCGACACGCTGAATGCGTTTCTGCTCGATGCGTACGCGCAGGGCCTTCGCGTCGTGCTGATCGTCGACGAGGCGCAGAACCTCTCGATCGATTCGCTGGAACAGGTGCGCCTCCTGACCAATCTCGAGACGCCGACGCAGAAATTGCTGCAGATCATTCTGCTGGGTCAGCCGGAACTTCGCGACGTGCTCGCGCGACCGGAACTGCGCCAGCTCGCGCAGCGCATCACCGCGCGCTATCACCTGACGCCGCTCGATGCCGGCGAGACCGAAGCGTACGTGCGCCATCGGCTTGCGGTCGCGGGCTCGTCGCGCATTCCGTTTTCGCGGCTCGGCTTGCGTGCGCTGTATCAGCGCTCGGGCGGCGTTCCGCGTCTGATCAACATCATCGCCGACCGCGCGCTGATGGCCGGCTACGCGCGCGAGCAGGATTCGATCGGCGAGCGCATCGTCGATCGCGCCGCCGACGAAGCGTTGCCCGGCCACGCGCGCTACTGGCTGCGCCGCTATGGACGCTGGGCCGCGGCGGCCGCGCTCGTGCTCGGTGTCGCCGCGGCGTTCATCGCCTGGCGCGCGCCGCACACCGATGCGCCCGCGGCCGCGCTGCCGCCGCCGCCCGCGCCGGCCGGCGCCTTCGCCGGCCGACGCGATGATCGCGCGCATCGGGCAGCGCCTCGGCACCGACGCGGACACGCAACTCGACGCCTTCAGCCAGCTGCTCGCGCGCTGGCAGGTCGATTCGGATTCGGTGTCGGTGCGCGACGCCAGCCGCTGTCCGGCCGCGATCGCATCCGGCCTCGATTGCCTGCGCGGACGCGCGACGCTCGAGCAGCTCGCGCGCTTCGATCGTCCGCTGATCCTGCTGCTGCATCAGGACGAACATCAGGCGTACGCGCTGCTGCAAGGCGTCGGCCCGGCGCATGTGCGCCTGGATCTCGGCGGCGAGCGCTATGAACTTGCGCGCGCTTCGCTGTCCAAGTTCTGGAACGGCGAGTTCATCGCGGTCTGGCGCCTGCCCGCCGATGTGCCGAACACGAGCTTCAAGCGCGGCGATGCGGGTGCCGGCGTCGCGTGGGTCAAGAGCAAACTCGCCGCGCTGGATGGCGGTACGGCCGAGTCGGGACCTGCGTTTTTCGATGCGGAACTGGAGGATCGCGTGCGCAAGCTGCAGGTCGCCTACGGCATCAAGGCGGATGGTATCGTCGGTCCGGAAACTCTTTTTGCGTTGTCCGCGCTCGACGACAGCGGGCCGCGCCTGGCGCGCACGGTTCAGTAGTCGTATGTCTGCGAGGCGTATCTCCGCGAGAATCGACGCTGCGAAATCGCCGCGGCGATTTGGACCGCCGCGCGAAGTCCGCCGCAAGCACGCCGGAACAAGGATCCGGTTTCAAGGAAAAACATGTCGCTGATTCTGGAAGCACTGAAGAAATCCGAGCAGCAACGCCGGCTCGGCGAGGCGCCGACGCTCGGCAGTCCGGTCGTCGCGACGCGACGCCGGCGCAGTCTCCTGCCCGTTCTCGCGATTCTCGTCATCGCCGCGGCGGCGGCGGCGTGGTGGCTGATGCGTCCGTCGCATGCGCCGACGCCGCCGGCGCCTGCGGCGCCGGTTGCCGCACAAGGCGCGAATCCCGTCGCCGCCACGCCGAAATCCGTCGCCGCGCACGCGGCGCCGACCGTTCCGGACACGCACGCGCAGGATCGCGCGAAGCTCGCCGCCGCGGACGCGGCGCGCCGCAACGCGCAGCGACCCGACCAGGACAAGCGCGTCGCCGGAACCGACAGCACCGCTCGCGCGGCGCAACTCCGCCGGCGCCGGCGTCCGCCATTGCCAAGGGCGCCGCTCCGCGCCGTGCCATCGACGCCGCTGCCTCCGGTCGAAGAAACCCGCCGATGCCGGCGATGTGCTTCCGCAGCCGGCTGCGACGCCCGAACACGCCGTCGCCACGGCGCCGCCCGCGACCGGCAAGACCGACGCGCCCGCGCCGGCAAGACGCGACACGACCGCCGCCGACGCGCCGACGCCGCGAGCGTTGCCGACGATCTGGGAGCTGCCTTTCGCGACGCGCAAGGACATTCCGGCGATCGATCTCAGCATGCACGTCTATTCCGCCGATCCGAAGCAGCGTTTCGTCGTGATCAAGGGCGATCGCCACGTCGAGGGCGATGAAGTGGCCTCGGATCTGATCCTGCGCGAGATCCGCCAGGACGGACTCGTGCTCGAGTACAAGGGACAGCGGTTCTTTTTCCCGCGCAACGGGCGCTGATCGGGATTCGGGATTCGGGATTCGGGAAGGGAGACTGAGGCCGGCCGCGATTGGCGCGCAACGGGTCGCATGCGCGGCGCGCGGCGCCTTACTATCCAGTCCCGAATCCCGAATCCCGGCCTCTGATGTTCGTCCAGCTCCCCAGCCGCCGCAAACCGCGGCCGCCGTGGGCGACGCTCCTGATCGTCGCCGCGTGCGTGATCGCGTTCCTGTGGCTCGCGACGATGCCGCTGGCCGATCGGCTGGTCGTGATCAACCGCTGGGGCACCGTGCCCTCGACGCTGCTCGATCCGAATGCGCCGTGGCTGCAGCAGCTCGCGGAGCTGCGCGCGGCGCGTCTGGTCAGCGCGCTGTTCATCCATGCGGACTGGCTGCATCTGACCGGCAATCTTCTGTTCCTGATCGTGTTCGGCGTGCCGGCGGAACGTGCGCTCGGTTCGCGTCGCTTCCTCGCGCTGTTCGTGGTCGGCGGCGCGCTGGCGAACCTGGTCGGCGCGCTGACGCTGGCCGGCACGAGCGCGCCGATCGTCGGCTCGAGCGGCGCGGTTTCGGCGATCGTCGGCGCATATCTCGCGCTGTTTCCGCGTGCGCGACTCGGGCTCGTTCTGCCGCTCGGTCTCTTTCTCGAGTTCGTGCGCATTCCGGCGCCGCTGCTGATCGGATTCTGGGCCGGGTTGCAGCTCCTCTTTACCTATGTCGGCCCGGCGTTCGGCGAAGTCGCGTGGTGGACGCACATCGCGGGTTTCCTGATCGGCATCGTGTTCGCGCTGCTTTCGCGGCCGGCGATCGCGCGGCGATTGCGGGAATGATTCGGGATTCGGGATTCGGGATTCGGGATTCGGGATTCGGGATTCGGGATCGGGATTCGGGATTCGGGATCGTCGGGATAAGCTAGGACTCAAGCTGCGTCGCAGCAAGAGTCAATGCCACATTTCCCAATCCCGAATCCCGAATCCCGGCTTTTCATGCGCAAGACGAAGCTCTACAAGGTGACATTCCACTCGCAAGGCAAGACGTACGAGCTTTACGCGCGTCACGTCGCCTCGAGCGGCCTGTGGGGATTCACCGAAGTCGGCGAGCTCGTGTTCGAAATGCCGGGCGAAGGCATGGTCGTCGATCCGACCGAAGAGCGTCTGCGCGACGAATTCAGGGATACGACGATGCTGCATCTGCCGATGCAGTCGATCGTGCGCATCGAGGAAGTCGCCAAGCGCGGCGCGCTCGCGATCCGCGATGCCGAAAGCGGCGAAAAGATCATGCCGTTTCCGATGGCGCCGCCGCGCGCGAAGTGAGCTGCGTTACATCGTTCGCGCTATCCGTCTCGTCGCGACGGACGGATGCATCCGGCGCTCAGTGCAGCGCCTTGCCGAAGCGATCGAAGCGCAGCGCCCAGGTGTCCTTGTAGTCCGCCGAAACGAGGATGCGTTCGGCGCGGCCGATGATGCGCTCGCGTGCAACGAGACCGAACCAGCGCGAGTCCGCGCTGTTGTCGCGATTGTCGCCGAGCATCAGGAAGTGATCGGCGGGAATCACGATCGGGCCGAAGCTGTCGCGCATTCCGCGCTCGGCGAGCCATTGAATCTCGTGATGGTTTTCGGCGGTATTTTCTTCAACGTGCAGCGCCTTGACGCCGCTCGCGGCGAGCGGCTCGTCGGTCAGGCTCAGCGTCTCGTAGTCGGCGGCGACGCCGTTGACGATGAGACGCTTGCCGCGCATCTCGATCGTGTCACCCGGGAGTCCAATGACGCGCTTGATCAACCGCGTGCCGTCCTCGGGTGACGAGAACGTCACGATGTCGCCGCGTTGCGGATCGCCGGCATGAGCGAGCACGACGTCGGTCAGCGGGATCTTGATGTCGAACGCCAGTCTGTTGACGAAGACCACGTCGCCTTCGAGCAGATTCGGGTGCATCGACGCGGACGGGATCGGATTCCAGTCCGCGACCGCGGTGCGGAACACGCCGAACAAGAGGACGAACGCGATGAACCAGCGATTGTCGCGTAGCCAGTTTTTCGCGCGAAGGCATGGCCGAGGTCATCCCTTCTTGTTGCTGTCCGCGGCCTGCGCCGGCGTTTTCGTGCGCAGCGCCAGCGCCTTCAACGCGTTCAGCGCTTCGTTGAGGGCGTAGTCCTGCTCGACCTTGCGGTCGATCGAATGCGCCGGCGACGGCGTGTCGGTCTCATCCGCGCCCTTGAGATGATTGCGCAGGTCGCGCTCGCCGAAGGTCAGCGACGGCGGCACATCACGCTGACTCAATGCGAGATCGGCCAGCGCGATGTCGGGCTGGATGCCGGCGGCCTGGATCGATGCGCCGTTCGGCGTGTAATAACGCGCCGTGGTGAGCTTCACCGCGTGATCGGGATCGAGCGGCAGCACCGTCTGCACGGAACCCTTGCCGAACGTGCGCCGACCCATCAGCAAAGCGCGGTGATTGTCTTTCAGCGCACCGGCGACGATCTCGGCCGCCGATGCGGTGCCGTTGTCGACCAGAACGACCAGCGGAGCACCGTTGAGCGCATCGCCCGGTGCGGCGTGGAAACTGAGATCGGCTTCCTTGAGACGGCCTTTCGTCGTCACGATGACGCCGTCGTTGAGAAAAATGTCGCTGACTTCGACCGCCGCGGTGAGCAGTCCGCCGGGATTGCTGCGGAGATCAAGCACGACCCCGCGCAAGGGCGCCTTGTTGTCCTGCTGCAGCCGATCGATGCGCTTGTGCAGCTGCGCGCCGGTGTCGGCCTGGAACTGGCTGACGCGAAGATACGCGTAGCCGGGTTCCAGCATGCGTCCGCGCACGCTGGCGACGCGAATGACTTCGCGCTTCAACTTGATATCGATCGGATCGATCTGTCCTTCGTGCACGACGCTCAGCGTGATTTCCGAACCGACCTTGCCGCGCAGGCGCGCCGACCGCGCCATCGAGATCGTCGGATTGCACCGTCTTGGCGTCGATGCGCACGATGGTATCGCCGGCCTTCACGCCGGCGCGCTCCGCCGGTGAATCATCGATCGGCGCGACGACGCGGAGCGTGCCGTCCATCTGCACGACTTCGATGCCGAGACCGTTGTAGCTGCCGGTGGTGTCTTCGGTGAGATCGTCGATCTGTTTGCGATCGAGATATTCGCTGTGCGGATCGAGCCCGGCGAGCAGACCGCGGATCGCCGCCTGCATCAGCTGATGATCGTCGACGTTCTCGACGTACGCCTGCTTGACCAGGCTATAGACCGCGGCGAACGAGCGGATGTCCTGCATGTCGACGGCATCCTTGGGCGCCGCCGATTTCTTGGTGGCGGGCGCATCGGCCGTCGTCGCATCGACGGCGGGCACGGGAATCTGCGGCGGATCGGCGCACACCGATGCGCAGAAGGCGGATGCGCAGAAGACGACCAATAGCAGGGACTTTAGGCGCGAAGGCATCGGAGGCACCTCGAAGGCGATAGCCCAGTGTACGGCGTGCGGCATGAGAGCCGCGTTATGAAGATCGCGGCGCTTGGAGCAATTTCCAGAGCCCGGAATCCTCGATCACCGCGCAGCCCGAAACCTAGGACAACGCCGCGCCGGGGCGGTTCACCGCAGCCAGCCCTTGGGATCCACGGCCTGGCCTTTGGCACGCAGCTCGAAATAGAGCCCCGCCGTCTTCTGGCCGCCGCTGGCGCCGCTGGTCGCGATGGTTTCGCCGGCGTCGACCCAGTCGCCGACGTCCTTGAGCAGCGTTTCGTTGCAGCCGTAAAGGCTGAGAAAGCCGTCGCCGTGGTCGACGATGATCATGAGTCCGTAGCCGCGCAGCCAGTCCGCGAACACGACGCGGCCGTGCGAAACCGCGTGCACCGCGCTGCCGTTTTTGGCTGCGATCAGGAGACCGCTGCTGCGCCGGCCGGATTCATCGACGGCGCCGAAGGACGTGACGAGTCTGCCTTTCAGCGGCAGCGCGAGACGCCCGCGCATCGACGCGAACGGCTCGGCGCCGGCGAGCTGTTTCGGAATATCGGCGAACACATCGCGCAGTTTTTCGATCAGTCCGCCGAGCGATTTCTCGTCCTTGCCGAGCGCCGCGGCGCGCGCGCCCTGCTCCTTGAGCTTGGAGTCGAGCTCGCCGACCAGCGCCTCGCGTTCGTTGCGTTCGTTTTCGAGGCGCGTTCCTTCGGCCGCGCGTGCTTCGCGCGTCGAAGCGAGTTCGGCGGTTTTCTCGCGGATCGACGCTTGCACGTTCGCGAGCTGCTTCGAGATCAATACTGAGCTGATCGATGCGACCGATGCGCGCGCGCTGGAAATAGCGGTTGTAGGCGAGCACGCGCGCGATCGCGGCGACATCGTTCTGCTGCAGCAGAAGTTTCAGCTCCTCGTTGCGGCCAAGCGCGTAGGCCGAGCGCAGCAGCGCGGCGAGTGCGTCGCGCTGCGTCTTGAGCACGGTTTCGAGCTCGGCTCGCTGGGCGTCGAGCTTGTCGAGTTGCGCCTGTTGCGAGTCGATTTTTTCATCGAGCACGTGGACATCTTTCGCGACCGCGGCGAGCTCGGTTTCCTTCGCGCGCAGCGCGTGCGCGGCGTCGCTGCGCGCGTCTTCGGTCGCGCGCTGCTGATCGGCGAGCGCCTTGATTTCCGCGCGCACTGCGTCGAGTTTCTGTCGCGCTTCGCGCTCTTGCGCGGCGGTTTGCGGATCGGTGCCGGCGTCGGCGGGATCGGCGGATACGTGCGTCGCTGCCATGCGACAGCGCGAGCGAGACGATCAGCGCGGCGCGAACGATCAAGCCCGGAACTCGACCAGACTGTGGCCGGTCATTTCGGCCGGCTGCGGCAGATCCATCAGCGCCAGCACCGTCGGCGCGAGATCGCGCAGCGCGCCGTGATGCAGCGTCGCCTTGCGCCCGACGTAGACCAGCGGCACCGGCCCGACCGTGTGCTGGGTGTGCGGCACGCCGTTCGCGTCGAGCATCTGCTCGAGATTGCCGTGATCGGCGCTGATCAGCATTTCGCCGCCGGCCGTCGATGATCGCCGTCCGCAGCCGGCCGAGCGCGACATCGACCGCTTCGACCGCCTTGATTGCGGCGCTTCGATGCCGGTGTGGCCGACCATGTCGGCGTTGGCGATGTTGCAGACGATGAAATCGAACGCCTTCGATGCGATCGCTTCGACGAGCTTGTCGGTGACTTCGGGACAGCTCATTTCCGGCTTCAGGTCGTACGTCGCGACGTGCGGGCTCGGCACCAGGATGCGTTCCTCGCCCGCGAACGGCGCCTCGCGCCCGCCGGAGAAGAAGAACGTCACATGCGCGTATTTTTCGGTTTCGGCGATGCGCAGCTGCTTCAGGCCGAGCGACGAAAGGTATTCGCCGAGCGAGTTGTGCATCGACTGCGCCGGATACGCGATCGCGGTCACGGCGAGGCCTTTCTCGTATTCGGTCAGCGAGACGAACGCCGAAAGCGCGATCGTTCGTGCGCGCGCGAAGCCGGCGAAATCGGCATCGACGAACGCGTGCGAAAGCTCGCGCGCGCGATCGGCGCGGAAATTCATGAACACGACCGCGTCGCCGTCGGCGACCGGCGCGCCGTCTGCCGATGACGGTCGGCTTGACGAACTCGTCGTTCTCGCCGCGCGCGTAGGCGAGCATCGAGCGCGGCGAGCGGCGCTGTCGGCGTGCAGCGGCGATTCGCCATTCGCGATCGCGTCGTACGCGAGCTTCGACGCGGTCCCAGCGCTTGTCGCGATCCATCGCGTAGTAGCGTCCGCTGACGCTGGCGACGCTGCGCGCCCGCGAATCGCTGCGCATTTCGGCTTCGAGTTTTTCCAGCGACGCGCGCGCGCTCCGCGGCGGCGTGTCGCGGCCGTCGAGAAACGCGTGCACCGCGATGCGCGGGACGCCGCGGCGCGCCGCGAGGTCGAGCATCGCGAAGATGTGGTTCTCGTGGCTGTGCACGCCGCCGGGCGACATCAGCCCGAACACATGCAGCGTGCCGCCCGATCTTTTTCACCGCGTCGCAGGCGCCGAAGCAGCGCGCGTTGTGCGAAGAAGCTGCCGTCCCTGATCGCCGCGTCGATGCGCGTCAGGTCCTGGTAGACGATGCGGCCGGAGCCGATGTTCATGTGGCCGACCTCGGAATTGCCCATCTGGCCGTCCGGCAGGCCGACGTATTCGCCGTGCGTCTCCACCAGCGTATGCGGATACGTCGCGCAGCAGATGGCGCCAGTTCGGCGCGTTCGCCTTGCGCGATCGCGTTGTGCGGCGTGTCCTCGCGATGGCCCCAGCCATCGAGGATCAGCAGCAGGACGGGCTTGCGGTCGCGCCATCGATGCGCATCGGTTCCGGACGGATATTCGGTCCGCCATGCTAGCGGAGCAATCGCGGCCGGGCTATTGCAGCCGATGCCGGGTCGGGCGGGCGCGAGTAAACCGTTTAGCAACGGCCATCGAGCGCCCGCGTCCGCATCCAATCGCACCATCGAACCCGTAGCTGCGGAGCCGCACCATGAAACGCGCCATCGTCCCGCCGCTCGCCGCCGCCCTTGCGCTCGTCCTCGCGTCCGCCGCATTCGCGCGCGGCATCGACGTCGACAAGGTCAACGGCTCGATCCACATCGAGAGCGGACCAGCAGGCCGGCGAGCTCTCGCACCGTCAACGGCAGCATCCGCGTCGATGCGGCGGCAGCGCCGCAGAAGGTCTCGACCGTCAACGGCGGCATCGAGCTCGGCGACAGCGTGACGGTCGATTCGGTCGAAACGGTCAACGGCGGCATCGAGCTCGGCCAGGGCGCGCACGTCGCGCGCACGGTCGAGGCCGTCAACGGCCACATCGCGCTCGCGCACGGCGCCGACGTCGCCGGCAAGGCGTCGAACGTCAACGGCCGCATCTCGCTCGACGCGGCGCACGTCGGCGGCGGCATCGAAACCGTCAGCGGCGATGTCGAGATCGGCGCCAACTCGCGCGTCGAAGGCGGCTTGCTCGTCGAGCAGCCGCACGGCTGGTCGTGGGGCAAGAGCAAGAATCCGCGCATCGTGATCGGGCCGCACGCAGTCGTCGAGGGCACGCTCGAGTTCCGGCGCGATGTCGATCTTTACGTCAGCGACTCGGCGAAGGTCGGGACGATCACAGGCGCGACGGCGAACAAGTTCACGGGCGATCATCCGTAATCGCTCGTCCTCTCCGCTGCGCGCTTTCCCCCTCTCCCGCTTGCGGGAGAGGGCTGGGGTGAGGGCATCTTGCGGAAGCGCTTGCACGGCTTGCCGTCGCCCTACCCTCTACCCGCAAGCGGGAGAGGGAGAGCGAGCGGATTTGCGCTTATTAACGTTACGAGCTATGGCGCAGGGAACTCGCGCGTTCCTAGAATCGTCTCTCAAGATCGATTCCGGAAACCGAATGCGCCATCCGCAACTCGCTCACGCACTCTTCGCCGCGCTCGCACTGACCCTCGCCGCCTGCGGCAAGCAGGAACCCGCGCCACCGGCGCAAACGTCGACGCAACCGGCGGCGCCGCCGAAACCGCGCGCCGGTCGATCCCAGCCGCGAAGGCCATTCGTCGCCCGACATCACGGCCGAGGATTTCGCCGCGCGCGTGCAGGAAGATCTCCGGCGACGCATTCGAGGGCCGCAAGCCCGGCACGATCGGCGAGCGCATGACGACCGCGTGGATCAAGGATCAGTTCGAGCAGATGGGCCTCAAGCCCGGCAACAGCGGCAACTGGTTCCAGACCGTGCCGATGGTCGAGACGACGCTGCAGGATCCGGAAAGCGGTCACGCTCGACGTCGCGACGAAGAGCGGCGACGAGCGTTTCGCGTATCGCACCGACATGATCGTCAATACGCTCGACGCGAGCCACGACGGTCGAGATCGCGGATTCGCCGATCGTGTTCGCCGGCTACGGCGTCGTCGCGCCCGAGCACAACTGGAACGACTACGCGGGACTCGACGTCAAGGGCAAGACCGTCGATCGTGCTGGTCAACGATCCCGGCTGGGGCAATCACGACGAAACGCTGTTCAAGGGCAAGGCGATGACCTACTACGGCCGCTGGACCTACAAGTACGAGGAAGCCGCGCGCCAGGGCGCGGCGGCGTGCCTGATCGTGCACGAGACCCGCGGCGCGGGTTATCCGTGGGACGTCGTCGTCAACAGCTGGACCGGCCCGCAGGATGCGTCTGCCGCCGCGCGAGGATCCGGCGCCGCATCTGCCGGTCGCCGGCTGGCTCACGACCGAAGCCGCGCAGCGCTTGTTCGCGAAGGCCGGCGCGGACTTCGACGAGCTCAAGAAGACCGCCGACGTGCGCGGCTTCAAGCCGGTCGGCGCTCGACGCGAAGCTCTCGACGCATTTCAAGAACAGCATCGACAATCCGAGCTCGGAAAACGTGCGTCGGCATGATCCGCGGCAGCGACGCGGCCGGACGAAGTCGTCGTCTACAGCGCGCACTGGGATCATCTCGGCAAGGATCCGGCGCTCAAGGGCGACCGGCATCTACAACGGCGCGATCGACAACGGCACCGGCGTCGCCGCGCTGATCGAGATCGCCGAAGCATTCGCGCATCAGGAACCGCCGCCGCAGCGCACCGTCCTGTTCACGCGCCGTCACGCTCGAGGAAGCGGGCCTGCTCGGCTCGCGCTACTACGTGACGCATCCGGCGTTCCCGCTCGACAAGACCGTCGCCGACATCAACATGGATGCGCTGCCGATCCTCGGGCCGGCCAACGACATCGCGGTCATCGGCTGGGGCCAGTCGGAGCTGGACGACTACATCAAGGACGCGGCGGCCGCGCAGGGCCGCACGATCGTTGCCGGACGAGAGCCGGAGAAAGGGTTCTTCTTCCGCTCGGACCAGCTCAATTTCGCGCGCCTCGGCGTGCCGGTGCTGTATGCGCGATCGGGGCTCGACCTCGTCGACGGCGGCGAGGAGGCCGGACGCAAGCGCTACGCCGACTACACCGCAACCGCTATCACAAGCCCGCCGACGAATACGATCCGAACTGGGATCTTCGCGGCGTGATCGAGGACGTGAAGGCGTTCTACGCAGTCGGCAAGCGGCTCGCCGACGAGACGACGTTCCCGCAATGGAAGCCCGACGCCGATTTCCATCGCCCGGCACCGAGCGAGAAGGCGAAATAAAAAACGCGGCGTCATCACGACGCCGCGCAAGACTGCCGTTTTGGAGGGGCGCCCCGTCCCTGGGGCGATTCGGCATCCGCTGCGGAGTGGAGCGTGCGCGCCCGTTGTCTCATGGATCGAGACGGTGTCTCGCGCATTCGACTTATCGACATTTCCATGAACTCGTGCGACGTGGGATGCGCGCGCGTATGGACGCGCCGCTTCGCTCGAAACGCTGGCACAGCCTGCGCGTGGAATTCACCGGATTTCACACGCAATTGGCAGTCCCGAGCGGACAATCGCGACTTCAAGGACAAAATCTGCGTGCGCCGGCTCCGCGGGTGTAATAGTTGCCTTTGCTGCGTGCTATGATCTCGGGGACACAGGGGCCAATAATGCGAGCGCACCTCGATACGCTTGAGGCTTTGCTTGCTTGCACAACGCCGGACGAGTTGCGTCGTGCGGTCGGCGAGTATGTCAAGAAGCTGGGTTTCGATTCCTGGGTTTACGCCGCCAACCCGAACGGCCAGAACGCGTTTCCGTATGTGCTGAGCGCTATCCCGCGGCATGGCTCAAGCGCTATATCGAGAAGGGTTATCTCGGCATCGATCCGGTCGTCGCGCATTGCCGCGAGCACACGACGCCGCTGGTCTGGACCGCCGATGGTCCGATCGGCGAGCGCAATCGGCGGTGTCCTTCGTTCTTCCACGATGCCGCGGACTTCGGTCTCAAGGCCGGCATCAGCACGCCGGTGCACGGACTCGGTTGTCAGTGGGGTCTTCTTTCCGTCGCCGGAACGGCCGAGCGAACCGACCGGCGCACGCAACTGCATCAGATCGCCGGCGTGCAACTGCTGGCGACGTTCACCCATGAAGTCGGCCACCGCTTCGCGACGACGCCGCAGACCGGCGTCAACGTGCACCTCACCGCGCGCGAGCTCGAATGTCTGCGCTGGGCGGCTGAAGGCAAGACCGGCTGGGAAATCGGTCGATTGCTCGGGATTTCGGAGCGGACGGTCGTCTTCCATGTCGAGAACGCCGCGCGCAAGCTCGGCGTTTTCGGGCGACGCCAGGCAGTCGCCCGCGCGATCGCGCTGCAGCTGATTACCCTGTAAGAATTTACAGCTGTAAGAAATGACGAGCTGACGCTTTGCTGCACCTGCGATCGACGCAGGAGCAAAACGTCATGATAGAAGTGATTACCGGCAACACTCCGGGGCGTCTGCTGTCCGCGGACATCCTCGACAGCATGTTTCGCCTGCGCAGTGCCGCATTCTCCGATCGCCTGGGCTGGGACGTCTGAGCCTGCACGGCCGCGAGACCGATCGATTCGATGAGCTCGGCCCGACCTACATGATCGCGCGCGACCGGATCCGGCCACAGCGCGCGCTCGGCTGCTGGCGCCTCCTGCCGACGACCGGGTCGTACATGCTGCGCGATGTCTTTCCCGAGCTGCTCGACGGGAACCCCGTTCCCCGCGATCCACGCGTCTGGGAAATCAGCCGATATGCCGTGACGCCCGATGCGGGCGCGATGCGGCCCGGATTCGGCTTCGGCGATATCTCGGTCGCGCTCTGGCGCCGGCTGTTCAGCTTCTCGCAGGAAGCCGAAATCGATGCGTTCGTCGCGGTCACGACGGTCTCCGTCGAGCGCCTGGTGGCGAGGCTCGGGCTCACGATCCAGCGCTTCGGACCGGCGCGGCGGATCGGCAATGCGCTCAGTGTCGCGTTCCGGTTGCCGATGGATCGGCGTGCCGAGGACGTCCTCGGACTGCCCGCAGGGAGGTACGACAGGCCGCTCGCGCCGCGTGACGAATGGGGTCGATCAACCTGTAAGAAGTTACAGCTATCTGCGCCGGCCGATCCGGTGCAGGCTCAAGCCCACGCGGGTTTTGTCCCGTGGGCAAGCGATCGATCCCCCCGGCCGGGAGGGAGAGGCCCGGTCCGACGGAGTTCGGACTGTCTCCCTCCTGGCCACCTCGACGGCCGTGTTGGGGCTGCCGCCGGGATCGGGAATTGCGGGCGTGCCGGATGGACGCCGGTACGTCACGCTTCAGGGCGCGTTCGCGCCGCACTCATCACGACTGAAACCAATCGCGAATCCGCGTCTGCGGACTCAACCCGACTGCGCGTGATCGTAGAACGCGGCGAGATCGGCCTTGAACCGCGCCAGCGCGTCGACGTTGAGATACACCATGTGTCCCGACGGGTAATACGCGAACGAAAGGTTCGCGCGCAGCGACGGATCGAGCTCCATGTGGCTCAGGTCGTACTCGGTCGCGAAGAACGGCGTCGCGAGATCGAAGTAGCCGTTCGCCGACAGCACGTGCAGCTTCGGATTCTCGCGCATCGCGCGCGCGAGATCGCCGGCGACGTACGGCTGGCGCTGCGGGAAACGCGCGCCGGGCTGCTCGTGCTTCCAGTCCCAGTCCGGATGATGTCGAACGTCGTCGGTCTTGTACGGCACGTCGCTCTGAATACTTCAGCGTGCCTTCGACGTAGTCGTTGAACGCCGCCGTGAAAGCGCCCGCGATCGCGGTATCAGACGCATCGTATTCGGGATTCTCGCCGGCCGCGTCGAGATCGATGCCCTCGTAGCGCGCGTCGTAGCGGCCGACCGTGCGCCGCTCGTCGCGCAGCAGCTCCTTGCGGAAGCGGCTCTGGCTGACGCGAAGATTCGCCTCCTTGAGGTACTGCGGCGAAAGACCCGTGTAGCGCGCGAGCTTCACCGCGATCGCATCTTCTTCGGCCGGCGACAGCGCCTTGCCCTCTCGCCAGCGCACTCGCGTATTCGCCGGTCGCGAACGCGCGCGCTTCGTTGACGAACGCGTCCATGCTCGCCGGCTTGTTCGGCACCTTGTCGTGATACCACGCGATCGCAGCGAACGTCGGCAGCGAGCCGATGTAGTTCTGGTCAAGGCCCGGCGAGTTCGGCGCCGTAGTTGAGGATCGACGACAGCAGCACGACGCCGTTGAAGGCCATGCCCTGGCTCTGCAGCATGTTGACCAGGCCCGCCGAGCGCGTGGTTCCGTACGATTCGCCGAACAGGAACTTCGGCGAGTTCCAGCGCTGGTTGATCGTGACGTAGCGCGTGATCGCCTTGGCGAACGCGCGCAGATCCTCATCGACGCCCCAGAAATCCTTGCCTTTGCCCTTGCCGACCGGCGTCGAATAGCCGGTGCCGACCGCATCGATGAAGACGAGATCGCTCTTGTCGATCAGGCTGTACTGATTCGGCACCAGGCGATACGGCGGCGGCGCGGTCGCCGACGGCACTCGCGGATTCGACGCGCACCGGCGACAGCGAGCCCATGTGCAGCCACACGCTCGACGAACCCGGGCCGCCGTTGTAGAAGAACGTCACCGGACGTTTCGTCGCGTCCTTGCCGTTTTCCGCGGTGTAGGCGACGTAGAACACGCTCGCGTTCGGCTTGTCCTCCTTGTCGTCGCGGATCAGCACGTTGCCGGCGGTCGCCGTGTAGTGGATCGCGCGGCCGCCGACGTCGACGCTGCCGTGCGAGACGGCCGTTTTCTCCGGCGGTATCGGCTTTTCGTCCTTCTTGGCGTTCTTCGCGTCCTTGTCCTGCGCGGCGTCGGCATCCTTGTCCTTGTCTTCGTCGGCGGCGAACGCCGGCGAGGACGCGCCGATCAAGAGCGACAGCAATACCGTTTCGATCCAGGCGAAGCGCATGACGGGAATCCTCCGGACGACGAAATGCGACGAAAATTCGAAATGCCGCGAGCGAAGCGGCGAATTTCGAAGTGTGTCGCCGACCGGCAGCGCGCTGACCTATGACGAAAGTGCTAGGCGGATGTAAACGTCGTGCAAAGCGGTCGCGGCTGGATCAGTCCACAGCGCAGGTCGGGAATGCCATCAGTTCGGTGGCATCGCGGAGCCGAGGAACCGCTGAGCGCCGCCGGTGACCGAGCACGCGCTCGGCGCGCGGCCGTGAGTAGATGCGATAGCCGCGATGGATCGCGACGATGCCGGCCGACAGATTGCGCACGTCGACGCGTGCGAGGCCGGCGCTTTCCATCATCGCCTTCAGCGTCTCCTGATCCGGATGCTTGCGGATCGATTCGGCGAGATAGCGATAGCTCGCCTCGTCGCCGGCGATCAGCCGCCGAGCCGCGGCAGCACCTGGAACGAATGGAAGTCGTAGAGCGGCTTCAGGAACTCGGCGCGCACGCGCGAGAATTCGAGAATCAGCGCGCGGCCGCCGATCTTCAGCACGCGATGGATCTCGGCCAGCGCGCGCTCCTTGTGCGTCACGTTGCGCAGGCCGAACGCCATCGTCACGCAGTCGAAACTCTTGTCCGGGAACGGCAGCGCCTCGGCATCGAGCTGCGCGTAGTCGAGGCCTTGCAGTTGCCGCGATCGAGCAGGCGGTCGCGGCCGACGCGCAGCATGTCGGCATTGATGTCGCCGACGACGACCGCGCCCTTCGCGCCGACGCGCGGCAGCAGCAGCGCCGCGATGTCGCCGGTGCCGCCGGCGAGGTCGAGCACGACATCGCCCGCGCGCACGCCGCTGGTCGCGACGAAGTAGCGCTTCCACAGCCGGTGCACGCCGAACGACATCAGATCGTTCATGACGTCGTACTTCCGCGCGACCGAGCGTGAACACGTCGGCCGACGAGCTTGGCTTTTTCGCCTTCGGGCACGTCGCGGTAGCCGAAATGCGTCGTCGATTCGTTCATGGCGCCATCGTACCGCAAGTCCGGCACCGGCACGCCGAACCCGATCCGCGACGGAGCCCACGCTTCCTTCGCGCGCGCTCGTGCGATGATGTGCGCGGCTGTCCGGGGAGGGATGCCATGGCTCGTCTGGTGGATCGGCGCGATCGCGTTCGTCGTCGCTCGCGGCGCGTCGTGATCGTGTTCAACGACCTCGTCGCCGCGCGCAATCAGGTGCGCGCCGCGTGGAGCGACATCGACGTGCAGCTGACGCGCCGTCACGATCTCGTGCCGCAGCTCGTCGCCGCCGTGCAGGGCTACGCGTCGTACGAACGCGCGACGCTGACGACGCTGACCGAACTCCGCGCGCGCGCGGTTTCGGCGGCTTCGCTCGCCGACAAGGCCGAAGTCGAAGGCGAGCTCGCGAAGCAGATCGACCGCATTCTCGCGCTGCAGGAGCGCTATCCGGACTTGAAGGCGAGCGAGAATTTCCTCGCGCTGCAGCGCGAGCTCGTCGAGATCGAGGATCACCTTCAGTACGCGCGGCGCTTCTACAACGGCGCGGTGCGCGATCTCAACACGAAGATCGAAACGTTCCCGGCGCTGATCGTCGCGCGCGCCGCCGCATTCAAGCCCGCCGAATTCTTCCGCAGCGGCGCCGATCAGGAGGCTCCGGCATGAATTCACGCTCTATTTCGGCGATGCGCCAAACCCCCTCTCCCGCTTGCGGGAGAGGGCTGGGGTGAGGGCACGTCTTGGAACAACGCCGCCAAAGCTTCCCTCATCCGCCTCCGGCACCTTCTCCCGCAAGCGGGAGAAGGGAAGAGCAGCTGGCTGCTGCTTCGGTTCTGAGTCGCATGGGTATGTTCGCGGCACCGCACTCGCCGACGAACGCATCCTCGATTTCCACAGCGACATCACCGTCGCCGCCGACGCCAGCATGGAGGTCGCCGAAACGATCCGCGTGCGCGCCGAAGGCGACCAGATCCGCCACGGCATCTATCGCGATTTCCCGACCGAATACCGCGATCGCTACGGCAACCGCGTGCATGTCGAGTTCGAGCCGGAAGGCGTCACGCGCGACGGCGCGGACGAGCCGTTCCACACCGAAGGCCAGGTCAACGGCGTGCGCGTCTATTTCGGATCGGAAGACACGCTGCTGTCGACCCGGCGAATACACCTACGTGTTGCGCTATCGCACGACGCGCCAGCTCGGATTCTTCGACGATCACGACGAGCTGTACTGGAACGTCACCGGCAACGGCTGGGATTTTCCGATCGATGCGGCGAGCGCCGCGGTCGACGCTGCCCGGCGCGATCGCGCCGGCGGACTTGCACGTCGAAGCGTACACGGGCGAGCAAGGCGCGAAAGGGCAAGACTACAGCGCGAGCGCGGACGCGCCTTCGCACGCGGTCTTTCAGCACGACGCGCGCGCTCGCGCCGCGCGAAGGCCTGACCGATCGTCGTCGGTTTTCCGAAAGGCATCGTCACCGCGCCGGCGGCGTCGGAACGCGCGCGCTGGTTCCTGCGCGACAACGGCGGCGTGCTCGTCGGCGGCATCGGCCTGCTGCTGATGTGGGCCTACTACCTGTTCGAGTGGTTGCGCGTCGGCCGCGATCCGAAACCCGGCGTGATCATCCCGCAGTACGAGGCGCCGGAGGGCTGCACGCCGGGCACGCTGCGCCACGTCGAGCGCATGGACTACGACAACCGCTGCTTCGCGGCCGACGTCGTCGATCTCGCGCGTGCGCGGCGACGCTCGAGATCCGCAAGACGGCGGCAGTACACGCTGCTTCGCGCAAGCGGCGCGCGCGCGCGATGCGCTGCCGGACGCCGAGGCAGCACTGCTGCGAAGCGACGCTCGGCTCGCGCAGCGAGCTCGAGCTCGAAGCAATCCGAGCACGCGACGATCGCCGCGGCGATCAAGGCGCATCGCGACGCGCTCGAGAAGAACGACGTCGGGCGCTATTTCAACACCAACGGCAAGCTCGTGATTCCCGGGCGCGCTCATCGGCGTCGCCGCGCTGCTGCTCGGGCTCTTCGCGCACGGCGCGAGCCCGATGCTCGCCGGCGCGGGTTTCATGCTGGTCTGGCTCAGCGGTGTGGTCGTTCGGCGTGTTCGCGCTCGTCGGCAGCGTCGATCAGCGCGTGGCGTCAGCCGCCCGGCATCGGCACCTACGCGTCGCGCGATGTTCCTGACGCTGTTCTCGCTGCCGTTCGTCGCCGGCGAGATCGTTCGGCATCGGCGTGTTCGCGACGTTCACCGGCGTCGGCTTCGCGATCGTCGTGGCGGCGCTCGTCGCGACCAACTTCGCGTTCTTCCACTGGCTGAAGGCGCCGACGATCGAAGGCCGCAAGCTGCTCGATCACATCGCGGGTTTGCGCCTTTATCTCGGCGTCGCCGAGCGCGACGAGCTCGCCGCGCAGAAGGCGCCGCCGATGACGGTCGACGAATTCCAGCGCTTCCTGCCGTACGCGCTCGCGCTCGGCGTCGAGAAGACCTGGGCCGACAAGTTCGCCGCGGCGGTCGGTCCGGCCGCCGCCGCTGCCGCGGCCGGCGCGATGGTCTGGTATCAGGGCGGCGGCAACGTTTCAGCATATCCGAGTTTCACGAGCAGCCTCGGCTCGTCGCTGAGCGGCGCGATTTCGTCGTCGTCGACCGCGCCGGGATCGTCGTCGGGCGGCGGTGGCGGCGGTTCTTCCGGCGGTGGGGGCGGCGGCGGCGGTGGCGGCGGCTGGTGAGCGTCAGCGAAGAACGCGCAGGCGAACAATCCGCAGGCCGATCGCGCCGAGCATCGGTCGAGCCGATCCACGCCGCGCGCTTGCGCGTCAGCGCGGCGATCGCACCGAGCGCATCGCCACCTGCAACAACGCGACCGATTGCGCGAAGAAGTGGTGCCGATGCATCAGCGCATCGGCCTTCGCGCCGACTTCGCATCGCGCTCGTGCTCGAGCGCCTCGGCTTTCTCGCGGCTTTTCTTCTGATCATCCGCATAACGCTCTGAGTCAGTCGTAAGCTCGCGCCGGCGGCGTCTTGTCGAGCGCGATCCAGATATTTTTCTGCGCGTCGGCGACCGCTGCCTTGAGGCCCTTCGCCTGGTAGTAGCTCCACTGATCCGACGCTTCGGCCTGCAAGCGCGTCGCTTCGGTTTTGAGCGCGAGCGCTTCGTTGACCGGGCCGCCCGCTTCGAGCGAAGCGATCGCCGCGAGCGCAGCGAACAGCGCCGTCGTCAGCGCGATCGTGCGCACAGGCTGCCGGCTGGCGCTCGATCTCGCGATCGATCGACTCGCGCAGACTATCGGTGTCGACTTCGATTTCTTCAGGCATGCGTGCGGCTCCCCAGTCGGCTCACGGAGTCTCTTCGCGCGATCTTTCCAGGCTTTTCAGCGCGTGCGCGCAACCCGGCCGCCGCGAGCGCGTCGAGATACGCCTGCCAGTTGCGCGCCTGATCGCGGCCGAGCTCGTGCAGCACGTCCCACGAGAAAATGCCGGTCGCGTGGCCGTCGTCGAAACGCAGCAGCACCGCATAGTTGCCGACCGGCTCGACCGCGTCGATGTTGACGTTCGCCTTGCCCGGCGACGAGCACGCGCTGGCCGGGCCCGTGACCCTGCACTTCCGCGCTCGGCGAATGCACGCGCAGGTATTCGGCGGGCAGGCGGAACGTTTCGCCGGTGTCGAAGCCGACTTCGAGCACGTGCGAGGCGCGGTGCAGCGTGATCGTCGTCGGTTGCGGGCAGCATTGGTCTCGGATCGTCGTCGGCCGCGAGCGCTCGCGACACGCGGAGCATGCTTCTGAAAGTGCGGCCATGGATGGCCGCATCTGGACTCGCCACGCCCGTCCGCCGGCCATCACCGCATCGCGATCAAGGCCGATCGCATTAATGCACCGTGTCGGACGCCGGCACGCGCGGCGAAGCGGCCCGCCCGGCGCGCCGGCGACCTGCCACAGCGCATCGAGGTAACCCGATCCGAAGCCGATCGAGCCGATCGCCTCGAACTCGTACGCGCCGGTGTCCGGATACCACTCCGCGTTCGGATCGAGTTCGCGCAGCACCAGCGCGTTCGCTTCGGCGTCGACGAGCTGGCCGACGTAGCTGATCTCGCCTTCGTCGTCCTCGATCATGTTGACCGAGATCAGCGGCGCGACGCGGCGGCCGAGCGCGCGATCGCCGCCCAGTCGTCGAGGCGGAAATCCGCCGGCACGCGCAGCGCCTCGCCGCGCAGCGCGAGCGCGCGGTCGACGAATTCGCGCGCGGGATCGGTTTCGAGCGCGCTGATGTCGGCGACCGCGATCGCGATGTAGCCGTCGAAGCGGATCGCGTCGCCGACTTCGGCGACCAGGCAGAAATCGCGCGACAGGCCGACGACGTAGCCGTGGATCACGCCGGGCTGGATGCGCTCGCGCTGGATGCGCACCGGCATGCGCTCGTCGAGCGCGCGCTGGAGTTCGGCGCGTACGCCGCGGGCTTTGAACGGGACGACGGTGGTCATGGCGATATGGTCGGTCGTTTGCGGCGAGGGTGCAAGAAACGGATGCAAGGCGCCGCTGCGCGCTCTCCCGCTTGCGGGAGAGGCTCTGCGTGAGGCGACCTTTCGCGCTCGAGCGAGCTCGCTTGAACGAATAGCGCTCACCCCGCTCCCTCACCCGCCGCGCGTAGCGCGGCGACCTCTCCCGCGAGCGGGTGCGGTGAACCGCGCGCTGGTCCCGTCAGTCAGGAGGTCATCAAGGATATAGCGCGACAGGTCCTCGTCCTTGACCAGCGTGCCGAGATGGCCGTCGACATACGCCGCATCGATGCGATAGTGCTGGCCGCTCTGGTCCGCCGCCTCGAACGAAATCTCGTCGAGCAGCCGCTCCAGCACCGTGTGCAGGCGCCGCGCGCCGATGTTCTCGGTGCGCTCGTTGACCTGGAACGCGATCTCGGCGAGCCGGCGCACGCCGTCGGCGGCGAATTCGAGCGTCGACGCCTTCGGTCGCGAGCAGCGCCGTGTACTGCTTGGTCAGCGCGTTCTGCGGCTCGGTCAGGATGCGCACGAAGTCGTCGGCCTTCAGCGCCGCGAGCTCGACGCGGATCGGAAAGCGGCCCTGCAGCTCCGGGATCAGGTCCGACGGCTTGGCCAGCGAGAACGCGCCCGAGGCGATGAACAGGATGTGATCGGTCTTGACGATGCCGTACTTGGTCGACACGGTCGAGCCTTCGACCAGCGGCAGCAGGTCGCGCTGCACGCCTTCGCGCGAGACGCCGGCGCCGCTGCCATTCGCCGCGCTGCGCGATCTTGTCGATCTCGTCGATGAAGACGATGCCGTTCTGCTCGCAGTTGGTCAGCGCCTGCGTCTTGATCTCCTCGTCGTTGACGAGCTTGCCGGCTTCCTCCTCGATCAGCAGCGGCCGCGCCTGCGCGATCGCTGAGCTTGCGCGTCTGCGCTGTGCTGCCCGGCCAGCGACTGGAACATGCCGCGCAGCTGGCTGGTCATTTCCTCCATGCCCGGCGGCGCCATGATCTCGACGCCGAGGTTCAGCGGCGATCTCGATCTCGATCTCGCGCTCGTCGAGCGCGCCTTCGCGCAGCTGCTTGCGCAGCTTCTGGCGCGTGTCGGCGTCGCGCGTGTCGGCCGCGGCTGCGGCTCGTTGGCGAAGCCGACGCTGCTGCCGCGCGCGGCAGCAGCGCATCGAGCATGCGATCCTCGGCGCGATCCTCGGCCTGCGATGCGCACGCTGCGACTTGGCCTGCTCGCGCGCCATCTTCACCGCGACGTCGGCCAGATCGCGCACGATCTGCTCGACGTCCTTGCCGACGTAGCCGACCTCGGTGAACTTGGTCGCCTCGACCTTGATGAACGGCGCGTTCGCGAGCGCGCGCGAGGCGGCGCGCGATCTCGGTCTTGCCGACGCCGGTCGGGCCGATCATCAGGATGTTCTTCGGCGTGACTTCGTCGCGCAGCGCCGGCTCGAGCTGCATGCGCCGCCAGCGGTTGCGCAGCGCGATCGCGACCGCGCGCTTGGCGGCGTTCTGGCCGACGATGTAGCGGTCGAGTTCGTTGACGATTTCGCGGGGGGTCAGTTCGGACATTTCAGAGCCGGGATAGGGGATTCGGGAGAGCGGGATGCAGGAATGCGTCGGAGTCGGGCATCTCGAATCGCTTTTCCCGCATCCCGTCTATGCCTCACAGCTCCTCGATCGTGACGTTGTGATTGGTGTAGATGCAGATGTCGCCGGCGATCTTCAGCGCGCTTCTCGACGATCGCGCGCGGCATCGAGCTCGGTGTGCTCGAGCAGCGCCTTCGCCGCGGCCAGCGCGAACGGACCGCCCGAACCGATCGCGATCAGGCCGTGCTCGGGCTCGAGCACGTCGCCGTTGCCGGAGATGAGCAGCGAGGTCTCCTTGTCGGCGACCGCGAGCAGCGCTTCGAGCCGGCCGAGGCGGCGATCGGTGCGCCAGTCCTTGGCCAGTTCGACCGCCGCGCGCGTGAGGTTGTTGCCGTGCTTGTCGAGCTTCGCCTCGAACAGCTCGAACAGCGTGAACGCGTCGGCCGTCGCGCCGGCGAAACCGGCCAGCACGTCGCCGCTTGCCGAGCCGGCGCACCTTGCGCGCGTTGGCCTTCATCACGGTGTTGCCGAGCGTGACCTGGCCGTCGCCGCCGATCACGACGCGCCGTCGCGGCGCACGGAGACGATGGTGGTGGCGTGGAAGGAGTCGGACATGGGATCGAATCTCGGGGAGATGGCGAATTGGGGGATTCCGCGAGGAATCCAAGCCCCTGCAAGGTCGCCCTCGCGACGCTCTTGGAGGAGCGCGTCCTTCAGCGTCGCAAGTCGCATCAAGTCTTGCGCCGCGCGCGCGGATGCGCCGCGTCGTAGACCTTCGCCAGATGCTGGAAATCGAGATGCGTGTAGATCTGCGTCGTGCCGATGTCGGCGTGGCCGAGCAGCTCCTGCACGGCGCGCAGGTCACCGGATGATTCGAGCAGATGGCTCGCGCAGGAATGGCGCATCAGGTGCGGATAGACGCGCTTCCACACGCCCTGCTCCTGCGCGCGCTTCTTGAGCCGCGCGCGCACGCCGTTCGGCGTCAGCGGCTTGCCGCCGCGGCCGCGGACGAGCGGATCGGCGTCGTCCGGAGCGTCCTGTTCGCGCAACGCGGCCAACGCTTCGAGCGCCTTCGCGCCGACCGGCACGATGCGCGTCTTCGAGCCCTTGCCGGTGACGCGGAGCAAGCCGTCGTCGGCGTCGAGATCGCGCCAGCGCACGCCGCACAGTTCCGAGACGCGAAGCCGCTCGAATAGAGAAGCTCGAACAGCGCGCGATCGCGCACCGCTTCCGGATCGTCGGCCGGCACTTCGACGAGCGCCGTCATCTCGTCGGCATCGAGCACTTCGGGCAGCTTGCGCGTCACGCGCGGCGAGCGCAGGCCGGTCGCGGGATTGATCGCGACTTCGCCCTCGCGCGCGAGCCAGCGGAAGAAGCTCCGCCACGCCGACGCGAGCGCACGCAGCGACGCCGGCGCGAGCCCGCGCCGATGCTCGGCGGCGAGCAGGGCCTGCACCTGGTCGGGACGAGATCGCGCCAGCGCGCGAGCTTGCGCGACTCGGCGAACTCGACGAGCGCGCCGAGCGCGCGCCCGTAGTGATCGATCGTGCTCGGCGAATAACGCCGCTCGACGCGAAGATGGGCGAGAAACCCGTCGACCGCGCCGGCGAGCGTTGCGCTCATTCTTTCTGCGCGAACCGCGCGACCGCCGACGCGACCGCTTCGGCGATCAGCTTCAGGAACACGGTGCCCATGCCGGGATGGAAGCGGTTCGCATCCTGGCTCCCGACCGCGAGCATGCCGACGCCGTCGATCGGCAGCAGCACGGCCGAAGCGACTTCGCCGACGCGCGCGCCGAACAGCGAATCGAGCTTGTCCTGCTGCAGCCGTCCGCACAGCGGCTCGGCGCGCTTGAGGAACTCGGCGAACGCCGGCATCGCGCGCGCGCCTTCGGGCTCGAGGATCAGCCATTCCGCGGCCGGCAGATCGCCGTCGGCGCGGAACAGCACGATGCGCACGAGATCGGTGTTGAAGTCCTCGGTCAGCGCGGCGACGACGGCGTTCAGCGTCTCGGGCAGCGAGGTCGCGCGCATCAGCGCGAGCGTCAGCGTGTGCACGCGCACCATCAGGAGCTGGTTCTCGTGCGCGATCTCGATCAGCTCGTGCAGGCGGCGGTTGAGCTCGCGGTTCTTGTCGCGCAGCACGTCGAGCTGGTAGCTCGCGAGCGAAGCCGCTTGTCCCTGCTCGCGCGGCAGCACGAGCGCGAGCGCGAGATCGGGAAACTCGGTCAGGAAATCCGGATGCCGGCGCAGGTAACTCGCCACCTCCATCGCGTCCAGACCTTCCTTGACGCTCAGATCAGCCATGCCACTCCCCCTCGAAGACGAACGTTGCCGGACCCGTCATCCACAGCGTTTCGCCGGGGCCGTTCCAGCGTATTTCCAGCGTGCCGCCGGGCAGCGGCACGGCGACTTCATCATCGACGTTCGCCGCGCTTTCGCAACACCGCGACCGCCGCGCACGCGCCGCTGCCGCAGGCGAGCGTCTCGCCGACGCCGCGCTCCCAGACGCGAAGGCGCACCGCGCTGCGCGAGCGGCGCTCGACGAAACCGACATTGCAGCGCTCCGGAAACGCATCGGCGTGCTCGATCTGCGGCCCGAGCGCCTCGACCGGCGCGGCGGCGACGTCGTCGACTTCGACGACCGCGTGCGGATTGCCCATCGACACCGCGCCGAGCTCGACTTCGTTGCCGGCGACATCGATCCGGTAGCGATCATCGCTCTTTTCGGCGACGAGCGGAATCGCGGCCGGCGCGAAACGCGGCTCGCCCATGTCGGCGCGCACGCGGCCATCGTCGAGCAGCTCGACCGCGACCGGTCCCGATGGGCTTTCGCAGACCGCACCGAACCCGTCGCCGAGCGCGCCGTCGCGCACGAGCCAGCGCGCGACGCAGCGCACGCCGTTGCCGCACTGGCGGGCGCGCGAGCCGTCGGCGTTCCAGATGCCGTAGGCGAACGCGGAGCTCGCGTCGCGCGCGCGCTCGATCGTCAGCAGCTGATCGAAGCCGACGCCGAAGTGGCGATCGCCGAGCTGCCGGATCGCGGCGATATCGAGCGGCAGCGGCGCGCTCGCGGCAATCGACGATGACGAAATCGTTGCCGAGCCCATGCATCTTGCTGAAACGAAGACCCACGCGGATGGCGGCCTCAGTGCCCGCCGGAATCCTGCGGCGGCTGCGTCGTGCGCGAGCGGCCGGTTTCGGCGTCGAATCCGAGGCGGCCGGCTGATCGGTCTTCGGCGGCACCGCGGCCGGCTTCGGCTTGACGAGATCGCCCTTGTTGCCGCACGCCGAAAGCATGAGCGCGAGCGTCAGCGGAAGCGACGGAAAGAGACGGAATTTGCGCATGGCGATCACCTTGCGGAAGCGGGCACGGCCGTGCGAAGCAGTCCCGGAAAAGCGCCGGATCGACCGCCGACAGTATAGCCGCGCGGCGGCGCGGCCGACCGGCTATGCTTTCGGCATGCCGTTGACCGCATTCCTGATCGGGCTCTATGGGTTCGCGATCCTCTGCGCGCTGATCGCGATCGGCCACGGCGCCGGCGCGCGGCGGCACTGGCGCTCGCGGCGGCGTTTCGCGCGTGCCATCGCGCGCTGTGGTCGCTCGTGTTCGTGCTGCTCGCGTTCATCGGCGTGCTCGGCGGCACGGCGCTCCTCGGTTATCGGCGGCTCGCGTCGGAATCGCTGGTCGCGACGCTCGACACGCGCCAGCTCGCGCCGCAGCGCTTTGCGGTCGACATCGAGCTCCCCGACGGCACGCGGAAGGCGACCGAAATCGCCGGCGACGAATGGCAGCTCGACGCGCGCGTGATCAAGTGGGACGTGCGCGCGGTCGTGCTCGGCGCGCCGCCGCTGTATCGGCTCGATCGCGTCAGCGGACGCTATCGCGATGCGCAGCAGGAAGCGTCGGCGCCGAAGAGCGTCGTCGTGTTGTCGGGCCCGACGCGGCTCGATCTCTGGCAGATGAAGCAGCGATTCCCGCAATGGATGCCGTGGGTCGACGCCGACTACGGCAGCGGCGCGTATCTGCCGCTCGTCGACGGCGGCCGCTTCAACGTGACGCTCGCGGCCGCCGGCGGCCTCGTCGCGCGGCCGGCCGACGAGCCGACGGCGGAAAAACTTCGCGAAAATCCTTTGTAGACGCTTCGGTCGATCACGGCGAAGCTGCATTCGCTCGAATCGGGCGCGCTTGCCGGCCGCCGACAGCCAGGTTCGGTCGAGCTCAGCCGCGACGTTGCACTCCGCGACCCACCGAACGCACGAGCGCTTTTTCGTAGCGGAATGCGTCGTGGCCGTCTTCGTAGTACGCCGCCTTCGCACCGAACCGGCGGTAGCCGCGCCGCTCGTACAGGCTCTGGGCAGCCGCGTTGTCCTTGCGTACTTCAAGCCGAAGCGCCGTGCTGCCGCGCGCTCTCGCCGCGCGTTCGGCCGCCGCGAGCAGCGCCTCGCCGAGACCAATGCCACGCGCTCGGGCGCGATGGCGATCGAGTAGAGCCGTGCGATGCGATGTTGCCGCTGAAAGAACAGGACGACCGCGCCGACGAACGGCACCGTCGTGCGCGGCGACCAGGATCTCGGCGAGCGGATTGGCGAGGTGATGACGGAGCTGGCGCTCGCTCATCCGGTCGCTCGAAAAGACGCCGTTCTCGAGTTCGACCAGCGCGGCGAGATCGTCGCGCCGCGCGCGCCGGATGCGGACGTGCGTCGGATCGATGGCGGCAGGACGCTTCGGCACGGCGCGTGAGCCTAGTCGACGGTCGCTCGGGCCGCAATCCTGTCGACGGTCTCGTCGCGGCCGACTGCACGGACGCGCACGGCTGTGTCAAACTGCGCGCCGCCCGCATGCCGACCGTCCCCTCCGCCCCTGCCCCACACCGCGGCGATGCGTCGTTCCGCCGCTGATCCGTCCGCATGAGTCGGCTCGTCATCGTCGTCGAGAAGGCCTCGGACTGGGGCTCGTACTACCCGTCCGACAACGTCGTCACGGCGCAGGATTACCTGAAGGAGCCGGTCGGCGCCGACGACGAGCGCACGCAGGTCATCAATCTCTGCCGCAGCTACAAGTATCTCGGCACCGGCTACTACGTTTCGCTGCTGGCCGAGGCGCGCGGGCACAAGCGTGATTCCGTCGGTGCGCACGATCAACGATCTGCGCCGGCGCTCGCTGTACGGCCTCGACATCGAGGATCTGAACCAGAAGCTGCGAAGTTCCTGCCCGACGGCGGCCGCGACACGACCGATTTCGGCGTGCTGCTCTATTTCGGCGAGACCATCTTCGGAGAGCCTCGAGGACATCGCGCGCCAGGTGTTCGAGACGTTTCCGTGCCCGATCCTGCGCATCGAGTTCGAGCGCGAGCGCGTCTGGCAGATCAGCGCGATCAAGCCGACCGGCCTGCACACGCTGTCCGATCCGCAGGAGGACGCGTTCGCGCAGGCGCTCGACAAGTTCTCCAAGAAGCTCTGGCGCAAGCCGCGCGCGCGGCGCAAGTTCCGCTTCGACATCGCGATGCTGGCCGACGCCAACGAGGCGATGCCGCCTTCGAACAAGCGCGCGCTGAAGCAGTTCGTCGATGCCGGCGAGGAACTCGGCATCGAAGTCGACACGATCACGCAAGAACGACTACACGCAAGCTCGCCGAATACGACGGGCTTTTCATCCGCGAGACGACCGCACTCGACAACCACACCTACCGCTTTGCGAACAAGGCCGAAAAGGAAGACATGGTCGTCATCGACGATCCGGGCTCGATCCTGAAATGCACGAACAAGATCTATCTCCATGATCTTCTGACGGCGCGCAAGCTGCCGACGCCGAAAACCGAGATCCTCTATCGCGACGAGCCGAAGAAGCTCGCCGAATTGCCCGATCTGCTCGGCTTTCCGATCGTGCTGAAGATTCCGGACGGCTCGTTTTCGCGCGGCATCGTCAAGGTCGAAAACGTCGAGCGGCTGAAAGCCGCGGTCGACGATCTGTTCCAGCACACCGCGCTCGTGCTCGCGCAGGAATTCATGTTCACCGAATTCGACTGGCGCATCGGCGTACTGAATCGCGAGCCGCTCTACGCGTGCAAGTACTTCATGTCGCGCGGCCACTGGCAGATCTACAACCACGCCGCGCAAAGGCACCGCACGCTCCGGCGGCTTCGAGACGCTGCCCGTGCGCGAGGCGCCGCGCGACGTCGTCAAGCTCGCGCTGCGCGCGACGGCCGCGATCGGCGACGGCCTGTACGGTGTCGACCTGAAGCAGATCGAGCGAGCGACTCGCGGTGATCGAGGTCAACGACAACCCGTCGATCGACGCCGGCGTCGAGGACGCCTATCTCGGCGAGGATCTGTATCGCCGCATCATGGACGAGTTCCTGCGGCGCATGGAGCGCAAGCGGCTTGGCTTGCGGAGCTGACGAAACGCCGTTGTCGGCAGCGACGGCATCGCGCTGATGCCCTCGCGCGCCGCTTTCGAACGTTGGCCCTCGTTCGTGCTCGCCGCGCTGATTGCCGGCGGCGCGGTGTTTTTCGTCGGAGGGCTGATCACCGAGCTGATCGGCAACGGCCCGTTCGGGTGGCATCTCGGTCGCGATCAGACCTGGCAAGGCGGACTCGAAGTGCTCGCGCTTTGTGCGCTGCTGGCCGCCGTCGCCGGCTGGGTCACGTCGCCGCGCTGGCGCGCGCTTCTCCTGCTCGTGCTAGGCGAGCTCTACCTGCGTCGACATTTCGTCGATCTGCCGATCCTCATCGACGTTCTGTATTTCGAGATTCTGATCGGCCTCGGCGCGTTGGCCGCGCGCATCTCGGGGCTCGCGCGCGCGAACAACGTGCGGGCGTACCTGCGGCTCGCCATCGCCGGAATCGTGTTGTGGAGCCTCGGCGCGTGGATCCTTTCCGCGTTCGGTTTCGGATCGCTGAAGATCCTGCGGCTCTACACGTTGCTGCTTGCAGTGCCGGCGATCGCAGGCCGGCAGACGATGCTGAGCGTGTTCCTGGCGCGGCGATTCTCGACACTCGGCGGATCGCAAAGGGCGTGCGTTGCCGCGTTGGGCGCGTGGTTTCTCTGTCTGGCCGCGCGCACGAACGTGGTCAGCGGTTTCGATCCCTGGTGGTATGGCCTGCGCGGAGACTACGTGCTGGTCGCCGCGGGGTCCGTATTCAAATCGCTGAATCTCGTCGCGCCCGTCAATTACTACCCGAAGCTGTACGAGCTCCTTCTGATTCCGGTCAGCGGACTGCACGAGATCAGCGTGATCGAGGGCATCTCGGTCGTCGTGCTCGCGCTGTTCGCGCTGACGTGCATGGAGCTCCTCAAGACTTTCGATCTCGGCTTTCGGACACGCATCCTGTTGACGGCGCTGTGCGTGACCGTTCCGGCGATCGCCAATGCGGCGCTGTCGCCGAAACCCGATCTTTTCATGGCCTGGGTGCTGTTGCTCGGCTGCATGGAGGCGGTGCGATGCGCACGCGAAGGCTCGGTGAGCGCCGCACTCTGGATGCTTACGACCTTCGCACTCGCGTTCGCGAGCAAGCTGAGTGCACCACCTTTCATACTGGCGTTGCTCCTCGGCACGGCGTGGGCATGGATCCGCAACGGACGGCCGCGACGATCCGACGCGCTGCCTGAGCGGCGCTTCGCGACGACTATCGTCGTGTGCGCGGCCCTCGTCGCGGCTCTTGTGACTGCGCGCACGTGGCTCCTCGCAGGCGTGCCGCTGGTGGGGCCGCAACAATTGGTCGATCTCTTCGCTTTGCTCGGCATGCCGCTGAAACCGCCGGTCGGACTGCTGACCAGCGGTCCGCCGATCGACTGGCGCGATGTTCCCGAATTGCTGACCGACCAATTGTTCCGGCCGCAACGGCTGGCGCACATGATCATCACATGGATCGGCAACGTCTGGTTGTATCTCTTCGCGCTCGCGCTCATGGCGCGTCTCATCGTCGGCAAGGCGGCGGCTGAGCGGCCGCGCGTGCCGATCATCTGGTCGATCGTGCTGCTGACCGGGGTCGTCCTCTTGCTGACATTCCGCACGATCGAGCGCGGCGGCGACGGCAACTATTTCGCGCTGCCGCTGGCGCTCGCGATTCTCGTCGGCGGGTACTCGGCGCTCAGGCGATTGCCGCCGGGAATGCCGACGCGGCTATTGCTCGCGATGCTGCCGCTCTTCGTCGTGTCGCAAGCGGCCTACAGTTTCCTCAGCGCGGGCTGGTCCTCGGGAACGCGCGCGTTCGATTTCGATTTCACGCGCAGCGTGCGCGACCTGCCCCAACAGAACGACAAGATATTCCAGGCCGCGGGCATCGCCGGCATCGCCGAGTATCTGCGCGCGGTTCCGGGCATACCGCGCGGTGTCGGCTATGTGGCGGACAGTCCCGCGTTTCGTCTCGCGGCGACGTTCGAAACGCTGAACTTCTACGACTACTGGCGACGCGATGCGCTCGAAAGCGCCGCGGTGTTCCTCGCGTACCTGCGCGATCACGGCATCGACTACGTGATCGTGCCGAAATCGGGGGCGCATGCGGTCAAGCATCCGATCGCGCAGGCGGTTGCCGATGCGGTGCAACAGTTGCGCTCGATGCCGGAGGTGCGCGTGATCGACGACCGCAACTACGAGCTTTACGATCTCGCCGCGCTGCACGCCGCGGATCGCGCGGCGCGCTGACCGCGCACGCTGCGTGCCATTGCGCGATGGCCGCCGCGGTTCCGCACGAGTTCCATCGCGCGGCGCGCGATGTGCCGGCGATTGATCCAGGCGAGGTCGATCAGCGGCGCTGCGACGAGCCAGAACGGCAATGTCACGCCGAACATCGCGCCGCCGCGCGCGGCCGGCACGCAGAGCAGCACGACGAGACCGCCGATCAGCCATGACATCAGGGTTTTCGTCGGCGGACGAAGCGGGCGCATGAGCCGACGCGGAACATCGCGCGAGCGCGCAGCCGTTGGGACGGAAGACTGCGGAACGGAAAACGGTGCGATCAGCATCGAGCGGACTCCAGTCGTGCGGACGGCTGCATGCTGCGGCGAGTGGGTCTCATCGTTCGAGACGAAGGCGAACCCGCCGATGTCCCGAGCCGTGCGTGCCATAATCGCGGCACGGAGGACGCGTGCAAAACCATGGTTTTCTGCAATACGCGGTCGTGCTCCTGCTCGCCGCCGTCATCGCGGTGCCGCTGGCCAAGCGCTGGCAGCTGGGCGCCGTGCTCGGCTATCTCGTCGCGGGTGCGCTGATCGGACCATCCGGGCATACGGCTGATCGGCAATACCGAGCAGATCAGCCAGATTTCCGAGCTCGGCGTCGTGCTGATGCTGTTCGTGATCGGCATGGAGCTCTCGCCGCAGCGCCTCTGGGTGATGCGGCGCACCGTGTTCGGCCTCGGCAGCCTGCAGGTCGTCGCGACGGCCGTGGCGATCGGCGGCATCGCAATCGCACTCGGTCTGGACTGGAAGGCCGCTTTGATCGTCGGCCTCGGCCTGGCGCTGTCGTCGACGGCGATCGACCTGCAGATCCTCGCCGAGCGCAAGGAGCTCCAGAGCGCCGCATGGCCGACTCGGCGTTTGCGATCCTGCTGTTCCAGGATGTCGCCGCGATCCCGATCCTCGCGTTGATTCCCGTGCTCGGCCCGCGTTCACGCCGAGACGACGCCGGGCGCCGAAGCGCTGGCCGCGTTGCGCGTGATCGCTACGATCGCGGTGGTCGTCGTCGGCGGCCGCTATCTGCTGCGCCCGATGTTCCGCGCCGCGGCGCGGGCCGGGCGCGCCGGAAGTGTTCACGGCGACCGCGTTGCTGGTCGTCATGGGCACGGCCTGGCTGATGGAGCTGGTCGGTATCTCGATGTCGCTCGGCGCGTTCCTCGCCGGCGTGCTGCTCGCCGATTCGGAATATCGCCACGAGATCGAAGCGCAGATCGAGCCGTTCCGCGGACTCCTGCTCGGACTCTTCTTCGTCAGCGTCGGCATGTCGCTCGACATCCAGATGGTCATGCAGCAGCCGCAGCTGGTCGGCACACTGCTGGTCGCGCTCGTCGTCGTGAAGGCGATCCTGCTCTATGCGATCGCGCGCGGCGCTTCGCGCGAGGATCACTCGCAATCGCTCGCGCTGGCGGCGATTCTCGCGCAGGGCGGCGAGTTCGCGTTCGTCGTGTTCACGCTCGCCGCGAGCAACAGCCTGATCGATCCGGCCAGCGCGATCTCCTGATGCTCATCGTTACGCTGTCCATGGCGATCACGCCGCTGCTCGTGCGCGTGCGCGCCGAAATCGTGCCGATCGAAAAGAAAGCGAAGCAGACGCGCGAATTCGACCGCATCGACGGCGCTCAGCCGCGCGTGATCGTCGCCGGTTTCGGCCGCGTCGGCCAGATCGTCGCGCGCATGCTGAACGCGCACCACATTCCGTTCGCCGCGCTCGAGCGCGACGCGGAGCAGGTCGATTTCGTGCGCCAATTCGGCAATCAGGTGTTCTACGGCGATGCGACGCGACTGGATCTCTTGCGCGCCGCGCAAGCCGACAAAGCCGAGATCTTCGTCATCGCGACCGAAAATCCCGAGGAAAACCTGCGCACCGCACGCATCCTGAAGCGGCACTTTCCGCACCTCAAGGTGTTTGCGCGCGCGCGCAACCGGCAGCATGTGTTCCGGCTGATGGATCTCAACATCGACGGCATCGTGCGCGATACGTTCTTCTCGAGCCTCGAGATCGCCCGGCACGTTCTGGAGGCGCTCGGCTACGACGAGGCGACCGCCGACGAACATCTGCGCCGTTTCCGCGAACACGACGAGCGCGTGCTCGCGAGCCAGTATCCGGTCTACGACGACGAAACCGCGCTGCTGCAGACGACCAAGGAAGCGCGAGAGGACCTGCAGCGCCTGTTCGAAGTCGACACGAGCGAAGAGGAAGAATCCGCTTGAAGGCTGCGGCGCCGGACCGACATGCGCGGATACGCGCTCGCCGACGTCGATCTCGAGAGCTTCGATCGCCGGTTTCGCGCACGTTGCCGCTTGCAGCGACCGGATCGTTACCGATTGTTAGCGGCGCTGCCGCGCGACGCGCGACGCATCGCACGCGGTGCGGGCGTTTCGTACGTCGCCGCGAGTTTCGGCGCGGACGCGATCAGCCAGTCGCTCGACGCGTTCGACCGGGTGCTCGCTTTCGACGAGCAGGACGGGCGGCTCATCGTCGAAGCCGGCGCGCGCATCGGCGACGTGCAGCGATTCGCGCTCGCGCGCGGCTGGTATCTGCCGGTCGCGCCCGGCCATCCCGCCGCGACGATCGGCGGCTGCATCGCGGCCGATGTGCACGGGAAAAATCCGGCGCGCGACGGCACGTTCCGAGCCGTTGTCGAGCGCATCGAGGTATACACGGCTGGCGGCGACGTCGTGGTTGCGAGCGCCGAGCAGAATGCCGATCTATTCGCGGCGACGTTCGCGGGCTTCGGGCTGACGGGCATCATCTCGCGCGCGACATTGCGTCTCGCGCGTCCACCCGCCGCGCTCGTGATGCGACGCATGCCGGTCGCGAATCTCTCGGATGCCGCGCGCGTGTTGCGCGAAGCCGCCAACGCGCCGGTCTTATACGGATGGCACGACGGAAGGCCCGGGCGCTTCGGCCGCGGCGTGATTCATGTCGGCCTCGTCAGCGACGTCGCGGATGCGCGTACGACGCAGATTCCGCCCGCCACTCGCGATTTGCCCGCGCACGTTGATGCATTGCCGATGACGCTGTGGAATCGCGCGGGCATTGCCGTGGCGAATACCTGGCTGGGGGTGCGTTGGGGTCGTGCCGGCCAGGCACCGCTGCCGCTCGCAGAGGCGCTGTTTCCGTTGAACGACGCGCGCATGTATTTCGCCGGCTACGGCAATGCCGGGATGGTCGAAGCGCAATGGCTGGTACCTCATGCGCGCTTCGATGATTTCGCCGGCGTCCTCGCCGAGCGCGTCGCTCGCGACCGGCCGCTGATCGCGTTGATCGCGAGCAAGCTCTTCGCGGGTCGATCCGAAGGGTTCGCGTTCGATGGCGCCGGCATCGCTCTCGCAATCCAGTTGCCCTCGCCGGCTCATTCGCGCCAGCGCGCATTCCTCGAAGCCTTGGCGGATATCGCGACGGCGCACGGCGGCCGCGCGAACCTGATCAAGGAATCAACCCTCGACTCCGCGACGGCGCGCCGCGCAATCACCGGATTCGACGCCGCACGAACTCGGCTTGCCGCGTTCAATGCCGGCGGGTTGCACACCTCCGAGCTCGCACGGAGACTCGCGTTGTGAGTGAACGCACGGCCACCGCGATCGTGATCGGCGCATCAAGTGGGCTCGGCCGAGCGCTGGCCGAAGAACTCGCACGGAGTCACTACGCGTTGCTGCTTGTCGCTTCGGACCGTCGCGATCTCGATGCGCTCGGTGCGAGTCTCAATCTCGCGCACGGAATCGCCGTGCGCGCACTGGCGCTCGATCTCGCGCGCGAAGCCGATCCCGGCGCGCGTATCGCCGCCGCACTCGAAGGCATGCCGGGCGTGTCGGCGCTGCTGTTGCCGTTGGGCTATTCGCGCGATGACGACGATTTGTCGCTCGACGCGGCCGCCATCGGTCAATTGCTGGCGATCAACCTGCATGCGCCGCTCGCGATCGTCCACGCGTTGCTGCCGTCGCTCGTCGAAGCGCACGGCACGATCGTATTGTTCGGCAGCGTCGCCGCGACGCGCGGGCGCGGACGCAATGTGGTGTATGCCGGCGCGAAACGCGCGCTCGTTTCGCTCTACGAAAGCCTGCGCCAACGCTATCGAGCGCGCGAGGTTTGCGTGCAGATTTACGAGCTCGGTTTCATGAAAACCAACCTGACGCATGGCATGCGATTGCCGCTGCCCGCGGTCGATGCGGATTCCGTTGCGCGTGTCGTCGTGCGTCGGCTCGGTCGCGGATCGTCGCGTCGCTATCTGCCGCGCTGGTGGGCACCGATCGCCATGCTGGTGCGCTGGTTGCCGTGGTCGGTGTATCGACGGATGAAAGACTGAAGTCGCGGCTGCGTCGATGAGCTTCGCAAACGGACGCTCAGTCCGGCGCACGCGCCGGCCGGCGCAGCGTCTGCCGCACGCTTGGAATCGGCGCGCGTTCGACGCCGAGCTCAGTCGCCACATCGACGTAGCCGAGCAGCGCGGCGACTTCGCCGGCCGTGCGACCCAGAAGATCGGTTTGTTCCAGACGGGCGCCGTGCACTTTCAACGCGCGCACGCAGCCGAGCAGGCCGTGCATGGCGCATGCATGCAGCGGCGTGATGCCGCGCTGATCCTGCGCGTCGACTGCGGCATCGTGCGATAGCAGGATCTTCACCAGCGTGGCGAGATGCTCGCCGTCGCACGGCGCGCCGGGTTGCGCGTTCGCGCCGAGCAGGATCAGCACGGCGTCCTGGCCGGACGCGTTCGCGTGTCGATGTGCGCGCCGGCACGCAACAGGATCGCGAACGAGATCGCGCGCAGACGCGGTATCGCGGCCGGCGAACGCGGATTGCGCTGCGGCGAGCAGCGGCGTCGTGCCGTGTTCGTCCGTCGCGTTGATGTCTGCGCCGGCTTCGAGCAGCGCTTCGGCGAGTCGCGGCAGGCCGAGTGCCGCGGCAAGGATCAAGCGCGGTGCCGCCGCCGGGCATGCGCATGTCCGGCGCGACGCCGTGGCTCAGCAACGTGCGCACGACCGCTTCGCGGCGCGCGCTGACGGCGGCAGCGAGGCAATGGATGCCCGAATGCGCGGCGTGGGCGGTATCGGCGCCGGCTTCGAGCAGGCGCACGACGAGGCCGGCGTAACCGGATCCTGCGGCGCGGATCAGCGCGGTTGCGCCTTGCGCGTCTTCGGAGTCGAGCGGAAATCCGAACGCGAGCATGCGTTCGACCGCTTCGATGTCGCCGAGCGCCGCGGCGGCAGGCAAATCGGCGTGGCGCAGCGCGCGATGCGGCAATTTCCAGCGCGACCAGTTGAGCCAGTAGGCCGGTTCCTGTTCGCTGCGTGCGAGCGCGAGACCGAGCGGCGTCTCGCCGCTCGCGGCGGCGATCTCCGGGCTCGCGCCGGCTTCGATCAGCGCGCGCAGCAGCGGCACTGCGGATTCGATGTCGAGCTTGACCGCGAGATGCAGCGGCGTGCAGCCCTGCGCGTCGCGCGCATTCGGGTCGGCACCGCGCGCGAGGAGCGCGCGCGTCATCGCGACGTCGCCGAGCGCGACGGCGGCGTGCAGCGCGGAAGTGTCGGCGAGCGTCGTGCCGCACCAGTCGGCGCCGCGAGCGAGCGAAGTCCGCGGCGAGTGCGCGCAGTGGCATGCCGGCTTCGCCGCGCGGAGCGGACGCGAGCAGTCGCGCGACGATGCCCGCGCCGCCGATCGACACGCCGCGCGCGGCGAGCTCGGACAATGCGGCGGAACTGCCCGGCAACGTGTCGATCAGCGCATCGGCGAGGAGACGTCCATCGCCCAGCCGCGCATCGCCGCCGAGACCGTGGTTGAGAAGCCAGTTGCGCGCTTCGCCGGATGGCAGTTTCGCAAGAGCAAGATAAAGATCCGCGAGCGCCGACGGCGGCCATTCGCGCACGACGTGCGCGAATTCGGCGACGACGTTCCAGTGGCCAAAACGCAGCGCATCGAGCAGATGATCCGCATTCGCGGTGTGCGTGGTGACGACATCGCTGGCGAGGCTGCTCGGCAGCGGATACGCGGGATCGAGCAGCGCGACGATGTGCCAGCGGCCGCTCGCCGCGGCGTGATCGAGCGCGCGTTTGCCGTCGGCCGCGGCTTGCGCGCGATCGGCGCCGAGCGTCAGCAGCGCGCGCACGGTTTCCTCGTTGGCGTTGCGCGACTGGCACGCGACGATCAATGCGCTGCGTCCTTCGGAGTCGGCGAGATTCGCATTCGCCTTGCGCTTGCCGAGCGCGTGGACGACGCCGACGGCGCCCGAGCGCGCGGCTTCCATCAGCGCGGTCGTGCCGCGGTGATCGGCGAGATTCGGATCGGCGCCGGCGCCGAGCAGCGCTTCGGCGATGTGGACGTGGCCGGCCAACGCGGCGGTCATCAGCGCGGTGCGTTCCATCGCGCCGCGCACGTTCGGGCTCGCGCGATGCTTGAGCAGCGACTTCACGCCGCGCACGTCGTCGTCGCCGATGCCGGCGGCGAGCAGCAGCGCAGGCTGCGCGCGCGCGACTTCGCTTTTCGCGCCGCGATCGAGCAGGAAATCGACGACATCCCAGCTCGCGTTCATGCACGCGATGCCGAGCGCGGTGAGGCCTTCGCGATTGACGGCATCGATGTCGGCCGACGCATCGAGCAGCAGCGCGGCGACGATCGGTTCGGCGCAGCGCGCGGCGTGGTGCAGCGCCGTGTTGCCGTCGGCGCCCGCGATGCGCGGATCGGCGCCGTTCGAGAGCAGCGTCATCACCGCGTCGGGACGTCCCTGATAACTGTCGCGCGTCGCGGCGATCAGCGGCGTCAGGCCGCCGTTCGCGCGATTGACGTCGACGCCTTTGGCGATGAGTCCGCGCAGGAAACGCAGATCCGGCAGCGTCACCGCGATGATGAGTGCGCTGCGCTGGTCGCGCTGGTCCGGACCGGGCGTCGCGTTCGGATCGCCGCCGCGATCGAGCGCGGCGAGCGCGAGATCGATCTGGCCGGAGCGCGCGGCGCAGAGCAGCGTCGCGTCGAGATCGGATCGATCGATGCCGGCGGCGAGATCGGCGCCGCGCGCGACGCCGGTCGTGTCGGCGCTTGCGCGCTGCGCGCGCCGTCGCGCGCGACGCGCATCGACGAGCACGGCGCGCAGACTCCGATTGACGAGAACGAGATGCGCCACCGGCACGAGGATCACGGCGTAGAGCGCGAGCGCGGCGATGCGGAATTCGCTCGGCAGATAGCCGCCGAGGCCCGGCGAGTGCGAGCGCGCCGACGACGATCGCGAGGAGCGCGAGACCGCTCGGCAGGCCGTAGACGAAAAACATATCGTGCGCGCCGGTGAGATGGCGCGCGAACGCGAGCGATCGACGCAGCGCGCCGAGCAGCCAGGAGCCGCGTTCTTCGCTCGGATACGCGTCGTCCCAGATGAAGCGGCAGCGCGAAAGCAGGCCAGAGCCGCCACAGCGCGAAAAGCGCCACGACGAGCGCGATCGAAAGCGCGAGCGCAGCCGGAAGCGAGCCATCGCGCGCGAGCCACCACGCGGGACCGGCCAGCAGCGCGGCGACGATCGCGGCGTACGCGGTGAGCAGGACGAAATATGCGAGACCGCGCCGCGCGATGCTGCGACCGAAGCTCGATTCCATGTCGAGGCCGAGCGCGTGGCAGATGCCGGTCATCGCGAGCGCGTTGCCGATCAGCAGCAGGACGAAAGTCAGCGGGTGCTGCACCGGCGCGGCGAGCGTGAACGCGAGCCAGGCCGGCAACAAATGGCGAATGGCCAGGGAAAAGGATTGCAGTCGAGGTACTGCGGTTTTCGGCATCCGGGGTATCGCTCGTGGTCCGCGCCGCGTCGAGTATATCGGCGTAGTCGTCGGCTGCCGCTAATCGGGGGTTAATCCGGTGTAGATCGGCGGGTCGTAGACCGCTCGTTGTTTTGGTTGCAATGAAGCGATGCGCGACCGGATGCGCCCAGCGTCGATGGGGAGGCGGGTTTGGGCTCGCGACGAGTTGAGCGCTAGATTGGCCGCCTCCGCAAAGCGCGCCGACGAATGTGTGAACAGGGCTCGGGCCGCGTGGTCAAGCTCACTTTGCGTGCCGGAACCGGCAAAGAAAAACCTCCGCAGCTTTCGCTGCGGAGGTTTGGGTTAGGCCCCTGGCGATGACCTACTCTTGCATGGCTTAAGCCACACTACCATCGGCGCTGGTGCGTTTCACTTCCGTGTTCGGGATGGGAACGGGTGGGACCACACCGCTAAGGTCGCCAGGGAACTGGTGAGAGTCGCGCTTATTACTTGAGCGCGGTCTCTGCATTGGGACTTGGGACGTAACAGAGCATTTGATTTTGCCTACCAAACTTTCGTTGAGGCGACCTAATCTCTAGGTCCGCTTGTGCTCCTCTGAGAAGTGCGGTCGTGTACGGCCGCTTTTTGCTTCCGCAGAGGGACCTGCGTTTAGTAAACAAAGCAACTTGGAGTTATATGATCAAGCCGCACGGATCATTAGTATCGGTTAGCTCGGCATTACTGCGATACACACCCGACCTATCAACCACGTAGTCTTCATGGGTCCTTTAGGGGGCTTGTGCCCCGGGAGATCTCATCTTGAGGCGCGCTTCCCGCTTAGATGCTTTCAGCGGTTATCGCTTCCGAACGTAGCTACCCGGCAGTGCCACTGGCGTGACAACCGGAACACCAGGGGTTCGTCCACTCCGGTCCTCTCGTACTAGGAGCAGCCCCTCTCAAATCTCCAACGCCCACGACAGATAGGGACCGAACTGTCTCACGACGTTCTGAACCCAGCTCGCGTACCACTTTAAATGGCGAACAGCCATACCCTTGGGACCGGCTACAGCCCCAGGATGTGATGAGCCGACATCGAGGTGCCAAACACCGCCGTCGATATGAACTCTTGGGCGGTATCAGCCTGTTATCCCCGGAGTACCTTTTATCCGTTGAGCGATGGCCCTTCCATACAGAACCACCGGATCACTAAGTCCTACTTTCGTACCTGCTTGATCCGTCGATCTTGCAGTCAAGCACGCTTATGCCTTTGCACACAGTGCGCGATGTCCGACCGCGCTGAGCGTACCTTCGAGCTCCTCCGTTACTCTTTGGGAGGAGACCGCCCCAGTCAAACTACCCACCACACGCGGTCCCCGACCCGGATTACGGGTCTAGGTTAGAACGTCAAGCACATCAGGGTGGTATTTCAAGGTTGGCTCCACCTGACCTAGCGGCCAAGTCTCAATGCCTCCCACCTATCCTACACAGACGAACTCAACGTTCAGCGTGAAGCTATAGTAAAGGTTCACGGGGTCTTTCCGTCTTGCCGCGGGAACGCTGCATCTTCACAGCGATTTCAATTTCACTGAGTCTCGGGTGGAGACAGCGCCGCTGTCGTTACGCCATTCGTGCAGGTCGGAACTTACCCGACAAGGAATTTCGCTACCTTAGGACCGTTATAGTTACGGCCGCCGTTTACCGGGGCTTCGATCAAGAGCTTCGCCTTGCGGCTGACCCCATCAATTAACCTTCCGGCACCGGGCAGGCGTCACACCCTATACGTCCACTTTCGTGTTTGCAGAGTGCTGTGTTTTTGATAAACAGTCGCAGCGGCCTGGTCACTGCGACCCAAAATCGCTCAGCTACGCATGTAGCCACGATTCTGGGTGCACCTTCTCCCGAAGTTACGGTGCTATGTTGCCTAGTTCCTTCACCCGAGTTCTCTCAAGCGCCTTGGGATTCTCACCCTGCCTACCTGTGTCGGTTTACGGTACGGTCTGCATAACCTGAAGCTTAGAGGTTTTTCCTGGAAGCGTGGTATCAGTGACTTCGTCCTAAAAGGACTCGTCTCGGTGCTCGGCATAGATGACCGCGGATTTGCCTACGGTCAATGCCTACCTCCTTTCCCCGGGACAACCAACACCCGGTACACCTAACCTTCTCCGTCACCCCATCGCAGTTATGCGAGGTGCTGGAATATTAACCAGCTTCCCATCGACTACGCGTTTCCGCCTCGCCTTAGGGACCGACTAACCCTGCGCCGATGAACGTTGCGCGAGGAAACCTTGGGCTTTCGGCGAGGGGGCTTTTCACCCCCTTTATCGTTACTCATGTCAGCATTCGCACTTCCGATACCTCCAGCGGACCTCTCGATCCACCTTCGCAGGCGTACGGAACGCTCCTCTACCGCTCACACTTGCGTGTGAACCCTGAGCTTCGGTACATGGCTTAGCCCCGTTAAATCTTCCGCGCGGGCCGACTCGACTAGTGAGCTATTACGCTTTCTTTAAAGGATGGCTGCTTCTAAGCCAACCTCCTAGCTGTCTGAGCCTTCCCACATCGTTTCCCACTTAGCCATGATTTTGGGACCTTAGCTGCAGGTCTGGGTTGTTTCCCTTTTCACGACGGACGTTCGCACCCGCCGTGTGTCTCCCAAGCTTGCACGTGTTGGTATTCGGAGTTTGCCATGGTTTGGTAAGTCGCGATGACCCCCTAGCCATAACAGTGCTCTACCCCCAACAGTGATACTTGAGGCGCTACCTAAATAGCTTTCGAGGAGAACCAGCTATCTCCGGGTTCGATTAGCTTTTCACTCCTAGCCACAACTCATCCCCTACTTTTGCAACGGGAGTGGGTTCGGGCCTCCAGTGCGTGTTACCGCACCTTCACCCTGGTCATGGCTAGATCACCCGGTTTCGGGTCTACGCCGTGCGACTATGCGCCCTATTCAGACTCGCTTTCGCTTCGCTTCCCCTAGACGGTTAAGCTCGCCACACAACGTAAGTCGCTGACCCATTATACAAAAGGTACGTAGTCACCCTTGCGGGCTCCTACTGCTTGTACGCATACGGTTTCAGGTTCTATTTCACTCCCCTCTCCGGGGTTCTTTTCGCCTTTCCCTCACGGTACTGGTTCGCTATCGGTCGGTCAGGAGTATTTAGCCTTGGAGGATGGTCCCCCCATGTTCAGACAGGGTTTCACGTGCCCCGCCTTACTCACTTTCATCGCACATGCCCTTTCGCATACCGGGCTATCACCGTCTATGGCCGGACTTTCCAGACCGTTCCGCTAGAACATGCACGACTTTTGGGCTTTTCCCCGTTCGCTCGTCGCTACTCAGGGAATCTCGGTTGATTTCTTTTCCTCGAGGTAATGAGATATTTCAGTTCCCTCGGTTCGCTTCCCAACCCTATAGATTCAAGTTGGGATACTCCTTGCGGAGTGGGTTTCCCCATTCGGACATCTCCGGATCGATGTCTGTTGCCGACTCCCCGGAGCTTTTCGCAGGCTGCCACGTCCTTCATCGCCTCTGACCGCCAAGGCATCCACCGTATGCGCTTATTCGCTTGACCATATAACTCCAAGTTGCCTCGGAGTCTGGTCCAGCACTTCGCCTACTTGCCTCAACGACACGTCTGGTTCGACAGAACCAAAACGCTTGTTACGTCCCAAGTTGTCAAAGAGCACGCCCGGACTTCAGCATCCGGCCGTATCAATTCGTAAGTGTGCGCTTGTCATCCACGAGTCTGGATTGAGCTGGCTGCGCTTCAATCTAGCTGGCCGGCCGCTCGATTCGCCTAGGCTGTTTCTACCCAGACTTGGTGGAGCTGACCGGGATCGAACCGGTGACCCCCTGCTTGCAAAGCAGGTGCTCTCCCAGCTGAGCTACAGCCCCAAGTGTGAATCTCTCTTTTCCCAGCTCTTGCGGCGTCTCGCCCGAAGGTGCTGTTCGTGAGAAGTCCGCACAGGCATGTGCGGTTTTGCTCGGCTCTTCGCGGAGGGATCCGCGTGAGGCAAATGGTGGGTCTGGGAGGACTCGAACCACCGACCTCGCCCTTATCAGGGGCGCGCTCTAACCACCTGAGCTACAGACCCAGTATCAACTGGTCGCTATGCAGCATTGCGCGCCTCGCGGCTTTGGGCCGGCGAGTGGCTTGCTCGTGGATGCAGGTGTCTTGTGTGGACGCCTTGGGATGGGAAAGTCGTTCTCGAAAGGAGGTGATCCAGCCGCACCTTCCGATACGGCTACCTTGTTACGACTTCACCCCAGTCATGAACCACTCCGTGGCAAGCGTCCCCCTTGCGGTTAGACTACCTGCTTCTGGAGCAACCCACTCCCATGGTGTGACGGGCGGTGTGTACAAGGCCCGGGAACGTATTCACCGCGACAATGCTGATTCGCGATTACTAGCGATTCCGACTTCACGGAGTCGAGTTGCAGACTCCGATCCGGACTGAGAGAGATTTTCTGGGATTGGCTCCACCTTGCGGCTTGGCAACCCTCTGTATCTCCCATTGTAGTACGTGTGTAGCCCTGGTCGTAAGGGCCATGATGACTTGACGTCATCCCCACCTTCCTCCGGTTTGTCACCGGCAGTCTCCCTAGAGTTCCCACCATTACGTGCTGGCAACTAGGGACAAGGGTTGCGCTCGTTGCGGGACTTAACCCAACATCTCACGACACGAGCTGACGACAGCCATGCAGCACCTGTGTTCCGATTCCCGAAGGCACCCTCGCATCTCTGCAAGGTTCCGGACATGTCAAGACCAGGTAAGGTTCTTCGCGTTGCATCGAATTAAACCACATACTCCACCGCTTGTGCGGGCCCCCGTCAATTCCTTTGAGTTTCAGTCTTGCGACCGTACTCCCCAGGCGGCGAACTTAACGCGTTAGCTTCGACACTGAGTGGCTAAGTCCACCCAACGTCCAGTTCGCATCGTTTAGGGCGTGGACTACCAGGGTATCTAATCCTGTTTGCTCCCCACGCTTTCGTGCCTCAGCGTCAGTGCTGGTCCAGATGGCCGCCTTCGCCACGGGTGTTCCTCCCGATCTCTACGCATTTCACCGCTACACCGGGAATTCCACCATCCTCTACCGCACTCTAGCTTGCCAGTATCCACTGCAATTCCCAGGTTGAGCCCAGGGCTTTCACAGCGGACTTAACAAACCGCCTACGCACGCTTTACGCCCAGTAATTCCGAGTAACGCTTGCACCCTTCGTATTACCGCGGCTGCTGGCACGAAGTTAGCCGGTGCTTATTCTTCCGGTACCGTCATCCGCACGAGATATTCACCCGTACGATTTCGTCCCGGACAAAAGGGCTTTACAACCCGAAGGCCTTCTTCACCCACGCGGCATGGCTGGATCAGGCTTGCGCCCATTGTCCAATATTCCCCACTGCTGCCTCCCGTAGGAGTCTGGACCGTGTCTCAGTTCCAGTGTGGCTGATCATCCTCTCAGACCAGCTACGGATCGTCGCCTTGGTGGGCTCTTACCCCGCCAACTAGCTAATCCGACATCGGCTCATCTCATCGCGCGAGGTCTTTCGATCCCCCGCTTTCACCTCTCGGTCGTATGCGGTATTAGCGTAAGTTTCCCTACGTTATCCCCCACGACGAGGCAGATACCGATGTATTCCTCACCCGTCCGCCGCTCGCCACCAGGTATTGCTACCCGTGCTGCCGCTCGACTTGCATGTGTTAGGCCTGCCGCCAGCGTTCACTCTGAGCCAGGATCAAACTCTTCAGTTGGATTTTCAGGCCTTGCGGCCAAACTTTAGAGTGTGAACCAAGCGTCTGTAAAAGCTTAAAGCTTGCTGCTTTGACGTTTGCTTGGACGCACTTAATTTCTCGATGGACTTTCATCCACCTCAAGGCGCCCACACAAGTCACCTGCGCACACTGTCAAAGATCAAAGGCTTGTGGGTTTTTGTTCAACCCACGCCCAAGGACCTTTCGTCCAAGGGAGCCGCGTATCATACAACCAATTCACGAACCGTCAACACCTCGACGCAATCTTTGGGGCGCGTCTTGGCCTGATTCGGAACGGGAATCCCGCGTCGCCGATGGCCGAACCGGCTGGGCGCTCGAAGGGGCGCGAATCCTAACGGGACGCACCGGATTTGGGAAGGGGTTTTGGAAGGTTTTTCGAGCCTTCCCAGCGCGACGCGGGCAAGGCACGCGTTGGTGCGCCGAAATCGAGCTCTATCCGCCCGCCACCAGACGCACGCGAGCGAATCCGCGCTTGCCGAGCTGCAGGAGATGCTCGCCGCCCGGCTTCAGCAAGAGATCGCGCGCCTCGACGACATTGCCGTCCACGCGCACGGCACGCTCACCGAGCTTGCGCATCGCTTCGGAGGTGCTCGGCGCGAGCCCCGCGGCCTTGAGCAAGGCACCGATACGCATGCCTTCGGGCGGAACCGGAATCTCGGCGACCGCGAGATCCGGCGGCACGCCGCCGCCCTGCACGACTTCGTGCCAGTGCCGGATCGCGGCATCCGCGGCCGCCTTGCCGTGGAAACGCGTCGTCAGCTCCGCGGCGAGCTCCATCTTGAAGTCTCGCGGATTGACGCTGCCGTTCGCGACCGCGCTCCGCATCGCGGCGATATCGCCCATCGATTTGGCGAACGAAAGCAGCTCGAAATAGCGCCACATCAGGTCATCCGATAGGCGCATCACCTTGCCGAAAATCTCGTTGGGCGCCTCGTTGATGCCGATATAGTTACCGAGCGACTTCGACATCTTGGCGACGCCGTCCGTTCCTTCGAGCAGGGGCATCGTCAGCACGATCTGCGGCGGCTGCCCGGCTTCCTCCTGCAACTGGCGGCCGACGAGAAGGTTGAACTTCTGGTCCGTCCCGCCAAGCTCTACGTCGGCCTTCAGCGCCACCGAATCGTAGCCCTGCACCAGCGGATACAGGAATTCGTGGATCGCGATCGGCTGCTCGGACTTGTAGCGTTTGGAAAAATCGTCGCGCTCGAGCATGCGCGCGACGGTGTGCTTGGCGGCGAGTCGGATCATGTCCGCTGCGCTCATCGGACCGAACCACTCCGAGTTGAAGCGCACTTCGGTGCGCTCGCGGTCGAGCACCTTGTACACCTGCTCGGCGTAGGTCTTCGCGTTCGCCTCGATGTCATCGCGCGTAAGCGGCTTGCGCGTGACGTTCTTGCCGGTCGGATCGCCGATCATCCCGGTGAAGTCGCCGATAAGGAAAATGACCGTGTGGCCGAGATCCTGGAACTGGCGCATCTTGTTCAGCAGCACCGTGTGGCCGAGATGGAGATCCGGCGCGGTCGGATCGAAACCGGCCTTGATCCTGAGCGGACGACCGAGCTTGAGGCGCGCCTCGAGGTCTTCACGCTTGATGATCTCGTCGGCGCCGCGGTCGATCAGATCGAGCGCGGCTTTCAATTCGGTCATGGGAATCCTCGGGCTCCGAGCCGCGCACGGGCATTCCCGAACCGGCGTTCTGGCCGTCCAAATAGGACAGCCTGTTAATTATTGGTTAACTCAACAAAAGCGTGCAAACCCTTGCCGCTATTGGCGTTGACGCCGCCTGCACATCGCCTCTATGGTACGTGGCCGTCAGCCGGAACGCGATCGTGCCAGCGCCGATCAACGAGTCGAAGAACTCCCATCACAACCCGCGTTGCATGGCCATCCGGCGCCATGCACAACGCAAACATTTTCACTTTTATTCGCGTTGCTCGACGTGGACGTTCGTGCAGAACGTCGCCGCCGCGCCGATCAGCTGGCGCGCCGAGCATTGGGTGCTCGGCGGTGTCGCGCTGCTGCTCACGGCACTGGTCGGCATCGTCATTCCGGGCTGGGCCAATGCGACACGCCATGATCCGGCGCCCGCGGCCTACACGACGCTCGCGATCGACGTCCCGCAACTCCCGCCGGGCGCCGAAGCCGATCCCGCGATCGGCGCCTACGGCCTCGGCAGCCAGGCCGAACCCGATTGGCATCGCGTCATCGTGCGCGCCGGCCAGTCGCTCGCCGACATTTTTAGCGAGAACAATCTGAGCCCCGCCGATCTGCAGCGGGCGCTCAACTCGCAGGACGATGCTTCGGCATTGCGCCACATCCATCCCGGCGACGAATTCGCATTCGTGCAGGAAGCGAACGGCGGTCTCGCATGGATGCGCTTCGACCGCGGCGACGCGGCGCGTGTCACGCTCCACTTCACACCGAACGGCGTCACCGAATCGGTCGACGAGCGCGCCATCGAGCGCCGCACGCAGGTCGCGCACGGCGTGCTCACGCGTTCGCTGTACGAAGCGGGCGCCTCGGCGGGCATGAGCGACACGATGATCTGGAAGCTCGCCAACGCGTTCGGCTACGACATCGACTTTGCGCAGGACCTCCGCGAAGGCGACAGCTTCAGCGTCATCTACGACGACGTCTACCGCGAAGGCGAGCACCTGCACGACGGCGACATCATCGCCGCGACGTTCATCAACCAGGGCAAACGCTACACCGCGATCCGCTATACGAACGCGAGCGGCGAATCGATGTACTACAGCGAAGACGGCCGTCCGCTGCGCAAGGCGTTCCTGCGCACACCGGTCGAATTCACGCGCATCTCGAGCGTCTTCTCGGTCGGCCGCATGCATCCGATCCTGGGCTACATGCGCGCGCATCAAGGCGTCGACTACGCCGCGCCGACCGGCACGCCGATCCGCGCCGCGGGCGACGGCAAGATCGTGTTCCGCGGCTGGAAATCCGGCTACGGCAATTTCGTGATCGTGCAGCACAACGCGCACATCAGCACCGCGTACGGCCACATGTCGGCGTTCGCGAACGAGAAATTGAATCAGCACGTGAGCCAGGGCCAGATCATCGGCTACGTCGGCATGACCGGCCTCGCCACCGGCCCGCACCTGCACTACGAATTCCGCGTCGACGGACAGCATCGCAATCCGTTGACGGTGACGCTGCCGAAAGAAGAGCCGCTGCCGGCGACGCAACTCGCCTTGTTCAAGCAGAAGAGCGCTCCGCTCCTGGCCAAGCTCAAATTCGTCGACGGCATCCAGCTGGCGCGGATGAGCGACTGAAGACGCGTGGCGGCGTCGCTCTATCTCGGATTGATTTCGGGCACCAGCGCTGACGGCATCGACGCCGCGCTGGTGCAGTTCGAGCCGCGCGTCAAGGTGATTGGCGCGAGCACGACGCCGTATCCGCGCGCATTGCGCGCCGACATTCTTGCGCTCGCGACGACCCGCGCTTCGATTTCGCTCGACGATTACGGCGCCCTCGACGTCGCCATCGGCGCGTGCTTCGCCGACGGTGCGCTTGCGCTGCTCCGCGACACCGGCGTCGAGCGCGAAAAAGTTGCAGCGATCGGTTCGCACGGCCAGACCGTGCGCCATCGTCCGCACGGCAAACATCCGTTCACGCTGCAGATCGGCGACGCCGCCGTCATCGCCGAGCGCACGCGCATCCAGACGATCGCGGATTTTCGCCGCGCCGACGTTGCCGCCGGTGGCCAGGGCGCACCGCTGTTGCCGGCGCTGCATGCCGCGCTGTTCGCCGCACCGGACCACACGCGCGTCGTGGTCAACCTCGGCGGCATCGCGAACATCACGATCCTCGCGCCCGGCCGCGATGTGCTCGGCTTCGACACGGGTCCGGCGAATTGCCTCCTCGATGCGTGGGCATTGCGTCACCTCGGCACGCCGCGCGACGAGAACGGCGGGTTTGCGAAGAGCGGTCGCGTCGATCGCGATCTGCTGCGGAATCTGCTTGCGGACGCATACTTCGCTGCGCCGGCGCCGAAGAGCACCGGCCGCGAATATTTCAATCTCGATTGGCTCGACGCGCGCGTGCGTGCCGACGCGAAAGCCGAAGACGTGCAGGCGACGTTGCTCGCGCTCAGCGCGACCAGTGTCGCGAACGCAATCCGCGCCCACGCCGCCGATGTGCGCGAGGTGTTTGCGTGCGGCGGCGGTGTTCACAATCCCGCGTTGATGGATGCTCTGCGCACCGAGCTCGCGCCCGCGACGTTGCACGACACGTCGGCGCTCGGACTCGATCCGGATTACGTCGAAGCCGCGGGATTCGCTTGGCTCGCGCGCGCACGACTTGCGGGCGCGCCCGGCAATCTGCCGGCCGTTACCGGCGCGCGCGGGCCGCGCGTTCTCGGCGCCATCTATCCGGCACCGTAACGACTAACCGTGCTTACGGCGCTTGCCGGTCGCGGGCTTCGAGCCGTCGTCCGAAAAAAGCGGCTGGCCTTCGACGCGCTCGAATGCGCTCAGCGCTTCGCGAAACACGGCCGTTTCGCCGGGATTCCAGGTGCCGCGCAGATGTGCGATGTCCTGCCGGTCGCGGCGCACGAGATCTTCGCCGCCGAGCCCGAGCGCGAAACGCAACGCGTTCACGATCACCTGGTTGACCGGCCAGTTCCGCTCGACCGCGATCTGGCGCAGGCGCTCGGCGATAGCCTCGTCGACCTCGCGGATCAGGATGTCGGTCATGTGCCTCCCCGCGGCCATGCCACCACCGTACCGCGATTGTTGCATATCCGGCGTGACGCAAGCCGACTCTCCGTCACTCGGCACGCCGCACGGCGCCTTCGTTCGGACGACGGATCGCCCAGATGACGAGAACGAGCGACGGCAAACCGATTGCGGCCGTATACATGAAGAATGGCGTGTAGCCCCACGCGTCGACGATGGTTCCCCATTGGCTCGCGATCAATTTCGCGGGCAGGCTCCAGAGCGTACCGAACAATGCATATTGTGTCGCCGTATACGCGGTGTTCGTCAGCGATGACATGTATGCAATGAACGCCGTGCCGGCAATGCCGTTGGCTACGTTGTCGATGCTGACCACGGCCGCGAGCGATCCGATGCCCGGCGTGATGCCTGCGATGTAGGCATAAGCGAGATTCGCGATCGTCAACAGCACCCAGCCGACCAGCAGCGTCTTCGCGATGCCGTAGCGCTTGACCAGGAGGCCCGCGATCAGCGCACCGGTCAATGTCATCAACACGCCATAGATCTTCGAGACCAGCGCGATCTGAGTCAACGTGAAACCGAGATCGAGATAGAACGTGTTCGCGGCGACGCCCATCGTCGTGTAGTTCAGCCGGTACGTCACGATCAGCAACAGGATCGGCAGCGCCACACGCAGTCCGTTGCGCGCGAAGAAATCGACGAACGGACAAACGACCGCGCCAATCAGCCAGGCCACAGCCGTGCGCAACATCGCGGGCCAGTGCGCAGAGCGTTCGAGAAACGCGACGACGCGCGCTTCCTGCGCGAGCGTCGCCCGGTCGATGCGCGCGTCCGGCTCGTCGATCACCAGCGTGGTGGCGATGCCGACGGCCACGCAGCACGCCATCAACAGATACGCGAACGTCCAGCCGTAACCTGCCGCGGCCGTGAGCGCTCCCGCACCGGCGCAGATCAGTGCAAGCTGATATCCGACCTGATACGTCGCCGCCATCGCGCCTTGCCATTCGCTGGCGGCGGCTTCGATGCGGTACGCATCGACCGCAATGTCCTGCGTCGCCGCGGCGAATGCCGTCGCCACCGCGAGCCAGGCAAAACGCGCCGCGTCCGAGCCCGGATCGCCCAACGCCATCATGACGAGCCCGATCGCAATGCCGCACTGCGCGAGCAGCATCCAACTGCGGCGCCGACCGAGTCCGCCAAGCACGGGCAATCGCACGCGATCGACGACCGGCGACCAGAAATACTTCAGCGAATACGCAAGTCCGACCAAACTGAAATAACCGATCGTCGTGCGATCGATGCCCGCCTGACGCAGGCGTGCGGAGAGCGTCGTCAGCACGAGCGGAAACGGCAGACCCGCGGAAAATCCGAGAAACAGCATCGCGCATACGCGCGGATGTGCGTAAACCGCGAGCGCCTGTCGCCAGCTCCGGATCGTTTCCTTCACCGATAGTCCACGGTGTACGGTGCGTGATCGGAAAACCGTGGCGATGGCGCGATCGACCACGCCTTGAGCTTCGCGCGAAGGCCGGGCGTCACCAGCTGGTAGTCGATGCGCCAGCCGACATCCTTGGCGCGCGCGGCGCCGCGGTTGCTCCACCAGGTGTAGTCCTCGCCTTCGGGATTCAGCGCTCGATAGCTGTCGACCCAGCCTTTCTCGCCCGCGCAAAGTCCATTGAGCCAATCGCGCTCGGCCGGCAGGCAGCCCGAATTCTTCTGGTTCGATGTCCAGTTCTTGATGTCCTGACGACTGCGTACGATGTTCCAGTCGCCGCAGACGATGTAGTCGCGCCCGCTCGCAAGCCACTCGTCGAGCACCGGCTTGAACCAATCCATGACCTTGAACTTGAAGCGCTGGCGATCTTCGCCGGACGAACCCGACGGCACATACAACGAGACCACGCTGAGCTTTCCGTAGCGTGCTTCGAGATAGCGGCCTTCCTCGTCGAACGGTGCCCAACCGAGCGAGGAGCGCACTTCGTCGGGCTCGCGCTTGGTGTAGATCGCGACGCCGCTGTAGCCCTTCTTCGATGTCGCGTCGCGATAGAAGCAGTGATGCCCGTCCGGGCGGAACGTCGGATCGGTGAGTTGATCCTCCTGCGCTTTGGTTTCCTGCAGGCAGACGACATCCGCGGCCTGCTTCTTGAGCCAGGCGAAAAAACCCTTGCTCGCGGCGGAGCGGATGCCGTTGGCGTTGAAGGTGACGACGCGCATGGGGAAAGCCGGGATTCGGGATTCGGGATTCGGGATTCGGGATTCGGGCGGGAGCGTACACGCAATGTCATACCGCGATCACCTCCTGCGCGCATGCCGGGCCCAGATCGCGACGTTGCCTTACCATACGAAATCTCGAATCTCGAATCCCGAATCCCGTGCTCCAAACCCAACGCGATTTCCTCGACCTCGCCGTCGCGCGCAATGCGCTGCGCTTCGGCGAATTCACGCTGAAGTCGGGCCGCGTGAGCCCGTATTTCTTCAATGCCGGCCGGTTCGATTCCGGCGCCGCGCTGGCGCTTCTCGGACGCGCGTACGCGGACGCCGCGGTGCATGCGGACATCGGCTTCGACATGCTGTTCGGTCCGGCCTACAAAGGCATCGTGCTGGCGGCGATCACCGCCGCGGCGCTGGCCGAACAGCATGGCCGCGACGTGCCGTTCGCCTATAACCGCAAGGAAGCCAAGGATCACGGCGAAGGCGGCGCGCTGGTCGGTGCGCCGCTCGAGGGTCGCGTGCTCATCGTCGACGACGTGATCACCGCGGGCACCGCGATCCGCGAATCGCTTGCGCTGATTCGGGCGCAGGGCGCCGAGCCGGCCGGCGTGTTGATCGCGCTAGACCGCGAGGAACGCGGTCAAGGCGCGCTGTCAGCGACGCAAGAGCTGCGCGCCGAGTTCGGCATCCCGGCCATCGCAATTGCCCGGCTGTCCGATCTCCTGGCCTACGCGGCTGGCAAGAGCGAACTCGCCGTCCACCACCAGCGATTGGCCGACTACCGCGAACGCTACGGGGCGTGATCCGCGCGCCGTGGCGCGGGCAGCAGTCCGCGCCGACGTGAACCCCTGCGCAGCCGCCCAAGCGACGGCTGGCCTATACTGCGGCCCCGGAGGAATCCCGATGCGCTCCGCTTCGTTCGCCTGGCTCGCCTTGCTGCTTTCCAGTTCGCTCTGGGCGGCCGCTCCCGGGCAGCAGTCTCACAATCGATACAAGTGGACCGATGGCGAGGGCAACCTGCACTACGCCGATGCGCTGCCGCCCGAAGCGGTGAAGTACGGCTACGAAATCGTCAACGCGCAAGGCGTCGTCATCAAGCACGTCGACCGGCCGAAAACCTCCGAGGAACGCGCCGCCGCCAAAGCGGATCTGGCGAAAGCGCAAGCGGCCAAGGAAAGCCAAGAAGCGCGCGTGCGAAACGACCAGCAAATGCTCGCCGCGTATCCGACCGAGGAAGACCTCAAGCGCGCGCAGCATCAGCAGTCGGAAATGATGGATCAGAACCTGAACTCGGCGGCCATCAGCCTGCAAAGCCAGGAGAGATCGCTTGCCGAACTGCTCGGCCACGCCGCGGAGCTCGACAGCAGCGGCAAGCCAGTGCCCGCGCCGTTGGCGAAGAAAATCGGCGATATGCGCAAGCAGGTCGAAGAGCAGCGCTCCTACATCGCCCGCAAGGAAAAAGAAAAGGACGACACCGTCGCGCACTTCGACGATGAGCTCGCGCACTATCGAAGCCTTAAGCCAGGCGACACCGCCGACCGTCGCTAGCGCGACGTCGTTCGCGTCAGCGGAGTGCAGCAACTGCCGATTCGCGCCGAAACGTCGGCGCAAAACGCGTGCTCGTCAGAACGGCAGCGGCAGCGACGAATCGAGTTTCATCAGCTCCGTACGGAATGCGTCCTGCACGCGCTTGAGTGCCTGTGCGGAATCCGCATCGAAGCGCAGCACCAGCATCGGTGTCGTGTTCGACGCGCGCACGAGACCCCAGCCGTCCGGCCAGTCGGCGCGCACGCCGTCGATCGTCGTGATGCGCGCATCTTCGAACTTCGCGCGCTGACGGAAGGCTTCGATGAAGCGATAGTGCTCGCCCTCGCGCATCGGAATCTTGAGCTCCGGTGTCGACACGCCTTTGGGCAGCGTGTCGAAGATCGCTTGCGCATCGCGGCCTTCCGGATCGCTGCCGAGGATGTCGAGCAGGCGCGCCGCCGCATAGATGCCGTCGTCGAACCCGTACCAGCGCTCGCCGAAGAAGAAGTGCCCGCTCATTTCGCCCGCGAGCGCGGCGTCGGTCTCTTTCATCTTGGCCTTGATCAGCGAATGGCCCGTGCGCCACATCAGCGGACTGCCGCCGTGCTGCAGGATCAGTGGCTGCAGATGACCGGTGCATTTCACGTCGTAGATGATCGTCGCGCCCGGATGGCGCGTCAGGATGTCGATCGCGAACAGCATCAGCAGGCGATCCGGAAAGATCACTTCGCCGGTCTTGGTGACCACGCCGAGGCGATCGCCGTCGCCGTCGAAAGCGATGCCGATGTCGGCGTTCATCTGCTTCACCGACAGGATCAGATCCTGCAGGTTGTGCATGTCCGACGGATCCGGGTGGTGGTTCGGAAAGGTTCCGTCGACCTCGCAATACAGCGGCACGACTTCGCAGCCGATCGCTTCGATGACGCGCGGAGCGATCACGCCGGCGATGCCGTTGCCGCAATCGACGACGACCTTGAGCTTGCGCTCGACCTGGATGTCGTTGGCGATGCGCTGCAAATAATCGGCCGAGATGTCCATCGTCTGCAGCGCGCCGCTGCCGTCGACGAAGCGACTCTCGGCGATGCGCGCGTACAGCGCCTGGATCGAATCTTCGGACAATGTTTCGCCGCCGAGCACGATCTTGAAACCGTTGTAGTCCGGCGGATTGTGGCTGCCGGTCACGGAAACACCGGAGCCCGTGTTGAGGTGAAAACAGCCGAAATAAACCAGCGGCGTCGGCACCGCGCCGATATCGATCACATCGGTACCGGTGCTGCGCAGGCCTTCGATGAGTGCCGCGACCATGTCCGGGCCGGACAGCCGACCGTCGCGACCGACCACGATTTCCTTCAAGCCGCGATCGCGTCCCTCGCTGCCGATGGCGCGACCGAGCACGCGCGCGACCGCCGGCGTCAGCGTTTCGCCGACGACACCGCGGATGTCGTAGGCGCGGAAGATGCTGCGATCGATGTTCACCGGTGCCTCCACGGCATCCTTGGGCTTGGGACGGCTTGGTGCGCTCGGTTTCGCGCGCGTGGCCGCCGATCGCGCGGAAGGCTCGGGCGCTCGCTTCAGCGCCTCCGCCAACGTCAGTTCCGGCGCCGTCGGTTTCGAGGTGAAGCGCAAGGTGGCCATCGCGCGTTGCAGACCGACATGGCGCAACCACAATGCGACGAATCCGCCGACCAGGCACAGCACCGCGAGCCCCGCCAGTGTGCCGAGGCCGCCCGGACCAACGATGAAATATTCGGGTTCGCCCTTGCCGATTCGGAGCATCGAATCCGGAATCGGTTCGCCGAGATCGCCGAGCGAAGTGCCGGTCCCGCTGCCGACGCCGGCGATGACGAGATCGCCGCGCCCTTCGCCCTGGCGCAGCTCGAGTCGCGCGCCCGAGATCGGCACGCGATGGAACGTGCGCAGCACCTGATCGAACGGCATGTACACGACCGCGAACGCGACGATCGCGTCGCCCTTGCGTACCGGCAGCGCGATCACCAGACGCGTGACCCTTGCCTTTTTCGAAACGCACCTGGATCGGCGCCGGCGCCGCATGCGCCTGCGCCTGCATCAGCATCTGCGCCTTCGCATAACCGAACTTGGCGAGATCGCCCGCCAGAATTTCGTCGAGTGCCGGCGAATAAAACTCGACTTCGACTGAGATTCGGCAACACCTGGGCCAGCGCGACGGCAGCCGCTTCGCGTCCCTGCTGACCGCCCTCATCGAGCGCGTCGAGCACCGTCTGATCGGCCAGCGCCACTTGCACGTTCTGCAACGTTCGCCTCAGTTCCGCGCCGATTGCGGTGATCGCGTTCGAGCGCAGCTGATCGGCTTCCTCTGCGCCGCGTTCCTGGTTGTTGACCAGCCATGCCTGCCACGCGAAGAAGAGGCCGAGCGCGAGCAGCAACGTGCCGATCGCGAGCGGAATCAGCACGCGCAGGATGCGTTGCGCGCGAGCGATCGCCGCGATCATGCGCGGCGATCTTTCCCGCGGTTTCTTGACGTCCTTCGCCGCCATCAACTCTCTCTCATCGCACGCTTTCAATGACGACCGGAACTGCCGAAGCCGCCCGCTCCGCGCACGCTCGGCGCGAATTCATCGACCACATCGAACGCTGCGCGCACCACCGGCGCGAATACGAGCTGGGCGATGCGCTCCCCCGGAGCGATGGTAAATGCGCTACCTGAGCGGTTCCAGCACGAGATCATCAACGGTCCCTGATAGTCCGCATCGATCAGACCCACCAGATTGCCGAGCACGATGCCGTGCTTGTGGCCGAGCCCCGAGCGCGGCAGCACCATCGCGCAGAGGCCCGGATTACCGATATGGATCGCGATGCCGCTCGGGATCAGCGCGCTGGCGCCGCCTTCGAGCGTCAACGGCGCATCCAGCATCGCGCGCAGATCGAGACCGGCCGAGGCCTCGGTCGCGTATTGCGGCAACGGAAACTCGCGGCCGAGCCGGGCATCCAGCACTTTCAGTGCGACCTTCTGCATCGGAGTCTTCATGCTCGCGTCGTGCTGACGCGCACGGTGCCGCGCATGCGCTCGGCAATGCGCGCGAGCAGACGCTCGGCCAGGACGCGCTTGTCGGCTCGATCGAGTTGTTCGCGGCCGCCCGGCCAGAGCAAGAGCAGCGCATTGTCGTCGACCTCGAACCCCTGCCCGTCGCCGACCTCGTTCGCGGCGATCAGATCGATGCCCTTTTTCTCCAGCTTGGCGCGCGCGTGGCGCTCGACATCCTGCGTTTCCGCGGCAAATCCGACCACGAATGGCCGCTGCGGCAGCGCGGCGACTTCGGCGATGATGTCCGGGTTCTGCACCAGCGTCAGTTCGAGCGGCTCGTCATCCTTCTTCTTGATCTTCTCCGCGGACGCCGACTCGGGCCGATAATCGCCGACCGCGGCGGCCGAGATGAAGACATCGCTCGACGCCGCGCGCGACAGCACTTCGTCGTGCATCTCGCGCGCGCTGCGCACGTCGACGCGCTCGACGCCGCGCGGTGTGACCAGCACGACCGGTCCGGCGACCAGCGTTACCAACGCGCCTTGCGCCGCGGCCGCCGCTGCGATCGCGAAGCCCATGCGGCCCGAGCTGCGATTGCCGATGAAGCGGACCGGATCGATGTCTTCGAACGTCGGCCCCGCGCTGATCAGCACCTTGACACCGGCGAGCGCGCGCGGCGAACGTGCCGCGATCAGCTCGCCGACGATCGTTTCCGCTTCGAGCAGGCGTCCGGCGCCGAATTCGCCGCACGCCTGGCTGCCCGACGCGGGACCCAGCACACGCACCCCGCGCGTGCGCAAGGTCGCGACATTCGCCTGCGTCGCCGCGTTGGCCCACATCTGCTGATTCATCGCCGGCGCGAGCGCGATCGGTGCCGCCGTCGCAAGACACAACGTGGCGAGCAGATCGTTCGCGAACCCATTCGCGAGTCGCGCGATGAGATCCGCCGACGCCGGCGCGATCACGACTTCATCGGCCCAGCGCGCAAGCTCGATGTGTCCCATCGCGGCTTCGGCCGATTCGTCCCATAGACTCGATCGCACCGGGTGGCCGGACAACGCCTGGAACGTCGTCGCGGTGACGAAGCGCGCCGCGCTTTTGGTCAACACGACACGCACTTCGGCGCCCGCGTCGCGCAACCGGCGCACCAGCTCGGCCGCCTTGTATGCGGCGATGCCGCCCGAAACGCCGAGCAGCACGCGCACACCTGCCAGTGCCGGTTGACTCATGTAGGAAACCGCCGACTTCACGCGAAGCGCCTAGCTTACTGAAAAACATCGGCTGCGCCGCTCGGTAGTCGCTTCTCGCCGCGATAGCGTGTGCGTCCGGTCACGTTGTCGGCGATCGGCAGGTGTTTTTTCCGCGACCGTTCGACCACGAGGACATCCGCATGAGCATCCGCCACTGGCCCGACGACGAGCGCCCCCGCGAAAAGCTGCTGGCGCGCGGCGGCGACGCGTTATCGGATGCCGAGCTGCTCGCGGTCTTCATCGGTTCGGGGCGGCGGGGCCAGAGCGCGGTCGACCTCGGCCGCACGCTGCTCGCCGGCGCCGGCGGCCTGAAGCCGCTGCTCGACCGCTCGCGCGACTGCGGCATCGGCGCGGTCGCCTCGTGCCGGCTGCTGGCCGCGCTCGAACTCGGGCGGCGCTATCTCGATGCCGAAGTGAAGGGCTCGTCCGCGCTGACCGATCCCGCGGCAAGCGCGCGCTACCTCAAGTCGCGCTTGTGCGGCTATCCCTACGAAGTGTTCGCCTGCCTCTTTCTGGACAGCCGGCATCGCGTGATCGCGTTCGAAGAGCTCTTTCGCGGCTCGCTCAGCGGCGCGAGCGTGCATCCGCGCGAGGTCGTGCGCCGTTGCCTGGCGCACAATGCGGCGGCGGTGATCCTCGCGCACAACCATCCGTCCGGCGTCGCCGAGCCGAGCCAGGACGACCGTGCGATCACCTTGCGCCTGCGCGAGGCGCTCGGCCTCATTGACGTGCGCGTGCTCGATCACATCGTCGTCGGCGACGCGCTCCCGATCTCGCTCGCCGAGCGCGGCTGGTTGTGACGAACCAGGCGCATCGACACCGCCGGTCGCAGCCGTCGCTATACTCGATGCCAGCGGGGAGCGGGCCAGGACCAGGCCAGGATCAAGTGATTCTCGACTATCCGCGCGATTTTCCACCGGACGCGATCGAGCAGAAATTGCCGACGCCGGCGGCTGCGCGCGCCGCGCTGGCCGGACACGACGCGGCGATCGAGGCGATGCTCGCCGAACGCCGGCGCGATCTCGCACAACAGATCGCGAGCGCCGAAGACGACGCGCTCATGACCCGCACCGAAGACGCGGCGCGGCTCGCCTACGCGCACGTCGCGAGCCGGCACGGACGGCTCGGCACCGATTTCCATGCCTATCACAACGAGCGCCACGTGCTCGAAATCTGCGCCGAGCGCATCCCGCGCATCTTCGCGGCCGCGGGTGCGCGCGATCTTACGTTGCGCGACTGGTGCGCACTGCTGCTGTTCGGCGCCGGGCACGATCTGCGACAGCGCGAGGCGTCGATGTTCGCGTCGGGCGTCGGCGCCAACGAGCGCGCGAGCACCGAAGAAATGCTGCGCATCCTCGACGCGGCCGGATTCGAACGCGAGCGCGATGCCGATTTCTACATCGCGCTCGAACTCATGATCGCCGGCAGCACGTTCGATGCGCGAGCGCCGGGCGGACAGGCCTACAACGCCGCCGAGCTCGTGCAAAGCGGCGGCGCGCTCGCGGCCAAGCTGGATGCCAAGCTCGACAAGCACCGGCCCGGCTGGCGCGCCGATCCGCTGCTGCTGCGCGGGCAACGGCTCGCACTGATCGCGGCGGACCTCGACACCGCAAATGTCGCCGATGCGTTCACCGCGTTTGCCGCCAACGGCGAGAATCTCTGCCGCGAACGCGAAATGTTGAGCGGCCGTTCGCTGGACGCCGGCGAGAGCGCGTTACCGGTGCTCGGGTTCCTGACCAACGGCCAGGACCGTTTCTTCTTCGATCTGCACCGCTTCAATTCGGAGCTCGGCCACGCCGCGTTCGACGCCGGCAAGGCCGCCAACGCGCCGCTGCTCAAGGCATTGACGATCGGCGTGCGTGCGCGCGTCGCACTCGGCGGCCCGCCCGCGACGGGTCAGCAGGTCATCGATGCGTACCGCGAGACGGCGGCGGATCTCGTTGGCTAGGAACGCAGCACGATGGTCCTGCGCGATCCGCGAAAGATCGTCCCGAATGCCGCGCGACCTAAGGTTCGGCCGGCATCGGCGGGTTGGTGCATCCCTGCACCCGGCGACGTACGCATCCCGCACGCCACCCACAACCTGCCGATGCGCGCACCTTAGGTGCGGATCGCGACATTCCGATGACAAGGCGCTCGACAAGCCGCAAACGAATTCGGTAAACACGGCGATGCCGGCTAGAATGACGCGTTTTACCGCGGTCCCGCCGTGAAAGAACTCCTGCGCGATTCGATTCTCGAAGCACTGGGCAAGCTCAAGGCCGACGGCGCACTGCCGGCCGGCGAGCTGCCTGCGTTCGTCGTCGAGCGCACCAAGAACCGCGGGCACGGCGATTTCGCCACGAATGTCGCGCTGCTGCTGGCCAAGGCCGCCCGGCGCAAACCGCGCGAGCTGGCTGAGGCGATCGTGACCGCGCTGCCGCGGCGCGACGACATCGAAAAGGTCGAAATCGCGGGGCCGGGCTTCATCAACTTTTTCCTGAGCGCGGCGGCGTATCGGACCGAAATCGCCGACAGTCCTCGAGCGCGGACCCGCATACGGCCGCGGCGACGCCGGCGCCGGACACATGGCCGGCGTCGAGTTCGTTTCGGCGAACCCGACCGGGCCGCTGCACGTCGGTCACGGGCGCGCCGCGGCGATCGGCGATTGCATCGCGCGCGTGCTCGACGCGAACGGCTGGCAGGTCGTGCGCGAGTTCTACTACAACGACGCCGGCGCGCAGATCATGAACCTCGCGCTGTCGGTGCAGGCGCGCTGCCGCAGCGTCGAGCCCGGCAGTCCGGACTGGCCCGCCGACGGCTATCGCGGCGACTACATCAAGGATGTCGCGCGCGCGTATCTCGCACGCGAGAGCGTGCATGCGGACGGCGAGGATGTCACCGGCAAAGGTGACGTCGACGATCTCGACGCGATCCGCCGCTTCGCGGTCGCCTATCTGCGCGGCGAGCAAGACGCGGATCTGAAGGCATTCGGCGTGCGCTTCGACGTGTACTACCTCGAGTCATCGCTGTACAGCGACGGCAAGGTCGAGGAAACCACGCGCCGACTCATCGCCGCGGGCCATACGTACGAAGAAGGCGGCGCGCTCTGGCTGCGCACGACCGAGTTCGGCGACGACAAGAATCGGGTGATGAAGAAGTCCGACGGCAGCTATACGTATTTTCTGCCGGACATCGCGTATCACCTTTCCAAATGGCAGCGCGGCTACGAGCGCGCGATCACCGAGCTCGGCGCCGATCATCACGGCTCGCTCGCGCGCGTGATCGCCGGCCTGCAGGCGCTCGACGTCGGCATTCCGAAAAACTATCCCGAATACGTGCTGCATCAGATGGTGACGGTCACGCGCGGCGGCGAGGAAGTGAAGCTCAGCAAGCGCGCGGGCAGCTATCTCACGCTGCGCGACCTGATCGATGAAGTCGGCCGCGATGCGACGCGCTATTTCCTGATCGCGCGCAAATCCGATTCGCAATTGATCTTTGACATCGATCTCGCTCGCGCGCAGACCAACGACAATCCGGTCTATTACATCCAGTACGCCCACGCGCGCGTCGCGAGCGTGATGCGCCAGCTCGCCGAGCGAGGTCTCGCCTGGGATCGCGCGAACGGCGTTGCGAACCTCGCCAAGCTCGACAGTGAATCCGAACAGGCTCTGATGGTGGAGCTCTCGCGCTATCCCGAAGTCGTGGAAACGGCTGGCGAGAATCTCGAGCCGCATCTGATTGCGACGTACTTGCGCGAGCTCGCGGCGGCGTTCCATATGTACTACAACACGCATCAGTTTCTGGTCGACGACGCGGCCGTGCGCGATGCGCGCCTGGCGCTGGCCCAGGCGACGCGCCAGGTGCTGGCGAACGGCCTCGATCTTTTGGGTATTTCCGCTCCGGAGAGCATGTGATGGCCGCAAGAAAAGGACGCCAGGCGACCCGCGGCGCAAGCAAGTCATGGCCGGCGTGGGCCTGGGTCGGCATCGGCCTCGTGCTCGGTGTCGGCTTGATGCTGCTGGTGCTGTTCAAGGACTGGGCGCCGCTGCTGCGCAAACAGAACCTGCCGCAGCCGAATCCCGCGGCGACCGCTCCGCAAGCGAGCGAGCCGGCGGTCGCCGACGCCGGCAAGCCGAAGGAGCCGCCGAAGAAGAGCTACGATTTCTACAAGGTGCTCGAAGCGAACGAAGTCGTCATTCCCGACGCCGAACTCTCCGCGAAAGCGCGCGCCGAGCAGCAGGCGCGCAGCGCGCCGAATACGACGACGACACCGCCGCCCGCAAGCGTCGCAACGCCCGGCGGTCGCTACATCCTGCAGGCGGGTTCGTATCCGGATGCGAAAGGTGCCGACGAGATCAAGGCCAAACTGGCCCTGCTCGGTTTCGTCGCGCAGGTGCAGCCCGTCACGGTCAACGGCAAGGCGTGGCATCGTGTCAGGCTCGGCCCATACGCCAGCGCAAGCGAGCTCGAAGATGCCAAACGCGCGCTGAGCGACAACGGCATCAACGCGATTGCGCTCAAGGAAACGCCGCCGTCGCAACCGTAGTGGTGCCGCGCCTTCATTCCGACACAGAAAAAAGGAATGACGGAATCTCAGCGCGCGGCTGGATCGAAGCCGTCGCGGAACACGATGTCGGCGGCGTCGAGCGCGAATGCTGCATCGACTTCGCAATCGGCCGTGACCGGCGCCGTCGTGAATGTCGTTCCGGCGAGCGTGCCGCCGCAGCCGCTGACGCTGTCGATCGTGTAACCGGAGTCAGCCGCCACTTCGAACGCGATCGTGTCGCCGTCGTTGACGGTTTGTGGTGTCGAGGGTGTCAGCATGCCGTGCACACCCGCGATCGGCGTAACGACGTGCGTGAGGCCGGTCTGATCGGAATGGAAGCGATAGACCGTGCCGGTCGACGTGTTCGCGATGTAGAGATTGCCGGCCTCGTCTTCACCGAAACCCGAATACGTGCCGTAGCCGTTCGCATCGTTGCGCCAGACGGTGAATGACCACGCGTTGGTGTCGTCGGGCTTGGCGAAGAAGATCTCGCTCGAGCACGAGTCGGCGAAAATGTACATGCCATCGAGCGATGTGATCGGACCGCGATAGCGATAACCGCCGGTCACGGCGCAACGTGAGCCGATGCTGTGATCGTATTCCATCAGCGGCAGCACGTTCGGCGGCAGCGGCGGCGTGCACACCTGTGTCGTGTTGAAAACGGCCGTGCCTTCCATGCAGTGCCAACCGTAGTAGATCGGATCGGCCGAACCGTTCGCGCGGAAGTTGATTTCCTCGAAATGATCCTGGCCGACGTCGCCGATCCACATGTCGCCGGTCGCGCGATCGAAACTCCAGCGCCACGGATTGCGGAAACCATAGAGGTAGATTTCATCGCACGTTTCGCTGGTGCCGACAAATGGGTTATCGGCAGGAATCGAATATTCCGCCGGCGCGCCGGTCGCGGTGCCGCACATGTCGGGCGTCGCGATCGCGCCGCGGTTGTCCACGTCGATGCGCAGCATTTTTCCGCGCAGGAAATATTGCGGCTCGACACTGCTCGTTCCGCAGCTCGTCGATGTCGTGTCGTTCGGTTTCTTCCACAGGCACTCGGCGAGCCAGTGCGTGCCGCTTTCCTGGCCGCCATCGCCGGACGACATGTAGAGATAGCCGTCCGGACCGAAATGAATATCGCCGCCGTTGTGGAACGACGGCGGCGAGTTGTCGGCGAGACGCATCACCAGCGTGCCGGTCGGATTCGCGACGTTCGGATTCGACGAAACCGTGTAGCGCTCCATCACTTCGTCCGGTCCGCTGCCGAGACAGCTGCCGGGATCGTTGCAGTTTCCGGCGCGCATGTAGACGATGTAGAACTCGTCGTTGTGCGGCAAGCCGACTTGGCCGTAGTTCGGATGAAACGCGAGGCCGAGGAGGCCGCTCGTTCCACCGGTGCCCGGATACGTGACGGGTACGGTCAGGAACGGGGTCGGCAACAACGTACCGTTCTTGATCACGCTGATCGTGCCGGCCTGACTGATCACGAACAGGCGGCCGGTTCCGTCATGCGGAGCGCGCACGCCGATCGGTGCCTGAATCTGATCGGTGATCACTTCGAGCGCCAGATCCGGCGGAACGGTTTGCGCGACGGCCGAGGCCGTCCATACGGCAAGCGCGCACAACAGCGCGCGGCACAACAGGAAGCGAATCGCCCGCATCGCTGCGTCCCCAAGACATCGCGAGCCGCGGACTCTACACTGAAGCGGTCTCATCGCGGAACCGCCGCGCGATCGTCCTGCGCTGCGGCTCGTCGCACCGCGTAATTCGTTTCGCTGAGCTCGCCGCACGGTGCATGCATTATTTCCTCGGCAGAGCCCAATCGATGGTCTCTTCGCGGGCAAACGTTAGTTTTGCATTGTGTCGCTCGATGTCTGCATCACATTTTCGCTCGCGGAGCGCAATGATTATCGTCGCTGTCATCCCGGACCGGTTGAGCCGGCGTAAGATGCGGTCCCGCTTCGCGATACGGTTTCGTGCCGGATCGTCGATCACTGGAGAGAAGCGATGCGACTCAAAATTTTTCCGCACGCGATTGCAGTCGGCCTCGGCATGAGTCTCTCGATGGCCGCGCTCGGCGCAGACTGGATGCAGTTCGGTTACGACGCCAGCCACAGCGGCAATAATCCGGTCGAGACGGCGATCACGCCCGCGAACGTCAATCAGATCGTGCGGCGCTACAACGTGGCGCTGCCGGCGTACGTCGACAGCGCGCCGGTTTATCTCAGCAACGTGTCGACCAGCCGAGGCACCAAGGATCTCCTGTTCCTGCTCGCGCGGGACGGCACGCTGATGGCGCTCGATGCGGCGACGGGTTCGGTCGTGTGGTCGCATCAGGTATCGGGACAACATCCGACGACTTCGGCGCCGGCGATCGATCCGAACCGCAATTTCGTTTATGCGTACGGACTCGATGGCTTCGTGCACAAATACAACGTCGGCAGCGGTAATGAAGTCACCGCGGCCGGATGGCCCGAACTCGTGACGCTGAAGACCGACGTCGAGAAAGTCGCGGGAAGTCTGACCATCGGAACGTCCGGAGGTGCGACGTATCTTTACGTCGTCACCGACGGCTACATCGGCGATGCCGGCGACTATCAAGGTCATCTGACGACGATCAATCTCACGAATGCGACGCAGAACGTGTTCAACACGTTGTGCAGCGACAATCCGACGCATCTGGATAGCGCCGGCAACAACTGCAACCACCCGATGGGTGCCGATGGTGGCGGCAGCGGTATCTGGGGCCGCGGCGGCGCGACGTTCGATGCGGCGAGCAATCGCGTCTACATCACGTCCGGCAACGGCTGGTTCGACGCGAACATGCCCGGTAATTACAACTGGGCCGACAGTGTGCTGTCGCTGGTCCCCGCAGGCACCAGCGCGGGTGCATTGCCCGATGACAGCTATACGCCGGACAATTTCCTCCAATTGATGCAAGGCGACCTCGATCTCGGCTCGGTTTCGCTCGCGATCCTGCCGGTACCGAGCGGCCAGTCGGTCACGCATCTCGGTGCGCAGCTCGGCAAGGACGCGATGATCCGCCTGATCGATCTCGACGACATGAGCGGCACGAACGTTGTCGGTGCGGTCGGCGGCGAGCTGCAATTGATCGGCGTTCCGCAGGGCGGCGGCGGCATGAGCGAGCAGCCGGCCGTGTGGGTCGATTCGCTCGGCAACACATGGCTTCTGGTCGCGAACAATGCGGGCGTGTCCGGCCTCAAGTTGCGCTTCTCGAATCTGCACACTCCGTTTCTGGAATCGGAATGGAATCGCGGCGGTGCGTCGAAGTCGGCGATCGTCGCCAATGGCATCCTTTTTTACGCCACGAGCTGCAGCGGCGGTTATTGCCTGGTCGGCGCCGATCCGGTCACGGGAAACATCCTGTGGACATCGGGCGAGACGATTGGAAACCTGCACTGGCAGAGTCCGATTCTCGTCAACGGCGCGATCTACATTACCGATGGTTTGCATCTGCACCGATTCGACAACGGTGCCGCGAACAACGATGAGATCTTCAGTGACGGTTTTGACGGCAACTAGTGTTAGCTTCCCATCCGAATTCAGGAGATTTCTGCATGCGATTGCCAAGACCCATTCCGTGCACCGTCGCCGTGGCGCTGTCGTGCGCGTCAGCCGCCGCCGGTGCAGCCGACTGGATGCAATTCGGCTACGACGCCGCGCACACCGGCTATAACCCGGTCGAGACGACGATCAACGCCGGCAACGTGTCGGGTCTCGCGACCCTCTACAGCGTGACGATCCCGTCCAGCGTCGACAGTGCGCCGGTGTATCTATCCAACGTGACGACGCCCTCCGGCACGAAGAATCTTCTGTTCGCGCTTTCCGAGAATGGCCGCCTGATGGCGATCGACGCCGCGACCGGCAGCGAGGTCTGGCACGCGACGACGACCGGCCGGCAACCGACGACGGCATCGCCCGCGATCGATCCGGGGCGACAGTACGTCTACAGCTATGGCACGGACGGCAAGGCGCACAAATACCAGGTCGGCGACGGTACCGAGATCACCGACAGCGGCTGGCCCGAAACGATCACGCTGAAACCAAATGTCGAGAAAGGCGCGAGCGGACTCACGATCGCCAATTCCGGCGGCACCAACTATCTCGTCGTCGTCACCGACGGCTACATCGGCGATGGCGGCGACTATCAGGGTCATCTGGTCTCGATCAATCTCGATACGGGCGCGCAGAACATCTTCAACGTGATGTGCAGCAATCTGACGATCCATTTGGTTTCGAACGGCACGCCTGGTGTCGACGACTGTAACTACGCCGATGACCCGCCGCGGTTCCGTCGCGGTCAGATGAGCGGTATCTGGGGGCGCGGCGGAGCAACCTATGACGCGGCAACGAATCGCGTGTACATCGCTACCGGCAATGGCGACTTCAACGCCAATGGTGCAGGCTTGGATTGGGGCGACAGCACGCTTGCATTGGCACCGGACGGAACTGGCAGCGGCGGCGGTATGCCGCTGGATAGCTACACGCCAAAGAATTTCGACTCGCTCTATCAGTCGGATACCGATCTAGGTTCTATCTCGCTGGTGATCATGCAACCGCCGAAAGGCAGCTCCGTCGCGCACCTCGGCATGCAGACCGGAAAGGACGCGAAGCTGCGCCTGATCAATCTCGACGACATGAGCGGTCAGCAAGGTCCGGCGCACGTCGGCGGCGAGCTGCAATTGATGAACGTGCCGCAAGGCGGCGGCGGCATGCGTGAGCAGCCGGCGACCTGGGTCAACTCTGCGGGCGACGGCGCGACCTGGCTCTTCGTCGCGAATGGCAACGGACTTTCCGGCCTCAAGCTCGGACTCAACGGTTCCAACGTGCCTCAGCTGTCGTCGGTCTGGCAGAAAAACAATTCGACGACGTCGCCGATCGTTGCCAACGGCATTCTCTACAGCTTCAGCTCGTGCACCGGCGGCACCTGCATCGTCGCGCGCGATCCGTTGACCGGCAACGTGTTGTGGACATCCGCGCATATTTCGGGTCCGCACTGGCAGAGCCCGATCCTCGTCGACGGCGTCATCTACGTGATCGACAACAGCTCCAAGCTCTGGGCGTTCGGCATTCCGACCACGCACACGGTGACGCCGGTCGCAGAAGCCAACGGCAGCATCGCGCCGGACACACCGCAGAACGTGCCCGACGGCGCCACCACGATCTTCACCGTCACGCCCGATATGCACTACCAGATCGCCGGCGTGACCGGCTGCGGCGGCGCACTCGACGGCGATACTTATACGACAGGAGCGATCACCGCCGACTGCACGGTCGACGCCACCTTCGCGATCGTCACGCACACGGTCACACCCGACGCTGGCGACGGCACCCAGGGCACGATCGACCCGAGCACGCCGCAGACCATCAATGACGGCGATACGACGAGCTTCACAATCATCCCGAATACGCCGCCGTACATTATCGGCTCGGTGACAGGCTGCGACGGCACGCTCCAGGACAACATCTACACGACCGGCGCGGTCACCGCCGATTGCACCGTATTGGTTACATTCGCTGTCGACGCGGGCGAGATCATTTTTCAGGACGGCTTCGACGGCGGCACGATCTAGTCTGGGAGGAAGTCGACAATGCGCTCGATGATTACGATGCTCCGCTGCGGAGCCGCGATCGGCGTGCTCGTCTGCTCGTCCGCATTTGCCGCGGATTGGACGCAGTTCGGCTACGACGCCGCACACACCGGCAACAACACTGCCGAGACGACGATCGGCATCGGCAACGTCGCGCAGTTGACGACGCTCTACAACGTCGACTTGCCGGCCGGCGTCGACAGCGCGCCGATCTACGTGAGCAATGTAGCGACATCAGGCGGCACGAAGAATGTGTTGTTCGCGTTCGGCACGAGCAGCCTGTTCGATGGCGGCAGCTCAATGGGCACGATCATGGCGATCGATGCGGCCGATGGCTCGGTGATCTGGTCGCAGAACACGACCGGCAGCAATCAGCACGCATCGTCGTCGCCAGCGGTCGATGCGGCTCGCCAATTCGTTTACAGCTTCGGCGTCGACGGCTTCGTGCACAAATACGCGATCGGCACCGGCGTTGAGGTAACGACCGGCGGCCCGACCGGCTGGCCACAGGCCATCACGCTCAAGCCCGATGTCGAGAAGGTGGCGAGCGGGCTCACGATCGCCAGCACCGGCGGCACCGAATATCTCGTCGCTGTCACCAACGGCTACGACGGCGACGGCGGCGACTATCAGGGTCACATCGTCTCGATCAATCTATCCAATGGCGTGCATACCATCTTCAACGCGATGTGCAGCACCGTAACCATGTTGCTGGCCAACGGCGGTTGTCCGAGCGGGCGCGAGAGCGGCATCTGGGGACGTGGCGGCGCGGCGTACGACGCCGATACGGGACAGATCTATGTAACGACCGGTAACGGTCAGTTCCTAATCGACTCGACGCACCACAACTGGGGCGACAGCGTCCTCGCGCTCGGCCTCGACGGCAGCGGTTCCGGCGGCGGCATGCCGCGCGACAGCTATACGCCCACAAACTTCGGGCAGCTCGACGGCGGCGATGTTGATCTCGGCTCGATCTCGCTCGCGATCGTGCGTGCACCGAGTGGCAGCGGCGTGGCGCACATCGGCATTCAGGGCGGCAAGGACGCCATGCTGCGCATCATCAACCTCGACGACATGAGCGGCCAGGGCGGACCCGGCCAGGTCGGCGGTGAACTTCAACTCATCAGCGCGCCGGCGGGCGCGGGCGGCATGCGCGAGCAACCAGCCGCGTGGGTCGACACGAACGGCGACGGCGCAAGCTGGATCTTCGTCGCCAGCTTCAACGGCCTCGCCGGCGTGAAGGTCGAACTGAATGGCACGACGCCTTCGATGACACCGATATGGCAAGTCGGCGGCAACGCGACTTCCCCGATCCTCGCCAACGGGATTTTGTACAGCTTCGCTCGCTGCGCGGGCAACACGTGCGTCGTCGCTCGCGATCCGGCCACCGGCGATGTCCTGTGGAATTCCGACACGGTCTCTTCGCCGCATTGGCAGAGTCCGATCCTCGTCAACGGCGTGATCTACGCGATCGACGGCAACGGTACGCTGTGGGCGTTCGGATTGCCGCGCACGGACGACATCTTCAACAACGGCTTCGATCCGTAAGTCACGACGCGGCACTCATAGCCGTCAAGCGCCGACACATCTCGCACTTTCACGGTTCGATGCGGCGAAGCGCGCAGGTTTCAGTCTGCGCCGCCGCGCTTGAGCCGAATCAACGCGGAGATATCTTCGTCGCCATAGCCGCGCGCGAGCAGCACCGCGTAGTCGGCCAGCGATTTCTCGATCACCGAGCGATCGGTGCCCGCGGCGCGCGCGAGCTCGCGCACGATCTTCAGATCCTTGTGCAACAGCGCGAGCTTGAAACCGACCCTGAATTCGTCACGCAGCATCGTCGCGCCGCGCTTGTCGAGGAACCAGTTGCTCGCCGCGCCGGCCAGCAGGGTGGGCAGCAGACGTTCCGCATCGAGGCCGAGTTTTTCGGATAACGCGAGCCCTTCGCATACGGCCTGCGCGATGCCGGCGACCAGCACCTGGTTCACCGCTTTCGTGTTCTGTCCGGCGCCGACGTCGCCCATGTGGCTGACGCGCGCGGCGTAGCAGTCGAGCACCGGTCGCACGCGGACCAGCGCATCGGCATCGCCGCCGACCATGATCGAGAGCTTGCCGTTCTTCGCGCCTTCGACGCCGCCGGAAACCGGCGCATCGAGAAACGCGCAACCATGCGCGGCGAGGATCGTCGCAGCTTCGCGCGCCGTCACCGAAGAGACCGTCGAATGGTCGATGACGATCGTGCCCTCGCGCGCGTGCGCGGCGATCTCGCCTGCGAGCGCGAGCACGTCTGCATCCGCGGGCACGCACAGCGCGATCACGTCGCTCGCGCGCGCGAATTCGGCGAGCGTCGCCGGCGCTTCGACTGCGAGCTCGCGCGCTACCGCTTCGGCCTTGGCGTGGCTGCGGTTCCAGACCGCCGCGAGAAGGCCCGCGCGCGCGAGATGTCCTGCCATCGGCTGGCCCATTGCGCCGAGGCCGGCGAAGGCGACTTTGAGTTCGGTCATGGGAAATTGCTCATGCAAAAAGTTCGATGGATCGGCGAAGTGTTCAACGCCTCTCCCGCTTGCGGGAGAGGCCACGCGAAGCGCGGGTGAGGGACATCGGAGCGGTGTGTTTCATGTGCGACGACGCGGTGAGTCACGCTTGCCCTCACCCTACCCTCTCCCGCAAGCGGGAGAGGGACTTACGGTCACCCACTCTCGGCAAGATACGTGTACGCGGTCAACCCCGCTTCCAGCGTCGCTTCGATCCGCGCCGCTTCCTCACCCTGGAGTCCGGCCTGCCGGATCTTGTCGCGATACGACGCGCGCAGCGCAGCGAGATCGTAGCCGACGTAGTCCAGCATCACGTCGGCGTTGTCGCCGCGTTTGACGAGCGCGAATTCATATCCGCCGTCGGCGGTCATGCGCACGTTCACCGCATCGGTGTCGCCGAACAGATTGTGGATGTCGCCGAGCGTTTCCTGATACGCGCCGACCAGGAAAATGCCGAGGCGATACGGTTCGCCCTCGCGCAACGCGTGCAGCGGCAGGCTGACGTCGACGCCGTCGGAATCGACGTACTGATCGATGCGCCCGTCCGAATCGCAGGTGAGATCGGCGATCACGCCGCGCCGATCCGGCCGGCGATCGAGCCCGGCAATCGGCACGATCGGAAATACCTGGTCGATCGCCCACACATCCGGCACCGATTCGAACACCGAGAAATTGACGATGTATTTGTCGACGAGTTTCTGGTTCAACTCGTCGAGCACCTGGCGGTGCGGCGGCTCGTCGGCCTTGAGGCGCGGACGCACCGCATTGAGGATCGCGTAGTAAAGATCGTCGAGACGCGCGCGATCGGCGAGGCCGAGGTGACCCAGCGCATACGCCGAATGGCCCTCGCTCAGCCGATACTGCGCTTCGTAGTAGAGCTCGGTCGGCGGTCGCGCATCGATGTCGTCATGGATTTCGCGCAGGTGACGCAACACGAGCGGCTCGTCTTCGCGCATGCGTGGAATGCGTCCGCGCGGCGCTTCCTCGACTTCGCTCACGTTTACGACCAGCACGGCGTGATGCGCCGTCAGCGCGCGACCCGATTCCGTCAGCACGCGCGGCGGCTTGAATCCATATTCCTCGACGGCTTCGGCGAGCGGCTGCACGATCGTCGCCGCGTACTGCTCGAGTCCGTAGTTGATCGAGCAGTCCGAGCGCGAACGTGTGCCTTCGTAGTCGATGCCCAGGCCGCCACCGACATCGACGTAATCGATCGCGATGCCGCTTTTCGCAAGCTCGACGACGTAGCGCACCGCTTCGCGCATGCCGCCGGCGATGTCACGCACGTTCGACATCTGCGAGCCCATGTGGAAGTGCAAGAGTTTGAGCGCGTGCGAAAGTTTGGCCGTCTTGAGGCCATCGAGCAGATCGAGCAGCTGCCGCGGGGTGAGACCGAACTTGCCTTTGTCGCCGCCGGTGTTCTGCCATTTGCCGGCGCCCAGGCTGGCGAGCCGCATGCGCACGCCGAGCAATGGTTCGACGTCGAGCGCGCGCGCTTCGGTGAGCACGTGCGCGAGCTCCGAAGGCTTCTCGATGACGATGTAGATCGCGAGGCCGAGCTTGCGCCCGATCAGCGCCAGCCGAACGTATTCGCGATCCTTGTAGCCGTTGCAGATGACGACGCTGCCCGGTCGCGCGAGCGCCAGCACGGCCATGAGCTCGGGCTTCGATCCGGCTTCGAGGCCGAAGCCTTCGCCGGCGTTTGAAGCGAGCTCGCCGGCGACGCCTTTCTGCTGATTCACCTTGATCGGATAAATCGCGGTGTAGCCGCCGGGATAATCCCATTCGCGCATCGCCTTGGCGAATGCGGCCTGCAGACGCGCGAGGCGGTCGCGCAGGATGTCGCTGAAACGCACCAGCAACGGCAACCGCAGGCCACGCGAATGCGCGGCCGCGACGATGTCAGGCAGCGCGATTTCCGCGCCGTCTTCGCGTCGCGGGCGAACGCGCAAGGCGCCGTCGTCGCCGACGTCGAAATAACCCTCACCCCAGTTCGCGACCGACCACATGCGGCGTGCGTCGGCGATGCTCCAGCGTTGTTCGGTCACGTCGTTCTTCCCGGTCCGCGACTTGCGGCCGCGTATTGTAACGAGCAGAGCGCTACGAAAAACCGTTCGGTCGGCGGCGAACGGCTGTGTCGAGCAGATGGGCGCCGGCGCGACGAATGTGGCGCGGCCTCGCCCGCTGCAGCTCTTGCAGCAATCGCGGCACAACGGCGGATCTCGAAGATCGCGCGTTCGTGTCCGGGTCAGGCGGAATCGGTACAATCCGCGCCCGCCCATTCGCCGCAGGACGCCGCGATGACCACCGCCGTTGAAAACGCCACCGAACACGACTGGTTCACCGAACGGCATGCGTCATCCGGCTCGTCGATCGGCTTTCGCGTGGAGGCACGCCTGCACGCGGAAAAGACGCCGTTCCAGACCATCGAGATCTACGACTCGACCGACTGGGGCAAGCTCATGGTCATCGACGGCTGCATGATGGTGACCACGCGCGACAATTTCCTTTATCACGAAATGATGACGCATCCGGCGTTGTTCACGCACGCGCGCGCCAAGCGCGTCGTGATCATCGGCGGCGGCGATTGCGGCACGTTGCGCGAGGTGCTGAAGCACGAAGAAGTCGAGCATGCGGTGCAGGTCGAGATCGACGAGCGCGTGACGCGCCTCGCCGAGAAATATTTCCCGGAACTGTGCGAATCGAACGGCGATCCGCGCGCCGCGCTTCTGTTCGTCGACGGCATCAAGTACATGGCCGATTGCGAACCCGAATCGGTCGATGTGGTGATCGTCGATTCGACCGATCCTGTCGGCCCCGCCGAAGGTCTCTTCAACGCCGATTTCTACGAGACCTGCTACGAGGCGCTGCGGCCGAGCGGCATTCTGGTGCAGCAGTCCGAATCGCCGCTCGCGCATCTCGATCTGATCAAGGCGATGCGCGCTGCGATGCGCACCGCGGATTTCCAGGCCGTGCGCACGCTGACGTTTCCGCAACCGTGCTATCCGACCGGCTGGTGGAGCTGCACGATGGCGCGCAAGGGCGCGGATCTTTCCGGGTTTCGCGAGCGCGGTGCGGCGACCAAGCAGTTCGAAACGCGTTACTACAACGCCGACATCCACAAAGCGGCGCTGGCGTCGCCCGAATTCATCCGCGAAGTGCTCGGCGATTGAGACGCCAATTCCCTCTCCCGCTTGCGGGAGAGGGTAGGGTGAGGGCACGTGAATTGCCGCCGCACGATTGTTTCGGACCCAAGCGCACCGCTCCGATTTCCCTCACCCCGCCCTTTCGCGCAGCCTCTCCGCAGGCTGGAGAGGCGCCGCTCGCGGTATCTCGAAATTCCGATGGACCTATGGCGGCTACCAGGCGATCGAGTGGGATGCCAAGAACCACTCGTACATCGGAGCGTCGGAAGGGCGAAAGGACGGACAGGCGGCGGCGACTAAAGATGTGGATTGATATACTGACCTGACGCAGTGATATGGCGCAGGGAGAAGGCCATGAAACGCAGCGTCGCAGCCCTGATTCTGATGTGCGGATTCGTTCCGCTGGCTGCATTCGGCCGACCGCCAGCCGCTGAGTCCGGTCGCACGCAGCACGCCGAGCTCGCGGTCGGTATACGCATCAACGCGACGGCTGATGCAGGCGATTCGTGGAAGGCCCATGAGGCCGCCGTGCACCGCGCGCTTGTCGCGAGCGGCGCACCGAGAAATGTCGCGCTGGCTGCACTCGATGCCTCCGTCTTGTGGACCGACCACGCATCGCCACCGCCGCTGCAGGACGAGCCGCTCATCCGTGCAGCGATGGCGGCGCGTGACGACGCGCTGGTGCAATGGCTTATCGCCAACCGCCTGCTCGGAGCAGGCAATTACACACACGTCGATGCCATCGTCGCGAACGCGACGCATCTGGAGCCCGACAATGCCGCCGTGTGGGGACTCGCATTCGCGCTCGCATCGAAGCGCAACGAGCCCGCAGCAATCGACGCTGCGCTCGCACACATGGCAGCGAGCACGCGTTCGGACGAGCACTTTGCCGACACGCTGCGCGCGTGGTACGAGATCTACGAACGCAATCCGTTCCCGCGATCGATGTTTGCGAATCCGGCGGAAGCCGATGCCGCAACTTTCGTGGCCGCGATGGCCCACACGGCGGCAACTGCGCTCGCGGGTTATCAGACGCTCGTGCAGGCGTGCAAGCCGTCCGCGGATGCAACCCTCAATACCGTGCGCGCGACCGATTGCGCCGCCATCGGCCACCTGATGCTGTATCGCTCGACGACGCTGCTCGCCCGCAGGATCGGTTTTGCGCTGCTGCGCAATCTCGGCGGCGACCTCCCCAGCAGCGAAGACAGGGCGTTCGACCGCAATTTCGAGTGGGTCTTCCTCAACGACACCGCAGCGGCCGGTTCGCTCGAGCACGATTCGCTCGCGATGCGTGCGTACGCGACCGACTGGCTGAATTTCGACGACGAATACGAAATCATGCAGCGCGATCTTCGCCGCCGCGGGCTATCGGCCGAGGCGCCGTCCGACTGGCAGCCATCGGAACACGCATCGATCGCGCAAGCCGCGTCGCGCTGAAGCAGTGCCGATAGTGCCGCTGGGCCGAACGACGGCGGCGTTCGCTTGCCGTGGCACGTTCGGAGCGCAAGAATCGGCATCGTTCCCAGCTTCCGCGCGAAGAGGGAACGATCATGGACATACGCCTTCCGCTTGCGTTCGTTTGCGTTCTCGTCGCCATGCCTGCGCGCGCCGACTTCCACGATCAGGGCATGCACCAGAAGCCCGCGGTCAAGACCGAATACGTCGATCCGAAAACCGGCACCGCGGGGCATCCGCTCGTCATCGGCACGTGCCTCTGGGGCAACTGCCGAACGGAACGGCTGGTTTTCCAGCAATCGAATGCGTGGCAGCAGAACCTGCTTTGCGATCCATGCACGGGTCCGCCGCGGCCGGATTCGTACTGGGTCCTTCTGCTCAACAACGAGCCGCGCGCCGATCCGAACAACTCGGGTCCGCCCGATGCGTCGTTGCCGCGGGCAGTTCCCGGCAGCGGTTTCTTGGGTTTCGAAACCGCGCGCGGCGCGGATGGATATTGGCGCGCGCACCTCGTGCTCGATTTCCTCACGTACTCCAATCCGGTCTTCGGCGGCATTCCGTTCCTCGGCTTCGGCGAATTTTCCGCGCGCGGAAACCGGAATCGTCCGATCGGTTATCTGCAACCGAGCGCGAGCACCAAGCCGTCCGTGTTGTCGTTCGCAGCGCGCCTCTGGCAGGCGGTTCCGCCGGTACCGATCGCCGGCACGACGCAACCGGCGACACTGGCTTCCTATGTGTGGATGCTGGCGAACTGGGGGACGAAGCCGAAGGCGATCTTCATCACGCTGTATCACTACAACATCCAGAACTCGGTGCCGCCGGGCGATCCGGCGAGAAACCATTTCAACTGGCCGATCACGCAGAGCGCGCTCTATCCGGGCGCCGAAATCGTCTACATCGACGCCGAAGACATGGCGTACTACTGTGGTTTCGATGTGTCGTTGCTCGCGCCGCAGCAGGACATCGCCTATCGCATCGATCTGACGGCGCTTTTCAGCTGCGTCAACCAGCGAAACCTGTTCACCGAGCCGCTGCCGTCGACGGCCGATGTCCCGGTCACGCAGGTGCTGTGGGCCAACGAGAGCTCGGGCGTCGACGGTGCGCTGTGGATCGACGTGCACGACCCGCAGATGCTTGCGGCCGGCAGCGTCCCCTCGCTACGCCCGGCAACCGCGAGCGACAACGGAGCCGAAACCGAGGCGATCCGCCGCGAGCTCGAGCGCGAATGCCAGGCCAAACCCGGATGCACCGACCGTGCGGCACTCGCCGCGGCCGGCCGGCAGGGCGAGCTGGAACTGCCGACCAATCGCCAGCCGTCGCGGCCGGCGCTGCTGCAAACGGTGCCGCCGGCCAAGCTGTCCGAGCTACGACAAAATCCGTAGATCGCGGGGATTTCGCGCTTTCGCCGCCGCGCCAAGGCAGTGTAACCTTCCCGCCACTTCGCGTACCGACGGGAGGCGACATGCTGAAGGTCCTGGTGGCAAGTTCGAAAGGCGGCGCGGGCAAGACCACGCTCGCGACCAACCTTGCCGCACACTACGCGGTCGAAGGCAAGAACACCGTGCTGGTCGACGCGGACCGCCAGGGCTCGAGCCAGCGCTGGGCCGAAAAGCGCGCGGAAATGCCGAACGCGGTGCTGGGCCTGTCGGGCCTGCGTCGCGATTGGGCGCGCCACCTTCCCGAGGACGCGCAGCGTGTCGTCATCGATTCGGCGGCCGGTATCCGCGCCGGCGAGGTCGGCGAGTTTCTCGACAACGTCGACGCGGTCATCGTGCCCATCCTGCCTTCGGCGATCGATCTCGAAGCCGCCGTGCCGTTCCTCGCCGAGCTTGCGGATCTCCCGCGCATCAAGCGCGGCAAGGTGCCGGTCGCGCTGGTCGCCAATCGGCTGAAACCATGGACCAACGCATCGCAGCAGGCGATCGACAGCATCAAGTCGTTTCCGTTTCCGATCGTCGCGGAGCTCCGCGATACGCAGGGTTACGTGCTCGCTTCCGAGCTCGGCAAGAGCATCTTCGATTACAACTCCGAGGTGGTGCGCTCGCACCAGGACGACTGGGCCAAGCTGCTGCGCTGGCTCAAGAAAGTCTCTTAACCTTAAATTGCGCGAACTTTGCAGGGTACCGGTCAGCAAGCGGGCGCCTCGCGCGTTCCATGAGAGTGCGGCCGACGTGGCCGTTTCATGAGCACCCTGCCATGCGCAACATCGCTTTCACTGCCCTGACCCTTTCCGGTCTCCTCGCCGCGGGCGCGGCCTTCGCCGCCACGCCGACCACCGGCGCCGCCCCGGCACCTGGAACCAAGCAAGCGGAATGGCGCCAGCGCTTCTTCGACAAGATCGATGCCAATCGCGACGGCGTGATCAGCCGGGCCGAGTATCAGGCCTGGGTCGACAGCCGCTTCGCCAAGCTCGACAGCAATGGCGACGGCGTCGTCGATGCGGACGAGGTCGCCACCTCGCAAGCGGCCGCCGAGCGCGTGCAGAAGCGCGCCGAAGGCTTCGTGCGCCGCTACGACACGACCGGCAGCGGCCAGGTCAGCAAGGCCGACTTCGAAGCCAAGGAAATGCAGCACTTCGATCGCCTGAGCAACGGCGCCGATACCGTCACCGAAGATCAGTTCGCCGCCGCGCGGCCGTTCCAGCACCGCCGCGCACCGCAGGCGGACGGCGGCTAGTCCATTTCGCGTTTGCCCCGCCGAGCCGGCGGGCGGGCTTCATGCTCGTCCGTCGGCTTCGTTTGTCACCCGTCGGGACAACCTTCAGTCCCGATTGGCTCTGATTGCGGCGAATGGGGCATGATCCGCGTGTCACACCCCACGCGAGGAAGCGTCGATGGCCGAGCGCGAAATCATCCTGGTGCGCCACGCGCACGCCGAACCCGCGAGCGCCGGCCAGGACGACATCGCGCGCGTGCTCAGCCTGCGCGGCGAAGCCGAGGCCGACGCCGCCGGCGCGTGGTTGAAGCGCCATGCGGCCGCGCCTGCGCGCGTCCTCTGCTCGCCCGCGGCGCGTGCGCGCGAGACGTGCGAGCGCGTGCTCGCCGCGATCGGCTACACGGATCTGCGCAGCGAGGCGCGCATTTACGAGGCGACGCCGGGCACATTGCTGCGCGTCCTGGACGATCATGCCGATGCGAATCCGCTGTTGCTGGTCGGCCACAACCCGGGACTCGAAAACCTGGTCGCGCTGCTTACCGAAGGCGCATCGGATTCGGGTCGCGGCATTCCTCCGGCCGGCGTGGTCTGGCTCGGCCTGCCCGTCGATGCCGCGATGGATCCCGGCACCGCCGCCGTCCACCATTTCTGGTGGCCGTGACTTCCGGGTCGCGTCGATGGCGCGGCTCGGCCTGAATACCGCATCGCTGCTGACCGCGTTGGTTTTCGTCGCGTGCCTTGCGCGCGCCGACGAGGCGACGATCGATCACGTCCAGCTCGACAGCGAACGTTCGCACGCCGAATTCGGCGTCAAGGTGCTGTGGCTGCTGACCGTGCACGGACACTTCGGCAAAGTCAGCGGCGATGTCGACGTCGATCGGTTCCGCAATTTCGCCTCGGTCCATGCACGCATCGACGCCAACGCGGTCGAGATGAACACGAAGAGCTATACGGAGTGGGTCAAGTCGGATGAATTCTTCGACGTCGCGCAGTACCCGGAGATTCGCTTCGTTTCCGAATCGTTTCCGCTGCAGCGTCTGCGTCATGGCGGCGAGTTGAGCGGCACCTTGACGATCCGCGGCACCGATCAGCCGGCGACGTTCGATGTCGAACCCTCCGCATGCGATCATCCGGCCTACGACTGTCCGATCGTCGCCACCGGTTCGATCCGCCGCTCCACCTTCGGCATGCACTCGCGGCGCGGCGCGCTCGGCGACAAGGTCGATCTGCGCTTCGAGGTGTTCGCCATTCCGTCGGCGGAGCGTCTGAATCCGTGACTCGCGCAGGATGGTTCGCGCGGCTCCCGCGCGCGATGCGCATCACGCTGATTGCAGGGTTCGCGCTGTTTGCGTCCGGCTGCGGACTCAATCGCGAGCTCGCGCGCAAGGCCGATGCGGTCGTTGCAAATGCGCGGCCGAACACGGTGTCGTGCACGCGCGAAGACCACTGCGCGATCGATTCGCCGTATCGCGCGCTCATCGACGAAGCACGCGCGGCGAGCACTCCGGGCGCGCCGGTGCATTACGTCAACATGCTCGAAGTCGGCGAGGACGCGCTGCTCGTGCGCGTGCATCTGATCCGCGCCGCGAAGAAGAGCATCGACATCCAGACCTTCATCTGGGCCGAAGACGATGCCGGCTGGCTCGTGCTCGACGAGCTGATTGCGGCGGCGAAACGCGGCGTGCGCGTGCGTATTCTCGTCGATCAGTTGTTTTCGCTCGACGACATCGAATGGCTGTCGCGCATCGCGAGCGCGCACGCAAACCTGGAATTCAAGCTTTACAACCCGACCTTCGACGAGGCGGTTACTCAACCGGTGGAATTCGCCGCCGGCGTCCTGTGCTGTTTCTCGAAGTTCAACCAGCGCATGCACAACAAGCTGTTCCTGGTCGACGGCGAGATCGGCATCGCGGGCGGGCGCAACTACGAGAACCGCTATTTCGACTGGGATCAGGAATTCGACTATCGCGACCGCGACGTACTGGTACTCGGCCCCGAATCCGGACGCGACATGCAGGCCTCGTTCGACGAATTCTGGAGCAATCGGCGCGCCGTTCCGCTGACGCGCCTCAACGACGTCAACCAGCGTATCGTCGCCGACGCGGGTAAAGCCGAGACGCTGACGCCGCCGGCTGCGATCGACTGGGCGCGCATCGACTCGCTGCGTTCGCGCGCATCGGATTCCGGCTACATACGCGCGCTATTCATCGACGATGCGGTGCGCGTCGGCCGCGTCGACTATTTCTCCGATGCGCCGGACAAACCCGATCATCCGCACACCGAGAGCGAGCAGGCGCTGACCGAGCGCATCGCCAAACTCCTGCACAACGCGACGAGCGAAGTCGTCTTCGAGACGCCATACCTCGTGCTGAGCGAGCGCGCCCGCGATATCTTTCGCGATCTCTACAAGCGCAAGCCGCGCGTGCCGGTCATCGTTTCGACCAACTCGCTCGCGGCGACCGATGCGTTTTACGTCTACGCGCTCTCGCACAAATACAAGCGGCGCTATCTCAAGCGCTACGGGTTCGATATCCACGAGTTCAAACCGTTTCCGGCCGATGCCGCAACCTTCGTGCGCGACTACGCTCGACTCGCCGGCGGCGGCAACACCGGCCAGTACGAACGCTACGGCCGCACGCCGCTCAAGCGCGGCGGCGTACGCCTCGGCATGCACGCCAAATCGCTGATCATCGACGGCAAGGTCAGCATGATCGGCTCGCACAACTTCGATCCGCGCTCGGACGTCTACAACACCGAATCGGGCTTCATCATCCACGATGCCCAAATCGCCGCGCGCGTACGCGCCGCGGTGATGCGCGATGCGGAGCCGCAAAATGCCTGGGTTATCGCCAAGCGTCTGCGCCCGCGCTACGTCGAGCGAATCAACAATGCGATCGTCGATTTCTCGACCGCCCTGCCGCTGTTCGATTTCTGGCCGTTCCGCTACGCCTCGAGCTTCGAGCTCAAGCCGGGCTGCACGCCGCTGCCGACGTCCGATCCGCATTTCTACGACTGCTACGAGGACGTCGGCGACTTTCCCGAGGTGGATCTGCCGATGAAGACGATCTACACGCGCATCGTGACCGCGTTCGGGGCGGGGCTGGTGGGGATTCTTTGAGAGAAGCGCCGGGATTCGGGATTCGAGATTCGGGATGCCTTGCTGGCCGCACCTGAAATCTCGAATCCCGAATCCCGGCGCTTCCCAATTGACGCGCCTCGCCCCGGCTGGCAGTCTTTCAGATCGTTCTCCGCGGAGTTGTCCCATGTCGCTCGCCATCACCATCGAGCTCGGCGATGCCGACCTCCAGCACTTCATCGACGCGATGAAGGCCGCGCAGCAGGAATCCGAAAACCTCTCGCCGCACGACATCACCGAGGCTGCTTCCAAGCTTCTCGTCGACGGCAAGGAGAACAAGCTGCCGAGCTTCATCGCCGAGCGCCTGTCGAAACTGGACAGCATGATCGCGATGGTCAACGACCAGGGTTTTGCGCTGCCCGAGGAGGACCGCCAGCGCGTGCTGGCCTGCCTGACGTATTTCGCGAATCCGAAGGATCTGATTCCGGACAACGTGCCGGTGCTCGGTTTCCTCGACGACGCGATCATGATCGAGCTGGTTACGCGCGAGCTGCAGCATGAAGTCGAGGCGTACGACGATTTCGTCGTCTACCGCAACGAGGAAGCCGCGCGGCGCGGTGTCGATCCGTCGACGCTCAAAACCGAGCGCGTCGAATGGGCCGAGGCGCGTCGCGTCGAGCTCCTGAACCGCATGAAGAACCGGCGCCTGCAGAGCTACAGCGATTCCGGCCAGTGGCGTCCGTCGCTGTTCAAGTTCGGCGGCTGATTCACAGCAGGCACGAGTCGAAGAAGCCGCCCGCAGGCGGCTTCTTCGTTTTTGCGGATCAGAATCCGGTGCCGCCCTGCGTTGCGTTGCTGATCGCGCTCAGGAACGAACTGGCCAGCGTGTAAAACGCCACCACCAACAGCACGAGCAGAGCGATCAAGAGGATGTTGAGCGCCCAGCCGTACCACGGCATCGGCGGTCGCACCGTCGGCAGCGGATGGCCCGGCTCGACGCCGCGGAACACCACCAGCGTGTTGGCCAGCATGTCGTGCAGTGCCTGCTTTTTCTCGGTCCATCCCGCCATCATGAAGCCGATCGCGAAGATCAGGCCCGACAGGAGCTTGCCGAAGAAGCGTCCCGTCGCACGCCCGAATCCGATGCGCATGCCGTTGCCATCGGTCACCTTGATGCCGAGCGCGCGCTTGCCGAGCGTCGCCTGCTTCGCCGAGCTTTCCTGCAGCGCGAAATAGAGCCAGCCGACGACGAGGCCCAGGATGCCGCCGATCGTCGGCGCCGCCATCATGCCGGCCGCGCCCTGCCCCGCGGCTAGCGCGAAGCCGGCGATAAGACCCACCAAATACGAGGCGACGAAGGTGATGAAGTAATCGATCGTGTAGGCCGCGCAGCGACGCCAGAAACCTGCATGAATGGCCGCTCCCGCCGGCAATGCGCCAGTCGCGGCGACTTCGCCCACCGCACCGACGGCGGCGAGACTGTGGCCGTGATCGGCCGCCATCGTCGGCGCGTAGCCGGCCGTCCGGCCGGTCGCGCTCGCAATATCCGGTTCTTGTGCGACATCCTCGACGGGCGCATGCGGCGCCGCAGGCGAGAGCTCGCGAAAAGCGCGCCATGCGTTCGAGCCGACCTCGGCAATCATCAGGCGATCGGGCCAGAGCCCGTGCTCGACACGCTCCTCGACGAACACCCGCGGCACTGGTCCGCGCGGCGTGCCGTCCAGCAGCACGAACAAAGCGGGTCGCCCGTCCGGCGCGCAGATATCGGCTTCGGCACCGACCGCCGCGGCGCCGGCCTGCAACGTCTGCAGCTTGCCGAGCTCTTCGCTTTCCTTGATCGTGAGCGGCGCGCGCACCAGCACCTGATCGGTGAGTTTCGCCGGCTCCATTCGGAAATAGGCGGCCAACGCCGGCCAGGCCGTATCCGGCGCGTAGCCCGGCAGCGTCGAGCCGGTCAGAACGAGCGCGTACTTGGTTTCCATCGATGCTCCCCTGTTTCCGGGCCGCCGGAATTCGCGGCCAGAGCGCTAGCGTACGGGGAATTGCGGCCCAGGCAAGCGACGCCGGAAACCGCGGGATACACGACCCTCTCTGAATCACCTCTCGAAGCCAGCATCGCCTGGGTTATTTGCGGCAGCTCGCCGGCAAAAGCTGCGGCGCGACCGTACCGGCGCAAGTCCACTCGAGAACGCCTCCGGCATTGGACCGCCCGGCCATTTCGAAGCGCCGGCCGCGTACCGACGAACCTAGCCGATCCGAATCGGCGAAGGTCACGACGACGAGGCAATTCGGCGCGATCGTTACGCTCTGGACATAGCGGAACGATATCGCGCCCGAATCATCGAAGCCGGCTTCGGCAGCGGAATCGGGGCAGCGGTTCTTGTCGACGTAGAAGTCGGTGATCGCGGTTTTCGCCGCGTCGCCCGCGATCACGCCTTCGACGACCTGCGAGCGCAGCATGTAGTTGTCGTACGCCGGAAGCGTGATCGCGGCGAGGATCACCGGATACGCCAGCAACGCACCGTTGAGCAGCCATCCGTACCACGGCATCGGTGGACGGACGTCGGGGATCTGTTGACCCGGAGTCACCGCGCGAAACACCACAAACGTGCCCGCGAGCATATCGTGCAGCGCCTGTTTGCGCGCCGTGAAGCCGGCCATCAGAAAGCCGATTCCGAGAATCAGGCCTGACAGAATCTTGCCAAAGAAACGGAACGTCGCGCGGCCGAATGCGATGCGTTCGCCGCGCTCGCCGACGACTTTGAGGCCGAACGCGCGTTTGCCCAGCGAGGCCTGGACGGCCGAGCTTTCCTGCAGCGCGAAATAGAGCCAGCCGATAGCCACGATCAGGACGTAGCTCAGCACTCGCACAGTCATTGTGCCGCGAAGACCGACAAGCGCGAAAACGAGTCCGAGAACAATCGCCGCGATCCACACCAAAGCGAACAGAAGGAAGCTATCGATCAGATAGGCCGCACAACGCCGCCAGAAACCGGCGTTGACGGTAGCACTCACGGGCACACGCCCGAAGGTGTTGCTGTACATCGCAGTTTCCCCGCTGACAGGCGATCGCGCTTCCTGGGAATATGCAAAACCGCTTGAAAAGCGGACAACCCGATCGATATCTACGGGCGCTCCAGAATCGCAACGACCCCCATCCCACCCGCCGTGCAGATCGAAATCAGGCCACGGCCGCTGCCCTTTTCCTCGAGCAGTTTCGCCAGCGTCGCGACGAGGCGCGCGCCGGTCGCCGCGAACGGATGGCCGGCGGCGAGGCTCGAACCGTTGACGTTGATCTTGGCCGGATCGATCGCGCCGAGCGGCTTGTCGCGGCCAAGCCGGTTCCTGCAGTAGTCCGGCGATTCCCACGCGCGCAAGGTGCACAGCACTTGCGCGGCGAATGCTTCGTGGATTTCGTAGAAATCGAAATCCTGCAAGGTCAGCCCGGCCTCGTCGAGCATGCGCGGAATCGCGATGGTCGGCGCCATCAGCAGACCTTCGCCGTGCGTGAAATCGACCGCGGCGACGCGCGAGTGCGTCAGATAGGCCTGGATCGGCAAGCCGCGCTCGGTCGCCCACGACTCGCTCGCGAGCAGCACGGCCGCAGCGCCGTCGGACAGCGGGCTCGAATTGCCGGCGGTCAGCGTGCCGTGGCCGGATGTCCTATCGAACGCGAGCTTCAACGCGGCGAGCTTTTCGAGCGTCGTATCCGCACGCAGGATGTTGTCCTTGTCGACGCCGCGGAACGGCACCACGAGCTGCTCGAAGAATCCGCGCCCATACGCGGCCGCGAGCTTCTGATGGCTGCCGAGCGCCCACTGGTCCTGATCCTCGCGCGAAATATTCCATTCGCGCGCCATCAGCTCGCAGTGCTCGCCCATCGACTTGCCGGTGCGCGGCTCGGCGACGCCGGGGAACGACGGCTTCAGTTCGCGAAACGAAAATCCCTTCGCGGCAGTTTCGAGCTTGGCCAGGGGCGCCTTCGCGCGATTCACCGCCAGCATGCGCTGCTGCAACGCGCGCGAATAGACGATCGGCACATCGCTCGTGGTGTCCGATCCGCCGGCGATGCCGGCCTCGATCTGGCCCATCGCGATCTTGTTGCCGACATCGATCGTGTTGTCGAGCGAACTTCCGCACGCGCGCACCGTCGTGATGCCCGGCGTCGTCGGCGCAAGTCCCGAAGACAACGTTGCCTCGCGTGCGAGGTTCCAGTCGAAGACGTGCTTGATCACCGCACCCATCGCAACTTCGCCGAGCTCCAGCCCATGCAGGCCGAAGCGCTCGACCAGCGAGCCCAGCACTTTGACCGACATGCCGAAGTTGCCGATGTCGGCGTACGCGGTGTTGTTGCGGCAGAACGGAATGCGGACGCCGCCGATGATGCCGACTCGCCTTGTCGTGGTCACGATGGGCCTTTAGCGGATGTTTTTGCGTGCGCAGTGCGAGGCGCACGGGTCTGGCCGGTATTGTAGGGCCTCACGCCGTCCGCGGCTCAATGGAAGCGTCGCGTTTTCGCGATTTGCGTCGCCGCCGTTCACGCCGCGTTCGCGAACTTCTGTCCTATTGGCGCCCGCGACCACCGCGCGCAACTATTTCGCGCAATTACCTCGCAAGATCCGGCGGCGGTCCCCAATGTGCCTGGTTGTGGCGCCAGAGATCGAGATACCAGGTGCGGAACATCGCGATTTCCTCGCCGCGCGAATCGTCGCCCAGCCCTTCAAGCAACGTCGAGGGCGGTGCTCCGGCGTGCGCGACGGCGATCATGCGATCGAACAATTCGGTCCACAGCGGCGTGTACGCGATGCGCGCCGCGCGACTCTGCAGATTCGCGCGCAACGTGGCCGCATCGGCGCCACCGCCCGGCTTCAGCGCGACCGCCTGCACCCACGGCGATTCGCCCATGATCAACAACGGCTCGAAACCCGCATGCACGAGGAACGTGCGGACTTCCTCGGGCGTCGAGAACTGATTGCGCGCGACATCCTTGCGCTGGCTCGGATCCGCATGGCGATGCTGTTCGACCTCGAGCATGAAACGTCGCCAGCCGACTTTGCTGGCGAGATTCCATGTATCGAAATACAGCAGCCCGCCGGGCTTCAGCACGCGCGCGAGCTCTTCGAGATAAAGGAAAAAATCTTCCTTGTCCATGTGGATGAACACGGCGACGCTGTACGCCTTGTCGAAGCTCGCATCGGCGAGACCATCGAGGCGGCTCCGCTTCAGCTCGGTGAACCCGACGTTGTTCTGCGCGGCGAGTCGCGTGCGCGCGACTTCGAGCATGTTCACGGAAATGTCCGCGCCGTCCCAGCGCGCGACTTTCGGCGCGAGCTGAAGCCCGATGCGACCGACGCCGCAACCGAGCTCGAGCACGCGATCGGTCGGCGCGAACTCGAGTGCGCTCGCGACCTGGCGCGCGGTATACGCGCCGGTCAGGCGCGCGACGTCTTCGCTCGCACTGCCATCGACTGCGAGCAGCGCGCCGATCGTCGTCGACGCCTTGTCGTCCCAGAAAGCCTTGTAATTCGTGACCTGCATGAGCGAGCCGGCGGACCTCATCCGTAATTCGGGGATGCGATGTTACCCCGTCGGCGCATCCGCACGCCCCAACCCCCTCTCCAGCTTGCGGGAGGGCCGGGGTGAGGGAAGCCTCGGCTCGCCCTCTGAAGGTTCCCTCATCCGCCTCCGCAAGCGGCAGAAGGGACTCAGCGCGTGCGATCGAACTCCACGAAGCTGCGCTGGTACAGGCTGTAATACGCCGGCTCCATGCCGAGCGCTGCATATGTCGCCTGTGCGCGCGAATTTTCCTTCTCGACGTAAAGCCGCAGCCCGATCACGCCCTCACTCGCCCGCGCGCGCGTTTCGATCTCGCGATACATCGCGCTGAACACGCCGCTGCGGCGCGCATCGGGCATCACGTAAACGCTCTGAATCCACCACCAGCCGCCGTTGCGCCAGTCGCTCCACTCGTGCGTGATCAAGAGACTGCCGACCGCTTTTCCCTCGCACTCGGCGATCGACGTAGAAACCGCGCTCGGGATGATCGAACACCGCGACGATGCCGCGCGTCAGCACGTCGCGATCGAGGCGTTTCTTTTCGCTCTCGTAGGCCATCGCGATGTTGCAGTCGGCGAGGAACGGGACATCGTCCCGCCTGGCGTTGCGCACATCGAGCTTCGCGTTCAAGGGTCTATCGCTTCCTGCGCGAGCTGCCGAGCTTGCGCGTGATCGTGTTGCGGCCGAGGCCCAGCGCCTTCGCCGCGTTCTGACGATGACCGTGCTCGGCCGCGATCGCCGTTTCGAGAAGGACGCGCTCGAACGCCGCCAGCGCCGTCGCATGAATGCCGGTTTCGCCGCGCGCCAACGCGTGTTCGGCCCACGCGCGTAGGCCGAGTGTCCAGTCGACGGCTTGTGTGTCGGCTGCGTCGAGGATCGCGGGCGGCAGATCGCCGACCGCGATCTCGCGCCCCGGCGCGAGTACCGCGAGTCGCTGACAGAGGTTCTCGAGCTGACGCACATTGCCCGGCCAGCCGTAATCGCGCAGCGCGCCGAGCGCAGCCGGCGAAAAGCGCTTGGCCGAAGCGCCCGAGGCCGCGGCTGCGCGTGCAAGAAATTGTTCGGCCATCAGCGGAATGTCTTCGCGGCGCTCGCGCAGCGGCGGCAGATGCAGACGCACGACGTCGAGCCGATGCAGAAGATCGGCGCGGAATTCGCCGCGCGCGACTTTCGCATCGAGATCCTGATGCGTCGCCGCGATGACGCGCGCATCGGCGCGAATCAACTCGCGCCCGCCGACGCGATAGAACTCGCCCGCCGCGAGCACGCGCAGCAACCGCGTCTGCAGCGGCAGCGGCATGTCGCCGATTTCGTCGAGAAACAGCGTGCCGCCTGCCGCCTGCTCGAATCGTCCCGCGTGACGCCGCGCGGCGCCGGTGAACGCGCCGACTTCGTGGCCGAACAATTCGGATTCGAGCAGCTCGGCCGGAATCGCTGCCGTATTGAGCGCGACGAACGGACGCGACGCGCGCGCGCTCTCGCGATGCAGCGCGCGCGCGACGAGTTCCTTGCCGGTGCCGGTTTCGCCGGTGATCAGCACGCCGAGGCCGCTCGCAGCGACGCGGCCGATCGCGCGGAACAGCTCGCGCATCGCGGGACTGCGTCCGATCAATTCGGCTTCGCTGACGGTGCCTTCGCTCGCCGGCGCGGGCGACGGACGCGCATGCGCGAGCGCGCGTTCGGCGGCCGCGACGGCCTGATCGAGATCGAAAGGCTTGGGCAGAAAATCGAACGCGCCGTGGCGATACGCGGCCGCGGTCGATGCGATGTCGGTGAACGCGCTCATCACGATGACCGGGAAGCGCGGCTCGCTGAGCGCGACGCGTTCGAGCAGTTTGAGTCCGCTGATGCCGGGCATGCGCACGTCGGTGTAAAGCACCGCCGGCGTTTCGTCCGCCAGCGCGGCGAGCGCCGCTTCCGCATCGCCGAACTCGCGCGGCGTAAACCCCGCTTCGCGCAACGCAGCGCCGAGAACGAGACGCACGCTGCGATCGTCGTCGACGATCCAGACATTCCGCGCGGGATCGGCCGCAGCCATCATGCGATCACCTTGACGCATTCGCGGAGCGACATCATTCGCGTGTCGCCTCGTCGAAAAGCGGCAGCAACAAGGTGAAGACCGTCGCGCCCGGACGGCTCGTGTAGGTGAGGTCGCCGCCGTGCTCGCGCGCGATTTCGCGCGCGATCGCGAGGCCGAGCCCGTGACCGTCCGGACGACCCGATACGAGCGGCTCGAACAGCGTCTCGGCGAGATCGGCCGGCACGCCGCGGCCGTCGTCGACGACATCGACGCGCAGCGCGAGCCGCAACGTGCGCTCGCCGATCCGCGCCGAGTGTTCGGCGCGCGTGCGCAGCATCAGATTCGTCGCGCCTGCTTCGACGGCGTTTTGCGCGAGATTGAGCAGCGCCTGCTGCAGCCGGTCCGCATCGGCGTTGATCACCGGCAGGCTCGGATCGTAGTCGCGCCGGACATGCGCCGCCGACGCATCGGCCGCGAGCAGCGCGGCGACACGCTCGACGGCCTCATGAATATTCGTGCGCGCCAGACGCGGCTTGGCACCGGCGCGCAGCAAACGATCCGAAAGCGCCGAAACGCGATCGACTTCGGTCATGATCAGCTCGGCAAGCTCGATCAGATCCGGCGCTTCGAGCCGACGCCGCAACAACTGCGCTGCGCCGCGCACGCCGGCGAGCGGTCCTTTCACTTCATGCGCGAAACCGCGCAGCGATTCGGAGAGGCGCGCACCCGTGGCTTCGGCGCCGGGCGCCTGCACTTCGATCAGCAGCATGTCGTCGTCGACCGGCGTGAACGCAAGATCGGCCAGGCGATCGCCGATCGCCGTGCGCAGCCGTGCGTCGCGAAGCCAGATGCGCCGCTGCTCGCTGGCCGCGCGCGTCGCGGCATCGGCGAGCTGCGGCGGCTTCGCGTCGAGCATCGCGACGGCATCGCCGCGCCAGCTGCGCGTCCCCGAGCCGAGCCATTCGCAGAGCGCCGGATTGGCGGCGCGGATGACGAGATCGCGATCGATCATGGCCATCGCGGTAGCGCAGGAATCGAGAAATGACCCGCGGGCGCGATGGCCTGAGGCTGCGGCGGGGTCCAGGCGTTGCTCCATTGCACCATTGTAGTGCAGCGAAGGCGCTCCCGCGCACGCGCGTTTCAACCGATCAAACGTTCGGCCACGCGCGAGGGCCCGCGCCTACCGTCGAGCGCAGCCGCTGGGACACAGCTTGGCGTTTTCTGTCCGTTTTCGGTCACACCACGGCCTGTTTCCGAGGCGCCCGCACGGCTACGATATGCTCGACTCACAACCAGAGAGCCCTCCATGATTGCGAAAGATACAGCGCTCGTCGTCATCGACGTCCAGGAATCGTTCCGCCAAAGACCCTATTGGAGCGATGCGGATGCGCCGGCGTTTTTTGACCGGATGCAGGCTTTGATCGACGGCGCCCGCGCGCGCCGGATTCCGATCGTGCAGATTTTCCATGTCGAAGACGAAGGTGCTTTCTCGCTTGCGAGCGGCTTCGTGCGCACGCTGGAAGCGCTCAAGATCGAACCGGACGTCGTGTTCCACAAACACCGCCACAGCGCCCTGATCGGCAGCGGCCTTCCGGTATGGCTGACCGAGCACGGCATCCGCCGGCTGATCGTTTCCGGCATTCGCACCGAGCAATGCTGCGAGACGACCGCGCGGCACGCCTCGGACTGCGGCTTCGAGATCGACTTCGTCAGCGAAGCGACACTGACGTTTGCGATGACCGCGCGCGATGGTCGCGTCTGGAGCACACAGGACATCAAGGCGCGCGCCGAGCTCGTGCTCGCGGATCGTTTCGCACGCATCGCCACCGTCGAACAGACGCTCGAAGGAGCGGCGACAAGGCTTGCGGCGTGACGACGGCAAGTCCGACGAGATCGATTCCGGTCTGGGTCATCGTCCCGCCACGCGCGCTTCTGCTCGACATCGCAGGGCCGATCGAGGTCCTTCGCCGCGCCGGCATCGAGCAGCGCGGCGTGCGATTCGACGTGCGCTATGCGGGCCGGTCGCCCGCGGTGACGAGCTCGATCGGGCTCATGCTGTCCGGTATCGAGCCGCTGCCTGATGCGATCGCCGACGACGCGGTCGTCATCGTTCCCGGCAACGCGGACAACGTCGCGTTTGCCGACAACCCGCCGGACGAAGAGGTTGCGCGCGATGAAGCGGCGATCGTTTCATGGCTCAGCGAATTCGTGCGCCCATCGCACACGCTGATATCCATCTGCTCCGGTGCGTTGCTGGCGGCGCGTGCGGGCTTGCTCGACGGTCACGAATGCACGACGCATTTCACGTGCTGCGCCGCGCTCGCCAGGATCGCGCCGCGTGCGCGCGTGCTCGAGAACCGTCTCTATGTCGTCGATGGCCGGCGCTGCAGCAGCGCGGGCGTGACGGCAGGTACGGACCTGATGCTGCATCTCGTCAGCCAGGTGTTGAGTCCGGCCATCGCGCTTTCGGTGGCGCGGCATCTCGTCGTTTATTTGCGGCGCAGCGGCGCCGATCCGCAGCTGTCGCCATGGCTCGAAGGACGTAATCACATCCATCCGGCCGTGCATCGCGCGCAGGATGCCATCGCCTCGGATCCCTCGCGCGCGTGGTCGCTCGCGGCGCTAGCGCGCATCGCGAACACGAGTCCGCGCCATCTCTCGCGCCTCTTCAACGAATATGCCAGCATGAGCGTGCCCGAATACATCAATCAACTGCGCGTGTCGCTCGCGCGCGAGCTGCTCGCGCAGACGCGACTCGACATGGAACGCATCGCCGAACGCAGCGGCTTCGCTTCGGCGCGACAGCTGCGACGCGCGTGGCGCCGATCGTATGCGACATCGCCGCACGAGGCGCGCGCGGCGGCACGCTGACGAAGAAAAAAATCCGAACAACAGGCGGTGAGCCGAATGACCGGCGAAAAGCGCGTGCAATTCGACTTCGACATCGACTTTTCGAACGGCGGCGGCATCAACGGTCGCTCGTTTCGACTCGACATCGACGGCGACGACATCGACGACGACGCACTCGCCGACGCGATCGTGCGCGATCTTCGCCTGCTGATGGTCGGCGGCGTGCGCATCCGCAACAAGAAGGTCATCATCGAGCCGCACAAGCGCGGCGCATCGCGCGCCGGCGCGGTTCGCGGGCATCGCTTCGTCGATCTCAGCCACACGATCGAAGACGGCATGATCACCTACAAGGGATTGCCGGCGCCGCTGATCTGCGATCACTTGAGCCGCGAGCAGTCGCGCGCGCATTACGCGCCCGGAACCGAATTCCAGATCGGCCGCATCACGATGGTCGCCAACACTGGCACCTACATCGACAGTCCGTTCCATCGCTACGCGGACGGTGCGGATGTCGCCGATTTCGAGCTCGCCGGCATCGCGGTGCTCGATGCGGTCGTCGTGTGCGTCACCAGCAGGTCGTCGCGCGCGATAGCGCGCAGTGCATTCGCCGCGTTCGACGTGCGCGGTAAAGCCGTGCTCGTGCACACCGGTTGGGATGCGCATTGGCGCACCGACCGCTATTTCGAAGAACATCCGTTTCTGACGGCGGATGCAGCGACGTTCCTGCGCGACGCCGGCGCGCGACTGGTCGGCATCGATTCCTTGAACATCGACGACATTGCCGACACGACCCGCCCGGTGCACACGACGCTGCTTGGCGCAGGCATCCCGATCGTCGAGCACTTGTGCAACCTCGGTGCAGTACCGACGTCGTCGTTTCGGTTTTCCGCGGTGCCGCCGAAAATCCGCGGCATCGGCACCTTTCCGGTGCGTGCGTTCGCACTTTGCGACTGACGCTCGACCACCAGCGGTTGACGGCGATTCGATTGCGTTTTGAAGTTTGCGCCTAACGCGCAGCCGCGAGCACGGCCGCGCGCCCTCGCGCGAGTACGCGACCATCATGCTCGATGTGGAACGCATACTGCCAACCCTTGTCGTCGCCGATGAGTTTTTCCGCGTGCACTTCGAGCGCACCCGGAAGATCGTCGATGCGCGCAACGGCAAGTTCCACCGCGCGCAACGAGACCAGAAAACCCGGCGATGCCGAACCACCGGCGGCACGCGCGCAGAGTCCGCCGTGTATCGCCATCGCCTGCGCGCCGTATTCGCACAGATGAATCGAGCGCAGGCGGCCGTCGCTGCGCAGCGGGTTGTCCGCGCGTGCGTGCGAGATCGCGCGCGCATGAATCGCGCTTTCGTTCCAGGTCACGACGTCGTCGAGCAAACACATCGACCCGCGATGCGGAATCAGCGCTTGCCAGCCGAGTGCGGATTGCGTCGCCACGATCTAGGTGCGACGGCGCTTCGGGCGCGCCATCAGAATCGAAAGGCAGAAATGAAAGCCGACGCCAAGTGCAACGGTGAGCCCGATCGCGCGCAGCACCGGCAGCGACGACCACGCCTGCATGCCGAACACGAGCAGCGCGGATGCAACGCAAACCAGCGTCGCATGCAGCGTGCGCCGCGCCTCGGCGGCATCGGCGACCGGTCGTTCGAAGAACAGCGCGTAATGCAGACCGAGCCCCGCTGCGAGCGTCAACGCGACGAGATGGAACAACGACAGCGAAATTCCCGCCGCGCGCTCGACGACGAGTACGAGCAACGTCGCCAGCAACATCGGCGCGAGCACGTGCCATGCGCGGCGCGCGCTGCGCAGCGCCACGATCACCGTCAACGCGAGCAGCACCAGCGCGATGCCGAGCGCGCGCAGGATGCGTTCGCGATAGGCGACGACCAGCGATTCGGCGGCACCTTTGAGATCGAGCAGGCGCACGCTCGTCGTATTGGTACTGAACGACGCCGCGAACGCTTCGATCGCATGCGCGTCGCGCACGCCGGACAGTGTGCCGAGCGCGAGCCAACCGTCGTCGCGTTGCACGAGCATCGAAGCGAGCCGTGCGCCGAACGGTGCGCGTGCGAACTCGTCTTCGGTCAGCGGTGGCAGCGTGCGCGCGGTTTCCACGTCGTCGACGAACGGCGCGAACAGGTCGGCGCGGAACGGCAGCTCGCGGCTCGCTTCTCCCAATGCGGCGACCAGGGTCGCGCGATCCGGCAGCTTCGCCTGACGCGCGCGCTGCGTCGCGAGGCTCGGCAGATATCGGCTCGGCAGTTCCGCGGCATCGAGCGCGCCTTGCGTGACCAGCGCCTGTATGTGCGGTTCGAGCGTTTCTGAAAGCGCGAGCACGCGATCCACATCCGGTGCTTTCAGCACGAGCAGGTAACGCACGTCCGGCGCGCCGAGCTCGCCGCGCAACTTCGCGTCGCGAATCAGGAGATCTTCGGGCACCGGTGTCAGGGCTGCGAGATCGTTTTCCCACATCGGTCCCGGCGCGCGCCACAGGACGACGAGTGCGACCGCGGCGAGCAGCCAAGGCAACCACATAGGACGCGGCACGCGATCGATGAGCGCGAGCGCTTTTCCAATGCTTGCGATATCGGCCGCGTCGCGAAAGCGCGACGGAAGGACGTGCGGCAACAGGTAGCGCGTCGAGAATCCGGCGACGAGAAGTCCGGTGATCGTGAACACCGCGAGCTGCCGCAGGCCATTGACGCCCGAAGCGAAGAACGCCATATACGCGATCGCCGCGGACACGATCGCCGTGGCGAGAAGCGGCCACAACGCGCGCACGCTACTCAATGCGTCCTCGCCAGCGCGCCGATGACTCAACAGGCGAATCGGATATTCCTGCGCGACGCCGAGCAGCGTGAAGCCGAACGCGAGCGTGATGCCGTGCGCCGATCCAAACAGGAACGCAAGCGCCGCGATGCCGGCCAGCGCGCCGCTCGCAATCGGAAGCGCTGCGAGCAGCAACAACGCCGGACTGCGATACGCGAGCAGCAGCAGCAGAATGAATCCGATCGTGCTGACCGCACCGATGCGATCGGCTTCGCCACGCGTCTTCGCGTTGATCAGCACGCTGAAATATCCGGGGCCGCTGATGATGAGCCGTGCGCCTTCGGATTCCGGCAGTCGATGGAATGCAGTTTCGAGCGCGTCGATCGCCGCGCCTTGCTCGGTCGGATCGAAACCGGCGCTGCGCGTCTGGGCGAGCAGCAACGCGGCACCGTCGGCGGAGAACCAGACGCCGTCGCGCATCGCCGGCGGTTTCGGCGGCGACCAGCGTTCGGCGAGCACGAGCGTTTCGAGCGTCGGATCGCGCGGCAGCAACGGCTTCAGCAGCGTCGCCGCCGGCGACGCAAGATCCTCGACGCGCTGCTGCAACTGATCGGCGAGATACGCGGCATCGAACGCGTGATGATCCAGTGTCGGCGACAGCAGGTAGCGATACGGCAGCCATTTCGAATCCAGCGCCGCCGCATCGAACGCACCGTTGACGACGTCGCCGAAATGCGCGTCTTTGCGCAATGCATCGGCCAATCCTCGACTCAGCGCGGCCAGACGTTCCGGCGGCGCGCCTTCCATCGAAAGCAGCAGCAGCCGCGTGCCGGGGCCTTCGCCGATCTGGTCCATCAGGAGTTTCTGATCCGGCGTTTCCGGCGGCGGCATGAAGCTGCGGAGGTCGGTGCCGATACGCAGCGAACGCACGGCAAAAATCCCGAGCGCGACGAGCACGACGATCCAAACGACAACCACGAACCAGCGGCCGATGTCAGCGCGATCGGCGAGCATCGGCGATCAGCGCGCCGGTACGCCGCGGCACAACGCGTCGATCATCGGCGGCGTCGGCCGCGTCGGCAGCTTCGCGTCGGCGAGCGATTCGACCAGCATCACGTTGACGTCGCCGTCGGCCTCGATCGTGCGGAAACAGCGCGCGGATGTGCCGGCGCCGTCGACTTCGAGCGCGGTCACGCGCTTGGCGAGGCGTTCGTCGCGCGGCGTGAGCTTGAGATGCCACGCGCGGTCGCCGCCGCTGGCCGCAAGCGTGAAATCGCGCTGCAACGCTGCTGTGTCGCCGCTGAGCAAGGCGGCGAAACCGCGCAGAAAACCCTCGAGCTCGGGCGCCTGGCTCAGCGGAAATTTCCGCACCGGACGATCGCCCCGTTGCACCGACGCATCGTCGTTCTCGATCGTCATGCGCTCCTGGTACGGCGTGTCGACGGTTCTCGAAAGTTTTCCGGGGCCGTCGTATTCGAGCTCTCCATGCACGATCAGCGGACGATCGAACAGGCCCGAAAAACGCACTTCGCTGAAGCGCGTGCGCGCCGGCGCGGCGCGCTTCAAACCCGCAACCAGCATTTGCGCGTTCGGCGTTGCTGCTGCCGTCGCTTCAGACGCCGCGCGAGACGGGTTCGGCCAGATCGCGCTCATCAGCGACAGACCGAGCGTCATCGAGACCTTCGAGATTCCAGAAGTCATGCCAGTTGAACCAGTTGTAGGGATCCTGCCGCACGTGATGTTCGAGCCGCGCGGCGTAACGCTGCGCGACCGCGCGCAACTCGGTCTTGCGGGCGTGGCGCGGCAGCACCAGCTCGTCGGCGAACGGTTCGAAGTAAAGGTCGTAGCGATTGCCGCCGCGATACATGCCGATGCAGATCGCCATCGGAACCTTGAGCAGCGCGCCGATCAGGAACGGCGCGGCCGGAAACGCGGCCGGCGAGCCCATGAAGTCGACGACGACGGTCGACTCATGCCGGCGCGCGCGATCCGCGAGCAATGTCACCAGCGCACCCTCGCGCGCGGCCTCGCCGAGCGCGAGCACGATCTCGGTGCCGGGACGCGACGCATCGATCACGTTGCGCGCGATCGCCGGATTCAATTCGTGCAACAGCGCGGTCAGCGCCGGCGTCTTTTGCGTGTCGAGCACCGCGCAGACTTTCACCTCGGGACGTTCGGTGGCGAGCACGCGAAGAACTTCGAAGCTGCCGACGTGTGCGCCGAGCAGTAGCACGCCCCGATCGGGACGCATGCGCGAGGTCAACTCCGCCAGTCCGTGCACGCGCACGTCGAAACGGGCTAAGCGATCGCTGAGCAGAAAAATGCGATCGAGAATCGTCGATGCGAAGCGATGAATGTGGCGCATTACTTCCCACGCGCTGGCCTTGCGCCCGAACGCGCGTGCGAGAAAGGCGTACGAAACGCGACGCTCGTAGCTGCGCCGGATGTAGAAATACAACGTGATCGGATACAGCAGCGCGCGCGCGCAACCGCGCCCGCAACGCAGTCCGATCGTGCGGATCACCCAGATCGCGAAACGGCCGCCGCCTTCGGGACGCGCGCTCCAGTGCTCGGTCATGCGAGCTCGCCTTCGCCGCGCAAAATCGGCGAACCGGCGCGATCGATGCGAAAATGCACGCGCATGCCGTCGCAGACGATGCGAAGCTCGGCGTCCTCCTCGGGTCGCAGCGGAGCGAGAAACTTGACGGCGGCGATGTGCGCGAGGCGCGCGTTGTCTGCGCGCTCGATCGCCGCGGCGATGCGATCGAGGAGAACCACGCCCGGCACGATCGGCTGACCCGGAAAATGTCCGGGCAAGGCCGGATGTGCAGCCGGGATGCTCACAGTCTCGATGATCTCGCGCGGGTTGGTCATGAGAGATCGTTCACGACGCTCTGCACGAGCGCGGGCCAGCGTCGCACGAGTCGCGTCACGAACACCGGCAACGAAACGTGCGCGATGTGGCGCAAATGCCAGCGCCGATACGCGTACTCGACGATCAGGAAACCCAGCACGGTCGCGTAACTGCCGAGGTGCAGATACCAGCGCCACAGCGATCCGCTGACGTCGACAGGTGGTTTGACGCCGAATGCCGCCAGCAATCCGTCCGGAACGGCGCAGAGAATCAGCACTGTCAGCAATGCCGCCTGCGCGCCGAACAGCAACGCCCAAGCAAGCGTTAGCGAACGCGCGTAATTTTCCACGCGCGGAAGTTCAAGGCGCTGCGGACTTTCGAGCACCGCGATCAGGCGCGCGATCAGCGGCTGGCGGTCTTTCGCGAGCGTGCGCGCGAACAAATGACACAACGCCGCGTTGACCATCACCGGCATGAAATCGAGCGCGAGCCTGCCGCGCCCGCTCATCGACAGGGCGAGAATGCCGAGCGCAGCCGTCGCCCACAGCACGCCGGCGACGATGCTGCGGCCGCGCAGACCCGGCCACAGCAACAGTGTCGCCAGCAGCAACGCCGCGATATCTTCGAGCCAGACAAGTCCGCTCGCGAGCGCAAGTAGCAGCACGGCGAGATACGCGATCAGAGCGATCGCCGCTCCACGCGGCCGGCGCGCCGGATTCGAAAGAGGGGGTGGAATAGGCAAAGTGGCGGACACTGGAGGCACGCGCGGGCGGTTTCGGCGGCGTTGAATGCGCGGCGACTGTAACATAGCGTTCGCCTGCCGACGTTGCAGAGAGGACCGCATGAGCGACGCAGAACACGCCTTCGATTGCGACGTGCTCGTCGTCGGCGGCGGCCCATCCGGCTCGACCGCGGCGGCCTTGCTGCAGCGCCGCGGATATCGCGTGATTCAGCTCGAGAAGGATCGCCATCCGCGCTTTCACATCGGCGAATCGCTGCTGCCGTGCAACCTTCCGATCATGGAAGAGCTGGGCGTCCTGGACAAGGTGCACGCGCTTGGCGTGCTCAAGCTCGGCGCGGACTTTCCTTCCGGCGAAGGCAACTACCAGACGTTCCATTTCCGCCGCGCGCTCGGCAATTCGCCGCCGCATGCGTTCCAGGTCAAGCGCGAGGAATTCGATCAGATGCTGTTCGAGCATGCGCGCGAAAACGGCGTCGATGCGCGCGAAGGCGTCAAAGTGGACAAGGTCGACGTCGAGGGGCTCGGCAAAGTCAGCGCACAAGCGCATGACGGAGCCGGCAACGCGGTCACGATCCGCGCGCGCTATGTCGTCGACGCCAGCGGCCGCGACACGCTGCTCGGCAACGCGCTCAAGTTGAAGCGCAAGAACGACAAGCACCAGAGCGCGGCGATCTTCGCGCACTTTCGCGGCGTCGAGCATCGGCCCGGCGATGACGCGGGCAATATCAGCATTTACAACTTCAAATATGGATGGTGCTGGTTCATTCCGCTGCGCAACGGCGTGATGAGCGTCGGCTGCGTGTGCTGGCCCGAATATCTCAAGCAGCGACACGGAGGCAACGACGCGTTCTTGCTCGACACGCTGAAGATGATGCCGGACGCGTGGGCGCGCATGACTGCGGCCGAGATGATTGCCGAAGTGCGCGTGACGGGTAATTATTCGTATACGTGCTCGCGCATGTCCGGTCCGGGCTGGGTCATGGTCGGCGATGCGTATGCATTCGTCGATCCGGTGTTTTCATCGGGCGTCTATCTGGCGATGCACAGCGGCAAGCAGGCGGCGGCGCTGGTCGATGCCGTGCTGCGCGAGCCGGCGCGCGAAGCGGCGTTGCAGGCGGCGTTCACGCGACGCATCCGTCGCGGCGTTCGCGTGTTCTCGTGGTTCATCTATCGATTCAACTCGCCGGTGATGCGCGGTCTCTTCGCCAGCCCGCGCAACGTCTGGCGCGTCGAAGACGGCGTCATCTCGATGCTGGCCGGCGACGTGTTCGACTGCGCGCCGGTGATGCGCCGGCTGCATTTGTTCAAGGTGATCTACGCGATCGGCGGTGTCTTGAATCTGCCTCGCTTCATCGGCGATCTCATGCAGCGGAGAAAGCAGGCGCGCTATGCATTCAGCGGGGGCAACACGCCGGTCGATCCGGCGTGAGGCGCTCAGGCGACACGCTGCTGCTGAATGTGATCGGCGAGCGCGCGCAGGCTGCCGAAAATGCGCTTGTTGTCCGGATTGTCCGAGCGCAGCTGGAATCCGTAGCGCTTGGATATGGCGAGCGCGAGTTCCAGTGCGTCGATCGAATCGAGGCCGAGGTCGCCGCCGAACAGCGCCGCGTCGGGTGCGATCGCTTCGGCCTTCACCCAGTCGATATTCAGGCTCTGCACGATCAGCTCGGCGAGCTCGTGCTCGGCGGGAGTTTGCGCGGCGGCTGGCGTATCCATCTCGGGGCGACCTGCTCTCCCCTGCGGGGCGGAAAAAAGGCCGCGCAGTGTATCATCCGCGCGGCCGCGCATCCCGCGCGCAGTCTCGCGTGAGTCCGTGTCCCAGGTTTTCGCCCCCAGCGTATCGTCCGAACGTCCCGCCGATTTGCCGCCTTTGCGCATCGGCTATTCCGGCGACGCCGCGTCCGATTTGCTGAAACAGTCCGACGTGCTCGCCGTAATGGCTTTTGGAGGCGCAGCGGCCTTCGCAGGCGCGGCATCGGGCGAGGACGATCCGCGCTTTCTGCGCGTCGGCCTCGAGATCATCGGCAATCCCGTCGTCGAAGTGTGGCGCGGCAACCGCGCGGTACGGAGCGGTCGGGAAGGCCGCGTGCGCTGGGGCACCGATGGTGATTACGGCTTCTTCGCGATCGAAGTCGAAGAAAGCGCGCACGACGGTATCGCCGGCGCCGCGGAACACGCGTATCGCGAGCTCGCCGCGCTCATCCACGCAAGCGCGACGCCGCACGTACTGCGCCTCTGGAATTATTTCGATGCGATCAATCTCGGCGATGGCGACGAGGAACGCTACCGGCGTTTCTGCGTCGGCCGCGCCATCGGCATGTCCGCTTCGTGGCAGGAACGCTATCCGGCGGCCACTGCGATCGGCCGCCGCGACGGCGTACGCGTACTGCAGCTCTACGCATTGACCGCGCGCTGCGCCGGTGTGCAAGTCGAGAATCCGCGCCAGGTCAACGCGTGGCTCTATCCGCGGCGCTACGGCCCCGCCGCGCCGACCTTCGCGCGCGGCATGAACACCGCGGCGGGACAGCTTCTGATTTCCGGAACGGCCGCCGTGGTCGGCTCCGCGTCACGGCACCAGGACGACGTGACCGCGCAGGTCGACGAGACGATCACCAACATCGCGACCTTGATCGGAACGGCAGCCGGCACATCCGCCGTGCCGGGCACCGGCAGCGTGCTGAAAATCTACATGCGCCGCCCCGCCGATGCGGACACGCGTGATGGCACGCTTGCGCGAAATCATGGGCGAGCCCGATGGACTTCTGATTCTGCACGGCGACATCTGCCGTCGCGAGCTCCTCGTCGAAATCGACGGCGTGCAGACTGACACCGAGCGTCCCGCGCGAGGACTCAGTCGATCGCGCCGGTGCGATTGAACAGCGACTCGGCGGAATAAGAACGCGGCCTTGCTTCGCGCAACTTGCGCGCCCACTCGATAAGTTCGGCCTGCAGCATGACGATCGTGCGACCGGGCGTGCGCGCATCGTTGCGCAACGACGCGGCAATCTGCGTGCGCAAGGCCGCATCATCGTCCTGCCGTAGCAATTGATCGACCGACTGCAGCATCGGCGCGAGCGCGCTCGGCCGGCTGTCCCTGCCGACGACAAGAATGCGCAGCGGAGCGCGCGTGTCTTCGAGCGTGGCCGTGATCGCCGCGAGCTCGCTCGCTTCCAACTGCGCTGCGGTTCGCGCGATGAACGCGACGACCGGCAGCACCGGCGCCTCGCGCAGATCGAACGGCTCGTTGATGATCGCGGCCAGCGGCAGGCCGCGGTCGAACCACACGACGTCGACGGCACCGCTCTCGATCGCGACATCCTTCGCCACGTCGAAATCGAGCTCGGCACCGAGCCTCAAGAGAAGGTCAAGCACTGCCGGCAACGTGGTCATGCGGAATCCCTCGGCGGCGGCGGTTCGATTCGGCCGCCCGGCATATCCTTCGCCACCGGGCGACTTCCCGGCGGGATGCGCATGATAAGGCCGGCGACGAGCCACGCCAGCGCCGCGTTGATGACGAGATGGCCCTGCTTGGCCGTATCGGCGAGCCCGTCGCCCAGCAAGGTGACTGCGAGTGTCGCGATCATCACGACGACCGTCAGCGCGGTCGCGTCCAGCGCCGGTCCGCCGGTTCGGATGCCGGGCCGGATCAGCATCGCCAGCAACGCCAGCAGCGGCAATGCGAGAACGGCGTACTGGATCGCAGGACTCGCGTGCAGCACGCGGCCGACACTCGCAAACGACGCGGGCAGTTTGCCGAACGATTCGCCTTCGATGTGTCCGATATTGTCGGCGAGCCACGGATCGAGCGCGAAAACTCCATGCACAGCCAGCTTCGCCGCGATCAACGGATGATGCAGCAACGCGCTGAGCTCCTTGCCGCGCGTGAAGTTGATCAACCCGCGACACGTGCGTTCGGGCAAATCCGGCAATTGCCAGGCGCGTTTTTCGTTGTAGATCGCGCATCCGGGATCGATGCCGATTTCGGTCAGCAGCCCGCGCGGGTCGGCGGCGAAAGGAAGCAGTCCGGTGAACACGACGTCGGCGCTGTTGTATTGACGGATCGTGTCCATCATCGGCCCTTCGCGCGTCGTCTGCACGAACTGGAAGTACGCGCCCGCCGCCGCGCCGCAGGCGAGCGCGACTGCGCGCCAGCTTGCGCGCGCGAGACGCACGCGATCGATGACGAAAACCGTGACGGCCAGACCGAGCGGCAGCAGCATGTGCTGCATCTTGCTCGCGGCCAACACGAACGCGGCCAACGCGAGCAAGCCGAAACGCAACCGCGAATGGTCGTCGCGCCAGAGGATCGCCGCGGCGATCAGCGCGTACGCCGCGATCAGCGCGGTCCACTCCGCGTAGAACGTTGCGAGATACAGCGCGTTGCCGGGATCGGCGAACACCAGCGGCACGAGCGCCGCGTTCGCGATCGCGGCGCGCACATTGTTCTTTTGCAGCCAAGCGCGCGAAAAGCCGATCGAAAGCGCGAGCAAGACCGTCCAGCGCAGGACCGCCGTCCAGCGCACATCGTGCACGGTATCGCCGTGAATGAGCTCGGCGCTGGTCCAGACCAGCGCGGTGGCGCCGGTGAATATGAGCTCCGACGACCAGTAGCACATCGGATCGAGCGTCGAGATGAAACGGAAATGCGCGTAGGGCGCCTCGGGGCTGTGCAGCTGCGCTGGAACATTGGCAGGGCGATCGGGATAGAAATGGAAACAGCTCGTGTAGCGCGTTTCGTCGTAGCTGTTTGCGTACGCGTAGAGCGGCGCATGCATGCACAGCGTCAATGCGCGCAACGTGCCGAGCAACCAGAGCATCGCGAGTATGCCGATGGCGATACGGCGTCGCCTGGAATCGCGTCCGGCATTCACGCGTGCGGTTCCTCGCCGAGCAGGCGACGCATCCACGCGGCGAACGGCACGCATAAACTCGCCAGCGCGAAATTGATGGTCAGATGCGCGTGCTTGGCGAACTCGACGTCGCCATCGCCGAAAAGGCAGACGATCGCGACACTCGTCGTGCCGGCCGCGCAGGAAAGGGCAAATGCGCGCGCGAGCCCCGACGTGGATCGCGCGAAGGAACCTGCGACTACGAGCCACGGCAGCAGTAGCAGGCCCCACGCGAACGCGATGCGACGCGCGAAGAGCGCGCTCAACGTCGGCGCACTCGGCGGCGGTCGATCGTTGTTGCCGCCTTCGACGACGCCGAGATACTCCGGCAACCACGGCAGCAGCAGCTTCGGAATGTGCAGCAGCGCTCGGCCGAGCGCGGGCGGATCGGAAACGAGAAGCCACCAGAGCGTCGCGCGATGCCATTGATCGACGGTCGTGCAGATCCGCTCGACCGGAACTTTCATCGCGTAGACGCTCTTGCCGGCGTAATCGAGGCATCCCCGATCGATGCCCAGCTTGGCAGCGACACGATCGCGATCGCTGGCCTCGGGCAATAGCACCGACAGGGTGTAGTCGGCGCGATTCACGCGCGCGATATTGCTCGCCATCAATGTCGGACGCATGCCGTTCGCGAGCTGCACACCGAAACCGAGCAGCCCCGCGATCGCCAGCGCGAGCGCGACCTTCGATCCAGCACGACGTGCGCCGATGAGCACCGAAAGTGCAAGAACGAGCGGCAGCAACAAATGCTGGAATTTGCTCGTCGCCAGTATCAGCGCGCCGATCGCCGTCAGCGCCAGCGCGCCGCGCGTCGGACGCACGAGGGCGGTCGCGATGCCGACGAGACACGCATAACAACCGAACACGGCCGCCGCTTCGGCATAGAACGTCGCTAGATACAGCGTGTTCGACGGATCCATCGCGACGAGCGCGAACGCGGCGAGGTGCGCGAGCGCAAGATCGATGCGGCGCTCACGCACGAACAACCCAGTCGCATACGCAGCAACCGCGAGCCACGCCAGAAAACGCAAGTCCGCCAGGCGCCGAACCGAATGAATCGGCCGGCCGCCGAGATGTTCGGCGATGCGCCACGCCAATGCCGTCGGTGCGGTGAACACGAGATCCGAGGTCCAGATGCAGGTGCCCTTCGGCAGCGGCTGGAACGCGAAACGCGAATACGGCGCCGGCGGGTTCGAACGATCGGCCTGCACGCCGGGCCGCCACGGCGCGAGATCGATGCAGGTGGTGTAGCGGATCTGATCGTAACTGTTGGCGAGCGCAAGCAGCGGATCGTGACGGATCACGATCAGCCCGCGCGTGAGCGCGAGAACGGCGAGCGCGGCGCCGAGCGCCAACGCCCATCTGGGCCATCGCAGGAGTTGAGGCATCGGCGGCATCGGGAGTCGCAGGACGCGAGTGTAGGCGGCGGCCCCATTCAGCCTCAATCGCGGCGACAGTGAGAATCGCATCACACTGCCGGCGTGCGCCCTGCACGGTGCCGGCCGCGACGACGTTCCGCGCGCCCCCTCCGGGCCCCGGTGCTAGGATGCGCGGCATTGGCGGACAACCGTCCGCAGGGGAGTCGAAATGAGAACGCGCTTGGGCCACTACGACATCGTCGCCGAACTCGGCCGCGGCGGCATGGGCGTGGTCTACAAGGGCCACGAGACCTCGTTGAACCGCTACGTCGCGATCAAGGTGCTGGCCGATTCGCTGGCGCACGACGAAGCGGTCAAGGAACGCTTTCTGCGCGAAGCGCGCAGCATGGCGGCGCTCAACGATCCGCACATCATCCAGATCTATTTCATCGGCGACGACGAAGGCCAGACGTATTTCGTCATGGAATTCGTCGAAGGCGAGTCGCTCGGCTCGATGTTGAAGCGCGAGGGCAAGCTTTCGGTCGAGCAGTCGGCGAAGGTGATCTACCAGACCGCGATGGGCCTCGCGACCGCGCACGATCGCGGCGTGGTCCACCGCGACATCAAGCCCGGCAACCTGATGATCAACAATCGCGGCGCGATCAAGATTGCCGACTTCGGCATCGCACTGTCGAATCATGATCTTTCCAAGAAGCTGACCACCACCGGCGAGTTCGTCGGCACGCCCGGCTATCTTTCGCCGGAAGTGTGTCTGGGCAAGCCGGTCGATCAGCGCTCGGATATCTTTTCGCTCGGCATCGTGATGTTCGAGATGCTGACCGGCCGCATGCCGTTCACGGATGAATCTCCGCTCGGCCTGATGCTCGAAGTCGTCAAGGCGGAAATTCCGGACGTGCGCGAGATCAACGCGGATGTCGATCCCGAGATCGCGCGCATTCTCGATCGCATGATCGCCAAGGATCCTGCCGAGCGTTATCAGAATTGCCACGACCTGATGGCCGATCTCGGCGCGCATCCGCTGGTCGCCAAGGGCGGTCCGATCTCGCTGCAGCCGAAGATGTCGACCGCAGCGGCAACGATGATCGGCCAGAAGACGCCGGTCTCGGCGCAGACTTCACTGCCGTCCACGCCGCGCACGCCAATTGGAATCGCACAGGGCGCCGCGCAAACGCGGATCACGCCGTCGAGTCTTGCGCCGCCTCCGGCTGCGCCGAGCGCCGGCGCGCCGCATCAGTCCGTACTCGACCGCTCGACGCAAGCGCCGCAGCGGAGTTCCGCATTGCCGTGGGCGATCGCGGCGATTCTCGTGCTCGCTTTCGTCGGGACAGCGTTTGCATTCCGCGATCGCATTCCTGGTTTGGCCGGCATGTTCGGCGCGCCGACCACGGCGGCGGTCGCGACACCTGCGACTCCGAACAACGCCGCCACGTCTACGCCGGCGAATCCGAACGCAGCCGCAACGCAGGGTTCGGCGAATGCCTCGATGGCGTCGGCTTCGACGACGACGACAACGCCTGCGTCGCCCCTGCCGAGCGCCGTCGCGGCGGCACCGACCACGCCGCCCGGTGCGCAAGCCGCGCCGCCGACGCCGGCGACCGACGTGCCGGTGGATGCTTCGGGCGCGCCCGCTGCGCGCGCCTCGCAAGCCGGCGTCGAAGCGTTGCGTGATCTTCCTGCCGCACAGGCCGCCGAAAACGCGCCGGCGCCGCGCATCGCGAGCGCCACCGTTCCGGAAAAACCGGCGGCACCGCCGAAGCCGCACGTGCCGACGATCGCGGTCGTCTCATCGGGCGACAACGTGATTTCTTCGCCGGCCGAGAATGCGCTCGTCAGCCTGCTGCAAAGTCGCGGTTTTCGCGTGATCGAGGGTGGCCATGCAAACGGCGAGCGTCCGAATCTCGGCGCGCTGTCCGGCAGGGCCGACGCGGTTGTGTTCGTCAACGCGCGTCCGGTCGGTTCGCAGGAGATTGCGTATTACGGACAAAATTCGACGCTGTATACCGTGCAGCTCGGCGTCAAGGCGTATCGTGTCTCCGACGGCAGCGTGCTGTGGACCAGCAGCACCGAGCAGGTGAACTTCACCACGCTCAATGCCGCGGAGAAAGCACGCGAGGCGATCGAGCCGATGCTCGACAACGTCGACAATCGCCTGGCCGAGTTCCGTTCGCGAGGCGGTCGCGGCTAGCCGCCGAGCGCAGCAGGTTCGACTGAAAAGCGCGGGTTATCGCCCGCGCTTTTTTTGTGGCGGACTCGCGGTCGGCGGCGGGGGCACCGCGCCGCGTCGAGCGCCGGCTCGTCAGAAATCCGGATAGAGCAGCACGCCGCCCACGCAGCTTCCGCCCGCGCCGATGCAGGCGTTCCAGTACGGAACGATGGGCTGCTGAGCCAATTCGGCGCTGCGCAACGTCTCGTACACACCGATCAGCGCCGCTTCCGAATACTGCGCATTGACGCCGCACAGGTGACTCGTTGCGTCTTTCGAACAAATGAATCGTTCCGTCGTCGCACCGACGCAGTTCGGCGACGGCGAGGTGAATATCGAAACGTAGCCAAACGTTCCCCGTGCCGGATCGACGACGGGCGGTGCGAGCGTCAACTGGCACACATAGTCCGTGGCATGTGCCGCGGAAACACCCGAGCCGAGCAGGATTGCGAACAGCGTGAGCAGCTTTTTCATACCGAATGTACTCCCCAGGTTGAACAGGATGCCGCGGAATATCGGTCGCATAAAGGCGGCGTATTTCTCCACTTTTCCGCAACCGATCGACTGAGTTACGAGCTTCTTGCGAAAAGCGGACAACGCGAAAAGTGGCGTCGCGATCGCTCCTGCCGGCGGGGTGGACTGCGGAGTACCTTTTAGTCGTGCGTTTCTCGCGAAACGCGGTGGCACGGCATGACTTGAGCCGATCGGCTCAGAGCAGCGCGAGATTCGCGTAAGCCAGCACCAGCCACTTTTGCCCCGCGCGCTCAAAATTGATCTGCACGCGCGTGTGCGCGCCGCTGCCTTCGTAGTCGACGACGACGCCTTCGCCGAAAGTCGCGTGACGCACGCGCTGACCGAGCCTCAGCGGCGGCGTCGTATCGGCCGCGCTCGACAATCCGCGTTCGATGTTGGCGGGACGGCTGACCTGCACGCGGGGCCGCACTTCGTGCAGCAGTTGCGTCGGAATCTCGCGCAGGAAGCGTGATGGCCGGCTGTACATCTCGACGCCGTGCAGACGTCGCGACTCGGCATACGTCAGCATCAGACGCGTGCGTGCGCGCGTGATGCCGACGTAGGCGAGCCTTCGTTCTTCTTCGAGCCGACCCGGCTCTTCGGTCGATTTCTGGCTCGGAAACAGCCCGTCTTCGAGGCCGACCAGGAATACCAGTGGGAATTCCAGCCCTTTTGCCGAGTGCAGAGTCATCAACTGCACGCAGTCTTCCCACGCCTCGCCCTGCCCTTCGCCCGCCTCGAGCGCCGCGTGCGCGAGAAATGCCGCGAGCTCGGAGAGGCCCGCTTCGAAGTCCTCGGGCGTGCGCGAGAAACGGCTTGCGACGTTGATCAATTCATCGAGGTTCTCGACGCGCGATTCGGCGCTGCCGCGACTGTCTTTCTCGTAGAAATCGCGCAGACCCGAGCGCGCGATCGCGTGCTCGATTTGTTCGGAAAGCGGCAAAGGCTCATCGGGATCGCGGTCGCTGGCGGTGTCAACGATTTTCGGCGTATCGGTCTGCATGAGCGCCACGCCCTGTTCTCCCTCATCCCCGCGATTCTTCCCGTCATCGCCGCGAAGGCGGGGATCCAGCGTCTTCTGCCCAAGGAGATCAAAAGGCGCTGGCCTGTCGACGTCGTTCAGGCGACGCGGACTCAAACAATCCCGCGCGAGATCATTGATCAATTGCAAAAATCCGCCGAGCGCGTTCTTCGCCCGACCGGCAAGATCGCTCGAAGCAAGCTCCGCCAGCGCGGCTTCCCATAACGACGCATCGCTGTTGCGCGCACGCTGGCGCACGAGATCGAGCGTGCGCTCGCCGATGCCGCGCGGCGGCGTGTTCACGGCGCGCTCGAACGCGGCATCGTCGTGGCGGTTGGCAACCAGCCGCAGATACGCCAGCGCATCCTTGACCTCGGCGCGATCGAAATAACGCAGGCCGCCGTAAACGCGATACGCGATATCGTGCTGGATCAGCTGTTCTTCGAAATTGCGCGACTGTGCATTCGATCGATACAGGATCGCGATCTCGCTCGCCTTGTTCTCGGCCGCGATGTATTCGCGCACGCGTTCGATCACATAGCGCGCTTCGTCCTGCTCGTTGTATGCGGCGTAGACTTCGATTGCCGTGCCGGCCGCGCCGGCGGTCCACAGTTCCTTGCCGAGCCGGTCCGGATTGTGCGCGATGACCGCGTTCGCGGCGGCGAGAATATTTCCGGTCGAGCGATAGTTCTGCTCGAGGCGAATCGTCTTCGCGCTGGGAAAATCGCGCAGGAAATCGTGCACGTTCTCGACGCGCGCGCCGCGCCAGCCGTAGATCGCCTGATCGTCGTCGCCGACCACGAACACCTGGCCCGTGGTGCCGGCCAGCACGCGGATCCACGCGTACTGCAACGTATTGGTGTCCTGGAACTCGTCGATCAGGAGATGGCGGAAACGCTCGCGGTAATGTTCGAGCAGCGCATCGTTGTGCAGCCACAACTCGTGCGCGCGCAAGAGGAGCTCGGCGAAATCGACCAGACCCGCGCGCTGACACGCCGCTTCATACGCGCGATAAATATCGATCAGCGTCACATTGACCGGGTTGTAGCCAGGATCGAGCGCATCCGGCCGCTTGCCCTCGTCCTTTGCGCTGTTGATGAACCACGTCGCCTGCCGCGGCGGAAAACGCGCTTCGTCGAGACCGAGGCCCTGAACCGTGCGCTTGACCAGACGCTGCTGATCGTCCGCATCGAGAATCTGGAACGTTTCCGGCAGCCGCGCCTCGCGCCAGTGCCGGCGCAACAGGCGATGCGCGATGCCATGAAACGTGCCGACGGTAAGGCCGCGCACGTCATTCGCGATCAGCGCCTCGGTGCGCGCGCGCATTTCGCCGGCCGCCTTGTTGGTGAACGTGACCGCGAGCACCGACCACGGCGACACGCGGTCGACCTCGAGCAGCCAGCCGATGCGATGCGTCAGCACGCGCGTCTTGCCCGAACCCGCTCCGGCCAGCACCAGATAATGGCCCGGCGGCGCGGTCACGGCTTCGCGTTGCGCGGGATTCAGTCCTTCGAGGAGATGCGAGACGTCCATGACGGAAGTGTAACGGCGCCGACGCAAATCGTTCAGCGCGAAACGAAGCCGGAAACTTGGCGCGCGTTAAAGCATCATAGACCGCCATGCCACTCGCTCTTATCACAGCGTTCCTCCTTTCCGCCACCGGCGCGCCTGTCGCGGCGCGCCAGGTGCCGCAATACACGCTGCACTACGATGCCGGCACCGAGATGCTCACGGTGCGACTGTGCCTGCCGAACGCAGCGGCGAGCGTCCACTTCTCGGCGGACGAAGACGCGCCAAAATATGTCGAAGGATTGTCGCGCGACCACGCGCCGGCGCCGGCGCGCGACGACGAAGGCTGGCGGGCAACCGGCTGGCGCGCCGGCGAATGCCTCGCCTATCGCGCCGCGCTCGGCCGCATCGTCGACTCCGGACGCCGCAGCGACGGTGCGCGGCACGGCAAATCGCTCGTCCTCGATCCCACTTTGTGGCTGTTGCGCGTCGATGCCATCGACAGTGCGGCTCAGGCGCGCGTCGAGTTGCCCGCCGGTTTTTCGATATCCGCGCCGTGGCACCCGTTGCCGTCCACGGACGGCACGAAGCGATTCGCGATTCCGCGCACGCCGGACGACTGGATAGCGCGCGTCGCGATCGGACCCTTCGACGAAAAACCCATCGCGCTCGCCGGCGGCACGCTGCGAGTTTCGATCGTCGATGGCGCCGACGCGGCGGTGCGCGACAAGCTCGATACGTGGCTCGCGCACGTGAGCCGCGCGGCGATTTCAGCCTACGGCAAACTGCCGCTCACCGATGTTCAGGTGCTGATCGTCCCGGTCCCGGCCGCGCGCGAGCCGGCCGTTTTCGGCGAGTCGACGCGCGGCGAAGGACACGGCGTGACACTCTTCATCGACGCCGCGCAATCGGCCGCCGCGTTTGATCGCGATTGGGTCGCCGTGCACGAGCTTTCGCACCTGTTCCACCCCTATCTCGGCGATCGCGGCAGCTGGCTCGCCGAAGGACTCGCCACGTACTACCAGAACGTCTTGCGCGCCCGCGCGGGACTATTGACGCCCGCCGAAGCCTGGGAGCAGATCGACGCAGGCTTTGCGCGTGGCCGGCACGCAACGCGCAGTGGCGACGTCACGCTCCAGCGCGCGGCGGAAGATGAAAGTGAGCATCCGAATTTCATGCGCATCTATTGGGCCGGTACCGCGTTCTGGCTCGAAACCGACATGGCGCTCAGACGCGCCAGCGGCAATCGGCTCAGCGTCGACGAAGCCATGCGCCGCTTCGACGCGTGCTGCCTGCCGAGCTATCGCGCATGGCGGCCGGACGAATTCGTCGACAAGCTCGACGCGCTGCTCGGCACGGATGTGTTTCACAAGCGCTTCGCCGAATTTCGCGACGCGCACGCGTTTCCGGATCTGGCGCCGGTCTATCGCGACCTCGGCATTGCACACGCAGGCGACACGCTGAACTACGACGACAAGGCGCCGGCCGCCGACGTGCGACGCGCGATCATGACGACGACGCCGCGTTCCGAATGACCCTTCCGGCTTTCGTGCCGCACGCCGGACGAGTCGCTCAGCCATGCACGACGCCATCGCGCGCCGCCGCTGCGGCGGTGGCCCGCTATTTTCTCATCGCGCCGACAACAACCAGACCCGCACCGACCAGCACGGCGATGCCGCCGATCCACTGCGGAACGGTTTTTTCCTCCTGCACCTTGGCCGACAGATCGCCGATCTTCAGCACTTCCTTGTCGTGATTGAAATTGAGCTTGCCAAGGTACCCCGCGATGCCGAGCGCCGCGATGATGATGCCGGCAAAAATCAGGCCCATGCGCATAAGTTGGAACTCCTCTGGGTGGGAAAAATCCGCACGTCACCATCACCGGTCGAAGCTGAACGCCAGACCAGCGGCAGGCACGGAAGGGTCATGCGAGTGCGACGCCGGGCAGTCTCAGCACGAAATCCGCGCCAACCAGCTGCGATGGCGTGTAATAACCGCCCGGCACGCTCGCGCTGAGGACATACTCGAGAATTCCGAGCGCAGCATCGACCGTGAGCGCATAGCCGTTCGGCGTCTTCAGCGCGAGCTTTTCCTCGCGACCGGCAGCATTGCGTACTTCGCCCCAGACATAGCATCCGGTTTCGCGGCGACGTTCGGCATCCGGACCGCGCGCGCTGGCGACCGCGCGCGCTTCCAGGAACTTCAACAGCGGGTCGAATCGCATGAGCGGTTGCACGTAACGCAGCCAGCGCGTGCGGGCGATGGTTTTCGGCGAAACCGCCATGTAAGTCTCGATGTTCGGAATGCCGGTCGAGACGAACGCGGTGTACACATCGCCCCACGGGATGGTCATTGCGCTGCGACGCACGCCGTCGCGCTCGAATTCTCGGGTCTTGAAAGCGAGCGGAACGTCGACGAGCTCGCCGTTGCGCCGTACGCGCCCGCCGTGCGCGAGCCCTGCGACGCTGGTGCGCGCGGTGCCGGGGCTCGGCCCGCCACCCGCTTCGAACGCGAGCACCAGTTCGTTCGCATCGGGCAGACGCTGCTTGAGCATCGCCGCAACGCAATCGGTCGGCACCACGTCGAAACCGACGCCCGGCGCGACGACAACGCCCTGATGCTTCGCGCGAAGGTGCGCGTGATGGCACAGCGCGAACACGTCGATCTCGCCGGTGATATCGAGGTAGTGAATCTTGCGCTCGAGACATGCTTCCAACAGCGGCTCGCACGTATTCACGAACGGGCCGGCACAGTTGAGCACAACGTCGACGCCTTCGAGATTGCGCACGACTTCTGCGTGATCGCGAAGCTCGAACACGCGCCGCGTCACCTTCAGACGTTGCGCAAGGATTTCCAGCGCATCGCGATTGCGACCCGCGAGGATCGGTTTGAGCCCGCGGCGCGCGGTCTCTTCGGCGATCAATGCGCCGGTGTAACCGTTCGCGCCGTAGATCAGGATACGGCTCATGAGAACTCGTTCCCCCCGCGACGATCGATGCTTCCCGTTCGCCGCAAAATCATCATAGCGTCATCCCGGCCTGCGATCTCCATGTGGCATCGAGACGACGCTTTGGCCTCCGTTATCGCGGCGGGGGCGCTCCGTACAGGCGATCGGCGCGTTCGAACAGCACCCACGACGTCGCGATGTACTTGTTGCCGCCCTTCGGCCGATTGCCGCGGTGCGTATGCGTGAAACCGGCCGGCGCGAACAGCAGCGATCCGGTTCGTGGCGCGATCCTGCGCTGCTGATAAAAGAACTCGGTCTCGCCTTCGGCAAAGCCTTCGTTGAGATAAATCGTCCATAACAGCACGCGATGCAGGCTTTCGTCGGCGTCCTGCTTCGGGAAAATTTCGCTGTGCCAGTACGGATAGCCGCCCTGATCGGCGAAATAGCGCTGGATGTTGATCTTTCCCGGTCGGAATACCTGCGTCACCAGCCGCTGCAAATCCGCATCCGTCATCGACGCGATCGCCGCCGCATCGATCGCCACGAGCTTGCCGCTCGCCGGATCCTGCCGGCTGAGCTGCATCGGCGCGATCGCAAGAAACGCATATCGGCGCACGTAGGTCATAAGGCCGTGCAGCATCGCGCGATTCAACAGCGCCTCGCCCTGCTTCCATTCATCGTGCAGGCTGATGCAGAGATCCCAGCTGTCCTTGAGCTCGGTGTTGACGCCGCCGCCGGTCGCGCCGCGCGTGAGCTTGCCGCTGGCTTCGAAACGTTCGATCAGATCGCCGCAGACGCGCGCCTCGAGCGCGTCCTCGTAAACCTCGATGAAGTCGGGATTTTCCATCGCGGCATTGTCGCGGCTCGATAGCGGCCGCGCCAGTCCGAGCCAGGCGGCCCGCGCCGACGACCCGAATCAACGCTGCTGACAATGCGCTGGCAGCAGCGGGTCCGCAGACTCGCCGCAGACGATGGGCAGCGAGCGCTTGAATGAACGCTGGATCGTCTCCAAGGAATCGGAGACGTTCTCGCCGCGCCGCGGCCATCGCCGAGAACGACAACCGGAACGTTGACGAAATCGCCCACGCCGCGGCTGTCGCCGTGACCATCGCGCTCGGAGCCTATGGAGGCTGCAATGCGAAACATCGTGTATTTCTTCGTGTTCGAAGGGTTCGCCGACTGGGAAGCCGCGCTCGCACTCTGCGAGATCCGGCGCCCCGGCGACTATCGCTTGCGAACGGTCGCCATCGATCGTCGCCCTGTGCGTTCGATGGGCGGATTGACGGTGCTGCCCGATCTCAGCCTCGACGAAATCGACGACGAGCGCGCCGTGCTGATGATCCTGCCCGGCGGCACTGCGTGGGAGCGCGGCGAGATCGATCCGGTCAGCGCGATTTTGTGCCGACTGCACGCGAACGGCGTCACCATCGGCGCGATGTGCAGCGGCGTGCTCGCGCTCGCGTACGCGGGTCTTCTCGACACGCGCCGGCATGCCGGCAACTACGTCGGACACATCGAGACGTATGTGCCCGCCTACGCCGGCGGCGCGCACTACGACGCCGAGTCACTCGCGGTCACCGATGATGGCGTGATCACCGCCGGCAGCGTCGGTTGCGTCGAATTCGCGCGCGACGTGATTCGTGTGCTCGGCCTCTACGACGAACGCGATACTGCGATGTGGTATCGCTTGTTCAAGCACGGCGTGCCGCCGCCTTGGTTCGCGCCGGCAGAGACGACTGCGACGGAACAGGAGCGCGCGTGATGTCGCCGCAATTCGATTCGTTCGCGCGCGCCTTCGCGCTGGTCGGTGCGCTCGGTGCGTTGCTTGACGGAAACCGCCCTCGTACGCTCGTCGCACAGCGCGAGCGACCGCCGGGATTTTCCGGCAGGCCGTGGACGGCGCCGAAAAGGGCTGGTCCTTCGCCGCATGCGCTCGCGATCGCCGCGCATGTGCGCGACGATCGCCTCTCGCTCGCGGCCAGAGTCTCGCATCGCGACGCCGTGCGCTCGACCAGATGATCTCGACTTGTCGCACGGTCCACGACAGCTGATGGAGCGCGGCGAGAATCACGAAAATCGTGTGAAACGAAGTGCGCGCCGTCGCGATTTCGATCGGGCACGGGACCACGAACGCGATGTCGCGAATCGGACATCCGAGGCCGAACCCGTCGAGATAAGCGTCAGGCCGAGGCCGACCGTCATGGCGAGACGACCGCGCCCCAGCGCAGCGACGCAGCGCGGCGCAGGCGTGCCGCGACGTCCCGCTCCGCTCGCAGCGCCTTTACTGCCGCGAGCCGCTCGCGAGATCATGGCCGGATGCGCCGCGCCGATCGCCTGTTTCTCATCATCCACGCCCTGCGTGGACGCCGCACGGCACTGCCGGCGCGGCGTCTCGCCGAGACGCTCGCGGTTTCTTTGCGCACGGTTTATCGCGACGTCGCCGACCTGCAACTTTCCGGCGTGCCGATCGAGGGCGAAGCCGGCGTCGGCTACATGCTGCGCAAAGGCTCGGACATTCCGCCGCTGATGTTCACCGCAGAAGAGCTCGAAGCATTGGTCGTCGGCACGCGTTTCGTGCGCGCGTTCGCCGGCGAGCGACTCGCCGGCGGCGCGCAGGCCGCGATGCTCAAGATCGAAGCCGTGCTGCCGCCGGAATTGCGCCAGCGCGCGCTGCGTTCGCGCATCTTCGCGCCAACGCGCTGGTACGAAGGGAAATCCGGCATGATCGATCGCCTGCACGAGGCGATTTCCGCGCATCGCGTGCTCCGCCTCGACTATCGCGATGGCGCGCAGCGCGGCAGCGTGCGCGAAGTCGAACCGTTGTGCCTCGCGTTCTGGGGCGGCGCATGGACGCTCGGTGCGTGGTGCCGCCTGCGCACGGACTTCCGCAACTTCCGACCCGATCGCATCGCCACCTTCGAGAACACCGGCGAAACGTTCGTCGAGACACCCGAACGCGGTCTCGCGGCGTATCTCGGCCGCGTCGGCGGCGAATCGGACGGCGTTTTCTAAATCCCTCTCCCGCTCGCGGGAGAGGGTAGGGTGAGGGGCCACGCCAACACTCAAAACCCGCGCTCTCAGCGCAACACACGCAGCGGTTTCACCGGCACCCCATCGCTCCAGTTTCCCATCGCCGTTTGCGCCGCCGATCCGCCAAGCGCGACATCGCGATGCGTGCCGTAGAACGCCGCATCACTGAGCGCATCGAACAGTCGCCAGGTGCCGTACCAGTCCATCGCATCGATTTCGCCCGCGTTGCGCAAATCCGCTGCGCCGCCGCCGAGTCGCCGCGAAATTCGCAACCGGAGCGCAGAAGGCTCGGCCGCGACGCCGGGCGCGATCGCCGACGGCGCTGCGTGATTTGCGACCAGCGCCGGCGATCCGTGATCGTCGCTCTCGAGCTCGAGGACGTTGCGATTGGCCGTCGGCAGATTGCGCGCTTCGTCGTAGATGCGCAGGCCAAGCTCCTCGCCGGCGAGATGATCGTCCGCGCCGACCACGACGAGCAGCAGTGTTTCCTTCGGCATCGGCGCGAGATCGACCAGCGGAATCGTCGAGCGATGACGCGCGCCATGGCTGCCGTCGCCGGGCTCAACCGGCATCGCCGCACGAATCGCCGGCAAACCGCGCGTGGCGCCGAGCGCAGCGATTTCCGCCGCGAGCACGCCGCCCGCCGAATGTCCAACCACCGCGACGTGCTCGAGATCGGCACGCACACCGCCCGATTCGTTGCCGATAGCGGCAAATGCGTTCTTCAGCGCGTTAATCGCGTTCGGCAGGAATTCGTCCGGACGCGTGCGCAAACTGTCCTGATACAACGGGTAGATCACGATGTTGCCGCGGCGGACGATGTGATCGATCCACGCTCGGTACGTGCGCGGATTCATCGCGCCCCAGCCGTGGCAGAACACGACGACCGGCGCGGTTTGCGGCACCGGATCGCTCGGCGTGAACAGCCACCAGCCCTCTGCGCCGTCCTTGACTTCGCGCGCGACGACGCCGCCATATTTGTACTCGGTGCTGCCGGGACCGTGTTCGGGCTGAGCCGGCTGGCGCGGCCGCTCGGCCTCGGCGCTTGCAACGCTACCGAATAGCGCGACACACAGCGCGATGCCTACGATCTTCTTCTTGGGACCTGTCGAGCGCATTGATGTCTCTCCAGAAAAGGCGACCGGATGGCGCCGGCGACGGCGCATCGATCCGGCCGCACGGGGAAAACCTAGCGGCACGCGATCGCGTTTCCGGCGGCGTCGTAGCACGTTGCGGTGCGCGTCGCGCCTTCGCCGCGCGTCCAGCTCGTTTCGCCGTCGTAGGTGTTGCCGTTGACGCCTGTCGCGCTCGTCGTGTGCGTGCCGCTGCCGTTTGCGTATTGCGTGTTGGCGTCGTAGCTGGCGCCGTTCGCGCCGCTCGCTTGCGTGCTGCGCTGGCCGTTGTAGCTGCCGTCGGCGTTGCGCGAGAAACTGCCGTTCGAATGCGCGGTGGATCCGTTCGGCCCGGCCACGTTGAACCCGGCCTGGCGTTGGATCGACCCATCGGCACCATACGTAGTGCGCGCACCGCGCTTGTAGTGACCGCCGTTCGCGCCAACCGCCGCGGAGCCGCGCGCGGTTGTGACATCACCGGTTCCGTCGGTGGAAACAACACGTCCATGCGTGCCGATTGTTCCGTTCGGACCGCGGTACGCGCTGGCCGAACCGGCGGTGATGCCGCCTTCGGCATTCTCGTGCGCGCCGCGTACTTTCACGCGACCGGCGGCGTCGGCATTCGTCGCGTGCAGCGAAAGACCGAGCAGGCCGGCGCATAGCAGGGTGATCGTCGGTTTCATATTGTGTCTCCTTGGGTCGGCGTGGGTTTCCGTCCACGGTCATTAGTGAACTGATCAGCGCGAGTCGAGGTCATCTCCGGCTTGCGCGCCACGTTCACGGTTGGTTGGCAAAATCGAGCAACGCGGAACGAAGTCGCTCGAGGCGATCGAGCCGTTCGAGCATCGCCGCGCGTACCCTCGCCTTCTGATCGGGCGCGAGGCCGTCGTAGAACGCGATCTTGCGTTGGCGCAACGCGCGCGCCGCGGCAGTGTGGCTGTCGATGGCCTGCTCGATCTCGCGATCGAACGCGTCGAGGTCGGGCGCGTCGGCGGCGAGCAACGTGCGCAGCTTGTCGATCTCGTGCAGCGCGGTCGCGCGCGCCGAATCGCGGAGATCGATCGACTGATCGCGCAACGTCGTCCACTGTGTCGCAGCGGCGCCGGCGAGGCCGATTTGCTCGGCCGTCGGCGGCGCGGCCGAGCGAAAGTGCGGTGCGGCGGCGCAGGTGGCGAAGGTCGCGCCGGCAAGCAGCCCGGCGATGCTGAGGGTGTGAACGGCTTTGATGATCATCGTTGCTCCTGGCTGTCCGGAATCGAGCGGGCTCGGGTGGTCAGCATCGGCAAACAACGCGTCGAGATGGTTTCCGGCCGACGTGCGTTTGCAAGCGGACGTTGCCGCTTCGGCCGGCGGAAACATCCGCTTACAAGTGGGTGCCTGGGCGGACGATTGCGCGGATTCGCGTGGCGGCGACAATGCGAGCCATGAACGAAGCGAACCGCCCGCGCGTGCTTATCGTCGATGACGACATGCGGCTGCGCGACCTGCTCGTGCGCTATCTCGATCAGCAGGGTTTCGATGCGTTTGTCGCCGGCGACGGGCGCGAGCTCGATCAGCAGCTGAAACGCCATCACGCGGATCTGATCGTGCTCGACCTCATGCTGCCGGGCGAAGACGGCCTTGCGATCTGCCGCCGCCTGCGCGGTCAGGGCGTCGAGACGCCGATCATCATGCTGACGGCGAAGGGCGACGAGATCGATCGCATCGTCGGCCTCGAAATCGGCGCGGACGATTATCTGCCCAAGCCCGGCAGTCCGCGCGAACTGGTCGCGCGCATGCGCGCGGTGCTGCGACGCGGTCGCAATGCGATCGGAGCGCCGCATGCGGACGGCGGCACGATTTCCTTCGGCGCGTGCACGCTCGATCTCGCTACGCGCGAGCTCAAACGCGGCGGCGAACCGCAACGCCTGACGACCGGCGAATTCGCCGTCCTCGCCGCGCTCGTGGCGCGCCCGCGACAACCGCTGACGCGCGATCAATTGATGAGCATAGCGCGCGGCCGCGAGCACGCCGCGTACGAGCGCAGCATGGACGTGATGATGTCGCGGCTGCGCAAGCTCATCGAAGCCGATCCGCGCGCGCCGCGATATCTGCAGACCGTGTGGGGCACGGGTTACGTGTTCGTTCCCGACGGCGAGTCGACGCCCTGATGCCGCGCTACTTGTTTCCGCGTCTGCTCGTGCTTTTGTTCGCGGTGCTCGCGGCGTACGCGATCGTCGCCTTGTTGCTGCTGCGCGCATCGACGTTCGAGAATCTGGCGCAGCACACCGCGCGCAGTCTCGAAACGGAAGTCGTCGCCGCCGATGCGCTGCTCGCACAGCCGGATCGCCCGGTCGCGACCGAGCGACTCGACGCGCTCGGCATCCGGCTGAGTGCGCAGGCACCCGACGCGCGACGCGTGCTCGGTGTCTGGCGCGCGATCGAAACCGGTCTTGCCGAACGCATGCCGGGACGCGCGCTGCGCATCACGCCCGAACCGCAGCCGATGTTGTGGATCGTCGCCGCGCGCGCGGAGGACGGCTGGATTGGTATTCCGCTGCTGGGCCTGCGCGCTTCGCTGCGCTGGACGACGGCGCTTGCGATTCTCGCTGCGCTGCTGGTCGTCACCGCGGGCGCTGCGTGGGCGACGCGCGCGCTGGTCGGCCCGCTGCATCAACTCGCTGCAGCGGCGCCGCGCATCGCCGCGGGCGAACCGGCGCCAGCGCTGCCGGCGCATGCGGCCGAGGAAATCCGCGAGCTCGCAACGGCACTCGATCGCGCCGCGGCGGACGCGCGCGCCACCGCGCGCGAGCGCGAGATCCTGCTCGCCGGGCTCTCGCACGATATGCGCACGCCGCTGGCGCGCCTGACGGTCGCGCTGGAAATGATCGACGGCGATGCGCAGCTCAAGCACGGCATGGCCGCCGATGTCGCCGAGCTCGATGCGATGACGGGCCAGTTCGTCGCCTACGTGCGTGATGGTCGCGATGAGGCCGCCCGCGAAATCGACATCGGCGCACTGCTCGACGGACGCCTGACCGCACAGCAACGCGCGGGCCGCGAGTGGTCGCGCACCGGCCTTGGCGAACTCCGCATCGTTGCCAGGCCAGTCGCATTGCGCCGCGCGCTCGACAATCTGCTCGAGAATGCGGTGCGCCATGGTCGTGCGCCGTTCGAAGCGGACCTGTCCGCCAACGGCAACGTGGTGCGCGTCGTCATCGGCGATCGCGGACCCGGCGTCGCCGAGGTCGAGCTCGCCGATCTCGGACGGCCATTCTTCCGCCCCGACGCCGCGCGCGGCGGCGGCGGCAGCGGACTCGGTCTCGCCATCACGGCGCGTTTCGCGGCGGCGCACGGTGGTGGGCTGCACTTGCGCAATCGCGCCGGTGGAGGCTTCGAGGCCGAGCTCGAACTGCGAACGCCGCGAATCTGAGCAGGTAACCCCATCCATCGGCACTCGCGGCCGCGCCGACGGATGCGATGATCGCGGTCCTCGCATCGAAAGGGATCGCCCATGGTTCGCCTCGTGTTCTCGCTTTTCTGCGCCGGCTTGGCGCTGACGACGCTGGCTCGCGCCGAAACGGCGGACGAGCGTTTCAAGGCGCTGTACGAGCAGGAATGGACGTGGCGTCAGGAGCAGTTTCCCGGCCAGGACGACGAGGACCGCGAATCCAAACCAACCGACAACCGCTTGGCTGACGTCGGCGCACCCGCGCAGAAGATGCGCCTCGCGTACTGGAACAATGTGCTGAAGCAGCTCGACGCGATTCCGTCTGATCAGCTGTCGGCGGAGAACAAGGTCAATCTTGCCGTCTATCGGCCGCAGATCGAAAACTTCACGGCCGGCATCCGCTTCCGTGACTACGAAATGCCGTTCAACAGCGATTCGCAGTTCTGGTCCGATCTCGGCTTCATGGCGCGGCGGACGCTGAAGGATGCGCAGGCCGCGCGCAACTATATCGCCAAGCTCAACGACATCCCGCGCTATTTCGATGAGCAGATTGCGAACATGCGTGCGGGCCTGAAACGCGGTTTCACGGTGCCGCGCGCGGTGCTCGATGGGCGCGACGTCTCGATCGCGAGTTTTGCCGATGCCAAATCGCCCGAAGACAGCGAGTTCTACGCGCCGCTGAAGAAACTTCCGGCCAGTATTTCGGCGAGCGATCAGGATGCGATGCGCGCGGACGGCGCGCGCGCGATCCGCGAGCACGTCATTCCCGCGTACGCGAAGCTGCTCAAGTTTTTCCGCGAAGATTATTTGCCGCATGCGCGCAAGACGCTCGCGGCCGAAGCGTTGCCGGACGGCAAGGCGTACTACCGCCAGCAGATCAAGGAATACACGACGCTCGATCTCGATCCGGAAGCGATCCACGCGATCGGCCTCAAGGAAGTCGCACGCATCGATGCCGAGATGCAGACTACGATGAAGTCGACCGGTTTCGACGGCGAGTTCGCCGCGTTCCTCAAATTCCTGCGCACCGATCCGCAGTTCTATGCGAAGACGCCCGACGAGCTGTTGATGCGGGCGTCGTGGATCGCCAAGCAGGTCGACGCCAAGCTTTCGCAATACTTCGGTTTTCTGCCACGCGGGCGATTCGGTATCGAGCCGGTACCCGCCGCGATCGCGCCGTTCTGGACGGCCGGACGCGGCAGCGCGCATACGTATTGGGTCAACACGTACGACCTGCCGTCGCGTCCGCTCTACAACCTGCCGGCGCTGACGCTGCACGAGTCCGCGCCGGGTCACGCGCTGCAAGGCGAGCTCGCCGAGGAGCAGAAGGATCAGCCGGAATTCCGCAGCAAGAACTACATCTCCGCATACGGCGAAGGCTGGGCGCTCTATTGCGAGAAACTCGGCAAGGAAATGGGCATCTACCACACACCGTACGAAGAATTCGGGCGCGAAAGCTATGAAATGTGGCGGGCCGCGCGGCTGGTCATCGACACCGGCATTCATCACGAGGGCTGGTCGCGCGAACAGGCGATCCGCTATCTCGCCGAGCACACGGCGCTGAGCGAGCACGAAGTCGAGACCGAAGTCGATCGCTACATTTCCTGGCCGGGCCAGGCGCTGAGTTACAAGCTCGGCGAGATGAAGATTCTCGAACTGCGCGCGCGTGCCGAAAAGGAACTCGGACCGACGTTCGATCTGCGCGCCTTCCACGATGCGGTGCTCGCCGAAGGCTCGGTGCCGCTGCCGCTTCTGGAGCAGCGCATCGACGCGTTCATTGCGCAGCAGAAGCAGTCAGCGAGTGCAAAATAAAACGTTACGGATTCTGCGCGATCTCGTCGTAGCCGCGATTGAGAAACTCGATCAGGCAGAAGCCGTGGCCGAACGGGTCGGCGAGCGTCGCGATGCGACCCCAGGCGGCGGTGCGAACGTCGCCTTCGAGCGTCGCACCCGCGGCGCGTGCGCGTGCCAGCGCGGCGGCGAGATCGGTGACGACGAAGTCGAGATGAACCGGCGTCCAGTGACGGCGGTAGTCGCGCGTCTGCATCGTCGCATCGCCGGCTGCGCTGCCGGCGGCCTTGCGTAACAGGTAGATCGGCGATGACGCACCGAGTAGTTCCACACCGTCTTCGCCGAAACGGCGCCCGACTTCGAGGCCGAGTGCCTGGAGGTAGAACGTTTCCGCGCGCACAAGATCGTCGACATCGATATTGGCGAGCAAAGTCAGCGGCATGCGTGCCTCCATGATTCGCGTCGACGCATGCCCATTGAACGCATGCGTCAGATATGCACTTGCAATCCGAGGTACGAAATCCAGCGATTGCGCGGCTCGATCGTATTCTCGACGTCGCTGCCGAGCGAGACCAGTACTGTGAAATGCTCCGACAATGTCTGCCGCGCGCCGATGTTGAGAACGAGCTCATGCGCTTGTGTGCCGCCGACGGTTTCATCGTGCAACTCGCCGATGAGCTCGAGGCGTTCGGATACCTTGCGTCCCGCTGTGACGCCGGCGATCCATCCGTTTTCGCCGCTTCGCGGCGCGAACGTGCGACCGATTTCGGCACCCGCATCGAAGCCGCCGAATTCGCGCTGCACTTCGATCGGCAGCAGGCGCGCGGTTCCGGATTCCGCGGAGCCTGAGTGATGGAGGCCCGGCACCAGGAATTCGATCTGCGGAAAGGTCGCGATCCGCCAGCCGCCCTCGCCCTGATCGAAAAAGCGCCATTTCACACCGGCGTTTGCGGCACCGAAACCGTTGTTGCTGTGTCCCGAGTCCGCGATCCACGGCATCTCGACCTTGAGATGTATGCGTTCGGTCAGCCCGTAGTTGACATCGATGAGCGGCGTTTCGTCTTCGCGCGCGTTCGCGCTGCGCTCACCGATCCAGGCGAGATTGATTTCCCACCACCCGGGCTCCACGGTGCCCGGATCGTCCGTGAGCATTGGCGGGCCGCCTTCCGCGAAGACATCGCGCGCGACAACGACGCCGATGCCTGCGACGGCGAAGGTCAACGCTGCGGCCACGCGTGAAGCCCGTTTCATCCGCCCGGCGGAGTCGGTGGCGCGGAAGTCTTCGTCGATTTCGGCTTGGCCGGTTTCGCTTTTGCGGGAGCCGTTGCGTCGGTCTTGTTGACTTCGGTCTTACTCGCGTCCGTTTTCTTCGCGTCGGGTTCGATCGGCGGTTCTGGATTTCCGGTTGCGATATAGCGGCGCAAGCGATTCACCTGTGCACCGAGCACTTCGTCGACACTCGGCGCGAACTGCTCGAGTCCGCTGCTGCTCGATCCGTTGACGCGATATTCGACGGTAAGCGTCGTCGTGCTGTCGTCGGTCTTGATCCAGAAACTCAAGATTCCTTTCAGCGCGAGTTCCTGCAGCGGACCCAGCGATGTTTCCAGACGCAGCAACTTGCCGGGAAGTGCCATGATCACGTGGCCGTGCTCGGCGCTGCCGTCTTTCCAGCGTTCGCAGAAGCAACCGCCGGCTTCGGGTTTGATGCTGAGATTCGCGGCCTTGCCCGAATAGGTGTGCTCGCTGCCCCACCAGCGCTGGATCTGCGTGACGTCGGCATACGCTTTCGCCGTCGACGCCGCGACCGGCCCCGAATAGGTAAGGAAGAACCCGTCGGCGGCCGATTGCTTGACCTCTGCAAATGTCTTCGGAGGAGAAGCGCAGAGCAACAGCGCCGCTGCGAGAGTGATGCGTTTCATCGGTCGTCTCGGCTGCATCGTTGAACGCGGTCAGATGTCCGGGCGCTGCGGAAAGTTCATTGCCGCGGCTCGCTGACGCCTTTGCCAAGAAGGATTTGGCGACGTCGACCGCGCTAGACGTCGCCGTCTTTCGCCCAGCCCTCACCCGTTCCGCGATGGAAAACGCGATCGCTCGCCAGCACTTCGCCCGCGGGGATCGAGGGTTGCTCGGCCAGTTCGGCATAGATCGGCAGGAAATCCGGATACGTTGCTTCCATCAACTGCTCGAAGCTGTCGACGACGAAATAGGTTTTCTGGTAGGTATCGATGCGATAGCGCGTGCGCATGATGCGTTTCAGATCGAAGCCGAGCCGGTTCGGCGCCGGCGATTCCAGGCAGTGGATCGATTCGCCTTTCGAGCTGACGATGCCCGAGCCATAGATGCGCAGACCGTCGTCCTGGCGAATCAGTCCGAACTCGACCGTGTACCAGTAAAGTCGCGTCAGATTGACCAGCGCATCGCCGCCGATGCCCTGCGCGCGCACGCCGCCGCGCCCGTAGGCCTGCATGTAATCGGCGAAAATTGGATTCAGCAGCAGCGGCACGTGGCCGAAAAGATCGTGGAACAGATCGGGTTCGGCGATGTAATCGATCTGCTCGGGCTTGCGGATCCACCACGTCACCGGAAAACGGCGGTTGGCGAGGTGATCGAAAAACGTCAGCTCGGGCAACAGACCTTCGACACCGACGAGCTTCCATCCGGTCGCTTGCGCCAGCACTTCGTTGAGATCGTCGAAACGCGGAATCGCATCCGGCGTCATGCCGAAGCGCTGCTGGTTGTCGATGAATTCGCGGCAGGCGCGGCCGACGAGCACTTCGCGCTGACGGCGGAACAGCGTCGCCCAGGTTTGGTGATCGGCCGGCGTGTAGCTCGCCCACGGCTGATCGACGACCGCGGTCGTGTACACCGGCACGTAACCCTTGTCGGTTTGCTGGTGCTCGACGCGGCGCGGCGTATTCAGCGCGGCCATGATGCGGACCTCTGAGTCTTCACGTGCGAAAGCTTAACGCGGTTCGTCCCCATGCGCTTTCGGGGTGCATTGGATGTCGGCGTGCACCCGAAAGATCAAGCACTTGCGGGTGCGACGCAGAGAATATCGCGTTCACAGCTCGCCAACCCATTTCGATCAGTGAATGCGCTGTTGCGGATTCTCGTCGCGAGGCACGAAGCGAATCACGCGATCGCCATTCGCGCCGTTTTGCGGGCGATGCCACAGCACCGGAACGTCATCCGGCCGCGGCGGTTCGAGCTCATCGGCGCCGTCCGCTTCTTCTTCTTCCCAGCTGTAACGCTTGCGTGGCGGTGCGGCGTCGCGCCGGAAAAGCAGCAGCGCCGCGAACACGCCGGCGATCGCACCCGCCAGATGGTATTCGAAACTGATGTGCGGATCGCGCGGCAGCACGGTCAGCAGCATTCCGCCATAAAGGAAAAACACGACGAGCGCCGTGACGATCGCGAGGCGATCGCGACGCAGGAGACCCATCACGAAAAGAAAGAACATGAGACCGTGCGCGATGCCGCTGGCGCCGACGTGCACGGTCGGCCGCGCGAAAAGCCACACGCCGAGGCCGGAAAGCAGCCAGATCAACGGAATCGCCCGCCGCGCGCCGAGCGGATAGCAATAAAGCGTCAGCGTCGCGAGCAAACCGAGCGGCAAGGTGTTCGACATCAAATGCTCGAACGACGCATGCGCGAGCGGCGCGGTGAGGATTCCGATGAGGCCACCCGGCGTGCGCGGGACAATGCCGAGATCGTCGAGCGACCAACCCAGCATCAGCGCCGCGGCCCAGCCGATCCACATCCCGGCCAAAAGCGCTGCCGCGCCGAGCGCCGCGTAGCGCAACCGCTTGCGGTCGTGCGCCACGGCCGTGGCGGTCGGTTCAGGAAGCGGCGGCACGTTGACCATCAGCGCATGTTTGGGATGCTTGGCACGCATGCAAGGGTGCGGCGTTCAGAATCCGGGCGCCTGTAAAAATGCAAAGTAGCTTGTTCGCGGCGCTCCGCAGTCAGTAGCATCGCGTCCAGGCCGGCGGTTCCGGGAAGATCCGTCGGCTCGGGGGGCATGCGGCAGTCATTCGGTGCGCGCACACGGCGCGCGGCCCCCGTTTTATCGACGTGGTATCGGCCACAGGGGCGCGGGCTAGCGCATGCATTTCGACGTGTCGACCGCAATGATCGTCACTTCGGCGTTGACGCTGGCCGTCGGCGCGAGCCTGGCTGTCGCGGTTTCGCGCTATCCGCCGCGCCTGCGCCAGGCGATGCATATCTGGATCGGCGGGTTGCTGCTGCAGATTCCGGTGTTTCTCATGTTCGGGCTGGTTGGCGCGCTGCCTGGCGTGCCGGCGATCATCCTCGCCAATGCGCTGTTCGCGATCGCCTACACCGAGATGGGGCGCGCGGTGCGCGTGTTCGCCGGGCGCGATGCGCGCATCGGTCGCGTCGAGCTCGCGCTGGTCGTTGCGCTCGTCGCGATTCCCATCGTGTTCGGCATCGTGCTTCCGAGCCCGCGCTGGCGCCTCGCGCTTGGCGGTCCGTTGCTGGCTTGTCTGAGTCTCAACGTCGCGCGTTCGATCTTGATCCGCGATCGTCCACTGCGCGCCGCGGACTATCTGACGGGTAGCCTGTTCGTCATCAGCGCGCTGCCGATGCTGCTGCGCGCGTCGATCGAGGTGGTAGGCGTCGCGCCCGACGCCGAATCGGCGCGTACGTTCGCGCGCACGCTGTTTTTCCTGACCGGTTCGGGCCTGCCGTTGATCGGCACGATTGGTTTTCTCTTGATGTGCAACGATCGCATCAACGACGAGCTGTCGCGCCTCGCGATGCTAGATCCGCTGACCGGCGTGTTCAACCGCCGCACGTTCGAGGAGCGCGCCGAGCACGTGATCGCCGCGGCCGCGCGCGAGCGACGCCCGCTGTCGCTGCTGGCCGTCGATATCGATCACTTCAAACTCGTCAACGACGAATTCGGCCACGCGGGCGGCGACGAGGCGTTGCGGCTCGTCGTCGCGCTGATGCGCGAAACGCTCACGGAAGGTCAGATCCTGAGCCGCATCGGCGGCGAGGAATTCGCCGTGCTGCTGCCGGGTGCCGACCAGGCCGAAGCCAGCGCAACGGCGGAACGCTTGCGGCGACATCTGGAATGCTCCGCGGTCGATATCGACGGCCGCGAGCTGTTCCTCAAGATCTCGGCCGGCGTCGCAACATTCGGACCGGGTCTCGAGAATCTCCCAACCCTGCTGCGCGCCGCCGACCGCGCGTTGTACGCGGCAAAACGCGCGGGCCGCAACCGCGTCGCGGTCAGCGCCGCGTTTGCCGAATCGATGGGATGACGCATCAGCCGGAACGTTCTTTCGGCTTGATCCACAAGCTCGCCAGCATCGAAGCGGCGATCAGCAACGCGACTACGCCGAGCGCTGCGCCGATCGGAATTTTCCAGACGCCGGCGATCAGCATCTTCGCGCCGATGAACAACAGCACGGCGGCGAGCCCGTAATTCAAGAGATGGAAGCGCGCCGCGGCGCCTTCGAGCATGAAGAACAACGCTCGCAGGCCGAGCACGGCGAACACGTTCGACGTGAGCACGACGAATGGATCTTCGGTCACCGCGAAGATCGCCGGAATCGAATCGACCGCGAATATCACGTCGGTGACTGCGATCAGCACGATGACCACGAACAGCGGTGTATAGAGACGCCGGCCGTTTTCGACGATGCTGAGCGCCGCGCCGCGGAACTGCCGGCTCAGCGGCAGGCTGCGGCGCATCAGACGCAGGACCGGATTGGCTTCCAGATCCGCTTCCTGATTCGCCGAGCGCAGCATCTTGATGCCGGTGAAGACCAGAAAAAGACCGAACGCGTACAGGATCCAGTGGAAGCGCGCGACCAGCGCAGCACCGATGAAGATCAGGATTGCACGCAGCACGATCGCGCCGAGCACGCCGAGCATCAGCACGCGCCGACGCTGCTCGGCCGGCACCGCGAACGCGTTGAACACCATCAGGAACACGAAGATGTTGTCCACCGCGAGCGACTTTTCGACGACGAAGCCGGTCAGGAATTCGAGTCCGACTTCGTCGGCGATCGCGCGGCTCGTGTGCTGGTCGAGCCACCACCAGAGTCCGAAGTTGAACAAGAGCGCCAGCGACGTCCACGCGACGCTCCACAGCAACGCCTCGCGAAACGACACGCGACGAGCGCCGCTCGCGCGCAGCACCAGGAAATCGACGACGAGCGCCGCGAGCACGACGGCAGCGAATGCCGCCCACAGACCCGGTGTCGCGATCGTTTGCATGAGGTGTCTCCGAAAACAAAAAGCCCCAGAGCCGGTCAGCGCTGGGGCCGCGTTTTCGGGGCACACCTTCGCCGTGATCGGCGAAGGTCTCGCTCGCAGGCACCGATGGTCATCGACCTTCGAAGCCTGCCCACCGGACCGGAGCCTTGCGGCCCGTGCTGACGATCTCGGCGGCGGGAGCTACTCCCCTTCTACGCTTCGGACCTTAGCGGCAGCCGCGTTTCTTGGCAAATGCGCTGCAGCATTGCGCCAGCGCGCGCAATCATCGGTCCGGCGCGCGAGCGCGATGGCATATCATTTCCACATGAATCGCGAACCTGCGGACACATTGCCCGTCATCCGTCTCAAGACCGAGCGCCGCTCGCGGCACCCGTGGATTTTCCAGAAGATGGTGGAGAAACCCGCGGTGCGGCCCAAGCCCGGCAGCGTCGTCGAGATCGTCGATCGCGAAGGCACCTTCGCGGGACGCGGCTTCTACAACGGCCACTCGCGCATCGCGCTGCGCGTGCTGACGGCCGATCCAGACGAGCCGATCGACGAGGCGTTTTTTGCGCGCAAGATCGCCGAAGCGGTTTCGCTGCGCCGCGAAGTGCTCAAGCTCGACGCAGTGACCGATGCATATCGGCTGATCCATTCCGAAGGCGACGGACTTTCCGGTCTCGTCGTCGATCGTTTCGCCGGCACGCTGGTCATCGAATATTTTTCGGCCGGCATGTTCCGCCAGCGCGATCTGATCCGGCGTTGTCTGCTCGAGCATTTTCCAGCGGCGAATCTCTACGCGTTCGCTGAAGATCACGTGCAGAAACAGGAGAGCTTCGACTGCAGCGTTCCGCCAGCGCCCGAGCCGACCGTGATCCACGAGCACGGCGTCAAGTTCCACGCGGCGCCGGGCACCAAGCACAAGACCGGCTTCTTCGCCGACCAGCGCGACAACCGGCGCACGTTCGCGGATTTCTGTGCCGGCAAGCGCGTCCTGGATCTTTGCTGCAACTCCGGCGGTTTCGCGCTGTACGCGAAGACGCTCGGCGGCGCGGACGAGGTCGTCGGCGTCGATCTCGACGAGGAGATTCTTGCCCTCGCCGAGCGCAACGCGCGGCTCAACAAGGCGCGCGTCCGCTTCGTGCAAGCCGATATCTTCGCGTGGCTGCGCGATGTCGCGGTCAACAATCGCGATCAATACGACGTCGTCGTGCTCGATCCCGCCAAGATGACGCGCGACCGCGAGCAGGTGATTCCCGCGCTGAAGAAATATCTCGACATGAACAAGCTGGCACTCGCGGCGGTGAAGCCGGGTGGGATCTTCCTGACCTGCTCATGCACAGGGCTCGTCAGCGAAGAGCAGTTTCTCGACATGCTCCGCCGCGCCGCGTTCTACGCGAACCGCACCGTGCAGGTTCTGAAAATCAGCGGTGCCGGACCCGATCATCCGTTCCTGGCGCATGTGCCGGAGTCGCGGTATCTGAAGGCGGTGTTCTGTCGCGTCGAGTGATGCGCGGCACTGCCGCACGTCGATGCTTTGCCTCCGCAGATTGCATATTTCGCTACATATTTCGTCGATCGCATGCCTCGTTGTCCGGACGAAGGCCGGGACGACGAGCGTGGTGGCGCACGCCGCTCAAGGCGACAATGCAAACAGGCGTAACTACGCAGCTGGAATCCGATCCGCGAGCACAAGCTCGAAACTCGTATTCTTTCCATCGCGCCGCGCCTCGATCTTTACGCGCGTCCCGACCGGCAACTCGCGCAATTTCGTGCGCCAGTCGACCAGCGATGATGTGCCGACTTTCTTCCCATCGATCGCAATCACGCGATCCTGCGCGTGCAGGCCCGCGCGTGCCGGCCGCACTCTCGGGCGCCACATCGGCGACCAGCAGCGCATCACCATCGCCGAGCAGGAAAAGACCGCTGCGATCGAACGGATCGGGCTTGGCGAAGTCGGCGTTTGGCGTGAGATACATTTTCTTGTTCGCGTAGTCGAACGCGACCGTGAAACGGCGCAGCACGCCGCCGCCCAGGTTGCCGGAAATGTCGGGGTTAGCAAACGATCCCTTGTCGCCGGTGTAGAGATCGCCGGCGATGCCGCCGATGTCGCGATCGCCGAGCTTGAGCGTCCCGTAACGCGCCGGTCGCCCGCGCGAAGGCCCGCCGACGCCCCAGCCGACGACGGCCTCGGGCGCGGCGTGATAGCGCGCGACGAGATCGTGCTCGCGCACGAACGGCGAATGCATCGTCAGCGATGCGCGCGAACCGGTATCGACGCTGATGCGCACCGGCACGCCATCGAGCGCGCCGGCGACGATCGGAATGCGATCGTTGAGCTCGAACGGCACCGCGCTCGCATCGGTCGGCGGCGCGAATTTTGCGGGAGTAGTCAGCGTCAGGGTGTGTCCCGCGTAATCGATCGTCACGCCGAAGCGGCGAAACATCTCGTAGCCGACCAGACCATCGGCATCGGTGCCTTCGACGTCGGCGAGCTTGCCGAGATCGATGATGTAGAAAACCGGATGATCGAGCACCGCGTCGCCGACGCGCACTTCCTTCGCATGCGCGAGCGCAAGATCGACGCGCTGATCGCCGACGCCACCGGCGGCCATCTTGCCTTGGCCTACGATGCCGAATTTTTTCGCCGCAGCCGGCGTCAGTAGATTGACGCCGCCGGTATCGACCAGGAAACGCGCCGGCTTGCCGTCGACGCGACCGCTGAGATAGATGTGATTGTTGATCAACTCGAACGGAATTCGCGCGACGCCATTCGGATTGTCGATGTGCGCGGTGGCGGCCATCGCCGGCATTGCGAAATCGGCATCGGCGACCGCGCCGTTGAGTGCCACATGATCGAGCTGGGTTTCTGCGCGCCGCCGCGGGTCGGTGCGGCCCGCAGCGTCGGTCAGATCGACCGTGCTGTGGAACGGAATGCGCACGCCATCGGCGTCGCGGTAGTCGTCGAGAACGGTCGTCGCAGTGTCCGGGCCCTGGCGCTGCACGACGCGCGCGAGCAAACCGTTCGCGCTATCGAACCACAACGTCACCGCATCGCCGCCGTCGGGATGCGCCTCGATCACGCGATAGCGCCGACCGTCAAGATCGCGATCGGCGACCGCGCCAAAGGTCGCGGCGATTCTCTGCGGATACCAGTACGCGTGCGCGTCGAGCCACGCTTGCGTACGCGCGCGACGCACTGCTTCGGGCGTGTCCTGCGCGGCGACTTCGCCGCCGGGATCACGTTCCCACGAGAGCTTGCCGTCGTAACCGTCCGCGCCTTCCACCGAACCCAGCTTGTAGCTGTCGGCCGAGCGTCCGCTCGCAAGATCCTGCACGATCGACACATCGCCGCTGAGTCCGCCGGTGCTGAGCGTGCCGCGCATGTGCAGCGTCTTGACGCCGTCCCAGGCGACGCCGCCGCTTGCGCTCTTGTACTGCGCGAGCACCGACGCGGCGTCCTCGGCGTGCGCCGCCGTCACCGTCAGCATGGCGGCGAACGCGAATTTGCCCAATGGCTTCAACATGGCCGTCTCCGTCGAAAGGCCGATCGCGCTTTGCATGACGCGACCGTTTGTTGAATAATCGTGATTTATTTCAATCAGCGCAAGCCAACCAATGGCACAGAAGACACGCCGCCGCGCGGTCGAGAACGCCGGCGAGATCGAAGTTCTCGCTTCGCCGACTCGCATCGAGCTGATCGACACGCTCGAAGCGCTCGGCGGCGATGCGAGCGTCGCCGAGCTCGCTGACCATCTCGGCCGCGCAGCGGATGGGCTCTACTACCATTTGCGCCAACTCGCCGCGGCCGGCCTCGTCATCGAGGAATCGACCGCCGACGGAAAGCGCTATCGGCCGCGCTCGCGCGGCGAAGGACTTCGACTGCGTTATCGCCCGGGCGCGACGGCGAATGCGAAAGCGGTCGGCCAGGTCGCCGCGAGCGTGCTGCGCATCGCCGGACGCGACTTCGCGCGCGCACTCGCCGATCCGAGCACAAAAGTCGAAGGCCCGCTGCGCGAGCTTTGGGCCGCGCGCGGCAAAGGCTGGGTCGGCGCTGCGGAGCTCGGCGAGATCAATCGCCTGCTCACGCGGTTGACGATGCTGCTGCGACGCCCGCGCTCGGCGACGCGTGATCGCCTCATCGTGCTCTCATGGACGCTTGCGCCGATCGATGCGAAGCCGGCGCGTCGTCCGCAGCGCAAAGCGCGTTGAGGCGCCGGTTGCTTTGCCCATCGATTCGCCGAGCCCGCGCGCATCGCCTGATAGACTGGGCCATCGCGTTATGGCGGAGTGTGCGATGAAAAAACCGAATAAGCCCGCGGTCAGCCAGGGCCAGGCCGAGGAAGCCGTGCGCACGTTGCTGCGCTGGGCAGGCGAGGATCCGCGCCGCGAAGGTCTGCTCGACACGCCCAAGCGCGTCGTCGACGCCTATCGCGACTGGTTTTCCGGCTACGCCATCGATCCGGACGATTACTTGCGGCGCACCTTCGAGGAAGTCGCCGGCTACGACGAGATGATCGTGCTGCGCGACATCGAATTCGAATCGTTCTGCGAACATCACATGGCGCCGATCATCGGGCGCGCGCACGTCGGCTATCTGCCGACCGACAAAGTCGTCGGCATTTCCAAGCTCGCGCGCGTCGTCGACGCGTATGCGCGGCGCTTTCAGGTGCAGGAAAAACTCACCTCGCAAATCGCGCACTGCATCGCCACGGTGCTGAAGCCGCGCGGTGTCGGCGTCGTTGTCGACGCGGTGCATCAGTGCATGACCACGCGCGGCGTGCACAAGCGCGGCGTGTCGATGATCACCAGCCAGATGCTCGGCAGCTTTCGCGAGGATGCGCGCACGCGTGCGGAGTTCCTGCGCTTCATCGACATCCATGCGAAGAGCTGAGCGTCGCTTGGCCGCGCGAGTGGCGAAGGAACCATCGCACGTTCCTTGCGTTTCGGCGAGTTCCGTTCGGCGTCGACGACGCCGATGAGATATCGTGCGCGGCACGACCGCGCACAGAAACGGACCGCCCATTGAATACGCCCGCCGCCGCGCCGCGTCGCGCCGCCTTGATCTTCATTTTCGTCACCGTGCTGATCGACATCCTGTCGTTCGGCATCATCATTCCGGTGCTGCCGCATCTCGTCGAGCAACTCGCCGGCGGCGGTATCGCCAAGGCCGCGATGTGGGTCGGCGTATTCGGCACGCTGTTCGCCGCGATCCAGTTCGCCTGCGCGCCGATCCAGGGCGCGTTGTCGGATCGATTCGGGCGGCGGCCGGTCGTGCTGCTGTCGAATCTCGGCATCGGCGTCGACTTCATGTTCATGGCGCTGGTCAACACGCTGCCATTGCTGCTGATCGGTCGCTGCATTTCGGGCGCGACGGCCGCGAGCTTTACCACCGCGAACGCATACATCGCCGACGTGACGCCGCCGGAAAAACGCGCCGCGAGCTTCGGCATGCTCGGCGCCGCGTTCGGCATCGGTTTCATCATCGGGCCCGCGCTCGGCGGATTTCTCGGCGGCATCGATCTGCGCTTGCCGTTCTGGGCTGCGGCGTGTCTGGCGCTGACCAATTTCCTGTACGGCTATTTCATCCTGCCGGAATCGCTGCCGCCCGAGCGGCGCACGCCGCGCTTCGACTGGAGCCACGCGAATCCGCTCGGCTCGCTGATCCTGCTGCGGCGTTACCCGCAGGTTTTCGGCCTCGCTGCGGTCGTCTTGCTGACCAACCTCGCGCACTACGTGCTGCAGAGCGTGTTCGTGCTGTACGCGGACTATCGCTACAACTGGGGTCCGCAAGCGGTCGGCTACACGCTGGCGCTGGTCGGCGTCTGCAATGCGTTCACGCAGGCGTGGCTGGTCGGCAAACTCGTCCCGCGCATCGGCGAGCGCCGCACGCTGCTCGCGGGCGTGGTGTTCGGCGCCGCCGGTTTCGCAACGATGGCGCTGGCCAGCGTGCCGCAGATATTCCTGATCGGCGTGCCATTGCTCGCGCTGTGGGGACTTGCCGGCCCGGCGACGCAGGCATTGATGACGCGGCAAGTCGATCCGCGCGAGCAAGGACGACTGCAAGGCGCGGTGTCGAGTCTCGCGAGCCTCGCCGGCATTTTCGGCCCCGCGCTATTCACGCAGATCTTCGCGCTCTTCATCAGCGACCACGCGCCGGTGCATCTGCCCGGCGCGCCGTTCCTGTTGTCGTCGATGTTGCTGGTCGTTGCGTTCGTGCTGGCGTGGAACGTTACGCGTTCGCTGTCGCGCCGCTATGCGAAAGCGGCGCCTCTACCGGCCATCGTTCCGGAAGCGTCGCCGATCGGCGAGGTGCCGCCGGCCGCCGCGAACGCGGAACGCTGAGCCGAGCTACGAGCCGTATTTCACCGAACAGCCGTACGGTTCCGACGTCGGCACGCTGACCGCCTTGCCGGCTGCGAGCTCGGCGAGCGCCTGGCGCACGTATTGCGTCGCTTTCGGAATGTCGTCCTTGTCTGTGCTCGCGATCGAATCGATGCCGCCCATGTAGCGCAGGACGCCGTCCTTGTCGATGACGAACATGTGCGGTGTCGTTTTCGCTTCGTAGGCTCGCGCAACCCTGGCGTCGCCGTCGAGCAGGTAAGCGGCTTCCTTGCCCTGCACTTTTGCGATGTAAGCAGCAGCGCCCGCGGCATCGAGATGCCCTTGCTTGCCCGGCGCGCCTGAGTTCACGGTCAGCCAGACCACGCCTTGCGATGCCGCGTCGGCCTGCTGCGATTGCATGTTGTGCGCACCATAGTGCTTGCCGACGAACGGGCATAGAGGGTTGTTCCACTCGAGCACGACGGTCTTGCCCTTGTAAGCGGAGAGCGACTGCGTCTTGCCCGATGCATCAGTCACGGAGAAATCCGGTGCGGGTCGACCGATCACCGGTTTGGCGAGGAGCGGAGCGGCGAAGGTCAGCGCCGCCGCAAGCAACGTGATGCGAAATGTCATGACGATCTCCAGGGATGAATGCTCAAGGCGCCGCCGGTGGCGCGGCGGCAAACGGAACCCGCACGCGCCAGCCGCGCACGCCGGCGGCGGATGGCTTCGTGATTACCAGATCGAATGTGGTCGGCGAAGTTCCGAAATAATCGCTCTTGCCGAAGTCGACAATCAGCGCGTCGGCGTCGCGCCGCACGCGCGGTGGTTTGTTGTCCGCGAGTTTGCGCTGCGCGACAAACGCATCGAGCCCGTCCGCGTCCGGGAGGCCAGGGCCGCGCGCCGTGATCACGATGCGATCGCCATCGAGGCGCGCTGCGGATTTCCAGGCGGTCGCTTCGGGCTCGGCGAGACGAGCACGCGCGAACTGCGCGGTCCAGCGCGTATCGGGCGTGGGCGGCGGCGCGGCGATCGGGAGATCGAGCGTCAGCGACGCCTTGCCCGCGATGCATTCTTCGCGGCAGACGAGCCACTTCGCCTCGGCCGCGAGGTGCGCGGTCGTGCCCGGCGCCGCGTTCGCAGGCACTTCGAGCGTGACCGGCAGCAGCACTTCGCCGTCGTAACCGAAATTGTAAAGACCGCCGACGTCGAAACGCTTCGGCAGCGGCCATGCGATGTCCTGCGGGCGAAATCCCGGCGGCAGTGTCCAGGTCAGCGTCGTCGGCAAACCCGAATCTCCGGGATTGACCCAGTACGTGTGCCAATGCGGCTCGTGCCGCAACAGGAGACCGATCTGCAGCGATTGTCCCGGTGCGAGCGACGTGTGTTCGGCGATCAGTGTCACGCGGACGTGATCGCTTTCGGAGTTTGCCGGCGCATCCTGCGGCTTTTGCGCTGCCGCACCGAGAGACGCATACGTCGCGCAAACGACGGCAAGCATGCGCCCGTGCGCCGTGTGTCTTTCATTCGCTGCCATCACGAATCACCATTGCTCCACGCTGCGAAACGAGCTGACGAAAAGTCAGTCTCGCGGAATCACGACCGTTGAAATCGCCGAATGCTTTCATCGCCGCGACGAGCCGACGGGCAAGCTCTGCCGCGAATCGGCGAAGCCTTGCCACGGATCCTTGCGCAACGCTTTCGCGCGCTTCGTCGCGGCGCCGAGATCGAAGGCGCCGGCGTTCTTCAACTTGGCGAGCTCATCCCATCGAAGCGGTATCGCGACCGGCGCGCCCTGGCGCGCGCGCAGCGACCAGCTGGCGACGCTGGTCGCGCCGCGCGTATTGCGCAGCCAGTCGATGAAGATGCGCCCTTCGCGCTTGGCCTTGCTCGCGGTCGCGAGATAAAGCGCGGGCTTGGCCGTGGCCATCGCGCCGGCCAGCGTTTCGCAAAATGCTTTCGCCTGATCCCAAGTCGGTCCGCGGCGGATCGGCACGACGACGTGCAGGCCCTTGCCGCCGGAAAGACGCGGAAAGCTGTCGAGGCCGGCCTTGCTGAGTTGCGCGCGAACATCGCGCGCGGCGGCAACGAGTGGTGCCCAGCCGATGCCTGGCGCGGGATCGAGGTCGAACACCAATCGGTCGGGCTTGTCGGGATCGTCGACGCGTGAGCCCCACGGATGGAATTCGATCGCATTCATCTGCACGAGCTCGAGCACGCCGCGCGCATCGTCGACATAGAGGTATCGATCGGTGCCGCCGTCCTTTTCGCGCAGCGCGACCGACGCGACGGCGCGGCCAAGCTTGTCGCCGGGATGTTTCTGGAAGAAACATGCGGCGCCTGCGCCGTCCGGACAACGCAGGATCGAGAGCGGTCGCTGCGCGATTTCGGGCAACAGCCAGCGCATCACCGTGCGGTAGTAATCGGCGACGTCCTGCTTGCTGATCTTCGTGCCCGGATACACGATGCGTTCCGGATGCGTGATGCGGACGCCGAGATCCGCTGTGGTTTCGCCGACGACGACGCGTTCGGTCAATTTCTTGCGGCGCGTATTTTCCTGCTTGCGCCCGCGGATCACGGTGACGGCATTGCGTTTGCGCATCTGGGATCCTTTCGCCCGGCGGTGGAAACGGCGATGGTAAGAATCGCCGGCTTAACCAACGCTACGATGTCGACGCGACGGTGTCGATGTTCAAATCAACCTTGGCGAGGCCTACCGAGGCACGCGGGCACGATGAGCCGCCTTTACGTCTACAAAGTGCGTTACGACGACGGCACCGCGCCGTGTGTCGAGGACGGCATTCTCTCGCTCGCGTTGTGCAAACCCGCGATCCGCGCGACGGCGCGTGTCGGGGACACGCTGATCGGTTTCGCCGCCAAGTCGATGTGTGCCGATCAACGCCTCGTCTACGCGGCCGTGGTCACCGAACGACTCGCCGACGGCGCGTACTATCGCGAGGCGCGCTGGCGGAACCGGCTCGATTGCATGTACGCGTGGCGTGCCGGCGCCTTCCGTCGCAAGCGCGACGCGGCGGTTCACGACGCGGCCGCCGACCTCGTCCATGATCTCGGCGAAGCGCCGAGGTACTCGCGTGCGAACGTGCTGGTCAGCGACAATTTCCGCTATTACGCCGAATCGCGGCCGGCGGACCACGCGCGTTACCCCGCGCTCGCGCGCATGATCGATCGCCTCGGCCAGGGCCATCGCCTGAATCACGGCGACCGCGTGCACGACGAGATCGAGCGTTACCTTGCGGAGCTTTGGTCGGAACGGCCGCCGCGCACGGCGGCTGTGCCTGCGGCATCGAAATGCAAGCCTTGCGCGCCGGTAGCTCCGTCGGCCCGGAAATGTCGCCCCGACGACGAAGCCGCGCGGAACCAACGGCGCAGACTCAAGTCCAAGGCACGATGAACGCGAGCGCTCGCGCCATGAGGAAGCGACCCGCCGCCACGCCCTGGTGGGCTTGGCTTGCCGGGGCTCTCGCAGTCGCCGGCGCGATCGGGATTGGGCTTTACGTCGCGCGCACCGGCAAGCAAGCCGTGACGCAACTTCCGGGCCAGAGTGCGACGGCGCCCGCGTCATCGGCGGCACCATCGACGCAAATCCAGCATCCGATCGACAAGGCGGTCACCGACGCCGACGTCACGCCGTTGCCGGCGCTCGATGCCAGCGACGCCGCGGTGCTCGCCGCGCTCGGCACACTCGCCGGCGGCGGTCTCGGCGATATTCTCAATCCCGAGCACGTGATCCAGCGCATCGTTGCGACGATCGACAGCCTGCCGCGGCAGAAGATCGCGGCCGACGCGCTGCCGGTCCGCGGTGCACAAGGAACGTTCGTTGCGCGCCAAACCGGCGCGCAGCGCGAAATCGATGAGCGAAACGCCGCGCGTTACGCCGGCTACGCGCACATCGCGGCGGCAATCGATACCAAGGCGCTGGTCGCCTGGTACGTGCATTACTACCCGCTGTTCCAGCAGGCGTATCGCGAGCTTGGCTATCCGGACGGCTATTTCAACGATCGTCTGATCGTCGTCGTCGACCACCTGCTCGAAACGCCGGATGTCGCACAGCCGGTCGCACTGACGCAACCGAACGTGATGTACGAGTACGCCGATCCGGCGCTCGAATCGCGCTCGGCAGGGCAAAAACTGTTGTTGCGCAGCGGGCCGGAAAATGAGGCCACGATCAAGGCGAAACTCCGCGAGATCCGCGCTGCGCTGACCGGCGAGACGCTGCCGCGCTGAGGCGCCGGGCCGTGGGCGCGCGCGCGCGGATTCAACCACCCCTTTTGGCACAGGTCATCGATCCCCATCTTGCGCAATCGTAGAAGTGCGTCGAGACCGACGCACAGGCGAGGATGTCGATGCTCACGTTCCTGCTCTGGATTCTGCTGCTGATCTTCTGCTGGCCGCTCGCGCTGCTGGCGCTGGTGCTGTATCCGATCGTGTGGCTGCTTCTGCTGCCGTTCCGCATCGTCGGCATCGCGGTCGATGGCGTGCTCGAGCTGCTGCGCGCGATCATCTTTCTGCCGGCGCGATTGCTCGGCGGCGGTTCGGCACGTAGTCGCGCGTAGGACGTTCAGTCCCTGCCGAAGTTGCCGGCGGCTTTCAGCGCCTGAACTTCATCATCCGTGAACAGGCGCGAGCGCGTGAGGAATCTCACGCCCTCGCCGTTTTCGAGCGAGAACATGCCGCCGCGGCCTTCGACGACGTCGATGATCAGCTGCGTGTGTTTCCAGTATTCGAATTGCGGCGCCGAGATGTAGAACGGCGCGCCGCCGATTTCGCCGAGCAATACGTCATGATCGCCGATGATGAACTCGCGCGCGGGATAACACATCGGCGAGGAGCCGTCGCAACAGCCTCCGGACTGATGAAACAGCACCGGACCGTGGCGCTCGATCATGCGATCGATCAATGCGACCGCCGCGGGCGTCGCCATCACCTGCAGCGGCACCGCCGTCGTTGGAACCTCTTCGCCAGCGGTCATTGGCGTGTCCTGAGCAAACGATCCAGCACGCTCGCAATGCGGCCGGTTCGCGGTGGTCGCGCGAACCGGCACGCATCGACGAGCCCTTAGAAGAAACCGAGCGCGTTCGGTGAATAGCTGACCAGCATGTTCTTCGTCTGCTGGTAGTGATCGAGCATCATGCGGTGCGTTTCGCGGCCGATGCCGGACTGCTTGTAGCCGCCGAACGCCGCATGCGCCGGATAGGCGTGGTAGCAGTTTGTCCATACGCGACCGGCCTGGATCTCGCGGCCGAAACGATAGCAACGATTGACGTCGCGGCTCCACACGCCGGCGCCGAGACCGTACAACGTGTCGTTGGCGATCGAAAGCGCTTCTTCGTCATCCTTGAAGGTCGTCACTGACACGACCGGTCCGAAGATTTCCTCCTGGAACACACGCATCTTGTTGTGGCCGCGGAAGACGGTCGGCTTGACGTAATAACCGTCCTTGAGATCGCCGCCGAGGACATTGCGCTCGCCGCCGATCAGCACCTTGGCGCCTTCCTGCTTGCCGATGTCGATGTACGAGAGAATCTTCTCGAGCTGCTCGCTCGACGCCTGCGCGCCGATCATCGTGGTCGGATCAAGCGGATTGCCCTGCTTGATCGCCGCGACGCGTTTCAGTGCGCGCTCCATGAATCGATCGTAGATCGACTCCTGAATCAGCGCGCGACTCGGACACGTGCACACTTCGCCCTGATTCAGCGCGAACAGCACGAAACCTTCGATCGCCTTGTCGAAGAAGGCGTCGTCTTTCGCGATCACGTCGTCGAAGAAGATATTCGGCGATTTGCCGCCGAGCTCGAGCGTCACCGGGATAAGGTTCTGCGCTGCGTATTGCATGATGAGCCGACCGGTCGTCGTCTCGCCGGTGAACGCGATCTTCGCGATGCGCGGGCTCGATGCGAGCGGCTTGCCGGCTTCGAGACCGAAGCCGTTGACGATGTTGAGCACGCCCGGCGGCAGCAGATCGCCGACCAATTCGGCCCAGACGAGGATGCCGACCGGAGTCTGCTCGGCGGGCTTCAGCACGACGCAATTGCCGGCCGCGAGCGCCGGCGCGAGCTTCCACGATGCCATCAGCAACGGAAAATTCCACGGGATGATCTGGCCGACGACGCCGAGCGGCTCATGGAACTGGTACGCGACGGTGTCGTGGTCGATCTCGCCGAGCGATCCTTCCTGCGCGCGAATGCATCCGGCGAAATAACGGAAGTGATCGATCGCGAGCGGAATGTCGGCGGCGCGTGTCTCGCGCAGCGGTTTGCCGTTGTCCCAGGTTTCCGCGTGCGCGAGCAGATCGAGATTCTGCTCCATCCGATCGGCGATGCGATTCAGGATATTCGCGCGCTCTGCCGGCGACGTGCGGCCCCACGCTTTCTTCGCCGCGTGCGCAGCATCGAGCGCGGCTTCGATATCGTCTTTGTCCGAGCGCGGAATTTCGCAGAACGGACGGCCGGTGATCGGCGTGACGTTTTCGAAATACCTGCCGTTGATGGGCGAGACCCATTTGCCGCCGATGAAATTCTGGTAGCGACTCTTGAACGGTACCTGGACTGCCAGGTTCTGCTGTTCGAGCTTGGTCATGACCGACTCCTCTGGATGGACACAATGGTTAGAGCATCGGTCGTGCCAGGCCGCGATTGCTGCGCTGAACAATGTACTGACTGTTGTATTTGCTTGTTATTCATCATGAAGTTTCTGCAGCGCGCCATCGGCGAATCACGATTTCGCTTGCGTTTGGCCATGGCCTATGTCTAGTAGCGCTACAAGCTCTTCTGAACCTGTCGCAATTTGCGACAGTCGGATATCCGAACAATGTCGCGCATCACCCGCTCCGCCGGTTTGACCGCCGCACGCCAACGCTTCTTTTCCTCCGGCGAGCGGTCGACCGGGCTCGTCTCGAACGTGATTTTCGCGTCATGGCAGCGTTGCGCTGCGCTCGGCCTTACCGCCGGCGCTCGGCCTGCGGTCGAACCGATGCCCGCGTCGGCTTTGCACGAGCTGCAAGATCGCCACGACGTGCTGCGTCGCGTCTGTCGACCCGAGCTCGAAGCGCTGTATGTCGACGCGCGCGCGACCGGCGCCATAGCCATCGTGACCGGCCCAGACGGATTCGTGCTCGACGCGATGGGCCACGCGGATTTTCTCGACAAGGCCGCGCGCGTTTCGTTGCGACCGGGCGTGCAATGGCGCGAAGACGCGACCGGCACCAATGCAATCGGCACCGCGCTCATCGAGCGCAGACCCGTCGAAGTGCGCGGCGGCGAGCACTATTTCGAACCGCATCGCATCCTCAGCTGTTCGGCGGCGCCGATCTTCGATCCCTACGGCCAACTCGCCGGTGTGCTCGATCTTTCGGGCGAAGCTTCGGTGCATCACGTGCACGCGCTCGGCATGGTGCGGCTCGCGGTGGATCAGATCGAGCATCGCCTGTTCGAACAGGCCTGTGCGGGACGCGAAATCGTGCGCGTCCATCGCGATCCCGCGCTGCTCGGCACGGCGTGCGAAGGTTTGCTGGTGTTCGAAGGTCATCGCCTGGTGGCCGCGAACCGTCACGCGCTCGATCTGCTTGGCGTCGGCTGGGATGAGCTCGGCCGTCGTCGTTACGATGAGCTTTTCATCGGCGCGCTGCCCGCATCGGGCCGCGACGGCAGCGTGCGCGATCATCTCGGCGCGATGCTTCACGCGCGGCGCGACGCCCGCGCGACGCAGATCGCCGTCGGAAGCGAATCGACATTGCGCCGCGTGAAACCCGCGCGCGCACCACGGCCGGTGTTCGACAATGTCTCCGAGGCGCAGCTGGAGCGCGCGGTACGGCTGCTCGACGCCGACATTCCGATCCTGCTGCAGGGCGAAACCGGAACCGGCAAGGAAGTGTTCGCGCGCGAGCTGCACCGGCGCAGTCAACGCTCCGGCGCCGCGTTCGTCGCCATCAACTGCGCGGCGTTGCCGGAGAGCCTGATCGAGGCCGAGCTGTTCGGTTACGTGCATGGCGCCTTCACCGGCGCACGGCGCGAAGGCGCGCAAGGTCTGTTGCGCGAAGCGAACGGTGGCGTGCTGTTTCTCGACGAAATCGGCGACATGCCAATCACGCTGCAAAGCCGATTGTTGCGAGTGCTGCAGGAGCGCGAAGTCACTCCGCTCGGCGGCGGTCGCGCGGTGCCGGTCGATTTCGCGCTGATCGCCGCGTCGCACCGCGACCTCAGCGCGGCGATCGAGGCACAGACGTTCCGCTCCGATCTTTACTATCGCATCGCGCAGAACACGATGCGCATGCCGCCGCTGCGCGAACGCGACGATCGCGCCGCGTTGATCACATCGCTATGGAATTCGCTCGGTGCAGCGTCTGCCGACATGCGTCTTGGCGCCGCGACGCTCGAGGCACTTGCCGCGCACGCGTGGCCCGGCAACTTCCGCGAGCTGGTCGGCGTGTTGCGCACGCTGATCGCCCTCGGCGAACCGCGCGCGACGATCGGCGTCGACGTTCTTCCTGAAACCGTGCGAAACGTTCGGGCGACTCCTGTTCTTCTTGCGCCGCTCGCGACAGACCTCGTCGCGCCGCTGGACACATTGCAGCACGACGCCATGCGCAATGCGCTGTCGGCGTGCGGCGGTAACACGTCGGAAGCAGCGCGACGTCTGGGGGTCAGCAGAAGCACGTTGTATCGGCATCTTCGCGTGCGCTGATCGCGGCGCGGCAAGCACGTGCATCAATCGACGGATACCTTCGGCAAGCCAAGGTCTTCCGGCGCAAACGCAAGGCGCTCGCCGCCGAGATCCGTTTCCGCAAGCACCTGCGCACGTGCAACCTTGATCAGCCAGACCTCTTGCGCGAGCGGCGCCGACTTGCGAAACGCGGTGGGCGTCAATACGGCGATCGCTGCGCGATGCTGCGGATCGCGCACCGAGCGATAGCGAATCAATGCGACGCCGGCCTCGCGTGCGGTTCGCGCCAGTGTCTGCGTCGCGTCGTAGCTGACCGGATCTTCCCATTGCTTGCGCTGCCGATCGAACGGCGGTTGCAGCAACACGATCGCATTGCCGGCGATGCTGGCGCGAAACGCGGTGTGCGGAACCGGAGGCAGATCCGGCGTTGCCGGCGAATCGGCGAGAAAACGCAGGCGCCAGTACGCGACCTCGGCCAGCGCCGTATGCACGACATCCGCGCCGTACCAGACGCCGGGGTCGCCGATGCCGCGAAAGCGGGAACCCGACGGCGGCGGCGCGGGATATCGGAACGGCGTCGCGAGCAGATAGTGAAGCCTCGTTGCGGAAGTCGGCAGTGCGGGCTTGCTCGCTTCGAGCAGATCCTCGAGCGCGCGCTGCTCATCGAGCGTGCCGACCAGCCGCATCGTCGACGCGCGATGCTGCGCTTCGACGACGCGCCAAGGCGTCGCGCTGAGCCGGCGCATCGCTTTCTGCAGGTGATCCTTGGTGAACGTCGTCATTGGCGGCCCGATCGATCTAGCATCGACGACGCGAGTCGCACGGTCTGCGATCAGCAGCCAAGCGCGAGCGCCGGCGGGCACGCGCGTCGCAGCCGCCGCCATCCCATCGAATCAAAGTCGCGCGCGCGCGCTGTCGAGGTAGTGCAACACGTGGATCAGACCCTCCGCGCTGCGCAAACGATCGAGCGGCTTCTGTCCACCGAAAGCGGCATTTGCGGAGTTGAGCCAGGCGCGTGCGGCGACATCGTTCGAGCCGACGATCGCATCCAGAGAACGGAACACGCGCACCCAGAGCTTGGCGAGCTCGCCGGCCTTGCTTTCCGGATCGACCGGAGCGCCGCCGTGCGCCGCGCGCGAAACGGTCGAAGCGCTGACGCCGATGATCTCGGCCAACGTTCGCTGCGGAATCTCGAGAATATCCGCGGCGCGCAGCGCAGCCTTGGTCAGGACACGAGCGGGATGGGTGTCCGGTACAGGAGCCTTGCGCGCGGCCGAGCGCATCATGTCGAATGCCATTGCTGTTTGCATGAGGGATTATCTGATGTTCTAATTGCATGTGCAAGTAGCGTCAGTTCTCGGGGCCGATGTACCGGGACTCTAGAACGAGGCTTGCCGCCGAGTAATGCCTGAACGGGCAGGCGCGGCGTACGAAATCGCCCTCAGCCGAAGAACCAGTAGCAGACGGCGATTGAAGAGATGACGCCGGCGAGATCCGCGAGCAGCGCGCAGCCGACGGCGTGACGCGCGCGCCGGATGCCGACCGCGCCGAAATACACGGCGAGCACATAGAACGTCGTTTCGGTGCTGCCCTGCACGGTCGCCGCGACCAGCGCCGGAAAACTGTCGACACCGTGCGTCTTCATCGTCTCGATCAGCATCGCTCGCGCGGCGCTTCCGGAAAACGGCTTGACCAGTGCCGTCGGCAACGCATCGACGAAGCGCGTGTCGGCTCCGCACGCCTGCACGAGCCAGCGCATGCCATCGAGCGCGAAATCGAGCGCTCCGGATGCGCGCAGCACGCCGACCGCGCACAGCATGGCAACGAGATAAGGCAAGAGGTCCCTCGCCACGTCGAAGCCCTGCTTCGCGCCGTCGACGAAACTTTCGTAGACCGGCACCTTGCGCGACCGCGCCGGCAATGAGGAATGCGATCACGATCGCGAACAGCACGAGATTGCCGAGCAGCGAGGACAGCGGCGCGAGCGCCGCCGCCGGCAGCACGGCCAGCACTGCGATGAAACCGCCAAGAAGCACCGCAACCGCAGCGAGCCACAACAACACGACGGGATCACGGAGTTTCAACCGCTGCATCAGCGCGACGGCGAGAAAACCGGTCAGCGTCGACGCGCTCGTCGCCAGCAGGATGGGCAGAAATACGAGCGTCGGATCGCTCGCTCCTTGTTGCGCGCGATACATGAAGATGCTGACCGGCAGCAGAGTCAGCGAAGACGCATTGAGCACCAGGAACAGGATCTGCGCGTTGCTGGCCGTATCCGCGCTCGGATTCAGTGTCTGCAACTCGCGCATCGCGCGAAGGCCGATCGGCGTCGCCGCGTTGTCGAGGCCGAGTGCGTTCGCGGCAAAGTTGAGCGTGATGAGACCGATCGCCGGATGTCCCTCCGGAACCTCCGGCATCAGGCGACGAAACAACGGACCGAGCAGCCGAGCGAGCGCGTCGATGACGCCGGCGCGTTCCGCGATGCGCAAGAGACCAAGCCACAAGGTCAACGTGCCGAACAGAAGGATCATGACCTCGACCGACAGCCGGGCCATGTCGAACAGGCTGGCGATCATCGCGGCGAACACGCCGCTGTCGCCGCCGATCAGCCAGCGCGCGAGAGCGGCTATCGCGGCGGTCAGGAAGAAGCCGAGCCAGAGTCGGTTGAGCATGCGCCTCGACGGGTCCGAGCATGCGAAGCATCGCACAGCCGATGCGGTTGCGCTCGCCGCCGAGCGCGCAGTCGGGCACACTCGCGGGCATGGATGAGAAGCCTTTCGCACCCGCGTGCGAACGCAATCGCAACCCGATCCTGGCGGTACTGCGCGCGCACTTTTCCGACCGCACGCACGTTCTCGAGATCGGCAGCGGCACCGGTCAGCACGCGGTTCATTTCGCCGCGGCAATGCCGTATCTCGTCTGGCAGACGTCGGATCGCGCGGAGAATCTTCCCGGGATTCGCGCGTGGCTCGCCGAAGCGGCGCTCGCGAACACACCGTCGCCGATCGAGCTCGATGTCGCCGCCGGCGGCTGGCCGGCCACGCGCTACGATGCGATTTTCAGCGCGAACACGCTGCACATCATGAGCTGGGCCGAGGTCGAGAAACTGTTCCGCGCGCTCGCAAGCATCGCGACGCCGGACGCGAAGCTCGCGATCTATGGTCCGTTCAATTACGAAGGCAGCTACACCAGCGCGAGCAACGCGGCGTTCGATGAATCGCTCAAGGAACGCGGACCGCACATGGGCATCCGCGACATCGAAGCGGTCAATGCGCTCGCGCGCGAAGCCGGCTTCGCGCTGATCGACGACGTGCCGATGCCGGCCAACAATCGCACGCTGGTTTGGCAGCGGCAGGAATGACGATGTCTGCGAAGCCGGTGCTGCTCGCGTGGAGCGGCGGCAAGGATTCGACGCTCGCACTCGAACGATTGTCGGGCGATCGCGACTGGCGCATGGTCGGCCTGGTCACCACGGTTACCAGCGGCTACGACCGCATCGCGATTCACGGCGTGCGCCGATCGGTCCTGCACCGGCAAGTCGCAGGCCTTGGGTTGCCGCTCATCGAAGCCGAGATTCCGCCGCAGGCGAGCAACGAAACGTACGAAGCTGCATTCGCGCAAGCGCTCGAGAACGCGCGGGCGAACTGCGATGCGGCCGTCGACACGATTGCGTTCGGCGACCTCTTTCTTGCCGACGTTCGTGCGTATCGCCAAGCGCTGCTCGCGCGATCGGGCTGGAATGGACTCTATCCGCTCTGGGGCGAAGACACGCGCATGCTCGCGCGGCAATTCATCGATCGCGGCTACCGCGCGATATTGAGCTGCGTCGACACGACACAACTCGATGCGGCCTTTTGCGGACGCGAATTCGACGATGCGCTGCTCGCCGATCTTCCACCCAAGGTCGATCCGTGCGGTGAGAACGGCGAATTTCACACCTGCGTCTTCGCAGGGCCACTGTGGCCCGCGCCGATTCCGCTCGTGCGCGGCGAACGCGTGCTGCGCGATGAGCGCTTTCAATATGTCGATCTGATCGAAGCCGATGCGGCGTGGCGCTAGAGGTTGCGCGCTAGGCGGCCACGCCGCGTAATTGAGGTTGCCGCCACGCAGCCATCAGCTGCTGCTGTCGCGTCAGCGCAGCGGCGAGGTGGCGCTCCTTGACATGCCCATAGCCGCGAATGTGCTCCGGCAGCGAAGCGATCTCGACGGCGAGCGCGTGATTGTCGTGATCCAGCGTCGCGAGCAATTCGTCGATCGTCTTGCGCATAGTCCGCGATCAGTTGACGTTCGGTTTTGCGCTCGGCGGTGTAGCCGAAAATGTCGAACGCCGTGCCGCGCAAACCGCGCAATTTCGCGAGCAAGCGAAACGCGCCGAAAACCCACGCGCCGTACTCGGCCTTGCGCAGATGTCCGTCGGCATCCTTCTTGGCGAACAGCGGCGGCGCCAGGTTGAAATGCAGCTTGAAATCGCCGTCGAAGGTTTCGCGGACGCGCTTTTCGAAGTCGCCGCTGGTGTAAAGCCGCGCGACTTCGTATTCGTCCTTGTACGCCATCAGCTTGAACGCATAGCGCGCGACGGCTTCGGCGAGCGAAGTAGGAGCCGGGCGACTTCTGTTGCTCGGCCGCGCGGACCTTGTCGACGAGCGTCTGATAGCGCGCAGCGTATGCGCCGTTTTGATAGTCGGTCAGGAACGCGACACGACGCGCGATTTCTTCGTCGAGTGTCGCGCTGATCGCAACATCGTTCAGCGGGTCGGCGTAGGAAGACTTGACCGTTTCACCTGTTACCGCCGGCCTCGCAAGAGAGCCGATGCCGGCGGCCGCGCGCACTTGCGCGATGTCGTGCGCGGCGAGACGCCCCCAGTTGAACGCGGACTTGTTCATCTCGACCGCGGCCGCATTGAGCTCGACCGCACGCATCAGCGCATCGAGCGAAATCGGCACCCAGCCTTTCTGCAACGCATAGCCGAGCATGAAGAGATTGCTCGCGATCGAATCGCCGAGCAGCTTCGTCGCAAGATCGGTCGCGTCGACCAGCTCGGGCTTCTCGCCGTCGAGCGCGAATGTCACCGCGTCGACGATCTCCTTCGCCGGAAACGCGAGATCCGGCTTCATCGTGAACGTGCCGGGCATCGCCTCGTACGTGTTCAGCACAACGTGCGCGCGGCCGGCGCGGATCTTCGACAGCGCCCAGTAATCGTTGACGACGACCATGTCGCAACCGAGCACGAGATCCGCCTCGCCCGCGGCGATGCGCACCGCGTGGATTTCCGCCGGCGACTTCGCGATGCGCAGGTGACACGTCACCGCGCCGCCTTTCTGCGCAAGGCCGGTCTGATCGAGCACCGTCGCGCCCTTGCCTTCGAGATGCGCGGCCATGCCGATCAGCGCGCCGATCGTGACGACGCCGGTGCCGCCGATGCCGGTGACGAGGATGTTCCACGGCTGCGCCAGATCGGTTGCGATCGTGGGTTGCGGCAAGGTCGAAAAATCGACATTCGCGCCGGGCTTGCGCTTCTTCAACGCGCCGCCATGCACCGTCACGAAGCTCGGACAGAAACCTTTGACACAGGAATAATCCTTGTTGCAACTCGACTGATCGATCTCGCGCTTGCGGCCGTATTCGGTTTCCTTCGGCAGCACCGACACGCAGAACGATTTCTCGCCGCAATCGCCGCAACCTTCGCAGACCAGCGAATTGATGAAGATGCGCTTGTGCGGATCCTCGAGCTTGCCGCGCTTGCGTCGGCGGCGTTTTTCGGTCGCGCAGGTCTGGTCGTAGATCAGCACCGAAACGCCGGGCATTTCGCGCATGCGCTTTTGCACCGCATCGAGCTCGTCGCGATGGACGAACTCGACGCCGACCGGAAAAATCTCCGGCTGCGACCATTTCGCGATGTCGTCCGACATCACGATGATCGCCTGCACGCCTTCGCTGCGCACCTGATGCGCGATGTCCGGCACCGTCAGCGTGCCGTCGACCGGCTGGCCGCCGGTCATCGCGACCGCGTCGTTGTAGAGAATCTTGTACGTGATGTTGACCTTCGCCGCGATCGCCTGGCGGATCGCGAGCGAACCGGAATGGAAATACGTGCCGTCGCCGAGATTCTGGAACACGTGCTTGGTTTCGGTGAACGGCGCCTGTCCGCACCAGGTCACGCCCTCGCCGCCCATCTGCGTGAACGTGTCGGTGCGCCGATCCATCCACGTCACCATGTAGTGGCAACCGATGCCGCCGAGCGCGCGCGATCCTTCCGGCACCGCGGTCGACGTGTTGTGCGGGCAACCGGAACAGTAATGTGCGGCACGCGGAAAATTCGCGCGCGGCATCGCGAGCTCGGCTTCTTTCGCCGCGATCCACTTCAGGCGCTCGTCGATGCGTTCGGAGGTGAAAAAGCGCTTCAATCGCGCCGCGATGACTTTCGCGATCATCGCCGGCGTCAATTCGCTCGTCGAAGGCAGCACCCATTCGCCGGCTTCATCGTACTTGCCGACGATGCTCGGCCGCGTGGCGCCGCCTTGATGGGAATCGGGCCAGTTGTACATGTGCTCTTTGATCTGCGACTCGATGAACGAGCGCTTTTCCTCGACGACGACGATGTCCTCGAGCCCGCGCGCGAATTCGCGGATGCCGACCGGCTCAAGCGGCCAGGTCATGCCGACCTTGTAGACGCGCACGCCGATGTCGCGCGCTTCTTCGGCGCCGATGCCGAGATATTCGAGCGCCTGCAGCACATCGAGATAGCTCTTGCCGGTCGTGACGATGCCGAGCCGCGCGCGCGGCGAATCGATGACGACGCGATCGATGCCGTTCGCACGCGCGAACGCGATCGCCGCCTGCACGGCATATCTGTGCAGACGCATTTCCTGATCGAGCGGCGGATCGGGCCAGCGGATGTTGAGACCGCCCGGCGGCAACGCGAAGTCGGTCGGCACGACGATGTCGAGCTGATGCGGATCGACGAGGACGCTCGCGCTCGATTCGACCGTTTCGGCGATCGTCTTGAAACCGACCCAGCGACCGGTGAAGCGCGACATCGCCCAGCCGAGCAGGCCCATGTCGAGAATGTCCTGCACGCCGGCCGGATTCAGCACCGGCATCATCGCCGAGACGAATTCGAGTTCCGATCCGTGCGGCAGCGTCGACGAGCGGCACGCATGATCGTCCGCCGCGAGCGCGAGCACGCCGCCGTGCTTCGACGTGCCCGCCGCATTGCCGTGCTTGAACACGTCGCCGCAGCGATCGACGCCGGGGCCTTTGCCGTACCACATCGCGAACACGCCGTCGTACTTCGCGCCCGGGAAAAGATTCGCCTGCTGCGTGCCCCACACCATCGTCGCGCCGAGATCCTCGTTGAGGCCCGGCTGAAACTCGATGTTCGACGCCTTGAGGTGCTTCTTCGCCTTCCACAACTCGAGATCGAACCCGCCGAGCGGCGAGCCGCGATAGCCGGAGATGAAGCCGGCCGTGTTGAGGCCCGCTGCGCGATCGCGCATCTGCTGCATCAGCGGCAGGCGCACCAGCGCCTGCACGCCGGAGAGATAAATGCGGCCTCGCGTGCGCGTGTATTTGTGGTCGAGCGTGTAGTCGCGGTCGATGGTGGGAGAAAGAGTGGTGGCGGGTGCTGACATGGCGGCGGCCGCTGCGGAGGCTTGAGAAAAGAGCGGAATTGTAGCAGTCGCGGTCGAGATCGCACGCATGCGCGCTCGATTGGCAACGATCATCCTGGCAACAGACCGAAGGCTAGCGGCTGGCGGTTTCGCCGAACCGCTGACTCACGTAATAGGCTCCGACCATCGTAACCATTCGGCCGGGTTCTGCTCCGTTTACGAATTGCAGAGCCGATAGTGTCCGCCTTCGGCGTGCCGAGCTCAGGCAATGACTGTTGCGAACAGGTAGCGACTCTTACCGACTTGAGAGGATTCTACACCGAAGACGTATCAACGTTGGCTTAGCCACGGCCCATTCGTCCTATACAGTGTATTCCGCGTCAAAGACGGCTACAGAAGCTACGAGACGGTTACCTACTGTGCCGTTGCGTCTGCGGCGCAACGCTGCGCAGGCAACCGCAGTCGGATCGACACTTCGTCTGCTGAGACCGACGCCGGACCAATGCCAGTACATGGGTACCCGGACGTCAGCATGCTGAGTCGCGACTTTCCGATCGCTCACTATCCTGTCGGTCACACGATCCAGCAGATTGCGATCGTCCATGCCAGCAATAGCCAGATACCGTTCACTTATTTCGGAGCAACGGTTCGAGGTACGTAACCCTCGTAGCTCGTGCAGTGAGATGTCGAAGTTCACTTGGACGTTCTTGGGACTACGTGCCGGAGGCACTACTATGGACACCCACCGACGTCTTATGGCGCAAGCAATGGCCCAAAGTATTTCGATCAGTTCATGGTGCTTCCCAATACGGTCTACTCCGTCGGAGTATCGCTGGCGCACGGCGCTGGGGTCGAAGGCATTGTAGTCACGTACAACTGAGCTCCTTCGCATAGAACCGCTCAACCGCCGGCTGCGATCGCAGCCGGCGGTCCGATTCATGGATTGAACGCTACTCTGGAGCTGACCGAGTTGCAGTGACTGGGCTTCGCCCTAAACGGAAACGCCTGCTGCGCAACCCACCCGTCCGGCATGTAGTCGCCAACAACGCCGTATTTCTCCGGCAATCGCTTCTCCGACTTCACCGCCGTTCCGAACAGATAGTCGAGAAACGCATAGTGCGCGGCGTAATTGCGATCAATCGCCTCGTCATCCGACGCGTGATGCCAATGATGGAAATCCGGCGTCACGATCAGGTACTTGAGCGGTCCCCACGGCACGTCAACGTTCGCGTGATTCAGCACGGCCTGAAAGCCGACGATGATGATGTACGTGTTGATCACCGCCTCGCTGAAACCGAGCACGAACAGCGGCGCAAGCACCAGCACGCGCGTCACGATGATCTCGAAAACGTGCTGACGCGATCCGGCGAGCCAGTCCATCGTCTTCGCCGAGTGATGCACCGCGTGGAATTTCCACAGGAACGGAATCTCGTGATACGCGCGATGCGTCCAGTATTGCGAGAGATCGGCGACGAGGATGCAGAGCAATAGTTGTGGGACGAACCAGATGCGCTGCACCGCGAGCTGAAAATCGTGGCTGACCATCCACTCGAATCCGTGATGGATTACGAAGTTGACGGTCAGCAGGATCAGACCGACGAGAAAGTGATTGATCGCGAAATACTTGAGGTCGGTCTGCCATTCCTTGCGGAAGACGAGCTGCTCGCGATAGAGCGGGAGCAGCTTTTCGAGCACGATGAACACCATCGTCGAGCCGAGCAGATCGAGAATGAACCAGTCGAGGCCGATATACGGCGTGTTGTCCGGGAAATTTCCGACCGGCACGCGCGAGCCGCCGAGCGCAACCGCGACCAGCACGAGCGCGAACGAAATCAGATTGAGATTGCGCCGGATGCCGAGCACGAGACACGCGAGCGAGAGCCCGCCGGCGACCAGCAGCCCACCGAAAAGCAGCTGGCGCAGCACGTCGACCGAATAGGTGTGGCGAAGCTCCGGCGTCGTCAGGTACTCGGGAAAATGAAACGCGAGCACCGCGAGCAACGAGAGCGCACCGAGCGCGAACGCGAGAATCGTCGCGATCGTTCCCTGTCCGAAGCGGAGCGCACCGTGGCTTGCGAGGAAATCGCTCGTTTCATCAATGGTCGCGCGCACGGCGATGGCCGACTCGCGCAGCGGATCGGCATACCGCGTACGGCTGACAGATGGTTTCGACATGGCCTCATGCCGGCGCAGGCGCCGGTTCTCCGCAGTCATCATAGCGCGGGGCTCCGCCGCTCAGAGCGGCCGCCCGACCATCCGCATCCCGCCGTCGCAATCGATGACCGAGCCGGTCATGAACCGATTGCCGACGAGGAACACGATCGCCCGCGCGATATTGTCGAGCCGGCCGATCCGACCGACCGGCGCCCGCATCCGATTCGAAATGCGGCGCGCGACGGCAACCTCTGCACGCAGGCTGCCGGCTGGGGGATTGTTGACGTCGTCGTCGCAGGTCATCACGGCGTGCGGCGCCGGCGCATAGGCAGCGCCCGGCCGGGTGACCGATTGCGCTGCCGGGTCGAGCAGATACCAAGGCGGTAAAGCCATCGGCGCAGTTCGATCGCGGACAGCGGATGCTCCGCACGGTGGCGGAGCGAGCGCCATCAATCCGATCGCTGCGGAAATGCAGGCGGCCAAGTGGGCGGTACGGTTCGACACGGAGGTATCCCCGAAAGCGGCAAAGAGGCTTCTGCGCGCGATGCGCGCGCGCAAGCCACGTGTGACTACTACGGGGTTACGGATCAAACCGGACATCGCGTACCGGGAATCGCCGGGCCTAAGATCCGCCGCGCGCGTGGCGGGTCATCGCCCTCGCGGGCGTGCGCGACGCGGACGGCGCCTGTCGAAACGCGCTGGCCTGCAGCCCGGCGTCAATGGCGGATCAGGGTGCTGCGGTTTCGTGGTATCGCCGCGATCGTTGCGGCTGCTTGATGTCCTCCGCCAGCATCGCGACGATCGATTTCGCCGCCTCGCGCCCATCATGCACCGCGCGCACGACGAGATCCGCCCCCCGCACGTTGTCGCCGCCGGCGAACACGCGCGGATTCGAGGTCTGGAACGGCAACCGCCCTTCGCCGCCGACGCGGATGCGCCCGCTCGCGTCGAGCTCGATGCCGATTTCCGCGCACCAATCCGGCGGGCTTGGCCGAAAACCGAACGCGACGATCACCACATCTGCATTGAGCACCTGCTCGCTTCCCGCAATCGCTTCGGGTCGTGCACGGCCGGATGCGTCGGCGAGTAGACGCGTCGCTGTCACGCGCACGCCGGTTGCGCGTTCTTCGCCGACGATCGCGACAGGCTGGCGATTGAACAGGAAGCGCACGCCTTCATCGCGGCTGTTCTGCACTTCGCGGCGCGATCCCGGCATGCTCGCTTCGTCGCGGCGATAGACGCAGGTGACCGACGCCGCGCCGAGCCGGATCGCGGTGCGATTACAGTCCATCGCCGTATCGCCACCGCCGAGCACGACGACGTGCTTGCCGGAAATGCGAGTCTGTTGCGACGTATCGCTGCCGCCGAGTATCCGTCGCGCGTTCGCAATCAGGAACGGCAAGGCCGGTTCGACGCCGCGCAAGCGGTCGCCCGCCATGTCCGCAGGCACTTCGCGATACGCGCCGGTGCCGATGAATACCGCGTCGTAGCGATCGAGCAGTGCGTCGAAAGCGATGTCACGTCCGATCTCGACACCGAGACGGAACTCGACGCCCATCTCCTCGAGCACGCGGCGGCGCATTCGCACGACATCCTTGTCGAGCTTGAACGGCGGAATGCCGAACGTGAGCAGACCGCCAATTTCCTCGTAGCGATCGAACACGACCGCGCCGATGCCGGCGCGCACGAGGCGATCGGCCGCGGACAATCCCGCCGGGCCGGCGCCGACGATGGCGACACGCTTTCCGGTCGCCGCAACATTAGAAAGATCCGGCCGCCAGCCGAGCGCGAACGCCTTGTCGACGACGTCCTTCTCGATCGCGCCGATCGTAACCGCGCCGAAACCGTCGTTGAGCGTGCACGCACCTTCGCACAGACGATCCTGCGGACAGATGCGTCCGCAGATTTCCGGCAGCGGATTCGTTTCGTGCATCAGCGTGGCGGCTTCGATCACGCGGCCCTGCTGCGCGAGTTTCAGCCAGTCCGGGATGTAGTTGTGCACCGGACATTGCCATTCGCAATACGGATTGCCGCAGTCGATGCAGCGCGCCGACTGCGCTTCCGCTTCGCCGGTTTCGTACGCGCCGTAGATTTCGCTCCAGCCGAGCACGCGCACGCTGACCGGCACTTCGCCCGGACTCGCGCGCGGCACTTCGACGAAATACGGAACCTGCTCTTTCATCGTCGGCTCATGCGGCGCGTTTCAATTCATCGATCAGCGTGTCGAGTCCAGCGGCTTTGGGCTTGACCAGCCAGAACTTGCTGAGGAAATCGCGGAAGCGCTCCAGAATGTGCGCGCCCCATAGGCTGCCGGTCGCATCGACGTGCGCGCTGATGAGCCGGCGCAGATGCTGCAGATGATTTTCCATGCCTTCAAGCGAGATGCGCAGGATGTCGATCAGCTCGTGGTTGTAGCGGTCGACGAAATCGCGCTCGGTGTCGAGCACATAGGCGAATCCGCCGGTCATGCCGGCGCCGAAATTGAGACCGGTCGGCCCGAGCACGACGACGATGCCGCCGGTCATGTATTCGCAGCAGTGATCGCCGGTGCCTTCGACGACGGCGAGCGCGCCCGAGTTGCGCACGGCGAATCGTTCGCCCGCGCGGCCGGCCGCGTACAACTCGCCGCCGGTTGCGCCGTAAAGACATGTGTTGCCGATGATCACCGCGTCGCGCGCGACGAATGCGGCGTCCGCCGGCGGACGCACGGCGATGCGGCCGCCGGCCATGCCTTTGCCGACGCCGTCGTTGGCTTCGCCTTCGAGCTCGATCTGCACGCCGCCGGCATTCCACGCGCCGAGGCTTTGCCCGGCGCTGCCGCTGAGTTTCAGCACGATCGGCGAATCGCTCATACCGAGATCGCCGTGGCGTCGCGCGACGTCGCCGGAAAGTCGCGCGCCGATCGCACGATCGGTGTTGCGCACCTCGTAGCGGAATTCACCGCCGCGTCCGTGCTCGACGGCGAAACGCGTATCGACCGCGATGTGCGCCGCGAGCGAGCCCGGATCGCGCGGCACGTTGCGCGCGCCGGCGCACACGCGCGCGCCTGCATCGACCGAATCCGCGGCGGCGAGCAGCGGCGAAAGGTCGATGCGGCGATGACGACCGACGAGATCGCTGCGAGCGCGTAGCAGATCGGTGCGTCCGACCAGATCCTCCAGACACCGCACACCGAGTTGCGCGAGCCGCTCGCGCACGTCCTCGGCGACGAAACGGAAATAGCGCATGACTTTTTCCGCGGTGCCGACGAAATGCTGCTTGCGCAGCACATCGAGCTGCGTCGCGACACCGGTGGCGCAGGTGTTGAGATGGCAGATGCGCAAGTACTTGCAGCCCATCGCGATCATCGGCGCGGTGCCGAAGCCGAAACTCTCGGCGCCAAGAATCGCGGCCTTGATCACATCGAGCCCGGTCTTGAGACCGCCATCGGTCTGCAGTCGCACGCGATCGCGCAGGCCATTGCGGCGCAACGTCTCGTGCGCTTCGGCAAGACCGAGCTCCCATGGAATGCCGGCGTAGTGGATCGACGTCAGCGGGCTTGCGCCGGTGCCGCCGTCGTGTCCGGAGATCGTGATCAGATCCGCGTACGCCTTCGCGACACCCGCGGCGATGGTGCCGACGCCGGCGTGCGCGACAAGCTTGACCGACACTAGCGCATTCGGATTGACCTCTTTCAAATCGTAGATCAGCTGCGCAAGATCTTCGATCGAATAGATATCGTGATGCGGCGGCGGCGAAATGAGACCGATGCCCGGCCGCGCATAGCGCAGTCGCGCGATCATCGCGTTGACTTTATGGCCCGGCAGCTGACCGCCTTCGCCGGGCTTGGCGCCTTGCGCGATTTTGATCTGCAGGACTTCGGCGTCGACGAGATATTCGGGCGTGACGCCGAAGCGCGCCGACGCGACCTGTTTGATCTTCGACCGTTTGTCGGTGCCGTAGCGCAGTGGATCCTCGCCGCCTTCGCCGGAATTCGAGCGCGCGCCGAGCCGGTTCATCGCCAGCGCGAGCGTCTCGTGCGCTTCCGGCGAGAGCGCGCCCAGCGACATGCCGGCGGAATCGAAACGCGTCAGGATCGATTCGGCGGGTTCGACTTCGCCGAGCGGAATCGGCGTGGTGTCATTGCGTAGTTCGGCCAGATCGCGCAGTGCCGCTGGCGCACGATGGTCGACAAGATCTGCGTAACGCCGGTAATCGCGCGTTTCACCGGTGAGCACGGCGCGCTGCAGCGTGCCGACGACATCGGGGTTGTACGCGTGATATTCGCCGCCGTACACGAACTTGAGCAGACCACCCGGCGCGAGCGTGGCGCTCATGTCGTAGGCCTCGCGCGTGCGCGCGCGTTGTTCGTTTTCGAGATCCGAAAAGCGCGTGCCGCCGATGCGCGCCGGCGTTCCGCTGAAGCAGAGATCGACGATCTCGCGATCGAGTCCGACGATCTCGAACAGCTGCGCGCCGCGATATCCCGCGACCGTCGAGATGCCCATCTTCGAGAGGATTTTCAGCAGACCTTTGCGGATTCCGCGCCGATAACTGCGGCCGGGCTCGCGCGCTTCCGCCGCCGCCGCATTCAGGACGCCAGTGCGGCCGAGATCGAACAGCGTCTGATAGGCAAGATACGGATATACAGCCGTCGCGCCGTAGCCGATGAGACAGGCGAAGTGATGCGGATCGCGCGCTGTTCCGGTTTCGACGATCAGATTGCAATCGCAGCGAAGGCGCGCGGCGAGAAGCGTCTGATGAATGGCGGCGGTCGCAAGCAATGCATGCGCGGACAACTTTTCGGGACGCTGCGGGGGATAGCGGTCACTCAGAAAGAGCAGTCGCGAACCGGAGCGCACCGCGGCGACCGCTTCCGCGCACATGCGACGCAGCGCTGTTTCGAGATCTTCGCTGTCGGCGTAATAGAGATCGATGAACGTTTGCGCTTCGCCCGCAAACTGCGGCAGCGCGAGCAACTGGCGCAGTTTGCGTTGCGACAGGATCGGCGAGGTCAGCATGACCTGCTTTGCGTTCGCCGGCGACAATTCGAACACATTGCCTTCGACGCCGATCTGCGTGACCAGCGACATCACCGCGGTTTCGCGCAACGGATCGATCGGCGGATTGGTAACCTGCGCAAATCCCTGCCGGAAATAATCGTAGAGCGGACGTGCGACGCCGGAGAGCGCCGCGACGGGCGTGTCATCACCCATCGAACCGGTCGCCTCGACGCCGAATTCGGCGAGCGAAGTCAGCACCGTGTCGCGTTCTTCTCGCGTGAGGCCGAAAAGCTTCTGGAATCGCGCAAGCGTCGCCGGAGGAAACGGCTCGGCGGCGAGACCCGGATCGATCAGGTGCGATTCGAGGTAGATCACGCCCTCGCGCAGCCACTGCTTGAACGGCGCGAGCCCGCGATTCAGTGCATCGATGTCTGCGTTATACAAGAGTCGATGCTCGGCAAGATCGACCGCGATCATTTCGCCGGGTCCGAGCCGGCCTTTGGCGACGATGCGCGACGCGGGTACGTCCCAGATGCCGGCTTCCGACGCGACGATCAGGTGATTGTCGTCGGCTAGCGCCCAGCGCGCGGGCCGCAAACCATTGCGATCGAGTGCGCACGCGGCGTAGCGGCCGTCGCACATGACGAGTCCGGCGGGTCCATCCCACGGCTCGGTGTGCAGCGCGTAGTACTCATAGAACGCGGCCAGATCGGCGTCGATGTCCTCGCGCGCGGACCACGCCGGCGGCACCAAGATGCGCATCGCGGTCGGCAACGCGATGCCGCCGATCAGCAACAGCTCAAGCGCATTGTCGAGACTCTGTGAATCCGAACCTTCCATCGCGACCAGCGCGCCGAGCCCGGAGAAATCGATCAGCGGCGAAACCAGTTTGCCGCTACGCGCCTGCAGCCACGTGCGGTTGGCGCGAATCGTGTTGATCTCGCCGTTGTGCGCGAGATGCCGGAACGGCTGCGCGAGTCGCCACTGCGGCGTCGTGTTGGTCGAAAAGCGCAGGTGAAACACGACCGCACTCGTCGCGAGCTCGGCTCGTGCGAGGTCCGGATAGAAACGCCGGAGCGCGCCCGGCAACACCATCGCCTTGTAGCCGATCGTCGACGCCGACAAGGTCACCGCGTAGAAATGCTCATCGTCGGCGAGCGCGTTCGTGGCAAGACGCCGCGCACGGAACAGCGCGCGTTCGAATGCGGCCTCGGGGAGATGCTCGGGCGCATTCACGAAGATTTGCGCGATGCGCGGCAACGAGCGCGCGGCTTCCGGACCACAGACGGCCGCATCGATCGGAACGTCGCGCCAACCCGCGACGGCGAGGCGTTCGTCGGCAAGTCGACGATCGAGCTCGCCGATCGCGCGCTCGGCCAGCACGGAATCGGGCGAAAGGAACACCAGCCCGGCGGCGAATTTCTCTTCGAGCACGATCGCGCTTTCGGCCGCGAGCGCACGCAACCACGCATCGGGTCGATACAGCAGCAATCCGCAACCATCGCTGCTGACACCGTCCGCGCCGACCGCGCCGCGATGCGCCAGACGTTCGAGCGCATCGAACGCCATCGAGACGACGCGCGCGCTGGCGCGGTCGTCGATCTGAGCGATCAGACCGAAACCGCAACTGTCGTGTTCGTAGTCCGGGTGGTACAGCCCCGGACGCCGCGTCGCCATCGTGTGCGCCTCCGCGAACCGGCCGCCGACCGGGCACGCGCGCTACACGGTATAGATATAGGCGTCTATACGTCCGTACGCGCGTTGCCTCCGGACTGCGTTCCGCTCATCCGCGACTAGAACACATTTGCTGCGGCGCGTCAAAAGCGCCGCGCCGAGCCGTAACGAATGCGGCGGCGCACGCTTGCCTTGCGCCGCGCGCCGGCGCGGCTCTACGCTCGGCCGATTGCCGGCGCCGAATGTCTGGCGCCCATCGCCGCAAGGGGAAGACGATGCTCGACGCGCTCGGCCAAATCGCCTTCGGCCTGTTCGGCCTCGCCGTCCTCATCGGCATCGCGTTCGTGTTTTCCAACAACAAACGCGCGGTGAGCTGGAAACTCGTGCTGAGCGGCGTCGCATTGCAGCTGGTGTTCGCGACGCTGGTGCTCAAGGTTCCGTTCGGGCGCGATGTGTTCAACACGATCGCGACGGGATTCGTGAAACTCCTCGATTTCGTCCGCGTCGGTTCCGAATTCATCTTCGGCACGCTCACGGACACGAGCAAATTCGGTTTCGTGTTCGCCGTGCAGGTGCTGCCGACGATCATCTTTTTTGCCTCGCTCACCGGCGTGCTGTATCACCTCGGCGTCATGCAGCGCATCGTGCGCGGCATGGCGTGGATCATCACCAAAGTGATGAACGTCTCCGGCGCGGAGACGACCAGCGTCTGCGCGAGTGTCTTCATCGGCCAAACCGAAGCGCCGTTGACGATCAAGCCTTATATCGAGCGCATGACGCAGTCCGAGTTGATGACGGTCATGATCGGCGGCATGGCGCACATCGCAGGTTCGGTGATGGCGGCGTATGTCGGCCTTCTCGGCGGCGACGATCCGGTGCAGAAGCAGTTCTTCGCCAAGCATCTTCTGACCGCGAGCGTGATGGCGGCGCCAGCGACGCTGATGCTGGCGAAAATCCTGGTGCCGGAAACGCAGGAGCCGCTGACGCGTGGCACGGTGAAGCTCGACGTCGAACGGACCACGGCGAACGTGATCGACGCGGCGGCGACCGGCGCCGGCGATGGGCTTCGGCTCGCGCTGAATGTCGGTGCGATGCTGCTCGCGTTCATCGCGCTGATCGCGCTTCTGAATTCGCCGATCCAGTGGCTCGGCGGTCACGCGTGGGGCGATGGCGGCTCGATCAACGCATGGCTTTCGGCGAATGCGGGCCGGCCGGTCGAGCTGTCGCTGCAGACGATGTTCGGTTGGGTGCTCGCGCCGCTGGCCTGGCTGATCGGTGTGCCGTGGCAGGATGCCAATCTGGTCGGCAGCTTCATCGGCGAGAAGGTCGTCGTCAATGAATTCGTCGCGTATGTCGACATGTCCAGGCATCTCGACCAGCTCACGCGACAGAGTCAGCTGATCGCAACGTATGCGTTGTGTGGGTTCGCGAATTTTTCGTCGATCGCGATCCAGATCGGCGGCATCGGCGGGCTCGCACCGAATCGTCGCGCCGATCTTGCGCGTTTCGGTTTGCGCGCGGTGCTCGGCGGCTCACTTGCGACATTCATGACCGCCACGATCGCCGGCGTTCTCGAGCAACTCTGAACGCGTTTGTTCGGCATTCGTTCAGCCCGATCCGATCGCCGGGGCTCGCAGCGTGTCATATGCGCCAGGCGCAATCGCGAGCAACGATCGTCGCGTCGACATCGTGATTCGCAGCGACCTTCGCTAACAGCCCAGACCATCAACCACAACGATCCCCCTCTCCCGCCACGCGGGAGAGGGCAGGGTGAGGGCACGCCTGGTTCGCGCCCGCGTCTCTCCCCCGCGAGCCAACAATTCCAACCCGCTAAACTCCGACCAGGTCCCACAACACCGCCACGATAAATGACACCCCACGCAGACGTCCTGGTCGTCGGCTCCTATGTCCAGGATCACGCCTGGCTGACCGATCGTTTTCCGGAAATCGGCGAAACGCGGCGCGCGCTCGGATTCAACACGGGGCCGGGTGGCAAGGGTTTCAATCAGGCGATTGCGTGTTTGCGTCAGGGCGTGCCGACGCTGTTCATCGGCGCGATCGGCAACGATCATCTCGGCGCCATCGCACAAAGTTTCGCAACGCAGGAAAAACTGCCGTGCCGCTGGCAGATCCGAACCGAAGTGCCGACCGCCGCGTCGAGCATAGTCGTCGATCGCACCGGCGCGAATCTGCTCGTCGTGAATCTCGCAGCGAACGAACATCTCGATCCGGACTTCGTGCGCGCGCAGTCGCCTGCATTCGCGCGCGCGAAGATTCTGCTGCTGCAACTCGAGAACAACCTGGATGCGATCGCAGCCGCGTTGGAGCTCGGCGCGCAACACGGTCTGCTGCGCATCCTGAATCCGGCGCCCGTGCATCCGGATCTCGATGCATCGCTGCTCGCGCAATGCGATCTGATCACGCCGAACGAAACCGAATTCGCGCTGCTGCTCGAACGCTTCGCCGGCGAACTCGTCGCCGCAGCGACGCTCGTCGAGCGCAGCGATGCAGAACTGCACCGACTCGCCCGCCGGCTCAACGTCGCAACTGTCGTCATTACGCTCGGTGCGAACGGCTGCTTCGTTTCGCACGATGAGCACACCACCCTTCGCGGCGATACACAACCGTTTTATCGGCTCGCGCCCGAGTCCGTCGTCGCGATCGATTCGACCGGTGCCGGAGATGCGTTCTCCGGCACGCTCGCGGCCGCGCTGCTGCGCTTCGACGGCCGGCCATTTCGAGATGCGGTAGTGCATGCGAATCGCGCTGCGGCGATGTCGACCGAGACCGTTGGCACGGCGCCGGCGATGGTGCGGTTTGAGGATGTACTGGCTCGCTTCCCCGGCGGCCTCAACGGCGGGACGCGCCATGTAAAGACGCGGCGCTCGCATTGAAACCGCAACGCGTCCCGCCTACTCTTTCACATGTAGCCTTGGGGAGAGGTGGTGCGACTACTTCATCTTGCGGCAACGCTGACCCTCGGTCTGCCCGCAGTACTATGGGCGCAGACGTGCGTGCGGCCGCATCCGTTCGACAGAACTGCCTCGATCCGCGGAAACGTCGCGTTCGTGCCAAGCGACGGCTCGACGTGCGACCTTGTCGTGTCGCTGATGCCCAACAACTCGACGCCGTCCGGCGCATTTGCTTGGTACTCGCTGCCGAATCCTGAACAGCTGTGGCGGATATCCTTCCGCATCGACGCGTCGGGATTCAGCAACGATTCGTTGGCAGCGGTGGGTGTGCTCAGCGTAACGTCGCGGCAACCGTGGCCCGTGGTCAACGGCGACGCCGCGCTGCTCCGCGTGACATTGTGGGGCGGCATCAGCGATCCGCCGTCTCCGCTTGTCTCTCTCTCAGGTGCCTGCTCTGGCTCGGCTCCCGTTTGCACGCAGGGTTCTTACTATGACGTCGTGCCCGCCACGATTTCGAGCGGGGATCTATTGCGCTTTGAGCTCAGTGTGGGTGAGGGGGCCGCGGGCCAGGTGCGCTTCTGGCAGAACGCCGATTTCACGGATCCGCCAACCGCCGTTCTGACGGGGCTCGACAATGCGATGTGGCAAGGCGCGCAGCACGTCGGGCTCGGCATTTTTGACTCTTTCTACAGCATCGTCACGACGGGCGCCTCGGTGCGCTTCTCCGAGATCGAAACCTCGGACGACATCCTGTTCTGGAGCGACTTCGATGAATGACTCCGCTTGCTCATCGCTCAGCTTCGCCTTGAGCGCGGTTTCCACATTGTTCGTGGCACAGGGTGCAGCCGCGCAAAGTTGTGCCAATCCGCAGCACGGATTCGTCGGTTCGACGATCAGCGGTAGCACGTGCGGGTCGAACGCGCTGCCAGAGCAGAATCATGGCACGATCTTCACACCCGGGGACGACGTTGTTTTCACCGTAAGCGGCCCGTATGGCGTCACCGGGGTCATGCTGCAAGGCGACCCGGAGCAACTCTTCGTCTTCGTTTGCAGCGGTTGCGGCGTCAACGCAGAGTGCGTCGATAGTGCCGAGCTCGACGCAACCGGGTTTGCCTACGTCAATTACCCGAATGACGGCCGCAACTACTATGTCGTCGTCGACGGCCCAACGGCGGGATGCCACGATTTCGAGATGTCGGTCATCGGACCGCTCCGCCACGATCCTTGAACAGCGTCGTCGCATCAGCCGACGCTACAATACGCGGATGCGCCTAGGTCCGTATTCCATCGACCCGCCCGTCGTCCTCGCGCCAATGGCCGGCGTCACCGATAAGCCCTTCCGCCAGCTGTGCAAGCGGCTCGGCGCTGGTTTGGCTGTGTCGGAGATGACGACGGCGGATCCGCGTCTGTGGACGACGCGCAAATCGCTCAAGCGTATGGATCACGCCGGCGAGCCGGCACCGGTCAGCGTGCAGATCGCGGGCTACGATCCGGCGATGTTGGCCGATGCGGCGCGCTACAACGTCGATCACGGCGCCGAGATCATCGACATCAACATGGGCTGTCCGGCCAAGAAGGTGTGCAACGTCTGGTCCGGCAGCGCGCTGTTGCAGGATGAGCCGCTGGTGGCGCGCATTCTCGAAGCGGTCGTGCGCGCGGTCGACGTTCCGGTGACGTTGAAGATCCGCACCGGTTGGAATCGCGAAAACAGGAACGGGGTTTCGATCGCGCGCATCGCCGAGGATGCGGGAATCGCGGCGCTCGCGGTGCACGGTCGCACGCGCGCCGATCTTTACGAAGGCAAAGCGGAGTACGAAACGATCGCGGCGATCAAGCAGGCGATCCGCATTCCGGTCTTGGCGAATGGCGATATCGATTCGCCGACGAAGGCGCGCGAAGTGCTCGACGTCACGAAGTGCGATGCGGTCATGATCGGACGCGCGGCGCAAGGCCGGCCGTGGATCTTTCGCGAGATTGCGCACTTCCTCGGGTGCGGAGAAACGCTCGCCGCGCCGGGCCCCGCCGAAGTCCGCGACATCCTGCTCGGCCATCTCCACGATCTCTACGCGTTCTACGGCGAGCAGCAAGGCCTGCGCATCGCGCGCAAGCATCTTGGCTGGTATGCGAAGGATCGGCCGGAGAATGCGGCGTTTCGCGCGGTGGTCAATCGCGCGGAGAGCGCGGTGGAGCAGATGCGGCTCACGCGCGAATATTTCGACGCGCTCGCCGCCGACGCGATGCCGATGCTCGCGGCGGCGGCCTAGTTAGCGACGGCATCAGCCGTCGAATCCGTCGCAGAAGACCGTGTCGGCGACAAAGCACGAGCCCGGCAGCTGCGTCTGGATCTCGTATGCGCCGAGATCGCGCGGGCCGAAGACGTTGACGATGTCGCCGAGGTCAACGTCGCGCGGCAGGCGATCGAGATCGGTGCCGCCGCCGTGAGGTGCGAAGTCGACGCCGGGCGAAGTGCGCTGCAGGTGATAGTCGCCGCCGGCGGCATCGACGTAGAGTGGGCTGCCCTGCACGACGTCGTCCTGCGCAGGCAGGCCGTCGAGGTCGGCGGCGAGGACATAGCCCACGGTGGCGGTGGCGGAATCGAATAGAGAAATGCTGGCGACGCCGGGCTGATCGAGGATGCTGGTGTAGAGCCCGACGTTGCGTCCGCTCGAAATCACCGCGCCACCACCGATGGCGTTGTCGGCGACGGTGCAGCCACGCATCGTGGTCTGGCTGACGTCGAGTTGGCCGTCGTTCTCGAATACGAACGCGTCCGCGGTGAATGCGTTGTCGGTGACAAGACAGTTCTGGAAGTCGTTCTGGACGTCGAAGGTGCGGATCGCGCTCGCGCCTTCGGCGCCGTGCAGGTGCAAACCGTAGATCGTGAGCACGCCGGCGGTCTGCATCAGGATCGTCGAGCCCGGCGTCGGCGAGCCGAACATGTCTTCGGCGACATTGCCGTCCATCGTGTTGCACGCAACACCATCGGCACAAGCGACTTCGCCGGCGTCGCACCCTTGCGAGGTCAGCGTCGTCAGCGTCGCGCTGGTGCCGATATAGTCGAGACCGAGGTTGTAGGTGTCGGTGTCGCCGTAGAGCGCGGTGCCTTCCTGCGCGATGTTGTTGTCCATGCGAAAATCGAACGCGCAGAGCGATGCGTGGGCATAGTGATATTGGTCGAAGTCGAACGTCACCGTCGGCTTCAGGTATACCGCGCCGCCGGTTTGCGAGGCGATGTTGTCGGATACCTGCACCGGGTTCTGCGGGTCGGTCGTAAACAGATAGGCGTTCGCGTCGAGCGCCTCGCCCTGTCCGCCGACGGCTGCGATGCCGCCGCCGTACGCCGCGGAGTTGTCGAAGATCACCGGCGCGCCGTTGTAGCCGGGCGAGCCGATGTGCGCGGCGGCGGGCCCGATGATCTCGACGCCGCCGCCGTAGCCGCCGGGCGCCGCGTTGAACGCGACGAATGTCTCCGCCTGCAGCATGTACAGATTCGAGTTGCCTTCGAGCCGGATGCCGCCGCCCGATGTCGATGCGCTGTTGCTCAGGATCAACGAATTCTGCTCGAGCACGAGCGCCGCAGGCCCTGCCGTGCCATTGATATTGATGCCGCCGCCGTAGCCCGCGTGATTGAACGAGACGGTCGCGTTCGAGAGCAGCAACGCGCCACCGACCTGTCCGGTGAAGCTGATGCCGCCGCCGCTCGCGCTGTCGTCGCGATTCGCGCCGGTGATCAGGAGGTTGCCGAGAAACACGTCGCCGCCGGCGCTGGAGATGTCGAACACGGGTCCGCCGTCGTTGCCGGCGCCGCTGATGGTCGTGTAGTCGGCCGGATCGATATCGGGATCGGCGCAGCTCACGAAACCGCCCTCGATGATGACGCCGTCGGCGTCGTTCACGAACACGTGCTCGCCGGTGTAATCGTGCCGATTGCCACTGACGAGGTCGTTGCTGATCCAGACGTAGTCGACGCCGGGCGTGTCCCTGGCCGCATCGACGGCCGCCTGAATGGTCGAAAAGGGACAGTCTGCCGCAGGACCCACCGTGAAAATCGAGAATGCGAACGCGCTGGTGTGTGCCCAGAAGCATGCCGCGCCGGCTGCTGCCGCCACGCGGGACAAGCGGAATGGATTCGCCATGACGTTCTCCTGCACTGCCGTCAAAGGCAGAGAACGTCATTTCGCAAAGTTACCCGACATCGGCGGTAAACCCGGGCCGGCCTGAAGCGGCATTCTGGCGTTCAGGCGCTGCGGTGCGATCGCGCCTCGCTGACGCTCACGTCACCCAGGGCAGAATCAGCCAGGCCAGCACCAGCAGGATCAGCGCATAGCGCCCGAGCTTGTAGCCGAGCGGATGCCGGCGCTTGAACGCCTTCTTGCGCTCGCCCATGCGATGCGCGAACGCGTAGAGCCGGTTGACCGCGCCGACGCGTTCGGTCTCGATGTTTTGCGTCGCGGTCGCTTGGCCGAGCACGCGGCTGACGGCGCGGTTGATCGCGCGCATCACCGGCGTGTGCAGCGGACGCTCGACGTCGCAGAACAGGATCACGCGCGTCTGATCGGTCTTGTTTTCCGCCCAATGCACAAACGTTTCGTCGAACACGATGTCCTCGCCGTCGCGCCACGAATACGGCTGGCCATCGACGAAGATCAGGCAATCGTCGGAGTTCGGCGTGATCAGGCCAAGGTGATAGCGCAACGAGCCCGCGAACGGATCGCGATGCGGGTTGAGCTTGCCGCCCGGCGGCAACAACGCGAACATCGCCGCCTTCACCGAAGGAATCGTTTCGAGCAGCGCGACCGTCTGCGGGCACAGCGTGTGCGCGGACGGCAGCGGTTCGCCGTACCACTTGAGATAGAAACGCTTCCAGCCTTCCTTGAAGAACGAACCGAAGCTCGCGTCGTTGTGTTTTTCCGCGGCGCGGATGTAACCCTCGTCGAACAGGTGCAGCGCTTCCTCGCGGATCGTGCGCCAGCCGTCGCGCAGCGGATCGAGATGCGGGAATCTCGGTCGATCGAGAATCGCCTTCGAAGGCACCGCCGAAAACGCGTACATCAGCACGTTGTACGGCGCGAAGATGCCGGAATGATCGAGCACCTGCCGGCTGAAACGCAGGCGCGCACGACCGCGCAGGTGCACGTACAGCACGCACGCGAGATACAGCGCAATCAGCGCAACCAGAACGAGGCGGATGGAAAGGTGCGGCACGAACGTCATGGGGTCCGGATTTCGCGAGAATCAAGGATACGCCGCAACACGAGTTGGTGGGCGGCGTCAAATCAACGCCTGGCTTCTTCCCGGGCGATCTTGTCGGCCTTGAGACGAGCGAGCGCGGCACTGACGACGGAGGGATTCGCAGACGCTTCCGCGGGCAGCGCATCTTTTATCAGGAGAGCAACCACGCTCGCGTCGCCGGCATCGACGAGCGCGTCGACAATCCGACCGACATCGCGCGGCGAATCGAACGCGCGACTCTGCAACAGCGTCGCACCGTCGCCGTCGGCGAGCTTGAAATAGAATTTGCCGTCTGCTTCGCGATATCGCTTGATCTGCGGCAGTGGCGTCTCCACGCGCGATACGCCGGAGTCGGAACGCTTCGCGGCGCTTGGCATGTCCGTCAACCGGCGCACGCCGACGGCGAAACGCAGACGCTCGATCGATTCGCGGCTGCGCTTGCCTGCCTTCTCTGCGCCGGCGCGCAATCGTTCCTCGATGTCTTGCGGGCGAGCGATCAAGGCCTCGTAGCGACCGCGCGCCGGCGCGAGCTCGGCGTCGATGCGTTCGAAGAGGCGCTGCTTCGCTTCGCCCCACGCGATGCCGTCGGCGAACGCCCGACGCATCGCATCGGTTTCCGCGGCGCTCGCGAATGCGCGGTAGATCGCGAAGATGTTCGAGGTTTCCGGATCCTTCGGTTCGCCCGGCGCGCGCGAATCGGTGACGATGCCGAGGATCGCCTTCTTCAACTCGCTCGCCGAAAGCCACAACGGAATCGTGTTGTCGTAGCTCTTCGACATCTTGCGGCCGTCGGTGCCCGGCAAGGTGGCGACGTTGTCTTCGATGCTCGCCTGCGGCAGCACGAAATAATCGCTGCCGTAGATGTGATTGAAACGCTGCGCGATGTCGCGCGCGATCTCGATGTGCTGCACCTGATCGCGTCCGACCGGAACATCGTTCGCGTTGAACATCAGGATGTCGGCCGCCATCAGCACCGGGTACATGTAGAGCCCGGCAGTGATGCCGGCGTCGGCGTCCTCGCCGGTGGCCGTGTTCTGATCGACCGCGGCCTTGTAGGCATGCGCACGATTCAAGAGTCCCTTGGCGGTGATGCAGGTCAGGAACCATGTGAGTTCCGGGATCTCCGGAATATCGGACTGCCGATAGAAAAACACCTTGTCCGGATCGAGCCCGCAGGCGAGCCAGCTCGCGGCGATTTCCAGCGTCGACTGTTGCACGCGCGCCGGATCGTCGCATTTGACCAGCGCGTGATAGTCGGCGAGGAAATAGAACGACTCCACGTCGTCGCGCCGGCTCGCGGCTATCGCCGGACGAATCGCGCCGACGTAGTTGCCGAGGTGCGGCGTGCCGGTCGTGGTGATGCCGGTCAGGACCCGGCGCTTCTGGCTCATTGCAGCGGTTTTTCCGTTGGCGGACGCGCCAGTTTACGGGATGCCGCGCCCGGGCTTAACCCCGAAGGTGCCGCGGGCGCGTTCCACGGTCACCCACCCGGAGGAACAAACCATGCGTGCCCTGTTGTGTACTGCCCTTTTGGCCCTGACTGCGACGACTGCCGCGCCGACGATGGCGCGCGCCGGCAGCCTGCTCGACCTTGCCGTCGTCGACCGCGATACCGGCGAAACCCTCCGAACCTATCAGGGTCGCGACTATCAGGACCGCGGAAAGCTCTATGTCGCCGGCACGCCCGGACACCGCTATTCGGTACGCCTGGTCAATCGCACCAGCGCACGCGTGCTGGCGGTGCTGAGCGTCGACGGCGTCAACGCGGTGACCGGCCAGACCGCGAGTCCCGATCAATCGGGCTACGTGCTCGATGCCTGGGAATCAACCGAGATCGCCGGCTGGCGCAAGAGCAACGACGAGATCGCGCAATTCAATTTCACCGCGCTGCCCGACAGCTACGCCGCGCGCACGGGACGGCCGGCGAATGTCGGCGTGATCGGCGTCGCCGTGTTCACCGAACGCGTGCCGCTCTGGCGCGAGCGCGATGACAAGATCTCGCGCATGGAAGCGCCGCCGCCGCCGGCCACGATGAACGAAGGCCTCGCCGGACGCGCGCAGGAATCGGCGTCGGGTGCGGCAAAACCGGCGTCCGCTCCGGCGCAGCCCGAAGCGCGGGCGGCCGACAGTGCCGTCTCCGAGAAAAACAGCGCTCGCGCATTCGCCAAGAGCGAAGAACGCCTCGGCACCGGTCATGGCGCGCGCGAATATTCGCATGTCGACAACACCACGTTCGATCGCGCGACGCGCTATCCGGCCGAACAGGTATCGATCTGGTACGACAGCTATCGCAACCTCGTCGCGCAGGGAATTATCCAGCGGCCGATCGCGCGTCAGGATCCGCAGCCGTTCCCGAATGGTTTCGTGCCCGATCCGCCGCTGCGCTGATCGCGCATCGAAGCGCGTCATCCAGCGATTCCTGCGCCGTTGGTTGCCATCTACGAACGCGGCGGCGTTGCCGAGAATCCTCACGCCGCCGCGCAATACGTCGCGATCACGGCGCGGCGCTGGGTTATTTGCCGGTTGATGCAGGCGATGACCCGTGAGTCCGGACGCTTGGCAAATTCTCATCCGAATACTTGTTCATTTTGTCGCACTTCGCGACGGCGTGACGCGCTTCACGCTCTTGCATCTATGCCCGCGCGCAGGTTTGACAACACCCTCCGTTCGTTCCTTTGGCTTTTGCCATCCGACCGGAGGTCTCTGTGCCAACGCATCATCGCTCAATCCGCGCGTTCCGCTTGGCGGCACTATTCTGCGTATCAGCCGCGGCCGGTTCGCAGACACTGCCGCAGGAATACACAAACCTCATCCGCTCACAGCGCAATCTCGGCTCGCTCGATTCGAGCCTGCTCGGCGACAGCGTCGATTACTACACGGGTCACGTCGAGTTCTCCGCGACAGATGTGAGTCTTCCGGGCAATAACGCGCTGCCGGTCGCCGTGGGGCGCCGTTACACGGTTCAGGCCAATCCCACCGGCGTCATTCCCGAGCGCGCATTCGGCGATTGGGATATCGAAGTTCCGCATATCGAAGGCATCGTCGCGAGCAGCGTCGGCTGGACCGTGCCCGGCGCCGAATCCCGAACGCGCGCTGCAGCGCGTTCGCCGGCGCGCCTCCTGCAACGGTGGTGACGCCATCGATTATGCACGCCGGTACGACCGTCACCACAGTACGATTCCCTGGGAGCAATACTCCACGGGCTATCGCTTAGCGGTTCCGGGCTACGGCCGCCGCGAGCTGTTGCAGCGTGCGCCGGCCAACAACGAGCAGCCGACGTCGGGTACCTACCCCATCGTGACCAACGACTGGTGGATGGTGAGTTGCCTGCCTTATCTGGATATCGACAGTCCGGGCGAAGGCGAGGGGTTTCTGGCCCTTGCCCCGGATGGCACGAAATACACGTTCAACTGGCTGGCGATGCGTCCTTACGTGGCCCTGTCGCGGCCGGCCGACACGGCCGAGCCCAACATCGTCGCCACGCTCGACCGTTCCGGCGCGTGGATGATGGCGACCAAGGTCGAAGATCGCTTCGGCAATTGGGTCAAATACCAATACGACCCGTACGAGCCGCTGCACCTTCAGAAGATCACCAGCAGCGATGGCCGCACGATCACGCTGACGTATTCGGGCACGACGAATATCGTGCAGTCGATCAACGACGGCTCGCACACCTGGACCTACGGCTATACCTACAACGGTTCGTACTACTCGCTGTCTTCGGTAACGCTGCCGGATTCTTCAAAGTGGCAGATCAGCTTCGATACGCTCAATCACATCAGCTGGTCGTACTCCAACCCGTGGACCTGCGGATCGCCCGGCACGCCTTCAAACCCGAACAGCTTCAACGGCGCGATCACGCATCCGAGCGGCGCGCACGGCGCGTTCACGTTCGACATCGCGCGCCGCGGACGCAACGGCGCGCCGAGCGCGTGCTACACGAACAGCGCGAACGTTGCGTTCGGCAGTGTCCAGCCGACCGTCTACGACACGCTGGCGTTGATTCAAAAGCAGATCACCGGCCCGAGCCTACCCGCGGCGCTGACCTGGTCGCTGGTTTATGCGGGCTGTGCGGGCAACAGCTGCGCTTCGATGGTCACGACAACCGTTGCGGACCCGCGCGGTTTCAACACGCGGTACACGTTCGGCACCGGATACGACGACGACGAAGGCTTGCTGACGAAGAAAGAGAGCGGCGGATCCGGCGCGAGCTACCTGCAAACCGAGACGTATCAGTATTTTCCCGCGGCAGGACAAGCGTATCCCGCCCAGATCGGCACCTCGACGCAGAGCCGCGGCGACACGGTGCGACTTGCCGAGTTGCGGCCGCTCAAGCAGCGCGCGACGACGTTGCAAGGCGTGTCGTTCACATACACGGCGAACAGTCCGGACGAATTCGGTTTCCCGCAGAGCATCACGCGCGCGGGATCGACGACCAAGTCGGAGAGCCTTACCTATTCGAACAACAAATCGAAATGGGTGCTCGGCACGGTCAAGAAAATTGTGAGCTCCGGCGTCACCGAGCTCGATCGCACTCTGGATGCGCTGAATCAGCCGACCAGCGTCAGCCGCTTCGGCGAGGTCGATCGAACGTTCGGCTACAACGCGGACGGCACGCCGCAATGGAGCAAGGACGGCGACGGCCACTCGACGAGCTACGCGAACTGGTACCGCGGCATACCGAAAAATGTCGGCTATGCCACCGGCGAAAGCGCGTCCGTCGCCGTTTCGAACACGGGCACCATCGACAGCTGGACCGACGAGCGCGGTTCGACCACGTCCTACGATCACGACGCGATGGGCCGACTCGCCGGCATTCACTATCCGGCCGGCGATCCCGGGACCGGCGGCAACCAGACCTTTGCACCGACCACGATCGCCTGGTCGACCAGCGCCGCCGGCTGGACGTCGACAGAAACCACCGACAGCTATCAGAAACTCACGAAATACGACGCGCTGCTGCGTCCGACGCTGGTCGACGAGAACAATGCGCGCTACGTCAACACAAAATATGCCGGCGACGGAGGCCCTTCGTTCGTTTCCATTCCGTCGACAGTGTCGAACGAAGGCAGCGGAACCACTTTCCAGTACGACGGCCTCGGCCGCGTCACGGCCAGCAACTTCGTCGGCTACGTCACGAGTTACGCGTATCAGTCCGGTTTCGTCACGCGCGTGTCCGACCCGAACGCGACGACGTATTTCCACTACCTGACTCACGACGAGCCGACGATGGCATGGCCGACCTCCATCGACGGCCCTATTTTCACGACGAGCATCACACGCGACGCGTGGGGCCGCGTGCAGAGCGTCAACCGCGGCACCGTCAAGCGCGGATGGACCTGGAGCGGGCGATTTGTCTGCGCCACGTACAGTCCGGAGCGTGGCACGACGGTGCTGCAGCGCGACGGCGCGGGCAATGTCACGGCGAGTGCCGACATCGGTCCGACCGATGCGGGCTGCAACATCGGGGCGATGAACAGCACCAACAAAGTCGCGCGCAGCTACGACAGCCGCAATCGCCTCCTGACCGTCAATTATCCCGGCGGCACGGCTGAGAACATCGTCCAGACCTGGTGGCCGAACGGTCTCCTACACACGGCCAACCGTGGCGGCATCAACCGAACGACCAATTACAACCGGCGCGGTCTGCTCACCTTCGAAACGCTCGCGATCGACGGCGATCCGTACGAAATCGACTATGCCTACAACACGCGCGGACAGTTGAGCACGTTGACCTATCCGGATGCTTCCTCGGTCGACTACGCACCCAATCCATGGGGCGAGCCGACCAAGGTCGGCACCTTCGCCAGCGCCGTCACCTATTGGCCCAACGGCGCCGTCAAAGGCTTCAACTACGGCAACGGCCTCGTGCACGCGATGACCGAGAACACGCGTCTGTTGCCGCAGAACGTCACCGAAGGCGCCGTCATCAACCGCGACCTCGGCTACGACGGCGTTGGTAACGTCACGTCGATCACCGATCACCTCACCGGGCATCCCGACTCGGTCGCGATGAGCTACGACACCGCGAATCGTCTTCTGACCGCGAATGCGTCGGCGCTGTGGGGCAACGCCTCGTTCACTTACGACGACACCGACAATCTCAAGACCGCGACGGTCGGTGGCGTCCAAACCAGCTTCACGATCAGCGCGACCACCAACCGTGCGACGGCCATGGTCACTGGTGGCGTCACCACGCCGCTGAACTACGACGTGCAGGGGCACCTGATCCAGAAAGGCAATCAGAGCTACACCTTCGATCGCAGCGATCTCCTGCTCGGCCTGCCCGGCCTTGAGACCTATCGCTACGACGCCGATGGCCGCCGCGCCGTCATCGACAGCAACGGCCAGCAGCGCCTGGCGATCTACGACCACATGGGGCGGCTGCTCGTCGAGCTCGAACCCGGCCTCGCCACCGGCTGCGATCCCGCCAACGATCGCGTGTTCTGCAACAGCTTCGAGAAACCGCCGGCCACGGTGGCGCAGACCCGCTACGTCTATCTCGGCCGTCACCTGATCGGCAAGGACGGCATCGACGGCCTGCGCTATCTGCACACCGATGCGCTCGGATCGCTCGTCGCCGAGACCGATGCGAGCAAGACCGTGACGCAGCGCTATCACTATTTGCCGTACGGCGGCGCGTTTGGAACCGCGCCCAACGGACCTGGCTACGCCGGCAATGTCATGGATCCGAGCGGCCTGACGTATATGCAGGCGCGCTATTACGATCCGCAGCTCGGACGGTTCCTCAGCACAGATCCCGTCGATCCTGATCCGCAGACGGGGATGAACTTCAATCGCTACGCGTACGCGGACGCCAATCCTTACAGCAAGTACGATCCAAGCGGACGCTGCGCATCGAGCGACCTGCCGAACGCGACGGATGACGGCTTACCATGTCCCGGCGAAGCCGTACTCGTCCGTCGTCAAGGACGCGTTGGATACGGTCGATTCGGTGTCAGCGGCGATGGGACCGATCGGTGCGGAGGTGTCGGGTGTTGAGCGAGCAGGCGTGGCTGCGGCGGAGGAAATTGGCGAGGTAGCATCGAATGCAATCAAAGCGGTTCAAGCAGGTGACGTGCTCGGCAGCGCGTCGACGGCCGCAGGCGTAGCACCGGCCGCTGGCGATTTGACTGCCGCAGAAATTGAGGTAATTCAAAGTGTGGTAAACGAAGCTGGTCGCCCACTTGAGGTTGTAGGTTCAGCAGCTAGAGGCGGCCGAACAGCTGCCAGCGACATCGACTATGTTGTGCCTCCGGCAAGCTTGAAATACTTCGAGGGCCTCGAAAACAAGCTACCTGGTATAGATAGCAGCCATGGAATTATTCCCGGTGTTGGTAATCCAAACATCGGTCCGATCCTCCGGTTCGAACCCACGACGTTCCCATGAAAGCCTTGAAACGATATTGGTTTACGTTTCCAAAATCATCCATGCCCACCGTGCTGAACATGGGTTGCGGGGTGACGGCCCACGACTATGACGATGCAATAGATCTACTGCGTGAGCGAGTGTTTGGAGGAAGGGCACCCGATGTCATTGCCTTCGAGGAGGAGGTGGACGTATCGAAACTGGACAAGAATCATGTAATTCCCAATATGGGGTCGGTCGTAGTTCGCGGCATCTGGTTTCCCGACGGATACAACTGAAGATTATTCGCGCCCAGGAGAGTCCCTGAAGGTCTCGAGACGATGCCGTCATCAACCGCGATCTCGGCTACAACGGCGTTGGTAACGTCACGTCGATCACCGATCACCTCGACTGGGCACGCCGATTCGGTTGCCATGACCTATGACACGGCGAATCGTCTTCTGACCGCGAATGCGTCGGCGCTGTGGGGCAACGCCTCGTTCACTTACGACGACACCGACAATCTCAAGACCGCGACGGTCGGTGGCGTCCAAACCAGCTTCACGATCAGCGCGACCACCAACCGTGCGACGGCCATGGTCACTGGTGGCGTCACCACGCCGCTGAACTACGACGTGCAGGGGCACCTGATCCAGAAAGGCAATCAGAGCTACACCTTCGATCGCAGCGATCTCCTGCTCGGCCTGCCCGGCCTTGAGACCTATCGCTACGACGCCGATGGCCGCCGCGCCGTCATCGACAGCAACGGCCAGCAGCGCCTGGCGATCTACGACCACATGGGGCGGCTGCTCGTCGAGCTCGAACCCGGCCTCGCCACCGGCTGCGATCCCGCCAACGATCGCGTGTTCTGCAACAGCTTCGAGAAACCGCCGGCAACGGTGGCGCAGACCCGCTACGTCTATCTCGGCCGTCACCTGATCGGCAAGGACGGCATCGACGGCCTGCGCTATCTGCACACCGATGCGCTCGGATCGCTCGTCGCCGAGACCGATGCGAGCAAGACCGTGACGCAGCGTTATCACTATTTGCCGTACGGCGGCGCGTTTGGAGCCGCGCCCAACGGACCTGGCTACGCCGGCAATGTCATGGATCCGAGCGGCCTGACGTATATGCAGGCGCGCTATTACGACCCGCAGCTCGGGCGGTTCCTCAGCACTGATCCGGTGGATCCCGATCCGCAGACGGGAATGAACTTCAATCGCTATGCGTATGCGGACGGCAATCCTTACAGCAAGTACGATCCCAAGCGGACGTTGCGCCACGAGCGATGTTCCAAATGCCGATGGCGGTGCAACGGATGATGGACTTACCATGCCCCGGCGAAGCCACACCCGTCTGTCATCAAAGACGCAGCTCGACACTCGATTCCATGTCAGGCGGCGATGGGGCCCATCGGCGCGGAGATGTCGGGCGTTGAGCGAGCGGGTGTCGCGGCGGCGGAGGAAGATTGGCGAGGTCGCGCAGAAGGCAGTCGAAGGAGTTGAAGCAAGCGACGCGCTATGGCGTCGATGGTCAGTAGGAGTTGCGAACGTCGCGCAGCCCGTGGCGAAAGGTTTCGGTAACGTAGGCGGCGGTGCAACGACAACGGAGCAAGCGCTCGGCCAAGCACAAAAGTGGCTTGGCCAAGGTTACAAAGAGATCGCTTCTGGAGTCTATCGATCGGCTGACAATGCTCGCCAGTTTAGGATGACTGTAAGTGACCTGACGGACTTGAAACAAGGCCCGCATGTCCACTTCGAGACGATTGGATTAGACGGTCGCACCATCATAGAAAGCTCTCACGTTGGAATTGATCCGTAACCATGCCTATTCATCAAACAGCCAAAGTCACAGGACAATCGCTCGGGCCCGCGACCAAACATTATCGTGGTTTGCCGCCCGCGATAACCGGCGGGAAAGACCAACGGGAACTGATGAAAGCCCCGGTGTTGATTGCCATTGAGGAAAAGTCAGACGGTGTTTTTTTATTTCGTTTCGGCGCTGACGGTCAGCTAGTCGGCGATACGTGGCATATGACAGTGGAGGAGGCGAAACAGCAGGCGCGTTTTGAATTCGGCGATTTGCTCCAATGGAAAGCTGTTCCCGATGGATGGCCAGTTCCATGAACCATCTAAAAACACTTTGGTTTACGTTTCTAAGATCATTCGTGGGCTTGTAGAAGGTCGGCGCACGGTCATCGACAGCGACGGACAACAACGCCTCGCAATCTACGACCATGCTGGACGCCTGCTCGTCGACCTCGAACCCGGCCTCGCAACCGGCTGCGATCCTGCGAACGATCGCGTGTTCTGCAACAGCTTCGAGAAGGCGCCGGCAACGGTGGCACAGACCCGCTACGTCTATCTCGGCCGTCACCTGATCGGCAAGGACGGCATCGACGGCCTGCGCTATCTGCACACCGATGCGCTCGGATCGCTCGTCGCCGAGACCGATGCGAGCAAGACCGTGACGCAGCGCTATCACTATTTGCCGTACGGCGGCGCGTTTGGAACCGCGCCCAACGGACCTGGCTATGCCGGCAATGTCATGGATCCGAGCGGCCTGACCTACATGCAGGCGCGGTACTACGATCCGCAGCTCGGGCGATTCCTCAGCACCGATCCGGTTGATCCTGATCCGATGAGCGGGATGAACTTCAATCGCTATGCGTATGCGGATGGGAATCCGTATAGCAAATATGATCCGAACGGGCGAAGCGGCGAACTATTCTGGGCGGTCGCCCAATCAAGTGACCTACACGGTCAGGTACATCGTCGTTCCCAAAGGAGACGCGACCGTCCCATTTACACCTGATCAGATCGGAGAAGACGATTAGTCGCAACTTCTCAGGCACGGTAAACATCAACGGCGTCGATGTGACAATAAAAGCCCAGGCCGTCCCGGCAGACGGCTCGGGCGGACATGCCAACGTAATCAATGTGTTTTGCGACACTCGAGGCCTAACGCGCACCGGACGAGCCGAGACAAACACAATCGGGGGAGACAAGATAACTGTAAGTGCTATCGCCTTCGGAAGCACGACCCCAGCTGTGGTTGCTCACGAACTGGGTGGTCATGCGGGGGGCGGCGGCGACCAATACGCAGGAGGGATCGGAGCGAATGGAGAGACTCTAGAGCAGGACGTGCCTGGATCGTCGAGCATAATGAAAGACCTGTCTGGCCCGGCGAATCAACAAACACTTGATGAAATCCTCAATGCACCGACCAACACAAATCTTTGCGCACCGGATGTGCGGGGCGCCAACGGAAGTTGCTGAACATGTGCTCCACTAATTTGATCTTCTTGCTAGCTTGCATTGCTGGATTGATGATGTTTGCGCCAGCCCCTCTCCTTGCGCAATCGGTCGCTTCTCCTCCACGGAAATGCGAAATACGCCAACGCAGCATGGTGCATTTATCAAGAGTGATCGGAGATCACAGACTGACTGGAGACGTCCGGTCCCCGCGATCACATTTGGAAGATGTTCGACGTCAGTCATCCCGATTCAGTTCTGGTAGTGCTTGAACCGTTCGGATGTCGTCAAGGTTTAGCAGACACTGTTAACGCGATCGGATTTGATGAGAACGTAGAATGGCAAGGTAAGACTTGGGACTCAAATGCGAGTACGACTAAAACAGGATGGATCGTGCGATCTAACCATGCTCGTTCCATTATTTGACGGCGATCAATTGGAATGGGCCTTTTCCGTCGGCCGCGCATTGATCATGGCTTGTCGCGATGAAAAATGTACGCCTACTGCGCCGACGCCGGCGGATGTCACTCGACAAGATTCCGTGGGCAATTCAGACGATCGAAAAGAAAGAACTGAATCGAACTGACAGTTCATTTTCTTTGTCGATTGCATGTGCGTGGTCCCGAGCGGTCATCCGCACACGAGGAACCGTGGCGGCGTCAACCGAACGACCAATTACAACCGGCGCGGTCTGCTCACCTTCGAAACGCTCGCGATCGACGGCGATCCATACGAAATCGACTATGCCTACAACACGCGCGGACAGTTGAGCACGTTGACCTATCCGGATGCTTCCTCGGTCGACTACGCACCCAATCCATGGGGCGAGCCGACCAAGGTCGGGACGTTCGCCAGCGCCGTCACCTATTGGCCCAACGGCGCCGTCAAAGGCTTCAACTACGGCAACGGCCTCGTGCACGCGATGACCGAGAACACGCGTCTCTTGCCGCAGAACGTCACCGAAGGCGCCGTCATCAACCGCGACCTCGGCTACGACGGCGTTGGTAACGTCACGTCGATCACCGATCACCTCACCGGGCATCCCGACTCGGTCGCGATGAGCTACGACACCGCGAGTCGGCTCACGACCGCGAACGCAGCGGCGTTGTGGCCGCCGCCACGCTAGCTTCGGCGGATTCTCCAGTCGGCCAACGCTTCGCAACGCCTTCACATTCAGTCGATGGAATTCGCCCGGCGAACTCTGCCATTGTGGTAGCGCTGCCCGTTCGGAGTGCCGTCATGCGTAAGCTTGTTTTTCTCCGCCTTTCTGCTCGCCGCCGCGAGTACAAACGCTGTCGCGGCGTCAGCCGTGCTCGACCGCGCCAAGCTCGATCAGCTCAGCCATTTGCACGTTGGCGCGAGCATCGTCATCGATCGGTTCCCGGATGGTTACGGCGGACAGTCGAGCGTGCGTTTCGAGCGCATCGATGTGTACGCGCCGGGCGCGCGTGTCATCGTTGCAGACGCGACCGGCGAGCACGAAGTGCCGCGCAGTCCGCGCGTCGAGCTGATTGGACGGAGCGCGAGCGGCGACGTGCGCGTCAGCCTCGGTTTCGATGCGGGCGTGCAGAAATTATCCGGCGTCGGCACGGCTTCGTCGGGGACGTTTGTCGTCACTTCGGAACGAACTGCGGGTGGACTGGCACTGCGCGCGGTTCCGCTGGCGTCGACGTATCCCGCCGGTATCGTTCCGCAAATTCTCGATGGCGATGACGGTCTGCCGAGTGGCCGCGCGCCACCGAGCGCGCTCGAGATCGCCCTGCTGGGACAGGCGCCGGACACGTTGCGCGGCGCACTCGTCGCGGTCGACACCGACAACGAATTCATGTCCGAGCGCTTCAGCAACAACACCAGCGCTGCGGCGAGCTGGATTGCCGATCTTTTTGCCACCATGAACGTGATGTACGAGCGCGATCTCAATGTCACGCTGGAGGAAGGAACAACGATCCTGCGCACGGCGACGGACCCGTATTCGGCCAACGACACACCGGCCGACGGCACCGATCTCGACGAATTCGGAACGTACTGGCAGACGCACTACGGCTCGACGCCGCGCAGTTTCGCGATGCTGTTGTCGGGCAAGGCGGTCGACGGCAATCATGCGTCCGGCATCGCCTGGATCGATGCCTATTGCCAAGACCAGTCACAAGGCGGGAGCTACAGCGTCGACCAGATCTTCACCAATCCGCAGATCGGCGTCAGTCTTTCGGCGCTGATCGTCGGACACGAGCTCGGCCACAACTTCGGCGCGTGGCACACGCACTGCACGAATATCACGAACGGCAGCGCGCCGACCGGAACGAATACGATCGACCAGTGTTTCAACGAGGCGAGCTGCTACAGCGGCGCGACGAGCTGTCCCACCTCGGGCCCGGGCGAGCCTGCCGGGACCATCATGAGCTATTGCAATCAGTTGCAGTGCGGGCCGACGGGACAGAACGTGCTGCAATTCCATCCGACCCAAGTCAGCGTGCTGAATACGCTGATCGCGCAGAACACGCCGAGCTGTCTCAGCGCGACAACCGACGTGATCTTCCGCAACGGTTTCGACTGAGCGAAAGGAACCAGCGGCACCCTCGCGTCAGGCGCACGACTCAATCGCGCATCAGCGTCGACTTGCCGAACAGACTCTCGATCAGATCGACGGCGAGTATCGCCGTCTTGTTGTGCTCATCGAACGCCGGATTGAGCTCGACGATATCGACCGATCCGAGCCGGCCGCTGTCCGCGATCATTTCCATGCAGAGCTGCGCCTCGCGATAGTTCGGTCCGCCGGGCACGGTGGTGCCGACACCGGGCGCAATGCCGGGATCGAGAAAGTCGACATCGAAACTCACGTGCAGGTGCGTGTCCGCGTCGATGCCGCCGAGCGCTTCCTCCATGACGCGCTTCATGCCCATCTCGTCGATGTAGCGCATGTCGTAGATATCGAGGCCGGTGTCGTGCACGAGCTTCTTTTCGCCGGCGTCGACCGAGCGAATGCCGATCTGGCTGATGCTCGCCGCGGAAATCGCCGGCGCACCGCCGCCGAGCTCCGTCAGCTCGCGCGGGCCGTGACCGGAGAGGCACGCCACCGGCATGCCGTGAATGTTGCCGGACGGCGTGATCGTGCTCGTGTTGAAATCGGCGTGTGCGTCGAGCCAGAGAATGCGCAGTTTCTTGTCGCGCTCGCGGCAATAGTGCGCGACCGCGGTGATCGAACCGATTGCCAGGCAATGATCGCCGCCGAGCAGCACCGGTAGCCGATCCGCGGCGAGCTCGCTCTTCACCGCGTGCATCACGTTGCGCGTCCAGGTCACGACTTCGGGAAGATGACGATAACCATCGTGCGGCGGCAGCCAGGGATTGACCGGGCCGGCGAGATTGCCGCGATCGATCACATCGATGCCGCGCGCACGCAGCGCATCGGCAATGCCGGCGACGCGCAAGGCTTCCGGACCCATCGAGGCGCCGCGGTGTCCGGCGCCGATGTCGGTCGGCGCGCCGATGAGCGAGATGCGAGCTGGAGTCGGCATCGGAATGAGAATGCAGTGATTCGAGATCGGCGACGGCGCGTGCCGCGAAAGTATAACCCGGCGTTTTCCGAGGCCGGGCGCGCGGTTCGGATCAGCGTTCCGAAGCGTCCGCAGCTTCCGCCGCAAGCTGCGCGAGGCTCTCGATGAGCGCTTGCGCGGGCGCCGACAACCGCCGCGCGAGTTCTGCGGCGCTTTCGCGTGCATTCGGCGCCGCTTCGCTCCAGTCAGCGATCGCGCGGTCGACAACGCTGGCGTACGCACCGAGCGCCTCGTAGCCATAGGTCGGCGCCGATCCGGCGAGTCGGTGCGCAAGCACCTGCAGCTCGCGCGCGCGCGACGCGTCCGCGCTGTCCGCGAATGCGTGCCAGGCCTCCGCGAGCGTGGCGCGTTTGGACGCGAACGACCGCGCATACCGCACGCGCAGGGACTCGAAGCGTTCTGTGGAGTCCGTCATCGGGTTCGGCACCCTGGCGATCCCTGACGAAGCGTCATCATAAGCGCCCCGAATCGAACCGTGCTGCGCATGCGCCGGTACATGCATTTCACGATCTTTTACCCCGACCCGTTCGAGGCGGCGCTATGCTGCCGGTCCCATCAGGAGACACGCCATGGCCGACCTGTCCAGTGAAGTGCTGAGCCATCTCGATCAGGCGCACATCCAGGCGATTGCCGCGCAACTCGGCGTCGATCCGACGCAAGCCCAGGGTGCGATCCAGCAAGCGATGCCGCTCCTGATCGGCGGTCTCGCCAAGAACGCCTCGACCGATCAGGGCGCGGACGTTCTGCACTCGGTGCTCGGCGACCATGCCGGCAGCAGCGTTGCAGGCATCCTCGGCAGCGTCCTCGGCGCAGGCGGCCAGACCGGCGGCGCCGCCGGCGGCATGGCGATCCTCGGCCACATCTTCGGCGCACGGCAGGATCAGGCCGCGCAAGGACTCGGGCAAGCCAGCGGCATCGGCTCGCAGAACGCAGGCCAGTTGCTCGCGATTCTGGCGCCGGTTGTCATGGGCGTGCTCGGCAACATGAGCCAGCGCCAGGGTATGAGCCCGAGCGGGCTTGGCGGCGTGCTCGGACAAGAAGCGCAGCGCATCGGCCAGAGCGGCGCCGGCGGATGGCTCGGAGCGGTCCTCGATCAGGATGGCGACGGCAAACTCGGCATCGGCGATCTGCTCAAGATGGGCGAAGGCCTGCTCGGCGCGCGCGGTCGCGTTTGAATCGCGGTCGCACGTGATGTTATCGCGCCCGATCGCGGTCGCGCCTGATCGACGTCGCGCCTGATCGACGTCGCGCTTGATCGCTGTCGCGTTTGACTGAGTCCAACGGAACGTCGCGAAGTTTGCCTTCGATCACGCCGCGCGCGCGGCGCCGCGTTCGGTTGACGTAACCGCGACGCGCGCGGCCCGCAACGAGATCCATGCGCGCGCCATGCGGCGCGCCGCTTCGTCGAGCTCCGCTTCGTCGTGATAGCTGAAACCCAGACGCAGGAATGCGCACTCGCGCAGATGGAAATCGTACGGCTGCGCGCTCGCGAAGCGCACGCCTTCGCGCTCGCCGGCCTGCATCCACGCGGCGACGTCGATCGCGGAATCCGCGCGCGCCCATAGCGCCATGCCGCCTTCGGGAACACGGAATTCGAGCGCGCTGCCAACGCGGCGACGCAGCGCATCGACCAGCGCATCGCGACGCGACGCGTAAACGCGCCGCATGCGACGCGTGTGACGCAACAACTCGCCGTCCTCGAACAATTCGGCGAGCGCGCATTCCATGGCGACGTCGCCGCGCGCATCGCTCGCCGCGCGCAGGCTCGCGAGCCGCGCGAACACCGGCGCCGGCGCGACGACGAACCCGGTGCTGATGCCCGGCGCGAGCAGATTCGACAGCGATCCGACATACACCGTGTTGGCGCGGCCGACGCCGGACGCAATCGGCAGCACCGGTTTGCCGGCGTAGTGGAATTCGTGATCGTAGTCGTCCTCGATGATCGCGAAGCGATGCTCGAGCGCGAGCCGCGCCAATTGCGCACGACGTTGCGGCGACATCACAGTGGTCGTCGGAAATTGGTGGTGCGGCGTCAGGAACACCGCGCGCACGCGCTCATGCGTCAGCAACACTTCGAGTGCGTCGACGTTCAATCCGTCGTCGTCGAGCGGCAGCGGCACGAGACGCGCGCCAGCGAGTCGCAGCACATTCCACGCCGGTGGATAACCGAATGCCTCGACGGCGACCACCTCACCCGGCGCCAGCAGCGTGCGCGCTATGAGATCGATCGCCTGCTCGATGCTCCGCGTCACCATCAGGTTGTCCGGAGTCGCCGGCAGGCCGCGCGTGCGCGACAGCATCGCCGAAAGCTCGGTGCGCAGACGCACATGACCGCACGCATCCGCGTAAGTCAGCAGCGCGCGCCCGCGATGTTCGATCGCACGCCGAAACGCGCGCGCCAGCACGCGCGCGGGAAACAGGCGCGCGTCCGGCATGCCGCTCGCAAGCGTGAAAGCACCCGGCGCGAGCGGCTTGCTTTGAAGCGTTCGCTGCAGCGGCGGCGCGACCGCAAACGTCGGCATCGATGTCGCGGCCGCCGGCGCCGGCAACGTCGCCGCGAGCGGCTCGACGAACGTGCCGCCGCCGACGCGCGTGCTGACCAGTCCCTCGGCGAGCAGCTCGTTGTACGCCGCGACGATGGTATTTCGATTGACCGCCAGCGATTCGGCCAGCTCGCGCGTGCCCGGCAGCGGATCGCCCGCCTTCAACCGGCCGCGACGGATGCCGTCCGCGATGGTGCTCGCGAGCTGAAGAAAGAGCGGCTGCTCGCGGCCGGGATCAAGGGCAACAGCGAGTTCCCATCGGCGCATACGGCCCATGACGGAACCGGACCAGCAATCGTCGCAAGAGTGGAGCTCCCGGGTGGTCGGGTGGACGGCGAAGCTGCGATCGCTTCATCGACACCACCACGGGAGAACGTCAATGCACAAGATCTCGCACACCCTCCTCGCGGCCGGCTGCGCCGTCGCGCTGGCGCAATCCGCGATCGCCGGCGAGGCGCCGCGCCATCACGACGACAGCCTGCGCTACCACATCACGATTCTTTCCTCGCTCGGCGGCAGCAACAGCCGCGGCAACAGCATCGACAACCTCGGCATCGTCAGCGGCTATTCCAAGCTTTCCGGCAACGCGGTCCGCCACGCGAGCGCGTGGGCGTTCGGGCATCAGCGCGATCTCGGCACGCTCGGCGGCGGCAACAGCACCGTGCCGTTTCCGGTCAAGAACAACCTCGGCTTCATCTCCGGCATCAGCGAAACGGGCGCCGTGAATCCGCTCGGAGAAACCTGGAGCTGTGGCTTCTTCTTCGCCACCAGCGGGAACATCTGCTACGGCTTCGTGGCGTCCGCGTTCGGCGGGCCGATGCAACCGCTATTGCCTTTGCCCGGCGGCTACAACAGTTTCGCCACCGGCACCAACGATTGGGGCACGACGGTCGGCTGGGCCGAGAACGGCGTCCACGATTCGACCTGCGCATCCGATTCCAATCAGGTCCTGCAGTTCAAGCCGGTGACGTGGTCGTTCGGCTCGAACCAGCCGCAACTGCTTCCGTTGATCACGGGCGACACATCAGGCGCCGCGACCGCGATCAACGATCACGGCCAGATCGTCGGCATCTCCGGAACCTGCGACCAGGCCGTCGGCCGGCGCACCGCGACGCACGCCGTCTTGTGGGAGAACGGACACGTGACCGATCTCGGCAATCTTGGCGGCGATTCGTGGAATACGCCGGATGCGATCAACGAGCGCGGCGACATCGCCGGTTTTTCCGGCACCGATCCCGCCGACATCGACGGCAACTTCACGCATGCGTTCCTCAAGCGCCGGCATCAGCCGATGCAGGATCTCGGCGTGCTGCCCGGCGACATCAGCAGCACGGCGGCCGGCATGAACAATCTCGGTCAGATCGTTGGCTATTCGAACGATGCGGCGGGGCATTTGCGCGCCGTCCTGTGGCAGAACGGAACGATGATCGAGCTCTCTTCGCTCGCGCCGGATTTCGCGGGCAGCCTCGTGCTGGCGACGGACATCAACGACTTCGGTCAGATTGCGGGCCGCGGCATCGATCCCGATACCGGCGCGATCATCGCGTTTCTGGCGACGCCGGTCCGGCATTGAGTCATCGATCGGACAAGCGCGACTACCGCATTGCAGCATGAGCAAGTGAACGGCGTCGCAACGTCGGCGCCGCTCGCGAGCAAGAGGACAGTTTCAGCAACGCAGTCGCTCAAACCGCGTGGCGCGCGAACGGCATCGGCAAGCGCACGCTGCTTCAGCGCATAGTCAAGGTGCGGCGCATACGGTCATCGTGCGATAGCACAGGAAGGAGTGAACCCATGAAAGGCGAGCTTCCGCTGGAACGCCAGGCAGTGCAGGTAAAACTCAACGACGGCGACTGGCAGCCGGCCGTTTATCAGGACGGGCAGTTCGTGGATTTGTACGGACTTCCGCTCGATCACCGCAAGATCACCAGCTGGCGGCCCGCCGGAGCCAACGCGGACGGACGCGTGACGCCGAATCGCAACCTGCGCAGCGAACATCGTCCGGTGTGACGACTGGGTGCGCCGGCCGCGATCGTGCGGCCGGCGTCAATTCCCGGCTTGCCGGGTGTTGAGCGATCGGGACGCGTTGCGCCCGGTGATCGTATGCGGTCTTGCTGACCAGAATCACGCGTTGCTGAGCGTCGTGTGAGATCGCTTCGGATTCCGTCGTCTTGCAGGAACGTTTTCGGTGACCGTGCTTGAGCGCCTCGCTCTAGTCTTCACGAGTGCTTGCGCTGAATTCAACGCAGCATCCTTCTTCGGCGGCGGCTTGGCAACGCGTGCAACATCACCGTCCGCGATGCCGTCGGGCGGACTCTGGATCACGCGATCGTCAGCGGCGAGACCAGAGCCGATCTCGATCGTCGATCCGAGGTCGCGCGCGACCGTCACCTTCTTCAGCAGCACCTTGTCGTCCTTGCCGAGCGTCGCCGCGCGCAGGCCGTTCTTGTCGAACGACAGCGTGCTCGGCGGAATCAGCAATGCATTCGCATCGCGCGGCAGCGCGAGGCTCACGTTCATTACCGCGCTATGCGGGCCGAAGGCGCATACCTCCCGCCAATTGCAGACGCGGACTTCGTCGCTCAGATGGCGGCTGGTCTAATTCCGTGGAACTGCGGAGCTGCTTGCACGCCAGCTCCGCAATGCCTGAGTCCGCTCACAGCGTTTTGAAACGAGGGCTAACGCTGCCGCCCCCGCGCCTGCCGCGCTATGCCCGCGCCGAGCAGCAACAGTCCGATCAACAACAGGAACCAGCGATCGTTCATCGGCACCGGGCGCAGCTGATTGGAACCGCCGACAACGACGGCGGTGACCGTGGTGCTGCTGCTGTTCGCGCCGTTCGGATCTGACGTCTCGCTGCTAGCGATCGCCGTATTGATGATCGTTGCGGGCGCGGACGAGAGCACGGAGTACTGCGCGCTCACGCTCACGGTCGCGCCCGCCGCCAGCGTTCCGAGAGCGCACGGGAACCCGCTCGCGCAAGGGGCGCTCCCGCCGACGAACGCGAGTCCCTGTGGCGTCGCATCTGAAAGCATCGCGGCGACCGCATCATCCGGGCCGTCGTTGGTCACGACGATCGTGTAGGTCACGATATCGCCGACCGCGACGCTTGCAGGTCCGCTCTTGACGACCGCAAGGTCGGCCGAAGTGCCAGCCGTCGTGATCGTCGTTGTCGCATTCGCAGTGTTGTTGCCGACGTTGGGGTCGGATGTATCGCTGCTGGCGGTGGCCGTGTTCGTCACCGTCGAGCCGCCCGCACTTATCGCGACGGAGAACGTCGCGTTGATCGTCACGAACGTTCCGTTCGTCAGCGTGCCGAGCGCGCATGGGAAGCCCGAAGCACACGGTGTATCTGCACCGACAAACGTCAGGCCGGCCGGCGTCGGATCGCTCAACACGACGTTCGCCGCGGCATCGGGTCCATTGTTGACGACACCGATCGCATATGTCACGGCGCTGCCCGCGATCGCCGTCGCTGGACCCGTCTTGCTGACGGCAAGATCGGCGGACGATGCGCCGGTCACAATCTCCGTCGACACACTGCTGGTGTCGTCGATCGGATTGGGATCGCTCGTGTCGCTGGCAGTGCTGGCGACATTGACGATCGTGCCGGTCGCACCAGCCGGAATCGCGAACGTGACGGTCACCAGCGTCGATCCGCCATTCGGAAGATCACCGATCGCACACGGGAAACCGCTCGCACAAGGCGCCGACGCGGCGACGAACATCGTTCCGCTCGGTGTCGGATCGTCGATGCGCACGTTGGTCGCCGTGTCGGGACCGCTGTTGGTCACGGTCAGCGTGTAGGTCACGCTGGCGCCCGGCGCGGCCGTGGCCGGCCCGGCCTTGACGATCGAAAGATCGGCGCTCGTCGCGCCGAGCGTCGTCAACGCGGAATCCTGGTTGTTGGTGTTGTCGGGATCGGGCGTATCGCTGTTGGCCGACGCCGTGTTGACCAGCGTCGGCGGACCGGAATATCCCACGGGCACGAGCACCGATGTCGTGATCGTCGCGCTCGCGCCGCTCGCGAGCGAGCCGAGCGCGCACGGATACGCGCTCGTGCACGCACCCGCGTTGCTGATGAACGTTGTGTCAGCAGGCAGCGCATCGTCGACAACAACATTCGCCGCGTCGCTCGGTCCACCATTCGTGACGACGATGGTGTACACAAGCGTATCGCCCGGCAGCGCGCTCGCCGGACCCGTCTTGACGATGGCGAGATCGGCCAGCGGATTGCCGTTGAGCGACGCGCTCGCGCTGTTGTTGGTCGAGTTCGGATCCGGCTGATCGGACGCCGAGACGCTGGCCGTGTTGGTGATTGCGCCAGCCTGCTGCACGGTCGCGACGATGCTCAACGTCGCGGTCGCGCCGACGCCGCTGGCGGTCAACGTGCCGACGCTCCAGACGCCGCCTGCATAAGTGCCCTGCGACGGCGTCGCCGACACCAGCGCCAGACCCGCCGGCAGGTTGTCGGTGATCGCAACACCGGTAGCGTCGTCCGGACCGTTGTCGTGCGCAGTGATGGTGAACGTGACCGCGTCGCCAACGTTCGGTGCCGCATTGTCAACCGTCTTCAGCACCTCGATGTCGGCGAGCTGTCCGTTGATCGCGGCGCCAGATTCGTTGTTGCTCGGGACCGGATCGTTCTCGTTCTCCCCGGTGATCGTCGCGATGTTCGTGATCGCGCCCGCCTGGTCGACGCTGACCGTCAGCGCCAGCGTTGCCGCTGCTCCATTCGCGATCGATCCGACCGTCCACCGACCGCTCGCGCCGTCGTAGCTTCCTTGCGAGGCAGCCGCGTTCAGCAGCGTGACGCCTTGCGGCAAAAGATCGGTGGCCTCCGCGCCGGTCGCATCGTCGGGTCCGTTGTTCGACAACGTGATCGTGAATGTGACCGTGTCGCCGACATTTGGCGTCGAATTATCGACGGTCTTTTCGATCGCCAAATCGGCCGACGCGCCCGCGTTAAGCGATGCGCCAGCGCTGTTGTTGCTCGGATTTGGATCGATCTGGTCGGACGCGCTCACGCTCGCTGTGTTGGTCAGCGGACCCGCGACGTCGACGGTTGCGACGATCGTCAGTGTCGCGCTCGCGCCATTCGCGATCGCGCCGATGGTCCACACGCCGTTCGAGGTCGAGTACGCGCCCTGCGACGGCGTCGCCGAAATGAAGCCGAGTCCGAACGGCAGGCCGTCGGTCACTGCGACGCCGGTCGCGTCGTCGGGTCCGTTGTTGCTCGCCGTGATCGTGAACGTCACGGTGTCGCCGACGTTCGGCGTCGAGTTGTCCGCGACTTTGGTCAGCGCGATATCGGCAGCCGAGCCGACCGTGGTCTCGACCGTCGACGTGTTGTTGGCCGGGTTCGGATCCGTGATGCCGTTGGGCAACGACAGCGATGCCGTATTCGTCAGTGTCGTCGCACCGACCGGAGCGGTGCCGTTGATCGTGATTGTCACCGCACCGCTGGACGGGAACGTGGCCAGCAAGCCGGTGACGGTATTGCCGACGACGCCCGGCGGCGAGCAGATCGCGCCGCCGCTTTCGCCGCCGCAGCCCGCCGTGATGTTGGTGATGCCGGTTGGCAACGCATCGCTGTAAACGAGATTGTTCGCGTTGCTCGGACCCGCATTCGCGATGCGCAGCGTGTACGTGATCGCGCCGCCGGACGTGACGTTCGAAGGTCCGGACTTGACGATCGAAACATCCGCGACCGCACCGACGGCTGTCGTCACGGTCGAGCTGTTGTTGCCCGGATTCGGATCGGTGATGCCCGCGGGCGCGACGATCGTCGCGGTGTTGCTGAGCGTCTGCGAATCGCTTGGCGCGGTGCCGGTGATCGTGAACGTGACGGATCCGCCGGCGGGCAATACCGGGACGATGCTGGCGATGACGTTGTTGGCGATATCGACGTTGCCGCATACCGCGCCGCCGGTCGGCGCTCCGCAGACCGCGTTGACGTTCGTGATCGCGAGCGGCACCGGGTCGCTGAATTGCGCCGCGCTGACGTCGCCCGGTCCGGCATTCGCCACGACGACCGTGTAGGTGATCGCGCTGCCTGCGGCGACGTTGTCGGGTCCGCTCTTGAGCGCCGAAAGATCCGCGACGTTCGCGATCGGTGTCGTCACCGTGCTGCTGTTGTTCGACATGTCGGGATCGCTGGTGATGGCGATCACAGACGCCGTATTCGTTATGGAACTGCCGGCGAAGTTCGAGGCGATCGCATAGACGACGTCGATCGTCCTCGTCGCCCCCGCCAACGTATCGCCGAGCGTGCACGGGAATCCGCTCGGGCATGCCGCCGACGAAACGAAGGTCAAACCCGGCGGCGTCGGATCGAGCACCTGCACGCCATCCGCGAGGCTTGGCCCCGCGTTGTGCACGGCGATCGTGTACGCGATGGTCGATCCCGGCGTCGCGATGGACGGGCCGGTCTTGACGATGGATACATCAGCGGACGCATTGACGGTCGTCGTCACCGTACTGAAATTGTTGGTAATGTCCGGATCGGTGACACCTGCCGGCACCATCCCGGTCGCCGTGTTGTTCAACGAAGCGCCATCGACCGGCGCGGTGCCGCTGATCGTGAACGTTACGCTGCCCAACGCGGGCAATGTCGTGATCGTGCTCGCGACATCGCTGCCGTTGACGGTGACCGCGCCGCACACCGCGCCGCCGGTTTCGCCGCCGCACGTCGCAACGAGATTGCCAATCGCTGCCGGAACCGGATCGTCGACCGTCGTGCCGTTGGCGTCGCTCGGTCCATTGTTGGTGACGACCACGCTGTACGAAATCGCATCGCCGGCGGTCACCGACGCAGGGCCGCTCTTGACGACGAGAACATCGGCTTGCGCGACGACATCGGTGTCGAACGCGCTCGTGTTGTTCGCGGTGTTCGGATCGAGCGTCGCGCTGCCGACTGTCGCGGTGTTCGTGATCGTGCCGCTGGCGCCGCTCGACACCGCGAACATCACTACGACTTCGACGCTTGTCGACGCCGGCATAGTACCGAGATCACACGGAAACCCGCCATCGCAAGGCGGGCTTGCGAAAGCGAAGACGAGGCCGGATGGTGCCGGATCGTCGAGCACGACATTCGCCGCATCCGAGGGTCCGTTGTTGGTCACGTCCAGCGTGTAGAAGATCTGCTGGCCGGCAATGACGCTCGCCGGTCCCGACTTCACGACCGCAAGATCGGCGTTCGCGATCGGCGCGACCACCACGCTCGAGCTGTTGTTCGCTGGATTCGGATCCGGCTGATCACTCGCGGTGACGGTCGCCGTATTCGTGAACCCGCCGTAGTCTTCGACGGTTGCGACGATCGTCAGCGTTGCAGTCGCGCCGGCACCCGCGGCCGCGAGAGAGCCGAGCGTCCAAATGCCGCTGGCACTGTCATAGCTTCCCTGCGAAGGGTTGGCCGATACGAACGCGAGCGCGGTCGGCAATGCGTCGGTGATCTCGATGGCGGTCGCGTTGCTCGGTCCGTTGTTGGTCGCCGTGACCGTGAACGTAACCGTGTCGCCGGCGACGGGATTCGCGTTGTCGACAGTCTTGACGATCTGGATATCCGCCGATTGTCCGTTGACAGTCACGCCGCCGCTGTTATTGGCGGTGTTCGGATCGAATTCGTTCGATGTGTCGACCGACGCGGTGTTCGTGATGTCGCCGGGCAACGTGACTGTTGCGGTGATCGCGAGCGTCGCGGCCGCTGTGTCGGCGAGCGAGCCGACGGTCCACACGCCGCTTGGCGCGTCGTACGACCCTTGCGACGGTGCGGCCGAAACGAAGGTCAGTCCCGGCGGCAATTGATCGATGATGCTGACCCCGGTCGCGTCATCGGGCCCCGCGTTGGTCAGCGTGATCGTGTAGACGACGTTCGTGCCGAGGTTCGGCGTCGCGTTGTCGACGGTCTTGGCGACCCGCAGATCCGCGGTCGGCTGCGCGTTGATGCTGGCGGACGACGCGTTGTTGCTCGGATCGGGATCGAACTGATCGCCGCCGGTGCGGGTCGCCGTGTTGGTCAGCGTGCCCGGCACCAGCACCGTTGCGACGATATCGAGCGCCGCGTTGTCGGCGTCGGCAAGTGCGCCGACGTTCCAGAGTCCCGTCGCGTTGTCGTACGTGCCTTGCGATGGCACAGCCGAGACGAAGGCGAGACCCGACGGCAATGCGTCGGTGATCTCGACGCCCGTCGCGTTGCTCGGGCCGTTGTTGATGGCCACGATCGTGAACGTGACGTTCTCGCCGACATTCGGCGTGCTGTTGCCCACGGTCTTGTTGACCATAATGTCGGCCGAAGCCGCGACCGTAACGACGACGGAGCCGCTGCAATGCCCCGCGGCGGGACAGGTCGGATCTCCGCCACCGTTCGCAGTCGCCGTGTTGTTGGCGCCCGTCGCGGTGACCAGCACGTTGACGTTCAACGTCAGCGTCGTGCTCGCACTGGGCGCGAGCGTGCCCGTGAACGTGCAGGTCAGCGTCGTCGTGCCGGCGCACGACCAGTTGGTTCCACTCGCTGACGCCAACGAGATGCCTGTCGCCAGCGTGTCGGTAATGGTGATAGGCGCGTTCGTCGTGCCCGCGCCGGTGTTCTGCACGGTGATGTCATAGCGCGCGGGCTGACCGACGATGAACGCATTCGGCGTTGCGCTCTTCGAAACGGTGAGCTGCGGCGGCAAAAGCGTTGTCGTCACGCTGCTCGAATTGTTGCCGGTGTTCGGATCGGTCGTACCTGCGGGTGCTGCGATGTTCGCCGTGTTCGTGATGCTCGCGCCGCTCGTCGGCGCAGTGCCGTTGATCGTGATCGCGACGCTGCCGCCTGAAGGCAACGTCGTGATCGTACTCGTCACGTTGCTCCCGGCGACGTTGACTGCGCCGCACACCGCACCTCCGGCCTGCGCGCCGCAGCTCCCGCTGATAGCCGTGATACCGCCGGGCACCGCATCGCTGAAGCTCGCGCCGTTGGCGGCGCTGGGGCCCGCGTTCGAGACGACGATCGTGTAGCTGATCGCGCCGCCGAAGCCGACCGACGCGGGTCCGGTCTTGACGACGGCGAGGTTCGCGGATGGATTGACGTTGAGTGTGCCGCTTGCACTTGTGCCGGTCTGCCCGTTCGCGCTCGTGATCGGTCCGGTATCGTTGACCTGTGCGCCGGGCGCGGTGCCGACGACGTTGATGACGATCGCGCAGCTCGCGCTGGCGGCGAGCGTGCCGCCCGCCAGCATTGTCAAATTTCCGTTCGCGTTCGCCGTGACCGTGCCGCCGCACGAATTGCTCGTGACTACGCCCGCTGCGGCGTTCGCGATGCCGGACGGATACGTGTCGGTAAACGCGATGCCGGTCAGCGGCTGCGTGTTCGGGTTGGTCAGCCCAATGGTCATCTGCGACGCGCCGCCGACATCGACGGTGGCCGGCACGAAGCTCTTGCTCGCACTCGGAGCGGTGAGCGGATTGACCGTGAGCGTTCCGCTCGCGCCGGCACCGGACACCGCGTTATTGCTGGTGATCGGGCCGGTGCTGTTGAGCAGCGAGCCGATGGCGGTTCCTACGACGTTGATTACGATCGAGCAACTTCCATTCGCCGGTATCACGCCGCCGGCAAATGATGCGGATGTTCCGCCATCCGGCGCGTTGACCGCGCCGCCGCACGTGTTGCTGACCAGCGCGCCGCTCGCCGCGTTCTGAAGACCCGCTGGATAGGTGTCCGCGAATGCCGCGTTGTTGATCGCGATTGCATTCGGATTAGTCAATGTGATCGTCATCTGCGCCGCGCCGCCGAGCGGCACGGTCGCGGGCGCGAACGTTTTCGTTGCGCTCGGTGCGGCGAGCGTCGTCGTGGTCAGCGTGCCGCTGGCGCCGGCGAAGTCGACGGCGTTGCCTTCGATGATCGTGCCAGTCGTGTTGACGTATGTTCCGGCAACCACCGCGGTCACATTGATCTGGATGCTGCAGCCGGCGACCGGAATCGAACCGCCGGTGAGCGCGGTGCTGGTGCCGCCGTTGACCGCGGTCAGGGTGCCGCCGCAGGTGTTGGCGACGACGACGACGCCCGTCGCGACGTTGCTGAGACCCGCGGGATAATTGTCAGTGAATGCAACGCCCGTGACAGCGGATGCGTTCGGATTCGTGAACGCGATCGTCATCACCGACGTGCCGCCGGCGCCCACGGGATTCGGACTGAACAACTTGGTCGCGGGCGCCGCTTGCAGCGTAGCGACGTCGAGCGTCGCGGTGCCGGTTCCGCCGGTTCCGGTCTGCGTCGCTGAAACGTTGCCGGTCGTGTTGACGAACGTGCCGGCTGTTGCCGAACGCACTTTGACGGTGATCGTGCACGTCGACGGACCTGCGGGAAGCGTGCCGTTTGCGAGCGAGACCGTCGCCGAATTCGCCGTCGCCGTCAGCGTGCCGTTGCAGGTATTCGTCGCGTTGGGTGTCGGCGAGACGAGCAGCGTGCCAGGCAGCGGGTCGGACAAGGCGACGCCGCTCAGTGCGACGCTGGCGTTGTTGCTGACGACGAGCGTCAGGGTACTGTCGGCGCCGATGACGACCGAGGCCGGGGTGAAGCTCTTGGCGACGGTAGGCACGGCGTTGCGGATCAGCGCCGATGACGTCGCCACGTTGTCGGCGGGATTGGAATCGGTGGGCGAGGCCAGCGTCGCCGTGTTGGTCAGCGAAGCGCCGATCGTCGCGCCGGCAGCCACGTGCAGCGTCAGGCTCAGCGTGTATGTGCCGGGCGCAAGACTCGCGTTGCTGTACGTGACCGTGCCGGCGGCGCCGACGGCGGGCGCCGCGATGGTCCAACCGGACGGCGCGCTGGCGGCGCCGAACGCGGTGTTCGCCGGGGTCGGATCGGTCACCGTGACCGTCGACGCGTTGAGCGGCCCAGGATTGGTGACGGCGATCGTGTACGCGATGTCCTCGTTCTGCCCAACCGCTCCCGGGCCATTCTTCGTGATCGTGAGATTCTGCGCGGGCGTCGTGTTGTTGCTGGTCGATGCCGAGCGCGTGCCGTCGGGATCGGTCGGACTCGTGATGGTCGCCGTGTTGCTGATCGATCCCGGTGCCGGCGCGCTGCTGTTGACGTTGACGACGAGCGTCAGCGTGCTCGTGCCGACGGCGAGGCTTGGGTTGGTGAACTGTACCGTGCCGGTGCCGCCGACGGCCGGCGAGGTGATCGTCCAGCCGCCCGGCGCACTCGCCGAGGCGAAGGTCGTGTTGGTCGGCGTCACATCCGCGACCACCGTGTTCGCGGCCGGGCTCGGTCCGCTGTTGGTGACGGTCAACACATACGTCAGCGGTTGTCCCGGCACGACCGGGTCGGGCGTGCCGATCTTGGTCATCGACAGTGTCGTCGTGGCGGGCGCGGCGGTCGTCACCGTCGTCGGCTGCGCACCGGGCGTCGTCGGGTCGCCATCGCTCAACGCCGAAAATGGCGTGCCCAACGTGGCGCCGATGTAATTCAGCGACGCCTGGTTCGATATCACGGTGCCAGCCGGCGTGCCCGCGTTGACTTGCACGCGGAAACGAACGCTGGTCGAACCGCCGGCCGGCACGCTGCCGCCGGTCGTGGCATTGGCGCCGGTGCCGAGACGGAACACGACCGACGTGCCGGTGAATTCGGCCTGGTCGTCGCCGGACGCATCGGTCTTGGCGCCCGTGTTGGCGCCCGTGAGGATGGCGAGGCTGCCAGGCACGTACGTCGTGTTCGCCGGAATCGCATCCGTCATCACGACGCCGATCGCGGTGTCGTTGCCGGTGTTGGTCATCGTGACGGCGTATTCGAGGATATCGCCCGGCAGCGTCGTGCCGCCATTGAGGTCCGCGACCGTCTTGGTGAAGCCATCCGGCGAGGTGAAGTCGGGCTGGAAGACGTCCGTCGAGAACGTCAGCACGTCGGGAAAGTAGGTGTCGCTCGGGCTGGCGACGAAATCGACCGTCGCGCTGGTCGCGCCGTTCGGCAGGATGCCACTGGTATTGATCAAGTCGGCGTCGAAGCCGAGCGTGTCGACGAAGTTCGGATTGCGCGTGCTGACATTGACACCGAAATTCGAGACGGTGCTGTTATAGAAATTGTTGGCGGGATTCGCCGCGTCGCTGATCGTCACGCCATTGAGGCGCATGGCGTCCCCGGTGGACCCGAGATCGCCGTCGAAGGCGACCGCGCCGACGGTCGTCGAGAACGCGCCGCTGGCGGGCGTGCGAAAGCCGCTGATCGTATTGCTGACCGTCGTCGTGCTGATCTGCAGATAGCCGTCGAATACGGTCAGATCGCGCAACGCCTGCGAGGCATCGTGATAGACGACGACGAGCGCCCAGCCGGCGTAACGGTTCTGGCCGGTCGCGGCTTGCACGTTGGCGACGGCGTAAGTGCCACTGCCGCCGGCCTGGACCAGCGTCGTAACGTCGGCGAAACCGTTGAATCCGCTGTTGTTGCCGCCGATGCCGGCCGTGGTATCGAGCTGGCTCGCGGTGATCGTCTGGAATCCGCCGGACGCGGGCGTCGAGAAACGCACCTGATTCTTCAGCGCCGCGTTCGGCGGCACCGCGCCGTTGGTGCCGGCTACGGTTTCGCCGGACCAGTAGAGGCCGGCAAACAGGACGCTCGAACCGGATGGCCGCGAAAAGTTTGCCGTGCTCGAATCGAAGATGCCGCTGCCGCCTACGACGTTGACGTAGGCCATGTTGTAGTTGTTGTCGTTGAGATTGGCGCCGGTCGCGCCGGTGCCGCTGACCGGAACGGTCGATACGCACGTCGCCGGCGGGTTCTGCGCACCCTGCACGCACGAAAGGAGCATGTTGCCAACGATGGCGATGGCGCCGTGATCGTCGGTGTGGTAGCGCACACTGAAATTGCGGTCGGCGTGGGCCGGGGTCGCGTAAACCGCTGCTACGGCCAGCAACCAGGCGAGAAACCCCGCAACCGCACCGCGCGTTCGATGCTGCGCCGACGGCATGAGATCCGTGCGACCGCACGAGTGCTTCACGATGTCTCGCAACATGCGTCACCCCCTTGCCACCCCCGCGTTGGTGGTCCGTCACCTCGGCGGGGGTGATTGACGCGTGCATCCAAGCGCACCGCGGCTTCTGTATGTACTCCCACAATGTGTGGGAGCGCAACCGTCCGCGCCGCGTACACTACAAAACATCACAATGAAAGCGGCGTCAATATCCGGAAATCGTTTTGATGACGACTCACCGGCGTGAGACATTCATCGGGCCGACTTCACTGACTCCAGAGCAAAACGCAGCCGCGCGCATGATCGCAAACGTGCAACGACTACTTCGCAGAGAGATCTTTGGACATGTGCGACGTGCGGGGTGGGGCAGATCTCGGGGCACAGTCTTCAAAGGCCCACTGAGAAACCCGCGGAAATCAATTAGCGGCCCGAGGCTCCGGAATCCTGCATGCGGCGCACGCCTCTCTTTTTGGCCGCCGGTAGGCGGTGCTCATAGCACGGTAGTCATTCGTCCGCGCGTCCCCTCCTCTGTCCAATCGTAGTATTGGCGAAGTGCTCCGATGGGACAGTTCAGCGAAGTCGGCATCATCAGTCGAAGCCATTCGCGAAGATGCCATCGCGGCGATCCAGCATGAAGCTCGCGACGTTCGGCGCCGGCGTAGCCGCCGGCAGAGCGATCGGAGTCGCGCCGGCGAGCGGACAGAGGCCGAGGAACGCGGGACCGTTTGGACACGGGACGCCGTCGAAGAGCTGGTCAATGAACGGCGCGCCGGCGTCGGTCGATACGTTGACCGCGCCGCCGAACCAGCAAGGCGTATACGAGCCGTCGAGCAGGTAGTAACCGTCGATATCGCTCGCGGTCGCGATGCAGTGCGTGCCGTCCGCGGCGAACCATAGATCGAGGCCGACGCCGGCGACGCCCTGGCCGGTCAGCGTATCGACGACCCGCCCGACGATCCCGAGCGAAGCCACATCGAATTGTTCTACGGCAACGCTTCGCTGACGTAATGCTCCATCGATGCGAGCACGGCGTAGCTGCCGGCCGCCACGGCGATCGAGTAGTGGCCGTCGGAGTCGGTGGTGCCAAACGTGATGAATCCCTGTGCGTCAAATGCGAACACCCCGGCGGTCCAGAGCGGCGCGCCGGTCGAAGCGTCGGTGATCGTGCCTTCGATCGCGCTGTCGGTGCCGGCGATGGCGGCGATGTCGCCGGCCGCGCCGAGATTTCGGATGCGCACGGTCAGCGCGCGCGCGGCGGTCGCGCTTGCCTGCGCGCCGGGTCCTCGCGCCGAGGCGCGCGGCGCGACGGCAGAGTCGCGCGGGCACTCATCGAACACGTCGATGGCTGTCGCGAGCGGCGAGGCGGCCGTGGTCAGCGCGATGCGCCCGGCCCGTTGCGCATCGATGCGCAGCCAGAGCACTGCACCGGCCGGCAGCACGCCGTCGATCTCGCCATTTGCCGCGAGTGTGTACGCCGACCCGCAGGTGCCCCCGTGAGCGGCATCGAGTACGGCGAAGCGGCTTCGCTGCGCGACGTCGCGATGCGCGGGCAGCAGCGCCCTCGAGGCCGCGGTCGTTCGCTGGCGCTCAATGTTGTGTAGGAGCACGCCAACGGCATCCAGATCGCTTGCCGCGAGCGGTGCCGAGCGAGCCGCGGCGAGCGCATCGACCTCGCGATGCAGCGCCGCGATACGCGTGTCGATCGACGCGTCGGGCGCACGCCGCGTGATGGACGCGCGCTCGATTTCGCGCGCGATCGCATGAAGCCGTGCATACGCCGCGTACGCCGCAGGCGTATGAATCGAAGGGGCCGCTGTCGCGGGCGCAACGAAGTAGCCGAGTGTCGCCGCGAGCAACACGCCGATGATGACACGCATGGAAAACCCCTCGATTCCCTGAATGGCGGCGCGGCCGCTTCGTCCCCCGACGCGGCGCATCCGGCGCCATTATGCTCGTAAGGATCGCACGGTTTGCGTGACGTTGAAGTGGACTTCGCCGAGACGGCAAGATCGCTCCCCTTCGGGTCGAGCCAGGCGTCAACGTTCTCCGGCTTGATCGGGATGATGCATGCGATCTACTTCGCAGCCTTTCGAGTAACCGTGGCGAGAATCCAAAGCGCAACCACATAGAGCAGCGCGACCGGGCTAATCAGGATCAGCCAGATCGGCCAGAGATTGCTCTTCAACACATAGCCGGAGTATGTCACGACGAGCACGGCAGCCATGATGGGGATCGGAATGAGGGCAAGTTTCAAGAATCGACGACGGAGGACCAAGAGGCTAGCAATCTGCGCGCAAACGTACAGCGTAAATGGGAAACCCCATCCCGCGATCGAGAACCAGATCCAAGCCTGCGTGTTCATGCTTCTATCCGCCAGAGTGACTCGATCGGATCGACGAGCTGCGGCGAATCGTTCTTCGGCGATCCACCCGCCGTCGGCACAAGCTGATAGGCCAGCATTGGCTCGTTGGTGAGGCGACAATCCTCTCACGTAGATTTCAGCATGCAACGTGGCGATCACACGTCGGGCGCGGGCGCGGCGTTGTGCGCGCGGAGGGCGGTAAGAGGCATAGGGGCATCTCTGGTGATTCGGGCAAGTCTAATTGGGTAGATGCCCCGATCGTGCCCCTAGTGCCCCAAGATGCAACCGGACGTTTGAGGATGTAGTCAGACCAACTTATGAAATAAATGGCTGATTTATCGGCGTTTATTCTTCTTCTTGAGACTGTCCAAGATGACCATGTGGTGCCGACAGTCTGACTCGAACAGACGACCTACCGCTTACAAGGCGGTTGCTCTACCAACTGAGCTATGCCGGCACGTTTGCGCATTGTAGCAATCGGGCTTCGTTTCATATGGGCGTCCAATGGCGTCGAACGCTAGAAACACTCGATTGCCTGCTCGCGCAGCGCTGCGGCGCCGGCACCGAGCTTGCTGCGCCAGTCGAGCGGATGCGTGCGATCGGTCGCGTAGTCGAGCCAGTAGACGGGCAGCTCCTCGGTGCGCGCGATCGATTGCGGCGTGAATCCGAGCGCTGCGATTTCGGCACGACGCCGCTCGGCGTTGGCCTGGTCGCGGAACAGGCCAAGTGAAATCGTGTTCTGCTGATCGCCGGCGGTGACGACGTAGTAATCGCGCACGCCTTTGGAAGAAAGCTGTCGCGCAGCAGCGAGCGCCTGCTCGCGCGTCTGCAGCGCCGGCAGGTACACCCAATAACCGCGTGCCTGCGTGGCATGCGCTTCGCGGAACTGAATGCGACGCGTGAGCGGCGTCAGCACGTTGATCGCCGCGCGCACGTCGGCCTGCGTCGGAAACGTGCCGATCGAATGACATTCGTCGTTGCGAAGATCCGCGCGCGATTCGGGTGCGGCGGCAAGCTCCGCGGTCGCGTCGTCGCCGTGATCGCGTTCGGAGAGCAACACGAGTTTCGGCACACCGGGATCGCTGACCGGAGCCTGGTTTGCCTGCGTCGACGGCGCGAACACGAGCCAACTCGCGGCGCCGAGATTCGCGGCCAACAGCAGAAGAAACAACACGCGGACGAACATGCAGGGAATCGGATCGACGATGCGAGCGGGCGGATTCTACTGGGCGCCGCGCGCCGTGTCCGACGACTCCGCCGCGGATGCCCACAACGCGAGGCCTTCGAGAACGAGATCGTCGCGACGCTCGGCGCCTGGCAGCAGCGGCGCGATCTCGTCCGCACCGCCGCCGGTCAGAACGACCGCGGGCCAGGTCTGGAATTGCCGAGCCGCGTTTGCGCAGAAGCGTTCCACCGCGCCGCTCGCGGCATACAACGAACCCGAATAGAGCGCGTCGGCGGGGTTGTCGGCGAAGTCGGCCCGTTGTCCGTCGGCACGGCCGACTCTCGCCGTGCGCACCAGCACCGATTCCCGCATGAGCGCGGGACTCGGCACGATCCAGCCGCCGAGATGCGTGCCATCCGCATCGATCGCGTCGATCGTCATCGCGGTGCCGACGCCGACAAGCACTTGCGCGCGCTGCTGGCGCGCGTGCACCGCCGCGAGGGAAAGAAAGCGATCGGTGCCGAGTCGCTGCGGCTCCGGATAGGCGTTGCGAATGCCCAGCGCCGCCGGCGGACTGCGCACGAATTCGCATTCGACGCCGAAACGCTGCCGCACGAATGTTTCGATATCGACGTCGAGCCCGAGCGAAGCGACGCTCGCGACAAAACTCCGCTCCATGGGCGGCAAAGAGTCCCACTCGCGCTCGAGCGCGGCGGTGATATCGGCGCCCGCATGCTCGAACGCACCGCGCGCCGATATCGCGCCGGACGATGCCAGCGCCCACTTGAGCCGGGTGTTGCCGAGATCGATCAGGAGATGCATGTGTTTCCCGCCAAGGATTTCCGCAGACACAAACCGCGCGGCCGCTTTGCAAATCGAGCGGAGACCCTTTTCATGCGCGCTTCGCCGGCCTGTGCGCGCCGTCGTGACTCGATGCGAGCGAAGACTCGACGCGACGCACGCTGACTTCGCCGCTGTCGACCTCGCGCACGATGCCGTCGCGCAAAATTCTGAGCGCGCCGCGCGATGTCACGCCATCGGCGATCGCCGAGAACGGCTCGCCGATGTTTGAAACCAGGATCTCGCGGCCACGCAACGCGTCGTTCGCCGCGTATTCGCGCTCGAACGCGGCGAAGCCCTCCGTCGAGAATGTGTCGAGCGCTTCGGCGAGCCGCGCGAGAATGCGTCCGGCGAGCGCGTTGCGCGACGGCACGTTGCCTGACGTGAGCGCCGCGAGATCCGTCGACGGTTGATCGATCGACGCCATCGCGCCGCGCGGCATGCGCAGATTGATACCGATGCCGACGATCGCATGACATGGGCCTAGCGCGTCGCCGCCGAGTTCGACGAGGATGCCACCGAGCTTGCGTCCGTCCACGACGACGTCGTTCGGCCACTTGAGCGCAGTGCCCGAAACGCCCGCGTCCGAAAAAGCGCGCAACACGGCGATGCCGGCGACAAGGCTCAGGCCGGACAACGCCGCCATGCCACAGTCGAAGCCGCGCAAGAATGACAGCGCAACTCCTCCGGCGAGCGGCGTCTGCCACGCGCGTCCGCGCCGGCCGCGGCCGCTCGTCTGGATTTCGGCAAGACACGCGCGCGGCGACGGCGACGTCGCGGCACGTCGCGCGAGCTCGCTGCTGGTCGAGTCGATCTGCCAGAAGATCTCGATCTCGCCGACGCGCGCGTGCAGATGTGGCGGAATCGCCGATTCGATGCGCGTGTGATCGAGCAGCTCGATCGGAGCGTCCAGCCGGTAGCCACGACCAGCTTCGGCACGGATCGGCAAGCCATGCGCACGCAATTGTTCGATCTGTTTCCACACCGCCGCGCGCGTGACGCCGAGCTCGGCGGCAGCGGCACTCCCGGACAATTCCGCGCCATTGGCGAGCAACGCGAGCAGACCCGACGCCATGCGCGGATGGCGCCGCTCCGGCGTCCGTGCTCCGCGTAGCGCGCGGGATTCGGATCGATTCATCGCCGCAGTGTAGCGAGCCGCGTCATGAGCGGCGGCGAGCGAACGGCCGTTCGTCGGATGCGGATGTTCGCTGGACGCTGTCCGCGGCTGTCCGCGGGTGTCCGCTGGACACATTGCGGAGTCCGGCCGGGCCTGGTCGCTTCTTGTTCACTCAATGTGCTGGTGACAGGCAATTCATTGTTTTCGGGAAGAAAATAGCGAAACCCACGCGAGCGCCGAAACCGCCGAATGACGCCGTTCGCGCGCGATTTCGCACGCCCATGACGACTGGCACGGATGCTGCTGCCGAATGGGTGCCGACTGGAGTCGGCGCCCTACTCGTGCGAGCATTGCCAATCCCGCGGGACACCCCGGGAGCCACCCTGATGACGAACCCTCGCCCGCTCCTCCCGATCCTCGTTGCCATGCTGCTTGGCAGCGCACACGCTGGCGAATTCTCGCTCGGCGGCGCGCGTCTGCTCGCGCAGACCAGCGCGCAGGCGGGCGTCGATGTGAGCGTCAACTTTACCGACCGCGGGCACGCGCGCAGCGAAGCGGCCGAAGGTGGCGACGCGGCGACGCACGATACGCGCGCATTGCGCGGCGCGGACGATGTCACGACCAGCGCAGCGCCGGCGCATGCTACGCACGAACAAACGCTGCCGCCGAAAACGCCCGAACCCGCCAGCGCGACCACCGATTCGCCGCACGGCGTGTCGATCTCGCCATCGGCGGCGGTTCGCCGTCCAAGCTACCGCTGGCAGTCGCTGGTGCCCGGCACCATCAAGTAGCCCGCGCGCGTTTCACGGAATGTCCCTTTCCGCAAGGCTCAGCGGTTTTTTCTCCGCGCGCCCGCACATTGCCGACAGCGAATGGACGGCGCTCATCGGCAGCTCGCGGCTGTTCGACGCGCTCGACGCGGATGAACGCACGCGCCTGCGCGAGCTCACCGGGCGATTCCTCGCGAAAAAGAAATTCACCGCCGCCGCCGGCCACGCGTTGACCGACGATCAACGACGCGTGATCGCCGCACTCGCGTGCCTGCCGGTGCTCAATCTCGGCTTCGAATGGCTCGCGGGTTGGCGCCAGGTGATCGTTTATCCCGGCGAGTTCCGCGTGAAACGCGAACATCACGACGACATCACCGGTGTCGTGACCGAAGGCGAGGACGACCTGATCGGCGAAGCCTGGGAACGCGGCCCGGTGATCCTGTCGTGGGCCGACATCGCGACGGATCTCGCGCAACCGTTCGACGGCTTCAACGTCGTCGCGCACGAGATCGCGCACAAGCTCGACATGCTCGACGGCGCGATGAACGGCGTGCCGCGATTGCCGCGCGACATTCCGCGTCGCGAATGGATCGCGACGCTGCAATCGTCGTATGACGGCCTCATGCGCGCGGTCGAACGCGGGCGCGAAACATTCATCGATCCGTACGCCGCCGAAAGCGCGGACGAATATTTCGCGGTCGTCAGCGAACTGCATTTTTCCGATCGCGCCGGTCTCGCACGCGCGGCGCCGGGCGTCGCTGCGATGCTCGCGCGCTTCTACGGTGACGGCGAGCGATAGCGACGAGCCGTGGATCGCGCGCGCCAGGCGGAATGTCCCGCGCGCTACGATCGAGCTGGCGCGATGCACCATAGCCGACCTCGAAATTCATTGTTTCCGCGAACGCCGGATTCGTCTGCGACCGGATGCCCTTCGCGTACGTCTACAACCCCTCGTGTGCATGAGGAGCGCAGAAGTTGGTGCGCACCATGAAAACGTGCGGCCGATGCACGCGCTTCAACCAAGCCGCCACGCGCCGCGGTTCCCTGTCGCGGAAAAACAATGCTCGCAAACCTTGAAGTGGGAGATGGAAGAATGAAGTGGTCTCAACATGTTCGCGCGACGCTCGCAGGCGCTGCGCTGCTGGCACTCGGCCAGGCCGCGGCCGCGCCTTCGCACTGGCAGTGGAGCAATCCGCGGCCGACCGGCAATTTCGTGACCGGCCTGACCTGGGGCGGCGGGATGTTCGTCGGCGTTGACGATGCCGGAATGGTCGAAACATCCGCCGATGGGATTTCATGGACGCTGCACTCTTCGGGCTCCGGATACACGCCCGAAGATATTGCCTGGGACGGTCATCAATATGTCGTCGTCGGATGGAACGGTGAGATCCTGACGTCTCCCGACGCCGATACCTGGACTGCACAGAACTCTGGTACGACAGAAGTGATCTGGGGCTTGACCTGGAACGGATCGCAATTCGTCGCGGTCGGCGGCGATTTCGGCGATGGACTCATTCTGACGTCGCCGGACGCGGTGACGTGGACGCGTCAGACCGTCGCGTCGAGCAGCGACTTCAGTGGCGTCGCCTGGAACGCCGATACGTTTGCCGTCGTCGGTCGCGACGGCGTGATCTTCACCTCACCCGACGCGGTGACGTGGACACCGCAGACTTCCGGCACGACCAACCGACTGACCGCCGTGAAATGGAGCGGCTCGTCGTTCGCCGCCGTTGGCGAAGGCGGCATTGCGCTCACGTCGCCGGATGGAACCACGTGGACCATCGCGCGCCAACCGGACGGCAGTTACATCGATGGGCTGGTCTGGACCGGCAGCCAATTCGTCGCGGTCGGCGATTCCGGACTTGCGCTCACTTCGCCCGATGGCAGCGTCTGGACCGCGCAGACGACCAACACGTTCGACAACCTCTTCTCGATCGCAGCCGACGACAACGGCACCATCGCGGCGATCGGCGAAAGCGGCACGTTCCTGACCTCACCGGACGGCAATGCCTGGACGACGCGTTCGTCTTCGATCACCGACGAATCAATCACCGGCGTCGCCTGGAACGGCAGTCTCTTCGCAGCCACCGGCGACAGCGGCTCGGTGCTCACCTCGAGCGATGGCATGTACTGGCAAGTGCAGGTCGCTGCGATTGCCGGTTTTCCGGCCGGCATCGCGTGGGGCAACGGACTCTTCGTCGTCGTCAGTTTCGACGGCACGATCTTCACGTCGCCCGATGCGGTGACATGGACACCGCAAGATTCCGGCACCTCCGGCACGCTCAGCGCGATCGCGCGGGGCGACGACCAATTCGTCGCGGTCGGCGGAATCGGCACCGCGCAGGTCGGCGGGCACATGGGCCAGGGCGTGATCCTGACTTCGCCCGACGGCGTGACGTGGACATCGCAGGAAACGAATTCGCATATCGGCGATGTGATCGACAGCATCACATGGGGCAACGGCGAATTCGTCGCCGGCGGCTCGGCGGTCGACATCTTCGGCGACCACGATCCGACGCCGATGTTCACGTCGTCCGATGGCGTCACCTGGTCGCGGCGTCTGCTCGCCGCAGGGCCCGGACCCGCCGTGGTGGGTGTCGTGTGGAACGGCAGGCGCTACGTCGCGGTCGGCGCCGGCGGAACATTTGCGGGCGATCCGCGCACGATCCTGTCCTCCACCGATGCGCTGACCTGGGAATACGAATCGCTGCCGACCGCTCTGAATGCCGACGGCCTCGCCGCAGTCACCTGGACCGGCAGCCAGTTCGTCGCTGTCGGCGGATTCGGCAATGTGTTGACGTCGCTCGACGGCGTGACCTGGACCAACGATTTCACCGGCACGAGCGGCTTCTTTCAGGCCGTCGCGAACGCGAACGGAGCCTGCGTCGCCGGCGGCTTGTTCGGCCTGATCATGGTCGATTCGGCCTGCAGCGATGTCGTGTTCCGCAGCGGATTCGATCCATAGGACGCCGAGGACGCCGGGGATCGTCGATCCTCCGGCGTCCTCCGCGCTATTGCGATCATCCGGCCACCCCCGGTAGCCTTCGCCGCCTCTGACGCTTTTTCGCGGCTCGCAGGCCGCCACGCCTCCCCGATGTCCGCATGCCGCTTTGCTTGTCTGGCCAGTCTCGCACTGGCAGCTCTTTCGTTGCCCGTGTTCGCGTGCGAAGGCCGTTTGCACATCGAACTTCAGCAAACGGGCGTCTACGCCGTCGATTATGCATCAATCGTCGCGCAACAGCCTGGACTCAGCGATTGTCTGGCGAGCCAGCTCGTCCTCACTGAGCGCGGCAAGGAAGTGCCGATCCGGATCAGCGCCGACCGCGATGGCCGCCTCGGCCCCGGCGCGCGCGTCGAATGGATCGGCCACCAGCTGCATGGGCCGGAAAGCTGGTTCGATCCGTTCAGCATCGAAAACGCGTACGTGCTCGGCGCGACGCCCGGAAAGCACGCCCGGATCGATGACGCGCAGAGCGGCGGCTCTGCGCCGGTGCCGCTTGAGCGTCGAGTACACCTCGAGCAGGAAAACCTGATGATCCGTCTGGATCAGGGACAGCAGCAGCCGGGGCAGGAACCCGACGTCTGGCAATGGGCGAAGCTGACGCAGGTCGACGCCGAGCCGTTCTCCACGCCGTTCGATTTGCCGGACCTCGCCGCGCGCGGCGAGGTCGCGCTGACGCTCAATTTTCGCGGACTCTCCAGCCTGGTTGCACCGGTGACCTACAAGGGCGCGGTGCCGGATGATCATGTCGTCAGCGTCATCATCAACGGCAAATCCGTCTCGACGTTGCGCTGGAACGGTCGCGACGAAATTCGGCGCGAGATCAAACTGCCGGCGGCCTCGCTCAAGGCTCATGCGAATACGCTCGCGTTGCACGTGGTCAAGCGTCGGCTGCCGTGGGAATCGAAGAGCGACGCGATCGATGTCGTGATGTTCAACTGGATCGAAGCGAAGTTTCCGCTGAACGGCGATCTCGATGCCGGCGCGTTGCCGTTCATGACTTCGGCGGACGGCGCAGTGGAACTTTCCTGGCACGGAAAAGGTGCGCCGGTGTTGTACGGCGCCGATGGCAAGCGCCGCGTCGGCCGCGCGCTCGGTGGCGGCCGCTATACGTTCGCTACGGCTCCAGCCGGCGTCGAGCTTTTCCCTGCCCTCGACGGCGAATTCGCCAAACCGGATGGCCTCCGACCCGCGGCCGCGGATCGGTGGCTCAATCCGAAGCAACCGTACGACTACCTCATCGTCGCCCATCCGAAACTCATCGATGCGATCAAGCCGCTGGCCGAGTTTCACGAGCGTCGCGGGCTCAAGGTCGCGATCCTCGATATCAACGACGTTTACGATGAGTTCAACGACGGCATCAAGCATCCGCGCGCGATTCGCAATCTCGTCGATCGCGCGTGGCATCAATGGCCGGCGCCGCAACCACGGTTTCTGCTGCTGGTCGGCGACGCGAGCTTCGACATCCGGCACGACACCTACAACGATCTCAACTACGCGAAGTGGACCGATCAGGAACTCCTGTATCCGAACCATTTCGGCGGCGTGCCCGGAGCAACGTATGCGAATCCGCCGAAGAAACTCGCCGATCGCGATCTGATTCCGACCTGGCAATACCCGTCGCCGGAAGGCCAGTCGGCGAGCGACAACTGGTTCGGCGCGGTCGACGGCGACGATTGGCATCCGGTCGTCGCCGTGGGCCGTTTCCCGGTCGTCGAGCCGGCCGAAGTGAAGGCGATCGTCGACAAGACGATCGATTACCTTGCCAAACCGCAGCTTGGCGCTTGGCGCCGCGACGTGATGTTCATCACCGATGAAAGCGAGGGGTTCAAGCAAGCCAGCTCCGAGATCGCGAAGACGCTCGGCAAGGAAGGCTTCGTCGCCGACAAGGTGTATGCGAGCCCGAAAGAATCCGACAATCTCGCGCACCAGAACGCGATCCGTCAGGGCATCGACGACGGACGCCTGATCGTGCACTTCATCGGTCACGGCGGCCGTTATATCTGGCGCACCGGACCGCCGGATCTGCGCAAGAACCATGACCTCTTCACGCTCGCCGATCTCGACACGCTGACCAACTCGGATCGCCTGCCGATGGTGCTGTCGATGACGTGCTATTCGGCGCCGTTCGACAATCCGACCGAGGACTCCATCGGCGAGAAATTCCTGCGCGAACCGGGCAAGGGTGCCATCGCGGTGTTCGCAGCATCATGGCGCAATGCGCCGTCGTCGGCGTACAGCAAGGCGATCATCGACGAGTTGCTGCAACCCGGCGCGACCATCGGCGAAGCGATCGTGCGGGCGAAGAAACAATCGAACGATCGCACGCTCGTCGAGATGTACAACCTGCTTGGCGATCCCGCTGTCGTGCTCGAGCGTCCGCGCGACAGCGCGCGCATCGTGCGTGATACGGATCGCTGGAGTCCCGGCGTGAACGTCGATCTCGGACAAGCCCATTTCAACGGCACCGTCACCGCTGACTGGCTCGATGCGAAAGGCGACAAGCTGTCATCGTCGACATACGTGTTGAACGAGCCGCGCTTCCGGCTTGGCGTGCCGCCGTCGCTCGGAAGGAAAGGGCGGCCGGCGTTCGTATCTACGCCGCATCGCCCACCACGCGGACGCGATGCGGTGGGCGGCGTTGACTTACTGCTCCAAAGCCGACCAAGCCGTGGTCCGAGAAGACTCGCCGCGTGGTGGAAGGAATTCACGAGACCGCCGTACAAACCCCCGGTGCGACACGCCGATACGATCGCCCAGTCCGATTTCGACGAAGCCAACGCGCTCGCGCGTCACGCAGGCGAACAACAACACGCCGCGACGACCACACAAGCCGCGAGCGGAGCGCACTGACCTCGTGCGCGCCCTCCTTCAGCTGGCGCGTCCGGAACAGTGGATCAAGAACGGCTTCGTACTGCTGCCGCTGATCTTCGCGCAGGCCGCAGGCGATCTTTCTGCTGTGCGCGGCGCGCTGCTCGCAACGGTCGCGTTCTGCCTGCTGTCGTCGGCGGTTTATGCCGGCAACGATCTTGTCGATATCGAACGCGATCGTCGCCATCCGACCAAACGTCAGCGCCCGCTTGCGAGCGGCGCAGTGAGAACGCCAGCGGCGCTCGTATTCGCGGCCACACTTTCGATTGTCGGTCTCGCGCTCGGCGCGCTGGCCGGCGGACTCCCGCTGGTGGCAACACTTGCTGCCTATCTCGTGCTGCAGGCCGCGTACTCGCTCGCGCTGAAGCACGTCGCGTATCTCGGCGCATTCGCGATTGCGCTCGGCTTCGTGCTGCGCATCGTCGCTGGCGGCATCGGCGCTGGCGTGCCACTGACGCCGTGGATCCTCGCGTTGGGTTTCCTGCTCGCGCTGATGCTCGCGCTCGGCAAACGCCACGGCGATTTCGTCAACGCCGTCGCCGAAGGCGCCGGTCTGCGCTACGACCGCACGACGCTGGAACGCATTCTGATCGCAATTGCCGCGGCAACGTTCACCGCCTACGTTCTGTACACGCTATCGCCGGCCGTGCTCGCACGACACGGCGATCATCCGATGGTGTCCTCGACGCCGTGGGTCGCGCTCGGGCTTGGCCGCTATCTCAAGCTTGCATTGCGCGATGGCGCCGGCAGCGATCCGAGTGCGCTCGCGGTCAGCGATCCCATTTTGTTGCTCTCGGTATCGGGCTGGCTCGTGACGCTCGGATTGATTCTCTACCGCTGATTCGGCTGGACGATCAGTCGTCCGGATCGTTATCGTTGGTTGCGTCACCGCTTTCGGGTTCTTCGCTTCGCGCCTTGTCCAGACTCGCGCGAAGCGCCGTGCTGTCGGTGAAGAACGCCGCGTCCTGTTGCGGCGCGACCATGCGCAACGCCGGTGGTTCGAGTCGATTCAGCGTGATCGGCTGACCGTACGTCGAACGGTATTCGCGTTGCTTGAGCGTCTGCATGGCGATGCCGGCCGCGGCGAGGATGCACGCGATCGCAATCTTGAGCGGCTGTCGCGCGCGATTGATGGCGAGCAGGTGCGCACAGCAGATCGCGCCGAGCAGCAGCCAGGCGACCACATACGATGTCGTCGCGAGCGACGTCCACGACCACGCGAATGCGCCGATTTCCGCCGCCTGATCGTAGACCGAATACGTCAGCAGACCCGCCGCGACAATGAGGAAATGCAGCCCGAACCGCGCGTGTCCGGTGAAAACGCGCGTCACCACGCTCCATCCGGTCGTCCATACGAACACGACGATCGTGAGGATCAGAAGCGGCGTGAAATAACGGATCGCCTTCGGCTCGCCCGTTTCGCTGAGCCAGAGATCAAGCGCGGCGAGTGCGAACACGCCGACGATGCACGCGATCGCCGCCGGCCAATACGGCAGGCCGCGCAGCACCGGCAGCTCGGCCGGCACTTCGTGCGCGGTCGAGCGCACGCGCAGGACCGTCGCGCCGATGGTCAGATCGTGTTCGGCATCGAGCGCGACTTCGGCGCGGCGCTCACGCTCGCGGTCGACATATAGTCCGTTGAGACTGCCGAGATCCTCGGCGATCAGCGTGCCATCGTCCGCGCGCTGAATGCGCAAATGATGCGCAGCGACGTGCGGATCGTCGACGACGATGTCGTTGTCGTAGGCACGCCCGATCGTGATCGGCAGCGTCACGCAACGATAGCGCGCGGTGACGTCGTGCAGCCGCGACAGGACCTCGACCCAGATCGCATTTTCCGCGGGCGTTGGAGAGCTCACTTCGCCCATGCGATTTCTCCCACGAAGCGCTGCGCGAGCGTGAGCGCGTTGTCGTAACTCACGCCCTGCATCGAAAGGCGCGAGACCAGCGCTTCCTTCTCCCGATCCTGAGTGACGGTGGTGATCGCGACATCGTAGATGCCGGCGAAATCGCGATACGCGCGCGCGCACCACACCGTGCGCAGAATGGGCCGCGTTGCGCTGTCGCCGTGCTCGACGAAATCCTCGTGGCATTCCGGCTGCGTCAGTCGCTTGCGCGACCACGAGCGGATCATGCCGGCGGCACCGTAGTACTGCGACACGAACGCGGCGAACTGGAACGGATTGAGATCGACGCTGCGCACATACGCGTGTGAAATTTCCGCGCGGCCGGTTTCGATGTCCTCGGCGATGAACAGCGAGCTCTGCGAGCTGCAGCTGGTCGAGTCAAGCAGCGCGCGCGGTTTCGGCGTCTGATCCGCGTTGGTGCGCGCCCAGCAGTTGAACCACGGCGCGGCGCTCTCGGGCGCCCGATACGGACCTAGCGTCGCGGAACGAAATCCCTGCTCGCCGAGCGCGTGATAGAAATCCGCCTGCCAGGCCATCAGCTGGCGATCAATCTCGTCGCGCGCGTGCGCGAGATCGAGCGGCGCGTTCGCGCGGGCATGCGCAAGCAACGCGGCCGCTTTGCCGGCCGGCACCAGGAAACTGACCAGCTCGCCGTCGAGACGCTTGGCGACGTTGATGCCGACGACATTCCCCGCCGCGGTCACCGCCGGTCCGCCGCTCATGCCGGGATTGATCGCGCCGGTGAAGTGAATGCGTGCGTTGTAGCTTTTCTCGACGAGCCCGTTGTAGGTGCCCTCGACGATCGTGAAGCCCAGATCGAGCGGATTGCCCATCGCGTAAAGCCGCTCGCCGCGCGGCGAAGTATTGGCGAGCGCGGTCTTGTCGAAATCGAGATGCGGCAAGTCGGCGCCTTCGAGCCGAACGATCGCGAGATCGTTGGCGACATCGATTGCGAGTAGCGTGAGCGCGCCTTGCGTGCCATCCGGACGCGCGAATTCGAGACGATAGGTTTTCGGCTCCAACGCGTATTGGGAGACGACGTGATAGTTGGTGACGGCGAGCCCGTCCGCGCTGACCAGGAAACCCGAGCCGATCGACGATTGCCTGCCTGCGGCCTCGACCAGTGTTCGGATCTGCAACAGACCCGGACGCGCGGATGCGTAGATGCTCTCGGCGGCGGCTGACATCACGGGCACGGGTGGCGATGTGGGCGGCGGTGTAGGCGGCGGCGTTTGCGCAGCCGACGCGAGCGCGCTCGCGCCGAGTGCAAGCGCAACAACGCAGCGCGCGAAACGAGGCCCTCGATGTTCCTTCATCGCAATCTCCGTGACTGTAATTCCGAGCCTAGCGCCGCGCAGGCAATCGGTTCAACGTTCCGGTTCATGTTGGCGACGCGGCGCGGTACGCAGCGACGGTCGAGTCGACGCAGCGCGACCACGGATATTCGTGCGCGCGCGAGGCGCCGCGTTCAATGGCCAGGGCGCGCCACGAGGAATCTTCGAGCAGCCGTTCGAGCCCCGCGGACAGCGCGGCGTCGTCGCGCGGATCGACTAACAATGCCGCGTCGCCGGCGATTTCCGGCAGCGAGGACACGTTCGAGGTCAACACCGGCACACCGCTCGCCATCGCTTCGAGCACGGGCAAACCGAACCCTTCATACAATGACGGAAACGCAAACGCGCGCGCGCCCGCGTAGAGCAACGGCAGCTCGCGCTCGTCGACATAACCCAGTCGTCGCGCTTTACCGGCGCTTTCGAGCGGCGCAATGGCACGCTCGAGCTCGCTGTTCAGCCAGCCGCGCGCACCGACGATGACCAGTGGATGCCGCGACTGCAACGGCTCCGGCAGCGCGGCGTATGCGCGCACGAGCCGCGCAAGATTCTTGCGCGGCTCGAGCGTCGCGACGACCAGAAGATATTCGCCCGCCCGCAAGCCGTGCCGCGCGAGCGTCGCCGCGATCTCGTCGTGCCCGCGGGGCCGATAGCTCGCGTCGACGCCGAGTGGAACGACGCGGATCTTCGCCCGCGGCACGGCGAAACGCGAGGCGATTTCTGCGGCGATGAATTCGGAATCGGTCAACACCAGGTTCGCGCGCTCGAGCGAGCGCGGCAGATGGCGATCGAGAAAACGCACGCGCTCGATCGGATGCGCTTGCGGATAACTCAACCACGACAAATCGTGCACGGTGGTCAGCGCCGGCCCGTCGAACGGCATCAGCACGTAGTTCGGCGTATGCAGCAGCCAGCCATGCAGGCGGCGCGTATGCAAGCGGAACAGCGCGCCGCGCAGTTTCGTGTAGAGCTCGAGCGCTTCCGTCTTGAATGGAACGTTGCGGCGCAAAGCCGCGATCGTGCGATTCGCGCTGAGGGCGCGCGCCGGATCATCGACCCAGCGATACGCCGAGTATAGACGCAGCTCCTCGATCGCCGCGTGCGCCGCGAGGCCGTGCGCGAGCTCGAGCGCGTAGCGGCCGATGCCGGTCAGCGGCGCGGTGATCGCGTCGACGTTGAAGATCACCCGCATCTAGCGCACGCCGGTCGCGACAGCGCGTTCGCGCGCGAGATCGGCCTCAACCATGCGCCGTGCAAGCCCGGCCGCATCGAGCGACGGCGCGAAACCGAGATCGCGGCGCGCACGCGATGCATCGCCGACCAGCAAGGGCGCATCGCTCGGCCGGAACAGGTCGCGATCGATGCGGATGCACACGCGATCGCTGCCGCGCTCGACGCCGGCTTCGTCATAGCCTTCGCCAAACCAGTCGAGCGTGATGCCGGCGGCCGCAAATGCCGTGCAGGCAAAATCGCGGATGCTCGACGCGTAGCCAGTGGCCAGCACGTAATCGCTGCCTTCCTCGCGCGTCGCCATCGCCGCCATCGCGGCGACGTAATCCGCCGCGTAGCCAAAATCGCGTTGGGCATCGAGATTGCCCAGTGTGATCGATTCTTCGCGCCCGAGCGCAATGCGCGCCGCGCCGATGCTGAGTTTGCGCGTGACGAACGACGGATCGCGCCACTCGGATTCGTGATTGAACAAGATCGCACTCGACGCGCGCAGGCCAAAGCTCGCGCGCCAGCTCGAAACCGCGCCGTGCGCGAGCAATTTGGAAAGGCCATATGGCGATGTCGCCGCAAGCGGCGTCGATTCGTTTTGCGGCGCGCGCTGCGGAGCGCCGAATATTTCCGCGCTCGATGCCAGCACGAAATGCGTCTCCGGCGCATGCGCACGCGCCGCTTCGAGCATGTTTACCGTGCCGAGTCCGTTCACTTCGATGCTGCCGATCGGATCGCGGAACGATGTCGCGACGCTGGACTGCCCGGCCAGATGAAAAATCGCATCCGGCGCGATCTCACCGACGAGCGCTCGACACGCCGGCGCATCGAGCGGATCGAGCGCGCGCAATACCAGCGCAGCATGATTCGCTATCGCGAGCTCATGAAGACGCCAGAGCCCGTGCCCGGACTCGCGCGCGCCCGGCCGATGCGTGCCGACCACGACGACACCGGCGCCGAGCAGTTGCGCCGCAAGCAACGCGCCATCCTGGCCGCTGACGCCGGTGATGAGGACGCGTCGGAGCGGTGTGCTCATCGCGCGCCCTCCAGGAAACTGCGCGATGCCGCGAGCGCATCATCGAGCGCCGTTTCGCCTCGCGCGCCTTGCACGACCGGAATGCCGAGTGCTTTCGCAAAGAGCATCAGGTCGGGAGGCGCTGCCGATTCAACGGAAACACATTCGATCGCATGAGTCTGGAGCCAGTCCCACCATCCGGCGCCGTCTTCGATCGTCGGCGCGCGTACGATTTCATATTGCTTGCCGTCTGGCTGTGTCGCCGCCGATCCGTAGCACTCGTCGACGCGGTGCCGGCGCGGCGTCCGCGAATGCGCGCCGCACGCGCCAGTCGAGCACGCGGCGCGCGAACGAATAGAGACTCGCGCCGACGTCCGCTTCGTAACGCGGCCAGCGTTCGCGCAGCACGGCCATGCCCGCGACGCCGAGCGTGGCGCGGCGCTCGTGTCCGAAACTCCGGCTGCGTTCGTGATGCACGAACACATTGCCGGCGATCAGGTGTTTGAGGCCGCGCGCCGATGCGCGCTGACAGAAGTCGTTCTCTTCGCCGTAGCCCTGCGGAAAGGCGGTCTCGTCGAACGCGCCGACCGCATCGATGACCGAGCGGCGGACGTACATGCAGAACGCATTTCCGCTCGGAAGTTCTGGATACTCGAGCCCGGCCGTTTGCCAAAGCGCTCGCGCGGTATCGGCAACGGACCACCCTACGGGCAGCGCGTTCTCCTGCTCGAGCTCCGGCACCGAGAACGCGCCCGCATTGTCCGACACTGCCGTTGCAGTCGCGACGTCGTCGGCGCAATACGCGGCGCGACGCAATCCGACAAGCCAGTTCGGGCCGACCTCGGCATCGGCATTGAGCAGCACGACGTCTGCGCGGCCGGCCTCGGCCATTCCGCGGTTTGCGGTCGCCGTGAAGCCGCGATTCGTTGCGTTGCGCAGCAACGTCACGTTCGTTCGCGTGGCGTAGCGCGCAAGCAGCGGCGCAATCGCATCGTCTGGACTCGCATCGTCGATCAGGATCAGGCGCGCACGCCCGGTCGTGTGCTCGATGACTGAATCGAGACAGCGCTCGACCGCGTCCGGCGCGCCATAGATCGGCACGACGATCGCGACGTCGGGCGCTGCGCATTCGACGCCGAGCGGAACCGTGCGCGCGCGGCGTGTTGGCGTTTCTGCGAACCTCAATTCGAACGGAGCTGCTGCGAGCGGGGCGCCGCCGCGACCACGCCGCGGCAACGCTTGAACGCACGAGCGCGGCGGAAAGGGAAACGCGAATGCAACTGCGCCCTGCGCGTTGGTCGTCGCACTCGAAAAATACGCGCCATCGAGGTCGAGTGCGATCTCCTCGCCCGACATCTTCGCTTCGAGGCGAAGGCTGAGCACGCTTCCATCCCACGCATATCCGCGCTTGGACGCACGAAGGTGCGACGGCGAAGCACGGGCGCGCAGGAAAGAAAGCATGGTCCGAGCTTAACCGCGTGCGCGCAGGCTTGCAGCTTCGAACGCAGCAAAATCCGCATTGGGAACGACATCGAGGATGCTGCGGTCGCCGATCGCGGCGTGCAGCGCGCGCTGCGAGGCAGTCAATGTCCCGGCTGACTCGGCACCGGCACGCTGACGGCGCAGGCCGGGCTCGATCCAGGCGCGGATCGTCTGCGCGTCAGGCATGCCGAGGCCCTTTACGCCCAACCTGGCCAGTTCGGTGAGCAAGCGGCTCGCGACGCGCAAGGGATCCGCGACGAGTTGCGCGTAATCGACGAGTACGCGCGGCCATCCGTGCGTACCGGCGAATGCGGCGCGCGTATAGCGCTCCCATAGCGATAACGCATGGCCGCGGTCGAGGCCATCGCGCGCGGCAAGCGAATCGGCGATTTCGAATGGATCGCGCACGACGTGCACGAAAACCGGCCGCGTCAGCAGCGGCAGCATCTCCCGCACGAGCAAGCAAAGGCGCGGCTCCTTGATCAACCACGGCCGGCGCGCATCGAACGAGTCGACGATCGCGCCGAACGCGCGGCGAAACGCGTCGATCGCCGCGGCGGGCGCATCGTCGGGTGGATGCGCCCAGTCGCCACCGGCCGCAGCAAGTCGTGCCAGGCAGGCGTCGTGCAGCGCGGCGTGCTCGTAGTGTCCTTTCGGGTTGTCGGGGCCGATCAGGAGTTCGCGCTCGCTGCCGGCCCACGCGCCCATGCGCGCGAGAAGCCCGGCGACGCTCGATGTGCCCGAGCGGTGCATGCCGAGCACGACGATCTGTCCGCTCGCAGGGCGCAACAGCGTGGCGGGACGGTGTGGTCGCGCCCGTACGCGCGGCGGCGCGAGCGTATGGCCGCCGGCGACATACTCGACGAGCTGATCCGCGGTCGCATCGAGGTCATGACGCTTGGCGAATGTCGCGGCAAGCGCAGATGCGGATGCGTGAAGCGCGTTGCGTCGGTCGAAGACCTCGCGCATGCATGCGGCCAGCGATTCCGCATCGGGCTGCACCCAGCGGCATCCCGGCTGCGCCGGATCGTCGATGAGCCGCTGATGCAAGACCGGAAAACCGTGCTCGCGAACGATGTCACGCTGACTGCCGAACGCGCTCGCGATCAGCGGTTTCGCGCACGCAATCGCTTCGGCCGCGAGCGGATCCCAGCCGCCACCGCGACGCGCGCTGACATAGGCATCGCCGGCAGCGAGCAGTTGCGCGCGTTGATAATCCGGAAACGCCCACTGCGTGATCAGGCGGACGCGCGCGCCGCCGCGCTCGCGCGAAGCGGCGACCGCGCGCGTGATCTGCGCGCCGTCGTTGCCGGGCCGCACATACATCAGGAGCTCGACGGGCTCGTCGGCATCGAACGTTCGGCGGAATGTCGAGACCACGACATCGGGCGCATCGCGCTCGAGCTCTTCGGCGACCGCAACGAAGACGAAATGCGCCTGAGGATTGCGCGGCGCGGGCACACGCGGATTGCAATAGTCGCGATCGGCGCCGAGCGCCAACGTTTCGATTGGCGTACGCACGCCGGCCGCGCGGAATGCTTCAGCCTGGAATGCGTCGGGAACCAAAAGCAGATCGAGTGCATTCGCCGCATCGGCCCAGCGCTCTGGCACGCGCTCCCATTCGCCGAAGCCGAAACCGATTCGATAACGTCCTTGCGACCTGTCGAAATGATGCGCCGGCGCGCAGATCAACGTCGCATCGGGAACGCGCGGCCAGCGACGCCGGCCGGCAAGGTCGAGGCGGTGATCCTCGGGATTCGCGAGCTCGCTGGTTACCGGCGCATACGTCATGCGCAAGCCTCGCGCGTCGAGCCGACGCAGCAGCGTGCGCGCGAGTTGCGCATAGGCGTGCGGGAATCGCGTGACGCCTTGCCAGAGCACGGTGCCGCGGTAGTTTTCGCGAAGGCGTTCGTGCCAGCGCGCGGCGAAGGTTGCTCGGCTCGCCTCCCAAAGCCGCTTGCGGAAGCCGCCGTCGTCTTGCGTCGAGCCGTGCTGATCATGCTGCAGGGTGACCGCGCCTGCGACGACGGTCGCGATGCCCGCGTCCGCTGCGCGCAGGCAATAGTCGGTGTCCTCGAAATAGCTATGGAACGCGGTATCGAGTGCGCCGATGCGATCGAGGCAGTCGCGGCGGATATAGGCCAGCGCGAAAGCGATGCCTTGCACGCGGCGGAGGTCCGTGAACTGGGCGATGTCGCGCTCGATGACGCCGCTTTCGGTCTGATGGCCGGACAACTCGTCGGCTTCGATGAAGCCGCCGGTGTGGTACACGCGCGGATCGCTGTCCGGACCGAGCAGCCGGCAGCCGACGATGCCGTATTCCGGTTCCGCGTACGCTGCATCGCGCAGCCGATTGAGCCAGTCGAACTGGGTGAACTTGAGATCGTTGTTGAGAAGGACGACGTCATCGTCGGCGTTCGCCGCCGCGATGCCCGCATTCATGCCGCGCACGAAGCCGAGGTTCTCGGCGAGCCGGATGTATCGCACGCGATCGACATAGTCGGCGATCGCAACCGGCGTCTCGTCGCGGCTGCCGTTGTCGACGACGATCACCTCGGCAATGTGCAGATCCGTCGCCAGCAGCGAATCGAGGCAGCGTTTGGTCAGCGGCCACTGGTTCCACGCGAGCACAATCAAAGCGGTGCCGCGCATGGTCAGGCCTCCCCGGTGTCGCTGACCGCCCAGACCATTTCGAGCGCGCGATCGAGATCGTCGGCCGCGTAGCCTGCATAGCCGAGCAGGAGCAACTCGGTCGCCGCGGATGCGCCGGCGCCGGCCGCTCGCACGCGTGCGAGTTCCTCATCGATGTGGGCGCGGTCGAGCGGCGTTTCACGCTTCGCCGTCGCAAGGCGCGCCGCAAGCGCCAGCATTTCGCGTGGAGACGCGCGGAATGACCTCGCCAGCATGGCGAGACGCCGACGGTCGATGCCGATGCCGGATGGTTGGCTCATGCCACGCTGACTGGCGCATGCATGTCGCGGTGATACGCCGCGAATACGGTTTCGCGATCCGCTTCGAGCACGCTGCGGCCGTGCTCGATCCAGATCACGCGATCGCACAAGGCGGCGATATGGTCTTCGTTGTGGCTCACGAGTACGACCGTGTGACCTTCGCGCATGCGCGAACGCATCGCCGCGCCGGACTTCTGCTGGAACTCTGCATCGCCGACCGCGAGAACCTCGTCGATGAGCAGCACGTCGGGTTCGACCTGGATCGCGACCGAGAACGCGAGACGCATCATCATGCCCGCAGAGTACGACGCGATCGGTTGTTCGAAGAAATCGCCAAGCTCGGAGAATTCGCGGATCGAGGTGAGGCGCGTGACGATGTCCCGCCGGCGCAGACCGAGCATGAGCCCCGACAGCACCGCGTTGTCGCGGCCGGACAGATGCGGGACGAAACCGAGCGCGAGTGACAAGAGCTGGCATGACACCGGCGCGCGGCGAATGCTGCCGCGATCCGGCGTGAGAATGCCGGCGATCGTGCGCAACAGCGTGCTTTTGCCGGCGCCGTTGCGACCGATCACGCCCAGGCGCTCGCCGCGACGCAATTGCAGGCTGACGTCTTCGAGCGCCCAGAAGCGGCCGCCGGATAACCGGCGCTGCGCGTTGAAGGCGACGCCGACGTGCTCGAGCTCGATCAGGACTTCGCCCATGTCAGCTGGCGAGCTTCGGATAGCGCGGCGCGAGCTGCGCGACGACGGTGGCGCCGATCCAGCAGGCCAGCAGCGAAATCGCGGCAACCTTGCTGAGACCGATCCAGTTCGGCCACATGCCGCGCATCAGGATCCCGCGCGCCGCGTCCATCAGCACCGCAATCGGATTCAATGCCATGACCTGCTGCAGCGGCGGCGGCACTTTGTCGAGCGCGAACACGACGCCGGACAGGAACATGACGACCGTCAGCACCTGCTCGATCACGAAGCGCATGTCCGGCACCAGCGGCACCAGCGCGGCGACGACGAAGCCCGCGCCGGCTGCAAACAGAAACACGGCCGCGAACAGCAACGGCAGCGCGAAGTAGGCGTGGTTCGGCGGATAGCCGGCGCACCACAGGATGACGAGCAGCAGGGCGAACACGAACAGGAACTTGACCGTGTCGGACAACATCGCGATCAGTGGAAACACCAGCGGCGGCAGACGCACCTGACGCACCATCCCAAGATTGCTCCAGATCGCATAGCCGCCGTGCGTGATGCATGACTTCATCCATTGCCAGAGCGTGAGACCGATCAAGAGGAACGGCAGGTAGTCAGGGCCCCCGCTCTTCAAGATGACGTCGAACACGAGATAAAACGCACCCATCATCATGGCCGGCTCGAGCACCCACCAGACGAGACCGAGATAGCTGCGCGCGGCCTCGGCGCGAAGTTCCGCGTAGGTGCTGAACAGGACGAGCTCGATCAGGTGTTGACGCATGCGAGGTTTCAGATGCCAGCGCCCCGCACATGCGAGGCGGCGCGAGGATACCGGAATCGGTCCGAATCAGCCTCTGCAGAGGCCGTCGAGTGCGGGACCGGCGAACGCGAAAAAGAGCAACACCGTCGCCAGCGCCGTGCCGATCGCCATGCGCAACGGCGTGAACGACAGCGACTCGTCGAGGAAATTCGTTGTTGCCGGCGCGAGACGCTGCAATGCGCGCACGCGCAAAGACACCAGGAACGTGCCGGCGAAACCGCAAAGAAACGGCATGATCGGCAGCAGGAACCGTGCCTTGACGTGAACCAGCAGCAGGACTGCGAGCTGGTAGCCGACATACAGCGCGATGAGCCATAGCCTGCGGTCGGCATAGCGCCGCCAGCACGCAATGCCGAATGCGGCGGCGGCAAGGATCACAATATGAAACGCATCGTTGCCGAGCGTCAGCAACCGCGTCAGCCAGTCCGGCGTCTTGTAGACCGAGAGATGTCCCGCGCAAACGGGCCCCGGCAATTGCGAGACCAGTGGCGTCTTCGCGCTGAACAGGCGGAAATATTGTCGGCCGAGCTGATCGGCAATGATGCGCGTGGCGCCGCGCTCCTCGATCAGCCGATGCACCTTGTCCCGATAGATCGCGTTGCGTTGCTGCGGCGTATCCGCGCTGGCGAGAAACGCCGGCAACGTCTCGCCGCCCATGTCGGAGACGTAGTCGCTGCGCCAGCGGTCGGTCAGGCCGACCCAGATGTTGTAGACCGAGCTGTCGGCAATCATGGGCGTGCCGTACTCGCGATAGCCATGCCAGAGGGCTGGCGTGGTGACGAGCGCGAGCCCAAGCAGAAACAGCGCCGCCGGTTGCGCGAGCAGTCGCAGTGGACGTTCGCGCACGAACGCGAGCAGGAACACCGGCCAGAACGCGGCGAGCAGGCTCTTCGCGAGCAACGCGAGGCCAACCGAGACTCCGGCGAGCGCCGCGCGCGCGCGCGTCACGCCCCCGACGAGCAGACAGAATGCGGCGAGAACGAGCGCGAGGTGCGTGACCTCCGGCCACAGCCACTGGGCATACGCGGCGGTTGCAGGATTCAGGAGGAACAGTGCGGCGGCCGTGTTTGCCGCGGCGACGCTGCCGCCGAAGCGACGCCACAAGGCACGCAACAGCACGGCGCACGCGATCAGCAGCAGGGTCTGCACGATCTGAACAACGACGATGTTCGCGCCGGCAATCGCGTAGATCGCCGCCAGCAGCAGCGGCTGCAACGGTGGCCAGATCGTGCTCGGCATCCACGGTCCGCCCGCGAGGATGGCGAGCGCGAAATCCTGATAGCTCTGCTCGTCTCCGATCAGAGGCTTCGCGCCGTGCGCGTAATACGCGGCCCACAACGATGCCTGGACCAGCGCGAACAGGACAACGAACGCCGTCGCCCACGCGAGCCGGCGACGGCGCGGGCGGGCGCTCATCGCGATGCGTTAGTTCGCGCCGGCGCTTTTCGCTGCGCGACGCTTCGCCGGCGCGCGGAACACCGGCGAGATCTTCTCGTGCACACCCTTGTTCGAGACCTCTTCGACGTAGTACCAGTAGTCCTTGCAAGGATCGATGGTGTCGTCGCGGAACTCGTAACTATGCGTTTCGTCCGAGGTGCCGGCGCCGAGAATGGGCTTCTCGGTCAGCTTCTTGAAGTCGCCTTTTTCGCTTTCGCCGCGGAATATGTCGAAGCCGAAGTTGTCCTGCTCGCTCGCAGTCTTCCATCGGGCTGTATTGACGATGCGCTGGTCGGCGGGGACCTTGCTCTGGTCGCCGCATTCGCCTTCGGGGACTTCCTTGGCTGGCACCGGCGCGCCGGCCGTCGGCGTCGGCGCAGCGGCGGCCGCCGGTTTTTCGGGCTGAGCGGGCGGCTCCGCGGGGCCGCATGCGGCCAGGGTCAACGCGATCACGACGGTGAGGACGGACGGGCGCATGGCGTGTCTCCGAGTCGGTTCCGGCAACGCCGGAGCAAGATGCGACCGATGCAGCGGCGATGCTGGGTTGCAGCGCATCTGGACAAGTCGGGGTGGCGGCAACGATAGTCGGGCGATGCATACGCTGGCAACCTGTTTTCGCCGTGCGGGGCGGCGTTACGGGTTTCCTGCCCTGATCGCCGCATCGCTGTTCCTTGGGCGGGCGATCCACGCCGCGCCGCTGCAATGGCAAATCGATATCACGCCCAACGGCGAGCTCTTTCCGGTGCTCGATCTTTCCCAGGCGCCACGCCCGGCCGGCGACGCGGTGGGCGAAGGCGACGGTCTTGTCGCGATTCGCATAAAGAGCGACGCGAAGCGTCGCGTCCGCCTGCGCGTCGAGACCGACGGGCTGCTCGCACCGGCGACGATCGACACGACGATAGGCACCGGCGCACCGGTAGAGCTGCGCCCCAGGCTCGCGTGGGATCGCGCGCAGATCGGAGCGCTCGCGGCACCTCGCACGCAGCATCTGCACGTGCGCATCGAAAGCGACGGCCTGCCGGCCGATGAGCGCGATATCGTCGTCCGCCTGCATCCGCTGGACGAAGCGCTCTACTACGTGCGCGAAGGCCGCGAACGAGTCGACCTCGGCGCCGTGTTCGCGGCGTACGTCGACCCTTCGGATCCCGTCGTGGACGAAGTACTTGCTCTTGCGCGGACGTTCGCGCCGGATGTTGCGTCTCCCGCTGAGTCGCTGGACGCTCGCATGGAACGCGTTCGCGCCGTGTGGAATGCGCTCGAACGGCACGGCATGCGCTACGCGGGCGACGACCCGGCCGTCGCTCGCGGCCCTTCGATCTTCAGCCAGCGCGTGCGACTCCTGGCCGACAGCTGGAACGAGGGGCGCGCAAACTGCATCGACAGCAGCGTGCTGATCGCATCCGTGCTGGAGCGCCTGGGCATCCGCAGCTTCATCGTGCTCGTGCCGCGCCACGCATTCATCGGCTTCTATGCCGACGACGACGAAAACGGAGCCGAGTTCCTCGAGACCACTCTGCTCGGCGCGATGCCGGCGACAGGTACGGCGTCCGCACGCCCATCCTCGTTCGAAACTGCACGCGCTTCGGGTCGCGCGCGTTGGAACCGCTCCGCGGCGAAATTCGACGGCAGACACCGGCCCGACTATCAGCGCATCGACATACGGCTCGCCCGAGCGCACGGCACGTTGCCGATCGGCCGTGTCGGCGATGCCTTTCGAGATGCGGCAAGGTGATCCGGTCCGCGGGGTCGAGCAACGCTCCGCACCGGCATGTGCGCCGCGGCCCGTTTAGACGCGCAGCTGCGGTTGCCGCCATAATCAGAGGTTCACGCATCCGCAGGCAACGCCTGGTTTGGCCAGCGCCGATCCGCGGGCGGAAATGACCAGGAACTGGACGACGGTGAGCTCCGATCCGACCGACGAATACCTCGAGCGCGTCAAGGCCGAGATACGCGCCGAGGCCGACGCCGCCCGTCTGCGAGCGCCGTTGCCGCGCAAGACGCTGCCCGAGCCGAGCGTCGGCGATACGGCGCGCAACGACGGCATCGATCGAGCACGGCTCGACTACGCGATCGGAGAACTGACCGGACTGCAATACGTGGCTTTTGTGGACAACGCCTTCCGCGCGTTGCTCAAGCGTCCCGCCGACGAGCCAGGGAAGGATCGTCAATTGCGCCTGCTCGCCGTCGGCGCGAGCAAGGCCGAAGTGCTGGGCAATCTGCGCTATTCGAACGAAGGCCGCCGGCTCGGCGTTCGCATACGCGGATTGTTGCCGCGCTACGCGCTGGCCAAGCTGGTGCGCATTCCGGTCATCGGCTATGTCTTCGAATGGTTGCTTGCGCTCGCCGCCGTGCCGTTGCTGCTGCGTCATCAGCGCGGCGCCGACACCCAGAATGCCGCTCGTTTCGACGATATCACCGCGCACCTGACGCGCCTCGACGAGCTGAGGCGCGAGCTCGACGAGACGCGCGCGCATTTCGCCGAGCGGGCGCAAGCGCTCGAGCAGCGCGCGACCACATTGGAGCTGCGCACACAATCTTTATGCGACAGCATCAGCGATCTGCCCGACCTGCGGCATCACATACTCGCGGTCAATCACTGGTCGGTATCGCTGCAACGGAGCTTCGCCGAGATTGACGAAGCCGCGAACGCAGAGGCAGAACGCACACAGTCATTGCTGGCTGCGATGTACGCTGCACCCGATGCCAGCGCCGATCGCGAAGCGCGCTGCATACGCTGGCTGGCTGCGTTGCAAGCACGCGCGCCCGCACCGGCACGCGTACTCGATCTTGCCAGCGGCGATGGCGAATGGATGGCCCGTCTCGGCGCGCACGGCTACGACGCGGCGGGCGTCGAGCCAAACCGCTTTCTGGCCGCGCGCGCGCGCGAACGCGGATTGATTGTGGTGATCGATGAGCCGTTTGCATGGCTCGCCCGCTGCGCTGACGAAGACCTCGATGTCATCACGTGTTCCGGCGGTCTGCCGCGCGACGACGGCGCGCTCGCAGACGCTCTCGCGCACTTGCGCCGCACGCTGAAGCCGGGCGGCTGGTTGATGATCGACTGGGCTACGCAGTCGACCGGTCCGTGTGCAGCGGGCGGCGATGTGGCACGGGCGAGCCGCGCTGTCGCGGCCTCGGGTTTTGCCGTCGACGCATCGTTGTCGCTCGGCGATGCCGTGTTGGCGCGGCGTCGATGATCATGTCGCCCGCGATTTTCGCACAGCCATGAGAATCGCGATGCTGGTTCCAGGGCTCGCGCCGTACGATGCCGTGAGCAACGACACCTTGGGCATGACTGCGGCGTTGCGCTCGTTCGGCCACGAAGTCGCGCTGTTTGCGCCGCATGCGAAGGATATCGACGAGCCCATCCAGGCGCCAGAAACGATCGAGCGCTGGCTCGGCTCGCCGGAAGATGTCGTCATCTATCACTATTGCACCGGCTGGGATTTTCCGCGCCAGCTCTTTCGTCGCGTGAAAGCGCGCCGCGTGCTTCGCTATCACAACATCACACCGCCGGAGTTTTTCGCAGGCTGGTCCGACGGCTATGTCGCCGCATGCGCCGACGGGCGCGCCCAACTCGACGCGTACGCGGCGATGCGATGCGAGCTTTATCTCGGCTGCTCGCCGTTCAACAACCGGGATTTCGTCGAGCGCGGCGTCGATCCGGCTCGGTGCGCCGTGCTTGCGCCATTCCATCGCGTGGAGCGGCTGCTCGCCGCTGAGCTGGATGCACGCCGGCTGCCCGATCCGAACGGTGCACCGCTATTGCTGATGGTCGGCCGCATCGCGCCGAACAAGAACGATTTCGCGCTGATCGACGCGCTGGCCGCATGTCGCGAAACGATCGATCGAGGCGCGCGCCTGCTGCGGGTCGGCAAGCTCGATCCGAACCTCGCGAGCTACGGCAACGCGTTGCGCGAACACGTGCGCGAGCGCGATGCGGAGCAGCACGTGATCGCGCTCGGAGATGCGAGCGATGCGGAGCTGCGGGCCGCCTACGCGGCCGCCGACGCGCTGGTGATGCTGAGCGCACACGAAGGCTTTTGCGTTCCGTTGATCGAAGCGATGGCGCTTGGCACGCCAATCATCGCCGCCGGATCGAGTGCGATTCCGTGGACGTTGCAGGACGCGGGCCTGATCTGGGACGAACCCGACCCGCACGTCATCGCGATGTCGATCGCACGCCTGCGACGCGATCAGGATCTGCGCACATCGCTGTGCGAGCTAGGAAAAGCGCGATATCGCTCGATGTTCGCGCCGCGAGTCCTGACCGAGAGCCTGCGCGAGACGATGGTCCGGCTGGATGCGGTGCCGGCATGAGCTCGGCGCGAAAGTCCGCACGTCGGGCGGCTCTGCTGTTGCCCGTGCTCGCAAGCCGCGATGCGATCGGAAGCGATGTGCTCGGCATGGTCGAGACGCTGCGCGCGCTGGGCATCGAGACGCGAATCTTCTGCGAGGGCAGGGACGGCGCCGAGGTGCCCACTTACCCGGTGTCCGACCTCCTTTCGTTCGCGGGCGGCCGCGACGATCTCATCATCTATCACTATTCGGTGGGCTGGCCGTTGGCGATCGACGTGTTGCGCCGTGCGCGCGGGCGGCGGATCGTGCGTTATCACAACATCACGCCGCCGGAATTCTTCGCCGGCGTCTCGCAGCTGTTTGTCGACGTCTGTGCACGCGGGCGCAAGGAGATTCCGGCGGTCGCCAAGCTCGGCTGCGAGCTCTACATCGCAGCCTCGGAATACAACCGCGCCGAGCTCGTCGCCGCGGGAGCGCCGCGCGATCGCGTCGAAGTTCTCGCTCCATTTCATCGCATCGAGGCGTTGCTCGACTGCGAGGCGGACCTTCAGCTTCTCGACGAACTCGCAGACGGCGCGCGCAACTTCCTGATGGTCGGGCGCATTGCCCCGAACAAGGCGCATCTGGATCTGATCGAGGCGTTCGCCGCGTATCTGGATCGTTTCGATGATTCGGCGCGGCTCTTGCTCGTCGGCCGGACCGATCCGAACCTGCGTTCCTATGAAGAGGCCATTCGCGAGCGGGCTGCACAGCATGAGCTCGGCGGACGCGTGCGCTGGATCCTCAGCGCCAACGAGGCCCAGTTGAAGGCCGCCTATCTTTCGAGCCACGTGCTGATGCTGCTGAGCCGGCACGAGGGGTTTTGCGTGCCGCTCGTCGAAGCGATGGCGATCGGTCTGCCGGTGGTCGCACGTGCGAGCTCGGCGATACCGGAGACGCTCGGCAATGCGGGACTGGTCTGGGACGAAGCCGATCCGCTCGTCTTGGCGGCCGCTGCCGACAAGATCTTCCGCGACAAAGCCTTGAGGCAGCATCTCGAGGACCTCGGCCGCATGCGCTATCGCGAGCGCTACGCGCCGAAATTGCAGCGGAAACGATTCGCCGAACTCGTGGAGCTGGTGGCATGAAGCCGCGCGTCGCCATCGTCGTGCAGAGATGGGCGCCCGCAATCGCCGGCGGCTCCGAGGCGCTCGCATGGCAATACGCCGGCCTTCTCGCGGACGAGTTCGACGTCGACTTGCTGACATCGACCGCGCTCGACTACGTCACCTGGAACAGCGAGCTGCCGCAAGGAGTCGAACGGATCGAAGGCGTTTCCGTGCACCGCTTCGCGCCGGCATTTCCGCGCGGCGACTATTTCTTCGCGCTCGACCGCCGCGAGAGAGCCGATCGCGAGGCGGACGACGCCAAGCGCTGGGCGGCCGTCTGGACCACGGCATTGCAAGAAGAGCTGATCAAATTCCAGGGCCCGTGGTGTCCGGGATTGATGGAGCATCTCGAGGCTCATGCCGACGCATACGATGCCGTGCTGCTTTGTACCTACCTCTATCCGACCAGTTATTTCGCCGCGACGCGCATTCGGCCGCACAAACTCCTGCTGGCGCCGACGCTGCACGATGAACCCATGGCCTACCTGCCCGTATACGCCCGCTATCGCGAACGGGTCGGGCGCTTCCTCTGGCTGACTGAGGCGGAACGCGATCTCGCGCGCCGTCTATGGCATGTCGACCGCGGCGAAGTCATCGGCATGGCGATCGATGCGGCCGCCGCACAGGCAGAGCCCGCCGAGACGCCATACTTGCTCTATTGCGGGCGCATCGATGTGCACAAGAACTGCAATGAACTGTTGGAGTGGTTTGCCCTGCATCGAGCGGCGCATCCCGAGACACCGCTCAGACTCGTGCTGATAGGCAAGGATGCGCTTGGCCTGCGCACCATGCCCGATGTCGAATTTCTCGGTTTCGTAAGCGAGGAAAGAAAGCGCGCGTTGATGGCGGGAGCACGCGCTCTGGTCCAACCTTCCCATTTCGAGAGCTTCAGCATCGTCGTTCTCGAGGCGATGGCGCAAGGCGCGCCGATCATCGTCAACGGCGCGTGCGAGGTTCTGGCGGAACATGTCGCCAAGAGCGGGAGCGGATACGTATATCGCAGCCGCGACGAATTTGACGCGGCCATCCATGCGCTGGCCACCTTGGCGCCGAACGCACGCCGGGAACAGTCGCGACGCGCGCGCGATTACGCGGTGACACGCTTCAGCCGCGAGCGAGTCGGCGAACGCCTCGTCGCCGAAGTGCGCGCTGTCGTCGGTCAAAACGAAGGCGACGGAATCGACCCTGGAGCATTGCAAAAGCGCTGAGCAGAATGATGTCCGATCCCAAATCCATCAAGGTTTCACGCGACGCGGTCGTCTGGGCCTATCGGCTGTTCCTCGGCCGCGAGCCGGAGAGCGATGCGGCCGTTCGCGACCATGTCCGAGGAGCTGCCGATTTCGCGGCGCTCCGCCGCGCTTTCCTCGAAAGCGCCGAGTTCTCGTCCATGTCGGGGCAGCGTGAGCGCCAGGGCCTCGACGGCGACGAACCCGCGCGCATCATCGAAACCGGCGGCGAGCCCGCGAAGCTCCGCCAATTGTTCGAGCACATCGATCAAACGTGGCAGCACCTCGGCGACACCGATCCGTATTGGTCGGTGCTCACCTCGGCGCAATACCGCGGCCAGCCCGCTCAGGAAGATATCGATCGCTTCTTTGCCAGCGGCAAGGCGGAAGTGGAGCGCCTGTTCAACGGCTTCGCACGCGAAGACATTCGCCCGCGTCCGGGCGTTTGTGTCGAATACGGATGCGGCCTCGGCCGCGTGACGCGCTATCTCGCGCAGCATTTCGAGCGTGTCGTGGGCGTCGATATCTCGGCGCCGCATCTCGTACTCGCCGAAAAACTCGCGACGGCGGCTCACGTCGAAGGCGTGCACTGGACGCATCTGGAATCGCTGGAATCGCTCGAATCGTTGCCCGCAGCGGATTTCATCTACAGCGTGATCGTGCTGCAACACAATCCTCCGCCCGTGATCGAGCGCATCGTTGCAACGTTTGCGCGAATCCTGAAGCCCGGAGGCATCGCACACTTCCAGGTGCCAACCTATCGCGCCGACTACGAATTTCGGCTGAGTGACTATTTGAAGAGCCACGTGGGTCGCAAGGAAATGGAGATGCACGCGTTCCCGCAACGGCGGATTTTCGAGATCTTCTCGGACGCCGGAGCGGTTCCCGTCATGGTGATAGAAGACGGATCAACCGGGTTCCGACACGGCGAGAGATCGAACACGTTTACTTTCAGGAAGACGTAGCGGAAGGCTACAGCGTCGATCTAGCGTTCGAGGCGAATACTCGGCCCTAATCCAACTCAACTATTCAAAACCGTATTCCGAACCGAGCCCCGCCCAGCGCCTCGGATCGCGTCACACTCAGCTCGCCCTTATAGGCACGCAGAATATCCTGCACGATCGCAAGGCCGATGCCGTGGCCTTGCACGCGTTCGTCGCCGCGCACGCCGCGCTGCAGGAGATGCTCGACATCCACATCGGGAATGCCCGGGCCGTCGTCTTCCACGACGAGCTCCATGCCCGTTCGCCGGCCTGCTGTGGCGGGCCGCGCGTGGGCGCTCAGGAGCACGCTGCGACGCGCCCACTTGAACGCGTTTTCGAGCAGATTGCCGAGGAGTTCGAGCAGATCGCCCTGATCGCCGTGGAAGCGCGCGGCGGGATCGATGTCGAATTCGCAGAGGACGCCCTTGTGCGCGTAGACCTTCTCGAGACTGCGCACGATTTCTTCCGCATACGGTTCGATCGGCAGCGGCACCGCGAAGGTTTGATGACCCGACGTCGCCGCGCGCGACAGCTGGTACGCGACGATTTCTTCCATGCGGCCGACCTGCTCGAGCACGGTCCAGCGCAAACGCTCGCCGCCCTCGCCGGTTTCGAGCTGGCTGCGCATCACGGCAAGCGGCGTCTTGAGGCTATGCGCAAGATCGGACAGCGTATTGCGATAGCGCTTGAGCCGATCGCGCTCGGCATCGATGAAACTGTTGAGGCTCGTCGTCAGGCCCGCGAGCTCGGCCGGATAGGCGCGATCGAGATGATCCTGACTGCCGCGTTCGACGCGGGCGAGATCGCCGACGACCTTGCGCAGCGGCGCGAGACTCCAGCGCAATACGACGACCAGCAACAGGATCAGCACGACGCCGGTCGCGCCGAGCCAGATCGCCAGCGTGCGCCTGTATACATCGACCTGATTGCTGAGACTCGTGACGTCCTCGGCTACGTAGAACGTCAGGTGCAGCACCCTCTTCGGGCCGGCATTCCAGTCGACGCCCTGCGCGAGCACGTAGAGATCACCGACCGGCGTCGACAGCGGACCGCTGAAGCGAACTACGCCACGTGCGAGCTGATCGGTGAACGGCAGATCGCGATCGGCCGCGGACGGCGAGCGCCACTGATTGTTCTTTGCGCCGACGATCTTGTCGCCGACGATGCCCGCGTAAAGTCCGGACGGCACGGGACGATCGAAGCGCGGATCGGGCCCGACTTCCGGCGGCAACAGCGAGCCGCCGCGCGTCGGATCGGCGGCGGCGAGGTACGAATAGATGTACTGCTGCAGGCGTTCGCGAAGCGCGCTTTCGGCGGCTTCGTAGAACGCGCGGTCAAGAGCGAAGAAGGCGAGTCCGAGGAAAGCTGCAAGCACGCAGCTCGCTGCGGCGAGAGAGCGCGCTTGCAGCGATAGCGGGCGCGCCACGCTCGCCAGGTCCGTCAGGTGCCGCTGCTGGCTTCGTCGTTCGTCGCCTGGACCGGTTCGCCGGAAGTGTCGGTGCGTTCCAGTGCAAAGCGGTAACCGCGCCCGCGCACGGTCTCGATCGGCTTGATGGCGTTGTCCGGATCGAGCTTGCGGCGCAGGCGCCCGATGAATACCTCGAGCACGTTGGAATCGCGATCGAAGTCCTGCTGATAAATGTGCTCGGTGAGATCGGCTTTCGAGACCAGCTCGCCGGCGTGCAGCATCAGATATTCGAGCACTTTGTACTCATAGCTGGTCAGATCCACGGGCTGGCCGTTGACGGTGACGGTCTGTGCGGTCGTGTCGAGCGTGATCGGACCGCACTCTAGCAGTGGCCGCGACCATCCGCTCGCGCGACGCACGAGCGCATTGAGGCGCGCGAGCAGCTCTTCGACGTGGAAGGGCTTGACGAGATAGTCGTCGGCGCCGTTCTTGAGGCCTTGCACTTTGTCCTGCCAGCTCGATCGTGCGGTGAGAATCAGGATCGGGCAGCGCTGGCCGGCCTCGCGCAGCTGCTTGACGAGATCCATGCCCGAAAGCTTCGGCAGGCCGAGATCGATGATCGCGACGTCGAACGGAACCTCGCGACCGAGATAAAGCCCCTCCTCGCCGTCTCCGGCGGCGTCGACCGCAAAGCCGTCGCGCTTGAGGCGGGCCGCGAGCGTCTCTCGCAACGGGGCCTCGTCTTCCACCAGCAGTACGCGCATTGTCGTCTCCTCAATCGTCGATCCCGCGATGCCATCGATCACCACGTACCCCGGAGCGAACAACGGAACCGGATCCCGCCGCGTGTCGCTGACGGTGCGGGTGAAATCATGCTCTTTGCCCCACGTCCGCGACCGCGACGTGCGCCGCACCGGCGCGCGAGGCACTCACCGTTCTACTGATCGGCCGGCACCTCGAGTACCCGCACTTGACCGTCGCGGGTGAGTACCTTGATCCGATAGACCTTGCGCTTGCCCATGTCCAAGGTCTGCACCGAGAGCACTTTGCCGTTCGTGTCGTGTTGCACCTGCGCAACGGCCTCTTGCGCGCTGATCTCGCGCGCATGGGCTGCGCAGAGCGCGAATATCAGAACGAGCGACATTGAAGCTCGCAGCAGGTGAAGGAAACGTAGGGCTCGCATGTCCGGCATCGGAAGCTCGAGGTCCCGGCGGCGCGAATCGCCGCAGAACGCGAGGCAGTCTCTGCAGCGGGCTTTGAATTGCGGCTGAACTTACAGGCAAAGGACCGCCAGCACCCGCAGGCGCCGGCGGCGAGAACTTGGAGTAGCCGAGAAGCGGCGGCATGTTTGCCGCCGCCTCGCGGAAGTTGCCGTCTACTGCGAGCAGCCGGTTACCTGGACATCGTCGATCGCCCAGTTCGGATTGCTGCGATGGGCGAGGCTGTCGTGACCCAGGTTGAAGCGGAATTGCACGGTCTGCCCGGCGTAGCTCTGGATGTCGGCGATCGAGTTGAGATAGGCCTGAGGATCGCCGCACCAGCCCTGATCGCCGCCGAGCGGATTGCCGAAGCCGGCCGAGATCGTGCCGTCGTACGGATCGGTCAAGAGACTGCCGGTCGGCACCTCGGTCCACGAACTGCCGCCGTTGGTCGACACTTCGAGGATTGCGCCGTCGAAGCAGCCGCCGCTGGTCGACTTGATGTTCTGCTGATTCCAGAACTTGAGGCTCAGCGTGGTCAGATTGCTCGGCACCACGACGCTCGGCGAGATCAGCCACTGATCATTCGCATGTCCCGGTGCCGGTGCATTGGCCTGCCAGGCGTGCGTGCCGCTGTGCGAGGTCGAGCCCAGCACCCACGTATCGGTCTGGCCGCTCGCTGCCGCGTGGGTCCAACCCGGCGCACCGCTTTCCATGTCGTCGGAGAAGACCACCGTCGGCGCACTATCGACCGGGCAGTCGCCCGGCAGCGCGAGCGTGGTGAAGTCCTGCGCATTGCCGGCACTCGGCGGATCGAATCCGTCCGCGAAGATCGTATCGGCGCCGCCGCCGACCGAACCGCTGTCGCCGCACGGGTTGCGCGCGATCACGCGCCACCAATAACGCGAACTCGAGTTGAGCGCCTGCGAGGCATCGACGGTCCAGCTGAGATTGGTCGTCTCGGTCGACGCGACGATGTTCGAGAAGCCCGCGTCGGTCGCGACTTGCACCAGATAGCTGTAACCCTCGGTGGACGATTCCCAGGTGAACGTCGGCGTCAGCGAGACATCGGCGGCGCCGTTGCCCGGACTATCGAGTGCCGGAACTGCCGGCGTCGCATCGAACATGTTGAGATCGATATCGAGCGTCTTGGTGATCGCATCGGCGTTGCCGCTGATCGTCATCGGATAGTCGCCCGCCACGACGCTCGGATCGCTGCCGACCGTGAGCGTCGTCGTACCCGGCGGCGTCACCGGGTTCGGATTGAACGCCGTCGTCGTTCCCGTCGGATTGCCGCTCGCGCTCATCGTGACCGGATCGGTGAAGTCCGTGATCTGGCCGACGTTGATCGTCGCGGTGGCCTCGGAGCCCGAACACACCTGCAGCGAAGCATCCGGCGAGGTCAGCGTGAAGCTCGGCTGCTGCGAGCAGTCGTAGCAGACCAGCGCGAAGTCCTGGCTCGGACCGCCGGAGCCCGTCGCGTCGGCGCTGACGTTGGTGGCGGTCACCGTGATCGTGATGTCGCCCGACGTGCCGGCCGGAAGGAACACGGCTTCGTAATTGTCAGCCGAATCGGCGGTGCCGCCGGTCGAGCTGAAATTGCCGGTCATATGGTTGCCGAGATAGGTCTGCCCGCCGGCCACGACCGTCAGATCCAGGTTATTGACCTGCGGGTTGCCGCTGGTCGAACCGGGTGCATCGACATACGCCATCGTGATGCGCACGGGTTTCGTCGTGTCCGCGATGCCCCACGTGTAGTTGCGCGTGTCCCCGCTCGAGGTGAACGTCTCGGACTGGTCGATGAGCACCTTCGGCGTCGCATCGAACATGAGCGTCATGTTCGGCATGCCGAAACCTTGCGTGTTGGTCGGCAGGTTGCCGTTGCCGCTGGCGCCGGTGAGATAGGTCGGATGCGCCATGAGCCACGCTTTGGCCATCGCCGGGCTCGGTGCACGAGCGCCGCCGATCTCATCGATCGTTCCGGCCGCTGCGCCCGCGCCGCCGTGCTCGATCCACCAGTACGACAGCGAGACGACGCCCGCGGTCGCCGGGGTCGAGTGGCTGGTTCCGGAGGATGCCGCGAAATCCGTCTGCGCGAATCCGCCGCCGTTGGGGCGATATTTGTCGCAGACGCCGCTGCCGTCGTAGCCCGAGTACACGCTGGCTGACGCCTGGATATGCGTCCCGGGCGCGGTGACTTCGGGCTTGATGCGATTGCCCTGCGCGGGCCCGCGGCTCGAGAAGCTGATCGTATCCATTGCATTGTCGGCACCGCTCGGGCCGATGCCGCAGCCGTCCGTCCAGCTGCCCTGCTCGTCGCTCGGACGCTTGTTTTCGGTCGCACCGACCGTGATGACGTTCTTCGCCGTGCCGGGCGCGCCGATTGAAGAGCTGCCGGGGCCGCTGTTGCCGGCCGAGAACACGTAGATCATCGGCTGCTGGCCCGCGCCGACGTTGTCGGCATCGCGGACCGCGATGTCATAGGAGCGCGCATCGGTGTTGTACGCGCCGCCGACGGCCGCGCCCCACGAGTTGGTCGAGATCACGCCGCCGTTGACGACTTCCTGATGCGAGACGCCGGCATCGGTGTTGCCGCAATTGGAGATGTTGTAGCTGCCGCCGTCGGCAAAGATCTTGGTATGCGCGAGACGCGAGTACGGATTGATGCCGAGACCGCGCAGGTAGCCGAGATTGTCGACGTACGGGAACCCGGTGCGATTGTCGTAACCGCCGACGATGCCGGTGTTGAGATGGCCGTGGCCGTCCTGGCCGTGCGGCGCGCCGCCGCCGGTGCAGTTGAACACGGCGTTGATGCGCGTCGTCGTGCCGTCCTCGTGATCGGTCAGCGTCAGATCGCCGGCGCCGTTGGTGACCGTGCCGTCGCCGATGCCGTCGTCCGTGACGTTGACGATCGGGTAGTCCATGAAGTTCGTCGAGAAACCGAGGTTCGACAGGAACGTGAAATAGCCCGGCGCGGCCGGGCCGCTCTGATCGGCATTGAAGTTCGCCGCGATGATCTGATCCTGCACCTCGTCATTGCGGACGGGCTTGACGTATTCCTCGACCGCGAACACGTCGGGGAACTGCGCGAGCGTGACCAGATCCGTTTCCGCGACGTTGAGATGCACGGCTTCGACGCCGGCGAGATTGGCCCACGTCGCATTGGAGAGATTGCCGAGCTGCTCGATCGCAGCCTTGGTCGCCGCGTTGCCGGACCAGCTGACGACCTGCACGGTGACATCGAGCCGTGTGCCGGGGGTGAGGCCCCGTTGTACGCGATTGGCCACGGTCGTCGCGAGTTTGAAATACGGCTGATACGGGCCGATGTACTGCACCGAGGTGCCGCCTTGTGCGAGATGCGCGATCGCATCGAGCTGGCTTTGCGTCGCCTGCACGATGTACGCGTTCTCGGGCATGAACTGCACGATGCGCGCGCCGGTGTTCTTGAGCGCGGTGATCCACTCGCGCGCGATCGGGCCGATGTACTGCACGATCTGCAAGCTCGGACCGGCGTTCGGTCCGGCCTGGAACGCGGCCGGAATCGCCGGCGGCGTGCCGGCGGTATCGAGCGTGGTCGAAGTGAATTCGATCTTGTCGGAAACGACACCCTTCGACAGCGCGCCGGCACTCTCAAGTTGATTGAGTGTCGCGCTGTCTACGCGATAGAGAGCGAACGCGCCGTAGTTGTGCAAGAGCGTCGCGCCCGACGCGTGCGCGGCGAGCGCGCCCGGTGCGAGCAGAACGCGCGACGTTCCCGCCGCGGATTTCTGTACGGAAGACTTGGTACCCGCTGGCTGGCGACTTGCCGCGCCGAGCGGATCAGAAGACGCCAGCACCGAGCCGGCGCCGACGAGTGCGACCAGAATGGCCGTCGTAATCGGTTTGCGCATGATTCCCCACCACGTGAGCGACTGGAAATACTCGCGGCGCGATGTTGCATCTGGCGTTCCGCTGCCTGATGCACATCGGCGACGCACCGGAATCCGGCGCGTTCGACTCAACGCGCGCGGAACGTCGGCAGGTCTCCCTCCGGGGCCAGACCGAACCTGCTGAATCTATGCGTTTCGGAACGGGCGGTAAATCCCCCTGGAGATGGATTCGGCGCCTCCTCCGTTCAGAATATTTCGGCGACGCAGCAGCGCAGGCTGCCGCCCGCTTTTTCGATCTCATCGAGCTCGACCGCAGCCAATTCGAGACCCGCCCGCTCGATCGCCGTCCGCTGCGCCGGATCGAGCGCGTCGGCGCCGCGCGCGCTCAGCCAGGCACGCTGCGGCGCCAGCGTTATCGCGTTGGCGGAGAAAGCTTTTTTCTGCTCGCGGCTCAACCAGACCACATTGCGTCCGAACGCCTTGGCGATCGCCTGCGGCACGGCCGGATCCTTGAATCCGTCCGCCGCGATCAACGCGGCGCGACCGGCCAGCAGCGCCAATATGACATTCGCGTGATACTCACCGGCCGCGAGCTCGAAACAGAACATCAGGCGCAAACCGAACGCATCGTGCATCGCCCGCGCGCCGTCGAGGTCGCAGCGCTCGGAAAGACCGCAATAGCCGACGCCGCGCGCGCGGTCGATGACCAGCGCGCCGGTGAGCTCGGCCACGAACGCTTCGGCCGAAAGATCCAGCACGCGATAGCCGAGCGTGTCGCGAAAGAACCTCCGGATGTCCGCGCGCGCGGCTTCGCGCCGGCGCACGTCGTGACGCATGCGCCCGACGATCAGGCAGCCGTTCGCGGTCGCGAAGACATTGTTCGGAAACATGTCATCCGGGCAATTCGCATCGCCCGGAAACGAGACGACCGGAACATCCGCGTCGAGCCTGCGCGCGAGCTCGACGTGCTGTGCGAGCGCGCGCGCCGGATCGATCTTTTGCGCGAGATCCATGTAGCGGTTGTCCATCGCGGATTCGGCGGCGAGCGTCGTGCTCGCCGGGCTCACCAGAAACGCGGCGCGCGCCGTTGCGGCTGCGCGCGCGGGATATCGATGCTCCGAATACTCGGCGAGGAATTCGTCGGGATCGGTGACGATCATGGCCGCGTTCGCGTCGGCCGCGAGCGCGCCGTGTAGCGAAAGCAACTCACGAGGTGATCGTTGACCATGCCGGTCGCCTGCATGAATGCGTAGCAGATCGTCGAGCCGACGAAACGGAACCCGCGCTTGGCGAGCACTTTGCTCATGCGATCGGAAATCGCCGTCGTAGCCGGTACATCAGTGCCCTTGCGCCACGCATTCTTCACCGGTTTGCCGCCGACGAAAGACCACAGGAACGCATCGAGACTGCCGTGCTCGTCGATCGCTCTGAGCGCCGCGCGCGCGTTGTCGCGCACCGAAGTGATCTTCATGCGATTGCGGATCAGGCCGGCATCGCAAAGCAAGGTTTCGATGCGGCGATCGGTGAGTCTCGCGCAGCGTTCGATATCGAAAGCGGCGAACGCATGTCGATAATTCTCGCGCTTGTCGAGCACCGTACGCCAGGAGAGTCCCGCCTGCGCGCCTTCCAGGCACAGGAATTCGAACAATGCGCGATCGTCGTGCAGCGGCACGCCCCATTCGGTGTCGTGATAGGCGCGCATGCCGTCGCTGGACGCGGCCCAGCTGCAGCGTGGTCGAAGGTCTTCGCGCATCGTTGTGCTCCGTACCTCGTGCGTATGATAAAGGCCTTCGCGCGCCGTGCCGCGCATCCGGCTGTCGCTCGTGACTCTTGCCCCTGCGCCACGCAACGCCGCGCTGATCGCGCTCGCCCTGCTCACGCTGATCTGGAGCTACAACTGGATCGTCATGAAGCAGGCGCTGCAGTTCTGCGGGCCGTTCTCGTTTTCCGCGCTGCGTTACGCATTCGGCAGCTGCGTCTTGTTTCTCGCGCTTGTCGTCCGTCGCGAGCCGCTGAAGCCGCCGCCGCTCATCGAAACCGCGCTGATCGGCATCGCGCAGACCGCCGGATTCCAGGCGCTGGTGCAGTGGGCGCTCGTCAACGGCGGCGCCGGCAAAACCGCGCTGCTCGCCTACACGATGCCGTTCTGGGTCGTTCTGCTGGCGTGGCTGCTGCTCGCCGAGCGGCCCGGACCGCGGCAGTGGCTCGGCCTCGCGGCGGCCGCTATCGGGCTCGTGCTGATCATCGATCCGTGGCGCGGCCTCGGCGGCGCACGAAGCGCGTGGCTCGCGATCGCGGGCGGCGTCTGCTGGGCGATCGGCGTCGTGCTTTCGAAACGGCTGTTCCAGAGGACCCGCGTCGGCGCGTTGTCGCTGACGGCCTGGCAGATGCTGATCGGCACCGTGTTACTGATCGTGATTGCCTTGCTCGTGCACGAACGCGCGATCGACTGGACGCCGTGGTTCGTCGGCGCGCTCGCTTACAACGCGGTGCTGTCGTCCGGTCTCGCCTGGCTGATGTGGTCGTTCGTGGTCGAGCGGTTGCCGGCGAACGTTGCGGGACTATCGAGCCTGGTCATTCCGCTCGCGGGCATCGGATTCGCGTGGCTCCTGCTCGGCGAGCGACCTTCGCTGCTCGAAGCGTGCGGCATCGTGTTGATCGCGAGCGCGCTGGCTATCGTCAATCTGCGCCGCGCGCCCAAACCGTTGCCGGGCTAGGCCAGGCCGCGCGCCATGATCACCGCCGCGAGCGGAATCAGCGCGACCAGATGCAACTCGATCATGATCCAGCGGCGCGCGCGCTTCCATTCCGTTTCGGCGACGCGGAACGAGGCATCTTTTCGACGCGCCTTGCGCCAGCGCAGGAACATCAACGTCGGCGCAATCGAGATCAGGCCGACCAGCACGAAGAGACCGATCTTCACATGAAACGCCGGATTGTGCGCGTAGAACGCCCAGCCCTTGATGCCGAACGCAGCGCGTAGCGCACCGGTCACGAGCACGATGCCCGCGCTCATGCCGAAGCCGGCGTCTGCGCTCGCGAGCCGTTCGACGTCCACGCTCGCCGCGCCGGCGCGCAGCAGCGTCCATTCCTTGGCCAGGAACCAGATCAGCGTGAAGATCGCGCCAAAATGCAGGTAAGCGAGGATCGCGTCAGTCCACATGGGTGCCTCGTATCGCTTCGTTGGTGCAGGCTTTCGTGAGCAGTGCGGCCAAGGATTATCACTTCTTGATTCTGGCGATCATCGAAGATCGCAAAAATAACTCTCGAGATCGACATTGCCGCCGGACAGGATCACGCCGACGCGCCGACCCGCAAAATGCTCGCGTTGTTTCAACACCGCCGCGAGCGCGATCGCGCTGGACGGCTCGACGACGAGCTTCATGCGCTCGAAGATGAGCCTCATCGCGGCGATCGTGTCGCGATCCGCGATCGGCAATACGGTGACCTCGTATTTTCTCATGAGATCGAAGTTGATCTGCCCGATCAGGCCGCGCAAGCCGTCGCAGATCGTGTCCGGCGCGAGCTCGCGCACGCGCTCGCCGCGACGCAGCGATTCGTACGCATCGGCCGCGCCTTCGGGTTCCGCGCCGTAAACGCGCATGCCGGGGAGCTGCGTGTGCGCGACGATCGCGCTGCCGCTGATGAGGCCGCCGCCGCCGAGCGGCGTGACGAGCGCATCGATGCGACCGACCTCGCGAATCAATTCGAGCGCTGCGGTGCCCTGGCCCGCGATGACTTCGGGCGTGGTGAACGGATGCACCAGCGTTCCGCCGGTTTCGGCGACGAGTTTCTCGGCCGCGGCCTCGCGCGCAGCCATCGTCGGCGCGCACAGGTGCAGGGTCGCGCCGTACGCTTCGATCGCCGCGACTTTGGTCCGCACCGCACCTTGCGGCACGACCACGTGCGCCGGAATTCCGCGCGTCTTCGCCGCAAGCGCGACCGCGGCGCCGTGATTTCCGGACGAATGCGTCACGACGCCGCGCGCCGCGACATCGGACGGCAGCGCCCACACCGCGTTGCAAGCGCCGCGAAACTTGAACGCGCCGACGCGCTGCAGGTTCTCGCACTTGAACAGGAGCTCGGCACCGGCGAGCGCATCGATCGAGTGCGCACGAGCGCACGGGCGTGCGCTGCGCGTGCGGCGCGATGCGCGCCGCGGCAGCCTCGACGGCGGCGAAGTCGGGCAGGACCGGAGTCGACAGCGAAGTCATTCGGGTCGGAGCGTATGCGGGTTTTCGAACTTATGCGGGTTTCATAACAGATCGTAAAACGCTGCGCTGCACGATACACGCGGCCGCGTGACGCATGCTAGCCTGCCGCAAGTCATTCCTCCGTGTCCTCACCGATGACTCTTGCCGCCGGCGCCAAGCCGACCGTCTTTCTGCGCGACTATCGCGCGCCCGCGTGGCGCATTACCGACGCCGAGCTCGAGTTCGAGCTCGATGCCGCGTCGACGTTCGTCGTCGCAAAGCTCACCGTCGAGCAGGCCGTCGCGCAGGCGGATGCGCCACTCACGCTCGACGGCGAAGGCCTCGAGCTGATCGAGCTGCGCGTCGATGGCCGTTTGCTGAGCACCGATGCATTCGCGCTCGACGCGCGCTCATTGACGATACCCGGCGCGCGTAGCCGCGCCGTCGTCGAAACGCGCACGCGGATCGCGCCCGATTGCAATACCGCACTGCAGGGCCTCTATCTCAGCGGTCGCGGCGACACCGGCTTCCTGCTGACGCAATGCGAAGCGGAAGGTTTCCGGCGCATCACCTGGTTCATCGATCGGCCCGACGTCCTCGCGCGCTACACGGTCACGCTGCGCGCGGACAAGAAACGCTTTCCGCTGCTGCTCGCAAACGGCAACGCGGTCGGCAGCGGCGATCTTGCCGACGGACGCCACTGGGCGCGTTTCGTCGATCCGCATCCGAAGCCGAGTTATCTGTTCGCTTTGGTCGCCGGCAAGCTCGCTCGCATCGAGGACGAATTCGTCACCGCCGAAGGACGCCACGTTCGACTTTTCATCCACGCCGAAGCCGATCTCATCGAGCGCTGCGCGTGGGCGATGCAGTGCGTCAAGATGGCGATGCGCTGGGACGAAGAGCGCTTCGGCCGCTGCTACGACCTCGATGTGTTCCACGTCGTCGCCACGCGCGATTTCACCATGGGCGCGATGGAGAACAAGGGTCTCAACATCTTCAACGCGAAATATCTGGTCGCCGATCCCGAGCATGCCACCGACGACGACTATCGCCACGTGCTTGCGGTCGTCGGCCACGAGTATTTCCACAACTGGAGCGGCAATCGCGTGACCTGCCGCGACTGGTTCCAGTTGTCGCTCAAGGAAGGCCTCACGGTGTATCGCGAGCAGGAGTTCGAATCCGACCTCGCCTCGCGCACGCTGCGCCGGATCGAGGACGTGCGTACGCTCTGGCGCGCGCAATTCAGCGAAGACGCCGGCCCGCTCGCGCATCCGGTGCGTCCGGACCGCTACAGCGAAATCAACAACTTCTACACCGCGACCGTGTACGACAAGGGCGCCGAGATCGTGCGCATGCTGGCCGTGCTGCTCGGCACCGACGGCTTCCGCAAAGGCCTCGATCTTTACTTCGAGCGGCACGACGGCGGCGCGGCGACGGTCGAGGATTTTCTCGCGGCGCTCGGCCAGGCCAACGGGCGCGATCTTTCCGCGTGGCTCGGCTGGTACAACCAGGCCGGCACGCCACTGCTTTCGGTGCGCGGTCGTTTCGACGCAAATTCGCATCGCTACGAGATCACGCTCTCGCAGCGCACGCCGCCGACGCCGAATCAGCCGCACAAGCGCGCGCTGCCGCTGCCCGTGGCCGTGCAATTGTTCGGCGGCGACGGCGCCGCGCTGCCGCTGCGGCTCGACGGCGAGGACGACGCGGCCACCGACGAGCGCATCCTGTCGCTCGACGGCGACGAAGCGACGTTCCGTTTCGTCGGCGTCGTCGAGACGCCGGCCGTATCGCTGCTGCGTGGCTATTCGGCGCCGGTGCGCCTGGATCAGAGCGTCGACAACGACGCGCTGGCGCGGCTCGTGCGCCACGACACCGACGGATTCAATCGATGGTTCGCTGCCGACGCGCTGGCGCGCCGGTTGTTCGCGAACACGCTCGCAGCCGCGGCGCCGGATGAGGCGCTGCTCGCGCTATGGTCCGACGAGCATCGGCGCGGTGCTTGGCGATCGCCATGTGGATCCTGCGCTGGTCGCCGAGATCCTGACCGTCGCCGACGTGCCATCGCTGACATCGGGCCTTGCGGACATCGATCCCGAAGCCGTGCATCGCGCGCGCACGCAGATCGAAAGCGGGCTCGCGCGCGCGCTGCACGCGGCGCTCTTCGAACGCTATGCGAGTCTCGCCGGTGGCGGGGCCGATGTCTCACTCGTCGCGCAGGCGAAACGGCGACTGCGCAATGTCTGCCTTGCGGCACTGTGCCGCGTCGATTCGAAGCATCTCGAGCTCGCTCGCGCGCAATTCGCCGAAGCCCGCAACCTGACGGATCGGCTCGCGGCGCTCAGCGTGCTGGTCAGCGCCGGCGCCACGGACGCGCAAGTCGCTCTCGACGCATTCGCGTTGCGCTACGCCGGCGACACGATGGTGCTGGACAAGTGGTTCTCGGTGCAGGCGATGCACGCGCATCCGGGCACGCTGTCGCGCGTGCAGGCGCTGACTTCCCATTCAGAGTTCCACTGGAGCACGCCGAATTCGGTGTATGCATTGCTGGTTGCGTTCGCGCATCGCAATCCGCGCGCGTTCCATCGTGCGGACGGTGCGGCGTATCGATTCGTGGCCGACTCCGTGGTGCGGTTGGATGCGATCAATCCGCAGGTCGCGGCGCGGCTCGTCACCGCGTTCGGCCCGTGGCGGAGCTACGAGCCGATCCGGCGCGCGCTGATGCGGCATGAACTCGAGCGGCTCGCGGCGCGCAAGGAAAGCTCGCCGGATCTCGCCGATCTCGTCGGGCGCGCACTCGCTTGAATCCGGGAAATGGGGAATGGGGAATGGGGAATCGGAAGAGCTACGGCAGATCGCGCTGGCTTTAGCTATTCCCGCTTCCCTATTGCCTATCCAAATGAAAAAGCCGCGCTCTGCGCGGCCTTCTCGGCGGTTGTGTATCGCGTCAGGCGGGGAGCTTGCTCAGCGCTTCGTTGATGCGCGCGCATTTCGATTCGAGCTCGTTGACCAAACGATCGTTGGCTGCCGGCTGCGTGGTGCGCACATCGTCGATCGCCATCTCCAGGCGCCCGAGTTCGATCATCAGATCATGACGAAGGAACAGTGGATTGATGCTCATGGTTGCTGCGTTGCTCATGGTGACGACTCCAGATTCCGTGCTGAGGCATTGAGCAAGCACCGTGCCAGCCCGAAATCGCGTGCCGATCGCTCCATGCGAGGTTCGACGATCGAAGATGCGCATGAAAAAAGTGCAGACGGATTTGACGATGCGCGTCGTAATCTGACCGACGCGTCAGAGCCGCTGCATCGTTCGCCAGTAATCCGCGACGATCGTCACAGTCTGCCATTCACCGTTGCCGCTACGGTTCGGCCATCCGGAAAAGAAAAAGCCGCCGATCGGCGATCGACGGCTTTCCGGAACGGACGATACGTTTTTCCGGTTCCTGGCGCCCGGCACACGGTCCTCTTGGATTCCCCCTGTTCCTAAGACCGCCGGGCGCCAGCCTGGCAATAAAAAGGCCCGCTTGCGCGGGCCTGGTGCGTCCTCCCACCGACGCAACGGCCGGCCCCTGAATTCCGACCATCGGCGTGCTCGCAAACGCCGTGCGCCGGTGGGAGTGCGTCAGGAATCCAGCAGGTTTCATGCCAGTGATCGGGCCCGCGCTTGCTAGAATGCGCGCCGTTTCGATGCTCCGGCCGACCGGCTTGCCAATGACTTACAGCGACTACGACGTCATCGTCATCGGCGGCGGCCATGCCGGCACCGAAGCCGCGCTTGCGAGCGCGCGGACCGGCGCGCGCACGCTGCTGCTGACGCACAACATCGAGACGATCGGCCAGATGAGCTGCAATCCCGCGATCGGCGGGATCGGCAAGGGCCACCTCGTCAAGGAGATCGATGCGCTCGGCGGCGCAATGGCCGCCGCGGCCGATCACGCCGGCATCCAGTGGCGCACGTTGAACGCATCGAAGGGTCCGGCCGTGCGCGCGACGCGCTGCCAGGCGGATCGCGTTTTGTACAAAGCGGCCATCCGGCGTCGGGTCGAGACGCAGGAAAGCCTGGCGCTGTTCCAGCAGTCCGTCGACGCGCTGATTTTCGAAGGCCAGCGCGTGGCCGGCGTGCGCACGCAAACCGGGCTCGAATTCCGCGCCCGCGCGGTCGTACTGACGGCCGGCACGTTCCTCGCCGGCAAGATCCACATCGGATTCGCCCAGCATGCCGCCGGCCGCGCCGGGGATCCGCCGGCGCAGAAGCTCGCCGAAGCGCTGCGCGAGCTGCCGTTCGCAGTCGGCCGGCTCAAGACCGGCACGCCGCCGCGCATCGACGGGCGCACGATCGATTACTCGGCGCTCGACGAGCAGCCCGGCGACGATCCCGCGCCGGTATTCTCGTTCCTCGGTTCGAGCGCCGAGCATCCGCGCCAGGTCAGCTGCTGGATCACGCACACGTCCGAACAGACGCACGACATCATCCGCGGCGCGCTCGACCGCTCGCCGCTTTACGGCGGCGTCATCGAAGGCGTCGGGCCGCGCTACTGCCCGTCGATCGAGGACAAGGTCGTGCGCTTCGCCGACAAGGCGTCGCACCAGATTTTCATCGAGCCCGAAGGTCTCGAAACGACCGAGATCTACCCGAACGGCATCTCGACGTCGTTGCCGTTCGACGTGCAGCTCGCGCTCGTGCATTCGATCAGCGGCCTCGAGCGCGCGCATATCACGCGTCCGGGCTACGCGATCGAATACGACTATTTCGATCCGCGCGGACTGAAGCCATCGCTGGAAACCAAGTCCGTCGAAGGCCTCTACTTCGCCGGTCAGATCAATGGCACGACCGGCTACGAAGAAGCGGCAGCGCAAGGACTCATTGCTGGACTCAATGCCGCGCGCGCAACGCAAGATCGCCAGGCATGGACGCCGCGACGCGACGAGGCCTATATCGGTGTGCTGATCGACGATCTGGTCACCAACGGCACCAATGAGCCGTATCGCATGTTCACTTCGCGCGCGGAATATCGCCTGCACCTGCGCGAGGACAACGCGGACCTGCGGCTCAGCGAACGCGGCTTCGCGCTCGGCAGCGTGCCGCGCGACCGGTATGACGCGCTGTGCCGCAAGCGCGACGCGATCGCGCGCGAGAGCGAGCGCCTGCGCGGGCTGTGGGCGACGCCGGGCAATGCGCTGGGACGCGAAGTCGAACGCGCACTCGGTTTCGCGCCGACGCGCGAGACGCACGCGCTGGATCTGTTGCGGCGGCCGGGTCTGGCCTACGCCGACCTCGCGCGCGTCGACGGCATCGGCGCCGGCGTCGACGATGCGCACGTCATCGAGCAGATCGAAGTGCAGGCGCGCTACGCCGGTTATCTGGAACGCCAGCGCGCGGAGATCGAACGCCAGCATCGCAACGAGGAAACCGCGATTCCCGACCGCTTCGACTTCGCCGGCGTCAGCGGACTTTCCGCCGAAGTGCTGGCGAAACTTCTGGCCGTGCAGCCGCGGACGATCGGTCAGGCGATGCGCATTTCGGGTGTGACGCCAGCGGCGATATCACTGCTGCTCGTGCATCTCAAACGCGGCGGCCGGCGCGTGGCCTGAGATGATTTCCCTCTCCCTTTTTGCGGAGAGGAATCCGACGGGCATCCCCTCTCCCGCTTGCGGGAGAGGGTAGGGTGAGGGCCAGCGGGTTCGACCCTTGCTACATGAGAGCAACACGCTCCCTCCAACTCCCCTCACCTGCCCTTCGGGCGACCTCTCCCGCAAGCGGGAGAGGTGAAAGAATCAATGCTTCTTCGCAGCGTCCACCTTTTCCTGCGCCATCTGAAACGCCTTCGTCGCCGCGTCGTGGATCGCCGCGACGTCCTTGTCCGCGAGCGCGTCGCCACCCTGCTTCTCGTTGACAATGACGCTGCCGTTATCGTCCCAGCCGATCGTCGCGCCGCCCTGCTGTTTGACGAACATCGGCTTGTCGTCCTTGAACGCATACTTGACCGAGGTGCGGCCGCCTTTGTCGTATTCGGTGTTGACGCGTACGAAGCGCACTTTGTTCATCTCGGCGAACGCGTCCCAACCGATCGAAGCGTCGTCGGTGGTGTACGTGCCATTGACCGTCTTCATGCCGCCGATGCGCGATCTGCAGCTTGGCGTATTCGTCCTTGAGCTTCTCGCCTGCGGTCGGTTCCGGCGTCAATATGATCTGCGCGGTGGCGGGCGAACCACCGGTCAGACACGGGCGCGGTCAACGCGGGCATGAAGCGGCGCTCGCCGTCGGTCAGCACTGCGTTGAGCGTATAGATGCGCCCCGGATCGATCTTGGACGGATCAATGTCCAGCGAAAAATTGAACGGCGGCTGGCCGCTGACATCGATCGTCTTCATCGCGACCGGAATCTCGGGTTGGGCCACGTCGACGAGCTTGATGTCGAGCTTGGCGCCCGCGCCGACGGCAACGGGATCCTTCAGCGTAACGCTGCCGGTCACCGCCGACGGGATCGACGCCTGCTTGCCCGGATTGCTGCCATTCGAGGGCGCGCGCGTCTGTCCCGTCGCCGGCGAATTCTGGCTCGGCGAATTGCAGCCGGCCAGCGTTGCCAACGCGACGAACGCTACGATCGAAAGGTTTCTCATGACGCAGTCCTCCAAGAACGAAGAGAATCGTAGTTCACGCGCAAGCATAGCGCCAGGCAGGTGAATGCATAGCAGCGGGTTGCGCGAACGCTCCGGCGCGGGACACGCCGGTCCATGCCTGAAACCGGCCGATTCGTCGGCCAATTTCGCGGGATGGCGACGATAATGCGTGCGCGTTCAGCGTGCAATCGGCAGCGTTTTGCGGCGATTCATCGCATCGGGCGCCTTGCGGAAACTTAACAATCTCGCCGGCCGAGTTGTGCATCGGCCCGCGATGAATCGTCGCACCATGGCGCGCTATGCCGTACGCCGCACGGTGTTGCGACCTTCCTGCTTGGCGCGATAGAGCTGCTCGTCGGCCGCGCGCAGCAGGTCGCTCGATCCGGTCATGCCGGCCAGCCACGCCGCGGCGCCGATGCTCACCGTCACGCGCTGGGGGCCGCCGTCGCTGGTCGACGCGATGTCGTGCTCGGCGATCGCCAAGCGCAAGCGCTCGGCGAACTCGACGGCTTGCTCGACGGTGTGTTCGGGCAGCACGGCCGCGAATTCCTCGCCGCCGATGCGCGCGATGATGAATTCTTCGCGCGCGTGCGCACTCACCGTTCGCGCGACGCGTTTCAAGACGCCATCGCCGGCGGGATGTCCCAAGCGATCGTTGATCGCCTTGAAGTGATCGATGTCGATGATCAGAAGCGCCAGCGGCCGACGATGGTTGGCGGCGCGCGCGAGCTCTTTTTCGAGCAGCTCGAGAAATTGCCGGCGGTTGTAGAGATCGGTCAGGGGATCGACCGTTGCGAGCTGATAGATTTCTTCGTGGTAGCGCGCTTCGACCGACGAGCGGTCCATGAATTTGAGCACGCAGCTGCCGATCGTGATGTGGTCGCCGTCCTTGAGCTCGGCCTCGATGATCGGCTGATCGTTGAGGAAGGTCTTGTTGGTCGAGTCGAGATCCTTGACGCGATAGCCGGACGGCTCGCGCCAGATCTTCGAATGCTCGCGCGAGACGCTGCGTTCGAGGATCTGGAATTCGCACTCCGGGCCGCGGCCGATCACCAGCGGCTGATCGCCGATATCGATGCGCTGGCCCAGGCGCTGGCCTTGCAGCACGACCAGGCAGGCGGGCTCACGCCCGTCGGGATAGGCGCGCGCGGGGCGTATGGAGCGGCGTTGTGTGGTGCCGTCGTCGTGACGTGCGCTCATCGGCGGTCCGCTGGGCGGGTGCAGCCGGAACAGTTTACGCGAAGGGGCCGGGGCGTTTGCAGGCGGTCAAGGCGGCACGGGAGGAAGAGTGGGTGCCGATTGAGGCGCAATCTCTTACGGCCATCATGGGGAAAATGGTCGATCGGCACCCACCGCTAATCTAGACGTAGCGGGAGGCCAAAATCCGGACACGAATATCGTTCGGATCGCGTTAAAACCCAAAAAAAAGATGGTTTTAGCCCGGGGCGGACGGCAATAACGAAATATCGGCAACTTTAAGAAAGAGTCCACGCAAACGGCCCAGCAAGGCCAACCGGTTGGCGCGGCGGGCCGCGTCGTCGGCCATGACCATCACGCTGTCGAAATAACGATCGATCGGGCCACGCAGCCCCGCCAGCCGCTTGAGCAGACCGACATAGTCCCCGGAAGCCGCGAGCGGGACCGCATCCTTTTCCGCGCGATCGAGCGCGTCTGCCAGCACGGTCTCGGCGCCGGGCTCGATCAGGCTCTGATCGATATCCGCGGCGGCCGTCGCGCCGGCCTGGCGCAGGATATTGCCGATGCGTTTGTTCGCGGCCGCAAGCGCTTCGGCTTCCGGCAGCTTCGAAAACTCGGCGACTGCGCGAATGCGCCGATCGAAATCGGTGAGATCGTGCGGCGCCAGCGCGCGCACGGCCTCGAACGCTTCGCCCGAGATGCCGGCGTCTGCGTAATATCCGCGCAAACGGTCGAGCACGAAATCGTACAGTTCGGCGACGAGTTTTTCGCGACTTTCTATTTTGAGTTTCGATGCTCCGGCCTGGTCGATGACGAGATCGACCGCTTCGCGAAGCTGCGCGACGACGTCGATTTTCATCTCGCCTTCAATCAGCGTTCGCGCCAGTCCCAGCGCGGCGCGGCGCAGCGCGAACGGATCCTTGTTGCCCGAAGGCTTCATGCCGGCCGCGAAAATTCCGGCCAGCGTATCGAACCGCTCGGCGGCCGCGAGCACGCGACCGACGCCGCCCTTTGCGATTCCGTCTCCGGCAAAGCGCGGCGCGTAGAACTCGTCGAGCGCCGCCGCGATCTCGGGATTTTCGCCGCTCGCTTGCGCGTAATAACGGCCCATCACGCCTTGCAGCTCGGGAAATTCACCGACCATGCGCGTCATCAGATCGCACTTGGACAATGCGGCGGCGCGCGTGGTGAGACCGGCATCGACCTCGGCGCCGGCATCGCGAACGCGATTGGCGATGACGCGCGCGAGCTCGGCGACGCGCACGCATTTGTCCCAGACGCTGCCGAGTGCTTGCTGATACGTCACCGATTTCAGTGCGTCCTGATACGCGGCAAGCGGTTGCTTGCGATCTTCGTCGAAGAAGAATTTCGCGTCGGCAAAACGCGGGCGGATCACGCGCTCGTAGCCTTTGCGGATTTCGGCGGGATCGCTCGATTCGATATTGGCAACGCCGATGAAATGTTCGGTCAGCTGGCCGTCGGCGGCGAAAACGGGGACGAATTTCTGGTTCGTCTCCATCGTCGTCACCAGCACCTCGTGCGGCACGGCAAGAAACTCGCGGTCGAACGAGCACGCGATTGCAACCGGCCATTCGGTGAGATTCGCGATCTCGTCCAGCAACGAGTTGGAAAGTCGCGGCACGCCGGCGCCCGCTTCAACCGCCGCGGCGGCAACCTGCGCGCGTACGCGTGCGCGACGCTCGGCCGGATCGGCGAGCACTCTGGCCGCGCGCAAGGCATCGAGCCAGCTGTCCGCGCCGGCAATGTGCACCGGTTGCGGATGATGAAACCGGTGTCCGCGCGAATGGCGGCCCGACTTCAAGCCAAGGATTTCGCCGTCGATGACTTCGGCGCCGTGCAGCATGACGAGCCAGTGCGCGGGCCGTACGAAGGTGTAATCGTGATCGCCCCAACGCATCGGTTTCGGAATCGGCAGCGACTTCATCGCCTCGATGACGATTTCCGCGACCAGCGCTGCGGTCGGCTGGCCGCGCCGCTCGCGACGGAATCCGAAATAGACGCCGTCCGCTTTGGTGAGCTGCTGCAACGCCAAAACTTCGACGCCGCATTTTTTCGCGAACCCGGCGAGCGCCTTGGTCGGCTGTCCGTTCGCATCAAGGCCGACACTAGCCGGCGGTCCCCAGATTTCCTCGATCGAATCGGGCTGCATTTTCGCCACGCGCGGAACGAGCACGGCGAGTCGGCGTGGAGAGCAATAGGTTTTCGCCGCCGCGATATCCGCTTCGATGGCACGCTTGCCAAGGCCCGCGCAGACGCCGGCCGTGAACGCGCCGGCAAGCTCGTCGAGTGATTTCGGCGGCAGTTCTTCGGTGCCGATTTCAATCAGGAGCGAGTCGATCGGCAGCGATGCGGCGGACGCGGTCGACATCAGGCCGCTTCCTTCTTCGCCTTCAATCCCGGAAAGCCGAGCTTTTCGCGCTGCGCGTAATACGCTTCGGCGACCGCGCGCGAAAGCGTGCGCACGCGCAGGATGTAGCGCTGGCGCTCGGTGACGCTGATCGCGCGGCGCGCATCCAGCAGGTTGAACGTGTGGCTCGCCTTCATGACCTGCTCGTACGCCGGCAGCGGCAGTCCCGCTTCGACGAGTTTCTTCGCCTCGCCTTCGCAGACGTCGAACCAGTGCAGCAGCTCGGCGACGTTCGCGTGCTCGAAGTTGTACGTCGACTGCTCGACTTCGTTCTGGTGGAACACGTCGCCGTAGGTGACGACACCGTGCGGCGCTTTGGTCCAGACCAGATCGAATACGTTGTCGACGTTCTGCAGATACATCGCGAGCCGTTCGAGTCCGTAGGTGATCTCGCCGGTGACCGGCCGGCATTCGAGTCCGCCGGCCTGCTGGAAATAGGTGAACTGCGTGACCTCCATGCCGTTCAACCAGACTTCCCAGCCGAGGCCCCAGGCGCCGAGCGTCGGCGATTCCCAGTTGTCCTCGACGAAGCGCAGGTCATGCACCAGCGGATCGACGCCGAGCGCTTTCAGCGAAGCCGATGTAGCGGTCGAGGATGTCGTCCGGATTCGGCTTCATCACCACCTGGTACTGGTAGTAATGCTGCAGCCGGTTCGGATTTTCGCCGTAGCGGCCGTCGGTCGGCCGACGCGACGGCTGCACGTAGGCCGCGGCCCAGGGCTCGGGGCCGATCGCGCGCAGGAATGTCGCCGGGTGGAACGTGCCCGCTCCGACCTCGGTGTCGAGCGGCTGGATCAGGACGCAACCTTGCTCCGCCCAGTAGCGGTTCAAGATCTGGATCACGTCCTGAAAAGTCGGTCCCGCCATGGACTTGGCTCACGGTAACTGCGGCAAAGCGCGCTAGTATAGCGATCGACTCAAGCCTTGACGGGAACCACGAGCGCATGGCGAGCGTGACGCAGCATCCGGCCGGTCCGCGCAAGGAAACTTCCGTGGAGCTCGGCATGCATCGTCGGCTCGATCTCGACGAGACGCTGGCCGCGCTCGTCGCCGACGGTGTCCTTTCCGATACCGACGTGAAGCGCGTTCGGGTCGACGTGCGCACGGCGCGCGGACGACTTGAAGTGCACCCGCTGGTGCTGGTCGCGAACCTGAAGCTCGCCGATTTGCGGCATCCCGACAAGCCGCTCAGTCTCGAAGTGTTGACGCAGTGGCTGGCCGATCGGGCCGGGCTGCCGTATCTCAAGATCGATCCCATGAAGATCGACGTGCCGGCCGTGACGCAAGTCGTGAGCCACGCCTACGCGAACCGTTATCGCATTCTGCCGGTCGCGGTCAGCGAATTGCAGGTCGTGTTCGCGACGCCCGAACCTTACGACACGCGGTGGATTGCTGATCTCGGCCACATCCTGCGCCGCGACATCCAGCGCGTGGTCGCCAATCCGCTCGACGTCGGCCGCTATCTCGCCGAGTGGTGGAGCGTGCAGCGCTCGATCCAGCGCGCGCGCGACGCCAAGAATGATGTCAACGACGGTCGCGCGATCCTGAATTTCGAACAGCTCGTCGAGCTCGGCAAGGGCGGCGAGGTCGGCGCAGACGATCGTCATGTCGTGCACATCGTCGACTGGCTGCTGCAATACGCGTTCGAGCAGCGCGCGTCGGATATCCATCTCGAGCCGCGGCGCGAATCCAGTCCGATCCGTTTTCGCATCGACGGCGTCATGCACAAGGTGTTCGAGCTGCCGACGCCGGTGATGACCGCGGTCACCTCGCGCATCAAGATTCTCGGCCGCATGGACGTCGCCGAGAAACGGCGTCCGCAAGACGGCCGCATCAAGACGCGCTCGCAAGGCGGCCGCGAAGTGGAATTGCGCCTATCGAGCATGCCGACCGCGTTCGGCGAAAAAATCGTGATGCGCATCTTCGACCCGGACATCGTGGTCAAGGAATTCCGCCAGCTCGGCTTCGCGCCCGACGAGGAAAAGATCTGGCGCGAGCTCGTCGAACGTCCGCACGGCATCGTGCTCGTCACCGGACCGACCGGCTCGGGCAAGACGACAACGCTTTATTCCACGCTGAAAGTGCTGGCGACGCCGGATATCAATGTGTGCACGGTCGAAGACCCGATCGAAATGGTCTCGCCCGAGTTCAACCAGATGCAGGTGCAGCGGCGATCGATCTCGACTTCGCGACCGGCGTGCGCACATTGCTGCGCCAGGATCCCGACATCATCATGATCGGCGAGATCCGCGATCTGGAAACGGCGCAGATGGCCGTGCAGGCGTCGCTGACCGGACATCTGGTGCTGTCGACGCTGCACACCAACGACGCGCCGAGCGCGCTGACGCGACTGCTCGATCTTGGCGTGCCGAATTATCTGATCCAGTCGACGCTGAGCGGCGTCGTCGCGCAACGTCTGGTGCGAACACTGTGTCCGCACTGCAAGACCGAAACGGCGCTCGACGTGCAGGCCTGGGCCGCGCTGACGCACGGCTATCACCTCGCGCCGCCCGAGAAGATCTACGGACCGAAGGGCTGCCTGGAGTGCCGCAAGACCGGATTTCTCGGCCGCACCGGCATCTACGAGATGCTGCGCATCACGCCGCCGATACGGGCTTTGATCCTGCCGAACCTGGATCTGGCGCGCCTGATGCAGGCCGCCCGAGCCGACGGCATGCGTCCGCTGCGCGCCTCGGCTGCGGCACAGGTCGCTCGCGGCATCACGACGATCGCGGAAGTCGTGAACGTGCTGCCGCCCTCGGAAATCTGACGCGCCAACGCCTCGCGGAACCGCGCGATCGGACAGCCGGGGTAATCTCTTCGGCCGGTCAGGCGACCTTACGCGAGCGACCGCGCCGGAGCGCCGCGAGCGGATCTCCGAGCTTCAGTCCCGACAGGTAATTGTTGATCGCCTCGTTGGTGACGTCGTAGAGCGGACGGCCCATGACTGCAGCCGCCGCCTTGAGACTGTCACGAACGCGCTTGGATACGCGCAGACTCGCGTCGCGCGCATCGTCGTGATCGATGATGTTCTTTTTCATCTTTTCCCCCCTTTCGGGTTTTCTGAGAAGGCAATCCGTTGCTTCGGGAACAAGTGTAACTGTCCGCACTCGCCGCGAGATAGCGGGTCAGGTTGCCGATTGTGACTATTTGTGAAGGCGGATTGCGCCCATTACTCTTGTAGGACAGCCGGTTGTCGGCGATAGGAGAAACGACCATGAGTTTCGGCAAAGTCGATGCAGGCAATGGCCTCAGCTGGCTGACCGATGCGGTCCGTCTGGTCTTCAAGAATCCGGTCGCCTTCCTGGTGATGGGCCTGATCCTGGCGGTGATCAATTTCGTCCCGATCCTGGGCGGCCTCGTATTGACGATCTGCGGGCCCGCCCTGCTCGGCGGCGTCGTTTATGCGGCACGCGAGGAATCCGAGGGCCGCAAGGCGGAGATTCCGCACCTGTTCCGCGCCTTTCAGGAGCCCGGCAAGATCGGGCCGATGCTGCTGCTTTGCCTGCCGGCGATCGTCGGCGGTGCGGTGCTGCTGATTTGCGGTTTCGTGTTCGGCCTCGGCGCGCTGATCGGCGGCGGGCTCTCTGCGGCGAACGGATCGAACATGGGCCTCGGCGCTATCGGGGGCGGGGTGTTGGTCCTCTGCCTGATCGCGATCGTGCTGATGTTCCTGATCTACGCCCTGCAGTTCTTCGCCGTCCCGCGCGTGATGCTCGAGGGCGTGGAACCCTTTGCAGCGATGAAGGAAAGCCTCAATGCGTGCCTCGCCAACCTCGGCGCCTTTCTCGTTTTCGGCGTCGTCCTGTTCGTCGCGTTCATCGTGCTGGCGATCGTAATGATGATCCTGCCGATCATCGGCTGGCTCGCGCTCATCGCAGTGGCTTCGGTCGTGTTCGCCTGCGCCGAGTACATCGCCTGGCGTCAGGTCTACGCGGGCGCGCCAAGCCAGATGTCGCCGCCGGCGCCTTCGCAGACCTAAGCGGCCGGCGGGGAATCGGTTTCCGCAGCTTCGGTCCGCCGCGCGAGCAATCGCGCGGCGATGATGCCGAGCTCGTACAGCGCGCACATCGGCACGGCGAGCATCAGCATCGAAAGCACGTCGGGCGGCGTCAGCACAGCCGCGACCACGGTTGCGCCGACGATCGCATAGCCGCGACTCTTGACCAGCTGCGCGGGCGTCACGACGCCGAGCGAGACCAGAATGACGATCACGACCGGCACTTCGAAGCAGAGTCCGAACGCAAGGAACAGCACAAGCACGAAATCGAGGTAGTGGCCGATGTCCGGCATCACCGCAACGCCGCTCGGCGCGACGCTGGTCAGGAACGTGAAGACCGCCGGCAAAACGAGGAAATACGCGAACGCACAGCCGACGTAGAACAGCACCATCGCCGACAAAAGAATCGGCAGCGCGAGACGCTTTTCCTGCCGATAGAGACCGGGCGCGACGAACGCCCAGAGCTGATACAGAATGAACGGCATCGCGATGAACAGCGCGACGAAGAACGCGAGCTTGAGCGGCGTCAGGAACGGCGAGGCGATTTCGGTCGCGATCATCGTGCCGCCTTGCGGCAGATGCTTGATCAACGGCAGCGCAAGCCATGCGTAAAGCCGATTCGCAATCGGAATCAGCGCAACGAGTATCAGCAGCACCGCGGCAACGGCTTTCAGCAATCGCTCGCGCAGCTCGATCAGGTGCGAGAGAAACGATTGCTCCCCGCCTTCGGGTTCAGGCTCCGCCATGAGACGACGGATCCGACGGGCGTGCGTTCTTTTCGATATCGGCGGCGGCCGAGCGGACGTCGCCCTGCATTTCGCTGGCCACGCGGCGCGCGTCATCGAGATGCCGTTTCACGTCTTCGGCGGCGAGCTCGCGCTCGATCTCGGTCTTGACGTTCTGCCAGCTCGCGCGTGCGCGCCGGACCAGCGCACCGAGCGTGCGCGCGACACCGGGCAGGCGCTCGGGCCCGAGCACGAGCAGCGCCACCACGGCGATCAGCGCGATCTTGTCGAGACCGACCTCGAACACGGCGCGCTCAGGAGTCGGAGCGCTCGGACTTCGTCTCGCCCGGCGCGGGCGGGTTTGGGCCGCTCTGACCCGGCGCGGGCGGGTCCGCTTTCAGCTGCGCCTGCGCGTCGCCGTCCTGCATGCCCTTGCGGAAACTCTTGATGGCCGAACCGAGATCTTCGCCGACGTTGCGCAGTTTCTTGGTGCCGAAAATCAGCGCAACGACGACGAGCACGACCAACCAGTGCCAGATGCTCCAACTACCCATGACCTCGATCCTCTATGCGATGCGGCTCTGTCATGCCGCCTCCGTGCGGGCGCACGGCCAGCGTGCGCGCATGCGGCCGCACCGCCGCGGCGACTCTGCCGTGTCCGGCTGAGCCGGAAATCATCGACGATCCGCGCTATCGGACCATCCGACTAATTGGAAGTGTACTCCTCCAGGCGGTCGCGGAAATCGACCACTGGATTCGGCACGCCGGTGACGCCGCCTTCGAAGATGCGCCGCGCCGTGACGCCTTCGCCGTACACGGCCTGGTTGGCGTCGTTGTCGATGGTCAGTGCCGAGCCGTCGAGTGCAGCACCGGCGAAAAGGCCGCGCGAGCGCGAGTACGAGTAGATCTCGGCCTTGAGCTGCGCGTCGGTCGACGCCGTCGCCGAGCGGCCAACCGGGCCGGCCGCAGCCGATGCATCGGCGCCGAGCGTGAACTTGCCGTGCACGATCGAATCAACGCCGCGCTGCGTGCGGAACACCAGCACCACGTCGGTCGAGGAAACGCCGGCCTGAAAACCGACGCTGCCGCCGGTGAGACTGACGAAGCTCGGATTCGACCACGTGCCGTCGCGCGTCTTGACCGAGATGAGGCCATCGCCATGGCGTCCGCCGACGACGAAACCCGCCTTGATCACGTCCGGAATGACCGCGATCGCGTGCGCGTTCTGCAGGAGATCCTTCGGAACCGCCTTGTCCGGCGCCATCATGATTTCCTTGAGCACGCGCACCGCGTTGTCGGCGAGCTTGTTCTCTTCTTCACCGGCGCGCGCGCTCAGCGTCGTTGCGGAAAAAAGCGCGAGAGCCAGCGCGAGCAGGCGAAACTTCATGGGCGGAACTCCAGATGGCGCCGGGTCGGCTTGCGTAAGCTAGCAGGCCGACCTGAGCTGCCGATGAAGCAACATTCAGCGCTTTGCTTCAGTGCGCCGCGCGGCGACGCAATCGCGAACCTGCTGCGGCGACGAGCAAAAGCACGAGTCCGCCGAGCCACGGCGGCGTGCCGACCGGTGCGCGATGCGGAATCAGATTGCCGGCGATGCAGCGCGGCGGCCCGATCGCGAAGCCTTTCATGCCGACCTGACTCAACGAATCCGGTCCCGTGATCGGCCCGACGAGCGTCAGCGCGCCGGTGGTTGGATCCATCACGGCAAGATCGCTCCAGTCGGGAACCGTGGTCGAGCCCGGCGCCGGCGGAACGTAGTTCAGGACCGCGAACAACGTGCCTTCGTCATCGAAGCTCATCGACACCGAATTGATCCAGTTGCCGTAGTCGAAACTGCCGACCACGGTTGCAGCGCCGGTCCCGGTATCGATCTTGTAGTACGTGTTGTCGCCGCGGCCGCCGGCGCCGAACAGCAGCGAGCCGCGTGCGACGAGGCCGGTGATCGTGTGGCCGGTGCTGCCGACCAGTGTCGTTGCGCCGCTGCCGGGATCGACCGTCCAAAGCTTGTTGGCGTAGGCCGACGCCAGCCAGAGCGTGCCGTCGCAGCCGAAGGTCATGCTGAGATCGAGGGCATCGTTGCGCTGCGGATCGCCCTGACCGTTGAGCCCGAACGAACCGACGATGGTCGCGCTGCCGTTCGAGGGATCGATCCGAGCCAGTGCATTCATGCCGCCCGCGACTGCGTAGAGCACGCCGTCAGCCGAGTAGCTGAGACCGCTGAGATTGACGATGCTCTGGCCGGAGTAACGACCCGCCGCACCGATCAGCGTCGCGGTATGGCTAGACAAATCAACGCTGTAGAGCGTATCAAACGCTTCCGCATACGCAGCCGTCTGCCCGCGCGCGACCGACGCGAAAAGGGCAAGCATCGCTGCTGCAGCGAGGCAGGCAAGTGTACGCATGGCGGCATGTTATCGTTATGGTAATCGTCAGCTTCGCGGTGGACCGCGATAGCTTGCCCGAGTCTAGCAAGCAAATCCGGACCCGACAAACGGCCCGGTGGTGACGGCTTTTGGGCGGCTCCGGCCCCCGGAAAGCGCCCGCCCAGGCCGAATTGACCATGCCCCACTACCTTGGACAGGCCGACGGACAGGCCGACGGACAGGCCAGCCATCGGCATGGCAGCCCCGTCGCTTCCGGTGTCATGCTGGTCAACCTCGGCACGCCCGACGCGGCGACGCCGAGAGCGGTCCGGCGGTACCTCGCCGAATTCCTCTGGGATCCGCGCATCGTCGAGGCGCGGCGCTGGCTATGGTGGCTGGCGCTCCACGGCGTGATCCTGCGTCTGCGGCCACCGCGTTCGGCGCGGCTCTACGAAAAGATCTGGACACCCGAAGGATCGCCGCTTCTGACCGGCACCGCTGCCCTGGCCGACGGTCTGCAGACTGCGTTGAAGCGCCAGCGACCCGGGCCGATTCTGGTGCGCCACGCCATGCGCTACGGCAAGCCGTCGATTCCTTCGGTGCTGCGCGAGTTTGCCGATGCCGGCGTGCGACGGCTGCTCGTGCTGCCGCTGTTCCCGCAATATTCCGGCACGACCACCGCCTCGGTACTCGACGCCGTCAGCGCCGAGCTCGCCCGCTGGCGTTGGGTGCCGGAGCTGCGCTTCGTCGCGGACTACCACGCCGAGCCGCGTTACATCGAAGCGCTCGCACGCAGCGTCGAAGCCCATTGGCAAAGTCACGGCCGCGCGCAACGGCTCGTGCTCTCGTTCCACGGCATCCCGCAACGCTACTTCCGCGCCGGCGATCCGTATTTCTGCCAATGCCAGGCGACCGCGCGCGCACTGCGCGAGCGGCTCGGTCTTGGTGAAGACGACATCACGGTTTGTTTTCAATCGCGCGTCGGCCGCGAAGCGTGGCTGGCGCCGTACACCGATGACGTCTTGAAGGCGCTGCCGAGGCAAGGCATCGGCCATGTGCAGGTGTTGTGTCCCGGTTTCGCAATCGATTGCCTCGAAACGCTGGAGGAAATTGCACTGACCAATCGCGATCGTTTCTTCGTCGCGGGCGGTGAGCGCTTCGAGTACATCCGGGCGCTCAACGCGTCGGACGATCACGTCGCCGCGCTGTCCGAGCTCATTCTGCGCCACGGCCAGGGCTGGGCGGAATTCGATCCTGGTTGGGATGCCGGACGTGCCGCCGCGCAACGCGCGACATCGCGCAGCCGCTACGAACGTCTGCGCGATGGCAGACGCTGACGAAATCCGCATTGAGCTCGCCGATCGCGCGCTCGCCGCGCTGGCCTGGGGCGATCGCGCGCTGCCGCCGCTGATCGCGCTGCACGGCTGGCTCGACAATGCGGGAAGTTTTGCGCGCATCGCGCCGTTGCTTGCGGCGAAGCGACGTGTCGTCGCGCTGGATCTGCGCGGTCACGGCCGTTCTTCGCATCTGCCGCCGGGTGTCTGGTACCACTACGTCGATTACTTCGACGATCTGCGCGCGACACTCGATCATTTCGGCTGCTCGCGCGCGGAATTCCTCGGTCATTCGCTGGGCGGAACACTCGCGAGTCTGTTCGCGGCGATTCATCCGGAGCGCGTCGAGCGATTGCTGCTGGTCGAAGCGCTGGGTCCGTTGACGGTCGAGCCGATCGACACGCTCGCGCAATTGCGCCGAGGACTCGACGAACGCGCGGCGTTCGCGCAACGGCGACCGCTGCGCGTTTTCGCCGACATCGCGAGCGCGATCTCCGTGCGCATGGCCGCGAGCGCGTTGAGCGAAGTCGCGGCGCGAGCGCTGGTCGAGCGCGGCGTACAGGCTGTCGACGGCGGCGTCGCGTGGTCGAGCGATCCGCGTCTGACGCTGGCGAGTCCGCAGCGTTACAGCGAAGCGCAAGTGCTCGCGATGCTCGCGGCTATTCGCGCGCCGACCCTGCTGGTGCTCGCTGAACCGGCGACGAGCTATCTGCCGGACGCGATGATGGCTTTGCGCGCCGCGCAGGTGGCCGATATCGAAGTCGTGCGACTCGCAGGCTCGCATCATCTGCATCTCGAAGAACCGCATGCCGTCTTCGAGATCATCGACGCGTATTGGAATCGGCGCGGCGAAACGCCGCGAAAATAGGCGAATTCGAGAAGTTCCGCGCGGATCCGCGCGGGGAAATCGAAAGCGCGTCAGCCGTGCGGCTGGCTTTGAATGAGGCGCGCCAACTCGGCTTTCAGCGCCTGTCCGTGCACGCGCAACCAATCGCGCTGTTCGCGCCATTCGGGATAGAGCTTTTCGACCAGCGCCCAGAACCGCGGCGAATGACTGCGGATGCGCAGATGACAAAGCTCGTGCACGACCACGTAACGCAACGCGGCCGGCGGCGCGAGCGCGAGCGCGAGGTCGAGCATCACGCGATCGCGCGTGTCGAGACTGCCCCAGAGACTTTTCAGCGGACGCAGCTTGACCGCCGTCGGCGCGCGGCCGAGCTCCGGGCAATACCGCGCGAGATAACGGCTGACGTCGCGACGAATCTGCGCTTCGAGATACGAGCGCAGCAATGCGCGTGCGGCGGGGAGCGTCGCTTTGCCGTGCGGGCGCGGCAAGGCGACCAGCAGACGATCGCCATTGAGCTCGATGTGCGGATATGCGCCATCGCGCCATGACAAACGCGTCGTCTCGCCGCGCAGCGGAATGACGGTTGCCGCGCCGGGCTTCAGCGCCGGCGGCGCCGAATCGAGACTCAGCTCATCGAGTTTGCGCTCGAGCCACTCGCCGTGTTTGCGCAGGAATGCGACGACCTGCGCTGGATGCGTGCCTTCCGGATAGGTGACGCGCGCGCCGCCTGAAGTCACCGTGAGACGCAAACGGCGCGCCCGCGGATGGCTCTTGCGCAGCACCTTGATCTTGTCGCCCGCCGCGGTGGCCAATTCCAGGTATTCGTTCGCGAGGTCCACCACTTCTACTTCTCCGGCGAACCGGCCCGCTCGCTAGTCGCGATCCCCGGGCCGGGGCAACCCAAAACATTCGTGCATCTTGTCCAGCAGGCGTCTCAATTCCAGCGACATCAACGCGAAGCGCGCATCGAGCTCCGCTTCGGCCGATTCGACGGCATCGTCGCCAAGCTCCTCGACCACGCCGTCGAGGAAGCGCAGCTTGCGCACGACGAGGTCCTCGCCGAGCACAAAACCGATCCGATCATCGAAGGTCAAGCCGAGCTGGAACACCTGCTTGCCTGATTTCAGATGCTCCCGCACTTCGTCCGATTCAAGGTCTTGACGGCGGCACCGGACCACCGCGCCGGCCTCGGCCGGATCGCGCAATTCGCACTCGTCGGCCAGGGTCAAACCCGAAGGCAGCTTGCCACGGATCAGCCAGTCCGTCATCAGAACTCGGGGCGATTCTTCGGCCGCCGCCGGGACCGCCGGAAAGCGCCCCAGGGCCTTGCGCAGCTGGTCCACCGTTTCCTCCGCCGCCTTGCGGCTGGCGGTGTCGATGACGAGCCAGCCCTGCTCGGTATCCAGATAAGCAGACAGCCGTGACGGGCGTATGAACGCGCGCGGCAGGAGGTCAGAAATAACGTCTTCTTTCAAGCGTTTGCGTTCCTTTGCGCCCACCCTGCGACCGTTCTTGCCGACGACTTTCGCGAGGCGCGAGGCCAATTCCTCGTTGACGACGACGCTCGGCAGCAGGCGATCCTCGCCGCCGACCGTGATCAAAACAAATGCACCAATTTGGTGCGTCAATTCTTCGCTATCCCGACCGAATGGCGAGACGAAACCACGCGTCGCGAGCTCGGATGGGCGGCACGGCTTCAGACGGTTTTCGTCGAGCGCGTTCGAGAGCTTTTTGAGGGAGCGCGGAAGGTTTTCGGGGAAGCGGAACAGGGTGAGGTTGCGGAAGAACATCGGGAGTCGGTCTCGGCGGCTGGGTCTCGGAGATTGTTCGCGCCGTCCCGACGAAACCCGGGACGCATTTTTGTTTCGTTGAAGCAAAACGGATCGCGGCGTTCGCCGGGATGACGCTAGGCAGGTTCGGCGCTCTTTGCTTCAGCCGGAGTCGGACCCGGCGGCGAAGGATTCGGAATCGGCCAACCACGCATGCGCATCCGCGCGCGCGCGATCCGGCGCGGCATCGAGTGCGGCAAAGTCGAACAAGCTCGCATCGGCCAGCTGCGATGGCATCACATTCGATAGCGCGCGGAAAATCGTCTCGATGCGACCCGGGTGCTTGCGTTCCCACTCGCCGAGCATCGCCTTGATCGCCTTGCGCTCGAGGTTCTCCTGCGATCCGCACAGATTGCACGGCATGATCGGAAAACCACGGAGCTCGGCGTAGTCGGCGAGATCGGATTCCGCGCAGTACGCCAGCGGCCGGATCACGATGTTGCGCGCGTCGTCCGAGCGCAGCTTCGGCGGCATCGCCTTTAGTGCGCCTTGGTGGAACAGGTTGAGGAACAACGTCTCGACGATGTCGTCGCGATGATGGCCAAGCGCGATCTTCGTGAATCCATTCTCGACAGCGTATGCGTACAGCGCACCGCGCCGCAGGCGCGAGCACAGGCTGCACATCGTCTTGCCTACCGGAATCACGCGGCGTACGACTCCGTACGTGTCCTGCTCGAGAATGTCGAACGGCACGCCGATTTCGCGCAGGTATTTCGGCAAGACATCCGGATCGTAACCCGGTTGTTTCTGGTCGAGATGTACCGCGACGATCTCGAAATGCACCGGCGCCTTGGCCTTGAGCTTCAACAGGATGTCGAGCAGCGCGTACGAATCCTTGCCGCCGGAAAGACAGACCATCACACGATCGTCGTCGACGATCATCTGGTAGTCGGCAATCGCCTGCCCGACCTGGCGGCGCAAGCGCTTGGCCAGTTTGCCGGCTTCGTAATCGTGTTTGCGGGCGAGGCGGACGTTCATCGGGCGTCGCGTGATGAAGCGAAATGGGCGCGCATTGTACGTCGCGGGGCGCAACGCAATCTCCAGCGCTCGCATCTCTTCCCCTTTTCCCGCTTGCGGGAGAGGGTTGCGGTGAGGGCAATCTCGCGATGTCGTCCCAGGAGCTTCCCTCACCCGCGCCGCTGGCGCGACCTCTCCCGCTAAGCGGGAGAGGTGAACATCGTCAGCGCTGCCGCGTCGCGCGCGCGCGGCGCTCGATACGATCGTCACGCCGCGAGCGGCTCTTCGGATCACGCGCCGGCGGCGGCGAACTGCTCGCCTCGGCATAGCGCCCGCCTTCGTCGCGCACGAAATCGCGGAACGCTTGCGCGATCGGCAGCAGCTGCTTGCCGCGCCGGTGCACGACGTGCCAGCGCCGCACGACGGGGAGGCCAGCGACGATCGGCACGTGCACGAGGCCGAGACCCCGCTCGAGACCGACCGTGTTCAACGAAAGAAAACCGACGCCCAATCCAGCGAGCACGGCTTGCTTCACGGCTTCGTTGCCGGTCATCTGGATCACTTTGCGCGGCGAGAACGATTGGCTCGCGAAGTAGCGCTCCATGACCGCGCGCGTGCCGGAGCCGGGTTCGCGCACCAGAAATGCGTCGTCGGCGAAATCGGAAATCTGCAGCCGCGCGCGCGAAGCCAGCGCGTGATCGCCGCGCAGCACGATGCCGTGCGGATGATCGGCGAAAGGCACCGCCACTGCGTCGAGGAATTCGGGCGGCACGCCCATGATCGCGATGTCGATTTCGTTGTCGCCGAGCATGCGCAGGATCTGCGCGCGATTCTCGACCTGCAGCGAAAGCTCGGCGCCCGCGTGTTCTTCGAGGAACGTCGCGAGCATGTGCGAAGCGAAGTACTTCGCCGTCGAGACGATGCCGACGTTGAGCTTGCCGTGCTGCTGGCCGCGCATCGATGCGAGTCGTTGATCGAGCTCGTCGAGCTCGTTCTGCACGCGACGTGCGTAGGCCGCGACGGTTTCTCCGGCTTCGGTCAGGCGCAGCTGACGCCCGATCAATTCGGTCAGCGGCAATTCGAATTCTTCTTCCAGCGCTTTCAGCTGCATCGAGACCGCGGGCTGCGTCAGGTGGCAAACGCCGGCGGCCGCCGAGATGCTGCGCAGGCGCGCGACCTGCTCGAAAACGCGCAGCTGGCGCAACGTCACGCGTTTCATCGGGCCCTCCGATCCATCAATAAAATTTATGGAGCGACGAAGAGAAACTGAATATACCTGATGCTTAGCGCTGCGTACATTCGTTCTCGTCCAGCGATGCCGAGGAGTTATGCGATGAACGCAGCGGTCACCCAGCTACGCGCGAACGACACCACCAACGAGCGCTACAAGTCCGGCGTCATCCCATACAAGAAGATGGGTTACTGGCAGCCCGATTACGAGCCGCTCGAGACCGACGTCATCGCGCTGTTCCGCATCACGCCGCAGCCCGGCGTCGATGCCGACGAAGCGGCCGCCGCGGTCGCCGGCGAATCATCGACGGCGACATGGACCGTGGTCTGGACCGATCGCCTGACCGCGTGCGAGCTCTATCGCGCCAAGGCGTATCGCGTCGATCCCGTGCCGAACACCGGACCCGGCACCAAGACCGAGCAGCAGTATTTCGCCTACATCGCCTACGACCTCGATCTCTTCGAGCCCGGTTCGATCGCGAACCTCACCGCGTCGATCATCGGCAACGTGTTCGGCTTCAAGGCCGTGAAAGCGCTGCGCCTCGAAGACATGCGCATCCCGGTCGCGTATCTCAAAACGTTCCAGGGCCCGGCGACCGGCATCGTCGTCGAGCGCGAACGCCTGGATAAATTCGGCCGTCCGCTGCTCGGCGCGACGACAAAACCGAAACTCGGCCTGTCCGGCCGCAACTACGGCCGCGTCGTTTACGAAGCGCTGAAGGGCGGACTCGATTTCGTCAAGGACGACGAGAACATCAACTCGCAGCCGTTCATGCATTGGCGCGATCGTTTCCTCTACGTGATGGAAGCGGTGAACAAAGCGTCAGCTGCGACCGGCGAAGTGAAAGGCCACTATCTCAACGTCACCGCCGGCACGATGGAAGAAATGTACGAGCGCGCCGAGTTCGCCAAGGAGCTCGGCTCGGCGATCGTGATGATCGACCTCGTGATCGGCTACACCGCGATCCAGTCGATGGCGAAGTGGGCGCGCAGGAACGACATGATCCTGCACCTGCACCGCGCCGGAAATTCGACGTATTCGCGCCAGAAGAATCATGGCATGAACTTCCGCGTCATCTGCAAGTGGATGCGCATGGCTGGCGTCGACCACATCCACGCGGGCACCGTCGTCGGCAAACTCGAAGGCGATCCGCTGATGATCAAGGGGTTCTACGACACGCTGCGCGAGACCGAAACGCCGCAGAGCCTCGAACACGGACTCTTCTTCGAACAGGATTGGGCATCGCTGAATCGCGTGATGCCGGTCGCTTCCGGCGGCATCCACGCCGGGCAAATGCATCAGCTCATCCATTACCTCGGCGAAGACGTGATCCTGCAGTTCGGCGGCGGCACCATCGGCCATCCGATGGGCATCCAGGCCGGCGCCACGGCGAACCGCGTCGCACTCGAAGCGATGATCCTCGCGCGCAACGAAGGCCGCGATTATTTCCGCGAAGGTCCGCAGATCCTCGAAGCCGCGGCGAAAACCTGCAAACCGCTCAAGGCCGCGCTCGATACCTGGAAGGACATCAGCTTCAACTACGAGTCGACCGATACGGCGGATTTCGTGCCGACGGCGACGGCGAGTGCGTGAGGCAATTCCGGTCCGACCGTGCATGAACCACGGAAGGTCACAACCACATCGTCCGAATCGAGGAACAGCCAGCATGATGACCAACCCCGGCAATCGCGTCACCCAGGGCCAGTTCTCGTTCCTGCCCGATCTCACCGATGCGCAGATCACCGCGCAGATCAAGTACGCGCTCAACAACGGCTGGGCGGTCAGCGTCGAGTACACCGACGATCCGCATCCGCGCAACACGTATTGGGAGATGTACGGCAACCCGATGTTCGATCTCAAGGATCCGGCCGGGATCCTCATGGAGATCGACGAGTGCCGCAAGACATTCCCGAATCACTACGTGCGCGTGATCGCGTTCAACTCGCTGCGCGGCATCGAAAGTCCGGCGATGTCGTTCATCGTGAATCGCCCGAGCGAAGAGCCGGGCTTCGGACTCACGCGCCAGGAAGGTCCGGGCCGCCAGATTCGCTACACCGTCACCAGCTACGCAACCAGCAAACCGGAAGGCGAGCGTTACTGACGAGACTCATTGCTCACGAGATCGTTCTTCCTGAAATCCGACGCGCCGACTGGGACAACACATCCCCAGCGGCGCAACTGACAAGTTGAGCCGTTCTTCGATCGAAGCGGAACGGCACGAGCGAGAACCGTCGCATGAGCGAGTCGAGCATCGATCTTCGAGCGATCTGGAACGAGTCCGGCGTGCAAGCCGTGCTCGACAAGCTCGATGCCGAGCTGATCGGTCTTGCGCCGGTGAAAAAGCGCATCCGCGAGATCGCCTCGCTCCTGGTCGTCGACAAGGTGCGTCGCGATATGCAGCTCGCCGCCGGTGCGCCCTCCTTGCACATGAGTTTTACCGGCAATCCGGGCACCGGCAAGACGACCGTTGCGCTGCGTATGGCTGACCTTTTGCACAAGCTCGGCTACAGCCGCACCGGTCATATGGTCGCGGTGACGCGCGACGATCTCGTCGGCCAGTACATCGGCCACACCGCGCCTAAGACGAAAGAAGTCCTGAAGAAAGCGATGGGCGGCGTTCTCTTCATCGACGAGGCGTACTACCTGTATCGCCCCGAGAACGAGCGCGATTATGGCCAGGAAGCGATCGAGATCCTGCTGCAGGTTATGGAGAACAACCGCGACGATCTCGTGGTGATCCTGGCCGGCTACAAGGATCGGATGGAGACGTTCTTCCGCTCGAATCCTGGAATGAGCTCGCGCATCGCGCATCACATCGATTTCCCGGATTACACCGACGACGAGCTGCTCTCGATCGGCGAGCTGATTCTCGAAGACTGGAACTACGCGCTCTCGCCGCGCGCCAAGGTTGTCTTGCACGACTACATCGAGCGCCGCCGCGCGCAGCCGCATTTCGCCAATGCGCGCTCGATTCGCAACGCGCTCGATCGCGCGCGATTGCGTCAGGCGCGCCGCCTGCTCGAACAAGGCGGCAACGTCGACAAGACCGCACTGCAGACCATCGAAGCCGAAGACATCCTGCAATCGCGCGTCCTCGCCGGCGTGCGCGCGGTGCCCGACAAGAGGGCAGGGACATGACCGCCGAATTGCGCGCGCTGATCTTCGACGTCGACGGCACGCTGGCCGACACCGAAGAATTCCATCGTCGCGCGTTCAACGCGGTGTTCGCCGCGGCCGGGCTCGTGTGGTGGTGGAATCGCGGGACTTACCGCGAGCTCCTGTGCGTCGCCGGCGGCCGTCAGCGCATGCGCGCATACGCAGAGCGCGAGGATCCATCGCTCGCCAAGCGTCCCGAGTTCGAAGATCTCCTCATCGCGATGCACGCGGCCAAGACCAAACGCTACGACGCATCGTTGCGCGAACAACCGCTGCCGCTTCGACCCGGCATCGCGCGCCTGTTCGGCGAAGCCGACGCGGCCGGCGTGCGTCTCGCGATCGCGACCACCACGACCGCAGCCAATCTCGACGCATTGCTCGAACCGGCGTTCGGCCACGCATGGCGCGATCGCTTCGCCGCAGTCGTGTCCGGCAGTGAAATCCAGCGGCTGAAACCCGCGCCCGATGTGTATGTCGAAGCGCTGCGCCAACTGAATCTCGATGCCAGCGAATGCCTCGCGTTCGAAGATTCCGCGAACGGCATTCGCAGCGCGGCGGCGGCGGGGCTCGCGGTCATCGCGACGCCGACCTGGTATTCGCTCGCCGAATCGCTGCCGCCGACGTTCGTCTCGCTGCCGCATCTCGGCGATCCGGACCAGCCGTTGCCGAAAGACGTGCCCGGAGCGCCGTACGTCGATCTCGCGCGCCTGCGCGAATGGCATCAACACGCTGTTGCACACGAGCCTTTGGGGAGGGCCGCATGCTACTGACCGACAAGACCACGTTCACCGAATTCCTGATCGAGGCGCGACGCAGCCATCCTGAAGCGCGCGGCGATCTCAACGGCGTGCTGCACTCGGTCGCGACCGCGTGCAAGGCGATCTCGCGCGCGGTCGCGCACGGATCGCTCGCCGATCTTCTCGGCAACGCCGAAGCGAGCAACGTACACGGCGAGCGCCAGAAGAAACTCGATGTCGTCGCCAACGACATCTTCATCCGCTTGAACGAAAACCGCGGCTACGTCGCCGGCATGGCATCCGAGGAGCTTGACCAGCCTTACCTCCTGCCGACGCAGTACGAACGCGGCAAGTACCTTCTGCTGGTCGACCCGCTCGACGGTTCGTCGAACATCGACGTCAATGTCGCGGTCGGGTCGATCTTCTCGATCCTGCGCGCGCCCAATCCGGGCGAAGATCCCGAGCCCGGCGATTTTCTGCAGTGCGGCTTGCAGCAGGTCGCTGCCGGCTATGCGATCTACGGGCCGTCGACGATGCTCGTGCTCACGACCGGCGACGGCGTGCACGGTTTCACGCTCGATCCGCTGCTCGGCGAGTTCATTCTTTCGCACCGGAACATGCGCATTCCGGACGAAACGCAGGAATTCGCGATCAACGCGTCGAACAGCCGCTTCTGGGAATTTCCGGTGCAACGCTACGTCGACGAATGCCTCAAAGGCTCGAGCGGCGCGCGCGGCAAGGATTTCAACATGCGCTGGATCGCCTCGCTGGTCGCGGAAACGCATCGCATTCTGATGCGCGGCGGCGTCTTCATGTATCCGCGCGACACCAAGAAACCCGGCGTGAACGGAAGATTGCGCCTGACCTACGAATGCAATCCGATTTCGCTCTTGATCGAGCAGGCCGGCGGGCGCGCAAGCACGGGCTACAAACGCATGCTCGACGTGAAACCCGAAACGCTGCACCAGAAGATCGGCTTCGTATTCGGCTCGCGCTGCGAAGTCGAGCGCATCGAGCGCTATCACCTCGAGGGCGACACGCGCGACAGCGAACAACCGCTGTTTGCCGTACGCGGCCTTTTCCGCACGCCGGCGTGACTTGAAGGAGAACGACGATGTCAGAACTGCATCCGATCATCGCCATCACCGGCTCTTCAGGCGCCGGCACGACTTCGGTCACGCGCACGTTTTCGAACATGTTCCGGCGCGAGCACGTCAACGCTGCGATCATCGAAGGCGACAGCTTCCACCGCTACGACCGCAAGGCGATGCGCGAAGCGGTCGCCGCCGCAGACAAGGACGGCCACTCCACCTTCAGCCACTTCGGCCACGAAGCGAACCTGTTCGAAGATCTGGAACGCCTGTTCGCCGACTATGCGGGGACCGGCAGCGGCAAGCGCCGCCGCTATCTGCACGATGCCGCCGAAGCGGAACCCTACAAGCAGGATCCGGGCACGTTCACTGCGTGGGAAGACGTGCCGCCGTCCGATCTTCTTTATTACGAAGGTCTGCACGGCGCGGTCGTGCATGAGGACATCGACATCGCCAAGCATCCGGATCTCTTGATCGGCGTCGTCCCGGTTATCAATCTCGAATGGATCCAGAAGCTGCACCGCGACCGCTCCATGCGCGGCTATTCGACCGAAGCCGTGATGGACACCGTGCTCCGTCGCATGCACGACTACGTGCATTACATCTGCCCGCAGTTCTCGCGCACGCACGTGAACCTGCAGCGCGTGCCGACCGTCGATACTTCGAATCCGTTCATCGCGCGCGCAATTCCCAGTGCCGACGAGAGCTTCGTCGTGATCCGCTTCCGCGATCCGAAAGGCATCGACTTCCGCTATCTGCTCTCGATGCTGCACGACTCGTTCATGTCGCGCGCGAACACGATTGTCGTCCCGGGCGGCAAGATGGAGCTCGCGATCGAGATCATCTTCACGCCGTTCGTCTGGCGCATCCTCGAGCGCAAGCAGAAGGCACAGGCGCGCCAGACGCATCTGGAGGCCGTCGCATGAACGCCGTCACGCCAATCGTTCCCGCGTTCGAAATGCGCGCGGACACTGCGCGTCTGGCGAATTCCATTCGCCTCCTCGCCGCCGATGCGGTCGAGAAAGCGAAGTCCGGCCATCCCGGCATGCCGATGGGCATGGCCGAGATTGCGGTCGCGTTGTGGACGCGGCATCTGCGCCACAACCCGCGCGATCCCAAGTGGCCCGATCGCGATCGCTTCGTGATTTCGAACGGCCACGGCTCGATGCTGCAATACGCGTTGCTGCATCTGACCGGCTACGAGCTCCCGATCGAGGAATTGAAACGCTTCCGTCAATTGCATTCGAAGACGCCGGGCCATCCCGAAGTCGGCGTGACGCCCGGCGTCGAGACGACGACCGGTCCGCTCGGCCAAGGCATCAGCAATGCGGTCGGCATGGCGCTCGCCGAACGGCTGCTCGCCGCCGAATTCAATCGGCCGGGACACGCGATCGTCGATCATCACACGTACGTTTTCCTCGGCGACGGCTGCCTGATGGAAGGCATCTCGCACGAAGCCTGCGCGCTCGCCGGCACCTGGAAGCTCGGCAAGCTGATCGCGTTCTACGACGACAACGGCATCTCGATCGACGGCGTCGTCGACAACTGGTTCACCGACAATACGCCCGAGCGTTTTCGCGCGTACGGCTGGCACGTCATCGACGCGGTCGACGGTCATGATGTCGAAGCGGTCGATCGCGCGATCGATCAGGCGAAGAGCGATGCGGAGCGTCCGACGCTGATCGTCTGCAAGACCTCCATCGGCCAAGGCGCGCCGACGCGCGCCGGCACGGCGAAGGCGCACGGCGAGCCGCTCGGCGCGGACGAAATTGCAGCAACCCGCCAGGCACTCGACTGGCGCGACCCGCCATTCGAGATTCCCGCCGATATCGCGCGCACATGGGACGCGCGCGAAGCCGGCGCCGAATTGCAGAACGAATGGGATCGGCGTTTCGATCGCTACTGCGCGGCATTCCCCGACGCCGGCGCTGAATTCGTGCGTCGGCTCGCCGGCGATTTGCCCGGTAATTTCGACAAGCTCGCCGGCGAGCTCGTCGAAAATGCCAATGCCAAAGCCGAATCCATCGCGACGCGCAAGGCGAGCCAGCTCGCGATCGAAGCGTTTGCGCCGGCGGTTCCAGAAATGATCGGCGGCTCAGCCGATCTCACGCACTCGAATCTCACGATCTGGAAAAGCGCGACGACCCTGAAGCGCGGCGAAGCCGGCCGCTACATCAGCTACGGTGTTCGCGAGTTTGGCATGGCGGCGATCATGAATGGTCTCGCGTTGCACGGCGGCTTCATTCCGTTCGGCGGCACATTCCTGACGTTCAGCGATTACAGCCGCAACGCAATCCGCATGGCCGCGCTGATGAAGCTGCGCGTGATTCACGTGTTCACACATGACTCGATCGGTCTCGGCGAGGACGGACCGACGCATCAGGCGGTCGAGCACGTGTCGAGTCTGCGCCTCGTTCCGAATATCGATGTCTGGCGCCCGTGCGACACGGTCGAAACGGCGGTCGCGTGGAAGCTCGCGCTCGAACACAAGGACGGCCCGACCGCGCTGATTTTGTCGCGGCAGAATCTTCCTTTCGTGCTGCGCGACGACGCGCGCATCGCAGCGATCGAACGCGGCGGCTACGTCGTATCGGAACCTGCGGGCGTCGTTCATCGCATCGTCATCGCGACCGGTTCGGAAGTCGGCCTCGCGCTCGCCGTGCAGAAGCAGCTCGCCGCCGAAGGCATCGGCGTGCGCGTTGTGTCGATGCCGTCGACGACGACATTCGATCGCCAGCCCGACGACTACCGCGAATCGGTGCTGCCTGGGGGCGTGCCGAAGATCGCGATCGAAGCCGGCGCGAGCGCGCTCTGGTGGAAATACGTGCGCGGCGAAGGTTGCGTGATCGGCATCGATCGATTCGGCGAATCGGCGCCCGGCGCGCAATTGTTCGAGTATTTCGGCTTTACGCCCACGCGCGTCGCCGATGTCGTCCGGCGCTGCGATACCGCAGCCGCATAGCGCGCCCTTTCCTCTCCCGCGCGCGGAAGGGGTTGGGTGAGGGCAATCTCTTTTTCCTCTCCCGCTTGCGGGAGAGGGCTGGGGTGAGGGCAATCTTGAGACAGCGTTACACGCCCGCCCTCATCCGCCTCCGGCACCTTCTCCCGCAAGCGGGAGAAGGGCACATACGATTTCCTCTCGAGAGAACCATCATGGCCCTGATCTCCCTCAAGCAACTCCTCGACCACGCCGCCGAACACGCCTACGGTTTGCCCGCGTTCAACGTCAACAACATGGAACAGATCCAGGCGATCATGCAGGCGGCCGAAGACGTCGATAGCCCAGTGATCCTGCAGGCGTCAGCCGGCGCGCGCAGTTATGCGGGCGAGCCGTTCCTGCGTCATCTCGTACTTGCAGCGGTCGAACAATACCCGCAGATTCCGGTGTGCCTGCATCAGGATCACGGCGCGAGTCCGGCGGTGTGCCAGGCGTCGATCCGATCGGGCTTCACCAGTGTGATGATGGACGGATCGCTCAAGGAAGACATGAAAACGCCGTCGAGCTACGAATACAACGTGATGGTCACGCGTCGCGTCGTCGACATGGCGCACGCGGTCGGCGTGTCCGTCGAAGGCGAGCTTGGTTGCCTCGGCTCGCTCGAAACAGGCACGGCTGGCGAAGAAGACGGCAGCGGTGCCGAAGGCACACTCGATCATTCGCAGCTCCTGACCGATCCCGACCAGGCCGCGGACTTCGTCGCGAAGACCGGCGTCGATGCGCTCGCGGTTGCGATCGGCACGTCGCACGGCGCCTACAAGTTCACGCGGCCGCCGACCGGCGATATCCTCGACATCGAACGCATCAAGGCGATCCATGCGCGCATTCCGTCGACGCACCTGGTCATGCACGGTTCGTCGTCGGTGCCGCAGGAGTGGCTCGCCGTGATCCGCGAAAACGGCGGCGCGATCAAGGAAACCTACGGGGTGCCGGTCGAGGCGATCGTCGAAGGCATCCGGCACGGCGTGCGCAAGGTCAACATCGATACCGACATACGGCTCGCGATGACCGGCGCGATCCGACGCGCGCTCATGAAGGATCCGACCGAGTTCGATCCGCGCAAGTTCTTCAAAGCGTCGATCGCCGCCGCACGCGACGTCTGCAAGGCGCGCTTCGAAGCATTCGGCAGCGCGGGCCGCGGGGCGTCGATCCAACCGGTCGCGCTCGAACGCATTGCGCGCGAATACGCCAAGGCCGCCTGAGAACCGCATGCAATTTCTTTCCGGCGTGCGCGCGATCTTGTTCGATCTCGACGGCACGCTGGTCGATACGGCGCCGGACATCACGGCCGCGGTCGGCGCGACGTTGCGCGATCTCGATCGCCCGCCGATCGACGATGCGACCGTGCGCGGCTACATCGGTCGCGGCGTCGACGTGCTGCTGCATCGCGTGCTGACCGGCGCGCGAGACGGCAACGCGACCGTCGATGTGCACAAACATGCGCGTGCGATTTTTCTCGAACACTACGCCGCGCACAACGGCCGCACGGCGCGCGTCTACGCCGGTGTGCGCGAAGGACTCGCGCATGCGCAGCGGCTCGGCTTGGCGCTGTGCTGCGTGACCAACAAACCGCAGGCGTTCTCCGACGCGCTGCTCGCGGAAGTCGACCTCGCTCGCTACCTCGCCTTCGTGCTCGGCGGCGACGCATTGCCGAAAGGGAAACCCGACCCCGCGCCGTTGCTGCACGCGGCAACGCGGCTCGGCCTCGCGGCGAATCGGTGTCTGATGATCGGCGATTCGTCAAACGACGCTGTCGCCGCTCGTGCGGCCGGCATGCCGGTCGTTCTGGTCGGCTACGGCTACAGCGAGGATCAGGCGGTCGACACCATCGACTGCGATGCGGTTGCCGCGTCGATCGCCGACGTCGTCAGCGCGCTCGATCCTGCGCTCAATCCGCCGATATTGCCGCGGGCGTCGCCGCGAGCTTGAGCCGCGGCCATCGATTCGTTGGCGGCAGGGATCGATGCCAGCGTCAGCGAACAGCGTCCCCGATCCGCCGCGCCAGCGCTACACTGAGGCCGTCGCCGAGGCCCGCATGTTTCCCGAAGATCCGGCCGCCATCGCCCGCAAGCTCACCGAGCTCAAGATCGAGCATCGCGATCTCGATGCGGCGATCGCGCGCCTCGCGCTCGACGCCGGCTGCGACGAGCTGCATCTCACGCGGCTCAAGAAACGCAAGTTGAAGCTCAAGGACATGATCGCGTATCTGGAGAACAAGCTGATTCCGGATCTTGATGCGTGATGCGGCACGCATGAGTCGTGCGCTTGCGCGCTGGCGCGCGTTGTCCCGGGCGCGAAACTCTGCAACCCATCGTCAGGAGAAGGTTGCAAGGGCCCATCGAAGCGCCGGCGGTGGCGCGAGGGGCTGCACTATGTCGAGGACTTGCCGTCTTCCTCCGTCGCCTGCGTCAACGCAGCCTGCTTCTCCGGCGTCAACTTCAGGATGCCGTGGCGAATCTCGCGGCTCAGGATCACGCGCGCATCCTTGGCGACGGTATTGAGGTCGGGATCGAAATCGAGCTTGCCGTTTTCATCGGCGAAGATCACGCGGCGCTCGCGCAGTTTCTGGATGAAACCGCGGAACAGCGATCGGTCGAAGAATTCCGGCGCGTTGAGCTCGTGCAGCAATGACAGGCGCTGCGCGGTCAGCCAGCACAGCGTCTCGAGCTCGCCGCCGGACAGCGTGTGCGGGCCGTTCTTGACCAGCAACGCGAGACCGATGTAATAGCGCTCGATCGCCGGCAACAGATTTCGCGCGAGCGAACGCAGCCGAAACGCCGCGTCGCTTTGTCCGGGCGTGCGCGTGATCACGCGGCCATCCGCATCGGATCGCAGCAAACCGTGCGCGACGAAGAATTCGATCGTCGCCTGGATGCGCTCGGTGAATTCCTCCGGGCTCCACGGCAGGAACAACTCGGACTGGATAAACGGATAAACGAGACGTCCGAGTCGCAGAATCGCCGCGCGCGTCATGCGCCGGTTGTTGAGGAAACAGCACGCAACCCACGCCGCCGGCACGAAAAGATGCGTCACGTTGTTGCGGAAGTACGAGAGCAGCACACCGGGCTCGTCGTCGACGCCGATCACGTCGCCAAGCGGATGCGCAACGCGCGTGATCCAGCCCATCTTCTCGCCGTAGGCGATGATTCCACCGGCGGAAAGATCGGTCATCGTGACGCGATTCGAATACGGAAGCTCGATGAGCAGCGCCTTGCACAGATCGAGTTGCGCGGTGAGATCGGCTTCGGTCATCGCGTGCTTGGGCGTCGACAGCAGCGAAATCGCGAGCAGATTGATCGGATTGACGTGCGCGGCGCGGTTGACGTTTTCGAGAATGCGCGTCGCCAGACGATCGACCGCGCGATTCAGCCACTCGGGCTTGGCTTCCGGATCCTGCGTTGCCGTTTCCCAATCGGGCGCGACATCATCGAGCAGCGGGCGCAGGAAGATCGGCTCGCCGAAGTTCAGCGCGACACGTCCGTAGTGCTGCTTCAGCGCGCCGAAAGCGCGAAACAAACCGAGCAGCGATTCCTTTTCCTTCGGCTTGCCGGAAAGCTCGCCGATGTAGGTGTTGCCCTCCATGATTTTTTCGTAGCCGATGTAGACCGGCTGGAACACGACGGTCCGCCGCGATTCGCGCAGAAAACTGCGCAGCGTCATCGACAGCATGCCGCCGCGCGGCGCGAGCAGGCGTCCCGTGCGCGAGCGGCCGCCTTCGATGAAGTATTCGAGCGACACGCCCCGCGCGAACAGCTGGCTGATGTATTCGCGGAATACGGTCGAATAGAGCGCGTCGCCCTTGAACGTGCGGCGCAGGAAGAATGCGCTGCCGCGGCGCAGGATCGGCCCGATCACCGGCATGTTGAGATTGATGCCGGCGCCGATGTGCGGAATCGCCACGCCGTTCACCAGCAGCTGGTACGACAGCAACAGATAGTCGACGTGGCTGCGATGACACGGCACGAAGATGACTTCGTGCCCGGGGGCGACGCTGCGCAACGTATCGAAGTGATGCACGTCGATGCCGTCGTAGAGCTTGTTCCAGAACGCCTTCAGCATGAACGAGATCGAGCGCACGACCGGGTGCGAATAGTCGGCCGCAATCTCCATGGCGTACTTGCGCGCGCGTTCGCGCGCCTGGTCCTGGCGGATGCCTTCCTTGCTCGCGGTCGCCTCTATCGCCGCGCGCACCGGATCGGCGTTGAGCAGCGCGTCGACGACGGTGCGGCGATGCGAGAGATCGGGCCCGATGACGACGGCGCGGATGCGACGGAAATGCACGCGCAACAGCCGCTGCAGTTTGCGCACGCCGCGCTCGGGCGCGAATTCGGCTTGATCCTGGATCGCTTCGCGCATCGATACCGGCGCCGCGAACTGCACGATCGTGTCGCGTCCGTTGAGCAGCAGCGCGAGCAGTCGGCGGAAGCGTCCGACGACCACCCAGTTTTCGGAGAACAGCACGCTGAACCACCCGGATTCGCGGTCCGGCGCGCGGCCGACGAAGATCGATACGGGCACGAGTCGCACGTCCGCGGTCGGATCGGCGCGCAGGAAATCGGCGAGGCGGCTCAGCATTTCCGAGCGCGTCGGATGGGGTCGCTTTCCAAACACGCGCGGGCGACGCGACAACGTCACGACCGCGCTGCGGCGCTTGATCGGCAGTTTTTCGGCCGCGGCGTACGGCGAAGGCAAGCCGGCTTCCTTGCACGCTTCCTCAAGGATCAGCGTGTCGGAAAGCCCATAACGCTCAATGACATAGACTATCGGCGTCGCGTCGTCCGGAATCAGGTGCGTCGCGTCGGCCGGCTCGCGGCGAATCCGCAGCCACGGCCGCAGCAACGCACCGAGAAATTCGATCCACGCCGGAGGCCGTGCCGCGGCCGTCGCGTGCGAGGCGGCTGGCATATCGTTCATGCGCCGAGTTTAGCCCGCCCGCACCGCCGCGGCGGCCGATGTGGTCGGGTTCAGTTCTTGGCCGGCTCTTGGGCCGTCGGCGGCGGCGCGTCGGTCTTCGCGCTCGCTTCCTGCTGCTGCTCCTTGATCTTCTCGATCGTGTCCTTGCCGTACCAGCGGCCATCGACGTTGACCATCTGGCTGCTCGCCGTGAGCGGCGTACCGAGCAGCGTGTAATTGACCTTCACCGTCGCCGTCTTGCCGTCGCTGGCGACGACTTCGGGTTTCACCGAATCGAGCGTCTGATCGATCGAGAAACCATAGACCGTCAGCGCGTCCTTGAATCCAAGCATCGCGATACGCGCTTTCTGCATCGACTGATCGAAATTGAGTGCGCGCGCTTCGTCCAGCGTCTTGAGGTTCAAGTCACGCGCCGTGTGCGTCGCGATCGCCAGTACTTTCTTGACCGATTCCGGATCCGTGAAGCGCGTCTTCTGCACCCAGGCCGCGAGCGCGTTGATCGCGGCGACCGCCTGCTGCTTGTCCGCCTCGGAGAGATCCTTGTTCTGCTGGACCATGCCATTGAGCCAGCCGGTGCCCATCGCGACGTACATCGGCAGCTGCTGCTGATACTTGGCGTCGAAGTCCTTGAGCTGCGGCTCGATCTCGGCGTAGATGGCCTTGTCGGCATCGGGCGCGGTCAGCCGCGCCATCGTCTCCTGGAATTTCTGACGGTCTTCGGCGGTGATGGGCTTCTCGTTGGCGGCCTTGCCCCAGTCGGCTTTGAGCTTGTCGAAATCGGCGGGCGGCAGCGCGTTCTGCAACAGGCCGGCGATATCGCCCTGCTTCATGAGATCGGCGGACTTGCGGATGGTCGCGTCCGGAGTGCTCGCGTTGAGCGCGGCGACCGGAGCGTTGGACTCCTGCTTGCCGCAACCGCTTGCAAGAGCGGCGAGCAGAACGGCGAAGGCGGCACGAGCGAGACGCGTGGACATCGGAAATTCCCCGGCGACGAAGCGGAAAGGCGGCGAACTCTAGCAGGGGGGCCTTCGGCCAGCCAGCGCGAAGTGCGGGGCCAGCCCTCGCCACCATTCGGTGCCCCAAAAAAAAGAAACTCAGAAGGCAAACCTTCTGAGTTCAATCCGGCAGTGGCCGGAGGGGGAAGCGGTACGTCGTTCTCTGGGGGTTGTTCGGGTGAAACGGGGCGCTATTGTTTTCGTCACAAAATCGTGTGCATTCATCATACTTAGGCCGATTTACTAATGCAATACGTTATGTATTGGGTCGTAATTGATTGATATGTATGTTTTTTTTGCTCATTTGATTCGCAACGCGTTCCTTCGCCTCTTGTGGGAGAGGCCGCGCGAAGCGCGGGTGAGGGGAATCGGGGTGAAGCGACGGCAGATGGCGCGAGTGGGAGTAGGCAATCCTGAGCCCACGTGCCCACACCCCCTCTCCCGCAGGCGGGAAAGGGGGTTCCTTAACCCAATCGGGAGAGGAAATTCCTTAACGGAGCCGGGAGATGGCCCTTAAAGGCAAGCGCGAGGGGGATCCTTAACGCAGGTGGGAGACCTGGTTCTCTCGCTGGTGACCGCGATGTCAGTCCGCCAGCAAGCTCGCGAGTCGCGCGATGTGCGAGGACGCAAGCTCCTCGCGATGCACGGCGTCTCGCTCGAGATCCTGGCCCGACCAATGGATATCGTCGGCGGGCAATTCCTTCAGAAACCGGCTCGGTTCGTTGGCGATGATTTCGCCGTAGCGCCGCGTGCGCGTCGCATACATCAGCGTCACCTGCTCCTTCGCGCGCGTGACGCCGACATACATCAGCCGGCGCTCTTCCTCAATGCGGCCTTCGGCGAGGCTTCCTTCGTGCGGCAGCGAGCCTTCCTCGAGACCGACGATCGTGACGAAGCGAAACTCGAGGCCCTTCGCGCTATGCAGCGTCATCAAGCGCACCGCGTTGCCAGGCTCGTCGCGATCGCCGTACGCGAGCAGCGCGAGTTGCGCGGCGAGATCGCCGGCGCCGCCTTCCTTCTGCATCGCGCGCAGCCATTCGGAAAGCTCCTTGAGATTGCCGAGGCGACGCTCGCGCAACGCTGGGTCCTTGACCTGGGCGGCGACGTGATTCTCATAACCGATGCGACGGCTGAGCTCATCGACCAGATCCACCGTCGCCATGCGCTCGGCACGCGCGGCGAGGTCGCGAATCAGCGCGGCAAATCCGCCGAGCGACGTCGCAGCACGCGGCGGAAGCTGCGCCAGAACCGCATCGCTCTGCGCCGCGCGCAGCAGCGAAACATGCCGCGCGCCGGCCAGCGCCCCGAGTTTTTCCAGCGTCGTCGCGCCGATGTCGCGCCGCGGCGTATTCACCACGCGCAGGAACGCCGCGTCGTCGTCGGCGTTGTTGATCAGGCGCAGGTACGCGATCAGATCCTTCACTTCCGCGCGATCGAGAAACGCGGTTCCTCCAGTCACGTGGTATGGAATACGCGCAAGACGCAGCGCTTTTTCAAGCGGCCGCGACTGGTGATTGCCGCGATAGAGCACCGCGAATTCATGCCAGCGCGCCTTGTGCTTTTCGGCAAGATGTGCGATCGCCGACGCCGTGCATTCGGCTTCGTGGTCGTCGTCGCGACATTCGACGATGCGCAGCGGCGCGCCTTCGGCCTGGTCGCTCCAGAGTTTCTTGTCGAACACATGGGCGTTGTGCGCGATCAACGCGTTCGCCGCGCGCAGCACGCGTTTCGCGCAGCGATAATTCTGCTCGAGCTTGATCACTTTGAGCTCGGGATAGTCGCGCGAAAGCTCGGCGAGATTCTCGGGATTCGCGCCGCGCCAGGTATAGATCGCCTGATCGTCGTCGCCGACCGCGGTGAACATGCCGCGCTCGCCGGCAAGAAGCTTCAGCAGCCGATATTGCGAGCCGTTCGTGTCCTGGCACTCGTCCACAAGCAGATGCCGGATGCGCTCGCGCCAGGCGAGGCGCGCTTGGGCATCGGCATCGAGCACAGATACCGGCAGGCGAATCAGATCATCGAAATCGACCGCATTGAACGCCGCAAGCCGCTGCTGATAATCCGCGTAGAGCTCCGCGGCTTCATGCTCGCGACCGCTCTTCGCGCACGCAGCGGCTTCATCCGGCGACAAGCCTGCGTTCTTCGCCCGCGAAATCAGCGATTGCAGCGCGAACAGCGCATCGGGCTTGATGCCTTTCGGCAGCAGGTCCTTCAGGATGGCCAGGCTGTCGTCGGCATCGAACACCGAGAAGTTGCGACGCAAGCCGGCACGCGCGTGCTCGACATGCAGGAACTTGAGCCCGAGCGCGTGGAACGTGCACACGGTCAAACCTTCGGCGGACGCGGCGGCAACACGCCGGCCGACGCGCTCGCGCATTTCGCGCGCGGCCTTGTTGGTGAACGTGATCGCCGCGATCTTCGCTGCGGACAAATGACGATGCCGGATCAGATGCGCGATCTTTTCGACGATCACGCGCGTCTTGCCAGAGCCGGCGCCGGCGAGGACGAGCAAAGGTCCGTCGCAGTATTCGACGGCGGCGCGTTGTTGGGGATTGAGGCTCATCGGCGGGCGGGGAATCGAGCAGCGATTGTGCCTCGGCACAGAGCGCAGTCACAGCTTGACATCACCACATCCCCTCTCACGCTCGCGGGAGAGGGTTAGGGTGAGGGCAATCTGGGTCCGAGGCTACGACGTTCGTTCGTGCATCGCGATGGACGCCTCACTCCGATCGCCCTCACCCCCTACCCTCTCCCGCAAGCGTGAGAGGGGAAAGAAAGTCCGCCGATTGTGAGTCATTGCGCAAAGTCTGTACTGTACCGGCCGCGTGAAGTCCCGAGCCTGACCCGATGGCCAAACTCTACTTCTACTATTCGGCGATGAACGCCGGAAAGACCACGACGCTGCTGCAGAGCGCCTACAACTATCACGAGCGCGGCATGCGAACGTTGATTCTGACGCCGGCGCTCGACGATCGCGGTGGCGTTGGTATGGTGGCGTCGCGCATCGGGCTCAAAGCCGAGGCGCGTCATTTCGAACGCGAAGACGACCTCTTGGCGATGGCGCGCGCGGACATCGATGCGCACGGCAAGCTCGGTTGCGTGCTCGTCGACGAAGCGCAGTTCCTTTCGCGCGCGCAGGCGTGGCAACTGACCGACGTCGTCGACGTGCTCGGCATTCCGGTGCTCGCGTATGGGCTGCGCACCGACTTCCGCGGCGAACTTTTCGAGGGCAGCCAGTACCTGCTCGCCTGGGCGGACAACCTCGTCGAGATCAAGACGATCTGCCACACCGGCAAGAAAGCGACGATGGTCGTGCGCGTCGATGCCGAAGGCCGCGCGGTCACCGCGGGCCCGCAGGTCGAAATCGGTGGCAACGAGCGTTACGTTTCGGTCAGCCGTGCGGAGTTCAAGAAGATCATGTCGGGCGAAGGGCGCGTGGAGTTGCAGCAGACGGTGTTGCCGCTGGGAAGTGAGTAAGCTTTCGCGAGGTGCAGCGAAAATGGACACGTTGGGGAATCGTGACTGTTCCCGGAGTCGTTCTACTTTCGGCTGCGTTGGCTTTTGGCGTTATGGCGTCGCTAAAGTCGTCGGAAGCCTACACTCTAGCTGTCGCTTCGTTGAATGCTAATCGTGAAGCCACGCAGATTCTGGGCAAGCCGATTTCAACCGGCTTGCCGGGCGGAAGCATTCAAGTATCAGGGGCGGACGGCGAGGCACACCTCTCTTTCAATGCCACCGGGCCGCTAGGAGAAGGCATCGTTTACGTCGCGGCTACGAAGGAACTCGGCCGGTGGCATATTGATCAGGCGGTGTTCGAAGATTCAAAGTCCAAACGCCGGATCGCATTGGAAGCCCAGATTCGGATGAACCGCATCACGATTGACAGTGCGAGCAGTAATACGTGCTTCGCTGACCAAGCACGATCGACCTAATCGCCGTCCCGCAAACCTTGCACGGTTGCCCCTCGCGCCCATAGACGAACAACTCCTGTTCGAAATACCCGGGCTCGCTGTCGGGATTGATGAAATCGCGCAGCGTCGTGCCGCCGCGGGTAATCGCGTAGCGGAGCACGCGCTTTACTTCGTCGGCGAGTCGCGCGTAACGCGCGCGCGCGAGCGAACCCGCCGCGCGTTTCGGGTGAATGCCGGCGGCGAACAATGCTTCGGACGCGTAGATGTTGCCGACACCGACGACGACGGCCTGATCCATCAGGAACGCTTTCACGGTCGCCTTGCGCCCGCGCGAGCGTTGCCACAAGTAATCGCCGTCGAAATCATCGCCGAGCGGCTCCGGCCCGAGCCCGGCGAGCAGCGGATGGACCTTGCCGGAAGGCTGCCAGAGCTGCGATCCGAATCGACGCGGATCGGTGAAGCGCAGGATGCGCCCGGAATCGAGCCGCCAGTCGACATGATCGTGCGCGCCGACGGGCGTCGATGCGGGCAGCACGCGCAGCGAGCCGGACATGCCGAGGTGCAGCAGCGCGCTGCCCACCTCGGTGTGCACGAGGAGATATTTTGCGCGCCGTTCGATCGCGTCAATGCGTTGGCCGGGCAGTTTTGTGCGCAGGGTGCGCGGAATAGGCCAACGCAATCGCGGCTGGCGGATATCAAGTCCGACGACCGTACGACCGATCAGATGCGGGGCAAGTCCGCGGCGTGTGGTTTCGACTTCAGGCAATTCAGGCATGGGAACCGCGTGATGTTCCCTTCTCCCGCTTGCGGGAGAAGGTGCCGAAGGGGGATGAGGGTGTCTTGTGAGGTCGAACCAAGTCTTCCCTCACCCTAACCCTCTCCCGCAAGCGGGAGAGGGGATTTGGCGCGTCGTTCGCGTTGCCAACGTGTTCATTGCTTCGGCGCGGACTCGGCGACTTCACTCTCCGGCGACGCGAACAACAACGCGCTGAAACGATCCGGCACCAGCGCGATCGTCGCACCCGCCTGGACGTAACGATCATTGTGGATGGCGTCGGTGGTGCCGAACTTCAACACCGTGCCGTCGATCGTGAGCGTTGCGACCGGAGGTTCGAGGCCGAGTTTCGTCGCATCCATCTCGTCGGCGGGCCGGCGATAGCGCACCGGCGCGCGCACGATCGCGGCGAGGCGCGCGACGGCATCGTCGTCGGCCGGTTGTTCCTTCGGTTCGCGCATCATCCAGTGGCCGTCGACTTTCTCGAAACGACGCGCCGTGCAGCCCTGGCAGGCGACCGCGAGCGAACGAATGCGCTCGGGATCCATCGCCGTCAGCGGATCGCGCTGGAGCGCGCGCTCGCGGCGAAGCTCAGCGAACGCGGCGAAGCCGAGCGACACGACCATCGCGAACAGAAATAGATTCGTGCGCGTTCGCCGCCGCATGTCAGCGTCTACGCCTTCGCCACCAGATCAGCATGCCGCTGCCGGCGAGCAGCAGCGGCAGCGCAATCAGGAATACCACGCTGAGCCATCCGAGTTGCGCTTGCGTCAGCGCCAGCACGCGATCAGGCGCGGTCTTGTCCGGCACGGAGATTTGATCGTCATCGCCGAGCAGCCAGTCGAACACGCGCTGGCCGAATTCGCGATTGCCGCCATTGCCGAGAAAACTGTTGGAAAGGAAATCTCCATCGCCGATGACGACGACCCGCTGTTCGCGCTTGCCCGGTCGCGGCGACAGGCGCGAGAGAGCAAAGCCGAGATCGAGCGGGCCTGGAATTTCGCCGGCATCAGCGTCCTGACGGATCGTGTCGGATGCCTCGCCGGCCTTCGGGATATGACCCGTTTCGTTCCAGGATTTGTCGGAGCTGCGCAGGATCGGCTTGATATCCCACGCGGGTTCCGAGAGTTGCGCGAGCGCGGCCGGCTGCGGCAGCAGCAGCGTCAACAGGAATCCCTGCGTGATCGCGTGCACCGGATATTTGTCGAGCGCGACGAAGCTCGGATCGCCCAGACCGAATGCCTTGCCGCTCGCGTCGACGACGGTGCCGGGCAGCGCGCGGATCGAGAGCGCTTTGGCCAATGCATCGAGGCCGACTTCTTCGCCGGGTTCGGTCAGCCACAGAAGATTCCCGCCGCGATCGACATAGTCGACGAGCTCCATCGCGACCGCCGGCGGCAACGCAACGCGCGGGTTCGCGATGACGACGAGATCGGTGTTCTCCGGCACTTTGCCGGTGCTGGCGAGCGGCAACGGCACCGCGCGCAATCCGCGATCGGTCAGCGCGGCGACGAATTGACCCAAGTCGCCATTCGCCTTGCCGAGCGGCTGGCGCTCGCCTTCGCCTTCGAGAAACGCGACGATGCGTTCGCGCGTGCGCGACAGCCGCAGCAGCGCGTTCGAGAATTCGGTTTCGCTGAGCACGCGCAGACGTTCGCTGCGACCCTGGTATTTGATCTCGAGCTCGCCGTCGACGCTGACACCGGCGGCGCGCATCGCCTGCGGATCTTCGTCGGGATCGACGAAGCGCAGGCCGACATCGGGTTTGGCGCGCCGATAGCGCTCGATGAAATCCGCGATGATGACGCGCAGACCGCCCTGGCGGCTCGCGTAACTGACCACATCGACGGGCGCTTCGAGCGTTTTCAACAGCGCGACCGAGGCCGGGCTGAGACTCGCGCCGTTCGCGTGGCTCACGTCGCGTTCGAATCCGAATCGCGTCGAGAGGAACGCGACGAGCGCGGCCGTGATCGCGATCAGCAAAGTGTAGGCGGTGCCGGCGAGCCGATCGCGCATCAGTCGGGCACGCTGCGCAGGCGGTCGAGACGTCGCGCCGCGAACGCAAGTGCGACGATGCTGACGAGCAGGAAATACACGATGTCGACACTGGAAACGAGCCCGCGGAAAAACGGCTCGATGTGCGTCGGCAACGCGATGTAGTTGATGCCGGAGTTGTCGACGCCCTGCAATCGCGCGCCGGCATCGACGATCGCGAGCAGGCTCGTGACCGCAAACGCCGCGGCGGCGGCGAGCGCCGGTTGCGGAGTCCACGCAGAACACAAGACGCCGATCGCGGTCAGTGCGCTGGCGAAGAGGACGAGGCCAAGGACCGCCGCGGCAAGCCGGCCGACATCGAGCGGCGTGCCGAACGCGAGCGCGAGCGGCATCACAGCGACGATCAGGATCAGCACGATCGCGAATCCGAGCGCGCCGAAATATTTTCCGATGACGATGCGCGCATTGCCGACGCCGCCGGCCAGCAGCAGCGCGAGCGATTGCGCGCGCCGCTCGCCGGCGATCGTGCGCATTGTGATCAGCGGCACCAGCAGCATCAGGAGATTGGAAAAACTGCGCAGGATCGGGATCGCGACGAGGTCGGTGACGCCCGGCGCTTCCTTGAGTCCGCCGAGTTTCGGTGCGAGCTGGAGAAATGCCTCCAGCGCGAGAAGGAATTGCCACGCCATCAACGCGACGACGATCGCGGCCAGCATCCAGGCGAAAGGCTGCACGGCGAGGCGCCGCCATTCGTGGCGCGCGATCAGCATGGCGACGCTCAAGCGGTCACCGCCGGTGCCGCGCCCGCCGCAGCGGTGCCTGTTGCAATCGCCATGAAGATCTCTTCGAGCGCCGGACTATCCGGGCGCAGTTCCTCGAGTCCGAAACCGCGCTCGACGATCGCCGTCGCGAGCGCGCCGGCCGACGATCCTTCGCGCAGGTTGACGCGCCAGCTGCCCGCATCGCTTGCGACCGGAATTGCTGCGGTGACCATCGGCAGCGCATCCCAATCGGACGCGGTCATCGGTTTCGCGACGCGAACGCGCATCGAAGCGCCGGGCGCGTCCGCGATGAGGCGGCCTTCGTGCCGCAATTCGCCCTCGTGCAGGATCGCGACGCGATCGCAGCAGGCCAGCACATCCGGCAGCACGTGCGTCGAGAGTACGACGGCGTGATCCGCGCCGAGGCCGCGCACCAGCTCGCGCAGCCGCAGCGCCTGGACGGGGTCGAGTCCGGACGCAGGCTCATCGAGCACGATCAGCTCGGGTTCGTGCAGGATCGCCTGCGCGAGGCCGACACGTTGGCGGAAGCCTTTGGACAATGCGCCGATCAGCCGCAGCCGTACGTCGCCGAGACCGCAACGCTCGATCGCGCGCGCGACTGCGGTTTCCAGGTCGCGCTCGAGCCCGTGCAAGCGCGCGCAAAAACCGAGGAATTCGGCGACCGAGAGCTCTGCATGGAGCGGCGCCACCTCCGGCAGATAGCCGATCCGGCGGCGCGCGAGCTCCGGATGTTCCTGGATATCTTCGCCGTCGACGCGAACCACGCCGGCGCTCGGCGCCAGCAGGCCGGCGATCATGCGCAGCGTTGTCGACTTGCCCGCGCCGTTGACGCCAAGAAGGCCGAGCACCTCGCCTTTGCACAGCCGAAGGTCGAGATCGCGCACGACCCGGCGCCCGGCGAGGACGCGGCTGGCCTTTTCGAGAGCGAGGACGGGTGGGGCTGTCATGACGGGATTGTTCAGCGTGGTCCCGGCCACGGCAAGCGTGCGCACGGCTTCGAGCCGACGATGCCGGGCGATTCGATGCCGAGGCAGCCCGAATTCCGCTCGCGCCGCTGCGATAAAACGCCGCACCGATCTTTCAAAGCTTGACGAAGTGCCATGGAAGCCCCATACCGCCTGGCGTATAGTTCTGCCCGCTCCTTCCGCTCTTGCCCGGTTCCTCATTCATGTTCGATACCCTGCTCGCCTTTGCTGCGCGCGGTCTGACCCAGGCGTCCTGGGGCACCTGGATCGTGTACACCCTCATCGTCACCCAGCTGACCATTCTTACGGTGACGCTGTACATGCATCGCAGCCAATCCCATCGCGGTGTCGATTTTCATCCTGTGGTCGCCCACTTCTTCCGTTTCTGGGCGTGGCTGTCCACGGGCATGATCATGAAGGAATACGTCGCGATCCATCGCAAGCACCACGCCAAGTGCGAGACCGAAGAAGATCCGCACAGCCCGCAGATCTACGGCATCAACAAGGTGCTGTTCGACGGCGTCGGCCTGTATCGCGAGGCGAGCCTCAACCGGGCCGACATGGACAAGTACGGCGTCGGCACGCCGGATGACTGGATCGAGCGCAATCTCTATACGCCTTACAACGTGCTTGGCGTTTCGCTGTTCGTCGTCATCGATTTCCTGCTGTTCGGCGCGGTTGGCGTCGCCATCTGGGCGATCCAGATGCTGTGGATCCCGTTCTGGGCCGCGGGCGTCGTCAACGGCGTCGGTCACTGGTGGGGCTACCGCAATTTCGAGACTGCCGACACCGCGACCAACCTCACGCCGTGGGCGTTCTGGCTCGGCGGCGAAGAGCTGCACAATAATCACCATGCATTCCCGAGCTCGGCGCGCTTTGCGCTGCGCAAGTTCGAGTTCGATATCGGCTGGGCGGTGATTTGTCTGCTCGAGTCGCTCGGCCTCGCCAAAGTGCTGCGCACGGCGCCGGCGCTCGATCTCCGCCCGAACGTGTATCTGCCCGACGCGGAAACCGTCAAGGCCGTGCTCGCGCATCGCTTCCATGTGATGAGCGATTACTTCCGCGGCGTCATCGCACCGACGTTGCGCGAGGAAGCCGCGAATGCCGGTGCCGGCATCAAATCGCTGCCGCGCAAGCTGCGCAAGGCGCTCGGCAACGGCGGTCGCTGGCTCGATGCCGCTTCGCGCGAACGCCTGACCGCATTCACCGAAACCCACCCGCAACTGCGCACGGTCTGCGAATTCCGCGCGCGTCTTGCGACGTTGATGGAGCGCAACGGACGCAATGGCGAGGCGCTGATCGATAGCCTCAAGCAGTGGTGTCACGACGCCGAGGCGACGGGGATTCGTACGCTGGCGGAGTTTGCGGCGCGGCTGAAGGGATACAAGCTCGCAGGCGATCACGCCTGACCGAGCAGCGCTCGACCGTGTGACGAAAAGCCCGCCGATGTGCGGGCTTTTTCTTTCAGAGATCTCGTATAGGGTGCGATGAAAGTTGGCTATTTCGTAATCCGACAAGATCGGCCATACATTCACCCTAAGCTATCCAAGCAAGAATTCGCAAAGTGTGTTTCATTCGCACTGGCCTGCAAGACCTGCAGGCGCATCATCGTTGGGTGATGCCATGATGCTTCGACCTGGCGGCACACAAGGAAAGAGAAGTGCAATGCGAAATTCCATCATTTTGACGTTTGTGCTGGCAATTTCCCTTCAAGCAACACGATGCGATGCTTCAGGCGAAGTGCCGGATTCTGGAACTCTCGTCGCTCGGGCGTGCAACGGTTGCTCGCTAACTCAAGCTACTAGTTTCTCAAACCTGCAATCCGGCCGATGAGCGTATGGCAATCCAGACCTTTGGATGGACTACGCGCGCAGCACTAGTCTGCATTGCGTGGACAGCACTATGTCCGGTCTTGTTTCTCGCGTTCGGATCCGTTGGTACCGCGATGGCAATCGCGTTAGGACTAGTCCTCCTGCTAGTCGGAGCGGAATGGTCCGTAAATGGAATGCAACTAGGCGAACGTTGGAAAAGAATGACGACCTTCACCGCGATGGTTGCACTGCTCACGATTGCGTTTGTGGCGATCGGTAGCGGCTGGTCGCACCTACTGTCTGGCCGGCATTAAAAGGAGCATCAGCACCGCTCTGCACTTTGTCGACCCAGCACTTGGGACGGATAGGAACCGCGATGGGTGCCTCGGCTGAGGTAGGCTGGATTTGTGAGCGTCGGATCGATGCTCCGGACGCCGCGCGATCTGTTCCGATAAAAAAACCCGCCATCAGGCGGGTTTTTTTAAGACACTGGATCCGGGCTTTCGCAGGAGCGACATCGCGCTCGCGAAGTCACTTGATCTTGCCTTCCTTGTAGATCACGTGCTTGCGCACCACCGGATCGTATTTCTTCACTTCCATCTTGTCCGGCGTGTTCTTCTTGTTCTTGTCGGTCGTGTAGAAGTGGCCGGTGCCGGCCGAAGACGTGAGACGGATCTTGTCGCGCTTGGATGCCATGGGTCGTGCTCCTTAGATCTTTTCGCCGCGGCCGCGCAGCTCGGCGAGCACTGCGTCGATGCCCTTCTTGTCGATCGTGCGCAAGCCATGGCTCGACACACGCAGCTGGATCCAGCGGTTTTCACTGGCGACCCAAAAACGGCGGTCGTGCAGGTTCGGCAGCCAGCGGCGCTTGGTCCGGTTGTTGGCGTGGGAAACGTTGTTGCCGGAAAGCGATCCCTTTCCGGTGACTTGGCAGATTCTGGACATGCGAACCTCGTGATGTCTTTGTCCGACCTTGGCCAGGACGGTGGCGGCCCAGCGGCGACGATGCGCCACGCGGTGCTGGAAAGGCTAGGCCGGACGACGCGGGCGGACCGTGTACCGTGATCCGCGTGCCCGAAGGGCTTTGAGACCGGCGAAGCGAGCCGCGCTTTATAGCGGAATCAGGCGCTTGCGGCAAGTCTGGTTGGCCCCCGGAGCCCATGCCACTCGAAGTAGCCCATTGCTACAGCGATGGGCCTGGCGCCATTCGCAAGCGCGAAACCGCGGGCGTATGCTCACGGAGGATCCCGACGCGGGTGCAGAGTGAGATGCGCCTTAGTCTTCGCATCAGACCGCTCTCAGCCTGCCTGGCTGCCGCGTGTGCGATCGGCGGAGCCATCCCCGTTGTCTCCGCATCCGATGCGACCGCGACGTTGTCCAACGCCGGCGAAGGCGCACACGCGTGGCCTGATCGGTCTCTCCTCGAGCATTCCCCACGGGATGTTGGCCCACGAGCCGGACCCTGGCTGCCGAGCTACCTGACGCGTCGGCAAGCGCGCACTTCCCTTTCGCCCGCCAGCAGACTCGGGGCGCCGCATGGCTCGACCGTTCTCGTGACCAATTGCGACGACGCCGGTCCTGGCAGTCTGCGCGACAGGATTGCTACGGCGGCAAGCGGCGACACGATAGACCTCACACAGCTCGCGTGCAGCGTAATAACGCTCACCAGCGGTGCGATCGGTGTCTCGCAGGACGACCTCTCGCTGACGGGTCCCGGGGCCGAACTGCTGTCGATCGACGCTGGCAACCAGTCCAGCATCCTGCGCCACAGCGGGGTCGGAACGCTCCGCATCGACGGGCTGACCTTGACGCACGGTTACTACCGTCAGTACTACGGCCACGGTGGTTGCATTTTTTCGCCGGCCAACGTGGCGCTATACAACAGCGTCGTCGCCGAATGTGTGGTCGCCGGCGGTTACGCGCGCGGTGGAGGTCTGTTCGTCGTATACGATCTCACCGTCGTCGACAGCGTCATCTCCGGAAATCTCGCCGATGGCCATAATCTCACCTCCTCTGGCGGCGGCTTCCTTGTCGGCGGCTATCTGCGCGTCGAATACAGCACGATCAGCAACAACGTCGCTCTGACGGAGCCTCCCCCTGATGGAACGTATTCGGTCGGAGGCGCCGCCGATACGTTTGGCGACGTCCTGATTGTCGGCAGCACCATAAGCGGCAATCAGGCTAAGAACGTGGCCGGTCTCGTCTTCGAGGCACACGGCACGCCGACCGCAGTCATGATCAATTCCACCGTATCGGGAAATACGGCCAGCGACGGCGGGCCGTTCGGCGGCGTATATGCCGGGATTCCGCTTTCGATCTACAACAGCACCATCGCATTCAATCGCGGAATCGGCCTCGTCTCCGCATCCGCAATCGTCCTGCAGAGCACCATCATCGCCGACAATGCTGCGACCGACCTTCGACTTTTCACCGGCGGCAGTGTGGAAGGCATGAACAACCTCATCAACGTAGCAACCGTGGTCCCGCCGGATACGATCAGGGATTGCGCATTGCTCCAGCCGCTGGCGGACAACGGCGGACCGACGCTCACACACGCGCTGATCCATACCAGTCCTGCGATCGACACGGGCAACAACACGATCGGCGCGTCGAATGATCAGCGCGGGTCCAGTTTCCCGCGCATCGTCGGCGTCAATGCCGATATCGGCGCTTTCGAATGGCAGGGAGGCATCGACGATCCGATCTTTGTCAACGGATTCGAGAGCCGTTGCGATCGATAGCTCAGCCAGCTTGTCTAGACTTCTTCTACGGCGGTCCGCTTCGAGCGCCGGATCAGCCAGCCGACCCCGCGCAGATCGGAAATTCCGACCAGCGCGCGGTTCAGGTTGTTGTACTTCGAAAGTCCCGCCGCGCGCGGGCGGTGATTGACCGGAACGCTTTTCACCTGCCAGCCGGCGCGCTGCATCAGCGCGGGCAGATAGCGATGCATGTGATCGAAGTAGGGCAGTTCGAGAAACGCGGCGCGCTCGAATAATTTCGTACCGCAACCGGTATCGGGCGTGTCGTCGTGCAAGATGCGTTTGCGCAGCGCGTTGGCGAAGCGCGAGCCGAAGCGTTTGCTCGCGCTGTCCTGCCGGTGCACACGCCATCCGGCGAAGAGCTTGATCGTCGCCGGCGACTCCGCGCGCATCGCAATCAGCTTCGGAATATCGGCCGGATCGTTCTGGCCATCGCCGTCGAGCGTCGCGATCCAGTCGCCGCGCGCGGCTTTGACGCCGTTGCGGATCGCGGTGCTTTGCCCGCTCTGCGCGATGTGCCGGATCACACGCAGCTCCGGATACCCGGCCTTCGCCTTTGTCAGCACGGCGAGCGAATCGTCCTTGCTCGCATCGTCGACGTAGACGATCTCGAAATCGACGCGGCCGCGCAGTGCGGCGGCGATTTCGGCGAGTAGAGGCGGGATGTTGTCGCGCTCGTTGAAAACCGGCACGACGACCGAAAGCTGGGGCATGGCACGGTGGATGGTCGCGGGGCGCGGATTATCGCCGATCTCGGCGGCGACCGGCCGCACGCGACTCACTTGCGGCGGCGGCCGAGAAGCGTACGAAAGATAGGGCGGGCCTTGGCCCGCCGATTCACGCGGTGGGCCAAGGCCCACCCTATGTCAGCTGCATCGACGCGAGGCGCTTGCTATGGACTGCCGGCCGCGGTCTCGGCGGGTCCTTCGATCGCGTTGCGCCAGACGTGCTCCAACGCATCGAAGCTGTCGGCGTTCTCGGCGACCATGACCAGCGTGCCGCCCGCGATCGGCACTTCGCGGCCGCGCAGCGATCCGTGCTCGAAATTCGTCGCGGCCGGCGCGCGGTAGCTGGTGACGTACAGCACGCTCACCGGCTGATCTTCGCGCGGCATCACCATGTGCACGGTGCGATAGTTCGCGACCGGGCATTTGTGCACGTAGCTGATGCCGTCGGGCACCGAAACGAGATGCACGCCGCGGTCGTTGAACGCGCTCTCGACCGCGCTGGCTGCGACCGGCGTGCGCAACTTCAGCGCGTCGCGTTCCTCGCCGTTCACATGCGCGACGACCAGATCGGCCAGCGAGTTGCCCGAGGCGCCTTCGCGCCGCACGATGCCGATTGCTATGACCAGCGCCGCGGCTGCGGCGAGTGCCATCCAGCCGTAGCGGAATCCGACGCTTCGGCGCCGCCGCTCGCCGGTGAGCTGCGCGAGCAGGATGCGGTCGGCGAATCCTTCCGGCAACGCGACGGTCATCGCCTGCGCGATGCGCGCGTCGAACGCCTGCGCGCGCGAGTAGGCTTCCTGGCAGCGCGGGCAATGTTCGAGATGCGCGCGCGCCGCGGCGTCCGTGACGCGCGGTTCGCTGCCAAGCAGGCGACGGAACTCAAGGCAGTCCATAAATCTCCGCCTCGCGTTCTTCGCCGTCGAGCATCGACTTCAGTTTCTGCCGCGCGCGGAACACCTGCGTCATCACCGCGGCTTCGGTGATGCCGAGCTGTTTGGCGATTTCCTCGCACGAAAATCCGCCGAGCACCTGCAGCACCAGCGGCTCGCGATACTTGGGTTCGAGCCGCGCAATCGCCGCGCGCATGACCGCGTCCTCGCCGGTACGCTCGGGCCCAGGCCCGGTGTCGCTGAGGTCGAGATCGGCAAGGTCCGTCGTCGGCATCGGCTTGCGTTCGAACAGCCGTGCGTGCTCGCGGCGCAGGATTGTCGTCAGCCAGGCCTTGGCGGCGATCGTTTCGCGCAGCGAATCGAGCGAGCGCCACGCGCGCAGGAAGGTTTCCTGCACGAGATCCTGGGCCTGCGCGCTTTCGCCGCAAAGCCAGTAGGCGTATCGGTAAAGCTCGCCGGAATGTGCACGCACAAGGGCCTCGAACTGCTGCTGGCGGGGGCTCACAGCAGTCGAGGACCGGGGTTCGGCGCCGTGGCTTGCAGTCACCGGCATAGTTCGGGAAATGCGGCGGTCGAAAGCCGCTTTCTTTTCTCCGCGATCAAGGGTGGCCGCGCAGCCCGATGTTCAGGGATCGAAACGCACGGACCGAACCCTTGGGGACCGAACCCTCAAGAATCGAACCCGTTCGTGAAAATCCGATCGGCGGCACTGACATCGACGGTGAATGCTACCGGCACGCTGACCGGATCATTCGCCGCATCGTTACTGTGGACGCAGACGTTCGCATTGTAAACGCCCGGGGTCAGCGACGTCGCATCGAGCGTCACGTCGACGCTCGCCGGCGGGTCGCCGGCGACGACCGTGCCGCTGTTCGGCGCGACCGAAAGCCACGGCACCACGTCCGGCGTCGCGCAGTCGGTGCTGGCGGTATCGGCATTCCAGGTCAGATCGGCGGTGCCCGAGTTGACGATCGACAACGGAACCGTGGTCGATGCGCCTTCGTCGGCCGCGCCTTCGAGCGAGGGCGGATCGACGCTGATGGCCGGCGATCCGCCGCCGCCGCCGATCGTGATCACGCCGGACATACCGACGCCGCCTTCGCCGCCGTGGACTTCGCAATGGAATGGCGCCGTACCGGCCGTCGGGAACGTCACCGTGGCGGTCCACGTCGCACCGCTCGGATCGCCGTTGCCGCCGGCGCCATCACCGTCGCAACCGTTGGCACAGCGGAACGCGGTCACGGAGTCGGTATCGGAGGAAACATCGTGGAAGCCGGGAGTGTTCGGGTCGTTCTCGAACGTGACCGTGTCGCCGACGCTGATCTGCAGTGTCGGTGGGTCGAACGTGAGATTGGGCCGGGCGATGACGGTGAAATTCGCGGCGTGCGCTGAAGCGGCGAAAAGCGCCAACGCGCTCCCCGCCAAAATACCGATGCGTTTCATGGCTCCTCCACTGTGATGGCCGTGCCGCGGTGTGCCGGCTGCGCCGTTGGAGGAGCATGCGACTGCCCGTTCGCGAAAAACGAGAGTGAAAACCCCTACTGCACACGGTCGAACGCGCGCACGTGCGGTTCCGGCAACGGAAAAATCAGTGCAGCCGTTCGAGGATTCCGTCGAGCTCGTCGACGCTGTGATAGTGGATCACCAGCTTGCCGCGTCCGCTGCGTGCGTGGACGATGGCGACACGCGTTGCAAGCTTCTCGGCGAGATCGCGCTCGAGCGCCGCGATGTTTGGATCGCGTGCGGCGCTCTTTTTCGGCTTTCCCTTCGTGCGCACATCGACGCGACGCGCGGCTTCCTCGAGCTCGCGCACCGACCAGCCGTGTTCGGCGGCCTGCAGTGCCAGCAACGTCGCGCGTTCTTCCGGAAGCGTCGCCAGCGCGCGTGCGTGGCCCATGTCGAGCTTGCGTTCGTCGAGCAGCCGCTTGATCTCGGCCGGGAGATCAAGAAGACGCAACAGATTGGACACCGCCGCGCGCGAGCGGCCGATCGCATCGGCCGTTTCCTGATGCGTCAGCTCGAATTCGCCGATGAGCCGCGACAGCGCCTGTGCTTCTTCGAGCGGCGAGAGATTTTCACGCTGGATGTTCTCGATCAGCGCCATCGCGACGACGGCTTGATCGGGCACCTGCCTTGACCAGCGCGGGAATGTCGACGAGACCTGCTTTCTGCGCGGCGCGCCAGCGGCGTTCGCCGGCGATGAGCTCGTAACGATCGCGCGCGATCTCGCGCACGACGATCGGCTGGATCACGCCCTGCGCGCGGATCGAGGCAGCGAGCTCGTCGAGACGCTCGGGATCCATCGCGTGCCGCGGCTGATAACGGCCCGGCTGGATCGTCACGATGGCCAGCGTGCGCAGGTCGCCGTCGGCGTCGGATGCCGCGGGCTCGGCGTCGCCGCCGAGCAGTGCATCGAGCCCACGTCCGAGTCCGCGCTTCTTGGCTGCCATGGGTCTCTGTCGCTCCGTTTCGTCTTATAGGGTGGGCCCTGGCCCACCGTCTTCTCTCGCGCCGTGACGCATGGCGGGCTGAGGGCCAGCTTATTGAACTTTTATCAAATGGTATTTTGCGCCTGCGTCACCGGGCTGCGTTCGCGCCGCAGCATTTCGCCCGCGAGACCGAGATACGCGATCGCGCCGCGCGATTCGCGGTCGTAGAGATTGATCGGCTTGCCGTGACTCGGCGCTTCGGCAAGCCGGATGTTGCGCGGAATGATCGAGCGCAGCACCTTTTCGCCGAAATGCTTGGTCAACTGCGAGGACACTTCGTTGCCGAGATTGTTGCGCACGTCGTACATCGTGCGCAGCAGACCTTCGACTTCGAGCTTTGGATTGAGGCGCTGGCGCACCGCGTGGATCGTATCGAGCAGGCTCGACAATCCTTCGAGCGCGAAATATTCGCACTGCACCGGAATCAGCACGCCGTGTGCGGCCGTCAACGCGTTGATGGTCAGCAGATGCAGCGTCGGCGGACAGTCGATCAGGATCGTGTGATAACGATCGCCGAGCTTGACGAGCTGTTCCTTGAGCCGCGATTCGCGCGCGAGCGCATCCATGAGCTTGAGCTCGGCGGCGGTCAGATCGAGACTGCCGGGCAACAAATCGAAACCGCCGTCGGTCGCGACGATCGCGCTTTCGATCGATGCTTCTTCGAGCAGCACGTTGCAGGCATTCGGTTTGGCCGTGCGCTTGTCGATGCCGGAAGCCATCGTCGCGTTGCCCTGCGCATCCATGTCGACGAGCAGAATGCGGCGCTTGGTTTCGGCCAGCGCCGCGGCGAGATTGACCGCCGTGGTCGTCTTGCCGACTCCGCCTTTCTGGTTCGCGATGGCGATGATGCGCGTCATGAGTCCGTCGTCGATTCCCGGTCGCGTTCGATCCGTCCTTGAGCCGGAGCGCGGACGCTGCGACGCATTTTAGCCGTCGCTGGAGGATTGCCGCCTGATTACCACCAAGTGCCGCTCCGCGTCCAAGCCCGGCACGCGCAGCGCGATCACCTCTTCGACGCGGAATTCCGCCGGCACGGCGTTGAGCTCATCCTGCGGGAAGCGGCCTTTGAGCGCCAGCCAGGTCCCATCGGGCGCCAGGAGATGTCCGCCCCAGCCGAGCATCTCGGCGAGGCTCGCGAATGCACGCGCGGTGATGCATTCGAACGTTCCGCCAATGCTTTCGACGCGGCTTTCGGCAACGCGGACGCGAGCGAGGCCGAGCCGGCGCACCACTTCGCGCAGGAATCGCGCCTTTTTTCCGTTCGAATCGACCAGCAGAATCTCGCGCTCGGGCGCCACGATCGCGAGCGGAATGCCCGGAAGGCCGGCGCCGCTGCCGAGATCGGCCAGCGTCGCGCCGGTGACGTGCGGCGCGATGGCGAGCGAATCGAGCAGGTGCCGCGTGACCATTTCGCCGGGATCGCGCACCGCGGTCAGGTTATAGGTCGCGTTCCAGCGTTCGAGCAGCTCGACATAGGCGAGCAGGCGCTCGACGGCCGCCTTGTCGATGATCAGGCCGAGCGTGGAAAGACCGGCGTCGAGGCGCAGCCGCAGCGATTCGCGGTCGAGCATGGGATCCTTCGGCGAACTGGTACGGATCCGACGCGTTCGCTGTCGCGATCAGTGAGGCGCTGAATCAGAAACACGCTGGATGGACGCGCTAAGTATCGGGCCGATGGCGGCCCGATGCCACCGGCGGCGGACCTGCGCGTTCAGCCGATCGCGTTGAGATCGACGCGCGTGACCAGAAGTCCGCGCTCGCGCACGTCCGAATTGAGCGATTGCTTGAGCCACTGGCGACGGCTGTCGAACGCATCCGGCAGCGCGGCGTCAGCGAACAGAGAGCGCGTGCGCTCCTGCAGCAGGCCGTTCACGCGGTCGATGACGCGATCCGCTCGCTCCGGATCGAGTACCTGGAAATACACAATGCCGCGATAGCGCTGATCGGCCGCGACCAGCCCATCGACGGGCACATTCGCGCCTGTCAGGCTGATCTTGTGCGCGACGCGCTCAAGAAACGGCAACATCAGGTGCATGCCCGAATGCATGACCCGCGTGTGACCCCCGAAGCGGCGCAGCGTGTAGACCTGGCCTTCGGGAATTCGGCGGATCGATGTGACAGCAAGAACACCTAGGGCGACAAGCCCTAACCAAACCATCGGGGACAGCATTTTCTTATCTCTCTACAATTACTTACGGCGTAAACCTAAGATCGGGCCTTAATGAAAGCACGGATCATCGCGAATAACAAGCGCTTAACATTATTGCGCCGGATCCCAAACCCTCCGCTGAATCCATGCCCAAATCCCGAAGAATCAGCGGATCAAGCAAAGACAGCAAGAAAGGTGCCTTGCGAAGCCCTGAAGTTCCGACATCGCGGCATCGGCTTTGAAAAACGGGATGCAATTCGCGTTAGCGTCGCGCGGCGGCAGCGCGACCGGGGATAAAACCGCCCAGTCGCTTTGGAAATGACCGCCATCGGCACGCGGCATGCGCTTGGCGCTTGCTGGCGCGAGCCGAGCGAGTTCTCTCACGTTGTCAGGACTTGACCGGGACGGCGAGGTTGCGACGGGAAACCCGCAGACTCCGCGGGCTATCGTCGCAACCTGCGCGCCGCGCGCTCAATTCCCTCCGTCGAATCCGTCGGCAAAGATCAGATCGCTGAATGCCGTGGTCGACAACACCTGCGAAGCCGTGGCCGGCAAATCACTGCCGC
>CAWICQ010000010.1:0-620451 GCA_963834755.1 uncultured Gammaproteobacteria bacterium
AAGCGAGAGCACGCGGCGAACGCCCGTGTCGAACGGGGTCGCCTCGGCGTTTCATCCATCATCTTTCAGGAGAGAACCATGGCAACCGTACGTGACACGATCGAAGACGCCGGCGAAAGCATTGCCGATGCCGCGAAGAGCGGTGCGAAAGCCGCGAAGAGTGAATTCGGCAAGCTCGGCGCGAAGCTGCGCGCGAACGGCGCTCGTCTCGAAGACGAACTGCAGGACGCACGCGAACGCATCGGCGAAGGCGCGCGCAAATTCGGCGATGCCGCCGCCGAGCAGATCCGCGAGCATCCGCTGGCCGCATTCGGCATCGCGTTCGCCGCGGGCGTGGTGATATCGCGCATTCTGCGCGGTCGCTGAGGCGGCGGATCATGGAGACGATCGCTACGGATGCGCCCGAGGGCGCGTCCGCCCAAGATGATCCCGATCCTGTCGCGCTGTTCAAGGCGGCCGTTGACGAATCGCTGCGCGTCGCGAGTGCCGCGCTCGCACTGCTACGCGCGGAGCTCCGGCTCGCCCGCAGCAGCGCTTTCGTGCTGGTCTGGTTGAGTTTCGCGCTGGTGTTTCTCGGCGTCGGTGCGTGGCTCGCAACGAGCGCCGCGATCGCGGCGGGCATTTACCAGCTGACCGGCAACGTGTTTTACGGAATCGGCAGCGTTGCGCTCGCCAATATCGTCGGCGTGATCGTCGTCCTGCTTGCGATGCGCGGATGCTGGCGCGATCTGGCGTTGCCGCGAACGCGCCGTGCGATCGCGGATTTCCGCGAGGCGATGTCGTGAAGCTCTTCGAACGGCGCAAGGAAGCGAACGCCGCGCTGTCGATGCTGGAGGGTCGCGAGCGCGCGTGGCGCGCGAACACGCACATCGTGCGCGCGTGGTTCATGCGCCATCGCGCCGGCGTGATCGTCGGTGTCGGTGCCGGCGCGGGCTTCGTGACGTCGTTCCTGCCGATCGCGCCGCTGCTGCGTCTCGTTTCGGCGCTCGCCGGCACCGTCTCGCTGATGCTCGAGGGACCGCTCCTGCGTCTCCTTTCGGCGGCGCATCGCGAGGCATCGAGCGCACCGACGACGGCAACGGCGCAATGACTCAGGGGACGCTATGACCCAAGGCGGTCGGACTGCCGACATCGCGACGACGGCTCCGACTTCGCGCGCGCCGACAACCTCCGCCGTGCGCGAGACTCCGGCGCAAGAGCCCGCCGAAGCCGCGACGCCGGCAACGCCGGAGCTGCGCAATCGGCTGCAGATCGCGATCGTCGTGATCCTGACGCTCTACACCTGCGTAGTCGCCGAAGCGGTGATCGTGCCGGTGCTGGTCGGAATCCTGTTCGGCTTGATGCTCGCGCCGCCGGTCCGCCTCTTCGAACGCTGGCATGTACCGCGTGCGATCGGTTCGCTGTTCGCGGTCGCGACGACGATCGCGATTCTCGGCATCGCGATCACCGCGCTCGCCTCGCCGGCGCGCGCATGGATGCAGCGCATGCCGCGGGCGATGGACCGCATCGAGTCCGTTCTGCGCGACATCCGCCGCCCGCTGCAAGCCGCGACCGAGGCGACGCGCGAGCTCGGCAAGCTCGCGCAGATGGACGATGGTACGACTCCGGTGCGCGTCATCGACTCCGGCCAGGGAGCATTCGCGCAGGTACTGAGCGCGGCGCCGGTGGTGCTCGCCGGGTTCATCGTCAGCGTCCTCCTGACTTTCCTCTTCCTTCTGCACGGCGATGATCTCTTGCGCAAGTTCGTCACGCTGGCGCCGCACTTGCGCGCCAAGCGCGATCTGGTCGAAGCCACGCGGCACGCGCAGAGCGAGCTGTCGATGTACGTGATCACGATCACGCTGATCAACGCGGGGCTCGGCCTCGCAACCGCGGGCGCGCTGTGGCTTCTGCATGTGCGCGATCCGCTGCTGTGGGGCGGCATCGCGGCGCTCCTCAACTACGCGCCGTTCATCGGGCCGCTGCTGACGGCGGTGGCGCTGCTCGTCGTGGGTTTCGCCGAGTTCACGACACCGACAATGGCGCTGGCGCCGCCCGCCGCGTTTCTCGGATTGCATCTGCTCGAAGGTCAGCTGCTGACGCCGCATCTCGTCGGTCGGCGTCTCGCGCTCGATCCGGTCGTGGTGTTTCTCGCGATGCTCGTGCTCGGCTGGATGTGGGGCGTCGCCGGCCTGTTGCTGGCCGTGCCGCTGCTTACCTGCGCGAAGATCATCGCCGAGCGCGTCGAGGACGGAGATGTCCTCGTCACCTTGCTGTCGCGATAAGTCTCGCAGCGACGCGCGAACGCGTAGCACAACAAACGCAGCGGAAGGAAAAGGACGCGACGTCGGCGTCGGGCTGTTGCTGCCTGAGCGCGTTACCGCGTGAAGCCTGAGAAATTCTCTCCCTGCGCTGGGCAATCGCAGGGAGAGCAATTCGGACTTCAGACTATCGGTATTGCTCTTGCTATCAGTGTTGCACTTGCTATCGGTGTTGCTTGATCAAAGGACCGGCTGACACCTCCGGTCCGTCGCCAAGAGCCGGCTCGCGAACACCGCGGCCGGCCCGAAGACGAAAGCCGGATTACTTGGCTTTCTTGGCCGTCTTCCTACGTGCCTTCTTCTTCATGCCGCCGGTCTTGCGAGCGGTGGAGGTCTTGGCCCGAGCGGTCTTACGCTTCGCGCCTTTCTTTGCAGCTTTCTTCTTTGCAGCTTTCTTCATGGCCATATCGCGTCTTAGCTCCTCGTCAGTTGGCAGTGGTTGCCCAGTAAAAGCGTGAAGGAATGCTTCGCACAGCAGATCGCTGTTGGTGGCGTGGCGCAGATTCGCAACTTGGCGCCGGGTCCGTTCGTCGGACAGAAGTTTCAGAATATGGAAGGGAACCGACACCGTGATCTTCTTCACCGACCCGGCCTTGGTGCCGTGTTCGACATAGGGGGCGACGAAGCGTGTTGCGGTCATGTTTCCTTAAAGAAGTTGTCACGCCGACGCGGAAGCTATTACTGTCGAAACCGCGTGTCAACAATTTTCTGATGGGAAACAAGCAGTTCCCTAACGACGCAGGTGGTCTGATCGCGCGCCGAAAGCGACGGCATTGACGCGGATTTTTCGACAACGATAGATGTATAGACGTCCAGACGTCTTTTGCACTGGACGGCTATTCGGCGAACGCCAAAAGCCTTGAAACCCAATGCTGGCGCGGGTTTCAAGCCTTCGATGAAAATTCTCGCGCGCGTTTTAGTTGTCGTGCGCATCGGTCGTCGCGAATTTTGGCGATTGCGCGCGCGACGCACTTTTTTGGCGTCCACGGACGCCAAAATGGCCACTGAACGGGCGCTAAAAAAAAATGCGTTTCAGACCAGTGCGCGAGCCATCGCGGAGGCAAAACGGTCGATGTCGGCACTCGTTTTGGTTTCCGTCGCACAGACCAGAAGGGCGTCGCCGAGCTCCGGAAAATCTTCGCCGAGCGCAACTCCGGCGACGATATTTTCGCGTGCGAGACGTTCGACGATTTCGCTCGCGGGCTTCGGCAACGCGAACGCCATCTCGTGAAAATGCGCGCGCGAAAAGAGTGCGCGCACACCGTCGATCGCCAAAAGTCTGTCGCGCAGCACGCGCGTGTTCGCCATCGAGTTCGCGGCCATCCGACGCACGCCTTCGGGACCCAGCATCGCCATCGTGATCGTCGCCGCGGTGACCAGGAGACCCTGGTTGGTGCAGATATTTGACGTCGCTTTCGCACGGCGGATGTGCTGCTCGCGCGCCTGCAGGGTCAGCGCGAAACCTTCGCGACCGTCGAGATCGGTGGTGCGGCCGACGATGCGTCCCGGCATCTGGCGCACATATTCCTGCTTGCACGCAAGAATGCCGAAGTACGGACCGCCCGACGACAGCGGCACGCCGAGCGGCTGTCCTTCACCGCAGACGATATCCGCGCCCTGCTTGCCCGAACGCGCGCTGCCCCACTCGCCCGGCGGTTTCAGAACCGCGAGCGAAACCGGATTGACGACGCCGATGACGAGCGCGCCTTTCGAGTGCGCCCAGTCGGTCAGCGCGTCGACCTGCTCGAGCACGCCAAAAAAGTTCGGCTGCGGGATCACCAGGGCCGTGAACGCGCCGAAGTCCTGCTCGGCGAGCCATTCGGGACTGACGCCGCCGGCATTCTCGCCCGAATGGCAGAAGTCGAATTCGACGACTTCGATGTCCTGCAGCGCGACGATCGTGTGCAGCGTCTTCCGGTACGCCGGATGCACGCTGCGCGGCACCAGCACGCGGCGCGAACCCTTTTTCATGCAGCGCTCGGCCATCAGCACGGCTTCGGCGAGCGCGGTCGCGCCGTCGTACAAGCGACGCGTTGCTGACATCCATGCCAGTCAGCCGCGTCATCATCGTCTGATATTCGTAGATGAGCTGCAGCGTGCCCTGGCTCGCTTCGGCCTGATACGGCGTGTACGCGGAGTAGAACTCGCCGCGCGAAACGATCGCCCACACGGCGGCCGGGATGTGGTGCTCGTATGCACCGGCGCCGGCGAAATTAAGCGGCGTGCCATCCTGCGCGGCGCGCTCTTTCATGAGGCGCGTCACGTCCATTTCCGAAAGGCCCGGCGGCACCTTGGCCAGCGCATCGATCTTGAGCGCGGGCGGAATCTCGTCGAAGAGATCCTCGATGCGGGCGACGCCGATCGCCTTCAGCATGGCGCCGACGTCGGCTTCGGAGTGGGGAATGAAGGGCATGGAAGGGAATGGGAAATGGGGAATGGGGAATGGGAAATGGGGAATGGGGAATGTGAGAAAAGACGAAAGAATCGGCGCTCTGCCGATTCCCCATTCCCGACTCCTGGCCGCTCAGTGCTCTTCGTTCTCGATCAGCTCGGCGTAGGCGTCGGGATCGAGCAGCTCTTCCATTTCCTCGGCGAGATTGTCCGGCTTGACCACGAAGATCCAGCCTTCGCCGAACGCGTCTTCGTTGATCGTCTCGGGTTTGTCCGGCAGCGCCTCGTTGACCGCGACGATCTCGCCGGACACCGGCGAATAGACGTCCGACGCGGCCTTGACCGATTCGACGACCGCGCACGCGTTGCCCGCCTGCACGCGATCGCCGAGGCTCGGCAGCTCGACATAGACAAGGTCGCCGAGCTGGCTCTGCGCATGATCGGAAATGCCGATCGTGACCGTACCCTTGTCCTCGACGCGGGCCCACTCGTGGGACTTCATGAATTTCAGATCGCCTGGAATCTCTTGCATGATCGAATCCTGAGTGCGGGGCGCGGGGACAATTCTATCAATGGAGCCGTGGCCGCGTGAACGCGGTCCGTCACACGCCGGGACATGCCTGACCGTCGCGCACGAACGGATACTTCACCGCGCGCACGGGCACGAGCTTGCCGCGGATATCGGCCTGCAACGCTGCTTCCGCCGCGGCCGCCGGAACGCGTGCGAACGCGATCGACTTGCCGATGGTCGGCGAAAAACCGCCGGAGAGAATTTCGCCGTCACCGGCCGGCGTGACGACGCGCTGTCCGTGGCGCAGCACGCCCTTATCGTCCATGATGAGGCCGAGCAGCACGCGCTTGACGCCTTCGGCTTTCTGTTTCTCCAGCGCGCCGCGGCCGATGAAGTCGCGGCCCTCGTCCAGGGACACGGTCCAGGCGAGTCCGGCCTCCCACGGCGTGATGTCCTCGTCCATGTCCTGCCCGTAGAGATTCATGCCGGCCTCGAGCCGGAGCGTATCGCGCGCACCGAGGCCCGCAGGCGCGACGCCGGCCTCCTTGAGGCGATTCCACAACGCGACCGCCGCCGCTTCGGGCACGATGATCTCGAAACCGTCCTCCCCCGTGTAGCCGGTGCGCGCGATGAAAAGCTTCGCCGCATCCGGCCCATCGACTTCGGCGGCGACGAACTTGCCGAGCTTGGCCGCCTTGGCGCGCGCATCGGCGCCCAGGAGGCTCAGCACTTTGTCGCGCGCGTTCGGGCCTTGCACGGCGATCATCGAGAGATCGGCACGCTCGGTGACCTTCACGTCGAACACCCGTGCCTGCTTTTCGATCCACGCAAGATCCTTGTCGCGCGTTGCCGCATTGACGACGACGCGGAAAAAATCCTCGGCGAGGAAGTAGACGATCAGATCGTCGATCACGCCGCCGCGCTCGTTGAGCAGGCACGAATACAGCGCCTTGCCCGAGAGCTTGAGCTTGTCGACGTTGTTCGCCAGCAGATGGCGCAGGAACTCGCGCGTCCGCGCGCCGGAAAGATCGACGACCGTCATGTGCGAAACATCGAACATACCGGCGTCGCGACGCACCTGGTGATGCTCTTCGATCTGAGATCCGTAGTTCAGCGGCATGTCCCAACCGCCGAAATCAACCATCTTCGCGCCGAGCGCGCGGTGGGCCTCGTTGAGGATGGTCTTCTGGGTCATGACCGGTCGGGCGTCCACATTTCGGGGCGCGCATTATCGCGGCAGCGCGCGCCGTTGTCTTGCCCGGCCGGCGTCGCGGCTCGTCATAGGTGGCCTCAAGCCCACGCTTGTCCGCTGCCGTTACCGCAAGGCGGGCTGAAGCCCACCCTATTTCTCTTCAGGCGACCATGCGGACTTTCAACGCGGTACCGTCGACCGCGACGACTTCGACCTCGCTCCCCGCAGGTAGATCCGGCCCTTCAGCCAGCCACGAGCCATCGCCGACGCTGACTTTGCCGCGACCGTTGACGATCGGCTCGGCGAGCACGAAGCGTTGGCCGACGAGTTTTTCGCCGCGGCGATTCAAGAGCGGCTGGTCGTTACGATGTTCCGCCAGCGGCCGGATGAGTCGCCAGTAGATCGTGCACGTCGCGATTGCCAGAACCGCGAACACGAGGGCCTGCGCGATCGGCGGCAGCGTCGGGACGATCAGCATGACGGCGCCCATGATGCCGGCGGCAATGCCGATCCACAGCATGAAGTAACCCGGCGCGATCATCTCGGCGCCGATCAGCACCAGCGCGAGCAGCCACCAGCCGTAGTTGTCGATGAGGGTTTCCATAAGCACGCTCTTTTCCGTTCGAACGTTCAAGCACACTGCACTGGCCCCCTCCCTTCAAGGGAGGGCTGCGGTCAGGATGGTGTCCGCGCAAGCGAAACGTTTCATCGACACCATCCCCACCCGACCCTCCCCTTGAAGGGAGGGCTTAAGGCGTCAACGCACCGGCGGCGGCGCGGCACCGCGCGGCGCCGACACCTTCTCCGTTGCTTGCTGCTTCTCGAGCGCGTTCCGCGCCAGCTCGGCAATGCCGGCCAGCGACCCGATCACGCCGGTCGCCTCGATCGGCAGCAGCAGCATCTTCTGGTTCGGCGAGTCGGCCATCGCCTTCAACGCTTCGACATATTTGTTGGCCACGAAGTAATTCAACGCGCTGACGTCGCCGTTGACGATCGCCGCCGACACGACTTCGGTCGCTTTCGCCTCGGCGGCGGCCAGGCGCTCGCGCGCCTCGGCCTGGCGGAACGCGGCTTCCTTCTCGCCTTCCGCCGCCAGGATCACCGACTGTTTCTCGCCTTCGGCCTTGAGGATCGCGGCCTGGCGGAAGCCTTCGGCGTCGAGAATATTCGCGCGCTTTTCGCGCTCGGCTTTCATCTGGCGCGCCATCGAATCGACCAGATCGCGCGGCGGCTGGATGTCCTTGAGCTCGATGCGCGTGACCTTGAGGCCCCACGGATGCGTCGCTTCGTCGACGACCCGCAGCAGCTTGGCGTTGATCTCGTCGCGCTTGGACAGCGACTCGTCGAGATCGAGCGAGCCCAGCACCGTGCGGATGTTGGTCATGATGAGATTGATGATCGCCGTCTCGAGCGCCGAGACTTCATACGCCGCCTTCGCCGCGTCAAGCACCTGATAGAACACGACGCCATCGACGCGCACGACCGCGTTGTCCTTGGTGATCACGTCCTGCGACGGCACGTCGAGCACCTGCTCCATCATGTTGATCTTGCGTCCGACGTTCTGCACGATCGGAATCAGCAGATGGAACCCGGGATCGAGCGTGTGCGTGTATTTTCCCCAGCGCTCGACGGTCCACTCGTAGCCCTGCGGCACGATGCGCACGAGCTTGTAGAGAATGATGACCGCGACGATGACGACGATCAGCGGCAAAACGTACATGAGCTCTCTCCCCGACTCTTTCGATCAGTATAGGCAAAGCGCGTGACGCGCGCTGTCGCAGCGCGCACGTCGCTGCTACGCGGGCGCGGCGCTTTCCGCAGCCGGCGGCTGCGGCAGAACCAGCGTCACCGTCAGGCCGCCGTCGGCGCGATTGGCGAGCTGCACGCGACCGCCGTGCGCCTCGGCAATCTCGCGCGCAAGCGCAAGACCGAGGCCCGATCCGCTGCGCTTGGTCGAATAGAACGGCAGCAGCGCGTTGGCCAGCACCGCTTCGCTCATTCCGCTGCCGCGGTCGCGCACTTCGATGCGCAGATCCCGGCCGCGCACGCTGACGCCGAGTTCGACAGCGTCGGTGGAACTGCCGGATTCGTGCGCATTTTTCAGGAGATTGATCAACACCTGCTCGACCTGCGCGCGATCGAACCAACCGGGTGTCGCCGGCACCGCGTCGATCAGGCGAAACGCGTAGTTGTGACCCAGCACATCGAGCAGCGGCTGCCATGCGACAAATTCCTGTCGCGGCTGCGGCAACTTGGCGAAACGCGCGTAGCCTTGCGTGAAACTTTCGAGATGGTGCGTGCGTTCTTCGATCGTCTCGAACACCGTGCTAAGCCGCGCCATGTCGCCTTTTCTGGCGAACTCGCGACCGGAATGCGACAACGAGCGGATCGGGCCGAGTGAGTTGTTCAACTCGTGGCTGATCACGCGGATCACTTTCTTCCACGTCGCCACTTCCTGGCGCGCGAGCTCACGAGTCAGACGCTTGAGTTGATAGAGCCGATGCGGCCTTCCCTGCAGCTTGAATTGACGTTGTGAGAGATGGAACGTTTCTTCCTCGTGGTCGAGCTGCACGCTGAAGAGGCCGTCGCCACCGCTCGCGATTGCGCGCGCGAGCTGTTCGGGCGCGGCGGCGATGATCTCGTCGAACAGCTCGCCATTGAGCGAGCGTCCGCCATTCAGGAGCTGCCGCGCCGCGATGTTCGCGTAAACGACGTGGCCGCCTTCCTCGACCAGTGCGAGCGCAGTCGGCGTGTTCTGCACGACCGTGTCGAGCAGGAGCTCGCGCTGGAAAAGATGCTGGCGTTCCTCGCGCAGCACGCGACCGAGCTCGTTGTGCGCCGCGACCAGCTCACCGACTTCGTCGGCACGTTTGGCTCCGATCGAAAAACTGAAATCGCCGTCGCGAAACGCGACCACGCTGCCCGACAGCGCGCGGATCAACGCCGCCACGGGCTGCGCGAGCGCGCGTGCGAAGAGAAGTGAAGGCAGCGCCAGCACGAGCACCGCGGCGCCCGCACCGTACCACGGCGATTTCAGCCAATACGTCGCCACCGCCGCCAAAGCGGCCGCGGCGATCAACGTCGCAGCGAGCGCTGCGGCGAGCTTTCCTTCGAGCGACACGAGACGCATTGGGGCGATTCGGGATTCGGGATTCGAGGATTCGGATTCGGGATTCGGGATTCGGACAAGACTACAAGATCGTCGTCCCGGCGAAAGCCTGGGCCCAGTGCCTTTTCCGCGCGCAAGTTCGAAGTCGCCAGGTCCCGGCTTCGCCGGGACGACGAGGTTATTGCCGCATGAGTCGCGACTCGATGCGGGTCCCCGTTTTCGCCGGGACGCCCGTGTTCCCGCCGATCGCAACTCGCGACGAATCGCAATCCGATTCGGAATGACGTTTTCCCGAATCCCGAATCCCGAACTTCCTACGCCGCCGAAATCCCGAGCTTATCCATCCGCCGATACAGCGCCTGCCGCGAAAGTCCGAGCTCGGCGGCCGCCTGGCTGATCACGCCGCGCGCGTTCGAGAGCGCGGCTTCGATCATCGCGCGATCGGGTTCGGTGGCGGGCGCCGATCGGCCGTTGCCGTTGCGCACCGCGGCGAGGCCGAGATCCTCGGCGGTGATCAGGCGATCCTTGCAGAGCAGCGCAGCTCGCTGAATCGCGTTTTTGAGCTCGCGCACATTGCCAGGCCACGTATGCGCGACGAGCGCGGCGCGCGCGCCATCGTCGAGCGTTGCCCGGGCTTCGAGAAAGTGCTCGGCGAGCGGAACGATATCGTCGCGCCGTTCGGCGAGCGGCGGCAGGCGCAACTCGATGACGTTGAGGCGGTAGAAGAGATCCTCGCGGAAACGGCCGTCGCGGAGCATCGCGGCGATATCGGCGTTGGTCGCGCTGATCACGCGCACTTTCGTCGTGCGGGTCTTGCTCGAACCAAGGCGCTCGAACTGGCCGCTTTCGAGCACACGCAAAAGCTTCGCTTGCCCGGCCAGCGGAAGGTTGCCGATCTCGTCGAGGAACAGCGTGCCGCCGTCGGCGAGCTCGAAGCGGCCTTCGCGCGCGCGATTCGGCGCTCCGGTGTAGGCGCCGGGTTCGGCGCCGAAGAGCTCCGCTTCGATCAACTCCGACGGCAGCGCACCGCAATTGACCGTGATGAATGGACCGGTCTTGACCGCCGAGTTCGCCTGGATGATCTCGGCGATGCGCTCCTTGCCGGCGCCGTTCGGTCCCATGATGATCACCGGAATGTCGGCGCGCGCGACCTGGCACGCGAGCTCGACGACGCGTTCGGTCGCGGTCGACGCGAACACGAGACCGCGCAGGTCGTATTTCGCATCGAGCGCCTTGCGCCTGCGGCGGCGTTCCTCGCGCAGGCGCGCGACTTCGCGCGTCGCCTCGGAAAGCTCAAGCAGATTCTCGACCGTCGCCAGCAGCTTGTGATCGTCCCAGGGCTTGGCGAGATAGTCGGCCGCACCTGCTTTGACGAGCTCGACCGCCGTTTCGAGATGCGTCCACGCGGTCAGAAGAACGATCGGCAAATCCGGATGCTGCTCGCGGATCGCGCGGAACAGCGCGACGCCTTCCTGTCCGGAGGTCGTATCGGTCGTGAAGTTCATGTCCTGCACGACCAGATCGACGTCCTCGTGCTCGAGCAGCGCCAGCCCTTCGGCCGGCGAGTGCGCGTTGAGCGTGCGGATCTCGCGCAGCCCGAACACGAGCTCGAGCGCGGTGCCGACCGCGTGGTTGTCGTCGATCACGAGGACCGTGCGCATGGCGTTGTCGTCGGTTCGTTGGCGCCCGCGCATGGGTGCTTGGATGCAGCCATGGGCGGAAAGGTTGCGTTGAGTTTAAGGGGGAATCGGGAATTGGGAATTGGCGATTCGATACTTTGCGGTCATTCCGGCGGGAGGCGAGATCATGTCTTCGACTGCAGGAGCAAATTGGGCCCCGGCTTTCGTCGGGACGACGATCTGAAAGGTTCTCTCGATTCCAAATCCCGTCGCCCGAATCCCGGCTCTTTGCCTCCCGATTCCCGATGCCGGTCTCCCGGCTCTTCACACACTCCGTGTCGCCACTGCCGGCGGCACGCGCGATGCGCGCAGCGCCGGCCCGAGCACGGCGAGTTGCCCGAGCAGCCACAGGCACAGGAAGCCGACCGGCACGTAATACCACGGCAGTCGCGGCGCCTGGTACGCGCTCATCAGATACAGGCTGAATGCGTACGCAAGAATGCCGCCGCCGATCAGGCCGAGCGTCGTGATGATGAAATTCTCGGTCTGGAAATAACGCAGGATGTCGAACTTCGTCGCGCCGAGCGCACGCCGCGTGCCGATCTGCCGCGTGCGCTGCGCGACCCAGAAGCTCGCCATGCCGACGATGCCGAGCGCAGTGATGGTCAGGAGACAAAAGATCACGACGCCGAGGATGATCGCCATCGCGCGATCTTCGGCGTAGGCGTCGCTGCGCACTTCGGCGATCGAATGCATCTTGCCGATGATGCGGCTCGGGTTGGCCTCGGCGAGTTTCTGCTCGGCGAGCTTCATCAACTCGTCGCGCTTGCCCGGATCGGCGCGCACGAGATAGCGCGTCGAATTTCCGTACGGCATGAACGCCGGCACCAGCGTCGAGTTCTCGACGCTGTCGCTCGACATCCACGGCTGCTGCATGCGTTCGACGACCCCGATGATCGTCGTGGTCGGCGGATCCTGATCGAAGTAGACCTGCTTGCCGACCGCGTTGCCGTCGGGAAACATCTTGTCGGCGAGCGCCTTGGTGATGATGGCCACCTGCGGAAGCAGGCGGTCGCCGAAATCGAGCGACTTGATCTCTTCGGGCTTGAAATTGCGGCCGGCAACGAGCGTCAGGCCGAACGTGCTCATCGCGTGATCGTCGACCAGGTAGATCGCCGTATCGGCGGTCGACTTCTTCTGGCGCGGCTGCAACGCGAGGCCCGTGCTCCAGCCGCCGTCGCTCATCGGCACGCTGTTCGTCGGCGCCGCATCGGCGACGCCAGGCAGCTGACGCAGCAGCGTGAGATCGGATTGCTGCACGACCTTCGCGTTGTAGCCCTGGCCGAAACCATTGCTGCCGAACCAGAACGTGTTCTGCTCCTCCATGCCGCTCGGACGCGCCATGTGATCCAGACGCTGGCCGATGATGAAGAGCGCGTTGCAGACGATCGCCAGCGTCAGCGCGACCTGCAAACCGATCAGGATCATCGCGACTTTGCTGCGCATCAGCGCGGAGAAGATCGGGCGGATTTCCATGGCTTTTGTCCGGGAATGGGGAATGGGGGAATGGAGAATCGGGAATTGGCGGAGAGGGTCGGAGTCGGGTCGAGAGCGTGTCGATCTTTTCCATTCCCTCTTCCCTATTCCCGGCCTGTTACACCTTCAACTGCGCCGCAGGCTGCACACGACAAGCGCGCCAGGTCGGATAAAGCCCGGCGAGAACCGCCGAGACCACCGCCAGCGCGATCGTCGTCAGAACCATCGAGAGATCCAGCGTCGCCACGCTCTTGTACGAGCTGTACAGCGCGCGCACCGCAAGCAGGCCGAGTCCGGTCAGCGCCAAGCCGAGCAGACCACCGCTCAAGCCGACGACGCCGGATTCGATCAGGAACTGCGTGAACACTTCGCGCCGGCTCGCACCGAGCGCGCGACGCAAGCCGACTTCGCCGGCCTTGCGCGTGAACTTCGCGAGCAGGAGACCGATCGTGTTGACGAGGCACACGGCGAGGAACGCGAAGCCCAGCCCGGTCTGCACCTCGACGTCGCGCGAGACGACTTTTTGATCCTTCATCCACGCGTTGACATCAAGCAGACGGTTGTTGAGCGGACGCGGAAAACGCCCGAGTTTCTTCTGCTCGTTGACGTAGTTGTCGAGGAACGACTTGTATTCGGCGAGCCGCTCGGGACTATCGAGCTGGACCCACATCTGCATCCATATGCAATCGGATTCCAGATAGGCGTCCCAGCCGTCGCCGGGCGTTTTCCAGCAGCTGTTGTTGCCGCTGCCGCGCTGCTTGAGGTCGATCGCCGTCGTGAACGGCATGAAGAATTCTTCCGGATCGGCAAACGCGCCGTTGGTCAGGTCGTAGTACCGCGCCCGCAGCTTCCAGTTGCCGAGCACGCCGAGCACGGTGTAATCGACGCCGTTCATGCGCACCGTCTTGCCGACGCTGTTCTGCCCGCCGAAGAGTTTTTCGTTGGTGTCACGGGTCAGCACGATCACGCGCGCGTGCTCGGCGTCCTGCTGGTGATCCCACGGACCGCCGTAAGCGAACGGCGGCTCGAACATCGCAAAGAAGTCCGAATAGGTTACGCGGCCGAGCGAATTGAACGGCTTGACCTCGGGATTCTCCGGCTGGATCGGCAAGGCGATCTTCCACATTGCGGCTTGCTTGTCGGCCTTGCCGGCCGCCATCAAAGCCGTCGCGTCACGATAAGTGACCTGATCCGGCGGACGCCCATCGTCGTAATAGGGATTGTTGACGTCCCAATTGTCGAGCTGGACGGCGTGCAGCTTGGCGCTCTTCCACGGAATCGGATCGCTGCCCATCAGGTGCATCACGGTCAGTGTCGTCATGCTCGCCGCGATGCCAAGAGCGATGCCGAGCACCATCAGCGCCGTGAGGACGGGATTCCTGCGCAGGCTGCGCAGGCCGAGCTGGACGTAGTAGGTGAACATCGGTATGTCCTCAGGCGACGGCGACGTGGTTGTCGTCGCGTGCGTTGCGCTGCACGAGCTTGGGCTCGTCGTCGAAATCGGTGACCTGGCCATCGATGATGTGCACGTTGCGATGCGCGCGCGCGGCGAGCTCGGGATCGTGCGTGACCATGATGATGGTCGTGCCCTGGCGGTTGATCTCTTCGAGCAGCTCCATCACCCCGCGCGCCATCAAGGAATCGAGATTGCCCGTCGGCTCGTCCGCGAGCAGCACGCGCGGCGATCCGGCGAGCGCGCGCGCGATCGCGACGCGCTGCTGCTGGCCGCCGGACAGCTCGGCCGGATAGTGCTTCTGACGGGAAGCGAGGCCGACGCGCGTCAGCGCTTCCTCGATGCGGTGCTTGCGCTCTGCAGCCGGAAACCCGCGATAGCGCAGCGGCACGTCGACGTTGTCGAACAGGTTCAGATCCGGAATCAGATTGAAGGTCTGGAAGATGAAGCCGAGCTTCTCGTTGCGCAGCTTCGAGCGATCGTTGTCGTCCATGCCGCGCACGTCGACGTTGTCGAGCCAGTATTCGCCGCCGGTGAACTCCTCGAGCAGACCCGCGATGTTGAGGAAGGTCGTCTTGCCCGATCCCGAAGGCCCGGTGACGGCGACGAATTCGCCTTCGCCGACCTGGATCGAGAAATCGCGCAGCGCATGCGTTTCGATCAGGTGCGTGCGATAGACCTTCTGCAGATGCTTCATGACGAGCATGGGAGTTCCTCTTGTTTCAGTTGAGTGCGACGCGCTGAGCGCTCTTGAATTCGTCGGTACCGGAAATCACGATGCGATCGCCTTCCTTGAGCCCGGAGACGATCTCGACCGCGTTGAGACTGGTTGCGCCGACCTGGATCGCGGTGCGCTCGGCGACGCCGTCGTGCACGACATACGCGACGCGACCGGCGCCCGAATCGACGAACGATCCGCGCTCGACCATCAGCACGTTCGGGTGCTCGTCGATCAGGATGCGCGTCGTGAGCTGCTGGTTCTGGCGCAGGCCGATCGGCTTCTTGTCGCCGAAGCGGACGCGGCCGGTGACCTGGTTGTTGACCACTTCGGGCGATACCGCGCTGACTTCGCCGGCGTACGTACCGTTGTTGTCGCTGACTTCGGCCGGCATGCCGATCGAGAGATCGTGCGCGAACACTTCCGGAATCTGTACTTCGATCTCGAGCGCGCTCAAGTCAACCACGGTCAGGATCGGCGCATTCGCGGCGACGTTCGCGCGCTGCTGCACGATCAGCTGGCCGACCTGGCCGTCGACCGGCGAGCGCACTTTCAATTCATCGACCTGACGCGCGACGTCGTCGACCAGAAGTTTCTGCCGATCGAGCGCGAGGCGCTTGGTCTTGAGCTCGAAGGCGAGACTGTCGCGCTCGAGCTTGCCGTCCTCTTCGGCATTGGTCACCGTCAGATCGGCCTTGGCTAGCGCGTCCTTGGCGCGCAACACATCGAGCTCGGGCAACGCGCCGGCGGTGAACGCCTTCGAGGTGCGCTCGACTTCGCGCGCGGCGGTCTGCCGATCGATGCGCGCCTGATCGAGCGTCTTCTTCGAGCCGAGCTCGAGCTTGCGGTGATCGATGTTGGCGCGCTCGACGTCGAGCGTCAGGCTGTCGAGTGTCGCCTGTTCCTGCTTGAGCTTATTGGTGACCTCGGGCGAATCGACGACGGCGAGCACATCGCCCTTCTTGACCTTGTCGCCGGCGTGAATCTGCAGATCGACGAAGCCGGCGCTGCGTGCGTACAGGGTCGGACTGACCGCGGCGACGACCTTGCCCTGCACCGACACATCGCGCGTCAGCGTGCCGCGCTTGACCTCGGCGATGCGAAGACGCGCCGTGCTCGCGGACGAATCGGCCGAAAAAAGGCGGGCGACCGTCGGCAGGCAAGCCAGGATCACGAGCGCCCCGGCCAGCGCAGCACCGATCCAGATCACGCGCTTCTTGCGGTCGACCGTGGGTGCGATACGCCGATCCTGGGCCGAGGTGTCGCGAATCATCTTCGAAGGGCTCCGCGCGGCCGGATGCCGCGTACGCCTGTTCGTAGCATCGACTGTGCCAATGCATAACTGATTGATTGCAAATGTATTTACGCGTATGCGCAGCGGACGGACACTGTCCGGACCATCGTGCCGGACAGGCCTCGGACAATGCCGAGTCCGGCGCCCGATGCTTCACTTGGGTCGGACGACATCGCGCGACTTGCACGCACGCGCGCATGCTGTGCGACCTTCTCCCGTCGCCCGGCATCTCATAAGTCCAGTGAGCGCAGCCAGCTTCCAGATCGAAGTGCCGGAGCTCGTCCTGGCGCGCGCGCGCCGCGGCGATGTGCGGGCGCTGGAACAGATCTATCGCACGTTCGAGCGACCCGCATACACGCTCGCGCTGCGCATCGTCGGCGATGCCGAGAGTGCGCGCGAAGTGATGCATGACGCGATGCTGCGGCTGATCGAACGCATCGCGCAGTTCCGCGGCGACGCGCCGTTCTGGGGCTGGCTGCGCCAGATCGTCGTCAACGAGGCACTGATGCGCCTGCGCCGCGAGCGCGGTGCGACGTTCGAGGACATCGACGATCGCGACGAACCGCCCGGCGACGGACCGCCACCGTGGATGCTGGCCGACGCCGCGCGTCTGGAACGCGCGCTCGCCGGACTGCCGCCGCTGACGCGCAGCGTCTTGTGGCTGTACCACGTCGAGGAATACACGCACCAGGAAATTGCCGAGATGACCGGAAAGTCGGTGAGTTTTTCCAAATCGCAGGTCGCGCGCGGCTCGAGAAGCCTGCGCCGCCTGTTGGATACGCACGAGGAGACAGCGCCATGTCTGGCCGCGACCATGTAGACGAGCCTGCGTCGAACGACGCCGCGCTGGCGACCGCGCTGCGCGCGCTGCCAGAATCCGCGCCCGAGCCGGATCTCTGGCCAGGAATCGTGAGCTCCTTTGGTGCGCGCCGTCGCCGTCGCCATTGGCGCTATGCATTCCCAGTGGCGATCGCCGCGGCGCTCGCGCTGGCGATGCTGTTGCCGAGATGGCTGGCGCGCGATGTCGAAGCGCCGCAGACGACGATGCTCGTTTCCGCGCCCGCTCAGGAAACGCACGCAATGGCTCCGAGTGTTTCGGCCGCCGACGAGATCACGAATCTCAATCGACGCTCGCGCACGCTCGAGCGCTGGATCGCCGCCGTCGCGGCGCGCGCTCCGCAGGACGGCCGCGATCTGATGGCGGCGGTCGAAGTCGAAGATCTGATTGGCCTCGTCGACGTGCAGCTCGGCGGTGCGCGCGTCGATGGCGATGCGCTGCCGCTGTGGCGTCAGCGCGTCGCGTTGCTCGAAGACCTGGCCGCGATTCGCGGCAACGCATTTGCGCTCGCCGAAAACGGTGCCGATGCGAATGCGATGCCCGCATCGTTCAACCCATTGAACTGAGAGGTTTGATCATGAAACGGATTCTCCTCATCGCCGGTTCCGCGTTCGCGGTGCAAGGCGCCGCACTGCAAGGCGCTTGTGCGGCCGACGCGGCGCGCACCGCGAGCACGGCACCGGTCGTCGCGCCAGCCCCGACCGCCGCCGCCGCACAGGCCGCCAAAGCCGAACAGGCGCGCAAGGAACTCGGCGAGCTGCGCGCGCAGATGCAGGAGCTTTCGCGCAAGATGGCCGATCTCTCGAGCCAGCTCGGCGAAGGCAATCCGCGCTCGTATGCGATGCGCTATCTCGGCAATCCCGACCACGCGATGATCGGCGTGGTACTCGCCCGCGACGAAAAAGGCGTGCGTCTTTCCGCGGTCACGCCGGACGGTCCGGCCGCGCGCGCGGGCCTTCGCGAAGGCGACGTGGTCACGACGATCGATCAGCAGTCGCTCGCTGCGTCGAAGCCGAGCGAGTCGCTCGAGAAGGCGCGCACGTTGCTGGCCAATCTCAAGGACGGCCAGAGCGTCAGCATCAACTATCTGCGCGGCTCGCAGACGGGCGTCGCCACGTTCGCCGCCGAGCACCGCGAAGCATGGAACTGGCCGCTCATGATGAGCGAGGATTCCGAGCATCCGTTCCTGCCCAAGGATTTCAACGAGCGCGTGCACGCGGAAGTCGAACGCGCAACCCGCGAAGCCGAGCGTGTGGCGCAACGCGACACGCGACACATGCAGCTCGAAGTCGAGCGGGCGACGCGCGACGCGATGAAACACATGCCGCGCGATCGCGAACTGACGCGCATGGTGATGCCGTGGTGGGGCCTCAACCTCGCGCCGCTGAACGCCGATCTCGGCCGTTATTTCGGCACCGACAAGGGCGTGCTCGTGATCGCCGCAGACCAGGAATCGCTGCCGGGCATCCGTGCCGGCGACGTGATCACCAGCATCGCGGGCGAAGCGGTCAATCGTCCCGAAGATGCGCTGCGCGCGCTGCGCGATCAGGCATCCGGCAAGGACGTGCCGATCAAGATCCTGCGCGATCGCAAAACGCTCGCGCTCAACATGAAGGCGCCCGCGTTCAATTCGATCTTCGACATGCGCGCGACGCCGCCAACTCCACCGACGCCGCCAACTCCGCCGAGCGTGCCGGCTCCTCCAGCGCCCGAATCGCTGCCTGTGCCGCCAGCGCCGCCATCGCCGAGGGCCTCGCCGGTCTCGGCGCCCGTTGCCTCGCCGCCTGCGCCACCTGCGCCACCGAGTCGTCCCGCTGAGCACAGCGCTTTCTGAGGCGGGGGCAGCCTTCCGCTACGAAGCCGCTTCGAGTTCCTGCCAGCGCGAATAGGCCGAGTCGAGTTCGGCTTGGCGCGCACTGATTTCCTGATTTGCGGCGACGATCGCCGAGCCGCCCTGCTGATAGAACGCGGGATCCTGCAAGCGCGCGTTGAGTGATGCCAGTTCCGTTTCGAGTTGTTCGATGCGCGCGGGCAATTGTTCGAGCTCGCGTCCTTCCTTGTAGGTGAGCTTGCGCTTGGGCGGCGGAGCCACGGTGTCGACTTTCCTTTTTTCGACCGCCGTGGCCTTGCGCTGCACCGGTTGCGCGGTCTGGCGCAGCCAATCGCTGTACCCGCCGACGTATTCGCCGACGCGTCCGTCGCCTTCGAGCACGAGCGTGCTGGTGACCACGCGATCGAGGAATTCGCGATCGTGCGAGACGAGAATCAGCGTGCCGTCGTACGACGCCAGCATTTCCTCGAGCAATTCCAGCGTTTCGACGTCGAGATCGTTGGTCGGCTCGTCCATCACCAGAAGGTTCGACGGACGCGCGAACAATTTCGCGAGCAACAACCGGTTGCGCTCGCCGCCGGAAAGCGCGGTGATCGGCGCGCGCGCGCGTTCCGGCGAAAAGAGAAAATCCTGCAGGTAGCCGAGCGCGTGCTTGCGCGCGCCGCCGACCTCGATGTACTCGGCGCCTTCGGATACATTGTCGAGCGCGCTCAGGTCTTCGCGCAGTTGTACGCGATGCTGATCGAAATAGGCAATTTCAAGCCCGGTTCCCAAAGTCACTTCGCCCGATTGCGGGGCGATCTCGCCGAGCAGAAGCTTGAGGAGCGTCGTTTTTCCCGATCCGTTCGCGCCGATGAGGCCGACGCGATCGCCGCGCAGGATCGTGGTCGTCAACCCGGCAACGATCGATTGGCCGCTGTATGCAAAGCGAATATCGTCGACGGCGATCACGCGACGCCCCGACGAAGACGCCGCGCCGAGGCGGAGCTTCGCAGTGCCGGCGGCTTCGCGCCTTGCCGCGCGTTCGCGGCGCATCGATTCGAGCGCGCGCACGCGGCCTTCGTTGCGCGTCCGCCGCGCCTTGATGCCCTGGCGGATCCACACTTCTTCCTGCGCCAGCTTGCGATCGAAGTGCGCGTTTGCCTGTGCTTGGGCATGCGTGCGCTCCTCGCGACGTCGCAGGTAGTTGTCGTAGTCGCCGGGCCAGCTCGTGACGCCGCCCCGATCGATTTCGACGATGCGCGTGGCCAGCGCGCGCAGGAAGCGACGATCGTGCGTGACGAACACCAGACTGCCGGCGAAAGCGAGCAGCAATTGTTCGAGCCACGCGATCGCGTCGATGTCCAGATGGTTGGTCGGCTCGTCGAGCAGCAGTACATCGGGCTCGAGCACGAGCGCACGCGCGAGCAGCACCCGACGCTTCATGCCGCCCGACAGCGACGCGAAGTCGTCCTCCTCCGGCAATTGCAGACGCGTGAGCACGTTGGTCACGCGCTGATCGATGTTCCAGCCGCGTTCGGCATCGATGCGAGCCTGGACCGCGGCGAGCGCTTCGGTGTTTCCTGCATGGTCCAGATGATGGGAAAGATGATGGAATTCCGCGAGTAGCGCGCCGATATGTCCAAGGGCGCCGGCGACGACGTCGAAAACCGAGCCCGCGACGTCGTGCGGAACCTCCTGCGCGAGGCGCGCAATGCGCACGTCGCTCTGCACGCGAACTTCGCCCGCGTCGGCGCGGATTTCGCCGGCGATGAGTCGCAGCAATGTCGATTTTCCGGCGCCGTTGCGGCCGACCACACAGATGCGCTCGCCGCGCTCGATCGCAAGATCCGCGCGTTCGATCAACAATGGGCCGCCGACCGAGTAATCGACGTTGACGAGATTGACGAGGGACATGCTCGCTGGCGACGTTTCCTTAGCGGCCTATTGTGCCGCGTTCCTGCGTCGCCGTTTTCTGGAGAACTCTGCGTCGTACGTCAGGCGGCCTGCAACGCCAGGTTGCCGCGTCGAAGCGAAACCGCGCGCTCGATCACTTCGTATCCCGCGTCCGCGCGATGGGCTTGTTCGCTCAACAGGCGGCGATACGCGCGTGCACGCGGCAGTCCTTGATACAGACCGAGAATATGCCGGCTGATGTGCTGCAGCCGATCGCCGCGCGCGAGGTGTGCCTCGACGTACGGCCGCAATCTTGCGAGCACTTCGTCGCGATCCGGCAACGGCGTCGAAAAGAGTGCGTGCTCGACGTCGGCGATGCGATACGGATCGTGGTACGCGGTGCGCCCGAGCATCACGCCGTCGACGTGGCGAAGATGTTCGCGCACGTCGTCGACCGTCGCGATGCCGCCGTTGACGACGATCGTGAGATCTGGAAATTCGCGCTTCAGCCGATACACGCGCTCGTAGTTGAGCGGCGGGACCTCGCGATTTTCCTTCGGCGAGAGTCCTTCGAGCCAGGCCTTGCGCGCGTGCACGACGAAGACGCTGCATCCGGTCGCGCGCACGATTTCGACGAAGCGCTCGAGGTCCGCGTACTCGTCCTGCTCGTCGACGCCGAGCCGGCATTTGACCGTGACCGGGATCGACACCGCCGCACGCATCGAAGCGACGCAATCGGCGACCAGCGCCGGCTCGCGCATCAGGCACGCGCCGAAGCGGCCGGACTGCACGCGGTCCGACGGGCAGCCGACGTTGAGATTGATTTCGTCGTAGCCCATATCCGCACCGACGCGCGCCGCGAGCGCCAGCTCGCGCGGATCGGCGCCGCCGAGTTGCAGCGCCACCGGATGCTCGGCCGGATCGAAACCGAGCAGGCGCTCGCGATCGCCATGCAGTACTGCTGGCGCGGTCACCATCTCGGTGTAGAGGTGCACGTGCGGCGACAGCAGGCGATGGAAATAGCGGCAGTGACGATCGGTCCAATCCATCATCGGCGCAACAAGTAGCCGCCACGGCGAGACCTTTTCCGTTTTGCGTGCGATTTCCGCGACTTCTGCTGCCTCGATCATTCCCATTTTGTTTCCGCTCTTTCCCGTAGGTTCCCGCCGATTTTTGGCGCTACTGTATCAATGACGTGCCAAAATTTCCGCGGCGAGGTCGGTTCGAAGTGCTCACGACACACGGGCAGTGGCGGAGGGTGCGGTTCGCGGAAGATCGGTAGAGGGTGTTGTTTTACGGCTCGTTGGTTCCGTCGCGCACTAGGGACTGGATCGTCGGCGCGACCAATAACCGGCGTCCGGTCCGTTCGAATCTTGCGGTATGTGCGTATGCGAGCAGCACCGCCTTGCCAGCGAAATAGAACGCGGCATAAAACAAGAGGGCGGACCGCACCATCTCGGAGTGCGGGTCCGGAAGCCAGCGCGGAATTGCCACCGCCATGTTCTTGAGCAATGTGAGCCCAACATACGCCACGGCGATAATGAGGGGGATGGGAATGGCGACGAGCTTAAACCAATCGTACACATCTTCTGACGAAGCACGGATGCGCGCCACCATACGCCGAGTGTTACCGGCGAAGAAATACAACTCCACAATGCCTTCAGCCAAGATGACGGCCACTGGAATTTCGAACAAACGGAGAAACCCCGGCTGGTTCAAGATCGCTACAAAATCATGAAATCCGATTACGAATAGCGGAATGGCAATCAGGAAACCGAAGATCAAGCCAAAGCCGAGCAAGAATCCGCGCAGCGCTTCGCGTGGTGTCCGGTGATTCTCGCCCGCGTCACCGATCACCGAAAACACGACGACCCGAACCAGCTCGATCGGCCAAAGAATCAGTAAGCTGTCGAGCCATTCGCCGGACCACACCCACTCCGGAGTCAAGGCGCTGTAAGCAAGGCCTGTCGCGATAAACGCCGGAACCCAAGCGGACATGGCGACCGCTTGCCAATCGGTTCTGCTGTCCGCAACGGATTGCATCGGCTTCAATTATATGCGGATGCCTTAAAGACCCTGGCAATGCCGCCGCGCGGTTCGCCGCCGCCGGCAGGTCTCCCCCGAGCTCGCACGATACCGCGCGCGCGCTGATCCCGGTTTTCCACGATTTCCAGGACACACATATATCGACGCCGCGCTTGAATGTCGACGGGCGCCGACGATTCCGACGCGAACCGCGCGTCCTTTGCAATGATCGGATGCGGCCTTCGACATCGAGCCCGGTTAACCCCGCCGTCCATCGATCATCGTTTCAACCTCCAGCCAATCGACCGGAGGAGACGCCATGGCGACCGCGACGATCATGCAGAAACCGGCGCTGGACTGGCTGCGCATCGGTGCATGGAGCGGCAGCTTTGCCGCGCACGTCAGCATCCTGTTGCTGATCGCATTGCCGATGACGGTGCCCGCGACGCGCGAGCACGCGACGACGATTGTGGCGCGCTGGATCGAGCCGGAGATCCCACCGACGTTCCCCGAACCGCCGCCGCCGCAAGCGCCGCATCACGTGCAGAAGACGCCGGCACACACGATGACGACGCCACCGACGAACGTTGCCTCATCCGATGCGAACACGCCGCCGACGCCAACCGCCAATCCGGTGACACCGCCCGGTCCGCCGGACATCGCGCCACCGACCGCGGACGACATCGGATCGGGTGCCTCGCAGATGCTCGCGTATGCGTCGCCGCTGCAGCCGAGATATCCACCACAGTCGATGCGCGCTCACGAGCAAGGCACCGTGATGCTGCGCGTGCTTGTCGATGAAACCGGCGTTCCGCAGCGTATCGAGATCGCGCGAAGCTCCGGACATACGCGGCTCGACGCCGCCGCGCGCGAGAGCGTATCGCACGCACGCTTCCGGCCGGTCATGCGCAATGGCCGGGCGACATCGGCCTGGGGCATCGTGCCGATCGAATTCCGGATCGATCACGGATGATCGCGTTGCAATCGATTCGTTCGCGACGCACGCGCGCTCGGGTAAAGTAAGCGCTCAGCGGCGAATGCGCCGCGCTTCGGCCTGACGCATGGATATCCACAGTCTCTGGTACGTGCTTGCCGCCGTTCTCATCGTGATCGGATTCATCGGGGCCGTGCTGCCGGCGCTGCCAGGGACGCCGCTCGTATTCGCCGGCATGCTGATCGCGGCGTGGGCGGATGGATTCCGGCACGTGGGCCTGTGGACATTGATCGGGCTCGGCGCGCTGACGGTGATCGCGATCGGCGTCGACTTTCTCGCCGGACTCGCCGGCGCGAAACGCGTCGGCGCGAGTCGTCTCGCGTTGATCGGCGCCGCGCTGGGCACGCTCGTGGGTCTTTTCTTCGGCGTTGTCGGTCTCTTGCTCGGGCCGTTCGTCGGCGCGCTGATCGGCGAGCTCTTCGCGGGCGGCACGCTTCGGCGCGCGACGAACGTCGGCGTCGGCGCGTGGATCGGATTCCTGGTCGGCACGGTGCTCAAGCTCGGCGTCTGTTTCGCGATGCTCGGATTGTTCGCGCTCGCGTTCATTGCGAACTGATCGTCAGGAGACTCAATCCGCGGCCGAAAGATGCGCGATCGCGGCCTCGCTGCGCGCGCGATCGCGGTCGTCGAATGGCGTGACCTGCACGGACTCGATCGTGTCGGCGTCGATGCAGCGCACGTTGACGTCGACGCCGTCCGGATTCGAGCGCGGGATGTAGAAGCTCTTGACGCCGCAGTATCGGCAGAACCGATGCTTCGCGGCGCCGGTGTTGAACGTGTATTCGTCGAGCGCATCCGCCCCGGAAACGAGGCGAAACCGCGCCGCCGGCACGATCAGATGGACGAATCCGGTCATCCGGCAGATCGAGCAGTTGCAGTCGAGCGCTTCGATGCGCGCCGGCGCGTCGACCTCGAAACGCACGCGCCCGCAATGGCATCCGCCGTGATGCGTGACTAGGCCGTTGGTCATGGGCATTCCTCCGGAGCGCGGATTTTCGCGCAATGCGTCGCGCGTTGGAAATGGGCCGTCTGCCGGCGGCGCGCGGCACGCTGCGGTGAATCGTTGCGTCGCGTCGACGAGCGTGCCGGCGCAACACCTTTGGCACATAGTGAAACGCAACGCGTCGAGTAGCGTGCGCTATCCCGGAAGGAGGCAGCCATGTCGACACGTCGCGCATTCGCGTTGGTGCTCGCCGCGACTCTCACGTTCGCGAGCAATGCATTTCCCGCCAGCAAGCCGGCCGCGCCCACCACGCCGGAGTGGATCGCGCGCAGCAATGCCGATGCACAGCCGCTGCTCAAGGTGTTCGGCGATTTCGGACCCGAGTTCGCCGCGCGATTGGGCGTCAAGGGCTACGACGATCGCGTCTCTTCGTTTCCATTGGACGCGCCGCAGCGATTCCGCAAGGCCATCGGAGAGGCGCGCGACGGGCTCAAGGCAAAGCTCGCGGAAGAGAAAGATCCGCAGGTCCGGCAGGATCTCAAGATCATGATCGACGCCGCGTCGCTGCCGATCGATACGAGCCTGCTCAACGAAAAATACCTGCTGCCCTACACGAACGTCGGCCAGACGATCTTCTTCGGCGAGTTCAATCTGCTGCAAGACGAGGTCGACGCGAAACGCCGGCCGAGCGCGCTGACGCGCCTCAAGCGCTATACCGGTCTGGAGAAGGGCTACACGCCGGTGACGACGCAGGCGAAGGCGCAGTTCGAAGCAGCGATGGGCGACAAGAAGCTGCTCGGACCGTTCAAGGGCCAGGTCGATCAGGATCTCGCCAACACCACGAGCTACGTCGACGGCATCCGCAAGCTCTATGTGAAATACAAGATCGGCGGCGCCGACAAGGCGCTCGACGCGCTCGCCGCGCAGCTCAAGGACTACGACGACTGGATCAAGTCGACGGTGATGCCGCTCGCGCGCGACGACTTCAGGCTGCCGCCCGAGCTCTACGCCGACAACCTCAAGAATGTCGGCCTCGACATTGCGCCGGACGCGCTGATTGCGAAGGCCGAGCTCGCCTACGCCGAAATCCGCAACGAAATGCGCGCGATAGCGCCGCTGGTCGCGAAGGAGCACGACCTCAGCGTCAGCGATTACCGCGACGTGATCCGCGCGCTGAAAAAAGACCAGATGCCGCGCGACAAGATCGAGCCGACATACCACGAAGTCATCGGCAAGATCGAGGACATCATCCGCCGCGAGCACATCGTCACGCTGCCCGAGCGCGCGATGCTGATGCGGGTCGCTTCGGACGCCGAAACCGCTGCGCAGCCCGCGCCGCACATGGATCCGCCGCCGCTGATCGGCAACAAGGGCGAACGCGGCACGTTCGTGTTGACGCTCGGCAATCCGAGCGCCAGCGGAAATGCCGAGAGCTACGACGATTTCAATCATCCGTACGCGACCTGGACGCTGACCGCGCACGAGGGCCGGCCAGGTCACGAGCTGCAGTTCTCGGCGATGGTCGAGCGCGGCGTGTCGCTCGCGCGCAGCCTGTTCGCGTTCAACAGCGTCAACGTCGAAGGCTGGGCGTTGTACTCGGAAGCCGAGATGAAGCCGTTCGAGCCGCTCGACGGCCAGCTGTTCGCGTTGCAGGCGCGCCTGCAGCGCGCGGCGCGCGCGATTCTCGATCCGATGGTCAATCTCGGCCGCATCAGCCCGGAACGCGCCAAGGAAGTGCTGACCGATGAGGTCGTGCTGTCGCCCGCCTATGCGCGTCAGGAGATCGACCGCTACACGTTCCGCGCGCCGGGCCAGGCCACGAGTTATTTCTACGGCTACACGAAGCTGATGGAGTTGCGTGCCGACACCGAAATCAAGCTCGGCAAGAAATTCAATCGCCAGGCGTTCAACGATTTCGTGATCGGACAAGGCCTGTTGCCGCCGACGCTTCTGCGCGAGGCGGTGGAAACCTCGTTCATTCCCGAGCAGATGAAGTAACGCTGGTCGCGCGGATGCATCGGGCATCCGCGCGAAGGGCTGCAGCGAGTCCGTTCAGCGCGAACCCGGCGGCAGCAGGTACGGCAACACGGCGAAAAACTGCGGGGTGCAGCCGCCGAGCGCGAACAGATGCCACGCCGCGTGATTGAACGGCAGGCGTACGCTGAGATAGAACGGCACGTCGAGCGTGTAGCAGACGCCGCTGCCGAAAATGCGTTATCGCGTCGGCGGCGCCACCTGTGCGCCGCGATGGTGATGCACGATCAGCCACACGATGCCGACCACGAGCAGCAGCGGCAGCGCCGCGTGCAGGATCGCGATGCCGAGCGCGAGCGCGAGACCGAACGTCACGAGCATCAACGGAAGCGCCAGCACGACGAGTAGCAGCGATCCGATGACGCGGAAGACGACGCCGAGCACGGCTGCGAACAACGACAGGGCGAGCACGACGGCACCGACCACGAGCAGCACCGGCAGCAGCGCGGCGCCGAAGGCCAGCACGATCAACGCCGCGATCACGGCGAACACGGAAAAGAAGCCGAAGGCCATCGCGAAACCTCCATCCGACACGCGGGAATAGGATGCGCGTTTTCGGGTGGTTTCCGCCAGTGTGGAAGGTCACCCGTGACAGGGCGAGTTTCGCCGCCCGCGACTCTCTTTCGCAGCGCGCCATCTTGCACTCTACTATGGCGATCGCTTTCACCACGGCCGTCGCGAGATCGCCGTAAGCTAAGCGAAATCGCGCCTGCGGAGCCGGCCATGACCCAACTCGACGTGCTGATCCATCTGCGCAACACGGGCGGGACGACGCCGCCCGTGCGGCTCGGCCTCGCGCTCGCCGAACGTCTCGGCGCGTGGACGACAGGAATCCACGTCGTCGCCATTGCGCCGGCCGCGTTCGCTTCGCCGGAAGCCGTTGCACTGCAAGTGCACGAGGCCGACGAGATGGTCGAGTCGGCGAAGGCACGCAAGGACTGGTGGCTCGCCGAGCTCGCCGCGCGCCGGCTTGAGGGCGAATGGCAGGTCTCGCAGGGCGACACCGTCGAAGTGCTGTGCCATGCCGCGCGCTGGAGCGATCTCGTCGTCGTCGAGCGACCGCAGCTCAATCCCGATGCGCCGACCGGTTGGGGCGTGGTTTCGCGCACCGTGTTCGGCGCGTCCGCTCCGGTGGTCGTGGTGCCCGAATCGGCGACGCTGGAACATGTCGCGGTTCACGTCGTCATCGGCTGGAACCGCAGCCGCGAAGCCGTGCTCGCGATCCGCGGCGCGCTGCCGCTGCTGCGCCTCGCCAATCGCGTCACAGTGCTCGAAGGCGATCCGGTCGAAAACCCGTTCGGCCTGCGCCATTTGCCGCAGCTCGATCTTCGCGCCTGGCTCGCACGTCATGGCGTCAACGCCGAATTCCGGCCGTTCAAGCCGCCCACGAAGGAACGCGGTGCCGCGTTGCTCGAAACGGCGCACACGCTTTCCGCCGATCTTATCGTTATGGGCGCGTGGGGCCACTCGCGCATCACCGAGCTTGTGCTCGGCGGCACCACACGCTACCTGTTCAAGTCGAGCGATCTGCCGCTGCTCGTCGCGCACTGACCAGAAATGACGTTCCACGCAGCAACGATCGCGATTCGTCGATCGCGAAAGGTGATCCGCATGCCCGAACTTGCGATTCCGCCGGTGCCGACGCTCAATGGGCCGCGCGTGCGATTGCGCCCGCTCGACCTCAGCGATGCCGACGATTTCTTCGCGCTTCACTCAGACCCGCGCGTGATGCGCTACTGGAGTCATCCGCCGTGGACTGAGCGCGAACAGGCGATCGCGCGCATCGAACAGCTTGAACGCGATCGCGCGAAAGCCGAGTTCTACACCTGGGCTAACACGGTCGGCGGCGCGGATCGGCTGATCGGCACGGTTTCGCTGTTCGCGATCAACCGCGCGCAATTTCGCGCCGAGGTCGGCTATGCGCTCGCGCCGGGCCACTGGGGTCACGGTTACGCGACCGAAGGTTTGCGCCTGGCCATCGCGTTTGCATTCGACACGATTGGCCTCGCGCGACTCGAAGCCGATATCGATCCGCGCAATGTGCCTTCGTGCCGTGTCGTCGAACGCGCCGGATTTCGGCAAGAAGGTTTGTTGCGCCAACGCTGGCACGTCGCCGGCGAGGTCACCGACTCGGCGATGTACGGACTGCTGCGCGACGAATACGTCGTCTAAGCCACGATTGCTGAAAAGCGCACTCACCCTGCCATTTCCCGCTAGCGGGAGAGGGGCGTTGGGTCAGCGGACGTTTGCGAACGTGAGCGTCATGTCGAGCATGCGGTTCGAAAACCCCCACTCGTTGTCATACCACGAGAACACCTTGACCATCGTCCCGTCCATCACGCGTGTCTGTGTCGCGTCGTAGATCGACGACAGCGGGTTGTGATTGAAGTCGACCGATACGAGCGGTTTGCGATTGACGCCGATGATGCCCTTGAGCTTGCCCGTGCTGGCTTCTTCGATCGCGGCGTCGATTTCGGCGTTGGACGTTGCGCGTTTCGCGACGAAGACGAGGTCGACCAGTGAAACGTTGATCGTCGGCACGCGGATCGACAAACCGTCGAGCTTGCCGTTGAGCTCCGGCAGCACCAGGCCGACCGCGGCGGCGGCGCCGGTCTTGGTTGGAATCTGCGACATCGTCGCCGAGCGCGCGCGACGTAGATCCTTGTGATACACGTCGGTCAGCACCTGATCGTTCGTGTACGCGTGGATCGTGGTCATGAGCCCGTGCACGATGCCGATCTTTTCGTGCAGCACTTTCGCCAGCGGCGCGAGACAGTTGGTCGTGCACGATGCGTTCGAGATGACGGTGTCGCCGGCCTTGATCTTGTCTTCGTTGACGCCGAACACGAAGGTGCCGTCGACATCTTTGTCGCCCGGTGCGGAAATGATCACTTTCCTCGCGCCGGCGGCGATGTGCGCGCCGGCCTTCGCCTTCGAGGTGAAAAGTCCGGTGCACTCGAGCACGACATCGACGCCGAGATCCTTCCACGGCAGCTTGCCCGGGTCGCGTTCGGCGCAGACCTTGATCTTGTCGCCGTTGACGACGAGATCGCCGCCGTCGACACCGACGTCGCCCGGGAACTTGCCTTGCGCGGTGTCGTACTGGGTCAGGTGCGCGTTGGTTTCGGCATCGCCGAGATCGTTGACCGCGACGATGCGGATCTCGTTGTTGCGCTTGGCCTCGTACAGCGCGCGCAGGACGTTGCGACCGATGCGACCGTAGCCGTTGATGGCGACCTTTACTGCCATGGACCTTCCTCCGGGATGCGACGAAAGCGAGGCCGCGCATTCTACCGGTACTCAATTTGCTGCGCACGGAGCCATTCGGCTGGAGCCAATCCAGTCAGTGCCCGGCGCCGCCTCCGCTTCGCTAAGCTCGGCGCGCCTGGCGTCTTGGTGCGTGGCAGTAGATGTCGTGCAGGGTCCCGATGATCTGCCGCACGGCGCCGTCGGCCAGCGAATAGTAGATCGTTTGCCCGTCGCGACGGGTACTGACGATGCCTTCCGCACGGAGTTTCGCCAGGTGTTGCGAGAGCGCCGATTGGCTCAGCTCGACACGCTCGTTGATCTGTCCGACCGACAACTCCTCGTCGACGAGAAGGCAGAGCACACGCAGCCTCTGGTCGTTTGCCAGGATCTTCAGCAGGTGTGCCGCGTCGTCGGCGTTGCGTCGCATGGCCTCGGCGTCGATCTCGAGCCCGGGCTCCGCGCGCGCGCTCGCGCCGTGTTTGCGGGGATGGAGCCGACGGCTCCGCAACATCGCGGCATCTGTGCTCATGTAATCGGTCCTGGTGGCTCCGCTTGCATTCTACATTAACACATACTACATTAGCAACTCATAATATTTGAATGAGTCACATGAACAACACCTTGCGCTTCGCTGTGTTCCTGATGCTGTCGACGACACTCGTGGCCTGTGTAAGGCCGCAATCGCCGACGGCGCTGCCCGCCATTCCATCGACGTTGGCGACGTTGACGATTGCTCCCGAGCGAGCGCGTGAGGAGCAGTCGTGGGACGGTGTCGTCGAAGCGATCCATCAGGCGACCCTGTCGGCACAGACGGCCGGCCGTGTGATCGAGCTGCCCTACGACGTCAACGATCATGTCGAGGCGGGCGCCGTCGTCGCGCGCTTCACGGACGTCGAGCAAGGTGCCGGCCGCAACCGCGCTAGAGCGGCGCTCGCGTCGACGAGGGCGTCGTACGACGAGGCCGATGCGAACTATAAGCGCGTCGCTGAAATCTATGCGCGCAAGCTCGTCTCGAAAGCCGCGCTCGACCAGGCCACCGCCGCTCGCGACGCCGCGAAGGGCGCGCTCGATTCCGCAGACGCGGCACTGCGCGAAGCGAGCCAGCAGCTCGACTACACGGTCATCCGCGCGCCCTACTCGGCGTATGTGACCAAGCGCTACGTTCAGGTCGGCGAATCCGTGCAGGCCGGACAGCTGCTGATCGCCGGCGTCTCGCTCGGCGAGTTGCGCGTCAACGTCAACGTGCCGCAGAGCGCGATCGATACGATCCGCCGCTTCAACGCCGGCGACATCCTGCTCGAAGGCGGCTCCCGGCGCGTGACGGCGACCAAGATCACCGTGTTTCCGTACGCCGATCCGGCAACGCACACATTCAGCGTTCGGCTCGATCTTCCAGGCGAGAACACCGGTCTCTATCCTGGCATGACCGTCAAGGTCGCGTTCGCGATCGGCGAGGCGGAGCGGTTGATGCTGCCCGCCGCCGCCCTGGTCCAGCGCGGTGAAGTGAACGCCGCCTACGTCGTTGCGACCGACCGCACGCTGCGACTCTCGCAGCTCCGGCTCGGCCATCGATACGGCGATCGCATCGAGATCCTGTCCGGCCTCGAGCCAGGCGAGCAAATCGTCGTCGATCCGACGGCCGCGCTCGACTGGCTCGCGCGAACGCGCGCGGGCGATGCGCGCCATGAGTGAGTCGCGCCTCGGGATTTCCGGCCGCATCGCGCGCGCGATGCAGGATTCGCCGCTGACCCCGGTCCTGGCGCTTGCGGCGCTGGTGCTCGGTCTCGTCGCGATCGCGATCACGCCACGGGAGGAAGAGCCGCAGATCGACGTGACGATGGCGAATGTGTTCGTGCCGCTCGCGGGCGCAGACGTCACCGACGTCGAGAATCTCATCGCCTATCCGCTCGAGCAGAAGCTCGGTGAGATCGCCGGCGTCAAGCACGTCTATTCGATGAGCCGTCCGGGCATGGCCGTGATCACGGTCGAGTTCGAGGTCGGTGTGCCTCGGCAATCGGCGATCGTACGGCTCTACAACCAGGTGTATCAGAACCAGGATTTCGTTCCAGCCGGTCTCGGCGCGGGTCAGCCGATGATCCGGCCCATGGGCATCGACGACGTGCCGGTGATGGCGCTGACGCTATGGAGCGATGATGCCGGGGCGACCGAACTCGCCGAAGTCGCGCATTCCCTCGAAACGGATCTCAAGCGCATTCCTGGTACGCGCGACGTGTATACGATCGGTGCGCCGGACCGCGCGGTCGTGGTCGAGCTCGATGCGTCGCGGCTGGCGGCGTACGGTCTCGCCGTGGACGATCTCGCTAGTGCGCTCAAAGCTGCCAACGTCGTCGCCGAAGCCGGCCATCGCATCAGCAACAACGAGGACCGCCCGGTCACCGCCGGCACGTTCCTCGCGGATGCCGACGAGATCTCGCAGCTCGTGATCGGGCTCAGGGATGGCCAACCGGTGTTCGTTTCCGATGTCGCGCGTGTCGCGCGCGGCGCGGACTTGCCGACGCGCTACGCATGGTATGGCGCGCCACCCGGGAAACCCGGTCCGCACGCCGGAACCGCGCCGGCGGTCACCATCGCCATCGCGAAGAAGGCCGGTACCAACGCAGCCGATGTCACCGACGCCGTGCGCGCGCGGATCGCCTCCCTCGAAGGCGTCGTCATCCCAGCCGGCGTGCACGTTGAAGTGACCCGCGACTACGGCCGCACCGCGACCGATAAGGCCGAGAAGCTGATTCACAAGCTGATGTTCGCCACGCTTTCGGTCGTTCTGCTCGTGCTGTTCTCGCTCGGCTGGCGCGAGGCACTCGTCGTCGGCAGCGCGGTCATCATCACCCTTGCGATCACGCTGTTCGCGTCTTGGGCGCTGGGATTCACCATCAATCGCGTGTCGCTGTTCGCTCTGATCTTCTCGATCGGCATCCTCGTCGACGACGCGATCGTGGTGGTCGAGAACATCCACCGCCATATGGCGCTGGGCGCACACGGGCTGCGGGAAGCGATTCCGCAAGCCGTTGCGGAGGTCGGCGGACCAACCATCCTCGCGACGTTTACGGTGATCGCCGCACTCCTGCCGATGGCGTTCGTGTCAGGCCTGGTGGGGCCCTATATGCGTCCGATTCCGATCAACGCGTCCGCCGGCATCCTGCTTTCGCTCGCGATCGCACTGACGGTCACGCCGTGGCTGGCCGTGCGCTTGCTGAAACATAGAGTCGAATCGGCTGGCGACGACGGCTCGAAGCCGCGGTGGGGAATGCTGCGTCTGTTCGAACGCGTGATGTCGCCGTTTCTCGACGGCGTGCACGCGCGCAGACGTCGCCGCTGGCTATTCGGCGCGATCGGACTGCTTGTCATTGCCGCCGCCGCACTGGTCGGCGTGCACGCGGTGATCCTGAAGATGCTGCCGTTCGACAACAAGTCCGAGTTCCAGGTCGTCGTCGACATGCCGGAAGGCTCGGCGATCGAGCGCACAAACGCGCTGCTGGCGGAGCTGGCGCATGCGCTCGATCGTGTGCCCGAAGTCGAGAGCTACGAGGGCTATGCCGGCACCGCTGCGCCAATCACGTTCAACGGGCTCATGCGCCAGTACTACCTTCGCAGCGGACCGATCGTCGGCGACCTGCATGTCGGCCTCGTCGACAAGGCTCAGCGCAAACGCCAGAGCCACGCGATCGCGCTCGCGGTGCGGCCTGCGCTCGCGAAGATCGGCGAGCGCTACGGTGCATCGGTCAAGATCATCGAGGTGCCGCCGGGTCCGCCGGTACTGGCGCCGATCGTCGCAGAGATCTACGGCCCGAGCGCGAACGGCGTACATGACACTGCGCTAGCGGTCGAGAAGGCGTTCCGGGCTGACAGGGACATCGTCGACGTGGACACCAGCATCGAAGCTAATGCGTTGCGCGATGTCGTCATCGTCGATCGCGAGCGTGCCGCGCGACTTGGTCTCGATCAAGCCGGCATCGCGCGCGTGCTGCAGACCGCCCTTTCCGGCGACGACGCCACTTATCTTATGGACGGCCACAGCAAATATGCGCTACCCGTGCGTCTGCGCCTGCCGCCCGGCGATCAGGCCGCGCCGAGCGAGTTGCTCGCGCTGCGCATTCGCGCCCATGACGGTTCGCTCGTTCCATTGTCCGAAGTGGTCAAGGTCGTCGCCGCAGAGCGCCAGCAGGTGGTTTTCCACAAGGACCTCCTGCCCTGCGTCTACGTCACAGGCGACGACGCCGGCGCAACCGATAGCCCGCTTTACGGTATGTTCGCGATGGTCTCGCGCTTCGCGCGCGAAAACGTCGACGGTCACCGCGTTACGCAGCTTTTCATCGCGCAGCCCGCCGACACCTCGACGTTCGCGATCAAATGGGATGGCGAATGGCAGATCACCTGGGAAATGTTCCGCGACATGGGTCTGGCGTATTCGGCCGGCCTCGTCCTGATTTATCTGCTCGTCGTCGCGCAGTTCCGCAGTTACGTCGTGCCGCTTGTGATCATGGCGCCGATTCCGCTGACCGTGATCGGCGTGATGCCGGGCCACGCACTGCTCGGCGTGCAATACACCGCGACATCGATGATCGGCATGATCGCCCTCGCCGGCATCATCGTGCGCAACTCCATCCTGTTGATCGACTTCATCAATCGAGCCATCGCGCAGGGTCGCCCATTGCGCGATGCCGTCATCGACGCCGCCGCGGTGCGTGCCAAACCGATCGCACTGACCGCGCTCGCCGCTGTGATCGGCGGCTTCTTCATTCTCGACGACCCGATCTTTGAGGGTCTTGCCGTGTCGCTGATCTTCGGAATCATCGTCTCGACGGTGCTGACCCTGCTCGTCATCCCGCTCTTGTACTACGCTTGGCAGGCGCGCGGGAAACTTGCGCCGGCAGAGGCGTCAGCAACACAAGGAACTGGCCGATGGGCGAAAACGAAAGCATCCGCCTGACGATCACGCAGGAATCCGACTACGAATTCCGCGTGCGCTTCGATGACACCGCGCTCGGCGAACTCGTCGCCGACGAATCGCCGCCGATCGGCCGCGGCGCCGGGCCGGATCCGGCGCGCCTGCTGGCGGCGTCCATCGGCAATTGCCTCAGCTCGAGCATGCTGTTCGCGCTGCGCAAGTTCAAGAACCAGCCCGGCACGATCGTTACGCGCGTGCGCGCCGATATGACGCGCAATGCGCGCGGCCGGCTGCGCATCGGGCGCATCGCGGTCGAGATCCAGCTCGCCGAAACGGCCGCTTCGTATACGCAGGCCGAGCGCATCCTGGCCCAGTTCGAGGATTTCTGCACGGTGACCCAGAGCGTGCGCGCCGGCATCCCGATCGAGGTCAGCGTGCGCGACGGGACGGGCGCGACGGTGCACAAATCCGATCGTTCCGTATGAGCGCGAACGGCCATCCGATCGTTCGCAGCTTCCATCACGCGGAAACGGGAACCTGGACGCACGTCCTCGTCGATTGCGCGACACGGCACGCGGCGATCATCGATTCAGTGCTCGACTTTGATCCGGCGTCGGGTCTGATCCGCACGGACAGCGCGCGGCGCGTGCTCGAGTATGTCGCGACGGCCGGACTTCGCGTCGACTGGGTGCTCGAAACGCACGCACACGCCGACCACCTGTCGGCGGGCGCGTGGCTTTGCGAGCGCACCGGCGCGAAGCTCGGCATCGGCGCCGGCATCGTCGACGTGCAGCATACGTTCCAACGCCTGCTCGCGCTCGACGAAGAGTTTCCGACCGACGGCTCGCCGTTCGACCATCTGTTCGCGGACGGCGAGACGTTTCGCATCGGTGATCTCGAAGTGCGCGCGATGGCGACTCCAGGACACACCGGCGACAGTATCAGCTATCTCGCCGGAGACGCCGTGTTCGTCGGCGACACGCTGTTCGCGCCGCACGTCGGCACCGCGCGCTGCGACTTCCCCGGCGGCGACGCGGCGGTCCTCTACCGTTCCGTCATGCGCCTTTACGACCTTCCGGACGCGACGCGCGTGTTCCTGTGTCACGACTATCCGCCCAAGGACGTCGAGCCGGTCGCCTATGTCGCGCTCGGCGCCGAGAAGGCGGGCAACGTGTTTCTGCGCGCAACGACCACGGAGGCCGCATTCGCGGCCGCGCGCATGCAGCGCGATGCGACGCTGGCGACCCCTCGCCTGCTGTGGCCGGCAATCCAGGTCAATCTGCGCGGCGGGCGCTTGCCGCCGAGTGCGAATGGAGCGCGCGCATTTGTGAAGCTGCCGGTGCGTTTCGAGGCGACCTAGGACGTACGCATCGCGCGGTCGCGATCCCGCGTCCGGCTCAGACCAGCGCCTTCACCGCGGCGACGACGTGCTCGACCGTGAAGCCAAAGTGCTTGAACAACGTTTCAGCCGGCGCTGACGCGCCGAACGTGTCGATGCCGACGACCGCGCCATCGAGACCGACGTATTTGCGCCAATAATCGCTGATGCCGGCTTCGACCGCGACGCGTTTGCGGCACCACGAAGGCAGCACGCTTTCGCGATATTCGAGCGGTTGTTCGTCGAAGACATTGGTGCACGGCATCGAGACGACGCGCACCGCGATGCCCTCGCCCGCCAGTGCGCGCATCGCCTGCACCGCGAGATCGACTTCGGAACCGGTCGCGATGACGATCGCATCGAACTTCGCGCTGCCGGGATCGGCGAGCACATAGCCGCCGCGCGCGATCGCAGTCACCTGTGCGTCCGTGCGATGTTGATGCGCGAGGTTCTGACGCGAGAACACCAGACACGACGGCGCCCTGGTCCGCTCGATCGCAGCCTTCCAGGCAATCGCCGACTCAACCGCGTCGCACGGCCGCCATAGGCGATTGTTCGGGATGTAACGCAAGCTGGCCAGATGCTCGATCGGCTGGTGCGTCGGGCCATCTTCGCCCAGGCCGATCGAATCGTGCGTGTAGACATGAATCACGTGCGCCGGAATCAGCGCGGACATGCGCACGGCGTTGCGCGCGTAGTCGGAAAAAACCAGGAACGTCGCGTCGTAAGGAACGAAACCGCCATGCAGCGCGAGGCCGTTCGATATCGCGCTCATGCCGAATTCGCGCACGCCGTAGTAGACGTAGTTGGCGGCCGCATCGTGCGCGTTGACGTCCTTCGAGCCTTTCCAGATCGTCAGGTTCGAACCGGCGAGATCGGCCGATCCGCCGATCAGCTCCGGCAGCTTGGGCCCGAACGCATCGAGCGCCATCTGCGAGGCCTTGCGCGATGCGATGGTCGGACCTTCGGCCTGCAGCTTGCGCGCGTACTCGTCCGCGCGCGCGGCGAAATCCACCGGCAATTCGCCGGCCATGCGACGCTCGAATTCGGCGGCGAGATCCGGGTGCGCATTGCGATAGCGCGAGAACAACGCGTTCCAGGCGCTCTCGCGCTCCGCGCCTCTCGCTTCGGCATTCCACGCATCGTAGATATCATCGGGCACGACGAACGGCGCGTGACTCCAGCCGAGCGCGATGCGCGCCGCGGCAATTTCGTCTTTGCCAAGTGCGGCGCCGTGGCAGCTTTCCTTGCCCTGCTTGTTCGGCGCGCCGTAGCCGATGATCGTCTTCGCGCAGATCAAGGTCGGCTTGTCCGGATCAAGTGCCGCCGACACCAGCGCGGCCTTGATCGCTTCGGGATTGTGGCCGTCGATATCGCGCAGGACTTCCCAGCCGTAGGCTTCGAAGCGCGCAGGCGTGTCGTCGGTGAACCAGCCATGCACTTCGCCGTCGATCGAGATGCCGTTGTCGTCCCAGATCGCGACGAGCTTGCCGAGCTTCAGCGTGCCCGCGAGCGACGCGGCTTCGTGCGAGATGCCTTCCATCATGCAGCCGTCGCCCATGAACACGTAGGTGTAATGGTCGACGACCGGAAAGCCTTCGCGATTGAAGCGCTGCGCGAGCACTTTCTCGGCGAGCGCCATGCCGACCGCGTTGGCGAGACCCTGCCCGAGCGGGCCCGTGGTTGTCTCGACGCCCGGCGTTTCACTCGCTTCGGGATGTCCCGCGGTCTTCGAATGCAACTGACGGAACCGTTTCAGCTCATCGATCGATAGGTCATAGCCGGTGAGATGCAGCAATGCGTACTGCAGCATCGATCCGTGGCCGTTCGACAACACGAACCGATCGCGATTGGCCCACTTCGGATTCTTCGGATTGTGGCTGAGGAAATCGTTCCACAGCACTTCGGCGATGTCGGCCATGCCCATCGGCATGCCGGGATGGCCGGACTTGGCGGCTTCGACCGCATCCATAGCCAGCGCGCGGATCGCGTTGGCGAGTTCTCGTCGGCTCGGCATCGGCAGCTCGAACAATAAGGCGGAATCGGAGCGCGGCCGCGCCGGGCGGCGCGTCGCGAGGGGCGCGATTGTCGCCGATGCCGGCGCCGTTGTCGTGGCGGCGAAAGCGCCTGAATAATTTCTAAACTGCCAGGTATTGAATTCAGGCTACTGAACCCTACTTAACGACCGCAGGCCGGATTTCGAACCCAAGGATGAGTGGGGGGTCGAAGTTCGGCGACCCATGGATGAGTTGCAAAAATCCTTAATTGCCAAGAAGTTGGAGTCTAATCATGAAGAACACCTTGTTTGCCATTGCCCTAGCTACCGCGGGCCTTACCGCGATCCCCCTGACCAGTCACGCCGCCGATCAGAGCGGCTTCTTCATCAATGGAAACGTCGGCGAATCGAACGTCAACAAGGGCGTTTACGACGACAGCGACACTGGTTTCCTCGGCAACGTCGGCTACCGCTGGGCGGTTGCTCCGAACGTGCTGCTCGGCGTCGAAGGCGGTTATACCCACCTCGGCAGCTTCTCGACCAAGAGCCGCTACGACGGGCTCGGTCTGCGTGACGCGGATCTCAAGGGCTGGAACCTTGGCATCAACGGCCATTTCAATGTCACCGACAACTGGTATGTCAGCGGCCGCACCGGCTGGTTCCGCGGCGACGTGAAGGGCGCGTACCTCGACACCGCCGGCGTTCCGGTCAACGTCGACGACACCAGCGACAAGTGGTATGCCGGCGCAGGGTTCGGCTACGACTTCAGCAACAACTTCAGCGTCGGTCTGAACTACGACTACTACAAGGCCGACAAAAAGAATCTCAATCTGAATGCGGATCTGGTTTCGGTCGGCGCCGAATACCGATTCTGAGAGTACTGAGGATTGCGCGGACGCAAGGATTGCGTCGGCCCGATCTCCAACAGGAGCCACAGGGCAAGGACGCCGGGACCTGCCCGGCCTGCGCAAGCAGGCCGGGCTTTTTTTGCCTCTTTGACGTGACGACGCGTGATAGCGTCCGTCGCGACAGCAAGGTCGCGAAGAAGACGAAGCGCGATGTCCACGCTTGATTCCCCTCGGGCACGCCCTTCGACACTCGGCCACGTTGAGCGCGGGCTCGGTGCGACTCAATTCCAGCGCATCACTTGCCGCTTCACTTCGGAGTTTTCCGCAAACGCCTGCGCGATGATCGGAATCAGCGGTTCGGCGACGGCGCGCGCATCCGCTGCGTGGCCAGAATCCGCGAGCGCCGCTGCGTACGCGATCCCGAATTCGGCGGTCAGTGGATGCAGTTCGCCCTGCCCCGCGCGCATTGCGTCCCATGCCTGCTTGCGCGCCGCAAGCATCGTCGCATCGTCATGGCGCGCCGCCGCGATCTCGGCCTGCAAATCCGAGCGCTGCGCACTCATCAGCGACGTGAATTTCGCCGACGATAGTTCCAGCTTGTCGAGCTGCGCGGCTGCCGCGCTCACGTCGCCCGAGCGAACGTCGGCCAGTCCCAGCCAGATGACCGCCTTTGCCGTCGACGCGTTCGTTTCGCCGTAGCGCTCCTTGAACTCGACGCGGACATCCTCGAGCAGCGCCTTCGCTTCCCTCAGCGCGCCAGACCTGGTCAGGACACGCCCGAGGTTGTAATCCGCGCGCAACACCATGGGATCGTCTTCGGCGAGCATCTTCTGCCGGATCGCGAGCGATTTCCGGAACAGCGGAACCGCCGTTGCGTAGTCGCCCATGTCCTCGTACGCCGAAGCGAGATTGTTGAGCGGCTTGGCGGTCTCCGCGCCATTCGCGCCGACGGTGAGCTCGTCGATGCGCAATGCCTCGCGGTAATGCAGGATCGCTTCGCGGAAGCGGCCTTCGTCGTGGAGCACCGAGCCGAGCTCGTTGTGCACGGCACCGGTATTGTTGCTGTCCTCGCCAAACAAATCGCGCGCGATCGCGAGGCTTTTCTCGAGCGCAGCTATTGCATCGCTACTTTTGCCGGCGCGACCAAGCGCGACACCGTAGTTCATCAGCGTGTGCTGATATTCCGGCGTGTGTTCGCCGATGGTCTTTTCGCGAAGGTCGAGCGCTTCGCGAAAGTCGGCGAGCGCCGTATCGAATTCCTGGCGATCCGAGGCGACATTGCCGAGGTTGTGCAGCGAGGACGCGATCGTGCTGGCGTCGGCGCCGTTCGCGCGACGCAACTCCAGTCCTTTCTGCAGCGCGACCTCGGCTTCGTCCAGCCGGTCTTCGGTCTGCAACACGATGCCGAGCGTGTTGTACGCGTCGCCGATGTCGAGCGCGTCGCCGCCGTTTTTCTGGCGCAGCTCCAGCGAGCGTCGCGCGGCGGTCTCCGCATCCTTGCGCGAGTAGTCGTTGTTCGCATAGTTGACCGCGAGCTGGCTGAGCGCCGCCGCGGCCGCGAGCGGATCGTTCACGCGCGGGTCGAGCTGCAGCGCGATACCCTGTCGGAACAGGTCGATACTCTCGGCCGGCTCGCCGATGTAGCGATACGCCGTCGCCAGCGTCGTGAGCAGCTTGGCTTTCACGCGAGGCTGATCGGCGAGCTCGGTCTGGATGCGCTCGGCACCTTCATCGAGCACGTCGCGCGCGCTGACGCCGCGTTTCTGATTCAGGCGAGGATTCGACACGTCGAACACCGAAACCAGGAAGTCGCTGACGCGCTCGGCGGCGGTCGTCTGCACGCGTGCCTCGCGCTCGGCCGCGAGCGCGCGATCGCGTTCGGCGGCAAGCCGCCAGGTGAACGCGGCGATCAGCGCCACGATCAGCGCGCCGGCGGCGAACACCGGCCAGCGCCGGCGCACGAAACGCGAAGCGACATACGCGGGTGTCTGCGCGCGCGCGAACACCGGCCGGTGTTCGCGAAGACGTTTGAGATCAGCGCCGAGCGCTTCGGCCGAGCTGTAACGCGCCGAGGGTTCCGCAGCCGTCGCGCGCAGCACGATCGCGTCGAGATCGCCGGCAAGCCCGCCGCGCCACGGCACATCGTCCGCGATTTCGCTCGGTCGCACGGCGGCATCGCCGAGCAGCGCGATCGTGCGATCCGCCGCGTCGATGCGCGCGTTGCGTCCGGCGATCAGCTCGAACAGGATCAGGCCAAGCGAATAGACGTCGGTCGCCGTCGCGACGGCATCGCCGCGCAGCTGCTCGGGGCTCGCATAGCCCGGCGTGAAATAGCCGGCTTCGAGCGCATTCGCGCGCCGCTGCCGATCGAGCGCGCGCGCGATGCCGAAATCGAGCAGCACCGGCGTGCCATCGGCGCGAACCAGCACGTTCGATGGCTTCAGATCGCAGTGCACGACGAGGCGCTGGTGAGCGAACTGCACCGCGCCGCAGACTTCTTCGAACAGACGCAATCGCGCGTCGAGCGGCAACGCGCGCTCGTTGCAAAACACATCGATCGGCTCGCCCTCGACATATTCCATGACCAGATACGGCTGGCCGCCCGGCGTCGCACCGCCGTCGAGCAGGCGCGCGATATCCGGATGTTGCAGCGTCGCCAGGATCTGCCGTTCGCGCGCGAAATGCGCGAGTGTTTCTTCATTCGGCACGCCGCGGATCAGCTTGATCGCGGCGCGCTGTTCGAAATGGCCATCGGCGCGCTCGGCGAGATACACCGCGCCCATGCCGCCGCTGCCAAGGCGCCGCAACAGGCGCCAGGCGCCAAGGCGATCGCCTTCGCCGAGCTCCGTTTCGGGCCCGCCCGCAGGCTTGTCGCGCCGTGCATCGGGCGTGCTGACTTCAGTCGCGTCGCGGGCAAATTGCGTGTCGGTTCGCGGCGTCGTCATTCCCCAGCCCGTTGGTCGGCGCCAAACCGGCGCCAGGTTTGCGATCGGGAATCCTCCTGTTTTGCACTTTGTCGCAACGCGGCGCTCGCCGCAACCGGGCCGCCATCGAATCCGTCCGCAAAGATGGCGTCCTTCCAGCCGCCGGAAAGGTCCCACGCCGATTCGGCGAACGTCGGCGCGTCGGCGTTGAATTCAGGAACGATCTCGAAATCGAGAACGCCTGCGCCGATGGCGGGATCAAGGAGAGCTTCCTGCTGCTGCCAGCGCCGGCGCGGATTGGCGATCGCCGGCGGAAACCATCCGGCGACGACGCCGTTGACCAGGATCTCAGCCGCCGGCGCGCCGGCGATTTCGCCCGGCAGTCCCGCGCCCGCGTCGAACGTGCGGCGCAGGCGCAGCGGCGGTTCGGCATCGTCGATCTCGAAACGGAAATGGCTGCTGCCGCTCGAGTACGAGCAGACGGCCGCGCTGCGCGACGTCGGTGGTTCGTCTTCGAATGCGCTGCTCGCTGCCGAGCAGTTTGCGCCGGCCGGCAACGCGTACGCATGTGCCGCGGCCGCGGCACCGCCGACGTCGAAGGCGTCATACGGAACCACCAAAGGTTGACCGGTGCGATACGCGTAGACGAGAGCGCGCACGCACGTCGGCACCGGTTCTTGCGGAGAAAAGCCCGCTTCCTGCGTCAGCCGCAACGCGTTCGCATACGTGAGCGCATCGCCGAGCAGCCAGCGATACGTCGCCGTAGTTCCGCTGCCGTCGTTGTCGGTTTCGCTCGCGCCCGAAAGCGCGAGCGCGTATTCGCCATGGTCGAAATAAAACCCGCCGTTGTAAAAATCCTCGACGCCGGTGCCATACCACGCCGGCGCAGTTGCGCTGTCGAAATAAGCGCGCTCGTCGCCTTCGAGATAACCAGGATCGGCGGCGCCGTCCGCGTGATAACGCGCGGCGATGCCGACGATTTTTCCGGCGCCTTGATGCGCGTACAACGCGATGTCGCCGCGGGTGGCGCACGTGTCGGTCGGCGTTGCCGCGAACGGCGCTGCGGTATCGGCAACGACCGCATCGTCGAATGCGAGCGAGCTGTCGATCGACACCGGCGAAGTCAGCGATGCATCGGCGACGAGTTGAACGCTGGCCGTTTGCCGATACGGCATCGGCAGCCACGCGTACAGCCAGCCGTCCGCACCCTCGCCGGCGAGAACGCCGCGCGGCGCCATGACGCTGGTCGCCGCCGTCGCGAAAAAATCCGCGAGCGGCGCGTCGGCTACCGTGTCGTCATCGAAGACAAGATGCAACCGAACCGCGCTGTAATCCGATCTGGGCAGATGCAGTCGAATGCCGCGCAGCCAGCCCGAACCGGTGCGCTCGGCGAGAACGAGCGTCGCGCCGGGATCGAGCGTCGACGATGCGTCGAGCGTCGCGAGCATGCCGTTCCACGGGTCATCGCCGGCGTGGGCGAGAAATGCGCGCCACGCCGGAAAGTCCTGACCCGCGACGAAGCTCGCCACCGCCGTGCCCGGCTCGAGGCGATGGTGCTGGATCTGAAACCACAGCAGACGCTCGTCGTTGCCGGTGCAAGGATTCGTGCCGCCGTTGTCGGCATTGACGAGCGCGATGCGCAGCGAATCCGCGTATGTGATCGGCACGTAGCTCACGTAGCCGCCACTTGCCTCTGTGCGATCGGCGACCAGCGGCGGTGTGAACGGCGGTGTCGAACCGTCGAACAGTGCGGCGAGCGGCTCGTCGAGCGTGGGCGTCGTCGCGCCGTCGAGATAAAAACGCACGCGGATCGCGGGATCGATGCAAGTTGACGTGCCGAACCCGGTCGTCAGCCAGAAACGCGTGATCGCGCCGGGCCCGCGCTCGTCGAACAGCACCGCTTCGTCGCCATCGCGATACAGCCAGCGCAGCGGATATGGATTGTCCGCGGGATTTTCCGGACCCGGATTGCTGCGATCGAAGCGACAGCCGTCGAGGCAATGGCTCGAACGTTCGAGCACGATGTCGCCGGCATCGAGCGTGGCAAGACGCGCGGGCGATTCCCAGATTTCCCAGGGCAGTCCGGTCGCGCCAGCCGATGTTGCGACGAACATCGCGACGAGACCGAAGGGCGCCGCGCCGTCGAGACGCGCTCGTTCGCGCCGAGATTTCCGCCGCAGCGGCCGCATCTTTTTCCCCGTTCCGCGCGATCGCATCCCCGCATGCGACAACATCGTTGTTCACCCGATCAGCGCGATGCTACTCCGGATACAGCGCGGGCAATGGCGATTTGTCGCGCACCTTTGCCGCAGCATCGGGCCAAGCCAAGCCTGCCTTGAACGCTCGCTCGAGCTGCGTGCCGATGCCGTGCGTCGAAGCGCCGGCATATCGCGCACGTTGCAAAGCAGCGAGCGCATCGCGTTGCGCACTGTCGGTGAGTCGTCCGGCGAGCTCGCCAAGATTGCGCACGTCCGCGCGCTCACTGCGCGCCCACGCGACCAGTGCGCGCTCGGCGCCCGCGAGCTCGCCGAGCGCGCATGCGCGCAGGAACGCTGCGCGTTGTGCGGATGCGTCGGGCGACGCGTGCGGCGATGGACCGGCGGCAACGACCGGAGCCACGCGGCGCGATCGCCACCAAAGCCCGAGCGTGATCAACCACAAGAGGAATCCGAGCGTGGCGAGCGCTTGCCATCTGCGCACCGATGTCGGCGTCGATGCCGGCGCCTGCGTCGTCGCGGCGACGGCCGGTGCGTTGGCGCTGCCGGGTTGCGCGTCGGGTTGAGGTGCCGCAGCAGGTGCGCTCCCGGTTCCCTTGGCGCCGACGGCCGGCAAGACGGTCAACGTGTGCGCCGGCAACTCGGCGGTTTCCATTCGATCGTGCGCCGTGTCCCACCATTGCACGCTGATGCCGGGAATCGTCAGAGTGCCCGGCCGCGTCGGCACGAACGCGAACTTGCGCACGCGCTCGCCGTAAAGCCACGTGCCGTCATCGCGCGTGCGCGTGTCGGCCTTGTCCGGATAGATTTCCGCGCCGTCGGGCGCGCTGAGATTGAGCTCGGGCAACTGCTCGAAGCCCAGGCCCTGCGCCTGCATACGGATGGTGCGCGTGACCGGATCGCCGACGTGGATCTCGCTCGGCAGCTCGGTGTCGTCCTTGAGCAGCATCGATTCGGCCGGCAGCCACGCATCGCCGGTCCAGCTCGACGGCTTCGCTTTCACGTTGAGCTGCACCGCATCGGAGCGAGCGCCAATCGTGCGCGGGCGGCTGAAGAATCCGGTCGGATCGGCGGCGTCGAGCGCGTTGCCGCGAAACACGAGCGCGGGCAGGTTCAGCGCGCCGCTCTTTTCGGGCGTCAGCGCGTAGTGGCGTTCCATCACGTGGTAGCGCCGGTCTCCGATCGTCGCGAGATAGCTCTTGTCCTGTCCGAGCCGCTGCACGACGACGCCATCGGCTTGCGGTTCGCTGAGATTTCCGTCGGTGAGATTGAACGCGTAGTACAGCTTCACCGAATAACGGACTTGTTGCTGCACGTACGGCGCGAGCGGCTCGGCAGTCACTTCGAGGAAAACATCATCGCCGGGTTTGCCTTGCGCACCGGCCGGCTGCGCGAGGACGGTGAGCACAATCGGCGATGTACGCGCCGAGCCGATGGCGAACGTCGGAATCGTGATACGCCCGGCGTGCTTGGGCTCGAGACCGACGGCCCAGACCGTCTTCGCCGTGCTGCTTCCGTTGACGATGCTGAACTGCTGATTCGATTGCGTGCCGAGCAGATCGAAATCCTGCGCCAGCGCGCCGAAATCCGGCTGGCCATCGACCTTGCCCTGCACCTCGACGTTGAGCGTGACCGTCTCGCCAAGATGCATGGTGTCGCGATCGAGCCACGCACGCGCGGTCGTCGTATCGGCGCGCGAGGGCGTGATCGCGGCGAAGGCGGCCAGCAATACGAAGGCGAAGTTGCCGAGATGCTTCATCCTTTGTCGTCTCCGTGCTGCTCGCGCCGTTGATGTTCGAGCAGGAACTTGCGCCGCAGAAGACCGCCCGGATCATCGGGCACGCGCTGCAACAGATGCTCGAGCGCCTGACGCTTTTCCTGCGTCGCGTCGTCTTCCTCGACGGCGGCCGCCGGCTTGTCATCTTTGGATGGTTTTGCGCCGGATGCGAGCGATTGATCGATCGCCTTCGACAGCGCCTGCTGCTGCTCGTTGCTCGGCTTGCCCGCGGACGGTTCCAGCTCGGACTGCGGCTCGGTCGTCGCGCCTTCCGTGCCTTGCGAGGACTGCTGCTTGTCCTTCTGATCGCCGGACTTCTGCTGCGCGTCGCTCTGCTTTTCCTTGTCGTCCGCGTTCTGATCGGAGTCCGAACCCTGATCCTGATTCTGCTGGTCCTGATCCGATTTCGAATCGCCGGATTTTTCTTTCTGATCCTGATCCTGCTGCGATTTGTCCCGCTGCGACTGTTTCTGATCCTTCGAGTCGCCCGACTTCGACTTCTGGTTTTGCGCAGACTTGTCTTTCGATTTCTGCTGTCGCTTGAGCCATTCTTCGACTGCGGCCTTGTTCGCCTTCGCGTCGTCCATGTCCGGCGCCTGCTTGAGCGCGCGGTCGTACGCGGCGAGCGCTTCGTCGAAGCGGCCGAGCTTGGCCAGCGCGTTGCCTTCGTTGTACGCGCCGTCGGCGTTCGTGACGTTCGCATAGTCGGATGCCGCCGACGTGTAGTCGCCGGCGCGGAACGACGCGCTGCCGTGCCAGTCCGGCGAGCGCGCGACGCTCGCCGCGGTTTTCGCATCGCCACGCGCCAACGCCGCGGCGGCCTGCTGATCGGAGCGCAGCCACAAATCCGTGAACGACGCCGCTTGCGCACGCGGCGCCTGTGCAAACACCGCAAATGCGATCGCCATCAGCCACCCGCGCCGAAATGCGCAAGCCGCGAGCGGCACCAATAGCAGCAGCAGCCACGGACCACGGTCTCGCCAGCGCGTGCTCGCGGCAAGCTCGCTCGCCGGCGTCGACGGATCGGATACGTTTGCGGCCGCGGCGGTTCGATCGACGAGCAATGAACCGATATCGCGCGCGTCCGCGGTCAAGGTCGCATAACGACCGCCGCCGGCGTCGGCAACGGCCCGCAAACTCGCATCGTCGCGACGCGACACGATCACGTTGCCGCTGTCGTCCTTGAGGAAATCGCCTTGCGCGAGTGCGACCGGCGCGCCAGCGGGACTGCCGATGCCCAGCACCGACACCGTGAGGCCTTGCGCGTGCGCCTTGCGCGCCGCCGCGACGGCTGCACCGTCGGCACTGTCGGCGAGCAGGATGATGTCTCCGGCGTGCAGGCCCGCCTGCTGAATCAGTTTCTCGGCTTGCTCGATCGCGCTGGCGGCGCGATTGCCCGCGACCGGCATCGTCGATGGATCCAGCGAGTCGACGAGATTGCGCACGGTGCCGATATCGTCGGTCAGCGGCGCGGCGACGAACGCCTCGCCGGCGTAGCCGATCAGCGCGGTTTGATAATCCTTGCTGCGATCGAGGATGTCGACGAGCTTGTAGCGCGCGCGCTCGAACCGGCTCGGCTTTTCATCCTGCGCCATCATCGTTGCGCCGAGCTCGAGTGCGAGCACACGCGCCGCCTGATTCCGATACAGCGGCATCGGTTCGCGTTCCCATGCGGGACCCGCGAGCGCACCGCACGCGAGTGTCCAAAGCATCACCGCGAGCACGATGCCGGCGCGACCGGAACCGGCGTCGATGCGCTCGATCAGGTGCGGCAGAAGATGCGCATCGATCACGCTGCGCCACGCACCGGCGTCGGCGCGTCCGTGCCGTCGCAGCAGCCAGAACGCCGGCACCGCGAGCAACAGCAAGAGCCACAGCGGACGCAGGAAATGGAAGTCGGCGAACGTGCTCATGCGCTCGCCCTCGCCGCGTTGGCCATTGCGCGCATGCGCCAGCCGGGCAAAAGGAACGCGAACGCGGCCGCGGCCAGCGATCCGGCGAGCGGCATCCAGTACCACTCGTCGATCGGACGCAGACTCTGCTTGGTATCCGCGACAGGTTCGAGTTGATCGATCGTGCGATACACGTCGGCCAGCTCATCGCTGTTGCGCGCGCGGAAATAACGGCCGCCGGTCGCTTCGGCCATGCGCTTCAGCATCGCCTCGTCCAGATCGGCCGACGGATTGACGACGCGGCTGCCGAACAGGCTGTTGACGCGTAGCGCATCGGCGCCGATGCCGATCGTGTACACGCGCACGTGATTCGCCGCGGCCAGTTCGATCGCTTTGCGCGGATCGAGTTCGCCGGAGGTATTCACGCCGTCGGTGAGCAGCACCATCACGCGCTGATTCTGCGGGCGATCACGCAGGCGCTTGACCGCGAGTCCGACCGCATCGCCGATCGCGGTTTCGCGTCCGGCGAGACCTATCGTCGCGTCGGCGAGCTGCTTGCCGACGGTCTTCAGGTCGAACGTAAGCGGCACCAGCAGATACGCGCGCGTGCCGAACAGGATCAGCCCGACCCGATCACCATTGCGGCGCTTGATGAAATCGGCCGCGATCGCCTGGATCGCCGCAAATCGCGGCGCCGGCGCGCCGCCGAGCTGCATGTCTTCGATGCTCATGCTGCCGGACGTGTCGACCGCGAGCAGCAGATCGCGGCCTGAGCGCGGCACGTCTTCGGGAGGACCGAGCCACTGCGGACGCGCTGCCGCAAGCACGAGCAATGCCCAGGCGAGAAGACCAAGCAGAGTGCGAAGACGCGGCACCGGCGAAATATCGGCCTGCTGCGGCAAGACGAAACCGGTGTGCGGAAGATGCAGCGCCGTCGCGATCCAGCCGGGCGCGCGCGGCAACAGCCGCGCAACGATCAACGGCAGCGGCAGCGCGGCGAGAAGCCAGGGCCAGGCGAGCTCAAACACGGCTCTGTCCTCGCGGCAATGCGCGACGAAGCCAGCGGCGCGCAAGGCCGAGCAACGCGGCGCCATCGACCGCCGGTTGCGTGGCGTCGTCGGCGCGGCGATACGGCGCGTCGATCAAGGCGCGACCGGCATCGGTGCGGAACTTCGCACCGTCGACGGCGCGACCGGATGCATCGTCGAATCGGCTGTCGAGAAATGCGAGCCACGCCTCGCCGTGCAACGCGGCCGCGCCGGGTTCGATCAACAGCGCCGCGCGACGCAGCAGTTGCGAGACATCGGTGGCGAGATCGACGCTGTTCGGTTGCGCGGCGTGCAGTGCGGCGATGCGATCGAGCTCGGCCATGACGCGATGCCGCCAGCGACGCTCGCGCCATAAGCGAAGCAGCATCCAAGCGCCGGCCGCGATCGCGATCAAGAGAACGATCGCAAGCAGCCACCAGCCGGGCGCCGGCGGCCACCACGAAGGCGCCGGCGGCAGATGGATGTCGCGAAGATCGGGACCGGAAGGCGCGTTCATCTGGTACCGACCGAATGACGCGTGCGCGCGAGCAGCGGAGCGAGCGCGCGGCGCAGGTCCGCGTGTCCGTCGAGATCGAGAACGCGCACGCCGACTTTCTGACACTCGCTGCGCAGGTGTTCGCGAGCGTCGGCGAAACGGCGCGTCCATGCGCTGCGCACCGAGGCGTCGTTGAAATCGAGCACGCGACGCGCCGCACCGAGATGCAGCGCGTAGCGACCCGGCGGCGGCGCGGCGAGCTCCAGCGCATCGCGCAGGAGTACCACCGAAATCTCGTGGCGACCCGCGAGTTGCGGCAAGAGTTGCGCGGCGTCAGGATCGGCGCTGAAGCCGTCGGTCATCAGGATCATGCGCATGCCCGGCCGCAGCAAGCGTCGCACGCGCGCCAGACCTGCGGACAACGCGACGTTGCGTTCAGAATCTGCTGCCACATCCCAATCGCGCAGCGCGCGCAATACGCGCAGCACACCGCGACGGCCGCCAGCGGGTTTGACTTCGCCGTTGATGCCGCCGCCGAAGCCGAGCGCACCGATCCGATCGCCGGCCGCCGCGGCCATCCAGGCGAGCAGCGCCGATGCGCGCGCGGCCTGCACGTTCTTGAAGCGCACGCGCGTTCCGAAACGCATGCCCGGATTCATGTCCATCACGAGCAAAAGACCTTGCTCGCGTTCTTCCTGAAATACTTTGGTGTGGGGCTTGCCGCTGCGCGCGGTCACGCGCCAGTCCATGTGACGGATCTCGTCGCCCGGCAGATAGATGCGCGATTCGCGGAAATCGACGCCGCGCCCGCGCCAACGCGATGCGTGCCCGCCCGCACGCAGCGCGGGGCTGCGTCGGCTGCGCGCGAGACTCGCGCCGTGCGCGACGGCGCTGAGCGCGATCAGTTCTTCGAGCGCGACGTGTGTCGGATTAGCGGGCGTTCGCATGGGTTTTGAAAGCCGGGACTCGGAATTCGGCATTCGGGATTCGGGGTCTGCAGAGCGGATCGTGCGCGATGTCCGAGCGGACAGCTTCGATCCCGATTCCCGAATGGCGTATCCAGGCTGCTCACGGCAACGGCACGCGTTCGAGCAACATCGCCACCACCTTGTCGGAATCGACGCCTTCCGCTTCCGCTTCGTAACTCAGCAACACGCGGTGGCGCAGCACGTCGGTGGCGATCGCGTGCACGTCTTCGGGCGTCACGTAATCGCGGCCGGCCAGCCATGCGTGTGCACGCGAGCAGCGATCGAGCGCGATCGTGCCGCGCGGACTCGCGCCGTACGCGACCCAGCGCTTGAGCTCATCGCCATAGCGCGACGGATCGCGCGTGGCGAGCACGAGCTGCACGATGTATTCCTCGAGTTGCGGTGCGAGATGCAGCGAGAGCACGGCCGCACGCGCCGCGAAAACCTGAGCCTGATTGACGACGCGCGCAGGCGGCACGGGCGCCGCAAGCGCTTCGCGCGCACGCTCGCGCGCGAGCTTGAGAATCGCCGCTTCGGCAGCCGCTTGCGGATAGTCGATGCGGACGTGCAGCAGAAAACGATCGAGCTGCGCTTCGGGCAACGGATACGTGCCCTCCTGCTCGATCGGATTCTGCGTCGCCATGACCAGGAACAACGCGGGCAGAAGATACGTATCGCGGCCGACCGTCACCTGACGCTCGCCCATCGCTTCGAGCATCGCCGACTGCACTTTCGCCGGCGCCCGATTGACCTCATCGGCGAGGATCAGGTTGTGGAAAATCGGTCCGCGCTGGAATTCGAAAGTCGCAGTTTGCGGCCGGTAGATCTCGGTGCCGGTCAAATCGGCGGGCAGCAGATCGGGCGTGAACTGCACGCGGTGGAAATCGCCCTCGATGCGGGCGGCGAGCTCCTTGATCGCGGTGGTCTTGGCGAGACCCGGCGCACCCTCGACCAGAAGGTGGCCGTCGGCGAGCAGCGCGATCAGCAGCCGATCGATCAGCGCGCTCTGGCCGAGGATGCATTGGCCGAGTTCGGCACGGAGCGTTGCAAAGGCCGCAGCGGCCGTGGTCGGTTCTGGCATGTCCATGATTCGAGGCGTTTCCGCAATGATCGCACGGCCGGCCGGAACGGCCCCGTGCATGGATGCGGGCGTTAAGACAGCGGGCGGAGCCGGAAGTTTTGCCTATCCGGCGGGGATGCGGTCAACCGTTCAGCGCTTCGGCCAGGGTCTTGGGCTTGCCGACCAGCCAGCCTTGCGCGTAGCGGCAACCGAGCCGGTGCAGGATCTCGCGCTGCTCGCGTTGCTCGACGCCTTCGGCGATGAGGCTGCAGTCGAGCGCACGCGCCATCGCCACGATGACGCCGACCAGCGCCACGCCGCGCGGTCGGTCGAGCGCCTTGACGAACCCCTGATCGAGCTTGATCTGATCGAAATCGAGCGTCAGCAGCGGGCCCAGATTGGAGTAACCCGTGCCGAAGTCGTCGAGCGCGACATGCATACCGGCCGCATGGCAACGGGCGAGTAGATCGGCAATGCGCGCGTTGTCGAGCACGAGGCTCTCGGTGATTTCGACCTTGAGCCGATCCGGCGGCAGCGCGCGCTTGCCGAGTTCGCTCAGCATGCGTTCGACCAGATGCGGATCGTCGAGTTGCCGCGCCGACACGTTGAGTGCGATGAAGGGCAGCGGTTTCACGCCGCGGGCGCGGAATTCGACCAGCATGTCGCACACGCGTGCGAGCACGTAGTCGCCGACCGGAATGATCAGCGATGTTTCCTCGGCGAGACGAATGAATTCAGCCGGCGAAACCCACCCGCGTTCCGGATGATGCCAGCGCACCAGCGCCTCGTAGCCCGCGATGTGGCCGCTGACGATTTCCTCGATCGGCTGCAGGCGCATTTCGAGCTCGCCGCGCGCCAGTGCCGTGCGCAGCTCGCTTTCGAGGCGGATCTTGTCGAACGCTCCGGCGTCCTGGCGCGAAGCGGAACCCTCCTGCAGGGAGAGCGTGGCCGGCTCATCGCCGGTGAGTGTCGCGAGCGCGGAGCGAAAGCGCGTGAGCTGACTCATGAGCAGCGCGCGCACGACCGGATCGGCGGCGGACAAGCGTTCAGCGAACTGCCGGCGATCGATCGGCGTCAGCGAGCAGTCGGTCAGCGCGCGCGCTGTCGCGGATCGCGGAGAATTGTCGAGTACGGCCATTTCGCCGAGCAGCATGCCGGCGCCCAGGCGACCGAGGATCGTGTGCTCGCCGCGCTGCAGCGTCGAGACCTCGACCTCGCCCTTTTCGATCAGGAACGCGGTGGTTGGCGGATCGTTCTCGGCAAAGATGATGTCACCGGCGCGGATTTCGGTGCGGTGGCCGGCCATGTTGTCCCCTGCATCAGATTTCCCGGTCGCTGTTCCTTGCATCTTGGATGCCACTCGGGAAGTCCGGGCAAAAAAGAGGGCCGCTCGCGCGGCCCTCTCATGTCAAACCAGCCAAGGAATCACCACGTGGCGGTGCACGTTGCGTCGCCGCTTATCGTTATGCTCGAAGTGGGGTTGGTGCTGTTTGTGCAGTCGCCGGTCCAACCGGCAAAGCCCGGCGTCGTATCGCCGGCTCCGGACTCGGCCAAGGCCACCGTCGCGCCGTCGGTAAACGTGAACGTGCATGTCCGGGTGGTCGAAGCGGGCGGGTTCGGCACGGACGCGGTGCATGAGGTGCCTTGACCGGTTGGCGGCGAGAAAGCATTGCTGTTCAGGGTGACGGTGTAGTCGCCCGACGGATCGGCCGAGTTCGTCGCGTTCACATTGATCGTAAGCGTGTGCACGATCGGTGCCGTGATCGTGATGTCCTGCGACTGCCCCGCGGCACTGATCGTCAACGTTCCAGCGGTGCCGCCGGTACTCGATCCACCAATGCCGGACGTCGTCGACGAGCCCTGCGTGCATCCGTCGACACCGGTTAGATGATCGAACGTGCCCGTGTTCGGCGTCCCGTCCACCGTGCCGCGACCCGCACCCGTCAAGGTGTACAGGAAGCCGACCTGGACACCACGCAGCGGAATACCCAGCGCGTCGGTCACGCAGACGGTGATCGTATTCGTCGTATTGCCCGCGATCGTCAGCGGAGAGACCAGCAACGTTGCGGGAGCAAGACCCGGATAAACCAGCGTGCCGGCATCGACGACGCTGCGCTGACCGCTGGTCACGTTGTCCACGCCATCGCCTTCCGCCCAGATCGCAACGGCGCTGCCGACGCTGTTGACGGTGTAGTTCAAGGTCGTGTGCGCGACGCCGATGTTGTTGGTCGTCTCGGGCGAGCTGATGTTGCCGTGCTGCGCGCGGCCGATCAGGTACGGCAGTACCGAACCGTAGTCGACCGAAACACCGGTCGTGTCGTTGCGATTGAATGCCGACGACGCGGTGAGGCTGGTCTGGCTATTCACCGACGCGACCGTGACGGCGCTGACGAGATCCGAATTGCCCTCGACGGCCTTGCCGAACACGACGAGCGCATCGCCGGGGCCTGCGCCGCCACCGGCGGTCTGGAAGCGGCCGGTCGGTGCGGTGAAGAGCGTGCCGCCTTCCTGCGGGTTGCCGTCGATGCCGGAGATCAGGAACACGTTATCGTCGGCCGAGCCGGGCGCGCCGACCGGTTCATCGACGGCGCCGAAGCGGATCGATGTGCCAGGCAACACAGGATTGCCCTGGCGATCGGTGCCGAGCGCGCTGACGATGAGGCTCAGCGTCGCGTCCGGATCCGGCGGAATTCCCGAGCTGTCCGAGCTGACATCGCCCGAAACCGAATTGACCGTGATGCCGGGAAGATTCGGAGCGACGACCGGCGAGGTGATCTCGAGGCTGTAGAGCTTGCCGTCGGACACGATCACCGAGAACGTCGCGGATACCGGATCGGCGATGCCGTTGGTCACATTGTTGTCGGAGCGATCTGCGGTCGCGCGGATCTGAATCGGCCCTTGCACGGTGCCGGCCTGGAACGACGCCGTTGCGACGCCATGGTTGGTGTGCGCCGCGACCGTCGTGCCGCTGACGGGGCCGCCGACGGACGTCGCCGAGAGCGTCGCGTCCCGCCCGGATCTCTGACGATATCGAATTGCACATTGTCGACGCCGCCATTGCCCGCTGTCCGGATCCGGAACGGGCTGGCCAGCCGCCGTCGAGGACCGTTGCGGAGAGCACGCGAGCTCTGATTGCCGCCGGAGCCGGAGCATATAAACCCCCGCGGGCGACGCAGCTCATGGCTCACCGATGGCCGGCGTAGGAACCCGAGGCGTTCTGCACCGTGAAGACAAGACTGTTGCTAACGCGTCGCGCTGGTGACAGGATCGACTCCGCGGAAACGTTCAACGTGCGCGGTCCCGTCGCTTGACCGAGTCGAGAAGACCCAGCAATCGCGTGTCCGGTGATCGGCGTGAATTGGGATCGTTGCCCCAGTAGATCGCCGTGACTCGTCAGGTGCCGCTGGTGCTGGCGTCGTCGAGGCCTGTGGAAGCTGACGAGGCGGCCACGGTGATCGGAGAGCTGCTGGCTGAACGTCGTGACCGGACGACCGGGGCTGCCGTCGGCGTTCGTCCAAGTGAATCGTCCACTTCGTCTCGGGTACGGCGACGCCGCGCTGACCATGGATCTTCGCCGGCGTTTAGCGGCAGCGTCGTCGGTCGCCGGCACGGAGTCAGCGTGATCGTTGCCGCTCCGCGGCGGCGAGAAGAACCCCCGCCGTTACCGCCGCCTCCGCCGCAACTGCTCAGGGCGAGGCTGGCGAGCAGCAACCCGAGGGTCTTGTGGACAAAGTTCATAATCGTTCTCCAGGGTCGCACGTCTGTTCGTTATCCGTTCGCAGCATGCCGTCGCTACGGCATGCTGGCGGTAAATCATTTCAGGCTGTCGTTGAGGATGCGCGGCGTGACGAAGATCAAGAGCTCGGCCTTGGTGTTGTTGCGGCTCGAGAACTTGAACAGGTTGCCGAGGATCGGCACGTCGCCGAGATACGGCACCTTCTGCACCGAGTCGGTCTTGTTGACTTCGTAGACGCCGCCGAGCACGACGGTCTGGCCGTTGTCGACGAGCACCGAAGTGTTGATCTCGCGCTTGTCGAGCTGGGGCACCTGACCGCCGCCCGGGTTGTCGATGAAGCTTGCGATCGCGTCCTTCTTGACGTTGAGATCGAGATAAACGCGGTCGTCCGCGGTGATCGTCGGCGTGACCTTGAGCTCGAGCACTGCTTCCTTGAAGTTGACGGTCGCTTGCGGCGCGCCGGTGCCGCCGCTCTGGAACGTCACGTAGCCGACTTCCTGGCCCTGCTTGATGTCGGCTTCCTTCTGGCTCGCCGTGATGACGCGCGGCGTCGAAATGACTTCGCCGCGGCCTTCGGTCTGCGCCGCCGAGAGCTCGAGATCGAGCAGATAGTCCGCGCCGAGGATGGCGAGACCGAAGCTGCCCGCCGGGTTCGTCACCGGCATGTTGACGTTGAGTCGGTCGGCGAGGTTCGGCACGGCAATGCCGCCCTGCAGGCCGGGCTGCGGCTGCGAGGGGATGGTGCCGGGACTGAGCGGCCGGCAGCCCGCGGCTGCCCGGAGGTCGAGGCGATTGTTGAGGACAACGTTGTTCATCTCGTCGGTGCCGAACGCGGTGCCCGACGTCGTGATGACGTTGCCGTTGCCGGTCTCGTAACCGCCGCTGACGCCGAACTTGACGCCGAGCTCGCGTGCGAACGAATCGCTCGCGATCACGATGCGCGATTCGATCAGCACCTGCTGCACCGGACGATCGAGGATCGAGACGAGCTGGCGGATCTCCTGGATCTTCGACGGGAATATCGCTGACCAGAAGAATGTTGGTGCGGTCGTCGAACGTGACGCTGCCGCGCGGACGAGAGGAATCCGCGCTGCTGCTGCCCGCCTCCGCCGCGGCGCCGCCGCCAGCCTGATTTGCCGCGGCTTCTTTGGTCAGCAGCGCGGCCACGTCCTTGGCCTTGCCGTAGCTGATCGGGATGTAGTCGGAAACCAGCGCTTCCTTGTCCTCGATCTTGAGGCGCGCATCGGCGATCGCTTCTTCGCGCTCGGCGATTTCCTTCTGCGGCGCCACCCAGATCACATTGCCGCGACGGCGCTTATCGAGTCCCTTGGCCTGCAGCACGATGTCGAGCGCCTGATCCCACGGAACGTTGATGAGACGCAGCGTGACGTTGCCCTGCACGCTGTCGGCGACCACGATATTGAGATCGGACACGTCGGCAATCAGCTGCAGCACCGAACGCGTCGGGATGTCCTGGAAGTTGAAGGTGACGCGGCTGCCCGAGTATTCGGGTTCGGCGTTCTTGCCTTTTAGCTTCTGATCGTCCTTCTTCGCGGAGATCTCGACGATATATTCGTCGCCGGTCTGATACGCGAGCTGTTCGTACGGCGGCATCGCGGCGATCTCGACGCGCACGCCGTTCGTGCCATGTGGACGCGTCTCGATCGACTGCACCGGCGTTGCGAAGTCGAGCACGTCGAGGCGCTGCGCAAGATTCGGCGGCAGATGCACGTTCGAAAGATCGACCACGACTTTGGTGCCTTCGCGCTTCAGGTTCGCGGCAACACCGGGGCCCGAAAAGCTGATCACGACCCGGCCTTCGCCGTTCTTGCCGCGACGGAAGTCGACGTTCGAGACGTCGATGCCCTGCACCGCGACGGTCTTGGTCGGGTCCGTGGCCCCGGCCGAAACCGCTGCCGGCGTCGACCCCGAGGTGCCGCTGTTGACGGTCAGCGTCAACGTATTGCCGCTGCCGCCTTTCTCATAAGTTGCGGGCCGGAACAGATCGATGACGACGCGCGTGCGCCCGGCGGCTTCGATCGCCGAGATGCCCGACGTCGCACCGGCACCGACTTCGATGTGGCGCTGACTGAGCCCATTGCGCGTATCGGCGAGATCGATCGCGATGCGCGGAGGCGTCTCGGTCGTGAAGATCTGCGGTGCCGCGACGGGCGCCGAGAACTTCATCGTGATCTCGACCTTGCCGCCTGGCATGGCTGTATACGCGATGTCCTGGAGCACGTTCTCGGCGTGCGCGGTGCCGGCGATCAGGATGGCCAGCAGCGCCAGCAGCCTGAAGATGCCGGGTCGTACCGTCGGCTGGGCGAACCCGCGCTCCGAGCACTTAGCAGATGTCGTGATCATGTAATTACCCCCAACGGGCCTCATTTCTTGGTGTCGCCCAAGGCGATCGTCGCCTGCCGTTCCATCCAACCGCCTGAGCCGTTAGGAACCAGCTCGACAAGATCGATATGGTCTTCCGTAATGCCTGTGATGCGCCCGTAGTTCTGGCCGAGATAGTTGCCCATGTGGACGCGATGGACGACGCCGTCGGGGTCGCGGATCAGACCCTCGATCGACTTCGCGAGACCGAGCGTTCCGGACATCTTCAAGCCGTCGAGCGGAAATGCCTCGAGCGGTTCGCGTGCGCGGTCCTGATCGGGATGGGGACCGTTGTTGGCGGACTGTTCCTGTTCTTCGGCGCTGGCGTTGAACGGATCGCGAAGATCCTGATCCTTGTATTCGAACGTCTCGAACGTCTTAATGACCGGCAGCGGGTCCAGCGGCGCGCCCTTCTTTGCCTTTTCCTGCGTGACCCATTGATGCAGGTCGCTGCCCGGAGAACATCCACCGAGCACGACGACGAAGATCGCGATCGAAGCGGTGCGCATGAGCGTGTCGGCGCGCATCACGCACCCCCTGATTTCGCCGGCGGCGTTGCCGGCGCCGGTTTCTTCGCCGGCACTACGCCCTTCTTCGGACCGGCGGCGGCTTGCGCGGCGGCGGCTTCTTCGTCGTCGACATAACGGTAGGTCTTCACCGTTCCCTCGAGCGTCAACTGACCACCCGTCGCGAGCGCTGTGTTGGGACCGGCCTTGACCGGTCGCAGCGAGACGTCGTGCATGGTCAGAATCACCACGCGCGGCAGCGAAGCAACGCCGCTGATGAAGGTGCCGAACTGGTGATACGTGCCGAGCATCTTCAACTGGATCGGCTTCTCGGCGTAGAACTCCTTGACGACTTCCGCGCCGGGCTGGAACAGATCGACGACGATGCCGGCCGCCAACGCGGTCTGCGAAATGTCGACGAGCAGATCAGGCATCTCGGTCTTGCTGGGCAGCTGACGCAGCATCGTGCGCAGCATTTCCTTCATGTCTTCGAGCTGCTTGCGGTACGCCGGCAGGTTGACGACCTTGGCCTGCTTGGTCGAAAACTCGGTCTTCAGCGCGCCTTCTCTCTGCTGCTGTTGTTCCAGAGTCGCCTGCTGATCGCGGATCTTGAACCACCATCCACCGAGCAGTATCAGGAACACGATCAGCACGGCAAAAAACGTCTTGATCGACTTCGGCCAGCCACCGACGTTGTTGCGGTCCAGGTTTCGGAGATCGTCGAAGAAACTCATTTCTTCTCTCCCTTCGCCGTGCCCGTTGCAGCGGGCGCCGGCGCCGGAGCCGCCGCCGGACTCGCCGGCGCTGCCGTCGTCGACGTGGGCGTGGCGCTGGTCGATGGGGCGCCGCCTGCCGCAGCCGGCGTGGCCTCGGAAGCACTGCTATCGGCGATCGACTTTTCGTTCTGCGCGTCTTCGGGCTTGCGCAGCTTGACGTCGAGCGAGAACACGTACGGCGCTTTCTTGTCGACGTCCTTCGTGCCGGCCTTGTTCTCGATCTTGCGCAGATCCGTGCGGCCCATCCACGGCGAGTTGTCGATGTTGCGCATGTAGCTCGCGACGCGCGCGTTCGATTCGGCGACGCCTTCGAGCGTGAGGATGTCGCCCGCCTGCTTCATCGAAGTCAGGCGCACGCCGTCCGGAATCGTCTTCACCATCTCGTCGAACAGATGCACCATCTGCGCGCGGTTCGACTGCAGCTGCTCGATGATCTGCTTGCGCGTGAGCAGCTGCGAACGCGTCTTGTCGAGTTCCTTGATTTCCTCGATCTGCTTGTCGAGATTTTTTATCTCGGTCTGCAGATACGTGTTGCGTTCCTGCTGATTGTCGATGCGCGCGCCCATCCAGCCGACCAGCACGAGCAGAGCAAACACGCCGCCGACCGCCGAGGCGATCAGCAGCATGTAGAACTCGCGCTCGCGCTGCTTGCGTCGGTCGGTGCGCCAAGGCAGAAGATTGATTCTGGCCATCAGTCGAAGCTCCTGAGCGCAAGCCCGCAGGCGATCATCAGCGCCGGCGCGTCCTGCGCCAGCGTCTGCGCCTGCACGCGGCCAGACAGCGACATCTCGGAGAGCGGATTGGCGACCACGCAAGGCACGCCGATCTGTTCCTCGACCATGTCGGCGACGCCAGGAATCGATGCGCAGCCGCCAGCGAGCACGATCTGATCGACCTTGCTGAACTCGCTGCCGGCGAAGAAGAACTGCAGCAGACGACTGATCTGCTGGACCATCGCCTCTTTGAAAGGCTCCAGCACTTCGATTTCGTAGGATTCGGGCAAGCCGCCCTGACGCTTGGCGAGGCCGGCTTCCTCGTAACTGAGACCGTAGCGCCGCATCACCTCGTCGGTGAGCTGTTTGCCGCCGAACACCTGCTCGCGCGAATAAATCGTGCGCTGACCCTTGAGCACGATCAGTGTCGTCATCGTAGCGCCGACGTCGACGACCGCGACCACCGCATCTTTCGGCACCGCCAGCTGATCGGCGATCAGCTTGAACGCGTTTTCCATCGCGAATGCTTCGACGTCGACGACTTTGGTGCCGAGTCCGCCGAGATCGAGCGCCGCGATGCGCAGGTCAACGTTCTCGGTGCGCGACGCAGCGAGCAGTACGTTGACCATGTCCGGGTTGTCCTTGACCGGACCCAGGACTTCGAAATCGAGGCTGACTTCCTCGATCGGATATGGGATGTATTGATTGGCCTCGACCTGGATCTGCGCTTCCATGTCCTCTTCGGTGAGATCGGCGGGCATGGGGATGATCTTGGTGATGACCGCTGAGCCCGCCACGGCCGCGGCGGCGAACTTGCTCTTCGCGCCCGAACGGTTGAACGCGCGTCGGATGGCTTCGCCGACGGCTTCGACCTCGACGATGTTTTTCTCGACGACCGCGTTCGGCGGCAGCGGCTCGACCGCATAGTGTTCGACGCGATAACGGCCGCCGACCTGCCCCAGTTGAAGCAGCTTGACCGCAGTCGAACTGATGTCGACGCCAATCAGCGCCGGCGCTTTAGGTGTGAACAGGCCCACACTTTTTCCCCTTCCCACGCGCTCTTACGAGCGAAAGATGCGCCGTTACATTAAATCCAAACTTTAACGATTTATCAACACCCCGTCGCAAAACCGGGCAAGACCTGTCCTTTTTGTGGCTGAACGCGGACCCCGCCCCTGCGAGCACACGCTGCAATGTCCGCTGGCGTGTGAGCGATCTATACTCCGTTACTTGCCGCTTTTACCTTGATTAGCATCACAAGTCCCGCCCGTAAGATGAGAATCCTCCTCCGGTTATTGCGCTACGCGCTCTACCTGGCGCTCGCGGGCGCTCTGCTCGGCGTCCTTGCACTCGGCACGGCCTATTGGCTGATCGCTCCGAGACTGCCCTCCGTCGAGACGCTCAAGGATGTTCGCCTCCAGGTTCCGCTCAGGATCTATTCGGCAGACGACAAGCTGATTGCGGCCTTCGGCGAGACCAAACGCACCCCGGTACGCATCCAGGACGTGCCGGACCGTCTGAAGCAGGCGTTCCTGGCGGCCGAGGATGCCGATTTCTATACGCACAGCGGCATCGACGTCGGCGGCATCTTCCGGGCCGTCTGGCTGGTCATCACGACCGGCAGCAAGCACGTCGCAGGCGGCAGCACGATCACCCAGCAGGTCGCGCGCAATTTCTTCCTGAGTCCCGAAGTCAGCTACACGCGCAAGCTTTCCGAAATTTTCCTCGCGTTCCGCATCGAAAACGCGCTGACCAAGGACGAGATCCTCGAGCTCTATCTCAACAAGATCTTCCTCGGCCATCGCTCGTACGGCGTTTCGGCGGCCGCAGAGTTCTACTACGGCAAGACGTTGCCCGAGCTCACGATCGCCGAGTGCGCGATGCTGGCCTCGCTGCCGAAGTTTCCGTCGACAGGCAACCCGATCAGCAACCCGACTCGCGCGATCGAGCGCCGCAACTACGTGCTCGGCCGCATGCTCGACAACCACTTCATCGACAAGGCCGCCTACGATCAGGGCATCGCCGCGCCGGACCTCGCCTTTCCACACGAGCCACCTGTCGAAGTCGATGCGCCCTACTTCGCCGAGATGGTCCGCATCGAAGCGATGGAACGGCTCGGCAACGACGCGTTGACCGATGGCTACGTCGTCAAGACGACGCTTGATTCAATGCGCCAGGAAGCGGCGAATCAGGCGCTGCGCACCGACCTCGTCACCTACGACCGGCGTCACGGCTATCGCGGCGCCGAAGCGCACGTCGATCTCGCCGCCGACAGCAGCAAGGCCGACTGGGACAAGGCGCTGCTCGACTATCACACGCTCTCCGGGCTCGTTCCGGGCATCGTCACGACCGTTGATGCGTCGTCGGCTTCGGTTTACCTCGCTGACGGCCAGACGGCGACCCTCGAGCTCGCCGCCGTCGATTGGGCGCGCCGGCAGATCGATGGAGACCGTCGTGGCGCAACGCCGAAGAAAGTCGACGATGTCTTGAAGCGCGGCGACATCATCCGCGTCGAGCGCAACGACAAGGACGCATGGGTGCTGACGCAGATGCCGGCCGCCGAAGCCGCGTTCGTCGCGCTCGATCCCGAGGACGGCGCGATCGAAACGCTGATCGGCGGTTTCAGTTTCCTGCGCAGCAAGTTCAACCGCGTGACGCAGAGCAATCGCTCGCCAGGATCAGGCTTCAAGCCATTCCTTTATTCCGCCGCGTTCGAGCACGGCTTCACGCCGGCGTCGGTCGTCAACGATGCGCCGCTGGTGTTTCCCGATCCGTCCAAACCGAACGGCCTGTGGACGCCGAAGAACGACGACGACACGTTCCAGGGTCCGATCCGCTTGCGCGAGGCGCTGGTCAAATCCGTCAATCTCGTATCGGTGCGCGTGCTCGACGCGATCGGCGTCCACTACGCGCGCGAGTACATCACGCGTTTCGGCTTTGCGGCTGAGCAGATTCCGGAAAGCCTGTCGATGGCGCTCGGTACCGCGTCGGTCTCGCCACTGACGATGGCGCGTGGCTACGCGGTGTTCGCCAATGGCGGTTTCCTGATCGATCCCTATTTCGTTCGCGAGATCGACGATCGCGACGGCAAAGTCGTCTACAGCGCCGATCCTGCGCTGGCTTGCGCGACGTGCCCGCAGCGGCAACTCGCCGAGGCCGCCCATCCGCCGCATGTCGAGTCGACCACGACGACGAGCGCGCTCAATCCGATCGGCAACGCGAAAGCGGAGCCGACGCCGGCGCCGCACGCGCCGGGCGAGCCGCATCTCGCACCGCGCGTCATCGATGCACGCAACGCGTATCTCGTCACGTCGCTGATGCGCGACGTCGTCCGCCGCGGCACCGGCGCGGCCGCGATGGTGCTCAAGCGTAACGATCTCGCCGGCAAGACCGGATCGACCAACGATCACCGGGATGCCTGGTTCACCGGATTCGATGCCGACAAGCTCGTCGCGAGCTGCTGGGTCGGCTTCGACGATTTCGGCTCGCTTGGACACGGCGAATTCGGCGCGAAAGCCGCGCTGCCGATCTGGATCGACTTCATGCGCGTCGCGCTCAAGGATGTGCCGGAGCAACCGTTCGACATGCCGCCCGGAATCAGCAAGGTGCGCATCGATCCCGCGACGGGCGCGTTGGCATCGGCGTCGGATTCGGGCGCGATCCTCGAGGTGCTCAAATCCGAAGATGTCGCACGACTCGCCGCACAACCTTCGCAGGATGCGCAGAAGAACGGCGAGCAGCGCGAAGCGTACGACGTGTTTTGATAAAGCCGGGATTGGGGAGTGGGGATTCGGGATTCGCCAAAGCCAGATCTCGACGAATCCCAAATCCCGAATCCCCCATCCCGGCTCTTCCACTATGCCCAATCGCAACGATCACGCACGCTACGCACAGACCCGCGCGCACGAGCAGAGACGGCGCATCGCCGTCGAAGCGGCGCGGCTGATCGCCGAAGGCGGCCTGCGCGATTATCGGCAGGCCAAGCTCAAGGCCGCGTCGCGGCTAGGGATCAACGACGACGTCGGCCTGCCGAAGAACGGCGAGATCGAAGACGCGCTGCGCGAACATCAGCGTCTTTTCCGCGCGAACGAACAGCCGCAGACGTTGCGACGGCTGCGCGAAGCAGCGCTCGAGGCGATGCGTTTTTTCGCGCGGCACGAACCACGCTTGGTCGGTGCGGTATTCGACGGCACCGCCGACGAGCATTCCGCGGTTTGTCTGCACTTGCACGACGATCACGCCGAGAACGTCGCGCTGTTTCTGCGCGAAAACGGCATTCCGTATGAGGAACGCACGCGGCGGTTGCGGCTCGAACGCGACGTGGCCGCCGACGTGCCGGTGTTCCTGTTCGCTGCCGGCGACAGTGCGATCGACCTCACCGTGCTGCCGCTCAATCAATTGCGGCAGGCGCCGCTCGATCGCATCGGCGAGAAACCGATGCGCCGCGCGAACCTTGCGATGGTCGAGGAGTGGGTTCGCAGCGACGAGGTGTCCGCGCGCGAGTAAGTCGGCGATGCCTTGCGCCTACGCGCTGCAGGCGACAGTACGGCTGCGAAGAAATCAGATTGGATCCGGTCGGATCGAAGCGAAGAACTCGATCGTGCTGAAGCAGCCGGAGCGCCTTTTCCGGGAAGGAAACGTGTGCTCCGATCGCCCTCGCCCGCGCCGGTGGCGCGACCTCTCGCGCGAAGCGGGAGAGGTGACTGAAGGGTGATTCAGGCGTTGTGCCTGGGAAGATCAGCCCGATGCGCCGTCTGCAGCACGCGCGCGCAGCTTAAAAAGTGTCAGCGCTTGGCGATCGCCACGTAATCGCGTTTCGCCGGACCGGTATAGATCTGCCGCGGCCGGCCGATCTTGGTTTCCGGATCCTCATGCTGCTCGAGCCAGTGCGCAACCCAACCCGCGGTGCGCGCGATCGCGAACATCACGGTGAACATCTCGGTCGGGATCTTGAGCGCCTTGTAGATCAGGCCCGAATAGAAATCGACGTTCGGATAGAGCTTGCGCTCGACGAAATACGGATCCTTCAACGCGACTTCCTCGAGCGCCATCGCGACATCGAGCAGTGGATCGTCGACGTGCAGATCGGCGAGCACCTTGTGGCACATTTCGCGGATGATCGCCGCGCGCGGATCGTAATTCTTGTAGACGCGATGGCCGAAACCCATCAAGCGGAAACCGGATTCCTTGTCCTTCGCGCGATCGACCGCTTTGGCGACGTTCTTGGTGTCGCCGATCTGCTCGAGCATCTTCAGCACGGCTTCGTTCGCGCCGCCGTGCGCCGGACCCCAAAGCGCCGCGATACCGGCCGCAACGCACGCGTACGGATTCGCGCCGGTCGATCCCACCAGACGCACTGTCGAAGTCGATGCGTTCTGCTCGTGATCGGCGTGCAGGATGAAAAGCAGATCGAGCGCATTCGCCGCGACCGGGCTCAGTTGCAGCGGCTCGCTCGGCACTTCCCACATCATGTGCAGGAAACGCGTGACGTATTCGAGATTGTTGCGCGGATAGCGGATCGGCCAGCCGATCGAATAGCGATACGCCGCAGCGGCCATCGTCGGCATTTTTGCGATCAGTCGGATCGCCGCGAGGCGGCGCTGCTCCGGATCGTTGATGTCGAGCGTGTCGTGATAGAACGCCGACAGCGAAGCGACCGACGCGCACAGGATCGCCATCGGATGCGCGTCGTAATGGAAACCGTGCAGAAAGTTCTTGAGCGCCTCGTGCATCATCGTGTGATGCGTGACTTCGTCCTCGAACGCCGAGAACTTGTCCGGCGCAGGCAACTCGCCGTTGATCAGCAGATACGCGACTTCGAGAAAGCTCGATTGCTTGGCCAGCTGCTCGATCGGATAACCGCGATAGAGCAGCACGCCGTTGTCGCCGTCGATGAACGTAACGGCGCTGCGCACCGAGGCGGTCGACATGAAACCGGGATCGAACGTGAAATAACCGGTTTCCTTGTTGAGTTTGCCGATGTCGAACGCCGGATCGCCGAGCGTGCCGGAAACCACCGGCAGGTTGGCCGATCGATTGGCGGCTGCATCGATGATCTGGACGGTTCTTGCAGACACGGCAGACTCCTGGGCGACGTTTCGCGTTGGCGACGCGACGAGCGCGGACGGACGAACATGACCGTTCCGGACCCCAAATTATTGCACAGCACAAATTGGTGCGCGCGGCCGAAGAGTCAAGTGGACACGCGAAAACGCCGGCTCGAAGCCGGAGCTGGAGAATGCGTCGAACGATTGCGGCGCGTCAGCACGCGAGCGCGTTCGTCACGCGCCTGACATGTTTCCGTGCAATGAAAATGCGAAGGTACCGAGTCGGCGACTCGATCGTCTCTGAATCCAAAGTGCGCCCGCGCAAACGCGGACGCGACGGAATCACTTCGCGTAGCGGCGGCGGAACTTGTCGACGCGACCGCCGGAATCGATGTTCTTCTGCTTGCCGGTGAAGAACGGGTGCGAGTGGCTGGAAATTTCCACCTTGATCAGCGGATATTCCTTGCCGTCTTCCCACTTGATCGTTTCCTTGCTGGACATCGTCGATTGCGTGAGAAACGCAAAATCGCTCGAGAGATCCTGGAACACGACCGGCTGATATTTCGGATGGATGTCGGTTTTCATTCGGTATCTCCGCCCACCGGCGGGAAAAGAGCGGCATGATAACCGGCGGCGGCGATTACGCGCAAGCCAACCGCTTAGCGCAACGCTTCAGCGGCCGCCGAGCGGCCGATCGGGCCTCGATCGGGCTCCCAGCGAGCGGGCGACAAGGTCCTCGAACCGTGCCTGATCGACCTCCAGTGCGATGCGCGCGTTCACGGGGCGACCCAGCCGATTGTCCCAGTCGACGACGGTCGCGCCGCGCGTCGCAGCTCCGCTCATTTCGATTGCGACGTAACGCGATTCGGCGCGCGAGACGATGCCGGGATCGAGCGCGACCGCCATCGCCAGCGCATCCGCCGACACCACGCCCGGCCGCCCGCGCGCGCGGTTGAACGCGCGCGCCTTGCGCGATATCGCGGCGTAGAAATGCGCGCGCGCGTCACCATCGGCGAGCCATGCGTCGAAGTGCGCGAAGTCGAACGTGTGGCGGAGGCAGGTTTCCCAGTCAACCAGATCGAATGCCGGCCACTGTGAAAAGACCACGTGCGCGGCCTCCGGATCGAAGCCGATGTTGAACTCGGACGGCACGCGTTCGGTGTTGCCGCGTCCGTTGACCGCGCCGCCCATCACGACCAGCCGCGCGATGCGTTGCGGCAGCGAAGGATCCAGCCGCAACGCGAGCGCGATATTGGTCAACGGCGCCATCGCGACGAGTGTCAACTCGCCTGGTCTTTCGCGCGCGAGACGCACGATCGCCGCAGCGGCGTGTTCTTCTTCGGGCAAACGTGACGCGTTGAAATATCCGGTGTCGCCGAATCCGTCCGCGCCGTGAACGAAGCCGGCGTCCGGCGCCGAGAACACGAGCGGCGTCGCCGAGCCCGGAAATACCGGCGTCTCGGCGCCGATCATCTCGATCAGTTTCAGCGCGTTGCGCGTCGTGTGCGCGAGACCGACGTTGCCGCCGACGACGGTGACACCGGCGACCTCCGCATGCGCGTGCGCCATCAGGATCGCCAGCGCGTCGTCGACGCCCGGGTCGCTATCGATGAGCACACAACGCGAGGCCACGACGATCTCCTAAGACGGCTTGCACGCGGCGATAACCGGCAATCCGCCGAGCCAGGCGAGCCGTCGCGATGGCGCGAGAATCCGCGCATCGACGAAACCCGCTGCGCGCAATCGCTCGACGATATCGAGCCCGTAATCGCGGAAGGCGAGGATACCCTCCGGACGCAAGAGGTCGAGGTGATACACCGGTTCCAGAAGATATTCGATCGCGCCATCGCGCAGGCGCGCGCGCTCGACCGTATGTTCGCCCTCGTGCATCGGCACGGTGAAGATCATGCGGCCGCCCGGACGAAGCACGCGTAACAACTCGGCCATCGCGCGCGCATCGTCGGGTACGTGTTCGAGGACTTCGGTGTGTGTGACGAGATCGAAGCTCGCGCTCGCATAGGTGAGTTGCTGCACGTCTTCGCAACGCACGCCGTCGTGCAGCGCGCCCGGCGGCACGTCGGGAAAATATTCCGACGTCGCCGCGCTGCGCGCTTTCCGGCGCAGATACGCCGCGAGCGCGCCACGCGATGACAACTCGCACACGTCGCATTTGCCGAGCGCACCGAAATTCTCGCGCAACGCCCAGCCGAAACCGAGCTGCACGACACCGGTGGAACATCCGATGCAACGCACATCCGTCGCCGCCGGACCGAGCCAGACGAAAAGGCTCGGGCCGCAATACGGACATCGCCGGAGCGTGAACGCAAGAGGCGACTTTCTGATCAGACCGAAACCGTAGCGCAGGCGCGCGAACGCACCCAACGGAACATCATGCGCCGGCATAACGCACCGCCGTGCCGATCCAGCGACCGATCAAGCGTCCCACCGAATCCGCATGATCCTGCATCAGCGACGCGCCGACGCGCTGCACGGCGGGGAGCAGATGCGAATCCCGCGCGAGATCGGCGACGCGGAATTCAAGCTGGCCGGTCTGGCGCGTGCCGAGCATCTCGCCGGGACCGCGCAGTTCGAGATCTTTTTCCGCGATACGGAAACCGTCGCCGGTTTCGCGCATGACTTCGAGCCGCGCCCGCGCCATTGCCGACAGCGGTGTCCGATACATCAGAACGCAGCTCGACGCGAGGCTGCCGCGGCCGACACGTCCGCGCAGCTGATGGAGCTGCGCAAGGCCGAGTCGCTCGGCGTTTTCGATGATCATCAGGCTCGCGTTCGGCACGTCGACGCCGACCTCGATGACGGTCGTCGCCACGAGCAGCTTGATCTCGCCGGCCTTGAACGCGGCCATCATGCGCTGCTTGTCCGCCGCTTTCATGCGCCCGTGCACGAGACCGATGCGCAGATCCGGCAGCGCCGCCGTGAGCTCGGCGTGGGCGACTTCGGCGGCCTGCGCTTCGAGCTGATCCGATTCCTCGATCAAGGTGCAAACCCAATACGCCTGACGCCCCTCGCCGCATGCCGCCCGGATGCGCTCGATCACATCGCTGCGCCGCGCGTCGGAGATCGCGACGGTCTGCACCGGCGTTCTTCCGGGCGGCAACTCGTCGATCACGGACACATCGAGATCGGCGTAGGCGGTCATCGCGAGCGTGCGCGGGATCGGCGTCGCGGTCAGGACCAGCTGATGCGGAATCGCGCCGCGCTGCACGCCCTTGTCGCGCAGCGCCAAGCGCTGATGCACGCCGAAACGATGCTGCTCGTCGATGATGACGAGCCCGAGCGCCGGAAACACGACGCCTTCCTGCATCAACGCGTGCGTGCCGATCGCCATCGGCGCACCGTCGGCGACGGCCTGGCGCGCCGTTTCGCGCGCGCGCGCGGTCCCTCTGCCGGCCAGCCAGATCGGCGCGATGCCGAGCGGTTCGAGCCACGATGAGAACGTGCGCCAATGTTGTTCGGCCAGAATCTCCGTCGGCGCCATCAGCGCGACCTGACGGCCGGCTTCGATCGCCGCGAGCGCCGCGTCCGCGGCGACGACGGTCTTGCCGGATCCGACATCGCCTTGCACGAGACGCAGCATCGGCACGGGTTTGGCGATATCGCTTTCGATCTCGCCGACGACGCGACGCTGCGCGGACGTCAGCGCGAACGGAAGCCGCGCGTGAAACGCCTTGCGCAGCGTGCCGTCGCCATGCAGCGGCGCGGCGCGGTGGCGACGCAAGCGCTCGCGCAAGCGCTTCAAGCTGAGGTGATGCGTCAAGAGTTCCTCGAACGCGAGCCGCTGCTGCGCCGGATGCGCGCGCGCGGCGAACAGAGACACATCCGTATCCGCCGGCGGGCGATGCACGGTCAGAAGCGCTTCGCGCAACGAACCGAGATGCAGCGGTGCGCGCAACTCGGCCGGAATCAGCTCGAGCGCCGCATCATCCGGCAAGCGTTCCAGCGATCGCGAGATCACGCCCGCGAGGCGTTTCTGACCAAGGCCTTCCGTCGTCGGATAAATCGGTGTCAGCCGGTCATCCACCGAAGCCTTGGCGTCCGCGCCAAGACGCGAATATTGCGGATGCACCATCTCCGGTCCGTGCGCGCCATGACGCACGTCGCCATAGCAGAGGATGCGCACGCCCGGCGCGAGTTGTTCGGCCTGGCTGCGATTGAAATGGAAAAAGCGCAGGATCAGCGTCGCGCGCGAATCGTCACCGATCGCGACGCGCAGCTGCGGCCGATAGCGGAATCCGCGCTCGACGGCTTCGACAACACCTTCGACCTGCGCACTTTCGCCGATGCGAAGATCGCGAATCGGCGTGACGTGCGTGCGGTCCTCGTAACGCAGCGGCAGGTGAAACCAGAGATCCTGCAGCGTGCGCAGGCCGAGCTTCGCGAGGGTGGCCGCGAGCGCGGCGCCGACGCCGGGCAGCGTCGTCACGGATGCCAAACCGGCGTCGGACGGCGCGCCTGCGATCGATTGACGGAGCGGAACCGGCATTCGTGTAGCGTATCAAGCGCAGCGGCCTCGAAGCGCGGCGCGTTCTGGCGAGACCCGGATCGCTGGCGCGCGACCGCCTAGCGCGCGAGCGCGGCGATCACGTCGATTTCGACAGCCGCGCCGCGCGGCAACGCGGCGACGCCGATCGTCGAACGTGCCGGATACGGTTCGGCGAAATACTGCTTCATGACATCGTTGACCGCGGCGAAATGGCCGAGATCGGTCAGGTAGATGCCGACGCGAACGACATCCGCGAACGATGCGCCGGCGGCCTCCAGCACGGCCTTGATGTTATCGAAGACGCGGCGCGTCTGCGCCGCGATATCGCCGATGACGAGCTCGCCGGTCGCCGGGTCGAGCGGGATCTGGCCGGAGAGATAGAGCGCGTCGCCGGCACGCACGGCTTGCGAATAGGGGCCGATCGCTCTCGGTGCGCGGTCGGTGCGGATGATGCTGCGATCGTTGGGAGTCATGCGGCGAAGTGTAATCGAGTCGATTGCCACGGCGACAAGCGGTGCGCTTCGCGCGCCCGGCCGCCCTGTTCGCATGATTCCCGATCCGGACGTCTTCCACGCAAACGCCGGCTCGTGAATTCACTGTCATCCCGGCGCAAGCCGGGATCCCTTTTGATTCCGGCGTGAAAGCGAACTGGGTCCGGCTTTCGTCGGGACGACGGCGCGCGGATTGCGGCTCGTCAGACCGGATGCCGCCGCACCGCCGTGACAACCGCAAGCCGCCGCACGCGCCGCATCACGTCCGCAAGGTGCTTGCGGTTCTTCACTTCGATCGTGAAGAGCAGGATCGCCGAAACGCCGTCGCGCTCCTTGTACTCGACGTTCTCGATGTTCGAACCCGCGTCGGCGATCGCAGCGGCGACCTGGGCGAGAACGCCGGGCCTGTTCGCCACTTCGATGCGCAGCTCGACCTTGTAATCGCCGCGGACGTTCGCGTCCCAGCCGATGTCGACGATGCGTTCGGGCGACTTGCGCAGCTCGGGCACGTTCGGGCATTCGAGGCGATGCACGACGATGCCCTTGCCGGCGGAGAGATAACCCATGATTTCGTCGCCCGGCACCGGATGGCAGCAGTTGCCGAACGAAAGCACACCGCGTTCGGCACCGGTGATCAGGATCTTCTCGTCGGTGTGCGCGCGCTTCTTGCGCGGCGCGGCGGGCTGCAAAGACGTCAACGCACGCGCCACCGCGTCGGGCATGCGGTTGCCCATTGCGATGTCGGCGAGAAGTTCCTCGAGCCGCTTGAACTTGCTGTCGGCGAGGTAGCGATCGAGCACCGCGTGCGGAATCGCTTCGAGCGAGCTTTCGAGCCCATCGAGCGCGCGATCGAGCATGCGGTGGCCGAAGTCGACCGCATCCTCATGCTGCAGATGTTTCAGATGCTGGCGGATCGCGGTGCGCGCGCGGCCCGAAACGACCCATTCGAGCCACTGCGGGCTCGGCGCGGCCGACGGCGCGGTGATGATCTCCACGCTCTGCCCGCTGGCGAGGCGCGTGCGCAGCGGTACGAGTTTCTTGTCGACGCGCGCGGCGACCGCGTGGTTGCCGACGTCGGTGTGGACGAAATACGCGAAATCGAGCGCGGTCGCGTTGCGCGGCAGCGCAAGAATTTCGCCGCGCGGCGTGAACAGGTAAACCTCGTCCGGGAACAGATCGACCTTGACGTTCTCGATGAACTCGAGCGACGACGGCGTCTGCGTCTCGCGATCGACCAGGCCCGAAACCCATTCGCGCGCGCGACTTTGCGCGCTGTTGGCCGGCGACGCGTCGGTCTTGTAGACCCAGTGCGCGGCGACACCGCGTTCGGCGACCGCGTCCATCTCTTCGGTGCGGATCTGGATCTCGATCGGCGCGCCGAACGGTCCGAACAGCACGGTGTGCAGCGATTGATAGCCGTTGGCCTTCGGAATCGCGATGAAATCCTTGAAGCGTCCTTCGAGCGGTTTGTACAGCGCGTGCACCGCGCCGAGCGCCTGGTAGCAATGCGCGACGCTGTCGACGATGACGCGAAAACCGTACACATCCATCATCTGCGCGAACGATTTGTGTTCGCTCCTCATCTTCGAATAGATGCTGTAGGGCGACTTGATGCGGCTGACCACGCGATGCGAGATGCCTTCGCTGCCGAGTCGCGCGTCGAGTGCGTGCTCGATGCGCGCCATCGCTTCGCGACGGTTGCCGAGTGCCGCGCGAATGCGCGCGGCGATGACGCGATGACGATCCGGATACAGCGCACGGAAGCCCAGGTCCTGCAATTCGGACTTGAAGCGGTTCATGCCGAGCCGCTGCGCGATCGGCGCGTAGATGTCGAGCGTTTCGCTGGCGATGCGGCGGCGCGATTCGGCATCGACCGCGCCGAGCGTGCGCATGTTGTGCAGGCGATCGGAGAGCTTGATCAGGATCACGCGCAGATCGCGCGCCATCGCCAGCAGCATCTTGCGGAAGCTTTCGGCGGCGGCTTCCTGGCGACTCTGGAAGCGCACCTTGTCGAGCTTGGTGACGCCGTCGACGAGCTCGGTCACCGTCGCGCCGAATTCGGCGGTGATCTGCTCGGAGGTGAGCTTGGTGTCTTCGAGCGTGTCGTGCAGGATCGCCGCGATGATCGTCTCGGCGTCCATGCCAAGCTCGGCGAGGATGCCGGCGACGGCGACCGGATGAGTGATGTACGGCTCGCCGCTCTTGCGCGTCTGCCCTTCGTGGGCGAGCGCGCCGACTTCATACGCGCGGCGCACGCGCGCGACCTGTTCGGGCGACAGATAAGCGGAAAGGCGTTGCTCGAGCCCGCGCACGTCGGCGGGCGGCGGATTGGCCGATGCAGCTCGGGCGGTCAGGGCCGCGCTCATAGCCGCCTCGCTGCCGCGGCCGGTCAGGCCGCTCCGCGCGAGGCCGCCGTACAGAGCTGGCGGTGTCGCATCATCACAAGTCGTCGCCGCCCTTGGACAGGTCGTCGTCGACTTCGGCGGCGGCCCATTCGAGTGCTTCGCGCTCCTTCTTTTCCTTTTCCTGCTTGTCGATCTCGTCGATCATCGCCTGATCAACCTTGCGCTCGGCGATCTCGCGGAGTGCAATGACGGTCGGCTTGTCGTTGTCGCTGACAACGGCGGCCTGAGCGCCCTTGGCGACCTGACGCGCCCGCTTGGTCGCCATCAGGACGAGCTCGAAGCGGTTGTTCACCACCTCGAGGCAATCTTCAACGGTAATACGTGCCATTTCTACGTGTCTCCAACCAAAATCGAAGTCAATTCATGACGTTAGATATTGGGTCATTGTAGCCCTTCGCAATTGTGCAGTGCAAACAAGCCGAGAATCGGCTCGCTCGGCCGATCCGCGGAGGGCGGCGCGAGCGCCGAAGGCGATGAATCGCCATTCAAATTTCATTTATGTTATGGCCATGGCTTTTCGCGTAGCCTTGCCTTGCGGGGACGCACCATACTGACAAGGACGAACGCGCGGCGCGCCGCCTTCGAACACTGCCAATGCGACCGATCGACTTACGAAATGGCCTGAGAGCAGGCCTGCACGGACTGTTTGTGCCTGCCTTGATGGTGCTCGCGCTTGCCGGTTGCGCGGTCGCCAATCCGCGCAGCGACGATCCGTGGGAAGGTTTCAACCGCAAGATGTACGCGTTCAACGACGTCGCCGACCGCGCGGTGATCCGCCCGGTCGCGGTCGGCTATCGCAAAGTCACGTCGTCCGACGTGCGACGCGTGGTCAGCAATTTCTATTCGAACGTGAAGATGCCGATCACGATCGCCAACAACGTGCTGCAGGGCGATCCGCTGCGTGCCGCTCGCAACACCGGACGCTTCGTCGTGAACACCACGCTCGGCTTCGCTGGCCTGTTCGATCCGGCGAGCGAAATGGAGCTGCCGCTCGACGAAACCGATTTCGGCGTGACGCTGGCGAAATGGGGCGTGCCGGATGGTCCGTATGTCGTGCTGCCGCTCGTTGGGTCGACCTCGGTGCGTGATTTCTGGCGCCTGCCGGTCGATCGGTATTTCGATCCCTTGAGCTGGTACGCCAACGAACACGACTTCGAGTACAACCTCGAGTACCTGCCGAACGTCTTCTATCTCGTCACGCTGCGCGCGCGTGGCGTCGACGCAGAAGGTCTGCTCGAAGGCGTCTTCGACCCATACGTGTTCTACCGCGACGCGTACCGGCAGCGCCGACTCTACGAAATCTACGACGGCCAGCCGCCGGCCGATGTCATCGAGCAGATGCAGGGCGCGAACGACGAAGACATCGACAAGCTACTCGACGAGCAGCATCAGTACGAGAAGAAACACCCGCCGCAGCGCGAGTGAGGCATGCTTCGCGAGTGAGGCGCGCGCATCGAGCGCGCGCCTTGCGCTATCCGCCTGTTCGGGCGAAACCCAGCAATGGTTCCGCGTCGCAAAGATGCGCCAGTGCCTTCAAACCCGCCGGCGCATTGGTGAAACGCAGCCGCACGCGACGGAACGCCGCGGCGGCGGCCCAGATCAGCAGCACGCCCAGCGTCGCGCTGTCCGGGCGCGTCAAACCGTGGAGATCGACCGTCAGATCCGAATCGCCGCCGATCACTTCATTCGTACGCGCCACGCCTTCGCTCGCATTGGCGAACCCGATCTCGCCGTTCACGCGCACGTTTTGCGCATCGACGCGCTCAATGCGCCAGGTAGTGTTCGCATTCGAGCTCGCGCTCACTTGCCGCCCTTCTGTTCTTGCTCCATCGTCTCCAGCGTCTTCTCGCCCTGCGTTTCGAGGCGGGTGATCAGTGCGTCGAGGCTCGACTTGGCGATCTCGGCGCCGACCTGGTTGCGGTAGTTGGTGATGTAGGAAATGCCTTCGATGATCACGTCGTAGGCTTTCCAGCGCCGTCCTGGGTCTTGCGGAACGCGTAGTCGACCGGCAGCGTCTTGCCGTCGTCGAGCACGACTTCGGTGCGCACGATCGTGCGCTTGTCGTTGAGATCGCCCTTGGACGGAAGCACGCGCACGCGGCCGCGCGTGTAGTTGAGCAAACCTTCCGCGTACCGATGCGCGATCGAGTTGTAGAACGCCTTGGCGAAGCGCGCGCGCTGCTCGGGCGTCGAGGTGCGCGCGGACTGGCCGAGCACGAGGATCGACGCGTAGTCGATGTCGAAATGCGGCAGCAGAATGCCGTCGATCAGCTTGATGAGCTTTTCGCGATCGTTCTTGAGCTCGGCCTGATGGCCTTCGACCGCCTTGCCGAGATCGTCCGCGATGCCCTGCACGACCTGATCGGGCGTGACGTCCGCGCGTGCGTCGATGCTCGCCGCGAAGCCGATGGCGAGGGCGAACGCGAAACCGAAAATGCGCAACATGAAAACGCTCCTAGTGCTTGGTGTCCGGGTTTCGGCCCGTTGTCCTGTTTGGGCGCGTTGGCATCCTGCGCGTCGGCGGGTTTCTGCGGCCCGCCGCTGACCAGGAACTTGCCGATCAGGTCCTCGAGCTGGATCGACGACTGCGTCAGCACGAATTCATCGCCGTCCTTGAATGCCTGCGGCGAGCCGCCGGGCTGGATCGAAACGTACTGGTCACCCAATAAACCACTGGTGAATATCGCGGCCGCGGAATCGTCCGGCAGGTCCTTGTAGCGCTGATCGACCGACAGCAGCACGTTCGCATCGAGTTTGGTCGGATCAAGATCGATCGCCTTCACCGATCCGATGCGCACGCCGGCGATCTTGACCGGCGCGCGCAGCTTGAGCTGGCCGACGTTGTTGAAATGCGCCTTCAGCGTATAGCTCGGGCCCTGCTGGAAATTGGCGATGGATGTCGTCTGCGTCGCGAGATAAGCGAGCGCCGCGAAACCAAGCACGATGAAGAGGCCGGTACCGATCTGGTAGGAACGTCGTTGTGTCACGGTCTCGCCCTCACATCAGGAATGCAGTCATCACGAAATCGAGCGCGAGCACGACGATCGACGAGAACACGACCGTTCGCGTCGTCGCGTAGGCCACGCCTTCGCTGGTCGGCGGCGTCGTGTAGCCCTGGAACACGGCGATCAACGCCACGACCGCGCCGAACGCACAGCTTTTCCAGACACCGTTGACCACGTCCTTCCAGACATCCACGCTCGAGGTCATGTTCGACCAGAACGTGCCGTTGTCGAGACCGAGCCAGGTCACGCCGACGAGATGCGCACCGAAGATGCCGAGCGCATTGAAGACGCACGCCAGCACCGGCATCGCGACGACGCCGGCGATAAAGCGCGGCGCGGCGACATAGGCCATCGGATCGACCGCCATCATCTCCATCGCGGCGAGCTGGTCGGTCGCGCGCATCAGGCCGATCTCGGCGGTGACCGAAGTGCCGGCGCGGCCGGCAAACAGGAGCGCCGTCACGACCGGACCGAGCTCGCGATACAGCGACAGCGAAACGACCGTGCCGAGCGCCGCGGTGCCGCCGAAGATCGACAGCACGTAATAAAGCTGCAGCCCGAGCACCATGCCGACGAACAAGCCCGCAGGTCATGATGATGACGAGACTCATCGCACCGACGAACCAGATCTGGCGGATCGTCTCCTTGAAATGACGAAGACTTTTCGGAATCGCCGCCAGGATCGCGATCAGGAACAGACCGCACGCGCCGACCTGCGCGAGCGCATCGCCGAGCATCGACGGTTGGGTGCGCGGCGCGTTTTGCGGTTTCTGCACGCTGCTCATGACGAAGATGCCGGGAAGCCGAGATCGAGCGCGTAATCGCGCGCCGGATAATGGAACGGCACCGGGCCGTCCGCTTCGCCGCCGAAGAACTGCTTGGTCCACGGCGAATCGCCGCGCGCAAGCTCGGCGGGCGTTCCTTGCGCGGCGATCTTGCCGCCGGCGATCAGGTACACGTGATCGACGACGCGCGAGACCGCGGCGAATTCATGTGCGACGAGAATGCTGGTGATGCCGAGCGTGTCGTTGAGCGTGCGGATCAAGCGCAGCACCTGGTTGAGCGCGATCGGATCGAGGCCGACGAACGGCTCGTCGTAAAGAATCAGCATCGGATCGCGCACGATCGCGCGCGCCAGCGCGACGCGCCGCGCCATGCCGCCGGATAATTCGCTCGGCATCAACTCCGCGGCGCCGCGCAGACCGACCGCCTGCAGCTTGGTCAGCACGATATTGCGCACCAGATCTTCCGGCAGGTTCAAGTGCTGACGCAGCGGGAACGCGATGTTCTCGAACACGCTGAAGTCGGTCAGCAGCGCGGAATTCTGGAACAGGAAACCGATCTTTTCGCGGAGGTCAAACAGCTCGTTGCGCGACAGCGTCGGCACGTTGCGGCCATCGACGCGGATCTCGCCGGCGTCGGGCAAAAGCTGGCCGGTGATATGACGCAGCAAGGTCGTCTTGCCGGTGCCGCTCGGTCCCATGATCGCGGTGATCTTGCCGCGCGCGATATCGAGATCGATGCCGTCGAAGATGACCTTGCCGCCGAGCGCGGTGCGCAGGCCGCGCACTTCGATCATGGCCGGGCCGGCGGCTTTGGGAGTTTCGATCACGCGGGTTCGTTCCGATCCTGACCGCTGAATGCGCGGCGGCCTACCTTAGCCGAAGCGCTGGCGCGGGTGCCAGCGCCGGACGGGACGGTTCATGCGGGTTTCAGCAGATCCCCGATCAAGGCCGCATGCCGCATCATTTGCGCTTCGCGGCGCAGGCGGCGCGTGGTGACGATCGCGCGCAGATCAGCGAGCGCATCGGCGAATTGATCGTTGACGATGATGTAGTCGAAATCGCCGGCGTGCGCGATTTCCTCGCGCGAATCGGCGAGACGGCGCGCGATCGTCGCCGCGTTGTCCGCCGCGCGCGTGCGCAGGCGGCGTTCGAGCTCTTCGCGCGACGGCGGCAGGATGAACACGCTGACACAATCCGGCTGCGCCTTTCGCACCTGACGCGCGCCTTGCCAGTCGATCTCGAGCAACACGTCGCCGCCTTCGGCGAGCAGCGGCTCGACGGCGCTGCGCGCGGTGCCCTTGAGATCGCCGTGCACATTCGCGTGCTCGTAGAACGCGCCGGCCATCACCATGCGCTCGAAGATCTCGCGCGAAACGAAGTGATAGTGCTTGCCGTCGACTTCGCCGGGCCGCGGCAGGCGCGACGTGTACGACACCGAAAGACGGATCCCCGGCTCGCGTTCGAGCAGCGCGTTGACCAGGCTCGTCTTGCCCGAGCCGGAAGGTGCCGCGACGATGTAGAGCGTGCCTCTCATCGCGAGCCGCTATCGCCGGGGCCTCGGCCGGCAGGCCTTGCCTGTTGAGACGGATTGTCGATCGTCATGACATCTCACCGATTCGCGCAAAGTTAGCAGAAACCTCGTTCGGAAACCGCCGCCCGGCGTGCTTGTGCCGCGACGGCGAGCGCGATGCCCGAGTCCGCCACCCACGGATGCATCGACAAGTGTCGCGTGATCCAAGGGAATGAGCAGGTCGCCATAGGTGCACAGGCACCGGCACAGCTGCGTTACCGCTCTGCGGCTTGGGAATGAATGCCGCCTGTCGGCTTAAAGCCCATAGATCAGGTGGGTTCATCCGGTGACCGTAGTCTCGCGGGCGGGAACCACGAGCACGTCTATCTTGACGGCGCGTAACGTTTTCCGATGCACACGGAGAATCCATGAACATGCGCCACGGCTTCATCACATTGACAGTACTAGCGATCGGTTTTGCGGCGGCCTTGCCGGCTATGGCCCAGCAGACGACCGAGACCACTACTGTTACTACGGTCCAAAAGGGTCATCATCGCTACGTCTACTATGGCGATCACGACATCTACTTTGCGCCAGAGAGCAAGACCTACTACTGGCAGGAAGGCAACGAGTGGCGATCGGGCATGGAGCTGCCACAGTCCAGCCGCAGGTACATCACGACAGGCGGCGTGGATATCGATCTCGATACGGAACGTCCGTACGAGCGCAACGAGTGGGTCGTAAAGCATTACAAGCACGGCGTTGAGCACGATGACGGCGTTGAGCACGATGACGGCAATCGCGATCACGATCATCGCTGAGCGGCTGACCTTTCCTTGCATCAAGCGGCGTTCCGCGGCAGCAAGTGCAAAACCGGTGGCTGACTTAGCCGCCGGTCTTTTTTCGGCAACGAGGCGCGTGGAACAAGCCATCGTGCCGGACGGAAATCGATAGCGCGCTGTCGCTCCCTGACGTCGAAGCGTGTTCAGCGCTGATGGAAGTTGGCTACCGTTCGCGCGTAGTCGTTGCAAAAACAAGTAAAGAACAGCGGTTGCCGTGAAGACGTTCGTCGACACGGCTACGTTGCCAGCAAACGCCTATCATGTGACGTTGGTTGCGCCGGCAGGCAGTTCACGAGGCACGATGCAATGGCAGGGCAGCGACGGCGGCAAATCGGTGACCTATGATCACGACCCCGACGCCACCATGCAACGCCGGCTGGAAGTTGGGCTTCTCACGCTCCTTCCGATCGAGGAGCTGCTTTAAGCCGCGTTGGCTTCCAACCCGAGCGCGTGCGCATTCAATAACCTTGGGGCCTTCACCGGCCGCGGAGATGATTGTTGAACAAGATAGCTGCGACCTTGATTTTCCTCATCTGCCTCGCAACGCCCGCCTGGGGACAGCCGGATGTCGAGCAAGAGAAGATCGCCTATCTTGTCGCATCCATTGCCAACCTCAAAGATGCAACCTTCATCCGGAACGGAGCGTCGTACGACGCCGAACATGCTGCCGAACATCTGCGTCTGAAGCTCCGCTACGCGGGCGATCGTGTCAAGACGGCTGAAGACTTCATCACCTACTGCGCGACCCGCTCGTCGATGTCCGGGACAAAGTACGAGATCAGATTCCACGACGGCCGTACGATCGATTCCGCGACGTTCCTGCACGCGAAACTCGCCGAATACGAAAAAGCAAACGGCACGCGATGAGAAAGTAGCGCGTGCCGATGTTCGATGCCGCGAGGAGCGCGTAAGTTGCAAGTAGCGCTTTCGCAGTCGGCTGGAGTGCGTCGAACCCTACTCCAGATTCTGCACCTGCTCGCGCATCTGCTCGATCAACACCTTGAGCTCGACCGCGGCGTTCGTCGTGCGCGGATCGGCGGCTTTCGATCCCAGCGTGTTCGCCTCGCGGTTGAATTCCTGCATCAGAAAATCGAGGCGGCGCCCGACGGCTTCCTTGAGTCCGAGCGTGCGTCGCGCTTCGGCGATGTGCGCGGTGAGGCGATCGAGTTCTTCGTCGACGTCGATGCGTTGCAACTGCAACACGATCTCCTGCTCCATGCGGCCGGGTTCCATCGGCTGCTTCAGCTCGGCGAGACGCGCGTCGAAACGCGCGCGCAGTGCGGTGCGCACTTCGGGCAGGTGCCGGCGCACGTCGGCGACGATCGCTTCGATCGCATCGAGTCGCTCGCGCAGAAAACCTCCGAGGCGCGCGCCTTCGCGCTCGCGCGCGGCGACCATCTGGCCGAGCGCCTCGTCGAGCACCGCGAGCGCCGACGTTCGCAGCGATTCCTGATCCGCTTCGCGTTCGAGAATCACGCCGGGCCAGCCGAGCAGCGAAACGAAATCGACGTTGAGCTGCGGAAAGCGCGCGGCGAGCGACTGCGCCGTCTCGGCGAGCCGCGCGATCAGCGCATCGTCGAGCGCGATCGCCGACGCCGTCGGCGGCGGCCGTCTTGTAGCGCATGCCGAGATCGACCTTGCCGCGCGAAAGCTCGCGACGCGACGCGCTCGCGCACCTGCGGCTCCAGACTGCGCAATTCCTCCGGCAGGCGCAGGCCGAGCTCGAGATAGCGATGGTTGACCGAGCGGATCTCGATCGAGAGCGAGCCCTGCGCGACGTCGGATTCGGCGCTGGCGAAGGCGGTCATGCTGCGGAGCATTGGTCTGCCCTCGTGAAGGCCTGGTCGAGTCGCAATGGTAAACTCCGCGCCCTATTCGCCGAAACCTCTTTCCTGCATGAGCCTTGCGCGCCCTTCCGGCCGTGCCGCCGACCAATTGCGTCCGATCACGATCCAGCGCGGCTATACGCGCCACGCGGAAGGCTCGGTGCTGATCTCGTTCGGCGATACGCGCGTGCTGTGCACGGCCAGCGTCGAGGAAAAAGTGCCGGCGTTCCTGCGCGGCAAGGGCGAAGGCTGGGTCACCGCCGAATACGGCATGCTGCCGCGCGCGACCGGCGAGCGCACGCAGCGCGAAGCGGCGCGCGGCGGCCAGGGCGGGCGCACGATGGAAATCCAGCGCCTGATCGGCCGCAGCCTGCGCGCGTGCATCGACCGCAGCGCGCTCGGCGAGCGCACGATCACGCTCGACTGCGACGTGCTGCAGGCCGACGGCGGCACGCGCACGGCCGCGATCACCGGCGCTTATGTCGCGCTGGTCGACGCGATGCGCTGGCTGAAAGCGCGCAACGCGCTCAAGCGCGATCCGGTCTTCGGCGCGGTCGCCGCGGTTTCGGTCGGCATCTTTCAGGGCACGCCGGTGCTCGATCTCGACTACGCCGAGGACTCGGGCTGCGACACCGACATGAACGTCGTCATGAACGACGGCGGCGGCTTCATCGAGCTGCAGGGCACGGCCGAAGGCCACGCGTTCCGCCGCGACGAGCTCGATGCACTGCTCGGGCTCGCGACCAAAGGCGTCGCCGAACTCTGCGCGATGCAGCGCGAGGCGCTGGCCAGCGCCTGATGGCCGGCTTGCAGCCTTCGTTGCGCCGCATCGTTGTCGCGAGCAGCAACCGCGGCAAGCTCGCCGAGATCCGCGAGATGCTCGCGGACACCGGCATCGAGCTGATCGCGCAGTCCGAACTCGGCATCGACGACGCCGAAGAGACCGGCACGACGTTCGTCGAGAACGCGCTGATCAAGGCGCGCCATGCGGTCGCGCGCGTCGCGGCTTGCCGGCGCTCGGCGACGATTCCGGCATCTGCGTCGATGCGCTCGGCGGCGCGCCGGGCCTTCATTCGGCCCGCTACGCCGGCGGGCACGGCGATGCGGCGGCGAACATCGCCAAGCTGCTCGGCGCGCTCGAAGGCTTCGACGATGCGCAGCGCGGCGCGCATTTCCATTGCACGATCGTGTTGCTGCGCGCCGCCGACGATCCCGCGCCGCTGATCGCCGAAGGCCGCTGGTACGGACGCATCCTCGCACGCGCCGCGCGGCGACAACGGGCTTCGGCTACGACCCGGTGTTCTTCGATCCCGATGCTTGAGCCAGGGCGCCGGCGAGCTCGACGCGGCGCTCAAGAATCGCATCAGCCATCGCGGCCAGGCGCTGGCGCGCCTGCGCGAGCTGCTGGCTTTGCTCTGATCCGACGCGGACCACTCCTGCCAGCGTGCGCGGTCGCGCGCGCCTAGAATCGACATCATGGCTCTGACCGCTCCGCCGCTCTCGCTTTACGTCCACATTCCGTGGTGCGTGAAGAAATGTCCGTATTGCGATTTCAATTCGCACGCGCGCGAAGGCGCGTTGCCGATCGACGCGTACATCGAGGCGCTGCATGGCCGATCTCGATGCGCGACCTGCGCCGCTTTGGCGATGCGCTCGCGGCGCGCGAGATCGTCAGCGTTTTCTTCGGCGGCGGCACGCCGAGCCTTTTCGCGCCGGATGACGATCGCACGCATCATCGACGGCGTCGCGCAGCGGCTCGCGCTCCGCGACGCGCTCGAGATCACGATGGAAACGAATCCGGGCACGGTCGAGCACGGCCGCTTCGACGAATACCTGCGCGCCGGCGTCACGCGCATCAGCTTCGGCGTGCAGAGTTTCGACGACGACAAGCTGCGGCGTCTCGGCCGCATCCATTCGGCCGGCCGAGGCGGAGCGTGCGATCAAGTCGGCGCAGGATGCCGGCTTCGACAACATCAACCTCGATCTCATGTACGCGTTGCCGGAGCAGACGCTCGACGGCGCGCTCGTCGGACATGGAACGCGCGGTCGACATTCGAGCCCGCGCATATTTCGCACTACCAGCTGACGCTCGAGCCGAACACGCTGTTCGCCGCGAAACCGCCGCCGCTGCCGGACATGGACGCCGCGTGGGACATGCAGGAGGCGTGTCAGCGAACGCTCGCCGCGGCCGGCTACGCGCAATACGAAGTGTCGGCGTACGCGCGCGACGGCCGGCGCTGCGCGCATAACCTCAATTACTGGGCGTTCGGCGACTACCTCGGCATCGGCGCCGGCGCGCACGGCAAGATCACCGATGCGGCGACAGAGCCGCGTCATGCGCAGCGCGAAGGTCAAGCTGCCGCGCAGCTATCTCGAACGCGCTGCGCGTGCCGAAGCGTTCGGCACGTTCGATGCGGTCGCGACGACGCAGCTGCCGTTCGAGTTCATGTTGAATGCGCTGCGCCTCAACGAAGGCGTGACGATCGACGCGTTCGAGCGCGGCACCGGCCTCTGCGCGAAGCGACATCGCCAGGCCCGCTCGCGATGCGCGCGAGCGCGAGCTGGCTCGAAGCGGACGACAGCGCGATTGCGCCCGACCGAAACGGGCCGCCGCTTTCTCAACGACCTGATCGCGCTGTTCCTTCCGGAGTGAACGGCGATGCTCGAGCAGATCACGATCGATTGTCCGTATTGCGGCGAAAGCTTCTCCACGCAGATCGACCTCTCTGCGGGATCGCAGCAATACGTCGAGGATTGCGCCGTCTGCTGCCGCCCGATCGAGATCGCCATCGAAGTCGGCGACGACGGCGAGCTCGTCGCGGTGCGCACCGGCACCGACAGCGATTGAGCGCGTCCGGATCGACGCGCTTGCCGCGCACGGCCGCCCACCCCTACACTCCGCGCCGCCACAGGTGCCCTGCGCCGCCATTCGGCGGATCGGGTGAAACGGGAAGCCGGTGACGAGAATGCTTCGACTTCTCAATTCCGGCGCTGCCCCCGCAACGGTGAGCAGGCAAAACCGGATCTCTACGCCACTGCACGACGCGGGAAGGCGATCCGGCCGATCACGGATTGTCTTCACTCGCGCATCCCTGCAAGCCCGGAGACCGGCCTGTGGTTTCGCTGTCAATGCCGTGCTGCGCATCGCGCCGAAGACGTGATCGATGCGCATGCCGGCGCAATGGCTCCAGGCGCTGCGGCGGGCAGCGGGCGGGCACGAGGCGTCCGCCGCACCTCTGCCGTTCGCGATCTCCGACGCCATCGTCTGGCTTACGCGGGTGTGCGATCGGAGGTCCTCCATGTTGCGTTCGATCTCTCGTGTTTCTCTGTCGCCGTCGCTTCGACGGCGCTGTCGGCGCGCGCCGATGAGATCGCAAACGCAGCCGACCGTCCAGGTGACCGCTTCGCGCGTCGCCGAAACCGTCGATGCGACGCTGGCCGACGTCAGCGTGATCACGCGCGCCGACATCGACGCGAGCGGCGCGCGCGATGTGCTCGACTTGCTGCGCCTCCAGGCCGGCGTCGATCTCTACCGCACCGGCGGTGCCGGGCCAGCAGACCTCGTTGTTCCTGCGCGGCACCAACAGCAATCACGTGCTCGTGCTGATCGACGGCGTGCGCGCGTCGTCGGACGAACACCGGCGCGTTCGCATTCGAATGGCTGCCGCTCGACGCGGTCGAGCGCATCGAGATCGTGCGCGGACCGCGCGCGAGCTACTGGGGCTCCGACGCGATCGGCGGCGTGATCCAGATCTTCACGCGCAAGCTCGACGGTCCGCGCGTCGCGCTCGGCTACGGCACCTATCGCGACGCGGACGGCAGCGCCGGCATCGGTCACTGGAACGGCGTCGACGGCTACAGCGTGCAGGTCGGCGCGCGCCACGTCGGCGGTTTTTCGGCGACGAATCCGGGCATCTGCAACGGGCCGAACGATCCCTATTGCACGTACAACCCGGACGACGACGGATTTCGCAACACGAACCTCGCGCGCGCGTGCGGCGCACACGCTCGGCAACCAGTTGCTGTCCGCTGCGCTGTATCGCAGCCAGGGCGATGTCGCGTTCGATCAAGGCAGCTCGAACGTGATCGAGCAGGACGCGGGCGTCAATCTCGAAGGCGATCTCGGCTCGAACTGGAGCCATCGCCTTTCGATCGGCAATGCGCGCGAGGATCTGAATACGCCGACGTTCTACACGCTGTATCTCACGCGCCGCGACAGCCTGCTCTGGCAGAACGATTTCAAGCTGAGCGACACGCAGCGGCTGATCGCGGGCATCGACCTGATCCACGAACGCGGCGAGACGCGTGATACGTTCGCCGGCGTGCCTTTGTACGACGACAGCCGCGACGACCGCGCGATCTTCGCCGGCTGGCAAGCCGGCTTCGGCGCGTTCGACAGCGAGCTCTCGCTTCGTCACGACGACAACAGCGAATTCGGCGGTGCGACGACCGGATCGGCTGCACTCGGCTGGCGAGCCGGCGATTTCGCGCGCATCTACGCAAGCTACGGCGAGGGTTTTCGCAGCCCGACACTCAACGAGCAGTTCTCGCCCGGCTACGGCGGCCAATTCGCCGGCAATCCCGCGCTTGATCCGGAACACTCGCACAGCACGGAGCTCGGCATCGAGTTGACGCCGGCCAGCGGACAACGCTGGCATGCGAATCTCTATTCGACGCGCGTGCGTGACCTCATCAGTTTCACCGGCCCCGATTTCCGCGCGGAAAATCTCGCGCGCACCAGCATCGACGGCGCCGAGCTTGCATACGATCTCGAAGCCGGTCCGTGGCTGCTGGCACGCGGCCTACACCTTCGACGACGCGCGCGATGCGACGACCGACCAGCAACTCCTGCGCCGTCCGAAGAACAAGTTCACTGCGGTCGTGGACCGCCGATTCGGCGAGCACCTGCGCGCCGGCGCGGAAGTCATGAGCGCCGATCGCGCCGCCGACATCGCGGGATCCGTGCTGCCGGGCTACGCGATCCTCAATCTGCGCGCGACGTACGCGCTCAACTACGACTGGAGTTTTACGGGCCGCCTCGAGAATCTTTTCGACCGCGACTATGCGCTCGTGCGCGGTTACAACACGCCGGGGCGTTCGGCCTTCCTCGAAGTCGTCTGGCAGCCCGGCGCGCACTGAGAACGTCCGAATGCGACACGCGCCGGCCCGACCGGCGCGTGTCGGCCGCAAAATACCGGCGTTTCACCGCGGCGACGTCGATTCGGCAGCGGTATGAAAATCGCATGGATACGCGGACGGCGCGGCGGCTTGGCTGCTGTTCGCGACCCTATGGACGTGCCAGAATGGCCCCGCACCTGCTTTTTCGCGGCTGGCCGCGTTGGCGGGGAAGAAGGGGGAGGCCGACGAACTCGAGCGCGCGACCGGCATGCGCGCCGACGCGGATCGCTTTTTTGCAGCTTTGGGGGAGGCCGGCGCAGGCGTCATGAGTCAGCGGTCCGCAGCGGCAGGTGCTCGCAGTGGAGAGGAGGTCATGAAGTCGCTCAAACAGCGACAGGACCTCCCTTCGCGCGTGCGCTCGCTTCTCGAAGGCCTGCTCGAACGCGCCGCGAACCAGTTCGAACACGCGATCTCGCGCACGCTGGATGAGTTCGAGCAGGAGCTCTTCAAGCTCGCCGAACGTTCCCGCAGCAACGACCAGCAACACGCACGCTTCGAAGCGTTGCGCGAAATCAAGCGCGGCCGCGCCGATATTGCGCCGCGCTTCCTGCTGCACATCGAATCGACGCTCGCACATATCAATGCGACGGCCGGAAAACCCTCGGACGCCAAACGCGCGTCTGCGCAGAACGCCACGCTGGAGCTGATCGATTCCGAAGTGCTCGAGGAAGATCTCGCGCTGCAGGAAATCGTCAGCAAATCAGAGATTCGGCACAGCCAGGCGCTATACGCACTGTCGCATCGCTTCGGCGTGCTCGCCGGGAGTCCCGCATGGGATCCCGAAGTCGTTCCGCTCGGCCCGGCGCAGCTTGCGCGCGCGCTGCGACATGCCACGCATTGTCTCGATCTCGGCGTCGAATATCGCGTGCTGTCCTATCGACTCTTCGATCGTGTGGCGATGCTGCCGATCGGCGAGTTCTACGACGTCGTCAACGGCTACCTCGCCAAGCAACGCATCCTTGCTCATCTTCAATCGCCGAATGTGCGTGCGCACGGCACGCCGGCCGGCGCAGCCGCCGCCGCGGACGCACCGACCGACGATGCCGCGAAGGCCGCCGAAGAAGCAGCGGCGTCTGCATCGGCGGCGGCAAGGCAACCGCCTCCCTCTGCGCAGCCCGACGCGGGACAGTTCGATTCCGAGCTTTTCAGCACGCTGCGCATGCTGCTGTCCGGTCGCCGCCACGCGGCGGGCGGCAGCGTGCCGTTTGCGGAAAACGGATACCTCGTCACTCGCGACGATCTGCAATCGGTGCTCGGCTCGCTGCAGACGAAACCGGATTCCGGGCTGCCGCGCGGCGGTAAGCCGCGCGATGCGGCGGCGCTGCGTCACGACATGCTGATGCAGCTCAAGCAGATGAGCCCGCAGGGCCGCGCCGCGGTACTCGCCGAAGAGGATTCCGACACCGTCGATCTCGTCGGCATGCTGTTCGACTACATCAACAAGAGCGTGAAGGTCGAAAGCAGCGCGCAGTCGCTGCTGACGCGGTTGCAAGTGCCGGTGCTGCGTGTCGCGCTCAGCGACAAGACCTTCTTCACGCAGCGCGAGCATCCGGCGCGGATGTTGCTCAACACGATCGCCGAAACCGGCTCGCGCTGGATGGACGACGAGGACGCCGATCCGAGCCTCGCCGAGAAAATGCAGGTCGTCGTCGACAAGGTGAGCTCCGAGTTCAACGGCGACGTCACCTTGTTCCGCTCGCTGCTGACCGATCTCGGCTCACACATGCAATTGCTCGCCAAGCGCGCGGAAGTGGCCGAGCGGCGGCACGTCGATGCGGCCAAGGGGCGCGAAAAGCTCGACATGGCGCGCGACACCGCGCGCACTGCGATCGAGCGGCTGCTCAAGCGCGGCAATCCGACGCCGCTGGTGCGCGCCCTGCTCGAACAGGCATGGACCGATGCGCTGGCGCTGACCATCCTGCGCCAGGGCGAGGATTCGAGCGCATTCCATCGGCGCCTGGCCGTCGCCGATCAGCTGCTGCGGCGCGAGCCGACGGCGGATACGCCGGCCGATCGCATGCTGCAGCAGGAGCTCGACGTCGGTCTCGAGCCAGGTCGGTCTGCACACCGACGATGTGCGCGCCGTGCTCGGCCGCCTGTTCCCGGCCGGCAAGGTTGCTGCCAACGATGCCGACAAGGGCAAGGCCGCGAACGATGCGGTCAAAGGTCCAGCGGCCAACGATGCGGCAGCCCATCGCCGACGACGCTCCGAGCGCGACCGCGCTCGCGATGAAGCTGAAATCGCGCGCGCGGCTCGGCGGCGAGCAAGCCGAACCCGTCGAAACCCGCGGTGCGCACGACGCGCCAACCTGACACCGGAAGAAGCGCAGATTCTGGAACGCATCCGCTCGTTGCCGTTCGGCACCTGGTTCGAGTTCACGACCAACCAGCAGGGCGCGACCGTGCGGCGCAAGCTGGCCTGGTTTTCGACGCTCACCGGTCGTTGCCTCTTCGTCAATCAGCGCGGCGCGCGCACCGACGAGAAAACACTCGAGCAGCTCGCGCGCGACATCGCACGCAAGCAGGCAAAAATCTGGACCGAGCAGCAGGAATCCCTGATCGATCGCGCGTGGAAGGCGATCGTCGGCACGCTGAAGCAGTTCAGCGGCGGCGAAACGCAGGGAGCGCCGGCGTGAAGGAAAAGACGGGATTCGGGATTCGGGATTCGGAAGACGTCGGAGCGGACCAGAACGAGGCCCGTCTCGTCGTATCCCGAATCCCGTCATCCCGAATCCCGTCTTTGGCACCGGGAGCGACGCCGTGATCGAACATCGCCGCTCACCGCGCAAACCGCCCGGCGTCATCATCCAGGTCACCAATACGCTGACCGGCGATGTCGTCGGCCGTCTTGGCAATATCTCCGCCGAGGGCATGATGCTGGTCGCGAACCGACCGGTCGTCGACGACGCGCTCTATCAACTCCTGTTCCATCTGCCCGACGAACACGGGCGATTGCATCCGATCGAAGTCGGCGTGCACGAGCAATGGAGCGAGGAAGCGAACGTGCCTGGCCAGCACTGGGTCGGTTTCCGCTTCATCGATATCGCGCCCGCGGATGCCGCGGTTCTGCGCGATTGGCTCAACGGATCCGAACGGCTCGACTGAGCCCGCCCAAGACGGCGCCAAAGCCGGCGCGCGCGAGAATCCGAGAAAATCCCGATCAGTTGCGTCGCGGCGCGCAAGCGCGCAGGAAGAGATCCACCGTCGCTTGAACGTGATCGTCTATGTCCTGCGACGCTGATCGATTGCGTGCAGCCACACAGAAGCCGCGCGTGCATCTCGCCCTTGAGCAACGAAAAGAACTGCGACGCGGCGCGCGGGATGTCGGGTATTTCGAGCTGCCCCGCTTCGACTTCCTTCTCGCAGGAACTGCTCGAAACTCTGGCGCATGCGCAGCGGGCCCGCTTCCCAGAACAGCTGCGCGAGCTTGGGCGATGCGCTGCCGCTCGCGGTCAGGAGGCGATGCAGCGAGATCGCTTCGGGGCTGGTGACGAGACCGAGGAACGCGCGCGCGATCGCTTCGAGTTGCCCGCGCACCGGGCCGGTCGTATCGACGTCGAACAGGGCGTCTGGCACCTGATCCTGGCAACGCGCACGGATCGCCGCGACGAACAGCGTTTCCTTGTCCGTGAAGTGGCTGTAGACGGTGAGCTTGGAGACGCCGGCTTCCGCGGCGATCGCGTCCATGCTGGTGCCTTCGAATCCCAACAGCGGAAAGAGGCGTTTGGCCGCGGCGAGGATGGCCGCGCGTTTTTCAAGGTCTTTCGGACGACCCGGACCACATGACTTGGCGACAGCTAACGTCATTTTGCACTTCTGGAGCTGGACTCCGGCTGAGGTTTTATATACTATACCGTTCGGTATATGAATAGTGCGGTAGCGCCCACGCTTGTCAAAGGTGCCAACTTCAAAGGATTGTAACGATGCGCGCAGACGGTGTCGTGCCGGCTCCGGGGGGATAGCTGGAGCGGATGCGAAAGTTTACGACCCGCTGCCTGCACCCCTGATGTGGCGACCCCGCGCTTTCGGTTCAAGTCTCTCCCCGCGCCGTCCGGGACATCCCTCCCCGCACTCGGGCGGCGTGGGCGAGAGCATTCCATGACCTTTGCCGGATTCGACGATGAGCCGACGGAGCACACCATACGCTGCGCGGGAAACCGTTCCCGCGATGCGCTGGCGCATCCCTTGCTAGGGCCGAGCCCATGCAACCTTTCCCTTTGAACGCGCATCCGATTCCGCAAGCTTCGGTTGCGCGCGGAGTGAACTCATGAACAAGTGCGCGCCCGAAGCGGGCGAACGAGCGTCATTCCAATCCGCGAGCCTGGTGTTGCGCTCTGCGCAGCGCGCGTTCGCGGCGGTGATCGATTCGCATCGGCGCGTCGGCGAATTCCGCGGCGCACAGTTGCGCTCGGTCGGCGCGGCGGACGCTGTCCGCGCTGTCCGCGGACGACCGTGCGCGCTTGGCGGACTGGCTGTCGCTGCTGCTGGCGACCGGCGACTCGCAGTGTCGCGGACGCGCGATCGTTGCTCTCGCTCGCATCGAAGCGCGCTCGTCGCGCGCGTCCGGCGCGCGTTGCCGCGACACGTCGAAGCGCTTGCAATCCGCGCCGGAGCGAGCCAGATCGTCGCCGCGTGAAGCGTGTCGCAGTCGCGGTGACTTCCGGCACTTCGGCGCGCCGCGTGCGACAGCGAAGGTAGTTTGCGGGCGGCCGGTCGAGTGCCTATGCTTTTGCCCCTTTTGTCTGCGGGACCATCCATGCCGATCAACACCGAGATCGCAAGGCAGAACATGATCGAGAACCAGGTGCGACCCTGGGAAGTGCTCGATCCGCGCGTGCTCGACGTGCTCGCTGCCGTGCGGCGCGAGGATTTCGTGCCGGCGCGCTACCGCACGCTCGCGTTCGCCGACATGGCGCTGCCGATCGGCAACGGCGAAACGATGATGAAGCCGACCGTCGAAGGCCGTCATGTTGCAGGCGCTCGATCTCGATGCGGACGATCGCGTGCTCGAGATCGGCACCGGTTCGGGATTCATCACCGCGTGCCTCGCGCGTCTCGCCGGCGCGGTGACCAGCATCGAGTTCCACGCCGATCTCGCCGACGCGGCGCGCGCGCGCGTCGCCGCGTCGGGCGCGAAGAATGTGCGCATCGAAGTCGGGACGCGATGGGCGGTCTCGGCCGCCGATCGCTACGACGCGGTGGTCGTCACCGGTGCCGTCTATTCATTGCCGGATCGATTCCGCGCGTGCGGTCGCGCCGGCGGGTCGGCTGTTCGCGATCGTCGGCGAATCGCCGGCGATGCAGGCGATGCTGCTACACGCGCGCCGACGACACGCACTGGCGCGAGGAAAGTCTGTTCGAAACCGATCTTCGCTATCTCACCCATGCAGAACCGCCGCGCCGCTTCACGCTTTGAGCGCGACGCGCGACGAACCTTTCCAATCTTCCGAGGACGAAAACGATGATGCGCACCCGCTGCCTGCCGCTGGCCCTGTTGCTGGCACTCGGCGCGCCCACTGGCGCACGCCGACGATCTGATGCAGATCTATCAGGAAGCGCGAGCGTCCGATCCGACGCTCGCCGGCGCCGAGGCGACCAAGCTCGCCACCGACGAGAACGTCGATCAGGCGCGCTCGCAATTGCTGCCGCAGATCGCGGCGGCGCTGTCGTACACGCGCGCGACGGGCGGCAGCAATTCGCCGTCGTTCGTCGCCGGACCCGATTACCGGCCAGCAACGAGCTCGTTCTCGTCCACTACGACGACCGGCTACACGCGCGCCTTGGCACGACGCTCGATCAGAGCCTCGTCGACATCAGCCGCTGGACCGCGCTGAAATCGAGCAAATTCACCGCCGAGGCAGGCGCTGCCACCTACGATGCCGCGCAGCAGCAGCTGCTGATCAATTCGGCGCAGGTCGTATTTCAGCGTGCTGACCGCGCTCGACGCGCTGAAATTCGCCGACGCAAACGAAAAGGCGCTGAACCGCCAGCTCGAGCAGGCGCAGCAGCGCTTCGAGGTCGGCCTCGCGGCGATCACGGACGTCAACGACGCGAAAGCGCAGCACGACGCCGCGGTCGCGAACGTGATCAGCGCACAGAACGCGGTCGACCAGGCGCGCGAAACCGTGCGCCAGCTGACCAACAAGGAGCCTGGCGAATTCAAGAAACTCCGCGAGGATTTGCCGCTCGATCATCCGAATCCGGACGATCCGAAAGCCTGGGTCGATCTTGCGCTCCAGCAGAATCCGAGCCTGAGCTCGTCCTCGTTGCAGGTCGAAGCGGCGAACCGAACATCAACACCGCACGCGCCGGCCACCTTCCGGTGTTGAACGCGCAGCTGAGCTATGCGCGCTCGCCGAGCTGGGGCGACACGGATTTCCGCGCGTCGGCACGTTCCATGACTCGAGCGATCCGAAATGGGGCAGCTCCATCGGCGTCACGCTGAGCGTGCCGATCTTCACAGGCGGCCTCACGCAGTCGCGCGTCCGCCAGGCGATCTACAACCGCGACTTCGCGCAGGATCAGTACGAACTGACCGCCGCCAGGTCGAAGCGGCGACGCGCAACAACTTCCGTTCGGTGATCGCCGGCGCGAGCGAAGTCGAGGCGACCAAGGCTGCGGTCGTATCCGCGCAAAGCTCGGTCGAGGCGACCCAGGCCGGTTACGAAGTCGGCACGCGCACGATCGTCGACGTGCTGATCAGCCAGCAGACGCTCTTGCAGGCGCAAAGCAACTATTCGCAGGCGCGCCACGCTTTCGTGCTCGACGGCCTTCTGCTCAAGCAGGCGGCCGGCGTGATCGAAGTCAAGGATCTGCGCTGATCAACGCGCTGCTCGAGTGACGCGTGAACCAGATACGCGGCTGAATCGCTAGCGAGGCTGGGCTTGGCGCGATTCGGCTCCGAGTCCTCCGCCCTGCTCTTCCAGCAGCACGCGCTCGACGATCGCCATCGTCCGCTCCACGGCGCCGCGCTCGCGCTCCATCACGCGATGCGCGGCCTCGCCCATCGTGCGCCGCTCGATGTCGCGCGAAAGGAGCCGCACCACGGCTGGACCGAGCGCATCACCGTCCGGAATGCGCAGCGCCGCGCCGGCCTTGATCAGGTCCTCGGTGACTTCGGCGAAATTGAACGTGTGCGGCCCGACGATGACCGGCCGCGCGAGCGCCGCCGGCTCGAGCAGATTGTGCCCGCCGACCGGCGACGAGGCTGCCGCCGACGAACGCGACATCCGCCGCCGCGTAGAAACCCAACAGCTCGCCCATCGAATCGACGACGAAGCACTGCTTCGCGCGGTCCGCGTTGCGCGTCTTCGCTGCGCGTCGCGGTGCGAAAGCCGAACGCCTTGCACGCGGTCGCGAGCGCCTTGAAACGTTCCGGATGACGCGGCGCGATCAGCAGCAGCGCATCGGGAAAACGGCGCAGCACTTCGGCGTGCGCCTTCAGCACGACGAGCTCCTCGCCTTCGTGCGTGCTCGCCGCGATCCAGACCGGACGGTCCGCACCGGCGGCGCAGCGGAACTCGCGGCCCCGCTCGACGACTTCCGCCGGCACGTTCATGTCGAACTTCAGATTGCCGACGACGCGAGCCGCTCGGTCGGCGCACCGAGCGCGTGCAGGCGCTCGCCGTCCGACGCCGACTGCGCCGCGATGAAACTCGCGCAACGGATCGCGCGCCGCGCGAGCGGCTGGATCGGCCAGTAGCCGCGCAACGATTTCTCCGACAGTCGCGCGTTCGCGATCACGATCGAGATCGCGCGATCGGCGCAGGTCATGAAGAGATTCGGCCAGATCTCGGTCTCCATGATCACCGCAAGGCGCGGCCGCACGCGATCGAGAAAGCGCCGGACCGCGGTCGTGAGGTCGTACGGCAGATAGACATGGAACACGCGATCGCCGAACAGCTGCAGCACGCGCGCCGATCCGGTCGGCGTCACGGTCGTGATCACGAAACGCGAATCGCCGTAGCGGCGCATCAGCGCCTCGATCAGCGGCACCGCGGCGTTGACTTCGCCGAGCGAAACCGCGTGGATCCAGATGCTGTCGCGGATGCCGGGATCGGGAAAAAAGCCGAACCGCTCGCGCCAGCGCGCGAAATAGCCGTGGTACTTGATGCCGCGCGCGGCCAGCCGGTACAGCACCAACGGCGTCAGCAGATACAGGAGAGCGGTATAGAAAAGACGCTGAAACACGGTATTCGCCGGCCCGGGCAGCGGGCGAGTATAGCGACGGCGGACGCGGCCTGCGCCGATCCTCGACGCCCCGCGATCGTCTTACAATGCGGGCGGATGACGCACCGCGCGCCGCCGTTCCGCCCTGCCCTGCTCGCTCCGCGCCATTGGCCCGCCTGGATCGGTCTCGGCGTGATCTGGCTCGTCGCGCGCGTTGCCCTATCGCGCTGTTGCTGCGCATCGGCCGCATTCGTCGGCTGGCTCGCCGCGCGCCTGATCGGCAGCGATCGACGCGGCACGGCCGCGCGCAATCTCGCAACTCTGCTTTCCGGAGCTCGAGCGCCGAAGAGCGCGCGCGTCTGCTCGAGGAGAACCTGCGCGACAGCGGCATGATGCTGATCGAGTTCGCGCTCGCCTGGATGGGCTCGACGCGCGCGATCGCGAACATTCCGGTCACGATCGAAGGCCTCGAGCATCTCGAGGCGGCGCGCGTCGCGAAACGCGGCGTGCTGCTCGTCGGCGCGCACTTCTCGCATCTGGAACTTGTGCGCGCGGCTCGTCTCGCAGCGCATCGCGCATCGCCGGCATGTATCGCGAGCACGAAGACGCCGCGTTCGAATGGGCGATCAAGCGCGCGCGCCTGCACTACGCGAGCGCGATGTTCACCAAGGACGAGCTGCGCCAGACCGTGCGCTGGCTCAAGGCCGGCGGCACGATCTGGTACGCGCCGGATCAGGACATGCGCGGCAAGGATGTCGTGTTCGCGCCGTTCTTCGGCGTGCCGGCCGCGACGATCACGGCGACGCATCATCTCGCGCGTCTGTCCGGCGCCGAGGTGATTCCGTTTTTCCATCGCCGGCTCGACGACGGCGGCTACGCGATCCGGCTCGAGGCGCCGCTCGCGGATTTCCCGAGCGCCGACGCGGTCACGATACGGCGCGCATCAACGCCTGCATCGAACGCATGGTGCGCGAGGCGCCGACGCAGTACCTTTGGATGCACAAGCGCTTCAAGACGCGCCCGCCCGGAGAGGCGAGCGTCTACTGAAAGCCGATGCGGTCGGCATCGCGTGATGCGATGCCGTTTCGCGAAACGCGCAAGGACGCTGACGGCGGTTCGGGAGGGGAGATCTATGGGATTCCTGATCGTCGTCGCGTGCTGCGTCGCGGGCCTGATCGTCGGCGGCATCGTGCGGCGATGCGTCGCTGGCGGCCTTCGGCTTCTTCGCCGGCATCGCGTTCGGCATCGTGTTCGCGCGTTTGCGCACGTTGTCGGCGCGGATCGAGGCGCTGAAACGCAGACGTCGAAGCGCCAAGCGTGCACGCGCGCGGCGACCGAAGCGCGCCGATGCGACGCGACGAACGCCCGCCGCGCCGCCGGTCCATCGCCGGCGTCTCGACGCCCGTTCGCCGCACGAACGCCCGCGCAACCGAGCGCGCCCGCGCCCGCACCGATCATCGATTCCGCCGCGCGCAGAGCCGCCGTGCCGCTGCGGCGCCAAGCCGCATCGTCATCCGCCGCGCCGCAGGTTCCTCCGCCGGCTGCGCGCAGCGCGCCGCCGCCTCCGAACGCGATGCGATAACCTGGTCGCCGCGATCAAACGCTGGTTCACCGAAGGCAACGTGCCGGTCAAGGTCGGCATGCTCGTGCTGTTCGCCGGCGTCGCCGCGCTGCTCAAATACGCGTCGGACCAGGGCTGGCTGCACGCTTCCGATCGAGCTCCGCCTCGCCGGCGGTCGCGCTCGCCGCGATCGCCGCGCTCGCGTTCGGCTGGCGCGAACGCGGTCGCCGGCGCGCGTTCGGGCTCAGCCTGCAGGGTGGCGCGATCGGCGTGCTGCTGATGACCGTGTTCGCGGCGTTCCGGCTCTATCAAGCTGCTGCCGGCGGGTGCCGCGTTCGCGCTGATGCTCGTGCTCGTCGCGGGCACCGGCGTGCTCGCGGTGCTGCAGGACGCGCTCGCGCTCGCGGTGCTCGGCATCATCGCCGGTTTCGCCGCGCCGATCCTGATCTCGACCGGCGAGCGGCAATCACGTCGTGCTGTTCTCGTATTACGCGCTGCTCAATCTCGCGATCTTCGCGATCGCCTGGCAAAAAGCCGTGGCGCGCACTCAATCTTCTCGGCTTCGCGTTCACGTTCGTGATCGGCACCGCGTGGGGCGTGCTGCGCTACGAGCCCGCATTGTTCGCGACAGCACCGAGCCGTTCCTCGTGATCTTCTTCGCGATCTATCTCGCGATCCCGATCCTCTATGCGCGCAAACGCGGTCAAGTCGCCGAAGCGCGAGCCGCCGCGATTTCGTCGACGGCACGCTCGTGTTCGGCAATCCGTTGATCGCGTTCGCGCTGCAGGCCGGCGCTGCTCGAAGGCGAGCGCATGCCGCTCGCGTATTCCGCGCTCGCGCTCGCGGCCGTCTATGCGCTGCTCGGCGTCGCTGCTGATCCGGCGCGAGCGCATGCGCATGCTCGGCGAATCGTTCGCCGTGCTCGCGGTCGGCTTCGCGACGCTCGCGGTGCCGCTCGCGCTCAGCGCGCGCTCGACCGCGTGCACGTTCGCGCTCGAAGGCGCGGCGCTGGTCTGGCTCGGCTTCCGCCAGCAGCGCCGACTGCCGCGCTGGAGCGGGCTCGCTCTGCAGGCGCTCGCGGCGGGCGCGTTCCTGTTCCGCTCGCGTTCGACGCGCGGTGCCGCCGACACGATCGCGATCGCGAACGGCGGCTGCATCAGCGCCGTGCTGATCGCCGGCGCCGCGTTCGCCAGCGCGTGGCTGTACGCGCGCAACGGCGCGAATGCGCAGTTCGCGACTGTTGCTCTACCTGTGGGGTCTCGCCTGGTGGATCGGCGCCGGCCTGCGCGAGATCGACCGCTTCGTGCCGCGCGCATGCAGTCCGCAGGCGCTGCTCGCGTTCGCGGCGCTCGACCGCCGGCCTCGCCGGCGCTGCGCTGGCGCTGCGATGCGCGGCGGCGCCTCGCGTGGACCGCCGCCGTCGCGCTCGCGCTCGGCGTCGTGCTCGTGTTCGCGTTCGCCGCGGCCGGCGCGCGTCCGTTCGCGGGATGGGGACTCGCCGCATTCGCCGCGTACGCGGTGATCGGATTCCTGACCCTGCGCGAGCTTCGCGACAGCACGCGACGCCCGCTCCGCGATCGCGCACCTCGGCTGGATGTGGACCTGGACGCTCGCGCTCGGCCTCGCGCTGCGCCAGCTCGCCGGCGACTGCGGCGCTGGCGGACGGCTGGCGCGACGCGCTGACGCTGCTGCCGCTGCTCGGCGCGTGGGTGCTCGCACTGCTGCGGCCCGCATGGATCGCGCCGCCGCTGGCTGCGCGATTCGAAACTTGGCGCGCGCTATCTGACCGGATCGCAGGCGCTCGTCGCGATCATCGCGTTCGCCGCGCTGCTGCTGCACGCCGGCGAAACGGCGCCGCTTCCGTACGTTCCGCTCGCTGAATCCGATCGAGCTCGTGCAGATCGCGATTCTTGCTCTGCGCCGCGCGCTGGCTCGCCGATCCCGCGACGTCGTCCGATCTCGCGCAGCGCCGGCTCGCGTTGCTCGTCGCCGCCGGCTTCGCGTTCGTCACCGCCGCGACGCTGCGCGGCGTGCACCATCTCGGCGGCGTGCCGTGGGACGAAAACATCGGCTCGTCGATGATCGCGCAGACGTCGCTCACGCTGGTCTGGAGCGTGCTCGGCGTCGTCGGCTGGGTGCACGGGATCGCGCCGCGGCAGCCGGCCGTTGTGGCTCGCCGGCGCGGTGCTGATGGGCATCGTGCTGGCCAAGCTTCTGCTGATCGACCGCACGCATCTCGGCAGCGTGTTCGGCATCGCATCGTTCATCGCGTATGGCCTTCTCTGCACGGTGATCGGCTATTTCGCGCCGGCACCGCCGCGCGCGCGGTCGCGCGCGCGCCCGCCGAGGGAGAACGCGCATGAAGCGCTTGCGCCGCCACTGTCCTTGTCGCGTCGCGCGATGCGTGCGTTCGCCGCGAATTCGCCGGCGGACTATGCGTACGTGTTTCCGATCGAAACGCCGACGCCGACGCCAACGACACCAGCAGCGCATGGCGCGTCGAGCTCACGCCCGACGGTGTATCGCTGGGTGCAGGACGCCGACCTGCGCGACATCGAAATCTTCAACGCCGAGCGGCATCCGGTGCCGTTCGCCCGGCTCGCCGTCGAGCCGGTGGCAAAGACCGAAGAACAGAGCAAACCACTGCCCGTGCTCGAACTGCCCGCTTCGGCGAAGAGCGCTCCGGGCGATCTGCGCCTCGATCATCGATCGCGATGCGCAGGGCCGCCTGCGCCGCATCGACGCCGGCGAGCAATCGCCGGCATCGACGCACGAGCGGCGACTGGCTGCTCGACGCGAGCGCATTCGATCGCGCGATCGATCGCATCGTGCTGTCGTGGCGCGAGCCCGCGTCCGGCATCGTCGCGCGCTTCGGCGATCGATGCGAGCGACGATCTGCAGAACCTGGCGAAACAGCGGCACCGCGACCGTGCTCGCGCTGGAGCAGCAAGGCGCACGCCTCGAGCGGCGCGAGATACCGCTTGGCGGCGTGCGCGCGAAGTATCTGCGCCTGCGTCGCACTCGACGACGGCAGCGCGATCGTCGGACTGCGCGCCGAAGCGCGCTCGGTCGAGCACACGCGCGCGCTGCCCGCACGCGCATGGGTCGACGCCGAGCCGAAAGCGACGCCTGCGGACGAACCCGCGCCGCGCGGCAGTCGCGCGCTTCGACTACGCGCTTGCAGCGGCGCTTCCGGTCGACATCGCGCGCATCGAGCTCGCCAGCGACAACGCGCTCGCGCCGGTCAGCTGTTCGCACGCACGTCGGACGCGGCATCGACGCCGTGGATTCGACATCGGCGGCACTGACCGCGTTCCGCCTGCGCCAGGGCGACGAAACGCTGCGCAACGACGACATCGACATTCGTTCCGCGCAGCGCTTGCGCGAGTTCCGCATCGAATCGGCGACACGCGCTCGCCGAAGCGCCGCGACCTCGACGCTCGGCTATCGTCCCGACAGCCTCGTGTTTCTCGCCGAAGGCAGCGGTCCTTACGTGCTCGCCGTCGGCAGTGCGCAGGCGCGGCATGCGGAATATCCGATCGAGCCGGCGCTGGCGAGCTTGCGCGCGTCGCTCGGCAAGGACTGGCAACCGCCCGTTGCCAAACTCGGAGCCGCGCAAACCAGCGGCGGCGACAACGCGATGCGCACGCCGCGCCGCCGCCGGTGCCGTGGCGGCGCTGGTTGCTGTGGGCGATTCTGGTCGGCGGCGCGCTGCTGATCGCCGGTCTCGCGCTGAGTCTGCTGCGCGGCGCGAAACCGCCGCAGTAGTCGCGTGCTCAGCGCGGCCGTCGATCAAACGTCGCGATCGTGGCGCCGCGCTTCGTACAACTTCGCGTATTTCAGGAACACGTAGAACGCGCCGGTCACCGAGCTCACGAAACCGGCCCAGCCGCTCAGGAAATAGCGCTTCAACAGGTATTGGCGCAGGAAGAACAGCGGCGGATAGACGACCATGCGCACGCCGACGAAGCGCTGTCCGCGCGCAAGCTTGTGCGCGACCATTCCGCTCGAATAGCGGTTGATCTTGTCGACGCGCGTCGCGATGTCGGCGTCGCCGTCGTTGACGAAATCCGCGCGAGCGAGCGTTTGCACCGGACCGTCGACTTCGACCGCCGCATGCACCGGCACGTTGTTCATGCGCGCGCGACGACGGTCGAACAGGCGCAGATGTCCGTTCCGCCATGACATCGGATGCTGCACCGACCAGAACATGCGTTCGCGTCGCGGCAGGCGAAAACCGGCGACGCGCGGCGCGACGAGCGCCTGCTCGATCACCTCGCGCGTGCCCGGCGACAGCACTTCGTCGGCGTCGAGGTTGAGGATCCAGTCGTGGCTCGCGGAGTCGATCGCGCGCTGTTTCTGCGGTCCGTAGTCGTCGAACGGGTGCGTCGCGATGCGCGCGCCGTGACGCGCCGCGATGTCGACGCGTCGCATCGGTCGAGCCGGAATCGAGCACGACGATCTCGTCGGCCCAGTCAGCGGCGGCCAGACAACGCTCGAGCGTGTCGGCGTTGTTGAACGTGATCACGACGACCGAAAGCGGCTCACGCATCGGCATCCCCGCGCGCTCCGAGCGCCGCGCAATACAGCGCGAGCAGCCACCAGAACAGAAGGCCCCACCACGCGGAATAGAACGCGAGATGCGTGTTGAGCGGAAACGTCATCGCGACCAGCGCGAGCGCGGGCGCGAAGGCGCGTTCGCGCGCTGCGGCACTCGCGCGTCGCCACGCGCGCACGGCGAATCCGGCGCCCGCGAGCCAGAACAAGAGTCCGATCGCGCCGGTTTCGCTCAGCACTTCGAGCACGATCTGATGCGCATGCGAAGCGCCGGTGTCGCTCGTCGGTGTCGACGAAGCGATCCTTCGGCGCGGCGTACGTGGGATAGGCGTAGCGGAATCCGCGCACGCCGACGCCGGTGAGCGGATGCGCGTGCCACATCGAAAGCGCCGTTTGCCAGATGCTGAGCCGGCCGGCCGAAGCCGCATCGACGGCGCTCTCGGTGCCGCCGAACGCGAGCAGGCTGCGCTCGATGCGCGCGACGAAACTCGCGCGAGTCGTGGAAGCGCGAGCGTCGCGACGCATGCCATCAGCAGTGCGCCCGCAGTGATCGCGAGCGCGAAATGGCGCTTGCTTCGCGTTTCGCGCCAGGCGACGACGACCGAGACCAGCGCGTACATGAGCCACGCCGCGCGCGAGCCGGCGAGCAGTATCGGCACCAGCAGAAACACGAACGCGAACGCGAGTCCGCGCCAGCCGAAACGATCGCGCGCCGCGACGAGCACGAACGGCGACAGCACCGCGAGCACCGGACCGAGCTTGAGATTTCCGGCGCCGAAGATGCCGGAAAGCCGTTCCGCTTCGGCCGCGCCGCCGAGACTGTAGCCGGTGATCATCTGCACGTACGCGTCGATGACCCAAAGCGCGACGACGACGGCGACGGCCAGCGACACGCGCGTCCACCGGCGCGCATCGCGCAATGCGCCAGACCGCGAACACGGCGAACGGCAGGAAGCGCAACGTGGTCGCCGACCGTCGACCACGTTTTCGCCGGCGCGACCGGCGCGATGCCTGAGATCAGCGCGGGCAGCCAGTAGCAGCCGAACAGGATCAGCGACGAGCGCGGATCGTCGATCGTCGCCGCAGTCGATGCGCCGCTGCGCGAGCAGGACAACGCCGGCAAGCGCGCCGATCGCGACCGGCAGCTCCGACGCGCGCCCGACCGGCAAGCAGCACGACCGACGCGAGCACGACGACGAGCGGCCACAGCGCGGCTTGAGACGATGCAGGGCGAGTCACGGTCGCTCCGGCGGAGTCGGCGCGATTCTAGGATGAATGCGCGCGCGCGGAGCGCGACTATCCGCGCCGGATCGCTCAGCTCGACGCAAGCTCGTCGTACAAGCGCCAGCGTCGCGTCCTGCATGTCGGACGAGCCGATAACGCTGCAGCGGCGCGATCGCCGGCGCGCGGTGCAGGAGCTCGGCCGCGCGCTCGACGAGACGCGCGTGATCGCCGGGCGCGACGCGCCCGACCGGATAGAGATCGGCGAGCAGCTCGCCGACGCCGCCGTGGTCGTAGCCGAGCACCGGGCGGCACAGCGACAGCGCTTCGATCACCGTGCGGCCGAACGATTCGGGCTTGTTCGAAAGCTGCAGCACGAGCGCGGAAATCGCGTAGACGTCGCGCACGTCGTCGCGCGGCGCGCTGATCGCGAGTCGATCGGCGACGCCGCGCGTGGCGGCGAGCTGTTCGAGCTCGGCGATGTAGCTCTCGCGGCCGGGCTGATGCGCGCCGAGCAGCAGCAGCGCGACCGCGATGCCGCGCGCCTTGAGATCGGCGACGAGCTCGATCGCGTCGGCATGCCCTTTCAGGCGCGTGCCGCGGCCGGGCAGCGTCAGCAGCGGCACGTCGGCGAGCTGCGGAAACTCGGCGAAGAACCACTCGCGCCAGGAATCGCCGGGCTGGTAGCCGTATGGAAATTCATCGGTATCGACGCCGCGCGGTATCACGATCAGACGCGCCGGATCGGTACGCGGATAGTTGTGCAGGAGGTGATCGCGCACCGTATTCGACACGCAGATGACGCGCTCGCCGCGCGTCATGATCGCGCTGTACCAGTTCGGCGTGTTGAGTCCGTGTGCGGTCGTGACGAAATGCGGCCGCGGCGTCAGTCCGCGCAACGCGAGCCAGCCGAGCCACGCCGGTACGCGCGAGCGCGCGTGCACGATGTCGGCGCGCTCGCGCTTGATCAGCGCGCGCAACGCGCCGACGTGGCGCAGCGTTCCGAGCGACTTGCGCGCGATCGGGAGCTCGATGTGCTCGCTGCCTTCGGCGACGAGCGGCGCCACCAGGCGCCCGCCGCTCGAGACGACGATCGAACGATGACCGGCGGCGACGAGCGCGCGGCCGATCTCGAGCGCCGAACGCTCCGCGCCGCCCGCGTCGAGCGCGGGAACCAGCTGAATGACGGTGAGGCGACGCGCGGCCATTCAGTCGACGAGGACGTAGTCGGCGCCGCAGTACGGGCACTTCGCGCGCCCACCGTCGTCGGCAATCGGCAGATAGACCTTCGGATGCGAATTCCAGAGTGACATGCCGGGCATCGGGCACGACAAGGGCAGGTCCGCTCGCGTCACCTCGTAGCGATTCTCGGCATTGGCGGGGATCAGGTTCTCCGCCGCGGGGTTCGGACGCGACATGGCGGGCTCCGGGTAAAGGCTCGCAAGTTTACCAGCAGGAGCCGTGCCAACCGGCCGGGCACGCGATTTGGCAAGGCTCACCTCGCCACCCGCACTCGAAGGCCGATTCGTCGGCGGACTTTCAGCCTAGAATGCGCCGCGACGCCAGATAACGGCGATCGACCCATGACGTCGAACCCAAAAATTCGCCCAGAAATTCGCACGGAAAAGTTCGTTACCGAAAAACCGCGGGAGGAGCAATGGATTTCAACAAGTTGATCGCGCGAGTCAAGGCCATCCTGACCACGCCGAAAACTGAATGGCCGGTCATCGCGGCCGAACCCGCGACGGTGGCGGATCTGTACAAGAACTACATCGTCTGGCTGGCGGCGATTCCGGTCGTCTGCAAGTTCATCAAGGGCAGCTTCATCGGCTACGGCGCGTTCGGCATCTACTACCGCACGCCGATCGGTGCCGGCATCACCGGCATGATCATCGGCTACGCGCTGACGCTGGCGCTGGTGTACGTCGTCGCGCTGATCGTCGATGCGCTCGCGCCGACGTTCGGCGGGCCAGAAGAACCAGGTGCAGGCGATCAAGGCCGTCGCCTATTCGTGGACCGCGAGCTGGGTCGGCGGCATCGGCGCACTGATTCCGGTGGCTCGGCTGGCTGATTCTGCTGGCGGCGCTGGTCTACGGCATTTATCTCCTCTATCTCGGCCTCCCGCCGACGATGAAGAGTCCGCCGGAAAGAGCCGGCGGCTATACCGCGGTGACGATCATCATCGCGATCGTGCTGAGCTGGATCATCGGCCTCGTCGTTGCCGGCGTCGTCGGCACCGGCGCGCTGATGGGCGGCGTCGGCGCCAATCGGCCTCGGCGCGCTCGGCAGCAGCGGCGGCGGCGAAGTCACGATCGACAAGGACAGCCCGCTCGGCAAGCTCGACGCGTGGAGCAAGAAGGTGGAAGCGGCCGGCAAGCAGATGGAAGCGGCGCAGAAATCGGGCGACACGAAGGCGCAGGGCGAAGCGATCGGCAAGATCATCGGCGCGCGCGCTCGGCGGCGGCGATCAGGTCGAGGCGCTCGCGCCCGACATGCTGAAGCCGTTCGTTCCGGAAACGCTCGGCGGCCTCAAGCGCACCGATTTCTCGGCCGAGCGCAACGGCGCGATGGGCATGCAGGTGTCCGAAGCGCACGCGACGTATTCCGACGGCGCCAACCGCGCGCTGCAGCTCGAAGTCACCGATACCGGCTCGGCGAAGGGTTTCCTGTCGCTGGCCGGCTGGGCCGCCGTGCAGAACGACAAGCGAAACCGATCACGGCTACGAGAAGACCTACAAGCAGAACGGCCGCCTCGTGCACGAGCAATGGGACAGCACAGACCAAGTACGGCGAATACGGCATCGTGCTCGGCGACCGCTTCGCGGTGAAGGTTCGGGCAACGCCGACAGCATCGATCAGCTCAAGGCGGCGGTCGGCAGCGATCAATCTCGCCGGACTCGAGGCGCTGAAGGACGTCGGCGTCAAGAAAGGCTGACGCGAAGCGGCAGACCGGACAGGTTCGGCGCGGTCGCGCGCTCTGGCAGTGCGTCCCGACGATTACTTCGGCGGCGGCTTCGGAGCCAGCCGCGAACGCCTTGGCCTCGATCGCCTCGGTCGCGATGTGGATCTTCACCTCGTCGGCAGACCATCGGCAGATACTTCGTGATGCCGAAGTCGGAGCGCTTGAGGGTCGCCGTCGCATCGAAGCCCGCCGCCGGCGGCCTTGCGCAGCGGGTGCTTGCCGACCTTGGTGACCGTGACATCGAGCGTGACCGGCTTGGTCACGCCGTGCAACGTCAGCTCGCCGGTCACTTTGAGGTGGTCGGGCGTTGCGGCCTTTCTCGACCTTCGTGCTCTTGAACGTCGCGGTCGGAAATTTGGCGGCGTCGAAATAGTCCGACGACTGCAGTTCTTCGTCGAGCTTCTGTGACGTTGCTGTTCGACGCTGTCCATCGCAATCGTCGCGGTCACCGACGATTGGTCGGATCGGCTGCGTCGAACTCCAGCGTGCCCTCGATCTTGCCGAACTGTCCGGCGAGATCGGTGAAGCCATAATGGTTCCAGATGAACTGCACCTGCGTGTGGTTGGGATCCAGCGTATAGGTATCGGCGGACGCCAACGCGGAGAACGCATGAAGCCGGCGAGCAGCAGACGAGCGAGCAACATCGAAGTGTCCTCGTGTGGAATGCTCGAACATCAATCCGTCGTGCGTGCGGTCGAGAATTCCTGACTGATCGTACAGGGTGGCACGCGGCCGATGTTTCTCCGTCGGGAACAGTGCGTCCTCGCTCCGCATCGTCGCGATGGAAGACTGAAAAGGCGCGAGAGCGCGTCCCGGGATTCATCACTTCGCGCCGGACGGTCCGCGATCGTCGCAAATCCGCACGCCGAACGTGCTGCGTTAGGCTAGCCGTCATGAGCGACCCGAATCCGATGCTGGGCGATCAGCGACGGCGCCGCCGGCAACGAGCGGCAGGCGACCGCGCTCGGCGCATGCGCTCGGCGTGCGCGCACGCGTGGTGCGCGTGCGCGTGCGCCAGCCGTGGGATGCGCTGGCGCCGCGGCTTGTCATCGGCGCGCGCAGCGGCCATTCGCGACGCCGACGGCAGCGCGCTCGCATCCGCCGTGGCCCGATATCGCGATCGGCTGCGGCCGGCGGGCGGCGCTCGTCACGCGCGCGCTGCGCAGCTGGAGCGCGGGTCGCTACGTTCACCGTGCAGATCCTCGATCCGCGCATCGACGCGGCGCATTCGATGTCGTCGATCGCGCCACAGCACGATGGCGTCGCGGCACGAACGTGATCCGCAGCATCGGCGCGCTGAATCCGGTCGACGCGCGCTGGCTCGCCGAAGGCGCGCACGCGTTTCGCGCGATTCGCGCGCATCGCGCGCGCCGCGCACGACCGTGCTGATCGGCGCGACGAATCGCGCGCAGCGGCTCGACGACGCGTATTTCGATGCGCTGCTCGAACGGCTCGCGCGCGTGGCACGCGACGGACGGCGGCAGCTATCTCGTCAGCGTGTCGCGGCGCACGCCGCGCGGACATGGTCGTGCGCTCTGCGCAGCGCGTTCGCGGCGTTTCCCGGCGTGTTCTGGGGCGGCGCGCGACGACGGCGAAAATCCGTACGCCGGATTGCTCGCGTGGGCCGACCGCATCGTCGTGACGCCGGATTCGGTCAACATGATCTCCGAAGCGTGCGCGACCGGAAAGCCGGTTTACACGTTCGCGCCGCGCCGATCACGGGCAAGCTCGCCGCGTTCCATCGCGCGCTGCGCGCCAGCGGGCACCTGCGCATGCTCGGCGAGCCGATCCGAAGCCGCCGCCGCCGCCGCTCGCGGAAACGCACGAGATCGCCGAGCTCGTGCGCGCGCGCTGGCTGCAACATCCCGCTGCGGGCATCCGCCCGCATAAAGGTGGGCTTCAGCCCACCACAACGCACCGGGATCGGTGGGCTGAAGCCCACCCTATGCCGGCCGCGTCATAGCCGCGGCCGAATGCGCAGTTCCGGCCGCGGATGCGGCCCGTCGCCCGCATCGTGCTCGAAGATCGGAAACCCGAGCGCGTCGCGCGTCGTCCGCGTAGCGGTCGGCGAGCGTCGAGCAACTCGAGATACGCAGCGCGCGCGGCGCGCTCCTGCGCGATCGTGCGGAAGCGATAGCTCGGCGGATCGTCGTGCATCGCGAGGATGCCGGCGGGCGTAGAGCGCGGTCTCGCGCTCGGCGGCGCGGACGCCGGCGAGGCTCTGCTCGATCAGCCGCATCGCGACGCGATAGCGCACCCAGCGATGGTTGCGCCAGCCGGTCACGGTGTCCGCGCGGCGGGTCGCGATGCGCGTAGTGCGCGAGCAGCACGCGCGCCGCTTCCGCTGCCACGAGCGGCGACGCGCGCGATCAGTTCAGGCTGCATGCGCAAATTGAGCCCGCCTTCGTCGTCGCGTCAGGCGCACGTGGACGACGCGATCGCGAAACCCCGGCGCGCCGAGCTGCGTCGCATCGGTCCAGTCCTGCATCGTCGTCGACGATCGAGTGGAGGAATCCGAGCACGCTCGGCTTGCCGTCGCGATCCACGTCGACGACCTCGGTCGTCGCGCCGCTGCCGTTGTGCGGCGGCATCCAGACGAAATCTTCGGGATCGCGCGGGTTCGCGCGCACGAAGCGATGCGTCGGTGAGATCGATTCCGAACGTCGGGCGGCTCGGCAGCGTCGCGTCGAAGAAGTGGACCGGAAAATTGCTGCAGATGCCGCCGTCGGAGAACCAGACTTTTTCGGACACGTCGATCCATTCGCCCGGACGGTCGCGGATCGGGATCGCGACGGACGCGATAGAGCGGCACCGCCGACAGCAGCAGCGGAAACGCGAGGCTCATGCGCACCGGCACGATGATCGGCAGGTCTTCCATCGCGCAGAGCTTGATACTTGCCGGTGAGCGGCCCGGTCGCAACGCGGCGCACCGGCGCGCGCGATCAGGTGATCGATCACGACGGGCGGAAACAGCGTGCGCCATTCGTCGGCGTCGAAATGGAAATCATTGATCTCGAGCGGAAAGCTGTACGGCCGGCCGTGGCTCAGCGCCGTCGTCATCAGGCGCAGATCGATGCGCCGCAGATGCGTCTCGCGCAATGCATCGCCGGTGCTTCGCGCCGGCGGCATCGGCGTTCTCCACAAGATCGCCGAACGTGAGCGGTCGATCCGGGCGCGTCGCGACGCGAGCGACTTGCAGCTTTTCGTGCAGCCACGGCGTCAGCGCATCTGCGCGTCGCCCATGCCGTTGCAGAGGCCATAGCCGTTGCGCCGATGCGGCGCGCGGCGACGACGACGATCCATGCCGCGAGCATCAGCACGAACGCGATGACGCCGAGTCGCGAGCGTCAGACGCGACCGTCAGCGGACTCACATCGCCGGCGAAGCAGCAGCGTCACGCGCCGAGCAGGAAATCGCGACACGCGACGAGCGCGGCGAGCGGAAAATTCGCGATCGCCGCGAACAGCCAGCGCGCTGCGGCGAGCCAGCCGTGACGCGCATCGGGCATCAGGCCTGCAACGAGCAGATCGAACAGCGACTGCGTCGACGGCCTGCGGCTCGAACAGGCGGAAAAGGCGCGTCGCGTCCGTGCGTCGTCGCCGTCTCTGCCGAGCTCGTCGGGCAGCGTCGCGAGAGTTCGATCGAACGCGCCCGATGCGCGTCCGTACTCCGCGGCCGCCGCGGCCGCGGCAGCGATCGCGCCGGCCGATGTGCCGCCGATGCTGCGCAGACGATAGTGCGTCGCGAGCGTCGCGATCGCGGACGGATAGACGATGCCGCTGGTGATGCCGCCCTTCATGATGATGTCGCATTCGGCGTGCCGGATCGGCTGCGGTGTGCCGAACGCGTTCGCGAGTTCTGGACATGATTGGCTTCTCCTCGTCGCGCGCGCCGAGCGCAGGCGCGATTCGGCGCCTTCCGACATCAGAGATCGAGCAGGCACAACGTGCGCGCAATCGCTCGCACCTGCATTGAGCACGCGTCGATTTCCGGATCGCGCATCGCAAGACGCGGTCGCCCATCGAGCGTGCAATCGATCGCGCGCGAGAGCAGAACGCCGTGCGCGCCGAGCAGCGCTTGCGCGTCCGCCGAAGTCAGCACGCCAGCGCGCTCCGCGGCGCCGATCAATTCCGGCGTATTTCCGCTCGGCAGCAGATCGGGCTTCTCGATCGCGTGCAGCAGAACGAGGCCCTGCAGCAGGAATTCGATATCGACGAGCCCGCCGACGCCCTGCTTGAGATCGAAGCGCTCGGCGTCGGAGCGGTCGCGTTCGGCGCGCCAGCGCGCGCGCATCGAGCCGATCTCGGCGCGCACGCGTGCCTCGTCGCGCGGCGCGGACAAGAGCGCATCGCGGACGCGAGCGAAGCGCGTACCGAGCGCCGCTTCGCCCGCGACCGCGCGCGCACGCACGAGCGCCTGCAATTCCCAGGTCCATGCGCGTTCGCGAAGGTACGCCTCGTACGCATCGATGCCGAGCACGAGCAGACCCTTGCCGCCGTCCGGCCGCAGGCGTACGTCGACTTCGTAGAGTTTCCCGGCGCGTGTCTGCACGTCGAGCAGGTGCACGACGCGCTGCGCGAGGCGCGTGAAATAGCGCGCGCCATCGATCGGTCGCGCGCCGTCCGATTCATGCTGCGCGAGCGCGGCGTCGTATAGAAACACGAGATCCAGGTCCGAACCGAAGCCGAGCTCCGCGCCGCCGAAGCTGCCGTATGCGATGACCGAGAATCCGGCGCAATCCGCGCGGCCGGCGGAAAGGCGTCCATGCACGGCGACGAGATCGCGTTCGGCGATGCGCAGCACCGCGGTCAGCACGACCTCGGCGATCCCGGCGAGCGCACGGGCGGCACTCGCTGCATCGACGCGACGGCCGAGAAACGCGAGGCCGATGCGGAACAGGGCCGACTGGCGCGCTTCCTGGATCAGCTCGATTTCCGCTTCGGGATCCGTGCCGTCGAGCGTGGCGAGGCGACGTTCGAGCTCGGCCGCCACCGCTTCGCGATCCATCGGCGCGGCGTCGACGCGGTCATCGAAAAGATCGTCGAGCAGCAGCGGGTGCGCGATCACGCGATCGGCGAGGAACGCGCTCGCCGACAACACGTCACTGAGCCGCTTCAGCGCGGCGGGCTGCTCGTCGAGGAGGACGAGATACACCGAACGTCGCGCGACGGTCTGCACGAGCCGCAGCATGCGCACCATGCAGCGCACCGGCTGAGCGCTCGCCGCCGCCGACGCCATCAGGATCGGCAGCACGCGATCCAGGCGCTCACGCGAGCGCGCCGACATGTTGCGCAGCGCGCTCGAGCCGAGCAGCGATTCGAGCTCCGTCGCCACTTCGTCAGGCGGCATGAAACCTGCCGCGGCGAGCGCGGTGCGCTCGACGCCTTCGCCGACGATCGCGCGCCAGAGCGCAGTCCAGGCCGAATCGTCGCGCTGCAGCTGCGCGCGCGCATCGGTCGCCATCAATGCCGCAAATTCTTCGCTGACCGCGGCGCGATGCACGGCGAGCTCGCGCGCGAGCGCGTCCCAGTCCGCCCAGCCGAGCGCGAGCGCGATGCGCTGGCGCACGAGCGCATCGTCCGGAATCGCGTGCGTCTGCTGATCGGCGAACATCTGCACGCGATTCTCGAGCCGCCGCAAGAATCGATACGCGGCGCGCAACGTGACGGCGCGCCCGGAAGGAATGAAGCCGAGCTGCTCGCACGCGGCGAGCGCCGGCAACAACCCGCGCGCGCGGAGCGCGGGCTCGCGACCGCCGCGGATCAGCTGCACGAGCTGCACGATGAACTCGATCTCGCGGATGCCGCCGGGGCCGAGCTTGAGATCGTCGGCGAGATCCTTGCGCGCGACTTCGGCGTCGATCAGCGCCTTCATCTCGCGCAATCCCGCGAACGCGGTGTAGTCGAGATAGCGGCGGAACACGAACGGCCGCAGCGTATCGAGCAATCGCGCGCCGGCGCTGCGATCGCCGCCGACCGCGCGCGCCTTGATCCACGCGTAGCGTTCCCAGTCCCTGCCTTCGCGCTGGTAATACTGCTCCATTGCGGCGAACGAAAGCGCCGTGCGGCCGGATTGGCCGAACGGACGCAACCGCAGATCGACGCGATAGACGTAGCCGTCCGCATGGCGCTCGGCGAGCAGCGCGACGAATGCCTGGCCGATGCGTGCGTAGTAGGCGTCGGCGTCGAGCGGACGCGCACCGTCGCTGGTGCCGCCTTCGGCGAACGCAAATACGAGATCGATGTCGGAAGAAAAATTCAGCTCGCCGCCACCGAGCTTGCCGAGACCGAACACGACCATGCGCTGCGGTGCGCCGAGCACGTTGCGGATCACGCCGTGCCGTGCCGAGACCTTGCGTTCGGCGCCGGCGAGCGCCGCTTCGATGCAGGTTTCGGCGAGCACCGAGGCGCCGGTCAGCGTCGTTTCGACCGTGTCGAGGTCGTTGAGGTCGCGCCAGATCAGTCGCAGCGCCTCGCGCTGGCGGAAGCGACGCAGCTCGGCGACGAGCTCGGCCTCGCCGACAGAAACCGCGAACACGCCGGCGCGCGCGTCGGCGTGACGCGGATCGCTCATCAGGCGCAACAGGTCTGGACCGAGCAGCGCCGGATCGCGCAGGAAGCTTTCGTAGGCAAAATCGCTTGCCAGCAGCACGCGCTGCAGATGATCGTCGACGCCGGCGTCGTCGTAGAACGGCACGTTGGCGTCGCGACACGCCGATTCGAGCCGCGCCAGGCGTTCATCGAGAAACCCGGCGATCGCGCGCGGAAGGGAGCCCTGCATGGGCATGATTCTCGCAGCTGCAGCGTGGCGGCCACCAGCGGCGGTCATGTAGGCCCCGATGCCGGTGTCGTACACTGTCGCCGGGGGTTTTTCGATGACACGAGCTCCAGCGGATGCCACCACGCAGACGCCCGGCGAACCGCAGAACGCCGACGCGCTGTTCACGGCTGTCTACGAGCGGCTGAAGGCGATGGCCGGCAGCCATCTCGCGCGCAATCGCGCGGGCTCGACGCTGGACACGACCGCGCTGGTGCACGAGCTGTATCTGCGCGTGTCGACGCAGCGCGAGCTCATGTTCGCCAAGCCGGTGCAGTTCTTCGCGTATGCGGCGCGCGCGATGCGTCATCTGCTCGCCGATCGCGCGCGCGATCGCCTGCGTCTTCGCGCCGGCGGCGCCTGGATGCGGATCACGCTGACCGGCACCGACGATCGCCTCGCCATCGACAGCGCCGAGCAGGCGCTTGCGCTGGATGAGGCGCTGAAACGTCTCGAGGACGCCGATGCGCGCGCCGCGCGCGTGGTCGAACTGCGTTATTTCGCCGGCCTCACGCCGGAGCAGATCGCCGAAGCGCTCGATGTGACGCGACGCACCGTCGATCGCGACTGGCGTTTCGCCCGCGCGTTCCTGAAGACCGAGATCGGCTGACCGCGCGGCGCGACACCGAACGTGTCGTAAATCCGCATCGGACGGCGTTCTCCAATAACCGACCGCTACCTGCTGGACTTTCGATGACGCCCGGCACCAACACCCTGCGCACCCTGTTCGAGCAGACGCTGGCGCTACCGGCCCACTCGCGCCGCGAATTCCTCGACGAACACTGCGTCGACGCGGACTTGCGCGGGCGCATCGAGCGCATGATCGCCGCCGACTCGGACGACGACCTCGCGCTCGAGCAAGGCGTCGACCGGGTCGCGCGCGCGATCGGCGAGACGGACGCAGCGCCGAACTTGCCGCCCGGCAGCCGCGTCGGTCCGTTCGACCTCGTCGAAGTGCTCGGCGAAGGCGGCTCGTCGACGGTGTTTCGTGCCGGGCGCACGGTCGATGGCGTACGCCAGGTCGTCGCACTCAAGTTGCTGCGGCGCGGACTCTATTCGCAGGATGCCAAGCGCCAGTTCCGGCGCGAACGGCTCGCGCTGGCGCAGCTGCAACATCCGGGCATCGCGCGTCTCATCGAGGGCGGCGTCACCGAGACCGGCCAGGCCTACATCGCGCTCGACCTCGTCGATGGCGTGCCGATCACGGACTATGCACGCAGCCATCGACTCGATCTGCGCGCGCGGCTCAAGCTGTTCCTGCAAATCTGCCGCGCGGTCGAAGCGGCGCATCGCGCGCTCATCGTGCATCGCGATCTGAAGCCGTCGAATGTATTGGTGACCAACGACGGCGAGGTCAAGCTGCTCGACTTCGGCATCGCCAAGCTGCTCGATGCGGACGACGAGACGCAAACGCATCTGCCGGCATTCACGCCAGCGTACGCCGCGCCGGAACAACGCAGCGGCGCGCAGATCACGACCGCGACCGACGTGTACGCGCTCGGCGTGCTGCTCGGCGAGCTTGTCACCGGGCAGCGTCTCAACGACGGCTCCGGCCGCACGCCGTCGGGCCAGATCACCGCGAACACCGAACCCGGCGTGCTGCCGGCCGCGCCCGAAGTGACGCGGCGCCAGCTGCGCGGCGATCTCGACAATGTCGTGCTGAAAGCGATCGCCGCGGAACCGGAACGGCGCTACGTTTCGGCCGGAGCGCTCGCCGACGACATCGAGCGCCTGCTCGACCAGCGGCCGGTCGCGGCGCATCCGCCGTCGACGTGGTATCGCGCGCGCAAATTCGTCGCGCGTCATCGCGGTGGCGTCGCGGCTTCGGCGATGTTCGCGCTCGGCATCCTCGCCGCGCTCGGCCTCGCGCTGTGGCAGGGCGGCATCGCACGCCACGCGGCACATCGCGCGGATGCGATGCGCAATTTCATGATTTCGGCGTTTTCAGAAGCCGAACCGAGCACGCCGCGCAGCGGTCCGCCGAGCATCACCGATGTCGTCGAGCAGGCGATCGTCAAGGCGCGCGCCGACACCGCGATGGATCCGGCCGTGCGCGCCGAGCTCGTTACGGAACTGGGTGGCGTCCTCAGCGCGCAGGGAAAGCTCGCGCCCGCGCGCGACGTGCTGCAGTGGAACTACGATCGCGCCGTGCACGATTTCGGCGAGAATGCAAACGAGACGCTCGCAGCCGGTCATCGGCTCGCGGACACGATGATCCTCGCCGGCGATTACGCGCCGGCGCGCGTGTTGATCGATCATCTGCTGGAACATTCGAAAACAGCCGACGCCAGGACCGCGGCCGACGTGCGCTTCGATTCCGCGGTACTGGCCAGCAAACAGCATGAAATCAAGCGCGCACTCGCCGACGCCGATGAAGGCTTGCGACTCGCGCGCAGCGTCAACGACGACGAGGTGCTCGCGAGCGCACTCGGCGATTACGGCAACGTGCGCCTCGCCGCCGACGACGTCGCCGGCGCGACGAAGGCTTGGGAAGAACTGCTCGCGATGCGCGAGCGACGCTTCGGCGCGATGCACGTTTCGGTCGCCGAAGTGCACGCCGATCTTTCGCGCGCATACCGTCGCGATGGTCGTCTGGACGACGCCGAACGTCACATCCGCGCCGCGCTCGCGATCGACGCGGCGGTGCTGCCGGCCGATCACTGGCGGCACGCGCTGCATCTCAACGCGCTGATGATGGTCGAGCTCGAGCGGCGCGATTACCACGCTGCGCTCAAAACCGCGACCGAATCGCTGCGCATCGATCGCATCGTCTATGGCGACCAGGATCATCCGGAACCGGCCAACGATCTCAATTCGATCGGCATGCTGCACGCGCTGCTCGAGGACTATCCGGCCGCGGTAGAGCCGCTGCGCGAATCGCTCGCGCGCACGGTCGCGAAATTCGGACCCGAGCACTTCGAATCGGCCGTGGAGCGCGCGAACTATGGCGTCGTCCTGGCGCGGTCCGGCCATGTCGACGAGGGCGAGGCGGAACTGCGCCACGCGATCGCTTCGCTCGAGAATGCAAGCGAGCCAGCACCCGACGAGCAGGCGGCGACCTGGGAAAAACTCGCGCGCGTGCGGCTCGATCGCGGCGATGCGACCGGCGCGCTGCCGGCGCTCGACCACATCGACGCGCTGCTGGCGAAACTGGAATCTCCCGGCGATTACTGGGCGGGCCGCGCCGACGTGTTGCGCGCGACCGCGCTCTTGCAAAGTGGCAACGCATCGCAGGCGCTGACTCTTCTGGAACGCGCGAGCGTGGCGCTGAAGGGCGCCGGTCGGCCCGACGACGTGCTGCGCGTCGAAGTGCCGCTGCTGCAGGCGAACGCCAGCCTCGCGCTCGGCAAGAACGAGGATGCCAGCGCCTTCGCACGGATCGGCCTCGCGGCGCTCGCCGCCTTGCCCAACCCACCGCAACGGCTTGCCGCGCTGGCTTCGCGGCTGCAGGGATCCGGCGTCGACCCGCACTGACGGGCAACGCCGGCGGACGCGCCGTTCTTTGCAACACGCCATGTCTCAAATCGTCCCAATCCCGCGTTCCCCGATAGCACCCGAGGTACGCTGGAGGGAGCGTCATGAGGGATTTCAGCCGCGCTGCGCACGCGAGTCTTGCGCTGTTCTGCATTCTGCCGCTAGCCGCCGAGGCCCAACTCGTCGACATCACGCAAACAACGCCCGGCGTTCCGGGAGGCGCCATCGCCAAATCGCTGACCGATGAGATCGGTTCCGGTCGCGGCGATGTGAATATGGAATGGTCTTCCGGGTACGTGATCGCGCGCGATCCGGCACGCGCGATCCGGCGCGGACGCCAGCTTTTCCAGCGCAAGTTCACGCGCGATCAAGGCCAGGGGCCGCGCGTCGATCCCGATTCGAGCGGCGACATCATGACCAATCCGGCGCTCGGCGCGGGGCTCAGCGACAGCTGCGCGTCGTGCCACGGGCGGCCGCGCGGAGCGGCCGGTTTCGGCGGCGACGTCGCGACGCGGCCCGACAGCCGCAATGCGCCGCACCTGTTCGGCGTCGGCATTCGCGAAATGATCGCCGACGAGATGACGACGGATCTGCGCGCGCAGCGTGCCTACGCGGCTCAGAAGGCCGCGACGACGCGGGCGAACTTCACGATGCCGCTGGCCAGCAAGCGGGTCAGCTTCGGTGCGCTGACGGCGTTGCCGGATGGAAGCTTCGATACGTCGCAGGTCGTTGGCGTGAACGCGGATCTGCGCGTGCGCCCGTTCTTCGCGGACGGACGCGAATTCTCGCTGCGCGCGTTCGCGGTCGGCGCATTCAACGACGAGATGGGCCTGCAATCGCCCGATCCCGGTGCTGTGCCAGGCCAGCGATCCGGTCGATCCGCGAACGGGCCGTGACCCGACCGGCCTGGTGCTCGATCCGATGCTCGACACGATCAAGCGCCCGGCCGACCTGCGATCCCGCCGACGATGCCGATCACGACGGCGTCGCCGAACGAGCTCGATCCCGCGCTGCTCGACTACATCGAGATGTATCTCCTCAACTACTTCCGGCCGGGCATCGGCAAGACGACCGAACGCACGCAGCAGGGACTCGCGCTGATGCAGGCGATCGGCTGCACGAGCTGCCACGTGCAGAATTTCCGACATCGCGCACGACCGGCGCGTCGCCGACGTCGACACGCGCTACGACGCCGATCGCGGCATCTTCAATCATCTCTACGCGACGGCGACGACGCTGTTCAAGGCGGTGGACGACGGTCGCGATATCCGAAGCTGGTACCCAAACGCGCCTCTTCGTCGTCGACAACCTGTTCACCGATTTCAAGCGCCACGATCTCGGGCCGGCATTCCACGAGCGCAATTACGACGGCACGATCCACACGCAAGTTCATGACCGCGCCGCTGTGGGGCATCGGCACGAAGGCGCCTTACGGACACGACGGCCGCAGCATCACGCTGGAAGACGTGATCCTGCGCCACGGCGGCGAAGCGGAAGGCTCGAAGGCAGATCTTCGTCGACGCTCGGCGAAGACAACCAGCGCATGATCATCGAATTCCTGCAGACGCTGGTGCTGTTCCCGCCCGACGACACGGCGTCCAATCTCAATCCAGGAACGCCGGATACGGACGATCCGCAGAACCCGACCCAGCACGGCAGCATCGCGCTGTCGGCGCTGTTCCAGATTCCGAGCGAAGGCGGCGAGTAGACGAAAGGCAGCGCTCGGCAAAGCCAGACGAGCGCGGCCGCGCGCACATTCCGCGTTACCGGCGCCGAATCGACGGCTTCGGCGCCGTCATGTCGCAATCGGCGCCATTCCGGCGTTTTTCGCGTAGGCCGCGCGCGCCCTTCGCCAGGCCGCGCCGGCAACGGGCCGGTGCACGTTTCCCTCGCGCTTTCCCGCAGGTTCGGCTGGAATAAGGTATGGACATGCTCCCGGCCGGCGCCGCGGTTGCGCAAAGAGGTTTTCGCGATGACCGATCCGACACCGACGCTGCGCGAGCTCTTCGAGACGGCGCTGGCGATGGCGCCGGCGCAGCGCGCGGCGTTTCTCGCACGCGCACTGCCGCGATGCCGCAGCAGCGCGCGGCGGTCGAGCGACTGCTCGCCGCCGACGAAGACGGCGGCGCGCGCGTGCTCGACCATCCGTTCGACGAATTGCTCGACCACGTCGGCGCGGCCTGAACCCGAAGGCGTGCTGCCGCCGGCGGGAACGCGCGTCGGACCGTTCACGCTGCTGGACAAGCTCGGCGAAGGCGGCTCGTCGATCGTGTTTCGCGCCGAGCGCGAGCAGGCCGGCGTGCGCCAGACGGTCGCGCTGAAACTCCTGCGGCGCGGACTCTATTCGGCGGATGAACAGCGCCGCTTCCGCAGCGAGCGTCTTGCGCTTGCGCAGCTGCAAGCATCCGGGCATCGCGCGGCTGATCGAAGGCGGCGTCACCGATGCCGGCGCTCCGTACATCGCGCTCGAACTGATCGACGGCGAATCGATCACCGCGTTCGCGCGCAACGCGCGCCTCGACCTGCGCCAGCGGCTCGCGCTGTTCGTCGACGTGTGCCGCGCGGTCGAAGCCGCACATCGCGCACTGATCGTGCATCGCGACCTGAAGCCTTCGAACGTGCTGGTCACGCGCGAGGGCGACGTGAAGCTGCTCGATTTCGGCATCGCCAAGCTGCTCGACGCCGACGTCGACCCGGAGCATGCGGCAACGCACACGCAGCATCCGGCGATGACGCCGGCCTATGCCGCGCCCGAACAGTTCACGCGCGGGCCGATCACGACGGCGACGGATGTCTACGCCCTCGGCGTGCTGCTCGGAGAGCTCGTCACCGGTCGTCGCCGCGAGCACGGCGAGACGCGCACGCCCTCGGCGACGGTCGATGCGACCACCGATCCCGCCACCCTGCCCGCGCCGGCGAAAAGCGTGCGCCGGCAATTGCGCGGCGACATCGACAACATCGTCATGAAGGCAACCGAGATCGAACCGGAGCGTCGCTATGCATCGGCCGGCGCGCTCGCCGACGATGTCGAGCGCCATCTCGACGGTCAACCCGTCGCCGCGCATCCGCCGTCGTCGTGGTATCGCGCGCAGAAGTTCGTCGCGCGCCATCGCGGCGGTGTCGCGACGACTGCGGCGTTCCTGCTGGCGATCCTCGCCGCGCTCGGCATCGCGCTCTGGCAGGCCAAGGTCGCGCGCGAACAGGCGCACATCGCGCAGGAACAGGCGCGCCGCGCGGAAGCCGTGCGCGATCTGCTGGTCGACATCTTCGATGCCGAAATTCCTTCGCGGCCGCGCGGCGAAATGCCCGGCACGGCGGAACTGCTCGAACGCGGCGCGCAACACGCGCACCGCGGATCTCGGCGCGACGCCGGCGGTGCAGAGCGATCTCCTGACTGCGCTCGGCCGCGTCTACGATCATCTCGCGCTGCCGGACAAGGGCGCGCCGTTGCTCGACGCCGCCGTCGCCGCGGCGAAACGCGTCGACGCCCGAAGATCCGGCGCTGCTCGGCGCCGCGTTGAGCGAACGCGGCGAAGTCGAGCTGTCCAACAACAAATTCGCCGAAGCGATCGCGCTGTTCGAACAGGCGATTCCGCTGCAGAAGAAGGCGGACCCGGATGGACTCGCGCTCGCGGTGACGCTCGATCGCCGTGCGCTCGCCGAAAGCCAGACCGGACATCACGATCGGGCCATCGCCGATTATTCGGCGGCGCTCGCGATCCGCCGCAAGCGACTGCCGCCCGACGACGCCGACATCATCGACAGCTACGACGCGCTCGGCAACGCGTATGTGCGAGCGGGACGTCCCGACCAAGGCATCGATCTCCTGCGCAAGGCGGTCGCCGGCGCACAGGCGAAGTTCGGCGAGCGCCAGGTGAAGACTGCGCACTACACGAAGAATCTCGCGACCATTCTCGGCCTGCAGCGTCGTTACGCCGAGGCGGCGGCGCTGACCGAACGCGCGGTGTCGATCGAACGCGAGCTGTATCCGCCGGGCAGTCCCGATGTCGTCAACGGGCTCAACAATCTGGGCAATCTCGAGCTCACGCTCGGACGTCTGAATGCGGCGCGCGACACGCTCGATGAAGCCCGTGCGCGCAATCGAAACGCGTGGCCTCGACGAATCGCTCGGCCAGACATTCGTGCTCGGCAATCTCGCGCGCGTGCACGAAGCCCTCGGCGATACCGCCGGCGCGCTCGCGCTGCTCGACGAGGCGCGGCGCACCGCGACGAAAGTCGTTGGACCCGACCACGCGCGCACGCTGACGCTCGAATTGCAGCACGCGCGCGTCGGCTGCGATGCGTGATCCGACCGCAGCGGCGGAACTGCAGCGCATCGCGTCGGCAATCCTCGCGCACCCGGAAAATCTCGCGCAGTTCCGCGCGCGCAGCGAGCCCGAGGCGCGCTATGCACTCGGGTCTTGCGCAGGCTGCGCGCGGCGACGAAGCCGCGGCAGGCGCGACCTGGAAAGCAGCCGTCGACGCGTTGCCGACCGACCACGTCGATCCGCTGACGCTGCCGCTGGTCGCCGCGCTGGCTCGATTCGAGACGACGCACGGCGAAACCGACTGCCGCGATCGCACTGCTCAATACCTTCATCGATCGCGCGAATCGCGAGCTGCCGCCGTCGCACTACGCGATCGGCGACTTGCACCTTGCGCTCGCGCAAGCGCTGACGCCGACGCAAAGATCGCAAGCGCTCGCGCAACTCGACGCGGCCGATGCTGCGTTCGCCGAGCTCCCGGCCGATCATCCGTGGCGCAGGAATTCGGCCGCTTTGCGTCAGCGGCTGGCCGGGAGATGAAACGCAACGGCTCGCGACCGCTCAAGCCGCCGCGGCGGACTTCGTTCCAAGAATCGCCGACGCGGCCCATTCGCCGGTCTCGACGCCGCCTTCCATGAAGCCCTGGTTGTCGAACGCGCAATGCTCGCCGGCGAAATGCAGATCGCCGACACGCTCGCCGATCGCGCCGCGGATCGTCGTCCACTGGCCCGGCGTGAAGCAGGCATAGCTGCCGAGCGTCCACGGGAAACTCGGCCAGTGGAAGCGCGCTTCGCGGCTATTCGGCGCGCGCGCTCGAAATGTCCGGAATAGATCGCATCGAGCTGCGCCGCGGCCGCATCGGCCTGCATTTTCGGCGTGCCCTCGCCGATCTCGATCCCGTGCCGGCCGCCGACGAAATTGGTGAGGATTCCGGCCGCGCCCGGCTGCATGCGGCTGGTTTCCCAGGTCGTCTGCAGCGGCAGATCGCTGTACGTGCTGCCGCTTGAGCGATCGCGCGTGCGCCAGACGCGTTCGTTGAATCCGATCATCAGCTTCGCATTGGTGCCGTAGCGAAGCTCCGCGATCGCGCGGCGTTTGGCCGGCGGCAGCTCGATATCGAGGTGCACGCGGCGCAGCGTCGTGAACGGTATCGCGAGCACGACGCGGCGAGCGCGCACTTCCATCGCGCCGGCGCCGCGCTTGAAACTCAACACGTAGCGGCCATCGGCGTTGCGTCGCAGCGCTTCGAGCACGCAGCCGGTCGTGATCGATGCGCCGAGCGCTGTGCCGAGGCGCTGCGGGATCTGATCGTTGCCGCCGCGCACGTGAAAACGCTCGTCGCTCTCGCCGAAAATGCGGAACTCCTCGGTGCCGGAACCGATGAAGGTCAGTAAATTGAGCGCGGACTGCTCGTCGCATTCGAGGCCCATCTCGGTCGTGTACGCCACCTCGATCAGCTTGCGCAGCCAGCCCGAGGCGCCATTGCGATCGAGCCAATGCGTCATCGATTCGCGATCGAGCGCTTCGGCGCCGCCGGGATTGGCGTAGGTGATCTGCTGCGTCCGGAAGCGTTTCGGCATCGCGCGCGATCGCGGCGGCCAGCGGCGCGAATTCGCGCAGGATTTCGGTTTCGCTGTAACGGCGTCCGCCGCTGAACCAGATGTCGCCGAAGGCTGCGGTCGGATCGGCCGAAAGATCATCGAGCACGAGACCCAGCTCGGCGGCGAGCGCGCGGATGCGCGCGTGGCCGGTGTCGATCAACTCGCCGCCCAGCTCGCACACCTGGTCATCGGCGAAATGATTGCGCAGGCTGAACATGCGGCCGCCGATGCGTTCCTGCGCTTCGTACACGCGCACCGCGACGCCGGCCTGGCGCAGGCGATAGGCGCACGTCAATCCGGCGACACCGGCACCGACGATAACGACGTCATCGCTGGCGTCGGCACGTTGCTGCGACGGCAAGCACGCGCCGAGCAACAACGCGGTCGAAGCGACGGCCGACTGTTGCAGAAATCGACGCCGCGAACGATCGACGCGGAGCTCATGCTCGCGCTCGATGAGTTCATCCAAAGGCATCCCCGAGACGCGCGCGCAGCGCGCGATCGCTGCAGCACGCCGCAGCACATCCACCACAGAATTACGAGCCACGCGACTCCCCTCGCCTGACGTCCTCGCCGCTAGCCTAGCGTGTGCGGCGGTTCGGCGCATCCGAACCGACGCACGATCCGCAACGCGGGTTCATCCCCGATTTGCGGCGCCAATCTCTACGCCGGCGCCGGAGGGAGGCGTACACTCGACGCCGGGACCGCCATGGCGCAAGCACGCGCGAACGAGACGACCGACACGACGAGCGGGCCGCAGACGGCCGGCGCGCTGTTCGGCGCCGTTTACGAGCGCCTGAAGCTGATGGCGCGCCGGCGCATCCGTCCGCATCAGCGCTCGGTGACGCTCGAAACCACGTCGGTCGTGCACGATCTTTATCTGCGCATGAGCCGCGAGGGCGATCTCTCGTTCCAGCATCCTTAGCAGTTCTTCACCTACGCGGCGCGCGCGATGCGCCATTTGCTCAGCGATCGGGCGCGCGATCATCTGACGCGCCGCGCCGGAGGCGAATGGGTGCGAGTCACGCTGACCGGCAGCAACGAGCGGCTCGTGCTCGAGGGCGCCGAGCAGGCGATCGCGCTGGATGGCGCGTCGCGGTGCAAGCCGCCGAACACCAATATGCAGAGGTGATCGGCACTGCGGACCGCGCGCTCGAGATCTATCGGCAGAGCAAGGGCGGCATGATCCAGGCGCAATTCGGCACGCGCTACTGGCGTGCGCTTGCGCTGCTTGAGCTGCACCGCGATGCCGAAGCGCTGCAGGAAGTGCTGGATATCGAGCCGAAATACACAGCGCTGTTTCCGCGCGGAGGACTCGCACCTGAAATCGTGGCGCTGAAGGCGCGTGCGCTCGATCGCGCCGGGCGCTTCGACGAAGCGCGCCAGGCGGCGGAGAACGCTCTCGCCACGGAAGGAGCGGCGAGGATCCTCGCACCTGAAGTCGTCGATGCTCTCCATCGCATTGCGCGTGACGATGTTGCCGCTCGCGGCAACGCACGTCGCCTCTGAGGGTGTTTTGTAGACGCATCGCCGAACCGATCGCTGCATCCCGCTGAACGCAGCTGAGATAACCGAGCGCGCAAATTTCGCGTAACGCCGCGAATTGTGGCTGGACCGCGTTTCATTGACTGTCGTGCCGATTCGCCGCGCGCAGGTGGAAACGCCCTGGCTTCGGCGCCGCGGCTGCGATGCGCGTTTTCACCCATTCGATCAAAGGAAGTGAACCATGCGACCGAAGCTGCGCAGCATCTGCCACGAAAAGCCTGATCAGGTGAATGGATTCATTCGGGAGTTCATCGGTGGACAAGCCGGCGCGACGTCGGTACAGGCGAAGTGATGATCGGTATTCGGCGTTCGCTGCGATAAAAAAATGCCCCGCATTGCTGCGGGGCATTTTGGGAACGGTGATTCAACTTGCCCTCACCCTGCCCTCTCCCGCAAGCGGGAGAAGGGGATTTCATGCGTGGTTCGGTGCGATCAGAAATCCATGCCGCCCATTCCGCCCATGCCGCCACCGCCGCCATGGTTGTGCGCCTCTTCCTTCTTCGGCGCTTCGGCGACCATCGCCTCGGTGGTGATCATGAGGCCAGCAATCGAAGCTGCGTTCTGCAGCGCGGTGCGCGTGACCTTGGTCGGATCGAGAATGCCGAGTTCGACCATGTCGCCGTACTCGCCGGTGGCGGCGTTGTAGCCGAAGTTGCCCTTGCCATCGGCGACCTTGTTGAGGATCACGGACGGCTCTTCGCCGGCGTTCGCGACGATCTCGCGCAGCGGCGATTCCATCGCGCGCTTGGCGATCTGGATGCCGTGATTCTGATCTTCGTTGTCGCCCTTGAGCTTGGCGAGGCCGACCAGCGAGCGGATCAGTGCGACACCGCCGCCCGGCACGACGCCTTCTTCGACGGCCGCACGCGTCGCGTGCAGCGCATCTTCGACGCGCGCCTTCTTTTCCTTCATCTCGACTTCGGTCGCGGCGCCGACCTTGATCACCGCAACACCGCCGGCGAGCTTGGCCACGCGCTCTTGCAGCTTCTCGCGGTCGTAATCCGAGGTGGTCTCCTCGATCTGCGCCTTGATCTGCTTGATGCGCGACTGGATGTTGGCCGCTTCGCCCGCGCCATCGATCAGCGTGGTGTTTTCCTTCGAGATCACGACCTTCTTGGTGCGGCCGAGATCCTTCAGCGTCGCCTTCTCGAGCTGGAGGCCGACTTCCTCGGAAATCACCTGGCCGCCGGTCAGGATCGCCATGTCTTCGAGCATCGCCTTGCGACGATCGCCGAAGCCCGGCGCCTTGACGGCCGCGACCTTGACGATGCCGCGGATCGTGTTGACGACCAGCGTCGCGAGCGCTTCGCCCTCGACTTCCTCGGCAACGATCAGGAGCGGCTTGCCCGCCTTGGCGACGCCTTCGAGCACGGGCAGGAGCTCGCGCACGTTCGAGATCTTCTTGTCGTACAGAAGAATGTACGGATCTTCGAGCTCGACCTGCTGGCTCTGCTGGTTGTTGATGAAGTACGGCGAGAGATAGCCGCGATCGAACTGCATGCCTTCGACCGTATCGAGCTGATTGTCCAGGCCCGAGCCTTCCTCGACCGTGATCACGCCTTCCTTGCCGACCTTGTCCATCGCCTCGGCGATCAGCTTGCCGATCGCGTCATCGCCGTTCGCGGAGATCGCGCCGACCTGGGCGATCGACTTCGAATCGGCCGAGGGCTTGGAGAGTTTCTTCAGCTCCTCGACGGCCGCGGTGACGGCCTTGTCGATGCCGCGCTTGAGATCCATCGGATTCATGCCGGCGGCGACCGCCTTCATGCCTTCGCGGATCAGCGCCTGCGCGAGCACGGTTGCCGTGGTGGTGCCGTCACCGGCGACGTCGGACGTCTTCGATGCGACTTCCTTCACCATCTGCGCACCCATGTTCTCGAACTTGTCGGCGAGCTCGATTTCCTTGGCGACGGACACGCCGTCCTTGGTGATCGTCGGTGCGCCGAAGCTCTTTTCGAGCACGACATTGCGGCCCTTCGGGCCGAGCGTAGCCTTGACCGCGTTGGCCAGGGTGTTAACGCCGCGCAGCATGCGAGTGCGAGCGTCTTCGGAAAAGCGAATTTCTTTGGCAGCCATTTTGGAAAACCTCGGGATTCGTTAATCGGGATTCGGGATGAAGAAGCAGGCTGGACTCGGGCGGGCGGGTTCGGAGCAGTTGCTCTTACGAATCCCGAATGCCGAGTCCCGGCTCCTACTCAATCACCGCCAGGATGTCTTCTTCGCGCATGACCAGGAGTTCCTGGCCATCGACCTTGACCTCGGTGCCGCTGTACTTGCCGAACAGCACCTTGTCGCCCTTCTTGACGGCGATCGGACGAACCTTGCCGTCCTCGAGGATCTTGCCGTTGCCGGCGGCGACGACTTCGCCGCGAATGGGCTTTTCGGCAGCGGAGTCAGGAATCACGATGCCGCCGGCGGAGACCTTCTCCTCCTCCAGGCGCTTGATGATCACGCGGTCGTGCAGTGGGCGCAGTGCCATAGTGGGTGGTCCTCAACAGGTTGATTGAAAGTGATTGATTCTAGAAGGGAATTCGCAGGCTGCTAGCACTCGCTGCGAATGAGTGCCAAGTTTAGCCGCGAAGTATTCCCATGGGAAGACAGCGGGTGACTTGGCAAGTGCGGTTCACAAGGCGGCTTTCAAGGGCTGGCCGTGCAATGGACCCGCGCTGCCGCCATCGCGGACGAAAGGCGGGATCCATTGGCGGCCGGCTGCCATGGCCGAGGCAAAATGGGTCCGGCCTTCGCCGGGACGACGGGCTTGCGCCGCGCCGTTAAACTCGCCGTTTTGGGGAGCCGCCGGTGCAAGCGCGCATCGTCTTCTGCACCTGTCCGAGCGCCGAAATCGCCGAGCGCATCGCGCGCACGCTGGTCGAAGAACGCCTCGCGGCCTGCGTCAACGCCATGCGCGGGCTGGTATCGACGTACCGATGGAAAGACGCGATCGAGGTCGACGATGAGGTGCTGCTCCTCATCAAGACCACCGCGGACCGGCTCGATGCGCTCGAGACTCGGCTGATCGAGCTGCATCCTTACGAATTGCCTGAGCTGCTCGCGATCGAGCCGGTGGCGGGGTCTGCGCGCTATCTCGCCTGGCTCGGGCGCGAAACGCGGCCGGCGTGAACCGCGTGCGAGCTGTGCGGTCTAGGTTCGGTCCTTATGGGGTATCGACGCAGCGACGCGTCGAGGAAACATGGAGTCGGTAATGACGCGGAAGCTGTTGCGCGGTCTTTTCGCTGCGGTCGCGATGTGCACGATCGCGCCGTTCGCGCATGCGCAATCGGACGATGACCTGTTGCCCGTCGAGCAGGCCTTCAAGCTTACCGCAAAGATTTCCGAGCCCGGGCGCATTGCGCTGCATTGGGATATCGCGCCGGACTATTACCTTTACCGCACGCGCATCAAGGCTAAAACCGCGCAGGACGGCGCGACGCTGGCCGATCTCGATCTACCCGCCGGAACGAAAAAACACGATGAGTTCCTCGGCGACGTCGAGGTCTATCACAAGGCAATCGACGCGACGCTTCCGTACACGCTCGCCGATTCGGCGGCGAAGACGCTGGCGGTGACGATCACCGTGCAGGGTTGCCATGAAGTTGATCCGAAGATCTGCTATCCGCCGCATCCGACGCTGCTGACGCTCGATGTTCCGGCGGGCGTTGCGACGAACGCGAACGATGCCGACGCGACGCTTGCGGGCTCCGGCACAAAACTCGGCCTCAATCTCGGCGGCGGTCAGCCGCTCGGCGCGAATGCTGGCGAGCCGTTGCCTCCCGAACAGGCGTTCGTGTTCGAAGCCATCGCGGCGAGTCCCACCAGCGTGCTCGCGCGCTGGACCATGCCCAAAGGCTATTACCTCTACCGCGACAAGAGCTCGGTTTCGCTCGAAGATGGCGCCGGCGTCGAGCTAGGCGCGCCGCAATGGCCAAAAGGCGTCGATCACACCGACGAGCATTTCGGCACCGTCGTCGTCTACTTCGATCAGGTCGAGCTGCCGATTCCGCTCGCGCGCGAGAACGGCGCGGTGCAGACGATCACGCTCAACGCCGAATATCAGGGTTGCCAGGACAACGGTATCTGTTATCCGGTGATGACGAAGGTGGTCAGCGTCGAGATGCCTGTGGCGAGTGCCGCGGAACTTGCGGCGGCGAAAGCTGCGTTTGTGCCGGTGGCGAACCAAGTGCCGCCCTCACCCGGCCTGCGGCCGACCTCTCCCGCAAGCGGGAGAGGTGATGTTGGCGCGAGCGCTGCGGCGAGCGGTATTGGTGATGTCGCCGCGAGTGCTTCGGCGAGCGCGAGCGGTGGGCAATCGGAAGAACAAGCGCTCGCGGCGAACCTTTCGAGCAACCGCTGGCTCGCGCTGTTGAGCTTCTTCGGATTCGGTCTCTTGCTCGCGTTCACGCCGTGCGTGTTCCCGATGATTCCGATCCTGTCCGGCATCATCGCCGGTTCGGGCGAGAACGTCACGACGCGGCGCGCGTTCGTGCTGTCGATCGTCTATGTGCTCGCGACATGTATTGTCTTCACGATCGCCGGCGTCGTCGCCGGACTCGCCGGCGCGAACCTGCAGGCGGCGTTCCAGAAACCATGGATCCTGTGGAGCTTTGCGATCCTGTTCGTGCTGCTTTCGCTCAGCATGTTCGGTTTCTACGAGCTGCAGCTGCCGAGTTCGTGGCAATCGAGGATCGCCGACATCAGCAACAAGCAGAAAGGCGGCTCGCTGATCGGTGTCGCAATCATGGGACTCTTGTCCGCGCTGATCGTCGGCCCGTGCGTCGCGCCGCCGCTCGCCGCGGCCGTGCTCTACATCAGCCAGACGCGCGATCCGGTATTTGGCGGCGTGGCGTTGTTCGTGCTGAGTCTGGGCATGGGCGCACCGCTGGTCGTGTTTGGAACGGCTGCCGGAAAACTGCTGCCGCGCGCGGGCGCGTGGATGGACGCGGTCAAGGCCGTGTTCGGCGTGTTGTTTCTCGGTCTTTCGATCTGGATGCTCGCGCGCATCCTCGACGGTTTCTGGATCATGCTGATGACCGGCGCGCTGCTGATCGCGTCGGCGGTCTATCTCGGCGCGCTGGAACGCTTGCCGGAAGGCACCTCTGGCTGGCGCCGCTTGTGGAAAGCGCTCGGCATCGTACTGCTGGTCGCCGGCGCGGCGGAAATTCTCGGCGCGGCGGCGGGCGGACGCGATGTGACGCAACCGCTCGCCGGCATCGTCGCCGGCGGCGGTAACCAAGCCAAGCACAATGCGCCCGCGTTCCGGACCATCAAATCGGTTGGCGATCTCAATCGCGAGCTCGCCGCGGCAAAAACCGCGCACCGACCGCTGATGCTCGATTTCTACGCGGACTGGTGCGTCAGCTGCAAGGAGATGGAGAAGTTCACGTTCTCGCGTGCCGACGTGCAGCAGGCGCTTTCCGGTTTCGTGCTGCTGAAGGCCGACGTCACCGCGAACGACGATGACGATCAGGCGCTCTTGAAACGTTTCTCGCTGTTCGGGCCGCCGGCGACGATCTTTTTCAAAGGCGGCGAAGAACGACGTGCGCTGCGGCTGATCGGATTCGAGAAAGCCGAGGACTTCATCGCGCGCACCACCAGGCTCGGCGGCTGACGATGTTCAACCGCACCAACGCGTTGATCCTGGTGATCGCGATCGCCGGCGCCGTCGGCGGCTTTCTCGCGGGCGGGTTGCTGCGGCCGATACCGACACGACCGCCCAATCCGCACGCGGCGAAGATCGGCGACACAGCGCCGTCGGTGCAGCGTCCGGATGTCGACGGCAAGCCGCGCTCGTTCGACGAATGGCGCGGCAAACTTCTGCTGGTCAATTTCTGGGCGAGCTGGTGCGGGCCCTGCCGGGAGGAAATGCCGCTGCTCGATCGAACCCAGCAGCGACTCGCCGGCAAAGGGCTGCAGATCATCGGCGTCGCCTACGACGACGTTGCCGCGACCAAGGATTTTCTGGTGCACACGCCGGTGCACTATCCGATCCTGATCGATGATCCGGCGCGCGGGGACGACGTCTCGGTCACCTTCGGCAACGACGACGGCGTGCTGCCTTACACGGTGCTGATCGGCAGCGACGGCCGGGTCCTCGCCCGGCGTGCCGGCAAGTTCTCGGAAACGACGCTGGACGGGTGGCTTTCTCCGCATTTATAGGCCAATCTCACCGAATCTACGGCTAACGTCGTCGAACTGGACAGATTCCACGGCCTCGGCCAGACTAGCGGCCCTTTTTCGCCGGGAACGGCTTTGGCCAAGATTCTCGTCATCCACGGCCCGAACCTGAATCTCCTTGGCGGGCGCGAGCCGGCCCTGTATGGCCACGCGACGCTGGCCGAAATCGACGCCGACCTCGCCGGAATCGCCCGCTCGTCGGGTCACGATCTTGCTTCGTTCCAGTCGAACGCGGAAGGCGCGCTGATCGATCGCGTGCATGCGGCGGCGAAGGAAAACGTTGCGTTCATCGTCATCAATCCGGGCGCGCTGACGCACACCAGCATTGCGCTCCGCGATGCGCTGGCCGCGGTCAAGATTCCGTTCATTGAAGTGCACCTCTCGAACGTGCACGCGCGCGAGCCGTTCCGGCACCGCTCGTATCTCGCCGATCTTGCGGTCGGCGTGATCACAGGCTTCGGCGCCGACAGCTATCGACTCGGCGTCAGCGCAGCGCTCAGACGACTCGCGAGCTGATTCGTCCTGTCATTGTCATCGACCTTTTGAAGGAGTCCTCATGGACCTCCGCAAGATCAAGAAATTGATCGATCTGCTCGAAGAATCGAATCTCGCCGAGCTCGAAATCAAGGAAGGCGAGGAAACGGTGCGCCTGTCGCGCATTCCGAAAGGCGCGGTCACGGCGATGCCGTCGGGCGCGCCGGTGCATCAGGTGCGCGTCGAGCCGCAGGCGGCTTCAACGCCGACGCCTTCCGCGTCGAGCGCGCCGGCGGACGACACATCGCTGCCCGCAGGCCACATCGTCACCGCGCCGATGGTCGGCACGTTCTACGCATCGTCGAATCCCGAAGCGCCGCCGTTCGTCAAGGTCGGCCAGAAGGTCAAGGTCGGCGACACGCTCGGCATCATCGAGGCGATGAAGATGTTCAACCAGATCGAAGCCGACGTCGGCGGAACCGTATTGGCGGCTCTTGTCGACAGTGGGCAGCCGGTGGAGTTTGACGAACCGCTGTTTGTGATCGGATGAAAAGCCGCGATTCGGAATTGGGGATTCGGGATCACGCTTTGCGGCCTCATCAGCGACTCGAAGTCTGGCAGGACGCGATGGCATTGGTCGAAGCTGTGTGTCGGTTCTCGCACCGTTTTCCGGCTGCAGAGCGATTCGTACTTACCAGCCGGATTCGCCGCGCCGCCATCAGCGTCCCATCGAATCTTGCCGAGGACGCAGGCTTCTGTCGATTGCAAGAGGATCGCTTTCCGAACTCGACACACAAGTACAAATCGCAGACCGACTCGGATTCGCCGGACGGACGCGGGAACTCGCCACACGCGTCGACCGAGTATTCGCAAAATTGAATGCGCTGAATCCGATCGCTCGAACAGGCACGCCAAAATGATATCGCTTGAATCCCGATTCCCGAATCCCGAATCCCGGCTCTCATGCTAGACAAAGTCGTCATCGCAAACCGCGGCGAGATCGCGCTGCGCGTGCTGCGGGCGTGTCATGCGCTCGGCATCCGCACCGTCGCCGTGCACTCGACAGTCGATCGCAACCTGAAGCATGTCGGCATGGCCGACGAATCGATCTGCATTGGCCCGGCGCCGGCGGCGGAAAGCTATCTCAACGTGCCGGCGATCATCGCTGCGGCCGAGGTCACCGACGCGCAGGCGATTCATCCGGGCTACGGATTCCTGTCCGAGAACGCCGACTTCGCCGAACGCGTCGAGAAATCCGGATTCATCTTCATCGGTCCAACCGCCGATGTGATCCGCCTGATGGGCGACAAAGTCGAAGCGATTCGCGCGATGAAATCGGCCGGCGTGCCGTGCGTGCCCGGCTCGGACGGGCCGCTCGGCGACGATGGGGTGTCGAACGCGAAAATCGCGCGCGACATCGGCTATCCGGTGATCATCAAAGCGGCGGGCGGCGGTGGCGGGCGCGGCATGCGCGTCGTGCACACCGAAGCGCATTTGCCCAATGCGATCACGATGACGCGCACCGAAGCGAAAGCCGCGTTCGGCAGCGATCAGGTCTACATGGAGAAATTCCTCGAGAATCCGCGCCACGTCGAGATCCAGGTACTCGCCGACGGCCAGGGCAATGCGATCCATCTCGGCGAGCGCGACTGCTCGATGCAGCGGCGTCATCAGAAGGTCGTCGAGGAAGCGCCGGCGCCCGGCCTCACGCCGGAGCAGCGCGCGGCAATCGGCAAGGTCTGCGTCGAGGCCTGCCTTCGCATCGGCTATCGCGGCGCGGGCACGTTCGAGTTTCTGTACGAAGATGGCCGCTTCTATTTCATCGAGATGAACACGCGCATCCAGGTCGAGCATCCGGTCACCGAGCTCGTCACCGGCACCGACCTGGTGCGCGAACAACTCCTGATCGCTTCCGGCGAAAAACTTTCGCTGCGTCAGGAAGACATCAAATTCACCGGTCACGCGATCGAATGCCGCATCAACGCCGAGGATCCGGATACGTTCATGCCGAGTCCCGGCACGGTAAAGCGTTTCGAATGCCCGGGCGGCCCCGGCGTGCGCGTCGACACGCATCTTTACGACGGCTACCGCATTCCGCCGAACTACGATTCGATGATCGGCAAGCTCATCGTCCACGGACGCGATCGCGCGACCGCGATCGCGCGTGCGCGGATCGCCCTGTCGGAAATGGTCGTCGAAGGCATCAAGACGAACGTGCCGCTGCAGCAGCGGATTCTCGCCGACGCGGGCTTTCAGGCCGGCGGGCAGAACATCCACTACCTCGAGCGGCGCATCGCCGAAGCGAAAGAGAAGTCGATTGGGCTCGGTTAGGCCGATGGGACGCGAAACGCACAGAAACGGTGATGAACGCGCTCTTCGCGCCGTGCGCGCGGCGTCGATGCCGCTCGCCTTGACCGTCGCCGCGCTTTCCGCCTGCGCCAGCAATCCGCCGCAAACCGAGGAAGGCCTGTCCATTCGCGCCAAAGCGAACAAGCATTACCTGATCGGCGATCGCACGCTGTCGTTCACCGAGCTCGAAACGCTGCTCAAAGAGACGCCTCCGCCGCGCATCGTCGTCGAATACTCGCGGCAGCCGGCCGGCACGGCGTGCGTTTTCCTGCTCGGCACGCAGCTCGGCATCCCGGTATGGACGCGTTCGTCCAACGGACGCATGCACTACGCGCACTTCAACGGCGAAACGCCGGAAATCGATACCACCAAATGCCGCTGACCGGACGGCGCCACTTCGATGGCATGGCTTGAGCTCTCGCTGATCGTTTCCGCCGGCAAGGAGGCCGAGGTCGAGCGCGCGCTCGAAGAAGTCGGCGCGCTGTCGGTGACGCTGCTCGACGCCGAAGATCATCCCATCCTCGAGCCCGCGCCGGGCGAAACACCTCTTTGGCCGCAGATCGCGATGTCCGCGTTGTTCGATGCGGCGACCGATCGCATCGGTCTCGTGCACGTGCTTACCGAACTTGTGCCCGATCTCGCACCGGAGCAGATCGGTTTCCGCGCCGTCGAGGACCGCGACTGGTCGCGCGTCTGGATGGATCAGTTCCATCCGATGCGTTTCGGCCGGCGGTTGTGGATCTATCCGTGGAACAGCGAGCTCGCGATCGACGACGATGATGCGGTCGTCGTGCGGCTCGATCCCGGCCTCGCATTCGGCACCGGCACACATCCGACGACGGCGTTGTGTCTCGAATGGCTCGACGCGCTCGATCTCGCCGGAAAGCGCGTCGTCGACTATGGCTCCGGCTCGGGCGTGCTCGCGATCGCGGCGCTGAAACTCGGTGCGGCGCATGTCGTCGCTGTCGACAACGATCCGCAGGCGCTGGCCGCAAGCCGCGACAACGCCGAACGAAACGGCGTTGCGGCGAATCTTCGCCTTTGCACGCCGGAGGAGTTCGCGGAGGAACCGGCCGATGCGCTGGTCGCGAACATCCTCGCCGGACCTCTCGACGAGCTTGCTTCTCGCTTTGCCGAGCACGTGAAGCCCGGCGGCGACATCGCGCTATCCGGCGTTCTGCGCGGCCAGGAAGGCGCGCTCTGCGAGCGCTACGCGGCGTGGTTCGAAGAGATCGTGATCGAAACGCGCGATGACTGGGTGCGCGTCAGCGCCCGCCGACGTCGTTGATGGAGCAAGCCGTGCACCCGTTGCGCTGGATCGGACGCAAACTCGCCCGCCACCTTTCCGAATCGCGTGACGACGCGCGCGTCACCACGAGTCGCCCGGATCTGCTCGCCGCGACGCTGCGCAAGGGCGACGTGCTGCTGATCGAAGGCACCAGTCGTTTCGCCGGCGCGATCCGCTACATCACGCAATCGACGTGGTCGCATGCCGCGCTGTTCGCCGGCGACGCGCTCGGCATGACCAGGGACGGCGAAAGCAGGCTCTTCATCGAGGCCGATATCAACGAAGGCGTGCGCGTGATGCCGCTTGGCCACTACGAGCACTGGCACACGCGCATCTGCCGGCCGGTCGGACTCTACGATACCGAGATCGACGCGCTGATCGCATACGCCGCCGCGCGCATCGGCAACCAGTACGACGTGCGCAACGTGGTCGATCTCGCGCGCTACCTGATCCGCTCGCCGCCGGTGCCGGACCGCTACAAGCGACGCCTGCTCGCGCTCGGCAGCGGCGAGCCGACGCGCGCGATCTGCTCATCGCTGATCGCGGCCGCGTTCGCCTCGGTGCGCTATCCGGTGTTGCCGGACATCGAGATTGCGCAGGCCAAGGGCGCAGCGGGCAGCGAGCAGGTGCGCGAGATCCTGCACATCCGCGATTCGCGCTTGTACGCGCCGCGCGATTTCGACGTGTCGCCGTATTTCCGCATCGTCAAGCCTTCGCTGCAGCAGGGTTTCGATCCGCACGCGCTGGACTGGGCACCGCCGCCCGATCCGGGCTGAGCGGTATCGGCCGCGCGCCGGATGTGCCTCGCGGCGAAATATTCGACGCGATCGTCGAACATTGGCCGGCGCAGTCACTAGAATGCGGTTTCTCGATTGACGTTCGTAGCGCCCGATGTACGCGCAGTGTCCGGAGTGTCTGACGATCTTCAAAGTGAGCGGAGCCGATCTGGCGGCGACGCTCGGCAACGTGCGCTGTGGTCATTGCAACGCCGTGTTCGATGCGCTGCGCACGCTGACCGATCAGCTGCCGCCGGAACCGATCGGCAATCTCCGGACGCATCCGACGGAGGTCGCTCCGCCGCAGCTCGGTCTGCCGGTGTTTCGCCCGAATCCGAGCCAGAGCGCGCTGTTCGACGCTGAAGATCGCCCGCGCACCGAACGGCCGGTCACGCCGGCTTTCACGCGGCGTCGACGTGTTCGCTCGCGCGGCAACGGCGCGTGGATCGCCGGCAGCACGCTGCTGTTTCTCGTTCTCGGCGGGCAGATCGCCTGGGCCGAGCGCTCGCAATGGCTCGAAGACGAGCGCGTCCGCGAATGGCTCGATCCGGCCTGCGCGCGGCTCGGTTGCAGCCTTCCGCCGCGACGTGACGTCGGCGCGCTCGAGCTCCTTTCGCGCGATATCCGCCCGCATCCTTCGGTGCCCGGCGCGCTGATCATCTCGGCGACCGTGCGCAACGACGCCGATTTCGCGCAAGCGTTTCCGATCGTCGAGATCACGCTGTCTGATCTCGACGAGACGCGCATCGCGATGCGCCGCTTTCGTCCGCGCGATTACGTGAGCGATCCGCGCTCGATCGCCGCGGGTCTTGCGCCCGGCGCAACGGCGGCGCTCGTGTTCGAGGTCGCCGATCCCGGCAGGAATGCCGTCGCATTCGAATTCAAATTCGACGAGTGATCGCTTCCGCTCAAATCTTGCAAAGCCATTGAGCGAAGTCCGCAAGGCAACGTTGCTGCATCGCCGCGTGAGGAAATGCGCGCAAGTGCCGGCACGCGCTGGAATCCGCAACGACGAACGCAAATTTCAGCGTCGTGGGGCTTATCAAGTTGTCTTCGCAGCGCTAATATCCTCTCCCCGTGCGCGCTCGCAAATCGTGCGCACTGGCCGCTCAGGGAAGTAAGCTGATCCAACGGGGCCACTCAGTCGTGAATGCTGTCAGTCTTCTGCGTGCCGATTCCGCGCACGAACCGCAATTGCAACCCGCGCTGCGCGAATGTGTTTCGCGCGCGGTGCGTCGCTATCTCGCCGATGTCGAATCGCAGCCGCGCGAAGGTTTGCATGCGCTCGTTCTGCACGAAGTCGAGTCGCCGTTGCTCGGCGAAGTGCTGGCCTGGTATGGCGGCAACCAGAGCAAGGCCGCGGCCGCGCTTGGCATCAACCGCGCCACGCTGCGCAAGAAGCTGCATCAGTACGGCCTGACCGACTAGCAAAGGCCCAAAGTCCGCATGAAACGCCCGCCGGCGCGCGCGGCCGGTATAATCCGGCGTTTCCGCTTAGCGGACTATCCATGTTCGATGCGACCTTGGTACCCGTCCGACGGGCGCTGCTCAGCGTTTCCGACAAGACCGGCCTGGCCGATCTCGCGCACGGGCTGGATGCGCTCGGCGTCGCCCTGATCTCGACCGGAGGCACCGCGGGTGTGTTGCGCCAGGCCGGCGTTCCGGTCATGGACGTCTCGACGCTCACGGGCTTTCCCGAAATCATGGACGGCCGCGTCAAGACGCTGCATCCGAAGGTGCATGGCGGCCTGCTCGGTCGGCGCGGCACCGATGATCTGGTCATGGCGCAGCACGAGATCGCGCCGATCGATCTCTTGATCGTGAATCTCTATCCGTTCGAATCGGCGATCGCGCGGCCGGACTGCACGCTCGCCGATGCGATCGAGAACATCGACATCGGCGGCCCGGCGATGCTGCGCGGGGCGGCGAAGAATCACGAGCACGTCGCGGTGGTGGTCGATCCGACCGATTACGCGGAGATTCTCGAAGCGCTCTCGCACGGCGGCACGACCTTGGCGCTGCGCCGCAAGCTCGCCGCCAAGGCCTACGCGCACACCGCGCGCTACGACGGCGCGATCGCCAACTGGCTCGGCGCGCGTCCGGATGGCGAGCGCATCGAGCCGTTTGCGCCGACGCTGCATCTCGCGTTCGAACTCAAGCAAACGCTGCGCTACGGCGAAAATCCGCATCAGGGCGGCGCGCTGTACGTCGAAAGCGAAGTGCCGCCCGGCACGGTCGCCGCGGCGCGCGTGCTGGCCGGCAAGGAGCTTTCGTTCAACAACATCGCCGACGCCGACGCCGCGCTCGAATGCGTCAAGGCGTTCCGCAAGACGCCGGCCTGCGTCATCGTCAAGCATTCCAATCCGTGCGGCGTCGCGCTCGGCGGCGATCTCGGCGAAGCCTACGAGCGCGCGTACGCCTGCGATCCGGTTTCCGCGTTCGGCGGCATCATCGCGTTCAACCGCCCGCTCGACGAAGCGACCGCGAAGAACATCATCCAGCGCCAGTTCGTCGAAGTCGTGATCGCTCCCGAGATCGATGCCGCTGCGCTCGCGCAGCTTTCGGCCAAACCCAACGTGCGCGTGCTGGCGAGCGGGCCGTGGGACGAGAATCCGTCCTCGTCGCTCGACTTCAAGCGCATCGCCGGCGGGCTCCTGGTCCAGGACACCGATCGCGACACGTTGCTGATGACCGATCTCAAGGTCGTTTCCAAGCGCGTTCCCGACGCCGCCGAGCTTCGCGATCTCCTGTTCGCCTGGCACGTCGCGATGTTCGTCAAGTCGAACGCGATCGTCTACGCCCACGACGGCCGCACGATCGGCATCGGTGCGGGCCAGATGAGCCGCGTCGTCAGCGCGAAAATCGCCGCGTTGAAGGCCACAGACGCGGGCCTCGAAGTGCGCGGCTGCGGCATGGCATCGGATGCGTTCTTCCCGTTCCGCGACGGCATCGATACCGCGGCGGAAGTCGGCATTCGCGCGGTGATTCAGCCCGGCGGATCGATGCGCGACGACGAAGTCATCGAAGCCGCGGACGAACACGACATGGCGATGGTGTTCACGGGCGTGAGGCATTTCCGCCATTGACGGGAATAGGGAATCGGGAATGGGTTTAGACGCCAGCGCATTGCCGCTGATCGACATTTTCGCTTCGCCGATTCCCCATTCCCCATTCCCGATTCCCGCCCCATGAAAGTCCTCGTCATCGGCTCCGGCGGCCGCGAGCACGCGCTGGCGTGGAAGCTCAAGCAATCCGCGCGCGTCAGCGAAGTCATCGTCGCGCCCGGCAACGCGGGAACGGCACATGAGCCCGGCGTGCGCAACGCCGATGTTGCGGCGACCGATAGCGTCGGTTTGATCGCGCTCGCGCGCGAAGAAACCGTCGGTCTGACCATCGTCGGGCCGGAAGCGCCGCTGGTCGCCGGTGTCGTCGATCGCTTCCGCGCGGCGGGCCTCAAGTGCTTCGGTCCGACCCGTATCGCGGCACAGCTCGAAGGGTCGAAATCGTTCGCCAAGGATTTCCTGCGCCGCCACAACATTCCGACCGCGGCGTATGAAGTGTTCACCGATCTCGATTCGGCGCTCGCCTGCGTGCGGCGTCGCGGCGCGCCCATCGTGATCAAGGCGGACGGCCTCGCCGCGGGCAAGGGCGTCATCGTTGCCTTGACGCTCGCCGATGCCGAACAGGCGCTGCGCGACATGCTCGGCGCCCACGCGTTCGGCGATGCGTCGGCGCGCGTCGTCATTGAGGAATTCCTCGACGGCGAGGAAGCGAGCTACATCGTCATGAGCGACGGCGAAAACTTCGTGCCGATGGCGACGAGCCAGGACCACAAGCGCCGCGACGAAGGCGATCTCGGCCCGAATACCGGCGGCATGGGCGCGTATTCGCCGGCACCGGTCGTCACGGCCGCCGTCGAGCGACGCATCATCGACGAGATTATCCAGCCGACCCTGGCCGGCATGGCCGCGGAAGGCGCGCCGTTCACCGGATTCCTGTACGCCGGACTCATGATCGATCGCGACGGCGCGCCGAAGGTGATCGAATTCAACGTGCGCTTCGGTGATCCGGAAACGCAGCCGATCATGATGCGGCTGGCGTCCGATCTTGCCGAGCTCGCGCTCGCGGCGATCGATCGGCGTCTCGGGGGCATGCAGGCGCGTTGGGATCCGCGACCCGCGATCGGGATCGTCATCGCAGCACACGGTTATCCCGCGAAGCCGCGCATCGGCGATGCGATCGAAGATCTCGACGCGGCGGTCGGCACCGACGTCAAGGTTTTCCACGCCGGCACGCGCGAGGACAACGGCCATATCGTCAGCGCGAGCGGCCGCATATTGACCGTGTGCGCCCTCGGCGATGATCTCGCCGCGGCACGCGACCGCGCTTATGCCGCGGCGCGGCGCGTGCGCATTTCAGGTGCTTTCTACCGGCGCGACATCGGCCACCGCGCATTGCGCGGCGGCCACTGACCCGCGCGAGCGACTACGGCGCGATTATTTCGCCGGCGCTGGCGACGGCGCGGGCGTCGGGTTCGGAGCCGGCGACGGGCGTTCCGGACGCAACAGATCGCTCATCGGCGGCCACGGACGATCCGGCAGCTTGCGCGCCTGGAACTGCTGCAGGAAATCCCGATACGCGGGCACGTCGGACTTGTGACCGTTGCGCACGAGAACGAACATCGCGGCCTGCTGCGTCTTCACCGCATCGTCCCACTTGCCGTTTGCGGCGAGCGCGAGGGCATACGCTTCGCCGATCGGCGCGGCATCGCTCTGGGCGTAGAGCTTGCCGCCGTAATCGAGCGCCATGCGCTTCTCTTCGGCGTTGCTCGCGTTGCACGTGCTGGTCAGACGCACGAAGAGCTGCATCAGGATGCCGTTGCGCGCGTCCTTGGCGAGCGCGCCGTTGATCTCCTTGATCGCCGCCGTGCACTTCCCGCCGGCGACGTCAGCGGCCATCAAGCGCGTCCACGCTTCCGTATTGGACGGTGCGACTTGCGTCATCGCGCGGTAGTGCGTGGCCGCTTCCTCGTAGCGCCCATTGCGCATCAGAAGATTGCCGAGATTGATCTGCGCGTCGGGCGAGCGCGGATCGAGCGATATCGCTTTTTCGTACGCGTTCTGCGCGCCGCGATCGTCCCTAGCCATTTCGAGCACGAGGCCGAGCACGAAATACGCGTACGCGTCGTTCGGATTGGCTTCGATGGCGGCCTGCGCGCGCCGCCTGGCCTGCGGGAAATTGCCATCCGCCGCTTCCGTGCGCGCGTAAATCGTCAGCAGCTCCGAGTCGTTGGGCCGCGTGCGCAACGCACCTTCAAGTTTCTGGCGCGCCGCATCGTATTGGCGTGTGGCGAGCAGGAACTCTGCTTCGCGCGCCGGCGTCAGCGAACGCAGCGCTGCCGCTTGTGCCGGCGTCGGCTCTTCCGACGGCATGGGTGTCTGCGCGGCCGGTGCCGGCGACAAGGTGGTCTGCACAAGCCCGAGCCCGATCGGATCGCCGAGCGCCGGCATGCCATCGCCGACTTTCGCGCGCGCATCGGCCGCCGCTTTCGCGTTGCCGGCGCCGCTGTACGCATCGGCAAGCTGCGCGTAAAGCTTGGTGCCTTGCGGATCGAGCGTGAGTGCGCGATTGGTCGCGTCGATCGCCTCGGCATAGTGCCTCTGGCGCAGCGCGACTTCACCGAGCATCGCGTACGCGACCGGCTCCTTCGGGTTCGTGGCGACGAAATCGCCGAGGAGCTTGTGCGCGCTTTCCAGATCGCCATGCTCGATGCGCGCATTCACGACCGCGATGCGCATCGGCAAATATTCCTGGTTCAGCGCAAACGCGTGTTCGAAATACGCAAGCGCCGCCGCATTCTGATTCTGCAGGCGCGCGACGATGCCTTGCGCATAGATCCAGCGCGCATCGTTGGGCGTGAGCGCGGCTGCGTCCTCGAGCGCGATCGCAGCGGCGTCGTAGAACCCGGCACGCGCGTAGAGCGCGCCAAGCATCGCGTGGGCCTGCGCGAGCGCGTCGCCGACCAGTGTCGGTTTCACTTTCTCGAATTCGATGCGCGCCTGGCGAATCTCTTCGGCCTTCGCCTGCGGCAGCTTGGAAAGATCGGGCACCGGCACCGGCTTGACCAGTGCGTCCGCGCCGAGCGCCAGCGGCGCGAAAAACAACGCGAGCGACGCGAGCAGCGCCGGCGCGATCTTCAAGGTCAGAGTCTTGGACATCATGAATTGCAGGGGTTGCGAAAAAGGACGCGCAGTGTAACCGCTCGGCACGCTGTTGGTCCGACCACGGCCCATGCCGCCGAGTTCAGCCCTTTCATGCCACACCGGCGCCATCCGCGCTCTGGTAGATTGCGGCCGGTCGGCTGCGGGGAAAGCGATGTCGGGACACAACCAGTTCGAGCTGCTGCGCCTGCGGCGATTCGCCCCGTTCTTCGCGACCCAGGCCCTCGGCGCGTTCAACGACAACGCGTTCCGCAACGCGATGATTGTGCTGGTCGGTTTTCACATGGGTCTGGACGAAAGCGCGATCGGGTTTTATTCGAACATCGCCCCGGCCTTGTTCATCCTGCCGTTCTTCCTGTTTTCCGCGACCGCGGGCCAGCTCGCCGAGAAATTCGAGAAGACCCGAATCATCCGTTTCGTGAAGTTGTTTGAGATCGCCGCGATGTCGCTCGCCGCGATCGCGTTCTACCGGCACAGCCTGGGGCTGATGCTGACGGTCCTGTTCCTGATGGGCCTGCATTCGACGCTGTTCGGCCCGATCAAGTACGCGATCCTGCCGCAGGCGCTGCATCCGGAGGAACTTGTCGGCGGCAACGCGCTGGTCGAAACCGGAACGTCGCTCGCCATCCTGATCGGCATGATCGCGGGCGGCTCGGCCATGGCGAGCGCGGGTCCGATTGCGGCGTCGATTCTCGTGCTGGCGATCGCGGTGCTGGGCTATCTCGTCTGCCGCTCGATTCCACCGGCGCCGCCGACTGCGCCCGATCTCACGTTCAACTGGAATCCGTTCACCGAAACCGTCCAGGTTCTGCGCTTCGTCACGAAGAACCGCACGGTATTCAATTCGGTGCTCGGCATCTCGTGGTTCTGGTTTTTCGGCGGCGTGTTCACGATGCAGCTGCCGAACTACACCAAGATTTTCCTCGGCGGCACCGAATCGGTATCGATCCTGGTGCTCGCATTGTTCTCGATCGGCGTCGGTGCGGGATCGCTGTTGTGCGAGCGCATGTCCGGCCGCAAGGTCGAAATCGGCCTGGTGCCGTTCGGATCGATCGGTCTCACGCTGTTCGGACTCGATGTTTATTTCGCGCGGCCGCAACCGACGAGTCTGCACGATCTTTCGGCGCTCGCATTCGTACTGGCGCCGGGCAGCTGGCGCATCGTGCTCGATTTCGTGCTGGTCGGCGTGTTCGCCGGCTTCTACATCGTGCCGTTGTTCGCGCTCGTGCAGAGCCGCGCCGAAAAAAGCGAGCTTTCGCGCGTCATCGCCGGAAACAACATCGTCAATGCGCTGCTGATCGTCGCCGCGGCGGCTTTCGGCATCGGCCTCGGTGCGGCCGGCCTTTCGATTCCGCAGATATTCCTGATCACGGCGCTGCTCAACGCCGCGGTTGCCATCTACATCTACACGCTCGTTCCCGAATTCCTGATGCGGTTCCTGTCGTGGATTCTGGTGAACCTGCTGTATCGCATCGAAGCCGAGGGCATCGACAATATTCCCGAGGAGGGTCCGGCGCTGCTGGTCTGCAATCACGTCAGCTACATGGACGCGCTGATCGTCGGCGCGTGCGTGCGCAGACCCGCGCGCTTCGTCATGTACTACAAGATCTTCAACATCCCGGTGCTGCGTTTCATTTTCCGCACTGCGAAAGCGATTCCGATCGCCGGACGCAAGGAAAACGCCGCGCTGCTCGAGCGTGCATTCGACGAGGTGGACCGCGCGCTCGGCGACGGCGAGCTGGTCTGCATCTTTCCCGAAGGCGGATTGACGCGCGACGGCGAAATCGCGACATTCCGGCCTGGTGTCGAGCAGATACTCGCGCGGCGCGCGGTGCCGGTGATTCCGCTCGCGCTGCGCGGTTTGTGGGGTTCGGTGTTCAGCCATCGCGACTCGGCGCTCGGCCGTTCGCGCCTGCCGCGACGATTCCGCGCGCACATCGGGCTCGTCGCCGGCGCGCCGGTTCCGGCATCGATCGCGACCGCGGCGCTGCTCGAACAGCGCGTGCGCGAATTGCGCGGTTCGCTCGCGTGACGCGCCCTCGCGCACGCATAGGGTGGGCTTCAGCGCACCTTGCGATTTCAAGGGTGGCAAAGGGTGGGCTGAAGCCCGCCCTACGCCACTCATCGGAGTGAATGTCGCGTGATGAACCGTAAGCCTCGCCTGCTGCTGCTCAGCGTTTCCGCCGGTGCCGGCCACGTGCGCGCGGCCGAGGCGCTGCGCGTTGCCGCGACGCAATCGTTCGACGCCCAAGCGCTGCATCTCGACGTCATGGATTATGTGTCGGGCGCATTTCGCGCGTTGTACACCGATTTCTACATCAAGCTCGTCGAACATCATCCGACGATGTGGGCGAGCCTGTATCGCATCATGGATCGCACGCCGCCGAGTGCGCCGCTGGCGCGCGTGCGCCGGGCGATCGAACGACTCAACACGCTGAAGCTGCGCGAGGCGATCGCGTCATTCCGCCCGGACGCGGTCATCTGCACGCACTTCCTGCCGGCCGAACTGCTGATGCGCGAGCGCGCGCGCGGACGCGTGTCGAGTCCGGTTTTCGTGCAGATCACTGATTTCGATCTGCACGGCATGTGGATCGTGCCGGACATGGCCGGCTATTTCGCCGCCAGCGAAGAAGTTGCATTTCGCGCACGCGCGCGCGGAATCGCCGCCGCGCGCGTCCATGTGACGGGCATCCCGATCATGCCCGCGTTCGCCTTGCCGCCGTCGCGCGCAGAGACCGAAGCTGAACTGCGTCTCGATGCGAAGCGCACGACGATCCTGCTCATGGGCGGCGGCGCCGGGCTCGGCGGGCTCGACGACGTCGCGGCGCGGCTGCTCGCGCTCGACGCGGATTTCCAGCTCATTGCGCTCGCCGGCCGCAACAAGGAGTTGCTGGCTCGTCTCGAAGCGATGTCGCGACAACATCCGCGGCGTCTCTTCGCGCAAGGTTTCACGGATCGTGTCGAGCGTTTGATGGCCGCGTCGGATCTCGTCATCACCAAGCCCGGCGGACTCACGACGTCCGAATGCCTAGCGCTCGGCCTGCCGATGATCGTGCACGCGCCGATTCCGGGCCAGGAAGAACGCAACTGCGACTATCTGCTCGAGCAAGGCGCCGCGTTGAAAGCGATCGATGCGATTGCGCTCGAATACCGCCTGCGCGAGCTCATCGCGCATCCCGAACGCATCGCCGCGATGTCGGCGAAGTCGCGCGCGCTCGGTCATCCACAGGCCGCGCGCGACGTGCTGTCGGCGGTCTTCGCGGCGATGTAGCCCAAATCCTGACGCCCCATCGGGCGTGATGTTTCGCGCGATCGGCACACACCTTCATGCCGGCATGACCGGCCTTCCGTCACTGCGCACCCGAGGGTTCCGTGCCTACTTCCGCGTCGCTGCATCGTGTTGCCCTTTGCCACCGTCCGCTGGCAGCGTGCCTGGCGTTCGCACTCGGCGGAGTCTCGCCGTCCGCCGGTGCCGCAAACGCGCATCCGGACGCCCTGCAGCCGCTAAATGCCCTTGCACACCGGTTGCAGACCGTGGGTTCGACGCGCATCGCGGCATGGCAGCGCACGCAGGCGGGGCGTGCGGCGCCGGATCTGCCGTGGCGCGCGCCGTCCACGCAGACGGTGAGCAATTGCAACGACAGCGGTACCGGCAGCCTGCGCATGGCGGTCGCCAACGCGGTCGACGGCGACACGATCAACATGAGCCAGCTGTCATGCAGCCTGATCACACTTTCGAGCGGACCGATTGCGGTTCACGTGAACAATCTCAGCGTCCTCGGCCGTGGCCAGCAGGCGCTGACCATCGACGGCGCAAACCAGTCCGGCGTGCTCACGCATTACGGCAGCGGCACGCTCGCGCTCAGCGATCTGACGCTCACGCACGGCTACTACGGTTTCGGCGGCTGCATCGCCAGCGCGGGCAGCGTCAGCCTGACGCGCACCACCGTGACCGAGTGCACGTCGACCGGCTACTCGGGCGTGTCCGCCGGCGGCGGCGTCTTCGCCGCCGTCAATCTTGCGCTCACCTCGAGCATCATCTCGAACAACACCGCGTGGGATCCGTCGTTCTCCGGCGACACCAGCTACGGCGGCGGCGCGTTCGCAGCCGGCAGCGCCACGATCGTAGGCAGCACGATCAGCGCGAACACGGCGACAACCGCCGGCGCCTACGCCGCCGGCGGCGGTGTGCTGACGATCGGCAGCCTCGCCGTTGCGACCAGCACGATCAGCGGGAATACCGCGATCGATGTCGCTCAGCCGGACGCCGTCGGCGGCGGCCTGGCGGTCGGCGCCGACGCGGGCATCAACGCGACGACGATCGACGACAATCACGCGAGCGTCGGCGGTGGCGTATCGATCCTCTCGCCGACCGCGATCTTCGTTACCGTCAACAGCACGTTCGCCGACAACGACGCGTACGCCGGCGGCGGCATCGCCACGCTGCCCGCGATGTTCCTCGACAACAGCACCGTCGCACTCAACTATTCCGGCGGCACCACCGGCGGCGCCGGCGTCCTGATCGGCGCCAACAGCGACATCGAGAGCTCGATCATTGCCAACAACAACGCCGTCGGTAATGCCTCGGGCGCCGATATTTCCGGCGGCGTCAACGTCGTCGTCGTCAGCGGCGCCAACAACCTGATCATCCACGTCGATGCCGGCGTGACCGTGCCCGCCGGAACGCTGCACTCGGATCCGATGCTCGCTTCGTTCCTCGAGAACAATGGCGGACCGACGCAGACGCTCGCGCTCAACGCGACGAGTCCCGCGATCGACGCCGGCAACGACGTCGCGCTGCTGCAGACCGATCAGCGCGGTTTCGCGCGCATCGCCGGCGCGGCGGCGGACATCGGCGCATACGAGGTTCAGAGCGAAGGCGACGAGATCTTCGCGAACGGTTTCGAGCCCTGACTCCCGGCGCGCATCCGCAGACGCATTGCGTGCCGGCCGCGAGGATCGAGTCCATGAACTCGAACGGCGGCGCCCGGAACCCGCTTCGGCCGCGCGCCTTCCCGCGCGCATTGCCCGATGGAACCCACGCCGCACGGAGATGCCGCGTTTCCCGCATCGGCCGCGAGGGAATAGAATCGGTGCGAAGGGGGACGCCAGTGTGGCTGAAACCGCGCCAACCGTGCCGACATTGCCCGCGGTGGCTGCGGACGCGCTGTTCGTCGAGGTTTACGACCGCCTCAAGACGATGGCGAGCCGCGAGCTCGCGCGGAGCGACGGCGCAACGCTGAACACGACCGCGCTGGTGCACGAGCTGTACATGAAGGTCTGCACCGGAAACGAGCTCACATTCTCCGAGCCGGGGCAGTTTTTCAGCTACGCCGCGCAGGCGATGCGCCATATCCTGGTCGATCGCGCGCGCTTGCGCCTGCGCATCAAGCGCGGCAGCGGCGTGGTGCCGGTCGAACTCGATCCGAATGATGCGATCGCCGACGCGACCGCCGAGCAGGCGCTCGAGCTCGACGAAGCGCTCAAGAAACTCGAGCAGGACGACCCGCGCGCCGCCCAGCTGGTGACCCTGCACTACTTCGCCGGATTGCCGCTGAACCGGATCGCCGAGCTCCTCGGCGTGACCGAGCGGACACTCAGCCGGGACTGGCGATTCGCACGCGCCTTCCTGCACGGAATCCTGCGCTGACGGCGGCCATGTCCTGGTCCGTCGCCGATCGACGTTCTACGGACACGACCGGAGCGCGCCCTGCCGTGAACGCATAGCTGTGGCCAACGACACGCCATCTACGCAGAACGGCGATACGCCGCTGGCGCGGCTGCGCGCGCTGTTCGATGTCCTCGTCGATCTTCCGACGGCCACGCGCGACGCCTGGATCGATGCGAATGTCGCCGATCCGGAAGAACGCAGCGCGCTCGAACGTCTGCTCGATGCCGCCGACGACACCGACCGCGGTTTTCTCGACACGCCGGTCGGCGAGCACGCGACGCGACTGACCGAGGAAACCGGCCTCGCGGAAAACCTCGTCGGCCAGCGCATCGGCGCATTCCGGCTGGTGCGTCTGCTCGGCAAGGGCGGCATGGCCGCGGTGTTCCTGGGCGCGCGCGAAGGCGGGGATTTCCGCCAGGACGTCGCGATCAAACTCCTGCGCCGCGGCCTCTATTCGGAGATCGAGCAGCGGCTGTTTCTGCGCGAACGCCAGGTTCTGGCGAGTCTCAACCATCCAAACATCGCGCGCCTCTTCGATGGCGGTCTGACCGACGCCGGCGTGCCGTACCTCGTGATGGAATACGTCGACGGCAAGCCGATCACGCGCTACGCCACCGAGCGCGAACTCGATCTTCCGGCGCGTCTCGAACTTTTCCGCACCGTGTGCCGCGCGGTCGAAGCGGCGCATCGCGCGCTGATCGTGCATCGCGATATCAAGCCGTCCAACATTCTCGTCGCCACCGACGGCACGGTGAAGCTGCTCGATTTCGGCATCGCGAAATTGCTCGAAGACAATGTCGAAGGCGCGACCGTCGGCGTGTTCACGCCCGACTACGCTGCGCCGGAACAGATCGCCGCGAAACGCGTGACGACGGCGACCGACGTCTACGCACTCGGTGTGCTGCTGCACGAGCTTCTGCTCGGCCAGCGTCCGGCGCGCGCGACGCGGCGGCCATCGACGGTTGCCGCCAAGGTCTCGGCGGGATCGTCCACCGCCGGTCCGGCGTCCGAACAATGGCGCAAACGCCTGCGCGGCGATCTCGACAACATTCTGCTGAAGGCACTCGCGCCGGAGCCCGAGCAGCGCTACGCCTCGGCCGGCGCATTCGCTGACGACATCGAACGTCATCTCGCCGGCCAGCCGGTTGCCGCGCATCCGCCATCGGGCTGGTATCGCACGCGCAAATTCGTCTCGCGTCACAAGGGCGGCGTGCTGACGACTGCGGCGTTCCTGCTCGCGATCGTCGCCGCGCTTGGCGTCGCATTGTGGCAAGCGAACATCGCGCGCGAGCAGGCGCAAGCGGCACGCGCGCAGGCCGTGCGCGCGGACGCGACGCGCCAGTTTCTCGTCGGAGTGTTCGATCAAGCCGAGCCCGACGCGAATCTCGGCAAGCCGATCACCGCGAAGCAACTTCTGGATCAGGGCGAGCAGCAGTTGGCAGCGGGCTCGGACCTGGAGAGCGGAACGCGCCTGGATCTCACCGTGCTGATCGCGCATCTGTATTGGGACCTCGATGACTACGCACACGCCGAGCCGCTGCTGAAAGGAGCCGTTGCGTCGGCATCCGATCCGCGCGTGCCGGACGAAGTCAGGGCGCGCACGCTGATGACGATCGCGAAGGTCGAGTCGCAGAAGCGCAAGTTCGCCGATGCGATCGAGCATGCGAAGTTGGCGATCGCGGCGGCAGCGCGCGCCGGGCGTGCGGGAGACGACGCAGCATCCGAGGCGCGCCGTGTGATCGCGATTTCGCTGCACGGCCAGGATGACTCGAAGGAAGCCGAGCCGTTCCTGCGCGCCGCACTCGCCGCCGATCGCTCGCTATACGGCGACCGCAACGAGGCCGTGCTCAATGACTGGATCGAACTCGGCGACGAGCTGACCGAACTTTCGCGCTTCGACGAGGCAGTGGCTGCGCTGCGCAACGCCGTTGATCTCGCACGCGCACTGCACGGACCGGTGCACAGCACCGTCGCCAATACGCTGCAGGAACTTTCCGCCGCGCTCGGCTACGCCGGCGATTTCGCCCAGTCGGAGCGTCTGCAACGCGAGGCGTACGAGATCTTCGCGAAGGTCTACGGTCCGGAGCACTACGAGACCATGACCGCACGCGGCAATCTCATGTGGACGCTCGAGCACGAAGCGCGCTTCGAGGAAGCGCTCGCTGGCCGCATCGAGATGCGTGATGCGATGGAACACCTCACAACGACGCGGCCGGAGCTCATGGCCTCGAACTACACCTCGATCGGCGTGAACTACGCGCGGCTCGGCCGACTCGACGAGGCGGAAACGGCGATCCGCCAGGCGCTCGCGACCTGGGCCAAGCTGCAGGGCTCGAATGACGAATGGGACAGTGCCGACCCGATGGTGCAACTCGCGGACATCTTGCGCTGGCAAGGCCGTCTTGCCGACGCCGAAGCGGTGTTGCGCCATGCGATAGCGATCGAACAGAAGCACGAGCCGCCTTCGTCCGGCTGGCTCAACCGCGACCGTTCCTACCTCGGCGATATCCTGCGCATGCAGCATCGCTACGACGACGCCCTACGCGAGACCCGCGCCGCCGTGGAAGCACGCGGCGACGCAAAGCCCGATCCGATCCAGTGCGCGCTGCTGTCCCGGCTCAGCCTTGCGCAGCTCGACAGCGGCGACGCCGAGCTTGCGCACAAGACCGCCACCGATGGCGTCGCGATGGCGCGCTCGCTGTTTCCCGCCGGACATTTCAAACTCGGCGCGCCCATTTTTGCGCTCGCTCGCGCCGATCTCGCGACGCATCGCGCCGACGAAGCCGAGCCGCTATTGCGCGAGGCGCTGAAGGTAGCAACCCCCGCGCTCCCGCCGACTGATCCGCGCGTACTTGAGATCAAAACCTACTTGGTGACCGCGCTCGATGCACTCGGCCGCGGCGACGAGGCGCGCGCGATGCGCGCCGAGATCGAGCCTGCGCTGAAGGCGTCGAGTTCCCCTTATGCGGCAGAACTGCTCGAAGAGCTCGGCGCGTCGAGCTCTGCGGCGACCCGCGTGCAACGCTGACGATCGCCGCGGCGTGCGCTCGCAATCCGTTCACGGCGCGCGCACGAAGTCCATCAGCCAGTTCGTCTCCCAGGTCTTGCCGCCGTCGGGCGAATACGCCTGCTCCCAATGCGCGGCCGTCGGCGTGATGCGCGACCAGGTATAGCGCACGCGGATCGTCTTGCCGCGCAGCGTGTCGTCCGAATAGAACGTACCGACGCCGTTCTCGAAACGGCCCTTCACCGGCGGATCGAGTGGATTGAACGGCATGCGGCTGTCGACCCACCAGATTGCCCATTGCCCGGACTTCGGATCGTACGAACGCAAGCCGATGCCCCGATAGGCGTCGCCCGGCAGGTCGATCGTGTTGTCATCGACGTTGCCGTAGCCGTTCATCAGCGGACGCATCGTGCAGGTGCCTTCGAATTCCTGCCACTCGTGACTGTTGGCGAGCCGCTCCTTCAGGCGACGATGATGCACGCGCCACGATCCGACCAGAAAATCGAAATCGTGCAACCCTGAAAGATTCTGTGCGGCCTGACCGGGTTGCGGCGAATCCTGCGTCGCCGGCGCCGGCGCGCTCATGCCCATCGAAGCGACCAGCACGCCGGCAGCGAGAGAAACACAAAACGGTTTCATGCGAACCACCTCTTTGGTTGTGGTGCGCCATCATCTCGCGCTATATATGTCATCTGATGTCATATATTTGGCGTGAACATCCGACATGCTCGCCAGCCGCCTGCTTTCGATCCTGCTGCTGATGCAGACCCGCGGCCGCATCAGCGCGCGCGAGCTCGCCGAAGAATTCGAAGTCACGGTGCGCACGATCCATCGCGATATCGACGAGCTCAGCATCGCCGGTGTTCCGGTTTACGCCGAGCGCGGGCGCAACGGCGGATTTCGCCTGCGGGACGGCTATCGCACGCGCCTCACCGGCCTCAATCCATCCGAAGCGGAAACGCTGTTCCTCGCCGGCCTTCCGGGTCCCGCCGCCGAGCTCGGCCTCGCCGATGCGCTGGCGACGGCGCGCGTAAAGCTGCTCGCTGCGCTGCCGGCCAACCTGCAGCCGAACGCGGAGCGCATCGCCGCGCGCTTCCATCTCGATCCCGGCGCGTGGTTCCAGGACGCCGATCCGCTGCCGTCGTTGCCGATCATCGCGCGCGCGGTCTGGAGCGAGCGCATGCTCACGCTGCGCTATCGGCGCGCCGGCGAGGCCGAAGCGCGACCGCGCAAACTCGGTCCGCTCGGTCTCGTGCTGAAGGCGGGCGTCTGGTATCTCGTCGCGCAAAACAAGACCTCCGTGCGCACGTATCGCGCACGGAACATCCACGACGCCGCAATCACCGACGAGGCGTTCGCGCGCCCGAAGCATTTCAATCTTGCCGCGCATTGGCAGAACGCCGTGCGCGAATACGAAGGCGGCGTATATCACGAGCAGGCGCACGTGAAGCTATCGCCGAAAGGGCTCTACATGCTCGACCTGCTCGGTCCATACGTGCAACGCGCCGCCGCAGAGACCTCGAGCAAGCCCGATCGCAGAGGCTGGGTGCGCTGCATGCTGCCGCTCGAATCGATCGACTTCGGCATCCGCGAGCTGATGCGGCTCGGCGATGAGGTGATCGTGGTGGGTCCGCATGAGCTGCGCGCACGGTTCGCGGAGCGTGCGGCGCGGATGGCGCGGGTGCATCGGAGGCGATCGGGGTAGGGTTGTGCGGCGTTGCCCTCACCCTCCCCTCTCCTGCAAGCGGGAGAGGGGAAAGAAATTGCGGAAAGGAGGAAAGTAATTTCACGCCCAGCTTGCGCGCGATGTCCCCTCTCCCGCTTGCGGGAGAGGGCCGGGGTGAGGGCAATCTTGCGTCACCCTCGCCCGAGGCACGCATCGAACCACGAGCCCTTACCCAAACGTAAACGCAAACGCCTCGACGCCGGGATCGAGGAATTCGATCTCGAAGGTGCGATCGGCGATGTCGCCTTTCACGCGCGCGAGTTGGTAGAGGCGTTGCTCGATCACTTCGCCCGCGCCCTCGGCGTTGGTGTCCACGCCGTGGTCGCCTGCGGGCGGTTTGCCGTCGATCGAGACTTTGAATTTGACCGGATGTCCGTCGGCGGACGGTCCGAGCACGAGATTGAGATCGCGCGCATGGAAGCGGAACGCGATGCGGCCGTTCGCGCGCGAAAGCTCGGCCTTTTCATCGGCGATCGTCCATGTGCCCGCGAGGCCCCACTCGTTGGTCGTGAGTTGCGGCGGCACGGTGTAGTCGTGTTCGCGATCGCGCACGGCGCCGCCGGGCGACGCGAAGTTCGTGGCGCGTTCGTAGCCGATGTAGGTTTCCGGCGATTGCACGTCCGCGTTCGCGGGCGCGAGCGCGACGCCGCCGGCGTCCGGCTGCACGATGCCCGCGGCGACATGCTGCGCGCCGGCTTCGGCGAGCAGCTGCTTGATGATTTCCTCGGATTCGGCGTACTCGCCTTCGCCAAAATGATGATGGCGGATGCGCCCTTGCGCATCGACGAAGTAATGCGCGGGCCAGTAGCGATTGTCGAACGCGCGCCAGATCGCATAGTTGTTGTCGATCGCGACCGGGTAGTCGACTTTGAGATCCTTGACCGCGCGACGCACGTTGTCGATGTCTTTCTCGAACGCGAATTCCGGCGCGTGCACGCCGATCACGACAAGGCCCTGATCCTTGTACTTCTCGTACCAGGCGCGCACGTACGGCAGCGTGCGCAGACAGTTGACGCACGAGTACGTCCAGAAATCGATGACGACGACTTTGCCGCGCAACTCGGCTGCCGTCAGCGGCGGCGAATTCAGCCATTCGACCGCGCCGTCGAGCGGGGGCATGACGCCTTCGACCGGCGGACTCGCCACGCCCTGATCGGCCATCATCGCGGGTTTCGCGGCGATCATGGCGCTGCCCGCATCCGGCGGTGCGATCGCTGACGAAGTGGACGTCGCGTTGTTGTCGATCGCGCCGAGCAGCGATTCCTCGATACGCGTCGTGCTCGCGGTCGACACATTGGCCAGCCAGCCGGTATCCAGCCCGAGCGCGATCGCGACGACCGCAACGAGTACCGCAACGCCGAGTCCACGCCGCACCCATTCGCCGGCGCCGAGCGATTTCTTGAGCGCCGCGAACACGCGACCGCCGATCAGCAGCGCAACCGCGAGCGACGTTGCAGCACCCGCGGCGTACGCGAGCAGCAACGCGAACGTGCCGACGTTGGCGCCGTGCAACGCGGCGCCGGTGAGCACAAGTCCGAGAATCGGGCCCGCACACGGCGCCCAAAGCAATCCCGTGCCGATGCCGAGCAGCACCGACGAGAACGGCGATGACAACTCGTCGCCCTTGTCCGCCGTCGACGAGATGCGCGCGCCGAGCGCAACCAGCGGCTGCATCAAACGGTCCGCGAAGTGCGGCAACAACAACGTGAGTCCGAACAACGCGAGGATTACCAGCGCGACGTAGCGGCCGTATTGATTCGCGTGCACGGCCCATGCGCCGCCGACCGTCGCGAGCATCGCGACCAGCGCGAACGTGATCGCCATGCCGAACAACATCGGCAGGCCGCTGCGCGTGAAGGACTGACCCGCGCGCGCGAACACGAACGGCAGGACCGGCAGGATGCACGGACTCAGGATCGTCAGCACACCGCCGAGATAGGCGAGAACCAGCAGCGTCATGAATGCGTCCCGCGGCTCATGCGTCGGCCTTGAAGGTCAGCGCAACGCCGTTCATGCAGTAGCGAAGACCCGTCGGCGGCGGACCATCATCGAACACATGGCCGAGGTGACCGCCGCAGCGGCGGCAGTGAATCTCGGTGCGCAGCATGCCGATCGAAGTGTCGTTCGCTTCGTTCACCGCGTGCGGCAGCGGCTGATAGAAGCTCGGCCAGCCGGTGCCGCTGTCGAACTTGGTCCTCGAGGAGAACAACGGATTCGCGCAGGCCGCGCAGGAAAATGTGCCGCTGCGGTTTTCGTGATCGAGCGGACTCGAGAACGCCCATTCCGTTCCCTGCTGGCGCAGCACGGCGTATTGATCGGGCGTCAGCAACGCGCGCCATTCGGCGTCGGTGTGCATGACTTCGAAGTGCTCGGCCTCGGCCGCGACGGCGGGACGCATGCCGAAGCGACGCCAGCCGAGGAAGCTGACGCCCAAGAGGGCCGCCGCCGTCGCGCCGCCGACGAGGAGCTGGCGTCGCGCAGGATCGAAGGTCGTGGGATTGCGAGGCTTGGTCATCGTGGACTCCGGCGTCGAGTAGGGATCACGGGGTTGATCCAAGGACCGGGGGGTCGGGCAATTGCTTGCGGCCTGCGGCGCGACGAACGGCCGGCGCGGCGCGCGCTGGACGAAATGGGTGCGGAAGCGCGACGAAACAACGGCCGATCTTGCGTGGCGCGGCCGGGAGCGGGCGTTCCGCGCGGCCGCCGGACCTGCCCGTTTCTACCAACGACAAGGCCGACACGCGCGCCGTCTCACGGGCCGGGGACCATCACGCCCGCGCGGCGAGAATTCGTTTCAGCGGAGCCATCGCCGAGCGCCGCGATGGCTCCGTAGGTCCGCTCAGAACTCGCCGTCGAACCCGTCGCAGAAAACCGTGTCCGCATTGGCGCAGCCCAGCACCAGCTGCGTCTGGATCTCGTACGCGCCGACATCCATCGTGCCCCATTGGTCCGGAATATCGATGAGATCCACCGAACGCGGATTGCCGTCGAGGTCCACGCCGTCGTTGGCCGGGGCGAAATCGACGCCGAGGGACGCACGCGCCTGGTGATAGTCGCCGTTGGCCGCATCGACGAATTGCGGCCCGCCGTCGACGATGCCGTCGTGGCCAGTAAACGGGATCGTGTCGTTGGTCAGGATATAGCGCGCGGTGAGGTCGCCGTCGGGGCCGAAGAAGATGAACGAAGGCTGGTTCGGCTGATAGATGATCGAGTTGGTCACTTCGGCGAAGTTCGTATCGGCGCCGAGGACATAGTTGTTGTCGCCCATCGCGTTGTTCGCCAGTGTGCAGGTATCGAAGATGACCTGCGTCTGCGCGGCTCCGCCGATTGCATAGAGCAGATTGCCGGCGATGGTGTTGTCGACGAACAAGCAGTCGTGCAGATGCACGTAGTCGCCGCCGCCGTTGGTCGGCGCTGTGTCGGCATCGAACCGGATCAGCGAGAGGGCCGTATTGCGGCGCATCGCAAAGCGGCTCGCCGACAGTGCACCGGCGGACGCGACGTGAATCGTGCCGGTCCATTCGCTGGTCGAGGAAATATTGTCGTTGATTTCGTTGCAGGCCGCGCCTGGCGTGCAGGCGACCGCGTCCGCGGGCCGGTCGCAGCCGTCCGAGTTGAGGAACGCGATGGAGCCGTCGCCATTGCCGTCGGTCGCGGCCATGATCGCGCCGCCGTAGGTCGCGCTGTTCGCATCGATCGCGAAATCAAACGCGCACAGCTTGGCGAGATTGGAACCGTTCGACAGCAGGAACACGCCGCCGCCGTCCTGCGTCGCGGCATTGCCGTACACCGTGACCGGGATGTTCGGATCCGTCGTGTACAGATTGACGTAAGCCGGACCCCGACTTGTCGCGATCGCCGAAATGCCGGCGCCCGAGGCCGCAGTATTCAGATCCACCACCGCAGAGGCGAGGTTCGCAACCGCCGGGCCGATCACCTTGATGCCGCCGCCATCGCCGAGGTTGCCCAGCGCGGCATTCTGCGCGATGTAGTTGGTGTTGCCGGCTTCCATGCCGAAAGTCAACGTCGTCGGCCCCTCGATCTGAATGCCGCCGCCGGTATCGAGCGCAGTATTCGCCGACACGGTCGACCCGATGAGATGCAAGGTCGTGGGTCCCGACGGATTCACGGCGATGCCGCCGCCGTAGCCGGCCTGGTTGAGGAACACCCACGAGTAGCGGACCGTCAGATCGCCGGCGCCGCCGAAGTAGATGCCGCCGCCGTGGTGGCTGCCATCCATCACCGCGCCGGTGATCACGAGATTGGACATATACACATGACTGCTGCCCTCGATTTCGAACACGCTGTGACCTGATGTACCGCCGATCGTCGTCTGCAGCAATCCGGGATCGCCGAGCTGCGTGCAGTCGGGGAAGCCGCCGACGATGTCGACGTCCTGATCGGTGACGACGAGGTGCTGGTCTCCATACTCACGATTCGAGGCGATGAACACGTAGTCCTCGCCGGGGTTGGCGGCGGCCGCGTCGATCGCGTCCTGGATGAACGCATAGCCGCATGCACCGTCGCCGCCGACCGTGTAGACATTGAACGCGGATGCGAACTGTGCTGCGAGAGCGGCCGCGGCGATGCCGAGCCATGACGCAACGGTGACGAGCGGTCGCGCGCGAAAACCGGTCTGATCCATGAAACGTTCTCCCTTGTGCCGTGCTGGCAGGAGCAAAGAACGTCAAAGCGCCGCGGACTCAGACATGCCGCGAAGCGCGCGTGCCCTCACCCTGCCCTCTCCCGCGAGCGGGAGAGGGTAGATGGCGCCTTTTTGACCCTCGTTCCGACCTGAAGTACTGTCACGCCTCTGGGGAGAACTGGCATGAAGCGAGTGCGTTTCATCATGCTCGTGCCGCTGCTCGGTTGCGCGCTTTACGCGTCCGCGGCACAGGAGCATTCGCATCCGGCACCGGAAAAACTCGGGAACGTCACGTTCCCGACCTCGTGCGCGAAAAACGTCCAGGCGCGTTTCGAGCGCGCCGTCGCGTTGCTGCATTCGTTCACGTATTCGCTGTCCGAGCGCGCGTTCCGCGAGGTCGCGGATGCGGATCCCGGCTGCGCGATCGCGCACTGGGGCATCGCGATGTCGTATTTCCATCAGCTCTGGGATCCGCCGGAAGGCGACGACCTGCGCGCGGCATCGGCAGAAATCGCGCGTGCGCAGAAACCTCCCGCGGGCTCGGCGCGCGAACGGGCGTTCATCGATGCGGCCGCCGTGTACTACCGCGACGCCGATCACGTGCCGCACGCGGAACGCGCAAAAGCGTATGAGCGCGCGATGGCCGACGTCGCCGCGCGATATCCCGCCGATGTCGAAGCGCAAATCTTCTACGCGCTCGCATTGATCGCGGATGCCTCGCCGACCGACCGCACGCACGCGAACCAGAAGCACGCGGACGACATTCTCGAGCCGTTGTATCGCCGCTATCCGCAGCATCCCGGGCTCGCGCATTACCTGATCCACGCCAACGACAGCTCCGAGCTCGCGCCGCGCGGACTCGCCGCCGCGCGCGAGTACGCGAAGATCGCACCATCGGCGCCGCATGCGCTGCACATGCCCTCGCACATCTTCACGCGGCTCGGATATTGGGACGATTCGATCGCGTCGAACCTCGCCGCTCGCGCCGCCGCGCACGCCCAGGGCGATGTCGGTGAAGAGCTGCACGCGATGGATTACTTGACGTACGCGTACCTGCAGCGCGGGCGCGATGCCGATGCCGAGCGCGTCGTCGCCGATGTTCGCTCGATGAGCTCCCTTTCGGCCGGGAACTTCAAGATCGGCTTTGCGGCGAATGCGATGCCTGTACGGCTCGCGGTCGAGCGCAAGCAATGGTCGACTGCGGCATCGCTCGAACCGTTGCCGCAATCCGAACCGCACGTTGCGGCGATCGTCTATTGGGCCCGCGCGATCGGCCGGGCGCGCAACGGGCAAGCCGCCGACGCCGACGCCGATATCGCCCACATCGACGCTTGCCTCGATCAGCTCAAGAAATCCGGCAACGCGTATTGGGCAACGCAGACCGAAGTGCTCGCCGAATCGGCGCGCGCGTGGCAACTCAAAGCGAACGCTCAGGCCGACGCGGCGACACAGCACCTTCGCGCCGCCGCCGACAAGGAAGATGCGATCGAGAAGCGCCCGGTCACGCCCGGTCCGATCGTGCCGGCGCGCGAACAGCTCGGCGAGATGCTGCTGGAACTCGATCGTCCGCAAGAGGCGCTGCACGAATTTCAAGTTGCGTTGACGAACGCGCCGGGCCGGCGCGGCGCGCTGACCGGGGGGATGCAGGCCGCGGAACGCGTCGGAGACGCGCAGACGGCGGCGAAATTCCGCGCGCAATTGAATGGGGAATCACCTGCGGCGAAGCCTTGAGGCTGCGGCGATCGCTGACCATGCGGTCGATGAAACCTGCGCGAAGCGGTCGCGTCTTCTGCGCGACATTCCCGCACGCGGCGGCCCTCATGCGTTGCCAATATCCTGACAGGACCCGGAGACGCGTCGCGTGGACGACAACGACACGATCATCGTCGGCGCAGGCCCCGCCGGTCTCGCGGTCGCTGCGGCGCTGCGCAAGAAGAACCTTCCTTCGAAATTGTCGAACGCCGCGACTCCGTCGGTTCGTCGTGGCGGCGTCACTACGATCGGCTGCATCTGCATACGCCAAAGATTCATTCGGCGTTGCCGTTCGTGCCGTTCCCGGACGCGTTTCCACGCTATCCATCGCGCGATCAGGTTGTCGAATATCTGGAAAGTTACGCGCGCGCGTTCGACGTGCGTCCGGAGTTTGGCGTCGACGTCTCACGCTGCGCGAGAACCGCTGACGATCGCTGGGAAGTGCGCACGAGCCGGGGCATCCGCCATGCGCGGAATCTTGTTATCGCCAGCGGATTCAGTTGCGTGCCGTATCGCCCGTCATGGGCTGGCCTCGCTGACTTCGCGGGCCCCGTGCTTCACAGCTCGGACTACAAGAACGGCCGGCGCTTTCACTCGCAACGCGTGCTCGTCGTCGGCTTCGGAAATTCCGGCGCCGAAATCGCGCTCGATCTTTCGGAATGCGGGGCCGATTGCGCGATCTCGATTCGCGGACCCGTAAATGTCGTTCCGCGCGAAGTGCTGCACGTGCCGATCACGTATTTCGCATTGGCGACCCGGCACTTTCCGCCGCGCGTCGCCGATCGGCTCAATGCACTGACGATCCGACTCGCGATCGGCAATCTCGCGCGTCTCGGCATCCGCAAACGGAGCGACGGTCCGACGGAAGAAATCATCAAGGCGCGCCGCATTCCCGTCGTCGACATCGGCACGATCGCCGCAATACGCGGCGGCAAGATCGGCGTTCGCCCGGCGATCGATTCATTCTCGCGCGACGCGGCGCGCTTTGCCGACGGACGATCCGAACCGTTCGACGCGATCGTCCTCGCGACCGGTTACGACACGGGCCTTCGCGCGATGTTCGACGGCGATGCGTCCGCGCTCGACGACTCCGGCCATCCACGCTCGCACGCCGACGACGCAGCGCGCGGACTCTATTTCTGCGGCTTCAACATCGTGCCGGCCGGTTTGATACATCAGATCGGCATCGAAGCGCTATGCATCGGCGATCAGATCGCGGCGAACCGACGCGCCGCATAACGCATGACGTCGCCACGTGTCCCGCGCCAAACCTACCCCTCATAGGGTGGGCTTCAGCCCGCCGCAACAACCCCGCACCCACACTTCCGTTGTTTTCGCCAGCACCGCTGCCGATTGGCATTTGCCAATCATCGTTCGACCTACACGCGCCGCAGGCAGATTCTTACTGGCGAAGACTCGCCTTCCCCAAATCGGTTTTCAGGGAACTGAATCTACGATCGATCGAGCAGACAAACCTCGATGGGTTGTCACTTGACAACCACGCTAATCGACATTACCTTCGCAGGGAAGCGAGATGGCAAGGAAGCCACACCCAAAACCCGACATCGAAACCGCACTGAAGCACGCCGAAGCCGAAGGCTGGCGAATCGCAGCCGGCGGATCTCATGCGTGGGGACGGATGTACTGCCCTTACAACGACGACGCGTGCCGCTGCGGTGAGTTCTGCATCGCGAGCATCTGGAGCACGCCTCGAAACGCCGGCAACCATGCAAGACAGATCCGGCGCGTCGTCGACAACTGCACGACACATCGAGAGCGCGCCGTCGCACGCCCACGGACCGAACCATGACCGACTACGAATTCACGCTGAAATTCAGTCTTCCGCGACGCAGATGACGACCCGGACCGGTACGTCGAAGCACTCGCCGCGGCCGGCTGCGAGGATGCGCTGATCGGTATCGGACAACGCGGCCGCATCGCGCTCGACTTCACGCGGACCGCGACATCTGCGTTCGCGGCGATCACATCGGCGCTGCGCGACGTGCGAAAGGCGATCCCCGATGCCATGCTCGTCGAAGCGTCGCCGGATTTCGTCGGCTTGACCGATGTCGCCGGGTTCGCAGGCTTCACGCGCCAGAACATGCGCAAGCTGATGCTCGGCAACAGCCCGACGTTTCCCGTCGCCGTGCACGACGGAAAGCCCGCGCTCTGGCATCTCGCCGATATCCTGGCGTGGCTCGAAGCGCAGCAAAGCCGCTCGATCGATGCCGCACTGCTCGACGTCGCGCGCGCCACGATGCTGCTCAACATCGCCAAGGAAGCACGCAAGCTCCCCGGCGCGACGCTGCCGAGAAAGCTGGAACGCCTGTTCGCATAGCACGCGCCCGCGAGCCTTGCGAAAAAGCGCTGGCGACTTCTGCCCCGCTTGCGCGAGCACCTTCATCCCCCTCTCCCGCTTGCGGGAGAGGGTTGGGGTGAGGGCAATCGGAGTGAAGCGCCCGCACGGTTCAGCGCGATTCCACAAACGACTTCAACCGGCCCAGCGCCAGTTCCCACTGCCGCCCGATCGTTTCCAGCGTCATCTTCGCCTCCTCGATCTGCTTCGGATCCAGCTGCCAAAGCCGCTCGCGACCAATCTTCACATCGCGCACCACACCGGCGTCAGCGAGTACTTGCAAATGCTTTGTCACGCCCTGCCTCGTCATTTCAGTATTTACCGTGAGTTGCGCGATCGAAAACGCGCCGCCCGCACAGAGCACCGCGACGAGTTTCAGTCGCGTCGGATCGCCGAGCGCCGCGAAGACGCCGGCGATCGCTTCGCCCGACCGCGTTAGCGCGGACATTCCGCCGCCCTGCCGACCCGCGCGCTTCGCCTTGCCGCTATGCGCTGACATGACGCGCGATTTTCTCGAGCTGCATTTCCCAGCCGCGCGTGTTCATGCGGAACGCTTCGAGGCGGCGGTGCGGCGGCACGTTGTCGAAACCGGATTCGACGACCGTGAGCACCGTGCTGTCGTTCGGCGCGTCTTTCAGCGTGAAGGTCACCAGCGTCGGCTGCTCCTTCTCGTAGTCGATGGCGGGATCCATCGCGTACGGATGCCATTGGTACGAGAGCAGCTTCTCGGGTTCGATGCGATCGACGACCACATCGAACAAGAGATGCTCGTACCCGGCAAACGTGAGGTTCCCGCGCGCGCGCTGCCCCGGCGCGAAGGTCTGGCCCTTCAGATTCGCGCCGAACCAGTTGCCGAATTCCTCGGCGTTCGCGAGCGCGCGCCAGACGCGCGTGCGCGGAGCATTGACGACGATGCTGCGCGTGATGCTATCCGTTTGCGCGCCCGCACCCGTGTTCGTGCTGCCTGCGGTTTCCGTTTTCATGCCGCCACCGCCATCTTGATCGTGTACGGCGTGCCGCGGCCGGTTTCGGCGATACGCCTGCAAGCTCGGCATGAAATACTGCCAACCGTTGCTGCAGAGCTCGTAGCAGCTCAACGCCGGCACGAGGCCAATGTGTTCGAAGTGAAGTCGCGTGCGGCCCTCGCCTTCCGGCGTCAGGCGAAACACGATATCCGTGCCGACCCATTCATCCGGGCGCGTCAGATGCTCCGCCACCATGTGCGCGCGCGTGCAATACCAGCGCACCTCGCGCGACGGATCCAGTTTCTCGATGCGCATGTCCTTGACGTTGCGCCCGAAGCGAAACTGGATCGTGCCGCCGAGTTCGGTCGAGACATCGCAATCGTCCGTCCACCACCCGCGCAAGCCCGCGGGCGTGGTGAGCGCCGCGTACACCGCGGCCGGAGTGGCGTTGATGATGAGGTTCTGCTGGAAGTGGCTCATGGCAAGGCTCCTTAGAGCAACCGAATGGTTGCGTGTAGGCATTCTGCAATGGCTTCCAGAAAAAAGCAACCCTTTGGTTGCTCGACAGCGAAATCGAGCCTCCCGCGCCCGCATCCCATAGGGTGCGCTTCAGCCCACCGCCCCCACAAACCGCCGCCGCCCTACCGCCGCTTCCGCGCCACTTTCGCCGGCTCCGCCTGCAGATAGATCGTCTCGATCGGCGCATCGACGCTGATCAGATAGCGACGGCCTTTCGGAAAGCCGATGCGTTCCAGCCACGCGCCGGAAAGGCGGATCTCGGGGACTTCGCGGCGCGGTGTGCGGCGCGCAATATCGGCCTTGTTCGCGCGCAATTTGCGTGTGGTGACGACGCGCCACGAGCGCGGCAGGCGAAGGCGTGTTGAAGCGGCGATCGGGGGACGCTTCGCGCGCGCGGGTGCGCGCGGGCGTGAGACGGGTTTGCGAGCCATGCGGTGATTCCTGCGATGGGAGTCACCGTTGATTCCGCGTGGTGACGGACCGCGCGGGTTGACGGACCAGGCGTAACCACTGGCGAGCTCCGAAGGACTCCCCGCGCGATCCGCCGCAGACGTGCGCGGATGCGCGTCGCATACGCCTGCGGGAATGCCGCTGGAGCGTGCGAGGTTATGGGTTGAGGGCTGCGCAAGCCCTTGCCTCGATTGGGAGGCGCTATGAGTCTAGTCCAATCGCATCGCAGTGCGAACACCAAATGAGCGATCGAGTTGTCATGCGTCCGGAAGTGACCCGGCGATGATTTGAAACCAGTCGGATAGCTAGTGACAGGCTCCCGTTTCGCTGCAAGCTACAGTCGCGCAGCTTTCTCTGCCTTGCCCAACAGGCTGAAGACAGCATTAGCAAGTTGCTGATTTGTCGCATTCGGGTCCCCTAACGTCGTCAGTTCTTTCGTGCCGCTTAGGCCCGGCAAGTACCGTGCGGGGTCGGCGATAGCCATTTCCCAAACTTTGCGAGCGGCATGCCCGCTCGCGCCAATTGGAATGACACGCCTGCCCTCTCTAAGCGCAATGTCCACTTCTTCCAGCACACCAGGTGAGACTTCATGTCCCACACCTTGCGCGCGGTTACCAGAGACAACGACAACTGCACCCGATCGCGCTATTAAGTCTTCGCGATGACGTGTGTCCTGTTCTCGCTGCTGATTCGCCTTTGGGGCGCGCGGAAGCGGTCGGACCAAAAGGCGCTCCAGATCCGCCCCCTTTGGAATCCCGTGCAGTGCCCTAAGAGCCCCAATGACGCACTGCTCTGCGATGCCCGATCCAAAGCCAGAAACTAAGCTGAAACCTTCGTCAATCAACCGCGTCCCGAGCTCAAGAGCAAGGCTATCCAAGCGCACTTGCCCGAGGGGAGCGGAATCATGTGCTGCCCCCGAGACGAAGACCGCCTTTCGATGACTGAAGAATGAAAGCGCAGTCAGAAGGTGCTCAACTTCCGAGTAGTCGTTGACCCAGACCGTCTCGATTCCAAAGCGCATGAGGTCGGCTTGACGTAGGGTCGTTTTTCGTTGCTCGTACTCATACTCTGCTCTCCTGCGACCACTCATTCGCCCAGGTCGCTCCGGTACGCGCATCACACAGAAATGCTCGCGGACATTCGCGCCGAGTAGGACCCGCACCCTACTCAGGATGTAGTCGATGTTTGGATCGGTGAAGCTAAATCCGAGGAAGAGAAAGGTCTTCGCAATCAGATCGCCCTTTAGACTTTCGACAAACAGCGATCGCTTTTTCTCGTACTGCTCATAGTCGTCCTTAGTAACGACGGCTTCGTGTGGCTGCGTCACACAACCGTGCATCTTGTAGAGTACGACGTCACGCCCACGCTTCGTGTGTGCCAGATTTTCCTGGCTTAGTTTCACATCGACTATCTTGCCCGCATCTTCAAAGGACTGCTCCAACAACTGATCATAGTTGGTGGTCCATGCGGTCGGAATTGGGAGACGCGCGAGGATGCGGTGGGTTGGCGTCAGAACCGCAGAGCCCGTTAGCTCGTCAACAATCGCTTGGTTTAAACGACCTCGATGGCGCTTCTCGTTAAGATGATACTGGGCGACCGCAATGAGATCGGTTTCCCGATCGACATCGAGTTTAAGCTCACTAGCGATATCCCTAAGTAACGACCGCCAATCGACATAGCCCGCAGCTCGAGAAAGACCCGCGCCCGCGAATATCGCAACATCCCCAGACTCCATGGCCTGGACGTACCGCTTGATGAAGCGCGATTGATCTGCTGTCGGCTTAAACGATGTCATTGGCTCCCTCAGTTCTTAGCGCGAATCGTTATGGCTTCTTCTATCCACGTCGCCATATTCTCCTTGATATGGGTGTATACGGAGGCGCTAGTCGCATACGGCGGGTCATACGCTTTGACGATCTCCGAAAGCATCTTCCCTGACGTTCCGTGTTTAATGTTCGCAAACGGGTTACTTCCCTTCATAGACTGCTGCTTGTCGCTGTCTTGCAAGTTGCGGACGTACACGCCCACGACACCCTTGTTATCGTCCCAAGCCTTCACGATCTCGTAGTTGATCCACTTCCGACCCGCAGTGTTTGAGCCAATCAATACAACCGCGCACGACTTGCCATCTAGTTGTTCAGCGATCCACGTCTTGATCTTGTCGATCGCCGCCGCTAGTGATCGATTCCCAATCGTTGTCTGAACATGGTCGATTTCCCTCAATAACGCCCATATTCCTGACCTGCGAAGCGCGCCAATTGTCGGGCCTGTAGTGAAAACTGTAAGAATGCTTTGCGTGCCATTAAGTACTCCTTCGTAAGTCATAGTGACTGGCCAATTCAGTGTTGTGACTAAAAAATTCAAAGTGATTTCTACTGCTGTTGTTGCCTGAACGTCCGCCGCAACTCCGGCGCCACCACATCCACCTGCCGCTTCGCCTGCAAAAACGCCCGCTGCCCTTCCGGCAACTGACAATTCCGCGACAGCGTCATCGCCGCATCCGGATCCTTCGCGGTGACATCCTGAAGATTCACGACAACCGCCAACGTATCGCCGAGCGGTTCCAGCGCGAGACACACGCGATCGATCATGTCCATGCTGCGCTGCTCTGCGCCGTTGACCATCACGACGAAATTGGTCTGATCCAGCCAAATCGCGGAACGCACGCCGGGCAGCGGCCGCACGGCGGCGCGCGCGGCTTCGTGATCGATCGGGCGCGACACGTCGGGCACGCGCATCGAGCGCGTGAGATCGTGCGCGATCGCGTTCACGTGCGCTTGTGCGCCGCGCGTATCGCCCACGATCGCGTCCGCGCGCGCGAGTGCGACGTGCGCGGCGATCGCATAGCCATTCACCGGCTGGCCGGCTTGTTGCGGCCGCCCGGCGTTGGCATTGCTTTTATCGATCAGCGGATAGCCGATGACGCTGACGACGAACGCGGCGACGATGCCGATGTGTCCCACCGGACGCCACGATGTCGGCCAGCGCGCGGCTGTCCGCAAGATTCCCCTTCCCATCTTCGCCCCCTGCGGCGTTGACGGAATGAGTAAGCAACATCGGGGCCAATGGAACAAGTGCAGTTTGTAGGAGATTTCCTACAGATGCGCGGATCGTGCGTCGCGCGACGCCTTGTGGATCGGCATGAACGAGGGATTTGCTGGCGTTCGCCCATCCTGAAATGGACCCCAGCCCACCTGCAATGAACCGCAGGTGGGCCGAAGTCCGACGGGATCGTTACGCAGCGATGGGTGCGTGATCGCTGCGGATGCCGCTTAGATCGTGGCGCCACTCGTGTTCCGCGCGCGGGCGCCCGCGAACGGAATCAGCATCGGCACGTGCTTGCGATAGTCGCGATACGCATCGCCAAGGCCTGCGATGAGATCGTGCTCTTCGAGCTGGATCGCAATCAGGATGTAGCAGGTCGTCGCAATGGCGAACACGAGGTGCGCCATCGACATGACCGGCGTTGCCCAGAACGCGAACAGAAATCCGGCGTAGAGCGGATGACGGATGAGTCGATACGGACCCGGGCGTGCGAAAACCGATCGGCTTGTAGGGCTTGCCGATGAAATAGAGCCACACCTGGCGCAGGCCGAAGAGATCAAAGTGGTCGATGAGGAAGGTCGACACCAGCACGAGCAGAAAACCGAACGCGCAGAGTCCGTACAACATCGCGGCCGAGACGGGTCCGTCGACGTTCCAGACGATGCCGCCGAGCGGTCGCCAATACGCGAACAGCAGGATCAGCGCGAGGCTTGCCGCCAGCACATAGGTGCTGCGCTCGGCGACTACCGGAACGAAACGCGTCCACCAGCGCTTGAACGCGGGGCGCGCCATCACGCTGTGCTGAAGCGCGAAAATCGTCAGCAGCCCGAGATCAATCAGAAGACTGCTGACGAAACCGCCTTCAGGAGCGGAATCGATCGAGTGCGGCACAAGAAGATTGCTGACGAATCCGACCGCGTAGAGAAACGAGGCGAGGAAAGCCACGTAGCACACAACACCATAGAGCAAGACCAGCGAGCGTTTGAACATTTCAGTATTCCTTGATGCGGAAGGGGAACCCATGCGCCGCGTGCGCCATCGCCCGCGGCGTGCGTCGCGCTTGTTCGAAATGGGCGACTGCCAGGCGAAGAACGCCGCTCGAACGAAAATTGAGACATGGCGCGCGAGGGTCGTCTGCGCGAGCCTGCGCGCGCAGGCGCATGCCGGCCGCGATCCGGGTGAATATTCCGTCCCGCCGTGGGTGATATCCCGCCGCCCGCGTTGGATTGTTTACGTCCGCGCGTATATTTGACGGCCCAAGATGGGCATCGCGCCGCCCTCATCCCGGCAAGTGGTTCTTCCGAGTGTTGTCCAAATGGCTCCGCCTCGAACGTCACCGTATCGGCGGCGCATGTCGCCAACTTTCCAATGACCCGGAGACTCCGATGCAATATCTCTTGTTGCTCTACTCGAACGAAGACGGCTGGTCGAAGATGACGAAGGCCCAGCAGGAACAAGGCGCGGCGGCGTATGGCGCGTATACGCAGGCGTTGCGCAAGGAAGGTGTGTTGCAGGGCTCGAATCGTCTGCAGCCGGTGGCGTCGGCGACGACGGTGCGCGTCGCCGACGGCAAATCGCAGGTGCTGGACGGACCTTACGCGGATTCGAAGGAACAGCTCGGCGGCTATTACCTCATCGATGTGCCCGATCTCGATTCCGCGCTGTCGTGGGCGGCGCGCTGTCCCGGCGCGAGTCACGGCACGATCGAAGTGCGTCCGATCTGGCCGACGATGTAAACACCGACATAGGCACGGAAACGGACGCATGGTCGCGGGAAATGGCGATGAGCAGGCACGCAGCGCAGCAGCGGCGGTCGCGCGCCAGAGCTACGGCAAGCTCGTCGCGTTTCTCGCGGCGCGCACGCACGATGTCGCGGCGGCGGAAGATGCGTTGTCCGAAGCGTTCGCCGCGGCGCTCGCGGAGTGGCCGGTGAAAGGCCGGCCGACGAATCCGGAAGCATGGCTGCTGACGGTCGCGCGTCGTCGCATGATCGACGGCGCGCGTCACCGTCTCGTCAGCGAGCTGGCCGCGGACGATCTGCGCATGCTTGCGCAAAGTCTCGACGACGCGGCCGACGAAACGGAAATTCCGGATCAGCGTCTCGCGCTCCTGTTCGCGTGCGCGCATCCTTCCATCGATGCGGGCATTCGTGCGCCGCTGATGCTGCAGGTCGTGCTCGGACTCGATGCGAAGGCGATTGCATCGGCGTTCCTGATGTCGCCGGCGGCGATGGGCAAGCGGCTCGTGCGCGCGAAGCAGAAAATCCGCCAGGCCGGCATTCCGTTTCGCGTGCCCGCGCGCGAAGAACTTCCGGCGCGGCTCGACGCGGTGCTGGACGCGCTGTATGCGACATTCACCGAAGGCTGGACGGATCCCAGCGGCACCGATTCCGCGCGCCGCGATTTTGCCGACGAAGCGATATTCCTGGTCCGCATCGCGGCCGGGCTGATGCCGCAGGAAGCCGAAACGCTCGGACTTCTCGCGCTCGTGCTCTATGCACAGGCGCGGCGCAGCGCGCGACGCGATGCGCGCGGCGAATTCGTTCCGCTCGCCGAGCAGGCCGCGGCGGCGTGGGACGCATCGATGATCGACGAAGCGGAAGCGCTGCTGCGACGCGCGAGCACGCTCGGCGCGATCGGCCGCTATCAACTCGAAGCGGCGCTGCAATCGGCGCACATTGCGGGAAAGCGCAGCGGACGTCCGGACTGGAGCGCCGTCGCGCAACTGTACGACGCATTGTTCGAACTGACGCGCTCGCCGGTCGTCGCGATCAATCGCGCGCTAGCGATTGCCGAATTGCGTGGCGCCGACGCAGCGCTCGACGCGATGCCCGATGCGGCCGACGATCCGCGTCTCGCCGACTATCAACCTTACTGGGCTGCGCGCGCGGAGCTCTTGTCTCGTACCGGCGCGAACGACGATGCGCATCGCGCCTACGACATGGCGATCGGCCTCGAGCGCGACGAGGCGATTCGCCGGTTTTTGCAGAAGCGTCAAGCGGCGCTGCGCGTCGTGCGCCACTGACGACGCGCAGTTCCTTTCGACTCCGGATCGGCGTCGATGCGCGCAGCCTTGCGCGCGCGCGATCAATCCTTGGAATAGTGAAACACGCTTTCGAGCGGCTGACCGAATACGGCCGCGATGCGGAAGGCAACTTCGAGCGACGGCGAATATTTGCACTGCTCGATTGCGTTCACGGTCTGGCGAGTGACGCCGATTTTCTCGGCGAGCTCCTGTTGCGTCATCTCGCCGTGCTCGAAACGCAGGCGCCTGATTTCGTTGCGGATGGTCGCCATGTCAGGCCGCGCGCCGATGCTGGATGATCTGACACGCCGCGCGCAGGATCTCGGCGGTCACCAGAATGAACAAGAGCGCGTTCGCGTTGAACAGAATCGGCGGATCGAACGCGGCGAAGAAGCACGCGAGCGCAATACCCGTGGCGAGCGCTGCATAAGCGACACGCGTCGATCTGAGTTCGATGAGCTTCTCGCGCTCATCGCGCGGCGTTTGCGCATCTTTCGGATTGAAGACGGAGACGGCGATGGTCAGCACGACCTGCACGACCACCAGCGCGATGATCGTGCCGAGAAGTCCAGCGAAATGGGAACCTCCGACCTGCGGGCCGGCCTCAATGACGGTCCAGAAGTAGTAGCCGTAAATGCCTGTCATCGAGAGCATCGAAATCCAGGCGGTTTTTTCGCGAAAAGACATTTGAAATCCCCTGTTTGTCCAAATTTCGCGACAAAATGTAATGTATTCCATACTCAATGTCAAATATATTTGACTTATAGGGCGTAAGTCCTCTGGGTTGGAGGCCGTACTACCGGTGAATAGCGGATCGCGCGGGTTACGCGACCCAGCCGGCGAGCACGAGCAATGCGAGCACGGCAAGCCACGCCATCAGGATGCGATGCAATGCGCGTCGCGCGTCCGAAAGTTCGGCGAGCGGATCATTGACGTCTGTCGCGTAGCCGTCGCCGGCGACGACGTCGGCATCGATGCCCGCTCGTGCGAGCGCGCCGAGAAAACCAAGATCGAGCGTGAGATAGCCCTGTCCGTGCGCGGCGTGATATGCGCGCCATGTGTGCAGCACCGAATCGAAGTCGGACACCAGAGCGAGCGTCAGCGCCATCAGATGCGCGGGCGCCCAGTCGAGGATACGCGCGGTGCGCTCGAGCAGATCGTGCTGTGTCGCATCGAGGCCGTCGGCGAATGCGTTGTTGCGTGCGATGAGCTGGATCATCCGATAACCGAGCGCGCCCGCCGGGCCGAGCAGCACGAACCAGAAGAGCACACCGAACCAGCGCGACAGCGCGGAGGCGAACGTCGCCTCGACCAGCGCGGTCGATTCGAGCGGCAACGTTTGATCGGCGGGATCCGGACGCAGCGCCTGCGCCGCGGCGAGGCGCTGATCGCGATCGGGCGCCTTCAACACGGATTCGATGTCCGCTTCGAGCTCGCGCGGACCCCAGCAGAAAAACAGCACGATGACCGCGAACGCGAACAGCGGCAGGCCGAACAACACGTGATCGAGCGCGGTCTGGATCAACGCGCAGAGCGCGAACACCAGCGCCGGCAACAGCAGCACCGGACGCGCGGATTCGGCGCCCTCGCCGTGCCAGCGCGCAAGCCAGATCCGGAGCCACGAGAAATCGCGCAGGCGCGCAAGGTCGGGCAGCGCGCGCGAAGCCGCGAGCACCAGCACGATCGCCAACAGGATTTTTGCCATCGCTTCGATTTCGTCGCGCCGCGTTGCGAAGATTGTAGCTGGAGCGCACTACCGGCCGCATCGCCATTCGGACCCCTCTCCCGCTTGCGGGAGAGGGTTGGGGTGAGGGCAAGCTCGCGAAACTTTGCGGTGTCGTAAAAAAAACTTAGCCGAAACGGACGTTGCGCTCCGCTTTCCCTCACCCGCCCTTCGGGCGACCTCTCCCGCGAGCGGGAGAGGTGTGTGGACGGGCGTCGCGCTCACCTTGCTCACCTACGCTGGGGCCGACATCTCCCGCAAAGCGGGACAGGCGTTCCGTCTTCACCTCGGTGCGTCGACCAATTCGCGCAGCTCGACACCGGCATTCTCGCGCATCCAGTGCTCGATCAGCCGGAACGAGACCGAAACCGGCGGCGAAAGGCCGAGGGTGCGCTCGGCGAGGCCGCGCAGGATGTCGTCGGCCGTGAACCAGCGCGCTTCGGCGAGTTCGCCACCGAGGCGGATCGTCGGATCGAGCGCTTGCGCGGTGAAGCCGACCATCAACGATGCCGGGAACGGCCACGGCTGCGAGGAGTGGTACGCGCACTCGCCAACGCGCACGCCGGCTTCTTCGAACACTTCACGACGCACCGTGTCTTCGAGCGATTCACCGGGTTCGACGAAACCCGCGAGCGTCGAATAGCGCCGTTCGGGCCAGGTTGCCTGACGGCCGAGCAGACACGCATCGCCGTACGAGACGATCACGATCATCGCCGGATCGACGCGCGGGAAATGTTCGATCGCGCAGTCGGGATTGGTGCAGCGCGCGCGATGCCCAGCGGTGACGACGACGACCGGCGCGCCGCATACGGAACAGAATCGCGTGCGCGACTGCCAGTGCGAGAGCGCACGCGCGTACGCGAAGAGTCCGGCCTCGAAGGCTTCGAGTCGCACGCCCGCGCTGCGCAGGTCAATGAAATCGCCGCCGAGCTCCGCAGCGACACGCGCGGCGTCCTTGCTTTCCGCGCTGAGCGCGAAGAGTGGTCCTGCGTCATCCGCGCCGAGATAACTCGGCGTCGCAGCCGGCAGCAACACGGCGCGCTCATTGGCAAGGATCACGCGCAACGCATCGACGTCGCGCTGTGCCAGCGCATGGCCTTCGGCGCCCAAGAGGACGAAACGCGCACGCGGATCGGCGAGCTGCGCCGCGATCCAGTCGGCGTCGTCGCGCTGCTCGGCGTTGCGGTCGAGCGAGAGGCCGGCGAATACGTTTTCAGGGAAGCGGGATGGAGGACTCATGACCTCAGGTCGACGGCACGCCGCGGCGCGCATGGGTTGCGTGCGCACATTTTAGCAGTCGCGCGGATTGCAATTCCGGTTCTGGTCGACGGAAAGCGTGGGAGCGCATCCGCGAGGCGGACGGACGGACGCCTTGCTGGCGGTCGTTCAACTCGCACGAAAGCCGGATCCCGGCCTTCGCCGGGTTGACGATGTGAAGCGTCGCACGCCGGGAAAACGGCTGAGCGGCGTAGCGTGCGTCGAGTTTGCCGGGATCGCTGCGGCGACGTTCAGATCGAAAACGACGATCCGCAGCCGCAGGTCGTCTTCGCATTCGGATTGCGGATCACGAACTGCGCGCCGGTCAGTGATTCGGAGTAGTCGATCTCGGCGCCGGCGAGATATTGCAGGCTCAGCGGATCGACCAGCAACGTGACGCCGGCCTTGTCGACCGCGAAGTCGTCTTCGGTGCGCGCTTCATCGAACGTGAAGCCGTACTGGAATCCGGAGCAGCCGCCGCCGGAAATGTAGACGCGCAGCTTGAGCTCGGGATTGCCTTCTTCGGCGATGAGCTCGCGCACCTTGTCCGCGGCAGCGTCGGTGAACACCAGCGGCGCATCGGCGGAATCGAGATAGGTCGGTGTCGCGGTGTCGGTCATCGGACGTTTCTAAAGCGAAGCCCTGCCACACAACATCGTGCCGGCGCGGCGCCTTTCAAGCCTCCGCGGCGGCCGTGTCGGGTCGCGGCAGCTGTCGCGGCGCCTCGGCCTGGTAGACCATCTTGCCGTTGATCTGCGCGCCGGCCGCCATTTCCAGCACCTTGTAATAGACGTTGCCTTCGATGCGCGCGCTGCTGGCGAGCTCGAGCCGCTCGGCGACGACGATATCGCCGCTGACCATGCCGTTGATCACCGCGTTCGACGCGCGGATCTCGCCGGTGACGCGTCCCTTGTCCGAGAGCGTCAGCACCGCATCGGCGCCGTCGGCGCTGATCGCGCCTTCGATGCTGCCGTCCAGGTGCAGCCCACCGGTGAATTCCACGTCGCCGCGGATCACCGTGCCTTCGGCGATCAGCGTCGTAATCGCGGCGACCGCGACGCCGTTCCCGTTGCGCTTGCTATTTCCGAACATCGTCGCCCTCCTCACCCTTGATCGCATCGTTCCAGGCAAAGTCCTGTTCGATGTGGCCGGCGTCGCCGTCGGCGTGCACTCGAACGCGGTTGGCCTGGAAGCCCCCCGGCAGCATGATGGTACCGTTCACCTGCTGAAAATATTTGAAGCCGTACTCGATACCGTCAGGATTCTGTCCCTGGCTCAACGCCGCCCAGTCCAGCGTGGCCAGTTTGCCATTCTGCACGCCTTCGACGCTCAGCGTGACGTGCCCGCGCGTATCCTGGCCGCGCTTGAAGTTCTGCGTCAGCGTGGCGATGAAATTCCACGCCGCGGAATCGCCGACGCGGCGCACCTTCAGCACGTGAACGGCGAGGCCCTCGCTCTTGCCGCCGCCGACCAGGCGCCCGTAGAACGCGAGATCGGAGCGCAACGACTCGATTTCTTCCTCGCGATCGCGCAGTGACTGCTGCAGATCGCCGACCGCGGCCTTGGCGACCTGCTCGGACCGCTCCAGCGTCGCGATGCGCGCTTTCAGCGCTTCGGTGTCCCGATCGGCGGCGATGCCGCGCGAGCGGCTCGTGTTCTCGAAGCCGAACGAAACGACCGCCGCCGTGATCGCCGCGACCACGACCAGCGAAACCAGCCAGATCGCGCCCGCGAGCATTTGCCCGCGACGCTCGCGCGCAGGATCGTGCCGACGGACAACGAGTGAGGGAGGGTTGCGCGGCATGCGGGACCAAAACGCGCTGAGGCGGGGTCGAGGCTTATAGTCGCCGCCCGCCGACAGCGTCAAGCGGCTACCATCTCCGCTCGCTCATCGAACGGTTCCCGACATGCTCTGGCTCAAGGCCTTCCACATTTTCGCCGTGGTGACCTGGTTCGCCGGTCTTTTCTATCTGCCGCGGCTCCTCGTCTATCACGCCGAGGCAAGCGAACAGGTCGTACGCGAGCGGCTCAAGATCATGGAACGGCGCCTCCTTGGAATGACGCGCCTCGGCAGCCTTCTGACCGTCGTATTCGGTGTCGCGACGCTGATCTGGTTCGCGCATGCAAGCAATGGTTATCTCCGCCAGGGCTGGCTGATCGTCAAGCTCGCGCTGGTCGGCGGATTGTTCTGGTATCAGGCCGTCCTCGCGCGGCTCGTGCGCGATTTCGCTAACGATTCCATCACGCGATCGAGCCGCTGGCTGCGTATCTTCAATGAGGTGCCGGCGCTGTTCCTGATCGCGATCGTGCTGCTGGTGGTGGTCAAGCCGTTTTAGGCTGGAAGCCGGGAATCGGGATTGGGGAATGGGGAGTCGGGAATTAGGGCATCGGGAATGGGGAATGGATGCGAATTCCAGATTCAGCGTAGCCCGGACGACGAGCTTGCAGGTGTTTCCCGAATCCCGATTCCCGACTCCCGATTCCCAAGTCCCGCCCCTTCTGGCACCCCGAGGCACGGCTGGTATAGTCCCGCAAGGGGAATTCGATGCTCATGCGCGACTTCCATGTCCAAGGCGTGGAACTGAGAGGCTTGTTCCTCGCCCAATTGCCGCAGCGTCTGGCGCGCCTGGCCAGCCGCGGTGATCGCCTGCACCGCGAAGGCTGGGACATCAATACGCTCTATCTGCTCGCCGACGATGCAGCGACACTGGCATCCGCGTGTCGCGATCTCGATGCGAGCGATCTCGCCGATTGTCTGCAAGCGTTGAGCGAAACCGTCGCGCCTTTGTTCGATCCGCCGCGCGTTCCGGACAGCGCGATCGGCGCGCGCATTGCATCGCTGCTGCGCGAGATCAAGGACAAACCGTTGCCCGTCGCGGTGCGGACGACGGCTGCGCAGGCCGGCGTCGTCGTGCCGGGACCGATCCAGGATCAGGGTTTTCCGCTGCTGGTGATACCGCCTGCCGAATACTGGCTGCGCTTTGGCGGAACGAGTGCGCGCGTGCGGCTGCCCGAAGCGGATGTCGAGACCTCCGATATCGAGAATTTGAAACCGGTGTCAGATGCCGCGGCCGTTTCATCAGCAGTGTCCGCAGGCGCAGAACCGGCGATCGTCGCCGACGCAGAGATCGCGCCGACCGCGGCAGCGCCGATACGTCACGCGGCGCCGTCGCACAAGACCGCCTACCACCTCGGCCGCGCAGAACCGCCGGCCGCGGAAATCGATCGCTATCTTTCCGCGCAGGGCTACCAGCTCACGTCGTTCGACAGCGTCGACGAATTGAAAGAGCTGCTGGTCGCGCTGCCGCCGCATCTGGTCATCGTCGATGCCGCGTTCGCAGAACGCAATCGACGAGATCGGCGCGCTGGTCAAGCGCGCGCGCGCGGAGGTCAGCGAGCGCATCTGGCTGATCGCGCTGTCGGACGACAGCGAACTGCCCAAGCGCCTGCGCGCGGTGCGTGCGGGTTGCGATGCGTTCATTGCATTGCCGGCGAATCCTGCCGATGTGATCACGCGCATCGGCGAGCTGATCGAAACCGAACGCACCAACCCGTATCGCATCATGATCGTCGAAGACGATCGCTCGCAGACGCTGTTCGCCGAATCGATCCTGCGCAAGGCCGGCATGGAAACGCTTGCGATCAACGAAGGTTTGTCGGCGCTCGATGAGCTCGATCGATTCCGTCCAGAATTGATCCTGATGGATCTCTACATGCCCGATGTCGACGGCATGGAACTGACCGCGTTGATCCGCGAACGCGAGGCGTTCATCTCGACACCGATCGTATTTCTTTCCGGCGAGAGCGACGCGGATAAACACTTTGAAGCACTGAACGCGGGCGGCGACGATTTTCTTTCCAAGCCGATCCGGCCCAAGCATCTGATTTCCGCGGTGACCAATCGCGTGCGCCGCGCGCGCCAGATGTCATCGCGACAATCGGCCGCTGCCGCGTCGACGAGCGCCGCGACCGTGGACGGCACCGGTTCGCGCGATGCGTTGCTGCAGCGTCTCGCCGAATGGCTGGCGATGGAAGATGCGCACACGCGCGCCGGCGGACTGCTCGTGTTCGAGCTCGAAGACGGCGCCGCGTTGCGCGCGCGTCTTGGCGAAACATGCTTGCGAGCGGCTGCTCGCCGAGATCGGCACCTTCCTCGCCAATCACGCCGGTCCGCGGGACATGGTCGCGCGCGAAGGCGCGGCAGGTTTCCTCTTGCTCAATTCGGATCGCGAAGTCGCCGCGCTCGAAGGCTACGCGGCGAACATCCGCGACCGTATCGCGCGCGAGTCGTTCGCCGCGGCCGAAGGCGCCGCGCGTCTTCTGCTCGACGCCGGCGTGTGTGCATTCCGTGACAGCGGCGGCGATGCGCTGGCGATGCTCGACGCGGCCAAGGCGGCCGTAGCGAAGGCACGCCAGGAAGGCCGCCATGGCGTCTTCCTCGTGCACGACGCCAACACGACGAACGATGCGGACCTCGCGCGGCAGATCCGATTCGCACTGGATGGTGCGGGCTTGCAGATCCTGTTCCAGCCGATCGTTTCGCTGCATGGCGAAGAACACGAACAGTTCCAGGCATTGCTGCGTCTGCAAGGCGACATCGGCCGCCAATACGTTGCCGCCGAGCTGGTGCCGGTCGCCGAGCGTGCGGGTCTGATCGCCGAGATCGATCGCTGGGTTTTCGCCGAGTGTGTCGCGATGATTCTTGAACGCACGGCGAGCGGGCGCGCCCCGCGGTTGTTCCTCAGCCAGTCGCTCGCAAGCGTGCGCGACGAGGGCCGCATCGACTGGATGCGCGAGCTGCTCGAGCGCCATGACGTGCGTGGCGACAGTATTTCGCTGGAGCTCAACGTCGCGAACGCGGCGTCGGCGGTGGCCGACGTCGCCGCCTACGGCGCGGCGATCAAGCCGCTCGGACTCACGCTCACGTTGTCCGGTTTCGAAGCCGGCGCGGCCGGCGAGGCATTGCTGGATGCGCTGCCGGTCGATTTCATCAAGCTTTCGCCGCGCTACGTTCGCATCGACGACGATGCCGTGCGCAAGGAATTGCGCGATCTCGTCGCGCTCGCACACGAGCGCAACATGCAGGTGATCGCGCCGCGCGTCGAAGACGCACGCGGCGCCGCGGCGCTTGTGGAGCGCCGGCGTCGACTTCATCCAGGGCAATTTCGTGCAGCGCGCGGCACATGATCTCGCGTTCGATTTTCATGCCTCGGTGATGTAGATCGCGCAATGGACATGCCGCGGGCCGACCCTTCCCTGCGCAAGCGCAACGCATCGTATTGGTGTGCGGTTGCGGCGACTGTCGTCATCGCGGCCGCCGGGGCGACCGCGCCGTTCTACGCGCAGCCGAGTTACGCTGCGTGGATCGCAGTCGTTCTGGTCGCCATCGCCGTCGTGATTGCGGGATTCCTGTCGTGGCCGCGACGTAACGAAGATATACACGTGGCGCCGACCCTGGCGGTGGCGACGGCGAGCGCGCCACTCGAACTTGCGCCGGCGGAACTGCGCAAACAGCTCGATACATTGCGCCATACGCAAGGCGAATTGCTGCTCGCCAAGCAGGCCGCTGAAGCCGCGATGATGGCAAAGGGCGAATTCCTCGCGACGATGAGCCACGAAATACGCACGCCGCTGAACGGCGTGCTGCCGTTGCTCGAGCTCGTGCTGGCGACGTCGCTCGCGCCGGATCAGCGCGACTATCTTTCGACCGCGTACGCTTCCGCGCGCGAGTTGCTGCGCATCGTCGATGCGATCCTCGACTATTCCAAGCTCGATGCCGAACGGCTCGAGCTCGAAACGACCGGGCTCAACTTGCGCGAGCTCGTCGGCGGCGTCGCGCAGCTGATGCAGCGCAACGCAGAAGCGAAAGGCCTGCGTCTCACGGTGACGATCGATCCGAACGTGCGGCTCGCGGTGCGCGGCGATCCGGTGCGCCTGCGCCAGGTGCTCACCAATCTGGTCAGCAACGCGATCAAGTTCACCGAACGCGGCGGCGTGCACATCCAGGTCAGCAAGCGCGCCGAAACGCACGAACATCACGAGATCGTGTTCGCCGTGCGCGATAGCGGCATCGGCATCGCGCCGGATGTCGCGGCGAAACTGTTCCGGCCGTTCTCGCAGGCCGACGCATCGACGACGCGCGTGTTCGGCGGCACTGGCCTTGGGCTGGCGATCTGCAAGCGTCTGGTCGATCTGATGCGCGGCCATCTCGGCGTGAAATCGGAACCCGGCAAGGGTTCGCTGTTCTGGTTCAGCGTGCCGCTGTTGAAGGCGGTCGGCGATCTGCAGGTGCGGCGCAGCCTCGACGGCATTCGCGCGCTGGCACTCGTCGAAGACGACGCGCTGTTGCGCCGGCTGCAGAGTGCGGGATCGACGCTCGGCATCGAAGTGACGCCGGTGCGCTCGCTTGCGGACGCACTGTCCGGCCTTCGCGCGAGCGCGAACATGGGCGAGCGCTGGCGCCACGCGGTGCTTTTCGTCGACGCGGCGGCGTTCAGGCCGGTCACCGCGACGCTCGCGCGCAACGTGCTCAAGGACACTGCGCTCGGACACGTGCGCATTTTGGTTTCGGGTTACGGTGGCAGCGATCTTCCGCAGGATCCGCGTTTGCGCGCGCTGTCCGGCAACGTCACCGAAGAAATGCTGCGCACCACGCTCGAACCGATGTTCGGCGTGCAGGAGCCGGGCTTCTCGCGCGCGGAGCCGCCCGCCGAAGCGGTCGTGCAGTTGGGGGCGGCGAGCGCAAACGCGGTGCTACGCGGACGCGTGCTGCTGGTCGAGGACAACGCCGTCAACCAGCGCGTCGCGCAGCGGCTGCTCGACCTGCACGGTCTCGAAGTCACGGCGGTCAACGACGGCCGCGAAGCGGTCGGCCGGCTCGAGCGCGAGCGTTACGATCTTGTGCTGATGGATTGCCTGATGCCGGTGATGGATGGCTATATGGCTACACGTCTCTGGCGCGAACGCGAAAGCGCGGCCGGCAACGGCCACGTGCCGATCGTCGCGATGACCGCAAACGCGATGGCCGGCGACCGCGAGCGCTGCCTCGCCAGCGGCATGGACGACTATATTTCGAAGCCGCTCGACCGCGTCGCCCTGTTACAGATGTTGCGTCGCTGGCTGCCGCAGACCGAGGCGCAGGGTCCATCTGCGGTGAGCGCGCTGCCGCCGCTCGTCGCGGCGCCCCGCGTCGAAGTGGCCGCGCCGGTTCGTACGCCGGCGCCGATCGCAGTGCCGGATTCATCGCGCATGACCGCACTCGACGCTGTCGTCATCAGCGATCTCCTGGATACGATGGGCGGCGAATTCGGCGATCTTGTGCGCGTCTATCTCGAAGACGCACCGCAGCGCTTGCGCGAGCTCGAAGCCGCCGCGCAAACCAGCGATGCCGCCGCGCAGGTGAGTCCGGCGCATACCCTGAAATCGAGCAGTGCAAACATCGGTGCGACGGGTCTTTCCGATCTCGCAAAAGGCATCGAGCACGCGGCGCGCGCAGGCATCGCGACGACACCGGCCGAAATCGCCGCCGGCATGCGTCCCGAGTACGAGCGGGTCGCCTCGGAGCTCAGCGCGCTTCTCGATCGCGGCGCGACCTGACGCGCCGAATCGGCGTCAGCTTTCGACCTTGGTCTGCAGATATGGCACGACGCCGAGCTCGTCGACGAGTCCGAGCTGCGTCTCGAGCCAGTCGATGTGTTCTTCTTCCGATTCGAGGATGCTGGCGAAAAGATCGCGGCTGACGTAATCGCCGATTTTTTCGGCGTCGGCGATCGCGGTCTTGAGATCGGGCAGCGCCGCCGATTCGAGCTTGAGATCGCACGCCAGTGCTTCCTTCGGACCTTCGCCGACAAGCAGCTTGCCGAGTTTCTGCAGGTTCGGCAGTCCTTCGAGGAACAGGATGCGTTCGATCAACCGATCGGCGTGTTTCATCTCGTCGATCGATTCCTTGTACTCGTGCTCGGCGAGTTCCTTGTAGCCCCAGTGCTTGTACATCCTGCAGTGCAGGAAATACTGGTTGATCGCGGTGAGCTCGTTGCACAGCACCTTGTTGAGATGCTCGATGATCTTCGCATTGCCTTTCATCGAATTCCTCCGGCGGAGCGCCCGCAATCATGCGTCATGCACGCGCCGCGACACGCGGACGCGGCGCAACGACTATAACGCCCGGATCGAAACGGCGAAGGAACGAAAATCGCACGCATTCGCGCGCGGAAAGGACTGACGCGAAAATGTCAGGCGGCGATGGCGATCAGCGGCAGATCGAGCGCGCGCGCGCGATGCGTCTCTTCGAGGATTTCACTGGCGAGATCGGCGCAGCTTCCGCAGCAGTCCGCGCAGCCCGTGCGGCGGCTCAAGTCGGCGAGCGTGCGCACACCCGACTTCGCGGCGTCGCGAATCGTGTGCTCGGTGACGGCATTGCAGATGCAGACGTACATGGCACATATTTGAGTGCAAATGAGAATGATTGTCAACAATATCCAACCCGGCCGGATCGAGGGACATGCGCGCGCACCGGCGATCCATCGGATCGACGGCTGGAAAACCAGCAAAGACAATAAGATACGATCAGCCAGCGCCGGCCAGCACCGGATCCCAGCGCTGTTCGCGCAATGTGACGCTGCAGCTGTCCTCGGCCAGCGGCGCGAGATGACGCAAGGCCTGCTCGTACACGCGCCGCTTGAAGGTGACCACGTGCGCTGCCGGGTACCAGAAATCGACCCAGCGCCAAAGGTCGAACTCGGGATGCTCGTGCGCATCGAGCCGGAATGCGGTTTCCTCGCCGAGCAGGCGCAACAGGAACCAGACCTGTTTTTGCCCGATGCAGACCGGCCGCTCGTTGTGGCGCACGAAACGCTGCGGGAGCCGATAACGCAGCCAGCCCGGCGTCGCGCCGAGCACTTGAACATGGTGGGAATGGAGCCCGGTTTCCTCTTCGAGCTCGCGGTACATGGCTTCGATTGGCGTCTCGTCGCTGCGCATGCCGCCCTGCGGGAACTGCCAGCCGTCGCGCCCGACGCGGCGTGCCCAGAACACGCGGCCATCCTCCTTCAACAGGACGATGCCGACGTTTGGCCGGTAGCCATCGGGGTCGATCACAACGCCATTCCTCCGCTTGCGCCGGGGATTCTTCCATAGCCTGTGCAAGCGCAGCAAGGAAAAGCCCCTCGGCGGCGGCCGCGCGCGGCTTGACACCCCGTTGCAGCGCACTAGAATCGCACGCCCCGCGCTGCACCCGATGGCTATGTAGCTCAGCCGGTTAGAGCACGGCACTCATAATGCCGGGGTCGGTGGTTCGAGCCCACCCATAGCCATACCAGACAGACAGTCACGACCGACTCCAGTCTTCTTTGGTGAAGGGGAGCCGTGGGAACTGGCGATGGCGCGCTCGGTAGCAGCCAACGTGGCCGCCGCCGCGGCCGATTTCCAAGGCACACGGCACCCACTATGCAGAAACAGAGCGGCTGATTGCAGGTCCAACCGATTCGGAAAACCGAAAGATTCTCTGCGCGACCCTTCGCGTGATCCCCGCTCCCTGGAAGGGAACGGGTGCGCTTCTAACACTTCTCTCAATGTTGCGCGTTGCGAGAGTGCCGGTATTCGTGGCGCAAAAGACCCTACTAAGTGCCGTGCTCCCGGCTAGTCCACGCTAAAGGACTGCAGTTCCACTGGGGTCGTCGGAGCACATACCCCGACTTGGTTCGTGTCCATGGTTACGGCACCGTTTCTTGCCAAGAGGGAGCCGTGCGACGTAGCGCTCGTAGTCAGCGTGATGCTCGTGAGGGCCAACGTATTCCCCACGAATTGGCTGCCGGTGCCGAGCGTCTCGGAGCTGCCGACTTGCCAGAACACGTTGCAGTCCGAGCCGCCGTTGATGACTACCACGCTCGCAGCACTCGCCGTCGTCAGCGTGCTGCCAATCTGAAAAATAAAAACGGCATTTGGATTACCTTGAGCGTCGAGGGTAAGTGTTCCGGTCAATTGAGCCGACGACGAAAAACAATAGACGGCGGACGTTAGTGTGAGCCCACCGAGATCTTGGCCAGTCAAGCTCGTATTGCAGGCCTGGCCCGCAAGAGCGTTGTACGCCGTAGTTAGATCGGTCTGAGCTCCTTGCGCGACGGCGTCATTCGAGTGAAGCGTTCCGGTGAGAGTACCGGGTGGAAACCCCGTTATCGAGGTACCGGGACTGACGCCCACGTCGCCGGTGACAGCGGTGGCACCGGTGTTGGTCACCGCCGAACCGCCCAGCACCGCAAAGGCACCGGCCTGTCCGAGCGGAGGAGCCACTTGGGCGAATGCCGGGAACACGCTTCCGCAGAAGAGCATTCCCAACGCGAGGGTGCTGACGTGTCGAGATGTCGTCTCGGACATTTTTTGCCTCTCTTATGAAGCGGTTATCTCCGTCTCTGCATTGGCGTCCAGAACTGCAACGAAAAAACCATTCAAGCGGCAGCGCGGCGAAAACCGCATACCACGACCACAGCCACGGGTGGCCAATGCAGAATGGCAAATTGCCGCGTCGCTCGGGTGACTGTCTGTGCGCTACCGAACACAAGCGAAGACAGGAGACGGGAAGCGTGCAAACCGCATTGTCTGGTTGCGCGCTGGAACTGCGGGTCTACAGTCGGTCCGCGTTTAGCGTGCCGTAATGGCGGGGAGTAATCGGTCGTACTCCTTCTTGACCACGTCATAACACTCGCACACGCGTTGCTCCAATTGCGCGCGGTCGAGCACGGTGATATGACCGCGCTGATATCGGATCAAGCCCGCCTTATGTAGATGCCCTGCAGCCTCGGTGACGCCCTCCCGGCGAACACCGAGCATGTTGGCGATCAATTCCTGCGTCATTACCAGCTCATTGGAATGCAGTCGATCCAAACTGAGCAGTAACCAGCGGCACAACTGTTGATCCAGACTATGGTGACGATTACAGACGGCAGTTTGGGACATCTGCGTAATCAGGGCCTGTGTGTAACGCAGCAGCAGATGCAACACCGGTCCGGCCCGGTTGAACTCCTGCAGAAGTAGATCCGATTTCAAACGAAATCCGCGGCCGGCGCTCTGCACTACGGCACGACTTGGCGTCGAATTTCCGCCCATGAACATCGAAATGCCGACGATGCCTTCGTGGCCGACCACGGCAATCTCGGCGGACGCACCGTCTTCCATCACATACAGCAGCGAGACGATGGATGTCGTCGGAAAGTACAGATGACTCAGCTTGTTGCCCGGCTCATAGAGGACCTTGCCCAGAGGCATGTCCACGGGCTCGAGTCGCGGCAGCCACCGATCCGCCACGACATCGGGCAGTGCGGCAAGCAGCCCGTTTTCTTTTGGGTCGTCCCGGGCCATGCATCCCCTAATGGCGCCAGAGGTGTGGGTCCGCTTTCGCTGGCTGAGCGCGCCTTTCGATTTGCGAATATGAGAATACGACGGCATCCCCTCTGGCAGCGTAAGAATCATCCGCTGCGTCGTGTAGGAAAATTCCTACACAAGGATAGTCATGTTTTCGGCGCCTCTGATTCGATCCCGTTTCTCTGCAATCGGAGTTCGTCCCACTGCGGCAGGGACGCGAGACCGACGATTGAAAGGTGGCTGTTGAAGTGATTTTCGAGCCTTAAACCCGCGCTCATCGATAGGATTTTCTGGCACAGACGCCCGATTTCGAACCCGTTAGAGCGACCAAGCGCGAGCGTGCGGCAGCGAACGGACAAGCCGTCCGGACATCACGATTGTCTGCATCCTGGATTTCCACATGCTCAAGTGAGGAGAGCGGAGATGCGCACGTCCATATTGGTTAGACGAGATTCCGGTTTGGCCTCGTACCTGATTGGCAATGACGTTTATAAGATTCTGTCCTCGATCGAGGGGGTTTCCGTACCCGTGGTGGATCGCCAGTACATCGATCGCGCCGATCTCAGCTACGAGTCGAATGATGCGGGCCGAAATCTTGATCAGATCGACCGAATGCTCCGGGCAAAGGGCATGTACCGCCTGTGATTCAAGATCTGGCAGGGCAGACAGCGGAGGCGACCCGGAATGCGGCGATGACCGTGCACACGGACAGCCGTTATCCTGGAATTCCTCGCTTTTTTCCAATGTGCCCTAACGAACAGACCCGTCCCCCTTCGCCGGCTAGCGTCGCAGCGTTGACGATGTAACTCTGGCGCACGAGGGTCCCATCCCATGCGAGAAACGAAAGCGAACGATCTTGCACGGAACGTTGGGCCAACGTCCGGGGGCCCGCGCCCCGAACCGAGAATTGGTGGGCGCTCGAGTGCGGGGGCTAGGCCAGCGATTGCTGCTCCTGAGCCAGCGAGCACTCTTCCTACCTTGAAGGCGCTTATCTCGAATCACAGGATGCTTCTTGCCAACATCAGGCGTAGCAACGAGATGCTCGAGAATGACAACGCGCGTATGGAAGAGGAACTCACGGTACGACGAGAACTGGTGCCGCTCAGCGCGGCGGGTGACGAGAATACGTCGCCTGCCAGCGGCAGTGTGAAAGCCAAACTCGTGTGGATCGAGAACTATATCTATGGCACGTTGGCCCAAACGCTATGGGCGCTCAATGCGCGCGCGGAGCAGCTCGAAGAGCAGGTCACGTCGGCCGATCAGCAACAGCAAACACATCGTCTGCTACAGATGACGCACGCTGCGTATGACCAGCTGCGCGACCTGATGACTTGGCTGCAGGGCAATGCCCATGACTAGGACGTTCATGACTAACCGGACTGCGCCCGTTGGCTAGGAATTCACTTGTGACGGCAATTCTCGCGTCGCGATGCATATAGTCGTACCCAGCTCGTTGCCCCATCGAATGAAGACCGTCGCTTCGACAAATTCCGCTATGGCGCGGCTCCGGGAGACGCATGATGTTGGAACCGAACACAAAATCGCTGAGTCGAGTCGCCGCACGCGAATCGACCTCGCAAGAAATCAAGCCATGCCCCGACGCAACAGACCTCAACGGCGCGTCGGCAGACAAAAGCATACAAACCGCCTACGCGCCATCCTCGCGCAACCGCAGGGCATCGGACACGCCGGAGAACGACCAGCTTGCGCTCAGCTCCGTTGAAGAAAAACTTCGCGCGGCCGCTCGAGAAAATGCGCTCTTGAAGGCAAGGAACCGCCAACTAGCGCGAGCTCTTGCCGATGCTTCACAACGAGGAACGGCGGCACACCACCTAGCCCACCACGATGTCCTCACTGGCCTTCCGAATCGATTGCTATTGATGGCCCGGCTGCGAGACAGCATTTCCATTGCATCTACCGGTCAAAGCCAAGTGGCATTGTTGTTCATAGATCTCGATGACTTCAAATATGTAAACGACCGCCTCGGTCATACCGTCGGCGACAAATTGCTGACGATCGTCGCCGCCCGGATTCTGGCGTCCATCCGAGCGGATGACATTGCGTGCCGCTACGGCGGCGATGAATTCGTCGTGCTCATGTCCAAGATCCGCGATGCGGCACTGGTGAGTTCTATCGCGGAAAAGATTCGGGAACGCATCGATGGATGCTATGGAATCGACGACAACCAAGTTCACATCAGCGCTTCGATAGGCTTTGCCGTCTATCCAACGCACGGCGATCACTGCGATGCTCTGCTGAAGTATGCCGATGCCTCGATGTATCGCAGCAAGGCTGCACGCCATGGCCCCTGCGGGCTTGGCCAACCAGATAGATCAGCAATGGAACAAAACCGTTTCACCGACAACCACAGCGAACGCGCACTCCCGGAAGCCCATCCCGCCGATGCGAGGTGGCTGCCGCAACAGCTGTCTTCTTCGAACCCGCGTTCCGACGCGCGCCCGCGGCGGCGCACTGAGAAGAGTTGACGCGTTCCGGCACAAAGGCTCGGAGGTTTCTGGGTCACGTATTTCCCCGGCTTTACCACTTGGGACTGCAGAGAAACGAACTCAGGATAAATTGCCATGACGGAGATCTATTGCGAATTCACTCAGCGCGCCAAACCGGCTATCGACGCTTTGGGAGGCGAGCCCTTGCTTCTCGTCGACGCAGTCCGCGAGATTCGTCGAAAGATATCGGAAGTGCTTAAAGACCGAGTCGACGTGGGCATCGCCCGGACATTCCCGGCACACGGGAACCCCACTGCGGTGTTTGTGGAATTCTTCTTTGAAGAGTCGTCGATCCGAAACCAGCTTTCGAGAATGATCGAGGCGGAGGCGGAATCACATGGCGTCATGGTCCGTGTCGACCACAACACGTTGGTATTGCAGAGACGGCTGGCGGCGGTGGCCTTCGCGGCGGATCCCCGCGCCGTCGTCGCTGTCCTTCGTGGCGATCTTCCGAACGTGCCACTGACTTTCCGTGCCGCGGGCATCGACAGCGATGGAACGAGCCGATATGCCGTCATCGCTCACAATGTCAGACACATAGAAAATTTCGACGATCGACAAGTCATGGATGCCGTCGACGGAGTTCTGACACGTCGACTACAGGCACAGGGTGCTTACCGTCGCTACGCCAAGTCGTAGCCGTCCGGACGCATCGCAAATGTCGATGTCATCCGCGTGCGTTTTGAGATTTATCAGCAAGCGCACCGTCAACGAATAGAGAACCGCGCCTGCTTATCAGGCTGCGAGAATCTGCGAACCCGGCAAGAAGTGCTGCTATATGAGCGCGCCCTCGGCATCCATGCTTGAGCACTTCCAGCGCTTGGGCCGGAGGGGTCGGTCTACCAAAATAGAAGCCTTGGAATTGATCGCAATCGTTACTGCGCAGATAGCCGATTTGACCAACCGTTTCAACTCCTTCGGCAAGTACAGTCATGCCGAGTTGATGGGCCAGCGCAATGATGGCGTTGCAGATACCCGCGGCGCTGGCGTCGGAATTGATATCGAACACGAAGCTCCGGTCGATTTTTAGTTTGTCGATCGGAAAGCGACGCAAATAATTGAGACTCGAATAACCCGTGCCGAAATCATCCAGCGCGAGCTGGACGCCCAAAAATTTCAGCGCGCTCATCGTACTAATCACGCGCTCAACGTTGCCTATCATTGCTCCTTCCGTCAGTTCGAGCTCGATATGCCGGGGCGGGAGTGCCCATTTCTCCAGCGTTTGACTGATCCTGTCGACAAAGTCCGGGCGCTGCAATTGAATCGACGACACATTCACTGACATACAGAAGTCTGTGGTTGCGCCGTCCAACCACGTGCGCGCCTGGGCGCATACCGATTCGAACACGAAGCTATCGACATCGGACATCAGGCCCAAGTCTTCGGCAACACCCAGAAAGCGCGCCGGCGGCAACAATCCGAACTCAGGGCTTTCCCAACGCACCAGCGCTTCGAAACCCAAAACGCGCCAGTCGCTGGCTCTGATCTGCGGTTGATAGTGCACCACGAGCTGACCATCTCGGATCGCTTTGTCGAGGGCCAACCCGAGCGTTCTTCGATCGGCTATCGCTTGCTTCTGCTCATTGCCGAATACGCAAATAGTATCCCGACCGCTTTTTTTAGCGCGTCGCATCGCGGCTTCCGCCTGACGCAACAGCTCTTGCGCCGTCGCTCCGTTTTCGGGAAAGCAGCTCACTCCGACACTACATGTGAAATGAATCTGATGCTCGCCACTACTGATCTTTCTTTCCACGTCGGCTTTCAATGCTTCGGCGAAATTCAATTGGTCGGTTACTGCCTGGGTCTCGATCAGCACAACTGCGAATTCATCGCCGGCGATATGCGCCACATATCCGCGGTCCCCACAAGCGGCGGTGAGTCGCGCCGCGATCGAGCGCAGCACTTCGTCACCGGCGGAATGCCCGCGAGTCTCATTGATGACGTGAAAGCTATCGATGTCTATGTAGAGCAAGATGACTCGCTCGTGGGCCTCTGCCACATCCAACGCGTCCTGCAAGTGGTCCTTGATTAGCGAGAAGCGGGGCAGCCCCGTCGTCTGATCGTGCGTAACGCGATGTGCGAGCTCGTCCTGTGCGCGCCGACGCTCGACGATTTCTATTCCGAGTTCTGCCGCGTGCTGCCGGCTTTCCTCGTATAGCGCCAGGTTGCCGTACGCAAGGGCGATCTGCGCGGCCAGAGTAGTAGCAAACTGTTCGTCTTCATCGTCGAAATGCGCGGTACCGAACTTGTCAGCGAAGTAGACCCACCCCGTCAGTGCCGCTGCCGAGCCCGACGGAATTGGCACGGCGAGAAGTGACGTGATTGAGGGGTGGAACTCCGGCAGCCCCAGTGTTGTGGGCGTATTTGCGTCGTGAAAAATGCGATGCGCCTTCTGCGAAGTAACCAAGGTGCCCAGGAGGCCGCTGGTGGGGTCGATGGAGGCCAACTGGTGTTCAACAGATTCGTCCATTCCGCGCGCAGCAAGATTCTTTAGGCGCGTTTCGCCAACCGCCACGATCCCCACTGCCGAGTACCTGCAATTGAGTAAATCCTGCGAGATGCGACAGAACAACTTGAGCATCGCGTCGGGGTCGCGCTCGGACGATAAGGCGAAATCCAGTTCCAATAATGCGGCGAGACGCAGACTCAGGACTTGAAAGGCATATGCGCTCGCATCGGATTCGCTCGCCACGATGCGCCTTGCTTCAGACTGCTCGATGGATTGATCGAGCTGACGCCTCAGCCGTCTCTGCAGGCCGGTCAGTTCGTTCAAATATTCGGGCAATTTGACGCCGAGGAAACTTGGCTGAGGGGACGCGGGATCCGACAATTCGGCAGTGCGCGGTTTCGTACCGAGCGCAGCGCCCACCGCGTCGAGGATATCTTGCGGTTGCGCGGGTTTGGTCAATATGGCCGCTGCGCGACAAGATCGCGCTAATACACGACCTTCGCTGAGGCGGTAAGCCGCGGTATAAAAAATAACGGGCGTGCACGCGATACCCGGCTCATCGTGCAACCGGTCGCTGAATTCGGCGCCGTCCATCTCCGGCAACAACGTCTCCGTAATGACCAGGTTCGGATGTCGGGCCCGAACGACTTCGAGCGCTTCAGCGCCATTCGAAGCTTCTAATACGGCATATCCAGCGCGGCCGAGCAGATTCGCCAGAAACTCACGGTCGCTCGCTCGATCATCGACGGTCAGTATCGTTTCCATCAACAACTCCCGAACTCCGTCGCCCAATCCGACGCCAGTCCCAAGCGGTACTCAATTGGCTGAAGGTAAACGTCGCGTCTCGCGTTGCTCGACGAAGGATGGAACTACTCACACTTTCATTCGTCGTAATGCCTGACCCCGATGACTTGTAACGCGTAAGAGACGATGTAGCGGATGTCGTTAGGCCACGCGCCTTCTACCCTTTTCTCCGCGGTCTATGGGGTGTCCGTCTACAAGTATCTATTGTTGAAGTGAATAACTCCGTACGGCACCGCACCAAGGTTTTGCGGCCATCGAGTCTGCGCACAGACTAGATCTCCCATTTGGGAGTCAGGGCGAGCCGCATTGCGGCTCGGGGGCTTTTCCTGTGGGGGATCTGTCAGAAGTTTGAACCTCCTGTTCATCGCGGCAAGCGCACACTGCATGCTGAAAACTTGGGAGTACGAGCATGCGTAGTTTCATGATGATAAAGAGGGCCTCCACCTCGGCTGAGACCTGTGTGATAGGCACAGCGGCGTTGGGCATACTGTCGGAGGTCAGAGGCATTACTGACGTGCGCGTCGAGAATCAGCATGTCGATCGCGTGACGCTGAGCTTCGAATGGGATGGAGGGCTCTCCCACTTCGACTCGCGCCCCAATTTTGGTCAGATCGATATCAACCTTCAGGCCAAAGGCATGCACCGCATGCAATGACGCCCACGCCACACCAACACCGATGCTTCCAGGAGCGCCATCGGATCATCGGATCCCGCCCGTCAGTATGAGGAATTCCTCGTCGCCCCAGCGGGCCAGGAATCGGTTGCGCGGATGAGATTAGGCACGGACCGCGAAAGCTGGATCAGGACCTTGTCGCTGACCGGATGGCCGAACGTATCGTTCCAACCGTCTTCGGGAGCGTTCTCACTTGACGCGATAGGCTGCAATACGCCAGTGGCCATCCGCATCGCGCATCGGCTTCACTGTTTCGGTTGCAACCGGGGCCGCAGCAAACGACGAGCGATAGATGATGACCACGTAGTCGCCATCGGGAACCCCGGGCAATTGATGCGCCGGTTGCGCGGATTCGAGCTCGCGCGTCTTCAGCGCGCCGGTCTGCTTGCGAACCTCGCCAACTGCTAGACGGCATTGGTAGCGCATGGGGACGAGGATGCGTCGACCCTCCTTCATCACGAGAACGGGTGCGTACCAGCCCGGGAAGATGCAGTGATCTTCATCGTTCAACTCGGTGCGGCACCGATCAGCGAGCTTGCCCAGGCACCATTCGACCTTATCCGTCGCGATGCGCTTGCTCTCCAACGCGGCCTTCGTTGTCTTTGTTTGCAAGGTTCGCTCGGCATCGGCGAGACGCTTGCGCTGCTTGAACAACTCCTGTTCGAGCTTCGACGCCTGTTCCTTGTCGTAGGCGTCGATCATCTCCTTGATCTGGCGTTCGTCATCCGTCGCCGGTTCAGCAATCGCGGCATCCATCGCCTTCGGAATCTTGATCTTCGCGCCCTGACTGCGTAGCCAGTAGAGGCGCACGAACTGTTTGATGCTGATGTCCGCGCCCCATTCGCGGACATAACGCTTGTAGCCGGCGCGGATTTGGGCGGAGTAGCACATCGAGGCTTTACGGTGAGGCAAGGACACGCAAATGCAATCGTCTGCCATTATTCCGCAACACACCGCAAGGTAAGGAGCGAGTAGATTCGCGAGCAGGTTTTGTACCCGCTTTGCTCAAAATCATTTATGGGCACCGACTTGCGGTCGACGTTGGAGGATACCCATTGCCGCCAACGCGCGGAATGATGCTTCAGTCGAACCCGTTCGCGAAGATCTCGTCCGAGAGATCGAACTCGACCGCACCAATATCGGGCGCAGCGCCGAGGATGCGTGGAAATCCCGGGCCGCGCTGATCCACGGTCGCACCCGACACATTGTTGCCGACATCGATGACGGGACTGCCGAAGTTCGGCATGTGCGTGGCCGTGGTTCCACCGTTCGCGTCGAGCGCGCGGAGCATCGGATCGGTCAGCAATATCGTGCCGCCCGGCAGCGTGATATCGGTGAAATAGACGAGGTTGTTGGCGCCGGTGACGGTCGAGCCCGAAGCGCCGCCGATGTCGTCCGGCTCGAAATTGGAACCGCTGAGCTCCGTCATGTTGCCGGCGATGATCGTGTTCTCCAGGTCGAGCGTGTTCGCGGTGTACAAATGAATGCCCGCGCCGTACTTGGTGTCGGTGGGGTTGTAGTGGAAGGTGTTGAACGCGATCGTCGAATCCATGATGACCATGGCCCGGTTGAACGACTGCACGCCGCCGGCTGCGGCGTCGACGCCGCACCACGTACCCGAGTTGCCACTGATCGTGCTGCTGTAAATGCCGGCGGGTGCGGTGGCACTGCCACCTCCGACGAAATAGACGCCGCCGCCCCGACAGCCGGAGTTGCCGGATATCGTCGAGTGCGCGATGTACGCATTGCCCGTCAGATAAACGCCGCCGCCGCCGATGACGGAGCCCGACGGGCCTTGGACATTCGAGTTGATGGTGCTGTACTTGATGCGTCCGTATCCGCCGGCCGTACCTCCGCTCTGGGTCGAGCCGACCTGGACGCCGGCGCCGGTGGTGGTCGCGGTGTTTCCCGAAATCGTGCTGTTCGTGATGGTCAAATCGCCCGGCGTATACACGCCGCCGCCGCGCGCGTCGGTCAAGGCCCCGGAATAAGCCTTGCTGCCGGTTACCGTGCTTCCGTCGATGAAGACGCCGCTTTGCGCGTAGAGCGCGCCGCCGTGGATGGCTGCGGTCGGATCGTTCGACCCGACCTTGCAGTATTTCGCCCACGAATATTCGAATGCGAGTTCGCCCGCCGAGAACACGCAGCCACCGCCCGCGTTGCCGACGTCGCCGTCGTTGAGATACTTGCGACCGTGCGAGACCGATATGTCGGAGATGGTTAGCGTCCCCGTGCCCAGGTCCCAGAACACCCGATCGTTGTAGCCACCGTCGATCGTGAGCAGCAGCGCGTTCGGGCCCTGGATGGTCAGGTTGTTCACGCCGATGCTGATCGCGCCGCTGGTCAGCGTGATCGTGCTGCAGTCGAGCGCGGTCAGGTCGATGGTGTCGCCGTCGACGGCACTGTTGACCGCGTCGCGCAAGCTGCCCGATCCGCTGTCGTCGCAGTTGGTGACCGGAATCGACGTTGCCGGAACCGGCGGCGGCGTGTGTGCGGCGAGTCGCTCGAGCTGTTTAGTGAAGATTTTTTGGTCGACCGGAGATAGCCACTTCGGAATCGCCGAATCAAGCTCGCCGCTCGGCAGCGCTTCACTGTGCGGGCTGGCGATGGTGCCGGCGAAAGCCAGCGCAAGGCTCAAGGCAAGAGGTCTGACGCGCGCGCGCGTGCGCAAGCAAAAACGAGTGTCCATGTGGTCTCCCCGGTTCATTGTCGCCATAACGGCCCGTAGCGCGATGGCCCGGCTGAACATCCCGCGAAGCCAGCGAGTCCGATCCGCCTCAAGGGCAGAACGCCGTTTGATTCCCAATTCAGACATTTTGGCGACACGCACGAGCTCGGTTTCGTTCGACTCACACCTCCTCCGTGAAGCCGGCGCCGCCCCGAACGCCTTCGACTACACGCGCACCAACGAAGTCAGGAACGTGACTGGGCTGCCGCGCGAACGATGCGCGCGCCGCGAGAGCGTGGTTACGTAGAATTTGCCCGGCCCGTTCGCGATCGTTCATCGGATGCCGGGAAAAATCTCGATCGTCAAACTTCGGCAATGGCGGCGATCGAAACCTTTAGCCCAGGTACCTTTACCGGAAGCTTCGCACCCTGACGAGCGGGCGGATTCGAGGGGAACCATTGCAGCCACTCCTCGTTCATGCCGGCAAAATCATCCTCGTCCGCCAGCACGATGGTGACGCTGACGATCTTGTCGAGTGAACTGCCGGCCGCCTCCAGAATTGCGGCGATGTTCGTCAGACACTGACGAGTTTGCTCCTGAATTGTCTCGCCGGTGATCCGCCCCGTAGCTGGATCATTTGGAGCCGTTCCGGATACGAAGACAAGCCCGGCCGCCTTCACTGCCTGGCTGTAAGTCGCAGGAGGTTTTGCGGCCTTCGGGGTGAACACGATCTGGCGTGGCATATCATCTCCTTGTGGCGGGCGTAGCAGCCGGCGTCTTACAGGTCAGGATTCCGGGCCGACGATTACACTTGCGATATTCGCAGCATAGATCATCACCTCCGACACGTTCGTTGCACATCCGTTCGTGACCAAGCGCGAACTCCTCTGCACGGACCAAGAGGCGGGCTGACGGTCAGGATCCGTGAGAAGCGCGCCCACCTGCAACATGCCACGATCGGGTTCTGCGACGAACCGAGAACGATCCGCAGGCTCGGCTTCTGCGCCTTGTGATCAAGGTCCGAAATGAGCGTGCGGGTTGACGGTATCGTCTACCCCAAAGCCGCGATTTCCCACCGCTTCAGCGACGAGGTCACTAACGTGAAAGTTCAGACTGGAACGATCGCGGTCTTGCTGGCGTCGCTGGTTTCGGTGGCGCAGGCGTCGGTGCACGACAAGGTGTTCAAAGGCAGCTTCGATATTCCGCCGGATGCGCCCGCGAGCATCAGCGAAGCGAGCCGCTTCCTGACACAGGCCACGTTCGGCCCTTCAACCCAGGCCGTCAACTATTTGATGGCGCAGGGTATCGACGAGTGGCTCGACGAACAGATCGCCGCGACAGCCACGCTCAGCGAGCCGACTGTTGAAGCAGTGGTCAATGCGCGCACGGCCGGCGGACAAGGTGTCGGCAACACGCAGCGGCTCAACCGGTTTTACTGGCAGGCTGCGTACGCGCCGGATCAGTTGCGCCAGCGCATGGCGTTTGCGCTGAGCCAGATCTTCGTGGTTTCGGATCGCAGCAGCGCGATCAGCAACGATGTCGTGCCGCTCGCGCACTACCAGGACGTGCTCGCCGAGGACGCGTTCTCGCCCTACGCGACGCTGCTGCACGATGTGACGTACAGCCCGAGCATGGGCAAGTACCTCAACACATTCCACAACATCAAGCCGCTGTGCAACGGTGCACCGCCGAACGAAACATGCACCAGCCCGGACGAGAACTATGCGCGCGAAGTCATGCAGTTGTTCTCGGTGGGTCTGATCATGCTGAACATGGATCACACGCCGGTTCTCGACGGCACGGGCGATGTGATTCCCACTTACGACCAGTCGACGATCACGCACACCGCGAAAGTATTCACCGGATTCACCTATTCCGACGCGCCGACCAACCCGCCGAATTTTTACGGGGGCAACCTGAGCTTCCTCGGTGCCTACAGTCCGATGGCGTGCTGGGGCACCGAATTGTTCCCGTACGACAGTTCGAACATGAAGCACGACATCACCGGCGACGACAATACTCTGGGCACGCCCAAGACCGTGCTCGGCGGCGCGACGATTCCGCCCGGGCAGACCTGCGGCGAAGACGTACTGGACGAACTCGCGATCATTTCCACGCATCAGAACATCGCGCCGTTCATCTCACGTCAATTGATCCAGCGCTTCGTCACCAGCAATCCGTCGCCCGCCTATATAGAACGTATCGCCACCGTGTTCGATACGCCAGGCAATGACCTCGGCGACGTCATCAAGGCGATTCTTACCGACGCCGAAGCGCGCACACCGCCGGCTCAAACGGCCGGCGATTCGTACGGCAAACTGCGCGAACCGATTCTGCGGTTGACCGCGCTCTGGCGTGCGTTCGACGCGCGGCCGCCGGCGCCGGACACGTACGGTGAAATCGCGATGCTGGCCAACCAGGGGTTCCTTACGAATTTTGGCCAGAACGCACTCGAGTCGCCGACCGTATTCAATTTCTACATGCCGGACTATCAGCAACCCGGCACGTTCGCGGACAACGGCCTGTTCTCTCCGGAGCTGCAGATCACCAATGAGTCGAGCGCGTACAGCACCGCCAATACGTATTACAAATTTACCGAAGGCGGATATGTCGGCATGAACAATCCGCCGAGCGATCGTCCGCTGCTCGACTTGAGCACGCTGGAGCCGCCGCTCGCGCCGGATGTCGCCTCCATCGTCAGTGCGATCAACACGAAGATGCTCTACGGCAGCATGTCGGCATCGATGAATGCGCATTTGACGACGATGCTCAGCGGCTTCAGCGGCAGCACGCAACCGGCCGAGCTGGCCTGGTCCGCCGTCTATCTCACGACGCTTTCGCCTGAATACGCGGTTCAACGCTGAGGATCCCGCCATGAGCCATTCTCGTAAGTCACGTCGGGATTTCCTGCGCGCTGTCGCGTGCGCAGCCTGCAGCGGCGGTGCGGCCGCGCTGCTCCCGCAATTGCGCATGATGGGAACCGCGCTGGCCGGAACGCCGCTGTCCGGCTACAAGGCCATCGTTTGTCTCTATCTCGCCGGCGGCAACGATTCGTGGAATCTGATCGTCCCGCACGACGCGGCGCGATTCGATGTGTATTCGACTGCACGCAACGGCGTTTTCAGCGGCTCGAATCCGGGTGGCCTCGGGCTCGCCAATCCGGCAGACGGCGATCCGCAGATCGTCACCGACAGCGCCGACGCGAATCCGGCCACCAACCAATATTTCCTGCACCCCAGCATGGTCTCGACGGCGGGCCTGTATCGCGCGAACCAACTCGCCTTGGTGGTGAATGCCGGCACGCTGATCAGACCGATCGACATGGCCGGCTATGCCGACCACGCGAACCGACCGCCGCAGCTCTATTCGCACGCCGATCAGGAAAACCTCTGGCATCAGGCGAACACGAACGCAAAATCGTCCCTCGGCTGGGGCGGGCTGTGCGGCGATTATCTTCAGGCCCAAGGCGCGAACGGCACGCCGATCGGTTCCGGACCGCAGTTGTCGCTCTGCATTTCGATCGCGGGCGCCAACCGCTTCGAGATCGGCAATGTCGTCACCAATCCTTATCAGCTTTCGTCCAGCGGATTGAAGACGCTGAGCGGCGTGTGCAACCCGAGCTGCTCGGGAAACAGCCAAGTCCGCGACGCGGCGCTCAACGCGCTGCTCGCCGACACGTATTCCAACGATTTCGCGCAGGAATATTCCAACATCTTCGGCCGCGGCCGCGAGTTGTTCGCGATGCTGGATCCGAATCTCGGTGCGGGCGACTACGCACTCACGACCACATTCCCCAACACGACCCTTGGCAATCAGCTCGAAATCGTCGCGGAAATGATCAAGCTTTCGCAGGCGCTGAACTATGCGTCGCGTCAGATCTATTACGTGCGCCTCAGCGGTTTCGATCTGCACTCGGGATTGATGTCGACCAATCCCAACAGCACGACGGATCAGGCTGGCCTTTTGACGCAGGTGGATGATGCCGTCGCCGCGTTCTGGACAGAAATGACGGTGCAGGGCCGGCAGAATGATGTCGTTGCGTTCACCGCTTCGGAGTTCGCGCGCACGTTGCAATCGAACGGATCCGGCTCGGATCATGCCTGGGGCGGCGTGCAGTGGGTGCTCGGCGGCGCCGTCGCCGGCGGCCGTTTGTACGGCGATGGAAACAATGGCGTAGGCATCAGCGGATTTCCGAACCAGGCTTACGGCGATGCGACGAATCCGAATCCGAACGCATTTTCGCGAGGCCAGCTCATCCCGGGCATCGGCGTCGAGCAATATGCCGCGACGATCGCGCAGTGGTTCGGCGTCAGCAGCGGCAATCTCAATACGATCTTTCCGAACCTGCCCAATTTCGGCGGCACGCTATCGTTCCTGTGACGAATAATCGCCGGATTCAAGAGATGGAATCTTGGATCGTGCCGGCACGAAAAGGGACACGATCCCCTAGGCTTGCACTGGCGGCGATACTTGCAGTCGCGACGACGCGAGCCGTCGGCGCCGTTCCGCCGTCGGGCTGCACGCCCATCGACTATCTCCCGCCGACGTACAGCGGCATCCAGTTCGGCGCGGCCATCGAAGGAATATTCATCGACTTCAACGGCCAGGGCAACGGTTGCGCGGATTGCCACACGAGCGCGATGAATACGCAAATTCCGGCCGGAAATCTGGATCTCGATCCGAACGAATCGCCGTCGCCTTACGTGAACCTGGTCAATGTCGTCAGCGCGGAAGACCCGAGCCTGATCTACGTCGTCCCGAACTATCCCGAACGCAGCCTTCTGTTCCAGAAAGTCAATTGCAATACGCCCGGCGTCGGCGCGCGCATGCCGTATCAGGGCTATCCGGACGGCCTGACCACGCTCACGCCCTATCAGCAGGCGCTGATCTACGACTGGATCGCCGAAGGGGCGCCCGCGGATACGACGAATGGCATCTTTCGCGCAACGTTCGAGCCGCGCGGCTTCATCGGCGATGAAATCTTTGGCAGCGGATTCGAACACTGAGGTCGTGCCCGGCTCGAAAGCCGCCACGCCGAGTGCCAATGCCGTAAACTTGGCGCCCCTTTGAAAACAGGCTTGGCCAATGCCCAATATTGGTTCGATGCTGAAATCCGAGATCTCGCGTCTCGCGCGCAGAGAAATTCGTCAGGAAGTCCAGCCGATCCGCAAGGCGAGCGCAGGATATCGCCGCGAGATCGCCGCGCTGAAGCGAAAGATCGCGAGTCTGGAACGTCAGGCAAAACATCTGTCGAAGGCGCCGGCGTTGTCTCAAGCTGCCGCGAGCGAGTCGGCGGAAACGCCCACTCGATTCGTCGCCAAAGGTTTGCGTTCGTTACGTCAGCGTCTCGGTCTCTCGGCCGCCGGCCTTGCTCGCCTCATCGGCGTCAGCATGCAGTCGGTATACAACTGGGAGCGCAAGCAGACCGTGCCGCGACGCAATCAGGTTGCCGCGATCGTCGCGTTGCGATCGATCAGCAAGAAGGAAGCGCACGCACGTCTGGAGCAGATGCGCCAACCCAGGAAAGCCGGCAAGACGAAGCGGCCACGTCGCGCACGAAAGCGCGGGTAAGCAGGCCAGCGGTGCGCGCCGCTGCCAAAATCGCTTCTCCAAGTATCGACGAGATCGAACTTACCGCCGTGGAGCGTCGCCGCGTCTTTGAGGTCGATCTCCTGCTCCAGTCGGCGGAATGTCTCATCTTCGACGATCGATCAGCGTGCGTCTCGGTCGCGTTGCGACTTTGAGTCCATCGATGCCCGGCATGTTGAGATCGAGCAGGACCGCATCGGGATCCATCTGCTGACACAAGGGAACGACGTCGGCGCCGTCAGCGCACGCGTGCACGCTCGTACATTCCTGCATCGCGCGAAAACATGGCGAACCGCTCGAAAGCAGCCTGATTCGATCGGCAGGTGCCGCCCTACTTGTTCAATCCGCCGAGCGATTCAGCCACGGTCGACGCTTCGCCGAGGGCAGCGGCCAGGTCGCTCTGACGAAACGGCTTGGCGAGCCGGCACACGGTCGGCGGTGTGCCGCGTGGAAGTTCTGCATAGCCCGTCGCCAGAACAGCACGCAGGTCGGGACGAATGTCCGCAATCGCATGAAGGAGCTGCATGCCGGTCATGCCGGGCATTGCGTGGTCGGTAACGATGAGGTCGATTTCGCGATGCTCGGTGATGGCGACAAGTGCATCGCCCGCGCTCTTGGCTTGAAACGTCTTGTGTCCCATGTCTTCGAGCATCGCAACGGTGTTGAGAAGAACGAGATCGTCGTCGTCCACGACCAGGATGACTCTCTTGGTCATTGCGAGGTCGGGCTCCGCAGTCTGGGGAGCATCGTCGATGTCGCTCGCTCGTTCGGACGACACCGGTATCCATATCTCGATCCGCGTACCTGCACCGAGCTTGCTGGAAATCTGAAGCTTTCCGCCCGATTGCTCGGCCAGGCCGTGCACCATCGACAGACCAAGGCCGGTTCCCTTTCCAACACCCTTCGTCGTAAAGAACGGTTCGGCTGCTCTCGCCAACGTCGACTCGTCCATGCCGGTGCCGTTGTCGGCGACGCTCAACGCAACATAGTGCCCGATCGCAAGTCCCCGAACGTCGTTCGTTCCAACCCAGACTTGCTTTCCGGAAATCGTTATCCGCCCGCCCTGAGGCATCGCATCGCGTGCATTGAGGACGAGATTGAGAAGAGCGGACTCGAGTTGGTTCGAATCGGTCTTTACCGGTGGAAGAGACGCGTCGATATCGACCGCGATCTGAATGCTGGGGCCTATCGATCGCTCCATCAGTTCTTTCATGTTGCCGACGAGCGTCGACAGATGGGCAGGCTTCAGATGAAGTTCTTGCCGCCGCGCGAACGACAACATGCGCTGCGTCAGCACGCTTCCTCGTTCGGCCGCCGCGATCGCGTTGCCGAGCAACGTTTGCGAACGCGGATCGTCGGGCAGCCGTTTTCTCAACAGGTCCAGACTGCCGAGAATGGCCGTGAGAAGATTGTTGAAATCGTGCGCGACGCCGCCGGTCAGCTGTCCAATGGATTCCAGTTTCTGTACGTGAAACAGGGTTTGCTGGGCCTGCTGAAGCTCGGCCTGCGTCTGCACGCGCTCGGTGATGTCTTGAGTCACCTTCGCGTATCCGATCACCTCGCCGAGTTCGTTGCGGATCGCGTCGATGACGACATGCGCGATGAATCGCGTGCCGTCCTTTCGAACGCGCCATCCCTCTTTTTCGTAGCGGCCGTCGCGCCTGGCCACGACCAGACTCAGCGCGGGCAAGCCGGCCGCGCGATCTTCTTCGGTGTGAAACTTCGAAAAATGCTGGCCGATGATCTCGTGTGGCGCGTAACCCTTGATGCGTTCGGCGCCGGCATTCCAGCTGATGACATTGCCTTCCGCATCGAGCATGTAGATCGCGTAGTCGGTGACGCTTTGCACGAGGATGCGAAACTGCTGCTCACTCTGAAGCAAGACTTCGGCCGATCTCTTTCGCTCGGTCAGGTCGCGCGTGATCTTTGCGAATCCGACCACATGATCCGAGGCGGGATCGCGGATCGAATCGATGACGACGTGAGCCCAGAAGCGGCTGCCATCCTTTCGGATTCGCCAGCCCTCCGTTTCGTAGCGACCCTCGGTCGCGGCCGTTCGGAGCGCGTCCGCCGGAACGCCGCGCTGCCGATCTTCTTCCGTATAGAAGCGCGAGAAATGCTCGCCCATGATTTCCGAAGCGCTGTAGCCTTTGAACCGCTCGGCACCCGCATTCCAGCTGCTGACGCGCCCCTCCGCATCGAGCATGAAGATGGCATAGTCCGTAATCGAGTTGACGAGCGTCCGATATCTTGAATCTTCGCGATCGGATACCGTCGAGCTCGCTGTACTGCTGACGATATGGCTCATATCCCACGCACTCTATGAACGTTGACTCTCGCTAGCAACCCTGATGGGCGACTCACTCAAAGACGCCGCTTTCGCGCCGGAGCTCTGCAAGCTCGTCCAGCAGCCTCCGACGGGCGACGCTTGGCTGCACGAAGTGAAGTGGGACGGCTACCGAATCCTCGCGACGGTCGTCAACGGCAAGGCACGCCTTTGGTCGCGCAACGCCATCGAGTGGACGGCCAAAATTCCCGAGCTCGCCGCTGCGATCGCTTCGCTCAAGGTGAAGGACGGGCAATTCGACGGCGAGATGGTTGTCTTGCGCGCCGGCGTATCGAACTTCAACGCGTTGCAAGGTCGCCTTTCGGCCGAGGACGCCGAGCCGGCGATCTATGTGCTTTTCGACCTGCCGTATCTCAACGGCGAGGACCTTCGTAACACGCCGCTGATCGAGCGCAAGAAGAAGCTCGAGGCTTTGCTGAAACGCCGAAAAAATCCGCTGCTCGCCTATTCGGCACATCAGATCGGCCACGGTCGAGAGATGTTCGAACAGGCGCAGTACAACGGCCTCGAAGGCATTGTCAGCAAGAAAATCGACAGTCCCTATCGCGGTGACCGCAATGGCGATTGGGTGAAGGTGAAAGCGCGGCCGTCGGATGAGTTTGCCGTGGTCGGCTTCACGGACCCCAAAGGCAGCCGCACCGGGATTGGTGCGTTGCTGCTGGCCAGGCCTGTGCGTGGAGAATGGCAGTACATTGGTCGTGTCGGAACGGGATTCACCGACAAACAACTGCGCGCACTGCGAAAACAGCTCAGCCGGGACATCGTCGCGAAGCCGAGTGCCAACGCCGAACTCATGGAGCGCAAGGATCGTGCGCTGGCGATCTGGGTCAAACCCAAGCTTGTCGTCGAAGTTTTCTATCAGGGCTTCGGCGGCCAGGGACTGCTGCGGCAAGCGGCGTTCAAGACAGTGCGCGCCGATAAGACGACCGCCGATCTCGTCGCGGAGGACAAAGCCCGCAAGCGATCGCCGCGGGCCAAGAAGACCTGACGCGACGATCGCCGGCGACGGCTGACGGGAATAAGCTTGCCGCGCTTTCGCCATCGCGCGCCGTCAATCCCGACGTCGCCGTCGATGTCGACGCCTAGCTCAACCCTCGCCCAACCGGATCGGAAGAATTGCGAAAAAATCTCGTACGGCTATCTCGCCTTGGCGAGGCACGCCTGATAGCGCTGGTCGACGCGCGTCGCAAACCACTCCGTCGTCAGCTTGCGGGTGATCTTCGGGCTTTTCAGTGCGATCTGCGGAACCATTGCGCGCGGCAGCCTCGTGCGCTCGACGCGTTGCGCGCGCGCGAAAACGCGTTGATAGAGGTCCGTCTTTTCGAAGTCGATCGATTCGCCGTCCTCGAGCGCGCGATGGATCGCGGCCGCATCGAGATCGATCGCCCGGCTCATCGTGCGCACGGCGAGCTCCGTGGCACCGGGCTCGGCACGGTCATAAGCGACGAGATCGCCGTCGAGCGCAAGTGAAATGCCGGTGGCGAGACTCACCGCCTTCTGAAACGCCGCATTCCGGCTCGCATAGAAACCGGCGTTGTAGTCGGCGAATCGATACACCATGCGATCGTAGTTCGCCGGATAGCCGAGCAGATGCGCGACGCCGAAGTAGACACCACCGCGGCGCGTGAAGACCTCATGGCGGATCGATTCGTCGGTCGGATACGGATAGGAATGCTCGCGCGCATGGTCCTCCGCAAAGGTGACGCTGACCTGCATCGGTCCGCCCGTCTTCACCGGATTCGAATCGGCGAAAAGACGGCTGCCGAGCGGAACGCGGCCGATCAGATCTTCGTAGACGAGACTCAGCTCGCGCTCGGTGCGCACCGCCGCGATGCGATCGCTGTAGCTCTTGCCGTCCGACGAGTGCACCGCCAATGCCGCGCGCACGACGAGCTGTGGAATGTCGTGCTGCTCGGCGCGCCGCTCGATCTCGGCGCGCGCGATGCGACCGAGGTTCGGCACGGCCGGATCTTCCGTGAAATTCGATTCCTGTCCGATGACGGCGAGCGCGGCACAGAGATTCGAGCGGGTCGGTTCAATTTCGAGTGCGGCGAACGCGGCGGCGATGTCGGTCGCCCAGCCTTCGCGGTCGCGTGTCGCCGGCGGCAACGCGCGGACGATTTCGGCGCGTATCTCGGCGGGGCGCCGCGCCGGCGCATTGTTGCTCGGCTGAACTGCGCAGCCCATCAGGAGGCAGACGAGTGCGGTTGTCGCGCTCCGGACGAATCCGAACCGACGTGTTTCCGCTTCGTACGCGCGCTTTCGCGCGTCGCTGTCCCGTGTCATCCGATCCGCGCCGCTCCTGGGTTGAGCGGCAGCTTACCGGGCATGGTGCCGGGCCGCGACAGACTCACGGTACGAGACCGGGCACGACATCGATCACTTCGGAAACGGTGCAAGCAAATAGAAGCCGCGGCCAGTGCGACCTTCGAACCGAATGCGCCTCGTCGAGTACTACTGACAAACCTGCTTCGACAAGTAGCTTCCGGTTTGCGGATTCAACACCAGCGTTTCGTGGCACTGCTTCGTCGTGTTGGATGCCACGCGGGACTGGTTGACGAGCGTGGCGCTCGGTTGCTTGACCGTGCAGGCGCGCGGCGCGCACACCGGCGGCAGGTCCGATGGCAGCGCGCAGACCGCCTCGATTTGCCCGTTCACACACGAACAGCGGCAGGCCGCCGAAGCATAGGTGGTGACGCTCGCAAGCACGACGGCCGCGAGCAAACTTGCAACGCGTTTCATGCGATTCCCCTTGCACTCGGAATGAGGCATGAGGGTTCAAAGCAACGAGCGTGCCGTTCGAGGAAGTCGGAAAAGTGAGGCGTGCGTCACACCTGCCGTGGCGGAACGTGACAAGGAAGGCGTCTGACCCTCCCGGCAAGGGACGAAGTCACCAAAGCCTTATTGTCAGGCCCAAGACGGTAACGGCTGTTCCTCGTCGCTCGCCTCGTCGGTCTCGACGGCATGCGCACGCGTCCGTTCGAGCCACCAGAGCGCGGTCGTCGCGAGCAGCCATGCAAGAAAAAATGGCCAGCGTGGCGTGGGAATGCTGCGCGTCGCGTTCGAAGATTCGACCAACGGACGTCCCGCGAGCATGCGCGTCGCGTCTGCGTCGCGTGCGCGGGCGAGTGCCGCTCCGTCGTTCGCGTCGCGCACGCGGAACGGCCAACGCGCGCCGCCGGAAACCAGCGCGTGCCAGCCGGCTTGCGCTGGCCAATACGCAGCGCAGCGATTTGTTCCGCGATCGTTGTCGACTGTGAGCGCGACATGTTTTGCATCCGCTTGCTCGACGAACGCATCGTCTCCGAGTCCGCAAATCACGCCACGCTGATCGACGCGCGCCTCGGCAGGAAGATTCGGTGCGGCCGTGCCGCGCGCACGCGCAACGGTTTCGAGTGCTTCGCTCCACAACGTGCCGAATGCGCCCGAGTCGCCACCGAGCGCGAGCCGATAGCTGTCGGCGAGCCACCAGATCGCAAGGCGCCCTTCCCCTTCGGCACGCCACAACGCGAGCGCGGAACCGTCGCCGGCGCGCAGCAGCGGCGTCGCGCGACTCGCATCGACCGTGTCGGCGCGCCGCGTGAATTGCGCGGCCGCGTCCGGAGTGCCTCGTTGCAGCTGCAGCGACACGGTCTGCGCGACGTCCGTTGCGCGCACGTCGAAGCCAAGACTGCGCCATTCCATCGCAACGTCGTCCGGCAATGGCCCGGTGATGCGCAGGAAAAGACCAAGCCCGGAGCGGACTGCATCGGTCAACGCCGCCTTCGCGCGAGCGTCGAGTGTGTTCCAGACGCGCTCGTCCGCAATGACGATGTCCGTACGCGCCAGGTTCTCCGGCGTCAACGTCGCGGCGCCGTCCGTTATCGCAACGCCATCGCTGAGCGCGATACGGCTCGTGAGCTGGACGCCGGCGTCTGCCGCCCAGCGACGCAAATACTTGAGATCGGGATCCGGCGCGCCAGCGAGCAGGAGCACGCGCAAATCGCCGCCACTGCGCACGCTGACCGGCAACACGAGATCCTCGATCGACGCGCCGTTGCGATCGAACGCGCGCAGCGCGAAATCGGCGGTGCCCGCGGACTTGGCCTGCGCCGAAAACGCAAATGCACCGTCGCCTGCGAGGGTGCTTTGCGCAATCAGCGCGCCGGCCGGATCGCGCAATTCGATGCGTCCGGCGCTGCCGCCTTCGACGCGACCGCTGATGTCGAAGCGGCTTCCAGCGCGCACCGATGCCGGCGCGAAAAGTTCGACGATTCCTTTCGGCAGCGGCGCGGCAACGAACTCGACCGGCAACGAGCGCGCGGCGTCGATATCGCGCGGCGGCAGCCCGCCTCCGATCACACGCAGCCGCGCCGTGTCCGGATGTCGGCGCAACGCCGTGCCAAGATCGGGAACTTGCTCGATATCGCTGCGCGAAATCGCATCGGGCAGCGCGACGACGGCCGCGCCGCTGAAACCGACGGCCGATTGTTCCGCCGTCGCACCGGGTGTCAGGACGACCAGCGTACCGGCGGCGAAATGCTCGTCGACGCGCGGCGGAAATAACGTGAGATAGAGCAGCGCGGCGGCGATCAGCTGCAACGCGGCGCGCGACCAACGACGCGTGGCGCCCACACGCAGAGTGAGCCATGCGCCGGCCAGCGCAGCGAGCGCGACGAGAACTCCGGTAACGAGCGCGACATTCATGGATGCGCCCCGCCGGATTTCTCGACATCCCGCAGCGCATCGAGATAAGCGCGTCCGGCGGCATCCGGAGCAATACGCGATTCCACGGCCGTTGCCGGCTGCGGCAGCAACGGCCACAGCAGACGGCGCAACTGGCGGCGGCATTCGGCGCACGCGGGATCATGTCGCACGCGATCGCTCGCCGCGAGCAATGCCAGCGCATCCGGAAGCGTGCTCGCGCGAGCGCGCACCCAGCGCTCGAGCGATGCCATGTCGAGATCTGCGTGCGCATCGAGCGCTTGCCACAACGCGAGCGCGCCGGAATCGTCGGTATCCGCCGGCGCCAGCGCCGACTCGCGATCGCCGAGACCCTTGCGATCGCCGGAAAGGCGCCGGCTTTCGTCGACCGCCGGAAGCTCGAGCCCGACGCGCGCAAGGTAGATGCGCGAGGACTGCTGCACTTGCTTGATGTAGCCGAGTGCCTTGTTTTCGAACGGCAGCGCTTCGGCGGGTCGACCTTGCCGAAGGTGCAACTCGGCATCCCACATTTCGTTGAGCGCTGCCTTCAGGATCGCCTTCGTTTCGGGGTCGATCAGCGTCGCGGCTTCGGCCACGTCGTGCACGTGGCCGTACTCGGCCGTTACCGCGCCGGCGTCGCCGAACTTCTCGACGTTGAGAAAATGCTTGTGCTCGTCCTCGCGTTTGGTCAGCGCATCGGCGCGACCCGCGTCGGCCTCATTCGCCGCCGGTTTCTTTTCGGCCGGACTTTCCGCTTCGCTGCGCGTTTCGGATTCTTCGCCGAGAAACTGCCCGTAGCGCAGACGAAGGATTTTCTGGTCGACGCCGATGCCGTCCGAACGCGCGAGCACTGCGTCGTCGCCGAGCGCCGGCTGATCGGCGATCAGATTCTGCGTGTCGATGATAATCTGGCGCTGGCTGCGGAAATACGCCGGCATCGTTCGTTCGACCAGGCCCTCCATGCCGACGCTGTCGCTCGCGGTTTCCGGCGGCCAGCGCAGGATGAAACTCGCGCTCTTCGTCGTGTTCGCCTGCGGCTGACGGTTGTCGCTGACCGCGAGCCTGACGATGACATCATCGCCTTTCGCGATGCCGAGCGCCGCCAGATCGAGACGATGGCGATAGCGCTGATGCCGACCCGGATTCGACGCCTCCAGATCTTCGCCCGCGAGCGCAAGCGTCTGCTCCTTGAACGTGATGTTCTCGCCGTTGCCCTGCGCAAGCGTGATGGTAAGACTCGCCGCAGCGATGCCGTAGTCGTCGCTCGCTTCGAAAGCGAGATCCCAATCGCGCTGACCGTCAGTCAGCAGCGTGAGCGACTTTTCCGGCTGAATCACGCGCACGTCCGGCGGCTGATCGGCGATCGCGTCGAGTCGATAGAGACGATCGTCGGTCAGCGGCGGCGCGCCATCGAGTACGATGCGGTACAGCGCCGATGCCGTCAGCGTGCGCGCGCCGATCCAGTCGTCGCCGTCGCGCTTCAGATCGACGCGGCTGCCGTCGTGGAAGTTCAACGACGCTGCTTTCGGCTGCGGCGTGAAGTGCAAGCGCCATTCGATGTGCGAACCTTCCGGAACGCGCGTTTCGAGCGTCGCGACGCTGTGGGCGGCGACCCGTGTATAGGCCGGCGCGGCGACATCGAGACGCACGCGGTCGATTTCGGTCGCATGTGCGTTTGTGCTCGCGGCCGCCGTCTCCGAATCCGGCTGGCTCGAAAAACCGCGCGGCACGAATACGACGAGTGCGATCGCAGCCAGCGTCAAAGCCCAGACGATACCGAGCATTCGCCACGGCCATTCGGGCGCGATCTCGGCAGGCGGATCGGCCTCCAGTCGACGCTGCAGTCGACCGCGTTGCAATTGCTGCAGCATCGACAACCCGGCCGCGTCGCGGAACAAGAGGTCGGCGCTGTCTTCGAGCCGCGGCTCGGCGTCGAGTCGGCGCGCGATCCATGCTTCGTCGATCGAACGCATCGAGCGCCGCGCGAGCGCGATCAGCGCGATGCCAGCGATCGCGGCGAACAAAACCGCGCCACGCCCGCCGGCGATGCGCGCTGCACATGCGACAACGAACAACGCGACCGCTATGCCGAACAGCATCGCGATCGCGCCGCGGCGCAACCGTGCATTGCGGCCGAGTTCGTGCAGGCGCAAATCAATGCTCATCGGCGCTCCGGCGCGCGCAACGCGACGACGCGCTCGATGAGGATCAATGCCGCGATCAGAAGCGCGAGCCACGGATCGAGCGGTTTCGCAGACGCGAGCGTCGCCGCGCGCTGTGCAACCGATGCTGCCGACACGGGCCGCAACGCATCGGCCGATGCGCGCGTCGGTGGTGGCGGCGGACCTTGCAGGAGAGCGAGCAAATGCTGCGGAAAGTCCGCATCGAGGAGCGGCGGAAATGTTTGCGGAGAAAGCGCGGCCGGGAGCGTGACGAGTCGACCACGGCCGAGGGGTTGCACGCGCGCGAGCACGTTGCCGTCAGCGTCGCGCCAGATCGATGCGCCCGTCGCGCTCGGTTGATCATCGACGATCGCGGTGCCGCCGGCCTCGATCCACGCCGTGACCGCCGGCGACAGCGCAGAGCCGAGCCACACGAGCGCTCGCGAGGCGCTGCCTGGCGCGACATCCTGCGGCTGCGCGTCCAGCTCGAAATGACCGGACGCGCGCGCATTCAACGCCGCGATCGCGGCGCGCACGTACGCGACGCGCGCCTCAGCCGAAGGCGCGTACCGCACCGAGAGTTCCATCGGGCCGCTCGGCGAAGTCGCCAGCGCTGCAGACATGCGGCCAGCCACGACGTGCCATTCAACGGCATGCGACAACAGCGGCCGTTCGCCATCGAGACCCGCGACTTCTTCGGGAACAACGACCGCGAGTCGCGAGCCGCGCGGCAGATCGGCGTCGATTTCGCGCAGAAGACTCGCGGTGGGCAGCGGACCGGATGCGGGCGCCGTCTCGATCGCGGGAAATCCCGGAGCCAGCCAACGCCAATCCGCGCCAGCGATCGAGACGGCCGCGCGCGCTGCGCCGAGATCGCTGCCCGGCGCGACAAGAACCCACGCGGGTTTCGCAATCGTCGGTTCCATGATGACGGGTCGCGCGAGCAACAACGCGAGCAGCGCCAGCAACGTGAGTCGCAGCAGTAGAAGCCATGGTCGCTCGAATCGCAGGCGGCGGCGCGGACGAATGCGCTCGGAGATCCAGCGCAGCGCAGCGAAGGCGGTCGTACGCAACTCGATCCGACGCACGAGATGGATCAGCAACGGCAGCGCAAGCGCGGCCAGCGCGATCAATCCAAGCGGCGCAAGCAGGCCGAAATTCATGCGCGTAAGCGCTCGCTGACGATGCCGAAGAAATGCCGCAGCGGCAGATCCGGTGCCGTATCGAGGAAATATTCCGTGTGGCGAACGCCGCCGGCCGCGAAGCGCCGCGCAAGATTCTTGCGCGCGAGCGCGAAGCGTTCGAGGAAGTCGCTGCGCACGGCGGCGGCTTCGACGCGACGTTCCTGACCGCTTTCGGTATCGAGAAAACGGTGGCCGCCGAAAAACGGGAAATCGCGCTCTTCGGCGCTCAGCATCTGCACGGTGAGCACTTCACGGCGCGCGGCGGCGAATCGCAGCGCGAGCTCGGCGCTCGCATCGTCGAAGAAGTCGGACAAGACCAAAACGAGCGACGACGGCAGCACGCGCTCCCACAGCGGCCGCAGCGTCGACTCCGCAGGCCATTCGCCGGCGCACGCGATGCGTTCGAGCTCGAGCAGGCAGCGATCGCGATGACGGGCGCCGGCATCGGCGGCGATCAGCGTCGGGCCTCCCGCGGCGAGCGCGATCAGGCCGAAGCGATCGCCTTGACGCAGGGCGAGCTCGATCGCGCACGCGGCGATCGTCTTGGCGGCATCGAGCTTGCGCCACGCGGGTCGCGCGGCGTCGTGCTGCGCCATCGATGCGCTGGCGTCGATGACGATCCAGATCGTCAGCGGGCTGTCGCGCTCGGATTCGCGCACGAAGTAGCGATCCGAGCGCGCGAACAGTTTCCAGTCGATGCGTCGCGGTTCGTCGCCGGGTTCATACGCGCGATATTGAACGAATTCGAGGCCGGCGCCGCGGCTGCGGCTCGCGTGCTGTCCGAGGCCGTCGCCGCCCGCGCCGTAGCGCGCGCGCAGGCGCAGCTTCTTGAGTCGCGCGCGGACGTCCGGCGGAATGAGCGCGACGCTAGCCATCGGCGGACGCGAGTGCGCGGCCGATGCGGCCGAGATGCGTGTAACCGAAGCCGTCGGCGTACTTGAGTCCGTAGCCGAGCGCACGATCGAAGCCGATGTGCGCGCACCAGATCAGCGATGCGGCGGCGAGCGCTTCCGATGGGAGCGTCGCGCCGAACGCGAAGCAGGCGATCGCGCCGATGTAGGAGTGCGCCGCGTTGTAGCACAGCGCGCCGATGCGCGGTCCGGCAAGGTAGCCGAGGAACGAAAGATCGGGCACGAGGAAGAAGATTGCAAACGTTCCCCAGCCGAGTCCGTGGCGCGCGTAGAGAAACAGCGCGACGGCAAGCACGCAGAGACCTTCGACGCGCAACACGATGCGGACGCCGCCGCGGACTTCACCGGACATGGTTTTTCCTCCGGCGTCAATGCGGATACGCGACTCCGCGCAGCAGCGCGGCGACGACATCATCAGCGCTGCGCTGCTCGGCCTCGGCCGCGAACGAAAGCAACAGCCGATGACGCAACACCGGCGCTGCGAGCGCAACGACGTCATCGCGCGTCGCCGCGTAGCGGCCGTGGATCAGCGCGCGCGCTTTCGCCGCGAGCACGAGCGCCTGACCCGCGCGCGGACCCGCGCCCCAGCGCACCCACTCGCGCACTTCGGCGAGCGTTGTTTCCTGCGGACGCGACGCGCGCACCAGGCGCGTGATCCAGGTCAAAAGGTCATCGCCGAGATGTGCATCGCGCACGAGTTTCTGCAGGTCGAGAACATCGTCGCCCTTCATCACCGGCGCGATGCGCGCTTCATTGCCGCTGGTCGTCTGCGCGAGAATCGCGCGTTCTTCGCCTTCGTCCGGATAGTCGACGCGGATGTGCAGAAGAAAACGATCGAGCTGCGCTTCGGGCAATGGATAGGTGCCGGCCTGTTCGAGCGGATTCTGCGTCGCGAGCACGAAGAACGGTGCGGGCAATGCGTGCGTCGTGCCGGCGTAGCTGATCGTGCGCTCCTGCATCGCTTCGAGCAGCGCGGACTGCGTCTTCGGCGGCGTGCGGTTGAGCTCGTCGGCGAGCAGGAGGTTCGTGAACACCGGGCCGCGCTGGAACTTGAAGAAGCGTTTGCCGGTGCTGTGATCCTCCTCGAGGATTTCGGTGCCGATGATGTCGCTCGGCATCAGGTCCGGCGTGAACTGGATGCGATGGAAATCGAGCGCGAGCGCTTGCCCGAGCGAGCGCACGAGCAGTGTCTTGCCGAGACCCGGCACGCCTTCGAGCAGGCAGTGACCGCCGGCGATGAGGCCGATTAGCAGCTGCTCGACGACATCGCGCTGGCCGACGATGACGCGCGCGATCGCCTCGCGCAGCGCGGCGAGCTTGTCGAGTTGCGTCGAGACGATTTGTTCGGTGATGGCCTGGTTCATTACCGTTCCGTTTGTTTGCGGGATGGCTTTGACACTCCCGCTCAAAGCCGGGATCCGCGATGAAAGCGGCTTTTCTCGAATCCCAAATCTCGAATCCCGGCTCTACGACGTCAACGCATAGACCACGACATTGACCGCGAACTTCGTGTTGTCCTCGGCGAGCCAGTGCTTGTTGCGCCAATCGTAGTCCCACTCGCAGCCGTAATCCTTGTTGCTGTAGAGCACGCCGAGCCGGCCGTCGATCTCGATGCCTTTGAGGTATTCGTGGACCAGATCGTCGCCCCAGCCGTTGAGCTCGAATGCGGTGTTCGGCGGCCCGTCGAACTTGAAGAAGCTCGAGAAGACCGCGTGGTCCTTGGGCAGTTTCTTCAGCGCGTCGGCGCCGAACATCGCGGCCATTTCGTTCTCGAACGACTTGGCGAAGAGTCCGTCGATGTCGTGGTTGCAGTCGTCGACGAGCACGAAACCGCCGTTGCGCACGTAACGTTCGAAATTGCGCTTCTCGTCCGGGACTGAATTCGACCAGCTTGTGCCCGGCCATGTAGCAGAATGGCTGCGCGAGCATGCGCGGATCGGCGAGCGGAAGCACGCGTTCTTTCGGATCGATGCGCAGCGTCGTGTATTGCACGAGCGCATCGAGCAGGTTCGAAGGCATGCGCTGGTCGACGTCCCAATCGCCGGATTCGTACATCAGGCGTGTGAACCAGAAGTCGAACGCGTTATCGGCCGCGCGCGCACGTCGCCAGAGCGGAGCGGCGAGCGCTGCGAGTCCGGCGGCGAGCGAGTGGTGGAGAAAACTGCGGCGGTTCATGTCTCGTGGGGCCTTCCCTGTTGAGGGAGAAGGTCGTGGCGGCGAACCAAGGTGCCCTCACCCTACCCTCTCCCGCGAGCGGGAGAGGGGTTTCATTATCTCGGCGCGGTCAATCCCATCACACCGCGTCGGACAGCGACGTGAACGTGAAGTCGCGCACCTTCATCGGCGGAATCATCATGATGAATGGCGATTCGTCGTCGGCGACGCGCACCGGCTTGCCGATCTCCTCGATGTTGTTGAGCATGATCGCCGGCGATTCGTTGAAGCGGAAATTCTTGATCGGGTACTTGATCTCGCCGTTCTCGATGTAGAACGTGCCGTCGCGCGTGAGGCCGGTCAGCAGCACGGTCTGCGGATCGACCAGGCGGATGTACCAGGTGCGCGTGACGAGCACGCCCTTCTTGGTCGACTTGATCATGTCCTGCGTCGACTTGTCGCCGCCGGTCATCAGGATATTGCCGGGCTGGCCGATCGCCTTCTTGCCCTGCTTCTGCGCCCAGTAGCGCGAATACTGCAGATACTCGACGACACCCTTGGTGACGATCGGCGTCTTCTCGCGCGCGAGGCCGTCGTCGTCCCACGGCACGACGGCGGATTCGGCGTCCCACGGATCGGCGTAGATGTTGACGCGCTCGTCGAACACTTTCTCGCCGAGCTTGTTGCCGCCGCCTTTCTTCGAAAGGAAGCTGCGGCCTTCGTCAGCCTGGCGCGCGTCGAAGCCGAACAGCATGTCCGAGATGAGATGCGCGGTCGCGGCGGGTTCAAGGATCACGGTGTATTTGCCCGGCTCGAGCGCCTTGGCGTCCGCCGAGCCTTTGGCCTTCTGGATGGCCGTCTTGATGTCGGCTCTTCGCGTCGAACTTGCCGACGTCGCCGAGATTGCGCGCGACCCAGCCCGAGCCGCGGCCGTCATCCGTGCGCACGGTGCAGGTGAAGTCGACGTTGGTCGATTTCTGATAGCCGTAGTTGCCCTTGGTGTTGGCGATCGCGGTGAAGCGCGCGCTGTCGGTGAAGAATCCGGCGGCGACGAGCTTGTCCTTCTTGCACGGCTCGATGCAGTCGGCGGCGACCGTCGCGCGGTATTCGGGCGTGATCGCCGCGGTCTTGTCGACGAAGGTGTCGCTGGCTTTGTAGGCCTGCTTCTCGATCGCGGGCACGAATTCCGGATTCTCGGGCGCGAGGCGCGCGAGCTCTTCGGCGCGGCGCACGACTTTCTCCAGCGACGCATCGTCGAACTCGTTGATCGTCGCAGTGCCGACGCGCTTGCCGAATGCGACCTGCACGGCGAGATCGGAGTTGTTGACGATGCCGCTGGTCGAGACGCTGTTGAGCGCGTAACGCACGTTGCCGTCGACCGATCCGGTCAGCTGCGCGGTGCATTCGTCGGCTTTGGACAGCTTGCAGACCTTGTCGAGGATCGTGCGGGCTTCCTGTTCGGTCATGATGCTCATGTGTTTTCTCCTCAGCCCAGGCTGCGCGCAGTGTTGATGACGTTGGCGCCGTTGAAGCGCGAAGTGCTCGAGCCGTGCGAGACGGCCGAGACCTGGCCGGGCTGACCCTTGCCGTCGAAGAACGATCCGCCGAAGCGGTAGTCCTTGTCGTCGCAGACCGCGACGCACGAATTCCAGAATTCCGGCGTGCGGATCTGGTAGGCGACGTCTTCGAGCATCTGCGTGACCTTGCCGTTCTTGATCTCGTAGAACAGCTGGCCGCCGAACTGCGCGTTGTAGCGCTGCTGGTCGATCGAGAACGAACCGTCGCCGATGATGTAGATGCCGTTCTCGACGTTCTTGATCATCTCTTCGGGCGCGAGCTTTTCCTTGCCGGGCGCGAGCGAGACGTTGGCCATGCGCTGGAACTGCACGCTCGACCATGAATCGGCGTAGCAGCAGCCCTGCGAATGATCGAGACCGAGGATGTGGGCCTGGTCGCGGATGACCTGGTAATTGACGAGGATGCCGTCCTTGATCAGATCCCAGCGCTGCGTCTTGATGCCTTCGTCGTCGTAGCCGACCGCGCCGAGCGTCGCCGGCTGCGTCTTGTCGGCGAAGATCGTGACCTTGTCGCTGCCGTACTTGAAGTTCTTCGATTTCCACTTGTCGAGCGTCGCGAAACTGGTGCCGGCGTAGTTCGCTTCGTAGCCGAGCACGCGATCGAGCTCGGTCGGATGTCCGACCGATTCGTGGATCGTGAGCCAGAGGTGCGAAGGATCGAGCACGAGATCGTACTTGCCGGGCTTCACCGAAGGCGCCGTGAGTTTTTCCTTCGCCTGCTTGGCCGCGGCGATCGCGTCTTCCTTCATGTCGTAGGAATCGGAATAGACGACCGCGCCGCCGGGCAGCGCGACGCGATGTTGCGGCTTCGCATCGAGATATTCGAAACCCATGCCGCGCGGCGCGGAAAGTCCGTCGCGCGTGCGGAACTTGCCGCTCGCCTTGTCGACCGCGGTGACCTGCGTCGGCGCCCAGATGCGGTGGATGTCCTGATCGATGTACGAGCCGTCGGACGACGCGAAATACTTCTGCTCGTTGACCAGGAACAGGATCGAGCGGATGAAACTCGCGCCGGCCTGCATCGCCGCCGCGTTGACGCCGAGAAGCAGATCGACCTTGTCCTTGATCGGCACTTCCATCGAGTTCTTCACGATCGGCGTCGACCACGAGACCTCGCCGACGCCCTTGGTCGGCGCGAGCTGCACCGGTTCGGACTGCAGGCGCGAATTTGCCTTCGCGATCGAGATCGCCTGCTTCACGGCCTTCGCGATCGCATCGCCGCTCATGTCGCTGGTCGCGGCGAAGCCCCAGGTGCCGTTGGCGATGACGCGGATGCCGACGCCGGAGGATTCGGTGTTGACGACGTTCTGCACCTTGTCTTCGCGCGTGATCACGAACTGGCGCAGATAGCGTCCGATGCGCACGTCGCAATAACTCGCGCCGCCGGATTTCGCCGCGTTGAGCGCGACGTCGGCGAGGCGCTTCTTGGTGGCCGGATCCATCTGCGTCGTCAGCGCTTCGGCGGCGATGAGGCGTCCGTGGATCGGCATCAGCAATGCGCCGAGACCGACGCCGCCGACTTTCAGGAAGTCACGTCTATCCATTGCTATCTCCCGCGATTCGCAGTCGTTCAAGTTTCCGAAGGATTCGCGATCGCGCGCGACAGCCGCGCGATCGCCGATCGAACGCAGCGATTCTGTCGGGCGTGCCCGCGCGCGTCACGTGACAAAGGGCATGGGTCGCGCGACGGAGCGATGCGCGTGCGCCGGAGCGTGTCCGAATCAGGCCGTGCCGCGGCACCTGATAAAATCGCACACATGGATATTTCCAAGACGTTCCGGATCGAAGCCGCGCATCGGCTGCCGAATGTGCCGCCTGGGCACAAATGCTCGCGCCTGCACGGACACTCGTTCGGCATCGAGGTGCACGTGCGCGGACCGCTGCACGCCGAACTCGGATGGGTCATGGATTTCGCCGATCTCGGCGCCGCGTTCGCGCCGCTGTTCGAGAAGCTCGATCACCGCTATCTCAACGAGGTGCCGGGTCTGGAGAATCCGACCAGCGAGAATCTCGCGTGCTGGGTCTGGAATGAGCTCCAGCCGCGCCTGCCGCTGCTCGATCACGTGATCGTGCACGAGACCTGCACGTCGGCGTGCCGTTACGACGGCCCCGCGGCCGAAGGTTGATCTGACCCGGATCGTTCCGTTTCCGCTGCGATGCAGCGTGGCATCGAGTTCGGCCAGAATCTAACTAACTATTTGATTTCATGTTCTATTTTGCAGCGATCAGCGCAGCCGAATAAATCTGATGGCCGAAGATGTTGCATCGCAGCAAATCGGGTGGTACAGTATCGCCACACTCCCAATCACTCCGAGGCAACGACCATGTTCGAACAGATGAATGCGCAGTCCCTGGCGCTCGGCAAGTCCTACGCCGATGCGTTCGTGAAGGCCCAGACCGTTGCGCTGGAAGGTTTCGAGCGCATCACAGACCTCCAGATCAAGACGATGGAAGACCGCGTATGAATGCCGCCGTCCAGTTCTGGTCGGAAGCCGCTGAAGTGCGCGATTTCGAAGCCGCCCGCGCGTTCTGGCCGAAAGGCGTCCAGCTCGCCAAGGAAAACGCCGAGAAGCTCTACGCGACCAGCCAGGAAGTTTTCGGCGTGACGCTCAAGACCGGCGAAGCGCTCGGCCAGCTGGCCAAGGGCTCGTTCGAGAACACCAACGAGACCATCGCCAAGCAGGTCAACACGGCCAAGAAAGCGGCGACCAAGTAATTCCGCTCGAAAAAGGCGCGGCCGCGACTCCCCTCCCCTGCGGCTGCGTCAATTCCAAGGCCGGGCCTCGTGCCCGGCTTTTTTTGTGCGCGCTGTACGGACGCGCGTCGGTTCGCGACGTTGAGCGGCGTTTGATTTGTGCGCGCCATCCGGGGCGCACATCGTTCGCGACGTCGATCGGCGCTTGAGTGGTTACGAGACAGCTGGCCCAGAAGCGGCTATCCGCGGCCGCATTCTTCAACAAAAAAGCACGTTCCAATGGTTGATCGCTGCCCGCTCCAAAGCGGTTGACCGCTCTTCTCAGCCTTCGCGAAAAACGTACCGTGCCGCGCCGATCTGGATCACGTCCTCGTGCCGCAACAAGCGTTCCTGCACGGGCTCGGCGTTGACCAGCGTGCCCTGCTTGCTGCCGAGATCGACGAGCGTGTAGCCCTTTGAGTTGATATTGATCTCGGCGTGCCGCGGCTCGACGCCGGGACCACCGACCTGGATTTCCGCAGTGTCGTCGTTGCCGAGCGTGACCGGGCGCGGCGGCAGCGGAATCGCAGCGCGGCCGGCTTCGGGACTCTGCGGAACGAGACGCGCCGTGCGCAGAAACATCGTCGACGCCGCTGCTGCGACGGTGTTGACCGGAACCACGGACGGTGCCGGCGCTTTCACGGCCGGCGGCGGTTTCGGCGGTTCAGGAAAATCCAGCACCGGAAGAACGCGCGTCATCGCGGGCTCGATCGTCGGTGTCGCACGCGGCGTTTCGGTACCGCGCGCATGCCGCCGGAGCGGCCGAAACGGGACGCGGCGCCGCCGCGACGCGATCAAGCTCGGCCTCATCCGGGAAAACTTCGAGAAAACGTGCGCGCAGCGCTTTGGCGCGCTCGGATGCCGTGCGGCTTTCGGCGAGCGCCGTTTCGATCGCGGCGGCGCGCCGGTCGCGCTCGGCGGCATCGAACTCGCCGAGCTTGTGGCGCAGGTCGATTTCCTGGCGGTCCAGCTTGACGGTTTCGTGTGCGGCGTCGATTTCGCGCAACGCGTTGCGCAAGCTCGCGTAGGCCGCCAGCGCCTGCTGGCGCAGCGGCTCGGATTTGCGTTCGATCGCTTCGAGCTGCTTGGCGTAGTCGGCATCGACGCGCCGGTAAACCGGCTCGGCGAAGTCGGCTTTCAAGGCCTCCATCGAAGCGCGCCGGCTGCGCAGCTGGTCGGCGTCCTGCTTGAGCGCCTTCAATGCGTCGATCGGCGCAAGATCGACTCCGCCCAGAAGCTCCGCCTTTATGCGAGCGTCGCCCATATGCCGCTTCCCCCGTTGTCCACATTCGCTCAGTCGTGGCGGCACCGGTTACGCGCGGAAAACCGCTGCGAAAACCGGCCCGCGACAATCTGTCGCGGCATTATGCCGAGCGCCCGTGGCGGGGGACAATCCAGGGCCGCGGCAGGTAGCGGAGCGCCGACGGACGGCGTTGCTGTACGGCCGGGTTTTTCATTTGCGAGCGCAAATCGCGGGCTGATATAATTTTTCGGCTTTGCAGTCAGGATCTCCGTGCTCGATCGGCGTCCTGCTCCTTCCGACGGGACTTTCCGCTGATGTGTCCCCTTTGCCGCAGTCGGCAAGGGGCGTGTGGGGTTGTCCCTGCGGGGCAGGCCCGGACGCTCGCGAAGATTCCTCCGGGTACGGTGTTGTGGTGAATGGCATGGATCGGTTGCGTGCGCGCGGCAGATCGACGGCCTGGGCGCTGATATCCGCCCAGGTGCTTACCGCTGCGATCGCTGCCGCGATTGTCTGGATGGGCTGGGGTCCCGCGGCGGCATTGGCGGCGTGTTTCGGCGGTGTGCGTCGTCATCGCGCCGACGATCTATTTCGCCGCGAAGGTCGGCTTGCAGAGGTCGAACGCTGCGGAAGTACTCGGCGCGTTCTACAAGGCGGAAGTTGGAAAACTGATCCTGACGGCGCTCTTGTTCTGGATCGGCGCGTTGCTGTTCGGTCCGCACTTCGCGCCGCTGATGATCACCTGCATCGCGTGCCTGGCGATGAACTGGGTGATGTTGGCGGTCACGAAGACCTGGTAGTCATTTCATTTCGAGTTGCAAGCGGAATACGAGACCTATGGCATCCGAAGGCGGTCACGACAGCAGCAGCTACATCCTGCACCACTTGACCAACCTCAAGCTGGATCTGCACACCATGTCGATCAATCCCGAAGCGACCGGCTTCTGGGTATTGCATCTCGATTCGGTGGTGTTCTCGCTCGTGCTCGCATTCATTTTCGTCGTGATGTTTCGCCTCGCCGCGCGCAAGGCGACCAGCGGCGTGCCCGGCAAGTGGCAGAACTTCATCGAGCTTTGCATCGAGTTCGTCGACAGCCAGGTCAAGGATGCCTTTCATCACCAGTCCCGATTCGTCGCGCCGATGGCGCTGCTGGTCGGCTTCTGGGTGTTCCTGATGAATTTCATGGACATGCTGCCGGTTGATTTTTTGCCGCAAGTTGCGGGTGGCGTCGGCGTCGATCACCTGCGCACCGTTCCTTCGACCGATCCGAACATCGCACTCGGCATGTCGCTGACCGTGTTCCTGATCGCGTTCGGCTACAGCTTCGTGAAGAAGGGTATTGGCGGCGTCGGCGCGGAATTCCTGTTCCATCCGTTCGCGACAAATTGCAAGATCGATGCCGGTCAACTTCCTCTTGAAGTGCGTCGAGGAGCTGGCCAAGCCGATCAGCCTGGGCCTGCGACTGTTCGGCAACATGTACGCCGGCGAGATGATCTTCATCCTGCTCGCCACCTTCACGCTCGGCATCGGCACGGGCGCAACGGCCACGGCCGTCTCGTGGATCCTGTTCGCAGTCTTTGCAGCGCTCGCTGTGTCGGTCGTGCTTCTCTACGCGAAGGGAAAATGGATCCCGGCCACGATATTGCTGTTGGGCGTGCCGTTCGCCGGAATACTTGGCTTGATTCCTGGCGTGGGCGCGTTCGCATTCACGCAGGTGCTGTTGTCGACCGCCTGGACGATCTTCCACATCCTGATCATCTCGCTGCAGGCCTACATCTTCATGGTCCTCACCGTCGTCTACATGGCGATGGCGGCGGACCACCATTGATTCACCTTTTCACACACACCACTCAAGTACTACGGAGACAACGATGGAAGCTCTCGCAAATGTGGAAGGCCTGACGGCCGTCGCTGCTGCCCTGATGCTCGGCCTCGGCGGTATCGGCGCCGCGATCGGCATGGGCCTGATGGGCGGCAAGTTCCTCGAAGGCTCGTCGCGCCAGCCGGAACTCGTGCCGATGCTGCAGGGCAAGATGTTCCTCTTGGTCGGCCTGATCGACGCGATTCCGATCATCGGCGTCGGCATCGCGATGTATCTGACGTTCGTCGATCCGTTCTCGGCGAAGGTCGCCGCGGCCGCTGCAGGCGTCGCGCACTGACGAGGCGTCGCCAACGAGTCTTTGCCGACTCCTAGAGGGTTTGACCCGTGAGCATCAACGCAACACTCATCGCCCAGATGATCGTCTTCCTGATCCTCATCTGGATCACGATGAAGTACATCTGGCCGCACCTGATGAAAGCGATGGACGATCGCGCTCAGCGCATCGCGGAAGGACTTTCCGCGGCCGAACGCGCGCGCAAGGAGCTCGCCGATGCCGACGCGCGCGTTGCGGACGAGATCAAGAAAGCACGCAGCGAGGCGACGTCGATCATCGACAAGGCGCATCAGCAGGCGACCAGATCATCGAGAAGGCCAAGCAGGACGCGATCGTCGAAGCGACGCGCCAGAAGGCTACGGCCGCGGCCGACATCGAGAGCATGACGCATCGCGCGCGCGAGGAATTGCGCGGCCAGGTCGCCTCGCTCGCGATCTCGGGCGCCGAGAAGATCCTGAAGCGCGAGATCGACGCCAACGCGCACAAGGCGCTGCTCGATCAGCTCGTCGCCGAGATGGGATGACATGTCGCAGCCACTGACTCTCGCACGTCCGTACGCGCGCGCCGCTTTCGAGCTCGCCGCGTCGGCCCATGCGCTCGGCGATTGGTCGAAGAAGCTCGCGTTCGCCGCGCAAGCCGCCGCCGATCCGCAGGTGTGCGCGCTGTTCGGCAATCCGCGCGTCGGACCGGCGGAGCTCGCTTCGCTGTTCCTGCCGGAAGGCGAGACTGGGGATTCGTCGTTCGCAGGATTCATCAACCTGCTCGCCGACAATCAGCGTCTGCCGGCACTGCCCGAAATCGCTGCGCTCTTCGAGCAGCAGAAGCGCGAAGCCGAACGCATCCTGCAGGTGCGCGTGCGCACGGCGGTGCCGATCGACGCGAGCGAGACCGCCAAGTTGAAGGACGCGCTGAAGCGCCGCTTCGGCCGCGACATCGAGCTCGAACAGACGGTCGATCCGTCCGTGCTCGGCGGCGCGGTCATCGATGCCGGCGATGTCGTTATCGATGGATCGGTGCGCGGCCGGCTGCATCAGCTTGAGGCGGCGTTGACGCACTGACAACGGGGAATGAGGAATCGGGAATAGAGAATCGACACGAGCAAGACGCGGCGTCTTCGATTCCCCATTCGCGATTCCCGATTCCCGAACCAAAGAAATCCGCGCGCCGCACCAGCGGCGCACGATCGAGGAAACGAAAAATGGCCACCACGCTCAACCCATCTGAAATCTCCGAGCTCATCAAGAGCCGCATCGAGAAGTTCAAGCTGACCGCCGAGGCGCGCAACGAAGGCACGTTGACCAGCGTGTCCGACGGCATCGTGCGCATCCACGGCCTCAACGATGCGATGTCCGGCGAAATGATTGAACTCCCGGGCAACACGTTTGCGCTCGCGCTGAACCTCGAGCGCGATTCGGTCGGCGCGGTCGTGCTCGGCGAATACGAGCACCTGAGCGAAGGCGACACGGCAAAGACGACCGGCCGCATTCTCGAAGTGCCGGTCGGTCCCGAGCTGCTCGGCCGCGTCGTCAATGCGCTCGGCGCGCCGATCGACGGCAAAGGTCCGATCAATACCAAGCTCACCTCGCCGGTCGAGAAAGTCGCGCCGGGCGTGATCTGGCGCAAGTCCGTGTCGCAGCCGGTGCAGACGGGTTACAAATCGGTCGACTCGATGATCCCGATCGGCCGCGGCCAGCGCGAGCTGATCATCGGCGACCGCCAGACCGGCAAGACCGCGCTCGCGATCGATACGATCATCAACCAGAAAGGCTCGGGCATTAAGTGCATCTACGTCGCGATCGGCCAGAAGCAGAGTTCGATCGCAAACGTCGTGCGCAAGCTCGAGGAGTACGGCGCGCTCGACCACACGATCATCGTCGCCGCCGCCGCCGCCGATTCCGCCGCGATGCAATACATCGCGCCGTACGCCGGTTGCGCGATGGGCGAATATTTCCGTGACCGCGGCGAAGACGCGCTCATCATTTATGACGACCTGACCAAGCAGGCCTGGGCGTATCGCCAGATCTCGCTGCTGCTGCGTCGTCCGCCGGGTCGCGAAGCGTATCCGGGCGACGTGTTCTATCTCCATTCGCGCCTGCTCGAGCGCGCTGCGCGCGTCAACGAGGAATACGTCGAGCGCGAAACCAAGGGCGCGATCAAGGGCAAGACCGGTTCGCTGACCGCGCTGCCGATCATCGAGACGCAGGCCGGCGACGTGTCCGCGTTCGTGCCCACGAACGTCATTTCGATCACGGACGGCCAGATCTTCCTCGAGACCGATCTTTTCAACGCCGGCATCCGACCCGCCGTGAACGCCGGCATCTCGGTGTCGCGCGTGGGTGGCGCGGCACAGACCAAGATCATCAAGAAACTTTCCGGCGGCGTGAAGCTCGCACTCGCGCAGTACCGTGAGCTCGCGGCGTTCTCGCAGTTCGCATCCGACCTGGATGCGGCGACCCGCGCGCAGCTCGATCGCGGCACGCGCGTGACTGAGCTGATGAAGCAGAAGCAGTACGCGCCGCTGTCGATCGCCGAGCTCGCGCTGTCGCTGTATGCGGCCGAGAAGGGTTATCTCGACGATCTGCCGGTCGCCAAGATCCTGCCGTTCGAGAAGGCGCTGCATGCGCACTTCGCGAACAACTATGGCGATCTGGTCAAGAAGGTCAACGAAACCGCGGATTGGAACAACGACATCGAGGCCCAGTTCAAGAAGGGCATCGAAGAGTTCAAGAAGACCGGTAGCTGGTAAGAGAGCCGGGATTCGGCAGACGGGATTCGGGATTCGCCAGAGCGCAAGCTCGACGAGCATCGAACCTGCTCCGACCCATCCCGAATCCCGAATCTCCAATCCCGTCGAGCGAGCGTAGCGAGCGAGAACCATGGCAGGCGCAAGAGAAATCCGCACCAAGATCAAGAGCGTCGCGAACACGCGCAAGGTCACGCGCGCGCTCGAGATGGTCTCTGCGTCGAAGATCAGGAAGGCGCAGGAACTGATGCGCGCTTCGCGCCCCTACGCGCGCGCGATACGCCAGGTCATCGGCCACATCGCGCATGCGACGGCCGAGTACAAGCATCCGTTCATGGTCAAGCGCGAGAACATCAAGCGCGTCGGCTATGTCGTCGTGTCGACCGATCGCGGCCTCTGCGGCGGGCTCAATGCGAACCTGTTCCGCCGCCTTCTCGGCGAGATCCGCGATTGGCAATCCAAAGGCATCGAAGTCGACGTCGTCACCATCGGCAGCAAGGCGAATGCATTCTTCAAGCGCCTCAAGGTCAATCTCGTCGGCAGCATCACGCATCTGGGCGAAAGGCCGCAGATCGCGCAGCTGATCGGCGTGATCAAGGTCATGCTTGACGCATATGGCGCGGGTCGAGTGGATCGTCTCAACCTCGCCTACAACGATTTCGTCAACACGATGACGCAGAAACCGACGGTCGATCAGCTGCTGCCGCTGCCGCCGGCCGATCAGTTCGTCAGCGCGCACAACTGGGATTACCTGTACGAGCCCGATCCGGAAACGGTGATGGAGCACGTGCTGACGCGTTACGTCGAGTCGCTGGTTTATCAGGCGACGCTGGAGAATCTCGCCAGCGAGCACGCCGCGCGCATGGTCGCGATGAAGAGCGCTTCGGATAACGCAACAAAAGCGATCGATTCGCTGACGCTGGTCTACAACAAGGCGCGTCAGTCGGCGATCACGCAGGAGATTTCGGAAATCGTCGGCGGCGCCGCGGCGGTTTGACACAGAATTTGGGGGATCGTGGCAGGAACCACCACTGCGCGAGCAGTGAACCTGTAACCTTCCTGGGAGAATTTCTTGAAAACATTGAATAGATTCGGTTATCTCGCCGCACTTGTCGTGTCGCTCACGGCATGTGGCAGCGGTGCAAACAACGATTCGACGCAGACAGCTGCCGCGCCGACACCGGCGAGTGCCGGTTCGGCGCAGTCCGGTCTGAATGCGGAATGCGATGCCTATGTCGCCCGGGTGGACAAGTGCATGGACAAGCTCGGTGCGGGCAATCCGGTCGCGGCCACCTACAAGCAGCAGATGGATGCGACCAAGGCGCAATGGGCGGCCGTGCAGGACAAGGCAACGATGGCGAGCATTTGCAAGCAAGCCAACGATGCGTTCACCCAGACGGCACAGACGCTGAAGTGTGAATGAGGGTTGATCAAAGGGGGAGAAGTGCATCTCTCCCCCTTTGAGGCATTGTTTCAACGTATCCGAATAGGGATTGCCGATCCCCTCCGAACTTCACCGAGGCGATCGACAATCACAGTTAGCTGAAATTTCGAGGAATGAAAATGAGCCAGGGCAAAGTCGTACAGATCATCGGCGCCGTCGTCGACGTCGAGTTCCCGCGCGAGTCCGTGCCGAAGGTATACGACGCGCTGAAGGTGCAGAACACGGATATCACGCTCGAAGTGCAGCAGCAGCTCGGTGACGGCGTCGTGCGCACGATCGCGCTCGGTTCGACCGATGGTCTGAAGCGCGGCCTGGTCGCCGAAAATACCGGCGAAGGCATCAAGGTGCCGGTCGGCGACGCGACGCTCGGCCGCATCATGGACGTGCTCGGCAGGCCGATCGACGAGCGCGGTCCGATCGGCGAGAAGGACCGCTGGGTCATCCATCGCCCGGCGCCGAGCTATGACGAGCAGGCCGCCGCGAACGAACTGCTCGAGACCGGCATCAAGGTCATCGATCTCGTGTGCCCGTTCGCCAAGGGCGGCAAGATCGGCCTCTTCGGCGGCGCTGGCGTCGGCAAGACCGTCAACATGCTCGAGCTCATCAACAACATCGCGACGCAGCACGCGGGACTTTCGGTGTTCGCCGGCGTCGGCGAGCGCACGCGCGAAGGCAACGACTTCTATCACGAGATGATCGATGCCGGGGTCGTCAAGCTCGACAACCTGAAGGAATCGAAAGTCGCGATGGTGTACGGCCAGATGAACGAGCCGCCGGGCAACCGCCTGCGCGTCGCGCTGACCGGCCTCACGATGGCCGAGTATTTCCGCGACGACAAGGACGCTTCCGGCAAAGGCCGCGACGTGCTGTTCTTCGTCGACAACATCTACCGCTACACGCTGGCCGGCACCGAAGTATCCGCGCTGCTCGGCCGCATGCCCTCGGCGGTCGGCTACCAGCCGACACTCGCCGAGGAAATGGGCACGCTGCAGGAGCGCATCACATCGACCAAGACCGGCTCGATCACGTCGGTGCAGGCGATCTACGTGCCCGCGGACGATCTGACCGATCCGTCGCCGGCGACGACGTTCTCGCATCTCGATGCGACCGTCGTGCTTTCGCGCAACATCGCGTCGCTCGGCATCTATCCGGCGGTCGATCCGCTCGATTCCACATCGCGCCAGCTCGACCCGAACGTGATCGGCAACGAGCACTACGATACGGCGCGCCGCGTGCAGGGCATGCTGCAACGCTACAAGGAATTGAAGGACATCATCGCGATCCTCGGCATGGACGAGCTCAGCGAAGAAGACAAGGCGACGGTCGCCCGCGCGCGCAAGATCGAACGCTTCTTCTCGCAGCCGTTCCACGTCGCGGAGGTCTTCACCGGCTCGCCCGGCAAGTACGTTTCACTCAAGGAAACGATCCGCGGTTTCAAGATGATCTGCGACGGCGAGTGCGACGCACTGCCGGAACAGGCGTTCTACATGGTCGGCGGGATCGACGAGGCGTTCGAGAAAGCCAAGTCGATGGAGAAGAAGGCGGCCTGAGGGCTGGGAATGGAGAATCGGAAAAAAGGAATCGGAAAAGCAACACAGCGTACTGGCGGCCCAGTCCTTACCCATTCCCAATTCCCCATTCCCGATTCCCGTCAAACAAGCAAAGCGAGAAAGACATGGCCACCATCCGCTGCAACATCGTCAGCGCCGAGGAAGAAATCTTCCACGGCGAGGCGCAACTGGTCGTCGCCACCGGCGAGGAAGGCGAGCTCGGCATCGCGCCGCGCCACGCCGCACTGATCACGCGCCTGAAGCCCGGCCAGGTGCGCGTGCTGCGCGAAAACGGCGAAGAACTTTTCTTCTACGTTTCGGGCGGCATTCTCGAAGTGCAGCCGAGCGTCGTCACCGTGCTTGCCGACACGGCGCTGCGCGCCAAGGATCTCGACGAAGCTGCCGCGCGTCGCGCGAAGGAAGAAGCCGAGCGCGCGCTCGCCAATCGCACCGATGCGCTCGAAGTCGCGCAGGCTCAGGTGCAACTCTCGCAAGCAGTCGCGCAGCTGCAGGCGCTCGAACGTCTCCGGCGCACGATGAAACACTGAGCGCGATCGAGACTACTCCCAAGAAAACGCCGGCCTCAGCGCCGGCGTTTTTGTTTCGCGTCGCGCGAAGGTCGGGTGAGCACGCGGGTTTCCGACGCCAGGGCCGCAATCCAGGCTCGAAGCGGAACCCGCCTATCGCGCGATCGGGCTGCAAAACACTAACGACGGCGTCACACCTCAGGCGTGCGATGCGTGGCAGCATCATCGTGTCTTCCGATGGTGCATCGCGTGCGCAAATTTCTGTCCGCCCTGCTGTTGTCGGCCTTTGCCGCGAGCTCGTTGCATGCGCAAGACGCGGCGATGCTGACGGCCGTAGACACCTACGGCACGTTCGAGAGCGGCGGCATCGTTGCGGAAATCAGCGGCGATGCCAACGACAACGCGCAGGCGACCCTCGAATGGCAAGGTCCGGGCGAGACAGACTTTCGCGCGGCGCATCCGCTCGTCCGAGTCGACGCCACGCATTTCGTCGGCAGCCTGTTCTGGCTGCAGCCCGGAGAAACCTATTCCGTACGCGTCACGCTGAGCGACGTCGACGGTGTCACCGGCGCACCGAGTGCGACGGAGAGCCTGACGACGCGCGCAGAAAATCCGACATTCACACCGACGCGAACGTTGTACGTCGCGCCGAACGGATCGGATGGCAGCGCCGGTACCGATCCTTCGCAGCCGCTGCAGACGATCCAGCACGCCGCCGACCTGTCGCGCGCGGGCGATCTCGTTTCCGTTGCGCCCGGCGTCTATCGCGAACAGGTGAACGTTGCGGTTTCCGGCACCGATTCCGCGCCGATCGTTTTTCGCGGCAGCGCTCCGGGCGCGGTTCTCGATGGCGCCGACGCCACCATCGTTGCGGGCGTCACCTGGACGCCGCAAGCAAACGGCGTCTATTCGTACGCGGCCGGTTACGGCACCGCGCTTGTCGTCAGCGACGAGGGGCGGATGTTTCCGTACTCGAGCGTCGCCGATCTCGCCGCGCTGGCCGCCGGGGCACCGGGCGGCTTTTACGCGGACGGCACGAATGTGTACGTCAAGTTCAGCGATGGATCATCGCCCGCGCAGCATCAGATGAACGTTGCGCGCCTCGACTCGGGCTTTTACGTCCAGGGCGCCAGCAACATACGCATCCAGAATTTCGAAATGCGCTACTACGGCAGCGACGAATACGGCCGCGGCGTTTATCTGCGCTTTGCGAACCAGTGCGAAGTCAGCGGCAGCTCGATCCACGAAAACGCCGGTGCGGGCGTGTGGATCAAGGGCGGCGAGCGCAATCTCGTCGAGCACAACGACATCGGCGACAGCTCGATCATCAACTGGCCTTGGGCCATGGCTCACGACAACGCGGGCGACACCGGCATCTACATGACCGACAACAATGGCCAGGGCAACGTCATCCGCCGCAATCTGCTGCACGACACCTACGATGGCCTGCACCCGTGCGGTTCGGACGCGCCGGACAACGCATTCACCAGCGAGACGGACGTCTACGAAAACACGATCTTTCGCCACGCCGACGATGCGATCGAATCGGACGGCTACTGCGCCAACGTGCGCATCTGGAGCAACACGATCAGCGACAGCCTGATGGCCTTTTCGGTTGCGCCGGCATCGCCGGGACCGGTCTGGATCGTGCGCAACATCGCATACGATATCGGCAACGTGCCTTCGTATCTCGTCTACGGGCAGGTTCCGAGCGGCATTAAGATCAACAGCGATTATCCGGAGGCCGTCGGACCGCTGCTGGTGTATCACAACACATTCCTCACCACGGTCGCGGGCGTCGATGCGCTGACTTTTTTCGATCCCGGATACAACACCGAACTGGTGAGTCGCAACAACCTCTTCGCCGCGCCCAATCATGCGCTGACGAAGATCAACACGATTCCGCTCGATCTCGACTACGACGATCTCTATTCGATGTCGGCCGCGCCGCTGGTGCGCTGGTACGACGCGACGTATGCATCGCTCGCCGATTTGCAGAACGGCGTCGGCGAGGAAATGCATGGCTTTTCCGCCGATCCAGCGCTTGCCGATCCTGCCGGCGGCGACTTCACGCCGCTCGCGGGGAGTGCGCTGATCGATCGCGGCGTCGTGATTCCCGGCATCAACGACACGACGCGCGACGGATTTCCCGACATCGGCGCCGTCGAGCGCGTCGATCTTCCGGACTCGATCTTCGCGAACGGTTTCGACTGAATTTCACGTTGCGTTCCGACAAAACACCCTGCACATCAGCATGCACCGGTTGACAGCGATGCATGCCGCAGTGTGAGCTTGCGCCACATGTGCGGCTTCTTCTGTGTATTCGATCCAAGCGGCGCGGCGGAAAGCCTGCGTCCGATGGCGCTGCGCCAGGCGCGCCTGCTGCGTCATCGCGGGCCGGACTGGAGCGGCGTCTACGCCGACGATCGCGCCGTGCTCGCGCACGAGCGGCTCGCGATCGTCGATGTTCTGCATGGCGCCCAGCCGCTTTTGTCCACCGACGAAACGCAGGTGCTCGCCGTCAACGGCGAAATCTACAATCACCGCGAGCTGCGCAAGCGCTTCGCCGACTACGCCTTCCGCACGGATTCCGATTGCGAAGTCATCCTGCCGCTGTATCAGAACCTTGCACCGGCCGAGTTCTTGAATCTGCTCGACGGCATGTTCGCGTTTGTGCTGTGGGACAGCGCGCGCGACGAGATCCTGATCGCGCGCGATCCGATCGGCATCATTCCGCTTTACACCGGCCGCGACGCGGATGGACGCCTGTACGTCGCTTCCGAGCTCAAGGCGCTGACCGGCGTCTGCGTCAGCGTCGAGGAATTTCCGCCCGGACATTTCCTGACGCGCGCGATGGCCGCGCCGGAGCGCTATTACCAGCCACGTTGGCGCGCGTTCGAAGCGGTCGAGCACGGTTCCGCCGACGTTCAAGCGCTGCGCGCCGCGCTCGAACGCGCCGTGCACAGCCATCTGATGACCGATGTGCCTTACGGCGTGCTGCTGTCCGGCGGTCTCGACTCGTCGCTGATCGCCGCGCTGACCGCGCAATTCGCCGCCAGGCGGATCGAGGACGACGATCGCAGCCAGGCGTGGTGGCCGCGCCTGCACACGTTCTCGATCGGGCTCGACGGATCGCCCGATCTCGCCGCCGCGCGCACGGTCGCCGCGTCGCTCGGCACCGCGCATCACGAATTCCATTTCACCGTGCAGGAAGGACTCGACGCGCTCGCCGATGTCATCTATCACATCGAAACGTACGACGTGACCACGATCCGCGCATCGACGCCGATGTATCTCCTGGCGCGGCGCATCCGCGCGATGGGCATCAAGATGGTGCTTTCCGGCGAAGGCGCGGACGAGATCTTCGGCGGCTATCTCTATTTCCACATGGCGCCGAACGATCGCGAGTTCCACGAAGAGCTCGTGCGCAAGCTCGATGCGCTGCACGCGTACGATTGCCTACGGGCGAACAAGTCGACCGCGGCGTGGGGTATCGAGGCACGCGTGCCGTTTCTCGATCGAGAATTCCTCGATGTCGCGATGAACATCGCGCCGTCGGCCAAACGCCCGTTCGGCGGACGCATCGAAAAGCACATCCTGCGTGAAGCCGGACGAGGACTCCTGCCGGACCCGATCCTGTGGCGGCAGAAAGAGCAGTTCTCCGACGGCGTCGGCTACGGCTGGATCGATTCGCTGAAGTCGCATGCGGAACGACACGTCAGCGACGCGCAGCTCGCGATGGCCGCGCAGCGCTTTCCGATCAATCCACCGGCGAGCAAGGAAGCGTTCTTCTATCGCGTGCTGTTCGAACGCCACTATCCGGGCGATCAGTGCGCGCGACTCGTTCCCGGCGGTCCGAGCATCGCTTGCAGCACGCCGACCGCGTTTCGCTGGTCGCAGCAGTTCGCCGGAAATGCGGATCCTTCGGGGCGTGCCATTGCGAGCGTCCATCGCGCAGCGACGCCGACATCGACACCGACAACGTAGAGCGTCGACGGCGAACTTCACCTCTCCCACCTGCGGGAGAGGTCGCCCGCAGGGCGGGTGAGGGAATCTTGCGAAACGCCGCGCGAGCGTGAAGCATTTCGCTCCGACTGCCCTCACCCTCCCCTCTCCCGCGAGCGGGAGAGGGGAATGAAACATGGCGCTGGACGCGTGTCGCTCCGATTACCCTTTACCCTACCCTCTCACGCGAGCGGGAGAGGGAGAGGGGAAGTAACCGACGAGCGCACGCGCACGCAACCCAAGTCGAGCGCCGACTTGCCCTAGAATGGCGCACCTCCGCGGAGACCGCACGAATGCCTGCCGCACCGCTGCACGTCATCGTCCTCGCCGCCGGCGAGGGCAAGCGCATGAAGTCGTCCAAGCCGAAGGTGCTGATGCCGCTTGCCGGCCGGCCGATGCTGGCGCATGTGCTGGATACGGCCCGCGCACTGCAGCCGGCGCGCATCCACCTGGTGTACGGGCATCTCGGCGACCAGGTACGCAGCGCGCTGACCGATCTTGGCGATCTGGCTTGGGTGCATCAGGCCGAACAACTCGGAACCGGCCACGCCGTGCGCCTTGCGATGGCGGGCGTGCCCGAAGATGCGCACGTGCTGGTGCTCTACGGCGACGTGCCGCTGATCCGCGTCGACACGCTGAGCAAGCTGCTCGCCGTGCAGACGCCGCTCGCCGCGCTGGTCACGCAGCTCGAAAATCCGTATGGCTACGGCCGCGTGATCCGCGACGGCATCGGCCGCGTGCGCGCGATCGTCGAGGAAAAGGACTGCACGCCCGAGCAACGCACGATCAGCTGGGTCAACAGCGGCATCCTCGCCGCCGACGCGCGCCGCCTGCGCGTCTGGATCAATAACCTGACCGACGAGAATTCGCAGGGCGAGTACTACCTCACCGACGTGTTCTCGCAGGCCAACGACGAAGGCGAACCGGCCGAAGCGACGCAGTGCATCAACCCGCAGGAAGTGTTCGGCGCCAACGACGCCTGGCAGCTCGCTGCGCTCGAGCGCCTGTACCAGCGCCTGCGTGCGACGACGCTAGCCGCGGCCGGCGTGCGCTTCGCCGATCCGGTGCGCTTCGATATCCGCGGCGACGTGCGGGTCGGCCGCGATGTCGAGATCGACATCGATGTCGTGCTCGAGGGTCTGGTCGAGCTCGGCGACGACGTGCACATCGGTCCGTTCTGCCGCGTGCGAAATTCGACGCTGGCCGCCGGCACCATCGTTCATTCGCACTGCAATCTCGACGGCGTCGTCACGCACGGGCCGTGCGATATCGGCCCGTTCGCCCGCCTGCGGCCCGGCACCGAGCTCGCGGCGAAGGCCAGCATCGGCAATTTCGTCGAGACCAAGAAGGCGCGCTTCGGCGAGAACGCCAAGGCGAATCATCTTTCCTACATCGGCGACGCCGAAGTCGGCGCCGACGTCAACATCGGCGCCGGCACGATCACCTGCAACTACGATGGCGCATCCAAGCACGCGACCATCATCGAAGACGGCGCGTTCATCGGCTCGAACACGTCGCTCGTTGCGCCGGTTCGCGTCGGCAAAGACGCGACCATCGGCGCGGGCTCGGTCATCAACAAGGAAGCGCCGGCCGGCGAGCTGACCCTTTCGCGGGCGAAACAGGCTTCGATTCCGGGTTGGCAACGTCCGAAGAAGAAATAGCGGCGCGGCGCAAGAAGAATAGCGGCGCCGCGCAATCCGTCGAATCGAGCGTCCGGCGCGCACTGACCCGTCGCCCAAGACTCCCGGTAGACGCGCGACGTGCCTAATCGAAGCCGTCGCTGAATATCTCGTCGACGATCAGCGGCGCTTCGAACGCACCGATATCGGCAGCTGCGCCAACGACACGCGCGTAGCCATCGCCGCGCTGATCGAAGTCGAGGTTGTCCGGATTCGATCCGCTATCGATTGCGGGGCTCGACGGCGCGAGCGCATGCGTCAGCGTGGGGCCGCCGTTGTCGGCCAATGGCAGCAGCAGTGGATCGCCGGTGATCGTGTCGGCGGGCAGCGGCGCATTCGACGTCATGATGGCATTGTGGCCACCGGTCACCGTCGCATCGGAATAGAACACGTCGAAGTCTGCGGCCGAATACAAGCCGAACTGGTTCTGACTGTAAACGGACGTATTGCCGCCGATGATCGTGCTCTGGAGGTCGGCGTTGCCGTAATAGACATACGCTCCGCCGCAATACTCCGCAGCGTTGTTCGTGATCGTGCTGTTATGTAGGTTCACGTACGACATGTAGAACGTATTCATGCCACCGGCACTGCTGGCCGCGGTATTGCCGGAAATCGTGCTGTTGACGATCGTTGCCCCATACGGCTCGCCTCCGAAATGACCGAGCAGCGACATGCCGCCGCCCAGCCATGCGTAGTTATTGTCGATCGTCGAGCCGGAAATCAGATCGCCGCTGGCTCGGGTGAACAGGCCGCCGCCGACCGACCCGCGGTTGGTGTACATCGCCGTATTGTGCGAAATGGAGCTGTTCGTGATCGTGAGTTTGCCACCGGCGTACGCCCCGCCGCCGCGTGAAGTGCCACTGAAGATGTACCAGCCGTAGCCAACGTAGTAGTAGTAGTAGGAATGTCCCTTGCTCGTGTTGCCGCTGAGCGTGCTCTGGTTGAGCGTGACGGTCCCGACCGCGCACAGCGCGCCGCCATAGGCGTGCGCCGTATACGAATAGCAGTTCGATATCGTCGAATCGCTGATCGCGATATTGCCGGCGGATAAGACGCACGCGCCGCCGTGATAGTCGTAGCCCGCGATGCGGCCACTGGTGATGGTGAGGCCATTGATCGCGATCGTGCCGCCGCCGTAGTGATTGAACACGCCCGAGGCGGTGTGGGCGTCGATGGTCAATGCGGACTCGCCGGGTCCGTTGATGGTGAGATCGTCGACCGTCGCGATGATCGCACCGCTGGCCAGCGTGATCGTGCTGCACGAAAGCCCGGTCAGGTCGATGACGTCGCCGCTGACGGCAGTAGTTACTGCGCCGCGCAGAGTGCCGACTCCGCTATCGTCGCAGCTCGTGACAGCGGTTATTCCGGGCTGCCGGTCCGGCGGCGGCGGATTCGCGGCGCGCGCCCGGACGGCGGCTTCTTCCATCACCTGCTGCAGCGATAAACCTTTGCGCGTGAGTCCCGACGACGTCGCCAGCCACTGAGCGACATGCGAGTTCTTCTGCCCGGCGCAGCCGACTGCGGCTGCGTGATTGGATGCGCCGGATCGGCGAGCAATGCGCCGCCTGGGACCATTGCGAAGACAGCGGCAAGGCACGCCGCCAGCGGTTTCAGGCGGAGAGAAGACGGCATGTTCATGGAAGATTTCCTGCTGCCACAACGGGATAGGACGCGCCTAAGGCGCCTTGAAATCACAAAAGAGTATCTTCACGGCAGCGCGCGCAGTTCAAGGGGTTTTCGTGCCCGATTTCGGTCATGACAGATTTCTGTCACGCGGCACGAATCGAGGACGGTGGCCAGACGACGGGGCGCGATCTCGCGAGCCTTTCGCCGCGCGGTTCTGCGACGGAACTCGAGCCGCTATGTATTGCCCGCGACTCGGCGCACGAGCCAGCCGAGCTGAAAGCGCGAGCGCGCGTCGACGCTTTTCATCAGCTCGGCGATGCGCCGGTTCAGTGTGCTCGCCGAGATGCCGAGCTCGTGCGCGATCGCCTTGTCGTTGAGCCCCGCGGCGAGCAGCGGGATCAGCTGCTCGGTTTCTTCGGGCAGGCGTGCGGCGGGCTCGCCCGTGTGCATCGCGCCAGCGCGCGTGAACGAGATCGGCGCGGCCTGATTCCAGAGCAGCTCGAACATTGCATACAACGCATCGAGCAGCGCCGATGTGCGCACCAGCATCGTGGGACTGCCCGGCCGTTCGAGGTTCAAGGGAATCAGCGCAATGCTGCGATCGGCCATGACCATCTTGAACGGCAATTGCGAAACCACGCGGACTTCTTCGCCGGCCTGCACGTCCTCGCGAACGCGCCTCAGCACACCGGGCAATTCCAGGAACGCGTGATCGGCGATGCTCCGATAACGCACGCCGCGCGAGAGCGCCTTCATCTCGGTTTCGTTCGGCTGTTCCGGACCCGCGATCAGAATCGGCGGACGTTCGAGGAAGATCAATTCGTGCTGGGCGGCCTGCTGCATCTGCTCGAAGACGTGACGCTCGGCTTCGCGCGTGGTGACGAGCTCGATCATCTGCCGTTGCTCGCCGGCGCTCGCAGCGGCGCGCTCCTGCAGACGCTGGATCTCGCCGCGCGCGCGGCGCAGCTCGTCGTGGCGGCGCAGCAGCAGCGCCTCGACGGCGATATCGGGCGAGGCCGGAATGTGGCGACGCGGCGGGCTCGACGTGCGCGTGATCAACCCTTTCTGCTCGAGCGCATCGAGCACCCGCTGCAGCTTGCGCGACGGCAGCGTCAGATCGCGCTCGAGATCCGAAAGCGTCGCGCCGGAGCGATCGAGCAACGCTTCGTAAACGCGCTCTTCGATCTCGCTGATGCCGAGCGCTTCGAGCGGCCGACCGCGCGGCTTGCTGGATGCGTCCATCGTGGCACCTCGCGTCGTCGATGCATGTTAACGCGGGTCGGGAGCGTCCGGATGCAACGCATCCAGACGAGCCCGGAACCTGACTACTCCGAATTCAGTGCGCCGCGCGCGGCGCGATGCCGAGCGTCTTCTCGATCGCCGCGGGATCGTAGACGCGACCGCCTTTGAGCACCGTCGTCACTTTGCGGATATCGCCGATGTTCTTCGAAGGATCGCCGTCGACAAGGATCATGTCGGCGAGCTTGCCCGCGGCAATCACGCCGCGATCCTTGTCGACGCCCATGACCAGCGCCGGCGTCAGCGTCGCCATGCGCAGCACTTCGCCGGGCGGGATGCCGGCGCGCACGTAGAGCTCGAGCTCGTGATGCAGCATGTAGCCGGCGAGACCATCGGTGCCCGGAATGATCGTGACGCCGGCGTCGTACAGCGCTTTGAGAAGTTTCAGCATCGATGGAAACGCTTCGCGGTACGCGTCTTCCTTGCCCTTCGGCACATCGAGCGCACCGCTCAGCAATGCGCGGCGGACCTGCGGCGGAAAGCGCGGCGCGATTTCCTCGAGGCCCGGCGTCGGCGCGGCGGGATCGCCGGCGAACAAACCTTCGAAAACGCCCATCGTCGGATCGAGCACGGTGTGATGGCGCTTCAGGAATGAGATGAAGTCGCGGACCTGCGGCTTGTCCGGCGTGAACTCGCGCGCGTGCTCGGCGACTTTGATGAAGCGGTCGCGGTTGCGCGTTTCCTTGACTTGCGGATAAAGGAAATTGAGCTCGATGAAGTTGAGATGCTGGATCTCGTCCGCGCCGCCTTCGACGAACTGCTGCGCCGACATGAACGCGGGCACGTGGCCGCTGACGCGAAGGCCATGCGCGTGCGCGCGATCGGCGATGATCGGCACGAGCTCGGGCTTGACCGACGAGTAGATCTTGATCTGCACGTAGCCGTGATCGGCGTACCAGTCGACGTCCTTGATCGCTTCTGCGGCCGTGTCGACGCGCATCTTGGTGGGTCCGGCGAATTCGCCGGTGCCGTCGATAATGCCCGCCTTCAGTACACGCGGACCGATCTCGGTGCCGGCGTCGAAACGCGCGACGCGCTTGAGGAACCCGTCGGTATCGTTCGCCATGTCGCGCGAGCTGGTGATGCCGTTGGCGAGATCGAGCATGCCGTCGTCGTCGCCGAAGTGCTGGTGGTTGTCCCACAAGCCGGGCATCAGGAAACGTCCGTGCGCATCGATGATCTCGGCATCGGCTGCGGCGTCCTTGAGATCGCCATCGGCTGCGATCCGCACGATGCGCTCGCCGCGCACCAGCACGCTCGTGTTCGGCGTCACGGAAAGATCGCGCGGATCGAACAGGCGCGCATTGCGGATCACGAGATCGCCCTTCGGTGCATGCACGAGCTGTTGCGCGAGCCGTGCCGCGCGCTCGTTGGTCGCTTTGTCCTGTGCTTCGATCAGCGTCTGCACGTCGGCTTCGGTTCCGCTCGGCACGACCGAGAACCAGCTCGATACGCTGCCGGCGGTGTTGCCGTCATGGTCGAGCCAGATCGGCGCGGGCTGGAAACCGAGCCCGTCGATGAGGTACTGGCTGAGGACCGTTTTGCCGCCGGCGACGCTCGCCGTACCGGCCGCTTCAATATGTGCCTCGCCGGCCGGCAGCAGCGGCAACGTGCGACCGGGCGCCTTCAAGAGCGCGCGCGCCAGCACGCCGAAGAACTCGGGCGGCGCGTTGGTCGGTATGTAGAACGCCGCATTGGCGAGCGAACGCTCGCCCTGTTCGGTGCGATTCTTCCAGGTCGCCTTGCCGTCCTTGAGCGAGAAATGCTCTTCGACCGGCGCTTTCATGTAATCGTTGCCGGTGCCGGTGTATTCGATCGGGATACCGGCCGCGTCGAGCTTCCACGTGGCCACGATGTGATCGCCGCGGCCGCGATCGTTGTATGAATATTCGGCGCGAATGCTGCCGTCGCCTTCCGCGGAAACGCTCTGCGCGCCGGCTTTGTTGCCCTGGATCAGGATCTGGTCGGTGCGTGCAGCAGGAGCCGCGGACGCGCTGGCGAACACAAAAACAGAAAGCACCGCAAAAAGGCTGCGCATGAGTCTTCCCCCAAGGTTGACTCGCCAAGCTTAGGCGCGCCGCGCACGGGCGCGCCTGTGCCGGAAGGCGCTGATTTCCACTCCGCATGCACAACCTCTTGATAGACTTTGCGGCCCCGCCGAACCCGGAGTCCGGAATGGATGCTGCCGCCCTGCCCCGCGCCGACGAGACACGCGTCGCCGTGATCGGTCTCGGCTATGTCGGCTTGCCGCTTGCGGTAGGTTTTGGCCGCAAGCTGCCGACGCTGGGCTTCGACATCAACAAGGCACGCATCGCCGAATTGCGCGAGCACCGCGATCACACGCTGGAAACCTCGCCAGAAGAGCTCAAAGCGACCAAATACTTGCGCGTGAGCGCCGATCCGGCCGATCTGCGCGATTGCAACGTGTTCATCGTGACCGTGCCGACGCCGATCGACGATGCGAAGAGGCCCGATCTTTCGCCGCTCGAAGCGGCGAGCCGCACGGTCGGCAAGGCGATCCGTCCGGGCGGCGTGGTCGTGTTCGAGTCGACCGTCTATCCCGGCGCGACCGAAGAAGTCTGCGTGCCGATCATCGAGCGCGAATCCGGTCTCAAGTTCAACGTCGATTTCTACGCGGGCTACAGTCCGGAGCGCATCAATCCGGGCGACAAGGAGCATCGTCTGGAAACGATCACGAAGGTCACTTCGGGATCGACGCCGCTGGCGGCCGATTTCGTCGATGCGCTGTACCGGCGCATCATCACCGCCGGCACGCACAAGGCATCCAGCATCCGCGTCGCCGAAGCCGCGAAAGTCATCGAGAACACGCAGCGCGATCTCAACATCGCGCTGATCAACGAGCTCGCGCTGATCTTTCATCGCCTGGGCATCGATACCAGCGAAGTGCTGGCCGCCGCCGGCACCAAGTGGAATTTCCTGCCGTTCCGGCCGGGTCTCGTCGGCGGTCACTGCATCGGCGTCGATCCTTATTATCTGACGCACAAGGCGCAGCAGATCGGCTATCACCCGGAAGTGATCCTGTCCGGACGCCGCATCAACGACGGCATGGGCGAGCACGTCGCGCAGCGGGTCATCAAACTGATGACGCAGCGGCGCATCGCGGCGGTCGGCTCGAACATCCTCGTGCTCGGGCTCGCGTTCAAGGAAAACTGCCCGGACTTGCGCAACACGCGCGTGGTCGATGTCGTCGCCGAGTTCAAGAGCTATCACGCCAACGTCGATATCTACGATCCGTGGGTCAGCGCCGCCGAAGCGCAACACGAATACGGGCTGGATCTCGTCGATCGGCTCGAACCGGGCAAGTATGACGCGATCGTGCTCGCCGTCTGTCACAAGCAATTCAACGAGCTCGGCGCCGACGGCATCCGCGCGCTCGGCAAGCCGGGTTGCGTGCTGTTCGACGTCAAGCAGGCGTTGCCGCGCGACAAGGTGGATGACCGCTTGTGAAAAGGCGGGATTCGGGTTTTGGCATTCGGAATGAACGCCGAGCGTCGATTCCCTAACCCTGAGCTCAACGACTCATCTCCCTAGCGAAATCCCGAATCCCGAACCCAGAGACAATTCATGCGCATCCTCGTCACCGGCGCCGCCGGCTTCATCGGCTCGGCCTTGAGCGAACGCCTGCTCGCGCGCGGCGATGAAGTGCTCGGCTACGACAACCTCAATGCCTACTACGATCCGACGCTGAAGGAAGCGCGGCTCGCGCGGTTGACGCCGCTGAAGGGCTTCTCGTTCGTGCGCGCGTCGCTCGAAGACCGTCCCGCGATGGAGCGCGCATTCGCGGATTTCAAACCTGAGCGCGTGGTCAATCTCGCCGCGCAGGCGGGCGTGCGCTACTCGATCGAGAATCCGCACGCGTACGTCGAAAGCAATCTGGTCGGCTTCATCAACGTTCTCGAAGCGTGCCGGCACGGCAAGGTCGAGCATCTCGTGTACGCCTCTTCGAGCTCGGTCTACGGCGCCAACCGCAAGCTGCCGTTCTCGGTGCGCGATGCGGTCGATCATCCGGTCAGCCTTTACGCCGCGACCAAGAAGGCCAACGAATTGATGGCGCACACCTACAGCCATCTTTATGGACTGCCGACGACGGGCCTGCGCTTCTTCACGGTCTATGGCCCGTGGGGCCGGCCGGACATGGCTTTGTTCCTGTTCACGCGCAAGATCCTCGCCGGCGAGCCGATCGAGGTGTTCAACCACGGCAAGCACACGCGCGACTTCACCTACATCGACGACATCGTCGAGGGCGTCATCCGCACGCTCGATCGCGTGCCCGCCGGCGATCCGGCCTTCGATCCGCTGAATCCGAGCCCGGCGACGTCGGCCGCGCCGTACCGCGTCTACAACATCGGCAACCATCAGCCGGTCGAGCTGGCGCACTACATCGAAGTTCTCGAAGCCAAGCTCGGGCGCAAGGCGGAGAAGGTCCTGCTGCCGTTACAGCCCGGTGACGTGCCGGATACGTACGCCGACGTCGAAGAGCTGCGCCGCGACACCGGCTATTCGCCATCGACGCCGATCGAGGTCGGCATCGGGCGCTTCGTCGAGTGGTACCGCGACTTCTACAAACGCTAGCCAAAAGCCCGGAATTGCAAGCATCCGTCGACTATTCTTACGTCAAGAAACGGTGTTTTGCGACAATTCGTACACGACCCCGGCTGCTAGAATCCGGAACTTGCGGTCTGTGATAGGTTTCACACTTTTTGGGCCTTGGAAGGGGATCGACATGGGTTTTGCGCTCCGTTTGCTGATCATTGGCGGTCTTTTGGCGCTCGCCGCGTGCGTGACGACCACCGGATCGCAGCAGGCTCCGAAGCTGAACCCGCAGGCGCAGGCGGTCACGGCGTATCGCATCGGCGTGGACGACGAGGTCAAGGTGTCCGTTTGGCAGAACCCCGGCCTCGACGTCAGCGTCCCGGTCCGCCCGGACGGCAAGATTTCGGTGCCGCTGGTCGGCGACATCGACGCCGGCGGCCGCACTCCGGAAGAAGTCGCGGCTGACATTCAGGACAAGCTAAAGACCTACGTCCGCGATCCGCAGGTCACGGTCATCCTGACCCAGCTGCGCAGCCACGAATACCTTTCGCGCGTACGCGTGACCGGCGCGGTGCATCAACCGGTTTCCGTACCGTACCGCCAGGGCATGACCGTGCTCGACGCGGTGCTCGCGGCCGGCGGCACCAACCAGTTCGCCGCCGCCGACAACACTGAGCTGTATCGAAAGGAAGGCGAAGGAACGCGCGCGTACGCGGTGCGTCTGGACCGGATCCTTCAGAAAGGCGATCTCTCGACGAACTATCCCGTCGCGCCGGGCGACGTGATCACGGTTCCCGAACGCGTATTCTGAGGTTGGAGCAACGGCAATGGCGGATTTGGCATTACCGGCGGGCGATCTGATCACGGTGCTTCTGGCCGAGGCGCGCCGTCGCATGGTCATGCTGACGACGCTGTTCGCGGTGATCGCGGTCGCGGGGCTGCTGATCGGCATCACGCTGCCGCGGAAATACGAATCCTCGACGACGATTCTCGTTCAGGAAAGCAACATCGTGACCGGCCTGATGGAAGGCCGCGCGGTGGCCACCGGCGTTGCCGATCGCGCATCGATCGCGCGCGAAGTCATTTTCAGTCGCAAGGTATTGTCCGGCATCCTCGAGACCGGCGGATGGCTGGTCGGCAATCCCTCGCCGCTGGATCAGGATCGCATGAGCGAGGCAATCACCAAGCGCACGACGATATCGAGCCCGCGCGACAACCTGATCCAGATCGAGTACGCGGACAGCGATCCGCAGCGCGCGTTTCACGTCACGCAGCGTTTTGCCGAGCTGTTTATCCAGGAAAGCCTCGCTGCGAAAGAACGCGAAAGCCGCGAGGCGTACGAGTTCATCAACAGTCAGGTCGAGGACTATCACCGCAAGCTCGCCGACGCCGAGGACCACCTCAAGAAATATCGCGAGGAAAACGCCGACGCGCACCCGGGCAGCGAGGCCGACACCAACAGCCGCATCAGCGCGCTGCGCTCCGGCCTCGAACAGACGCGCCTAAATCTGATGGAGCTGCACTCGACGGAAGCGGCGTTGTCCTCGCAGCTGTCGGGCGAATCGGAAGTGACCGCCGTGCAGACGCGCGCCGGTCTTTACCGCATGCAGCTGGCCGAACTGCAGGCCCAGCTCGACAAGCTGCTGCTCACCTATACAGATCAATATCCCGATGTGGTGCGCGTGCGCCACCAGATGGACGACCTGCGCAGGCAGCTCGACCAGGCCGAAAACGCCAAGACCGCCGACAAGGCATCCGGTACGCCGACCGCCATCGACCAGAACATCCAGTACAGCCCGCTGTACGCGGAGCTGCGCAGCAAGCTCGCCGATACGCGCCGTCAGATTGCGGCAGGTGAATCGCGCATGGGCGCGACCCAGGTGTTGCTCAATTCCGAGCTCGATCGCAGCCGTCGCGTCGCCTCGTCGGAAAGCGCACTCGCCGAATTGACGCGCGATTACGAAGTCAATCGCGACGTCTATCAGGATCTCTTGAAGCGCCGCGAGAACGCGCGCGTATCGATGAACCTCGACGAAGAAGGCCGCGGTCTGACCTTTCGCATTCAGGAACCGGCGGCCATGCCGACGCGTCCGGCCGGGTTGCGCCCGATGCATTTCGCGATGGCCGGGCTCGCTATCGGAATCGTGCTTCCGTTTGGTCTTCTGTTCGGCTACGCCCGCTTCGATCCGCGCGTCCGTTCGGCCGCGATGATCGAACGCATCGCCGGCATTCCGGTGCTCGCAGCCGTTCCTCCCTATCCCACACCATCGGATCGCCGGCGCAAGACAGCGCAGCTGATCATCGCGTTGGTGCTTGTCGCCGGCGTGCTGGCGACCTATGCGATCACGTACCTGTTGCGCATGGAGGCGATGCGATGAGCGGCGATATCGGCAAGACCGTGGACCGTGTCGGCGAAGCGCTCGAAATGGCGGCAAGCGATCTCGCGCTGCGTACGCGCGCATCGCGTTCGATCGCGCGCATCGTCGAGCCGCATGCGCTCACCACGCGCACGCTCGAAGAGCGTCGCATCATTCATCGCGACGAATCGGCCCGCGAACAGGCGGACGCATTCCGCGAAATACGCACGCGTCTGCTCGCGCTCGGCGGCGCGAATAATTTCGTGACGCTGGTGGTGCCGGTCAGCCATCGCTCCGGCGGCAGCTTCGTCGCGCGCAACCTTGCGACCGCATTCGCGTTCGACGAAGCCAAGACGGCGCTCCTGATCGATTGCGACGTGCGCCATCCGGCGCAGCACACCGCGCTCGGCGTGCATCCGACCGAAGGCGGCCTGATCGACTATCTCGAGCACCCGGCGCTCGGCATCGAAAAGGTGCTTTATCACACCGGCATTCCGCGGTTGCGGCTGATTCCGGTCGGCAAGGCGCGCGAGATGAGCGCGGAATATTTCTCCTCGTTCCGCATGCGCGCGGTGCTCGATTCGCTGCGCAGCCGTTATCCCGATCGTTACCTCTTCATCGATAGTCCGCCGGTGAAGGGATCGCCGGACGCGCGCATCCTGGCCGATCTCGCCGATTTCATCGTGCTGGTCGTAGGCTACGGTCGCGATACGCCGGCGGCGATCGCGCAGGCGGCTTCCATCTTCGATCCGAACCGGTTTGCCGGGGTGGTGTTCAACCAACTGCCTTGATGGCTGTATGGTGGGGGGATCGGACGCGCCGGCCGCCGTTTCCAGAGCGGATGCGCCGTGCGGGGATGGGCTGGCGGATGGCCGGCCCTGCGAGCCGGAGAATCGGCAGTCAACTCAGGGGGTGGATTCATGCTAAGCGCCCATCGAACCTGGATGGTCATCGGGATCGCCGCAGCGACTGCCTGCGCGAACGCGCACGCCGATCCGGTGCTGAACTACACGCTCGGCGTCGAAGCGGAGAATGACAGCAACGTCAATCTGAGCCGGACCGATCCCGTCAGCCAGAACATACTGACGCCGCAGATGACTTTCGACGCCAAGGAACAAGGCTCGACGCTCACCGCCGATGTCGGCGGAACGCTGCAGTACCGCGATTACCTGCAGAATGCATTCGGCGACGAATTCCGCTCGCTGTTGTCCGGCGTCGTCGACTGGTCGATCAGCCCCGAACGCTTCGACTGGGTATTCGAGGACTATCTCGGCCGCCAGCCCGTCAACGTGCTGGTGAGCGACGCACCGAGCAACCAGCAGCAGACCAACGTGTTCAGCACCGGGCCGACACTGCGCGCGCACTTCAGCGACACGCTGCGCGGCAAGCTCGACCTGCGTTACACCAACACCTATGCGGACACCAGCACCGAGTTCAATGGCGATCGTCTCAGCGCCATCGGGCAGCTCGCCTATCTATTCAGCAATCAGAACAACATCGCCGGCGCGCTGGCGGCATCACAGGTTCGCTATGACGATGCCGCGTCCAAGCAGTTCGAATACGACCGTTACGATGTCTACGCGGCTTATCACGACGAAACGCGCCAATTCAAATTCGACGTCGCCGCGGGCTACAGCTGGCTGAATTTCCTGCACACGAACGACGACTCCGGCCCGCTGCTGCGCGGCACCGCAACGTGGGCGCCGTCGGCCGCGACGTCCATGGCCTTCCATGTATCGCGCGAATTCAGCGACGCCAGCCAGGATCTCATTGTCGATCCGGGCCAGCTCGGCAATCTCGGCGTCGGATCGGGCCGCAACGGCGCGGTCGTCTCGCCGCAGGTGTATGTCCAGAAGCAGGTCGGCTTCGATCTGATGCATTCGCAGGACGAGTTCCGCTTCGATGTCGCGCCGTTCTGGCGTGACATCAACTACATCGGCGGCAACACGCTCAATCAAGAGTCGTTCGGTTACATCGCTTCGATCTCGTGGCTGTTTCGACCGACGCTCACGCTCTCCGCCGGAGCGGGTCGTGAACATCGCGACTATTCCGATATCGACCGTACCGACGACGACAACGCCTATTGGCTCGCGCTGCTCTGGCAGGAGGCGCGCCACTGGTCATGGCAATTCCGCGCCGCCAACCTGTCGCGCGACAGCACCGTCGTCGATTCCGGCTATTCGGACCGCACCTACACGGTGTCGCTGACGTACACCCGCTGATGCCTTGATGAATGCCGCGCATCCTTCAAATTCCGGGACGCCTTCCGCGACCATCGCTTTGATGTATCACGCGATCGGCGACGCGGACGCCGACGCGCAGGATCTCTACCATCAGGATCCGCACTATTCCGTATCGTCGGCGCGCTTCGACGCGCATCTGGATACGATCGCCGTGCTCACCGGCGGCGGCACCAGTGCGCGCGACTGGATCCAGCGACCGCGCCGTGCCGTGGTCCTGACTTTCGACGACGGCCACGTCAGCAACCATCGGCTCGCACTTCCGGCATTGCGCAAGCGCGCGATGTCCGCCGACTTCTTCGTGAACCCCGGACGCGTGGGCGAGCCCGGACTCGCGAGCTGGAACGACCTGCGCGAAATGGCCGCGCACGGCATGTCGATCCAGTCGCATGGATGGAATCATCGCTACTTCACCGAGCTCTCGCCCGCCGAGTTGCGCGAGGATCTCATCCGCTCGCGCAGCGTGATCGAAGACAAGATCGGCCAGCCCGTGACCTTGCTCGCGCCGCCGGGCGGTCGCATGCGATCGGATCTTCCTGCCGTCGCGATCGAGTGCGGTTACAAGCACGTTCTGAGCTCGCAACCCGGCCAGATCACCTCGAACGCGCCGCTGCTGCCACGCATGGCGGTCACCGCGGCGCTGGACGAGGCGACGATCGCGGGCTGGATCACCGGCCGCGGCATCGCGCGCGCGCGCGCGCGTTACACGGTTCTCGGTCTCGCCAAACGCGCGCTCGGCGACCGCCGCTACGAGCAAGTGCGCGAGCGCCTGCTCGGGCGCAGCGGAAGCCCGCCGTGAAAGCGATCTTTCTGCTCAGCTTGCTCGCGTTGGCCTGGACCTATTTCGGATATCCGCTGGCGATGCTCGCGCTCGCGCGCCGCAAACCGCGCGCGATCGCCAGCCGCGACTGGGAACCGTCGGTCGACGTTGTCGTCGTGGCATTCAATGCGGCCGATGAACTCCGCGCGAAACTCGCCAATCTCGCCGCGCTCGACTATCCGTCCGATCGATTGCACATCTACGTTGCGTCCGACGGCTCCGAAGATCTCACCGCGCAAGTGCTGCACGAATGCGACGACCCGCGGCTTCGCGCGCGCGTGTTTCCTCTTCGCCGCGGCAAGTCCGCTTGCCTCGGCGATGTGATACCGGATCTCCGCGCCGAGATCACGATGTTCGCCGACACGCGCCAGCGCATCGAACCCGGCGCGCTGCGCGCGCTGTTGCGGCCGCTCGCCGATCCTGAAGTCGGCGCGGTCGGCGGCGAGCTGATGTTCGAGCGCGCATCCAGCGAGTTCGGTTCGGGTTTGGATTTCTACTGGCGCTACGAGAAGTTCCTGCGCAGCAACGAATCGCAGAGCGGCTCGATGGTCGGCGTCAGCGGTGCGCTGTACGCCGCGCGTACCGCGTTGCTGCCGAAGATTCCGCCGGGTCTGATTCTCGACGATCTCTGGATTCCGCTCGAAATCGCCCGCGCCGGAAAGCGCATCGTGCTTGCCGGCGATGCGCGCGCGTGGGATCGGCCGTCGGCGGATCCCGCGATCGAGTCGGCGCGCAAGCGACGTACGCTCGCCGGAAATTTCCAGCTCATCGGCCGCGACCCGACGCTGCTGCTGCCGTGGGCGCACCCGCTCGGTTGGCGTCTCTGGGGGCACAAATGGCTGCGCCTGACCGCGCCGTGGTGCATGCTCGCCTTGCTCCTAAGCAATCTGCATATCGCGCTGGCGTCCCAGTCGCGCCTTTGGTTCCTGTTCGCGCTCGCACAATGTGCGTTCTATACGCTGGCCGTCGCGGGGATGCTGAAGCCTGAACTGCTCCGGCAATGGCCGGTGCGCATCGCGGCGACGTTCGTGCGCATGAACATGTATGCAATCCTCGGCCTCTTCGATTTCCTGGCCGGTCGTGCGGGCGGCGTCTGGTACGCCACGCGCCACAAAGAAACGCTGTCCCGATAACTGTCCCGGCTTTTTTCAACCGATGCGAATTCTCTACGTGGTGTCGTTGTTTCCCTGCTGGTCCGAGACGTTCATCGTGCGCGAAATGCACGCACTGATCGAGCGCGGTGCCGATATCGCGATACTTTCGCTGAAACCGGCGACGGAAAAAATCGTGCAGGACCGCGCAGCCGCTCTGCTCGATCGCACGCGCCATCCGCGCGGCGCGGTCGCGTCGATCCTCGCGTTCCTCGGACTCGCTCTGCGCCGCCCGCTGACGACATCGCGTTTCGTCGCGACGCTTTGCGCCGGCCTCTGGCGACAGCCCGTCGTGCTGTTCAAGACCTTGTCCGCGATTTGCCGCGCCGCCGGCCAATACGACTGGATGCGCGAGTTCAATCCCGATCTGATTCACGCGCCGTGGGCGACCTATCCGGCGAGCGTCGCCTGGTTCCTCGGTCGCGTGCTCGACAAGCCCTTCTCGTTCACGAGCCGCGCGCACGACATCTTCGTCGAAGATCACATGATGTCGGCGAAACTCGCGCAGGCGAACCTCGCGGTGACGATCACCCGCAACAACGTGCGTCACATGGCGCGCTGGATGCGCGAGCCCGGCGCGGTTCCGGTGCAGGTCATGCATTCGGCGCTCGATCTCGGCGAAACCGTGTTCAGCCGCGATGGACGTCAGCCGCATCGCCTGCTTTCGGTCGGACGCCTCGATGCGATCAAAGGCTTCGACGTGCTGTTGCCAGCCCTCGCGATCCTGCGCGATCGCGGCGTGCCGTTCGAAAGCATGGTTATTGGCGAAGGCGAGGAGCGCGCAAGTCTTGAAGCGCTGCGCCAAGAGCTCGGTCTCGCTGATCGCGTCACGTTCGTCGGCGCGCGACCGCAGACCGAAGTGCGCGAGGCGATGGCCGAATCGACGCTGATGGTGATGCCTTGCGTCGTCACGCCGGAAGGCAATGCCGACGGCATTCCGAATGTACTCACCGAAGCGATGGCCGCGGGATTGCCCGTAATCAGCACGCGCGTGTCCGGCATTCCAGAACTGATCGACGATCGCGTCAGCGGAAGGCTTGTCGACCAGCGCGATCCGGTCGCGCTCGCCGATGCGATTGCCGCGCTGCTCGCCGACCCGGCCGCGCGCGACGCTTACGCGAAAGCCGGCCGCGCCAAGGTCGAGCGGGAGTTCGACGTGCGCATCGAGGCCGGCCGCCTGTTCGACTGCTTTGCGAAGGTCGTGCATGGCTGAGCGCGCGCGCGTCCTCGTCGTGACCGACGAAATGGAGGTCGGCGGAACGCAACGTCAGATCGTGCATTTGCTCAGCGCTGTCGATCGCACGCGCTGGCAGCCGGCGCTGATGTTCTTCCGCAATCGATCGTTTCTGGTCGATCGGCTCGAAGCCGCGGGCGTGCCGATATCGCACGTCGCAAAGCGCTCGCGCCTGGACCTGCGTTTCATCGGCGCGCTCGCCGCGCAACTCCGGCGCGGACGCTACGACATCATCCATTGCTTCTCGCTGACCGCCGAGCTCTGGGTGCGCGTGCTTCTGCCGCTGTTGTCCCGCACCGCATTCGTCGCTTCGATACGCGGGCTCTTTCATGTGTATTCGCCGCGTCAGTGGCAGATCAAGCGATGGATCCTGCGCCGCTGCGATCTCGCCATCGCGAATACGCACGCGGGTGCGCGCGAGACTTCTGCGCAGACCGGATTTCCACTCGAACGCATCGCAGTCATTGCGAACGGCGTCTCGATGCCCGAGCCGCTCAGCGACGCCGACATCGCGCAAGCGCGCGCCGAGCTGGATCTGCCCGCGTCGCGACCGGTTGCCTTGTTCGTCGGCCGGCTGGTCGTCGAGAAGAACCTGCCATTGCTGCTCGACGCGCTGTCCGAAATGGCGCCGGCGCGTCGGCCGGTGCTGCTCGTGGCGGGCAACGGCGAGCTCGAAAGCGAATGGCAGGCGCATGCGAACGCGCGCGGGCTCGCCAACGACGTGCGCTGGCTCGGCGAGCGCCGCGATACACTCCGGCTGATGCGGCTTGCCGACGTGCTGGTGCTTCCATCGCTCGAGGAAGGGCTGTCGAACGTGCTGCTGGAAGCCATGTCGGCCGGATGCGCCGTGCTGGCGTCGGACGCCGGAGGCAACGTGGAACTGATCGATGACGGAAGGACGGGTGTGCTTTTCCCGTCCGGCGGTCGCGCGGATCTCGTCGCTGGCCTGACGCGTCTTTGCGACGACGCTGCGCTGCGCCGTCGTTTGGCCGATGCTGCGCTTCAGGAAATCGTCGCGCACTACACGATTCCGGCGATGGTTGCCGCGACCGAAGCGGCGTGGCTGCGCGCAATGGAACGGCGCGCATGATGACCGGCGCCATTGCGATGGACGCGACCGCACCCGCACGCGCCGGTGTCATCGGCGATTTCGTGATCGCCGCGGGCAACGACGTCGACACATGGCTGCCCCGCTTGCCGGATTTCAACAACATCGACAGCGGCGCGACGCACGTTCGCGTGCTGACACGCGGCGCCGTCCGGCGCTACGACAACGGCGGCGTCGCGCTCGCCGACCTCATCGAAGGCGATCCGCGACTGGCGCGCATCGACAGCGTGACGCCCGTTCAGCGCGACTGGCGCGGACGCTTCGCGCACGTGCAGTGGAACAACGACGGCACGCGTCTTGCGGCGACCACCGACCATTTCGCGAGCCTTCCGCTGTACACACTGAAGGTGCGCGACGGAATGCTCATCGCAACCGACCTTCGCCTGCTGCTCGCCTCGCCTGCCTGCGCGCGCGATGTCGATCTCGAAGCGGTCTATCACTATCTCAACTTCAGCTGCATTCCGGCGCCGCGCACGATCTGCCGCGATATCGCCTGCATCGAGCCTGGTACTCGCCTGTCATGGAGCGGCGGCCGCGTCGACACGTTGCGCTACTACGTTCCCGAGTATCCGGCCGACCTCGCCGACAGCGAAGCGAACCTCGCCGCGCAGTTGCTCGAACACATCGCAACGTCGGTGCGGAATTTCTGCCCGCAGCCGGCGCAAGGCTGGGGATGTTTTCTTTCCGGTGGCACGGACAGTTCGAGCATCGTCTCGCTGCTCTCGCGCCAGCTCGCGCCGCAACGCGTCGATACCTTTTCGATCGGCTTCGGCGAGCAGGGTTACGATGAGCTGAGCTACGCGCGGCTTGCCGCCGAGGCGTGCGGCGCTCGGCCCTTTACCGAGGTCGTCGACAGCAGTCGCACGCTCGAGCTGCTCGATGCCGCGGTGCGTGCCTACGACCAGCCGTTCGGCAACGCGTCGGCGATTCCGACGATGGTGTGCGCCGCGCTCGCGCGCAGCCACGGCGTCGATCTCATGCTGGCCGGCGATGGCGGCGACGAAATCTTCGGCGGCAACCAGCGATATGCGAAGGATCGCATCATGGAGGCGTATCACCGCCTGCCTGCGCCGCTTCGCACGATCGGGAACAGTATTGGGAATTTCGCCAGCCGGAGCCACGCGAATTTCCTGCGGCGCATCGGCAATTTCGCGGCGCGCGCTTCGCTGCCGAATCCCGACCGCTTCTACACTGACGATTCGTTCGCGTCCGATTACTACGAGGAGCTGCTCAGCGCCGACTTCCGCGCGGCCGTGCCGCGCGATGCGTCGCTCGATCATATGCGCGCCGTCTATGCCGAGGGCGGCAGCGCGAGCCCACTGCATCGCATCATGCGTCTGGACCTTCTGCACGCGATCGCGCAGAACGACCTCGTCAAAGTCCACGGCGCTTGCAGGCTGCACGGGGTCAGCGTGCGCTTCCCGTATCTCGATCCGGCGCTGGTCGCGTTCACCGGTCGTCTTGCCGAGCGTCAGAAAGTCCGCGGATTGGACAAGCGACATCTCTTCAAGCGCGCGATGCGCGACGTGCTGCCGGAAGCCGTGCTGCGCAAGAAAAAGCAAGGCTTCGGATTGCCGGTCGCGGTCTGGCTGCGCGAGCACGAAGCATTCCGCACATTCACTCGCGATGTGCTGGACGACCGGCGCACGCGCGAGCGCGGCTGGTTCCAGCCAGCGTGCATCGATCGGCTGATGGAAGAACATCGCCGCGGCACATGGGATCATTCGGCTGCGATCTGGCAACTGGTCGTACTCGAACTCTGGCTGCGGGAGCATCTCGATGGCGCGTGACGCCCGCCCGCTGCGCATCTTGATGATTCTCGAGAGCGGTTTTCCCGTGCGCGGCGGCGGCGGCGCCGAATCGCAGGTGCGCACCTTGTCGGGCGAACTGCGCCGTCGCGGACACCTCGTCACGCTGCTGACGCCACGCGTTCCCAATGCGCCGCAGAAGCGCATCGATCGGTGCGAGGGAATTCCGGTCGTGCGTCTCGGCTATCCGCGTCTGCGCGGCGTCGCGCGCTTCGTGCTCTGGTGCAGGACGATCGCGTTCCTGCGGCGACGCGGACATCGTTATCACGCGTGGCACGCGCACATCGCGCATTGGCTCGCGGCGATCGCATGCACGCTCGCGCGCAAGGGCCGTCCTGTCGTGGTCAAGGTGTCGGGCTGGTGGGAGCTCGAGCAAGGCCTGCTCGCGCCACGCGCGAGCTGGCTCGCACGTCTCGCGCGTCGCGCGCTCAAGAAAGCGTCGGCGGTGCAGGCGATCAGTCAACGCATCGCCGGCGAGCTCGTGCGACAGGGCTTCGATCGCGCTCGGATCGTCGCACTGCCGAATGCGGTGGATACGCGCCGATTTGCGCCGGGTTCTTCGTCACGATCCGCGGACGCCACGTTGCGCGCAATCTTCATCGGGCGGCTCGTGCCCGAAAAAAGTTTGTCGACGCTGCTCGAAGCGTGGGCGGCCGCCTTCGGAAATTCGGCGATGATGCGCCTGCGTCTGGTCGGCAGCGGCCCGCTCGAAGCCGAATTGCGCGCGCGAGCCGAAGCATTGGGCATCGGCAACGCGGTCGAATTCCTGGGTCATCGCGAAGATATCCAGGCGCTCATTCACGAGTCTGATCTCGGCTTGCTGCCATCCGTCATCGAAGGCCTGTCGAACACGCTGCTCGAATGCATGTCCTGCGGCTTGCCGGTGATCGCGAGCCGCATCAGCGGCAGCGAGGATTTCGTGATTCCGGGTCGCAACGGCTGGTTGTTCGAGCCCGGCGATGTCACCGGACTCGCTGCGTGTCTGCGCGAAGCCGCCACGGTGTCTGTCGAGCGTCGCCGCCAGATCGGACTCCAGGCGCGGCAGACGGTTGTCGCGAACGCATCGCTCGACAGCGTCGTCGATCGTCTGACCGCGCTGTACCGCGGCGCGGCGCCGGCGAGTCTTGCGCTTTCCGTTTCTACACTCGCCTTTCGGAGCTGAATCACATGTGTGGCATCGCCGGACTTGTCGTAGCTCCCGGAGCGGCTCCGCCGTCGGTCGAACTCGGCCGCGCGATGAACGCGATGATCCGTCATCGCGGACCGGACGATGACGGCATCTACTGCGATGGGCGCGCGCTGCTCGGCATGCGCCGCCTTTCGATCATCGACGTCGCCGGCGGCCACCAGCCGATGCACAATGCGGACGGCACGGTGCAATGCGTTTTCAACGGCGAGATCTACAACTATCGCGAACTGCGCGCCGAACTCGTCGCGCGCGGCCACGCGTTCTATTCGCAGTCCGACAGCGAAGTCATCGTGCAGGCCTACGAAGCCTGGGGCGCGGAGTGTTTCCAGCGCCTGCACGGAATGTTCGCGATCGCGCTATGGGATACGCGTACCAAGACGCTGCTGCTCGCGCGCGATCGTTATGGCGAGAAGCCTTTGTATGTGGCCGATCTCGGCGATCGCCTTCTGTTCGGCAGCGAATTGAAATCGCTGCTGCAGGTGCCCGGCTTTCGTTCGGAGCTCGACCACGGCGCTCTGCAGGGTTACGTCACGTTCGGCTACGTGCCTTCGCCGCTGTGCATTCTGAAGGGCGTCACCAAACTCAAGCCCGGGCACTATCTGCGCTACGTCGATGGACGCACCAGTGTTCACGCTTATTACACGCTCGAATTCACGCCGAAAACATCGCTCGATGAAGCGGCGGCGACCGAAGAGCTGGCGCGACTTCTCGATCAGGCGGTCAGCAGCCGGCTCGTATCGGACGTGCCGTTCGGCGCATTCCTCAGCGGCGGACTCGACTCGAGCGTCGTCGTCGCGCTGATGGCGCGTCACATGTCGCAGCCGGTCAAGACATTTTCGATCGGTTTTCGCGAGGCGGAATTCAACGAGATCGAGGATGCGCGGCGTGTCGCGCGGTATCTCGGCACGGAACATCACGATCTCATCGTCGAACCCGATGCGGTTGCGCTGCTCGAACAGCTGGTCTGGTATCTCGACGAGCCGTTCGCGGACGCATCCGCATTGCCGACATATCTCGTCGCGCAACTCGCGCGGCAACATGTGAAGATGGTGCTCAGTGGCGATGGCGGCGATGAGGCGTTCGCCGGCTACAGCCGATATCTGCGCTATCTCAAGCTGCACCGGCTGGGTGTCTTCAAGCCGCTGGCGGCGCTCGGCGCAGATGCGGCGGCGCTCGCCGTTGGCGGAAATTCGCGTCGGCGCCTGCGTCGCATCGCCGAGTCGCTGCGATTGCCGTTTCCCGAAAGTTATCTCAGCGTCGTTGCGCTGACGCGCAGCGATCATGCCGACGCATTGCGCGGGCGGCGCGAAAATCATTACGGCGCGCTCGATATCGATGTCGCGCGGCTGCCCGCCGATCCGCTCGATCGCATCGTCGCCATCGATTTCGCGAGCTATCTTCCGGACGATATACTGGTCAAGGTCGACCGCATGACGATGGCGCACTCACTGGAAAGCCGCGCGCCGCTGCTGGATCATCGCCTGGTGGACTTCGCTGCGCGCTTGCCGCCGGGAATGCGCATCCGCGATGGACGCGGCAAGCACCTCTTGCGCCGCGCCGCGGCGCGCTGGCTGCCGGCCGACGTGCTGGCCAAGCGCAAGCAGGGATTTGCGGTTCCGCTCGCGGCCTGGTTCCGCGGTCCGTTGCTCGAATTCGCGCGGGACATTCTCGGCAGCCGCGCGTTCCGCGAGCGCGGCCTGATCGATGCAACTGCAGCGATGCGCTGTCTCGACGATCATGTGGCAGGGGTCGACGATTTGAGCGAGTCTCTGTGGCTGATACTTTCTCTAGAGCTGTGGACGCGGCGTTATCTCGACGTCGCACCGCGCGCGTCGGACTGAAGCCATGCTGCGCCTGCTGCTGTTCTTCCAGATCTTCTACACGGTTTACGAGCTGCATTTCCAGTTCCCGACCGGGATTCCCGGGGTCAATCTCGTCAATCTCGTTTTCCTCGGCACGCTCGCCGCGATCCTGCTGAGCAAGCCGGATACGGTTCGAGCGAAACCGATATTGCGCGGCGCGCTGCTGCTGTTTTTCGCCGTGTTGGCGGTGGCGTTCTTCATCGCGCAGTCGACCAAGCCGCCGGTGGATTCCGACGACGTCACCTATCTCAAGACCGCGATCTTCTATCCGCTGCTCTATTTCATGTACCTGCGTTGCCGGCAGGACCTGAAGACGACGCGCTGGATGATCATCTTCGTGCTGATCGTCGCGGCGGTCGCCGGCGTGCAGGCGATCCGGCAAGGCCTCGACTACGGTTTCGGCGCGTTCGTCGAAACGCACCGCGCGTCAGGGCCGTTCGGAACGACGTTCGCGATGGCCAATCGCGCGGGCGTTTACTACGCGATGTTCCTGCCGATGTTTCTCGGCCTCGCGCTGATGATGCGCACGCAGACGCGCTGGCGCGTTGCCGCACTCATCGGTATCGGAATACTCGCGCTGGCGATCCTGTTCACCTATTCGCGCCAATCCTATTTCATCGCGCTGCTCGCGGCGGCGCTATTGTTCGCTCGCAAGCACGTGGTGCTGGCGGCGCTCATGGCCATCACATTTATCGCTCTGATCGATTATCTGCCGGACGCCGTGACCGAGCGCGTCGCCGAAACGCGGCAGGAGAACCGCGTCGGAGGCGATCAATACGACGTCAGCACCGAATCGCGCTGGAAGATCTGGCACGGCGCCATGGGCATGCTCGAAGACAATCCGCTGGGGGTGGGGCTCAATCGCTTCCAGACGCGCATCGGAAAGTACACGCCGCAATACGCGAATTACGATGCGCACAATTTCTACGTGTTGACCGTATGCGAATGCGGCGTGCTTGGACTGCTCGCGTTGCTTTGGCTGATTTTTCGATTATTTTCGCTCGCCAGCATGCTGCGTCGTGCCGCGGTGGACGACGAATCGAGAGCGCTCGCGATCGGCTTCACGGTCGCAGTGCTGTGCATGGTTTTCGGCAATCTGTACGGCAGCCCTTTCCTCGAGGGCTCGGTGATGGGTGATTTCTGGATCCTGTGCGGTCTGCTCGAGCGCTATGGACGCCTGAAACAGATGCAGGCGGGCGATTCGGCGCCGACGGCGCGCACGCAGTCACTGATTCCGCAGGTGCGCATTACGGCGCAGCCATTGAAGGATCGACGGCCAGTCCAGGTGTGAGCGTGCATGCTCGCGAGTTCATCGCGCCGCGGCGGCGAAGCGATGCGCCATGTCGTCGCTCAGTTCTTGAGCGACGGTGTGCTACCGAAGTGCGGCGCTTCGTCGACAGTTCGTGCGATCACGAATCGAAGCCGTTGCCGAAGATTCTGTCCGGAATGATCTGTATGCCGTTGATCGGCGCATGCGACGAACCGACCGGCGTCGCAGTCAGAGTAAATCCGGTGGAATCCACTCCGAACGTCGTGTAGTTGCCCGGCGAGTTGTGCGCGAGGACAAATGTCCCGTTGAAGTCGGTGTTGGCGTTGTCGGTGATCGTGGTGTTGCTGATCGCGCCTTCCACTGTCGTCAATTGATATTGCGCGGTGCCGGTGGTCGCGCCGTTGTCGGCGTCGGCATAGACGTAAACAGCGTAGCCGCCGCTGTTGGCCGGCAGATTCGAGACGACGACGGTCGTCGAGTTGCCCGGCAATGGATCGAGATAGCAACGCATCATGCGGTCGTTGCCGGGATTGTCCGGAATGTTCGTATTGGCGCTCTCGTTGTCGGCGCTCCAGCTCGCCCAGGTCGCTACGGATGCGCCGGTCCTGTCGACGAGTAGCGCCGGCGTCACGCGGAATGGGCCACTCAACGCCGGCTGCCGGTTGTATTGAACCGCATTCCAGTACGGCGTTGACACGACACCGGCGGTTTCCGAAATCATCATGCCGTTCGGCGTGCAGGCGTTGGTCCAGAACTCGATGCTCATGACTTGTGGGGCGGTGACGGCGAGCACGATCGTCGTCGTATGCGTCAGCGCGCCGCTGCTGCCGGTGACCGTCAGCGGATAGGATCCGAGCGGCGTTTCGCTCGATGTGCTGAGCGTCAACGTCGCCGATTGCCCCGGAGAAATCTGCGTGGGCGACCAAGACGCGGAAACGCCGGCCGGCAGACCGTCCACGCTGAGATCGATATCGCCGACGAACCCCGTTCCATTCGCGCTGATCTCATAAGTCGGTGCGCCGCCGGGATTGGCCGCCGCGAATGGGCTCGGGTCGACCTGACCGACGGGCGGAGCCTGCCCCGGGACAGGAGCCGGCAAGAGCGGTACGGCCGCCGAGAGCGTGAAATCCGGCGTGCCGGACAGGAGGCCATACGCAGAGACGTAGCCGGATTGCGATCCGACATAGACGTGCCCGTTGGCGATCGTCGGCGGACTGAATTTGGGCCAATAGCCCATGTTGTCGACGGTATCCTGATCGGAATTCCATATTTCCATCAGCGTCGAGGCGTCCAGCGCGTGCAACTGCGCGTGGGTGAGACCGTGGCCGCCGCTCGCGCTCGGCAGCGAGACCCACAAGATGCCGGAGCCGGCCGTGCTCGCGTTCGAGGACAGCGACATCACGCCGCCGCCGAACGGTTGCGCAAGGATCGTGCTCGCGATGGGCGTCGCACCAAAAAGGGATCCGTCGAACGCGTAGGCCTTTACGTTGTCGTTGTCGGCCGAAACATAAAGCCGCGAGCCGCTCGTATTGTTCCAGTACACCGGGCCGCCGGAGAGAATGAAAAAATCCGCCGAGTACGGCGGCGTCTGATCATTCACGGTCACGACCTGATCGATCTGCGTGTTGCCGGCGACCAAACCGCCGAGCGATGTCGTATTGGTCAGGTACAAGAGACTTTGCTTGCCGCCGCCGACGATAAGACTTGTTCCCGGGATCAGCACCGGTCCGGACGATCCGAGATCGAAATCGACGCCGTTGAGATCCCCCCAATTATCGGGCGTGAAATAATCACCGACCGACAGAAAACCCGCGTTTGGCGCGCCGACTCGAATGAATGACTGGCCGAAATTGCTGGTGCCGTTCCAGTCTCCATTTCCGACCATGTAATAAACATTGCCGGAAGCGTCGACGACCGGCGCACGGCCGCCCATCCAGACACCGCCGTTGGCGCCGTTCGGCGAAAGGCACATGATTCCGGTTCGATTGAGCGCGGTTTTGTCGTAGGACATCGCCCAGCCGTGCCACGGCGTCAAATCTTCGTGTGCGGCCCAGGCGATATACACATTGGAATTGGCCAGCGCGAGGCTCGCGCGCTGATCGGCGCTGAACGGATCGAACGTCACGGTCGTGCCGCCGTCGCCGCTGCCGACGACGGCGCCTTGGATGACGGTTGGGCTGTTCGTGCGCGGACTGCCCGTGGTGATGTCGAGCGCATGCAGCCGCTGCACGTAGCTGCCGTTTTCGCGAGTGCGCGCGACGAGATACATCGTGCCGGTCGTATCGTCGATCACCGGCGTGCTCTCGATGCCGATGCCGCCGACGACATTGGCGGCGTTGAACGGAACGGGACTCGGCGCGCCGGAGCTGTTCGTGATGTCGACGATCGGCACCGGTACGACGCCGGCCGAAGGATTGCGCAAGTCGCGCATCCAGAACATCGCCGGCGAATCCGCGTCGTACGCGTAGACGACGTCATTCATCGTCACCAGATAAAGCACGTTGCGCGTGCCGGTTCCCGGAATATCGACATTGGCGACATATAGTGGCTGCGCGTATATTCCGCCGTCGACCGCGTAAGACCACAGTTTGCCGAACGTCCCGGTATTGACGTTCGCGGTCGTCAGCTCGGTCTCGGCGAGATTAGCGCCCGTTCGCCCGCCGTCATTGCGCTCGGTGAGGACACTGACCTGTGCGATTGCGCAAATGGGCGAGGCCGCTATCGCCACAACGAAAACGGCGGCCGACAATTTCCGCAAGACACAACGCATGGCACCTGTCCCCTGGGTCACCGAGCCCTTCCGCTGCAGTTCCGAGCCGTATTGAAGGGTGAACTCGATCACAGTCTCCCCGATCGGGAATTTGAAGACAAGCAATGCGGCGGCGATATGCAGCCTGCAATTCGATTTTTTAACGGGATACGCGCCGGATTTCCGATCCCATCCGGATCCGATTGTCATCTCGTGGTTTGTGATTTGCTGCACAATGCCTGTGTGCGTGCTTGGGCACTCTAACCGCCCACCCGTTCTCCGACACGCGCTAAGAATGTCGAGAAGGGCCAATCAGCCCTCCATCCGCATCGGTTAAAAAATAATTAATAGCTGATGCGGGCCAGCACCGCCGGAAAAAAAATGTTCCTCAGAAATATTCTTCAGCGAATTCGTGTCCCGCGCAGCCGGACCATCCTGCTTCTCGTTTTGCTTCTCATCGGCGCCCATCAAACCGTCTTCGCCGCGACGTACTACGTGCGCACGGACGGTGGAACGTCCGCGCAATGCACGGGCCTCGTCGACGCGGCCTACCCGGGCAGCGGCAGCGCTCAGGCGTGCGCCTGGTCGACCCCGATGATTGCGCTACCGCCGCCGCCGCACTATGGCGAAGCTGCGATACCGCTGATCCAGGGCGGCGACACGCTCCTGATCAAGTCCGGCAGCTACATGATCGGCTACGGCGCGCCGGGCGCGTCGAGCTGCAACACCGGTGCGACCTACGCATGCACGATGGCGCCCGTGCCGAGCGGCCCGTCGGCGAGCCAGCCGACACGCATTCTCGGCGCGGACTGTGCAGCACCGCCGCAACTCTGGGGCACGCAGCGCGCGGCCTCGGTCATTAGCCTCGCCGGGAGTTCGAACGTCGAGGTTGGATGTCTCGAGATCACCGATCACAGCTCATGCATCGAGAACCATTGCCAGATGAGCGGCACCTGCGGCGGCGAGATCGATCGCTGCGAGCGCGACACCTATCCCTACGGCACGTGGGCCGAGAACGGCCTGACGGCATCCGATTCGAGCGACGTGCACCTGCACGATCTGAACATCCACGGCATGGCCAATGAGGGCGTGCGCGCCGGCCGTCTCACCGATTGGACAATGGATCGCGTGCGCCTCTACGCGAACGGTTTCGGCGGATGGGATAACGACATCCGCAACGGCAATCCGACCGCGGACACCTCGAACCACGGCACCATCGCCTTCAACGACAGCGAGATCGGCTACAACGGCTGCGGCGAGTACTACCCGAGCAACCAGGTGTATGGCTGCTGGGGCCAGAACGAAGGTGGCTACGGCGACGGCCTGGGCGCCGGCCCGACCGGCGGCAACTGGGTGTTCGAGAACATGTACGTGCACCACAACACGCAGGATGGTCTCGATCTGCTGTATGCGGACGGCACCGGCAGCATCATCATGGACCGCGTGCACTCGGAAGGAAACGCCGGCAACCAGTTGAAGCTCGCCGGCACCGCGACGATCCAGAATTCCATCGTCGTCGGCAATTGCGCGTACTACTTCACCGCCGGCAGCCATCGGCGACGACATGCAGGAAAGCGATTCCTGTCGCGCCGGCGGCGATGCCATCGCGATGTTGCCCGGCAACGATGCCGGCCCGTCAGGCACGAATCCCAATCACGTCGTTACGTTGACCGTGCAGGACAACACGATAACGGGTCAAGGGAACGGCTTGATCATGCTGTCGCGCGGCAATTCGCAGTCGACCGCAAATTTCGTCAGCAACGTGCTGGTCGGTGCGCAGAATTGGCAGCTCGGTGAATCGGGCTATCCGGAATTGGCGGGAGGCGTCTACTACTACGTGACGGATGGCTACAGCCCGCCGACGATGAATTACATCGAAAACATGCTCTGGAACGTCAAGAACAGCCAGTGTCCGTCGGGCAGCCTTTGCGTGGATCCGCAGCTCGCGAGCGAAAATATCGACTCGTTCAACGCGCTGCCCACGCCGACGAGTCCCCTGCTGAACTGGGCAACGGCGTCGAACAGCACACTCTATGATTACCGCGGACTGCCGAGACCGACGCTCGTGAATGGCGTCACCGGCTACGATCCGGGCGCCATCCAATACCAGGGCGAGTCCGACGAAGTAATCTTCCGCGATTCCTTCGAAGACTGAGCCGCTTCATCGCGAACTCGATCGCTGCTGCGGTCGGGTTCGCGTCCTGGGATCCATCTCATCGCGTTATCATCGGTCCGCACCCATGAGGCAGAGCGGCCGCGTGCCGCGATGTCTTTGCGGCCCAGCGGTCTTTTATCGCGCGCCGACGAATCACTTCTTTCCGCTGTCGCCGCGCTGCTCGCGAACCGACTCGTATAGCCGATTCAACGCGCGACACGCTTCTTCGTGCCCGGCGCAGACGGAGCGCACGCCCGAAACTTCCTTGACGTTCTGCAGGCGATTTCCGCTGGCGATGATCTTGGCCTTGCTTTGATAGAGGTCGTATCCGCACGTGAGCCTTTTCGGATCGTCCCAGCGCGGCATTCCGGTCATGCTGTTGTCGGTCAGCTTGAGTGTGGCCTTCGCTCCGCCGCCGCTGCCCATGACAAGACATCCGCCCTGCCCGGTCAAGGTGCTGTTGCGGATCTCGGCGACATGATCGTCGACCAGCGCGGCGGCGATCGCGTCGCCGGATGCGCGGCACGCGTCGCTCGTCTGCATGTCGCCCGCGCCGACGTTGCCTGGCACGGAAAAGTACGCGCAATTGGCCGTGATGTTCGCGTTGTCGATGAGTGCGGTGCCGGTGACCTTCAGCTGGTTTCCGGCATTGCCCTCGGCGCGCACGTGATTCATCGTGACCGTGGCCGTCGCGTCGGCATACAGCAGATCGAGGCCGTCCTGTGTGTTGTGATGCACGTAGACGTTCTCGATGATCCAGTTGCCGCCGGTCGGCCCCGTTCCGAGTCCGTCGCCATAGCCGCCTTCGTTCTGACCCCAGCAGCCATACACGCCGCCGGTGGGATAGCGCTCGCCGCACCCGTTGTAGCCGATCTCGCTGTCGCTGAAACGGATCGTGCCGTGATTGGATGTGTCGCCCGCCTTGTCGCCGTTGCGCATGTCGTTGTCCCAACCGCCGAAGCCGTTGGCGTAGATGCGCACACGATCCATCGTCCAGTCGGTCAGCCGACCGACACGCACGCCTTCGTTGGCCATGCCGTGGATATTCAGATCGTGCAAATGCACGTCGCTCGAATCGAATGCCGTCAGGCCGTTCTCGGCCCACGTGCCATAAGGATACGTGTCGCGTTCGCAGCGATCGATTTCCCCGGCGCAGGTGCCGCTCATGCCGCAATGATTCTCGATGCACGAGCTGTGATCGGTGATCTCGAGACATCCGACCTCGACATTCGAGCTACCCGCGAGATTGACCACCGAAGCCGCGCGCTGCGTGCCCCAGAGTTGCGGCGGTGCTGCACAGTCCGCGCCGAGAATGCGTGTCCGCTCCGTCGGCGACGGGCCGCTCGGCACCGGCGCCATGGTGCACGCGTACGTCGCGCCGGTATTGCAACTCAACGCGCCCGGCGCGCCATAGCCGATCATGTAGCTGCCGGTTTTGATCAACAGGGTATCGCCGCCATGCATCAACGGCGCTGCCGTCTGACCGTAGGCCGGCGCAGGCAGTGCGATCATCGGGTTTGACCAGGCACACGCCTTTTGCTCGCCTCTGCCCGGATATGGCGCATCCGCCAATCCGTTGCACTGTGACGCCGTGCCACCGTCCATGCGCACGTAATACGTCATCGCGCCTTGTCTACGCGGCGGTGTCGCGCGAGCCGCCGCGGCGTCGGCCGTCAACAGGAGCGCAACGATCAATGCGCACTCATACGCGCTCGCCAGCGACGCATGTTTGCGCGGAGCGCATCGATCCCCCAGCACGGCGGAATCGCGCGCGGAATCCATTCGGCTCGTCATCCCAATGCTGCGCACGTTCAATCGCCGCGAAAGGCCAGCCAGTGATAGTAGGCGAGACCGACCCATTCATGCAGTGCCTGGGTGGTTTTGATCGCCGCGCTGGTTTGGGGCACGAGGTAGCCGGGAAGGCCGAATGCGACGAACCGCGAATCGGTCGGGCACGGGCAAACGCGGAATCCCGCATGCTCGAACGCAAACGCCGCGCGCGGCATGTGGGCGGCGGACGTCACGAGCGAAATCCGCGAAGGCGGATTCAGCAGTCCTGCGGCACCGCGCGCGTTTTCCCAGGTGTTTTGCGAGGTTGTCTCGATCCTGATCACATCCGCCGGCACGCCCATCGTTTCGGCGATGGTCCGCATGAGCTCACTGTCGGCTGCCACGCCCCTGAAAGAAGGCCCACCGATGATCACCAGAGCCGGCGCCTTCCGGCTGCGCCACAGTGCAACGGCGGACAGCGTGCGACGCAGGCTCGCGACACCGAGCGCCGTGACATCGCTCGCGTCGAGGGCGGCGCGATCGGATCCGCCGGCGAGCACGACGATGGTTTCTGATGCCGCCTCCGACGCGCAATCGCTGTTCGACGGTGTGCGTTGCTCGAGAGATTCGATCAGCAAATTCGCCCCGAGCGGCATCGCGCCGAGCACGCCAGCAATGCCGAGAAGGATGCAGAGAACAGACGACCACCGTCGGCGCCGGCGGTTGCGCAGCGCGTACGGCAACCATGCACCCGCAATCAGGATCCATGTCAACGGAGACAATAAGAGACCCATATCTTTTTACGCGCGCCCCGAAACGCGCCGCTTCAGCGCGGAAAACGCCGCCATCGACCCGAGTGGCAGCGCGTTCGCGAGCCGCAGCGTCCACCATCGACGATCGCGCTCGATTGCGCCGGCGCGCGCAAGCAGAGAGCGCGCGCCGCGACGATCTCGGTCCTTGATGCGAAACGCGGCATTCTCCAGGAGCGCAAGGCGAAGTCGCGGCGCGAACGCCGCTTCGGCGCCGGGCGCGTAGCGCTCCGGTCGCGCTGCAATTCGATCGGCCAGGCCGATCAGACCGCGATTCATTTCCTCTGCATCGTTCGACAAGCTGCTGCCATGCATGCGGTATCCCATCAGCGCGGATTCGACCACGAGCAGATCGCCCTGCGCGAGCAGGCGCAACAGGAATTCATAGTCCTCGCAACGCCGCATGCTTTCGTCGAATCCGCCGGCGGCGAGCGCAAGATCGCGACGCACGAGCAGCGTCGACGGGAAAAATGCCATCCCGATCGACATCAGCCGAAGACCCATGCTGTCGAGTCGCGCGACATCGGGCGCCAGCCGTTGCGGCGACAGTGCGTCAAGGCGCGCGCGTCGACTGGCGAGCAGCGACGCCAGCGTTATTTCGCCGTCGCCGCGGAATTGGTAGTGATCGCACGTCACCGCCGCAACGTCGGGCGCAAGCGACACCGCTTGCGCCTGGCGCGCGAGTTTTTCCGGGTGCCAGAGATCATCGGCATCGAGCAGCGCGATCCAGTCGCCTGCCGCGGCGGCAATACCGGTATTGCGCGCGGCCGACACACCGCGATTCGGCGTCGAGATCACGTGCGCGCCGAACGATCTGGCGCGCGTCGACGTCTCGTCGGTCGAGCCATCGTCGACCACGATCACTTCGTCGGGCGCGAGCGTCTGCGCGCCGACCGCGGCAAGCGTCTCCGGCAGCAACGCTGCGGCGTTGTACGCGGCGATGACAACGGAAATGCGCATGGCAGCCCAGTCTCAGCCCGCCTGCGCGCGGGGGAATTTGATGAACGCTCTCAGCCGGCCGTCGAGCAGAAGCGCCGGCAATACGTAAACGAGGATCGTCAGCGGCACCATCACGCCCATTCTTCCCCAGTGCGACGTGATGCCGAAAAGATCCGTGCCGCGCGCGACGGCAATGAGCAGGATTGCGAGCCCGACCGCGCTGAACGTCGCGCGAAGATCCGGCAAACGCAACAGATGTTTTGGACAGAACACGCAGTGCGAGACACCGAGCGCGCCGTAGCTGATGAAGGTCGCATAGACCGCACCCATGACGCCCATCTTGGGAATGAGCACGAGATTGAGCGCTACGTTGAGCACTGCCGCCGCCGCGGTCAAGAGCAGAATCAGCATCGAGCGCTTCTGCAGAAGGAGTCCGTACCCGCCGAGATCGAGGATCGGAAACAACGCGTAGTTGATGCCGATCAGAACGAACACCGGCGCGGACGCGGCTTTTGTCGGCCCGCTGAGCGCAAGCAACGCGTCAGAGCCGACGATCCAAAGACCCGCGGCAATCGCGAAACTGCAGTAGACCATCGGCAACAGCACGCGATCCTTGAGCGCGCGCAGCGCCGCCGGGCCTTCGGTTTCGTAGACCCGATTGGCGACGGGATTGAACGCCTCGTACAACGTCGCGTTGAGGAAGATGCTCACCGTCATCGCGAGCGAATAGCCGATGGTGTAAACGCCGACTTCCGCGTAGTCGTGCGTCATGAACTTCAGCATCACGCGATCGATCGAAATCAGCGCGACACCGGCAAGCTCGGTCACCAGAAGCGGAAAACCGTAGCGCACCGATTCGAAGAACGGCTGGCCTTGCATCGCACTCAGCCGAAACGGCAGGTGTCGCCACACGAACCACGCGTAGATTCCCATCATCACGGTCGCCGAAATCAGGCGCCCGCCATAGACCGCGAGTGCGGAACGCGCGATCAGCTCTACCGCGCCGAGGATCAGCACGAGCTCCATCCAGCGCGCGACGACGCGCAGCGCGACCGTCAGCATCGACTGCTCGCGCGCGCGCAGGACCATTTCCGAGAAGCTGGTCGAGACGCCGAGCGGTATGGTCAGCAACGCGAACCAGAACACCATCGAAAATGGTTCGGGCGAAAGCCACGAGACGACCGTCAATATCGACGTCGCCAGCAGCCAGAGGCCGAAGGACACCACGGCCGGTATCAGCACGAGGTTGGTCGCGAAGCTCTCCATCCCGCGCGCGTCGGTGCGGTGCGGGTAATAACGCAGGATCGAGTGCTGTGCGCCCAGCTTGGCGACGCCGAGCGCAAGACCGATCCAGGTATCGAAGTAACCGAGGATGCCGTACTGCGTGTTGTCGAGCAGGCGAGTCAGTATCGGAAACGATACGAATCCGGCGATCAACACCAGAAAACTGCCCACCGAATACCTGAGATAGTGGACCGCGACGGACGGAATGCTGCGTGTCATCGCGGCGTACCGTGATCGTTGCGCCGGCGCTGCGCGGCAGGGCGGCGCGGAAGACGTCGGTCGGCTCGATCGCGATGCCTATTTCGGTCAGGACTTCGCATTCGATTCCATCGCTGCGAGATGGCGTTCCCAGGCCAGCGACGTGCTGGCGATCACGTCGAGATCGTTGAGACGCGGTTTCCAGCCCAGCACCGAGGCAATGCGTGACGCTTCCGCGATCAACACCGGAGGATCGCCGGCGCGTCGCGGCAGATCGACCGACGCAATCGGCGCGCCGTTCGCGCGTCCCACCGCATCGAGCACCTGGCGCACGGAATAGCCGTGTCCGTAACCGACGTTGAGCGTCGCGCTCGCGCCGCCATCGCGCAGGTAATCGAGCGCATCGAGGTGCGCCCGCGCGAGATCGTCGACGTGGATGTAGTCGCGCACGCCGGTGCCGTCCGGCGTCGCGTAGTCGGTTCCGAATACGGTGACGCGCGGCCGTTTGCCGACCGCGGTTTCGCACGCCACCTTGACCAGCAAGGTCGCGTTGCGCGTCGACTGGCCGATGCGGCCTTCGGGATCGCTGCCGGCGACGTTGAAGTAGCGCAGCGCGACGTAGCGCGGGCCGCCTGCCGCGGCGAGATCGCGCAACATCCATTCGCTCATCAGCTTCGACGTGCCGTATGGATTGATCGGCGCGGTCGGCGTGTTCTCATCGGCCTTGCCGCCGGGAGGTATGCCGTAGACGGCCGCCGTCGACGAAAAAACCACGTGGCGTACGCCTGCCGCGGCGCAGGCCTCGAGCAGATTCCTTGTCGCACAGGTGTTGTTGCCGTAGTAGCGCAATGGATCGGCGACGGATTCCGGCACGATCGTGCGCGCCGCGAAGTGCATCAGCGTATCGACGCGATGTTCGCGCAGCAGCGTTTCGACCCGTGCGCGATCGCCGCAGTTGCCGACGATCAGCGGCGCGTCGACCACGGCCTCCGCAAAGCCGGTGCTGAGATCGTCGAGCACGACAGCGCGATGACCCGCGGCGATCAGCTTGAGCACGACATGGCTGCCGATATACCCGGCACCGCCCGTCACCAGAATGGTTTCCCCGCTCATGCGACGCGTCCCGTTCTTATTCGAAGCAGCCCGCTCTAGCGTCTCAGGATGGCACCCGGACGGCGGCCGATGAGCACGCGGCGCAACAATCCTTTCCATGCATCGGTCCGCAACGGATCGCGCCACAATGCACGCCCAAATGCGCCAAGAGCGGGTCCGATTTCCGGTTCGCGCGCGAGCTCATGACCGTGATCGGCGTCGATTGCCGCGCGGGCGCGACGCAGCAGCGGACGGCCGCGAGGACGCTTCGCATATTTCTCCACCAGCAGCTTGCGTGCGCGCCACATGCGCTCGGTGTTCGCGCTCATGTTCGAGCCGTGTATGCGATAGAGCGCTTGCACGCCCTCGATGTAGACCACCTTCGACGTTTCCGCGATGCGCAGCCACAAGTCGCGATCTTCGCAACCGAGCCGGTTGAACGCCGCATCGAATTGACCGACCCGCGCGACCACGCTGCGCCGGAACACCGCCGTTGGACAAACGATGTGCTGGCGACGCAACAGCACTTCGCGGTATGGATCGCGCGCGTCGCGGCCCCAGCGTTGCTCTTCTTCGACGGCGAAACGCGTCCCCTCCGCGTCGATGTATTCGGAATCGGCATGCACAAGGCCGATATCCGCATCGCGCTCGAGCATGTCGACGCAAATCGAAAGATGGTCCGGCAGCCAGATGTCGTCGGCGTCCAGCAGCGCCAGGTAGCGTCCGCGCGCCGCCGCGAGCGCCGCGTTGCGCGCAAGCGGCAGGCCGGCGTTCGCCTGATGCACGACGCGCACGCGCTTTGGATGCGCGACCGCGTAGCGGTCCGCGATCGAGCCGCTGGCGTCGCTCGAACCATCGTCGACCACGATGACCTCGATGTTGCGCAACGTCTGGGCGAGTGCGCTATCGATCGCCTGCGCGATGAACTGCTCGCCGTTGTAGACCGGCATGATCACGCTGACGAGTGGCAGCGAAATGGTGGTGTCACGCGCCAGCACCTGATCTTGGGCGACATCGATCTGCGTCGTGGTGGCGGTCGGCTGGCCGCGGGCATCGACGACTTCGGCGTGCGCGACACTGCAATACGTGTGGCATCCCCAAAGGTCCGGCAGCCAAGACGGCGAGAGACGCGACAATTCGCGTTCGCGATACTGGGTTGGACTCAGCTCCAGCACTTCGTTGAACACGATCGCCGCGCCGTAGTCCGGCGCGCAGTCCTGCGCGGGCCGGATCAGCCGGCCGTGGCGTTCGAACAGAGGACCCGCGGGCCGCGCACGCCGTACGTCGCGCACGATCGGATTCGAAGGATGCGGTTCATACGGGCCCGCCAGTGAAGTCGCCACGAACAAGAACAACTCATCGCACGTGCTGCCGCCGCTTTCCGAAACGCCGGCGAAGAGATACCAGTAACCGTCCTTCTGATACAGCGTCGGATCCACGCACTGGCACCCACTCAGAAGATCGCCGACGTGCTCCCACAGCAGCGGCAGACTCGCCGCGCGATAGAGACTCGCGCGCCGCACCGAACCGGATTCGACAGTCAGATACCAGGTGCCATCGGATTCGAACACCTGCGGATAGGAAAGGTGCCAAGGCCGTTCCAGCGCAATTCCGAGACGCCGCGCCTTGTTGTCTTCGAGAAGCTCCAAACAGGCAATGACGCCCTTGCTTTCGAGGACGCTGTACTCCTCGACGAACATCAAGCGCCGGCCAGCGCATTCGACGATGCACGGGTCCGCCCAGTAGCGGCCGGGAGGCGCGACGAGTGCGGCGATTTCGCCGATATCGGGATCGACCGGATCGAGCAGTTCCTTCGCGCGGCGAATCGCGAGGAACCAGGTATCGCCGCCGTACCAGAGGCGTCGCCGCCACTGCACCGTGTGCCGCAGCGAAACGGTGAACGCGCGAAAGCCGCTGCCGAACGAGAACGCCTCGTCGGTGTCGAGCAGGTGCAGAATCGCCGTGCCGTTGCGCGGAATTTTCAGATGTTCGGCATGCACATCGCGCAATCCGCCGAGCAGCAGGCCCGGCAGCTTGTGCAAGATCTGCTCACGCTGCAGCGCGAATGATCCGGCCTGCGTCGCGACATTGCCGTTGGCGAGCGATACGCGCTTGTGGCCCACGTCCAGCAGCAGTTCGATGCGTGTCGCCAGATCGCCTTCGAGCAGCGGGCGAAGACCGGGAATCGCCGATCGTGGATCACACAGATCATCACCGATGCGCCAGCAGACCCATCGGGCCGGATCGACGATCCTCTCCACTCCCGCGCATCCGGCGTGATACATGACGATGTCGGGCGAGAATTCCTCGAGATCGGCGCGTAGTTCCGCCGGGTTCGCCGGCGATGGCGCATCACGGCGGTAGGCCTCCTCCGAGATGTCGACGCGCGACAGCATCCCGATGCCGCTGCGACGCCGGCGCAAGCGCTCGAGCGCGAGATACGCGCGCAGATCCGGCGGCAGTCGACGCGCGCGCGGCAGAGCGTGGTCGACCTCGACCAGAGCCACTCTGACCTGAATCCATTCGCGCTGCCTCGCGCTGCGCAGAAACACCGCGAGCCACGCCGGCACTTCGCGCGGGAGAATCAGGAAGACCCGCAGCGGTGCTTTGTCGTGCGCGGATGCGACGTAAAGGCGAGTGCGCGGCTGACCGGCGGCGTCGGCTCCGGCCGTATTCGGCAGCGACTCGCTATATAGGAGTGTCATGAGGCTCCTTGCCCGCTCCAAACGCACCGACGAACCATTGTTCGAGCGCGTCGAGCAGACGCGTTCGCACGAATCGCGCGTAGAACGTGTGATCGCAATCGCGCCAATAGTGGCACGTCACACGCGGGTCTTTGAAGGCGGCGCCGAAACTCCACACCAGCTGGCGTGGATCGCGTAGATATTCGACGACACCGTGCGTATAAACAAAGAACAGGCGCACGTTTCGCGCGATCATTGCCGCCAGCTGGGCATGCGCCCCCGCCCGGGTCGGCCAGTCCCGGTAGGCGGCCGTGATGAGCGAAGCCCCTTCTTCGCCCTCGCCGCCGCCGCGGGCGAATTGGCGCCGAACGAACGCCATCCACTGGCGAGGCCGCCGGAGCAGGCTCGCAATCCGCGAGAATTGGAACCACGGGCCCTTGAATGCTACGCCGTCGAGCAAGACCACTCCAACGACGCGCGGATCGTCGACCGCGGCGATCCAGCCTCGATCGGCCGCACTGCAAACGCCGCCGACGACGAAGCGCGTTGCGATGCCGCGCGCGGCGAGATGATCCAATGCGGCCTGCGTCGCCGACCGCGCATCGATGCCGGCGAGATGCGGCGATTCGCCGGCGCCCGGAAGATCGAAGCGGAATGTGCGGATCCCGCGCGCCGCCAGACGTCGCGCGATCTCGACATGTACACGGAACGGGCCGGCGCGCGGAACGAGGCCCGCATTCGGCAATACCAGCATCGCCTCATCGCCCGCCGCAGCGCCGCTCAGCACGCCGACGAGGCGGTTGTCGGGACCGAAACTCTCGAACGTCTCCACGTCAGGCGCCCAGCGCCAGGCACGCCTGCGCGATGTCGTCGACGACGCCATAGAGCTTGCGCGACAGGAACATTGCGCGCTCGATGCCGATGCCGTCGTCGAAACGCGGCGCATCCTCCGGCAATCGGAACGTCCGCTGCGCGATCGCGCCGTCGTTCGCTCCTTCGCGCGCAACGATCCAGGCAGGCACCGGCGCAGGCGACGCGATGCGCGCTGCGGCCATGTCCGCGCGCCAGCGCGCGCTGGTCTGAAATCCCATCAGATAATCATCCTCCACGATGCCGGCGTTCGGATAGCGCGCCGCGCGCTCGGAACGATCGACGGCTTCGAGTGCGCCGAGCCAGGCGGCTCCGTCGAGCACCGGCTCCCACAGGGCCAGCGCGCTGACGTTTCTTCGCGCGTCCGGCCATGACCAAACCGGCAACGCTGCGCCACGCCATGCCATCACCACGACGGTGTCGACGCCGCCCGTGTCGCGCAGCGCGCGTACCGCAAGATCAAGATCGGCGTGGACGGCCGCAAAATCGTGGCGTTCGCCCTCGCCGCCCGAATCGCCGGTGCCGAAGTAATCGAAACGCAAACACGGCAAACCGCGCTCGGTGAGCCGGCTCGCCACTTCGACCAGCACGCGCCGACTGCGCGGCTGCTCGTGCAGCAGCGGCGGCGCCATCAGCACGCCGGTGCGGGCTCCGTTGACCGGATGCAGCGCCGCGTAACACTGACGCGCCGGCGTGCCGAGCCAGAGCGGCTGCCAGTAACCGACACTCACCGTCCGCGCGCCCCGCCGATCGCGCTGCGCAGCCGCGCGAGCCATCCGCGGTTCGCCGATGCGACGCCGCGGCCGATCGTCTGACTCAGCGATTCCAGCGTACCGGTCGCGATGGCCAGAACCGTCAGGCGTACGCCCGTGTCGCGCTCGACCCGCGCCATCATGTCGACCGCGAGCAGCGAATCGCCGCCGAGCTCGAAGAAGTTGTCTGCCGCGCGTACATCATCGACGCCGATGATCTCGCGCCAGATCGCGGCGAGATAGTCGCTCTGCGAATCACCCGGCGACTGCGGAGCCGCAGGTACGACCGCCGCCGGCACGACCGGCGAAGGCAATGCCTTGCGATCGATTTTTCCGTTCGGTGTTTTCGGCATCGCGGCAAGCACTTCGATGTGCTGCGGCCGCATGTACGGGGGCAGCGCATCGCGCAACGAATGCCGAAGGCGCGTCGTGATCTCGCTGTCCGCGCTGCGCGTCGTCACATACAGGACGATGCGCGTATCGTGCTCGCCGAAACTGTGCAGCACGGCCACCGTCTCGCGCACCGACGGATCCACGGCGGCGGCCGCTTCGACATCGCCGAGCTCGACACGAAAACCGCGCAACTTGATCTGATCGTCGTTGCGTCCGTGAAAGTGCAGGATGCCCTGCTGCATGGTGCCGAGGTCGCCGCTGCGATACATGCACGCGCCGGCGCCGGCGTACGGATCGGGACGGAAGCGCTCCGCGGTGAGATCTGCGCGACCGAGATAGCCGTCGGCGACGCCTTCGCCGCCGATCCAGATCTCGCCGTGCACGCCGTCCGCGACCGGCTTGCCTTGCTCGTCGAGAACGTAGATGCGCGTGCCCGCGATCGGCCGGCCGAGCGGCACCGCGCCCTGTCCCGTGCCGACACGCGCGAGCGCCGACCAGATCGTCGTCTCGGTCGGTCCGTACATGTTCCACAGCGCCGAACAGTGCGGCAACACCGTTTCGGCCAGATCGCGCGGCAATGCCTCGCCTCCGACCAGCAGTTTCAAGCTGTCCACCGCGCCGGCGCCCGCGCCTTCGACGAGCAGGCGCAGCAGCGTCGGCGTCGTCTGCAGTACGGTGGCGTGACCTTCGCGAATCAGACGCGTCAGCGCATGCGGATCGTGCACTTCGTTTTCGGTCGCAAGCAGAACGCGCGCGCCGATCGTCAGCGGCAGGTACAGCTCGAGGCCGGCAATGTCGAACGACAGCGTGGTCACCGCACACAGAACATCATCGGCGGCAAGACCCGGCTCATCGAGCATAGCCGCGAGGAAACTCGCAAGGTTGCGATGGAGCACGCGCACGCCCTTGGGCGTTCCCGTCGAGCCTGAGGTAAACAGGACGTAGGCGAGATCGTCGCCGCGAATGCCCGGCAGGTTTTCCGCCCGCGCGGTCTGCGCGATGCGCGTGACCGCGATCATCTCGCCGCCGCGCTCACGCACGGCCGCCGGCAGATCTTCTCCGTCGAACACGATCGTGCGGCGCAGCTTCGCCTGCTCGATCATCGTTGTCAGGCGCTGGTCAGGGAATCCCGCATCGAGCGGCAGGTACGCAGCGCCCGCGCGCAACACGCCGAGGAGTCCAATCAGCATCTCGGGACGGCGGGGCAGGCAGACGCCGACGATTTCGCCGCGAGCGACGCCGCGATCGATCAGCGCCGACGCCAACGCTCCGCTGCGGCTCCACAATTCCGAGTAGGTCAACCTTTCCGAGCCGCATTCGATCGCGATGCGATCCGGCGTACGGCGCGCCTGGGTCTCGACCAAATCGAGCAGCGTCGCGCGCTCGCGGGACATCGGCATTTCCGTCACGACTGTTGCACTCCGTTCCTGCGGCTCCGCGATCATGCTGAGCACTCGCCCGAATTCGCCAATCCAGTTGCGGATCGTTTCCGCGCTGTAGAGCGACGTGCGGTAATGCAGATCCAGCGCCAGCGCGCGCCCGTTGTCGTTGAGGTTGAAAAACAGATCCCAGAGCAGCGCGGCATGTCGGCAGTCCTGCCACCGCGTCGCAACACCTTCGAACGCAGGATCGCGCAAGCGCGGGTTGAGATTGAATATCACGCGGCCGAGCGCGTCGCGCGAGCGCGGTCCGAGCGCGCGCATGACGTTCAACATCGTCAGATCCTGGTTTTCGGCGGCATCCATCAGCGCCGTCCGGGCCTTGCCGACCAGCGAACCGAAATCCTCGTCGGCACGCGCGCGAAGGCGAAGCGGCAATGTGTTGACGCCATCGCCGATCAACGCGCCGCTGCCGGCGAGCGCCTGTCCCGCAAACGGGATGCCGATCGCAAAATCATGCTGGCCCGAGAGACGCGCGAGAAAACGCGCGAATCCCGCCAGCAACAACGCGTACATCGTGACGCCGCGCCGTCGTGCTTCGCCGCGCAGCTTCGCGGTCAGATCTTCCGCGAAAACATGACGCTCGGTGCTCGCCGCGAAATTCCCCTGCTGCGTGCGCGCTCGATCGCGCGTCAACTCCAGCGGCGGCGGCGGATCAGCGTAGACGCCGCGCCAGTACTCGATCTGCGCGGCATTGCCGGCCCGGCGCTGCTGCTCCGCCAGCACATACGCGCGAAAACTCTCGGCCGGTGCCAGCGACGGCGTGCGTCCGCTGCGCAATGCGTTGTAGGCCTGCTCGATCTCGCCGATCAACACGGCGAGCGACCAGCCATCCATCACCAGGTGATGCGCGATCACGTGCAGCGTCGTGCGGCGCTCGCCCAGCCGGATCAGCGCAAAGCGCAGCAGCGGAGCGCGCGACAAGTCGAACGGCGTGCGCATCTGCGCATCACAGTACGCGTCGAGCTTCGCGTCCGCATCCGCGCCGGACATGTCGAGCTCGACGAGCGGCAGCGCGGTCGGCGCCTGCAACGTCTGCGTCCGACCGTCGGCCGCGATCGCAAGACGGAACGCTTCATGGCGCGACCAGACCAGCGCGAGCGCGCGCTTGAACGCATCGCGGTCAATAACGCCGTCGAAATGCAGAACCGCCGCTTCGTTGCACACGAGCTCGGCGCCGGTTCCGTATTGGCAGCCGAGCCATTTCTCGAGCTGGCCGTCGGTCAGCGGCACGGTTTGAGGCAGAGCGTCCACGACGGACTCGGATGACGGCGCCGCGGCCGATGCATCGCCACGGGCCAGCAGGAGATCGGAAAACATCAGCGCGTCGACCGCCTGACGTACCGCGGCAACGATCTTCTCGATTTCCGCCTCGCCATGCGCCGTGGTCAGGAAACAATTGAATTGCTCATAGACGTGCAACCCGTTCGCCCGCAACGCGTACCAGAACAGGCTCGCGAACGGCTGGTCCTCGTCGGCGACGATACGCCACAACGAACTGAATCCCACTGCGGTAAGCGGCGCATGGCATCCGGCGAACATCGCGTTGAGGCGATCGATCAATGCGCGCGTGCGTGCGTTGAGCGCCTCCTGCAGCGCCGGACCTTGTTCCTTCAAATGCGTGAGCGCGGCTTTCGCGGCGGCCAGCGCGAGCGGATGACGCACGAACGTGCCGGCGAAGTACGTCACGCCCTGCTCCGGATAAGACCCGTCGCCGAAGCGCCATTCGCCGCCGTCGAGCGCGCCGAGCCATTTCGGGTCGCCGGCGATCGCGGCGAACGGCAGACCGCCGCCGATGATCTTGCCGTAGGTGGCAATGTCGGCGCGCACGCCGAAATATTGCTGCGCTCCGCCTTGGGCGATGCGGAAACCGGTGATGACTTCATCGAAGATCAGCGCGCAGCCGCCCTGATCACAGATCGGGCGCAACGCACGGATGAAATCGCGCGGCTGCAAAGCGGGATTCTTGCCCTGCACCGGTTCGATCATGATCGCCGCGAGCTCATGCGCGCGTTCGCGCAGGATGCGCAGCGATTCGTCGCTGCCATAGTCGAGAACGAGAACGTTCTCGACCGCGCTGGCGAGAATGCCCGGCGCCGCGGCGAGCGAGCGCAACGTGCGCGTGCCGCGCACGATCACTTCGTCGAAGATGCCGTGGTACGAATTGGTGAAGATCGCGATCGTCTTGCGTCCGGTCACCGTGCGCGCGATGCGCATCGCGCCCATCACGGCTTCCGAACCGGTATTGCAGAACGCGACGCGCTGCATGCCGGTCATTTCGGCGATCAACGCCGCGACTTCGGCGGTCAGCGGATGCTGCGGGCCGATCTCGAAGCCAGCGTCGATCTGCGCCTTCAATGCCTCGCCGATGAAATCGGGTTGATAACCGAGGAAATTCGCGCCGAACGCGTTGAGGCAATCGACGTAAGCGTTGCCGTCGAGATCGGTCATCGACGCGCCCTTCGAGCGCTCGACGACGATCGGGTAGACCAACTCTTTCCACAACGGATGAAAGCCGGTAACGACACGCGGATCGGCCATCAGCGCGCGATTCGATTGCGCGAACGCCTTCGACTTCGCGGTGCGTTCGTTGTAGCGGCGCGTGAAATCGTCGACGAACGTGCGCTGGCGCGGCGTCATCGATTGATCACGTCGCACCGTGATGCGCGCCGATGCGCCAAACGGACGCTCGATCAGGTTGGCCGGCGCGGGAACATCCGACACGGGCGCACCCTGCGGCTGGACCGCGGATGTCGGCGCAGAAACGGCGGCCGTCGTTGTTTGTGTCGGGATCGCCGGCGTCGCGCCGGCGCCCGCAAGCGCGGCGAGCAGCTTGCTCTGCTGTTGCAGAAGCTCGTGCTGGGTTCGGAAAAGTTCGGCGAGCAACGGCGTCGCCGAAGTCGCAGCCGGTGCTCCGACCGATGCGCTTTCGGTCACGGGCGCAGGCGCCACGGGTGGGGCCACCTGATCCTGCGGCAGATGCGCGTCGAGAAGATCGGCCAGACGATCGATCGTGTCGACATCTTCCATCAGACGACGGAACTTGAGTTTCAGCGCGTAGCGCCGTTCGAGCTCGAGCGCGGCCTGAGTCAGCGACAACGAATCAAAGCCGAGCTCGAGGAACGTTGCGCCGTGCCGCGAGGCATCGACGTTTTCGCCGGTCAGATGTTCCACGAGCGCGCGCAATTCGCCGCGCAGGCGATCTCCGCGCGCCGGAATCCTCGCCATTGCGGCCTCGCCGGCCACCTCGTTCCCCATGATGCGGTCCTCTCCCCTTTCTGCCGCGCGTGGCGGCCCGACATCGATCCGAGGCTCCAAATCGATCCAGTAGCGCTGGCCGCCGAACGGATACGTCGGCAACGGCACACGCCGGCCCTTCCTTCCGGCGTGATAGCGCGTCCAGTCCGGTTCGCGTCCGACAGTCCAGCACGTTGCGAGTGCCGCCGCCAGATGCTCCGTATCGCGGCCGGGTCGACCGGCGGGGCCGAGCGACGCAACCGCCTGACCACGACCCACCAGCTGCATGCGCGCGAACGTCGTCAACGCCTGCGACGGTCCTGCCTCGACGAACAGCGTAATACCGTTTGCGAGCGCATCTGTGATCGCGTCGGCGAAGCGCACGGGCTGGCGCAACTGGCGGCACCAGTAGGCCGGATCGATCGCGTCCTCGGCGCTGATCGGCGCGCCGGTGACGCAGGAATGAAACGGCCGCGTCGGTCGGTTCAGCTTGACGCCATTGAACGCGCGCGCGAACGGGGCGAGCGCGCCTTCCATCAATGACGAATGAAACGCGTGGCTCAGGCGAAGTCGCGTGCTCGCGATGCCTTCCGCATGCAACGCGGCGGCAAACGCATCGACCGCCACGTCGGTGCCGGAAACAACGCAAAGCTCCGGCGCGTTCGAAGCGGCGAGCGCGACACCGTCCGATAAACGCGCGGCCACCGTGTCGGCCGCCGCACGCACCGCCAACATCGCGCCATGCGGCTGCGCTTGCATCGCGGCCGCGCGAGCGCAGACGATCGCGATTGCGTCCTCGAAGCTGAAAACACCGGCCAGCGTCGCGGCGACGTATTCGCCGCTGCTGTGGCCGATCATCACATCGGGCGTGACGCCCCAGCTTTCCCACAACTTTGCCAATGCGTATTCGACGACGAATAGCGCCGGCTGCGTGTATCGCGTTTCGGCGAGATCGGCGTCGGCCGCCGCCTCATCGCCGGATGGCGGCAGGATCAGCGTGCGCAGATCGCGCGCGAGATGCGCCGACGCGAGCGCGCAACCGCGCTCGAACTCGGCGCGGAACACGGGTTCGGTCGCCACCAGCTCGCGCGCCATGTTGGCGTGCTGCGAGCCTTGGCCCGGAAAGAGAAACGCGAGTTTCGGCGTGCCGGAGCGCACCGCCGTGATTTGCGCGAGTCGTTCGCGCGCCTGGCTGCAGGTTTCGGCGACGACCGCACCGCGGATCGGCATCGCCTGGCGGCCGAGCGCGAGCGTCGCGGCGATGTCGGGCAGGTCAGTATCGTTGCAGGTCGCCAGGTGCGCGGCGAGCTCGCTCGCGCGACGACGCAGCGCCTGTTCGTCGCGCGCCGAGAGCGGCAGCACGTGGAACGTAGCGCTGCGCGCCATCGAAGGCGCCGACGGCGGTGGTGCTTCCTCGAGCACCACGTGCGCGTTGGTGCCGCCGACGCCGAACGAGCTGACGCCGGCGCGGCGCGGAACATCGTCGCGCGGCCATTCGACGACGCGATCGGCAACACGAAACGGCGAATGCAAAAAATCGATCTCGGGATTTGGCGTCCGATAGTTGATGCTCGGCGGAATCTTGCCGTGATGCAGCGCCAGCGTCGCTTTGATGAGTCCCGTGACGCCCGACGCCGCGACCAGATGGCCGAGATTGCCTTTGATCGAACCGAGCCAGCAGGCCTGCGCGCTCGCGCGCCCGCTGTCTTCCCGACCGGACGCGAACGCGCGCGTCAATCCTTCGATTTCGATTGGATCGCCGAGTGGCGTGCCGGTGCCGTGCGCTTCGACGTAGCCGATCGCGTCGGCGTCGAGATCGGCGCTCGCCAGCGCCAAACGGATTGCCGCGGCCTGACCGCGTGCGCTCGGCGCGCCGAAGCTGGCCTTGTCGGCGCCGTCGTTGTTGACGCCGACGCCGCGAATCACGGCCCAGATCGTGTCGCCGTCGGCAATCGCATCGGCGAGTCTCTTCAATACGACGACGCCGGCGCCGGACGAGAACACCGTTCCGGTCGCTTCTGCATCGAACGGACGGCAATGGCCGTCGACTGATTCGATGGCGCCTTCGGCCGGCAGGTAACCGGATTCCTGAGGCACGACGATATTGATGCCGCCGGCGAGCGCGAGATCGCACTGCCAGCTCATCAACGCGTACCAGGCTTGCGCGACGGCGACCAGCGATGTCGAGCAGGCGGTATACAAACTGATGGCCGGACCACGCAGGCCGAGCTTGTGCGCGATGCGTGTTGCGACGTAGTCCTTTTCGTTGGCGAGCATCGCGGCAAACTCGCCGCTCGCGGCGACGAGGTCCGGACGCTGGTCGATCAGCTTGCGATAGCCATTGTTGGACGTTCCGGCGTAAACGCCGACATTGCCCGCGAAACGCGCCGGATCGACGCCGGCATGTTCGAGCGCGTTCCAGCTCAACTCGAGCATCACGCGCTGCTGCGGATCGATCAGCTGCGCCTCGCGTGCCGAAACACCAAAGAAGCCGGCATCGAATCGATCGACGTCGGCGATCACGCCACGCGCCGGCACGTAGCGCGGATGCGTGCGTAACTCCGGCGGAATCAGCGACGACAATTGTTCCGGCGTGAAGTGCGTGATGCACTCTCGGCCGGCGAGAAGGTTCGACCACAGCTCGTCGATCGAAGCCGCGCCCGGAAAGCGCCCGGCCATGCCGATGATCGCGACGCCGTCGCGTGAAGCGCCGTTCATCGCGGACCTCCGCCGTGCACGCCGAAGCGCGCGAAAGCCTTGCGTTGCGCTGCGCCGCGCGTGCGTTCGGCGCCCGACGACTCCGCGTGGTTCGCGTTGTCCGACTGCAGCAATGCGGCCTGCGCGGCGACCGTCGCAGACTCGTAGATCTGCGCGGCACTCAACACGTGGCCGTGACGACGCAGCTCCGTCAAGGCGCGCACGACCAGCAGCGAGCGCGCGCCGTTTTCGAACAGGTTCGCGTCGAGGCCGAGGTCGTCCACGCCGAGCAGCTGCTGCCACAGATGCAGCAGTTGCTGCTGCAACGGCGCGCCATCGAGCCACTGCAACGCGGCGTTGGCGAATCCGCGTTCCAGCGCGCGCCGATCGATCTTGCCGCTCGCAGTCAACGGCAACGCGGCGTGCAACTGAAAAGCGCGCGGCACGAGATACGGCGCGAGCATAGCCTCGCAGTGGCTGCGCAGCAGCGTGGTGAGCGTGTGCTCGCCGATGCGCGGATCTTTCGGTACGACGTGCGCGACGAGGTGTCGGCCGCCGGCGTTCTCCGCAGCCACCACGACTGCTTCGCTGACCGCGGGATGGCGGCACAGCACGCTTTCGATTTCCGCCGGCTCGATGCGAAAACCGTCGATCTTGACCTGCGCATCCATGCGACCGAGATAGTCGAGCACGCCGGTCGCGTCGCGTCGTGCGCGGTCGCCGCTGCGATACCAGCGCGTCCCGTCGAGCTCGACGAAACGCTCGGCCGTCAATTCCGGACGATGGATGTAGCCGGCGGCAAGGCAATCGCCGCCGAGCAAGAGTTCGCCTTCGGCGTCGGACGCGACGTCCGCGAGATTCGCGTCGACGAGACGCACGCGCACATGCGGCAGCGGCGTGCCGATCGGCGGCAAGTCGGGCCACGAGGCCGAGTTGCCGGACAACTCGTGCGCCGTCACGACGTGCGTCTCGGTCGGGCCGTAGTGATTGTGCAGCGTCGCATCGGGCAACGCAGCGAACAACGCGCGGATCGCCGGCGTGATGCGCAGCTGTTCGCCCGCGGTGACGACGTCGCGCAACGCGCGCGGCATTTCACCGCCGGCGGCCGTGGCTTCCGCGAGCGCCTGCAGTCCGACGTAAGGCAGATAGAGGCGCTCGATCGATTCGCGCTCGAGCAATGCGAGCAGCGCGTACGGATCGCGACGCTCCGCTTCGCTCGGCAGCACCAGCGTGCCGCCGGTCGAAAGCGTCGTGAAGATTTCCTGAAACGAAACATCGAAACCGAGCGGCGCAAACTGCAGAGTGCGCGCGGCCTCGCCGAGCCGCGGATGATGGCGATGCCAATCGACCAGCCAGGCGACGGCGGCCCGACGCATCGCGACGCCTTTGGGTTGACCGGTCGAGCCGGACGTGAACAAGACGTACGCGAACTCACCTTCATCGAAGGCGCCCGCAGCGCGCGTTTCGATGTTTGTGCCATCGACCCACGTCACGGCGGCCGGCAGTTGCGCTCGCAGTGCGGCATTGCCGATGGCGGCGCGCGGACGCGCCTCGCCGAGAATCACGGCGATGCGCGCGGGCGGAAAATCGAGATCGATCGGCAGGTAAGCCGCGCCGCATCCGACGATCGCCAGCAACGTCGCGATCGTGTCCGGCGTGCGTTCGCTCGCGATGGCGACGATGTCGTCGCGTCGCACGCCGGCCGCGCGCAACGCATGCGTGATCGCAGCGACGCGATCGGCCAACGCGCCGTAATCGAGCACTCGCCCGCCGTCACGGATGGCCTCTGTGCGCGGCGTCGCTCGCGCATGCGCGAGGAACGCATCCAGCAGCGACGGCGGTGCTGCCGTCCGTACGGCGGAGGCGGCGATCGAGTGTTTCACCGTTGGCCCCACCGCGTGGGTTTGTTGGCGCCGAAGGCCTCGACGAGCGACAGCAGCGGTCCGATCGAACGGAGATACACGCCGAGCGCAAGCGCCTTGAACGATTTGCCGATGCGCCGGTTCTCGGCGCTGACATCACCGATGAAATCGCGCCAGTTATCGGGACCGAGCGAATCGAATGCGACCGAGATGGTCATATTGAGACTGCGCGCGGTATGCCACCAGCCGCACGGCAGGAACAGCGTGTCGCCGGCGTGGAGCACGACGCTCTGGCGCTTGGCCTGGCGAAACAGCGGATAACGCTCGTAATCCGGATGATGATGATTGCGGATGCTGGACTGCCACGGCATGTCCGGATTCACGTACAGGAGGTGTTCCTGGTCCGGCGCATACAGCGTGAATTCCTTGTCGCCGTGCAATTGCGTAATCCACGCGTGCAGGCGCATCACGTCGTAGTGCAGGTAAGGAAATTCGCCGCCCGGGCCACCGAAAAAGATCTCTAGGTTGTTGACGCCGGAAAACAGCGACTGCGGCACCAGCGGATTGGCCTGGCGATCCGGCAGGCTGTACTCGAAACGCGGCGTGACTTCGGGCACGAGCTCGCGAAATGACTTCGCGATTTCGAACTTGCACGGATATGGGCCGGGCTTTTCGACCGTCGATGCGCTGAGCAGATCGATCAGCTCACGCAAACGGTAATCGTGACCGCGCACGCGCACGACATGATCGCCGTAACGCCGGCAGATTTCGTCCGGCGTCGCGTGGCCGTACAACGGCCATGCGCGCGCCGCGTCGGTGAACACGAGCGGTTTGCGCGGATCGCGGTATTGAGTGACGAATTCGTCGCAGGACAGGCCGCTGCGGCGATCGACCCACGACGTCTGATCGGTTTGCGGAATAGTCGCGTCGATCGCGAGCTGGCTGTTCATGGACGTGCTCCGCCTCCGCCTTGCTTCGCCGCGCGCTCGTGCAACGAAGCGGCGGTTCCCGTGTTGCGCATGCCCCAATCGGTCCTGCGATTCGCACCGAAACGCTCGGTCAGCGACATCAACGGGCCCAGCAGGCCCATGTAGGCGCGCAGCAGCGCGCCGCGCCCGGCGTGACCGTTGCGTTTTTCCTCGACGACGACATCGCCGATGAACTCGCGCCAGTTCGTCGCCTCGAGCTGATCGAATGCGACCGTGATGTTCATCGTCAGGCAGCGCGCGGTGTGCCACGTGCCGCACGGAATGAACAACGCTTCGCCCTGACGCACGCGCACCGTGTGACGACGCGCGGTGTGCAGCAGCGGATAGCGTTCGCGATCGTGCAGGTCCTCGACCGTCGACGTCCACGGCCGCTCGCCGTTCACGTAGAGGAGATGTTCCTGCCCGCGCTCGTACAGCGTGAATTCCTTTTCGCCGTACACCTGCGCGATCCACGCATGCATGCGCAGCATGTCGTAATGCAGATAAGGAAATTCGCCGCCTGGACCGCCGAAGAAGATCTCGACGTGGTTGACCAGGTCGAACACGTGCTTGGGCATGAACGGGCTCGTATGCCGATTCGGCATGCTGCGAGCCAAGCGCGGCGAAACATCGGGAATGAGCTTTGCGCAGTCGGACAGCGTGCACGGATACGGCGCGGGTTTGTCGGCGGTCGAGGCCTGTTGCATCGCGATGACTTCGCCGAGGCGGTAATTGCGGCCGCGAATCCGCACCGGACGTTCGGCGAATTCGCGCCGGAAGTAGTCCGGCGTGAACTTGCCGAGTGCCGGCCAGTCGCCCAGCGCATTGGTCAGCACGAGCGGCCGGCGCGGCTTCAGATGATTCTCGACGAAATCGCGCGCACTGATATGCGGCGCGCGCACCACCCACGGCGATGCCGCCTCGGTCGCCGAGTCCATCGGCTGTGTTGCCGCCTGGGCCTCTGTCACTTTGGAATTCCCCCGATGGACGCGCGTACCACTGAACCGTACCGGCGTGCTCTCGCGCGAGGCATTTTCCGAATGTCCGCGCGGGCGGCCGTCCCCCGGCTAGCACGCTGCCCTGAAGTCTTTATGCGGGGCAATTCACATTTTAGCCCCGCTGGCGCATGCTTTGCATCGACCATGCCGATGCCGAATCGCCGCGAACAGACATGAGCGGAAAACTCGATTTTCTTGCGTTTTATGAGCTGATCGGCGTGCAGCCCGACTGCAAGCCGGAAATGCTCAGGAGCGCGTATCGGCATTGCGTCTCCGAGCTGCATCCGGATCGCCAGCGCGAGGGATCGGACCCGCGGGCCGTCGATCTTCTGCAAGAACTGAATGCAACCTACGTCGCCGCGATGCGCTTCTATCGCCGCTACGGGCGCCTGCCGGGCACTGTCGCGCATGTGCGCACGCAGGCGTCCTGGGTACACGCGCCGGCGCCAGCCGCCATATCGACGCGTGCGCCCGCGCGTCTTAGCCGAACGGGGCTGGTCTTCGCCCTGATGGGTGTCGGCCTTCTGGTCTGGCTGGCCGCCAGCGACGACCCGAGCGGCAGCGCACCGCCCACGGCCGACAACATCGTTCAGGCACGTATTTCCGTATCGAACCATGATGCCTCGCGCACACCCGCGGTCGCCGATCGTGCGCGCGGCGGTACGACCGACACCTGGTCGCGCGATGCGCAAGCGCACATCGAAGTCGGCATGGACGAGGTTTCGGTACGCGCGCTCGAAGGCCCGCCGTTCATGACGAGCGGAGACCACTGGGACTACGGACCTTCCTGGATCGACTTCGAACATGGCCATGTCAGCAACTGGTACAGCTCCCCACTGCGCCGGCTGCACGTCGGCAGCCCGCGGCCGCCGAGCAAGGCGAGCGAATAAACATCGATCGTCACAACGTCAGCGCACGCCGCGGCCGAACAGCACGACCTCGAACGTCTGAATCAAGATCAAGATATCGAACAAGAGATTGTTGTTCTTGACGTAGAACAAGTCGTACTTGAGTTTTTCTTCGGCATCCTCCTGGGATGCTCCGTACGGATAACGCAACTGCGCCCAGCCGGCGAGCCCGGGCTTTACGCAATGGCGCAGGTTGTAATAGCGGATCTTTTCGGCGAGGTCGGCCACGAATTGCGGCCGCTCGGGCCGCGGGCCGATCACGCTCATGTCGCCGCGCAGAATGTTCCAGAGCTGCGGCAATTCATCGAGACGAATGCGCCGAATCACGCGACCGACGCGCGTGACGCGATCGTCGCTCTTGGTCGCCCAGCGCGCGATGCCGTCGCGCTCCGCATCGGTGCGCATGCTGCGGAACTTGATGAGATTGAACGCGCGATTGCGCTCGCCGACGCGTTCCTGCCGGTAGAGGATCGGCTGGCCCTTGCCCGATTCGATGCGGATCGCGAGCGCGACCAGCAGCATCAGCGGCCATGTCACCAGCATGAGCGCCGAAGCTGCGGCGAGGTCGAAACAGCGTTTGGACATCCTGCGCAGCGGCGTCGTGTCGAAACCGCGCGAGTACACGAGCCAGGACGGTTCGGCGAGCGACAGTTTCACCTTGCCCGACTCGCGCTCGAAGAACGTCACGAGTTCGGTGATCTCGATGCCGGATTGCTTGCAGCGCAGCAGCTCTTCCATCGGCAGGCCGCCGCGGCGCTCGTCCGGGCCGACCACGATCTCGTTGATCTGATTTCTGTCGGCCCATGCATCCAGCGGCTCCTGGATCTCGACGACTTGCTCGGGCGGCACTTTGACTTCCGAATCGCCCAACGCAGCGAAACCGACGACCGCGAAACCGCGACGGTCGGCTCGCCGGCGCATGCGCTGCAGGATCAGAAGCGCGCGCGATCCGACTCCGAGCACCAGAATGCGCCGCCGCATCGCTTCGGCGTCGACGGTGCGCATGAACCCGATGCGAAACGAAGCGACGAACACGAAGCCGAGCAGCAGTGCGATGCCGAGCACGCCGCGACCGATGCGGAACTGCGGGACCACGTAATAGAAGATGACGAGGATGCCGCTGCCGAGGGCGAAGCCGACGATCTCGCGCGTCAGCATGCCGAACCAGGAGTCGCGAAGATGGACCTGGTACAAGCCGAGCGCCGCGAGGCCGAAAACGAGGATGGCAGCGAACGCAAGCGCGCGCGGCAGCAAGTGAGCGTAGAGCTCATCGAGCAGGTCGGCGGGTCCGACCAAAGAGCGGATGAATGCCGCGAGACAAAACGCGATCACCAGCAACGAGAATTCACCGACGCCAAGCACCAGCAGCCAGTTGCGCGCCTGGTGTCGCAAAAATCTCAGCATCCCTCCCCCCAGGGTCTTCCGAACGGACACGAATCCGACCGGATCAGAGAGTAGCTTTCTCTCGGCCGGAGGCTCGTAGCCTGCGATCGGTGGAGTCGGAGTCTGACCCATGCAAGGCGCGCGCCATTTAAAAGACGTTCCGAGCCGAGCAATCGCCAGGAAAGCCGGGGAACAGGTAGGGACACGGATTTTTGCCAACTCCGTGTGTAGGCGATGTGAGAAATTCCACGGGTAGCGTAGCGTGAACGCGTTATCATTGTGGGTCTTAGCGGGTATTGTTCGCATCGAACGTTCAAATGAGGCCGCCAGCCCGGCCCACGAGGCGCGCGGCAGTCCGGCGGCCTTCGTGCAGCATCGTCCAAGGATATGAAAGATGTGCGGAATCGTTGCCGCTGCCTGTCGGCGGGATGTGGTACCTATCCTCATCTCGGGTCTCAAGGCGTTGGAGTACCGCGGCTACGACTCGGCCGGCATTGCCGTCCTCAAGGACGATGACAGCCTGGCGCGTGTGCGCGCCGCCGGCAAGGTGAAAGAGCTTGAAAACTTGTACGAAAGTGCCCCGATCGCAGGATTTACCGGCATCGCGCACACGCGCTGGGCCACCCACGGCGTTCCGAACACGGTCAATGCGCACCCGCATGTTTCGGACGACCGCGTCGCGGTCGTCCACAACGGCATCATCGAAAACCACGCCGAACTCCGCGAGGAGCTGAAGGCGCACGGCTACCGCTTTGACTCCGATACCGATACCGAAGTCATCGCGCACCTCGTTCATCGGGCGATGGATGAAGGCGCCGACCTCCTTCATGCCGTGATCCAGGCGACGCAGCGCCTGCACGGTGCGTACGCGATCGCCGTCATGAGCCGCGACCAGCCGGGCCATGTCGTCGGTGCGCGGCGCGGCAGTCCGCTCGTCGCAGGCATCGGCACGAACGAGAACTTTCTCGGCTCCGACGTGCAGGCGCTGATCAAGGAGACCAGCCACTTCACGTACCTTGAAGAAGGCGATGTCGCCGAGATCACGCGCGACGGCCTGCGCGTCTACACCGCCGACGGAAGCCCGGTCGAGCGGCCGGTGCGTCGCAGCGAGTTGACTGCCGATGCGGTCGAGCGCGGCGAATACCGCCATTACATGCTCAAGGAAATCCACGAGCAGTCGCGCGCGATCGCCGACACGCTCGAAGGTCGCATCGCCGGCGAACGCGTATTGCCGAACATTTTCGGCGTCGATTCGGACACGCTGCTCTCGCGCGTGCGCAACGTGCAAATCGTCGCCTGCGGCACGAGCTATCACGCGGGTCTCGTCGCGCGCTACTGGTTCGAAGGCATCGCGGGCATTCCGTGCAGCGTCGAAGTCGCCAGCGAGTACCGCTATCGCCGTGCGGTGGTTCAGGAAGGCACGCTGTTCCTCGCGGTCTCGCAATCCGGTGAAACCGCCGACACGCTGGCTGCGCTGCGCGACGGACGTCAGCACGGATATCTCGGTTCGCTCGCGATCTGCAACGTGCCTGAGTCGAGTCTGGTGCGCGAATCGGATCTCGTGCTGATGACACGCGCGGGACCCGAGATCGGCGTGGCCTCCACCAAGGCGTTCACGACGCAACTCGCGGCGCTGGCGCTGCTCGTGCTCGAGCTCGCGCGTTTGAACGGACTCGGGCCCGCCAAGTATGCGCGGCTGGTCAACGAGCTTTCGACGTTGCCGCGCGTGATCGGCGAAGTGCTGGCGCTGGAACCTGCCATCGCCAAGCTCGCCGAGCGTTTCGTGCCGAAGCACCACGCGCTGTTTCTCGGCCGCGGCGTGCATTATCCGGTCGCGCTCGAAGGCGCACTGAAGCTCAAGGAAATTTCGTACATCCACGCCGAAGCGTATCCGGCCGGCGAGTTGAAACACGGTCCGCTCGCGCTGGTCGACAACGACATGCCGGTCATCGCCGTCGCGCCGAACAATCAGCTGCTGGAAAAGCTCAAATCCAATCTCGAAGAAGTACGCGCGCGCGGCGGCGAGCTGTTCGTGTTCGCCGATACCGACGTGCCGATCAGCCAGGACGGCGAGCGCGGCGCGGTGATCCGTGTCGCCTCCGGCGGCAACCTGATCGCCCCGGCGGTGTTCACGGTGCCGTTGCAGATGCTTGCGTATCACGTCGCAGTCCTGCGCGGAACGGATGTCGATCAGCCGCGCAATCTGGCGAAATCGGTGACGGTCGAATAGGCATCCGCTTGACCTGGCCGACTTGCCCGAGCGAAGCGGCTTTGACGACGAACGTCGCGCGAATCCATTTGGAAGCAACTGGCGAGCACGGCCCACTCGATCCCACCAGCGCCGGGAACGCGACATGACGGTCGCGATCCCCAATCTCTTCATCGTCGGCGCGCCGAAGTGCGGCACCACGTCGCTGTACGAGTATCTGCGCCGCCAGCCGACAGATCTTCTTTCCACACCATCAGGACACGCTTGGGCGCGCCAAGGAACCGAGCCATTTTTGCCCCGAGCTCGAAATCACCGCGCGATACTCGATCAAGGACCGGGACGAATACCTTGCGCTCTATCGCGGCAGCGAGGATGCGGTCTGGCGCGGCGATGCATCGACCAACTACCTGATTTCGGAAGTCGCGCCGGGAAGCATCAGGCAGGTCAGCCCCGACGCCCGCATTCTGGTGATGCTGCGACCGCCGGTCGACATGATGCATTCGTATCACAACGAGCTCGTGCGCCACGGCCACGAAGATATTCTCGATTTTCACGAAGCCGTGGCGGCCAGCGCGGACCGTCGCAACGGCTTGCGCATTCCGCCGAAGACCGGCGTGCCCAAATGCCTCGACTACTTCGCGATCAGCCGCTTCGCGCCGCAGGTCGAACGCTATCTGCGCGCGTTCGGACGCGACGCGGTCAAGATCGTGCTGCTCGAAGACATGGCCGCCGCACCGGAAGAAACGCTGCGCGGCATCCTCGAATTCCTCGGTCTCACCGAACCGGTACTCGATGAATTCCGCGTCTACAACGAGACTCCGCGCCACGGTCGGCTGGAACGTTTCGTCACGCGCGTCTACGCGCGCGCGAGCATCAAGCGCCTGACTCAAATGCTGCTGCCCTACGAAGCGCGGCGCCGCATTCTTGGCCTGTTGCGACGCACCGAACGCGGCGTCAAGCGTGTGGACCCGCGTGACGAAGCATTGCGTCAATCGTGCAGGGCTGACGTGGATCGGCTGTCAGCGCTCATCGGACGCGATCTCAGCCACTGGCAACGGCCCGCGCACTGATCGCGCAAACAGCGGCGCTGCCATGGATGCGCGATTACTCGACGATCTCGTCAGGCGATTCGACCACGTAACCTCTCGCCTTGAGTTTCGCCAGATAGCCGTCCTTCGCGAGCAGATCGCCGATCGGCAACCGCGCGAACGTGACCTGGTTCTTCGCAAGCGCCGCCGATGCTGCATCGAGCCAAGCGTTTTGCATGCGCTCGGGAAGGTCGGCGATGCCGCGCTCGCGCGCGAGATCGGTGCCGGTGACCGCCGCGATGCACGCTTCGCGCTGATCGCTGTCCGGGAGCGTGCGCAATGCGTCGATGTCGCCGGTTGCCCACGCGTTGGCGCGGCCGGCCATCGCGTCGAGATCGCCGTCGATGCGATCGAGCGTCTTGCGAAAACAATCGAGATCGTCCATCGCACCTTGCTTGAACTCCTTGACGGCGGCGCGGGCATCCTCGACCTGCACCGTGTATTCCGGTGCGACGGTCTCGGCCTTCGCGCGCTTGGCGGCGTCGCGCACGACGTCGCCAGTGATATCTGAGCGCGTCAGCCCGGTTTTGCGGATCGCCTCGTTCCAGAGCTCGATCGCGGCGAAAATCGGACGCCACGTTTCGATATTCCTGCCGCGCCCGGCGCCGAAATATTTCGTCTTCAGCGCGATCCAGCGCGTGTAGAGATCGGGCGGCACGACTTGTTGCAGCGTTGCGTGATCGGGATTGTCGCGCACGCCGACCAACGTGGGCAGCAGGCGCAGCTTGCCGAAGAATCCGATATTGGCATCCACTTTGATGCGCGGCGGATCGAGCACCGACTGTGCGCTCGCAATCGCATCTTCGACTTCGCGCGACCGCCAATGCATGTTTTTCGGCAGCGGCGACAGCGTGCCGAGAATCCACAACACGTGATCGCCCGACGTGACTTTCCAGAGTCCCGGCCCGGGCTGCTCGCCGCTGACGACGACAGTCGGAAGCTCGGCGGTGTTGTCCGCGCTTGCGGGCGCAGGCGACGCCTTCGCGGCAACGGCAAACATCAACGTAGCAAACACGAGGATGAATGAATCAACTCTGTTGCGTCGTGCCGCGCGAGCGGCATTCCTCGAACCGATGTGCAGATTTCGCATGGTGAAAAAAGGCGGCGCCGAACGGATGCGGCGAAGCGCATTGTGCGCGTGTGCGCCTGAACTCGGGCCGGCGCTGTGGCGCGCTGCAGTCGCGCCGCTCGTTGGTGTTCCCGTACGCATTGAAACGGACGCGGCGGGAGGCCGGGTCCGTTTCAAACCGGCAAGGCTGCTGTCTGTGCCGGGCTGGACATCTATAACGATCTCGGCAACCCGTATAGCTACAATGACGATCTCGCTGCCGGCGAGACTGCTTTCCGGCGCGCCGATCAGATCGCCCTCGCCGCGACGGGGCCCGACCATCACGACACGCTCGTTTCCCGAGCAACCTGCTCTCGGTCATCGAAAGCCCGGGCCATTTCGCCCAGGCATTGACGGAGCGCGTTCAACTCGTGGAGCGGATGCAGGACGTTTCAACGAAGCCGAAGCGGCGCGGTCGCCTCGCGGAAAACGAGCGCGGCGATCCATCCTGCCTGGCCCTTCGCGGGTGTCGACGCGTTTCGATCGCTCGCTGCAGATCGCAATTCCGTCGCTACTTTTTTTCTGCGACGTACGAGGGCAAGCTATCGACTCGGCCCGATCCATGTGGCTGCTCTTCGAACGGAACTGCGATCTTGCGCATCTGCGTGTACTGCGCTTCCAGCGAACACTGCGATCGCATCTACCACGATGCCGCGCAGACGCTCGGCCGCGTGCTCGCCGAAGCGGGCTGCACGATCGTCTATGGCGGCGGTGCGGTCGGTCTCATGGGATCACTCGCGAACGGTGCGCTGGCGGCCGGCGGTAACGTCATCGGTGTGATTCCGCGCTTCATGACCGAAGTCGAATGGCAGCATCCGGGACTCGCCAGCCTCGAAGTCGTCGAGGACATGCGCGAGCGCAAGCACCGGCTGCTGGCCGGCTCCGACGCGGTCGTCGCGCTACCCGGCGGTTGCGGCACGCTCGAGGAATTGTTCGAAGCATTGACACTGAAACGTCTCGGCCTCTATTTCAATCCGATCGTGCTGGTAAACACGGCGGGTTTCTATGCGCCGCTGCAGAGTTTTCTCCAACGCATGATCGAGCAGCGCTTCATGAATCCGCAGCATCTGGCGATGTGGACATTGGTCGATTCGCCGCTCGAAGTGCTGCCGGCAATCGATGCCGCGCCGGAATGGCACGAAGATGCGCGCAACTACGCCGTCGTGCGGCCGTAGCGGCGATTCATTCGAAGCGGCTTACGCCGTTGTCCGTATCGCCGGCGGCAGTCGAATCGGCGTCGCTCTCGGCATCGTCGAGCAGATTGCCTGCGCCAGCGTCCGCATCGCCGTGGGCCTCCGCGTCTTGCCCACCGTTGCTCGACGCGCGCTCGCTTGCGGCCGCGGCTTTTTCCCAACGCGTGCGGATCGGATTGGCCGATTCGGCGGCTTCGAGCGCGGCCAGCAATTCCTGTTTGCGTTCCTCGGGCAGCTCCGCCCAATGGCAATCGGCCATCGCACCGGCCATCGCATAAAGAAGGTTGAGGCTCGGCCGAAATCCCGCGCGCTTGACCTTGAGGAATGCTTCGACCGGACCGATGCGCGTCAGATCTTCGGTCGAGCGCACGCCGACCTGGCGCAGCCAGGCCGCGGACTTCGGCCCCACATTGCGGATCTTGCTGCTCATCGCACTCCCCCGTTTACCCGCCGCGCAATGACTCCATGAATATCGCACACAGCCGTTGCATTCCCGCACGATCTTCGCCGTCGAAGCGCGCAACTTCGGGGCTGTCGACATCCCACACGCCGAGCAGACGATCGCCGTCGATCAACGGCACCACGATTTCGGATCGCGACGCGGTGTCGCAGGCGATATGGCCGGGGAACGCGAACACATCCTTCACCACTTGCGTTTCGCGCGTCGCCGCCGCGGTGCCGCAGACGCCTTTGCCAATCGCGATCCGCACGCACGCCGGTTTGCCCTGGAACGGTCCGACCACGAGCTCGGTCCCGTCGAAAAAGTAGAAACCGCACCAATTGATCGCCGGCAGCGCGTGCCAGATCAGCGCGGCGAAGTTCGCCGCATTGGCGATGCGGTCACTCTCGCCGGCCAGGAGACCACGCGCCTGCTCGGCGAGCTCGGCGTAAACCCCGGCCTTGGTGCTAGCAAGCGGTGCTGTAGCAACGAACATCCCGATCTCGATCTTGGCAGACGGCGTATTGTACGCCCAGCCCGCGACAGTGCCGCCGCTGGCATACTTCGGCCGGCCGGGAATCCCGCGATGACGCCCACAACGACGCTGGACGACAACGGTTTTCGCATCCGCGGCGCCCAGCCGACGCGCGTGGACGCATTCGTCGATGCGGCGTTCGCGTTTGCGGTCACCCTGCTCGTGATCGCGATCGGCCACGTGCCGGCATCGATCGGTGAGCTCGTTCGGGCAATGCGCGGCGTGCCGGCATTCGCGGCAAGTTTCTTCGTCATCGCGCGGTTCTGGCAATCGCATCGCAACTGGTCGCGCCACTACGGTATCGAGGATGCGTACGCCACACGCCTCAGCCTCGCGCTCGTGTTCATCGTGCTGGTCTACGTCTATCCGCTGCGCATGGTCGCTGAGCTGACACTGGCCAGCATGAGCGGCGGCATCCTCGCCGAAGCGCCGATCGGAATCGCCAGCGTTGCCGATCTTCGCGCGTTGTATGTCGTGTTCGGCGTCGGCTACGCGGCGACCGCGGCGATCTTCCTGCTCCTGCACCGGCACGCGCTCTCGCTCGCCGACGCGCTCGGGCTTTCGACGAGCGAGCGCACCCGCACCGAGACGTTGTGCACGCGTTGGTGCGCAGTCATCGTCATCGCACTCGCGTCTACGCTGCTTGGGCTGGTGCTGCCGATGGGCCAGGGCGAGAGCATGCCGCTCGATTCCGTGCCGGGGCTTCTCTATCTGCTCGTCTACGTCGCGTTCCGCGTATTGGCGCACCGCGAGCGCGCACGGCTCGCCGCGAATGCGATCGCGGAGAGCACGCGTTGAACCCGCAGGGCGTCTTCGTGACCGGCACCGATACCGGCATCGGCAAGACCCATGCGAGCGCCATGCTCCTACTCGCGCACCGCGCACGCGGGCGTCGCGCGATCGGCATGAAGCCCATCGCCAGCGGGTGTCGCGCAACGCCCGACGGCCCGCGAAATGAAGATGCCGATGCGCTGATCGCCGCGAGCGAGCCGCCGCCGCCGTACGCACTGTGCAATCCGTTCGCGCTGCCGCTGGCGATCGCTCCGCATCTGGCGGCCCGCGATGCGGGCATCGAGATCACGCTCGGCCCCGTCGTCGGCGCCTATCGGCAACTCGCCTCGATGGCCGATCGCGTCGTCGCCGAGGGCGTCGGCGGCTGGGCGGTTCCGTTATCCGCGACGCTGATGCAGGCAGATCTCGTGCGCGCGCTGGGACTTCCTGTCGTCCTCGTCGTCGGCCTTCGCCTCGGTTGCATCAACCACGCGCTCATCAGCGTGCGCGCGATCCTCGCCGACGGCTGCGCACTCGCCGGCTGGATCGCCAACTGCATCGATCCCGCGATGGCGAGCGCGGACGCGAATATCGATACGCTGCGCGCCCGCATCGATGCACCGCTGTTGGGCGTGATTGCGCATGCGCGGGAGGCAACCGGTGACACCGGCTTCGACGCCTTGTCGCAGGCGGCGCAGACGCTTTGATCGTCGAGCATGCCAGTCGTACGACGGGCCGGCCGGCGCGCGCGCTGCCCTGGCTCATCGCCATCGCGGGTTTCGCTTTCGATGCCGCGGCCTATTGGCCGGGCCAGATGTCGTTCGACTCTGCGTATGCGTGGTGGCAGGCGCGCGGAGGCGCAACGACGGATATTGCGCCGCCAATGTTCATCTTCGTCTGGCGCGCGTGCGATGCGCTGCTCGAAGGACCGGGTCTCGTCTTCGCGCTGCATCTCGCACTGTTCTGGAGCGGTCTCGCGCTGCTGGCGAATGCGTTGCGCGCGAGTCGGTCGCGCGCAACCGCCATAATGGTCATCGGCGCCTTCGCGCCGGTGCCGTGGCTCCTGCGCGGCCACGTGTGGACCGATGTCGGCATGTTCTCCGCGCTGCTCTTCGCGGCCGGCGCACTTGCGCGCGCGCACGCGACGCGACGACGCGGATGGATTCTCGCCGCGCTGCCAGCGCTGTTCTACGCCGCATCCGTGCGCTACAACGCGCTGCCGGCAGTGGTGCCGTTCGCTGCATGGGCTGCGTGTCTCGCGTTCGGACGGAACGCGTCACGCCCGCGCATCGTGCTCATCGCGGCCGCGGTGTGCATGTTGTTCTTCCTCGGCACGGCGGCGATCAATTCGCGTGTGCAACGACGCGTTCCGTTGTGGCCGGCCGCAGCCGAATGGGATCTCGCAGCGCTGTCGATCGCCAGCGGCGAGATGCTGCTGCCGCCTTTCATGATCGGCCCGGGGCTCGACGTTGCCGAACTCGCCGGCGCGTTTCGCGACTGGAGCATCGTGCCGATGCTGCAGAACACGCAGCACGGCATGCGCGATCCGTTCATGAGCGACTACACGCCGGAGCAGCTCGCCACGTTGCGACAAGCGTGGCTCGACGGCATTCGCGCACATCCCGGCGCCTGGCTCGCACACCACGCGCGTCAGGCCATCGCGCTGCTCGGAGTGCACGATCCGTCGTGGCCGCGCGAGTTGATCTATGTCGATGGAGAGTTCCAGTACCGCGACAATCCGCCGGTCGCGCGCAACACGTCGTCGTTGCACCAGGCTCTGATGCGCGGCGCGGCCTTGTTGAGTCGTACGTGGCTGCTCGCCGGCTGGCCGTATCTCGTGCTCGGATTTCTTGCGACGCCGGCGGCGTGGCGACGTCGCCGCGAAATGGCCGGCGCCGTTGCGCTCGTCTTGCTTGCGAGCGCGTGGCTTTATCTGTTGCCGCTGATCGTGCTGGTGCCGGCGGAACTGCGCTACCTCGGCTGGAGCTGTCTCGCCTCGACACTTGCGGCGGCGATCGCCTGGATCGCGCCGACGTCGCAACGAGACGCGGCCTGCTAGAATTTCCTCATCGCCCAGCCGGATATTTTGATGAGCACGCAGCGCTATTTTCTATCGATCGACGATCTGCCCAAGGCCCGCGGCGAATCGCACGAGCTGTCGTTCCCTGGCGGATCGCCCGAAAGTTTTGCAAGCCTGCTGCAGGATGCGCTTCGCACGCCATCGCTGTGGCAGCGCTGGAGAAACATGCAGCCCGATCCCGATGCGATCGATCCCGCGCTCGGCGCGAGCGATCCGGGCGCGACGGTCGCCGCGGAGCAACACGATCTGCATACGGACGTTCAGGTCGTCACGTCGCTGCCGCACGTGATCCTCAAGCACCGGCTCGATCTTCTGATCGGCAGGCACTGGACGCTGCGCGATGTGCGCGCCGCTTAGGGTGGGCCAAGGCCCACCTTGCCGACACGCCGTTCGTGCCGGGATATCGAAGCACGAACGGCTTGCGCAATAAGAGCCGCTCTAACCCGACACGCCGGCCGCACGCATGTCCGCGGGCGCCTTGACCGGGCTCGGCGGCGGCGGCGGCAACTTGACGGGCTCGGCCTGAATCGCCTTGTGCAATTCCTCGATCGCACGGTCGAGCTGCGGATCCTTGCCGGCGAGCTCGGCCGAGACATCTTCTGCGACGACGATGTCGGGATCGACACCATGACCTTCGATGACGTACTGCCCTTCGGTGTTCGCCGTCGCGAACTGCGGCACGAAGATCTCGCCGCCGTCGATCGCAGGTCCCCAGCCGTTGATGCCGACGACACCGCCCCAGGTGCGCGTGCCGATCAGCGGACCGAGCTTGGCCTGCTTGAACATGTACGAGAAGATGTCGCCGTCCGATGCGGTCGTGCCGTTGCAGAGCGCCGCGAGATGACCGAGGAACGTCTGCTGCGGATAAGTGCCGGTGATTTCCGATCCGCGTCCGTATTCCAGCCCGAGCAGCTTGCGCGACAGGCGCTCGATGATCATCGCCGACACATTGCCGCCGCCGTTGTCGCGCACGTCGACGACGAGACCTGCTTTGCGCAGCTGCGGATAGAACCACTTGATGAATTCGCGGATGCCATCGCCGCCCATGTCCGGGATATGCAGATAGCCGATCTCGCCGTTGCTCGCCTTCTCGACGTATTCGCGGTTGTGCTTGACCCACGAGAAATAGACGAGCGGCTCTTCGCTGTCGATCGGCTTGAACAGCACCGTGCGCGCACCGTCGGTCGACGCATGCGTGTTGACCGTCAGCTGCACGAGCTGGCCCGGGGCCGTGCGCAGCAAGCGGTATGGGTTGTCCTTCGCTTCGAGCGGCTGGCCGTTGATTGCCAGCACGTAGTCGCCTTCGTGCACGTCGACGCCGACTTCGGTCAGCGGCGAGCGATAGCGTTCCTCGTCGTTCTCGCCGGGCAGGATGTGCGCGATGCGATAGCGGCCGCTGGCCGCATCAAGCTCGAAACGCGCGCCGATCAAGCCGACGTGCGGTTTGGCCGGTAAGCCGAGATCGCCGCCGCTGACATACGCGTGGCCGATCGAGAGCTCGGCGACCATCTGTCCGAGCACGTAGTTGAGATCGCTGCGGTCGCCGACATACGCGAGCAGCGGTTCATACTTCGCGCGCAACGCGGTCCAGTCGTAACCGTGCATGTTGGTCACGTAGAAATGATCGCGATAGCGACGCCAGACTTCGCGGAACACTTCGGCGTATTCGGCTTTGGGATCGACCAGCGCGTAAAGCCCGTCGGTGGAAACGTCCTTCGCTTCCGGTTTGCTCGCGGTGAGGTCGATGTATTTGTACGCCTTGTCGTTCCGGATCATGACGGTGTTGCCGTCGCCGGCGAGCGACACGTCGTCGACGCCCTCGAACACGTCTTCGCTCTTGCGTTCCTCGAACGACCACTTCTTGAGCTTGGGCTTGAATGCACCCTCGCGGTCGTAGTACTGACCATCGGTGACGATGTACAGAAGCGCCTTGCCGGTGACGCCGACCCATTGCACATTGTCCGGGTCGATCGGCGCGCGCACCAGGCGCTTTTCGATACCGTCGAAGTCGATGCGATCGTCGATCTCGCTGGCCGGTTTGGGCTTTTCCTTCTTGTCGCCGTCGTCTTTCTTCTTGTCGGCTTCCTCGTCTTTCTTGTCTTGCTTCGACGAGCTGTCGTTGCGCGGCGCGAACGGATTGTCGATGCCCTTGCGCATCGTCAGCGCGAAGATTCCGGTGTTGCGGTTGGCCGCGAAGTTCCACTCGATGTTCGACAACTGCGGTCCCCACTCGCGGTCGCCGAGGAAGTAGAGGTATTTGCCGTCGGGAGAGAACGTCGGCGCATAGGCATCGAACTTCGCATCGCCGATGTGCACGCTCTTGCCGTCGGCGAGATCGCGCACGTAGAGCTGCGCGAGTTGCGTGTCCTTGTCGGTGATCGAATAGGCGAGATAGTGGCCGCCCGGCGACCATGCGTAGTCGCGTCGTGACTGGCCGGGATCATCGGCGATCACCGGTGCGGGGCCGCCCCCGGCCGCAGCGACAATCCGCAGGCGGCTCTCGTTGTCTATGAACGCGATGCGTGCGCCGTCCGGCGACCAGCGCGGTGCATAGAGCCGTCCCATGACTTCGCTGGTGAGCTGATGCGCATTGGTGCCGTCGGCGTCGCGCACCCAGATCTCCTCTTCGCCGCTCTGGTCGGAAACGTACGCGATGCGTTTGCCGTCCGGTGACCAGTGCCGCTTCGCGTTCGTGCGCGCCGGGCGTGTGCGTGAGATCGAGCGTGATGCCGTCCTTGAGCGGCGCGCTGAAGATTTCGCCGCGCGCGGTGAACAACGCGCGCTTGCCGTTGCCTGAAAGCGCGAAATCTTCGATCTTGTCCTTGACGCTGCGTTCTTCCGCGCGCGTGCGTACGAGATCGCTGGGCACGGTGATGTCGAGCGCGCGATCCTGATTCGCGGTCGTGTCGTAGACGTGCAATTCGCCGTCGACCTCGAACGCGATCGTGCCTTTCGCATCGCCGCTCGCCCAGCGCGCGTCGGCGTTCTTGTAGTCGGTGAGCTGTTTCGTCTCGCCGCTGCCGGTGTCGTAGCGGTAGAGATTCAGATGCTCCGTGCGGTCGGCAACGAAGTAGATGCCATTGCCGATCCAGATCGGATCGCGATCCGTGTTCGGATCGTTGGTGATGTTCTTGGCCGACTTCGCGGCGAAGTCGTAAATATAGAGATCCTGCGCCCAGCCGCCGACGTAGCGATCCCAGGTGCGGAAGTCGCGATATTTCGGCGAATACACGATCTGCTTGCCGTCCGGCGAATAGCGGCCGACGCCGGCGGTCGGCATCGGCAGCGCGCTCGGGAGTCCGCCGTCGACGGACACGGTGTAAAGATGCGGTTGCGAAATGCTGGTCGAGTCGCGCCAGCCGCGGAACAGGATCGACTTGCCGTCCGGCGTCCAGCCGTAGACCTGGTTGTCGAAACCCCAGCGCTGCGGCAGCGGACCTTGCGCGGGATAGAACGTCAGCTGCTTCGGCTCGCCACCGCCGGCATCGATCACATAGACCTGATCGTCGCCGCCGTACTCGCCGGTGAACGCGATGCGGCTGCAATCCGGTGAAAAGCGCGCGGATTGCTCGAGGCCCGGACCCGCGGTCAGTCGCGCTGCGGTGCCGCCTTCGGTCGAAGCGGTCCACAGGTCGCCGGCGTAAGTGAAAACCACATGGCCGCCGCAGACGTCCGGAAAGCGCAGCAGCTTGGTGCCGGCGAGCGCGGGCGCGGACGCGAGCATCGCGCTCGCGGACAAAACGAACGGCATCAGGCGACGCAGGGACATGGCTGCTCCGGGGAAACGAGGGGCGAATCCGGTCTTGTTGCACAGACGCGGCGTGGCTGCGTGCGCCGGAAGTCATGATCCGGCGCGCGCCTGGAGACTGAGATGCAGCTTGGACGAATCCGGTTACGTCGCCGGATCAATAGGCGAATTCGGCGAACACGTGGTCGATATCGCCACCCCACTCGCCGTTGAACAATTCGAGCTTGCGCTCCGCAGGCGTCTGATTGGCCTCGACGATCTCGATCAAGGGCTCGAGGAAGATGCTTTCGTCTGCACCGTTGCTGTTGAGCCGTGCGCGACGCTTGAGGCCACCCGCGGCGATCTTCAAGGCTTCGGATGCGAGATCGCGGACGTTGCCGCCCCGAAACGGCAGCTTCAGCGCGTGTTTCGGCACGCCGTCGCGCAGCGCATGGCGCTCGGCGTTCGTGAAATCCTTGACCAGATCCCACGCCGCATCGAGCGCGGTCTGATCGTAAAGAAGACCGACCCACAACGCCGGCAGCGCACACAGGCGATTCCACGGGCCGCCGTCCGCTCCACGCATCTCGAGATATTTCTTGAGACGCACTTCGGGAAACGCCGTCGTCATGTGATCGGCCCAATCCTTCAGCGTCGGTTTCGCGCCGGGAAGATCGGGCAATTTTCCGGCGAGGAAATCGCGGAATGACTGGCCGGCGAGATCGATGTACTTGCCGTCGCGATAACTGAAATACATCGGCACGTCGAGCAGGTAATCGACATAGCGCTCGAAGCCAAATCCTTTCTCGAACACGAAATCGAGCATGCCGGTGCGACCGGGATCCGTATCGGTCCAGATGTGCGAGCGATAGCTCTGGTATCCGTTCGGCTTGCCTTCGGTGAACGGCGAATCGGCGAACAGCGCCGTCGCGATCGGCTGCAGCGCGAGCGCGACGCGGAATTTCTTTACCATGTCGGCTTCGCTGGAAAAGTCGAGATTGACCTGCACGGTGCACGTGCGCGTCATCATGTCCAGGCCCAGCGAACCGACCAGCGGCATATAGCGGCGCATGATCGCGTAGCGCCCTTTCGGCATCCACGGCATGTCCTCGCGACGCCATTTCGGCTGGAAACCCATGCCGAGAAAGCCGAGACCGATTTCGTCAGCGACGGTCTTCACTTCTTTGAGATGGCGCGTGACCTCGCAACAGGTGTCGTGGATCGTCGCGACCGGCGCGCCCGAAAGTTCGAGCTGGCCGGCGGGTTCCAGCGTCACCGATGCACTGTCACGCGAAAGCGCAATGAGCTTGCCGTTTTCGAGCACGCGCTCCCAGCCGAAACGCGTCATGCCTTCGAGCAATACGCCGATGCCGCGCTCGCCTTCGAAGGTCGGCGGACGCAGATCGTCGAGGCGGAAACCGAACTTTTCGTGCTCGGTGCCGATGCGCCAGTCGACCTCGGCCTTCGCGCCTTCGGCGATGAACTCAACGAGTTGCGAGCGCTCGGTGATCGGCGTTTCGGTGACGGCGGAGGGTCCGGACACGAGGCTGTCTCGATGTGGGGTTCCGGACTATGGGGCTTGCGCTGTACGGTTAAAAGAGCCGGCGCACTCGAGGCAACGCGTGCCACCGACGCTTCGCCGCGCCTGCTTGCGACGAGGCCGGATCTCGGCCGGATCGCTGCATTCGGCTTCGGATCGGGCGCAGATCATCGGCGAGATTACGGCTCGGCAAACAGCCAACCGGCCAGCACGGCGCGCGCTTCGTCCACGCCGTTGCCGTTCAACGACGAAAACAGCTGCGCCTGCGCGCCCGGCGCGAGCGGATCGAGCTCCTTGCGCACGGCGCGCAGCACGCGCGCGGCCTCGCCGCGCGAAAGCTTGTCGGACTTGGTCAGCAGGCAAAGGCTGTTGCGTCCCGTCGCATGCGCGAACGCGAGCATCGTGCGATCGAATTCGCGCAGCGGATGGCGCGCGTCCATGACCAGCACGATGCCGCGCAGCGCCTGGCGCGTGCGAAGGTACGCGTCGATGACTTCGTGCCAGTGCGCGCGCAGTTTTTCCGGCACTTTCGCGTAGCCATAAGCCCGGCAGATCGATCAAACGATGCGCCTCGTCGAGCGGAAACACGACGATCTGCTGCGTGCGGCCGGGCGTCTTGGACGTGCGTGCCAGACCCTGCTGGTCGCAGATCTTGTTCAGCGCGCTCGACTTGCCCGCGTTCGAACGCCCCGCGAACGCGACTTCGGCACCCTCGTCAGGCGGCAGCTGGTCGAGACGATGCGCGTTGAGAAGGTAATGCGCGGCGCGGAGTGGATTGCTTTTCATGACGTCAGCGTCGGCTGTTTTCGACATCGTTGGCGGCGTCCCAGGTCGGGAGCCATGGCCCGCCGCTCGTCCTTCGATGCCTCGGGACGCAGCGTGGCAGGCGTTCGAATAGCCATGCGGGACCTTCTGGTTTGACCGCCTTCCGGCGTGCAGGGGATAATTTCGCGGTTATCCGCCCGCCGAGCCGCGTATCCGCGGCGGCGCGCCGGCTCTTCCCCAAAGATATCCGGAGTGAGTGTATGAGCTTTCGGCGAGTATTTGCGCTGTCGTTGCTGATCGCGGCCGGCACGGCGCAGGCGCAGACATCCTCGCCGCCGCCCAATGCGGCAACGCCAGCCACGTCACCCGCCATGCCCTCGCAGCAGACCGCGCCGGAACCGGCTGAAGCGAAGGCGAAACCCGAAGCCGCACCGATGGGCGACGTTCTTGGCGACGCCAAGGCCGGCGAAGGCAAAGCGGCCGCCTGCGGCGCGTGCCACGGCATGGACGGCAATTCGAGCGACAAGCAGTACCCGAAGCTCGCCGGCCAGAACGAGGCCTATATCGCCCGCCAGATCACGCTATTCCAGACTCAGAAGCGGCAGAACCCGATCATGATGGGTTTCTCTGCGAACCTTAAGGTGCAGGACATGCACGACATCGGCGCGTATTTCGCCGGCAAGAGTTCGCTGCCGGGCGTCGCCGACCAGAAACTCCTCGCGCGTGGCCAGTCGTTGTATCGAGGCGGCGACGCGCGGCTCGGCGTGCCGGCGTGCATGGCCTGCCACGGTCCGGACGGTCACGGCATGGCCGGCGCCGGCTTCCCGCAACTCGCCGGCCAGTGGGCCGATTACATCCAGGTCAAGCTCAAAGACTGGAAGAACGGCACGACCTGGGGCGACGACGGCAACGCGAAGATCATGCCGCCGATCGCAGAGCGCCTCGGCGACAATGACATCGCCGCACTGGCCTCGTATGTGGAAGGCCTGCATACCGCCACCGCGGCCGTCGCAGCCAAGTAGATCGAACGTGAGCAACACGCGCCGGTTGAAACTCCTCGCGCCCTCGAGCGATCCAAGCGGCTTGCGTGTGCACCGCCCTCTGGAGGTTTCATGTTGACGCGTCTGGCAGTCGTGCTTTTCGGTTGGGTCGTCCTGTCGTCTGTGCAGGCCCAGCAAACGTGGGAAGCCGGCAAGAACTATTTTCCGGTCGAGCCGCCGCAGGCCACGACGACCGGCGACAAAGTCGAAGTGCTCGAGGTGTTCTCGTACGCGTGTCCGGCGTGCAACCTGTTTCGCACGTTCGCCGACAAGATCAAGGCGGATCTGCCGGCGAATGCAGAAATGACCTACCTGCCCGCCGCATTCCGCTCCGATGAGGACTGGCCGGCGTTCCAGCGCGCGTTCTTCGCCGCGCAGTCGCTCGGCCTGGTGGACAAGACGCACAACGCGATGTTCGATGCGGTATGGAAGGAAGGTTCGCTGAAGGTCAGCGATCCGGTCACGCACGCGCTCGCCAAGCCGATGCCCACGATCGACGACATGGCGAAGTTCTACGCGACTTACGGCGTCAAGGCCGACGAATTCGTCGGCACCGCGAACTCGTTCGCCGTCAACACGAAAATGAAGCGCGCCGACGCGCAGATCAAAGCCTATGGCGTCGATTCCACGCCGACGATCATCGTCAACGGCAAGTACCGCGTCACCGGCCAGTCGGCCGGCGGCTTCGACAAGGTGCCGGCGCTGGTCGCCTATCTGGTCGGCCTGGAAAGCCACAAGTGAGGACCGAACACGAACCGGAACCTTCGCGAATGCCGCGCGGTCTCGGCTGATTCAACTTCGAGGAGAACATCATGCTGAAGCGGCTCGGCTTCCTTCTGGCGGGACTTCTCTCCGCCTCCGCGGCCGTTGCCGCCGATGCGCCGGCGACGCCTGCCACGAACTGGGTCGCGGGCACCAACTACTTCCTGATCGATCCGCCGCAGCCGACCGCGACCGGCAACAACGTCGAAGTGCTCGAAGTGTTCTCCTACGCGTGCCCGCATTGCGCGCATTTCCAACCGTACGCCGAGCAGCTCAAGCAGAGCCTGCCGGTCGGCGCGGTGTTCGGCTACATGCCGGCGATCTTCAATCCGAGCTGGGAGCCGTACGCGCGGGCGTATTACACGGCCGAGTCGCTCGGCATCGTCGACCAGACCCATCAAGCGCTGTTCGATGCGCTGCATCGCGATCATCTGCCGATGCGCACGATCGAGGACCTGTCCGAGTTCTATGCGCAGCACGGCGTCGAGAAGGCCAAGTTCCTCGCCGCGTCCGGATCGTTCGAGGTCGAGAGCAAGCTCTCCCGCGCGCAAAAGATCGTCAAAGCCGATGGCGTCGATGGAACACCGAGCATCGTCGTCGACGGCAAGTATCGCGCGACCGGCCAGTCCGCCGGCGGTTATCCGCAGCTGATCGAGCTCGTTGATTGGCTGGTGAAGAAAGAGCTCGACGCGAAGTCGAAACCGGCGAAGAAGAAAAAGTAATCCGCGGCTGCGACTACCGGACAACGCCGCGAGCGCTGACCTGCGGCGCTTGCGGCGCGCCGAGGCGGCGGCTAGCCTCGCCGCCATGAAGCATCCAACGCCTGCCGCCGCCGAGCGCCCGGCGGGCGAAGCAAAGCGCCTGCAACTGCTCTCCTGCAACATCCTCGCCGGCGGCAGCGTGCGTCGCTATCGCGACTATGTGACGCACAGCTGGAAGCACGTGCTGCCGACCGGCAAGCGCGCGAACCTCGACGGACTCGCGCGCGTGATCGGCGAATTCGATCTGGTCGGCCTGCAGGAAGCCGACGCCGGCAGTTTGCGCTCGGGATTCCTCAATCAGACGCAATACCTCGCCGAAGCCGCCGAATTTCCGTTCTGGAGCCATCAGCCGAACCGGCGCGTCTCGCGCCTCGCGACATCGAGCAACGGACTGCTCGCGCGCATGCAGCCGGACGAAGTGCTCGACTATCCGTTGCCCGGCCGCATTCCTGGACGCGGCGCGCTGTGGGCGCGTTTCGGCGACGGCGAGCACGCGCTCATCGTGGTCGTCGCGCATCTCTCGCTCGGCCCCGCGGCGCGCATGCGCCAGCTTGCTTTCATCGGCGAGTTGATCGGACATCATCCGAACGTCGTGCTGATGGGCGACTTGAACACGCCGCCCGGCAGCGCCGAGCTCAAGATGCTGTATTCGCGCACCGCGCTCGAACCGCCGCACGAATCGCCGGCCACATTTCCGAGCTGGCGACCGACGCGCGCGATCGATCACATACTCGTGTCCGGTTCGATCGAGGTCGAGCGGCGCTGGGCGCTGTCGCATCCCGTGTCCGATCACCTGCCGGTCGCGGCGACCATTCGCTTGCCTGCGATCGTTTCCGCGTCGTAGTCCCGAATTTTCCGCGTCACAATTTTCCGCATTGCAATCCAAGATTCACAAAAAAAGGGGCCGCACTTGGCGGCCCCTCGCAGGTATCTTTCGAACTCTCAACTCACATCAGAACTTCAAGCTCGCTTCGACATACCAGAAGCGGCCCGGAATGTCGTAGGTGGACGCATCGTAGCCGTTCAACGAGCAGCTCAGGCAGACCGGCGCATCCTTGTCGAAGATGTTGTTGATGCCGCCCGAAATGCTCATGTCGTAATGCACCGGCAGCTTCCAGCTGACGCGCGCATCGTGATATGTCGTCGCGCCGAGGAAGTTCGTGCCATTGGCGCGGCCGCTGCCGGTATTGTCCTGGGCCTGGCATATCGCGAAACCGGCGGCGCCGCCGCAATCTTCCTTGAGACGCGAGATGTAGCGCATCGTCCAGCTCGCGCTCCAGTCGCCGAGCGACCACACCGTCGCCAGCGTGGAGCGGATGCGCGGAATCGCGCTGTCGGCGACTTCGATGCCGACGGTCTGCGGCTCCTGCGCGCCGGTATCGGTCGCCACCGCGGTGTACTTGCGCACATAGGTGATCTGCCAGTTGACGCCGAAGTGGCCGTATTCCCAATCCGGCGCGCTCCAGTTCGTGGTCAGGTCGTAGCCGCTGGTATCGATATTGCCGAGATTGCGCAGCGTATTGTTGAAGCCGTTGATCGAGCCGTTACCCGCGCGCGTGATGCCGTTGCAGAACAAGGGATCGAGTGTCTCGACGCAGCGATTGAGCTGCACCTGCGCATTCGGCGCCTGGATCGCGTCCGAGATCCGGTGACGGTAGTAGGTCAGCTCGAAATCCGTACGCTGCGACCACGCGACGTTTTCCGCGAACGACGGGCTGTACACCGCGCCGAGCGTCAGGCTCTTCGATTGTTCCGGCTGTAGATTCTGGTTGCCGCCGGTGATGATCGATATCTGCGGGTTGTTCTGCGTGAAGCCGGGCGGCACGCCCAGCTGCGTGCAGTTCGGCGTGACATTGCCGGCGCAGGGATCGACCAGCGTCGCATCGAAGCGCGAGAACGTGCCGAACAGCTCGCCGATCGACGGCGCGCGGAAGCCTTCCGCCCAGGTGCCGCGCAAGGTCAGGTCATCGATCATCTGCCAGCGCAGACCGAACTTGTTGTTGGTCGTGCTGCCGAAGTTCGAATAGTCCGAATAGCGCGATGCAACGGAGAGATCGAGGTGCTTGGCGAAGGGCTGATCGGCGAGCAGTGGCGCGTTGAGCTCGACGAAGAACTCGTCCACCGAATAGCTACCTTGCGTCGGACCCGACGGCACGCCATTCGAATCGCCGTCGGTCACGACCTGATCCGGCGTGTAGAAGCCATGCAGATTTCGATGCTCGTAGCCGGCCGCGCCATCGAGCGAGCCCGCCGGCAGCTGGAACAGGTTGCCGGAAATGTTGGCCGTCCACACGCGCAGGTCCTGTCCGCTGTGATCGCGTTCGTTGAACAGGATGTAGTTCAGCATTTCCGGCGTGATCGTGCCGGGACCGCCGAACAGATTGAGCGGCACGCACGGCGCGACGCACTGATCGATCGGACCCAGCGCATTCATGATGTGGCGGATGTTGTAGGTGCCGGTGACCGACTGCGTCGCGTCGTTGGTCGCGTCGACGTAGTTGACGTCCCAGAAGAACTGGTGATCTTCGAAGTTGAGATTGCCGGTCAAGCCGGTCGCGTAGTATTTCGTGTCGACGGTCTGCTTGAAGATGCGCGGGCCGCCTTCGATCGGACGGCGGCCCAGACCGAAGTCGGGGCTGTTGCCGTCGAGCGAGAATCCGAACGGGTTGTACGGATTGGTCGCGTCCACGCCGACGCGGTAGCAGAGATCGATCGCCTGGCAGAACTGCTGGCCGAGGAAGATCGGCTCAGGCGCCGCCTGGTTGGTCGAATCGCGCGTGTTGTACAGGCCCTTCAAATAGAAATTGACGTTGTCGGTGATCTTGTACGTGCCCTGCGCAAAGATGCCGGTGCGATCCTGCGGCGTCAGCAGAAGGTTGAACGGCGCGAAGTTGAAGCGATCGGCCGCTCGTGAAGCTGATGGAAGCCGTCCGGGAACGATTGCACGCCGCCTGGAGGCGCGACGCCGTTCGCGGTGATGTTGCAGAAGCCGTCCGTCGCAGAGGCCGCCGAAGTCGACGCCTCCGGGCGTGTCGAACAGGTAGCGCGTGTACGGCGTCGCGGAGCTTGCCGTTCGCAAGGCCGGTGCCCGGCACCGGGAAGCTCGATTGCGACCAGTCGCCCGAGCTGATCCCGTTCTGCTTGAAGCGGCTCACGTCCATGAAGAAGTCGAGACGGTCCGTGCTGCCGCCGAGCGAGACGTTGCCCGAATACGTCTTGCCGTCGCCGACCGAATAGTCGCCGGCATAGACGTGCAGGCCGAGGCCGTCCTGCTTCTTCTTCGTGATGATGTTGATGACGCCCGCGATCGCGTCGGATCCGTACAGCGACGAGGCGCCGTCCTTCAGGATCTCGATGCGATCGACGATGCTCGACGGAATCGTGTTGAGGTCGACCGCGGCCGAAACGCCCGATGCCGACGACTCGTTCACCCAACGCAAGCCGTCGACAAGGATCAGCGTGCGCTTGGCGCCGAGGTTGCGCAGCGAGACGGTCGTCGAGCCCGAGCCGACGCCGCCGCCGTCCGGCGGAAATCCGAAGTTGCCGGCCGAGTTGAATTTCGTGTTCAACGACGAACCGCTGACAGAAAGCCGCTGCAGCACGTCACCGATCGAACCGAGACCGGTCGCCTCGATGTCCTTCGAGGTGATCGTCAGTACCGGCGTCTGGCCTTCGACTTCGGCCTTCTTGATGCGCGAACCGGTGACTTCGATCGCCTGCAGTTTCTGAACATCCTCGCCCGCTCGATCCTGGGCGAACGCCGGGACTGCGTAGTGGCCCAACGTCATGGCGCTTGCCAGCGACCACATCGCCAGGCGGGTTTGACCGCGTACCTTCATGATCTATCTCCCCGCTGGAACAGTGTCGAAAAATCGGCCCGTCTTTCCCGCGAAGCCCCTCGCTCGCGGTGAAGTGTCAAGAAAATGTAAAACAATCGTTGGAATTTGGCTAGCACCGGAAGGCATGGCTCGTTCGACCGTCCCATCGGAGTTGGGAGCATCGGCAGGTCGCCGGATCGAGCGGGACACGCCAAGGCGGCACCGGCGCAGCGTCCCGAACGGCCCGCAAGCCTTCGATACGGGCCTTCCCGACGACAACGAGGTCCTTCTTCGTTGCCGATCTTGAGCGAGAGCCCGATCGAGCGGCCCCGCGGATCGCCCTCCGGTGCGAGGATGCGGCACCGGCCGGTCCTTTTGCCGCCGATACGCGCGCTACACTGCGATCGAAGGTTTCGCGTCCAGAAGTGCCCGCATGTCGATCGATGTTCTGCCGCGTGGAACGCGGCGCCTGTTTGCCGCCGTGCTGGCTGGAGCGCTCGCGCTGCCCGCTGCCGCGCAGGATCGCAGTACCCAACGCGAAGACTTCCGCTCGGCCTACGCGGCCGCATCGCGTACGCCGCCGGGCGAATGGAAAAAATTCGCGGCCGGGCTTCAGGACTACCCGCTGTATCCGTATCTCGAGTCGACCGCGCTGCGACGCGCGATCGGCAAGGCGTCACGAGCGGATATCGAACGCTTCCTCGCCCATTGGCCCGATTCGTTGCCGGCAAGCGACGTGCGCGAAGCGTGGCTGCGCGAGCTCGCACGGCGCGGCGACTGGACAACGTTCCGCACGTTCTGGAAAGACGGCCGCGATCGCGACTTGCAATGCGACGATCTGCGCGCGCGCATCGCCGCCGGCGACAAGCTCGACTTCGCCGCCGACATCGAGCCGCTGTGGACAAATCCGCGCACGCTGCCGGCCGCCTGCGATCCGGTCATCGCCATCGTGCGCGGCGACGGAACGCTGACCGACGCGCGCGTCTGGGATCGTCTGCTCGATGCCGCCGCCGTCGGTAACACGGAAAGTGCGACCGCCTCGGCTGCGCTGTTGAGCGGCAGCGATCGCGAAGCGGCGGATCGCATCGTCCTCGCCGTGCGCGATCCCGCAACGACGTTGGCGAAAGCCGACCAATGGCCCGACCAGGCGCGCAACCGCGATGCGATCTCATATGGTCTCGCACGCTATGCGCGCCGCGACAGCGCGTCCGCCGAGACTCTGTGGGCGAAACTCGGCTCGCATTTCAAATGGGACGACGCGCAGAAGAACCGCGTACTGAATGCGCTCGCCGTGTATCGATCGACGAGCTATTCGCCCGATGCGCTCGCGCGTCTGAAAGCGTTGCCGCCCGAAGCCGAAGACGATGCCAGTCGCGAATGGCACGTGCGCATCGCGCTCGCCAACGGCGACTTCAAGGAAACGCTCGCCGCGCTCGACGATCTTTCGGCGCAGCAGCAGGTCGATTCGCGCTGGCGCTATCTTCGCGCACGCGTACTCACCAAGCTCGATCGAAAGAGTGAGGCGGAGCCGATCTTCGCCGACGTCGCGCGCGAAGCGAGCTTCCACGGTTTTCTCGCCGCCGACTGGATCGACGAACCGTACGCGATCTGCCCGCGCACGCTCGCCGCCGATCCCGAATCGGAAAAAGCGATCGCGAAGCAAAGCGATCTTGCGCGCGCATTCGAATTCCAGACGCTCGGCATGTTGCCGGAAGCGCGACGCGAATGGGATTTCGCCATGCGCAAGATCGACGATGCCCAGCGCCGCCTTGCGGCGGATCTCGCCTATCGGCGCGGCTGGTACGACCGCGCGGTGTTCTTCTATTCCGCCGACCCGCAGACGCAGCGGCTCTACGAGCAGCGTTTTCCGCTCGCGCTCGAAACGCGCGTCAAGCACGAGGCGGGCGCCGCCGACATCGATCCTGCGTGGGCCTACGCGATCATCCGCGCCGAAAGCGCATGGATGACCGACGCGCATTCGCACGCCGATGCGTACGGACTCATGCAGCTTTTGCCCGGCGTCGCCAAACACGTCGCGCAGTCGGAGAAACTTCCGTACAACCATCCGACAGATCTTTTCGATCCGACGCTCAATGTCGAGCTCGGCACGCGCTATCTCGGCCGCATGGCGGACAAGTTCGACGGCAATCCGTGGCTCGCGACCGCGGCCTACAACGCCGGCGAAGCGCCGGTCGGGCGCTGGCTGGACGCGCGCTCGTCGCTCGATCCGGATTTTTTCATCGAGACGATTCCATACAAGGAAACGCGCGAGTACGTCGCGCGCGTGCTCGCCTTCAGCGTGATCTACGACTGGCGCATGAACGGCAAGGCGCTCGCACTATCGTCGCGCATGCCGCGCATCGGACAGGCCTACGCAGCGCCGTCCGACGCGACGCCGCGCAAAGGCGTAGTCTGCGCGCCTGACATCGCCGAAACCGCGGCGACGCCGAGTCCGTCCGCGGGCGATCGGCCGCCGGCCGCGCCGGTCGCTCCGGCACACTAGGCACATCAAACGGAGCGCGCGCCATCGCGCGCTGCGGCGAGCAGAGGACGTCGATGAAACCGCAACGCATCGTGATACTCGGCGGCACCGGCTTCGTCGGCAGTCACCTCGTGCCGCGCCTGTGCGCGGACGGGCACACCATCAACGTGCTGTCGCGCAATCGCGAGCAGCACCGGGATCTTGAAGTGCTGCCGCGCGCCAGCGTGGTCAGCGCGGACGTCTACGATCGCGACGCACTGCGCGAGCAACTCGCCGGTGCCGACGCTGCAATCAATCTGATCGGCATCCTCAACGAGCGCGGCGGCAACGGCAGCGGTTTTCGCAAAGCGCATGTCGAGCTCACCGAAACCCTGATCGCGGCGTGCAAATCGGCCGGCGTGCCCAGGCTCCTGCAAATGAGCGCGTTGCGCGCTGGCGAAGGCGAGAGTCATTACTTAAAGACGCGCGGCGAGGCCGAGTCGCGCGTCAAGAGCTCATCGCTCACCTGGACGATCTTTCGGCCTTCGGTGATGTTCGGTCCGCGCGATGGACTTTTCTTCCGCTTCGCGAGTCTATTGCGCATGACGCCGGTGCTGCCGCTCGCGCGCGCGCACGCGAAGTTCGCTCCGGTCTATGTCGGCGATGTCGCCGAAGCGTTTGCGCGCGCGATAGTGCATCCGCACACGGCGGGGCACACCTATGAATTGTTCGGTCCGCGCGTGATCGAGCTCGGCGAACTCGTGCGCTGGACCGCCGAGATCATCGACAAGCGCCGCTGGATCATTCCGCTCCCGGACGCGCTCGGCTTCATGCAAGCCGCCGTCGGCGAATGGCTGCCCGGAAAGCCCATTTCGCGCGACAACTTCCGCTCGCTGAAACTCGATTCGGTCGGTAGCGAAGACGGACTCGCGGCGCTCGGCATCGTGTCGACACCGATGGATGTCGTCATGCCGGCGCTGTTGCGCGGCGACGGTCGGCAGCGTCGGTACGATCGCTTTCGCGAAGAGCATTAGTAGCGCTGATCACGCAGGCACCACGTCGTCGCGGCACTCCGCGCTGATCAGGCCCTGCGGATTCAGCCGACTATTGCCCCACCACCTGCGGCCGCATCGGCCCAAACAAATCGAGCAGCTGCTTCTGCAAATCCGGCGGCACTTTCGTCGAATTCATCGCACGCACCAGATCATCGACGAACGCGTCGAAATCCGCGTCCGTGAGATTGAGCCCGCTGTGTGCCTCTTCCATGCTGCGTCCCGAATACGTGCACGGTCCGCCGGTCGCCGCGCAGATCTGCTCGATCAACAACCGACGCAGATCGGCCATGTCCGTCTTTTCGAAAAAGATATTGATGCGCAGATCGCCATGGATTTCCGCGAGCGCCGCATCGACGACCTTGGTGATGCCGGCCTGTCCGCCGAGCGCGCGATACAACCGGTCGCTGCCCTGCGCCGGTGCCGACGCGGATTTCTCCGGCGGCGCCGCGTGCTTGGGCGGCGCGCCTGCGCAACCTGCCGCCAGCAACACGCCCATCGCCAGCGCCCATCGAATCGATGCGTTCATCGCCACCCCTCCTGGAGGATGCTCTGATCCCTGGCGTTCGCTGGCACAATGCCAGCCCAATCCCGTTGTCCCGTCAAGCGATGCAGACGTTCCTGGTCGGCGGCGCCGTCCGCGACAAACTGCTCGGCCGGCCGGTCGTCGATCGCGACTACGTCGTGGTCGGCGCGACGCCGGAGGCCATGTCGCGTCTCGGCTTTCGACCGATCGGCCGCGATTTCCCCGTGTTCCTGCATCCTGACACGAACGAGGAATACGCGCTCGCGCGCACCGAGCGCAAGAGCGGCCGCGGCTATCACGGCTTCGTTTTCCGCACCGATCCGGCGGTGACGCTCGATCAGGATCTCGAGCGGCGCGACCTGACCATCAATGCGATGGCCGAAGACGCCGGCGGCCGCCTGATCGATCCGTTCGGAGGCGCACGCGATCTCGACGCGCGCGTGCTGCGCCACGTATCGCCCGCGTTCGCCGAGGATCCGGTGCGCGTGCTGCGCGTCGCGCGCTTCGCCGCGCGTTATGCGCCGCTCGGTTTTCGCATCGCCGACGAGACGCTCGCGTTGATGCGGCGCATGGTCGACGATGGCGAAGTCGAGCATCTCGTCGCCGAGCGCGTGTGGGCCGAAACACGCAAGGCGCTCGCCGAGCCGCAACCATCGGCGTTTCTGCAAACCCTGCGCGCGTGCGGCGCGCTGCGCATCCTGTTTCCGGAAGTCGACGCGCTGTATGGCGTGCCGCAGCGCGCGGACTTTCATCCGGAAATCGATGCCGGCGTGCACGTGGAGCTCGTGCTCGACATGGCCGCGCGCCTCGCGCCGGGCGACGATCTGATCGGCTGGTGCGCACTGACGCACGATCTGGGCAAAGCGCTGACGCCGTCCGACCTGTTGCCGCGCCATATCGGCCACGAACATGCGGGCGTCGCGCCACTGCGCGCGCTGTCGGCACGCCTTCGCGTTCCGGCGGAGCACCTCGCGCTCGCCGAACACGTGTGCCGTTTCCATCTCGATATCCATCGCGCATTCGAGCTGCGCGCGGAAACGTTGCTCGGAATTCTCGAGCGTATCGACGCATTCCGACGACCCGAACGCGTCGATCGGCTATTGATCGCATGCGAAGCCGACCAGCGGGGCCGACTCGGCTCGGCCGAATCGGCGTATCCGCAAGCGCCATATGTGCGCGCCGCGCATGCGGCCGCGGCTGCGGTCAACGCGAACGCATTCGTCGCCGATGGACTCAAGGGCGAAGCGATCGGCGAAGCGGTGCGCAAGGCTCGTGTCGATGCGATCGCACATCTGCGCGCGCAGCATCGCGATTCGTGAGCTTCCGCGTCGCTTCGCTGCGACGAGATCCTTCATAACCTCCGCGACAGATCGAACGCGCGCAAACCCGCCGGCACCTCGCGCACGCCGCGCGCGAACGCGATCGCCTGGAAACGTTCGCCCATTTCGCCGGGCAACGTCAGGCGTTTGGCTTCCGCGATGATGCGCATGCGTGCGGCTTCCTCGAGATCGGCGGTTTCCTCGATCAGCGCCGGCAAGCCGCTCGCGAGCAGGAACTGGCCTTGCGGCGCGTAACCGACCAATTCGAAGCCAGTGCCGGTGCCGGCCTCGGCGACAGCGGTGAAATCGACGAATGCGGTGATGTCCTGCAGCCCGGGTCGAAACAGCGGATCGCCATGCGCGCGATGGCGGTAGTGGCACACCAGCGTGCCGTCGTTGCGTTCGGGAAGGTAAAACTCGCTGCGCGGATAGCCGTAGTCGACGAACAACGCGACGCCGCGCTCGAGCGATCCGCTCACCGCCGGCATCCAGTACGGCAGCTGCGGCAGGATTTCGGAGCGATAACCATCGGCGAATTCAGCATCGAGATACCGTTCGACGTGACGCACGGCCGCCGCGACCAGCGCATCGGCGGGACGATCCTCGCGCGCGAACCTGGCGTCGGACGAGCCCAGCGCAACGTATTCTTCGTAGATCTCGCCACCACGGATCGTGAAGCGCGTCGTCGGCAGCGCGTCGAGCACTTCGTTCGCGAACAGAACGCCGCTCCACGCGCTCTCCGGCGGACGATCAATCCATTCGACGCGCGCGGCGATGTCCGCCGGCAGCGATTCGGCGACAAGCATGCGTTGCCGCTGGCGAAGATCTGCGCCGGGTTCGAGGATTCGATAACGACGCGGCAGCGCGCCGATCGTCGCGAGTTCGCGCAACGCCGCGACCGCGAAGCGACCGCTGCCGCCGCCGAGCTCGATGAAATCCGCCGCATCGCCGATTTCGCGCAGTGCGGGTGCGAGCGTCCCGGCGATGCAGCGCGCGAACAGATCGCCGAGTTCCGGTGCCGTGACGAAATCGCCGGCGGCGCCGAATTTGGTCTTGCCCGCGCTGTAATAGCCGAGGCCCGGCGCGTAGAGACAAAGTTCCATGTAGCGCGAGAATGGAATCGCGCCATTTGCCGCGATCTCGTTGCGGATGAGCGCAGCGAGCGCGGCGGAGTGCGCGCTTTCGTCGGCATCGGGAGTGGGCAGGTCGACCTTCAACGAAGCTCCGCGCGGGTTCTGCGACAATGACCGGCGTTGCAGCATGGCTGCGACCACGCGAAGGCGCAGCATAACGGCCGGCAGCATAGCGGGGAGCCCGGAGAAGACCAATGTCGAGCAATGGACAAGGCAAGCGTCCGGTCGCGCTGATCACCGGCGCGGCACGACGCATTGGCGCCACGATCGCGCGACGACTGCACGCGGCCGGTTACGATCTCGCGCTGCACTTCCGCCATTCGCGCACCGAGCTCGACGCCTTGATCGCGGAGCTCGAGCGCGAACGCGTCGCGAGCACGCTCGCGCTGCAGGCCGAGCTCGGCGATGCGACGCAACTCGCGCCGATGATCGCCGCGGCGCGCGAGAGATTTGGTCGACTCGATGCGCTGGTCAACAACGCGTCGGCGTTTTATGCGACCCCGGTCGACAGCGCGACGCCGGCGCAATGGGACGAGCTGTTCGGCGCAAACGCGCGCGCGCCGTTTTTCCTTGCGCAGGCTGCAGCGCCGCATCTTGCCGAGCGCAACGGTGCGATCGTCAACATCGTCGATATCTACGCCGAGCGCCCGCTGCCGGGCTATGGCATCTACTGCATGAGCAAGGCCGCGCTCGCGATGATGACGCAAGCGCTCGCGCGCGATCTCGCGCCGGCGGTGCGCGTGAACGGCGTTGCGCCGGGCGCGATCCTCTGGCCCGACGCCGGAAAAAGTTACGCGGATCAGCAGCAACTCATCGAGCGCACGCCGCTCAAACGCACCGGCTCGCCGGATGACATCGCCACAACGGTATTGTGGCTGCTGCGCGATGCGCCGTTCGTGACCGGCGAGATCGTGCGCGTCGATGGCGGGCGTCATCTCTCGCTCTGACGAAAGCGCATCGCCGCGACCGCGCGCGAAAATCAAAGCGCCGGCGCGCTATCGATGTAGCGGTACTGGCGCGGCGGCATGTACAGCGGCAGCAGCGTCGACTCTTCCTGGCGCAGAGCCTGATTCAGCAACGTTGCGATGCGCACGACGTCGTGCACGAATCGGCGCCGGCGATAGCTGTCCCACGGCGAGTCGAGATAGTCGGTCAGCACCGCTTCGATCAGCAGCGTCGAGCGCTCGAGCTCGCGATGCGTCGACTTGAACTGGATCGTCGCGATGCGATCCTTTTCGAGCGCCCAGCGCAAATACGGATACAGCTGCACGCTTTTGCTGAGCCCTGTGCGCCGGAAACTATCGGCGAAGCGGCGCAGGCAGGCGATCTCCGCGTCTTCGTCGTGTGCGCGGCAGGCGTCGAGCAGCGCGCGCATCTGCTGCCGCGCGACTTCGTGGTCGCGCAACAGCTGAGCGGTGAGGCGCGGGCGAAAGCGAACCGCGCCGTTGAGGGCGGCGTCGTGCGCGGCGTTGTCGACCGTCTGACCGGGTCGTGTCTGGGGGCGGCCGAAGGTCGCCGCCAGAAAATTGAACATGTATCGGCCCGCATCCACTCCGCCCGCCTTGGCTGAGTGTCCCTCAAAACTGTGAGCTAATCGACACTTTATTTGCCGGGAAGCGCCGAAACGCGCGTTCAGGAATCTTCGAGGTCGATCGACAGGCGATCGAGGCCGCTGACGGATCCGAGCGCCGCGAGCCGTTCGGCGATGCTCCGGCCATCGACGGGATCGAGGACCCCGGGCGCGATATCGCAGAGCGGCTTCAACACGAAAGGCTCGGCGAGCTCAGGTCGCGGAATGCGCAGATGCCCCGGTCCATCGACGATGAGAGCGTCGAACAGCACGATGTCGGCATCGAGCGTCCGGCTCGAGTATCGCGGCACATCGCGACGCCGGCCGTGACGATCTTCGAGCGCGTGCAGCCATGCATCGAGCGCGATCGGATCGAGATCCGTATCGACGCCGACCGCGAGATTGAGGAAGTCCGGCCCATCGAAGCCGACGGCACGCGAGCGGTACACCGGCGATACGAGCAGCGTTCCAAAGCGCGCGCGCAATTCCGCCAGCGCCGCACGCAGATGCGCTTCGGGTTCGATGTTGGATCCAAGGCTGAGATAGGCGCGAGGCACGCATGCATTCGTCCATGTCCGAGGCGCGCGCGTCAAGCGGGACGTATCGCCAGGCGGCGCAGGTTGAATCGCGTCGCGCTCGCGGCGGACTTCAGCGCTTCTCGCCGCGCTCAATGACGACACCGACCGCGCGCGCGCCGCGAACGGCGCCCGGCTTCGACAGCTTGAGCCGCAGCCACGACACGCCGAATTCCTCGCGGATCAGCGCAGCGCAGCGTTCGGCCAGCGTTTCGATCAACTGGAAACTCGAATTTTCGACGAATGCGATGAGCCGTTTCGACACGGCCTTGTAGTCGAGCGTGTCGCCGATCGCGTCGCTCGCTGCGGGCCGGGTGTTGTCGAAACGCATCTCGATGTCGAGCGCGATGGTCTGACGCGTGCGGCGCTCCCAGTCGTAGATGCCGACGACGGTGTCGATGCGCAGGTCTTCGATGAAGACGTAGTCCATTCGGGATTCGGGATTCGGGATTCGGGATTCGGGATTCGGGATTCGGGACGAGCTTACAAGATCGCGCATCCACGACTACGCCACAGGCGGCAGCGAAGCCAGATCCCACCGCGGCCGCACCGCGATCGCCGGCGTTTCGAATTGCCCGGCTTCAAGACGCAGCGCGCCGGCGAGCGCGATCATCGCGCCGTTGTCGGTGCAGAACTCGGGCCGCGGAAAGTACGTCCGGAAGTTCTCCGCCGCGCCTGCCTCGGCCAGACGTCGACGCAAGGTACGATTCGCGCCGACGCCGCCGGCGATCACCAGCGAGCGCGCACCGGTCGCAGTCAGTGCGCGCCGGCATTTGATCGTCAGCGTATCGACGATCGCTTCCTCGAACGCACGCGCGATATCGGCCTTGGTCTGCTCGCCGCGATCGCTCGCCTGCCAGGCCAGCAGCACCTGGGTCTTGAGGCCCGAAAAACTGAAATCGAGGCCCGGCCGGTCGGTCATCGGGCGCGAGAAGCGAAATACGCCCGGCCTGCCCTTTTCCGCCAAAGCGGCGAGCGCCGGACCGCCCGGATACGGCAGATTCATCAGCTTGGCGGTCTTGTCGAAGGCCTCGCCGGCCGCATCGTCGAGCGTGTCGCCGAGCAGGACATAGCGCCCGATGGCTTCGACCTCGATCAGCATCGAATGGCCGCCGGACACCAGCAGCGCGACGAACGGCGGCTCGGGCGGATCGGCCTCGAGCAGCGGCGCCAGGAGATGGCCTTCCATGTGGTGCACGCCGATCGCCGGCAGTCCGAGCGCCCAGGCCAGCGAGCGCGCGACGGTCGCGCCGACCAAGAGCGCCCCGACCAGGCCCGGGCCGGCCGTGTAGGCGACGCCGCCGAGCCCTTCGACGGCCAGTCCGGCCTGATCCAGCGTCTCGCGGACCAGCGGCAGCAGCTTGCGCACGTGGTCGCGCGAAGCGAGCTCCGGCACCACGCCGCCGTAATCGGCGTGCATGCGGATCTGGCTGTAGAGCGTGTGCGCGAGGAGCCCCCGCGCCCGATCGAACACGGCCACGCCGGTCTCGTCGCACGAGGTCTCCACGCCGAGCACGGGCCCGATCGCCGGGGGTTTCTGCTTTGCAAATGCCTGATTCGTCACGCTAGAATATGCGGCTCGCCCGCCGCCCGGGGCGACTTCAACCGGAGAGTTTATGCCAAGCGTCAAAGTCCGCGAGAACGAGCCGTTCGAGTTCGCTCTTCGCCGTTTCAAGCGCACCTGCGAGAAAGCCGGCGTCCTCGCCGAAGTCCGCAAGCGCGAGTTCTACGAAAAGCCGACCCAGGAGCGCAAGCGCAAGCGCGCCGCCGCGGTCAAGCGTCACCTGCGCCGCGTGTCGCGCGACGTGACCAAGCGCCAGCGCCTGTATTGATTTCGCCGGCGGGCAGGAAGCCCGTCGTGCAGGGCAGCGATCGGCCGGCATTGCGCAAGCGATGTCGGCCGTTTGCATTTGTGGAGCACGGCCAGGGAGCACGCGTCGAGGTCCGTGACCTCGCCCATCCTCACCTACCGCTAACTTTGTGGCCGGACCGACCATGCTCAAGCAACGCATCACCGACGACATGAAGACCGCGATGAAAAGCGGCGAAAAGGAACGCCTCGGCGTGATTCGCCTGATTCTTGCCGGGATCAAGCAGCGCGAGGTCGACGAGCGCATCGTGCTCGACGACCCGCAAGTGCTCGCGGTGATCGAGAAGATGATCAAGCAGCGCCGCGACTCGATTTCGCAGTTCCGCGCGGCCGCGCGCGAGGATCTCGCGACCAAGGAAGAATTCGAGATCGGCGTGATCCAGAGTTACATGCCCGCCCAGCTCTCCGACGCGGACATCGACGCGATCATCGCCAAGGCGATCGCCGATTCGGGCGCGACGAGCGCGAAGGACATGGGCAAAGTGATCGGTCTCGTGCGTGCGCAAGTCACCGGTCGCGCCGACATGGGCGCGGTGTCGCAGCGGGTCAAGGCGCGTCTCGCCGGCTGACGCCGTCAACGCATCGAGTCGCGCCCGCTCTTCGCGGCGCGGCGCGCGCCCATGCGACGCAGAGTGGCTTTGTCGTCCTCGTCGATCTCGGGCTTCAGATCGATATCCGGCGGCGGATTCGGATAGTGCTTGCGCTCGCCGATGCGCTTGATCCAGCGCGCGCAGAACCGGTTGTAGACCGGCCATGGCAAGCCGTCCGACTGCACCAGCGCGCGCTCGACGCGAAGCGCCAGTTGATGCGCGTCGCGATAAGGAAACTTGAGCTCGTGCTCGAACAGCATTTCGACGACCTCGTGCATGACGATATAGCGGTCGATGTCGTAGCGCTTGCCGCGATGGACCAGCACCGTCGGCAGCTCGTAGTCGATATAGACCCTGTTGCCCTTGCGATTGCACGATCCGACATACGGCACGTCGTACTTGCGCACGATACGAACCGATTTCATGACCGCCGCGGCCGCTTCGTCGAGCATGCCGCGCCTGATCAGCCATTCGCCGGGTTTCGGACGGTGTCCCCACATGACGGCTGCTCCTCGCGTTGCCTCTGCCAAAGCCGATCGGCGCTTTGAAACGGCGCGCCGGGCCGGCGCCGGCATGGCATCCTAGTCCTTCCATGCGCGGCCGCATACCCGAAAAATTCATCGACGATCTCCTCGCCCGCGTCGACATCGTCGACGTGATCCAGGAGCGCGTGCCGTTGAAGAAATCCGGCCGCGACTGGTCGGCGCGCTGCCCGTTCCACGACGAGCGATCGCCTTCGTTCACGGTGAGTCCGAGCAAGCAGTTCTATCACTGCTTCGGTTGCGGCGCGCACGGCAGCGCGATTGGTTTTCTGATGAATTACGACCGCCTCGAATTTCCCGACGCGGTCGAAGAGCTCGCCAGCCGCGCTGGTCTCAAGGTGCCGTACGAAGGCGGTCGCGAAGCGCCGCGCGAGGACAGCGCCGATCTCTACAACGTGCTGGACGCGGCCGCGGCGTTCTATCGGCGCCAGCTCGCCGCGAACGCTACCGCGCGCGCGTATTTCGACCGGCGCGGTCTCGACGACGCGACGATCGCTCGTTTCAATCTCGGCTACGCGCCCGATCAGTGGGATGCGTTGAAGAATGCGCTCGGCACGACCGCGCAACGCATTGAGCTTCTGGAAAAAGCGGGCATGCTGACCAGCGGCGAGCGCGGCTCGAAATACGACCGCTTCCGCCATCGCGTGATGTTCCCGATTCTCGATCGTCGCGGCCGCACGATCGCATTCGGCGGACGCGTGCTGGGTTCAAGCGCTCAACCTGAGAGCGAGAATCAAACAGCGGGCATCCATCCCCGCACTTCTCAACAAGGCGACACGCCGAAATATCTCAATTCGCCGGAAACGCCGCTGTTCCACAAAGGCCGCGAACTGTTCGGCCTCTGGCAGGTGCGCGAAGCCCATCAGAAAATTCCGCGCCTGATCGTCGTCGAAGGCTACATGGATGCGATCAGCCTGCACCAGTTCGGCGTGCCGCAAGCCGTCGCGACGTTGGGCACGGCGACGACACGCGATCACGCCGAGATTTTGTTTCGCCAGTGCGCGGACGTCTATTTCTGCTTCGACGGCGATCGCGCCGGACGCCAGGCCGCGTGGCGCGCGGTCGAATCGGTGCTGCCGCGCATGCGCGACGGACGCCAGGCGATGTTCCTGTTCCTGCCCGAAGGCGAAGATCCGGACAGCGTGATCCGCAAGGAAGGCTTGGCGGGCTTCGAAGCGCGCCTGAAAGACGCGACGCCGCTCAGCGAATTTTTCTTCGCGGAAATCGGCAAGGACGTCAATCTGAACAGCCTCGACGGCAGGGCGCGCCTCGCCGAACGCGCGCGCCCGCAACTGACGCAGATTCCCGACGGCGCGTTTCGCGATCTGATGCTCGCCGAGCTCGATCGTCTGACCGGCGTGCACGTGCAAGTCGGCGCACCGCCTGCGGACGCCGCCGTCGCGAAGGCATCCGCCGCGCGTCCTCAGCAGCGATCGCTCGTGCGTTCCGCCGTCGCGTTGCTCGTGCAGAGTCCGCAGCTCGCATCCGCGATCGAGCCGCCATGGACTTTCGCCGAACTGCGTCTGCCCGGCGTTCCGTTGCTGGTCGAGTTGATCGCCTTGTGTCGCGATCGACCCGATATCACGACCGGCGCGCTGATCGAGCATTTTGCCGAACGCGACGAAGCGCGCGCGCTGCAGAAGCTTGCGGTGGTCGACTTCCCGGGCGGCGAGGAAGAAGCGAGCGCCGAATTCCTCGATGCGCTGCGCCAGCTCGAGCGTCAGACCCAATTGCAGCGGCGCGGCGAGATCGAGGCCAAGATCCGCGACGGTGGCCTCGCGAGTCTTTCCGATCTGGAGAAAAACGAGCTGCGTGAATTGCAGGCGACGATCGGCCGCGGCGCGGCTAGTTAGACTTCGCCAACCTCGCGGTTTCGAATTCGTTCGTTTTCGCCACGACTACTTACCCAGGCACGACGGTGCGTTGCAGGGCGTCACCGCGCGCTCGTTCATGAATTTCGCGCTCGCCTGGCGCGCGGCTTCGAGGTCGCCGTACGTGCGACAACTGGTGCCGACGATGCGCGTGCCGGGCTGCGCGCCGCGCTCGCAGATCAAGCGATCGCGATCACGCAGCGTCAGGATCGAGTTGACGGTTTCCTGCGCGTTGAAGAGCTTGACCTTGGTGTCCTTGTCCATCTTGTCTACCGAGCCATTGGCGTCGAACAGGCGGCTCATTTCGGCGAGGCTTGCTTCGACCTTGTCGCGCTCGTCGGGCTTGATGTACGCGTAGCGGCCGTCCGCGCTCATTTCAGTGCGCACCTCCGCCGCGACGGCATCGAAGGCTTCCTTGGTGTCGGCCTTGACGACGACCTTGTCCGCGGCCTCGGCGGCGACGACTGCGAACAGCGCGCAGGTCAGCGCGAACGCGAATAGCGATTTCATCCTGCTCACCTCGTGGCGCGTCGTCATCACAGCGATGCCGCGTACGGCCATGCTAGACGGCGGCGGCGATGCGCGTCAACGACAAGCCTCGTATGACGCGGCGCGGGAACGCCACGCCTCAGCGCAAATCGCCCACGATCACGCGCGCCGCGTTGTGGCCCGGCGCGCCGGTGACGCCGCCGCCCGGATGCGTGCCGGCGCCGCAGAGATACAAACCGGGCAGCGCGCCGCGATAGTCGGCCTGCCCGATCATCGGCCGCGCGCTGAACAGCTGGTTGAGCGACAGCGCGCCGTGGAAGATGTCGCCACCGATCAGGCCGAAATCGCGTTCGAGATCGAGCGGACTCTTGATCTGCCGGCCGAGCACCGAAGCGTTGAAGCCCGGCGCGAAACGATCGACGGTCGCGATCATGAGATCAGCAACTTCCTCGCGATTGTCATCCCACGATTTTCCATCCGGCAGTTCCGGAGCGACGTGCTGGCAGAAGAGACTCGCCACGTGTTGTCCGGCCGGCGCGAGGCTGTCGTCGAGCGTCGATGGAATCAGCATCTCGACGATCGGCTCGCGCGACCAGCCGTAGGTTCTCGCGTCGAGATACGCGCGATCCATGTAGTCGAGACTCGGCGCCATGATGATGCCGGCGGTCAGATGATCGCCCGGCTCAGGCAGCGCCGTGAAGCGCGGCAACTCGGACAACGCGACGTTCATGCGGAACGTGCCGGAACCGCAGCGCCAGTTCGCCATGCGCTCGCGCACCGGCGCCGGCACGGCCGCCGGCGCGAGCAGGCGCTCGTACAAGAGTTTCGGATTGACGTTGGCGACGATCGCGCGCGCGTGCAGGAGGTCGCTCTTTTCGCTGACGACACCAACCGCGCGTCCCTCTTCGACGATGATTTCGCGCACGCCTTCGCCGACGCGGATTTCGACGCCGGCGGCCGTCGCAGCCTTCGCCATCGCTTGCGTGATCGCACCCATGCCGCCGATCGCGTGGCCCCACGCGCCTTTGACGCCGTTGACTTCGCCGAATACGTGATGCAGCAGAACGTACGCGGAACCCGGTGTGTATGGGCTTGCGTAGTTGCCGACGATGCCGTCGAAGCCGAGCACGGCCTTGATCGGCTCGCTCTCGAAAAAGCGATCGAGATATTCCGCCGCGGAAATCGCGAAGAGATCCAAAAGATCCGTGCGCAGCGTCGCGTCGAGTTGCTTGAGGCGCTTGCCGAGGCGGCCCGCGCGCATCAGTTCGGGCAACGCCTTGAGCCAGCTGCCGTCGGTCACGTTCGGCGGCGGCTCGAGCGCGAGCGCGCGCAGTACGTCGGCGATCGCATCGAGCCTCCGTTCGTATTCGGGCAGCCGCTCCGCGTCGCGGCGCGAAAACTTGGCGATCTCTGCCTGCGTCTGCCCCGCGCCAGTCTTGAGATAACGGCCATCCGGCAACGGCAGGAAATTGTTGAGCTTGCGCTGCACGATCCTGAGACCGTGCGCTTCGAGATCGAGATCGCGGATGACCTTCGGCTGCAGCAGCGACACCGTGTACGCCGCGACCGAGTTGCGGAATCCCGGATGGAATTCCTCGGTCACCGCCGCACCGCCGACCACGCCGCGGCGCTCGAGCACGAGCACTTTGAGCCCGGCCTTGGCGAGATAGGTCGCGCAAACGAGGCCGTTGTGGCCGCCGCCAATGAGGATTGCGTCGTATGGTTTCGTTGTCATGGGTGGATTATGCGGCAGCGGAAGTCGAGAAGCTTCGTGCCTTGACGGCGCGACGAGCGCGTTCGAACATGCCGGCGCATTGCATACCGGTCATCCCGGCGAAGGCCGGACCAGCGCGCATCGCGGTCGACAGGCAAGATGCTGGATTCCGGCGTTCGCCGGAATGACGAGATTTGTGAGCGCAGGCGAGCACCCATGAAAACAGCCGCGAACATCCTGGTCGCCATCGTCGCCGTCCTGCACGTCTATTTCATGGCGCTCGAAATGCTCCTCTGGACGCAGCCGTTCGGTCGCCGCACGTTCGGGCTCACGGCCGAATTCGCCGAAGCATCGAAGCGGCTCGCGGCAAACCAGGGTTTGTACAACGGCTTTCTCGCGGCCGGTCTTGTCTGGGGCCTTTGGCTTGGCGACGCGGGTTTCGCGATCAAGGTTTTCTTTCTCGGCTGTGTCGCCGTCGCCGGCGTTTTCGGCGCGCTGACCGTCCACCGCAAGATCCTGTTTGTGCAGGCGCTACCGGCAGCGGTCGCGCTCGCTGCGCTGTTTCTCTCGCGTTGACCGCGACGCCGATCGGATCGTTATCGTGAGAACCGTCGTCGCCACGCGCTATGTCACGCCGCTTCGCGAAGGCGGATCGCTACCCGCGATCATCGAAGCCGATGATCAGGGCATGTACGTCTTGAAGTTTCGCGGCGCCGGCCAGGGTCCGAAAGCGCTGATCGCCGAGCTCCTCGCCGGCGAAATCGCGCGTGCGCTTGGTTTGCCGGTGCCCGAAATCGTGTTCGTCGAGCTCGACGCCGAGCTCGCGCGCACCGAGCCCGATCCCGAGATCCAGCATCTGATCAAGAGCAGCGCCGGGCTCAATCTCGCACTCGACTATCTGCCCGGTGCGGTGACCTTCGATCCGGTCGTCGAGCATCCGGATGCGGAGCTGGCTTCCTCGATCGTCTGGTTCGACGCGCTCGTCACGAATGTCGATCGCACGCCGCGCAATGCGAACATGCTGATGTGGCACCGGCGGCTTTGGCTGATCGATCATGGCGCGGCGTTGTATTTCCATCACGCATGGGATGATTATCTCGAGCGCAGCGTCGCGCCGTTCGTGTTGATCCGCGATCACGTGCTGCTGCCGCTGGCCGGAAAACTGGCCGACCTCGATTCGGCGTTGACGGCGCGCCTGACGCGCCCGGTGATCGACGCGATCGTCGAGCAGATTCCCGCGGCGTGGCTCGGTGGCGATGCGCCGTTCGCCGATCATCGCGATCATCGCGCGGCTTATGCGACATGGCTCGAACGACGGCTGCAGGCGCCGCGTGCATTTGTGGAGGAGGCGATCCGTGCGCGATCACGCAACCTATGACTACGCAGTGATCCGCGTCGTGCCGCGCGTCGAGCGCGAGGAATTCGTCAACGTCGGCGTGATCGTGTCGTGTCAGGACGAATCGTTCCTCCAAGCGCGCATCGAGCTCGACGAAGCGCGCCTCTTGGCGCTGCATGCCGGACTCGACATCGCGGCGATCGGCGCGCATCTGGCGACGATTCCGGCGATATGCGCCGGCGGCGATGCGGCCGGCCCGATTGGCAAGCTGTCGCGTCGCGAGCGTTTCGACTGGCTCACTGCGCCGCGCAGCACGATGATCCAGACGTCGCCCGTGCATGCGGGCCGCTGCGCCGATCCGCACGCGGCGCTCGAACATTTGTTGCAGACCATGGTGCGCGCTCGGCCGGCACCGCGATGACACCCCGCTTTACCTCACGGGGCGGGCTTCATCCCACCGATCGCGAGGCAGGCATGGACAAACCGGTCGGTTGAAGCCCACGCATGCGACTCCCGACGCGACGCGAATGCCGTGTCACGGTGACGCAAGCACCGGCGTCAACGAAAGATCATCCATGATCACGCGCGGCGCCGAAGGCTGGCCGTTGTACATGGCGTAAAGCTTGAGGCCGTCGAACGTCGTCGCGCTCACGCTGAGCACCGCGATCGTGTCGTTGTCGCGACCGCCGCCGTCGGCGATCGTCAGCACATCGCTCGCGACGACGTTGCCGGCATCGAGCGCGTCCAAATGGATTTCGATGCCGCCCCATGGACCATTCTCGTAATAGCCGATATCGACAGTCGCCGAGCTCGCCGGCTGCGCGAGGTCCATGCTGACGCGCACCATCGCGCCGAGCGAAAGATTCGGCCCGGGCACGTACGAGTCGCCGAACGTCAACGAATTCGGCGAGCTGCCGTAGTCCGGGTGCACACTGTAGAAATCTGTCGCGTCCTCGATGATGAGCTGATTGCCGAAGTCCTCGGCGGTGAACGTGCTGCCGTCGGGGAACACGCCGCCGATGCCGTTGACGTCGTGATAGCTGACACCGTTGTAGATGATGCTGATGCCGAGAGACCCTTCGATGAGGTCGTCGTAATTGCTGATCGACGGTTGCGCGCCGTCGAATCCATCGACGAAGACGAGATCGCCTGGCGTGCCGCTCGGACTTGCGAATGCGGCGGAAACCGGGCACAGCGCCAGCATCAGCGCAGTTGCGATCCGATGCGGTGCGGTTTCTTGGGTGGGCAGGAACATCGGACACCTCTCATGGCCGTGGAACGGAAAGTAGTGCTCGGAAGACGGCGGCTGAATTATTGCCGATCGATGGTATCGATATACCACCAAGCCCGCCGATCGACAGGGCGCGGCGCGCGCCCGCTTCAAGCCGCCGATGAAAACGCGCGCACGGGAGCCGCGGATGTTGCCGCGGTCCAGACCGCGGTCGCTACGCCGACCGCGCACACCGCCGCGACGTAATGCGCCGGCGCAAACGGTTGGTGCACGACGAGCCATCCGACGAACAGCGGCGTGAGTCCGCCGCAGATCGCATATGCCACGTTGTACGCGAACGAGATGCCGGAAAATCGCACCGGTGGCGGAAACGCACGCACCAGCACCGTCGGAATCACGCCGACGACGCCGACACAAAACCCGGCGATCGCATAGAACGTGTCGAAATATCGCGCATCCCAGGCGACGCCGACGTAGAGCGCATACGTCGCCACGAGCAGCAGCACGCAGCCGATCGTCAGCGTGCGCTCGGCGCCGAAACGATCCGCAAGAAGGCCGAACACCACACAGCCGACCGAAAGTCCGATCGTCGCAAAGGTGTTCGCGGTCGACGCATCGGTCGCTGAAATACCGAACGACTTCTGGATCAGGCCCGGTGTCATCAGGATCACGACGACGATGCCCGCAGTCAGCACCCACGTCAGCAGCATCGATAACACGACCGCACGCCCGTGACCAGCGAGCACGACGCGCAGCGGCAAGCCTTGCACGAGCGTCTGGCGAAGTCGCATCTCCTCGAACACCGGCGTTTCGACCAGCAGACGGCGCAGGAATACGGCGAAAAATCCGAACACGCCGCCGACCAGGAACGGGATGCGCCACGCAAACGCCTGGATTTCCGCCGCTGTCCACGTGTGGTTGACCCAGGTCGCCATCAGCGAGCCGAGCACGATGCCGACGGTAAGGCCCGAAGTCAGGGTGCCGCACGCAAAGCCGACGCGATTATCGGGCACGTGCTCGGCGACGAATGTCCACGCGCCCGGCACTTCGCCGCCGACCGCCGCGCCCTGCAGTACGCGCAGCACCAACAACGCCAATGGCGCGGCATAGCCGAACGTCACGTACGTCGGCAGCAAGCCGATCAGCAGCGTCGGGATCGCCATCAGGAACACGCTCAGCGTGAACATGCGCTTGCGACCGCTGCGATCACCGAAATGCGCCATCACGATGCCGCCGAGCGGACGCGCGAGATAGCCGACCGCGAATACACCGAGCACCTGCAACTGGCGCAGCCAATCGGGCGTGTCGGGTGGAAAGAACAACTGGCCGATCACGCCGGTGAAGAACACGAAGATGATGAAGTCGTAGTATTCGAGCGCGCCGCCGAGCGCCGCAAGCACGAGGGTTTTCGCGTCGCTGCGCGTCATCGAATGGCGTGCGGTGGCGTCTTGGGCGGTCAAGGGCGTGCTCGCGCGGGGCGGGTGCGCAGATATACCACTCAAGGGGCGTGTGGCCGCAAGAGGTCTCTTTCGTTTCGCCGCTTCAGGCCGCGTTGCCAGCGCAAGAATCAAGAACCACAAACCCTTCGTCATCCCGGCGAAAGCCGAGATCCAGCGCCCTTGAGGCAATCACGCGGCAAGCCGCTGGGTCCTGGCTTTCGCCGGGACGACGATGGTATGAGTGGCCCGCTCGCAAGCACGCCACGGGCGGCATTGACGAACGGTGCGACGCAGTCGCCGTTCGTAGCGGCCGGAACTCAGTCGAATCCGTCCGCAAAAATCTCGTCGCCGGCGCGCTCGTAAGCACCGACGTCGAACCCGGCTCCCTGCGGACGCGAGATGCCGAGAATATCGGTCGGCACATCGTCGCGCGTCTCGCCGGTATCGATCGCCGGACTCGTCGCGGATAGCTCGTAATCGTTGCCCGCCGCATCGGCGAACAACTGATCCGGCGTCGCAAGAAACGAATGCGCGTCCTGCGCGCTCTGCTGCCGCCATTCGGCGAGCGTCAGGATCGTGTCGCCGCCGTCCGTCGTGAAGCGATCCATGACCGCGTTGTTGTCATCGGTGAACCCGGGCAGCGAATCCGCGCTGATGTCGAGGCTGCCGCGGAACGAATGCTCGTTCCACAAGATGTTGTTGCGCGCGGTCGCGTTCGCCGCGCCGTCCTGGATGTTCAGTGCCCAGCGTCCGTCGGCTGCGATCAGCACGGTGTTGTTGAGCACGCGATTGCCGGTCGAAGGTCCGCCGCCGTCGATCTGATACAGCGAAATGCCGCTGGCGTGCTCGTCGTAGATCAGATTGTTGCGGATCAGCGAGTCCTGCACGCCGTCGCAGTTGATGCCGGAGCCGCCGCCGACACCGTTGTCGTAGATGATGTTCGCTTCGACCAGTGCGCCGCTGATGATGCCGTCGCCGCCCTGCGAGATGTCCCCGTTCATGTGAATGCCGTTGGCATTATTGCTGAAGATGACGTTGCCGCGGATCACCGGCCGATCGCCGCTGTTGCCGACGTAAATGCCGTGCTGACCGATGCTGCGTGACGTGATGTTGCTCTCGATCAGGAGGTCATCGCAGAAACCGGTAAGAATGCCCCACTCGCCGTTCTGATCCATCGAGTTGTTGCGGATCGTCACGTGCTGGCACGTAACCGCGCGGACGCCCGTGCGCGTGCGTCCGTTGACGATGAAACCTTGCACGACCATAAACGACGCGCCTTCGAGATTGATGCCGTCGGGCGTGGTCGGATTGTCTGCGGTGATCGCCGGCGATTCGCCGGGATACGCTTCGAGCACGATCGGCGCCTCGGCCGTGCCCGATGTCGTGAAGTAACCGCCGACGTAATTGCCGGCGCGCACTTCGACCGTGTCGCCGGGACCGATCGTGTCCGCCGCGTGCTGCAAGGTCTGCCATGGCTGGTCGATCGTGCCGGGATTGTTGTCGTCGCCGTTCGGTGCGACGAAGTAGATCGTCGCGCCGGCCAGCCGCGCGGCGACGACAAATGCCGACATCGCGAGGACGCGGATCGCAAGCATTGGCATGTCGATTCTCCGATCGCAGCACGAGCTGCGATCATCGCAGCCGTGCGGCGCGCGGAACTGTGCGCCAGCGAACTGTTGCGCACCGCCGGTCGGCGAATCGCTGCGCGAATCGGCCGTTACAGCGCAGCGGCAACCTCTTTTTCCATGCCCTTCGGCGTATCGGCCGGCGCGTAACGCTTGACGACGTGTCCTTCCTTGTCGACCAGGAACTTGGTGAAGTTCCACTTGATCGCTTCGCTGCCGAGCAGCCCTTTCGCTTCGTGCTTGAGGTATTTGTACAAGGGATGCGCGTGCGATCCGTTGACGTCGATCTTGGCGAACATCGGAAAACTCACGTCGAAGTTGAGCGAGCAGAACTTCTTGATATCGGCTTCGTCGCCGGGTTCCTGATGGCCGAACTGGTCGCACGGAAAACCGAGTACGACAAGGCCTTTCGGTTCGAATTTCCGGTACAGCGCTTCGAGCCCTTCGTATTGCGGCGTGAAACCGCACTTGGAAGCGACGTTGACGATCAGCAACGTCTTGCCACGGTATGCGCCGAGTTTCTGCTCGGTGCCGTCGATGGTGTTTGCGCTGAAATCATAGATCGAGGCCATGGGGACTCCGGTTTGCGGCGAAGTGTAGCGCTGGAGCGGCGCATCGCGCGCGACGTTGCGAGAAAGCCAGCTCAGCCTATTTTCTGGAACATCAAATGGTCGGGCTGCGCAGCCGGCGGCATCAGATAGTGATCAACCAGCAGAAACGCGAACAGCGCCATCAAGTAGACGATCGAGTAGTTGAACACGCGCATCGGAAAGAATTCGTCAGGCGGGCGCAGAAGTCGAATCGCATAGTAAAGAAAGCCAAGCCCGAGCACGAGCGCGCCGCCGAAGTAGAAGAGTCCGCTCATGCCCGTGAGATATGGCAGCGCGGTCACGACCACGAGCAGGATCGTGTAGAACAGCACGTGCCAGCGCGTATAGACGACGCCGTGTGTCACCGGCAACATCGGCACCTGCGCGCGCGAGTAGTCGTCGCGACGGAAGATTGCGAGCGCCCAGAAATGCGGTGGCGTCCAGACGAAGATGATGAGGCAGAGCAGCAGTGCGTACGGATGCACGCTGCCGGTCACGGCCGCCCAGCCGAGCACCGGCGGCGCGGCGCCGGCGATGCCGCCGATGACAATGTTCTGCGGCGTCGCCCGCTTCAGATACGCGGTGTAGACGATTGCATAGCCGATCAGCGAAGCGAATGTCAGCGCAGCGGTCAGCGGATTGACGAACGCGATCAGGATCGTCATCGACAGCGCGCCGAGAATGATCGCGAACGCCAGCACCTGCGTCGAGTTGAGCGCACCAGTCGCGAGCGGTCGCTGCGAGGTGCGCGCCATCACGCGATCGATACGTCGGTCGATCAGATGATTGATCGCCGCCGCCGAAGCCGCCGCGAGCCAGATGCCGACCGTGCCGGCGATCAGCGGACGCAACGGCACCATGCCGGGCACGGCGAGGAACATGCCGATCACCGCGGTGAACACGATCAGCGCGACCACGCGCGGTTTGGTGAGTTCGAGATATTGGCTGGCGATGCCTGACATGCCGACAAATTGAGTGACTGCGACGATCGAGAGATTACCCCCTCTCCCGCTCAAGATTTACCCCCTCTCCCGCTTGCGGGAGAGGGCTGGGGTGAGGGAAGCTCTAGCTAGTTCTCCCTCATCCGGCCTTGCGGCCGACTTCTCCCGCAAGCGGGGGTGTAAAAACGCTACGCGTCGTGCTCGGGCGGCTGCGTGCGCACCAGCGCCGCAATCAATGCGAACAGCAGCAACGCAGCAACACCATTGTGCGCGGTCGCGACCGGCAGCGGCAGCCCGAGCTTGACGTTGCCGATACCGAGCGCCACCTGCATCACAAGCAGTATTCCAAGCGCGAAACCATGCGCGCGCAAACGCACTCGCGCGAGACGATAGGCGAGCCAGCCGAGATAGCCGAACACGACCAACGCGCCGATGCGATGCGCGATCTGGATCGCCGCGCGCGCTGATGCATCGAGCACGCCGCCTTCGTAATTCACGCCGATGCCGCGCCAGAGCACGAAGCCTTCGTGAAAATCAGTCGGCGGCCACCACTGGCCCTGGCATTGCGGGAAATCGAAACCGCAGGCGAGCGCGGCGTAGTTCGCGCTGGTCCAACCGCCGAGCGCGATCTGACATGCGAGCAGAACAAGCCCAATCACGATAGCGGTTCGCAAGCGCTGCTGATCTGGTGTCGGACGATTCGTATCACTCAATCGCAGCGCGATAAATGCGAGCAGCGAGAACGTCAGCAAACCGCCGAGCAGATGTCCCATCACGACGATCGGCTTCAGCAACAACGTCACGGTCCACATGCCGAGCATCGCCTGGAACACGACGACGGCGAGCACGGCGACAGCGACGCGCCACGGCGTCGGACGATCGAGTCGCGTCGCCGCGATCAGCGGCAACGCGATCGCAACGATGGAGAACACGCCCGAAATCGCGAACTCCTGCCGCACATAAAGAAAGACGCCGCATGCGGCCGCGAGCGCGGCGATCGCGAGCAGCGCGATCAATCCGCGCCGTCGCCACGCGGCGACGATCGCGAGCGCCAGCACGACCACGCCGAGCGTGCCGGCGAGCATGCGATGCACCTGCTCGCGCCACGCCTTGTGCGTCTCGAACGGACGATCGGGAAACGTCGCGTTCGCGTGCGCGATGTCCTGCTCGTGATTGGGCCAGGTGGCCTTGCCGTAGCACGTCGGCCAGTCCGGACACGAGAGACCCGCGTCGGAAAGACGCACGAACGCGCCGAACACGACCACGCCGAACGCGAACACCGCGGCAAACGCCGCGATGCGCGCCGGCGTGATCAGCGAGCGGAATGACGGTGCGCTCATCCCTTGATCAGCCGCGCGAGATCCTTGCGCAACAGATTCGCGTCGTAGCCCGCGGGATAGCTCAGCACCAGAAATCCGTGAGGATCGACGAGCACCGCGGCAACATCGTTCGCGTCGTGCGGACGCAGCGCGGCGAGTTTCGAATCCGCGTCGCGCGCGCGCATCACGGGTTTCAGCGACGCCAATGCATCGGCGGACAGGGTTTCATCGAGCACCACGACGCGCACGCGATAGGCATTCTGGTTCAGCGTGAGCCGCGCGCGGCGAAGCTCGTCGATGCGCTCGAGACATTTCTGCGCGCAATCGGGACCTGTGAGCGCGACGAGCGTCCACGACCACTCCGCGTCCTTCCAGCCGAGCGGCTTGCCGTCGTCGAGCATGAAATGCGCGCCGGTAAGATCCTGCGCCGGTTCGATCAGCGTGCCGTAGTTGCGCATGCCGGCCGGACGCCAGCCGAGCGCGTTGAGAATGTACGCCGTGGCGATCGGCGCCGCGAACAACAGAACGATCAGGACCAAACCGGCGCGTTTGCGATTTTGGGGCGTCATGTCGAAGTTTCTTTGCGCCAATGCATGCCGACGAAAACGATGACGACGACCGCGGCCAGCGTGAACCAGGTGAACGCGTAGGCGCGATGGCGTTCGGGCGGAAAAACATTCGGCCGCCATTCGCGCACGAAGCCGCTGCCCTGCTCCGGGTCCAGCAGCAGGACTTTCTGATCGAGATTCCGACCCGCATCGGCCGCGATCTCGCCGACATCAAGATAGATCGATTGCTTCGGCCATGTTTTCTGCCGTGGCAGCGGATTGCCGCCGAGATGCAATCCCGATCCGGGCGGCGGCGCGTACAGTCCTGAGAGTTCCTGTTCGCCGTCGGGAATGGGCGGCACATCGGACTCCGCGCCGCGCGCTTTCGAGGCGACGAAGCCGCGATTCACGAGCAACGCCGGACTGCCGTCGGCGGGCTCGAAGATCGCGTAGGCGACGCTGCCGACCTGGCCGTCGTGGGTCTGGTCGACGAGCACGTAACTGTGTTCGCGATCGTAGCGGCCGCGCACGCTGACGTGCGGAAACCGCGAGGAATCCATCGGGCGGCGCGCGGCTTCGAGCGCCACCGGCGGCGCGGCGTCCGCTCCGGCGAACGCGGCGAAGAGCCGCTCCTTCTCCGCAGCGCGATTGACCTGCCACACGCCGAGCAACACGAACACGGCCACGCCGAACGCGGTCAGCATGACGGCGAAAACGCGCGGACGGTGCCAGTACCTATCCACGACAGCCGACTTCTGCGCGTATACTGCTTCGCGAATACGCCGAACGTCTCCCGCTGACACGACGCGCAATGCTGACCACGATCGTCATCCTCATCCTTCTCGCGGCGATTCTCTACAACCTCGGCGCGGGTCTTTATTTCATGATGTCCGACAAGGGCCAGACCGATCGCACGGTCAAGGCGCTGACGTGGCGCATCGGCTTGTCGGTGCTGCTGATCCTGCTGGTGATCGCGGGCATCCTGACGGGTTTGATCAAGCCGCACGGGATCGGGCACTAGGTCGCCTACGCGCCGACGTCAGTTCGGCGCTCGATTGACCCAGACGCAGGCACAGCGCGCTGCGCATCGAGCGCAGCGGCGATTCTTTCGAGGTTGGTATTGAGCCTGCGCATCTCGTCTATCTGCCGCTCGCGATGATCGTTCAGGCGTTTGGCGGCGTCTGGCTGGGCCTTTGCCACCTTCCGCATGAAATAGATCAGCAACGAGATGAAGATGAAGAACGGTACCCAGTCAAGCACCGTCCTCCAGAAGACGCTTGCGCTCATTTGTAGTCCGCCAAACGGTGGTGCCGTTTCGATCAAAGCACGTACACGAACATGAAAAGCCCGAGCCACACCACGTCGACGAAGTGCCAATACCAGGCCACCGCTTCGAACGCGAAGTGGTGATCCTTGGTGAAATGTCCGCGCGCGCAGCGCAGCCAGATCACCGTCAGCATGATCGCGCCGAGCGTCACGTGCAGGCCGTGGAAACCGGTCAGCATGAAGAACGTGGAGCCGTAGACGCCGCTGCCGAGCGTCAGATTGAGATGCGTGTAGGCCTCGATGTACTCGTGCGCCTGGAAGCCAAGGAACGTTGCGCCGAGGATCACGGTCAAGCGCGAGGAAAATCAGCAAGCCCTTGCGATTGCCGGCGCGCAGCGCGTGGTGCGCGATGGTGATCGTCACGCCCGATGACAGCAGCAGCAGCGTGTTGAGCAGCGGAATGCCCCACGGCGCCATGGTCGAGAATTGTCCGCCGACATGGCCCGGACCATTGGTCGGCCATGCCGGCGAAAAACTCGGCCAGAGGTAGTAGTTGGTCAACGCGCCGTGGCCTTCGCCGCCGAGCCACGGCACCGACAGTGCGCGCGCGTAGAACAACGCGCCGAAGAACGCCGCGAAGAACATCACTTCGGAGAAGATGAACCACATCATTCCCATGCGGAACGAGGTGTCCACCTGCTTGTTGTACTTGCCGGCGATCGACTCGCGAATCACCGTGCCGAACCAGCCGAACATCATGAACAGCAGCAGCGCAACGCCGACCGCCATGATGGGTTTTCCGACCGCACCGTACTCGTCGAGCCAGAGGCCGGCGCCGCCGACGGTGCCGAGCAGGCCGAACGAGCCGATGATCGGCCAGTGGCTGCCGTGCGGGACGTAATAGGAACCTTGGGTCTGGGCCATTTCGGTGGTCCTGGATCGTGTCGGTTGTGCTTCAACCACTCGGCAACGGCGAGCCCGTCTGGGCTACGCGCTGCGTTGCGACGTTGTTTTCGTAGAAGGTGTACGAAAGCGTGAGCTCGGTGATTTCCTTCGGCAGCTTCGGATCGACGACGAAGCGCACCGGCATGCGCCGCGACTCGCCGGCCTTCAGCAGCTGCTCGGTGAAACAGAAGCATTCGGTCTTGTTGAAATAGAGCGACGCGCTGCTCGGCGCAACGCTCGGCACCGCATTGCCGACGATCGTCTCGTCGGCATGATTGGTCGCGTCGAACCACGCTTCGGTGAGCTTGCCCGGATGCACGTCGACGCTCGGCCGCTCGGCCGCAAAAACCCACGGCAATTTCGAATTGACGTTGGCGACGAACTGCACGCGGATCGTGCGCGTGTCGTCCTCGACAAAACCCGCGGTCTTTTCCTTGCTTGCCGCGCCTTCGGCAAGCTTGATGCCGAACACGTGCTCACACGCGATGCGATAGATCGGCACCATCGCGAAACCGAACAGGAACGCACACGCGCAGACGATCAGCGCCGCCTTGAGCACGCCGCGATTGCGCTGCTTCGATGGCGTCGGCGCGTTCATTTCTTCACGGCCACTTCGACGATCGAAAGCACGAACAGGAATATCGCGATGGCGCCGACGATCAACGCCGTACGTCGCGCGGCAGCGCGGCGGGCGTCGAAGTCATTGGCGGAATCGATTCGCTGTTTCATCGCGGAGAGCTTTATCACCGTACTACGTGTTCAGTCGAAGATGTGTTGTTGTTGAAGAGTGCGGCCGTGGATGGCCGCTTCTGGAACCCGGCTACAAATACCTTTGCAACAGCCGACGAGCGTCCCATCTCAGCGATCAAGGACGATCGCACGAACTCAGTGCGTCACGTCGCCGTGAGCCAGCGACATGCTGTCCAGCACCGGCGGCGTCGTCCAACTGTGATACGGCGGCGGCGACGGCAGCGTCCATTCGAGCCCGCGCGCGCCTTCCCACACGCGCGAAGTCGCGCGAACCTTCGAGTAAAAGATGCAGTGGATGATCACGCCGACGAAGATCAGCTGCGTCGCACCGAACAGGAATCCGCCGATCGACGAGATCATGTTGAAGTCGGCGAACGCGACGTTGTAGTCGGGCACGCGACGCGGCATGCCGGCGAGGCCGAGGAAGTGCTGCGGGAAGAACAGCACGTTCACCCAGATCACGCTGTTCCAGAAATGGATCTTGCCCCACTTCTCCGAATACATGTGGCCGGACCATTTCGGAATCCAGTAATACGTCGCGGCCATGATCGCGAAGATCGCGCCGGTGACCAGCACGTAGTGGAAATGCGCGACGACGAAATAGGTGTCCTGATACTGGAAGTCCGCCGGCACCAGCGCGAGCGAAACGCCCGAGAATCCGCCGATCGTGAACAGGATGACGAACGCGATCGCGAACAGCATCGGCGTCTCGAAGCTCAGCGAGCCGCGCCACATCGTCGTCACCCAGTTGAACACTTTCACGCCGGTGGGAATCGCGATCAGCATCGTCGCGTACATGAAGAAGAGCTCGCCGCCGAGCGGCATGCCGACCGTGAACATGTGGTGCGCCCACACGATGAACGACAGGAACGCGATCGACGCGATCGCGTACACCATCGCCTGATAACCGAACAGCGGCTTGCGCGCGAAGGTCGGGATGATCTCCGACACGATGCCGAACGCCGGCAGGATCATGATGTAGACCTCGGGATGCCCGAAGAACCAGAAGATGTGCTGGAACATCACCGGATCGCCGCCGCCGGCCGCGTTGAAGAAACTGGTGCCGAAGAACTTGTCGGTGAGCAGCATCGTCACCGCGCCCGCCAGCACCGGCATCACCGCGATCAGCAGGAACGCCGTGATCAGCCAGCTCCAGACGAATACCGGCATCTTCAAGAGATCGACGCCCGGCGCGCGCATGTTGAGGATCGTCGCGATGATGTTGATCGCGCCCATGATCGAGCTGATGCCCATCAGGTGAATCGAGAAGATCATGAAGGCGACGTTGACGCCGCCCTCGATCGCGAGCGGCGGATACATCGTCCAGCCGCCCTGCGGGCCGCCGCCGGGCATGAAGATTTCGCTGAGCAGCAGGAAGAACGCGAACGGCAGGATCCAGAACGACCAGTTGTTCATGCGCGGCAGCGCCATGTCCGGCGCGCCGATCATCATCGGCACCAGCCAGTTGGCGAGACCGACGAACGCCGGCATGACCGCGCCGAAGATCATGACCAGCGCATGCATCGTGGTCATTTCGTTGAAGAATTCCGGCTGCATGAGCTGCATGCCCGGCTTGAACAGCTCGGCGCGGATCAGCATCGCCATCGAGCCGCCGATGAAGAACATCGTCAGCGCGAAGACGAGGTACAGCGTGCCGATGTCCTTGTGGTTGGTCGTGAACAACCAGCGATGCAGAAAGCCGTGCGGCTTGTGATCGTGGTCGTCATGCGCATCGTGCGCGTGACCGGCGGTGGGGATGGCGGGATTGGCTGCGGCCATGACCTTGAACCTCGAAATTCGATGAGTAGTGCGATCAGCCTTGCGGAGGTGTCGCCGGCGCGGCCGGCGCGGGCGCCGTCGCATCCGCGGTTGCAGCGGCCTTGTTCACGCCTTCGGCGCTCTGCTCGGAAGCCAGCCACTGCTCGAACTCGGCCTTGGGCACGGCCTTGACGACAATCGGCATGAAGCCGTGATCGCGCCCGCAGAGCTCCGCGCACTGACCACGATAGGTGCCGGGCGTCGGAATGTTGGTCCAGGCGCTGTTGATGATTCCGGGAATCGCGTCCTGCTTCCAGCCGAGCTGCGGCACCCACCACGCGTGGATCACGTCATCGGCGGTGACGACGAAACGGATCTTGGTGTTGATCGGAACCACGAGCGGCTTGTCGACGTTGAGCAGGTAGCTCTTGTAGCCGCCGTCCATGACCTTGTTCGGATCGAGGCCCGAGCCGAGCTGACGCGTGCGATTCGATTCCTGATCGAGACTCGAAATGAAATTGACGCCCGTGTTCTTCTTCGCGTAATCGATGTATTCGTAGCGCCATCTTCCACTGATAGCCGGTGACCTTGATCGTCATGTCGGCGTTTTCGGTATTCGCCATGTCGATCAGAAGCTTCGTCGCGGGCCATGCCAGAAGGACCAGCAAGACGATCGGCGCGACGGTCCAGACCATTTCCAGCTTGGTGCTGTGGCTCCACTGCTCGGCCACCGCGCCTTTCGACTTGCGGAAGCGGAACATGGCCACGAACATCGCGCCGAACACGAGGATGCCGATGCCGACGCAGACGTAGAAACCGAGCATGTGCAGCTCATAGATGCGCTGCGAGATCGGGGTGACCCCGGGCGTCAGGTTCAGCTGCCACGGCTCGGGATTGGCCGCGGCCACGCCGCAACCCGCGAGCCCGATCACCGCGAGCGCGCGGCGGACGTACGAAACGCCACTTGAAATCATCGTGTCACCTTGATCGGCTATCGGCGCCGGACTGCCGTTTCGCGTCTGGAAAAACCTGCCTGCAGGCGCGATATCCCGGTTGAAGACCCGGAATCGACGCGTCTGCCGCACCCCTGCACCGATATGGAGAAAAACGGTAAGCGAAGCCGCGAAATGATAGTGGACCGGTGAGGACACGGGCAAGGACGAGGGCTGCGTGGTCGGCGGCTGGTCGATTGATCGTTGGGTCGGATGGATGCGTTGTTCGGCGGCGACTCTACTTAAACTGCGTGTCGCTCCACATTGCCGTTTCTCGCTCCGGATTGCTGTGTTTCGCTCCGAGTGCCCTCACCCGCCCCGTCGGGCGGCCTCTCCCGCACGCGGGAGAGGCGAAACGCGAGCCTTCTCCCGCGCGAAACACCAACCCCCTCTCCCGCTTGCGGGAGAGGGCTGGGGTGAGGGCAATCTCGCGCCGAGCCCCCACCCGCGCAAACCCATGTGACATTCCGCCGCAGCACCCCCACATCATCCGCCTACCTTGGCCCTCCATCGGCCGCTCACTACACTACCCCGTTCTGCGAACGGACCCAGCCGATCGCCGCGCCCACTTCCGCGAGATTCCGCCGCCTTGAGCGACATCCTCACCCCCGAATTGCCAACGGCCGTCGATCCGACGCGCGCGCGCATCACCGCCGCATGGTCGCGCGACGAAACCGAAGCCGTCGACGATCTTCTGACGCAGGCGACGCTGCCGCCCGCTGAGCGCGAGCTCGTGCTGGCGCGCGCGGCCGAGCTCGTCGCCCGCGTGCGCGCACGAGCCGACCAGCAAAGCGCCGTCGAATCGTTCATGCGCCAGTACGACCTTTCCAGCGAGGAAGGCGTCCTGTTGATGTGCGTCGCCGAAGCGCTGCTGCGTATTCCGGACAGCGCGACTGCCGACAAGCTGATCCGCGACAAGCTCGGCGAAGCCGACTGGAAAAAACACATCGGCTCCAGCGATTCGGTTTTCGTCAACGCCTCGACCTGGGGCCTGATGCTGACCGGACAGCTCGTCAACCTCGCCGAAGACACGCGCCGCGATTTCTCCGGCGCACTAAAACGCCTGGTCGGCCGCGCCGGCGAACCGGTGATCCGCCTTGCCGTGCGCCAGGCGATGCGCATCATGGGCCACCAGTTCGTCATGGGCCGCACGATCAAGGAGGCGCTCGATCGTTCCGCCGAAAAAGAAAACGCGGCGTACCGATATTCGTACGACATGCTCGGCGAAGCCGCACTGACGCAACCCGACGCCGATCGCTACTACCAAGCCTACGTCGACGCGATCAACGCGCTCGGCGCGCGCAGCGCTGCGATGAAGCAGCGCGAGAAAGACGTGCTCGACGCGCCGTCGATCTCGGTGAAACTCTCCGCGCTGCATCCGCGCTACGAAGTCGCCAAACGCGCACGCGTGCATGCGGAGCTGACGCCGAAAATCCTCGCGCTTGCGCAGCTTTCGATGAAGAACACCATCGGCATGACCGTCGACGCCGAAGAAGCCGACCGCCTCGAGCTCTCGCTCGACATCATCGGCGCCGTCTTCGCCGACGCATCGCTCGAAGGCTGGAACGGCTTCGGCCTCGCCGTGCAGACGTACCAGAAGCGCGCGCCGTTCGTCATCGACTGGCTCGCCGAGACCGCACGCAAGGCGAATCGCCGCTGGTGCGTGCGCCTCGTCAAAGGCGCGTACTGGGATTCGGAGATCAAGCGCGCGCAGGAACAGGGCCTGCCCGGTTATCCGGTCTTTACGCGCAAACCGAACACCGATGTCTCGTACCTCGCCTGCGCACGCAAACTCTTCGACGCCGGCGCCGACGCGATCTATCCGCAGTTCGCGACGCACAACGCACACACGATCGCCGCAATCCACCACCTCGCGCACAGCCGCCCGTTCGAGTTCCAGCGCCTGCACGGCATGGGCGCGGATCTTTACGCCGAAGTGATCGGGCCAGATCACATGAACGTGCCGTGCCGCGTCTACGCGCCGGTCGGCTCGCACGAAGACCTGCTGCCTTACCTCGTGCGCCGCCTGCTCGAAAACGGCGCGAACACCTCGTTCGTCAACCGCATCGTCGACGAGGATGTCTCGATCCGGGATCTCGTCGCCGATCCCGCCGAGATCGTGCGCGGCTTCGCGTCGATTCCGCATCCGCGCATTCCGCTGCCGATCAACCTTTACGCCGACAATTCCGCGCTTGCGCGGAATTCAAGTAGTGAACTCTCCGCGCTCGCGCAGAACGCGAGCGCTGTCTTCAGGAAAAACTCCATGGGCGTGAACCTTGCCAACGACTACGCGCTGCGCGCACTCGCCGAAGCCGTCAACCAGCACAAAGGCCCGTGGAAAGCCGAGCCGCTCGTGCCCGGCGCGACCAACGGCGGCGACACGCGCGACATCACCAACCCGGCCGATCGCCGCCAGATCGTCGGCACATCACAACACGCCGACGCCGCGACGATCGAGAAAGCGCTCGCGAACGCCGTCGCCGCGCAACCGTCGTGGGACGCGCTGCCCGCCGCGAGCCGCGCCGCGATCCTCGAACACGCCGCCGACCTGCTCGAACAGCGCCGCGGCGAGTTCATCGCGCTTTGCGTGCGCGAAGCCGGCAAGACGATTCCGGCCGCGATCGGCGAAGTGCGCGAAGCGGCCGATCTCTTGCGCTACTACGCCGCGATGGCGCGCAAGCTCTTCGGCTGAACCTGAGAACCTTCCCGGCCCGACCGGCGAATCGAACCAGCTGTGGCTCCGCGGCCGCGGCGTGTTCGTCTGCATCAGCCCATGGAACTTCCCGCTCGCGATCTTCACCGGCCAGCTCGCCGCCGGCCTCGCCGCCGGCAACGCCGGTGATCGCGAAACCCGCCGACCAGACGACGCTGATCGGCTACGCCGCCGTCAAGCTGCTGCACGAAGCCGGCGTGCCCGAAGGCGCGCTGCAATTCGTGCCGTGCAAAGGCTCCGTGCTCGGCAAGACGCTGCTGACGCGCGACGAAATCGCCGGCGTCTGCTTCACCGGATCCACCGAAACCGCGTGGACGATCAACCGCACGCTCGCCGCGCGCAACGCGCCGATCGCCGCGCTGATCGCCGAAACCGGCGGCCAGAACGCGCTGATTGCGGACTCTTCCGCGCTGCCCGAGCAGCTCGTCAAGGACGTGCTCGCAAGCGCCTTCGACTCCGCCGGCCAACGCTGCTCCGCCGCGCGCGTGCTCTACGTGCAGGACGACATCGCCGACAAAGTCATCACGATGCTCGCCGGCGCGATGGACGAGCTCGTCGTCGGCGACCCGGCGCTGCTCTCGACCGACGTCGGCCCCGTCATCGACGTGCCCTCGTGCCAGAGCCTCGAAGAACACGCCGCGCGCATGGACACGCGAAGCGAAGCTCATCAACATCGCCAAGCTCGCGCCCGGCTCCGAAAACGGCACGTTCTTCCTCCCGCGCGCGTACGAGATTCCGTCGATCAAGCTGCTGACACACGAAGTGTTCGGCCCGGCGCTGCATGTCGTGCGCTGGAAATCGGATGAGCTCGACGACGTGATCGATGCGATCAACGGCACCGGCTTCGGGCTGACGCTCGGCGTGCACAGCCGCATCGATGGGACGATCGAGCACATCGCGAAGCGGGCGAAGGTCGGGTAACACCTACGTCAACCGCAACCAGATTGGTGCGGTGGTGGGCGTGCAGCCGTTTGGCGGAGAGAACCTTTCCGGGACGGGGCCGAAGGCCGGTGGGCCGCACTATCTGCTGCGGTTTGCGACCGAGCGGACGTTGACGATCAACACGACGGCGGCGGGCGGAAACGCATCGCTATTGACCCTCAGCGAGTAGCCGTTTCGCATCTCTCGCGTTAGCGTGCGCTTCCCCCTTGCGCGCTGTTCCCCTGTCCCGCTTGCGGGAGAGGGCTGGGGTGAGGGCACTACGAAGTCGTTTTGCCGACGCCGGAGCGTCGCGACGATGGGCACGAGGCCGCGCGCGCGGCACTTCGTTTTTGGGAACGCGTCGCCAACGATCCGCGCATCGCGGCCGGATTCCAAGCGCTGGCGGAAGAGGCGCGGACGTCGCTGGACCGCGCCATCCAGCGTAACTAGACTTCGCGAAGTCCGACGTGCGCTGGAAATCCGACGAGCTCGACGACATTAGCGACGCGCCACTTCCATGAACGTCTTCATCAACACATTCCTTTTGGTCTACGCCGCGCTCTTTCCGATCGTGAACCCGTTCGGCAGCGCGCCGATCTTCTCGGACTCACCGAGGGCTACGGCAACGATGAGCGCGCGCGCATCTCGCGCCAGATCGCCATCAACAGTTTCCTTTTGCTGCTCGGCTCCATGCTCGTCGGCTCCCATGTGCTGGAGTTCTTCGGCGTGAGCCTTCCGGTCGTGCGCGTCGGTGGCGGGCTCGTCGTGACCGCGTTCGGCTGGAAGCTGCTCAACTCGGCGGCGCTGCCGGACGAAGGCCATGCCGCGCAGCACGCAGCGGATGCCGATCCCGACACGTTCTATCCGCTGACGATGCCACTCACCGTCGGACCGGGATCGATATCGGTCGCCGTCACGCTGGGCAGCCAACGTCCGGCGACTTCCGACTGGGAACAATTCGTCTTGGTTGCCGCCGCAGCGATCGCGAGCCTCGTCGCGATGGCCTTGACCGTGTATCTCTGCTACCGGTTCGCGCCGAGGCTGGTGTCTGCGCTGGGCCGCGGCGGGACGAATGTCGTCGTGCGCCTTTCCGCGTTCATTCTGTTGTGCATCGGCATCCAGATTCTGTGGAATGGCGTGAAGGAGCTTGCGCATCTGACTTAGCCGGCACGAATGCAGAGTGGAATCATCGTTACCCGGAATCCGACGAGCTCGATGACGTCATCGACGCGATCAACGGCACTGGATTTGGGTTGACGCTCGGCGTGCACGGCCGCATCGACGAGACGATCGAACACATCGCGAAGCGCGCGAAGGTCGGGAATACCTATGTCAACCGCAACCAGATGGGTGCAGTGGTTGGGGTGCAACCGTTTGGTGGTGAGAACCTGTCGGGGACGGGCCGAAGGCGGGTGGGCCGCATTATTTGTTGCGGTTTGCTACGGAGAGGACGTTGACGATCAATACGACTGCGGCGGGGGGGAATCCTCCGCGGCGAATGGCTCAAAGCCATCGGCTTCCCCATCGGCGCCACCGCGTTCCTTTCCACCGACAAGCACGGCGACACACGCTCACGCGGCTTGGTCTCGCGCAGCCGCGACGGCTGCGCGTGTTGAAGGCCAAATCGTAAGTCGCGGCGTTTGGTGGGCTGAAGCCCAGCCTATGGATCAGGGGCCGATGAGGCTTTCGGCGGGAATGCCGAAATTGCGATGCAGATTGCGAATCATGTCGACCGTGAGGCTGCGCTTGCCGTTCAACACCTCATAGACGCGATTCGGACGGCCGATCGAAGGCACGAGATCCTTGACTGTGAGGCCGCCCTGTTCCATGCGAAACCGGATGGCTTCGATGGGATCGGGCGCTTCGATCGGAAAGTGCCGCGCTTCATAGGCTTCGACGAGCGTTGCGAGAATCTCGAACCGATCGCCCTTTTCGGTACCGGGCTCGGGCTCGTTGTCGAAATACGCTGACAGCTCGCGCAGCGCTGCTTTGTAATCCTTCTTGGTGCGAATCGGGCGGATGTTCATAAGCTCTCCACGGTCGCTGCGTCGATCTTGTCGTACTGCGCGTGCGTGCCGACGAATTTGATGTAGACCGCCTGAAACCGGTAAGCGACGGCGACGACATGGCGGTAGTCATTGCCCTTGATGTTGAAGACAACGCGGTTCTTGCCGACGAAACTGGCGCTGGCATAACGACGCTTGATGTGTTGCGGCGCCGTCCAAATCGCGTGCTTCGCTTCGTCGTACCACGCCCGGAGCGGCTGTTCGGAGTCGGGATAGCGTACCCAGAACCTTCTCAGCGTGCTCACTGCGACAATCTTCATGCGGCATGATAGTCCCATTTTGGGACCTATGCAAGTTGGCGTCTTGCGTGTCGCGCACGCGCGCGACGAACCCCGCACACCGTCATGTCCCTAATCAGTAGCTCGCACACGCACCCCGTCCTATGCACCTGCATTCCGCACTTTATGTTCGCTCAACGCTTCTCGGGCGCTCGTCGATTTCTTCGTCATCGTTCGTCGCGCGTTCTCTTCGTCGCCGCGGCCCCGGGATGAACCAGCCGAACAAAATCACTTCAACAACGATCCTGAGCCTGTCTCGCCAGGCGATTCGATCTCGCATGGGCGGTTCAAGCACGAGCAAAGCCGCCGCTGCGTCGGCTTGGCATGCGATCGGCACCATCACGCGACGGGCGTTGTAGAGCGCGATTTGGGATCCCGGATGGAGACTGCCAAAGCCGCCGTTGTGCGCGAATGCCGGGATGCCTTCGGCTTCGAGCACGCAGAGCACGACGGCGAGTTCGGACTCCGTTTGCGGCTCCGCAACAGCGACAAGACTCATGTTGCCGAATTGAAATGGGGCGCCAATGGCGCCCCGTCTTCATCGAGAGTAGTGATGTCGGTCCGATCCATCGAACTCGCCACTTCGCATGCAACAATTCTTGAAACAACCTCGCGGAGCCGCACGGACACGGGTCGTTGCGGCCGAGCTTCTCGAATCAATTCCTTGGTTCCATGCACCACACGCTGTCCTTTCTTGACGCGCTGCTCGGATGGGAAACCCCTGCGGCGCTTACTGTTGCGCTCGAAAGCAGAAGTTGCTGGATGACATGACACTCTCCTTCGCGTCGTCCCGAGTTTTGGGACCCGCTCATTTTAGCGTATGACGCCCTCATCGATTGCCGAACCGATCCAGCGCATCTTCGCATCGAAAGTCACGGTCAGCCGCGCGACGGTCGACGTGCCGATGCGAGTCCTCCGCGGCCAATGGCTGAAAGCGATCGGCTTCCCGATCGGCGCGACGGCGTTTCTGTCGACCGATCAGCGCGGCGATATCACGTTGCAGCGGATGGGCGTCAGCGTGCCGCGGAGGAAGGGGCGTGAATGCGAAGACTTGATGCGGCCCTGTGGTATCTCGGAACTCAAGATCGATGCAGGCGCCGGCCTTCGCGTGTACTACGCGCAGCGCGGGCACACGCTCGTCATTCTGCTGTGCGGTGGCGACAAATCGACACAGCAGGCCGACATCCGTAAGGCGCGGCGCATCGCGCAGGACTGGACCGTTATAGACGGCAATCGCCTGCTATTCAGGACGTCAACAGATGTGAAGCCCGCTTGCAACAGGTAAGCGATCGAACGGACACGACCAGGTAGCACCATCGTCATTCGACAGGTAAAGGCGTCCCGACCCGTCGATCACAGCGACCATCGAATCTCGCGTCGCGATGCAGTCGGTATCGGCTCTGCCGTCGGTCCACTTCGGCATGCTGCCGCCCAAAGGCTGCAACGGACCGTTGCTGTCGATCGGGCGGCGATAAACCGCGCCTTGCGCCGCAAAAGGGTCGGTGGATGCCGACACGAAAATGTCGTTTCTTCCAAAAGCAACGGCAGAACAATGGTCGGCGTGAAGTCCTCGCTGTTCGATCGTCCACGTCGCTCCGGCATCGCGACTTATGCAAAAGCCCGCGCCCGCCGCCGCGATCACGAGCTCGGTCCGGGTTGGATGTGCGCGGACCTGATGAACATCGCTGTCGATATCGATCGTCGGTTGCCAGGTGATGCCGGCGTCAGTCGATCGCGGAATTCCGCCCACGTGGACGTTGGCGAAAAGCACGGCGCCATCGCCTGTCGCCGCCATCGATCGAATTCCAAGCGGTGGCCCGACGACCTTGCCGTCGACGATCGCGGTTCCTGCGTACCATTTGTCGCGGCCTGGTACGTCGTCGAAACCGGTCATGCGTTGCTGTGTGCCGTCAGGATCGAGACGAAAAATACGCGCATCATCGGTTCCAGCAAACACGACGTCGCCGATGGGTACACAGCACGAAAGTTCGAGGTCGGTTTTTGCTATCTCAGTCCATTCGCCGCCGGCGGATCGTCGACAAAGGGAGTGCCCGCCAACAATCGCGAGCACTCCGCCGCGTCCATCGGCCACCAGACTGCGCACCGATTGATCGGCGAGTTCCTGCTGGACGATTTTCCCGGCGATATGGAATAGGCCGCTGTCCCATGTTGCTACAAGGATAGTGGGCGATGGCTTCAATGCAGATCCTGTGGGTGCGGCGCCCATCGGTTTACCCTGATCGATTTCCGCAAAATGATACGCCGGCGTGTACGCACACGCGCGAGGACAGCGCTCACTCTTTGTCGAGCCGATCCGGCGCGACCTTGCATCGAAAGTCACGCTCGGTCGTGCGACGGTCGACGAGGCGGTGCTCGTTCTGCGCAACGAAATGGCCGAAAGCGATCGCCTTTTCCGATCGGCGCCATCGCATTGCCCGATCGACGCTAAAGGAAAACACCTGGGTTCTCATTTTTTTGCCCCCGCACAGGCTCGAAGTGCGAAATCCTGGCGCACGCGCTGTGGTCCGAACCGCACGACTTTCGAATGGCGGCAACCGCCGCCCAAATTACGCCGAAGTGAGGCGAGGAGGAATTCGTTGTGCTCGGATTGGTGGCTGTCGGCGCGACCCAGCATGCGAGGTTCGAAGCGGCGGCGCTGCCGCTGATGCCGACGCTGCATCGGGCGGCATTGCACATGACGCGTGATGGCCACGCGGCGAGCGATCTCGTGCAGGACACGTACCTGCGTGCTTACCGCGCCTTCGGCCAGTTCAGCCCGGGGACGAATTGCCGCGCCTGGCTGTTTAGTATCATGTATTCCGTGTTCAACAGCGCGTACCGCAAGGCGCAGCGCGCGCTTACCGGCTCGCAGATGCTTGCGCTGCACGCTGACTACGATCATTGGCTGGAGTCCGATGAGGACGCCGCCGAACTGTGCGCGCCGCTCGAAGTGTCGCAAGAGCTGGATCCGCACGTGGAACAGGCGCTCAACGGTCTGCCCGAAGCGTTCCGCCATGTGGTGATGCTCGTGGATGTCGGCGAGCTTTCATACGAGGAGGCTGCTGCGGCAATCGGTTGTGCAGTGGGTACCGTGCGCTCGCGTCTGTTCCGAGCACGCAAGTATTTGTTCGCGGCCTTGCTGACGTATGCTCGAGAGGAGGGCTACGCCACAAGCTGAAGGAGAAAGCATGAGCGGCGCGGGGGGCCATCTCGGCGAAAGGTTGCAGGACATCGCCGACCATCGCTTGAGCAGCGCGGAACTGGAAGCGACCAGCGAACACCTGGCCGCATGCGCACGCTGCCGCCGCGAGCTCGATGCCTTGCTGCGGGTCAAGCGAGCGCTTGCGCCGCAGGCCGGGCACGATGCAGTGCCAGCCGAATTGCACGGCGCCGTCTCGCAGCGGCTGGCGCGCGAGCGCATCGCGGCCGAGCCGTCGTTAGCGAACCGTGTTCGCGCAGCCGCAAATAGGCGCTGGATGCTCGGCATCGCATTCGCAGCGCTCCTTGCGATGGCTATCGTTCTGTGGGTGTTGTCCGCAAGCGGTAGTTGAAGGAGCACAGCAATCGTCGAGGTCCGCGTCCACTGATATTCGCTTCGGGAACTTTTCTGCGCCGCGCTTCGTTGTGACCCGAGACAGCCGCATTCGGCGGCCTGTTCTCCCGTCACTACCATCGAGGCTTCCATGATTCGACGCAGTTTTCTCGCACTCGCGATCTCGGTGATCGCGACATCGACTACTCCAGGTTTCGCGGCGCAGTCCATCCTTCCCGGCCCGGTAGGCGCCGTCTACACCATGTCCAACGAGGCGAACGGAAACTCCGTCCTCGTGTTCGATCGTTTTTTCGACGGCCATCTGCAACCGGCCTTCAGAGCTTTCACCGGCGGCGTCGGTTCGGGCCGCGGCCTCGGAAACCAGAGCGGGCTGACGCTCACCGCCAATCAGCGTTGGCTGCTCGCAGTCAATGCCGGCAGCGACACGGTGTCGGTACTGGAGGTTGGGGAGCGCTCGCTGACGCTCGTCGACACGGCGAAGACCGGTCAGCTGCCGCTGAGCATCGCCACCCACGGCGATCTGGTCTATGTGCTCAACGGCGGCAGCGAATCGATCTCGGGCTATCGGCTCGATCGGAGCGGGCAATTGCATCCGATCAATGGTTCCGTCCGCAAGCTGGGCAACATTCCCGGCACGCAACCGGCCCAGATTGGTTTCAACCCCGAAGGCAACGTCCTCGTGGTCACGGAAAAAGCGGCCGACAAGATCGTCACATTCCCGGTCCGCGCCGACGGACTTCCCGGTGCGCCGCTCGTGCAGGATTCGAATGGAGTGACACCTTTCGGATTTGCATTCGGCAAACGCGACCAGCTGCTGGTCTCCGAGGCATTCGGCGGTGCGCCCAACGCCAGCGCGACATCGTCGTACGAACTCGGCGCGAATGGCGTGCTGACGACCATCAGCGCGTCCGCGGGCAACCACCAGAGCGCCAGTCGCTGTGCAGCGATCACGCCCAATGGTGAGTTCGCGTACGTCACCAACACGGGCAGCGGCACGATCTCGGGCTATCGCATCGACTTCAACGGAAATCTCAAGGTGCTCGGTGCCGCGGGTGTCGCCGCCGTCACCGGTGGCAAGCCCATCGACCTGGCGCTGACCGGCGGCGGGCAGTTTCTCTACACCCTGGTGAGCGAAACGAACGAGGTCGCGGGATATCGCGTGCAAGCCGACGGCTCGCTGAGGCCGTTGCCGTTCAACACGGCGCTCCTGCCGGCGAGTGCGGATGGCCTGGCGGTGCGCTAAGGCGCGCGGCCGCGTCACGCTGCGGCGATCCCGCAGCGTGACGAAGTGAGATCAGCAAACCGCGCAAGGGTCTGGGTTCATTTGCCGGCTGCCGTCAAATGAACCTGACCTTTTTTCCAGAAGGAGAGTTTGCGCAGAGGGCTCGGCGTCCCTGTGCTTTGCATCCCGATCAGATACGGCGGCAAGAGTTTTCATGGTCGCCGCACCTGATGTCGTCCTGCCTCCAGGCGGGCCTTTCGCGAGCCGAACCGTGCGCTCAGCGCGCCGGTCGCCGCGCGCGCAACGTTCATTCGCATCGCGCACGCGCTAGCGTATCGCGCACGCTCACACGAATCGGGAGTCGCCATGGCCATCGTGATTCCACTGCTCGCCGCGGCCAGCGTTTCCGCGGCGATCTTGTCGGCTACTGGAACACCGCCCGCGCCGGCGGCGCCCGCCGCGTGTGCCGCCAGCGAATCGCGCCAGTTCGATTTCTGGATCGGCGACTGGAACGTCGTCGATGCAAAGGGCAAGGTCGCCGGCCACAACCGCATCGAATCAATCCTCGGTGGCTGCGCGCTTGCCGAGCACTGGGACGGCGCGGGCGGTGGACACGGCGTCAGCTACAACGCCTACGACGCGAACGCCAAAGTGTGGCGGCAGTTCTGGGTCGATTCGCACGGCGGCGTGCTTCAGCTCGAAGGCGCGTTCGCCGCAAACCGCATGGCGCTTCGCTCGACGAAACCCGGCAACCACATCGACCGCATCACCTGGACGCCGAATGCCGACGGCACCGTGCGGCAGCTATGGGAAGCGTCCGAAGACAGCGGCGCCAGCTGGAAGATCGCGTTCGATGGACGCTACGAGCGCACGCGGTAGCCGGTGCAATTCTGCAGTGATGCTCGCGTTTCTCGGCGGGCTCTGCTCGGCTCTCTCGATGTTGTGCCGCTGGGCGGCACGGCAATCTGCATGCAGGCAGCAGAGAATTTCCGGACGCCGCGGCGAAAGCGCGTTTCCATCCGCAAAACGATCGATACGATCATCGCGACGTGCTGCATCGAGAACGGCTATGCACTGTTGCACAACGATAGCGATTTCGATGCGTTCGAGAGACATCTCGGGCTCAAGGTGGCTACACTGGCCGCGTGATGCACACGGTTGCGTAGGAGTCGTTGCGTGATGAAAACCAGCGCCCTGATCGTTCCGGCATTGCTTTGGCTTGCGAGCGGTTTCGCCGCGCAACCCCAAGCCGGCGCCAGCGCCGTTTCGAATGTCGATGCCCTGCTCCAGGGCCGCTTCGACAACCGCGAGCAGGTTGCGAAAGCGCCGGCCGATGGCGCGAACCCGATTCCTCACGTGACTGTCGTGATCGAGCCTACGCCGCAAAAGGGCTGGTCGCTCTGGCATGTGCATCTGGAGACCGATCCGCAGACATCGTACGACCAGACCTGGGCCATGCAGACGCGCGTCGAGCACGATGGCAGCGGTGCGCTCGTGCCGTATTACGAGCTGCATCAGACATCGGATCCTGCCGCGGGCGCGTTCAATCCGCAGGAATGGCTGTCGCTCGAGGCCTGCGCGCTGCGCGGCGCGATCGAGAAGACACGCTTCGCGGGTCTGTCCGAGGGCGAGCCCTGCGTCGCCGTGTCGATGAGCGTCGGCGCACGGCGCGCGCTGTTGCCGGTCGGGTTCGAGCGCGAAGGCGAATGGCTGCATCTCGATCTGGGTCTGCGCGGAGAACGTACGCGCATCGACGCGCGCCGGCTCTAGCACGCGCCGGGCGGCGGCCGTGACGGCGGCGCTCAGTGAAGTCAACGACGGCACGCCTGCTGCGGCGCTTTTGTCCAAAATCCGTGCGAAAAAGCGTTCTTTTCCCGAGCGTCGCCTGACATCCGCTCAGGCCGCAACAGCGATCGTAAGGAGAATCACCCAGATGACCAGCAAGCACAAAGGCGCCTGCTTCTGCGGCGCCGTCGAGATCGAAGTGAGCGGTGCGCCCGAAGGCATGGGCTACTGCCACTGCTCCTCATGCCGGTCGTGGTCGGCCGGCCCGGTCAACGCGTTCACGCTGTGGAAGCCCGACAACGTCAAGGTGACCAAGGGCGCGGATCTTGTCGGTCACTTCAGGAAGACCGATAACAGCGATCGTCAGTTCTGCACGCGCTGCGGTGGCCATCTCATGGCTTTTCATCCGCCTTTCGGCCTGACCGATGTCTTCGCCGCAACAATTCCAAGCTTCGCGTTCAAGCCGGGCGTGCACGTGAACTACGCCGAGACCGTGCTGCCGATGAAGGATGGTCTGCCCAAGCTCAAGGATTTTCCGAAAGAGCTCGGCGGATCCGGCGAAGCGGTCGCCGAATAACAACCAAGAGCAGCGCGCACTCCGTCAGCGTCCGGGGTGCAGCGCTGCCACATCGGCGGCCGTCAACTCGTCGGTGTAGTGATTGCCGAAATGACTGCGCACGTGATTGACGACGCGAGCGATCTGGCCGTCGTCGAGACGCATCACGATGAACGCCTCGAAGCCGGTCATCTCCGGCTGCGGTCCGAAATGCGGCATGTTGTTGCGACCGAAGTAGACCGTGGCCGCAGCGAATTGCGCGGATGCGAGATGCGGATTCTCCGCGAGCGCGGGATACGTGCCGGCGCCTTGCGCGCCGCGCCCGTCGGACATGTGGCAGGCCTGGCAAACGTGCCGGTAGATTTCCTCGCCGCTCGCTTTGGCGAGCGCTTCGGGCGCCAGCACGGACTCGCCGGTGTCCTCGGCACGAAGAGCGTACATCGACGCGAGGCTGAGGCCGCCGCCGATCGCAAGCGCGATGACACGCGCGCGGTGCGAATTCGATCGCGTGCTCATGCGTGACCTCCCGCGACCGCGCGCTGATGAATCCGGCCGATGGCATCGAGCGCCGATGTGACGGCACCTTCCTGCCAGGCCGGCAGATACGATGCGTGCTCGCCGGCGAGCGCGATACGACCGTCGATTTCGCAGAGATTGTTGTAGTGCGCCTCGCGCGTGGCGTCGGACCAGATGCCGAAACAGCCCATCGTGAACGGCGAGCGATGCCACGCGACCGCGACGCCATTCTCGAATTCTTGCGGATACTGCGGATGAATCTGGCTGCCATCGCGCACGGCCGCGCGCACGCGATCGGCGGGACTCATCGCGGCCAGCTGGAACGCATCCGGCCCCCAGCAATACGCGCCGAGCAGCACACCCTTGCCGCGTTCGAAGAAGCCGTGCGACGGATAGCCGATCTGCTGAATCGGCAAATTCGTCATCGTGATGCCACCGTAGATCGCCTCGTCCTCTTCCCAGAATCGGCGCTTGAACTGAAGTCCGATCTTGATCGCCGCCGCATAAGGCACCGCGGCGATCGCATCGGCCATCGGCTTGCCGACGTTCATCGGAATCTGGCTCAGGATCGACAGCGGAATCGTGCACAGACACCAGTCCGCGCGCGCCTGATGCATCGTGCCCGGTTTCGCGGTGTCTTCGTAGTACGCGGTGACGCCGTGATCGTTCTGCTCGATCTTCGTCACGCGCGAGCGATAGCGAATGATCGGGCCGAGCTCGCGCCCGAACGCTTCGCCGATGCGGCCCATGCCGCCGACCGGCTGGAAGATCGTGGTCTGGAATTCGTAGATGCTGCTGATCCACGGGTATTGCCAGAGTTGCGACTGGATGACGTCCTTGGGCGAGAGCGGCTGCGAAAAAACCGGCTTTCCACTGAGACCGCCGCCGGGATCGCGCTCGTAGCCGCGGCGATCGCTGGAGTCGCCGTTCAAGGCGTAGCGATAATTCTTGTCGAGCCCGCCCCAGAGCTGCAGCGCCGCCATCAGCACTTCGCCGTCTTCCTTGGTCAGCGGCGCATCGAGTCCGTGTTGCGACACCGACTTGGCGAGAAGCTCGGCGATCGAGCCGTTGAAGTCCGAGGTGAAAGCTCGCCAACGCTGCGGTTTGCCGCCGAATGCGTTTGTGTTGTGCACATACTGGTTGTGATTGACCTGGATGAACGGCTGCAGCTTGACGCCGAGCACGTTGCAATAGTGCAGCAGGTGTTCGTGGTGGTACGGAATTCGCCACGGTCCCGGATTGATGTAGTGACCTTCGTCGAATTCGCAATGTTGCGTCGCGCCGCCGAGCTCGGTGTAGGTATCGCCGCCGCGCAGCGACCAGTTGCGTCCGCCGGGACGTGCGTTGTATTCGAGCAGCTGCACTTTGTAGCCGGCATTGCGCAGCTCGTACGCCGCGGTCATTCCGGCGATGCCGGCGCCGAGAATCAGCACGGAGGCGCCTTTCGGTGCGCCGCTGAGATCGACCGGTCCGCTGCGCCTGGATTCGCGCGCGAAACCGAGTGCGGTCATCGCCTGGTACATCGCGGCGCCGCCGGCGCTGGCGCCGATCATGCGCAACAGATCGCGGCGGGTCATCCTCGACGAAGCATTGCCATCCGACATCGATCCTCCCCGGGTAGCGTGTCGCGGATCAGATTGCCTGCTCAGCCCGGCAAGCGCAATTCCGGGTCGCGATGTTCGATGTTGGCGTCATCACGCGCGGCACAAAAGAAAAAGCCCCGGGCGTTTCCACCCGGGGCTTCGTGACACTCCGGCTTGCGCCGAAACTCTTAGGCGAGCTGGACCTGATCGGCCTGCATGCCCTTCTGGCCCTGCACGGCGACGAAGGTCACCTTCTGGCCTTCCTGCAGCGACTTGAAGCCCGAACCCTGGATCGCGCGGAAGTGCACGAACAGGTCGGGGCCGCTCTCAGGAGTGATAAAGCCAAAGCCCTTGGCGTCGTTGAACCATTTGACGGTTCCGGTCTGACGATTCGACATCTCGAATATTCCTTGTTAGGTGAAACGTAATCACGACACCGGGACATCCGGGCCGAGACTGGGGCTGCTGGGAGTAATCGAGGCGAAGCGATGAGCGGATCGTGGGATCAACCGCATCGGGCCACGGTTCAAAGTGACCCTAGCAAACACAGTGCGTCCCACTATACGCGCTGTCGATGACAAAAGCGACTGGAGGCCTTCGGACGCGGTTTCCGGTCCGCGAATACGCAACGAGCGCCCGAAGGCGCTCGCCGCGCTCCCCATAAACGAGGGCCTCAGAACCGATATTGCCCCGAGACCGCTAACAGGTTGCCCGAACTCTGGAAATGACCCGTCAGCGTGCTGAACGTGGCGCTGAGATGGTCGACGGTGCCGTCAGCGACCCACAGATGCGTGTAGCCCGCTTCGAATTTCAGATCGTCGCTGACCTTGTAGCCGACCCCGAACGAAAGCCAGGTGCGCGATCCATCCGGAACGCGCGAGTCGCGCGTCGAATCCTTGGTCGGCGTCTGGTCGTAGGCTACGCCGGCGCGCAGCGTCCAGTTCGAATCGAGCCGGTAGTCGCCGCCGAACGACGCGAACCACGCGTCTTTCCAGTCGAAGATCGAAACGGCATCGGGCTGCGCCGGATTGGCGTAGTGAACCACGAGCTTGTCGAAACTCGACCAGTGCGTGTAGCCGAGATCGGCGCCGAAGCTGATGTGTTCGTCGGCGGTGTGCCACCAGCTCAACGTCGCCAACGCAGGCGTACTGAAGTCGGCCTGGCCGGGCGCGTCGACGAAAGCCCCGCCGAGCAGCGGCAATACATTCGAAGGCACCAGGAACTTGCCGTCGCCTTGAATCGTGTGATCGATCTGCGAGTGGAAATTGACGCCGATGTTGTCGTTCGGCGTTGCTTTCCACAACAGACCGAGACCAAAACCGTAGCCCCAGTCGTCGCCCTTCAAGCTGCCGAAGCCGTCGGCTTCCTGCGGCAATAGCGCGCCGTTGGTCGGCCCCGCGAGGATCGTGCCGAAATCGATCACCTGGGTCAGCGTCGCGCTGGTGCGCTGCGCGATGAAGCTGGCGCCGAGCGAAAATTCGTCGTTGAGCTTCCATGAGCCGGCGAACGTCAGCGCCGGCGATTGCAGCTTCGATTTCAGCGAATCGTAACGGCCGACCCATTGATCGTTGTATTCGGTCTGGAATCCGAATGGCACGGTGACCGATGCGCCGAGCGAGAATTGCTCGTTGACCGAATGCACGATGTAGAGCGCGGGCACCGGTTGCGTCGTGCCGCCGTCACCGCCGTCACCGCCGGTGAGCGGATTGCCGAGGAAATCCTGACCGCTGCCGTGGAACTTCGTGCTGAAGTTGATCGCGGTGACATCTGCCTGGAAGCAACCGTCCTTGATCTCGCTCATCGCCGCCGGATTGTTGGCGACGACCGCGCAATCGCCGGGCGCAGCAGCGGATCCTGCAAACGCGCGGCCGAGCGCTTCCGCACTGTTCTCGCGCAACTGGAAACCGGACGCATGCGCGGTCTGGCCGGCCAGCGCCGCGGCGAGGGCCAGCGGCAAGGCGGCCAACATCGGCGCGGACGGACGACAACGGAGGAAACGACTCATGCGTGGCTCCTGACAGGCGGCAGCTTCGGTCGGGTGTTTATTATTGCTTAACGGAACGATCTTAGCTGTTTGTTCGACGTGCCATCCATCCTGCGCCGCCGCATTTTGTTGCGGCGCGGCACGCAGAATGGCCGTCACGCTGCGAGCGCGCTCACTGTGCGCTCATTTCAGGCCCGCGAGAATCGGCAGATGTTCCTCCCCGCTTACATTCGATGGCTGGCGTTCGCCCCGCTCCTGCTTGGGCTTGGCGTCTTGGCGCAGGCGGCGGCCACCGTGCCGTTGCCGGGCTGGATGTGCGCCGCCGACCATGCCGACGTGGTTTTCCGCAGCGGCTTCGAGACCGGCGAGGCCGTGCCGCACAACCCTTCGAATGGCAGCGGCGGACCCTATCCGGGCGACGAATCGCGCGGCATTACCGTGCCGGGATTCGGCAGTCATCTGCTTTATCTTTATGTGCCGCAGAACTACACGCCCGAACGCGCCTTGCCGCTCATGCTGGCGATGCACGGCACGGCGGGTTATCCGGGCGCCGCGCCGGCGGCCGCGCGTCAGGTGCGAGATGACTGGTCGACCGTCGCCGACAGCGGCGGCTTCATCGTGCTGTCGCCGGTGGCGAGCGGCTCGAACGGCAGTTGGGAACCCGACATCGACATCCCGGTGATCTTTGCCGCGATCGCGGACACGATGTCGCGCTACAACATCGAGCAGACGCGCATGAACATGTGGGGCTATTCGGCGGGCGGCCATCTGGCGCACGGGCTCGCACTCAACCACACCGATTTTTTCACCGCATACGGCGTCAGCGCCGGTGCGCTGACGCAATACGCCTGCAGCGACGACGGCTCGCCTCCGCCGAGCTGCAGCGAACTTCTCGACAACGCCGAGCCGAAGATTCCGGTCGACATCCACATCGGCGTCACGGATCCGCTCTATCAATATTACGGAGCGAACGAAGACGAGGCCCGCTTCGAGGCGGGTGGCTGGATTCCGGAACAGGATCTATTTTGGCGACCGTTTGCCGGTGGACACACGTACACGATCGCGCAGCTCGGCGAGATCTGGACCAATATTTGTCCGTTTGCGCTCGGACCCTAGGCCGCTCTCTGCATCAGAGCCAGCGCCTGCACGCCTTCGCGTGCGAGATCGCTGAGCCCGTGTCCGCCGCCGTCGAGGTGCGCGATGATCTGCTTGCGCATGCGCGGTTCCCAATAACGCTTGAGATGATTGGCGACGCCATTGATCGCCGCGGTGCGATCGGGTTCGGACGCGAAAAAGTTCGCGATGTCGTTCGCCATCTCCACCATGTGCTCGATGTTCACGTCGTCGTCTCCGCGGACGTTCGCGCCATGCGCTCGGGGTTGGCGTAAATGACGTGGCCTTCGGGCCGCGCGAAGCCGATCAACGTCATGCCGGTTTCCTCGGCGAGATGGATCGCGAGCGCGGTCGGCGCCGAGATCGCCGCGAGCAGCGCGATGCCGACCGTCGCCGATTTCTGCACCATCTCGTAGCTCGCGCGGCTGGTCACGACGAGAAATCCTTCGTCGACGCGCTCGCCCGCTTTGGCCATCGCGCCAATCAATTTGTCGAGCGCATTGTGGCGGCCGACGTCTTCGCGCAGCAACGCCACTTCGCCGCCGAGACGCGCCCACGCCGCCGCGTGCGTCGCACCGGTGGCGACATTGAGCGGTTGCAGATCGTGCAGTTGCGCGAGCGTCCGATGCAGGATTTCCGCGCTGATCTTCGCTCCCGCGCCGACCGCGGGCGGCTGGCGCACGGCATCTTCGAGCGCCTGCGCGCCGCACAGGCCGCAACTCGTGCGCCCGGTGAGATTGCGGTGCCGCGATTCGAGCGCTTCGGCCCGCGCTTGTGGAATCCTGAGACGAAGCTCGATGCCTTCGAGGAGCGTCTGCGATTCGATCGACGTGAGCTCTTCCGCACGCGCGATCACCGCTTCGCTCAGCGAAAACCCGAGCGCAAAATCGTCGAGATCGCGCGGCGTCGCCATCATCACGACGTGCGGTCGATCGTTGTAGACGAGAGCGACGGGTATCTCCTCGGCGATCGCGTCGGTCAGTTGCGCGATCTTGCCCGCGCGAAAACGCCGGATCGGACGCCGGACGAATCCGGCGTGCGTTTCCGCGACCGCCGACGTCGGCGGATCAGGCGTGCGGCGTTGTGACGGGCTCATGGACCTTGTCCAGCAGTTCCTGCTGCCGCTCGCTGAATGCGCGATAGCGTTTTTGCCAGTCGGACGGTTGCGAGACGCGCATCACCTGCACCGCGGTGACCTTGTACTCGGGACAGTTCGTCGCCCAGTCCGAATTCTCGGTCGTGATCACGTTCGCACCCGAGAACGGGAAATGGAACGTGGTGTAGACGACACCCGGCTGCATGCGATCGCTGAGCAGCGCGCGCAGCACGGTTTCGCCGGCGCGGCTCTCGATGCCGACCCAGTCGCCATCCTTGATGCCGCGATCCTCGGCATCCTGCGGATGGATCTCGAGCCGGTCCTCGCTGTGCCAGCGCACGTTTTCGGTGCGTCGCGTCTGCGCGCCGACGTTGTACTGCGAAAGAATGCGCCCGGTGGTCAGGATCAGCGGATATTTCTGGTTGACCTTCTCCGTCGTCGGCACGTATTCGGTGAGCAGGAACTTGCCCTTGCCGCGCACGAACGTGCCGACGTGCATCGTCGGCGTGCCGTTCGGATGCTCGTCGTTGCACGGCCACTGCACGCTGCCGAGCTCGTCGATCTTGGCGAAGCTCATGTTGGTGAAGGTCGGCGTCAAACGCGCGATTTCGTCCATGATCTCGGACGCGTGCTTGTAGGTCATCGGATAGCCGATCGCGTTCGACAGGAGCTGCGTGATTTCCCAATCCGCGTAACCGTTTTTCGGCTTCATGACCTCGCGCACGCGCGAGACGCGGCGCTCGGCGTTGGTGAATGTGCCGTCTTTCTCGAGGAACGTCGATCCGGGCAGGAACACGTGCGCGAACTTCGCCGTTTCGTTGAGGAAGAGATCCTGCACGACAATGCATTCCATCGCAGTCAGCGCGGCCGTCACATGCTGCGTGTTCGGATCGCTCTGCGCGATGTCCTCGCCTTCGATGTACAACGCCATGAAGTCGCCGTCGAGCGCGGCTTCGAACATGTTCGGAATGCGCAGGCCGGGCTCGTTTTGCAGAGGCACGCCCCATGCCTTTTCGAAGCTCGCGCGCGTCGCGTCGTCGGATACGTGGCGATACGCGGGGAACTCGTGCGGGAACGAGCCCATGTCGCACGACCCTTGCACGTTGTTCTGGCCGCGCAGCGGATTGACGCCGACGCCTTCGCGACCGAGGTTTGCGGTCGCCATCGCGAGATTCGCGATCCCCATGACCATCGTCGAACCCTGCGAATGCTCGGTGACGCCGAGGCCGTAGTAGATCGCGCCATTGCCGCCGGCCGCGTAAAGACGCGCGGCGGCGCGCACATCCGCGGCCGGAACCCCGGTCACTGCTTCCATCGCTTCAGGCGAATTGCGCGGCTCGGATACGAACGTGCGCCACTTCTCGAACGAATCGACTTCGCAACGCGCGCGCACGAATGCTTCGTCGACCAGGTTCTCGGTGACGACGACGTGCGCGAGCGAATTGATCAGCGCGACGTTGGTGCCGGGCCGGAGCTTCAAGTGATAGTCGGCCTTGATGTGCGGCGTGCGCACGAGATCGATGCGGCGCGGATCGGCGATGATGAGTTTCGCGCCTTCGCGAAGGCGTCGCTTCATCTGCGAGGCGAACACCGGGTGGCCGTCGGTCGGGTTGGCGCCGATCACCATGATCACGTCGGCCTTCATCACCGAATCGAAATTCTGCGTGCCGGCCGATTCGCCGAGCGTGTTCTTGAGCCCGTAACCGGTCGGCGAATGGCACACGCGCGCGCAGGTGTCGACGTTGTTGTTGCCGAAACCCGCACGCACGAGTTTCTGCACGAGATAGGTTTCTTCGTTCGTGCAGCGCGATGAAGTGATGCCGCCGATCGAATCGCGGCCGTACTTGGCCTGGATGCGCTTGAACTCGGAAGCGGCGTGGTCGATCGCTTCTTTCCAGCTCACCTCGCGCCACGGGTCGGAGATCTTTGCGCGGATCATCGGTTTGAGGATGCGATCCGGATGCGTCGTGTAGCCGATCGCGAACCGGCCTTTGACGCAACTGTGGCCGTGGTTTGCGTGACCGTCCTTGTTCGGCACCATGCGCACGAGTTCCTCGCCCTTCATCTCGGCGCGGAACGAGCAGCCGACGCCGCAGTACGCGCACGTGGTGATTGCGCTGTGCTCCGGCGCGCCTTTCTCGATCAGCGATTTCTCGACGAGCGCGCCGGTCGGGCACGCCTGCACGCAGGCGCCGCAGGAGACGCACTCGGAATCCATGAACGGATCGTCCTGGCTCGCGGCAATCTTCGAAAGAAATCCCCGACCCTGCACGGTCAGCGCGAACGTGCCCTGCTGCTCGTCGCACGCGCGCACGCAGCGCGAGCATACGATGCACTGCGCGGGATCGAAACGGAAATACGGATTCGATTCGTCGACGTCGGCATAGAGCGGATTGGCATCGCCATCAGCGGCCTTCGCCTGTACGTGGTTCGCGCCGTCGAAGCCGTAGCGCACGTCGGTGAGACCGACGGCTTTAGCCATTTCCTCGATCTCGGTGCGTCCGCCCGACGGCGTGCTGATCGCGGCGAGCGGATGATCGGAAAGATAAAGCTCCATGACGCCGCGACGGAGCTGGCCGAGCTTTTCGCTCTGCGTTGTCACCTTCATTCCGGCCGCAACGGGCGTCGTGCACGAAGCCGGGAAACCCTTCATGCCTTCGATCTGCACCAGGCAGAGACGGCACGAACCGAATGCGTCGAGCAGCTCCGTTGCGCAGAGCTTGGGAATCTGGATGCCCATCTCGGACGCGGCGCGCAACACCGACGTGCCCGCGGGGACGCGCACGTCCACGCCGTCGATGGTGAGCGCGATCAGCTCGGTCGCTTTCGATTTCGGCGTGCCGAGATCGGTTTCAGCTATGGAACGCATGTCGAACTCCTGCGCCGTGTGGGCGCTACTTCCTGATCGCCGTGTCGCGGCGAATTCGTCGCACCGTCATCCCGGCGAAAGCCGGGATCCATCTTGCTTTTGCTTTTTCGAAGGAAATCCGAAGCAAAAGCAAAATGGGTTCCGGCTTCCGCCGCAACGACGGAATGTAGGTGCTTCGCGCTCACGCTCGCACCTCGAAATCTTCCGGAAAATGCTCCAGCGCGCTGCGCACCGGATCCGGCGTGAGGCCGCCCATCGCGCACAGCGATCCGAAGCGCATCGTCTCGAACAAATCCTTCAGCACGACGATGTTCTTGTCGCGCTCGATGCCCGCGCCCGCTTCTCGAGCAGCGCGGACGCGGTCGAGCACCTCGACGCCGCGCGTGGCGCCTATGCGGCACGGTGTGCATTTGCCGCAGGATTCGATCGAGCAGAATTCCATCGCATAGCGCGCCTGTTCGAGCATGTCGACCGTGTCGTCGAAAGCGACGATGCCGCCGTGGCCGAGCATCGCGCCGACCGCGGCGAACGCTTCGTAGTCCACAATGGTGTCGAACTGCGACTCCGGCAAGTACGCGCCCAGCGGACCGCCGACCTGAACGGCGCGGATCGGCCGGCCGGAATACGAACCGCCGCCGTACTCGTAGAGCAATTCGCGCAGCGTCACGCCGAATGCTTTTTCGACCAGGCCGGTGTGCTTGAGGTTCCCGGCGAGTTGCAGCGGCAACGTTCCGCGCGAGCGACCAACGCCGTAATCCTTGTAGTAGTCGGCACCGCGGTCGAGGATGATCGGCACCGACGCCAGCGTGATCACGTTGTTGATCACGGTCGGCTGCCCGAACAAGCCCTTGATCGCCGGCAGCGGCGGCTTGAAGCGCACCTGGCCGCGCTTGCCTTCCAGACTGTCGAGCAGCGAGGTTTCCTCGCCGCAGATGTAGGCGCCAGCGCCGAGACGCACTTCGAGATCGAAGCGGCACGACGTGCCGCGAATGTTCGCGCCCAGATAGCCGGCTGCGTACGCGTTGGCGATGGCCGCGTTCAACGCGCGGAACGCATGCGGATATTCGCTGCGCAGATAGATGTAGCCCTGCGTCGCGCCGACCGCGAGACCGGCGATCGTCATGCCTTCGACGAGGCAGAGCGGATCGCCTTCCATCAGCATGCGATCGGAGAACGTGCCGGAATCGCCTTCGTCGGCATTGCAGACGATGTACTTCTGCGCGGACTCGGTGCCGAGCACGGTCTTCCATTTGATGCCGGCCGGAAACGCCGCGCCGCCACGACCGCGCAAACCCGAGTCGGTCACTGCCTTGACGATGTCTTGCGGCGTCATCGCGAGTGCGTTCTCGAGGCCGCGCCAGCCGCTGTGCTCGCGGTAGTCGTCGACGCTGAGCGGATCGGTGATGCCGACGCGCGCGAAGGTGAGGCGTTCCTGCCTCTCGAAGAACGGAATCCCGTCGATTGGGCCGACGCGCAAGCCGTGCACGTTGCCGCGCTCGAAACCGGCGTCGAACAGCGCCGGAACGTCCGCGGGCTTGATCGGGCCGTAGCCGATGCGCCCGGCCGGCGTTTCGATCTCGACCAACGGCTCGAGCCAGAACATGCCGCGCGAGCCGTTGCGCACGACGGTCGCATCGACGCCGCGTTTTTTCGCTTCGGCTTCGAGCGCGCGCGCGACCGCGTCGGCGCCGAACGCGAGCGCGGTCGAATCGCGCGAGACGTAGATGCGCGTTGTCATTTCGCTGCCTCGCGCATCGCACTGACCAGCGCGTCGAACGTTTGGGGTGTTACGCGCGCATGCAGCTCGTCGGGATCGATCAGCACGGACGGGCCGCAACCGCAGTTGCCGAGGCAATACACCGCTTCGAGCGTAATCGCGCCGTCCTTCGTCGTTTCGTGGAAATCGATGCCGAGCGTCTTCTTCGCGTGTGCTTCGAGTGCGCGCGCGCCAAGCGACTGACACGCCTCGGCGCGGCAGATGCGCACGACGTGGCGGCCCGGCGCGTGCGTGCGGAAGTGATGATAGAAACTGATCACGCCATGCACTTCGGCGCGCGAGAGATTGAGCTCGTGCGCGATCAGCGGCACCGCATCATCGGGCACGTAGCCGACGCTGTCCTGCACCGCGTGCAACACCGGCAGCAACGCGCCCGGAAGATCGCGGTGTGCATCGATCGCCGCGCGCACCTTCGCCGACGTTTCCGGCGGAAGGTTGTCGCGCGGCGCGGGCGGCGCTCGGGTTGCGGATTTCGGCATGACTTCAACTCACTTCAACGAAACAGCACCATGACTTTCTGCAACGTAATCCAGACGCCCCAGAGCAACGGAATGCCGACGCCGATCCATGCGAGATACACCAGAGCCTGCGGCGTCTCGCCCGCAGCGACCGGCGCGACCGCGAGGGGTTGCGCTGTCGCGTTATCGTGCGCGCGTTTACGTTCGGCCGCGAGCTGCTCATCGGTCATGAACCACTTCTCGGCCACGGGCCTGACCAGGAAATTGCAGATGAACCCGATCGCGAGCAGGCCGGCGAGCACGTACATCGTCGTATCGTAGACCGTGTTGCGTGCGATGCCCGCGGCGAGCTGGGTATCGCGGAAATAGTTGATCAGCACGGGACCGATCACGCCGGCGGTCGACCACGCCGTCAGGAGACGCCCATGAATCGCGCCGACCATCTGCGTGCCGAACATGTCGGCAAGATATGCGGGCACGGTGGAAAAACCGCCGCCGTACATGGTCAGGATGATGCAGAACGCGGCGACGAACAGCAGCACCTGACCCGCGTGACCGAGGGTCGGCGCCGACGCATACAGGATCATGCCGAGCACGAAGAACACGAAGTACGTGTTCTTGCGGCCGATGTAGTCGGACAGCGATGCCCAGAAGAATCGTCCGAGAATATTGAACAAGCTGAGCAGGCCCGTGAAGCCGGCCGCGATCGTCGCGATCTGTATTTTCTGGCCCGCGGACAGATCGGAGAAACCGAGATCGACGCCGATCAGCTTGCCGCCGAACACTTCCTGGAGCATCGGCGAGGCCATCGCGAGCACACCGATGCCGGCACTCACGTTGAGGCACAGCACAGCCCAGATCAGCCAGAACTGCGGCGTTTTCCAGGCCTGCTCCAGATGCACGTTGCGCTGCGTGATCATCGCGTTTTTCGCAGCAGCGGCCGGCGACGTCCATCCTCTCGGCGTCCACCCGGTCGGCGGCACTCGATAACCGAACGCGCCGATCATCATCACGACGAGATAGATGAACCCGATCACGAAGAACGTCTGCCACACGCCGACCGACGTCGGCGTCGCAAAGTGGCGCATCAGCATGTCGGCGAGCGGCGAGCCGATCATGGCGCCGCCGCCGAAGCCCATGATCGCCATGCCGGTTGCCATGCCGCGGCGATCCGGAAACCATTTGATCAATGTGGAAACGGGTGAAATGTAGCCAAGGCCGAGGCCGATGCCGCCGACAATTCCGGTGCCGAGCCAGATCAGCCACAGCTGGTGGATATAGATGCCGAATGCGCCGATCAGGAATCCGCCGCCCCAGCACAGCGCAGCGACGAAACCCGCTTTGCGCGGGCCGACGCGTTCGAGCCAGCCGCCCCAGAGCGCGGCCGAAAGTCCGAGCACGACGATGAACAGCGTGAAGGTGATGCTGAGCATGCTCACCGACCAATCGCAGCTCGAAGTGAACAACTCGCCGATCCAGCTCGTGTCGGCTGCGCACGCTACCGGCTTGTCGATGCCGATCGCCTTCGACAGCGGCAACCAGAACACGCTGAACCCGTAAGCCATGCCGATACAGAGATGAATGCACAGCGCTGCCGGAGGGACCAGCCAGCGGTTGAAGCCGGCCGCTGCGATGGTGCGTTCCTTGGCGAGAAGTCCCGTCGGCGCTCCGGCCGAGGGACTGACGTTGATGTCGAGCGTGCCGCTCATGATCCCCTCCGGGGCTTGTGCTGTGGATGGCTGGACGTATAGGCTATAGAGAGCCTATTGGATGTCGACCATCTTCGGCTTTGCGGTGAATGTGCACCACCGCGCGGCCATCGACAATAGGCTTTTAGTAGCCACTCTTCTGGACGGTTCGGAATCCAATGTTCAAAGTCGCGATCGATGCCCATTGGCAGCTGCGCCGCCAGGACGGAGCGCCGCTGGTCCCGCGCCTCACGGCGCTCCTGGTCGGCATTCAGCAGACCGGAACGCTGGCGGCGGCGTGCCGCCTGGCAGGCCTGACCTATCGCTACGCATGGGGTCTGCTTCGCGACGGCGAACGCGCATTCGGCCATCCGCTGGTCGCGAGCCAGCGCGGACGCGGTGCCAAATTGACCGCCCTCGGCGAACGATTGGCCTGGGCCGACCAGCGCATCGCCGCGCGGCTGACGCCACTGCTCGACAGTCTCGCGTCCGAAGTCGAATCGGAAATCGAACGCGCGCTTTCGGTGATCCAACCGGTGCTGCGCGTGCACGCGACGCACGGTTTCGCGGTCGAGACGCTGCGCCAGTTTCTTGCCGGCCGGCAGATTCCGATCGATCTCAAGTATCGCGATTCGGACGAAGCGCTGACCGCGTTCATCGACCGTCAGTGCGACGTGGTCGGCTTGCATCTGCCGATCGGCGAACTCGATGCGGAAATTGCCGCGCATTACGCGCGGCGCGTGCAGAAGGACTGGACGCTGATCCATCTCGCGACGCGCCGGCAGGGCCTCATCGTCGCGCCCGGAAATCCGAAACGGATCCGCGGCGTCACCGATCTCACGCGCGAAGGCCTGCGCTTCGTCAATCGCCAGACCGGTTCGGGCACGCGCCTTCTGTTCGATCTTCTGCTCTCGCGCGCCGGTGTCGACACGCGCCGCATCGAAGGTTACGAGATTCTCGAATACACGCACGCCGCCGTCGCGGCCTACGTCGGCAGCGGCATGGCCGATGCGGGTTTCGGACTCGAAGTGCCGGCGCGACGCTTCGGTCTCGACTTCGTGCCGCTGGTCACCGAGCGTTATTTCTTTCTGTGCCGCAACGATTTCCTGGCCGAGCCGAACATGCAGCAGTTCGTCTCCGCCCTGCACGACGCCGAGTTCCGCGCGCAGGTCGCGCAGTTGCCCGGCTACGATCCCACCGAAGCCGGCCGCACCGAACCGGCGCGCTCCGCGTTTCCGGCGCCGCAGCGAACGAAGAGACGTTCGGCTGCAGCGGTCTGAATTTCGCAGGGCGCGCTCGCGGTCTGTTCCGATCATTTATCCGCCGTCGAATCCGTCCGCGAATATTCGATCGTCGAGCACATGGAACGCCTGCGTGGCGCTCGCCGGCAACAGCGCGGTCGTGCCAGCGTAACTCGCATTCAGAGTCAACACGGCCGGCGCGCCGAGCGCGATATTGCACGTGGCGACGCCGCTCGCATTCGTGGTTCCATCGCACTGCGCAGCACCCATCGTGAACGTCACATCCGCGCCGGGAACGGGCAGCGCCGGATCGACCGAAAGATCGAGCAGCGTCGCCGTCACGGCGATCGTTCCGCCGCTGTTGCCGGACGTCGGGCTTCCGTTGAGCGTCAAGTAGGTTGTATGCCGACCGCCGGTCCAGACCACCGGCACCTGATTCGAGGTGACGGTTGCGTTGTCGATCGTCGCAAACGCTACGACCGCGTCCTCGCCGATATTGCGGCCGACATAGGAAAACGGCACGCCGGAGCCGAAGCCCATGAACGCGACCACTTGCAATGAATTTGCGCCGGAGACGACCACCGTCACTGGAGTGCCGGGCGGCGGCGCTCCATGCGGGAAGAAAACGGTGAAGTTCTGCACCGTGCCTTGCGCAGCGGTCGGCGGTTCGTCGACCGGTTCGAGATCGAGCGACGGATTCGGAGTCAGCTGATCCGCCGCCGGACACGTTCCGTCCGCGTTGCTGAGGCGATAAATCGCCACACCCGCGTTGAGATAGAAGCAGCCGTCCGGTCCGACGACACGAATGGCGCCGGCTCCTGTTTCTTCGAGAACGGCACCGCTGAATGCCGGTGGCACGAGCGACATGTCATACGCCGCGACCGATTCCGCATAACCGCCGATGCGGCTCGCACCGACGACAAGCGCTTGCGCGCCGCCAGCGGGCGCGCTGCCGAGCGCGGTTACCGTGAACGTCGAACCGATCGTGGTCGGCGTGACTGTCGGTGGTTGCGCCTGATCGGTACCGCTCACCACATCGATCGCGCCGAACAATCCGTAGGAATGCACGACGTAGAACGTGCCGTCGGGTGCGAAGCTCAAGCCGCCGTTCGGCGAGCCTGAGCTTTGCGCGTAGACCGAAGTCGATGGCGTTCCGCCGAGATTCGTCACGCGCCAAATCGAAGCGTTGTCGGATCCGGCGCCCGTGCAGCCATCCGTTACGAACACATCGCCGCTGAGCGGATCGGTCGCGCTGTCGAACGGACACGGCAGGTTGGTCGACACCGGCGTCGCCGTGCCGTTGATCGTATCGATCCTGAGCAACGCGCCGGTGGTGAAATCGCCGGTCGTCGCGACGCGAGCGCCGTAAAGATTGCCGTCGCCGCCGAAGGTCAATGCACCGAGCGAAGGTCCGAGCGGCGTTGCAGTGATGCGATTCGCATCGGTGACGATGACGCCGCCGGGTGGAATGTCGTACACATCGCCGGTGACATAGTCCGATGCGAACAAGTGACCGGTCGCATCGAATGCGAGGCCGCTGACGCCGACGCAGCCCGCGACCGTGATGCCGCCGAAATTGACGCCGTTCTGCACCGGAAAGCCGCTCGCGTAGAGCGACAGTGCGTAACCCGGCGCGGCGACCGGCGGCGTAGTGACGCCGCAGCCAGTCCCGTTGGACCACGTGACGACCGCGAAGCCGGGCACCGGCAGGCTGCCGTCGGTGACATCGACGGCCGCGTACGAAACCGGTTCGCTGATCGCATCGGTGACTTCGAACACGGCATGGCCGTTCGCATCAGTGACGGTCGGGTTGTCGCCGAAGATCAGCGAGCTTCCGCTTTGCGCGAGCATGACGCTCTTGCCCGATGCGGGACGTCCGAGCCCGTCCTGCAAGGTCACCGTGATCGTGCTGAAGCTGGTGCCATCGGCGGTTTGATCGGTCGGAAACGCGACGATGCCGCCGCTCGTGGCCGGCGCGCCGATGAACGGCAGTCTCTGCGCGGCGGCGAGCGTGACGCCGTCGGTCGTGTCGGTCGCGGTAAATGTCAGCTCTTCGACGGTGAGATCGGTCACCTCGAACATCGCAACGCCGTCGCTTGCGGTCATCGCGCCCGGCGGAATGATCGAGGCGTGATTGCCGGCGTTGGCCGTGAGCACGACGGTCTTGTTCGGGACGGTGTTTCCGTTGGCGTCTCGCAAGGTCACCACCACGATCCCCGGCGTGGCGCCATCAGCCGGCACGCCGAAGTTGTCGGTGAACGGTTCGACCGGCGGCGCGGTTGCGAGCATCTCGGAGAGATCCGCGGAAGGCACGCCCGCGGTCCGTCCGGTCAGCAGAAGATTCAACGTGGCGAGATCGGGCGAACCGAGTCCGACGTGCGCGAAATCGCTGCTCATCGACGCCGCATCGTGAAACGCCGCCGACGCATTCAACGCATAGAAACTGTCGTTGACGAAACCAAGATTCGTTCCGCCGGCCTGATTCAGAAGCGCCGTGAAGGCGGCCCAGATCGGCGTCGCCATGCTGGTGCCGCCGTAGAGCAAACCGGTCGGACAGCCCCCGGCGTCGACCTGGCAGATCACCATACCGGTTTGCGGATCGGCAACCATCGCGACATCCGGAATCGATCGCATCGCGGACGTCGTGAAACCATCCTGATAACTCGGCCGCGTGAAGAACCGGCTGACGCCGAAGCCGCCCTGCCCGGTCTGCGGCTGGTGCGTCGAGCCATCCCACCATGATTCGCCACGACGAATGCCGCCGGCGCCGGCCGTCAGCGACGTGCCGCCGACCGCGGTGATGTGCGGCGCGCTGGCCGGCACCGCAACCGTGTTCGGTGATCCGTCCAGGCACGTGCTGCCGGTGTCGCCGCTGCCGGAAAACACGCTGATGCCGGCGGCCGCTGCGTTCTGCAGGATCGCATCGATGCTGTCGACGTCGGCCTGCGTCGTCTGGCTTTCGCAATAGGCCCAGCTGTTGCTGATCACGTCGACGCCGTCGGAGACCATGCGGTTGAACACTTGCTGGAAACTTCCCGCGCCGGAGAACGCCGCGCTGTAGACGACGACGCTGGCCGCCGGCGCGAGACTCATCACGACATCGATGTCGAGCACGACTTCGCTTTCCGCGCCGCCGAAGCTCGCGCCCGCGCCGATGTTCACCTCGCTGAGATTGCCGATCTCGCTCGCCGGCGCTCCGATCAGGTCGAGGTACGCCGCGATGTCGCTGGTCTGGTACTGATCGAACTCGACGAGTCCGATGGTCTGCCCGCTGCCGTCAATCGTGTTCCACGGCACGCCGCCGCTGATGATCGTTCCGTTCCATACGCGGCGCCCGAAATCGTTGTTGAGGCATTTCTCGTAGTAGTCCTGCACGTTCTTGTTGTACGAGTTGTAGGACTTGACGTAATCCTTGACCGCCTTGCCCTCGCCTTCGAGATCCATCAGGAATTCGCCGGTCGCACGCGATCCGGCGTAGATGGCGCAGAGCGGCCCGTAAAGATCGCAATTCGCCGGATCCTCGTTCACCGGACACTGGAAGTAGTGATCGGGCGGTGCCGAAACGCTGAGCGGACTCGGACGCGCGAGATTGGACAAACCGGTAATCGCCTGCACGTGCGCGGCGAGATCGGCGGGCAGCGCAGGATCGCGGTCGTTGGCGAAGAACGTGCGTTCGCCGGCGACGTAATCGCCGATGTGGATCGCGAGCGTCGATTCGACATCCGCACGCGCGGCGCTCACGGTGAGACTCATGCGGTTCGCCGAGCGCTCGACCTCTTCGAAGCGTTGTGCGCTGAGGTATGCCGCGAGTTGATCGTAGGTCTTTTGCGAGGGTCCGAACCGATCGGCGAGCTGCTTTGGCGTCAGGAAATGGCGGAATTGGGGCGATGTCGACGCATAGACATCGTGCAGGTAATTCTGGAAGCCGGCTTCGTCGTCGTGGCGCAATACGAATGTCAGAGTCATCGGACCGCTCGCCGCCGGCGCGGTCTTGACGGGCGCGAGGCCGGTCAGCGTATGACCCGGCAGCCGCATCGAGCCGGAATCCGCGCCCGCGGCGACGGATTCGGCGACGAGGCCGGAGAAGCGGGTCTCGATTCCCGCTGCCAGGGAGCCGGCACCGGCCCAACCCGCGCCGAGCGTCAGCACGACCGACAGCGAAAACGTCGCTGCGCGAAGGATTCCGCGCGCGACCCGAAGCAACGAGCTTTTCCGTTCCACGATCCACCCCTCTCGTCGAACAGCCGACGGCAACGATGACAGTGAGAGGAATCGGTAAAGCATCATGGGACCGTCGGGCTCCTGGCGCTTGCCGTTCAGATTGAATCGTGGACGGCGCCGTCCGGACCGCGCCCGAATCGTGTTTCGTCTTTCGCGCCGAGCGCATGCGGCGCCGACGATTCTTCGCGAACGCGTGCCTCGGCTCGCATCGGAATGAACGCACATCGGCTCGTCATACGCACGTAACCCGAAACCGGCTTAGTGGCCGCCGATGATGGAGTCCGCCGCATGACAATTCGATGTCACCCGCTCGCTCTGACCGGCGCGCGAAGACGCGTTCATCGCTGAGGCGCGTTGCCGGCATGCATATCGTCGACGTGACCTTGTTCTTCGCCCCGCACAGCGGCGGCGTGAAGCGCTATCTCCTCGCGAAACGGCAATTCTTTTCCGGCCGCATGGACATCCGCCATACGCTCGTCGTGCCCGGCGCATGGAACCGGCGGCACGAGCCCGGCATCGTCGAGATGGGCTGCCCGCGCATTCCGGGCGGAGGCGGTTATCGGCTGCCGCTCAACGTCGTCCACTGGTCGAACACATTGCGCGATCTCAGACCGGATGTGATCGAAGCGGCCGATCCGTACCACCTCGCCTGGGTCGCGCTCGGCGTTGCCGATCGGCTCGGAATTCCGGCCGTCGCGTTCGCCCATTCGGATCTTGCGCGCCTGTTCGGCGATCGCTTCGCGCCTTCGCTCGGTCGTGCGGCGGGTGCCTACCTCAAGCATTTGTATCGCCGGTTCGATTGCGTGCTCGCGCCGAGCCGGCTCATCGCCGAACGCCTCGGCGATCTCGGCATCGGCAACGTCGCGATCCAGCCGCTCGGCGTCGACGGCACGGCGTTTCATCCGAGTCGCGCCGATCCGGCGCTTCGCGACGAGCTCGGCCTTGCACCCGACACGCGCGTTCTGATCTTCGCCGGCCGCATGGCGCGCGAGAAAGAAATCCCGTTGCTCCTGCGCGTGCTCGCCGAGCTCGGACCGCGCTATCACCTGTTGCTGGTCGGTGGCGAACGACGCGAGATGCTCGCGCCGAACGTGACCATGCTGCCGTACGAGCAGGATCCGGCCGCGCTCGCGCGTCTTCTCGCGAGCAGCGACGCGCTGATTCATGCGGGGCGCCACGAAACGTTCGGCATGATCCTGATCGAAGCGATGGCCTGTGCGCTGCCGGTGATCGCCGTGCGTGCCGGCGCGGTGACCGAGATCGTCGATCCGCGCGTCGGTCGCATCGCAACACCCGACGATGCGCGATCGCTCGCCGACGCCACGCGTTCGATCTTCGCGGGCGATCGCGACGCGATGGGCGCATTCGCGCGTGCGCGCGCCGAGCGCGATTACCTCTGGCAGAACACGCTGCCGCGACTTGTGCAACGCTATGCTGAGCTCATGAGCGCGCGCGCCAGCAATCTGGTTCTCGCGCCGACGGACGCGCGCGGCGCAGTGGGCGCGGCGCCGCAACTACGCGACGCGCGCGCGAAGGGTTGGATGTTCGCGCGCGAGGAGACTGCGGCGGTCGATACGCCCGAGCGCGCCGACGTGACTGCCGCCGGCGCGCTGCCGGAAGCAGAAGTTCCCGAGGCAGCATGAACGCCGTGGTCGACCACTCGCTCGCCGCGCGCGACGCCGGCACGCGCGATACGAGTCGCGCGCTCTGCATCGCTATCCACGACGTTGCGCCGGCAACCTGGCCGCGATGCGAAGTGTTGCTCGAGCTGTTGCGCTCGATCGGCGCGCCGCCGGTGACGCTGCTCGTCGTACCTGAATATCACCGCCGCGGCTGCTGCGAATCGGACCTTCATTTTGTCCGCGCCATCGACAACCACATCGCACGCGGTGATGAGATCGCATTGCACGGCTATTACCACGTGGACGACGGCCCGGCCGCCTATTCGACGTTCGAATGGCTGCAGCGCCGCATTCTCACCGCGAGCGAAGGCGAATTCGCCGCGCTGACCGAGTGCGAGGCCGAGCTTCGCATCGGCGCGGGCTTGCGCATGTTCGAACGCCTCAACTGGGACGTCGCCGGCTTCGTCGCGCCCGCGTGGCTGCTCGGCCCCGGCGCCCGCGCGGCACTCGCGCGCACGACCATACGCTACACGAGCACGCACACGTACCTCGAAATGGTCGCGAGCGGCCAGCGCATCGCGGCGCCGGTGATCTCCGCATCGGCGCGCAGCCGCTGGCGACGCTGGACGAGTCGGCGGTGGCTGAGCGCCGCCGATGCGATGATGCGCACGAGGCCATTGCTGCGCGTTGCGCTGCATCCTGCAGATGCGGACGACGCCGATCTGCTGGCATCGTGGTTCAATCTTCTCCAAACACTCCTCGCCGATCGCATCGCGCTGACCAAATCGACGGCATTGAAGCGCTTGCTGGCGCACGCCCAGCCGATCGCGCCGGCGCACGCATGAAACGCTCGTGGCTCTGGCTCCTCGGCGGCGCTGCGATCGTCGCGGGACTCGGCGTACCGCTCGCGTTCGGCGGTCGCGCCGCGCTCGCGACACTCGCGACGATTCCGCTCGGCACCTTCGCGGGGCTTGCCGGCCTCGCACTCGCGAGCGCACTCGCACGCGCGATCAAGCTGCGGCTCCTTGCGATGCGACTCGGCCATCACATCGCGGTGCCGCGCGCGCTCATCACCGCGTTTGCCAGCGACGCCGCTTTCCAGGCGACACCGGCCGGCGCGGGCGGCTATCCCGCGACGATCCTGCTGCTCCGACGCGGCGGCATACCGGCATCGGCGGGCGTTGCGATGTGCGCGGCCGATCAGGCGCTCGACAGCGCACTGTTCGCGATCGCACTGCCGCTATTTTGTCTGCTCGATCTCGGCGACGCCGTGCCGGTTACGTGGCGCTCGATCGCATGGCTGCCCGCGGTTGTCGTGATCGGCATCGCCGGTGCGATCGCCCTCGCCTACTCGATTCGCGCAATGTGGATGCCGCCGCTTCGCGCACTGGTGTTGCGCGTGCGCTGGCTGCGCGGGCGTCGCGAACAGGTGCGCGCGTTCTCCGCGCGTGCCATCGCCGACTTCGCACGTCTGCGCAGCGGATCGCCGTTCGTTACCGGTGCACTCGTGCTCGCCGTCGCAGCGCAGTGGATTGCGCGCTACGCGGCGCTGTGGCTCGCGCTTGTCGCGCTCGGGCGACCGCTGCATTTCGGACTCGTGTTCGTCGCGCAATCCGTCGCCCTGCACGCGGCGCAATGGACCGGAGCACCCGGCGGCGTCGGTGCCGGCGACGTCGCGCTCGCAGGCGCACTATCGCCATGGGCACCGCTCGCCGTGCTTGCTCCGGCGCTCTTGCTGTGGCGTCTGACGACGTTTCATGCCGTGCTTGTCGCCGGCGCGATCGCGTTCGCGTGCGATCGGCGGCGCACCGAGTCGAGAGTAGTGGTCGCAGCGGAAGGCTGACCGCGCGGCGCATGCGCCATCCATCGAAGCCGTGATCGGTTTCGTTCCCTGCGCCCGGGACCTCGAGTCCGCCATCTTCACGTTGGTTAAGCCAGGAGACTTTCTTCGACTCCGAGGTGTCCGTCCGCACGGCGTTCGGTCGGTCGACGCGGATTTATCGGCGCGGGAATAAATCCGCCCGCTCGCGGATTGAGTGGGTTGTATCACCACACCAGGATCGGCCATGTCCCATTCGAACGACAGAGAAACGAAAACACCCGCCCAGCTCGAACGCCGCAAAGCGCTCGGCTGTCTCGCAGCCTGGAGCGGCGCCGCAGTCGTATGGACGATCGCGGGTGGCGTGCCGCGCGCGCTCGGCGTCACGGCGTCGGGCAAACCGCTCGCGACGTCCGCGAAGGCGTTCACATTCGTACAGATCAGCGATACGCACGTCGGCTTTCACAAGGATGCCAATCCGGATGTGATCGGGAGTTTTCGCCACGCCATCGGCGACATCAACGGATTGCCGCAGGCGCCGGCGTTCGTCGTGCACACCGGCGATGTGAGCCATCTGTCCAAACCCGAAGAGTTCGGACAGGCGAAGGATCTGATCAGCGAAATCAAGGTCGATCGCGTGCACACGGTACCGGGCGAGCACGACGCGCTCGACGCGGGCCTCGGCGGGTATCTCACGCATTTCGATCACGACGGCAAGAATCGCGCGTGGTACAGCTTCGAGCAGAACGGCGTGCGTTTCATCGGGCTCAGCAACGTGCTCAACTTCAAGGCGAAGACGCTGTCGTCGTTCGGCGACGAGCAGCTGGCGTGGCTGAAGAACGATCTCGCCGGCGTATCGCACAGCACGCCGATCGTGGTGATGGCGCACATTCCCATGTGGACGGTTTACGAGCCGTGGGGATGGGGCACGGCCGATTCAGCGGCCGCGCTCGCGCTGTTGAAACCGTACGGATCGGTGACCGTGCTCAATGGACACATTCATCAGGTGCTGCAGAAAGTCGAAGGCAACGTCGCGTTGCACACGGCGATGTCGCTCGCGTATCCGCTGCCGACGCCCGGCCAGGAAGGCATTGGTGAACCCGGACCCGTGACCGTTCCGGCCGGCGAGCTCGGCAAGTTGCTGGGGACGCGGCAGATTCGCGTTGTGCCCGGCAAGCATGCGCTGGCGACGATCGATACGCCGCTCGAACGCTGAGCAGCTGCCATGGATCGTTTGCGCGCCACGGCGCCGATCGCACGAGGTTCGGCCGTCTTTTTCGCCGGCTTCCTGCTCGCCGTCATGACGGCCACCGCGTCGGCGGCGCCGGTACAAATCGACATTCGGAAGTTTGCATTCTCGCCGCAGGAGATCACTATTGCGCCCGGAACGACGGTGCGCTGGATCAACGACGATGAAACGCCGCACACCGTCACCGCGCAGGATGCGGGCTTCACGTCGCCGGGACTCGACACCGGCGACGGCTACCAACACACCTTCGACAGGGAAGGCGATGTCACGTATTTCTGTTCGGTGCATCCCTTCATGAAAGGCGTCGTGCACGTCCGCAAACCCTGACGCAGATTTCGGCGTCGACCGCACTTTCGAGCTCTTGGTTCGACGGAGCAGCATGCAGGCCACCGCGACAAGCAACTGGATCGCCGAGCTCGCACAAACGCATCTCGATGCGGCGTACAACCTCGGCCGCTGGCTGCTCGGCAACGAGCAGGACGCGGCCGATGCGGTACACGATGCGTACGTGCGCGCGGCGCGTTCCGCGCACACGTACGCGGACGGCAATGCGCGCGCGTGGTGGCTTGCGATCGTGCGCAATTGCTGTCTCGCGCGGCTCGACGCGCGACGGCGCGACGCGGCACATCGTGCCGCCGTCGCGGCGGTCGAGTCGGTGCCCGACGAGAACGACCTTCGGACCAATGCCGAGGAAGCGCTGCATGCCCAGCAGCGCAGCGTTCTCATCGCGCAGCATCTGCGCGCGTTGCCGCCCGAGTTTCGCGAAGCGCTGGTGTTGCGCGAAATCGAAGATCTTTCGTATCGGGAAATCGCCGACGTGCTGCAGGTTCCGATCGGAACGGTGATGTCACGCCTGTCGCGCGCACGCGCGATGTTGCAACGCGCGCTCGCACCCGCCGCGCGGGAGGACGAAGCTCATGGACTGTAAGACCGCCGCGCCGTTGCTCGAAGCCTATCTCGATGGCGAGCTCGATCGCGATCTTGCGCGCGAGCTCGAAGCGCATGTCGACACCTGCGCGGATTGCCAGGCGGCACTCGCCGATCTCGGCCGCATCCGTCATGCGATACGCGAGCATGCGCCGCGCTACGCGGCGCCGGTCGAGTTGCGTCAACGCATCAAACAGGCCGCGCACGATGAACGCATCGCGCGACGCCAGCCTCGTCGTACGTGGCTCATGGCCGCGGGTTTTGCGATGGCATTCCTCGCCGGAAGCGTGGTCACGCAATGGTCGATGCGTGCGCGCGGCCATGCCGATGACGACATCGCGCACGATCTTTTCGCCAGTCACTGGCGTTCACTCGCGGCGATGTCGCCGGTCGATGTCGTGTCCAGCGATCGTCATACGGTGAGGCCGTGGTTTGCCGGAAAACTCGCCGAAGCGCCGCTGGTCAAGGATTTTGCCGACCAGGGTTTCGCGCTCGTCGGCGGTCGTATCGATTATGCGGGCACGGGCCGGATGCCCGTGCTGGTGTATCGGCACGGACAACACCTGATCGATGTGTTCGTGCTGTCCGCCACTCCGCCGTTGAGCGCGCGCGCCGAGCATCGGGAAGGTTATGCGCTGGTCGCAACGACACTCGGCGGACGGCCGGCGGCGATCGTGTCGGATCTCGATGACGAGGAACTTGCGAAATTCCGCCAGTTGCTGGAGCAGGCGAAGTAGCGGACGCGAGTCGCTTGCTCGCAGTCTCGATTGCGCGCGATTCGCTTCGCTTGCGGCATCGACCGCGCGCGATTCCGCTCAGTGCTGCGCCACGTTGATGGCGACATCGTCCATCGCGGCGAGCTTGTCGAAGCGCGGATCGCCGCGAAACGAATCCCACATCGGATCGAGCCGGAGCTGCGCCGGGGTCGGGCCTGCGGTTTGGCGGATCAACGTCTCGAGACCGGAAACCGCGGCGTCGCGATCACCGTTGATGCCCTGCACCTGGAGCAGCGTGGCCTCGGCATAGGGCCGCCAGATCGCGTCGTTCGAGTACAGGTCGACCGCGTGATGCGCCTGTTGCAAGGCCTCGTCCTTTCGACCGGCGCCGGCCAGAGCCAGCGCAAGGTCGACCGGAACCAGCGTGTCGTCGACATGATCCTTCGCCGGCTCGATGCGCGTCGCGAGTGCGGCGAACGTATCGTGCGCGCCAGCGGCATCGCCCGCACGAAGTTGGGCGAAACCGAGATAGACGGCGATGCGCGCGCGATATCCTTCGAGCGCTTCGTCGTTTCGTGCCAGCAACGACTTGGCCTCGGCAATTGCTTCGTCGTTTCGGCGCTGCAGGATGCGCAGGTAGATACGGAAGACCGCGATATTGGCATCGGCGTTTGCGACGGGCAACGGATCGAGAACGCCCGCGGCATCGTCGAGCCGTCCTTCCAGCATGTAGCTCAAGGCCTTGTAGCCGATCGCCATTGCGTCGCTGGGCTCGATCGCAAGGGCCCGATCGAGCCACCGACGCTCTTCGTCGTAGCGGCGAAGATTCGAATAGGTTTCTCCGCCGAGCGATGTCATCAGCCCGACGTTGCGTGGATCGAGCGTGGCGGCCTGCTCGAAATGCGCGACCGCGCGATCCCAGTGGCCCTGCCGGCGCTCGACAAGGCCGAGAGAGTTGAGCGTCAACACATCGTTCGGCGATTGCTTGAGCGCGGCTTCGAACGCCTGCCTGGCGCCCTCGAAATCACGCAGCACGCGATAGCGATAGTGGCCCTGCGCGAGGTGCACTTCGGCGAGATCGGGTTGCAACTGCACGGCCATGTCGGTGGCGTGCTTGACGGATTCGGCGGTGAAGCGGTCTGGATCGATGCCGTTGAAGTAGAGATAGCCTTCGGTGATGGCGAGCTGCGCCCAGGCCAGCGCGAAGCTGGGATCGATGCGAACCGCGTTCGCGTACGCATCGGCTTGCGCACGCGACACCGAGTAGACGTAGCCCGCATCGTCGAGTGCGCGGCCGCGCAGATAGGCCTCGAACGCGGCGGCGTTCTGCGTTGGTCTGTTGGCGACAGCGGCTTGCTCGGCGCCGCTCAGCTTCGCGTTCAGCGCGAGCGCGATCGCACCGGCGACTTCGCCCTGCACGCCGAAAATGTCGTCGAGCTTGCGGTTGTAGATCTCGGCCCAGAGATGATCGTCGGTCGCGGCGCGGATCAGCTGCACGTTGATATGCACTGCGTCGCCGATCTTTTGCACGCTGCCTTCGAGAATATTGGCGACGCCGAGCTGACGCGCGATCTCCGGCAGATCGTCCGGACTGCTCGCGTAGCGCTGCGTCGAGGTGCGTGAAATGACCTTCAACGCGCCGATCTTGGCGAGACGCGTCAGGATTTCGTCCTGAATACCCTCGGCGAAGAATGCGTTGGATTTGTCCTCCGAAAGATTCTCGAACGGCAGTACTGCGATGGACTTGTCGGAAACCGCGCTTTTCGCGTCGCCTGCTTTTTGCGGAAGCAGATAGCGCTGCGCGATGAGAAACAGCACCGCGATCACGAGTGCGCCGATGATGACGGCGTTGAGTCGTTGTCCGGTGCGGCGCGTGATCGATGCGTTGGGCGGCACGTCTTCGGTTCTGACGATGCCTTGCGGCGTCACCTCGTAAACCCACGCCAGGATCAGCACCAGCGGGAATCCGGCAACGATGACAAGCACGATGATGCGCAGCGCAAGCGCGGAAACGTCGAAGATCGGCAGCACCTGCGTCGCAATCTGCACGACGAGCCAGCCCGCGACGGCGTACGCCGCCGCCGCCCGATAGACATTGCGGCGTCTGAGTTCCCTGAAGAACGACCGCATCGAAGCCCCCCAACGGCCCGCCGGATGCCGATGCATCGGCGAACGAGGCTCGATCATAGACCATCCACGAGCCGGAACGGCCCCAGGGGACTCACGTACAGCAGGAACTCAAGGCGTCTGCGATCACTCGTCATCAGGCCGCGACGACTTGCGGCGCGACCACTATGAGTGCGAAGAGAAATCCGATCACGACGGTGCGGAAACGGCGATGCCGAACGCGCCTAGTGAATCATGATTCGCGCCCCGCCAGACACGACGCCGCGATGGCGCCGTCTGGTCTTAGCCGACGAGCGTCTGTCCCGCGCGTTTGCGCTGACGGCGCGCGCGGCGTTCGGCGAGATGCGCTTCGAGCGTGGCCACGTTGGTTCCGGCGATGCGGATCGCGCGCATCAGCTGCTGTTCGCTGATGCCGAGCCAGCGCGCCCAGTACTGCATCGAATGCCAGTTGCGTACGTCGACGGCGGCGGTATCCCGCACGCTCGCCTCGGATGTCGACGCGGGCTTCGCGACGACGGTTGGCCGCGAGTCCGGGCGCGCATAGGCCTCAGTTGCCGCGGAATGTCGTTCAGTGACCAAGAAAGCGTGGTTCATACGTCGATCCACTCGTAAGTTGCGGCCCGCACGTCCGCCGCATCGCGGCGGCGGCGCTTGCGGCCGGGCCAATCACCCGGACGAAGGCCGCGCGAACCCGCCGCCGCCGAAAAGCACGGCGCTTGCGGAGTTCCGGCGTGTGAGGCCCTTCACGATCCATCGATGACCGCCCGCCCGGACGGGAGGTGATCCGTCACCTCGATACAAGATCAATCAAGGTCCGTGCCAATGGACATGCTTGCGGACGTGGATCACACGAACGCGTGCGCCATTTCGGGCGGTCTGCTCGGAGTCTTCAGTGCTCGGCGGGGACGAGCTGCACGCGGTCGATGACCCAGAGCGGGTCGATGCCGCGGCTGGCGAACTCGAAGCAAACGTCGTGCGCGCCGGTGATCGGGGGCCACGATGCGGACAGCGTCGTCAGCGCCGAATTCTGGCTCGCCGCATCGAGCGGAATCTTGGCGATGGGCGCGGCTTGGCAACTGTCGAGCTTCACGAGCAGCTCGCCCTGCACCGATGTCGGCGACGGGCGCGGGACCACGTTCGCAATATCATGCGCGAGCTGGAAGTTGTAAGGAATCTGGCCGACGCGCACCGCAATGCCGCCGATGCCGTCGAGCGGCGCTTGCGGCCAGAGCCAGCAAGGGTTGAAAAGATCGACGCTGAAGATCGCTCGCGCGCCGTCGGCAGGCGCGTCGTCTTCGAGTCGGAGCGCGAGTTTGCCGGTGCATTGCGAAAGCGCTGCGCTCGATCGCTGCAGCGCCATCTTACGCGTGAACGTGCGCAAGTTCGTCGGCGTGACCGCTCGATCATTGAAGAAGGCGGCGGAGCGCAACGTCGAGGGCAACGGCAAATGCAGCGGCGACGAATAGAGCGGTGACGCCGCATCCGGCTCGCCGCCGTCGATCGTGTAGCGGATCGGGAATCCGACCTGATCGGCAAGCACGACATTGACGCGATCGTTCGAGAGATCGTAAGTCTCGGCGACGTCGACCGTGAATGCGCTGTCGGCGACGCGAACACCGAGCGCGCGCTGACGCGCCATTTCGGCGACGAGTCGCTCGACGAATCCGTGCCAATTGCGCGATGCCGCCGGCGACCACAACACCTCGGCCAACGCATCGAGTCGCGGGAACGCAGCATGTTCAACACGCGCTTCGGTTCGCATGTGCTCGGTCCACAATGCGGCCTCGGCGCCGAGCACGTGCGCCGCCGCGGCGGGCGGCATGACGGACGGCACCGGTTCAAACGCATAAATGTCGGCCAGCGTGCGCACGTCCGGCCGGCCGGGCGAATCATCGTCGGCGGCGCTCTGCAGGTGATCGAGATAAAGGTCGGGCGACGGCGCCATGACGACGTCGTGCCCCGCTTGCGCTGCCTCGATGCCGCCCTTCGCTCCGCGCCACGACATCACGATCGCATCGGCCGGAATGCCGCCTTCGAGGATTTCGTCCCAGCCGACGAGGCGGCGACCGCGTGCGGCAAGATGTTTTTCGATCTCGCCGACGAACCAGCCTTGCAACGCGTTCTCGTCGCGAACACCGAGCTCGCGCATGCGCGCCTGCACGCGTGGCGAATTCCTCCATTGATCCTTGACCGCTTCGTCGCCACCGACATGAACGTACGGACCCGGAAAGATCTCGACCACTTCGTCAAGCACGTTCTCGACGAACGCGAGCGTGCTCGCGTCGGCGTTGACGAGATACGTATGCACGCCCCAATCGTGCGACACGGCCGGCGCATCGCCGAGCGATCCGAGTTCCGGATACGCAGCGATCGCGGCCTGCATGTGTCCGGGCATGTCGATCTCGGGAACAATCGTCACGTAGCGCTCGGACGCGTAGCGCACGATGTCGCGGATCTCGTCCTGCGTGTAATACCCGCCGTATCGCACCGGCCGGCCGTCGGCATCGGTTCCCGCCGCGCCGGCTGGACGACGCCACGCGCCGACGGACGTGAGTTTCGGATAACGTCTGATCTCGATGCGCCAGCCCTGATCGTCGGTCAGATGCCATTGCAAGATGTTGAGCTTCAGCAGAGCGATCTGATCGATGAAGCGCTTGATGAATTCCGGGGATTGGTAATGCCGCGCCGAGTCGAGCATGATCCCGCGCCATGCGAAACGCGGACGGTCGGCGATGTGGACTTGCGCGACATCGATATTCGAAACCTTGGCCGTGTCTTCCGTGAGCAATTGCCACAGCGTGACGCCGCCGTAGAAAAGCCCGCGCGGCTCACGCGCGATGACCTGGATGCGATGCGCACCGATGGCGAGATCGTAACCTTCGCCGGACGGCACGACGGGAGCGCCCGCGTCGAGGGTGAATACGATCGCGTCGCGCGCATCGCCGCCGTCGAACGGGCGCACGTCGAGATGAATATCGCGCGTTTCGGCGAGCGATGCAGCGAAACGGCGCGCGATGCCGGCGGCTTCGGCGTTCTTCGAATCGACGATCAGCGCGACACCGTTGCGCAGATGAAATATGCCGGGCTTGCGTTCGACCAGCGCGGGCTGCGGAATCAGTGAAAGTGTTTGCGCGTCCGCTCTCGTCGCTGGAATGGACGTCGTCGCGCAGCCGCACAGCGCTGCAACGACGAGCGAGGCGTACAGGATCGTCCTGACAAGGTGCGAGAACCCCATCTTCGTCATCCCGGCGAAAGCCGGGATCCATTTTCGCCCTTGTGCGGGCTCGAGTATCGAAACAAATTCTGGCGTTCGCGCTCGTCGTTTCCCCAAGGCCGGAGAGACAATGGCGCTGGGTCCCGCTTTCGCCGGGACGACGACGAGAAATGTTGAGACAGCGCCGCGCATCGGCCAAAAACAACGGGTCCGGAAACACACTCCGGACCCGTAACCGATCGCATGCCGAGGGCGATGGTCAGAACTCGAAATGCAACGAGGCCATGTAGCGGCGGCCGGTCTTGTACTTGCCGGCGATCATGTCTTTGTCGCCGAGATATTGCAGATACGTCTCGTCGAGCAGGTTCATCGCGTTGAGATTCAGCGAGAAATTCTCGCTGAAGCGCCAGCTGGCGGACGCATCAAGCTCGCGATAGTCGTCGACCGACGCGGGCGGCGCACCGGCGACGTAACCGCCGGCGAGATAATGACTGCGCCAGCCGTATGTGATGCGCGCCGAGAACGGGCCTTGCTCGTAGTACGGGCTGATGTTGTAGGCGTTCTTCGAGTTGTAAGGCAGATCCTGGCCCGACTTCGTGGAGCCGTCGGCGAGCGTGTAGTTCGCGTACATGCCGAACCCGGTTTCGCCGAACGGTTGCTGATAGCTCAGCGTCAAGCCTTTCACGGTCGCCTTGCCGCCGTTGAGCGGGCGCAGCACGCTGTAATCGCAGAAGCCCTGCGTGTCGCAGTTGCCGAGACCGCCCTGCACATAGACGCGCTGGTACGTGTCGGGATCGGTCGTCGAGATCGTGTTGAACTGGCGCTCGATGTGCGAATCGGTCGTGATGTAGTTGATGATGTTCTTGTAGAACACCGACGCCGCCAGCACCGATTGCTCGGCGAAATACCACTCGGCCGAGAGATCGAAGTTGACCGACTTGTACGGATCAAGACCCGCATTGCCGCCGGATCCGGTGAGCACCGTGTCGTTGAGGAACGTGTTGTGCACTTCCTGGTTGTACGGCGCCCACGCGACGACTTCCGCGGCCGCGCCGCGCAACACGACATCCGGCGCGACATCCCAGGCGATGTTGAACGCCGGCAACGTGTTGTTGTGCGTCGTGTCGGCGGTCTGATAAGAACCGGCCGGCGGCGGATAGCTCGGCGTGCCGCTGTAGTTGTAGCCCGAGCTTTGGATATCGGTGTGCACGAAGCGCAAACCGAAGTTGCCGCGCACGCCGTCGCCGCCGAAATTCGCCTGCGCATAGGCCGCATCCGATTCCTGCGTCAGCGCGTACGTATTGTTGAGGAACGACGCCGGATCCGGTGAATTGCCGAGCGGACTGCCGAGCACCCAGTTCATCACATCGTTGAAGCTTGTTTCGACATGGTGACGCTGATCGTTCGCGAAGCCCGAAAACCCGTTGAGGATGTCGGTGTAGCCGTTGAATCCGATGGTGGCGAGATCTGCGGTGCGCACGCCGCCGACGATGTAGAGCGCGCGGCTCTCGTCGTGCTTGGCGTAGCGCACGCCGATCAGCAACTCGTTGACGAAGCTGTCGAGGTTCTTGCTCCAGTCGGCCTGACCGTAGACGTCTTTCGCTTTGGCCGGCCACTGGCCGTAATTGCCGCCCCAGCCGCCGCCGGGTGTGTCGCCGTCGTGCCAATTGGCCGGATTCGCCGCTGCGGCGGAATCATCGAACGTGATGCCGCGACGGATATCCCACGAATAGCCGCCGTTGTAGTACGGCTCGATGAAGGCCTGCGCATTGTCGGTGTCGTTCGACTTGCTGTAGCCGCCTTGTCCCGAAAGGCTCCAACCGTCGCCGTGATAGACACCCGTGAGATCGATGCCGTAGGTCCTCACGACCGACGTGCGCGCCTGATTGTCGAGATACGTATTCACCGGACCCGTGCCGCCGTTGGCGACGAGACCCGGACACGTCGGATCGTCATTGCCGCACGAATGTCCGCCGGTGATGAGACCGTTGCCGCCCGGCGTCAGGCTCGTGATGTTGAGCGGCGTCTGGCTGGTGAAGCCGTACATCGACTGGTTGAAGTTGTTGAAGTTCTCGCGGATGTAGAGGCCCTTGGCGTCGAACTCGAGCTGATCGCTAGGCTTCCACTGCAGGTTGATCGTTCCGCTGTCGCGTTTGCGCGTCTGCTGGAAATACGCCGCGTTGATTTCCTGCGGCATCAGATCGTTCGGATTCAGCGTGCCGTTCGCGATACCCGCGGCGACAGCCGGACTCGCCGACAGACTCGATACCGGGCTGTAGCCGAAAATCTCCTCGCCCTGGCGATCGACTTTCTCTTCGTAATGCTGCGCGGAGATCGCCGCACCGAACGTGTTGTCGGCGCTCTTCCCGCTGTACAGGAACGACGCGTTCGGCTTGGTCGAATCGGACTGATCGCCGTAGGTCACACCGACGGAACCCGAGATCGTGTTGTTCGGCAGATCCAGCGGCTCGCGCGTGTGCATGATCACCGTGCCGCCGATGCTGCCTTCGGGCAGACGTGCTTCGGGCGATTTGTAGACTTCGAGCTTGCCGAGAATTTCCGGCGCGAGCAGCGTGTAATCGAAACCGCGATTCGGCTGTTCGCCGTAGAGCCACGTCGTTTCCGCGACCGGATGTCCGTCAAGGAACGTCAGGTTCAGGCTCGGATCGGTGCCGTTGATGCTGACACGCTCGCCCTGGCCGAAGCGCCGGTCGATGGTGACGCCGGGAATCTGCGCCATCGCCTCGGCGACGTTCGTGCTCGGGAACTTGCCGATGTCCTCGGCGGTGATCGCATCGACGACCGCGTCGGCGTCGCGCTTGGTTTCCAGCGAGCGCTTGAGGCTCTCGCGGATGCCGCGCACGACGATGGTTTCCATTTCCGTGCTGTTCGATGTCGTCGCGTCGTCCGCCGCAGCCGCGGGACCGGCGGCAGGCGCGGCGGCATCGGGCGTCTGCACGGCGCCGTTCTGCGTGGGAGCAGGCGCTTCCTCGGCATACAGCGCTGCCGCGAAGCTCAAGCCGGCGAGGATGCTGGCTGACAGAGCGGTACGCAGGATCGCCCCGGCACAGGGATGTGCCGCCGCATCGAGCGAGAAAGTGCTGGATGCGACAAACGTGGCGCGGCTCTGCCGCGACCGTTTGTTTTGCAAACCGCGGCAGGCTGCCCGGTTTTGCAAATGACTCGATAGCGTTCTACGGCACGTCATGACACTCCCCTCTTTTGGTGGTATCGGCTTGCGCGCGTGTCCTCGCATCGCTTTGCCGGCTCTTGGTGGTCCTGCATCGATGAAACTCCTCAAACAAGATCCTCGGCGCGCACGCGCGTCATGCGTGGCTGCGCTCGCGCGGCGCGCGCGGGTTGACCGAATGTCTGTCCAGATACCAGCTCGCCGCGCCGATCACGCCGAGCTGCGCGTGCTCGACCAGCCGCACCGGCGTGCGCGCGAGCACTTGGCGCATCACGCCCTTGTCGAGAAAACGTTCGACGAACGTGCTGCGCGTCAGGAGCTCCTTCATCTGCGGCAACACGCCGCCGGCGAGATAGATGCCGCCTTGCGCGCCATACAGCAGCGCGAGATCGCCGAGCACGGCGCCGAGCCAGCCGCAAAAAACGGACACGGTTTCGATGGCGACGGCATCGCTCTCGGCGAGCGCCGCGGCGGTGATCTCCGCCGGCATGCGCTGTTGTGCCGTCGCGCCGCGCAGCGCGGCGAGCGCGCGATAGAGATTGGCGAGACCCGTGCCGGACAGCACGTGCTCGATCTGCACGCGCGCGTTGTGCTTGCGCAGCTCGCGCAGGATCTCGATCTCGAGATCGGTCTGCGCGGCGAGCGTGGCCTGTCCCGCCTCGGTGGCGAGAATGACCGGACGCTGCGCGTGCGGAATGCGCAGCGCCGCACCGAGCCCCGTGCCGGGACCGACGACGAGCATTGGCCCCGGCAGTGCCGCCTGCGACGGCCCGCTCAACAATGTCGCGCTCGAAGCGTCGACGTGGCCGATCGCATGCGCGACCGCCTCGAAATCATTCACGATCGCGAGCTCGCTGACGCCGAGCGTGCTGCGCAGATCCGCCAACGACACCGGCCACGGCAGATTGACGTTGACGACCGTATCGTCGATGACGTAACCGGCGAGCGCGAGCGCAATGCGATCCACCTCATCGCCCGGTACGGTCGCGCGGAATTCTTCGATGATCGCGGCGAGACTCGGATAATCCGCGCACGCGTATTTGCGGTATTGCAGGATCGCGAAATCGTCGTTGCCGCCCGGTCCCGCGTCGAGCAGCGCGACCCGCGCGTGCGTGCCGCCGATGTCGGCCGCGATCAGGGATGCGGTGCTTGCCCGCGCAAGCTCGCCCTGGCTGGTCGTTCCGCCCACTCTTCCCTCTCCGCAAGAACTGCCGCCGCCCGGTTCGTGCGACCGGTTCGGTTGTGGCGCAGTCTCAAGGTGAATGACAACGTTGTCAATACGCGTTGCAAAAATATGTCAGAACAACGATTTGCGAGCGACTTCGATTGAACCTTCGAGATGCTGCTGCCGAAGAATCCGGGCCGAAACTGCATGAAATTGCCTAAAAAAGGCCGTGTAGCGCGAAGTTGGGACACAGACTGACAACGTTGATATTCGTAGACAGCAAGCAGACAATCCGACGCGGCGCCGAGCCATTGCGGCGTGCCGGACACGAGGGGAGTCTTGGATGTCGACCAGCGCCACCGCCCTGTCGCCCGTGCGCGACTATCGCGCGCCGATGATGATCATCGGCCTCCTGTTCTTCATCTTCGGCTTCGTGACGTGGCTCAACGGGCCGTTGATCCAGTTCGTCGAGCTCGCGTTCGATCTCGACACGGTGAACGCGTTCCTGGTGCTGATGGTTTTCTACCTGTCATATTTTTTTCTCGCACTGCCGTCGTCGTGGATCCTGCGTCGCACCGGCATGAAAAAAGGCATGGCGCTCGGACTCATGGTGATGGCCGCTGGCGCGATCGTATTCGGCGAGTTCGTCGTGCGACGCTGGTATCCGGGCGCGCTGACCGGCCTGTTCGTCATCGGCGCGGGACTTTCGCTGCTGCAGACCGCGGCGAATCCTTACATCAGTATTCTTGGACCGATCGAAAGCGCGGCGCAGCGCATCGCCTTCATGGGCATCTGCAACAAGATCGCAGGCATCCTCGCGCCGCTCGTGATCGGCGCGTTGGTGATGCACGGTCTCGGTGATCTCAAGGCACAGGTGCAGGCCGCCGATCCGGCTGCGCGCGCGGCGCTCCTCGACGCGTTCGCCTCGCGCGTCCACGTTCCGTACCTGGTGATGGCAGGCATCCTCGCTGCGCTCGGCATCTGGATCACAAAATCGCCGCTGCCGGAAGTTAACGCGGCGGACGCCAATCGGAGCCGCGAAGGCGCGGGCGACTCGCGCAGCATCTTCGCGTTTCCGCATCTCTGGCTGGGTGTGCTCTGCCTGTTCGTCTACGTCGGCGTCGAAGTCATGGCCGGCGATGCGATCGGAACCTATGGACGCAGCTTCGATCTGCCCGCCGATCAGACCAAGTTCTTCACGTCGTTCACGCTGACCGCGATGCTGATCGGCTATGTGGTCGGCTTGCTGACGATTCCGCGATTCATTTCGCAGTCGCGCTATCTCACGCTGTCGGCCGTGCTCGGTGTCGTGCTGTCGCTCGGCGCGTTCCTGACACACGGCTATCTTTCGGTCGGATTCGTCGCCGCGCTCGGCTTCGCCAACGCGATGATGTGGCCCGCGATCTTTCCGCTGGCGATCGCCGGCCTCGGTCGCCTGACCGAAACGGGATCGGCGCTGTTGATCATGGGCATCGCCGGCGGCGCGGTGATTCCGCAGACATTCGCAGTGCTGCGCCAACACTACGATTTCCAGTGGGTATTCGTCGCGATCATGGTGCCGTGCTACGCGTACATTCTTTTCTACGCATTGCGCGGGCACCGCGCGGGAATGCGCCGCGCATGAGCCGCCTCGAACGAAGCCGCCCGCAGCGCCCCCTCTCCCGCTTGCGGGAGAGGGCTGGGGTGAGGGCCTTCGGAGTGCGACCTCGCACGCTTTCCAAATGCCCGCACTTCACCCCGACTCGCCCTCACCCGCCCTTTCGGGCGACCTCTCCCGCCAGCGGGAGAGGTGATGCGTTACGCTTGAATCGAATCCGCAACCGCTGAATCTTCGTGCACAGACCCACGATCAAAGACGTCGCGCACCGTGCCAAGGTCTCGCTCAAGACCGTCTCGCGCGTCATCAACAACGAAGCGTCCGTGCGCGCGCCGACGCGCGATCGCGTGCAGCGCGCGATCGACGAGCTGAAATACGAGCCGGACCAGTCCGCGCGCAGCCTGCGCACCGCGATGTCGTACGCGATCGGTCTCGTCTACGACAACCCGAACCCGTACTACGTGATCAGCGTGCAGAACGGCGTGCTCGCGGCGTGCCGCGATCAGGGTTTCGGACTGCAGATCCATCCATGCGATTCGACCGTGCCCGATCTTGCCGAAGAGCTGCACGATCTCGTGCGCCGCGCACGGCTCGCCGGTCTCGTGCTGGCGCCGCCGATGTCCGAGCGCATGGATCTGATCCGCTATCTCGCCGGCAATGGCATCAAATTCGTGCGCATCATTTCCGCGGCCGAGGATCCGCACGACGGCTATCCGTGCGTCTACGTCGACGACCGCGATGCGGCGTACGACATCACCGAACATCTCATCCAGCTCGGCCATCAGCGCATCGGTTTTCTCTGGGGCGGCGAAGCGCATCGTTCGAGTCCGGAGCGTTTCAAAGGCTACGAAAGCGCGTTGAAGGATTACGGCATCACGCTCGACAAGAAACTCGTCATTCCCGGTGACTACTCGTTCGACGACGGTTTCCGCGGCGCGCGGCGCCTGTTCGCGTTGCGCGAACGGCCGACCGCGATCTTCGGCTCGAACGACGAAATCGCCGCGGGCGTGCTCGCTGCGGCGAAGTCGAGCGGCATCGACGTGCCCTACGAGCTTTCGATCGCCGGATTCGAAGACAGCCCGTTTTCCAAGCAATCGTGGCCGGCGCTGACCACGGCCAAGCAGGCGACCGAAGATATCGCGCGCCACGCCGCGCTGCGCCTGATCGCCGAATTGAAACCGCACGCGACGACGGTCGTGCCGACGAATCGCGGCTTCAGTCCGCAGCTCGTGATCCGCGATTCGACCGCGCGTGTGCGCCTGCCCACTCCTTGAACGTGATTGCGACGAGAACCATCGCAGTGCCAGAAACCATCCCTCCGAAAATCCGCGCGCAAGATACGCGGATGTATCGCGAGATCGCCGAGTCGGCGGCTGCGATCGCGCATCAACTCGATGAGAACATCGCGCGCGTGCGCGAGCTTGCCGAGACGCTGCGCCGCGATCCGCCGCGACTCATCGCCACCGGCGCGCGCGGTAGCTCCGACAACGCCGCAACGTTCGCGAAATATCTTTTCGAGACGCGCGTTGGCGTCGCGACGATGTCGGCCGCGCCATCGGTGCAGTCGATCTACGCGGCCGAGCCGGATCTCGCGCGCACGCTCTTTCTTGCGATCTCGCAGTCCGGAAAAAGTCCTGATCTTTTGCTTCAGGCCGAGTCGGCGCGACGCGCCGGCGCGCGCGTCGTCGCGATGATCAACGTCGATGCATCGCCGCTGGCGGCCGCGGCGGACTTCGTGATTCCGTTGCGCGCGGGACCGGAGCAGAGCGTCGCGGCGACCAAAAGTTTTCTTTGTTCACTGTCGGCGATCCTGCAGCTTGCGGCCGAATGGAAAGACGATGGCGCGCTACGGAATGCGCTCGCCAGCGTGCCCGCCGCGCTCGAGCAGGACGCGGCGATGGGTTGGCAGCCGCTCATCGATGGGCTCGTCAATGCCGGAAGTTTGTTCGTCGTCGGCCGCGGGCTTGGCCTGGCGGCCGCCCAGGAAGCCGCGCTCAAGCTCAAGGAAACGTGCGGCATTCATGCGGAAGCCTTCAGCGCGGCCGAAGTACAGCATGGGCCGATGACGTTGGTGGGTCCGGGATTTCCGGTCGTGTTTTTCGTGCAGGACGACGACACCAAAGAAGGCACGCTCGCCGTCGCCGCGAAGTTCCGCGCGCGTGGTGCGCGCGTATGGACGATCGGAAGCGCTACGGAGAGCGTCGGCTCGCGCAACGGCGAGACGCTGCCGCTGCCGAACGTGCTCGATCCGGCGTGTACGCCGCTCGTCGCCGTGCACCGCTTCTACGCCGCGGTGAACGAGCTCGCCGTGCGGCGTGGCCGCAATCCGGATGCGCCGCCGCATCTCAGCAAGGTGACCGAGACGGTCTGATGGCGGCGGCATTCGTCAATGCGCGCGTGCTGACCGAAAGCGGTTTTCGCAACGATGTGACCGTGCTCGTCGACGGCGAAACGATCGCGGCGATCGCCGACGCGGATGACGCACGCGTGCGCGATGCGGAGTTGCACGATCTCGGCGGCGATTTTCTCGTGCCCGGTTTCATCGACTGCCAGGTCAACGGCGGCGGCGGCGTATTGTTCAACGACGCGCCGACCGTCGACACGATCCGCCGCATCGCCGCCGCGCATCGCCGTTTCGGCACGACCGGCTTTCTGCCGACGCTGATCAGCGACGACGTCGAGGCGATGCGCGCCGCGATCGCTGCGGTCGATGCCGCGATCGGGGAAGGCGTGCCGGGCGTGCTCGGCATTCATTTCGAAGGCCCGTATCTCGCGCCCGCGCGACGCGGCGTGCACGATGCATCGAAATTCCGCGTTCCGGATCTTGCCGGGATCGAGCTCGTATCGTCGTTGCGTAATGGCAGAACGGTGCTCACGGTCGCTCCGGAATGCGTGCCGCTCGAAAGTATTCGCGAACTCGTCCAGCGCGGCGTGATCGTGTGTGCGGGACATACCGCGGCGACGTACGAGCAAACGCGCGCCGCGCTCGATGCGGGCGTGCGCGGTTTCACGCATCTCTTCAACGCGATGTCACCGCTGACGAGCCGCGAACCCGGCGTCGTCGGTGCCGCGCTCGAAAGCGTCGCGACCTGGTGCGGAATGGTCGTCGACGGCCATCACGTGCACCCGGCGAGTCTGCGTGTCGCGCTCGCGGCGAAACCGCGCGGGAAATGCATTCTGGTCACCGATGCGATGCCGCCGGTCGGAACCGATCAGGATACCTACGCCCTCGGCGGCGTAACCGTCACGTGCCGCAACGGGCGATGCGAGACACCCGACGGCGTTCTCGCGGGTTCGATTCTCGATATGGCGACTGCCGCGCGCAACAGCGTGCATTCGCTCGGCGTCTCGCTCGAGGAAGCCGTGCGCATGGCGACGGCTTATCCCGCAGAATTTCTCGGCCTCGCGCACGATCGCGGCCGCATCGTCGCGGGCGCGCGCGCGGATTTCGTCGCGCTCGACGGCGATGGACTCGCGCGTCGCACCTGGATCGGCGGTCGCGCCGAGTAGCCAGGAAAAGAACGCCGCCGTCGCCGGCGGCGCGGTTACCGCGATGCGCGAGGGAATGGCATCGCGGGAACACAGCCCTGCGAAAAAGACGCGCTCAGGGCGGGCCGTCGAAGCCGTCCGCAAAAATCGTGTCGCTCACGGCGAGGTTGACCGACACGGCGATGAGTCCGTTGAGCGGATCGTTCGTGGTGACGCACAAGAGCGCGGCGTAGTTGCCGGGATCGAGACCGGTGGCATCGGCGGTCACGGTCGAATCCTGCGACGAACCCGCGTCGACAGATCCGCTCGTCGGCGATTCGCTGAGCCAGGGCACGTCGGAAGGCGATGAGCATCCGGTGCCGGTGATTCCGGCTTCGCCGATGACCGAGTCGCCGAGTAGATCGAAGCGGTTGATCGACGCCGGATCGTTTACGGTTGTCGCGCCTGCGAGGGCCTCGGCGATCGCATAGGTGAGCGTGCTGCCTCCGCTGTTGCCGATCGTCAACGGAAGCGACGCCGATACGCCCTGCGCCAACGTGAAGCTCATCCCAAGCGGACTGACATTGGCGATCGGCGGATCGGAAGGCAGGTAAAAATACGCGGCGCCCTGAAACACGTTGCCGCCGACCGTGCCTTGCGCGCCGACAACCAGCGTTGTTCCGTCGATCGCGACGTCCCAGCCGAACGAATCGCCATCGGTGCCATCGCTCGCAGTGAATTCGTTCGAAAGATTCCACGCGCCGCGCGATGCGCTGAAGAGATATGCCACGCCCGGCTTCGGCGGTGGCGGCGGGGTATTCGGATCGTCGTTATGGCTCCAGCCGCCGATCAACGCGTTGGTGCCCTGCATCGCGACCGATTGTCCGAACTGATCGTAGGCGACGCCGTCCGGCGCGACGACCTTGTTGGTCTGTGCCCAGGTTCCGCCCGATCCGTCGAACACGTAACTCGCACCCTGGTGCGCGTTCGCTCCGATATCGGCAGCCGGCGCGCCGATCAGGAGCGTCGTGCCATCGAGCGCGACTGCGAAGCCGAACTGATCGCCGTCGGCACTATCGTCGGGCTCAAGGATCTGCGTCTCTGTCCAGGTGCCGCCCGTGTTCGCGAACACATAGGACTCACCGGGGATATAGACGTTGGACGAGGTCCAGTCGTAGCTTGGCGCGCCGATCAGCAGCGTGGTGCCATCGAACGCGATCGAACTGCCGAACTGGCGGCCGTCGCCGGGCGAGCCGTCACTCGGCTCGAGCTCTTGGGTCTGCGACAAGATACCGCCCGAGTTCACGAAAATGTACGCCGCGCCTTCGGTGCCGTTGGCGCCGCGGTTGTGGCTGTTGGCTCCGATGACAGCGGTATCGCCGACGAGCTTCACCGCCCAACCGAAATAGTCGGTCACGAACGCATCGGATGCGGTCAGCTCTTGTGTCTGCGTCCAGGTGCCGCCGCTTTGCGTGAACACGTACGCTGCGCCGATCGGTCCGAGCGTCTGGTCGAGCATGAACGGAGCGCCGACGAGCAACGTATCGCCGGACAGCGACAGCGACCAGCCGAAAAAGTCGGACCAGTTCGGCGGCGGCGGCGAAGCCGGTGTCGCGGTCAAGGTTTGCGTCTGCGTCCACGCGCCGCCGGAGTTCGTGAATACGTAAACCTTGCCGGGACGATAAACGGGCGCCGGCGCGCTGATGAACGCCGTGTCGCCGGAAACCAGCACGCGAAAGCCGAACAGATCGTCGGCCTGGCCGTCGTCCGAAGTGACTTTCTGTTCGGACCAGCTCGTGTCCGGATCGCGCGCAAGCGCCTGATCAAGGGCGGGTTGCAAAGCCGGCGGCACCACGTTCGGAGCCATCGACGAAGGAAACTGCAATGGAAAGGTCGGCGCCGCGGGCGCCGAGATCGGCCATGCCAGCATCAGCACGACGCAAGCCATCGCGCGCGCCGGATTCGTCGCAAGATTCACGCTGTTACCCCTCCCATTACGGGTTTGTTGTCGGGTCGACGGCGAACCGCGCGCCGAAGCGCTGCGCTTTTGCCCGGGTCGGAAGCGATCCGTCGCCGCAAAGCCAACCAGGCGCGTGGATTCGCCCATCATTTCGAGTATCGGATTCGCCGCGTGGAGCGACAAGAGCGATGCTTGATTGATTTCTATCTTGAGGTGTAAACATCATCTCGACGCGCGGATGGATAGACTTCCATAATGAACGCAGCCCGACCGGACAGCAGCGGACGCCCGCTGGAAACACTCGGCATCAGTGCCGACGAAGAACGCATCTATCGCATCCTGCTCGCCAGACGCCTTGCGCGCGCGGACGATATCGCGCCCGAGCTTGGCCTCACGCCGCGCAAGACGCAGCGCCTGCTCGAAGCACTTGCCGCGAAAGGCCTCGCGACGCACTCGCCCGAGCGGCCGCGCCGCTACATGCCCGTGCTGCCCGAGTTCGCGGTCGAGGCCATCGTCAGCCAGCGACAGGCCGAGCTCGAACGCGTGCGCGCGGCGATTCCGGACCTGAACAAGCACGCCGCGAGCGCGCGCGACATGAGCGAGCGCGGCGAGATGGTCGAGATCGTTTCGAGCCTCGACGCTGAGGGGCGCATCTTCGAGCAGGCTCAGCACATGGCGCGGCACGAAGTCGTCACGCTGGTGCGGCCGCCGCTCAGGATTACTCGTCTCGACGTGCCGTTCGAGCAGGACCAGTTCGCGCAGAAAAATGCGCGCGCGCGTGGCGTGCGTTATCGCAGCATCGTCGACGCCGACCTCCTCGCGCTGCCGGGCGCGCCCGGTCGCGTGCGCTTGGAGAGCGAATCGGGCGAGGAGATCCGCGTGTTTCCGCGACTTCCGTTCAAGATCGCGATCTTCGACCGGCGCACGGCGTTCATTCCGCTCAACCCGCTGCAACCGGACAGTCCGACACTGCTGGTGCGTTCTTCGGCTTTGCTCGACGCGCTGTACGCGTTGTTCGAGAGTCTGTGGGAGCGATCGACTCCGATCATCTTCACCCCGGCCGGCGCGCCGAAAGATGGCAAGCCTGCGCCGCGCCTGCCGGAAGCCGCCGCGAGGCTGATTCCGTTGCTCGCCGCCGGTCTCAACGACAAGGCCATCGCACACGAGCTCGACATGTCGTCTGCGACGCTCAATCGTCGGCTCGCCGAATTGATGAAAGGTCTCGACACGCGCACGCGTTTTCAGATGGGCTGGCGCGCGGCGCTCGACGCGTTTCCGGAGTGCGTCGGCGCGCGTGCGAAAACTCGATAGCCGTCGCAACGAGCGACGTCTCTATGACACCGGCATTTTCACGCGCCGTCGAAACCGTCTGCAAAAATCATGTCGTTGGGCGCAGGATTGCCGAGCGAGCCATCGAGATTGATGTTCTGCGCGCGAATCGTCGATGCGCCGGCGGTGTCGTCGCCGTCAGTCCATGCATATGCGAAATAGCCGCTGCTACTGACCGCCGCGACCGCGTGGCTTGTGTAGCGCGTGGTCTTGGCGTCGACGGTCGTCGTCGACCAGACGGCGTTGCCGTCGTGATCGAGATAACTTGCACGCAAGGGCTGATCCGGCGCAGGAGCGGCGCCGACGACCCAGCTCGCGACGAAACCGCCCGGCGCGGGCAATGCGATCGGTTGGGAGATGAAGTACGTGCCGTCGCTCGAAGCGCTGAGTGGAACGAGCACTTTGCCGGTGTCGCCCCATTGCAACGCGCCGCTCGCATCGATGCGTTGGGCGGAAACCCCTTCGGCCATTCCCGCTCCGTCGACGCGACTGTCTCGCCATACGGCGTAGATGTCGCCCGTCGTGACGTCGAACCACGCGTAAGTGTTGGTGTGATCAATCGTGTTGTCGGTCGTCGCGACGATGCCATCGGCGCCGAGCAACGGATTGCCATCGGCATCCAGATGCTGGACGCGCGGAACATCGTGCGAGCCGACCGTGTCGTAGTCCCAGAACACGCCACCACCCGCGCCGTCGGCGTCGAACTTGTAGAAGTAGGTTTCGAGATTGCCGGCGCCGAACACGCGATCGGGCACGCCGCCATTCCACAACCGGGAGCCGTCCGCCGCGGCGAGCTTCTGTGCGAAGAAGATGCGCGTGTCGCCCGAGATGTTGTTCCACGAAACGATGGCGTCGCCCTGAAGGCCGGGCTCGACGTCGGCGAGCAGATTGATGCCGGTCGCCTGACCAGCCAAAGCGCCGGCTGCGGTCCACAACAAGGAGCCGCTCGGATCGACCTTTTGTGCCCGCACGCCCGTGCTCGAAGACCACGCGACGGCGATGTTGCCGTCGTCGGTCGGCGCGCAGGCCGCGTTCAATACGCCCTGGTTCGCCGGCGACGCCGGAATTCCGAACGGCCCCCATGCAAAAGAGCCATCGGGCATCACCTTGGTCAATACGACGTGTTCGCTCGTAGCGCCGAACGTGCAGCACTCGAACGCGACGTATGCGTTGTCGTCCGTATCCGTGCAGATCCCATAATCGATGACGGGCTGATCGTGGCGGTCGGCGATGAGCAGACCGTTGTGCGCCCATAGCTCGTTACCATCGACATCCAGGCGCTGCAGGCGAACGTCATAACCGTCCGCGGCATTGTCGAGCCAGCTGATATAGAAGCCGCCGTCGCTCGTCGGCGCGATTTTCGGCTGCGTCGTTCCGCCGGCGAGATCGGAAACGACGACGTTGACGGTGGGATCGTTCGACCACTGCGCATGAACGCCGATCGGCGCGATTGAGAACCCTGCGAAGAGCAGGATCAGTAAGGACGTCGCCGAACGAGTGTTCACCGCAATCGCCTCCCCGCAACCCATCTCATTATAGAAAATCACCCAGCCTGCTCGACACGCCTTTACATGTTGGCGCGGCATGCCTCCGGACCGCCCGTAGCCGACCGCAGGCAGACAACGCTTAAGATGGCGCATCGCAAATTGAGCCACGTCGATGTGCGGCCGCTACGCCCTCTACGGTCCGATTTCCAGACATCGCGCGAACAAGATCGACGACGACCTGCCGGACTGGTGGGACGATCTCGCCGAGACGATCGATGGGCGTCCGCCGCGCTACAACGTCGCGCCGACCGACCGCATGCCGGTCGTAGGTCTCACGCGCGACGGCGGCATTTCGATCCGAGCGCTGCGCTGGGGCCTCGTTCCGTATTGGGCGAAGGACATCAAGATCGGCTACAAGGCGATCAACGCGCGCGCCGAAGGCATCGCCGACAAACCGATGTTTCGCGAAGCATTCCGGCGACGCCGCTGCCTTGTTCCGGCACGCGGTTACTTCGAATGGAAAGGCGACGCCAAGACGAAGCAACCGTACTTCATACATTCGCCGCACGCGCAGCTGCTCCTGTTCGCAGGCCTGTGGGAAAGTTGGCGCGAGTCGAAAGACGCGGAACCGCTCTATACGTACACGATCATCACCGGTGCACCCGGCATCGTGTCGGGCGATATCCATGATCGCGCGCCGGTGATGCTTGCGCCCGATGTCTGGAACGAATGGCTGCACGCCGAGTCCGATCAGGCCGAGTCGTTGCTGGCATCGGCGAAGGAGCCGATGCTGACTTATCACGCCGTGTCGAAGGCGGTCGGAACGCCGAAGAATGACACGCCCGATCTGGTCGAGCCGCTTTCCGCGTAGCGGGCGGACGTATTTCGGCGCACCGCGTGGTCTCAATTGCGGACATGCGGCGCGATCATGTACAAGCCGCCACAAGCGGAGGAAGATTCGCGATCATGAACAGTCCCCGGCCGTTGAATGACTCGTGCGTGCGTTCGCGCGTGCAGCATTTCGCGCTGCCGCTGACGCTGCTGCTTGCGCTCGGAGGCAGCAACGCGGTCATCGCCGAGGACTCGACCGCATCCGCTTCGACCGGCGCCTGGCAGTTCATGCGTCCGCATTTTTATGGCGATCGCGAGATCGGCGAGGTCGACGAGAAGTTCATGCGTGTCGAGGCACCGCTGACGACGCTCGATCCGGCGGCGACGCCACTGACGCTGCACTTCGGCGAAGGTGCGCCGGGAACGATCAAGCAGGTTCGCTTGATCATCGATCACAACCCGTCGCCGCTGGCCGCGACGATCGATCTCGAACCAGGCGTGCCGATCGACGAGATCGACTTGCGCGTTCGCATCGATCGCGCGACGTCGGTGCGCGCGATCGCCGAGACCAACGACGGCCGGCTCGAGATGCGCAGCGTCTGGGTTGTCGCGTCCGGCGGCTGTTCCGCGGCACCGAGCGCAGCGTCGGGCGGCAAGCTCGGCGAAATCCGCTTCCGTCCTTCGCCGGATGCGAAGTCGCTGCAGGTCAGCATCCGCCATCCGAACCATTCGGGTTTCCAGATCGATCCGCTGAGCGGCGATGCGATTCCGCCGCATTATGTGTCGCACATTCGCTTAAGTGCCGGCGGCAAGACATTGCTCGAAGCCGACACCGGCATCTCGATCAGCGAAAATCCGACCATTCGCATCGCGAGCGATCGAGCGCTCACCGCGCCCGTCACGATCGACGCAGTCGATTCGCAGCAGGCGCATTTCACGGCAACGTGGAACGGTTCCGCGGCGGATGGCGGCGGACTCTGACCCACGCTCGATGATCCGGCGAGTTTCAACGAAGCAGCGTATGCGCGCTGCGCTGATGCTGCTGATTGCCTGCGCGGCAATGGCTCGCGCCGAAAAGCCGCCGCCGCTGGGTGTCGAAGAAATCGCGCCGGGCGTGTTCGTGCATGTCGGCAAGATGCTCGCACTCGATGCGCCGGGTCACGACGACATCGCGAACATCGGTTTCATCGTCGGCACGCGTTGTGTCGCGGTCATCGATACCGGCGGCTCGATGCGTGTCGGTCGTGCGCTGCGCGAATCGGTGCGGCGTCATTCGAACCTGCCCGTGTGTTATGTCATCAACACGCACGACCACGTCGATCATGTTCTGGGCAATGCGGCCTTCAAGGACGACCGGCCGGTTTTCGTCGGCCATTCCGCACTGACGGCTGCGCTTAAGCGTGATCGCCCATTTTTCGTCGAGCACTTCGCCGCGGATCTCGATGCACCCGCGACGGCGGATGAAATCATCGGTCCGGACCAAACCGTCGCGACGACGCTCGTCCTCGATCTCGGCGGCCGTCACCTGACATTGCGCGCCTGGCCGAAAGCACACACGGATTGCGATCTCACCGTGCAGGACGACCGTAGCCGCGTGTTGTGGACCGGCGATCTGGTTTTCCGCGAGCGCATTCCGGCGCTCGACGGCAGCATCGTCGGCTGGCTTGCCGATATCGACGAACTCGCAAAGAGTGACGCCGCCGCGATCGTGCCCGGACACGGCGACCCGACGCGTGACTTCGCTGCGGCGCTGGCATCCGAACGCCGATATCTCGAAGCGGTTCGCGACGGTGTGCGCGCCGCGCTCGCTGGCGGCCGCTCGATCGAGCAAGCGGCCCAGGAAGTTGCGGCGAGCGAGCGGTCACGATGGCAGCTTTGGGACACCGCGCACGCGCACAACGTTTCGCGCGCGTATCAGGAGCTCGAATGGGAATGAGATGCGTCGTCGCGATTTCCTTCGGCTGACGGCTGTCGCCGGCGCCGCCGCGACGACGCGTGCGCACGCAACCGTCGCGCCCAGGCACGCTGCACGTGTCGTTATCGTCGGCGGCGGCTTTGCGGGATCGAGCTGCGCGCTCGCGCTGCAACGTCTCGATCCACGCGTCGAAGTGACGCTGATCGACGCGGACCATCGTTACGTGACGTGTCCGATGAGCAACGAAGCGCTGGTCGGATTGCGCACGATCGCGTCATTGTCCGTCGATCGCGCGGGCCTCGCGCGCGCCGGAGTGCGATTCGTCCGCGGCCGCGTCGTTGCGGTCGACATGGAAGCGCGGCGCGTGCGAACGGCGGGCCGTGCCGCGTTCGCATTCGATCGCCTTGTCGTCGCGCCCGGCATTCGTTTCTTGTGGGGAACACCGGAGGATTACGACGAATCCGCGGCCGCGATCATGCCGCACGCCTGGAACGCTGGTCGTCAGACCGAACTGCTCGGCGCGCGCCTGCGCGCGATGAACGATGGCGGAATCGTCGCCATCAGCGTGCCATCCGGGTTGATGCGTTGCCCGCCGGGACCGTACGAACGCGCGAGCCTGATCGCCGGATTTCTGAAGCGGCACAAGCCGCGATCGAAAGTATTGATCTTCGACGCGAACAATCATTTTCCGCGTCAGAACGTCTTTGCGGCGGCCTGGAAGGAACACTACGACGACATCGTCGAATGGATTCCGGTGGTCGATGGCGGCGCGGTGTTGCGCGTCGACGTGGCCCGCTCGACGCTGTACACATCGAACGGCCCGCAGCGCGTCGCCGTTGCCAATGTGATTCCGCAGCAAGCACCCGGAGAGCTCGCGGTGAGCGCGGGTCTCGCATCGGGCCACGGCTGGTGTCCGATCGATCCGGTGACATTCGAATCGCGACTCGTGTCGCGCGTCCATGTCATCGGCGACGCGTGCATTGCGGACGCGATGCCGAAATCAGCCTCGGCCGCGTGCAGTCAGGCGCTGCAGTGCGCGGCGGCGATCGTCGCGGCGCTCAACGATCGCGCGGTGCCGACACCGACGTTCGAAAGTGTGTGCTACAGCCTGCTCGCGCCGAACGATGCGTTGTCGATACACGGCCGCTTCGAGGTTTCCGAGCGCGAGATTCGCGCAGCTTCTGCCGTTGCGGGCGCGGCATCGGATTCAGCGCGTGCGCACGGAAGCAACGAGGTCGCGCGCGCTGACGAGTGGTATCGCGAGATCCGAAGGACCGCTTTTGGAGAGTGAACGCAGGCAACGAAACACGTTGTCGCGCCGGTGATCACGGCACTTCGAATCCGTTGAAGAAGATCGTTTCGCTGTCCACAGCAAATGCGAACGGCCTGCAAAGCGTGGTCGGCCCCACCCAATTCAATCCGCCCCTGCGACGCGCATCGACGGCGGCCCGTCGGCATTTGGAACCTGGAACCAAGCACTGTCTGCGCGCCGGCGCTGATTTTCGCGCCTCGGTTTCGCTGCGGGCGTGGATAAGGCTTACCATCACCGAATCGCGACGGTTCGGGGAAGGAGATGTCGGGAGCGAAGCTGGTCAAGCGTCTGCGCGACCACGACTGGCTTGCGGCCCTCATCGAATTCGTGATCGTCGTTGCCGGCATCCTGCTGGCCCTGCAAGTGAGCAATTGGAACCAGGAGCGCCAGGATCGCGACCGGGGTGCTCGTTATGCGCAACGTTTGCGAGCCGAACTTGCGAGCGACACCGCATCAATGGACGAAGCGGTGCGGTTCTGGCAACAGGTCTCCGCCTACGGCCAGTCAGCGATGACCAACAGCGAACGCGGCTCGCTGGTGGACAATGACGGCTGGAAAACGGTGCTGGCCTACTATCAGGCCGGTCAACTGTTTCCGTTCGAGCTGGAGGACACGACTTTCCTGGAGATGCGCGACACCGGCAGCTTGGCGTTGATTGCCGATGAATCCTTGAGGAAGCGCATCGCGGATTACTATCGAATGAACGGCTCGGGCCTTCGCGGCGATATCCTGCATCATCGGCCCGAATACCGTGAGCAGATTCGCGGACTCACGCCGTGGTCTGTGCAGGAATATATCTGGACACACTGCTTCCAGCAGGAGCACGGCGTCAGCCAGAAGCTGCTCGACTGCCCAAGTCCCATTTCGGAATCGGAAGCCGCGGCACTCCTGGCCGCTTACCATAAATCCGATACGCTGCTGCCCAATCTGCGCATTTGGATGTCGACGCTTCGCATCAGCCAGATCATTGTCGGCGGCATGCGTGGCGACGCACTGGCGCTCGCCGAAGATTTCGCCGAAGCGCAGGGCGATGCTCCCGTGTCTGCGGCGACCGCGAAATGAATAAAACCGCTTCTAATGTCGCGTCGCGGGGTCGTGCGCTAGGCAATTTGTGGGCCCACCAGGATTCGAACCTGGAACCAAGGGATTCGCGATCTCCGATCGTTTCCGACCGGCGCGGACTATCTCTTCACCCGCAACTCGAAAACGAGCTGGTGGGGTGCGGGACGCTCGAGCCTGTGATCAAGGGCACTCAAGCCCTCAGGTAGTCTCTGCACCTTCCGGCGGTGTACCGCCGGCTTGGCTCAGGGTTGCCACCGGCCGCGCCGCTGAGGTTTCCCTGAATTCGTCCCGATCCCGTTCGCATCTTTCGATGCGGCGGCACCTTTTGATGAGTCCCCTGCTCTAACCGTTGAGCTATAGGCCCCGGTCCAATTAAATCACGCGGTCACGCGCAGCGCGACGATCACTTCTCCTCTGCGCCCGCGGGAGAACGCACGAAGTAAGGGCGGTCCTCGCAACCCGCCCTCATCCGCATTGCGCGCCGCTCCTGCGGCGCACCTACGGGCCGGCTTCGTCGTTCGCTCCGGCATCCTGCGCTGTCGGCACCTGCGCTCGCACCATCCCTGGCGCTCGCCCTGCGGGCGCCTTCGCCGTGCAAAGCGGCAATCCTGCCGTTTTGTCTCCCGCAAGCGGAAGAAGGGAAATCGTCGCACCCTGCTGACACCATGTCGTCAGCATCGCGGCGATATGCTGCGCCCCCTTTCAACGCAAGGAGCGTCCCCATGAATACCGAAGTCGTCGCAAGGCGCCTGGTCGAGTTGTGCCGTCAGGGCAAATACGATGAAGCGCAGAACGAGCTCTATTCGAAGGATGCGGTCAGCATCGAAATGGAAGGCTCACAAGGCCTCGGCAACGCCAAAGGCATCGAAGCGATCCGCGAAAAAGGACGTCAGTTCAACGCCGGTGTCGAAGCCGTGCACGGCGGCAGCGTCGGCGATCCGATCGTGGTCGGAAACTGGTTTTCGCTGGTGATGACGATGGATGCGACGATGAAGGGCCGCGGTCGCGTGAACATGCAGGAGATCTGCGTGTACCAAGTGCGCGACGGCAAGATCGTGCGCGAGCAATTCTTCTACGACGTCGGTTGATCTCGGTGCGTCGTGGTCGCCCATCACGCGGAAGGTGCTTGCTGAGCGCCGACGCCGATGTGCTGACTTGAACAATATCTCCGGCGATGCGCGCGACCCGCGATGCATCGCCGGATTCAGAACCCCCGCGCGTTCAGCGCTTGACGGTGAGACGCGACGGCGCGCAGGTCACGTCTTCGACCGTGACCTGCACGAGATCGGTCGTATGCTTGCCTTCGCTCGTGTCGAAATAATGGCGATCGACGGCGATCGAATGGCTTGCACCGTTCGGAATGTCGTAGCTCAGGAGCTTGGTGTCGACCGACTGTTTGCCCTCGTCGGTCTTCCATTCGGCCTTGTAGCGGATGACGCCGGCGCAGCCGCTTTGCTGGCACGTTTCGCCCGATACGCCGAACGCGATGCGGAACTCATCCTTGTCCATGCGGATGACGACCGGATCCTTGGTCACCTCGACCGCGCACGTCGCGGCGGGAGTTGCGGCGAAGACGTCGCCGACCGAAAGCGCGAGCACGAGTCCTGCGATCAACGTTTTCATCCCTAGTCTCCTTCGATTTCCTGATGCTGAGAAATTCGCCCTGCGGCGAGGATTTCGTGCGGCCATGGTGCAGCGCAACAACTGCATGGAACCACTTTAAATATGCTGTAGCAATAAGCTGGACACAGCATATGTGGCCGCGAGCCTCGTTTGACAGTGCACTGCGACAATTCGCCCCTTCGCCGCCTTCAGCAGACGGCCGGCCCCGGTCGAAATGCGGCCAAAAAAAAGGGCGGGCTTTCGCCCACCCTCTTTCTGCGATAGTTGCCCGGCTTATTCGAGATCGAGGAACGAGCGCAACTGCTCCGAACGACTCGGATGACGCAGCTTGCGCAGCGCCTTCGCTTCGATCTGCCGGATGCGTTCCCGCGTGACGTCGAACTGCTTGCCGACTTCTTCGAGCGTGTGATCGGTGTTCATGTCGATGCCGAAGCGCATGCGCAGCACTTTCGCTTCGCGCGGCGTCAGACCTGCCAGCACATCGCGCACGGTTTCCATCAGGCCGATGTTCGTCGACGATTCGACCGGCGAAACGATCGCCGCGTCCTCGATGAAATCGCCGAGATGCGAATCCTCGTCGTCGCCGATCGGCGTCTCCATCGAAATGGGCTCTTTGGCGATCTTGAGCACCTTGCGGATCTTGTCCTCGGGCATTTCCATCTTGAGCGCCAGCTCGTCCGGCGTTGGTTCGCGACCCATTTCCTGCAGCATCTGCCGCGAGATGCGATTCAACTTGTTGATCGTCTCGATCATGTGCACGGGAATACGGATCGTGCGCGCCTGATCGGCGATCGAACGCGTGATCGCCTGGCGGATCCACCACGTCGCGTACGTCGAGAACTTGTAGCCGCGACGGTATTCGAATTTGTCGACCGCCTTCATGAGGCCGATGTTGCCTTCCTGGATCAGATCGAGGAACTGCAAACCGCGATTCGTATACTTCTTCGCGATCGAGATGACGAGACGCAAGTTCGCCTCGACCATCTCCTTCTTCGCGCGGCGCGCTTTCGCTTCGCCGATCGACATCGCGCGGTTGATTTCCTTGATGTCGCCGACGGCGAGGAACAGCGCTTTTTCGATCGAGATCAGGCGTTCCTGCTCATTGATGATCTGCTCGCGGTGCGACTTGATGCTCGGCGACCATTTCTGGCGCTTGCGGCCGAGCTCGTCCGCCCACGCGGTATTCGTTTCGTTGGCCGGGAAGAGCTTGAGGAAATCCTTGCGCGGCATGCGGCCGTGCTTGATGCAGATTTCCATGATCATCCGCTCGTGGTGGCGGATCGTGTTGACGACTTCGCGCAGCTTGCGCACGAATCCGTCGATCATGATCGCCGGCAGCTTGAGCTTCAAAAACGCCTCCGCCATCTGGTCGCGGAGTTTCTGCGCCTTGCGATCGGTCAGGCCGTGCTTCTCGGCGGATTTCTGGAACTTCGCGTAGAGACCGCGCAGCTCTTCCATGCGGCGCGCGACTTCGAGCGGATCAGGACCGGTTTCGCCGGGGCCCGCTTCCTCTTCGCCTTCGGCTTTCTCTTCGTCGTCGTCTTCCGCGGCGGCGGCCTCGGTCATGGGCTCCGGAATGGCAATGACCGGCTGTTCCATGTCGGCGAAACCGGCGAGCACTTCGGAAAGACGCTTTTTGCCTTCCTTGTGCTGGTCGTATTCCTCGATCAAAAGCTGGATCGACCACGGAAAGCTCGCCAGCGCGGACTGCACCTGGTTCAGGCCTTCCTCGATGCGCTTGGCGATTGCGATTTCGCCCTCGCGCGTCAGGAGCTCGACCGTGCCCATCTCGCGCATGTACATGCGCACGGGATCGGTCGTGCGGCCGACTTCGGCGTCGACGGCGGAGAGCACGGCGACGGCTTCTTCGGTCGCGGTGTCGTCATCGGCGGCGACTGGCGTTTCCGGCATGATCGCCTCGGTATCGGGCGCAACTTCGTGCACCTCGATACCCATGTCGTTGATCATGCCGATGATGTCTTCGATCTGCTCCGGATCGACGATGTCGTCCGGCAGATGATCATTGACTTCGGCGTAGGTCAGGTAGCCTTGTTCCTTGCCCTTGATGATCAGGGTCTTGATCTCGGACTGCTGCTCCTGATTGTGTTCTATGGCCATGGATATTCCGGAGGGTCTTGTACGGCGGAGGAAAGGAAGTATAGGAGCCGCGTCAAGGGTGAGACGGCGGGTTCCTACGACAGCTTTCGGCGAGCCGGCTGGCGCGCCGCGGGACCGACCGGACAGGACATCGTCGCCGGCCCACGCCGGCCTTGCGCCCTTTGCCGATCCGCGTCAATGCGCTTCGAGCCAGAACGTGACCGGCCCGTCGTTGACCAGGTGGACTTTCATATGGGCGCCGAAGCGCCCGATTTCCACCCGTGGATGCCGCTTTCTCGCCTGTTCGACCAGCCGGCCGAACCAACGTTCCGCATCGGCCGGTGCCGCCGCGGTGCTGAATCCCGGTCGAGTGCCCTTCCTGGTGTCGGCCGCCAATGTGAATTGGGACACCAGCAAGAGGCCGCCGCCGGTTTCCGCGAGCGAGCGGTTCATGCGTCCATCGGCATCCGGAAAGACGCGGTAACCGAGCATCCGCTCGACGAGTCGCTCGGTCTGTGCTTCGCCATCGCCGGGCTGCACGGCGATCAGCGCGAGGAGTCCGGCATCGATCGCGCCGACGGTTTCGCCGTCCACTTCGACGTGTGCTGTGCTGACGCGCTGGATCAGGGCGATCATGAGTTGGGGCCCCGCATGGCAGCGCATCCTCGCCGCGCCCGGCGAGGAAGGTCAATGCGGGCCAAGCGGCTAGAATGGCGCATCCCCTCATGAGCTCTCCCCGTCCTGCATCTGCCGGCATGTCCTGGCCCGTGGCGCTGCTCTACGGCAGCTTGCGCATCGCCGGCATCCTGCCGCTACCCATCGTGCACGGGTTCGGCGCCCTCGTCGGGTACGTCCTGTGGATGATGCGCGGCCGCGCCCGGCGGATGGCCGAGCGCAACCTGTCTTTTGTAATAACGCAAAACGACGAAGAAATCAGACAACGACTCGTGCGAAAGAGCCTGATCGAGACCGGCAAGGCCGTCGCCGAGACCGCGACGATCTGGGGCCGGTCGCCTGAGCACGCGCTGGGCCTGATCCGCGAAGTGTGCGGCCAAGCGCTATTCGATGCGGCGCGCGCGAGGCGTCACGGCCTCATCATCGCCGCGCCGCATCTCGGCTGCTGGGAGCTCCTCAACTATTGGCTCGCGGCGAGATCGCCGCTATCGATCGTCTATCGGCCGCCGCGACAGGCGGCGCTCGAACCGTTGCTGCTCAAGGTGCGCGGCAATCTTCCGGTCGAACAAGTGCGCGCGGAGGGTGCGGGCGTGCGCGCGCTGTATCGAAGACTGGCGGATGCCGGCGTCGTCGGCATCCTGCCAGACCAGCGGCCGCGGCACGGCGAAGGCGTGATGGCACCGTTCTTCGGCGTGCCCGCGCTGACCATGGTCTTGTTATCGCGACTCGCGCGCCGAACCGGAGCGGATGTGCTCTTCGCGTTCGCCGAACGATTGCCGCACGGCGGCGGATTTCGCCTGCATTTTCTCGAAGCGCCGCCGAACATCGCGGACGAAGATCTCAATGTCGCCTGCGCTGCGCTCAATCGCGGTGTGGAGCAGTGCGTCGCGCTCGCCTTGCCGCAGTATCAGTGGACCTACAAGCGGTTTCCGGATGAGTCAGCGGGCGCGATCCGATAAGACGAGGCAAACGCGCAGCTCGCAAAAGGCCCGGAGGTTGGCGGGCCTTGCCGTGATTCTTCGTAGTACAGATTGACACGCCGCCATTCGCCGCTCCGCTGGATCCGGGAGGCAATGCACGGTGCAGCGGAGCAACAGCGATGCTCAAGGCTTAAGCAAAACTGTTCGATGAAAAACAGTCGCACTGTTCCCCGGGCCTCTTCGCTGCGTCTATCCAACCGCATCTCTCTGGCCCGAGTGCGTGCCGAGCTGACGAAAAGCGAGCTCGCGCGCCGCGTCGGCGTGTGCCTCAGCGCCGTCGTGCAATGGGAGCATCCGGAAGGCACCGTGCCGAGCGCGAGAAATCTCGCGCGCGTTGCGGAAGTCACTGGAGTTCGCTTTCGAATGGCTTGCGACCGGCCGCGGTCCTGCACGCGTGACGACCGGCGATGGCGCGGCCGCGATAGAACCCGCCGCGATCGCGACAACGCTGTTCGAAGAGCGTCTGCTGCAGGTGGCGCGGCGATTGCCAAGTCATCGGCATGAGCCGTTGATCGAGTTTCTTTCGGCATGGACAAAAAAACGCAGGATAGCAGTACGGCTAAACAGATCGCGTGTTTTCCGCCCGTCCGCACCAGTCCGCGGATCTCGTAGTAACCCTCCGACTTCCATCATGCCTTCGGAGGGCATGTGCACAAGCACCCAGTCTGTCGAGTCGCAATCGCCTTGATCGTGCTCGCCTTACTGGGCAGCCATGCATCTGCGCATCTCATACCAGTGACGCATTGCTCTGTCGGCACGGTCCGCTACGAGGACGGCAGCAGCGCCAGCAGCAACTCGCTATGTTGGACAGACTATGAAGACGATGGGAGCTCCGATTCGGGGGCCTTTCCCTCCGGCGGTGGAGGGGATAGGAATGGCGGGCATGGCGGCCCGGTAAATAACGATAACCGCGGCGACCACGTCGACGTAACTGATGCCTCCCAAGGCGATCCCTGCGACGACGACGGATCCAACCCAATCAGCGGCAATCCGATCGTTCTTTCGACCGGAAACAAAGTCGAACCCGAGCTCGACTTCGCGTCCGCCGGCGAAATGCCGCTGACGCTGCGACGCACCTACGATCACTTCTGGAAATACCCGGGACTGTTCGGCAAGTATTGGATCTCGAGTTTCGATTATTCGCTGGTCTGGCAGAACAACGACGCGCTGATTTTCGCGCAGCGTCCGGACGGACGCCGCATCAAGTTCGTCCGCGTCGGCACGACCAACCGCTGGAACGAAGACAAGCTCTCGCCGGTCGCCTACATCGTCAAGAACGCCGACGGCACGTACACACACGCGACCGAAGACATCGCGACCGAAACCTACGATGGCGGCGGCAAGCCGCTCGTGATCAAAGATCCCCACGGGATCGGCTGGACGTTTACGTACGCCGCGAACCATTACCCAACGCGGATCACGCATACGTCCGGCCGTTATATCCAACTGACATGGACATCCGGTCAGCTGACGTCGGTCACCGATCCGACGGGCGCTGTCTACGCCTACACCTACACGGCGAACGCATTCGGTAGCGGACTGCATCGGTTGGCGAGTTCGACACGGCCCGGCGCGACCGGCGATCCGGCAGCAACGGTCGCCTATTTCTACGAGAACCCAAGTTTTCCGGGCGGTCTCACCGGCAAGTCGTTCAACGGCGTGCGCTATTCGACGTTCGCGTACGACGCACAGGCGCGCGCGGTCAGCAGCGAGCATGCGACGGGCGGCATCGATCGCATGACCTACGCCTACACCGGCGTTCCCGTCTCGCCGCCGGCACCGCCACCGGATCCGCCGCCGCCGGGCTCGGATTGCAATCCCTCGACGCACACCTGTCCCGCGCCTCCGGTCATCGACGATGGCACCGGGGACGCAGCGCAGATCGCTGCGAACGCCGCGCAAGCCGCTGCCGAAGACGATGTCATTGCGCACGTCGACGCGACGACCAGCGTCCTCGAGACGAATCCGCTGGGTCTCAAGACGACCTACGAATTCCTCGATGGCAAACTCACGACGGTCAGCGGCCAGGCGACCGCCCATTGCGGTGCGCGCTCCCGTCAGCGCAGCTACGATGCCAACGGCAACGAAGCGCTCGTCACCGACTTCAATGGCATCTTCACGGACACCACCTACAACTCGAAGGGCCAGCTGACGCAGAAGATCGAGGCTTACAACACGGCGGTGGCCCGCACGACGACGTACGCTTGGGATCCGACCTACAACCGCCTGACCAGTGAGACCGTCGCCGGCGATCATCAAACGAGCTACACGTACACCGCCGACCAGCGGCTCGCCAGCGTGACGGTGAAAAATCTCTCGGCGAATGGCGTCTTGAACCAGACGCACGTTTGGACGTTCGCCTACACGAAGTACGCCAGCGGTCTCGTGCAGACAATGATCGTCGACGGCCCGCAGGTCGGTACTGGCGACAAGATCACCTACAGCTACAGCGCGGCCGGCGACCTTGTCAGCGTCACCAACACGCACGGTCACGCGACCAGCTTCAGCGTGTACAACGCGCTGGGCCAGCCCGGACGCACGATCGGCCCGAACAGCGATCAGACCGACATCGCATATTTCCCCGACGGTCGTCTGAAGCAAGTGACGACGTATCCGAACAACATCGCAGCGACGACCGCTTTCACATACGCAGCCGGGTTGCTCGCGAGCTCGAAAACGGCCGACAACATCACGACGACGTACACCTATGACGCAGTCAGGCGTCTCACCAAAGAGGATCGTCCCGAGCTCAACGGCACGGCCGAAGAGCGCATCACGTACGACCTCGCCAGCAATCCGACAATCATCGAGATCTATCGCGGCGCGACGCTGCGTTATCGCACCTACATCGACTACGACGAAGCGAGCCGCGTACGTGCGCGTCGCGGCAACAACAGCCAGAACGTCCGCTACGCCTACGACAACAACGACAATCCGACCGCCATCACCGATTCGCTCAACCGCGTCACGCACTTCGCGTACGACGCATTGAACCGTCTGACCCAGGAGACGGATGCGAAGAACGGAATCACGAAATACGAGTACGACAAGGCCGATCGCATCACAAAGGTGACCGACCCCAAGCTCCTCGCCACAACCTACGCCTACGACGGCTTCGGTCAGCTGTGGCATGAGACGAGTCCCGACAGCGGCACCACGACGTACGCCTATACCAGCTCCGGATTCCGCAACTTGATGACGCGCGCCGACGGCATCGCGACCGGTTATGCCTACGACGACATCGGCCGTCTGACATCGATCAGCGCCGGCGGCAAGACGCAGACGTTCGCCTACGACGCCTGCACGAGCGGCAAGGGCCGTGTCTGCACGATTGTCGATCCGACCGGCACGCTGACCTATACCTATACGAAAGAAGGCCGTATCGCGAGCCACGAGATCGTCCATGCGCCGGTGCACGGCGGATTGACGTACTTCAGCTACACCTACGATGCGATGGGCCGTCCCGCGACGATCACGAACAATCAGAGCGTCGACGCAGCAGCAGTTCACCTACACCACCGGCCAGCTTTCGGCCGTCAAGCTCAAGATCGGTGCGGCAGCGGCCGTCAACGTCGCCACCGCGTTCCAGTACGAGCCGATGGGTCCAATCACCGGCTTTACGTATGGCAACGGCATTGGCCGCATGAAGACCTACGATCTGGATCGCCGTCTCACGGCCGTCACGCAAACGGGTGTGAGCGGCATCCAGACGCTCGGCTATGCCTACAACGCGAACGATGCGATCACGACACTGACCAACAGCGTCAACACGACGCTGTCGCAGAGCTTCGGTTACGACGAGCTGATGCGCCTGACCGCGATCACATCGCCATCAGGCAACGAAGCGTTCACCTACGATGCGAACGGCAACCGATTGACGCACACGACTTCGTTCGGACAAGCCACGCTCTCCTACATCGCCGGCAGCAACCGACTGAATTCATGGACGCGCGCCGGCAGCACCACGCGCAGCTACAGCTACAACGCCGACGGCAACACGATCGCACTGCTTGGCAAGGCCTACACCTACGATCCGTTCAACCGCTTGAACAAAGTCAGCGGCGGCGGATCCACGACCACCTACGACGTCAACGCACTCGGCGAGCGCATCTACAAAAACCGCGACGGCGTCGAATCGTTCTACGCGTACGCGCCCGATCACACGCTGCTCGCGGATTACATGCGCAACGTGACGCGGCTGGAGCGACATCGTGCGCATCGGCGGCGAACCGGTTGCGCTCACACGCTTCGGCGTTTTGTACTTCGTGCACGACGATCATCTCGGGCGGCCCGAGGTCGTGACCAACGCGGCGAAGACGGTCGTGTGGCGGGCGAAGAATTTTGCCTTTGATAGGACGGTGTCGACGGATACTCTTGGCGGGTTCAATCTTGGCTTGCCTGGCCAGTACTTCGATCAGGAGATGGGTACTTGGAACAACGTCAGTCGAGAATACGACCCCATTCCTGGGCGATATTTACAGATTGATCCGATCGGACTTGGCAGTGGCACCAATCCCTACGCCTACGTTGGGAGCAGTCCGACAAATCTCATTGATCCGTTGGCTCTGTATTGCTTAACACCCGACCAAATTAACGCAATAGCTGGCGCCGCTGGCGGAGCAGTCGGTGGGGCCGTAGCTGCTCGCGGGAATCCGAGGAATTCGGTGATATTCGCCGGAATAGGAGCTTTCCTTGGCGCAGGGATTGGCTATACGTCAGGCGCTCAATCGCAATTCCAGTCATACCTGTTCGGAGCGCTGAGTGTCGGAACGTTCGATCCGAGTTCAATCGCAGGTACTTTTGGAGGAGCTGTAGGTCTTGGCGTCGCGAACGAGTTTGGCGTCAACAGTCTCCCCAGGCCCGCCGCAAATGTCGCGAACAACGCATTTGCAGGCGGGTTCGGTGGAGCAATTGGTCGTTTCCTCGGCACTACCGGCAGTATCAGCGCGGGCGCGTTGGGACAGACTTTCGCTGCAGGTGCCGCGGCAGGTGCTGCCGGCTCGGTCACAGAAGAAGCAATCAGAGCTGCTCTGGAGGCTAATAATGATTGCCCCTGCAAATAAAGTCACATACAAAGAAATCCTTTGGTCATTAATAAAGATCGGTCCGCCGATCCTCATATGTGCACTGGTATACAAGCCGGTGCGAGACAAAATCGTTCATGATCAATACACGACAGCGTTGGCGGATGCCGCTTTTTTCTTCCTCCTTTGCTACATCGTGCGATGGGGTGCTGGCGACGTTCTTAGACGCCTCAAGGCGGAGGAGGATTCTAAGAATCGTAAGAGCGGCGTATGACCTACGGCAACGGCATCGGGCGCACGAAGACCTACGATCTCGACCGCCGCCTCACCGCCATCACGCAAACAGGCGTGAGCGGCATCCAGAAGCTCGGCTATGCCTACAACGCGAACGATGCGATCACGACACTGACCAACAGCGTCAACACGACGCTGTCGCAGAGCTTCGGTTACGACGACAGTATTACGATCAAGAGACGGGGACTTGGTACAACGTCAATCGGGATTTCGACCCGGTGGTCGGAAGGGAGTTGCAGTTTGATCCGATTGGGCTTGGAGGCGGCGTAAACCCCTACAGTTACGTTGGGAGCAACCCGACAAGTCTCGTCGATCCTTTGGGTCTTTATTGCCTAACGCCTGACGAAATTAACGCACTCGCTGGCGCCGCTGGTGGAGCAGTGGCTGGAGGAATAGCTGGTCGCGGTAACCCGAGAAATTCCGTAATACTCGCTAGCGTAGGAGCTACCCTGGGCGGGCTTGTTGGCTACTCTTCGGGCGCGCAATCTCAATTGCAGTCGTTTATGTTTGGGGCATTGAGTGTAGGGACATTCGAACCGAATACATTCATTGGTTCTTTCGGAGGGGCAGTTGGTCTGGGTGTTGCGAACGAACTTGGTTCCAGCAGACTTCCCGGACCTGCCGCAAACATTGCGAACAACGCCTCAGCCGGTGGCTTTGGTGCAGCGATCGGTCGCTTGGTCGGCACGACTGGCCGTATTACGGCGGGCGCACTGGGACAGACATTTGCTGCCGGCGCAGCGGCCGGCGCCGCTGGCTCAATCACAGAGGAAGCAGTAAAAGCTGCGTTGGAGGCTAATAATGACTGCCCCTGCGAATAAAGTCACATATAAGGAAATCTTCTGGTCCCTAGCTAAGACAATCCCACTGATGATTCTCGTTGGATTGCTCTACAAATCCCTACGATCGCAGCTCTCTCAAGATCAATATCTGTCGGTGCTTGCTGATATCGTATTTTTTTTCCTTCTTTTATCTATCGCGGGATGGGGCGTTGGAACTATTCTTAAGCGCATACGAGAAGAAGAACACTCCGGAAATCATTAGAGCATCGAATGACACACTCATTCGCATTGCTTGGCAAGATCTACGCCTACGATCCGTTCAACCGGCTCAGCGAGCACAAAGCTCAACAAGCACAAAGGACATTTATTGCATCAAAGATGGCATCAACGCGGACCCAAAAGACTGGGTCGGTATCAGCCCCGATGGTCACGTATGGATAAATGAGGGCGGTGAGGCTAGTGACCAAGGCCCAGTTAAGGATTACCTACCATGACCTGCTCGGCAAAGTACAAAATTACGTTGCGAATAACGCACCCAAGTCTCGATAGTAAACGAATTGGCAACGAGCTAGGACTCGCACCAAAATTCGCATATACCGCCGGCGATAAAAAAATGACGCCGAAAGGTACCGAAGTTCCGGGCATCAGAAAAGAGTCGTTCTGGTGCCACGAAATCGGTACAGCGGAAGAGCCGATTGAGCTCGCAATAATGCGTGTCACCGCATCGTTGGCCGAAAGGAAGGATTTCCTGAGACATATATACGAAACCGGCGGACGCGTGGAGTACTTTATCGGTTGGTTCTCTGCTAAAAATTCGGGATTTGTTTTAGCACATAGTTTGCTCGGCCAGCTTTCAGATATGGGGATCGATTTGTCCTTTGACATCTACCCTGACGTAGATAAGTGCGGTGATCGGTTCGATCATCCCAGCGATGGTGAATATTTATGAGCACGGAAACGGGTGGGGTCTCGTTGGCAGCAGGTCGTCGTCGTTGGCTGCTGGCGCTGGTGAGCCTTGCGCTGAACTGCGCGGCCGGCCCGATGACTTTGCAGAACGTGTTTACCCAGCCCGAGCTGGAGCAGCGCGCCATCATCTCGGATACCGTCGGTCGGTGGTTTCAGGCGGAGAACTTCGCAGAGATAGAGCATTTCGCGGACGAGGTGCGCACGAAGAACCTACGGACCTCCAGCGGCCTCTGGGTGATTGGATTGGTCTATGGCGGCATCGACAGCATCGCGAACTATCGGGAGGTGAAAGACGATGCGGGCTGGGATCGGCTCGAAGGCAGGGCGCAGCGCTGGATTGCCGCATATCCCGCATCCGTCACGGCCAAGATCGCATACGCCTGGATCCTGGAGAACAGGGCGTGGTTCTATCGCGGCGGGGGATACGCAAACACCGTCTCCGAAAAGCAATTCGATGCGTTCCACCAACAGATAGAAGAGGCGAAAAAATACGACGAAGCAACGCGTGACATCGCTGCCATCGATCCCAACTGGTATCTGAGGTACCTGGCGACATTGCGCTTGCAGAAGGGCGGCAAGGAGGAGGAGTTCGAACGCACTTTCGAAGAGGCGACGAAGGCGTTCCCGGACTATTACCCGAACTATTTCGAGGCAGTGACGTACTACCTGCCGAAATGGCATGGCGATGCCTACGAAGTCGAGCGATTCGCGCGGCGAGTCATGAAATCGCGTGACAAGCGCACGGGTCAGATGCTCTACGCGCGCATCTATTGGTACGCCTCGCAGAGCCAGTTTAAGAACGCGATTTTCCTAGCCTCGGTCGCTCGCTGGAACGACATGCGCGACGGCTTCAAGGCGATCGTCGCCGATTACCCAGATCAGTGGAACATCAACAATTACGCCAAGTTTGCCTGTCTCGTGGGCGACGAACGAACGACCAGGGAAGCGTTCGGTTTGATGAAGGGCGATCCGATCGAGTCGGCGTGGCCTTCCACCGCGCAGTATCGGAGCTGCGAGCAGCTCGCCGGGCGCAGTTCGCTCTAACAGGCGGTTACGTGCCCGCTGGGCGTCGCGACCGGCAACAGCGCGCCGAGCATGACGCGATGCGCTGCGAAGGCCGTGAAGCGTGTGTGCGGACGTAGCCGTTTCCGCAGAATCTGGAGCCGCAACAGCGTCGCGCGCCAAGCGACTTGCAAAGCACCACGGCATAGTCGCTCACTCGGCGTTTTTCTGAAGCCTGCGCAGAAAAACCGAAATCTCCTTCTCCACTTGCTTGTCCCCCCGCTTGCGCGCCACATCGAGCCCACGCCGATACGCATCGACAGCCGCGCCGCCATCTCCGCTGTCCGCCAGCGCCTTCCCCAGCATCTTCCACGCCGCCGAATAACTCGCATCGAAGCCAACCGCTTCGCGAAATGCGGTGATTGCGCCGCAGGCATCGCCGTTGGAAAGCAGCGCCGTGCCGAGCGAAAAACGCAGCAGCGCGCCGTCGCGCGGCCCACCGAGCTGCGCGCGCAATCGGGCGATGAGATCCGCGTTCATGCTCCTATCATCGCGCGCCCAAAGCAGCCGCGCAGCAGCCTTTACGTTCGATTACGCGCTGTCATCGCCGCGGTGAATATCGTGACTCGCGACGCCAATTTCACGCGACCGTGGCACGAAAAATTCCCGCCCGGCAAGCATTCGGCTCGACGTCATTGCATGAACCAGCCGTGGCTGACGACGATGCTCTGACCGGTCAGCGCGTTCGATTCGAATCCGGCAAAGAACAACGCGCACGCGGCGACGTCGTCGACCGTGGTGAAGGCGCCGTCGACGGTGTCCTTCAGCATGACTTTCTTGATCACGTCATCCTCGGATATGCCGAGCCTTTTCGCCTGTTCGGGAATCTGCTTGTCGACCAGCGGCGTGCGCACGAATCCGGGACAGATCACATTCGCGCGCACACCGTGCTCGGCGCCTTCCTTGGCGACGACTTTCGCAAGACCGATCAACGCGTGCTTGGCCGCGACATAAGGCGCTTTCAGCTTCGATGCTTCCTTCGAATGCACCGAGCCCATGTAGATGATCGATCCGCCCTGGCCGCGCGCATACATCGCGTTGAGACAGGCGCGCGTGGTCAGAAATGCGCCGTCGACATGGATCGCCATGAGTTTCTTCCAGTCGGCGTAGGAGAATTTCTCGAGCGGATTGACGATCTGGATGCCTGCATTCGAAACGAGGATGTCGACATGGCCCAGCGCGTTGACGACCGCGCTAACGCCGTCCTCGACGTCCTGCTCGCTGGTCACGTCCATCTTGACACCGAGCGCGTGCGCGCCCTTGCTCGCGAGTTCCTTCGCGGTCGCGTTGGCGCCGTCGAGATTGACATCGGCGATCGCCACGGCCGCGCCGTTCACGGCAAAAACTTCTGCGATGCGCTTGCCGATGCCGCTGGCGGCTCCGGTCACCAATGCAACCTTGCCGTCGAGTCGCATGCTCTCCTCCGTGATGCGCGCCTCGGCGCGCTGGCGGGGCGAAAAAATACGCCGTTCCCGATCGGGAACGGCGCCAAGTTGGGAGTGATTGGAGTGATGAAGTACCCCAACCGTAAGACTTCGCAATGAAGTCGAAGTTCCGCAATGCAGCATAACGAAAACTTCGCAAAGCCGGGATTTCGGGATTCCGGATGAGTCCGGCAATCCCCAATCTCGAATCTCGAACCCCGGCTCCTCAGTTTTCGCGCGCGCTGGCGCGCGGATCGACGCCGAGATCCTTGAGCTTTCGATAGAGGTGCGTGCGCTCCATGCCGACGGCCTTGGCGAGCTTGCCGACGCTGCCGCCGGCCTCTCCGAGCTGATGCAGCAGATACGCGCGCTCGAACTGCTCGCGCGCCTCGCGGAGCGGCAGCGAGAAGTCGATGCCGTCGTGGCCGCGCGGCGTCGCCGCGATCGCGTTGCCGCGTGTCCCAGCGCCGAGCGCCTGCTCGACTTCGTCGAGCGCGACATCCGGCGCATTGCCGAGAATCAGCAGGCGCTGAACCAGATTGCGCAGCTCGCGCAGATTGCCCGGCCACGTGTAATTGCGCAGGCGATTCTGCACCGCGACCGGAAAATTCCGATACGGCAGTTTGTCGCGGTTGGCGAAATAGTCGGCGTGATAGCGCAACAGTTCCGGAATGTCGTCGATGCGTTCGCGCAGTGGCGGCACCGCGAGCGGCACGACCTTGAGCTGATAGTAAAGCTCTTCGCGGAAACGTCCGGCCGCGACCAGCGATGCAATATCCTGCGCGGTCGCCGCGATCACGCGCGCATCGATCGCGACCGGCTCATGACCGCCGCAACGCATCAGCGCGCGGCGTTCGAGCACGCTCGACAAGCGCAGTTGCAGCTCCGGATCGAGATCGGCGAGCTCGTCGAGAAACAGCGTGCCGCCGTTCGCTTGTTCGATCAGGCCCTGTTGCACGCCGGTCACATCCTCGACGCCGAACAGTGCCTGCGCCGCGTGATCGCGCGCGATCGCGCCCGCGGCGACGGTCACGAACGGGCCGTTGCGCCGCGCGCTGCGCTCATGCAGCGCACGCGCAAGACTTTCCTTGCCGGTGCCGGGCTCGCCGCGGATCAACACCCAAGTGTCGTGCGCGGCGAGTCGATCGACCTGATCGCGCAACGCCTGCGTGCCTTTGCCCGTGCCGATGACTTCGATCGGTGCCGGTAGCTGACGCCGCAAACCTTCGTTCTCGCGTTTGAGGCGGCTCGCTTCGAGCGCGCGCGAGATGACCAGCAGAAGTTTGGCCAGCGAAATGGGTTTCTCGATGAAATCCCACGCGCCAAGCCGCGTCGCCTCGACCGCGGTTTCGACCGTGCCGTGGCCGCTGATCATGATCACCGGGCACGGCAATCCGCCGCGCTCGTTCCACTCGCGCAGAAGGCTGATGCCGTCGAGATCGGGCATCCAGATATCGAGCAGCACCAGATCCGGCCGCTGGCGGCGGCGCGCCTCGCGGGCCGCGGCGGCGGACTCGGCCGTGTCGACCGTGTAGCCCTCGTCTTCGAGGATGTCCTTGACGGTCTGCCGGATGTCAGGCTCGTCGTCGACGACGAGCACTCGGGCATTCGCCATGGCGGTCACCGGTTGCGAAAAAGCGACACGCGAGCATAGCGCAGCCCGGGCGCCACCGGGATGCCAATCCGGGTGCCTCGCGATCCGGCCCCGCGTTGATCAGGCCGAAGCAGAGCCGAAACTGCGCAATCGCGAGCGCATCTGCAGCCGCCGCCAGAGATTGGCGGGTTTGCGGCCGAGCTCGCCGAAGCGGCCGGTGAGGAAATCCCGCGCCGCGCCGAGCACACGCTCGCTGGAATGGCCGTCGCGCCACGGATGGATGAGGTCGCCATACGCCGCAAGCTCACCGCGCAGGGCTTCGCCGGGCGCGAAAGCGCGCTGCAATGCGGAATCGAGCTCGCCCGGATCGGATATGTCGATCATGTGCGGCTTGGGCGCGCGATTGCGGAACGTCACCACCGGTTTGCGCTGTACCACGAATTCGGACACGACCGATGAGGTATCGCAGACCAGCACATCCGCCGCGCGCAACGCCGGCACGAGCTCTTCGACTTCGATGAATTTCGCGTTCGTGCCGGCGAGCCGCCGATACGCGTCGACGAGCGTCGCGTCGATCTTCGGATGCAGCGTCAGCAGCCAATACCGATCGCCGCGTGCGATCTGCGCGGAGATTTCATCGAGCAGCGCGCGCGCCGAGCTCAGTGTTTCGGTGAAGGTCGCCGCGTACAGCACGACCGGTCGGCCATCGGCCGGACGGAGCGCCGCAGCCGTGCCGTCATCCGCAGCGAACAGCGGATCGAGCTTGGGCCAGCCCGTTTCCGCAACGGCGAAATGACCGTGTTGCCGCGCGAGATCTTTGAACGGCGCGGTCGTCGCCGGCCCCTGCGTGCAATAAAGATCGAACAGGCCGCGGATGCGGAAATGCCCGCGCTCGGGCGAGCGCTTGTCGACGCTGAAACCGTGAAACACCTGCACCTTCGCGCCGGAAAAAAACTGCGGCACCCAATTGCTCGCGGCGAACACCGCATCCGGACGCCACGCCGCGACGGCGCCGATATCAGGCAACAACCGCTCGGGCGAAACCAGATGCCTGCCGAACGTGGCCGGCGCGAACCAGGCCGCCTGGTCGCCCGCGGCGCGAATCGCCGCGTCGAGCGGCCGCAGCACCGGCAGCGCATAGAGTTCGGTCGCAAACAAAAGGTAGTGCGCCATGCTTCGTGTCCAATCCGCCGAGAGGTCCCCAACGCCATGGCGGGGATGCGAGCAACGCGGTCGAGCGCTGTCTTGAGGGCGCGACACGGAAAAAAAACCCCCTGTCGTCGCGCCGCAAGCGTCAGCCGGGACCACCGCGCTATCGCGCAGCGTAACGCAGACGCCCCGATCCCGCGCGCCGCGGCGGGGGTGCTCTGTTCTATTCCGCACAGGCGTCGCCGCTCTGTGTGACCGCAGTTCGAGACGCGTCGGCGAGGGCAGACTGGTGGTCTGTCGAGCCGGCGCAACGACGAGCTGCGGCCACACAGGCCGGCGACAGCGTGCGGAATGGAACAGAGCACCCCACGTGATCGAATCGCGCGAGTCCGCTAACCTTGACGCTTGAACGCGCAATCGCCCATGTCCGCACGTCCTGGCCTGTCGGCCTGCATCATCACGCTCGACGAAGCCGATCGCATCGACGCGTGCCTGGATTCGCTCGCGTTCTGCGACGAAATCATCGTCGTCGACTCGGGCTCCACGGACGACACGCGTGCGCGCGCAAGCGCTCGCGGCGCGGACGTGCGCGTGCGCGCGTTCGATGGCTATCGATCGCAGAAAGCGTTCGCGGTCGGTCTTGCCAAGAACGATTGGGTCCTGTGCCTCGATGCCGACGAGCGCGTCACCGCCGCACTCCGCGCGGAAATCGAACGCGAGCGCGACGCGGGTTTCGACGGCCGTGCCGGTTACCGTTTTCCGCGCGCGACCGAATATTTCGGCGCGTATCTGCGGCACGGCAACGCGTATCCCGATCGCGTGTTGAGATTGTTCGACCGCCGTCGCGGCGGCTGGCGCGGCGATCGCGAGATTCACGAGCACGCGAGCGTCGACGGACCGATCGCGAACCTCTCCGGCGATCTCGAGCACCACGCGTACCGATCGCTGTCGGATCACCTTGCGCGCATGGAGCGCTACGCGCGCATGATGGCCGAGCACATGCATTCGCAAGGCCGCCGCGCACATTTGTTCAACCTGTTCGTGAATCCGTTTTGGCGTTTCACGCGCGGTTACATACTGCGCCTTGGCTTCCTCGACGGCTGGCGCGGGTTGATCTACGCATTCATCAAATCGAACTACGTGCGCCAGAAATTCATCAAACTCTGGCTGCTCAATCGCGGCTATCCGATCTGACGCGCGGCGCATGCGCATCAGCCTCGTCGTCGTCACCTACAACTGGCCTGATGCGCTCGAGCTCGCGTTGCGCGCGATCGCGACGCAATCGCGGTTGCCCGATGAAGTCATCGTCGCCGACGATGGTTCCGGCGACGAAACGCGCGCGTCGATTGCGCGCATCGCGCGCGGCTATCCGTGTCGCATCGCGCATGTCCTGCAGGAAGATCGCGGCTTTCGCGCCGCGCGCGCGCGAAATCTTGGCATCGCCGCGACGCGCGGTGAATACGTCGTCATGCTCGATGGCGACATGCTGCCGCATCGCGATTTCGTCGCCGATCACGCGGCGTTCGCGCGCAAAGGCTGCTCGCTGCAAGGCGGCCGCCTCAACGCGAGCGCCGCGGAAAGCGCGCGGCTGCTCGCCGGTGGCGCCGCGCGGTTCAGCCCGCTGATGCCCGGCCGGTTTCCGCCGCATCGCGCGATCCGCTGGCCGTGGCTCGCACGCATCAAGGCGGAATCGTCGTCCGGCGGCCGCATTTTCAGCAGCAACATGAGCGCGTGGCGTGACGATCTCTTGCGCGTAAACGGTTTCGACGAACGCTTCGAAGGCTACGGCGGCGAGGACCAGGAACTCGCCAAGCGCATGCGCCACGCCGGCGTGCGCCGGCGACAACTCAAGTTCGCCGGACTCGCGATTCACCTGTTTCACGATTCGCGCGCGCCGGACGATCCGAACGACATGACGCTGCCGAACAATCGCATGCTCGCCGAGACGGTGCGGACCCACGCGCTGCGCTGCGAGCGTGGTATCGACGCGCACGTCGGCGAGCTCGCAACGCCGCCGCCGGATCTGCGTGGAGCCGGCGCGTAGTGCCTTCGCGCCTGCAAGTCCGTCGTAAGATTCGCATGCCATTCCGGAGATGTCGTTGAACCCGTCTTCGCGATTCGCCCGATGATCAGCGTCCATCTCGTCGCGCGCGACAACGGCGCCGGCTTGTCGCGCGATCTCGAAATTTTGCGCGGTGCGATCGGAGAAGCCGGATTCGATCTCACGATCAGCGCGATCGGCCAGGGCGGTCTGCGCCGCCAGATCCAGCTCGTTGCGTTGCGCGCGAAACTGGCGCTGCGCGGTTTGCGTCAAAGCGGCGGCGATCGTTTCGATGTCAATTTGATGGACGAACGCCTGCGTCCGAAGTATTTGCCGCTCGCGCGACGCAACGTGCTGCTGCCGCATCCGGAATGGTTCGATCCCGCATGGGCGCCGAATCTCGGTCGGATCGACCGCGTGTTTGCGAAGACGCGGCACGCGGTGCCGCTTTTCGAAGCACTCGGCTGCCGCACGGATTTCGTCGGATTCACCAGCATCGATCGCAGATCGCCCGACATTGCGCGCGAGCCGACGTTTTTTCATCTCGGTGGGCGCAGCGGCAACAAAGGTACGCAACCGATCATCGATCTCTGGCTGAAAAAACCATCGTGGCCGACGCTGACGGCGATCCAGCGCAAGCCGTTGCGGCTGCCGTCGACATTGCCATCGAACGTGCGCCTGATCAGCGACTACATCGACGACGCCGAGTTGCGCGCGCTGCAAAACCGCAATCTGTTTCACCTCTGCCCTTCGGAAACCGAAGGCTTCGGCCATCACCTCGTTGAAGGCATGAGCGCCGGCGCGATCACGCTCGCTACCGACGCGGCGCCGATGAACGAGATGGTCACGAACGAACGCGGCGTGCTCGTAGCTTATGCGCGGACCGGCAAGCAGCAACTGGCGACGACCTACTTCGTCGACGACGATGCACTCGAAGCCGGTGTCGAACGCATGCTCGCGTTCGGTGCGAACCAGCGTCGCGCAATGAGCGATGCCGCGCGCGCGTGGTGGGAACAGAACGATCGCGGATTTCGTCAACGTCTCGCGACAGCCGTCCGCTCGCTTGCAGATCAGCAGAGCGCGTGACGCGATCGTGTTTTGATGCGCGCAACCGCTCGCTTCAGCGCACCGCCACACTCGCCGGCGTCACCGCATCGGGCAGCGCGTCGATCGGCAACCGCAAGGTGAATATCGCGCCGCCCTGGGCGCGATTTTCGGCCCGAATGCTGCCGCCGTGTTCTTCGGCGATTTTCTTGACAACGGCAAGGCCGAGCCCGGTGCCCTTGTTCTTGCTCGTCGTGTAGGGCTCGAACCAGCGCTCGCCGAAACCCGCCGGCAATCCCGGACCGTTGTCGGCGACGCCGAGCTCGACCCAGTCCTGCTCGTCGTCGCGCACGATGCGCGTGCTCACCGCGATCTGCGGCTTGCGCGCATCGCCGATCGCTTCGAGCGCGTTCTTGATGAGATTGTGCAGCGCCTGACGCAGTCGCACCGCGTCCGCGCGGATGAGCGGCTCGCCGGCCGCGAGATCGCGGCTCAGACCGATGCGCTGATCGTTTTCGTAAAGGTCGAGCACGTCGTCGAGCAGCGCATTCAGCGCGATCGGACGCAACGCCGGCGGCTGCGGTCGTGCGTAATCGCCGAACGCGTTGACCATCGTCTTCAGCGCTTCGACCTGACTCACGATCGTATGCGTCGCGCGGTCGATCAGCTCGCCTTCTTCGGCCGACAAGCGGCCGAGAAAACGCCGGCGCAGGCGCTCGGCGGCGAGCTGGATCGGCGTCAGCGGATTCCTGACTTCGTGCGCGAGCCGGCGCGCGACTTCGCCCCAGGCCGCGTCGCGTTGCGCTCGATTGAGCACGGTCAGATCGTCGAACACGGCGACGTAACCGGCTTCGTCAGGCAACGCCGTGCCGCGCAGCATAAGAATGCGTCGGCCGCCGGCGGTATCGACGACGAGTTCCTCGCGCCATTCGCGAAGTCCGCTGCGCAGATGCCGCGCGAGCGGTTCGGTGAAGGTCGCGAGTTGCGGCTGATCGCGTTCGAGCTCGGCCAGCGATTGCCCAAGATAGTGCGCCGCGCTGACACCGAGAATCGCCTCGGCCGCGCGATTGGCGATGCGCAGGCGCCCGTCCTGATCGAAGCCGAGCACGCCGGCGGACAAACGTTCCAGCAGCGCGACGAGCCACGCGCGCTGATGCTCGGTTTCCTGCGCGCTCTTCTGCACGCGCGCGCTCGCGAACTCGATTTCGCGCGTCATCTGCGCGAACGAATTGACCAGGAATCCGAGCTCGTCGTTGCTCGCGATCGGCAACGGCGTGTCGTAGCGGCCGGCGCCAACCGCGCGCGTCGCGGCGATCAGTCGACCGACCGGCGCGACGAGACGGCGTGCGACACCGAACGCAGCGAGCGTGACCATCAACGCCGACAGCAGCAACGCGAATGTCAGGATCAGCGCGAACGTGAGCTTGAGCGATCCGCGCAGGAACTTCAGACGCTGGAAATCGAAATTCGCGTTCTCGATGCCGCGCGTCAGCGTCTGCAAACGCTGCGGCAGCGGAAACAAACCCTGCAAAAGTCGCTTGCTGCGCGGCACGTCGCTCGCGACCGACACGCCGGTGCGCAGCATGAGCAGATCGCCGATCGGTTCTGCCGCCGCGTAGCGACCATCGCTTTCGACGCGCATCTGCATCGTCGCGTCCGGCAGCGGCGGATCGAGGTAAAGCGGATCGGAACTCGCCGTCGCGATGACGCGGCCATCCTCGCCGAACACGGTCAGTTGCGTCGCGCCGAGCGGTTCGATTTCGGCATCGAGTATGCCCTGCAGCTCGCCGGCCGATGCGCCCTGAAGGCGCGCCGCCACGGTGTCGCTGGCCCGTTCGGCGACGAGCAGCCGCTCATGGATGACGATACGGCCAACTTCGAGCGCGTTGTCGAGCGCTGCTTCGAGCTTGACGTTGAACCAGTTGTCGATGGTCGCGTCGAGAAATCGCAACGCGAATCCATACACGACCACGACCGGCGGCACGGCGAGCAACACAAGCATCACCAGAAGTCGTCGACCAAGCCGCGCGCCCGGCGCGCCGCGCTGGAGATCGACGCGCAGATGCCACAGACGTTGCGCGATGGCGAGCGCCAACAGCGCCAGCGCGGTCGCAGCGGCGCCGAGAATCCAGCGGTAATACAGACCGACACCGCCGCCGCCGGCGGCATCTTCGGCGAGCTTCAGCGATGCGAGCAGCAGCGCCAGCGCGGCGAGCGCTGGAAACGCGCGACGCAGCGCGAATTTCAGCCAGCCGCGGGTTGCCATGTGTATTCCATGGCGGTGAGCTGCCAGGCCGGCTCGAACACGGCCGGCAGGCGCAGGGCACCGGGCAACGCGGCGGTTTCGAGACCGGCTTCGACATGCGCGGATGCATCGCGCGGCAACGCGGCGAATGCGGCGGGCAGCGGCAGGCGCAGCGAATTGAGGCCGGCGAGGAGATATCCCGGCGTGGCGAAGCTGCGCACGTCCGCCGGCGCATCGAGATCACGCAGCTGATAGCGGCGCGACAACGGGAAATAGCGCAGCTCGATACGCTGCTCCGAGATCGCCGCCGACGGCAGGAAACGCCAGCGCCCGGCATCGACGCGCACTCTCAGCGTCAACGGAATACCGTGATCGAGCGCATCCTGCATCGGACCGCTGAGCCGGCAATCGAGCGCGAGCTCGAGCATCGGCGCGTCGGTCGCGCCGGCCAATCGCGCGCTGCGGATCGCCAGTGTGCCCGGATGCTGCTGCGCGAGCGCGCCGCAGCCGGTGAGCAGGCCTGCGGCGATCGCAATCGCGCTAGCGAGGCTTTTCGAGGATCGCATAATAGAACCCGTCCATGCCTCCCACGCCCGGCAGTTGTTGCCGACCGTCCCCCGCCGTTCGGCCGAATGCCGCCGGCACCGGCACGATGCGTCCCGCGCTGGCCGCGCGAAAATTGCCGAGCACCGTTTCGTTCTCTGTGCGCAGTATCGAGCAGGTTGCATAGACTAGTCGCCCGCCCGGCGCCAGCAAAGGCCAGAGTGCCGCCAGAAGTCGCGCCTGCGTCGCCGCGAGGTCTGCGATGTCGCCCGCACGCCGATGCAGCTTGATATCCGGCTGACGGCGCACGATGCCGGTCGCCGAACACGGCGCATCGAGCAGGATGCGGTCGAACGGTTGGCCATCCCACCAGGTTGCCGGTTGCGTTGCATCGCCGGCCAATACGTTGGCCTGCAATCCCAGCCGATCGAGGTTCTGGCGAATACGCGGGAGCCGGCCTTCGTCAAGATCAAGCGCGACGAGATCAAGCTCGGCCCGTTCGAGCATATGCGCAGCTTTGCCGCCGGGTGCGGCGCAGGCGTCGAGCACGCGTTGTCCGTCGGCGAGATCGAGCAGTTCGACGACACGTTGCGCCGCGCCGTCCTGCACCGAAAAGAGACCTTCCGCATAACCGGGGAGGCGCGTCACATCCGTGCTGCGTTCGAGCACGATCGCATCCTCGAGTTCGTCGTGCGCGGCCGCTCCGATGTCCTCGGCGCGAAGGCGTTCGAGAAGCGCCGGCCGCGTGCCACGACGTCGATTGACGCGCAGCGTGAGCGCCGCTTCGCAGTTGTTTGCGGCGAGGATCGCGTCGGCGTCGGCGGGCCAGTCGCGTCGCAACGCGTCGATGAGCCATCGTGGGTGTGCCGTACGCGAGACGTCGTCGGCGTCCAGGCGCACGTCGAGCGATACGCGCTCGCGCACGAAGCGACGCAGCAGCGCGTTGACGAGACCGCTGTAGTGCGGCTGGCCGAGTTCGCGCGCGGCGTCGACAGACGATGCGACGACGGCGTAGTCGGGCATGTCCAGCATCGCGATCTGCGCGCAGCCGACGGCAAGCAACGCGCGCACGTCGCGCGCCTTCGACGGCAGCGGCTTTTCCAGGATCTGTGCAATCGCGGCATCCAGACGCAGCCACCAGCGCGTCGCCTCGAACAGCGTCGCCGAGAGCAGCGCGCGATCACGCGGATCGGCGAAACGCGGCGTGGTTTCGGCAAGCGTGGCGCGCAGCGATGCGCCGTCGAACACGATACGTGCCAGCGCGCGCGCAGCTTCGGCGCGCAGCGCGGCGCCCGCGTTCACCGCGCGGCTCCGGGCTCGCGTCGCGCGTTGTGCCAGTCGCGCACGCCAATGCGGCGGCCGCCCGCGCGTTGCACTTCGAGAATTCGCAAGAGGCCTTCGCCGGTGACGACGTCGAGCGCATCGCGTCCGCCGCTGACGATCGTTCCGGGCGCCGCATTCGCGTTGCCATCGAGCGCGCGCGCTGACCAGATGCGCAACCGTTCGCCGCCGATTTCGGCTTCCGCGACGGGCCATGGATCGAATGCGCGAACCTTGCGTGCGAGCGCGACCGCGGCTTCGTTCCAGTCCAGTCGCGCTTCGTCCTTGTCGATCTTGTGCGCGTAGACAACGCCGTCATCCGGCTGTGCCCGCGGCGCCAGCATCTCGCCGCGCGTGATGCGTGCGAATCCTTCCTCGAGCGCATCGGCGCCGAGCGCGGCGAGACGATCGTGCAGCGAACCGCCGGTTTCGTCGGCGGCGATCGGCGTGCGCCGTTCGAGCAGGATCGGACCCGTATCGAGACCCGCTTCCATCTGCATGAGATCGACGCCGGTTTCGGTATCGCCGGCGAGGATTGCGCGCTGGATCGGCGCCGCGCCGCGCCAGCGCGGCAGCAACGAGGCGTGGACGTTCCAGCAACCCAGACGCGGAGTCGCGAGCACGCGCCGCGGAAGAATCAACCCGTAGGCGACGACGACGATCAGATCGGGCGCGATCTCGGCGAGCCGTTGCTGGGCGACAGGATCCTTCAGTGTCGCTGGCTGTTCGATGGCGATGCCTTCGGCGAGCGCGCGCTGCTTGATCGGGCTCGCGAGCAATTTGCGTCCGCGTCCTGCGGGCCGATCGGGTTGCGTGTAGACCGCGAGGACATCGACCGGCGCGCGCAGACAGGCTTCCAGACACGGCAACGAGAAATCCGGCGTTCCGGCGAACACCAGGCGCAGTCGGGATTCCATCGGCTGGCGATGCGGCGCGCTAAAGGGCAACGGCCGTCGCGGTTTCGGCGGTGTTGTGACGACGCTGCTTTTCGAGTTTCTTGCGCACCAGTTCGCGCTTGAGCGGCGAGAGATAGTCGACGAAGAGCTTGCCGATCAGATGATCCATCTCGTGCTGGATGCACACCGCGAGAAGGCCATCGGCGTCGAACGAGAGCGGCTTGCCGTCGACGTCCTGCGCTTGGACGTGGATGCGGTCGGCGCGCTCGACATCCGCGAAAATGCCCGGCACCGAGAGGCATCCTTCCTGATAGGTCTGGCTGCCTTCGCTCGCGGTGATGCGCGGGTTGACCAGGATCAGCGGCTGATTCTTCTCCTCGGAGACGTCCAGCACGAGGAGCTGCCGGTGGACGTTCACCTGCGTCGCGGCAAGGCCTATGCCCGGCGCGGCGTACATCGTTTCCAGCATATCGGCGGCGAGCTGCTTCAGCGCCGCATCGAACACGGTCACGGGCGCGGCCTTGGTGCGCAGCCGCTTATCGGGGAATTCCAGAATCGTAAGGTGGGGCATGGACTCGAGATGCGGTTCGCAACAGCGCGCCGCAAGATGCGGAAGATACTGAAATTCTAGAGTAGTTGCGGGCCCGGCGTGGGGACCGGGATCCGGGTGCCGCCAACGGCGGCGCCGAAGCGGGCGGCGACCGGAAAATCCACTCCGAACAAGGTGATCGGCGCCGAACGGGGCCGGTCCCGGGTCCTTGCCGTTTTGGGATGGCCGTCGTTTTCTCCCGTTAAAGTTTCGGATAGACTCGCCAAGCCATTGGGGAATCAGGGAATTGGCAGCCATGCTTAAAAAACTACTTGCGGTTTCGGCTGGACTGCTTTTCACCCTCACGGTTTTTGCCGCCACCGTCGAGTGGGCAGACCAGCATCCGGACCGCTATATCGTCAGTGAAGGGCGACACCCTTTGGGACATTTCCGCCCGCTTCCTGAAGAAGCCTTGGCTGTGGCCGGAGATCTGGCAGGACAACCCGCAAGTAAAGAACCCGCACCTGATTTATCCGGGTGATGAGCTCGTTCTTTCCGGCGGTCACCTGCGTCACGGCGAGGGCTCGATCGGGCCGCATGCGCGCATCACGTCGCTCGAAGATGCGGTCAAGCCGATTCCGCTTTCGGCGCTGAAGCAGTTCCTGAAGCACACGCGCGTAATCAGCGAGGAAGAGTTCAAGAACGCGCCGCACGTGGTCGGTCTCGAAGAAAACCAGCTCCGCGGCACCGCCGGCCAGCTTGCCTTCGTGCGCGGGCTCGCGGCACCGCCGGGCACGCGTCTCGCGCTGGTGCGCGCGAGCCGGTCGCTACTACGACATGCCGCCGCGCGACCAGGGTCAGCCGCGCGAGGTATATCGCCAGACCAGCGATTCGTTCGACGGCCGCCCGGGTCTGCTCTGGCACCACGGTCCGAACGAATTCACGCTGAGCGGCAACGTGCGTTTTCTCGGCTATGAAGTACTCGAATTCGGCACCGTCGAAGTGACGCGCGTCGGCGATCCTTCGTCCGCGCTGATTGTCTATTCCGATTTCGAAGTGCGTCCCGGCGACTACGTGCTGCCGCTCGACGAGAAGCCCTACGACGATCAATACGTCCCGCATGCGCCGGCCAAAGTGCCGGACAACATGCGCGTGCTCGCGTTCACCGACGCGATGAATGCGGTCGGTCCGCGCCAGGTTGTCGCGCTCTCGCGCGGTGTCGAGGACGGCATCGAGAATGGGCAGACCTTCAGCATCTATCAGGATGGCGAAGAAGTGCTGGATCAGACCGACTACACCGAAGGCAGCGCCAAGAAGTTCTTCCATCCGAACGATGCGCACACCACGCTGCCGCCCGAGTTCATCGGTCACGTGATGATCTTCCGCACGTTCGGCCGCGTCAGCTACGGCCTGGTCATGGATGCGGTGAAGCCGGTCAAGCTCGGCGATTTCCTGTGGGATCCTGATCACACGCCTTGACCCGATTCAATCCGGCCGCTTTCAATTCGGCCGATTTCAATTCGGCCGATTCATTTCGGCAATTTCCTACGCGGCGCGATGGCAACATCGCGCCGCGTTCGTTTTCGGCGTCGCTAGACTCGTGGTCGGTGAACATCGAGTCGAATCGCGACGAAATCGAAGCGTGGCTGATCCTGCTGCGCGCGCCGGGACTCGGCGCATCACGCCTGCGCGAGATGATCGATCGCCATGGTGGTGCGCTGCGTGCGCTCGAAGCGGCACGTCGCGGCGAGGCCGCGGTCGACGCGCCCGCGTGCCGCGACGCGTTGCGCGCGCCGGATCGCGCACGGATCGCGAGCGATCTGGATTGGCTCGCCGCCGACACGCATCTGCTGCTCACCGCAGACAGCGCCGACTTTCCACCGCTGCTTCGCCAAGCGCCCGGAGCGCCGGTGGCGCTCTTCATCGTCGGCGACGCCAGCGCGCTCTGGCAACCGCAGATCGCGATCGTCGGCAGCCGCAGCGCGAGCCACGGCGGTCTTGAACATGCGCGAGCGTTCGCGCGCGCACTTTCCGCAGCCGGTCTTTCGATCACGAGCGGGCTCGCCGAAGGCATCGATGCCGCCGCGCATACGACGGCGCTCGATCTCGGCGCCATCACCATCGCGGTGCTCGGCACCGGACCCGATCTCGTTTTTCCGCTGCGCCATCGCGAGCTCGCGGCGCGGATTGCCGAACACGGCGCGCTCGTCAGCGAATTCCCGCCGGGCACGCCGGGTCGTCCCGAAAATTTCCCGCGCCGCAACCGGATCATCGCCGGCCTCGCGCTGGGAACACTCGTCGTCGAAGCGGGTTTGCGCTCAGGATCGCTCATCACGGCGCGCTGCGCCGGCGATCAGGGACGCGAAGTGTTCGCGATTCCGGGCTCGATCCAGAATCCGCTCGCGCGCGGATGCCATCGGCTGATCCGCCAAGGCGCGACGCTGGTGGAAACCGCAGACGAAATCATCGATGCGCTCGGACCGCTCGCCGCACGCCTCGGCACCGAGCTCCGCGAAAGGCTCGCAACCGCCGGATGCCACGCGGACTCAACGCCGCCAACCTCGCGCGATCCGGAATACATCGCGCTGCTTACCGCGCTCGGCCACGAAGCACAAAGCATCGACGCGCTCGCCGACCGCACCGGCATCGATGTCGCTGCGCTGTCCTCGATGCTGCTGGTGCTCGAACTCGAGCGCGAAGTTGCAACCGAGTGCGGCGGACTCTATGTGCGCTGTCGATCGGAGGCTGGATGAATCGTCTCAATCTACTGCGAGGCGATGGCAAATTAATTCAATGAATACAAAGAGTTGATCTGCGACATACGCCACGTAAACAGCCCGACGGACAGTGCCCGGGCGCGGTCCGTCAGCTTGACAGGCCGCCGATGCGTGTGTTTCCACTGAAAAAGGGCACCCTCGACGGATCTCCCGGAAGCGTCCCGATTTCCTGCATGGTCTTGCGGCAGCCGCCCCGGTTGTCCAACGCCATGCGGGCGCAGGAATGGAAATGGCCAAGAATCTCCTCATCGTCGAGTCGCCAGCGAAGGCGAAGACGATCAACAAGTACCTCGGCAAGGACTTCCAGGTGCTGGCGTCCTACGGGCACGTGCGCGATCTGGTGCCCAAGGAAGGCGCGGTCGACATCGATAACGACTTCGCGATGAACTACGAAGTCATCGAAAAGAACGAGAAGCACGTCGACGCGATCGCCAAAGCCGCGGCGAAGGCCGATGCGCTTTATCTGGCGACCGACCTTGATCGCGAAGGTGAGGCGATCTCGTGGCACATCGCCGAGATCCTGAAGCAACGCGGTCTGCTCGAAGGACGCGCGGTGCATCGCGTGGTGTTCTCCGAGATCACGCCGCGCGCGATCAAGGAAGCCGTCGCGCAGCCGCGGCGCCTGTCGATGGATCTGGTCAACGCGCAGCAGGCGCGGCGCGCGCTCGACTATCTGGTCGGCTTCAATCTTTCGCCGGTGTTGTGGCGCAAGGTGCAGCGCGGGCTCTCGGCCGGCCGCGTGCAATCGCCGGCGCTGCGCATGATCGTCGAGCGCGAAGAAGAGATCGAAGCGTTCAAGGCGCGCGAATACTGGTCGATCGAAGCCGACTGCGCGCATCCGGATCAGCCGTTCAAGGCGCGGCTCTGGAAGTTGCGCGGCAAGAAGTTCGAGCAGTTCGATCTGGTCAACGAGCACGATGCGCAGGCGGCGCGCGACACGTTGAAGAAAGCCGCGCAGGGCCGGCTCGTCGTCAGCGATATCCAGTCCAAGGAACGCAAACGCCGGCCGGCGCCGCCGTTCACGACATCGACGCTGCAGCAGGAAGCCGCGCGCAAGCTCGGCTACGCCACGAACCGCACGATGCGGCTCGCGCAACAATTGTACGAAGGCGTGCCGATCGGCGATGAAGGCATCGTTGGCCTGATCACCTACATGCGCACCGACGCGGTGCATCTTTCGAGCGAGGCGATCACGGAATTGCGCGACGTGATCCAGCGCGACTACGGTCCGCGCGCGCTGCCCGAGCATCCGAATTTCTATCGCAACAAATCCAAGAACGCGCAGGAAGCGCACGAGGCGATCCGCCCGACATCGGCGCTGCATAGGCCCAAGGATGTCGCCGCGTATCTCAACGAAGATCAGCGCAAGCTTTATGAGCTGATCTGGAAGCGCGCCGTCGCCTGCCAGATGCAATTCGCGACGTTGAATACGGTTTCGGTCGATCTTGCCTGCGGTGCCGATTCCACGTTCCGTGCGAGCGGCACGACCGTCGTCGATCCCGGTTTCCTCGCGGTCTACGAAGAAGGCCGCGACCAGAAAAATGTCGAGGACGACGACGAGGGTCGCAAGCTGCCGGCGATGACGATCGGCGAAGCGGTGCCGCTGCGCGAGATCTCGGCGGACCAGCATTTCACCGAGCCGCCGCCGCGTTATTCGGAAGCATCGCTGGTCAAGACGCTCGAGGAATACGGCATCGGCCGTCCGTCGACGTACGCGAGCATCATCCAGGTGCTGCTGAATCGCGAGTACGTGATTCTGGACAGCCGCCGCTTTCGTCCGACCGACGTCGGCCGCGCGGTCGCCAAGTTCCTCTCGGGCCATTTCGCCAAGTACGTCGACTACGATTTCACCGCCAAGCTCGAGGACGAGCTCGACGCGGTCAGCCGCGGCGAAGAGGAATGGGTGCCGCTGCTCGAGAAATTCTGGAAGCCGTTCAAGGCGCAGGTCGACGAGAAGAACGAAACCGTCGACCGTTCCGAAGCGACCGGCGCGCGCGAGCTCGGCATCGATCCGAAAAGCGGCAAGCCGGTGCAGGTGCGTCTCGGCCGTTACGGGCCGTTCGCGCAGATCGGCACCAAGGACGACGCCGACAAGCCGAAGTTCGCCAGCCTTCGCGTCGGCCAGAGCATGCACACGATTTCGCTGCCCGATGCGCTGGAGCTGTTCAAGTTGCCGCGCAATCTCGGCAAGGCCGACGACGGCGAGGACATCACGGTCGGCGTCGGCCGCTTCGGTCCGTTCGTCAAGCAGGGCGGCAACTACGCATCGCTGCAACCCGGCGATGATCCGTACACGATCGAGCTGCCGCGCGCGCTCGAGCTGATCCGCGCGAAAGCCGAAGCCGCGGCAAACCGCATCATCAAGGACTTCGGCAACGGCGTGCAGGTGTTGAACGGCCGCTACGGGCCGTACATCACCGACGGCGAAAAGAACGCGCGCATTCCGAAAGGTCGCGAGCCGTCGGAACTCACGGCCGAGGAAAGCGCAGGATTGCTCGCCGCGGCACCGAACCGTCCGAAACGCGGCGGTCGTTTTGGCGGGAAGTCCGCCAAATCCGCGAAGAGCGACGCCGCGCCAAAGGCCGCGCCGGCCGAGAAAAAAGCAGCCGTCAAGAAAGCGGCCAAGAAAACAGCCGTGAAGAAACCCGCGGCGCGCAAGAAAACCGCGGCGAAGAAATCCACCGCGCGCAAAACGCCGCAAGCGTCATGATGCAGCACACGCGCCGCGAATCCCGGCTCGACGCTCGATGGATGCGTCGCTGAGCCGAAATCGTAGCGGCGCTGCGCGCTGGCGGCGTCGTCGCCTATCCGACGGAAGCGGTGTTCGGACTCGGCTGTGATCCGCGCAATCGACGCGCATGCGAGCGCCTGTTCGCGATCAAGCGGCGACCGCCGACGCAGGGCGTGCTGCTGATCGCAGCCGAATTCGCAGGGCTCGAACCGTACATCGATCCGTCGTCCGTCCCCGCCGAAGCGCTGGCACGCGCGATGGCGACCTGGCCGGGACCGCACACATGGATATTTCCGCGCGCGGCTGACGCGCCCTCCTGGCTCGCCGGTGCGCACGCGGGCATCGCGCGTGCGGGTGACGGCGCACCCGCCCGCCGCCGCGCTCTGCCGCGCGTTCGGCGGCGCGATCGTCTCGACCAGCGCGAACCGTCACAGCGAGCCTCCGGCGCTGACCGCCGACGAGGTGCGCGCGGCCTTTGGCGCCGAAATCGACGCGATCCTGAACGGAAACGTGGGGGGACTTGAGCGGCCGACGCCGATCCGCGACGCTATCAGCGGGGCGACCGTGCGTGCGTGACTGCGGGTGTGGAGAAGGGTCGAACGTATTCCGACGCTAGGGAGAGGGGAACTTGTCTGCTGTTGTCGAACGTGCAGCCACTGCGCTGCCGCTGCTGAACGTCGCGCGACCAGACCGGGCTTTCGCCTGGCGTGAGGGGCGCCCGATTTCGGTGGCGCGATTCCTCGCCGACGTCGATGCCGTCGCCGCGGCGCTGCCGCCGGCGTCCTTTGCCGTGAACCTCTGCGAGGATCGCTATCCGTTCCTGGTCGGATTCTGCGCTGTTGCGAGCCGCGGACAAACCAATCTCCTGCCGCCCTCGCGTGCGCCGGCCGCGATCGAGGAAGTGCTGGCCGGGCAGACCGGCAGCTACGCGCTCGGCGATGCACACCGCCAAGGACTCTCCGCGCACTACCTGCACCTTCGACTCGACGACGACCGGCTCGACGACGACAAGGTCCGCATCAACTTCGCGGTGCCCGAGATCGATGGCGAGCAGGTCGTCGCGATCGGTTTCACTTCCGGCAGCACCGGCCAGCCGAAGGCGAATGCCAAGACATGGTCGGCGGTTCGCGCGAGCAGCGCGCACAACGCGCGCCTTCTCGCTGCTGCGCTCGGCCTGCACGGCGATGAGATTGCGCACATCGTCGCGACCGTGCCGCCGCAGCACATGTACGGTCTTGAGCTGTCGATTCTTCTGCCGTTGCTGGGGCCGTTCGCGGTGCATGGCGGTCGGCCGTTCTTTCCGGCCGACGTCGCCGCCGCGCTTGCCGAAGTCCCCGCGCCGCGCATGCTGGTGACGACGCCGATTCATCTGCAGGCGCTGTTGCGCGATCCGGTCACGTTGCCGCCGCTGGCGGCGATTACCTCGGCGACCGCGCCGCTATGCGCCGAACTGGCGGTCGAAGCAGAAGCGCGCTACGGCGCACCGGTCGTCGAGTTGTTCGGTTCGACCGAAACCTGCGTGATCGCGCATCGCCGCCCGACGTGCGAAAACGCGTGGCGCCTCTACCCGGATATCGTGTTGCGCCCGCAGCCGGACGGCACGCTGGTCGATGCGCCCTACTTCGGCCAGCCGGTCGTATTGCAGGATGTCGTCGAGTTGTTGCCTGACCACGCGTTCCATCTGCGCGGACGCAACGCCGACCTCGTCGAGATCGCCGGCAAGCGCGCGTCGCTTTCGGATTTGACGCATCGCGTGCTCGCGCTTGCCGGGCGTGATCGACGCCATCGTGCTGCAACTCGAAGAAGAAGACGGTGCCGGCGTCCGTCGCATCGCCGCGCTGGTCGTCGCGCCGAATCGCTGCGAGTCGGACCTGATGGATGGACTGCGCCGCTCGGTCGATCCGGTATTCCTGCCGCGTCGGCTGCGTTGCGTCGATGCGCTTCCGCGCAACGAGACCGGCAAGCTTGCGCTTGCGGCGGTGCTCGCGGCGCTCAAAGGCTGACGCGCGCAAATTGCGATTGGGGCGCGACGAGATTCTTGGGATCGAAACGTTGGACGATGACGTCGCCGATGCGTCGGCGCGAGCGCGCGCGCGCGTTGCGGCGAGCGCGGCAGACCAGAAAAAGAAAAGCCCCGAGGGCCAGGGGGAGCCCTCGGGGCCGGTGGAAAACCAGTCTGGGGAGGGACCGATTTCCCGGGGTTGCACTCAGGGAGGTGAGTGAACCACGGGCGCCGTTGCGTGCGCCCATCAGTGGGACCGGGGTATCCCGCGAAAGTTCGCACGCCGATTTGAGGCGAGAATCGGTTGCGTTTATTGATGATTCAGGCGCGACGCCGCGATGTTAAATCCCTGTAAACATTGAAAAATCGGCGAAACGCTCGGAAAAGACGCGGTACACGCGAAGAATGGCAACAAACAAGCTCGAAGGCGCGATAGGAGCGCTAATGCGCTTCGTCCCAGTTCGCGCCGACGCCGATATCGACGATCAGCGGAACCGAAAGCTCGGCCGCGTCGGCCATGCGTTCGCGAATGCCGGCGCTGACCGCTTCGATGCGATCTTCTCGAATCTCGAACACGAGCTCGTCGTGGACCTGCATCAGCATATGCGCGGCCTCGTCCTGATCGATCAGCCACGCATCGACCGCGATCATCGCGCGCTTGATGATGTCCGCCGCGGTGCCCTGCATCGGCGCGTTGATCGCAGCGCGTTCGGCGCCCGAACGCTGCACTTGATTGCGCGAATTGATGTAGTCGAGATAGAGGCGCCGGCCGAACACGGTTTCGACATAGCCGTCCCGATGCGCCTCTTCGCGCACGCGATCCATGAATTCGCGCACGCCGGGATAGCGTGAAAAATAACGCGCCATGTAGTCCTGCGCTTCGCCGCGTCCGACGCCGAGCTGTCGCGCCAGACCAAACGCGCTCATGCCGTACATCAAACCGAAGTTGATCGCCTTCGCGGCTCGGCGCTGGTTCGTGTCGACCTGATCGAGCGGCAATCCGAACACCTCGGCAGCGGTCGCGCGATGGATGTCCTGATTGCCGTGGAAGGCCGCGAGCAGACCGGCATCGCCGGACAAGTGCGCCATGATGCGCAGCTCGATCTGCGAATAATCAGCCGCGACGACTTTCCATCCCGGCGGCGCCACGAACGCCTGGCGGATGCGCCGGCCCTCTTCGGTACGAATCGGAATGTTTTGCAGGTTCGGGTCGACCGAAGATAGCCGCCCGGTCGCCGCCGTCGCCTGGTTGTAGTTCGTGTGCACGCGCCCGGTGCGCGGATTCAAGTTGTCGGGAAGCTTCTCCGTGTACGTCGAGCGAAGCTTCGCAAGCCCGCGGTATTCGAGGATCAGTCGCGGCAGCGCGTGATCGTTGGCGATCGCCTCGAGCGCTTCTTCGTTCGTCGACGGTTGTCCGCTCGGCGTCTTCATCAGCGCCGGGAGTTTCAACTCGTCGAACAGGATCGCCTGCAACTGCTTGGGCGAATCGAGACTGAAATTGCGGCCGGCGATCGCGTACGCCTGCTCGGTCAACTCGTGCATGCGCCGTGCGAGCTCGTTGCTCTGACGCTTCAGTGCGGCCGTGTCGATCAACACGCCGGTCTGCTCCATGCGCGCGAGCACCGGCACGCAGCGGCATTTCGATCGTTTCGTACACTTCGCGCAGGCGCGGTGCGGCTTCGAGCTTCGGCCACAGCGCGCGATGCAGGCGCAACGTGACGTCGGCGTCCTCGGCCGCGTACTTGCACGCGGTTTCGATGTCGACTTGCGAAAACGGAATCTGCTTCGCGCCGCGGCCTGTCACTTGCTCGTAAGGAATCGTCTCGTGGCCGAGATGACGCTTGGCGAGCGAGTCCATGTCGTGCCGCGACGCGGTCGAATTCAGCACGTACGATTCGAGCATCGTGTCGTGCGCGACGCCGCGCATCGTGATGCCGTAGGTCGACATCACGTTCATGTCGTATTTTGCGTTCTGGCCGAGCTTGATCTTGTCGGGATCTTCGAGCAGCGGCTTCAACCGGTTCAGAACGTCTTCGCGATCGAGCTGCGAGGGCGTGCCCGGGCAATCGTGACCGAGCGGAATGTAGGCGGCCTCGCGCACCGCGACCGCGATCGAGATGCCGATGACTTCGGCCTGCATCGGATCGAGCGAATCGGTTTCGGTATCAAACGCGATCAGTTCGGCCGTACGCAGTTTTCCGAGCCAGCGTTCGAGCTGGTCGGCGGTCGTCACGAGCTCGTAGTTGCCGGGCCCCTGCAGCGCCGGATCGACGATGATCTTCGGCGCTTCGCCGATGCCGCGCACGCCGAACTCGCGATGCGTCGGAATGTCGGCGGCCGGCAAATCGCGCGCCGCGGGCGCCGGGTTGCCCGCGTCCAGCTCTTTCAGCGCGGCATTGAATTCGTAGCGCTTGTACAGCGTGCGCAACGTAGCAGCGTCGCGTTCGCGCAATTTGAGATCGGTCGGACCGAGATCGAGCGCGACATCGGTCTTGATCGTCGCGAGCTGCCGCGACAACGGCAACTGCGGCAATGCGCGGCGCAGGTTCTCGCCGATCTTGCCGCCGACCTTGTCCGCGTTGGCGATCACCTCGTCGAGCGTGCCGTATTCGCCGAGCCATTTCGCGGCGGTCTTCGGCCCGCATTTCTCGACGCCCGGTATGTTATCGACGCTGTCGCCCATCAGCGCGAGCAGATCGACGATGCGCTGCGGCGGCACGCCGAATTTCTCGACCACACCGGCTTCGTCGAGGGTCGTGTTGCTCATCGTATTGACCAGCACGATGCCGGGCGCGACGAGCTGCGCGAAGTCCTTGTCGCCGGTCGACACCGTGACGTCGATGCCGACTTTTGCCGCCTGCACGGCGAGCGTGCCGATGACGTCGTCGGCTTCGACGCCTTCGACGCGCAGGATCGGAAAACCGAGCGCGGCGACGATCGCGAGCATCGGTTCGATCTGCGCAGCGAGCGGATCGGGCATCGCCTCGCGATTCGCCTTGTATTCGGCATACAACACGTCGCGGAAGGTCGGACCGGGCGCGTCCTGCACGAACGCCGCGTAGTCCGGTTTCGAATTCAGCGTCGCACGCAGCATGTTGACCACGCCGAACAACGCGCCGGTCGGTTCGCCCGTCGAATTGGTGAGCGGCGGCAACGCATGAAATGCGCGGTAGAGATAAGATGAACCGTCGATGAGGACGAGACGGGGACGCGGCATGGAAGGTCGGCAGAGAAGGGGCTGTCGGAGCTTGGCAAGCGCCAGCCGGCTTTGCAACGCGACCGCCCGCTGGCCCGTCCTGTGACACGCACGTCTCACGATTCATCGCTGCCCTGCTAGGCTTGCCGACGTACGAAGGAGAGACGTCATGCGCATCATCAGCCGCTTCGCTCTGCTCTCGATGGTCATCGTTTCGACGTTTGCGATCGGCGCGCCACCCGACAGCAAGGCGCCCCCCAAGGCGGACGCGCCGCCGCCGCCCGGCCTCAACGATCCGGGCGTGGCCTCGCCGACGGCAGCGGGCGCAGGGCAAAACGCCGCGTCCGCCGTTGACGCTGCAAACGATGCCGCAGCCGACCCGCTCGCACCGGTGCCGAAACCGGACACGCGGATCGTCCGCAGCAAGGCCGATCGCGATCCGAATGCCACCGTCGCTCAGCGCATGGCCGCGAGCGAGCACACGACGCGCCAGCAGTCCGGCGACACGGTCGACGAATACCGTCAGAACGGCAAGGTCTGGATGATCCACATCGTGCCGCGGGGCGGCGGCCCGGACGAAACCTTCATGGACACGACCGGCACCGGACGCCTCACGCGCGATCCGCGGCAAGGTCCGGTTTCGCCGGTCTATTTCTCGCTGTACGACTGGAACTGACAGGCCTTTAGTTGGGATCCGCGCGAGCGGGTTCGACTCGTCGCCCGGCGCGAGCCGCGCCTGCGCTACGGGCGCTCGAACCAATCGCGCGGCTTGAGGTATTCCGCCAAGCGCGCTTCGTCGCTGCCCGGTTCCGGCGTGTAGCCATACTCGAATCGAACGCGCGGCGGCAGGCTCATCAGGATCGATTCGGCGCGACCACCCGATTGCAATCCGAACAGCGTGCCGCGGTCGTAGACGAGATTGAATTCGACATAGCGGCCGCGGCGATACAGCTGGAACTCGCGTTCGCGCGCCGCATATGCCGTGTTCCTGCGGCGCGCGACGATCGGCACGTACGCATCGAGAAATCCGTTGCCGACCGCACGCGTCAATGCGAAGCAGCGATCGAAGCCGCCTTCGTCGAGGTCGTCGTAAAAGAGCCCACCGACGCCGCGCGTTTCGGCGCGATGCTTGAGATAGAAATATTCGTCGCACCAGCGTTTGTAGCGCGCATAGACATCCGCGCCGAACGGCGCCGAGAGATCGCGGGCGACGCCGTGCCAGTGCATGACATCCTCGTCGAACGGATAGAACGGCGTCAGATCGAAGCCGCCGCCGAACCACCACACGGGTTCTGCGTTCTCGGCGCGCGCTTCGAAGTAGCGGACGTTCATGTGCGTCGTCGGCACATAGGGATTTCGCGGATGCGCGATCAGCGACACACCGAGCGCCGTCCACGCGCGACCCGCGATCGCCGGCCGATGCGCGCTCGCCGACGGCGGCAACGCCGCGCCGCCGACTTCCGAAAAACCGACGCCTGTCTGCTCGAACACCGCGCCCTGCTTCAACACGCGCGAGCGTCCACCGCCGCCTTCGGCACGCTGCCACGCATCCTCGGTGAAGCGCGCGCTTCCGTCCGCCGATTCGAGCGCCGCACAAAGGCGATCCTGCAGATCGCGCAGAAACGCGCGCACCTGATCGATCGAACCTGGATGACCGGCGGCTTCGCTCATTGGGGAATTTCGCTGAATCGGAAATGCGGGGGCGAAATGGTAGCAGCACGCTCCTGCGCGCCTTCACCGAACGCTCGCAGGCGCGGCAGGCGATGCGCGCGGCGCTCGCAGCGACGATGCGACGACGCATTCCCGAACCGACCAGTTGCGAAATGCCGCTCAATCGCGGCGATTTGCGCACCAGTCGACACATCGGGCCCTGCATGCGTTTGAAACGCGTGTGTCATACTTCGGCCGCCTCGCCGGATCCGACGACGCGTGCCGACTCGTATCGCCCCCCTCGCCATCACCGCCTTTACCGCGACTTCTGCGCTTGGACACGGCCGCGCCGCCCAGGCCGATGCGTTGCGCCGCGACCGCGGCGGCCTCCGGCCGAACGATTTCACGCGCGTGCCGCTGGCCTGCGCGATCGGACGGGTCGAGGATCTGGAGACGACGCTGCTGCCGCCCGCCTTCGCCGACTACGACTGCCGCAACAACCGGCTCGCCTGGCGCGGCATCGCAGCTGACGGATTCCTGGACGCGACGCGCGATTGCATCGAGCGCCACGGCGCCGATCGGGTCGCGCTCATCGTCGGCACATCGACTTCGAGCATCGGCGCGACCGAAGAAGGCTATCGCACGCTCGAAGACGACCGCCTGCCCGCTCACTTGCGCCATTCGGTGCTGCACACGCCGCACGCGCCGGGACTTTTCCTCAAGGCGCTGCTCGGCACGCGCGGGCCGTGCCTCACCGTCGCGACGGCGTGTTCGTCGAGTGCGAAGGTCTTCGCCAAGGCCGAACGCATGATCCGACTCGGCGTCGTCGATGCGGCGATTCTCGCCGGCGTCGACACGCTGTGCGACAGCGTGCTGTTCGGCTTCAACGCGCTCGAGCTCGTCGCGCCCGAGCCGTGTCGTCCGTTCGATCCCGCGCGAAACGGTATCTCGATCGGCGAAGCAGCGGGTTTCGCGTTGCTCGAACGCGCCGGCGATGCGCGCGCGCCGAGCTTGATCGGCTACGGCGAATCATCCGATGCGCATCACATGTCGACGCCGCATCCCGAAGGACTTGGAGCACGCCTCGCGGTCGCCGATGCGCTCGCGCGCGCGGGAATCGAAGCGCGCGACGTCGACTACGTCAATCTGCACGGCACCGCGACGATGAAGAACGACGAGGTCGAAGCTGCGCTGCTTGCCGATGTGTTCCCGTCGAGCGTGCGCGCCAGCTCGACCAAAGGCTTTACCGGACACACGCTCGGCGCGGCGGGTATTCTGGAGACCGTGTTGACCTTGCTCGCGATGGAACACGGCATCGTGCCCGCGACGCTCAACAGCCGTGACGCCGAGCCGATCTGCGCGGCACAACTCGCGCTCGCGCGCGAGGAGCGCGATATTCGTGTCGCGCTCAGCAACTCATTCGGCTTCGGCGGCAGCAACTGCACGCTCGCGTTCGCGGCGGGCGCATCGTAGTCGCATGGACCCGCTCATCGTGCATATTGACGGCATCGGCATCTGGGCTCCCGGCGTACCGGATTGGGCCGCGCTGACGCGCGTGCTCGAAAGCGGTGAGTCCGTGCGATGCGATGCAAACGCTCGACCCTCGCCGAGCGCATTGCCGCCGACCGAGCGCCGACGCGCGCCGGAATCTGTGCTGATTGCCTGCGAAGCCGCCGGTCAGGCGTGCGCGATGGCCGGACGCGATCCATCGACACTCGCCTGCGTTTTCACTTCGACGCACGGCGATCTCGCGATCACCGACGCGATGTGCGCGACGCTCGCGGCCGATCCGCGCGAACTGTCGCCGACGCGCTTCCACAATTCCGTGCACAACGCGCCGGCCGGATACTGGACCGTCGCGGCGCACTGTCACGCCGCGGCAACCTCGATCAGCGCATTGCAAGGCAGCTTCGCCGCCGCGTTGCTGGAAGCCGCCATCGAAGTTCATGCCGACGACGAGACCGTACTGCTCAGTGCGTACGACATCGCGGCGCATGGTCCGCTGACCGAAGTCGCACCCAGTGCGCTGCCGTTCGCGGTTGCGTTCGTGCTGAGTCCCACGCGCGGCCCGCATTCGCTCGCTCGCTTGTCGCTGCAGATGTCGCAGCAACCGAGCGCACCAAACGATGCGTCGGCGCCTCGGGCGTCGCTTGCGGGCAATCCGATGGCCGCGCAGTCGTTACCACTGCTGGTCGCGCTCGGGCGGCGCGAGACGGCACAGGTGATCATCGCGTCCGGCGCGGACACTTCGCTGCGCATCGAGGTGTCGCCATGAGCGCGACCGATCCGCGCCGCGTCATGGTCGTGGTTCCGGCGCTCAACGAAGAGCGCGCGATCCGCGGCGTGGTCGAATCCGTGCTCGCGATATGCCCGAACGTGATCGTCGTCGACGATGGTTCCACGGACGCAACGGTCGAACACATCGCGGATCTGCCGATCACGCTGATCCGTCACGAGACTTCGCTCGGCAAAGGCCAGGGCCTGCGCGACGGTTTCCGGCGCGCACGTGCGCTCGGATTCGATGCGGTGGTCACGATGGACGGCGATGGCCAGCATCTCGCGTCGGACATTCCGCGTCTCCTTGCCGCGGCCACGCGCTATCCGGAGCATCTCGTGATCGGCGCGCGCATCCGCAATCGCGAAAATCAGCCGAAAGCGCGGCGGCGCGCGAACGACTTCGCCGACTGGGGCATTTCCTGGGGTTGCGGCATTCCGGTCGCCGATACCCAAAGCGGGCAGCGCTACTACCCGCTCGCGGCGATCGAGCTCGCTGATCTGACCGCCGACGATTTCGTCTTCGAAGCCGCGCTCCTGATCGCGGCCGCGCGCGAAAGACACATTGGCGTCGTTTCGGTTCCGATCGAATCGCGCTATCAGGATGAATTCCGTTCGAGCCATTTCCGCCCGATCCGCGACGTGCTGCGCATCACCTGGTACACGATGAAGCGCGTCGCGGGCTATGGGCATATCGTCGCGAGCTATCGTCGATCGCACGCAGCGCCGCCACTGATTTACGATCCGCCGGCGGCGGGCTGAGCGCGAGCCGCGAACTGCATCTGCTTCTGCAGCTCGCGGCGATTCTGGCGACGGCGCGCATGCTCGCGTTGCTGCCCGGTCGCCTCGGTCAGCCGCCGGTAATCGGCGAGATGATCGCCGGCATCGTCTTCGGCACGATCGCGCTCGATGCGGTGGCGCGCGCATCGCCGGCTTGGGCCGGCGCGATCGGCGCGCCGATGAACGCGGGCGGATTGATGGAACTGATCGTGATGAAAGTCGGACTCGACACCGGCGTGATTGGCACCGATATTTTCACAATGTCGATGGTCATGGCCGTGGCGACGACGCTGATGACATCGCCGATGCCGACGCTGTTCCTGCGTCGCGCGCCCGCTGCGGCGACGACCGCCGTACGCGAGACGCCCTGAGCCAACGTTTTCCGCGCGCATGTCGGCAATTTGTGTGCACAATGGCCGCATCGGATGGGAGCGGACATGTCGGGCACCAGTGCGCATGATGTCGTGATTCTCGGTGGCGGGCTCGCCGGACTCACGCTTGCGCTGCAGCTGCGCCGGCGTTTTGCGGATCTGGATATCGTGATCGTCGAGCGACGCACGCATCCGGTGCCGCCGGCCGCGCACAAGGTCGGCGAATCGACGGTCGAGATCGGCGCCCACTATTTCTCGACGACGCTCGGCCTGCGCGCGCACCTGGACGATGCGCACATCCGCAAGTTCGGTTTCCGCTTTTTCTTCTGCGAAGGCCGCAGTGACCTGGAGAACGTGCCGGAGCTGGGCGTCAGCCGCGTACTGCCGACGCCGACCTGGCAGATCGATCGCGGCCTGTTCGAGAATTTTCTCGGCGACGAAGTGCGCCGCGAAGGCATCGACTTTCGCGACGGCGCGATCGTGCGCGGCTTCGATATCGCGTGCGACGGCGGAGTCCACGAAATACGCATCGAACACGTGGGCGTCGCCAAAACACTCAAGGCGCGCTGGCTCATCGATGCGTCGGGACGCGCCGGACTCGTCAAGCGCCAGCTCGGACTCGCCGAGGCGAACGGACACGACGGGAACGCGATCTGGTTCCGACTTAACGCCCGGCTCGATCTTGACACCTGGTGCGATGACCGCGACTGGCAGGCGCGCTGCACACCGCGCGAACGCTGGCGTTCGACCAATCACTTGTGCGGTCCCGGTTACTGGGCCTGGCTGATTCCTCTCGGCTCGGGCGCGCATTCGGTCGGCATCGTCTGCGACGCGAAGATGCATCCGCTGGAAACGATGAACACGTTCGAGCGCTCGCTCGAATGGTTCGCCGTCCATCAACCCGCGATTGCACGCGAATGCGCGACGCGGCGCGACACGCTGATGGATTTCCTGTTCCTGCGCGGCTTTTCGCACGGCTGCAAGCAGGCGTTTTCCGGCGACCGCTGGGCGCTCACGGGCGATGCCGGCGTGTTCCTCGATCCGTTTTATTCACCGGGCAGCGATTTCATCGGGATCGCCAACACGTATATCACCGAGCTGATCGCGCTCGATCGCGCGAACCAGCCGCTCGGGCCTTACGCTCGCATGTACGAACAGCTCTACATGTCGTTCTACGAGAACACGCTGACGTTGTACCGCGATCAGTATCCGATGTTCGGCGATGCCGAAGTCATGCCGATCAAAGTGATCTGGGACTACACGTTCTACTGGGGCGTGCTGTGCCAGCTCGTGTTCCAGGATCGCTTGACCGATATCGCGCTGCTCGGCGAGTTGCGCGACGAGCTTGATCAGGCACAACAACTCAACCGGCAGATGCAGATGTTTTTCCGCGCGTGGCATCTGGAGAGTCGCGGCCGCGACGATGCGGTCATGCTCGATCAGCGCGATCTTGACTGGTTCGTCGCGATGAATCGAAGCCTGCACGATGTGCTGACGACGGCTGAGCTTGCCGCTCGTCTGCGCGAGAACGTCAGGCTGATGCATCGCCTGGCCGGTACGATCGGGCGTCGCGCAAGTCGCTTGTGTCCCGGACTCGATCCGCGCCAAGCGGGCGGCGACGCGACAGCGCCGGCTCCGCTGCTCTTCAACCTCGCGGCCTGAGCCTCGCCCGGCTGGGTCAGCCGCGGTTTCCTGAATCGCCGCCGACCGCCGCGGCTCCTTTCACGGCGCGCGTTAAGGTCTATCCGCCTAGATTGGCTAGATGCGGACACCGGCACCGCCGGATTCCTGCAACGCGCGATGCATTCGATCCTTGATTCATTCGCGCACGTGCCAAGGAGATCTACCATGGACATGCGTTTTCTTCCTTTCGCCATTGCGACCGCTTTCGCCTCGCTCATCGCTGCCCCAGCGGAGGCTCAGCTGCCGCAGGCCGCCGAAGTCGCGCCGGGTCATCTGCCTCGCGCTGACGTGGATTTTCTCCTCGACGCGAATACTTCCAACATCACGCAGATCGCGATGGGCCATGCGGCCGACTCGAAGGCGGCCAATCCCGGCGTCCATTCCCTGGCCGATCGCATCGTATCCAGCCACACTAAGGCCGATCAGGCTCTGCAGCTTCTCGCGGCGCAGAAGCACGTCGATCTGCCGCGGCGCACGGATGGCGACGACCACAACGAGATTGCTGATCTGCATGCAAGTCACCGAGGCGGCAGCTTCGACGCGCAATACGTGCAGAACGTCATCGACGATCACGATCGCATGATCGAGATGTACGAAGCCGCGCGCAACGAGAGCGTTGATCCGGATATTCGCCGCTACGCGGACATCATGCTGCCCGCGCTGCGCGACAATCGCGCGCAGGCATTGGCGCTCGTCAATCAGCAGCTCGGAAACTCGACGCACTGAACTCGCCGAGGCCTGGCGCTTGGCTCTGAGCGCGTGTGACGCGCTCAGACCATGCCACCGTTGACGCCGATGACCTGACCGTTGATGTAAGCCGCGCGGTCCGAGCAGAGGAACGCGACCAAGGCCGCGACTTCGTCCGGCGTTCCCGCGCGCGCGGCCGGAATCATCGCCTTGATCTGCGCGTCGTCGAACACGGTTTCCGAAAGTCGTCCGGCGATGACGCCGGGCGCGACGACATTCGCCGTGATGCCGCGCGACGCCATCTCGCGAGCAAGCGATTTCGTCGCGCCGTGCAATGCCGATTTCGCCGCCGCGTAGTTCGCCTGTCCGCGATTGCCGAGCACGGCGGCGACCGAAGACACCGCGACGATGCGCCCCCATTTCGCGCGCGCCATCGGCAGCAGCAGCGGTTGGCAGACGTGGAAAAAACCGTGCAGCGACACGTCGATCACGCGTCGCCACTGATCCTCGCGCATGCCGGCCATCGGCGCGTCGTCGTGGATTCCGGCGTTGTGCACGAGCGCGTGCACGGGTCCGCTGGCGAGCAGCTCGTCGACCTTGCTTCGCGTCGATGCGCCGTCGACGAGATCGAACACGACCACATCGGCCGAACCGTTGTCGTTCCGGATCGCATCGACGATCGCCTGCGCGCGATCGGGCGCCGCGTGCGCGTGCACATGCACGTGCCATCCGTCCGCAGCAAGCACGCGCGCGATCGCCGCGCCGATGTCGCCACTGCCGCCGGTGACGAGCACGCGACGTGACGCGCTCATCGCATGGCCTTCGCGAACTCCGCTGCACGCGGCGCAGGACCGTATCGTCGATGCTGCGAAATTGCCGGCGCGTGCGCGCGCATGATGATGCTCGTGGCCATGCCGGATTGCGGACGCGACGAACCAGGCATGGCGCGCGACGTCCGCCGAATGTCCCTGCGAAAGTGTCGCGCTAGCTTAGCAAACCGGCTCTGCGGGCACGCAGCGAAACGCGGGCGGGCGCAATCGCGTCCCGCCCGCGGCGGCTCAGTAGTCGTAAGCGGATTCGCCGTGCGAATTGATATCGAGTCCCTCGCGCTCCTGCTCCTCGGTGACGCGGAGTCCCACGAGGAGATCGGCGATCTTGTACGCGACGAGCGCGACTGCGCCGGTCCAGACGATCGTGATGCCGACCGCTTTGGCCTGGATCCAGAGCTGCGCGGCGATCCCGGGATAACCGCTCGTCGCCGTGACCCAATCCTGCACCGAGCCGGGCCCGCCGAGATCGGGCGAGTTGAACACGCCGGTCAGCAGTGCGCCGGTGATGCCGCCGACCGCGTGCACGCCGAACACGTCGAGCGAATCGTCCGCTTTCAGCAATCTCTTGAGGCCGGTCACGCCCCACAAGCAGATCACGCCGGCGGCGATGCCGATGACGAAAGCGCCCGGAATGCCGACGTTGCCGGCCGCCGGCGTGATCGCGACGAGACCGGCGACCGCGCCGGATGCCGCGCCGAGCATGGACGGCTTGCCCTTGAAGATCCATTCGGCGAACGTCCAGGCCAGCACCGCGCATGCGGTCGCGAGATAGGTGTTGAGAAACGCGAGTGACGCCGACGCGTTCGCCTCGAGCGCCGAGCCCGCGTTGAAGCCGAACCAGCCGAACCAGAGCAGCGATGCGCCGATCATCGTCATCGTGAGGCTATGCGGCCGGATCACTTCCCTGCCCCAGCCGAGGCGCTTGCCGATCAGGAACGCGCCGATGAGTCCGGCGACACCGGCGTTGATGTGCACGACCGTGCCACCGGCGAAATCGAGCGCGCCCATCTGCCAGATGTAGCCCGCGGTCGCGTTCAGCGCTTCGACTTTCGAGGCGTCCGAGTACGCGTCCGGCCCCGGCCAGAACCAGACCATGTGCGCTACCGGCAGGTAGCTGAAAGTGAACCAGATCACCATGAAGATCAGCACGGCCGAGAACTTGATGCGCTCGACGACCGAGCCGAGGATCAGACAGCACGTGATCGCGGCGAAGGTCGCCTGGAACGCGACGAACACGATCTCGTACATCGGTGTCCCTTTCGAGAACGTCGCGGCGAGCGACCATTCGCCCTTGAACGCATCGCCGATGCCGGCGAGGAAGATGCGGCTGTGTCCGCCGAAGAACGCATTGCCCTCGGTGAATGCGAAGCTGTAGCCGTACACGCACCACAGCACCGTGATCAGCGAGAACACGACGAACACCTGCATCAGCACGCTCAACATGTTCTTGCTGCGCACGAGGCCGCCGTAGAAGAGCGCGAGCGCGGGCACCGACATCAGCAGCACGAGCGCGGTCGAGGTCAGCATCCAGGCCGTGTCGCCCTTGTTCGGTACCGGCGCTGGCGCGTCGGCGGCGAACACGAGCATCGGCAACATGCAGGCGACGGTGAGTGCGGCGCGCGACGAAAATTTCGTTCTCATGGTCGTTCTCCTCAAAGCGCGTCGTCGCCGATCTCGCCGGTGCGGATGCGCACGGTGTGATCGAGTGGGGTCACGAAGATCTTGCCGTCGCCGACCTTGTCGGTGCGCGCGGCTTCGACGATCGCGTCGATGACGACATCGACGCGCGCGTCGGGCACGGCCGTTTCGAGCTTGATTTTCGGCACGAAGTCGACGACGTATTCGGCGCCGCGGTAGAGCTCCGTGTGCCCTTTCTGGCGCCCGTAGCCCTTGACCTCGGTGACCGTAATGCCGGTGACGCCGGCCTGCGACAGCGCGTCGCGGACGTCGTCCAGCTTGAATGGCCGGATGATCGCGATGATCAGTTTCATGGTGCTGCTCCTCTGACGTGAGATCAGAACGCCTTGGTGATGCTGAGCACGCCCGTCGCGCGGCCGAGATCCTCGCCGTCGGGATTCGTGTAGATGTTCCGGTCGGCGTTGGTGTCGTAGTAGCCGAGCGCAACGGACACGCCGTTGGCGAAGTTCTTGGTGATGCCGAGCTTCCAGTCCGTGTAGTCGGCAGCGCCGAAGTGCTGGATGCGCTGGTGGCCGACGTGCGCGTTGAGCACCCAGGTTGGCGTGAATTCCCAGTTCGCCGAGAGATCGAGATAGTCGCTGTGCTTGGAATCGGCGAAGCCAAACGCGTTGGTGAACGCGTGCGAATATTTCAGCGTGACGATGGACCAGCCGATGCCGATGTAGGCCTCGGTCGTGTACGGCCGCGTGAAACCGTGCGGATAATCGCCCGGGTAGTAATACGTATACAGGCCGAGATCGAGCTTCCAAACGTCGGCGAACGGGATGCGCCAGCCGGCATAAAGATCGATCTCGAGGCTGTTCGAAATGCGCGCATCCGATGCGGACAGATCGGACAGCCAACTCACGTTGCTACCCCAGCCGCCGACGTACCAGCTGTCGGCGCTGCCGTACTCGGCGCCGGCCTGCAGCGCGGGATCCTCGCTCGTCTGCGACAAGCCGCGGAAGAGATAGTCGTTGACGATGGAGACGCTGCCGGTCAGCGCCGGGCCCGGCGACGCGGGCGCATCTTGCGCCTTGGCGCGCGAGACCCAGAGCGAGACAACAGCGACAAGCAGGAATGGAACTAGAGCGGTCGAAGGATGCATGCGGGACTCCGATCGTGGCGAGGGACGGGCGAGCCGCAACTCGCGCTCACGCGCGGCGGCTTCCCTGCCTGACGGCCCAGGTGCTGCGAGGCTGTTTCGCCTCTTGTGTCCGCCGCATCCCGCGGCGCGCGCCATTGGCGCCCCTCTCCCGATCCGCCGCGATCCTTCGCGGCGTGCAGATTCGATTGCGCGGATCAACTCACGCGCAGAGCTTCGTCATCGGGCCGGATGCGCGAGCGCAAGGCCGATGCCGGCGCCGAGCAAACAGCTGCCGGCCGCCGCATCGGTCACGCGCGCCAGACGCGGGCGCGCAACGAGCAGCGCGCCACCGCGCGCGGCGAGCCACGCATAGCCGGCGAGGACGAAGAATTCGGAGACGATGCTGGTGACCGCGAGCACGAAGATTTGCGGCGCAATCGGCTGCGATGGTTCGACGAACTGAGGCAGCAGCGCCGTGAAGAAGAGAATCGCTTTCGGATTGGCGAGCTGCAGGAGCACGCCTTGCCGCCACATTCGAAGCTTTGTTGGAACGCGTCTGTCCCTCACCCACCGCTCGCCCGGCGAGCGGTCCCCCGTCTCCCGCTGCGCGGGCGAGGGAAGATGGTCGGCGGTCTGCAACCGCCCGCTTCCTTGACCGCGCAAGGCGTCGCGCCATGCGCTGAGCCCGAGCCAGGTGAGATAGGCGACGCCGAGCCACTTGAGCGCGATGAATACGGGCGCTGCGAACGCGACCAGCGTTGCGAGCCCGACCGCCGAAGCCGCGAACCAGACCGTGTTGCCGCTGAGGATGCCAAGGTTCGCCGCAACGGCTTTGTTTGCGCCGTGCCGCATCGCCTGGCCGACCACGTACAGCACCGCGGGGCCAGGCACCAACGCGGCGGTCGTTGCGGTGATGAAAAAGGCGAGCCAGAGATGCGTAGTCATGTCTTCGGCGAGGTTCCCTCGTCTGCAGCTTCGTGGTCCTTCACCCCGGCCCTCTCCCACAAGCGGGAGAGGGAGTGAAGCGTCGCGTTCAGGCGTGACGGGCTTTTGCTAGATGGCGTAGTACATCTGGTACTCGAGCGGATGCGTCGCAGCACGGAAGCGCGTGACCTCCTGCATCTTGAGATCGATGTAGCCGTCGATGAGATCGTCGGTGAACACGCCGCCGGCCTTGAGGAACGCGCGATCCTTGTCGAGCGCTTCGAGCGCCTGATCGAGCGAATGACAGACGGTCGGGATGTTCTTCTCTTCTTCGGGCGGCAGGTCGTACAGGTCCTTGTCGGACGGCGCGCCCGGATCGATCTTGTTCAAGATGCCGTCGAGGCCCGCCATCATCAGCGCGGTGAAAGTGAGGTAACCCGAATTCACCGGATCCGGGAAACGCACCTCGATGCGACGTCCTTTCGGGCTGTGCACGAACGGAATGCGGCAGCTCGCCGAACGGTTTCGCGCCGAATACGCCAGCATCACCGGCGCTTCGAAACCCGGCACGAGGCGTTTGTAGCTGTTCGTCGTCGAGTTCGAGAACGCGTTGATCGCGCGCGCGTGCTTGAAGATGCCGCCGATGTAGTAGAGCGCCGTCTGCGAGAGTCCGCCGTAGAGATCGCCGGCGAAAAGATTCTGGCCGTTCTTGGCCAGCGACTGATGCACGTGCATGCCCGAACCGTTGTCGCCGACGATGGGCTTGGGCATGAACGTCGCGGTCTTGCCGTTCTGGTGCGCGACGTTCTTGATCACGTACTTCATCATGATCAGCTCGTCGGCCTTCTTCACCAGCGTCGAGAACTTCGTGCCGATTTCGCACTGACCCGCGGTCGCGACTTCATGGTGATGCACTTCGACGGTGAGTCCGACCTGCTCGAGCACCGCGCACATCTCGCTGCGCAGATCCTGCAACGAATCGACCGGAGGCACGGGGAAATAGCCGCCCTTGATGCCCGGCCGCTGACCCGAATTGCCGCCTTCGAAATTGCGATTCGACGACCACGCACCTTCCTCGGAGCCGATCTCGTAGGCGACGCGGTTCATGTCGTTCTGGAAGCGGACCGAATCGAAGATGAAGAACTCGGGTTCCGGACCGAAGAACGCGGTGTCGGCGATGCCGGTCGATTTCAGATAAGCCTCGCCGCGACGCGCGACCGAACGCGGATCGCGCGCATACGCCTGCATCGTGCTCGGCTCGAGCACGTCGCATTGCAGCAGCAGGGTCTTGCGCGCCGCGAACGGATCGATGGCGGCCGTCGACGGATCGGGCATCAACACCATGTCCGACTCGTTGATGCCCTTCCAGCCCGAGATCGACGAGCCGTCGAACATCTTGCCGTCCTCGAACGTCGACTCGTCGATGGCGTGGGTCGGAAAACTCACATGATGCTGCTTGCCAAGCATGTCGGCGAAGCGGAAATCGACGAACTCGACCGCGTTTTCCTTGATCAGCTTCAACACGTTCTGGGTGGCCATCCCGTATCCTTTGAAAATGGTTGTAGTGCCTGATGACGAGCAAGCGGTGTGCCACGCTGCCGGTTGGATAAAATCGCAGAAAATCAATTGGATATGCGTCGACTGTGTTTCGTCGATGCACTTCTTTGGTGCGTATATTGAATCGAAATCACCGGAACGGTGCATCGCCGTTCACCCATTTCCGCCGCATTCCGAATGGCGTTCTCGCCTATTCTTGGCGCCTCTCTCCTGACTCGGCGGCCTGGCGAACGTGAGCGATTTGTTCAACCCCATCCTGCTCGGGATCATCGAAGGCATTACCGAATTCCTGCCGATCTCGAGCACCGGCCATCTGCTGATCGCCGAACACTGGCTCGGTCATCGCTCGGAGGTTTTCAATGTCGTGATCCAGGCCGGCGCGATCCTCGCCGTGGTCTTGATCTACCGCGAGCGGCTCTGGCAACTCGCAACCGGTCTTCGCGACGCGCGCAATCGCGATTACGCGACGAAGCTCGCCGTCGCATTCGCGATCACCGCGGCGCTCGGCTTTGCCGCGACGCAACTCGGATTCAAGCTGCCCGACTCGCTGACGCCGGTCGCCTGGGCACTGATCTTCGGCGGCCTCTGGATGATCGCTGCGGAAACGCTCGCGGCGCGTCAGCCGGAACGCAGCGAGATCACCTGGCGCGTCGCGATTCTGGTCGGCTTGGCGCAAGTCGTCGCCGGAATCTTTCCGGGCACGTCGCGCTCGGCGGCAACGATCTTCGTCGCGATGCTGGCCGGCACCGGCAACCGCGCGGCGGCGACCGAATTCGCGTTCCTGGTCGGCATCCCGACCATGTTCGCCGCCAGCGGATACGAATTGTTGAAGGCGCAAAAAGCCGGCGGCGCGCACGAGGATTGGAGCGCGCTCGCGATCGCATTCGTCGTCTCGCTGATCACCGCATTCGTCGCGGTCAAGTGGCTGCTCGGCTACATTCGAACGCACCGCTTCACGGCGTTCGCGGTGTATCGCATCGTGCTCGGGATTGCGCTGTTGATCGCACTGCCAGCGAGCTAGGCGGAATCGACGAATCGCCGCGAAACGTTCGACCGATCGATCGAGCCGTTCGGAATCCGTCGTTACACGCCCGCGGCGTGGTTGAAATCGCCGATCGCGGGGACTAGCGCCGTCAACGCTTCGCGCTCGACTTCGGTCAGATACGGATTCCAGATGTCCATCAGCATGACCACGCGCGTGCGTCCGCTGCGGTTCCACGCTTCGTGCTCGAACGTATCGTCGAACGTGAAGCAGCGCCCTTCCTCCCAGCCGTGCGATTCGCCGCCGACGACGAGCGCGCAATCCTCCGGAACGATCAAGGCCAGGTGCGTGACGAGCCGCGTGTTGGTCACGCCATGATGCGGCAGGATGTGCGAGCCTGCGGTCAGCACCGAATAGCAGACTTCGGGCGAATGATCGCGCACGTGGCAAAGCGGCACGTTTTCGAGCGCGGCCGACGTCTCGGGACAGCGCCGATGGTTTTCGTCGTAGCGCGTGCCGTGGCGGAAAAGGAAAAACGCATTCCAGACCGGCGGGCCGTTCGCGTTGGCGAGATGTCCTTCGACCTTGTCCGAGTCGAAGTGACCTAGAAATGGCTCGAAACCGTTATCGGCTGCAAGCACCGCGAGCATCTCCTCGCGGATCGCCGGCATCTTCGCCTCGAGCGTCGCATACCAGGGAAAGAGTTCCGCTTCGTAGAATTTCTTGGTCGGCAGATCCGGAAAATAGAGGAATTTCGGACGCTGTTTTGGATCCGGATAGTTCGCGGGCAGCTCGGTGAGATACACGGCCAGGCATTTTTCGACGCGCGCCAGCGCCGCCGCTCCGTGGCGCTCGCGCAGCGGCGCCAGGACATTCGCGAACAAGCGCCGGCGGCCCGCCGCCACCGAGCGCATTGCGTGCAAGACGAGCGGTCGAAGGCCCGGCGCCGTGGTCGCATCGCTAAGCCATTGCCCGGCGCCTTGCGCGGCGAAGACCGCGCCGAAGTAGAGCGGCAACGCATCGTTGGCGCGACCGGCGTGCTCGAGCACTTCGGCCAGACGCAGCCGCGCGACGAAAAGATCGGGCGCAACCCGGAGCGCCGCGCGCAGCGATTCGATCGATTGATCCAGTCGGCCGAGCGCAGCGTAGGTCACGCCGAGATTGGTCAGCGTCGCCGGATCGTCCGCGCGGATGCCGCGCGCGCGCTCGAGCAGTGCGAGCGCCTGCGCATAGCGTCCGCGCTCGTGCGCACAGATCGCGACGAAATTCAGCGCGCCGGTTTCGGTGGGCGCATCGCGCAGGATTTGGAGAAACGCCTGCTCGGCCTCGAGGATCTTGCCGCTGTCGGCGAGTCTTCGCGCTTCGCCGATACGCGCGGCGACGTCGGGCGTGCGCGCGGTGGATGCTTCACTCATGCTCGGAATGCCGGATTGCCTCGGCGCATGCTAGCAAGGAATCGCGAAGACATCCGCGCGACTTGGGCGCGGTCGCGCTCTCAGCGCCGCAACGCGGCGTTCAACGTGTAGGTGCCGGTGATAGCCGCTTCGGCGAGCACGTGACCTTGCATCCCCGCGCGCGCGTCGGCGACGCTGAATCGGCCGGAAATGCCGAGCGTCGGCACGTCGAGCGCATAGACGCGAAAGTGATAGTGATGCGTGAGATCATCGTTCCATGGCGGACACGGGCCGTCATAGCCGAAATAGTCGCCCGACATCGCCGCATCGCCGGAAAACCAGCCGGTGAAATCATTGATGCCCTGCTTCGCCCCGGGCGGTCCGTGCGGATTCTGTCGCCCGTGCGGGACCACGCCTTCGGCGCAACTGCCCGTGCCGAGCTCGCGGCATTCGAGCGGAATATCGACCATGACCCAGTGCACGAACTCGGTCCGCGCGAGCGACGCGGGCACGTGACGGCCTTCCTTGTTCACATCATCGCCGCGCGTCGGCACGTCGGTGTCGATGCACATCAGGACGAACGAGCGCGCGTCGGCCGGCACGTCGGACCAGGCAAGATGCGGATTCCGGTTCGGCGCAAACACCGTCGGCTCGCCGTTCGGACCCGGCTTGCCGAACGCGAATTCGTCGTGAATCGGCTGCATGTGCGCCATATCATCGCTGCGGATGCGCATGGTCATCTCTCAAGGATTTGGAAGCGCCGTCGCGCGGCACGAGTCGAAAGGTACAACGAGGCCGCGGAATGTGCGATGAGCTTTACAGCCTTCACCGAACCGCGCACCGGGTTTCGTCGAGCATCCGCCATCGCGCTGGCATCTCATCGCGCCGCGGTGAGCACGGCAAAGGGTTCGGCCAGCGCTTCGCGATACGCTTCCCAGTGTCCTTGCGGAAAACGCACCGGCAAACCGCCAAGTCCGCGCGCCGCCGCGACGACATTCGCGCCGGGCTCCAATGTTTCGAGGCCAAGGAACCGTGCGAGCTCGGAGCCATGCGTCGCGGGATCATCGAGCAACGGATCGGCCGCGACGACAAGCCGGCGCGGCTCGTCGAGCGCGTCCGCATAGTGCAGATGCTCGCGCGCGCGCGCGAGCCACTCGCTAAAGAGCGGCACATCCGCGCATGGAAATCCCTGTGCCCAGCCGAATGCGAGCCAGTTGAGCAACGCATCGCGCGGATCGCGCTCGACGATGACGAGTCGCGTGCCCGGAAACGCGCGCCGCACGAGCGCGAGGAGATGCGCGTCCCAACGCGGCAGCCAATCGACCAGCGTGCGATCAAGCGCGACGCCGGCCGCATGCAGCGGTGCGAGATAGCGCGTGCGCAGCGCATCGCGATCGGCGTCGGTGAGATCGCCGCAGTAGTGCTGAAACCGCGGCTGGTTGAAATCGTCTGCGCGTTGCAGCGCACCGATGCGATCGCGCAGCACCGTGAGCCCCGGCTGATCCGCGAGCAACGCGGCGATGCGTTCCACGCCGCTGCCCGGTGTGCCGAGCAGAAGAACCGGCGCGTTCGCCCACGGCGCGCCGACCGGTTCGGTCAGTGCGATCTCGAGCTCGCGCCGCGGCATTTCCAGCGCGGGCATCGAAGCCGGCGTTCCTCGCTGCGCTTGGGCAAAGCAGCGCATCGCTTCCGACGCGTCGCCGGCGCGATCGTGCACGCGGCCTAGATAATTCCAGTACAAACGCTGCGGGCCTTGGCTCAACGGTTGCTGAACCAGACGATCGAGCAGTTCGCGCGCGTGTCCGTCATCGCCCGAGCGCATCAGCGCACGGATGCGCACGAGCATCATCTCCGCATCGGCAGGTTGCGCGCCGAGAACGAGCTCGGCTTTCGCCTCCGCCGCATCGAGGCGATGCATGTGCTCATAGAGCAGAGCGAGTCGCGACTGCGCCAGCATGTCCGCTGGATTGCCCTCCGCGATCGCCTCCCAAGCGGCCGCGGCCTCGGGCAATCGCCCGATCAGCATCAGGAGATCCGCGCGTGCGGTGAGCACGTCGTAATCGCCCGGCACCCGCGCGAGATAGTCATCGTAGGCCGCGATCGCTTCGTCGTTATGACCCATGCGCATCAGCGACCACGCCAAGGCGCGCGCCGGCGCCGATTGCGCCGGGTCGAGCGCGAGCGCGGCGCGATAGGCGGCGACCGCGTCGGCATGCCGCTCTTCGGCACGAGCGACGTCGCCGAGGCCGACGTGACCGGCGGATTCCGCGCGCGGAATCGCCAGCAACGCGCGGAAATGCGTTTCCGCTTCGCGCGGACGTTTCGCTTTCAGCGTCAGCGCACCGAGCGCCTGCAACGCCGGCTGCAGATCGGGTTTGACCTTTAGCGCATTCTGGAACGCCTTCTCGGCAAAGCTTTCGGTACCGCGCTCGATGAACGCGCGGCCGAGCGCCAACTGGATATTCGGGTCGTTCGGCGCGAGATCCGCGGCGCGACCGAGATGGCGCAACGCGGCATCGAGATCGCCGCGCTCCAGCAGCAGCGAGCCGAGGCCGGCCAGCGATTGCGCATCCTCGCCCGCACGCAGTGCGATCCGGAAATGATGCTCCGCTTCCTCGCGCTCGCCGCGCAACAGCGCAATCTGTCCGAGTCCCGCGTGTGCAGTGCCGATGTTCGGATCGAGCGCGAGCGCCTTCTCGTAATGCGCGCGCGCAGCGTCGAAGTCGCCGTCCTGGAAGCGCAGCGTGCCGAGCGTGAGCTCGATGTCCGCTTTCTCCGGCGCCAGCGCGTGCGCGCGCGTCAAAAGGCCCTGCGCTTCTTCCTTGGCGCCGCGTTGATGCCGCAACAGACCGAGCAGATGCAGCGCCTCGGCGTCGTTCGGCTCGCCCTCGAGATGTTCGCGATAACCTTGTTCGGCTTCGTCCAGGCGTCCCAGGCGATGGAGTTCGATCGATTCTTTGAGCATGACTGCCGGGTGGGTGTAGCTGTGAATGGAATGCGGAGCGCTTCGTCGTCGATGGCTGGGGCGGTCACGTGTTGGCACAACCCGCGGAAGAGCGTTTGGAATCGCCGCGCGACGGGTGTTTTTCGCGTCGAAAACCGCTGGCTACGCGAATTATGCCCGATGCGCGGCGACCCGCCGAATCCGTCCGCCTTCCGAAGGTTGCGCCGCGCGCCGCAAAACAGGCCTTCTTTGCTACGCAGAGGCCGCGAGCGGCAGGCCGTCGGCGCCGTGCTCGGCGGCCGACCCGATCCGAGCCAGCATCTTTTCGGCGATGTAGTCCTCGGTAAAACTGCGCAGCGAGAAATCCATGATGAACCCGCAATGGCCGCCGTGCGGCGCGATATCAAGCTCGACTTGCGGCGGCAATTTCAGCGATCGGAAATCGCGGATCGGAATCACCGGATCGTCCGCCGATGTGAGTATCGTCGCCGGTACGCGCAGCGCGCCGAGCGCGTCGCCTGCAATCGAATAACCTTTGAGATAGTTTTCGAGTGAGCCGAACTCGGTGTGGCGCAACACCAGCGAGCGCGTCAGGTCGCGCAGACTGCTGCTGAGCTCATCGCTCGAGAACAACTCCGCATCCGGAAACAGCGCCTGCTTGGTGCGTAGCGAGCGCGTCCATTTGCGCAGGAAATAACGCTCGTAAAGGAGCGGACCTCGTTCCAGCCCAAACAGCACGCTCGACGGATTGACGACCGGACACACCGCGAGCGCGTAGTCGAGCGGGATGCGCGCCGCGGGTGCGCGCAACGCGACGCGCAGCGCGAAATTCCCGCCGAGCGAGAATCCGGCGATCGCCAACGCGCGCGGACGAAAACGCTGCACGACTTCGCGCACCGCATTGACGACTTCGTCGATGCGGCACGAATGGAAGATCTCGCGATTCAGGTGATGCGTCTCGCCGTGATCGCGGAAATTGAGCCGGAATACGTCGAAACCTTCGCGCAGCAGCCGCACGCCGGTATTCAGCACATAGTTGGAACGCGCGCTGCCTTCCCAGCCGTGCAGCAACACGATGAGCCCGCGCGCATCCGGCAGAGCGCTCTGCGCGGTGTGAAAGCCTTGCAGGCGAATGCCGTCGCCGCAGTCGAGGATGTGTTCGACGGCGCGCGTTTCGATATCGCCGCCGCGCCGCTTGACGATCAGACGGCGCAGCCCGCTCGATGCGAGCAGCGACTGCACGTGCGGATTGCGCAGAAGAAACGGTGTCCGGAAATCCGTTCCGTTCATCCGTCGACGTCGCCATAGCCGAGCTCGCGCACGATGCGCGCGCGGCTTTGTTCGGCCATGCGACGTCGCGCATCCGGAGTCGCCGCGACCGGTTCGAGAAAATGGATTTCCGCATCCATCGGCGGATTGCCGAGCACGCGGATCACGTTCGGGAAAAATCCTTCTTTGGGCGCGAACGGGACGCTCGGATCCTGGCGGCCATTGCGGCCGTAGCGCAGCGCGACCGGTTGCACGGGAACGTTCGCGTCGAGCGCGGTCTGGAAAATGCGCGCATGGAACGTGCCGACCTTGTCGCCGTGGCCGCTGCCGCCTTCGGGAAAAACGCCGACCGGTTCGCCCGCGCGCAAGCGCTCGACGGCGCGCGCCATCACCGCCGCCAACGAATCCGTGTTGCCGCGACGATGGAAAATCGTGCCGGCGCGCGCGGACAACCAGCCGACGTAAGGCCAGCCGGAGATCTCGCTCTTGGCGACGAAGCTCACCGGGCGCTGACTGTGCACGAGCTCGATGTCGAGCCACGAAATGTGGTTGGCGACGTAGAGCACCGCGCCCGGCAGCGGCTCGCCGAACCGGCGGATGGTGAGGCCGAAGCGGCGCACCAGCGCGCCCGACCACCAGCGGATCATGAATTTTTCGAGCGTCGTGTCGCCGACCCGAATGCGCGCGGCGACCGGATTCAGCACCAGCATCGCGAGCGGTGGCGAAATCAGGATGTGCAGCAGCAACAACGGCGTGCGCACCAGATAACGCAGCGGGCGCCAGCGGTCCTGTGCGGTCGGCTCGACGCTCGTGTCGACGGAGCTGTTCATGGGGACCGCAATGGTAGCGGATGCGTGGTGCGGTGCGGCAAGCAATTCACCTCTCCCGTTTCGCGGGAGAGGTCGCGCGCAGCGCGGGTGAGGGCGAACGGAGCGATGCGCTCCGCTGCTCGAACCAACGTGCCCTCACCCTACCCTCTCCCGCTGGCGGGAGAGGGGATTTGGGGTCATTCATCTTGGAGGCGCGACTCGGCCTCGGCGAGATCGGTCAGGTGTTGCTCCCACCAGCGCGCTTCGCCGACCTGCGGAAACGCGCGCGGAAACGCCGGATCGTCCCAGCGCGCGGCGACCCAGCCGGCCCAGTGAACCTGGCGCATGATGCGCAGTGGTTCGATCAGTGCGCGTTCGCGCGTATCGAAATCGCGAAACTCCGCGTAGCCTTCGAGCAGCTGATCGAGTGCGCGCGACGATGGCGCGAGCATCCAGAGATCCTGCACCGCCGGACCCATGCGCGTGTCGTCGAGATCGACGAAGTGCGGGCCGTGATCGGTCCATAGCACGTTGCCGGCGTGGCAATCGCCGTGCAGACGAATGCGCGCGAGCGGTTCGGCCGCAGCAAAACGCGCGTCGATGAGATCGGCCAGTGTCGCGGCGCGCGAGCGATACGTGTCGAAGTAACGTTCCGGCAACAGCGCCGAACCCAGCACGGCGCGCGCGGCGTCGCGCACGAACGTGGTCGCATCGATGCTGCCGCGTTCGCGAAAGCGCGTGAGCGCGCCGACGCCGTGCATGCGCGCAAGCAGACGACCCATCCATGCAAGGTGATCGGCGGATTCGAGCTCGGGCGCGCGGCCGCCGCGGCGCGGATACAGCGAGTAGCGGAAACCCCTGTGCGTCAGGAGCGTGCGTCCGCGGATCGCGATCGGCGCGACGATCGGCAATTCGGCTGCGTCGAGCTCGTGCGCGAACGCGTGTTCCTCGCCGATCGCGGCATCGCTCCAGCGACCGGGCCGATAGAACTTCGCGACCAGCGCGGGGCCGCCTTCGATACCGACCTGATACACGCGATTCTCGTAGCTGCCGAGCGCGAGCAGACGGCCATCCGGCGTCGAGCCCGCCGCCGCGATCGCGTCCAGAACGATATCCGGCGAAAGGCCTGCATACGGCGTCGCGCTGACGTTCACGCCTTTCTCGGTGCCTGCCGCGGCACGACCGCGAGCGTCAGTCGCGAAATGCAGACGAGCTTGCCGTTTTCGTCCTCGATGCGGATTTCCCAGACCTGGGTCGAGCGGCCGAGATGCACCGGCTGCGCGGTGCCGGTGACGATGCCTTCGGTGACGGCGCGCACGTGGTTCGCGTTGATGTCCAGACCCACGGCCATTTCCTTGGTCGCGTCCAAGCACATCGTGCCGGCGAGACTGCCGAGCGATTCGGCGAGCGCGACCGATGCGCCGCCGTGCAGGAGTCCGAACGGCTGCCGCGTGCGCGCGTCGACGGGCATCGTGCCGCGCACGAAGTCCTCGCCGATTTCGGTGATGCGCATGCCGAGATGCTCGACCAGCGAGTTTGCGTTCCAGCCGTTGATGCGCTCGAGGTCGGCGGGTTGCTGCTTCCAGATGGTCATAAAAACTCCGCGCGTGTGTCGCGCTCGAACTATAACGCGCCGCCATTTCCCCTTCTCCCGCTTGCGGGAGAGCGCCGGGGTGAGGGCACTCTTGATTCAACGCCCACTCCTCGTGCCCTCACCCTACCCTCTCCCGCAAGCAGGAGAGGGGAAAAGCAGGCGACAATCCGCGCCGACTCCGCTAAGCGAATGCCCGTGCGCCACACCGTCACCCTGCAATCCAGCGGCAAGGAATTCCGCGTCGACCCGGGCGAAACGGTGCTCGAAGCGGCGCGCCGCGCGGGGCTCGCGTTGCCGTATTCGTGCCTCGCCGGCGTCTGCGGCAGCTGCAAGGCAACGCTGATCGAAGGCCATTGCGTCTATCCGCGCAATCCACCGACCGCGCTGAACGCGGCCGAGCAGGCGCGGCATCAGGTGCTGCTCTGCCAGGCCGTGCCGGCGAGCGATCTCGTCGTCGCGGCGCGCGAGGTCGCATCGGTCGCCGACATACCGCGGCGCACGCTGACGCTCAAGCTCGTCGACAAGGTGTTCCTCAGCGAGGATGTCGTGCGCCTGACGCTGTTGACCGCGCGCGGCGAACGCCTGCGGCGTCTGGCCGGGCAATATCTCGACGCGCTCCTGCCGGACGGTCGCCGCCGTGCGTTCTCGATCGCCAACGCGCCGCACGAGAGCGAGCAGATCGAGCTGCACGTGCGCCATGTCGCCGGCGGCGGTTTCACGTCGTACGTTTTCGACGAGATGAAGAGCGGCGACATGTTGCGCGTCGAAGGTCCGCTCGGCACGTTCGTGCCGCGCGAGGACAGCGAGCGGCCGATCGTCATGGTCGCCGGCGGCACGGGCTTCGCTCCGATCAAGGCGTTGATCGAACACTTTCTCCATCTCGGCACGCGCCGGCCGATCACGCTGTACTGGGGCGCGCGCGCGCCGCGCGATCTGTACCTGCGCGCGCTGCCCGAACGCTGGGCGCGCGACGCGGCGTCGTTCCATTTCGTCCCTGTATTGTCCGACGCGGAACAGGCCGGCGCGCTGCGGCGCGGGCTGGTTCACGAAGCGCTGCTCGAGGATCACGCCGATCTTTCCGCTTTCGATCTCTACATGAGCGGGCCGCCGACGATGATCGACGCGGGCCGGCGCGCGTTCGTCGATGCTGGCCTGCCCGAGGATCGGTTGTTCTACGATTCGTTCGACTACGCGCCGGACGTTCTTGCCGAAATCCTGCGCAGCCGCGCTGGCATCATGGGCATGTAGGCATTCTTCGCGAAAGATTTGCAGAACTTGACGCGGCGTAGTTCGGTCTTCGAATAAGGTGGCCTTCAGGCGAAGGTTCGCATGGATGACGTTTCTGCAATTGCGGCGAGGTTGGAGTCGGCTTTGGCGATGATGGGAAATCCGGCACTCGCGACTCGCCGGACCACAAGGCGGTCGGATATCGTGCGCAAGTCCGTGCTTCTGGCGTTGATTCTCCTTTTCGCCAGCCCGTCGGCGTTCGCGTTGCGCTGTGGAACGCGCATCGTCAGCGCAGGCGCGCAGGATTTTCAGGTGCGCGATCGTTGCGGCGATCCGTTCTACGCGGATACCTACATCGCCACCGAAGTGTTCGGCGCGCGCGGGCCGATCGAGCAGTTCCGCGATGTGCAATACGATGTCTGGTATTACAACTTCGGGCCGCGCTATCTGATGCGCCGTTTCGTGTTTCGCGACGGCGTACTGCTGCGCGAGGAAACGCTCGGCTACGGCGTCGACGAGATCGGCGACGACTGCAATCCGAATCGCGACTACCGCGGCGTCAGCATCGGCGAGCTGGTCGCGCGATGCGGCGAGCCGGCGTCGCGCCGGACCTACTACGACGCGCTGGTTCGGCGACCGATACCGGGTTACGAGCGCTATCGCGACCAACGCCGCGAGGAATGGATCTACGATTTCGGCGAGAACCGCTTTCTCAGAATGTTCCGCCTCGTCGACGGGCGCGTCGACGATATCGAATCGATCGAGCGTTGACGCGCGCCGAGCGCTGACAGGCGTCCCCTCTCCCGCTTGCGGGAGAGGGTAGGGTGAGGGAATCCTGCAACGCCCTCACACCGACTCTCTGGAGATTCAACGCGCGCCGGGCAATCTCGGCACGCCGTGCTCGCTGCGTTCTTCGAACACCAGCGCGCGCGTATCGACGGGTCCACGCAGCGCCTGCGTGCCGACTGCGATCGTCGCTTCGCCGCGCGCAAGACGCAGCGCGTTCGTATAACAGGTGAGCGCGGTCGCCGCGTCGTTCGAACCGGCGTAGCAATCACCCAGCGTTTCCCAGGCCAACGGCGATTCCTCGATCGCCAGCGCACGTTCGAGATATTGCTGGCTCTTGCCCCACAACGACTGCTGCGCGCAGAGACGACCGAGCGCCGTCGCGAGCGCCGCACTGTTCGGCGCAATCGAAAGCCAGCCTTCGGCCTTGCGCGTGCGCGCGGCAAGCTCGGCCGGACCGAGATCGGCATACGCGAGCGCGAGCGCATCGTTCCACTCGCGACGCTCGGCGGATTCGATTTCGTCCATCGCCGCGAGCACCTGGCCGAGCTCGGCGGAACGCTGCGCGAAGGCGGCAATCAATTCCGGACGGCGGCGCTGCGCGCGGGTCGCGCCGTTCCAGAGCGCATTGAGGCTCGCCACATCCGGTGTCTTTGCGAGCGCAGCCGCGAGCGTGCGCGTATCGAGCGCAATCTGCTCATCGGGCGCGAGCGCCTGCGAGCGCGCGAGCGCCGGCAATGCATCCAATGCCGTGCGCGTATCGCCGCTCTCGAGCGCGGCTTCGATGAGGAGTTTCTGCGCACGCGGCGGCAACGTGCCGGTGGCGGCACGCGGTTTCAGCAGCGACAACGCATCGCTCGCGCGACCGTTCTGGATCAGAAAATGCGCGCGCAATGCGAGCGCCGCGGACTCGGCGGACCCTTCGACTTTCTGCAGCGCTTCGCGCGCGCGCTCGTCTGCGCCGCGTTCATGCGCGGATTGCGCGAGCGCCAGCAGCGCCGGACCGCGCAATGCCGCGTGACTCGAAGCCTTGGCCAGATCACGTTCGGCGTGCGCGTAACGTCCTTCGGCGAGCGCAACCAGACCGCTGCCCAGTCGCTCGCGTCCGCGGCGCCGGTACCCGCGACCCCAAGCGAGAAACGGCCAGCGCGCGAAGCGCATGAGAATCGCCAGCAGGCCCCACGCGATCAGCAGCACGATCACGGCGAAAACGACGCTCGTCTCGAGCGTCGTGCCGCGCATGCGCACCATCAGGTAGCCGGGGTCGCTCGCCAGCCAGTGCCAGCCGAACGCGGCTGCGGCAGCCAGCACCAGCAGCACGAGAACACCGAACCAGATTCTCACTGCCCCGCCCCGCCACCGGCCGCTGCGCGCGGCTGCGCGAGCGCACGCGTCGCGCGCAGATTGCGCAACTCGCGCAATGCGCTGCCAAGCTCGGGCACCGCCGGCGCCAGCGGAGCGGATGCGAGACGATCGAGCTCGGCGAGATCTGCCTTCACCGCCGCGGCATCGTTGTCGAAACTCGCGGCGATGGACGCGCGTGTGCGCGAAATCGCCGCGGCATAGGCGGTCGGATCGCGCGCCAGCAGCGCGGCTTGCGCCGCGCGCAGATCGATCATCGCGAGCGAGCGGGTCAGTTCCAGATCGCGGCTTTGCGGCGCGGCGTCGCGCTCGGAACTGATGTGTACGAACTGCTGCAGTAGCGCCTCCAACCGCGACGGCGCCGCGGCCGGAGTCGCAACGGCGGCCGCTTTCGGCGGCAACGTCGCAAGACTCGCGCCGACACGATCCAGCGCCGCGAGCGTCGCGTTCGTTTCGAGCGGTTTGCTCGATTCGAGCGCTTTCGTTTCCGCGCCGATGGTCTGACGCACGCCGGCGAACACGGGATCTTCGGCGGCCGCGAGCGCGGAATCGGCGAGCCGATACGCGGCCAACGCGGCTTGCGCGTCATGAAAGAGCTCAAGCCGCTCCTGTGCCAGTTGCAACAGAAATTCCGCTTCGTTCAAAGCCAGCGCATCGCGACCGGTCAGACGCTGCTCGGCAAGATTCGCGACCGCATCTTCGACATGGCGCGACCGTTCGCCGAGCGCGAGCAATTCTTCGCGCACGCTCTTGTCCACGGAATCCGAATCGTCGACGCGGGCGCGCAACGTATCGAGATCGCGTTTACGCTCGTCGCCGGCGCGCGCAATTTCCGCGATGCGCCGATCGGTCTCTTCGCGTATCGAACTTTGCGCGTCGCCCTGACCGCGTTCGAGAACGGCCACGCGCCAGAGCGCAAAGCCCGCGACAATCAGGGCGACGAGGGCGACCAGCCCGACGAACCATCCGCCGCGGTTCGCTGGAGTCGCGGATGTCCGCTGCGCCGGATGCGTCACCGCATCGCTGACGACCACGGGCGTCGACGAGACGACTTCGTTTTCGGGCTCTCCCATGCGGGCATGCTAGCCCAACTCCCGTGCGCGCGGCAGCGCGGCGTCGGCCGGCGTTCAGCTCAAAGCCGATGATGAGCGAGCGCGGACTCCGCCGCGGCAAGGAGATCGCGCGGCGCCGCCGAACGCGCAAGCACGATCTCGCCGAACGCGTGCTCTCGCGCGGCGGCGACAAGCCGGGCGCTGCTGACCACAATGATCTGGCCGCGCATGCGTTCGATCAGCCGCTTCGGCACGAGCGCGGCGAGATTTGTGAGCGCCTCGGCGCTCGAAACGAGCGTGATCAACGGATCGGACGCAGCGTCGAGCGCATCGAAATGCCGGCGCGTGAGACGCGGCGCCGCGCGCCGGTACACGTGGATCGCCTCGATGATCGCACCGCGCCGGCGCAATGTCGGTGCGATCAGATCGCGGCCGCCCGGCGCGCCGATCAGCGCGATGCGAAGGCCACGCACACGGCTGAGTCCGCGCAGCGCGAGCAGCCCTTCGCTGTCGCTGCGCTCGGTGGGCATCGTTGCGTCGATGCCGTGCCGTGCGAGCGCGCGCGCCGTGCCGGCGCCGAGTGCGAACGCGGATCCGCGCGCGACGCGAAGCGACGGGCAAAGATCGAACGCGAATCGCACCGCCGCCGGACTGGTGAAGATCGCGAGGTGCTTTCGACTCAGCGCATTGAGCCTCGCCCGCGCCGTGCCCGTGGCGAGTGCGCGCAACGCGAGGCCGGGCAGCAGCAGCGGTCGGCCACCGCCGGCCGCAACGCTGCGCACAAGTGTCGCGCCGCCCCCGACTGGTCGCGTGATGACGATCGTCGCGCCGGCGAAGTGGTCCTGCGCTTTTTCCTTCGCGATGTTCACGAAAAGCACGTCCCGATCATTGCGGGCGCATCGGCTCGCGCACGGGAGCATCCGATGCGGCCGTAGCGTAGCAGGGCGCAACAGGCCATCGATGGGTGTTTGATGGCATCACGCAGCCGACGCTCGGCGCATCCAGGTTTGTGCGCACTCAATCGCGCAGCGCCGGACTGGCGTGAGACGGCGCCACAATCGACCGACGCTGATTTTGTTCCACGGCGAGGCGAGCGGATCTTCACCGACGGTTTCGAGCGACCCTGTGCGACCCGGTATAGTCCGCTCGCCGGTCACGAACGCCGGCGACCGCGGAGCCGAATGACCAAGGAACAGCAAGCCGACGCGGCAGCCGCGCTCGCCGAGGAGATCCTCGCGGCGATTCCGCTGGCGCGCGCGATGGGCATCTCGGTGAGCGGATACGACGGCGATTCGCTCACGCTCTCGGCAACGCTCGCGCCCAACATCAACGACAAGGGCTGCGCGTTCGGCGGCAGTCTGGTCAGCCTGATGACGCTCGCCGGCTGGGGACTGGTCAAGCTCGCGCTGGATCGCCTGGGTCGCGACTGCGATATCTACGTGCAGGACAGCGACGTGCGCTATCTCGCGCCGGTCTGGAACGACTTCGACGCGGTGGCGCGCCTGGTCGATCGCGAAAGCTTTCTGGCGATGGCGGAGGCACTGACCTCGCGCGGCCGCGCGCGCACACGTGTGCGCTGCGTCGTTCCGCTGCCGGACGGCAGCGCCGCGGCGACGCTGGAGGCTCGCTTCGTGGCGATCGAACGCCGATGAATTGCGCCGGCCATTCCGCATTGCGCCGCAGTGAAGGCACAATCAGGCAACGGAGGGTTCCTCATGCATCGCCGCGCCGTCTTCATCGCCGCACTGTCGAGCGTATTGCTCGCCGCTTGCGCGTCGCTTTCGATGGACAAGATCAAGAGCAAGGAAACCATCCTCGAAGAGACGCTCAAGACCTATGCCGCGACGATCCGCTGGGGCGACATGACCCAGGCGCTGGCATTCGTCGATCCCAAGTACCGGCAGGCGCATCCGTTGACGGATCTCGACATCGCGCGCTACCGGCAGGTGCAGGTGACCTCGTACAACGAACAGCCGGCGGCTCCGATGAGCGCCGATGAAGTCGGTCAGACGGTCGAGATCGGGCTCGTCAACATCAACACACAGACCGCGCGCAGCATCATCGATCGCCAGATCTGGCGCTACGACGAGAAGGAAAAGCACTGGTGGCTGATGACGGGACTGCCGGATATCAGGCACCACGATTGAATCGCAAACCCCGACATGCCGGGGATTCCAGATCGCGGCGACGGGCCTCTGGTTCTCACCATCGCGCATCCACCGGATCGCACACTGCGGATACTACCGACCGCTGTCTGCCGCCGTCGCCGATCGCATGATGGCGGACCATACGCGACGGCCGACGACGTTAGCCTCACGCCGAAGATGCGACGCGAACGCTGGCTCGGTGGCGCTTGCGCTGCGCTATCCGTCGAAATCGCCGAAGAAAATCGAATCGAACTGAAAAGCGCCGATATCGGTGAGGTAGCTGGGGCCGGAGAATCGCGGATAGCCGCGCCCGCGCTGATCGGTCCACCAACCGCCGTAATCATTTCCGGCACCGATCGCGGGGCTGCCGGGCAAGAGCCGGTGCGTGCGCGTGCGGCCGCCGTTGAATCCGAGCTGCGGGTCCAGCTTTGGATCTGATATGAGCTTGATGACGCCCGGCGGTATGTTGCCGCTTGCGGACATGATCAGGTTGTCCGCACCGCTCACGGTTGTGTTCATTTCTGCGACCAGGTCGGGCACGCCGGGATCGGAGCCATTCCGCGCGAGAATCGAGCTTTGCAATGTCAATGAGCCGGACCACGCCTTCAGGCCGCCGCTACCGTTTGCACCGGTATTGAACGCAATCGTGGTGTTGACGATGTTCACCGCTCCCTCGACGCAAAGCCCGCCGTTGACAAAAGAAGCCGTGTTGCCCGAAATCGTGCTGTTCGAAACAGTGACGCCCGCGGCGGTATAGAGACCTGCTGCGCCGCACTGCGCGGCAGTGTTTCCTTCGAGGGTCGAGTTGGCAACGTAGGTGTATACGCCGGGGCCGACGAACCTGCTGAACGCGCCGCCGCCAAAATCCGACGCCTCGTTGCCGCTCAGCGTGCTGTACAAGACCGATAGGCTCCTAGTTGCGAAAACGCCTCCGCCGCTGCCCCGAGCCGAGCCGAGCGCCTTGTTTCCCGACACCGTCGAGTCGAGCAGGATGACGCCGTCATAGGCATAGATTCCGCCACCGTAAGCAAATCCGCCGCTGGCGGTGCAATTCTTCACCGTGGCGCGCGAAAAGAACAGCGTGCCATCCGACCGGATGCATCCGCCATCGGCCTTGTTCGCTCCCGCTTGCACATTCCCGTTGGCAAGGGTCAGGTCGTTGATCACGAGCGCTCCCGTGCCAGTGTGGTCGAAGACCCGAGACAGAATGCCCGCCGCCGGCGTGATCGTCACGGACCCGACCGATGGTCCCTGCAGCTTCAGGTTGTCCTGCGCGATGGCGATCTCGCCATGCGAGAGCGTGATCACGCTGTCGGTCATGCCGCACTTCGTCGGCAGCTGGCTGAGATCGATCGTGTCGCCCGGCGCGGCGCTCGTGATCGCATCGCGCAGCGAGCCGGAGCCGGGTGTGTTGTCGTCGCTACAGTTCTGCACAGTGGCCGCGAGGAGCGGCAATGACGCAGGGCCGAGCGCCAGAGCGACGCACAGACTGGCACAGAGGGGGGCCTTGCGAAGAAGGCGCGAAGTTGAACGCGGCGGCATGAAAGGTCTCCTGGGCGCGATCGAGGCACGCCGTGCAGGAGGTTCTTTACGGAATGGCGCATCGAAAGCGGACAGCGCCTTGCGCGCAGCCGGCCCTCGCGGGGCGTTCTTTGCCGAGCGCGCGCCGGTCCGCGATAATCCGCGGCCGCGCGCGTTGCGCGATCACCGCCACCGTCATGTCAGATTTCGTGCATCGCCTGCCCGAGTTCCTCGGCAATCATCTCTATCTCACGCTCGGATTCGTCGGCGTTCTCACCGCGTTGCTGGTGAGCGAGGCCCAGCGCTTCACGCGCGGCTACAAAGGGCTGACGCCGGCCGGGCTGACGCAGCTGATCAATCGCGACAACGCGCTGCTGATCGACGTGTCGAGCCTGCAGGATTTCGAAAAGGGCCATATCCCCGGCGCACGGCACGTCGCGATGAGCCAGTTCGATCCGGAAAGCAAGGAGCTCGCCAAGGCCAAGGAACTTCCGATCGCAATCTACTGCCGCAACGGCCAGACATCCGGACAGGCTGCGCAGCGACTCGTGAAGGCCGGTTTCGCCAAGGTCTACTGGCTCGATGGCGGCCTTGCCGCGTGGACCGAAGCGCAGCTGCCGCTGGCCAAGGGCAAGAGCTGAAGTTCTTTACGTCCGGGCTGAACCCGGAGCGAAAGCAAGCGCGCGCGCGCATGCTAGGCTGATTTCCACAACACCTGGGGAGATCGGTCATGCGCAAACTCGGTGCCAGTTGCAAACGCGGCGCGCTGGCCGCGGCCCTCGTCGCAAGCTCGTTTGTGCTCGCTCCGCTGCACGCGGAACTGCCGCCGATCGGATCGGCCAACGTCGCGACCGCCGATCCGGAAATTCCCGCGCCGCCGGGCGATCCGTGCATCGTTCCGCTGTTCGACCAGCTCACGTTCATCGGTTTCGATGCGCAGATGTTCGACTTCGCGCCGCCGGACGGTTGTCCGGGTCCCTGGCAGAAAGTTGTCCTCCGCGCTGATTTCGATGTCACCGCCGGTCGCCAGTTCGATCGCACCGCGAAGATCTGGATCGGCGGCGCGAACGTCTATTTCGGCACCACGCAGGAACCGCGCGCAACGGTCGCGCCGAGCTGGCACATCGAGCGCGATCTGACCGACTACAGCGCGCTGTTCACGACCGCGCAGAATGGCCGCGTCGATCTCGGCAACGTCGTCAACGACACCTATACCGGCATCATCCACGGCAGTGCAAGCCTGGCGTTCTATCCTCTCGTCGCCACGGCGCCCGATTCGCCGCCGCGTCCCGATGTCGTGTTGCCGCTCGCGGCCGACGCGACCGGCGGCACCGTCGATCTCGCAAGCCCCGACGATCATCTCGCCGTCTACTTCAGGCTGCCGACCAACATCCGGCGCGTTTTTCTCGACGTCATCGCGCAAGCACAGAACAGCGACGAGTTTTGGTATCTGTGCGTTCCGGACGATTTCGCGAATGAGCTCGAATCGTGTCCCGGCACGGGTTTTCGCGAGGCTGAAGTCAATGTCGACGGCATCCTCGCCGGCATCGCGCCGATCTATCCTTGGATTTACACGGGCGGCATCGATCCGGGTCTGTGGCGGCCCTCGCCCGGCATCCAGACGCTTTCTTTCGAGCCGTATCGCGTCGATCTCACGCCGTACGCGGCCTGGCTCAGCGATGGTCAGCAGCATGTGATCGCGGTCCGCGTCTTCAATGCACAGCCGTATTTCTCGACGACGGCGAATCTCCTGCTTTATCTCGATCACGGCTCGAGCCAGGTCACCGGCGAGCTCACGACCAACACGCTCGAGTATCCGGATGTTCAAATCACGTCGGATTTGACCAGCGGGGATATTTCGCTCGCCGGCACGCTCGACGTGACGACGGCACGCGATTACGAAATCTCGGGCTCCGTCGACACGTCCGATGGACGCATCACGACCGATCTGACCCAGCACATCGCGTTCTCGAACGCCCAGATCTTCGACATCGTCGGCAGCGCCACGTATCGGCAGCGCCTGCAGCAGAGCACCGAGATCGACACCACGACGACGGTCAACACCGGCGTGTACGCGCACGTCGTGAATGAACACGTCGTCTGGCCGCTCGCGGTCGACTACGCGTTCGACGTCGCGACCGACGGCACGGCCGCGCAGGTCACTTCGATCGATCAAGGCCTGCAGCGCGGCATCGATGTCGGCGTCACGGGCTATACGCCGTATTCGGCGAGCCTCGCGCAGGACATGAGCACCGGCGATACCGTGTTGTTCGACAGCGACGGCAATCAGACCGGGCGCGTGAATCAGTCGAGCCAGCAGAGCTACACGTACCTCGACCCGTTCGGCGCGTGCTACAACCGCACGATCACCACCGCGGATGGTTTGCTGAACGCGGTCGACGACGGCGCGGGTTGTCCCGACAACACCAACACACTCACGTGGTTCGACGGGTTCTACAACACAGGATCGTCGATTTTCGGCGCCAGCGTGCAGATCCTGCCCTGATTCCGGGCGCGGAGCCGTCGTTTTCGGCGGCTCCGCGGGTGCGTCGGCCGCGCAAGCGTGGAATAATCCGCACCCTTTTCCCTTAAGAACGAGCAACATCATGGCAGAGACCAGCAACGGCGCCGCGAACGGTCAGGCGCAGCAGGCCCAGGCACAGCTCAGCCTGCAGAAGATCTACGTCAAGGACGTCTCCTACGAAGCGCCCGGAGCGCCGCAGGTCTTTCAGACGACGGGCAATCAGCCGAATGTCGAGCTGAATCTTTCGCAGCGCGTGACGCAGCTCGGCGAAGCCGCGTTCGAGGTCGTGCTGAGCGTGACCTGCACCTGCAAGATCGAAGACAAGACCGCGTATCTCGCCGAAGTGCATCAAGCCGGCATCTTCGGCTTGCAAGGATTCGATGTGCCAAGCCGCGACGCCGTGCTCGCCACGTACTGCCCGAACGTGCTGTTTCCGTACGCGCGTCAGGTCGTATCCGATCTGGTGCAGAACGGTGGGTTCCCGCCGTTCCTGCTGCAGCCGATCAATTTCGAAGCGCTGTATGCCGATCAGCAGCGTCGACGAGCAGAAGGCACGGCGCAGGGCACCGGCGCCAACGCCTGACCGTCGCGCACCGCGACGATGACGAGTCCAACGCCGGTCGCGGTTCTCGGCGCCGGCTCTTGGGGCACGGCGCTCGCTGTGCTCCTTGCGCGCAAAGGTGTAGCGACGACGCTGTGGGGCCGCACGCCGCAATCCGTCGTCGACATGGCGACTGCGCGGCGCAACGAGCGGTATCTGCCCGAGCTTGCATTTCCCGACGCGTTGCAACTTTCCGGCGCACTCGAACCGACCGTGCGCGACGCCGGCACCGTGTTGATCGCCGTGCCGAGCCATGCGTTCGCCGCGGTGCTCGACGTCGCGACACCATGGATCGCGCCGCATGCCGGCATCGTCTGGGCGACCAAAGGCTTCGATCCCGAATCGGGCCGTTTTCTGCATGAACTCGTCGCCGAACGTTTGCCCAGGCACGCGTCGGCGGTCGTGACGGGTCCTTCGTTTGCGCGCGAAGTCGCGATCGGTTTGCCGACGGCGGTGACGGCGCATTCGTCCGACGTGGCATTCGCGCAATGCATCGCGCAGATGCTGCACTCGCCGTTGTTTCGCGCCTACACCGGCAACGATGTGATCGGCGCCGAGCTCGGCGGCGCGATGAAGAATGTGCTCGCCGTCGCGACGGGTGTCGGCGATGGCATGCAGATGGGTCTCAACGCACGCGCAGGACTCATCACGCGCGGACTCGCCGAAATGATGCGGCTCGGCGCCGCAATCGGCGCGCGTGCCGAAACGCTGATGGGACTCGCCGGTCTCGGTGATCTCGTGCTGACCTGCACCGGCGATCTCTCGCGCAATCGGCGTCTCGGCCTCGCGCTCGGCCGCGGCGTGCCGCTGCAACGCGCGGTGGCGGAGATCGGTCAGGTCATCGAGAGCATGCAGACGGTCGACACGCGTCATGCAGCTCGCGTTACGGCACGGCGTCGAGCTGCCGATCACGGCGCTGGTGCAGCGCGTGCTGCGCGAAGAGCTGTCGCCGGCCGAAGCGATGCGTGCGCTGCTCTCGCGCGAGCAGAAGGCCGAGTATCCGGTCGTCGGCTGATTCTGTTGGCTGCGGTGGTGCGCATCACTCCGAATGCCCTCACCCTGCCCTCTCCCGCAAGCGGGAGAGGTTCTGACTTCCAGTCGCGTCGAAATCCGCGACATTCGCTCTCCCGCGTGCGGGAGAGGGTAGGGTGAGGGCCAGCGCGCATGACCTACCCTCTCGAACCGACGTCGCTCCCGGCAAATCCCCGTTGCCGCCACGCCTCGAACACGATCACCGCGACGGCGTTGGAGAGATTCAGGCTGCGATTGCCCGGCCGCATCGGCAGGCGCAAACGCTGCTCCTCCGGCAGACCATCGATGACATCCTGCGGAAGTCCGCGCGTCTCGGAGCCGAACAGCAGCGCATCGTCGTTCGCATAGGTGACGCGGTCGTAGCGCATGCGGCCGCGCGTCGATACCGCGAATAGGCGCCGCGGCGTCGCTGCGGCCATGAAGGCCGCGAGATCATCGTGCACGCTGACGCGCGCGTACTCGTGGTAGTCGAGACCGGCGCGCCGAAGCCTCTTGTCGTCGAGCTCGAATCCGAGCGGTCGCACGAGGTGCAGGTCCGCGCCGGTGTTCGCGCAGAGGCGAATCACATTGCCGGCGTTCGGCGGAATCTCCGGCTGGAACAGGACGACATGCACGCCTCCATTATCGAGGCATCGTGTGCGAGCGCAAACCGAAAGGCCGCGTGACCTCCCAAGGCGACTCATCGTCGCCCGCCGGATTTTTCCGCGCACTGTCTTCGACTTTGGCGACGGGTTCGGACAGCGGCGACGCGTCCTCACTTTCCGCCGTCACGTACACCGTGGGCAGCCAAGTGACGGCGAGCTTCGGATTGGCCGGCGCTTTCACGTGCACTGTCGGCAGCAGCGTCACTTCGTACGGCGCCGTGTCGGCGACGCGCATGCGCTGCGTTGCATCGACGCTGACCGTCGGCAACAACGTTGCGCGAACGGGTGCATTGTTGTCGACGGTCATCGTGGTCAGCGCGTCGGCGTGCGCCATCGCGAAAGCGCTGGTCGCGAAAAAAGTCGCGAGCGTTGCGCCGATAACCAAACTGCGAGTCTTCATACATCCTCCTGCGAGCACATCTCTCCAGCGGTATCGAGCAAGCAACATGCCATGTGCCGGAGTTACGTTGCTTGCATCGATATAGATGCGCGATCAGGCATTTAGGTTGCTAGTCCGGAAGTCATGCCTGTGCTGGCGGACACGTTTGCGGACGTACGCGAGTGTCCGCGCGATGTGCACAATGGGAGAACGCATGGAGGTCGCGTGACGCGTTCGCGCGAATGCGTTGTAAATAAGATGTCGTGAGGCGTGGCGCCGCGCGCCTTCCCTCACCCGCGCCTGCGGCGCGGACTCTCCCGCGAGCGGGAGTCGAAGTTGTGCTGCGAAATAAAAAACTGACGCTTCGAAGATGAAGGAATTGCTGCGACAGTCGATCGGCGTCGCAGACGCCGCCGCGCATCGCGAGGTGGGCGCTTTCGACTCAGCGTGCGGGATCGCGACCGCACGCCCGCCGTGCGCTACGAGACGACGATACCGTGCGTCAGATCGTGGTGATTCGAATCGACGGTGCTTTGCAGCGTTCCGTCGCCCGGCGATTCCTGGCGCGCATCGATCCAGGTCGGATGCCGCTGGATCGGGTCCAGCAATTCGATGCGCTGCGGCTTCGCGGCTTTCGCAAATGGGCAATCCGCGTCGGTCGCCGATGGCGACAACGACTCGGCCGCAGCGACGCTACCGATGATCGCCAGGGCCGCACCCGCTCGGACCAGTTGCATGCGTATGTTCATCGTTCCTCCTGCGCCTGTGCCCACGTTGCGCATCGCAAGCGCTATGCCAACGCACTATCGCATCCCCTGCTCCGTACATAGATGCCTAAACAACGATTTAGGTTTCTATGCCGGAAGTCATGGGTGCTTAAACGGGCGTCCGCGGACATCCGGCGATGTCCGAAAATGTGCTGACGGACCTCGGCTCAGCCCGATTCGGGCGCTTTTACCTCGCGCCGAAGGTAGGTCTGGTAAAGGACGTATCCATTCTCGTCGCTGCCGGCAACCATCGTCACCAGATCGACGAACCCGAACTCCTGCCACCACGGCTGCTGCGGCAGCGTTGCGATCGCTTGCTGCCATTCCTGGCCCGATTGCGCGCGGTCGGCCTGCGTCGCGCCATCGTTGTCCGCGGCCAGGATCTGACACAACGTGAGCCGGCATTCGACGTGGACGACCTCGATATGCTGCTTCACCTCGTCCGGCAACGCGGCGAGCCATTGATCGAGCGTCGCTTCGATCTGCTGTGCGCTCGCCTCCGACCATTGCGGATCCGCCTGTTCCTTGTCGAATGCTTTCCACGCTTGCTGGACCGGATTCGCCGGGGCATCGCCATCGGTCTCGGCGCTCGCGGCCGCGTCCTCGCGCGCGATCCAGTCCGCGAGCAGATCCGCGGCGTGATCTACGTCGATCGCGGACCCATTCGATGTGTCGTCTGGAGCATCGTCGTTTTCCTCCGCCGCCGCGTCGTCGGCCGATTCGTCATCGGCGGCTTGCTCGTCCGACGGTTCGGAGACTGGCGGCGCGACCGGCGAAACGTCCGGCGCCTTGCTCTCCGTGTTTTCAGCGGATTTCGGCGGCGCCACCTCGGGAACGGGCGTCGGCGTTGGTGCGGCAACGACTTCCTTTGGCGGCGCGGGAGCTGGCTGAGCGTGCGCCGGCGGCGGCGAAACGGCGACGGGTTGCTGCTCGCTCTCGCGCAGAAATGCCCACGCCAGCACCAAGGCCACTGCGACGGCCAGACCGAGCAACGCCGTGGAGCGCGTCGTGCGCATCTTCATTTTGATCCGCAGCCCATCGAACGATAAAACCAGTCGAACCCGCGCCCGAAAAGCCGCTCGCGCGTGCTGTCGCGACGCGATTTTCGCGTGGTGCGCATGGCCGCAGCGAGCTGTTCCGCTGCCGACATCCCACGTGCCCTGGCTCGCCAACTCACCACGCGATCGTCTCGCCGGTCTGCGCGAGAAACCGCCCGCTGTCGGACGGCTTCAGATGATCGATCACGCGCAACATCGAGGCGATCGACGCCTCCGGTTTCAGCGGCGCACCGGCGCCGCCCATATCGGTGCGCACCCAGCCGGGACTCACGGCGACCACGATGACACCCTGATCGCGAAGCGCGATCGCGAGCAGGCGTGTCGCCATGTTGAGCGCGGCCTTGCTCATCGCGTAGCTCGGGCTGTACAGCGAATCGGTGCGCGCGATCGAGCCGAGCGTCGATGAAAGATTGACGACTTTCGCGCCTTCGGCCAATCGCGACGCGAGCGCCTGCGTCAGCAGGAATGCGCCCTCGGCGTTCACCGCGAAACTGTCGCGCAACGACTTGCCTTCGATCTCGCCGAAGCGCTCGCCTTCGACCAGCATGCCGGCGTTGTTGACGACGAGATCGAAACGGAGTTCGAGCGCATGGGTTTCGCGCACGAGCTCGTCGATCGAGCGCGTGTCCATGAGATCGAGCGGGATGACGTGGAGTCGCCCCGGATTTTGCGCAGCGAGTCGCGTCAGATCGAGCGCGCGTCCCGGATGCCGGCACGCCGCGACCACGCGCTCGCCGCGCGCAAGCAGCTGGCGCGTCATCTCCAGACCGAGACCACGGTTGGCTCCGCTGACCAGTGCCTGCGGCATGCGAGCGTCCATCGAGAACTTTTGAATCGAACGCCGAGTCTACTGCGGTTCGTGACCATCGTCCGTTGCGCTTTCGGGCGATGCTGGTCTAGCCTGCCGCGACGCTCGATGCGGCCTTCCGTCGCACCTCGAATCAGCGGTCTTGTACGTCGCGCGCCGCCGACTCGGTGCTCGTGAAACAGGCTCGGACCAGCGAGCGATTTCGAACATTCAGGAGTTTCCATGCGCAAGCACATCGCCGGCGGATTCGCCGCACTTCTCTCCGCGTTTTTCGGCAGCGCAGCGTCCGCTGCGGCGCCGGATGCGATCGACATTCCGTTTACGCGTTTCACGCTGCCGAACGGACTCACGGTCGTGGTCAGCGAAGATCACAAGGCGCCGGTCGTCGCGGTCAGCATCTGGTATCACATCGGCTCGGCGGACGAACCGGCGCGCAAGACCGGTTTTGCGCATCTTTTCGAGCATCTGATGTTCCAGGGTTCGGAAAACCACAAGGACGAATTCTTCCGTCCGTTCGAGCTCGCCGGCGCGACCGATCAGAACGGCACGACGTGGTTCGACCGCACGAATTACTACGAAACGGTGCCGACGACCGCACTCGACATGACGCTCTGGATGGAATCCGATCGCATGGGCCATCTGCTCGGCGCGATCGGCCAGAAGGAGCTCGACGAGCAGCGCGGTGTCGTGCAGAACGAAAAGCGTCAGGGCGAAAATCAGCCATACGGACGCGTCGACGAGCGCATGGTCGCGAATGTTTTTCCGGCGAATCATCCGTACCACCACGACACGATCGGCTCGATGAAAGATCTCGACGCCGCATCGCTCGCGGACGTGAAGCAATGGTTCTCGACGAACTACGGCGCGGCCAACGTGACCGTCGCGCTGGTCGGCGACATCACGCCCGAAATCGCCAAAGCGAAAATGCTCGAATATTTCGGCGACATTCCGGCCGGACCGCCGGTGCCGCATCAGCAGCCGTGGACGGCACCGCTCACCCAATCCACACGCGACACGATGGACGATCACGTCGCGCAGACGCGCATCTATCGCGAATGGAACGTGCCGTGGCTGGGCGATCCGGATGAGGCGCAGCTCGAGCTCGCCGCGACCGTGCTCGGCGGTGGCAAGACGTCGCGCCTGTACGAGCGCCTCGTCTACAAGGACAAAGTCGCCGACGATGTTTCGATCGACGTGCAGTCGTTTGCGCTCGCGTCCATGTTCCAGATGCAAGTCGACGTGAAGCACGGCGTCGATCCGGCAAAAGTCGAGTCCGCAATCGCCGAGGAATGGGCGCGTTTTCTCAAGGACGGTCCGACCGAGGACGAACTCGCACGCGTCAAGGTTTCCACGCGCGCTTCGTTCATCCGCCATCTCGAACGCGTGAACGGCAAGGCGTCGATCCTCGCCGAGGGCGAGGTTTATCGCGGCGATCCGGCGGCATACAAGACGGATCTCGCGCGCGTCGAATCAGCGACACGCGAAAGCGTGCTCGCGGCGGCGAACAAGTGGATCGCGAAAGGCGACTACACGCTGACCGTGACGCCGTCCGCCGCCGGCGCTGGCGACGAGCCCAAGGACGAAGCCGAAACCGCCGGCCGCGCCGCTATCGAAGGCCGGCCGCCGCCGATCATGCCGCCGAAAGGCGATTACCGCGTGACGAAATCGAACGTCGCCCGCGACAAGGGTGTGCCGAAGGTCGGGCAATTTCCGGATCTCACGTTCCCGAAACTCGAGCACGGACACTTGAAAAACGGCGTCGAGGTCATCCTCGCGCAGCGGCATACGTTGCCGATCGTTGAAATACAGTTGCTGTTCGACGCCGGCTACGCATCCGATCAGGGCCGCGGACCCGGCACGTCCGCGTTCACGATGGCGATGCTCGACGAAGGCACGACGACGCTCGATTCGCTCGAGATCGCGCGGCGTCAGGAACGCCTCGGTGCGCAGATCAGCGCGGGTTCCAGCCTCGATACGTCGAGCGTCGGCTTGAGCGCACTGTCGTCCGAGCTCAAACCCTCGCTGGCGCTGTATGCGGATGTCGTGCGCAATCCGGCGTTCCGCGACGAGGACTTCGCACGCATCCGCGGTCAGTGGCTCGCGCGCATCGCGCAGGAAAAAACCCAGCCGCGCGGCCTCGCGCTGCGCACGTTGCCGCCGCTGCTGTACGGCGACGGCCATGCGTATGCCATTCCGTTCACCGGCTCGGGCAACGAGCAGGCGATCAACGCATTGACCACGAAAGATCTGCGCGCGTACGTCGGCGATTGGCTGCGCGCGGACAGCGCGAAGATTCTCGTCGCCGGCGACACGACACTGGACGCGATCATTCCGCAACTCGATGCGGTGTTCGGCGATTGGAAAGCGCCGTCGACGGCGCGCGCGAAGAAGAACATCGCCACCGTCGCCCCGCCGACCAAGCCGCGCGTGTATCTCGTCGACAAGCCTGGCGCGCAGCAGTCGCTGATTCTCGCCGGAGTGCTCGCGCCGTCGACGAAAGCGAAGAACAATCTCGAGATCGAAACGATGACCAGTGCGTTCGGCGGCACGTTCACCTCGCGCCTCAACATGAACCTGCGCGAGGACAAGCATTGGGCCTACGGTGCTTTCAGTTTTGTCACCAACGCGCTCGGCCAGCGGCCGTTCATGCTGTATGCGCCGGTGCAGACCGACAAGACCGCCGAGTCGGCGGCCGAACTCCTGCGCGAATCGAAGGATGTCATCGGACCGCGGCCGCTGACCGACGAGGAGATCGAGAAGATCAAGCTCGACGACGTGCGCAGCATGCCGGGCCACTATCAGACCGTCGGCTCGGTGCTCGGCGCGATCAACGGCATCGTCGTCTACGATCGTCCTGACGACTACGTGCAGACGTTGAAGTCGCATATCGAGGCGCAGACCGACGCGGCCGTGCAGGCCGCCGCGAACGAGATCATCAAGCCCGACGCGCTGACCTGGGTCATCGTCGGCGATCTGAAACGCATCGAAAAACCAGTACGCGCGCTCAACATCGGCGAGGTCAACGTGCTCGATGCCGAAGGCAAAGTCGTGCGTTGAGTGCGAGGCTTCTTTGCCGGCCCCTTCCCTCTCGATTCTTTAGCCCTTCCCCCTTGATGGGGGAAGGGTTGGGATGAGGGTGACACGCCGGTTCAAACTCCATCGAGTGCAAAACCGAATGTCAGGGTGACGCGACTGACACAAAGCGAGGTGAGAATACCTGCCCCGACGTAGACACCATTTCCTGAATTAACACGACGTTCCCATTCAGTTGCCGCGCGCTAGCATCCCGTCGATGAGTCATCGAGGAGATGCCATGAAACTCATGCTCTGCATCGCAGCGGCCAGCTCGCTGCTCGCCGCCTGCAGCTGGGGAATCAAGCTCGATTCCGGCGGCGACAAGGTGCGTGTCGCGTGGGACGGCAACGTCGACGGATGCAAGGACGCCGGCAAGGTCACGGTTTCGGTGCTCGATCACGTCGGGCCGGTCGACCGCAATGGCCTCAAGGTCAGCGACGAGCTCGAAATCATGGCGCGCAACGAAGCCGCCGGCCTCGGCGCTGACACGATCCGTCCGATCGGCGAGCCGCACGACGGCGCGCAAAGCTGGAGCGCATACACGTGCGGGGCGATCGCCCGCGTGCCGGTGCGCCGCGAAGGCCAGCCGCCGAAGCAAGGCGAGGCGGTCGAGACCTATCCGGTGAAGGACCACTGACGTCGAGATCCCGGCTCGTCGCCGCGGACTCGTCAGCGCGGTTCCAGCGGAACTCCATCCGCGCGTGAGTCGGCGTACGATCGCCGCGCTCGCAACGCAAATCCGGAGACCGCCATGACCGCTCTCTCGCCGGCGCTCGGCCGCATCGGCCAGATCGCGCTGACTGTGTACGACATGGATCGTTCGGTCGCGTTCTGGCGCGACACGGTCGGGCTCACGTTTCTTTTCCAGGCGCCGAATGTGGCGTTCTTCGATGTCGCAGGCGTGCGCTTGATGCTCGGCTCGGCGGAGTCGCCCGAAGTCAAGGCGGCGGGCACGGTGCTCTACTTCGAAGTCGCCGATCTCGATGCGACATTCGCTGAGCTGCGCGATCGCGGTGTCAGCGTCGCCAAAGGCGGCGAGCCGCATTTCATCGCGAAGCTCGGATCGACGGATCTATGGATGGCGTTCCTCGAGGATCCGGACGGGCATCTGTTCGCGCTGATGCAGGAACGCGCGTCGAGCTGAGCGCCGCGCTCAGCGCGCGAACGCTCGAACAGGTGCGGCGACCTCCGGTTCGCTGGCTTCGCGCGCGGGCGGCGCGCCCGTCGGCCGCTCATGACTCGAATGCCCCATCACCGGCGGGGTGACGGCCGGACGCGGGCGCACGATCTCATCGAACGGAACGATGGTTGCGTTCGGATCGAACCGGCACGGCCCATTGGCGACGCCGGCCGCCACGATCGCTTCGCATTGCTGCTGCAGATCCGTCACGTCCGGTTGCGGCCCACCGTCCTTCCATGCGCGCAGCGCTTCCCAGCCGGCGAGGCCTTCGGCGTCTTTGAAGCCGCAATGCGTCGGCGTGTCTTCATCGACGATCGCGATCGTGCGCTGATCGGGCGGCACCACGTTGCTGATGAACTCCTCGTTGCCCGGTATGACGAGTTGATCCTCGCTGGTGTGCATCGAGAGCACCTTGCTCGTGCCGATCGCACCGCCGAAATCGGAAACCTGATGCAGCTCGGCCGCGGCGATCGGATCGGCGACGAAGCGCGGGATGTTCGCCTGGATCAGCGGATCGCTGCTGTAGTCGACGCCGAGCGTAGTGAACGGATTGCGCGCGTCGAGCTTGTCGGGCGCACGCGCGAGATCGCTCAGCACATACGTCGCATAGCCGATGTTGGTGACGAAGAAATCCTCGTCGGTGATGTGCGCGAACGCCATCAGTTCGTCGAGCCGGCGCTGCATCGCGCCGTTGCGCAAGATCGGCGGAAGATTGACGCCGGTGCACTGTTCGAGCGGAAGCAGAACCGGCAGCAGCTCGGCATCGTCGAGCAGATCGCCGAGCCCATCCGGAATGTCGGAAAGGTTGATCGCCCACGGCAGCGGCTGATCGCCTTCTGGAAATTCGCCGGCGCCGTCCGCGCCGCAAACAACGTCGAAGGCGAGCCGCAGATCGATGCCCGCGTCCCAGAGCCGCGCGCCGCCGGCCGCCGGGCACAGCGCGAAGGTGCCGTGCACCGGCGGGAAGCCCGGCGCTTCGGCGAGTTTCAGCGCGACGAGGCCGCCCATGGAGCCGCCGAACGGCACGATCTCACCCGGTGTGCCGGCGAGCCGATCGAACACCGTAAGCAGGTCGCGGTTGTCGTCGATCGCGGTGAACAGCGCCCAGCCGCGCTCGCGATAACTCGTCGCCGCGACCGCGTAGCCTTCGGCGAGCATGACGCTGCGCAGCGGCCCGAGACCCGGCGTATTTGAAGGTGTCGTGAAATCCATGCCGTGTTGATAGAACACCACGGCTCCGCCCGGTTGCCAGCCGTCGGGAATTTCGATGTGGTAGTACGCGCCGGACGCCAGGCTGCCGCTAAACTCCTGCGTGGCCCACGCGTCGGGCGCCGAGATGACGGCCAGGGCGATCGTGACCAGGCCGGCGGCCAGGACGATGGAACGCAACATGGATTCTGCCCTTTCGCGACGGTACGGCGGTGACGCTACATCGGACTGGCTGAGCGGCAAGTAAAGCATGCACGGGGAACTAGGGGATTATCGATGCACGTGCTGCTGACGGGCGCGAGCGGCTTTCTCGGCCGCGCGATCGCGCGTCGGCTCAAGGATGCGGGACACGCCGTCACCGCGCTGGTGCGCCGCGCCGACGCGGATCTCGACGCGCTCGACATCGAACAGCAGACCGGCGATATCGTGTCGCTCGACACCGTCGCGAGCGCAACGGCCGGCTGCGATGCGGTCGTGCATTGCGCCGCGCACACGACGCCGTTCGGCCGCATCGACGATTACTACGACCACAACGTGCGCGGCACCGACAATGTTCTCGCGGCCGCCGAGATCGTCGGCGTGCGCAAAGTCGTATTCACCTCGTGCGCCGGCGTCGTCATCGATCGCGGCGATCTCAACGGCGTCAGCGAGACGCAGCACATGCCCGCGCGCGCACCGACGCCGTACCTCGCGACGAAGGCGCTGGCGGAGCGTCACGTGCTCGCCGCGAACGGACCGCAGCTCGCGACGGTTGCGCTGCGCCCGCATCTCTTGTGGGGACCGGGCGAAGCCTCGCTGCTGCCGCGCATCGCCGCACTCGCCAAGGCCGGACGACTGCGCCTCTTCGGCGACGCCGGCAAGAAGATCGACAGCTGCTACATCGACAACGCCGCCGACGCGCACGTCGCTGCGCTCGAACGACTCGAGCCGGGTTCCGCGATCGCGGGCAAGGCGTACTTCATCACGCAAGGCGAACCGGCGACGGTCGAAGGTTTCCTCAACGGACTCCTGCGTGCGGCCGGCTATCCTGCCGAGACGCGGCGAATGTCGGCATCGATGGCGCGCACGCTCGCATCGATCGCGCCGCTGCGCCGCGCGCTCAGCGGAACCGATCCGCTGCTGACCTCCGACGCGCTCGCGCTGTTCGGACAGGCCACCTGGTTCAACATCGCCGCCGCACGACGCGACCTCGGTTACGCGCCGCGCGTCGCCATGGCCGAAGGCCTTGCGCGCGTGTCCGCGTATCTCGCGCGCCAGCGCATGCGCGGGCGATGAAGAGCCCGGATTCGGGATGACGGAATTCGGGAATCGGAAGTGCGGCGCTTTCCGTGCCGAATCTCCTTATCCAGAATCCCGGCCTTTGCATCCGTCCGATAGAATCGCCGCATGTCCGCATCGACCGCCCCATCCGCATCGCGTCGGCCCGATCCCGTGCTGGGCCTGCTCGGCCGCGCGCTCGAAGCCGCGCTCGATCGCGTGATCGATCTCGATCCGGAGACGCGCGCGTCGTTGCGCCCTCTCGATGGCCGCGCGCTGACGCTGGAATTCAAGACCACGCCGCTCGCGATGCGCATCGCGGTCGCGGGCGATCGGCTCAAGATCGGTCCGTCGTTCGAAGGCGAAAGCGCGCTTCGCGTTGCGGCGACGCCTTCCGCGCTGTTGCGCTTCGCGCTCGCGCGCGGTCGCGAAGGTGCGGTTGCGCCGGGGAGCGTCGACGTGGCCGGCGATGCCGAGCTCGCGCGTCGGCTCGAACGCATCGCTTCGCGGTTTGCGCCGGACTTCGACGAAGCGTTCGCGCGGCTGTTCGGCGACGTGGCCGGTTTTCAGATCGCGCGTGGTGTGCGACGCGCGCTCGCGGGCGTGCGCGATTCCGCGCGCGCGTTCGCGCAGGACGCTGCGGAATACCTCAGCGAAGAAAGCCGCGACATCGCCGCGAAAGCCGAAGTCGAGGCGTTTCTGGACGCAGTCGACGCGTTGCGCGAGCGCGCGGATCGGCTCGAAGCGCGCGTCCGGCGTCTCGCCGCGCCGAGCGGGAAACCGACCGCGTGACGCCGCTGCGACAGGTTCCGCGCCTGCTGCGGATCGCGGCGGTGCTGGTTCGTTACCGGCTCGACGATCTGGTCGACGCGGCGCATCTGTATCGCCCGCTGAAACTCGTGCGCATCTTGTTGCCGCGTCCGCGCGGCGATATCGCGCATGCGACGCGCGGCGCGCGTCTGGTGATGGCGCTGACCGAGCTCGGTCCGATCTTCGTGAAGTTCGGACAGATCCTGTCGACGCGACGCGATCTCCTGCCGACCGATGTGGCGGACGAGCTGACCACGCTGCAGGACCGTGTCACGCCGTTTCCCGAGGACATCGCGCGCGCGGCGATCGAGAGCGCGCTCGGTGCGCGCATCGATGCGCGTTATGCGACGTTCGACGGTACACCGCTCGCCTCCGCATCGATCGCGCAGGTGCATGCGGCGACACTGAAGGATGGTCGCGAAGTCGTGGTCAAAGTGTTGCGGCCGGATATTCATGCGCGCGTCAACGACGACGTTGCGCTGCTGCGCGCGATCGCGGCGTCGGTCGAGCGCTTTCATCCGCACGCCGACAAGATCCGGCCGCGCGAAATCGTCGACGAGATCGAGACGACGCTGACCCACGAGCTCGACCTGCAGCGCGAAGGCGCCAACGCGTCGCTGCTGCGGCGCAATTTTCTCGGCTCGAACGATCTCTACGTGCCCGAAGTGATCTGGTCGCACACCAACGAGCGCGTGCTGACGCTCGAGCGCGTGCGCGGCATTCCGGTCGACGATCTCGCCGCGCTCGACGCGGCCGGCATCGATCGCGTAGCGACTCGCCGAGAAAGGCGTGCGCCTCTTCTATACGCAGGTGTTCCGCGACAATTTCTTCCACGCCGATGCACACGCCGGCAATATCTGGGTCGATCCGGCGCGCACGGCCGATCCGCGTTTCATCGCGCTCGATTTCGGCATCATGGGTACGTTGCCGGACGAGGATCAGTACTGGCTCGCCGAGAATTTCCTGGCGTTGTTCAAGCAGGATTACCGTCGCGTCGCCGAGCTGCATGTCCGCGCCGGCTGGATGCCCGCGAATGCGCGGCTGGACGAGCTCGAGGCGGCCGTGCGCACGGTCTGCGAGCCGTATTTCACGCGACCGCTGGCCGAGATTTCGCTGGCCGAGGTCGTCTTCAAGCTGTTCCAGATGGCGCGGCGCTACGAGCTGACCCTGCAGCCGCAGCTGATCCTGCTGCAGAAAACCTTGCTGAATATCGAAGGCGTCGGGCGGCTTCTGCATCCACGCATCGACATCTGGGCCACGGCAAAACCGGTGCTGGAACGCATCTGGCGGGAACGCCACGGCCCCCGCGCGGTGCTGAAGGCACTGCGCCGGCGCGTCCCGGAATGGCTCGCGGCCGCGCCGGACATGCCGCAGCTGGTGCATGATTATCTGGTGCTGGCAACCCGCGGAAAGCTGGAACTTCGCATTGCCTCGGACGATCTGAAGGCGATCGAGCAGCGCGCGCGGCGCGGTCAGCGGATGGCCGTGCTGCTGGCGCTGGCAGGGGCGTTGCTTGTCTCTGGCATGCTCGCCGCGGTGGTGTCGTTTTCGGCGCCCTCGTCTCCCGCAATGCGCCTCGTGCCGATCGTCGCGATCGGTGCCGGCCTGGTCGCGCTGATCGTGGCGCTGCGCAAAACATGAATCGACTCGTTTTCGAATGATGGAGGAATCGGAATGAATCAGGATCGCATTGCACTCATCGCCCTCGCGGCGGCCTGCATCGCCGGAATGACGGCGTGTAGTCGCACGCACACGCCGAGCGACATGCAGCTCACGCAACTGCTGCGGGTCGAGCGCGCATCGGCAACGGATCCGCAGGCGCCGTTGGATCCGGCCGCGGTCAATTGTCTGCGCGCGTGGTCGGGCGACGTCGAGCTCTCGGCGACGTTGCCGGCGGTCACGACCGGCGAAGCGGCGAAGAAAATGTGCCGGCAGCGTCTGGACAGCTGGATTGCCGACGCGGCGCGCAATCCCGACAAGATGAAGTTCGAGGACGTATCCGCGCCGCCGTCGGTACGTCGAGCGGTTGCACTGCTCAGCGAACACCGCGCGGCCACGGTGGGCCAGTCGCCGATGCCGTCGTCGCACGACCAGCCGCCGCCGGGACTGATGGCGCCGAATGCGCCGCCCAGCGTGCCGGTCGACCTGACCGCGACGATTGCCGCGGTGGGCGAGCTCGACGGTTACTGCCAGAAAGCCAAGCAGGCCGCCGCCAACGGCGAAACGACGCAGCCGATCGCGCGCTACGCGAGCTTCTGCGACAAGCGCATCGAGCAATTGCGCACGCGCATCGCGATGATCCAGCAGAACGGCAACAGCCAGCAGGCGCAAATGATCTCCAACAATGTGCAGCGCACGCTGGAGATGGCACGTCAGATGGCTTCGCAGCAAGCGCCGGCTCCGGCGCCCGCTCCGGCCAAGAGCCAGTAATCGGCGAACGGCCGGCGCGCGCATGTTCGCGCGCCGGCCGCATGCGATGCTGGTTATCGCCTGCGGAGTCCGCACGGGCGCCGTTAGAATGCGCCGATGCCATCGATCCGCGACACCATCGAGATCCCGGAACACGAGCTGATCGAACGCTTCGTGCGTGCGGCAGGTCCGGGTGGACAAAACGTCAACAAGGTCGCGAGCGCCGTCGAGCTCCGCTTCGACGTGGCCCGCTCGCGTGCGCTGCCCGACGCGGTCCGTGCGCGCCTTCTGGCGCGGCGCGATCGACGGCTGACCGCGGATGGCGTGCTGGTGATCCAGGCCAATCGGTTTCGTGATCAGGCGAAGAATCGCGAGGATGCGCGCGCGCGTCTTGCCGCGCTCGTCGAAGCGGCGATGCATGTTCCAAAACGGCGCGTCGCGACCAAACCGACGCGTGCCTCGAAGGAACGCCGCATCGAAGGCAAGAAGAACCGATCGACGATCAAGCGTACGCGCTCGTCGCGCGGCTGGGACCACGAGTGAGCGCGGCGACCACGCTGCCGGCACTGCCGCCGTCAATGCCGCAGTTCCGGCGCAGTTCGTGGCGCCGGCTGTGCGCCTGGCTGCTGAGCGCGAGCGGATGGCGTCTGGTCGGCGCGCTGCCGGACCGTCCGAAGCTGGTGCTGATCGCAGCGCCGCATTCGTCGTGGTGGGACGGCGTGTGGGGTCTTCTGTGTCGCAGCGCGCTCGGCGCCGACATTTCGTTCATCGCCAAACGCGAGATCTTCGTCGGCCCCCTGGGCTGGGCCCTGCGTCGGGTCGGCGGCATCCCGATCGAGCGTGACACCGCGAACGGCGTGGTCAGACAGATGGCCGCGCGGTTTGCCGACCACGAACGTCTATGGCTCGGCATCGCGCCGGAAGGCACGCGCAAGCATGTGACCCAGTGGAAAAATGGTTTTTGGCACATTGCCCGCGCCGCCGGCGTGCCGATCCTGCCGATCTACTTCGACTATCCGTCGCGCACGATCGGCATCGGGCCGCTGTTCGAACCCGGCACGGACCTTGGCGACGATCTGGCGCGACTCCGAGCGTTCTACGCGCCGTGGCGCGGGCGGCATCGCGGCACACAGTAATTCGATGCGATGCGGCGCTCGCTCGCTTCGCCACCACTACGCAATTCACTCAGCGCCGCCTTGACCCCTTCGAGCGGCCGCGCCTAGGCTCCCCGCGGGGATAGACATCGCCTGATCGAGCGAGGGCTCACGATCGGTCGAACTGAAGGATCTCGCTCGATGCGGTCCACGCTTCGCGAGCGTTGCTCACGTGTGACTCCGGTCGGTCCAACTATCTGGCCGCGCGCCTGGATGCGTGGGCTGTTGCGCGCGTCCGTCATCGGCTGGGGAGTGAGGCATGGCTCGTTGCGTAGCCCGGCGATGTGCGCGATGAGCGCGATCGGATTCGCGCTGTCGGTGTTGTGTCTCGTGCCCACGCGCGCGTGCGCGCAGCAGACGCGGGAGGAGCTTGCGAGCCAGCTGCCCGCATCGAACCTCTCGGGCGACCAGGCGCATCAGGACGTGCAGCGCCTGCTCGCGGCGCCGGGATTTGCCAACGCCGTCGTCGCCACGAACCCGGGCGCGCCCGCTGCGCATCCGGTCGGCGAGAAAGTCTGCATCACGTGCCATCAGCTCGAGAGCGAGCACTTCACGCACACGCTGCACGCGCTCGGCCTGCATGCGGCGAACAAGTCCGATCCGAATATTCCGGTCTGCGAAACCTGCCACGGTCCGGGCTCTGCGCACGCACAGCAGCCGACCGGGAAGGGCCTGATCATCGGCTACACGAAGAATTCGGGAACGCCGATCGAAACGCAGACGAAGACCTGTCTGACCTGCCACGAAGGCGGACCGCGCGATCACTGGCTCGGTTCGGTGCATCAGCGCAACGGACTTTCGTGCAGCGACTGCCACAACCCGATGGCGAAATTTTCGGTCGAGGGTCTGCTCGCGAAGGCATCGATCAACGACACCTGCGCGCAATGTCATCACGGACATCCGCATGCAGTTCAACCGGCGCTCGCACATGCCGCTGCCGGAAGGCCAGATGAGCTGCGACGACTGCCACAACCCGCACGGTTCGCTGACCAATCCGCTGCTGAAGACCAACACGGTCAACGAGACCTGCTATCAGTGCCACGCGGAAAAGCGCGGACCGTTCCTGTTCGAACACCCGCCGGTGCGCGAGAACTGCCTCAACTGCCATACGCCGCACGGCTCGAACCAGGCCTCGCTGCTGGTCACGCCGATTCCGTTCCTGTGCCAGCAGTGCCACAGCTCGACGCGGCACCCGAACGATCTGCAGACGCCGCAATCGCTCGCGAGCGGCGCGCATCCGGACGAACGCATCATGGGTCGCGGCTGCATCACCTGCCACGCGAATATCCACGGCTCGAATGCGCCGTCGGGTCCGAAGTTCCACGAGTAGCGGGAGGACGTGATGATTACCTATTCACTTCCTCTATCGGGCCTTACGACTTCGTTGAGGCGCGGAAAAAACCGGGATTCTGGATTGGGGATTCGGCATCGTGAAAGCGTCGCGGCGATGCCATCCCGAATCTCGAATCCCATCTTCTTCGTAGGCGTGAGCGCGGCGTTCGCATTGGCATTCGCCTGCCCCGCTGTCAATGCCGACACCGGCGTCGGCGTCGACAGCTGGCACGCGAACAAACTCGATCCCACCGCAGGCACCGCGACACAGGAGACTGACGAGCGCGGCACGTCGTGGCTGACCGCCGGTCAGCATCGTTCGCCGACGGGCAATCTGTACATGTGCCCCGCCGAGCCGCCCGAAGTCTCCGATCACGGCGAATGGCAGTCGTACGGCATTCTTGAGATCGGCGCCGTCGCGACCGGCGGCGACGACGACAACGCGCTGTGGAACCGCTACGTGCATTGGGACAGCGGCCTGATCCTCGGGCTCCTGGATTACACCTGGGAACGTCCGGACGACGGCACCTACGCAAACGTGCGCGCGAGTCGCATCAGCGACGACGACGAGTATTACCAGGCCGTGTTCGGCCGCGCCGGCAGCTACAAGATCCAGGCGTTTCTGCGCGACGTGCCGAACGAGCTGACCAACACCGCGCGACCGATCTGGAACGGCGTCGGCACGAACAACCTGACGCTGCCTTCGAGTCTCACGCCGGGCGCCAGCACGTCGGCCGAAGTCGCGGCCGTCTCGGCGGCGACACCCGAACGCACGCTTTCGGTCAAACGCGACAAGCAAGGTCTCGGCTTCAGCATGTACCTGACGCCGCAATGGACCGCGTATGCGAATGTCACCGACGAGCAACGCAAGGGCGCGCGACCGTACGGCGGCCCGTTCTTCTTCAATTATCCGTTCCCGGACAACGGCGGTGTGCTCGAAACGGTGAAGCCGATCGACGATTCGACGATCAACGTCAACGGCGGGTTCCGCTACGCGGGACCGGTCTGGCGCATGGACTTCGGTTATCAGGGTTCGTTCTATCGCGACCGCTATACGCGCTACACGTACCAATCGCCGTTCTCGCTGTCGCCGGTGACCGCCGGGTGCGACGTCTGCGCCGCTGTTTCAGGGCCAGATGGCGACGGAACCGGACAACGACTACAACAATCTGCGCGCGACATTCACGCGCAAGCTGCCGATGAACGGCGAGCTCTCGCTGACCGCGTCCGGCGGACGCATGTCGCAGAACGATGCGCTGATCGCGCCGATCGATTGCCGGGGCGTGTTCGGCATCGATCTCGACGGCAGCGGTCTCGGGCCGCAAAATCCGTATCTCTTCGATTGCGCGAAATGGAATACGCCGGACGCGCTGTCGCGCAAGAACGCGGACATGAGCATCGACACGACGCTGCGTCGACACTCGCATCGTGCTGCAACCGACGTCCGATATCAGCGTGCGCGGCGGCCTGCGTTTCAACCGCGAGGACTATCGCAACGCATACACCGCCTACAACCCGCTGACCGGCCAATTCGGATTCATCAACGAAAACGGCGCGCAGGGCAGCATCGTGCCCGGCGAAGTCGGTTTATGGGATCCGCTCACGCAGGCGTCGAATTACACGCAAATCAGCAGCATTCCGCTCGACCTGCAGACGATCGACGCCAACATCGGCGCCGACTGGAAAATCGGTGTGCACGACACGCTCGGCGCGACGTATACCTACAGCCGCTTCGAGCCCGGCAACCGCGAGCGCAGCGAAGTCGATGACAACAGCATCAAACTGACCTGGGTCAATCGCGCGCTCGACTGGCTGACGTTCCGCGCCAACGTCACCTTTCTCAAGCAGACCGGCGACACCTACAACTTCGATCCGTACGAGTTCGCGTTTTCGTCGAGCCTGCCGGGTTTCGTCACGCCGCAAGGCGGGCTCCTTCCTTACACCGTCGATGCGTTGCGCAAGTACGACGTGGCGAGCCGCGACGAAAGCAAGGCCGACCTGATGGCGACCGTGGCTCCGCGCGACGACATGACCTTCAGCGCGTCCGTGCGCAGCGATTGGAACAATTACGACGCCGTGCTCGGCCGGCAAGGCTACGACACCGTCGGCGTGGCGCTGCAGTGGGAATGGCAGCCGTCGGCGCTCACCAACGCGAGCCTCTATTACGGTTTCGATCGTTCGACGCTGCACATGGCCAACGTCAACGATCTCGAGTTCGGCAGCGATCCGACGCTCGGCGGCCAGACCTACCCCGCCGACGGTCGCTGGTGGGCCAAGGACAGCGAGCGGAACCACAACGCGGGCGCGACGCTGACGCAGCAGTTCGGTCGCGTGCGTTTCGATTTTGGCTGGAATTTCATCTATTCGCGCGGCCTGACGACGTACACGTTTGCATCGCCTGTCGCGCTCGCGTATTTCGCCGATGGCCTGGTGCCCAACAGCGCATTTCCGCCGATGACCTATCACGTCAGCGGCCTCACGATCGGCGCGACGATTCCGATCGTGCAGCGCGCCTCGCTGCGTGTGTTCGACTACTACGAACGCGGTCACATCGACGACTGGCACTACTCCGGTTTCGCGAACGGACAGGTCATCGACCATCGCGTCTACACCGACGGCGGTCCGCAGAGTTACAGCGCGAATCTCGTCGGCCTCCTGTTGAACATCGAGTTGTAGCGAGGAGCGCGCCATGACCCGTCTCCATCGCTCGATCGCTAGCATCGTCTGCGCCACGGCATTACTCGCCACGACCGCAGCGTCGGGCGCTGCGTCCGACTTCGTCGATCTGCGCCGCATCGCACCGCTGCAGGGCGATGCGAATGCAGGCAAGCAGAAAGCGGCCGTGTGCAGCGCGTGCCATGGCGCGAACGGAATTTCGCCGGCTTCGATGTTTCCGAATCTCGCCGGCCAGCGCGCGGAATATCTCTACTGGCAACTCGTCGAGTTCAAGCGCGAGGCGCGGCCGGAGTCGCCGATGACCTCGCAGGTTGCCAACCTCGACGACGCGACGCTGCGCGATCTCGCCGCATGGTTCGCGTCGTTGCCGGCAGCGTCGCCTGGCTCGGCTGCGCATTCGGCGAGTTCCGAACGCGGCAGCGTGTTGTATCGCGACGGCGATCCGTCGCTGGGAATTCCGCCGTGCCAGGGTTGTCACGGTGCCGGCGGCGAAGGACACGCATGGGCGGCGAACGACGCGAGCTACCGCACCTATCCGATGCTGCGCGGACAGCACGCCGATTACATCGCGCAGCGGCTCAAGGATTTCCGCGAGGGCAAGCATCTGTCATCGAGCAGCGATCGCGTCATGACGCCGGTCGCGCGGACGCTCGATGAGGACGCAATCAAAGCGGTCGCCGCGTGGATCGAATCGGGTCCGTGATTTGCCCCGCTCATGCATAACGGTTTTTTCTATCTGTGTACAAATCGATCAAGGCAGAAGTCGTCTCGTCTCTGCGAGCGACAGCTAACCCCATGTTTTCTGGGCCATTCGCTCGGTCGGCGTGTTTCGGGACGCGCGGGTCCGGGCGCTGGAGCGGAAGCGAATTGCGATCGCTCTTCAGCAACGCGTTAAACATCGGCTGCGTCTAATCCACGAGCCGAGATTCGAGGGTCATCGTTCGCGATGGGGAAGTCGCGGGCCGCAAGAAATGGAGTAAGGATCATGCGCTTTGCATCACGCAAGACAATAACGTTCGGCATTGTGGCGGCGTTCGGCCTGTTTTCGGCGAGTTCGTTTGCAACCAATCACGCGATTACCGTCGGTGCCAACGGCAGACTCACTTTTTCGCCGTCGACCTTGAGCATCGCCGCGGGTGACACGGTCACATGGAGTTACGCGGGCGGCACGGCGCCGCACAACGTCCGCTCGGACGCGGGTTCGGTGACGAACTTCCGCTGCGCAAACGGTTGCGATGGCGCGGGCGGCAACGGCACGCCTAGCGCGTCCGCATGGACCGCGACGGTCACATTTCCGACGGCCGGCACGATTCCGTTCTACTGCGAAATCCACGGCGGCCCCGGCGGCGTTGGCATGAGCGGATCGATCACCGTGACAACGCCGGTAGATCTGCAGTCATTCGAAATCGACTGAGTCGCGCAAAGGGTTGTTCTGGCACGCAGCGGCCGGTTCCGGCCGCTGCCGTTCTGCCGCTCGGTTTTTCCGCGCTCCACACGACTTGCGCATGCGCATTCACGCGCCGCACGTTCTTCGAATTCCTCCTCGATCGTCCGCCGCCACCGAGAGCGGCCTCAGCCTGTGCTATGCCAAGCCCGGTGCATCGCCTCCGCCCGTGGTGTTCCGCCTGTGGAACACTCGAAAAAAATCGTTGCGCCGCAGCAATTTGCAATCGATTGATGTGAGTGAGTTTTTCTCCTTAACGTGTATTTGGCACAAGCGCTGCAGTAGATAGAGGCGCATCGCAGACCGATCCGGCATCGTTCGAGTGGACCGGCGCCTGTGGCATGCGCGGATGTCCAGAACTTCGGCTTCCAGAAAAATTTCGCGAACCCATGGCCACGCAAGCGTAGAAACACAGGCTGATGACTGTTCGCCGGCTGCTTTCGCGTCGCCGCGGAAGTACTACCGACCCATGCAGGAGGAGAATCAAAGATGAGTTGGCTTACAGCGAAACATCGAGTCAAAGCGTACTGCGCTGCTGCAGCGCTGCTTGGAACCTGTAGCGTAGCGATGGCCTCGTCCGATACCGAGCAATTCGCCCGCTTCAAGGATGCAAACCAGTGGGCCGCGCCCGCGGGTAACCTGATGCTGCAACGCTACAGCGCGCTCAAGGACATCAACGCCGAAAACGTCAAGGACTTGCAGTTCGCCTGGGCGCAATCGACCGGCGCGCTGCGCGGTCACGAGGGCCAGCCTCTCATCATCAACGATGTCGGCGGCAAGCCGATGTTGTTCATGATCTCGGGCTGCCCCGAGATGTCGAAGTGCAACATCGTGCAGGCGCTCGACGTCTCCGATCCGGATCATCCGGTGCAGGTGTGGAGCTATCTGAAGACGAGCGGCCGCGATGAATCCGCGGTGCCGCGCGCATGCTGCGACACGGTCAACCGCGGCGGTTCGTATGCGGACGGCAAGTTCGTGTTCGGCACCCTGGACGGCTATGTCATCGCGCTCGACGCGAAGACCGGCAAGGAAGCGTGGGTGGTCAAGCACGCCCATCCGGACAAGGGCGAGACGATCACGCCCGCGCCGATCATCGCGAACGACAAGGTCCTGATTGGTTTCGGCGGCGACGAATTCGCCGCGCGCGGCCGCTTCACGGCCTACGCGCTCGCCGACGGCAAGAAAGTATGGGAATGCCAATCGAACGGCACCGACAAAGACGTCTGCCTGACCGCCAACACCAACAAGAAGCATCCGGAATACGGCACCGCGGGCAAGGACCTCGGTATCCACACGTATCCGGGCGACGAATGGCAGCGCGGCGGCGGTGCGGCATGGGGCTGGTATTCGTATGATCCGGACCTGCACCTCGTCTATTACTCGACCGGCAACCCGGGCCTCTGGAGCCCGTCGTTCCGTTGCGGCGCCAAGCCGCAGACGTTCGAAGCGTGCAACAACGGCCAGTGGGACAACAAATGGTCGATGACGATCTTCGCGCGCAACGTCGATACCGGCGAAGCCGTGTGGGCGTATCAGATGACGCCGTTCGACCAGTGGGATTATGACGGCATCAACGAGAACATCCTCGTCGACAATCTCGACGTCGACGGCAACAAGCACAAGGCGCTCGTCCACTTCGACCGCAACGGCTTCGCCTATGTCCTCGATCGTACCGACGGCACGCTGCTGCGCGCCCACAAGTACGTGACGGTCAACTGGGCCGAGAAGGTCGACATGAAGACCGGCCGTCCGGTCAAGGTCGCCGAGCACTCGCCGCTGCTGCCGCAGAAGAACACGCAGGCGTGTCCGTCCGCGATGGGCGGCAAGGACCAGCAGCCGGCGTCGGTCGATCCGATGGATCCCGCGAACTTCTATGTGCCGACCAACAACTGGTGCATGGAGTTGAATCCGCAGGAGCGCTCGCACACGCAGCAGGGCACCGTGTACGTGTTCGCGAACGTCTTCATGTATCCCGAGAAGCCGGGCGTGACGGGCAAGATCAAGAAGTTCAACGTCGTCACCGGCAAGACCGAGTGGGAAGTGCCTGACCAGTATCCCAACTGGGGCGGCACGCTGACGACGGCCGGCGGCCTCGTGTTCTACGGCAGCCTCGGCGGCGACTTCCGCGCGGTCGATCGTTCGACCGGCAAGATCCTTTGGTCGCGCAAGCTCGGCTCGGGCATCATCGGCAATCCGATCGCCTGGTCGGTCGGCGGCAAGGAATACATCTCGGTCTTTGCGGGCATCGGCGGCTGGATCGGCTTGCCGGTTACGGCAGGCCTCGATCTCAACGACAAGTTCGGTGCGATCGGCGCGACGGCGATGACGAAGGCCGCGGGCCTCAATCACATTCCGCAGGGCGGCGAGCTGTACACGTTCCGCATCGGCGGCCAGACCCCGGACAGCCCGACCGCGGGCGCGGGCATGTGATCGCTTGATGGATTGGTTGTTGTTGTCCGTTTGACTGAACGCCCGGCGCCGTTGGTGCCGGGCGTTTTTCGCTCCGCCTTGCGTCGTCCGCGCGCATCAGCGCCGGAATTCCTCCTATGGTGCGCGGGCACGGAATTCAGCAACATCCCCGCTGTCCAAGGAGTATTCCGGAATGAGAGGTGTGCCGATGAAGACGATACTCCGCAACGCATTCGTACTCTCGCTTGCGGCATTCGCCGCCAACGCATCGGCCGCCGGGGCCCCCAAGCTCGGATCGCTCCGTGTCTGCGCCGACCCGGGCAACATGCCGCTGTCGAACAACAAACAGGAAGGCTTCCAGAACAAGATCGCCGACGTACTGGCTCAGTCGCTCGGCACCCAGGTGCAGTACTACTGGCGCCCGTCGTTCGAGCGCGCGCTGATGCGCACGACGATCGGCGAAGGCAACTGCGATTTGTGGATGGACATGACCGACGACACGGACGGCGCGGAGATGACGACGCCGCTGTACCGCTCGACGTTTGTGCTCGTCTATCGCCAGGACTCTGGCTTCGTCATCAAGAATTTCGATGATCCGAAACTGGATAAATTGCGCATCGGCGTTTATCAGGTATCCGCGATCCGTCAGGCGCTGGCGCAGCACGGCATCATGCAGAACACCGTGATCCAGTATCTCTCGCACGACGGCGACCTGGTGCCCCAGGATCAACCGTCGTATTCGGTGCAGCAGGTCGTCGACAAGAAACTCGACATGGCCGCTGTGTGGGGACCGATGGCCGGCTACTTCAAGGCGATCAAGAAGGCGCCGCTCGTCATCCAGCCGGTGAATCTGATGGAGGACAGCATTCCTCTCGAGTTCGACATGGCGATGGCGACGCCGAAAGGACGCCCGGAAATCAAGCCCCTCATCGAGCAGGCGATGCGCGACAGCAAGGACAAGATCCGCGCGATCCTGGTCGAATACGGCGTGCCGCTCGTGAAGTGCGACGACTGCATCATCGATGGTAACCTCCCCTCGCATGGTCCGTACAAGCCGGCCGCGCCGCAGACCCAGACGGCGGCGAACGACGAGCCGAAGGCGAGTCTCGCCGACCTGAAGAAGTGGCTCGCGCAGGGCGCAGATCCGAACGCCGAGCTCGGCAACGCGGTCATCGCGAACGATCCGGTGCGCGTGACGTATCTCGTCGAGCACGGCGCCGACGCCAGCGCGCGCGACGGTGACGGCTACACCGCCCTCGGCAATGCGGTGCGCTTCGGCTACGGGCCCATTGCGACGTACCTTGTCGAGCACAAGGCCGATCCGAACGCGACCGATCTTTCGGGCTGGACGCCGCTCATGTACGCGGCCTGGACCGACGATGCCGATCTCGCGAAATTCTTGATCGCGCACGGCGCGCAGCTCGAGCTCACGCGCGAGGCGAGCGGACTCACGTCACTCGCGATCGCATCACAGAACAACAAGCAGAAGGCGGCCGCCGAGCTCATCGATGCCGGCGCCGACGTCAATCACCCGGTCGGCGCGGGCGGCTACACGCCGCTCATGCTTGCCGCGACGGCCGGATCGGTCGACATCGCAGAGCGGCTCATCGGCAAGGGCGCCAACGTCAACGCGAAGAACCCGGGTGGCGTAACCGCGCTGATGATCGCGGCCGCCGCCAATCGTTCTGACATCGCCTCGATGCTGATGAAGGCCGGTGCCGATCCGAGCCTCAAGAGCGAGGACGGTCGCACGGCGCTGAAGATCGCCGAGTCGAACAACGCCGACGAGGTCGCGAAATTGCTCAAGCAGGCGACGCAGAAGCCGGGCGACAAATCGTGAGCGCCGAGGTTGCCCACGCTCGATCGCGCTGGCGCTACCTTTGCGGCTCGAACGAACTTGTATCGGCGGTCATCGACTCTTAAGGCAACTGGTCGACAATCGTTTTCGTGAATGACCTCGATGTCCAACATTTGAGGGCGTTGGATCAAAAGGAGATGGCTGTGCTGAAGAAAGTTTTGAGTGTTGGCGCCGTCGCCGCACTGGCGCTCGCTGCGGCGATTTGCGTGCATGAGTCGGCTACGGCCGCCGATCCCCCGAAGGCGGACGCCGCGAACAGCGGCGCCAAGATCGACTACACCAAGATCACGCCGCCCGACCTGGTCAAGCAGACGCCGAAAGGCCAGCTCAAGAATCCGTACAACGACAGCCAGGCCGACATCGTCGCGCAAGGCGAGAAGATTTTCCTCGGCTACAGCTGCAATGGCTGCCACGGCGGCGGCGGCGGCGGCGGGATGTGTCCTCCGTTGACCAACGACGTCTGGGTCTACGAAGGTGACGACGACACGCTGTTCCGCCTCGTCACGCTTGGCTCCGTTGAGCTGCAGAAGGCAGGCTACAGCCGCCACGGCAGCGAGAACGTGGTCGGTCCGATGCCACCTTTCGGCATGCTGATCAAGTCAAGCGACGAACTTTGGAAGATCCTGACTTTCGTGCGTTCCAAGTACAGTCCTAACGCCGATCCGAAGTACAAGTACGGCACGCCGCCGGAACTGCGCTGACGTCACGCGCCACGCGTCGAACCGGCGGCGGGAAAAACCCGCTGCCGGTCGAACGCGTCGGCGACGATCGGGCCGCGACAGATCGGCCCGCGACGACTGGCTCGCGAAATCGGCGCATGGTGAACCCGCGCCGCCGGGAAAGGTCATATGAACACAAGCGGCGATGAACTGGAGGTCGGCGTGTCGATGCATTGCGCAATGAATCCCGGCGCTGTTTCCCTGCGCCGCCTCGTGCGATTCCATGGAGCGGCGCTCGCCTGCGCGCTCATCTTGGCGTTCATTGGCGCGCCGGCCATCGCCGCGCCGTTCGCTTATGTTCCGAACCAGAAAAGCGGCACGATCTCGGTGATCGATACCGCGACGGACACGGTCACGCGCACGCTCTCCGCAAGCGGCTCGCTCGGCAAGCGATTGCAGGCGATCGACTCCGATTCGAAAGGTGATGTGTTGTACGTCGTCGATGCCGAGCGCAACAAACTCATCGCGATCGATCCGGCCACCGATTCGGTGAAACATAGCGTCGACATCGGCGAGGATGCCGAAGGCGTGCGTCTGTCGCCACGCGGCGATCTGCTCGCGGTATGCGCGGAAGGCCAGCACAAAGTGCTGCTGATCGATCCCAAGACCTTCAAGATCGAAACGCGCATTCCGACACAGGGCCACAATCCCGAGCACTGCGAGTTCGCGCCCGACGCCGCGCTGCTGCTGACCAGCAACGAAGGTTCGGACAATCTCGACGTCATCGATCTCAAGCAGAAGAAGTCGGTCGGCGACGATTGCGACCAGCGGCCATCCGCGCGGTGCGGCGTTCGTGCCGGGCACATCGCACGTCTACGTCGCGCAGGAATCCGCCAATACGGTCGATGTCGTCGATCTTCCGTCACGCAAGAAGATCGCGAGCATTCCGACCGCGCTGCGCACGGCCGGCGTCACCGTCAGTCGCGACGGCAAGCGCGTCTATGCGGCCAATGGCGGTGCCGGCAGCGTTTCGGTGATCGACGTCGCGACCGACAAGGTCATCAAGGAAATCCCGGTCGGCAAGCGCCCGTGGAACATGGCGCTGACGCCGGATGGCAAGAAGCTCTACGTTGCGAACGGACGATCGAACAGCGTCAGCGTGATCGATACCGCCGCACTCGCCGTGGTCAAGGAAATCCCGGTCGGCGAATTGCCTTGGGGTGTGATAATTCCCCAATGAGGCAACGCGCCGGATAGAAATCCGCGAGCTGCGTCGCCATCTGGAACAGCTGTTCCATTTCCGTTTCACCGGTGCGCCGAAACGAGTGCGGAATACGCCGCCGGAGCGCCAATAAAGCCTTGAAAAACGGTAAGTTACGCTTTGTTTTTTGGTGGCATGCAGATTGCCTTCCCAGCAGGCATCCGGTCGCTCGCGCCGTACACTTTTTCCGCATGGCGCGCGACTCGCGCGGGTCCAACCGACTCTTGCGCAGTCCGGTCGCGCCGGTTGTGACAGGAGGAGCGATGCTCGCCGGAGACGAATGGAATTCCTAGGAGATCCTGAGCAATGAAGACCAGAGCAGCAGTCGCATGGGCGGCCGGCAAGCCTCTCGAAATCGAAGAGGTCGACCTCGCCGCGCCGCGAGCCGGCGAAGTTCTCGTGCAGATCGTCGCGACCGGCGTGTGCCACACCGATGCGTTCACGCTGTCCGGTTCCGATCCGGAAGGCATGTTCCCGGTCATTCTCGGCCACGAAGGCGGCGGCATCGTGCAGGAAGTCGGCCCGGGCGTGACCAGCGTCAAACCCGGCGACCATGTGATTCCGCTCTACACGCCCGAATGCGGTGCGTGCGCGTTCTGCAAATCCGGCAAGACCAATCTCTGCCAGGCGATTCGCGTCACGCAAGGCAAAGGCTTGATGCCGGACGGCACGTCGCGTTTCTCCAAGGACGGCAAGCAGATCCTGCACTACATGGGCACGAGCACGTTTTCCGAATACACCGTGGTGCCCGAAATCGCGCTCGCGAAGATCAATCCGAAGGCGCCGCTCGACAAGGTTTGCCTGCTCGGTTGCGGCATCACCACCGGCATCGGCGCGGTGCTCAATACGGCGAAAGTGCAGCCGGGTTCGACGGTCGCAGTGTTCGGTCTCGGCGGCATCGGCCTCGCGGTCGTGCAAGGCGCGGTGATGGCCAAGGCCGCGCGCATCATCGCGATCGACATGAATCCGTCGAAGTGGGAAATGGCCAAGGCGATGGGCGCGACGGATTTCGTCAATCCGGCCGATTACAAGGACACGCCGATCCAGCAGGTCATCGTCGACATGACCGACGGCGGCGTCGATTATTCGTTCGAGTGCATCGGCAACGTCAAGGTCATGCGCTCGGCGCTCGAGTGCTGCCACAAGGGCTGGGGCGAATCGACGATCATCGGCGTTGCCGGCGCGGGCCAGGAAATATCGACGCGTCCGTTCCAGCTCGTCACTGGTCGCGTCTGGCGCGGCTCGGCGTTCGGCGGCGTCAAAGGCCGCACGCAGCTGCCGGGCTACGTCGACAACTACATGAACGGCAAGCTCAAGATCGACGAGTTCATAACCGAGGTGCTGCCGCTCGATCAGATCAACCATGCTTTCGATCTGATGCACGAAGGCAAGGTGATCCGTTCGGTGATCCGATATTAAGAGGTGCGCGCCGCGCGGGCGTGCCGCGCAGGGGGTCTCTTGTCGATCGTCCACGATCGCGGAGATCAAGAAGCGGCCCTCCCTGGCCGCACTGTTCAAAAGGTGAGGTGAAAAAATGGCCGTCAACATCCATCCGACCGTCGACAAGGGCATCAAACCCGGTTCGAAGGATTTCGCGGGCGGAACGCTCCAGTGCAAATGCGGAGCCGTCGAAGTCTCGGTGAAATCGCAAAGCGCGCACAACCACGCTTGTGGCTGCACCAAATGCTGGAAACCGGAAGGTGCGAACTTCTCGGTCGTCGCAGTGGTGCCGCGCGACAAGGTCAGCGTGACCAAAGGCGCCGACAAGCTCAAGGTGGTCGATCCCAGCGCGACGATTCAACGTCACGCCTGCACCGGTTGCGGCGTGCACATGTACGGCCGCATCGAGAACACCAAGCATCCGTTCTACGGGCTCGACTTCATCCACACCGAGCTTTCGCCGCAGACCGGCTGGCAGGAACCGCAGTTCGCCGCGTTCGTTTCTTCGATCATCGAATCGGGCTTTCCGCCCAGCCGCATGGGCGAAGTGCGCAGCCGCATCAAGGAGCTCGGGCTCGAGCCGTACGACTGCCTGTCGCCGACGCTGATGGATGCGATCGCGACGCATATCGCCAAGGCTTCGGGCGTTCTCAAGGCCTGACATCGGTTGAGGGCGCGTATCCGCCGAACGCGACGGATACGCCCTTCCTCATGCAATCTCCTGTTCCGGCCACGTCGGTCCAAGACGGCTCGCCGAACGCGAGCGCGCGAGGCGCGAGGCCGAACGACGCGATCGCGACGCCGCTGCGTATCGCGATCGCCGATGATCACGCCGTCGTCCGCGCCGGTTATCGCCGGCTGCTCGAGCTCGACCAGCGCATGCGCATCGTCGCCGAATTCGGCGACGGCGAGAGCGCGTATCGCTGGCTCTCGTCGAATGCCGCCGACGTTCTGATTCTCGACCTGACGATGCCGGGCCACGGCGGTCTGGCGACGTTGCAGCGCCTGCGCCAGCGCGTGCCGGCGCTACGCGTACTCATCTTCACGATGCACGAGAGCGCCGATCTCGCTGCACAGACGCTACGCATCGGTGCCGCCGGTTACATCACCAAAAGCAGTGCGCCGGAGTCGCTCGTCGCGGCCGTCCGCGAAGTCGCCGCGGGCGGCCGGCCTGTTTCGCCGGATGTCGCGCGCGCGTTGCCCGACGCGGCGCGCAAGGACACGCCGCACGACGCCCTGTCATCGCGCGAATTCGAAATTTTCCTGATGCTGGCGCGCGGCGGTAATGTCGAAGACATCGCCGCGTCGCGCTGCCTCAGCGCGAAGACGATCGCGAATTATCAGACGTCGATCCGGCAAAAAACCGGGCTCGGCTCATCGCTCGACATGTATCGCTACGCCGTCGCGCACGACTCTGCCTGCCGGAGACGCGACGGAACTGAGGTTTCACGCGTCGACCCGCGACGGCACCGGGAAATACGCGCGCAGGCGGAAGCCGCTGCGACGTTCCGCATCGCTCACCGACGGACCCATCTCGATCTCGCCGCCGTACGCCCACACGCGCTCGCGCATGCCGGCGAGACCGTTGCCGCGATGCGGCGCCTGGTCGGTCGAGTCGAGACCGACGCCGTCGTCTTCGACGCACCATTCGACACCGCCGCTCGCGCGCGCACCGACGCGAACGCCGATGCGCCAGGCATCCGCGTGGCGCGCCGCGTTGGTCAGCGCTTCCTGCGTGAGTCGATACAGCACGAGCGCAAGATCGTCGGGCACATCGCGCTCGCCGAGCTCGTAGCTCAACGAGTAATCCGCGCGCTGGCCCGGTCGTTCGCGCCAGCTTTGCACGAGATCCTCGAGCAACCGCCGCAGCGGAACGCCGCCCGCGCCGGCATCGCTGTTCTGCGGCCGCAGTTCACGCAACAGATCGCGCACCTGGCCGTGGAAGCGCTCGCAGTGCCGCGCGAGGCCGCCGATGATTTCGCCAAGTTCCGGCATCGCTGCCGCGTGATGCGCGAGCCAGGCCACGTCCGCGCGCATCGCGGTCAGCGTCTGGCCGAATTCATCGTGCAGCTCGCGTGCGATCCGCGCGCGTTCTTCTTCCTGCGAAGACACCAGCTTGAGACTGACGACACGCCGCGCCTCGCGCGCGCTCGACAACGTCGCGGCGAGATGATTCAGGGCGCGCGCGATGCGATCCATTTCGACGAACGGCAACGTCGGCAGCCGATACGCGAAATCGTCGCGCTCATACCGTTCGATCGCGTGCTGGATCGGCTGCAGCGGCGCGAGCGTGCGGCGCAGTGCCCAATAGACCGCGAGCAACAGCGCGACGCCGTAACCGGCTAGCACGCGCCAGCATGCCGACCAGATTATCGAGCGCCTCGCGCTGCTCGCTGGAAGGATCGAGCGACAGCGTCGCGACGAAATGCGCATCATCATCGCGCTGCAGCGTCCACGGTCCCGACGGATCGACGCGGACCGAGCGCATGCCCGGCACGATCGACGCGAACCATCGCTCCAACGCGCTCGACGGCTCGGCGTCGCGCAGCGCGACGCGCGTCATGCCGGCCGAGTCGCGCAGATCGAGCTGGATGTGGCGCAAGTCGCCGCCCTGGTTGATATGGCGCAGTGCGTCGACGTGCGCATCGATGTCGCCCGCAGGACCGTTCTCGATCGCATAGAGATGCTCGAACAGGTGCACGATCTCGAGCGCGCCGCGCTCTTCGCGCTGCACATCGTATTGCGCACGCCAGAGCGCCAGTGCCAGCCCGGCAAGCAGGATCACCGCGCTGACCGCCATGATGCGCGTGAGCAGATAGCGTGACATTTGCATCGCGGCGACCTCGATCCGGAATCTCAACATCTTGCGCGCGGCCGCGCGCGGATGTCACGTTGACGGTTCACGACACCGCGCAGCGGACATCGACTCGAACGTCGGTTCCGCATTGACGCGTTCGAACGGCTTTCAGTCGAACCGCAGTCGAACGCCGGCCCAAACCGTGCGCGGCGCCGCCGGCGAAACCGCATTCTCATGGCTCCAGCCGTCGGGGTCTGGAATGAACGAGCCATCCGGATTGAACGAGCTCGTCGTCAGGAATCCGGCCGTCGCGTAGTCGCGGTCGAACACGTTGACGAGGCGTCCGAACAGATCGATGTTTTTCGTCACGTGAAACGTCGTCTGCAAATTGAAGACGGCGTAGCCCGGCAGGCGTCCAGTGCCGAGCGTCGTCGTGCCCTGCCCGTTGGTGTCGCCGGCGCGATTCGCGTTGTTCTCGTTGCCGTGCAGAAACGATCCCGACGAAGCGATCATCTGCGCGCCGATATTCCACTGTGACGTCAGGTCGTAATCGAGGATAACGCGGCCGGTATGCCGGGGAATCAGCGGAATCCGATCGCCCGGATGGACGACGATGTTGCCCTCCGCGTCGGCCGTGCTGTTCGCTTCGGCGTTGACTTCGAACGTCGATTGGTAGGTCGCGTCGACAAAGCTGTATGCGATGCGCCAATGCAAGCCGCCGTCCTTGCCGCCGAGCGCGAGATCGAGGCCCTGCCGCCGCGTATTGCCGACGTTGTCGAAAAACCCGGCGTTCGTGCTCGCCGCAACGAATTCGAGATCGTTGCTGTTGACGGTGCGGAACACGTCGGCGCTCCAGACCAGCCGGTGATCGGCGAGATCGCCGCGCGCACCGATTTCTCCGGTGCGCGCGACGACCTGTTGCAGCGGCGGATCGCTGGCGAAATCGTTCGGCAACCCGCACGGCGCTTCGGCATTCGCGCAGCCGAGCTCGATCACGGTCGGTGTCCGGCTCGCTTCGTTGTAACTCGCGTAGAGCGTCAACTCGTCGTTCGGCGTGATCGTCATCCCGAGCGCGGGATTGAGCCGGCTGAACGTGTGCCGGCCGTTCAACGCCGTCGGCTGATCGAAGCCGGGGTCGGAAACGCCGGTATCGATGCTGTAGCCGTCAAGCGTTTCGGTGTTGCGGTTGTAGCGCAGCGAAAACGTCAGGTGCACGAGACTGCTCGGCGACAGCGTGTCGGTGAGATACACGCCGGAAATCTTGTTGCTGCCGCTGACCGAGATCACCTTCTGATTGTTGAACGGACTCGGCAGATAGATCAGCGAACGATCGCGCGCGAGCCCGCCGTATTGATAGAGCTGCGAGAACGTGTCGTCCGAATCGGTGTATTCGGCGCCGACGATCGCCTGGTTCGTCCAGCCAAACACGTCCTGGGACTCCGTGAGCTGGATGCCGAAGCCGCGCGTAGTCTGCAGAAGCGCCGAATTCGCGTCCTGCCCGGGCTCGCAATAGGTCAGCTCGGCGCGATTCGCCGGCGGCAACGAACAGTCGATGGGCGGGCCCGCGTAATCGCCGGTCAGATAGCTGTCGTTGACGTTGCCGTTTCCGGCATTCGTCTTCAGGTGTCGGTAATACGCATTGCCGGACAGCAGCAACGTGTCCGTCAGATACTGCGTGCCGGTCAGGTTGACGAAGTTGAGCAGGTTGTCGGTGAAGTCCGGCGTGTAGCTCGTCTGGCGGCGATAGGCGAGCATGCTTTCGGGCGCGGCGCCGTTGCCGAACAGATTCGTATCGGCGTACGTGTAACTCAGATCGATGTCGGTCTTTTCGGTCTGCCAGCCGATCTTGCCGAAGCCCTGGTAGACCCTGCTCGGCGAACCGTCGCGCCAGCCGTCCTCGTCGAAATAATTGCCGGCGAAGAAGTAGTCGAAGTTGCCGACGGCACCGCCGGTCTGCCCTTCGAGCGAGCGCCTGCCGAACGATCCTGCGTAGGCTTGGAGCTCCGAGCCCGGATCGTCGTGGCCGCTCTTGGTTCTGACCGACAGCGACCCGCCGAGGGTGTTGAGGCCGAACACCGGATTCGAGCCCGACATCAAGGTCACCGTCGAGATCGCCGATTGCGGGATCAGATCCCAGTTGACCGTGTCGCCGAACGCCTCGTTGACGCGCACGCCGTCGACGTAGACCGACAAACCTTCCGGCGTACCGAGCAGCGCGGACGCCGTGAAGCCGTGATAGTAGATATCGAGCTGGAACGGATTCGCCGCGCTTTCGCTGGCCGTGACGCCGGCGAAATTGTCGTTGAGATAACTCGCAAGATCGAGCGTCTGCTGGCGCTCCATCTCGGCGCTGTCGGCGGTCTGCACGCTCGCCGGAATCTGATTCAACGGCAGCCCGAGGCCTTCGAGCGGCGTCGTCGAGATCACGTTGACTTGCGGAAGCTCGGTCGCGGTCGCGGGATTCGCTGGCGGCTCGTCCGCATCGGCGGACGCGACCGCGTGCGCCGGCGCGAGCAGCGCGACAACGATCAGTGCGACGAGCGGACGTAAACGCAATGCCATCGTTACCCCGAAGTCCGACGCGTCGCGGCGTCGTGCCGGTGCGTTGCGTCTTCGCCGAAGTATAGGCACCGCATTGCGGTGCGCGGCCGTTGCGGCCGTGCGAAGCCGCGTTTCAGGAGAAATTCCCGGTGCGATGCTTCAGGCGTACGTCGGCGCGTCGTCAGTCATCGCGTCCACAGCCACTGCACGCCGAGCATGAACGTGCGATCGAGCGCCGGCTCGAAGTAGCGTCCGTTGCCGTCGTTGACGATGACCGAACCTGCGTACTTGCGATCGAACAGATTGTCGATCGAGAAGAACGTGCGCAGCTGTCCCGAGGAAATGGTGAAACCGTAGCCGACGTCGGCGCTCATGACGAAATAGGACGGCGCCGCGTCGGTGTTGAGATCGTTGACCGGCACCGATCCGACGTAGTCGCCCTTGAGCGCGGCGCGCCAGCCGATGTCGTGGCCCCACTGCACGGCGGCGAAGAAATCCTGCTTGGGAACGCCCGGAATCTTCGTGCCGGCGGGCACCGGTACCGGCATCGTGCACGGCGTGCCGGGACACGTGAGGAACGGTGAGCGGAATGTCGCGTCGAGCCAGGTAAACGCGAACTGCAGACGCCAGTCGTTGGCGACCTGTGCGTTCAATCCGGCTTCCGCGCCTCGCCTCTGTGCTTTCGGAATGTTCTGGTATGTCGTACGGCCGCCCGAATTCGTCGCGATCGTAAGCTCGTTCCTGGTGTCGGCGTTGAACACCGCGACGCTCGCATCGAGCGTCTCGGTCGGACGCAGCTTGATGCCGAGCTCGCTGTTCTGGCTTTTTGCCGGCACGAGATTGAATGCGAGCCCCGCACCGCCGTCGGCACGATAAGCGAGCTCGTTGAACGTCGGCGTTTCGAATCCCTTGCCGTACGAGGCGTAGACGTGCGCGATATCCGAGGCGCGCCACATCAAACCGGCGACCGGAGTCGTGGCGCCGTAGTCGAGGTGACCGCTGTCGTTGGGATTCGAATCCGTGATGTAGTGGTCGTCGGAATTGAACTTGACGTCGCTGTGGCGAACGCCAGCGGTCAACGACCATGCGTCGGCGAAGTGCCAGGTCGCCTGTGCGTATTCGTCGAAATCGAACACGGTGTCGTCTTCGTCGCGGCGCAGCGCGCCTTTGACGCCGAGCGTGTCGCCGACGAAATTCTCGTAGCCCTTGCGGCCTTGATCCTGACGATCGTACGCAAGTCCCGCCGCGATCTCGAACGGGCGGCCGGCAATGTCGCCTTTCCAGATCCAGCGCAGATCGGTGCCGCCGTATTCGCCGTCGAGATTGACGACGCCGCCGGAATGCAGCGGGTTGCCCTGCGTCGCGACCGGAATCGCGAGGTACTGCGTGACGCCGCGCTGGCCGTAGTAACCCATCACGCGCAGCGTGTTGCCGCCGCCGAAATCCTGCTCGTAGATCGCGCCGCCCTGCGATTGCTGCACGCTCTTGCGCGTGTTGAATTGCTCCGCGACGGACGCGACGCTGCGCGGATCGGCTTCGAATTGCGCACGCGTGAGCCCGAGCGGATCCTGTGCGCCCGGAATGTTGATCGTATTGAACAGCAGCGTCAGCTTGCCGCCGTCGCCGACTTTGATGTTGAGTTTGCCGTTGCCCGATTCGCGCTGAGCTGCGCTGTGATCGCGGTAGCCGTCGGTTTCGAAATGCGTGAAGTCGACGTTGTAATCGGCCGGACCCGACGCGCCGCGCGCGTTCACGCTGGCGCGCCATGTGTCGTAGCTCTGACCGACCAGACCGAACTTCAACTGTCCCGGATCGCTGCCGTCGGCGGTGAACAACTGGATCACGCCGCCCGAGGAATTTCCGTACAGCGCCGAGAACGGTCCGCGCAGTACTTCGACGCGATCGGCCGAATCGAGATTGAAGTGCGAAACCTGGCCCTGCCCGTCCGGCATCGTCGCCGGAATGCCGTCGGTGTAGAGACGCACGCCACGCACGCCGAAGGTCGCGCGCGCGCCAAAACCGCGGATCGATATCTGCTCGTCCTGCGCGTAGTTCTGCCGATCGCGCGCAAGAACACCGGGAATGCCGTCGAGGAATTCGGAAGGATTGACCGCGAGCGTATCGGTCGTGTCACCGATCGTGACCGAGTCGATCGAAGCCGGCACGTCGAACGAAGATTGCTCGGTTCGCGTCGCGGTGACGACGATGTCCGGAAGCTTGGTGCCGGCGTCCTGCGGCTCGGCTTCAGCGGCGACGCACCGGGCGGCTCCGGCCAATCCGATGACCACGAGCGCACACGCGGCGCCCGATCTTTGAGTCAGCATGCGATGTGTCCCCCGACACGACGTTCCGCCATACGAACAGCTCGCGGAATGCTACAAGCACGCGCGCGCGGCCGACCTCACGAAAATCGTGAAAAAAGGCGGCCTCGGCCTAGGGATGCGCGAAAGTAGAAGTGTGTACCGGATCCGCATCGCGCGGGCACACACAGGCTGGGCTTCAGCCCGCCGTCGCACATGACCGCGGCGTGGTGGGCTTTCAAGCCCATCCTGTTGCGCTATTCGGCGAGCGGGATCTGATGCTTGCGAATCTTGCGGTACAGCGTGTTGCGGCTGACGCCGAGCGCATCGGCCGTGTGCGTGATGTTCCAGCGGTTGCGCTCGAGCTCACGCAGAAGAGTGGAATGCTCCGCGGTATCGAGCGGCGTGCGGCAACAGCAGCTTTCCGCCGCGGCTGCAGTCGTCGCGGCGATGCTGGTCGACACGATCGCTTCGGGCACGCGCGGCTCTTCGCCGGCGCAATCGAGCAGCTCCTGGGGCAGGTTCGGCAGACGGATCGTGTTGTCGAGGCACAAAGCCGCGGCGGTGCGCAGCACGTTGCGCAGCTGGCGGATGTTGCCCGGCCAGTGGTAGTTGAGCAGCGCGTGCAGCGCATCGGGCTGGATGCGGATCGGATCACCGCTCGGATTTTCCTCGTGCAGCAGCACTTCGATGAGCTCGGCGCGATCGGCGCGATCCTTCAGCATCGGCAGATGCAAGGTCGTGCCGTTGAGCCGGTAATAAAGATCTTCGCGAAACTCGCCTTCTGTCACCATCTGGCGGATGTCGCGGTGACTCGCGCTGATCACGTGCAGATCGACCGGCACCGGCGTGTCGCCGCCGAGCGGAACGATCTCGTATTCCTCGATCACGCGCAGCAGGCGCGTTTGCAAAGTCAGCGGCATGTCGCCGATTTCGTCGAGGAACAGCGTGCCGCCGCTCGACTGCAGGATCTTACCCGGCCGGCCGTGACGATCGGCGTCGGTGAACGCGCCGCGGGTGTAGCCGAACAGCTCGCTCTCGATCAGCGATTCCGGAATCGAGCCGCAGTTGACCGCGACGAACGAGCGACCGGCCCACGGCGAAATCTGGTGCAACGCACGCGCGAATGCTTCCTTGCCGGTGCCGGTCGCGCCCTGCAGCAAGATCGGCACGCGTTTGCCGAACAGCTGCTGCGCGCAATTGAAATTGTGCTGCATGCGCGGATCGGCGCCGACATGGCGACGCGCACCTTCGCCGAGCGGAACGGACGGCGCGTTGCGTACCGTTTCCGAAGCCGGCCGCGAAACGACGCTGCCGTGCTCGCTCTGCGGCGCGCGCACGAGTGCGAAAAAACGACGCCCATGCTGCACATCGCGGATCGGCCAGATCGCCTGCGGCGCAGTGGTCGCGCGCTGATCGAGCGTGGCGAACTGGAACTGGAACACGTCTTCGATCGGCGTGCCGATCAGGATCTTGCGGTCGGGATGCCCGAGCTGCGTCAGCGCGCTCTCGTTGACCGCGAGAATACGGCCTTCGCCGCTCACCGCGACGAGCGCTTCGTGCAGCAGGCCGACGAATTCGGGGCGGCTGTGGAAACGCAGGATCCACGCATGCGGAAACTCGCGCAGGAAATGACAGCGCGCGATGAGGTTCGCCGACATGTTGACCAGTGCCATCGTGTGACGCTGGATCACGCGCGTGTCGTTGCAGTTCACCGAGCGACGCATCGAGTACGCCGAGCAGGCCGCCGTTAGCGTCGATGATCGGCGCACCCGAGCACGACATGGCGAGGTTGTAGCCCATGAAATGCTCGTCGCGATGAATCGTCACCGCGCGGCGCTCGGCGACGCAGGTGCCAAGACCATTGGTGCCTTCGTGCGGCTCGTCCCACAGCGCGCCGTGCCACAGTCCGGCGTGGCGGAATTCGCGCTTGAGCGTCGGATCGGTGATCGTCGAAAGAATCGTCGCGTCGGCGTCGGCCAGGATGACCGCGTAACCCGATCCCGCGATCTGGTCGTACAGACTTTCCATCTCCGCGCGCGCAACGCCGAGCAGCTCGCCGAGCTTCTGCTGGCGCTCGCGCAACTGATTCGCTTCGAGTACTGCGGTGGCGCGCGCGCCGTTCGGCTCCATGCCGTATTCGGTCAGGCACCGATTCCAGGATTTGGCTACGTGCGGGGCGATCGACGTCCGCTGCTCACCGCGAACCGCGCGGATGATGCGGGACGCGTGCCTCACGACTATCGAGGAGTCGCCCATAGGTAGTCCTTCAGCGTGGTTCGGACCCGGTGCCAGCAGCGCGTCGCCTGCGAGCCATACGCGTGCGGTCGGGATTTCTTCCTGCGCACAGAGTGGCCCTGGCCGCAAGAATAGGCAAATTGCAGCGCAACATTTGCCTTGAGGGCCGCCGATCAGGCGTCCCGCTTGGTCCTTGCTCGCTGCGGCTGCGAGCGATTTGCCGCAACGCAGCAAATCGCTCCGTCAAGCGAACGCGGTGCCTAGGGTGCCCACGCCACGACTTCTAGCTGGGCGTCTTCGCCTCGGATCCGTCCGGCACAAACTCGAGCGCCACGGAGTTCATGCAGTAGCGGTTTCCGGTCGGCGGCGGGCCGTCCGGGAAGACATGCCCGAGATGGCTGTCGCAACGTGCGCAGCGGATTTCCGTGCGCTCCATGCCGTAGCTCGCGTCGCGGATTTCGCGCACGTGCGCCGGATCGAACGGCGTGAAGAAACTGGGCCAGCCGGTGCCGGATTCGAACTTGCTGCCCGACTTGAACAACGGCAGCGCGCACAGCCGGCAGACGTACGTGCCGGTCTCGTGATTGTCGAGCAAGGCGCCGCAGAAAGGGCGCTCGGTGCCGTGATCGAGAAGGATGCGCCGCTCTTCGGGCGAGAGACGCGAAGCGAGGCGATCGCGATCTTCCGTGGAGAGTGGGCCGAGGTCGTAGCCGGATGCGGATTTGCGGGTGGCTGAAGACGAGACGTTTGCTGATGTCATGGCAGAGCTCCGTAAGGTGTCTTTTTCCCTTTTCCCGCTCGCGGGAAAAGGTACGACTGCGAAGGCAGGATGCCGGAGCGAGCGGCGAAGCCGGCCCGCAGGGCGCGCCGCAGGAGCGGCGCGTAACGCGGATGAGGGAAGCTTGTGAGGTCGAACCAGCGTTCCCTCACCCTACCCTCTCCCGCAAGCGGGAGAGGGGGAAATCCGCGCAATCGGTCAATGGTGCGCGGTTGCGGAGGATCGTGTTACTCGCTCTTCAGCCGCGCGCCGAACTGCTCGCGCAGCTTTTCGACCTTCGGCTGCGCGACATACGCAATGTACGACTGCTCGGGATGCTGCGCGGCGTAGTTCTGGTGATAGCGCTCCGCATCGTAGAACGCCTCGAGCGGCACGACTTCGGTTGCGATCGGCGCCGTAAATACCTTCGCATCATTGAGCTGACGGATATACGCCTCGGCGACTTCGCGCTGCGCATCGTCGGCGTAGAACACGGCCGAACGGTACTGGCGGCCGCGATCGTTACCCTGACGGTTGACCTCGGTCGGATCGTGGGCGACGGCGAAGAACACCTTCAGCAGCTGACCGTAGCTGATCCGCCGCGGATCGAATCGGATGCTGATCGCTTCGGCGTGATCGGTCGTGCCGCTGCAGACGGCGTTGTAGTCGGCGGTGGATGCGTCGCCGCCGGAGTAACCCGACGTCACGCCGAGCACGCCGTCGAGCTTCTGGAACACCGCTTCCGTGCACCAGAAACATCCGCCGGCAAGAACGGCCGTGGATTCGGTCGTCGTGTCGGCGGGCTTGATGTCCAGCGCCGGATCGGGAACGTGCGAACGGTCGACGGCAAGCGCCGCGCCGGGGATCGCGCAGACGGTATCCATGAAACCTCCTCGGACGGAACGGAAAGCGTGACCGGCACCGCTGGAAGCCCGCTTTGGCGAAGAAACCGCTGCGCCGCCGTCCGCTACTCGCGTTGCGGAAACGGGTCTCGCCGTCATGCCAGGTCCGGTGTTCGGCCTACAAGACAGGGCCGGAGCGTCGAGGCTTACATATAAAGGCGCGAAGCCCGAAACCAAGCCGCCAGCGAGCTGAAGCATGCCTGTGTAAAGACGCATTTACTCGCCATGCACGCCATCCTGCAACCCTCGCTGATAGCCTGTCCGTGCGCCGTTCGACCAGCGGGTCGACGTTTGCGCGCGCAGACGCGAGTTCCGGAGGAGATCGAGCATGTCGCGTTGGAAGTGGGCGCTGATCGTCGTCGCGATCGTGCTGGCCGGCGTGATCGGCTGGCGGCTTGTGTCGCAGCGCCAAGACGCGGCCGGGCGCGGTGCCGGGGCCGCCGATGCGCCGGTTCCGGTCACGGTCGTCGCGGTCGAGCAGAAAGACGTGCCGGTCTATCTCAACGCGCTCGGCACGGTACAGGCGCTCAACACCGTCACCATCACCGCGCAAGTCAGCGGCCAGCTCAAGTCGATCAACTTCAAGGAAGGTCAGGAAGTCAAGACCGGCGATCTGATCGCCGAGATCGATCCGCGCACGTTCCAGGCGGCACTCGACCAGGCGGCCGCCAAAAAGAACCAGGACGAGGCGCAGCTTTCCGCTTCGCGCAGCACGCTCGCGCGCTACGAAGACTTGATCAAGCAGCATTTCGTTGCCGCGCAGGATCTCGAAAACCAGCGCCAGCTCGTGCGCCAGCAGGAAGCGCTGGTCGCGGCCGACGACGCCGCGATCTCGAGCGCGAAGACGCAGCTCGGCTACACGCGCATCACCGCGCCGATCGACGGCATGGCCGGCATCCGCCAGGTCGATGTCGGCAATCTCGTCACCGCGAACGCCGGCACCGGCCTCGTCGTCTTGACCGAAGTGCATCCGATCAACGTGATCTTCAGCCTGCCGGAGCAGGATCTCGATCTGGTGCGCACGTCGGTCGACGCGTCCGATCCGCTGCCGGTGGCCGCACTCGATCGCAACGACAGCCACACGATCGCGGACGGCGTGCTCAAGGTCATCGACAACCAGATCGACACGACCACCGGCACGTTCAAGCTCAAGGCGGAATTCGCCAACACGAAGAACACGCTATGGCCCGGCCAGTTCGTCAACGTGCGCGTGCAGGTTAAGACCGTCACCGCTGGTCTCGTCGTGCCGGCGACCGCGGTGCAGCGCGGCCCGGAGGGGAGTTATGCGTACGTACTGCAGGCGGACAACACGGTCGCGATGACGCCGCTGCAGCTCGGCAACGAAGCGAGCGACAACACGATACTCGTCACGTCGGGTCTCAAGGCCGGCGACAAGGTCGTCACCGAAGGCCAGTTCCGTCTGAAGCCCGGCAGCAAGGTGCAGGCGCTCGCGCCCGGACAAGCCGCGCCGCCGACCAGTGCGGCAGAGCTCGACAAGCTCAAAGCTCAGAATCCGCAGCAGCCACAACAGCAGCGCGGTGGACGGCGTCGTGGCGGCGGTGGCTGACGCGATGATCTCCGACGTGTCTCTCGAATCCAGCGGAATGCGGTACGTGTCAGGAAGCGCAAACACGAGCCCCTTGCGTCATCGCGCGCGCCGCTGATCACCGAGCCATGGGCTTTTCAACCCTCTTCATCCAGCGCCCGATCGCGACATCGCTCCTGATGGTCGCGCTGCTGCTGCTCGGCCTGATCGGTTTTCGCGGCTTGCCGGTTTCCGCGTTGCCGGACATCGACGCGCCGAGCCTCGTCGTCACGACGCAATATCCCGGCGCGAGCGCATCGACGATGGCCGCGCTGGTGACGACGCCGCTCGAACGTCAGTTCGGTCAGATTTCCGGCGTCGCGATGATGAGCTCGGACTCGTCCGCGGGACTTTCGACGATCGTGATCCAGTTCGACATGGACCGCGACATCGACGCGGCTGGCCAGGACGTGCAATCGGCAATCAACGCCGCCCGCGGCACGCTGCCGAACAACCTTCCGTATCCGCCGGTCTACAACAAGGTCAATCCGGCCGACGCGCCGATCCTGACCTTGATGCTCACGTCCGACTCGCGCCCGCTGCGCGACGTCAACGATTACGCCGACAGCATCATCGCGCAGAAGATTTCGCAGATCGCCGGCGTCGGCCTCGTTTCGATCGCCGGCAACGTGCGCCCGGCCGTGCGCGTGCAGGTGAATCCGGCGCAGCTCGCCAATCTCGGCCTCACGATGGAAGACGTGCGCAGCTCGCTCACGCAGGCGAATGTCAACGCGCCGAAAGGCAGTCTCAACGGCACGGTGCAGAGCTTTTCGATCGGCACCAACGATCAGCTCGCCGATGCCGAGGATTACCGCTCGACGATCATCGCGTACAAGAACAACGCGCCGGTGCGCCTCACCGATGTCGCCAAGATCACCGACGGCGTCGAGAACGATCAGCTTGCCGCATGGGCGAACGGCAAACCCGCCGTGCTGCTCGATATCCGCCGCCAACCGAGCGCGAACATCGTGCAGACCGTCGAGGAAGTGCGCAAAGCGCTGCCGCAGCTGACGTCCGTGCTGCCGGCCGATGTGCACCTCGAGGTGTTCTCCGATCGCACGATCACGATCCGCGCGTCGGTGCACGACGTCGAGTTCACGCTCGGACTGACGATCCTGCTCGTCATTGGTGTCATCTTTGTGTTCCTGCGGCGCCTGTGGGCGACGGTGATTCCGAGCGTCGCGGTGCCGTTGTCTTTGCTCGGCACATTCGGCGTGATGTCGTTCGCCGGATTCTCGCTCGACAATCTTTCGCTGATGGCGCTCACCGTCGCGACGGGCTTCGTCGTCGACGATGCGATCGTGATGATCGAGAACATCGTGCGCTACATCGAGCAGGGCAAGGAGCCGAAGGAAGCCGCGATCATCGGTGCCAGCGAGATCGGTTTCACGATCATGTCGCTGACCGTTTCGCTGATCGCGGTGTTCCTGCCACTCTTGCTGATGCCGGGCGTGACGGGTCGTCTCTTCCATGAATTCGCGTGGGTGCTGTCGATCGCGGTCGCGATATCGATGCTGATCTCGCTGACGCTGACGCCGATGATGTGCGCGTATCTCCTCAAGCAGGACGCGCTGCCGGCCGACGATGCGGCGCGCGAAAAAGGCAAGCGCACGTGGTGGAACCAGCTCGTCGATGGCTACGCGCGAACGCTCGACTGGGTGCTCGCGCGCCAGCGCGCGGCGCTGCTCGTCGCGTCGGCGACCGTCGTCGTCACGATCGCGCTGTACGTGCTGATCCCGAAAGGTCTCCTTCCCGAGCAGGACACCGGCCTCGTCACCGGCGTCGTCCAGGCCGATCAGAACATCGCGTTTGCGGCGATGCAGGAACGCACGCAGGCGGTTGCCGAAGCGCTGCGCAAGCAGCCCGATGTCGCCGGCGTCGCCGCCTTCATCGGCGCGGGATCGATCAACCCGACGTTGAATCAAGGCCAGCTCAGCATCGTGTTGAAGCCGCGCAACGAGCGCGGCGCGCTCGATGCGGTGCTTTCCGAATTGCAGCGTTCGGTCGCCGGCATTCCCGGCGTTGCGCTGTACCTCAAACCCGTACAGGACGTCGCGCTCGACACGCGCGTTGCTTCGACGGAATACCAGTACGCGCTGTCCGACGTGAATTCGGACGAGCTCGCCGGCTACGTCGCGCGCATGACCGACGCATTGCACGCACGTCGCGAGCTCGCCGACGTCGGCAACAACCTCGCCAACCTTGGCAACGAGCTCAAGCTCACCATCGATCGCGAAAAAGCCAGCCGCCTCGGCGTACCCGTGCAGACGATCGACGACACGCTCTACGACGCGTTCGGCCAGCGCCAGATCTCGACGATCTTCACGCAGATGAATCAGTACCGCGTCGTGCTCGAAGTCGCGCCGGATTTTCGCACCAGCGCCGATCTTCTCGACAAGTTGACGGTGCGCGGCAACGGCAACGGCGCGCTGACCGGCAGCAACGCGACGACGCTCGGCCAGGTCACATCGAGCAACTCGGCGACGCCGGCCGGCATCGGCAACACCGGCAACATCGGCTTCGCGGTCGGCGCCGGCGGCACGATTCCGCTGTCTTCGCTGGCAACCGCGGTCGCCCAGAACGCACCGCTGGTCGTCAGCCATCAGGACCAGCTGCCGGCGGTAACGATTTCGTTCAACCTCGCGCCGGGTTATTCGCTGTCGGACGCCGTCGACGCCGTGCACGCGGTCGAGGCAACGATGAACTTTCCGCCGCAGGTGCGCGGCCGTTTCATCGGCAAGGCGGCGGAATTCTCCGCCTCGCTGACCGACGAAGTGCTGCTGCTGCTCGCCGCCGTGATCGTGATCTACATCGTGCTCGGCGTCCTCTACGAAAGCTACATCCATCCGATCACGATCATCTCGACGCTGCCGCCGGCCGGCGTCGGCGCGCTGCTCGCGCTGATGGTGTGCGGCATGAGCCTGTCGGTCGACGGCATCGTCGGCATCGTGCTGCTGATCGGCATCGTCAAGAAGAACGCGATCATGATGATCGACTTCGCGATCGAAGCGCAGCGCGCCGGCATGAAGGCGCACGACGCGATCCGGCGCGCGTGCCTGTTGCGTTTTCGCCCGATCATGATGACCACCGCGGCGGCGCTTCTCGGCGCACTGCCGCTCGCGCTCGGCAACGGCATCGGTTCGGAACTGCGCAAACCGCTCGGTGTTTCGATCGTCGGCGGCTTGCTGCTGTCGCAGTTGATCACGCTGTATACGACGCCGGTGATCTATCTTTATTTCGAGCGGCTGTCGGATTGGGCGAGGGAGCGGCGCGTGCAGCGTGCGGCGCTGCGGGAGCGTGCGGCATGAATCCCGTTTCGATTGTTCGCGGCGGTTTCGCGCGCTTGCCCTCACCCAACCCTCTCCCGCAAGCGGGAGAGGGGGAAGATTTGCGAGCGGGAAAGGCGAGACATTCCCCGATGCCCGCGCGAACTGGCGCTATTCCCCCTCTCCCGCTTGCGGGAGAGGGTTGGGGTGAGGGCAAGCTTGTCGCAACGCTGCAAGAATCGACTCGAGCACAGCCTTCGTTTCCCGAAGCACATCCTGGTTCCAGAACCGCAGAACGCGAAAGCCGCTGCGTGCGAGATTCCGAGTGCGCTCGAAATCCTCCAGAAGGCATTCGGCGTGCTGCCCACCGTCCAGTTCGACGATTAGTCGCGCTCGAAGGCATACAAAATCCACGATGTAGTGCCCCATCGGCATCTGTCGACGGAATCGATAGCCGCCGAGATGGCGATTGCGCACAAATCGCCAGAGGCGTCGTTCGGCGTCGGTGGAATTCTTGCGCAATGCGCGAGCGTTCGAGAGAAGGCTGGTCATGCGCAAGATTTCCCTCACCCTCCCCTTTCCCGCAAGCGGGAGAGGGGAAAGGCGCGCGTCGGCATTCGACGGCGCACGGCGTAAGAAGAGCGCGCGGTTCGCCCGAGAGAGCGCCATGAACATCTCCGGCCCCTTCATCCGCCGCCCGATCGGCACTTCGTTGCTCGCCGCCGGCATGGCGGTGGGCGGAGTCATCTGCTATTTCCTGCTCGGGGTTGCCGCGCTCCCGAACTTGGAATTTCCGGCGATCTTCGTCACCGCAAACCAGCCCGGAGCGAGCGCGGACACGATGGCGTCTACGGTTGCGGCGCCGCTCGAGCGGCATCTCGGCCAGATCCCCGGCATCGACTCGATGAGCTCGCGTTCGAGCGAAGGCAGCGCGGCGGTAATCATGATCTTCCAGACCGATCGCAAGGTCGATTCGGCCGCGCGCGATGTGCAGGCCGCGATCAACGCCGCCGCGCCGGATCTGCCGTCCGGCCTGACGAATGCGCCGACGTATCGCAAGGCGAATCCGAACGCGCAGCCGGTGCTCGCGTTGGCGCTGACCTCGGAAACGCAGCCGCTGTCGAAACTCTACGATCTCGCCGACTCGCTGCTCGCGCAGCATATCCGCCAGCTCGATGGCGTCAGCGATGTCGACGTTGCCGGCGGCGCGACGCCCGCAATCCGCGTCGATCTGAATCTGCGTGCGCTGAACGCGATGGGTTTGTCGCCGGATCAGCTGCGCAACGCGCTCGCGGCCGCGAACGTGACCTCGCCGCAGGGTTTTCTTTCCGACGGCCGCACGATCATGGCGGTCTCGGCGAACGATTCGCTGTACACGGCCGAAGATTTCGCCGACGTCGTGATCTCGGCGAAGAACGGCGTGCCGATCCGCTTGAAGGATGTCGCGAACGTTTACGACGGCCAACAGGACCAATATCAGGCCGCGTGGTACGGCACGCAGCGCGCGATTCTGATGTTCGTGCGCAAGCAGGCCGACGCGAACGTGATCGCGACGGTCGACCGTATCAAGAACGACGTGCCGGTGATGCAGGCGTGGCTGCCCGCCGGCGTGGCGCTGACGCCGTTCTTCGATCGCACGCCGATCATCCGCGCGTCGATCGACGAGGTGCAGATCTCGCTCCTGATCTCACTGTCGATGGTCATCTTGACGATGGCGCTGTTCCTGCGCCGGCTCGCGCCGACGCTGATCGCGGCGACCGCGGTGCCGCTTTCGCTCGCGAGCGCGTTCGTGATCATGTACGTGCTCGGCTACACGCTCGACAACATGTCGCTGATGGCGCTGGTCATCGCGATCGGTTTCGTCGTCGACGATGCGATCGTCGTCATCGAGAACGTGATCCGGCACGTCGACGCCGGCATGCCGCGCCTCGAAGCGACGCTTTCCGGCGCGAAGGAAATTGGCTTCACGATCGTATCGATCACGGCGTCGCTGATCGCGGTGTTCATTCCGCTGCTCTTCGCTGGCGGCATCACCGGCATGTTCTTCAAGGAATTCACCGTCGTGCTGTGTTCGGCGATCGCCTTTTCCGCGCTCGTTTCGCTGACTTTGACGCCGGCTCTGTGCGGGCGATTCCTCAAGCCGCATGCGGAAGGACGCCGCTCGCGCATCGGCGATCGGCTCGATGCGTTCCACGCCGGCATGTTGAACACGTACCGGCACGCGCTCGACTTCTCGCTGCGCCATCCGCGCCTGATGGCGCTGCAGCCGCTCGTTCTTGTCGTGATCACGTTCTTCCTCGCCGGCGCGGTGTCGAAGGGGCTCTTTCCTCAGCAGGACACCGGTATGCTGCAAGGTCGCACCAATGCGAGTGCGGATGTGTCGCCGGATCGCATGTCGGCCGCGCAGCAAAAACTCGCGGCGCTGGTGCTGAAGGATCCTGCGGTCGCCAGCGTCGGTTCGCGCCTCGGCGGCGGTTGGGGCGCGACCGGCGGCGGCAGCGGTCAGCTCTATGTCAGCTTGAAACCTTTGTCCGAGCGCAATGGCGAATCAACCTTCGCGGTAATGACGCGTCTCAACAAGACGGCCGCCGGCATTCCGGATATCCAGCTGCGCCTGCGACCGGTGCAGGATCTGCCGAGCGGCGGTGGCCCCGGCGGTGGCGGCGGCGGCCAATATCAGGTTGCGCTGAAGGGCGACGATCTCGCCGAGTTGCAGCTGTGGCTGCCGCGTCTGGTCGATGCGCTGAAAAAAGTGCCGCAACTGCGCGACGTCGGCAGCGACATCGACGAAGCCGGCATGCGCCAGATGCTCGTCGTCGACCGCGACAACGCTTCACGACTCGGCGTCAGCGTCGCCGCGGTCGATAGCGCGCTCTACGACGCGTTCGGCCAGCGCCAGGTTTCGACGATTTATTCCGACATCAACCAGTTCAAGGTTGTCGTCAGCGCAATGCCGAACCAGGCCGCGAGCCCGGCTGCGCTCGAGCAGATCTACGTGCGCTCCTCGTCGGGCGCGATGGTGCCGATCAAGGCGGTCGCGCGGATGCAGAACACCGTCGCGCCGACCGAGGTCGATCACGATTCGCAGTTTCCGACGATGAGCCTCAGCTTCAATCTTGCGCCCGGCGCGACGATGGGCCAGGCGCAGCTGATCATCCAGAACACGCTCTCCGGGATGCGCGTCCCGGGCGATATCCGCCTCGATTTCACCGGCGATTTCCGCCGTTTCCAGCAGCAGTCCGGCGATACGCCGCTGTTGATTCTCGGCGCGATCTTCACGGTTTATATCGTGCTCGGCATGCTTTACGAAAGCCTGATCCATCCGGTCACGATTCTTTCGACGCTGCCCTCGGCCGGCGTCGGCGCGCTGCTCGCGATGCTGCTGACCAACACCGAGCTTTCGGTGATCTCGACGATCGCGATTGTTCTCCTCATCGGCATCGTCAAGAAAAACGCGATCATGATGATCGACTTCGCGCTGGTCGCCGAGCGTCAGCGCGGCCTGCCGCCGCTCGAAGCGATTCGCGAGGCGTGCCTGGTGCGCTTCCGTCCGATCATGATGACTTCGATGGTCGCGATCTTCGGCGCGCTGCCGCTCGCTATCGGCTTCGGCACCGGCGCCGAGCTGCGCCAGCCGCTCGGCATCGCGATGATCGGCGGCCTGATCGTTTCGCAAAGCCTCACGCTGTTGTCGACGCCGGCGATCTATCTCGTGTTCGCGCGCTGGGCCGCGCGCGCGCGCGAACGCCGGCAGCGCCGGCGCGAACAGGCGCGAACCGCGGCTCCGGCAGCTCGCTAGCCCTCCGACCCGACCACCCAATCTACCGCGCGTCGATCGGCGACCCATGCGTCGTATCGTTTGTACGAACGACAATCCCGCGTGCCGCGAGCGCGTCGCGCAACGGATCGAGCAGCGAACCGTAGCGAGCCGCGACCGATGTGTCCGCGCGCAGCGGAGCCCGAACCTGCGCCGCGCTCGACGTGCGTACTTCGCCCTTCGCCTCGTGGAAACGCAGGCACGCGGGATCGAACGAGAGACCGCATGCGCTGAGCAATGCGCGCGTGATCCTTTCGGGATCCGCAAGCAAATCCTCGTGACGATGCCGATGAATCCACCCAGGATGACGTTCGTTCCACGTCGCCATCGCACGCTGCGAATCGGCAAAAAATGCGGCGAGCTCGGCAAAATCGTAACTGTAGAGCTGATCGGCGGAAAAATTGTGTTTGTAACAGCTCCACGCCGTTTCCAGCGGATCGCGCAGACAATGCACGACGTGCGCACCCGGCAGCATGCGCCGGATCGCGCCGAGCGTCTGCCAGTTCGTCAGCGTCTTGTCGGTGAACAACGTGGCGTCGCCCTTCGCGTTGTCGACTCGCGCGAGATACGCCTTGCCGAGCCGCGCCCAGTCCGCGTCGGTGGCCTTGTCGACCCAATGCGGGAATCGCGCACCGCGCCGCGATGATTCCGCTTGCAGGATTTCCGCAACGAACCCGGTCTCGCCGCCGGCTCTCGCGGACGGATGCGCGGCGATGATCTGTTCGGCGAGCGTCGATCCCGAACGCGGCATGCCGACCAGCAACGCAAGGCCGCTGCCACGATGCGAATCGAGGACGTCGGCGGACGGAAATGCGCCGAGGATATCGTCGACGAGCGCGCTCACCGCGCGCGCGTCCCAGCGCAGCGTCGCGCGTTTGGCCGCATTCGCGACCGAAAACACCTCGAACGCACGTGCGTAGTCGCCGGCCGCTTCGAGCGCGCCGGCGAAGGCGAAGCCGATGTCGATGCGCTGCGTCGGCGCCAGCGAGGGGTTCGAATAGAGCCGCCGCAAACCGTGCAGATCGTCGGCGTCGGCGCTAAACGACTTCAGATTGGCGAGCGCAACCCAGGCCGCGACCGAATCGGGATCCTCGCGCAACACCGCGCGCAGTTCGTCTTCCGCTTCGACGATGCGACCGAGCGTTTTCGCCGCTTCCGCACGCAGGATGCGCGCCGGGCGATGGCGCGGATCGAGCTCGAGCACCGCATCAAACGCCGCGAGCGCTCCGGCGGCGTCGTGACGGAGATCGAGCGCGCGACCGAGATTGAACCAGGCGTCGATCAGCGTCGGATCGAGCTCGGTGGCGCGGCGGAATAGGCGCAAGGCCGCGTCGATATTGCCGCTCTGCGCGAGTGCCGCGCCGAGATTGCTGGCGATGAGTCCGTCGGCGGGCCACGCCTCGGCGGCCTTGCGAAACCGTTCGATCGCCGCATCGAAACGGCCGTGAAAATGCTCGCAAAGGCCGCGCAGGCGAAGCAGCTCCGGATGCGCCGGATATTCGCTCATCGCTTCGTCGAGAGGCGCAACCGCGTGCGCCGGATTCGAGCGCGCGAGCGCTTGCTGTCCGCGCAGCGCGAGTGCTCGCGCGTGAGGCGCGAGGCCTCGCAAGCGATCGTTCGGGTCGTACCGTGCAGCGCTGGACATCGGGAAAGTGTACGCGTGGCGCGCGGCGAGCGGATGTTTCGAGCCCGCCGCGGCGTCGTGGGCGCTCGCTGACGCCCGCGTCGTGCGTAACGCGTAGCGATGCGTCAAGTTCGCGGTGTCGTCGCTGCACGCGCAAGATAGTCTCGCAAACCCGTTTCGCCCGAAGCCATCACGGTGTTGTGATTCCACGCGAACGCCGGACGCAGGATCGGCAACAGCGCGCGCATCCAGCTGCGATCGAGATCGACGCTCCAGGTGTATTCGACGTCGGTCTGTCCGCCCATGTTGTCGTCGAGTTTCCAGGTGCCGACACCGCGCAGATCGCCTTCAGCCCGCGCTCGGATGAGATTCGGTTCCTGGATATCGGTCACCGTCGTCAGGAGTCGAATCGAATACGGCAGGCGACTCGCCCAGTGGAAGCGATAGCGCGCGCCGAGACCGTCGGCATCGCCTGCGTCGAGCTCGTCGACGGCACGAACGAACGGCCACCAGCGTGGCCACTCGACCGGATGTTTCAATGCTTCCCAGACCGCCTGGCGATCCGCCGCGATCTTCCAGTGCGAGACGAGCACGAAATCGGTGGTCGACATCGGGCGCCTCCCGGGACACGACGCATCAAGGCCACAGGATTGCGGCCAGCAGCAGCGCAATCAGCGAAAACTTGATCGTGTAATAAAGTTTCTTGCGGGTCTTGCGCACGCGCTTGGCGTAGAGGCGCACCTTGTAAAACGCGCCGAATGCGCGATTCAGGGCGCCGGTACGATCGCCGTCCATGTTCGGCGAGGCGCCGGCCGAAATGAATCGTTTGGCGAACCAGCGATTCAGCGCGACCGCCCAGCGGTAACGCATCGGCCGCTCGACATCGCAGAACAGAATGATGCGATCGTGGTCCGTCGCGTTCTCCGCGCGATGGATGAATGTCTCGTCGAACATCACCGCTTCGCCGTCGCGCCAGCTGTAGCGCTGGCCGTCGACTTCGATGTAGCAGCGATCGTCGCCCGGCGTGACGAGGCCGAGGTGATAGCGCAGCGATCCCGCGTACGGATCGCGATGCTTGCGCAGGTGAGTGCCGGGTGGAAGCTCGGCGAACATCGCGGCCTTGACGTTCGGGATCGCGTGCAGGATCTCGGTCGTGCGCGGACACAATGCGCGCGCCGAAGGATGCGCATCGTCGTACCACTTGAGATAGAAGCGCTTCCAGCCGCGGCGGAAGAACGAGTTGAAGCCGACATCGTCGTAGCGCTCGGACGCGCGGATGCGCTGCGCCTCACGCAATGCGATCGCCTCGTCGCGAATGTCCTGCCAGCATTCGCGCAGTGGCGCGAGCTCGGGAAATGCTTCGAGCGACGCAAACGGCTTCGCCTGCACGCGCGAGCACGCGTACATCACGACGTTGAGCGGTGCCAGAAACGTCGAATGATCGGTCATCTGCCGCCACGGGCGCAGGCGCACGCGCCCTCGCAGATGCACATAGACGGCGGGCATCACGAACAACGCGAAGATGATGTATTTGACGTGCACGTCGTGCTCACGGGATGGTACGAAAGCATGCCACATGGCTCGCGACAGCGCGTCACAAGACACAGCGCACCGCCTTTGCGGATCGTCAGCCCGAATGCGATCCGGTTCTCGGCGCCAACGGCACCGCGTCGCTCGCTTCGAGCATCGTGCGCATCGCCGCGCTGCTCAGTGGCTCGCTGAAATAGTGTCCCTGTCCTTCGGTGCATCCCTGCAGCGCGAGCCATTGCAGCTGCCCTTCGGTTTCGACGCCTTCCGCGGCGGTCTTGAGGCCGAGATCGCGGGCGAGACCGATGACGGCGCGGATGATGGCGGCCGAATCCGCATTGCGGCCAATATCGCCGACGAAGGATTTGTCGATCTTGATTTTGTCGACCGGGAACGAGCGCAGCGAGCGCAGCGACGAATAGCCGGTACCGAAATCGTCCAGCGACAACCCGATGCCGACCACTCGCAGCTCGCGCAGCGCAGCCCGCGTCGGCGCGTTTTCCGCGAGCAGCGCGCTTTCGGTGATCTCGAGCTCGAGCCGCGATGGCGCGATGCCGTACTGGTTCAGAACGCCGACGATGTCGAGCACGAGGCCCGGCTGCTGCAGCTGCAGCGGTGACAGGTTCACCGCGATGCGCACTTCGCGCGGCCATTCGGCAGCCGCCGCGCATGCTTCGCGCAGGGCCCATTCGCCGAGTGTTCCGATCGCGCCCATTTCTTCGGCGATCGGAATGAAATCGCTCGGTGGCACGCTGCCGCGCAGCGGATGTTCCCAACGCAGCAGCGCTTCCACCGCGACCAGCTCGCCGGTTTCAAGCGTGACGATCGGCTGGTAGACGAGGGTGAATTCGCCGGCCGCAAGCGCGGTCTTCAGATCCTGCTTAAGCTTGCGGCGAAGCTGCATCGCCGTGTCCAATTCCTCGCCGAAAAAGCGATAAGTCCCGCCGCCTTCGCCTTTCGCCGCGTACAGCGCCATGTCCGCGCGACGCGAAAGCTCGGCAAGATCCATCGATCCCGCTTGCGTGTGCGCGATGCCGATGCTGGCGCCGATCACCGCTTTCTGATCCTCGAATTCGAACGGCTCGTCGAGCACGCCGATGACGCGCTCGGCCAGCGCACAGGCCGGACCGCGGCCATTCAGCGACGGCAGCACGATCGCAAATTCATCGCCGCCGAGCCGGGCGAGAAATGCCGAGCCGGCCGTGCACGCGGACAAGCGGCGCGCGACGCTTTCGAGCAGCAGATCGCCGATGCGGTGGCCGAGCGTGTCGTTCACGCTTTTGAAATCGTCGAGATCGACGTAGAGGATGTTGACGTTCGATCCCGGCGCGGCGTTGGCGAGAATGCGGATCGCACGTTCCTGGAATTGGGCGCGATTCGGCAGGCCAGTCAGCGTGTCGTAGTACGCCAGGCGATGGATGCAAGAACGCGCTTCATCGTGCTCGATCGCGATCGCGCAGACGTGCACGCACTTCTCGACGATGCGCCGTTCCAGTTCGGCGGGCCCGCGTTTGTCGCGGTAATAGAACGCGAACGTGCCGACCACGCGCCCGTCGCGCGCCTTGATCGGACTCGACCAGCACGCGTTGAGTCCGAGCGGAAGCGCGAGTGCCTTGTAATCCGACCACAACGGATCGGTTTCGATATCGGTGACTTCGACCGGTTCACCGCGATACGCGGCGGTTCCGCACGAACCGGCGCGCGGACCCGCGTGCAAACCTTCCAGTGCCGCCGAATAATCCGCGGGAAGACTCGGCGCGGCGAGCGTATGCACGAGGCCATCGTCGTCGACGGTGAGGATCGAACAGAGCACGCCCGGCGCAAGACGTTCGGCTCTGATGCAGACGAGATCGGCGATCGTCTTCAGCTCGGCGCCGCGCGCGATCGCTTCCAGAATCTCGTTCTGGAGCTGTTGCAACTCGACGGATACCGCGTCCGCCATTTCGGTTTCTCCCGAGCGCGCGTCCGAGCATCGCGCCGGCGCCGTGCATCAGGTACAGCCATGGGAATCTCGCGCGAACCGCAAGGCCCGCGCGCGGCGGTCGATCCCCTGGCCGGCCCATCCGGCGGACGAGCCGGGACCATCATAGCCATTGTCGGCGCGCTTGGAACCACCGCGAACGGTGACGCGTTACCTGAACGAGCGAGCCAACCGCAATCGCCGGGATATGCTGGAAACGGCTCGCGCACTTTTTGAAACTCGGGACTTCTCCAGATCGCGACTTCTGCGAACGCGTGCGCTAATCGTCGCGCCCGTGCGGTGGCGGACCGTCGGGGTCGGACGCCTCGGGCGCGGTCGATTCGGCGCTCGGGGCCGGGGTTTCCGCGGACGTCGCGGCGTTATCCCGTTGACCCGTGAACGCATTCGCGGCCGGATATGCCGGGCGTTGGCGCACTCGCTGCTGCTTCGCCTTCAAAATTTCCAGGAAGTGCTGGCGCGCGACGGACGGGCTTACGGGAGCCTGCGGTCCCGAGGCTGCGGGCCTGGGCGAAGGCGACGCGGTCCGCCTGCGCTCGGGCGCGCGTGCGACGAGCGGCGGACGTGCGGCGACGGCGAGCGGCGGCTTCTTGGCAACGTTCGCGGCCGGTACGACCGGTCGTTGCGCCTGGATGGGTTCGGTTACTTTGCGCATATCGGAACTCTTGGGCGCGTCGTTGGCGGGCGCTGGATTGGCCGTTACTTTCTGCACCGCAACGCCTTTGGGCGTCACGTTCTTGGCTGGCACGTTCTTCGGCGCAACGCTCGCGGACGCGATCTTCTTGGCCACAACCTTCTTCGCCACGACTTTCTTGGGAGCCGCTTTTTTGGGCGCGGCTTTTTTCGCGATGTTCTTCGCGGCCCTCGTCGTGACTTTCTTGGCCGACTTGCGGACCGTCGACTGGCTCGCAGCGGCCTTCTTCGTCGCGTTCTTCGGCGGCGCGTGCCTGGTCGCGGCGCGCGAGGGCGGACGCGCGGGTTTTGCTCGCGCCGCTGCCTTGCGGGCGGATGCCTTCTTCGACTTGCTGGGGCTCATCGCTCATCTCCAATCGTCTGCGCGTTGCCGAGCGCTTGGCGGAAAACGTCTGAGTATCAAGATACCGCTTTACGCCGGCTGAGCGCGGGGGTCGCGCTGCCGAGAATCGACGCCCGCGTCATAACCGTCTGTGACCGTGCGCACGGTGCCGTCACGGCGAGGATTTCATAAGAGGTTAGTCGCGGCACCTCGATCGTCGCAAGTCGGCGCAAACGAACGGATCATCCCGGCGATTACGCGTTTTTCGCAGCGCGTGAGACAGCGCGGCGCATACTGTCGCGGCGATCATGAAGAAAGATTCCGCCGACTCCGCTGCCCTGCATAGGATCGACGCGCCGACGCGCATCAAAGGGCGCGGCGCCGCCTCGAATCCGGAAGGCCGCTTCGAATCGGTCGCGCGCACGCGCGAGGACGACGGTTGGTATCGCGAAGACGAACCCGAAGCACGGCCCGACACGATCGTCACCGAAGAGCGTTCGCGCTCGATCATCAGCCGCAACGATTCGCCGGATATCCATTTCGAGCAATCGATCAATCCGTATCGCGGCTGCGAGCACGGGTGCATCTACTGCTATGCGCGGCCATCGCACAGCTATCTCAATCTGTCCGCGGGGATCGATTTCGAAACGCGGCTGTTTGCCAAGACCAACGCCGCGGAGTTGCTGCGCCGCGAGCTCGCCAAGCCGGGCTATCGCTGTTCGCCGATCAACATCGGCGCGAATACCGATCCATACCAGCCGATCGAACGCCGTTATCGGATCACGCGCTCGATCCTCGAGGTGCTCGCCGAACACCGCCATCCGTGCACGATCATCACCAAGAACGCACTGATCGAACGCGATCTGGATGTGCTGGTACCGATGGCGCAGGCCAATCTCGTGCACGCGTTCGTTTCGGTGACCTCGCTCGACAACCGGCTCGCGAGCACGCTCGAGCCGCGCGCGAGCGCACCGCATCGCCGGCTGCGCGCGGTGGCGACGCTCAACGAAGCCGGTGTGCCGTGCGGCGTCATGGTCGCGCCGATTATTCCGATGGTCACCGACCGCTATCTCGAGCAGATCCTCGAACGCGCCGCGGCGGCGGGCGCGAAGCGTGCCGGCTATACCGTGCTCAGGCTTCCGTACGAGCTCAAGGACCTGTTCCGCGAATGGCTCGATCTCCACGTTCCCGAGCGCGCCGAGCACGTGATGAGCCTGATCGGCCAGATGCGCGGCGGACGCGACAACGATCCGCGTTTCGGCACGCGCATGCGCGGCGAGGGCGAGTTCGCCGAGCTGATTCGGCAACGTTTCGCGCTCGCCTGCCGCCGATTCGGTATCTCGCGCGGACGCGACATCGTGCTCAGTACGGCGGAGTTCGCGCCGCCGCGCGCGGAATCGCCGCAGGCCGAGCTGTTCTGATCGCGGCCGCGGACGACGCGCGGGCCGCATTGAAAAACGCCGCTACGAAAACAACGAACCCCGCAGATGCGGGGTTCGTCATCGAGTGCAAAGGCGCGGACGCGTGTCCGCCTCGATTCAATCGCGCGCGCGCGCTCGTGCGAAGAGACCGACACCGAGCAAGATCAGGATCAGCGCCGCGAGCATGCCGCTACTCAGCGTCGGCGACGAAATCGCACCAGGCGGGGGCGGCGGACCACCGCCACCGATCGTAACCGGCGCAGTCGGGCCGGTGCCTGCGACGGACACGGCACCCGCATCCGCGGTCGCCTGATTGGTGTAGGTGCCGTCAACCGACGAAACGGTGACGCCGAAATGCAGCGTCACACTGCCGCCCGCCGGCGCATTGAACGGACCTGCCCAGGTCAGCACCTGCGCGGCGACGGTCGGGTCCGCGGTCGTCACACCCGTCGATGAGCCCGCCGTGTAGGTGAATCCTGCCGGCAATGTGTCGGTGATCGAATTCAGAGTCGCATCCGCGCCGTTCGGATTGGTAATCGTGATCGTGTAGCCGTCGGCCGCGCCGGGATTTGCGCTCGCCGCATCGGCGGTCTTGGTCACGAAGAGCGGCTGCGCGCCGACCGGCGAGTAGACGGTCAGGTGCGAGCGCTGGACGCTGCCGTTGGCCGGCACCGTGATGGTCCAGCTGATTCCCGTGCCATTGTCTTCCTGCGTCGTGCAGTCGCACGTGTCGGGGAACGCAGCGTGCGTGCCGATCCAGGCCCACACGGAGTTGTAGCCTGATTCGTAATAGTTGTTGCCGCCGTTGAGCGGGATGAACTGCTCGATGCGGCCCGCCGGTGAATTGTTCGGGTTGGCCGAACAGCCAGGCGCGGTGCCATTGACGACGCCGTAACCCGAATCGGATCCACCAAGGAAGCAGTCCATGGCGCGATAGAGGATCGCGCTGATCGCAGCGCCGGTGGCGTTGGTGACGGTCACGTCGGTGCGATAGGACTCCTGGCCGACGATATAGCTATCGACTTGGGTGATCGTGAGGCCAGTCGTGGCGACGCCGACGACTGTCGTGACCGTGAAGGGATCGGTGCTGGTGCCCGAGCCGGAAATCGCCGACTGGCTGATCGATGTGAATGTCGTGTAGGTGCCGATACTGCCCGATGCCGTGCCTCCATGTCCGCTCATATCGGGCGCGTACAGCACTCCTGCGACCACGAGGAACGTGCCGTAATCGCCCGGTGTCGTGCCTGGAGGATAGACCTCGTACGAGGTATCGCCGGTGTGCGCGATCTGCGCCGCGATGTCGACCCCGAGGAAAATCTGATTGAGCGGTCCCGCCGACGTGATTGTCTCGAACGCGGTCTCCGGCGCAGTGAATACGCCCTTGCTGTCCGCTGACGCTGTGATGCCAACCGCCGCCGCTGCAACAGCGAACAGCGAAACCAACACACGGCGCAGGAACGCGCCTCCCTGCACTGAGCCTTGCCCGATCATGGTGAGTTCTCCCCGAAACGGAGCGGATCTTAGGTTTACACGCGCCAAAGTGCAATGCAATTCACAGTTTTGCGGATTGACGCGGAATGCAAAATATGCGCCTCGAGTGTGTCAAACCTGTCGCCTGCCGCACTGTTCCGTTACGGCAACAGCACACGGACAGTGTGTAATGAAAAAATAACGGTAGTTCAGTTTGGAGCAGTCCCGGGACCGCCTCTTCACGTGCTGCGGTGCAAGGTAAAACATACGAAAGCCAGCTCCCATAACGTCTCTGAGATGTTTCGGTGCAGCATCGTGGGAGCTGGCACACAACATGCTCACAGAATGCCGCTCCATTAGCGGAGGAGGACATTCCATGCATGAGCAGTACGGCAAAAAACTGCCCCGTTCAGGTGATCAACGCCCACTCCGCGCTACGCGGCCGCTGCTTCGGCAGGCGCTGCAGACAGCGGGAATCCTCGGTGCTGTACTGTTTGCCGGCAGCGCCGGCGCGGTAGGCCTGCAGGGCGACGGCTGGAGCGTCGACGTCGGCGGCATCGTCAACGCGTACTACACCGCGACCAGCTGTTCAGGCGACAACGTCGGCGGACCTGCGCTCGCCAGCAAGGCGCTCGGTTGCGCCGGTGAGAACCACAAGACCTCGATCGGCAACGGCCTCTTGCCGAGTGGCCTGATCACCAAGTTCAAGACACAACAGGGCGGCTACGACATCGGCGGCACGATCGGCATCATGGTGCACGCTGCCACCTCGTCGGGTGTCGCGACCAACACGAATGTCGACGTGCGCCAGGCGTTTTTCACCATCGGCACACCTGATATGGGCACGGTCAAGATCGGCCGTGACTATGGCATCTTCGGCGCCAACGCGATTCTCAACGACATGACGCTGCTCGGTGCCGGCGCGCCGACGCAGGCGACGCAGCGCGGACGCGTGACCCTCGGTCACATCGGCGCGGGCTACACCTACCTCGACAACTACGGCCAGATGTCCTACGTCTCGCCGACATGGGGCGGTGGCTTCACGTTCACCGCTGGTCTCATGAGCCCAGTCGACGCGAGCGTCTACTCGTCGAAAAACTATCCGCAGGTCCAGGCCCAGCTGCAATACACGAACGAGACGGTCAAGGTGTGGCTTGGCGCGAAGACGCAGCGCTTCTTTGCCAATGCATTCGTGCCGACGCCGGATCCGACCATCCCGGGCCAGACGTTCGTCGTCACGCCGGACCAGAACTTCAATGAGAACGCTGCGGAACTCGGTGCATCGTTCACGGCCGGCGGTTTCGGTTTCCTCGCCAACTACCAGACCGGCAATGGCATCGGCATCCTGTCCGACGGCGACCAGGGCGATCTCCGCGGCGAGAACTATCTGCTGCAGGGCACCTACAAGATCACCGACAAGTCGAAAATCGGCGTCAGCTACGGCAAGAGCAAGAACACCGACAGCAACAACTACAACGATGTGCTCAATGCCAGCTTCAAGTCCAACGACAACCTGACGTTGGGCTGGTACTACGCACTGACCAGCAGCGTCACGCTGGCGCTCGAAGTCGGCGAGACGCGCTCGAAGGACTATCTCGACCAGCAAGCCAAGCAGTACGGCGGATCCTTCGGCGGCATCATCTTCTTCTGACCTGACAGAAATGCGCCCTGTCCGTCTCGCGCGCCGTCCATAGCCTCGACGGCGCGCGAGACGGTTTTACCGGCGCCCGATTTCCGCATCGCATAAGCCCCGATTCGTCATCCGGGCGCAAGCCAGGATTCCGATGAGACTCATCAGAGGGATCCCGGTCTTGCGCTGGGATGACGATCCGCTCGACCGCTTCGGTCGACGCCTAGTTTGTTCCAGCGTTCAAGTCGAGATCGCGAGTCGCTCGCCGCGGTAGATCGCCGCCGTGATGGCGTACACCAGCAAGGCCGCAATCGCGGTGCACGCGAAACAAATCCCGAGCTCGGCAGGCGTCACGGAATCGCCGCGCATCAGCCGCGTGATCGTGATCTGCTGACCCATCAGCGGCACCGCGTACATCCACGTTTCGGTTTTCACCGGAAACAGCGACAGCAGCATCGTCGGCACGGCCGGCACGAACATCAACAGCGAGAGATAGGTCTGCGCCTCGCGGAAAGTGCGCGCGAACGCCGCGGCCAGCGTCTGCAACGTCGCGATCAGGAACACGAGCGGCAGCATCGCCAGCATCGTCGTCATCGCGAAGCGCGGACCAATATCGAGACTCATGCCGAGTTTTTCCGTCGGCAGCCAGCGGCCGATCAAGGAGAACGCGACGATGCCGAGAAAAACGCTGGTCAGCGCGAACACGCTGGTCGCCGCGAGCTTGCCGATCAGGATGCGCGATCGCGAAACGGGATTCACCAGCAGCGGCTCGAGCGACTGGCGCTCGCGCTCGCCGGCCGTCGTATCGATCGCGAGCGCCATGCCGCCGATGAAAGCGCCGAGGATGAAGAAATACGGCAGCATCGCGAACAGCGTGCCGCTGCGTGTCTGCGCGGTCGACTGATCGCGATCGGCGACGACGAGCGGCCGGATCACGCCCGGCGAAATTCCGCGTGCCAGAAGTCGCAATCCGCCGGTGCGCTGCGCATAGTTTTCGAGCGCGCCGCGCAGGCGGTTCACCGATCCTTGCGCATCGCGCTGCGAAGCATCGTAAATCAACTCGACCTGCGCCGGCTCGCCGCTGCGCCAACCTTCGGCGTAACTTGAGGGAATGCGCAGCACGAGATCGACATCGCGCTCGCGCACCGCGCGCTCGGGATCCGTCGGCGCGTCCTTGATCTCCATGTTCTGCTGTTTGAGCGCGGCGATCAGGTCCGGCGCGTGCTCCGCGCCGATCACCGGAACGGGCAGCGCCTTTTCGGCCTTTTCGATCTCGCGCGAAACGATGCCGTTGATGATAAGCACGAAGATCACCGGCGCGAGCAGCGGACCGGTCAGCAACGTATTGATCACCGTGCGACGGTCGCGAAGGTTCTCGCGGACTTCCTTCAAGAACACGACGAGCACCGAATTCATGAGGAACGACTTCATGCGGCGAGCCCCTCCTCGGATCCGATCACGGCGACGAACGCGTCTTCGAGGCTCGCTGCGTGCGTTTGCGCGAGCAGCGCCGCGGGCGTCGCGTCGGCGACAACGCGTCCGCGCGCGATGACGACGATGCGATCGCACAGCGCCGCGACCTCCTGCATGATGTGACTGGAAAAAAGCACGCAGCGGCCTTCGTCCTTGAGCCGTCGCATGAACACGCGCATCGCGCGTGTCGCCATCACATCAAGGCCGTTGGTCGGCTCATCCAGAATCACGTTGCGCGGATCGTGCACGAGCGCGCGCGCGATCGCGGTCTTGACGCGCTGGCCTTGCGAGAATCCTTCGGTGCGGCGATCCGCGACGTCGGCCATGTCGAGCGCCGCGATCAATGCATCGGCGCGCTGTCGTGCGCTGGTCGCGTCGAGTCCCTGCAGTCGCGCGAAATAGGCGATGTTCTCGCGTGCGGTCAGGCGTTTGTATAGGCCGCGCGCGTCCGGCAGCACGCCGAGACGGCGGCGCACGGCCGTCGCATCTGCGGCAACATCGATGCCATCGACGGTGACGCTCCCGGCATCCGGCTGCATCAGCGTGTACAGCATGCGCAACGTGGTCGTCTTGCCGGCGCCGTTCGGACCGAGCAGACCGGTGATTTCGCCGTCACGCGCGACGAAACTGACGCCGTCGACCGCCTGCACCGCGCCGAACGCCTTGTGCAATCCGTTCGCTTCGATCATGGCGCCGGCTCCGTTGTAGTCGAGAAACGCCGGCGTCGGACCGAAATCGGCCATGCAGGCCGCGTCGAGCGCTTTCGCATCCAGTGTTTCAACGAAACGACCGACCAGTCGCGGCAGGCAGCCGCGTGCCATCACGCTGTGTCCCTGTCCTTTCGCGACGAGCAGACGGCCATTCGGCAGTCCCTTGACGATCGCCTCGCCGTACCGCGGCGGCGTCACCGGATCGAGCTCGCCGGCGAGCACGAGCACCGGCTTGGGGCTGTGCACGGGATTGTGGAAATCTGCGGGCCGCGTTCCGCGCGGCCAGATCGCGCATTGCGCGAGCAGCACGCGCTCGAGCGCGTCGCCGAGGATCAGGTGCGCGTCCTCGGGACGCGGCGAAAGCAGATCGGCGTCTTCTGCGCAGATCACCGAAAGCTGCATGCCGTTGCCTTTGAGATCGGCGAGCTCGTCGTTCAGAACCTCCGCCTGGGCGACCAGCGGCGCGTAGTCTGCGCCGAGCGCGCGCTCGATCGTCAGCGGCAGCAGCGCGCTGGTCTCGGCAGAATACGCGAACATGCGCACGAGCGCGGCCAGCGTCAGCGCGGTGAGCGGCTTCTTTTCGACATCGAACGTGCGCGGATGGCGCAACTCGACCTCGACCGGTTTCGCGGCGAGCGCGTCGCGCAATCGATAGAGCTTCGCGTAGGGATCGCCGAACGCCTTCGCGCACGCGGGTGTCTGCGTGCATGCGGCGAATTGTTTTTTCAGCGCGTCATCGAGGTTCTGCGCAAACTCCGATCCGAGCACGAGATCATTCGGCACCGCGCTGTCGAGAACGATGCTGCGCACGCCATCGGGATAGCGCGAAAGATACTGCTGCGCGACGCGTGTGCCGTAGGACACGCCGACCAGATCGAACTCGGGCGCGCCGAGCGCCTGGCGCAGCGCTTCGAGATCGCGCACCGCGGCGCTCGTCGTGTATTGCGCGGGATCGGCATCCTTGCTGATTTCGGCGACGCAATCGCGCGTCAGCGCGCGCACCTTGTCGAGATCGATTTCGCTGACCGCCGCGGTATCGAGATCACTCGGACTTTCCTTGCACGACAACGAATGCGAGCTGCCCGTGCCGCGTTGATCGAGCAGCACGAGATTTCGGTGTTTCAACAGCGAGGAAAACCCGGCCGCTGCACGCGGATACACCTCCGTCGCGGCCTGGCCGGGACCGCCGGCCAACATCACGACCAGATCGCGCTCGGCGACTTCGGCATCGCTGCGCACGATGGCGAGCTTGAGATCGATCTGGCGTCCGTCCGGGCGATCCCAGTTTTCCGGAACGCGAAACGGCGCGCAGGACGCGGCGGTCGTCGCCGCCGAGTCGCGTTGTCCAAGTTCGCACGGTGCAAACGTCAATGTGCCGAGCCTGAAACCGCGCTCGCCGTGCACCCCGACGATGCGCGCACCGACCGTGGATTGCGGCTCGGCCTTCTGCGTCGACCGGTACCACTGCCTGCCGACGACCGCGATCAGCGCGATGGACAGCAACAGAATGATCAGCGTCTTGCGCGAGCGCATGAGGCGTCATCTCTCCGCATGGAAGATCGTTTCGATGGTCTTGTGGAACAGTCGCGCGATGCGAAACGCGAGCGGCAGACTCGGATCGTACCTGCCGGTCTCGATCGCGTTGATGGTTTGCCGCGACACGGTCAGCCGCCGCGCGAGCTCGGCTTGCGACCAGCCGTGGGCCTCACGCAGTTCTCGCACCTGATTGATCATCGCCGCTTCGCGAAACCGCGGGGTCTGTAAAGGATGCTTGACAGAGGCTACTCGACGGGGCGTTCCTATGTCAAGGACGCTTTACATCTCGCGGCCCGCGTCGTGATGTGACGCGGCGCGGCGCCTCCTGCTCTTTCACATGCTTGCGCATGTTTCCTGCGAAACGCGACGAGTTTGTCGAACCTCGACTGTGTGCGGCATGTGAAGGGCAAACGAGCCGAAAAGAAAGTGCCAACTGCGTCACATAACGACGGCGGACGTAGCTTCGCGAGCTTACAGCTGTAAAAAACGCACCGGGCTCAAGCTTGGCATACCACTTGCTCAAACCCCTGCACCTGCAACTCGTGCGATGTCGAACGGAACTCGACGCGCCCGCCAAGCCGGTAACCCACAACCGAATCCCAAGGGGGGATTACTCCAATGATCTTCAAGACCAAAGCTACTGCCGTGCTCGTCCTGGCGACGTTTGGCCTCGCGTCGACCAGTCTTCTCAACGCCGCCACCGTGACCAACACGATGCCGGTCAAGATCACGATCCAGAACGCGTGCAACATCAGCACGACCGCGCCGACCACGCTCGACTTCGGCACGCAGGGTCCGCTGGTTGCCAACGTCGATCAGACCGCAACGATCACCGTCACCTGCACCTCCGGTGCAAGCTACAACGTCGGCCTCGACGGCGGCGGCGGCGGCAGCATCAATGCGCGTCGCATGATCAACGGTGCCAACACCGTCGGTTACCAGCTGTATAGCAACAACGCTCGCACCACCGTGTGGGGCGTGACGATCGGTACCGATACCGTGGCCGGCACCGGCAACGGCAACGCGCAGACGCTGACGGTCTACGGCCGCGTTCCGCCGCAGACGACTCCGCCGGCGGCCGTGTACAACGACACCGTCAACGTCACCGTTACCTACTAAGGCGGAATCCCTGAGATGTGCTCGCTATCGCCCCCTCGGGGAGCCCTCCTCGCAGGCCTGCTCGCGGTCGCAACTCACGCGTCCGCGAGCGGACTGCAGATCGCACCCACGGGTCTGCAGATCGTGCCGGGAGGTCCGGCGCAGGCGTTGTGGCTCACCAACACCGGTGACCATGAACTGCATGCGCAGGTGCGTGCCTTTCACTGGTCGCAATCCACCGGTCACGACGAGCTCGAACCGACGCAGGCCGTGCTCGCGAGCCCGCCGATGTTGAACATTCCGCCGGGCGGACGACAGCTCGTTCGTGTCATCCGCACCGGACAGGACGGCTCAGCGTCCGGCGAGCAGGCGTTTCGGCTCCTCGTCGACGAGCTGCCGCAGGGCGAATCGAAGGGAACCGGGGTGCAGTACGTGTTGCGCTATTCGGTGCCGGTGTTCGTCGGTACGCCGGGCGCGACACCGGCATTGCAGTGGTCGACCCACATCGGCAGCGCAGGCCTCGAGCTCAACATTCACAACCCCGGCGCGGTTCACGCGCAAGTCTCTGCACTCAATCTGTCGCAACCGGGTGCCGCACCGGTCGAACTCGTGCCGGGCTTGCTCGGTTACGTGTTGCCGGGAGCAACGATGCACTGGACGGTCGCTCTGCCCGCCGGCGCGAACGCGGCGAACGCAAGCATCAAGGCCCTGATCAATGGCGAACCGACCGACCAGACACTATCGCCTGGCGTGCCGTCTCGCTAGCAGCCTGCTGCTTTGCGCGATCGCACGCGACACGCTCGCCGCCACGGCGGATGCGTCCATCGATCCGGCGAATGCGATCGACGTGATCGCCGACGCCGGCGGCAGCAGCGCGGCGGGCGCCGGCGAGATGCTCTATCTCGAGATCGTCATCAACGGCAACGAGACGCACAAGCTCGCCGGTTTTTCGCGGGTCGACGGTAAGCTCAACGTCGGCGCCGACACGTTGCGCCAACTCGGCTTTCGGCTGCCCGAAGGAGCGGGCGCGTCGGTCGATCTCGGCGCACTGCCGGGCGTCAGCTATCGCTACGATGAAGGCCGCCAGCGCGTAGAAATCACTGCCGGCGAACGGGCGCTCGATCAGGAGCGCAACGTGCTCAACGCACCCGAAGCGCCGATTCCGCGTCCGCAGGCTTCGACCGGTGTCCTGCTGAACTACGATCTCTACGGCACGCGCGACGACAATTCCAACAGCGGGCTTTCGACGTATACCGAGCTGCGCGGCTTCGGCGCGTTCGGCGTGATCAGCAACACCTGGCTGTCGCGACTCAGCGATTCGCCGGGCAGCGATCCGCAGGCGGATTCGAATCGGCTCGACACGACGTGGACGTATTCGTTCGTCGATTCCGCCAACGTGCTGCGCGTTGGTGACGCGATCAGCGGCAGCCTGCCGTGGTCGCGCGCGACGCGTTTCGGCGGCATCCAGCTGCAACGCGATTTCGCGCTTCAGCCCGACCTCATCACATTTCCGATCCCGCAATTCCTCGGCCAGGCCGCGGTGCCGTCGACCGTGGATCTCTACGTCAACGGCCTGCGTCGCTACAGCGGCGAGACGCCGGCGGGACCGTTCCAGCTCGGCACGATTCCGATCGTCAACGGCGCCGGCAATGCGCAGGTCGTCGTCACCGACGCGCTCGGCCGCCAGACGACGTACGACTTTCCGTTCTACACATCGAGCCAGCTGCTGCGCGATGGTCTCAGCGATTATTCGCTCGATCTCGGCTTCGTGCGCCGCAATTACGGCGTGAGCTCGTTCGACTACGGCAGCGATCCGGCCGCGAGCGCGGTGTATCGCCGCGGCCTGAGCGACTGGCTGACTATCGAAACCCACGGCGAAGCGATCTCCGGTCTCGCCAACGCGGGCGGCGGTGCCGTTGTCCGTATCGGCGACGGTGGCGTCCTCACCGGATCCTATGCGCAGAGCAGCGGACGCAGCAGCGATGGGCATCAGGGCGAGCTCGGCTACAGCTGGCGCAACACCTGGTTCAATTTTGCGATCGACAGCATGCGCAGCTTCGGCGACTACCGCGATGTCGCATCGTTGTACGGGCCGCCGCCGGCGCGCCGCACCGATCGCGCGCTCATCGGCGTCACCTACGCGCCGGTCGGAAGCTTCGGCGCCAACTATGTCGAGCTCACGTATCCGGGCCAGCCGCGTTCGCGCTTCGCCAGTGCGTTTTATTTTCGATCGTTCGGCTCGCGCTTCTCGTTGAGCTTCAGCGTCAATCAGAATCTCGACGACCGCAGCGATCGCAGCGCGTTCCTCGGTCTTTCGATGAGCTTCGGCAACAACGAATCGGCGAGCCTGTCCGCGCAGCACGACAGCCGCGGCAATTATGGTGCGGTCGACGTGACGCGGCCGATCTCGCCGGACGGCGGCTACGGCTGGCACGTGCGCGCGCAGGATGGCGCAGGGCTCAGCGGCGGCCAGGCCGAATTCGGTTATCGCGGCGATCACGTGCAGACGCTCATCGGCGCGCAAACGCTCGACGGCAATACGCTCGGTTATGGCGAGCTTACCGGCGCACTCGTCTTCATGGACGATCAGCTGTTCACGGCGCGCCGCATCGACGATGCATTCGCGGTCGTCGCGACCGGCGTGCCCAATGTGCCGGTCACGCTCGAGAATCGCCTGATCGGCCAGACCGGATCGAACGGCGACCTGTTGATCACGCCGCTCAACGCCTACCAGCGCAACCGCGTCGCGATCGATCCGATGCGCCTGCCGGCCGACACGCACATCGAGCGCGTCGACGATGAAGTCGTGCCGGCCGACCGCTCCGGCGTGCTGGTCAATTTCCGCATCGAGCCGGTGCACGCGGCCTCGGTCGTCCTGCATGACGCGCACGGCGATGTGCTAGCGCTTGGCAGCACGGTCGAGCTCGCCGGCACGAGCACTGCGCCCGCGATGGTCGGCTACGACGGCGCGGTCTATCTGGAAGGCCTGAAACCGCAAAATACGTTGCTCGTGCACACCCCGACCGGGGATTGCCGCGTCCGTTTCGACTACCGTTACCAGGCCGGCAACGTGCCGCTCGTGGGGCCGCTGGTCTGCAGCAAGGAGTCACCATGATGTACGCGAGCCGCGTTTTCTTTTTCGTGATGCTGGCGGTTCTCATCGCCATCGCGCCACGCCCGTCGCGCGCGCAGTCGATCACGTGCTCGGCGACGATGACCAACGTCGCGTTCGGCAACGTCAATCCGCTGTCGAGCCAGACCGATGCCAACGCGACGCTCAACTACACCTGCCCGAACAGCGCGAACTCGACGCGCTACGCCACCGTCTGTTTCAGCATCGGCGACGGCGCGCAAGGCGCCGGCAACTCGAATCCACGCCTCATGCAGGACGGTGCTGGCGACCATCTCTTTTTCCAGCTCTTCCAGAACGCTGCGCACACAACGGTCTGGGGCAGCTCGTTCTTCGGTGTGAACACGCCGGTCCAGATCAACATCACCGTCCCCGCGCGCAGCTCGGTTTCCGGCTCGGCGACCATGTACGGCCGCGTCGTGGGCGGCCAGACCACGGCGGTTCCGGGTTCGTACCAGGATCAATTCAGCGGCAATCACACCGCGCTGACGATCAATGAAAGCGGCACCAGTCCACCGGGCAGCTGTTCGACCTCGATCCTTTCGCAATTTCCATTCGGCGTCACCGCAACCGTGACATCGCAATGCGCGGTTTCGGCGACGACGCTCGATTTCGGCACCGTCGGCCTTCTTCTCGCCAACACCGATGGCACGTCGACGATCAGCGTGCAATGCGCGCTCGGCGTCGCCTACCAGGTCGGACTCGACAACGGCCAGCACGCGACCGGAACGACGCGGCGCGTGAGCGGGCCCGGCGGATTGCTCAACTATGAGCTCTATCGAAACAGCGGTCGCACGCAACGTTGGGGCAGCACGCTCAACAGCGACACCGTGATCGGTTCGGGTACCGGCGGCAACCAAAGCCTCACCGTCTACGGCCGCGTTCCGAATCAGACGACGCCGAGCGCCGGTGTGTACAACGACACGATCACGGTGACGGTCACGTATTGATCGCTCGGATCGACTGCGAACGTAACGATGCGCCGACTCACGCTGGAACGGCGAGCACGCTCGTTCCGCGCTCGATCGCTGCCGTTCCGCTCCGCGCGATCTCGAGCACATCTCCGACCCGGCCGACGTCGGCCAGGAACGCGTCAACCTCGGCGCCATCGCCGCTGAATTCCGCCGTGCGCACGCCCTGGCTGATGTCGAGCACCTGCGCGCGCGGATGCCGGCGCAGGCACGCGACGAAATCCATCAGCCGATCGGCCGCGATGTCGATCTTGACCATCAGCAACTCGGTTTCGAGATGATCGCGGCGCGTCAGGTCGACAATCTCGAGCACGTCGATCAGCTTGCGCGACTGCTTGATGATCTGGCTGATCACGGCATCGTCGCCCGCCGTGACCAGCGTCAGCCGCGAAACGGTCGCATCGTGCGTCGTCGCCACGGTCAGCGAATCGATGTTGTAGCCGCGTGCGGAGAAAAGGCCGGCGACGCGACCGAGCGCACCGACTTCGTTCTGCAGCAGCATGGAAATGATCCGGCGCATGGTGGCTGGGAAGTGGGGAAATGGGAAATGGGAAATGAGAAATCGGGAAATCGGGAATCGGGAATCGGGAATTGTCGAAGCGGCTCTTTCCGATTCTCTATTCCCGATTCTCATCTCCCTCAAAACATCGCCGAAGCTCCGGGCTCGGCCAACTCCGCAGCCTTGCGCGAAGGAATGTGCTCTCCGGTGATCATTTCCGCATAGCTCATGCCCGGCCCGACCATCGGATACACGCCAGCATCCGGATCGATGACCACTTCGAGGAACGCGGGCCCCTCGAATGCGATGAATTCGCCGATCACGCGCGCAAGATCCTCGCGCCGATCGAGACGCTTCGCCCATGCGAATCCGTCGGCCTCCGCGGCCTTGACGAAATCCTTCTTGTGCAGGCTCTTGTCGCTTGCGGAAAACCGTCCCTTGAAAAACAATTTCTGCCACTGCCGCACCATGCCGTCTCCGCAATTGTTGAGCACGACGATCTTCACCGGCAGGTTGTAGGTCGTCACGGTCTCGAGCTCGCCGATCGTCATGCGGATGCTGGCGTCGCCGTCGACATCGATGACGATGCGATCGCGCCGTGCGAACTGCGCGCCGATGGCGGCCGGCAGACCAAACCCCATCGTGCCCATCGAGCCCGAGGTCAGCCACAAGCGCGGCTCGCGAAAATCGAAATACTGCGCCGCCCACATCTGGTGCTGACCGACACCGGTGGTAATGACCGCCTCGCCGCGCGTGTAGCGATTGATTTCCTCGATCACCGCGTGCGGCTGGATCAGCGTCGCTTCGCGGTCGTAGTTCATCGCATGCGTCTGCTTGAGCGCCGCGATTTCTGAGTGCCAGGCTGAATAACGTCGCGAATCGACGAGACGGCGTGCAGTGCCGAATGCGCGCAATCGTTCCAGCGCGCGCGCCAGACCGCCAAGGTGATGCCAATCGACGTGCTTGACCTTGTCGATTTCGGCCGGATCAATATCGAGCTGCGCGATAAAGCGCGAGTGCGGCGCGAACTTCGCCGGCACGCCGGCGACGCGATCGTCGAATCGGCTGCCGGCCGCGAGCAGGAAATCGCAGTCGTCGATCGCGTAGTTCGCGAACGCGGTGCCGTGCATGCCGAGCATCTGCAGCGACAGCGCATCGGTCGTGTCGTAGGCGCCGAGTCCCATCAGCGTCGTGGTGACCGGAATACCGAATGCGTGTGCGAATCCGCGCAGCGCCTCAGATGCGCCGGCCGCGATGACGCCGCCGCCGGCATAAATCAGCGGACGCTCCGCGCGCGCCAACGCATCGAAGAAGCGCGCACATTGCGCGTCATCGATCGATGCACTTTCTATCGCCCGCAAGCGTGCGCGGTAGCCCGGAATCGGCAAAGTGCCTTCGCCGGAAAAAATCAGCGCCGTGTTCTGGACATCCTTCGGAATATCGACGACGACCGGCCCGGGCCGTCCCGTGCGCGCGATCTCGAATGCGGTTCTGAGCGTGGCTTCGAGCCGCGACGCGTCGGTGACAAGGAACACGTGCTTCGCGCAACTCGCCATGATGCTGCTCACCGGCGCTTCCTGAAACGCATCGGTGCCGATCGCGGCGGTCGGCACCTGGCCCGAGATCACCACGATCGGAATTGAATCCGCCATGCAATCGCGCACCGGCGTCACGGTGTTCGTCGCACCAGGACCCGATGTCACCACCGCGACACCGACCTTGCCCGACGCGCGCGCGTAACCGGCCGCCATGAAGCCCGCGCCCTGCTCGTTCGACGGCACGACAAGCGGCAACCGCTCGCCGCCGTCGGCGCGCGGATGATCGTGGTTGTAGCGGAACACCGCGTCGTAGACCGGCAGGATCGCACCACCCGAATAGCCGAACACGACGTCGACGCCTTCATCGACGAGCACCTGCACGACGACATCGGCGCCCGACAGCGGCGCGCCGGCGAGCGGATGCGGTGTTTCGTCGTTTCGGCGATCGATCAACGCGTTCATGTCAGTCCTGTTTTCCCCTCTCCCGCTTGCGGGAGAGGGCTGGGGTGAGGGCCGACCGAAGCGCACGGTCGACCCTCGTTTCGAACTTCATCGCCGCGCTCCGCCCGGTCCTCATCCTGCGCTTCGCGCGTCCTTCTCCCTTCCGGGAGAAGGGACATCAACCACCACGCGCCACTTTCACCTGCCGCGAGAACGGAAGCGGCCGAACTGCCGGTGGCGTCTGCGCAGGCGTAGGTTCATTGAGCCACGTCATCTTCGAGCGCAACACGGCGCCGATCTTTTCGATTGGATGGTCAAGGTCCTTTTGCTTGTAGGTCTTGTAGTTCGGCAGACCCGCCGCGTGCTCGGCAATCCACTCGCGCGCGAACGTGCCGTCCTGGATTTCGCGCAATACCGCGCGCATGCGCTCTTTCGTGCCCGCGTCGACGATGCGCGTGCCGCGCGTGAAATCGCCGTACTGCGCGGTCTCGGAAACGAACGTCAGCATGCGAGTGATGCCGCCCTGATAGAGCAGGTCGACGATCAGTTTCAATTCGTGCAGCACTTCGTAGTACGCGATTTCCGGCCGATAGCCCGCTTCGACCAGCGTCTCGAATCCTTTCTGCACAAGCTCGCTCGCGCCGCCGCACAGCACGGCTTGTTCGCCGAAAAGATCCGTTTCGGTCTCCTCCCGGAAATCCGTTTCGATGAGCAGCGCGCGCGCGCCGCCGAGACCCGCCGCGTACGCCATCGCTTTTGCTTTCGCCGAGCCGCTGACGTCCTGGTGCACGGCATAGAGACAAGGCACGCCGCGCCCGATTTCGTATTCGGAACGGACCAGTGCGCCGGGTCCTTTCGGCGCGACGAGAATCACGTCGATGTCCTTGCGCGGCGCGATCGTCTTGAAGTGCACGTTGAAGCCGTGCGCGAACAGGAGCGCCGCATTCGGCTTGATGTTCGGCTCGATCGCCTCGGCATAAAGTTTCGGCTGCACCATGTCCGGCGTCAGCACCGCGATGAGATCCGCACCTCGCACCGCGAGATCGGGTGTGGTCACGTCGAATCCATCGGCTTGCGCCTTGGCCGACGTCGGACCACCCGCACGCAGGCCGACGACGACATCGAGCCCGGAATCGCGCAGGTTGAGCGCGTGCGCGCGGCCTTGGCTGCCGTAGCCGAGGATGGCGATGCGCTTGCCTTGCAGTGCTTCGGTGGTGACGGTCATTTCAATCTCCGGATTCGGTGGGCGATTTCTTGGCGTGCCGTGTATGCGATGGAGTGGTGTTGCGTTAGTCGAAGCGGGGAAACCTGCGTTTCTCTTCTCCCGCTTGCGGGAGACAAAACGGCAGGATTGCCGTTTTGCACGGCGAAGCCGCCCGAAGGGCGAGTGCCATGGATGGCGCGAGTGCACGTGCCGGAGGCAGATGAGGGAAGCTTTGAAAGCTCGTCACGCGCTTGCCCTCACCCCAACCCTCTCCCGCGGAGCGGGTGAGGAGGTGCATTCCGAAGCGGTCGTGACGGCGCCATGCGATGCGGATCCCACCAAACGCGCATATTTCGCCAGCGCGCCATTGCCGACATTCGATGCGCGCGGTTTCCACGCGCCGCGGCGTGCATCGAGATCCGCCTTGGTCTCGATCACCCGCCGCGACGCGTCGATGACAATGCGATCGCCTTCGCGCAACAACGCAATCGGACCACCGCGCGCCGCTTCCGGTGCAACGTGGCCGACCATCAGGCCATGCGTCGCGCCGCTGAAACGACCGTCGGTCATCAGTGCGATGTCGTCGCCGATGCCGCGTCCGACCAGAGCAGCCGTCACGGCCAGCATCTCGCGCATGCCGGGTCCGCCCGCGGGACCCTCGTTGCGAATGACGATCACGTCGCCCGCGTGAATCGCGCCCGTTTGCACGGCGCGGAACGCGTCTTCCTCGCATTCGAATACGCGCGCGGGACCATCGAAATGCGTGCGGCCTTTGCCGGCGAGCTTGAGGATGCAACCGTCCGGCGCGAGATTGCCGTACAGGATCGTGTAACCGCCGCGCGGCTTGAACGCATTCGCGACCGGCACGACGACGCGCTGTCCGCGCGGTGCCGGCGAGGCTTGATCGAGTTCTTCGAACAGCGAATTTCCGGTCACCGTCGGCGCGTCTTCGATCAGTGCGGCGGAACGCAACTCGCGCGCGACTTCGGCCATGCCGCCCGCCGCGGTCATTTCGATTGCGGTGTAGCGACCGGCAGGCATCAGGTCGGCGATGACCGGCGTCGCCGCTGCGGCTTCCTCGAAATCCTCGAGCGTCAGCGCGACGCCGGCTTCGTGCGCGATAGCGAGCAGATGCAGCACCGCGTTGGTCGAACCTGCGGTCGCGGCGACGATGCGCGCCGCGTTGCGAAACGCGGTCGCCGTCAGGATGTCGCGCGGGCGTCGCTCGTCGCGCAACGCCTCCAACGCAAGCTCGCCGCAGCGGCGCGCCGCATCGCGCTTGGTTGCGTCGGTCGCGGCGATGTCGTTGCACCCGAGCGGCGAAAGGCCGAGCGCGGTCAGCACCATCGCCATCGTATTGGCGGTGAACTGGCCGCCGCACGCGCCGGCGCCCGGGCACGCGTTGCGCTCGACGGCGCCGAGCCGCGCGTCGTCGATGCGACCCGCGCCGTGTGCGCCGACCGCCTCGAAAACCTGCTGGATCGTGATCGAATGGCCGTCCAGGCGTCCGTGCGCGATGCTGCCTCCGTAAAGCACGACGCCCGGAATGTTGAGACGCGCGAGCGCCATCGCCGCCGCAGGAATGGTCTTGTCGCAGCCGCACAGCACGACCATTGCGTCGAGGCTGTGTCCATCGACGACGAGCTCGATCGAGTCGGCGATGACTTCGCGACTGACCAGCGAAGCGCGCATGCCGGGCGTACCCATCGCGATGCCGTCGGTGACGGCGATCGTATTGAACTCGATCGGCGTGCCGCCGGCCGCGCGCACGCCTTCGGAGGCCGCGGCGGCGAGGTCGCGCAGATTGAGATTGCACGGCGAGACGTTCGACCAGGTGTGGATCACTGCCACCAGCGGGCGCGCGATTTCGCTCGGGCTCAAGCCGGTCGCGTACAACATCGCGCGCGCCGGCGCGCGATCGGGTCCGCTCTTGATCGCATCGCTGCGCATCACGCAGCCTCTTGCGTCGACGCGCCGGCACCGACCGCGGCCTTCTGCGTCGATGCATCGCCGGCGAGCGCGGCGATGATCGCAGCGGTCACGTCGCGCGTGCCGGCCTTGCCGCCGAGATCGGCGGTCAGCACGCCGCGCACGATCGCCGCATCGACCGCGCGATCGATCGCGGCCGCTTCGGCTTCGAGTGCGAGCGAGTGCCGCAGCAATAGCGCCGCCGAAAGTATCGCGCCGAGCGGATTCGCGGCGTTCTTGCCGGCGATGTCCGGCGCCGAGCCGTGAATCGGTTCGTACAATCCGGCGCGGCCGTCGCCGAGCGACGCAGACGGCAACAATCCGAGCGAACCGGCGAGTGCCGCGGCTTCGTCGGTCAGGATGTCGCCGAACAGGTTCTCGGTGACGATGACGTCGTAAGCGGAAGGACGCGTCAACAGCAGCATCGCCATCGAATCGACCAGCTGATGTTCGAGCATAACGTCGGGAAATTCGCCGGCGACACGGGTTACCGTCTCGCGCCAGAGTCGCGACGTTTCCAAGACATTGGCCTTGTCGACCGACGTCACGTGCCCGCGACGCGAGCGAGCGAGCGCGAACGCGCGGCGCGTTACGCGTTCGATTTCCGCCACCGTGTATTTGGTTTCGTCGGTCGCCTGCGTCGGCGTGCGCGTCTTCGCACCGAAGTACGCGCCGCCGGTGAGCTCGCGCACGAACAGGATGTCGACGCCGGCCAGTTTCTCGTTCTTGAGCGGCGACAACGACGCGAGGCGCGGATGCACCGTGACCGGGCGCAGGTTCGCGTACACGCCGAGCCCGGCGCGCAACGAGAGCAAGCCCTGTTCCGGACGCGTCCTCGACTTCGGATCCGACCAGCGCGGTCCGCCGACGGCGCCGAGCAGCACGGCGTCGGCGTTGCGGCACGCAATCAACGTCGGCGGCGGCAGGGGATCGCTGTAGAGATCGATCGCCGCACCGCCGATCGGGTGTTCCTCGAACGTCCACTCGTGGCCGTGTCGCTCCGCGATGGCGCGCAACACTTCGACCGCCGATGCGGTGACTTCGGGCCCGATGCCGTCGCCGGGTAGCGTGACGATTTTCGCTTTCATGGGGTGCCTCGCGGAAAAGACGGGATTGGGGATTCGGGATTCGGGATCGTGATGATCGACGTCGGCGTATCCCGAATCTCGAATACCGAATCCCGGCCGTTCGTCTTCACGCAACCTCCCGTGCCCGCTCGAACGCATCGATGGCGTCGACGTGCTTCAACAGGAATCCGAGCTGATCGACACCTTCGAGCAGGCATTCGCGCGCGAACGCGTCGAGCTCGAACGAAAAGCGTCCGCCATCCGGCAGCTCGATGAAGCCGCCGGCGACATCGATCGCAAGCTCGATGCCCGGATGATCGAGCAGATACCGGTGTTCGCCCGGCGCCAGCACGATGGCGAGCACGCCGTTCTTGAGCGCGTTGCTGCGGAAGATGTCGGCGATCTCGGAAGACAGCACTGCGCGAAATCCGTAGTCGGCGAGCGCCCACGGCGCGTGTTCGCGCGACGAACCACAGCCAAAATTGCGGCCGGCGACCAGGATCTCCGCGCCCTGTGCCGCGGGTTGGTTCAGGACGAAATCCGGGTTCGGCGTGCCGTCTTCGCCATAGCGCCAGTCGTGGAACAGCGCGCAACCGAGGCCATCGCGTTCGGTGGTCGTCAGAAAACGCGCCGGGATGATGCGGTCGGTGTCGATGTTTTCGAACGGCAGCACGACCGTGCGTGAGCGGAGTGCGGTGACGGGTTTCACTGTGCGTTTTCTCCATGCATCGTGCAGCTCTCACTCTTCGTCGTCCCGGCGAAAGGCGGGATCCCGTGCCTTTGCGGCGCGAAGAAAGTCGCTCGGTCCCGTATTTCGCCGGGACGACGAAGGTTGATGACCGGACGGCGATTGCGACTCATGCCGCCTCCGAATTCAGAAACTCGCGCGGATCGGCGATGCATCCCGCGAGCGCCGTCGCCGCGGCGACCAGCGGACTCGCCAGCACCGTGCGCACGCCCGGGCCTTGCCGTCCTTCGAAATTGCGATTGCTGGTGCTGACGACGAGTTGCCCGGGTTTGGCGATGTCGCCGTTCATGCCCAGACACATCGAGCATCCCGGCTCGCGCCACTCGGCGCCGGCGGCGCGGAACACTTCGTGGAGACCTTCGCGCTCCGCATCGCGTTTGACCTGCTCCGAACCCGGCACGACGAGCATGCGCAGTCCGCTCGCGATGCGTCGTCCGCGCAGAAGCTCGGCCGCCGCGCGCAAATCGGGCAGTCGCGAGTTCGTGCAGCTGCCGACGAACACGATATCGACGCGCGTGCCGGCGAGCGGTCTGCCGGATTCGAGCCGCATGTAATCGAGCGCGCGACGCTCCTGCGCGCTCGTCGCCGCGGGCACCGGCGCATCCAGTGCGATGACCATGCCGGGATGCGTGCCGTAGGTGATCGCAGGTTTGATCTTCGACGCGTCGATATCGACTTCGAAGTCGTAGCGCGCGCCGGCGTCGGCTGCGAGCGAGCGCCAATTCGCGAGTGCGCGATCCCACGCCGATCCGCTCGGCGCAAGTGGTCGGCCCTTCAGCCACTCGAAGGTCGTTTCGTCCGGCGCGATGAGTCCGGCGCGCGCGCCTGCTTCGATCGACATGTTGCAGACCGTCATGCGCTCTTCCATCGAAAGCGCGCGGATCGTGCTGCCGCGGTATTCGATCACCGAGCCGGTGCCGCCGTTGACGCCGATCGTGCCGATGATCGAGAGGATCAGGTCTTTCGCGCCGACGCCGGGCGCAAGAGGCCCTTCGACGTTGATGGCGAGCGTTTTCGGCTTGCGCTGCAGAAGGCACTGCGTCGCCAGCACGTGGCCGACTTCGGTGGTGCCGATGCCGAACGCGAGCGCGCCGAACGCGCCGTGCGTCGAGGTGTGGCTGTCGCCGCAGACGATCGTCATGCCCGGTTGCGTCGCGCCGAGCTCGGGCCCGATCACGTGCACGATGCCGCGGTGCGCGCTGTCCCAGCCGTAGAGTTTTATGCCGAATTCGCGCGCATTCTTTTCGAGCTCGGCCACCTGCAGTTCGGCTTCGCGGGTCACGTACGGACGCCGACCGTTCGCATCGGCCGGCAATGTCGGCGTCGAATGATCGAACGTCGCCAGTACGCGTTCGGGCCGGCGCACGCCAAGCCCGCGCGCACGGAGTTCCGAAAACGCCTGCGGCGACGTCACTTCGTGCACGAGATGCAGATCGACGTAAAGAATCGCCGGCGCCGACGCGGATTCGGCGCGCACGACATGCGCGTCCCAGATTTTTTCGAACAACGTGCGCGCGCTCATGCGGCCACCTCGCGCGCGAACGTCAGCGAGCCCTGTCCTTGCTTCTCCCGCGCCGCCGGCAGCGTCCAGGATTCGTCGTGTACCGGAGTCAGCCAACGCCAGCGATCGACGGTGCGGCCATCGAAGAGTCCGAAAAACGCATCCTGCAACGCGCGCGTGATCGGACCCGGCTTGCCTTCGCCGATCGCCTTGCGGTCGACCGATCGGATCGGTGTGATCTCGGCGGCGGTGCCCGTCATGAACACTTCGTCGGCGGAATACAGCGCTTCGCGCGGCAGATCGCGCTCCTCGACGACGATGCCGAGCGCGCCGGCGAGCGTGATGACGCTGTCGCGCGTGATGCCGGCGAGCACGCCCGCGCTGGTCGGCGGCGTCAGCAACTTGCCCTTCTTGACCAGGAACAGGTTTTCGCCGGCGCCTTCGCTGAGGAGCCCGTTGCAGCCGAGCGCGATGCCCTCGGCGAAACCGCCGCGCCGCGCTTCGAAGCCGATCAGCTGGCTCGAAAGATAGTTGCCGCCGGCCTTGGCCCAGGTCGGCAACGTGTTCGGCGCGGGACGATGCCACGACGACACGCAGACATCCGCACCGTTCGTCAGCGCGTCGCCGTGGTACGCGCCCCAGCGCAGCGCCATGATCGAAACATCGACCGGCGATCCCGCATCGGGCAAGACGCCGAGTCCACCGGCGCCGCGAAAGACAATCGGCCGCACATAAGCGGACTCGAGATCGTTGGCGAGGATCAACTCGCGGCACGCGGCGTTGATTTCGTCTTCGCTAAAGCCGACATCGATGTCGTAGAGGCGCGCAGATTCGAACAGGCGGCGCGTGTGATCGTCGAGGCGGAAATAGCACGGACCACGCGGTGTCGCGTAAACGCGTTCGCCTTCGAACACCGAGGAACCGTAGTGCAGCGCGTGCGCACTCACGTGCACAGTCGCCTCGGCGAACGGTCGGATGCGTCCGTTGTGCCAGATCATGGGGGCGTAGCTCATCGTGGTGTCCTCAGACGGCGTTCGCTGCGCGCGCCTGCGCGGCGCGATGGGCGTTGTGTTCGATACGGTTGACGATTTCGAGCACGGCAAGCGCGGCCGCCTCGATGATGTCGGTGGAGACAGCCTGGCCGCGCAGCTCGCGACCCTGATGCACGATCGACAGCGATGCCTGACCTTGCGCGTCGCCGCCCTGGCCAAGCGCGCGAACGTGGAATTCGTCGATCGCCAACTCGTGCCCGATCGCGCGGCCGAGCGCGCGCAGCACGGCATCGACCGGGCCGTCGCCGATGGCGCCGCCGCTGGCGACGCGGCCGTCTTCGTGCGCGATGCGCACGACCGCCGAAGCGCTGCCGCCGAGATGGCTGGTTGCGTGCAGATGCGTCAGGTGCCACGGACCGGCGGCGTCCGGATCGCGGCCGAGCGCAAGCGCTTCGAGATCGCTGTCGCGCACTTCCTTCTTGCGATCGCACAGCGACTTGAAGCGTGTGAAAAGCTCGTCGACCTGCGCCTCGTCGAGCTCGTGGCCGAGCATCGCCAGCCGCTCGCGCAGCGCGTGGCGGCCGGAATGTTTGCCGAGCACGAGCGACGTGCGCGCGCAGCCGACGTCCTCGGGTCGCATGATTTCGTACGTCGCGCGATGCTTGAGCATGCCGTGCTGATGGATGCCCGATTCGTGCGCGAACGCGTTGTCGCCGACGATCGCCTTGTTGCGCGGAATGGTCGTGCCGATGAGATTGGTGAACATGCGTGCGGTCGGAGAGAGGCGCATCGTGCGCACGCCGGTTTCGGCGTTGAAAAGATCGCGACGCGTGTGCAGCGCCATCACGATTTCCTCGAGCGCGGCGTTGCCGGCGCGCTCGCCGATGCCGGTCAGCGTGCATTCGGCCTGGCCCGCGCCGGCCGAAATCGCCGCAAGGCTATTGGCGACGGCCATGCCGAGATCGTCGTGACAATGCACCGAAATGCATGCGTGCTCGATGCCGGCGACGTGCGCACGCAGGTACGCGATGCGCGCATGCATCTCGGCCGGCGTCGTGTAGCCGACGGTGTCCGGCACGTTCAGCGTGCGTGCGCCGGCTTCGAGCGCGGCCGCGAACACTTCCGCGAGATAGTCGGGTTCGGTGCGGATCGCATCCTCGGCCGAAAACTCGACGTCTTCGCACAGCTCGCGCGCGCGACGGATCGCGGCGATGGCGGTATCGATCACCTGCGCCTTGCTCATGTTGAGCTTGTGCTCGCGGTGCAGCGGGCTGGTCGCGAGGAACACATGGATGCGCGGCCGCGCCGCGGGTTCGAGCGCGCGCGCGGCGGTCTCGATGTCTTTCGCTTGCGCCCGCGCGAGACCGCAGATCGTCGCGCCGCGCACTTCGCCGGCGATCGCGCGCACCGATTCGAAATCGCCGGCGGATGCGATCGGGAATCCGGCCTCGATGATGTCGACGCCAAGATCGGCCAGCGCGTGCGCGACGCGGAGTTTCTGCGCGCGACTCATCGAGAAACCTGGCGCCTGCTCGCCGTCGCGCAGCGTCGTGTCGAAAATCAGGACGCGGCGAGGTACCTCCGCTACGCCGCGCGACTGCTCTACTGCCGATACCTCTGCATTCATGGCTGGCTCCGAATGGGCCGGGCCTCGGGCAACAAAAAACCCCGCATCGGTTTCCCGGTGCGGGGTTTTTAGGGTCCTGAATTACTTTTTGGACTCGTACCCTAACCCGCACCTCCGCTGGTAATAAGAAGTACGAGGACGAGAACAAGCACGAGCCCGCGCAGCGCAACAACGCGGCCGGCCGCCAGGAGGGCGGTTTCGGTCAAAGCGCTGGTGTTGCGATGCGACATGGGCCCGACCCTACGCAGTGTCGCCGGGGCTGTCAACAGCTTTTGAGGGCCTATTCGAATGTGAAGACGCGGGTTCTGGCTGTTCGATTTTGAGATTTGACGGCCTCGCCAGCGATCACTCCGGCCCTGCGGACGATGGCTTCGATGCGGGGACATCGATCTGCAGTCACTCATGACTGGCTGGACGTCTGGACGGCCGCGCACCCCATCACGCTTGCGTCAGTAAGCCCCTTCTCCCCTTGCGGGAGAAGGTAGGGATGAGGGGTGGGCGCCGAAGGTGCCCGCTTTTTCTGATTCCGGAGGGGCGAAGCATCGCCCGCTTCGCGGGCGTACCCTCATCCCAACCTTCTCCCTGAAGGGAGAAGGGGTGTGCTGCGCGGGGCGTCGAAGGTCTATCGCGAGGAAACGTATTTCTCGCGCCGAATATGCGGCACCGGCAGCCCCGCTTCCTTCAGCAGCGCGAACGCCTGATCGACCATGTCCGGATTGCCGCAGAGGTACGCGATGTCGTTCGCCGCATCGGGCTTCTGCTCAGCCAATGCGACGTGCACGCGTCCGCTACGATCGTTCGGGCGTGGCACCGCACGCGGCGTGCGGCTGAAGCACGGATGGAACGTGAAGCCGGGCACTTCGCGCGCGAACGCTTCGAACTCTTCGCCGTACAACAGCTCGCTTTCGTTGCGTGCGCCGTAGATCAGCGCGAACGTGCAGCCACGCGTTTCGGTGAGCTGGCGGATGCGCGGCAGCATCGCGCGGTACGGCGTGACGCCGGTGCCGGTCGCGACCAGAAGGTAGCGACGGTTGGTGTCCGCGTCCATCAGCGAGAAGCGGCCGTAGGGCCCGCTGGCGTCCACCGTGCCGCCTTCGCCGAGACCAGAAAGCAGCGCCGTCGCCGCGCCGCCGTCGACGTACGAGACCGCGATCTCGACGCGTTCCACCGGCGTCGTCGCGCCATCGCCGATGGTCGCCACGGAGTAGCTGCGCTTGGTCGGCTTGCCGTCCGGATATGCGAAGTGGACCTGCACGAACTGACCCGGCACGAATACGAACGGTTTGCCGTCGGCGCGCTCGAACGACATGTGGCGCACGGCCGGCGCCAGCATGTGGCTTTCTAGAAGTCGGAGCGGAAAATGTTCGATCACGGGGCGGCCGCAAGCAAGGATCTGTCGGCCCGATCGGGCCGCCGGGCGAGGCCGGGCAGCCCGTTATACTAGCAGGCCGGCGCGATCGGACCGCGTTTCCCGACATCCCCAATCCATGAGCCAACCTCCTGCACTCGACGTCGTCGAGCTGCGCAAGACCTACGCGAACGGCGTCGAAGCGCTCAAGGGCGTCTCGCTCACCGTGCAACCCGGCGATTTCTTCGCTCTGCTCGGACCGAACGGCGCCGGCAAGTCGACCCTGATCGGCATCCTTTCATCGCTGGTCAACGCGACCGGCGGCGAGGCGCGCATTTTCGGCTCGTCGATCCGCACCGACCGCAGCGCGGCGATGCGCATGATCGGGCTCGTTCCGCAGGAGCTCAATTTCAATCAGTTCGAGAAACCGTTCGACATCTGCGTGAATCAGGCGGGTTTCTACGGCATCACGCGCCGCGTCGCCAGCGAGCGCGCCGAGCGTTATCTCAAGCAACTGCAGATCTGGGACAAGGCCGAGCAGCCGGCGCGAGCGATGTCCGGCGGCATGAAGCGGCGCCTGATGATCGCGCGCGCGATGATGAATGAGCCGCGGCTGCTGGTCCTCGACGAGCCGACCGCCGGCGTCGACATCGAGATCCGCCGCTCGATGTGGAAATTCATCAGCGCGATCAACCAGGCCGGCACGACGGTGATCCTCACGACGCACTACCTCGAGGAAGCCGAGCAGCTCTGCCGCACGATCGCGATCATCGACCACGGCCGCATCATCGAGAACACGACGATGAAGCGGCTGTTGTCGAAGCTCGATGTCGAGACGTTTGTGCTGGATCTTGCCGAGTCGGCCCGTGAACTTCCGGATGTCGCTGACGTCAAGCTGGTGCTCGTCGACGATCACACGATCGAAGCGGAGATGTCGCGCGAGCACGATCTCAATTCGCTGTTCGCGGCGCTTTCCGCGCGCGGCATCACGGTGCGCTCGATGCGCAACAAGGCGAATCGGCTCGAGGAATTGTTCGTGCGGCTGGTCGAAAGCGGCAAGGAGGCGGCGTGATGGATCAGTCCTTCGGCGCCTTGCAGGCTCAGCCCTTCGAGGCCTTGTGGGCTCAGCCCTTCTCCCCTTGTGGGAGAAGGGTTGGGATGAGGGGTGCGCCCGCGCAGCGGGCAGCCGGTTCGCCGTTTCGCATGGAAAAGCAGGCGCCTGCGGCGCCTGCCCCTCCTCCCAGCCTTCTCCGCCCTCATCCGAGCCTTCTCCCACAAGGGGAGAAGGGATACGTAGCGCAGGCGTGGAAGTCAGCCCGGCGTGACGTGCGCGAAGGACGCAAGCTATGAACGCCAACGCGAATCTCATCGGCCTTCGGACGGTCACGCGCCGCGAAGTCGTGCGCATCCTGCGCATCTGGTCGCAGACGCTGTTGCCGTCGGCGATCACGATGACGCTGTACTTCGTCATCTTCGGCCGCATGGTCGGCAGCCGCATCGGCGAGATCGCGCCGGGCATCGGCTATATCGACTACATCGTGCCGGGCCTGATCATGATGGCGGTGATCACCAACAGCTACGGCAATATTTCGTCGTCGTTCTTCGGCGCGAAGTTTCAGCGTTTCGTCGAAGAGATGCTGGTGTCGCCGATGCCGAGCTGGGTGATCCTGACCGGCTACATTTCCGGCGCCGTGCTGCGCGGGCTCATCGTCGCGGTGATCGTGCTGGCGATCTCGCTGTTCTTCACGCGCATCCATCTCTATCACCCGCTGGTCACGCTCTCGACCGTCTTGCTGACCGCGGTCGTGTTCTCGCTCGCGGGTTTCGTCAACGCGATCTACGCGAAAAAATTCGACGACATCGCGCTCGTGCCGACGTTCGTGCTGACGCCATTGACCTATCTTGGCGGTGTGTTCTATTCGGTGAGCGCGCTGCCCTCGCCGTGGCGCGAGATCTCGTACGCGAACCCGATCCTGTACATGGTCAACGCGTTCCGCTACGGCCTGCTCGGCATCACGGACGTTGAGATGGGCATCGCCTATGCCGTCATGCTCGCATTCGCGGTCGCGCTCACGGCGATCAGCCTCTACCTCCTGGATCGCGGCGTCGGGCTGCGGTCCTGAGATCGCGCGCGGCGCGAACGATGTGTTTCCCTCGGAAACCGCTGATTTCCGCCGCCCGCGACCCGATATAAGCCGCCGTTGGCGCCATCGCGGCGCCGGAGGAATCCAAATGATCGAACCGAGACCCTTTGCCACGCTCGGCGGCGCCGACCACGGCTGGCTCAAGGCCAAACACCATTTTTCATTCGCGAGCTACGCGGATCCCAAGCGCATGGGCTGGGGCGCACTGCGCGTCTGGAACGACGACGAAATCGCCGCCGGCAGCGGCTTTCCGCCGCATCCGCATGCGGATATGGAAATCATCACGTACGTGCGTGATGGCGCGATCACGCACCAGGACAGCCTCGGCAACAAAGGCCGCACCGAAGCCGGCGACGTGCAGGTGATGAGCGCCGGCACCGGCATCCGCCACGCCGAGTACAACGCGGAAAACGAAACCACGCGCATTTTCCAGATCTGGATCATTCCCGATGCGCGCGGCGGCGCGCCGTCCTGGGGCGCGCGTCCGTTTCCGAAAGGCGATCGCTCCGGGCGTTTCGTCACGCTCGCCAGCGGCCGCAACGGTGATGACGACGCATTGCCGATCCGCGCCGATGCGCGCGTGCTCGGCGCGACGATCAAGGCCGGCGAGAGCGTCGACTACGCACTTGGCACCGAGCGTCATGCGTATCTGGTGCCTGCGAGCGGTTCGATCGAAGTCAACGGCGTGCGCATCGGAGCGCGCGACGGCGTGGCGATTCGCGATGAGAAGCGGATCGCGATCACTGCGCTGGATGATGCGGAGATTGTGCTCGTCGATTCCGTTTGATGTAGCGGCTGCCCGCCACCTCCCGTGAGCGCGCCACATTCCCCCTCTCCCGCGCAGCGGGAGAGGGCTGGGGTGAGGGCACGTTGGTTCGCCCTTTCAAGAAGAAGTGTTGACTGATGACGCCTCGTATTTCGAGACCTTTTTGATGGAAGCGTTTCACTCCGCTTGCCCTCACCCTACCCTCTCCCGCAAGCGGGAGAGGGGGAAGGACACGCTTCGATTTCAACGCGACGCGCGTTCAACACGCCGCGACGCCACACCTTCCCCTCTCCCGCTTGCGGGAGAGGGTAGGGTGAGGGCAAGGTTGGATCGCCCCGTCTACGAAATGCCGAAAAACCGCCGAGCATTCGCGGTCGCGAGCTCGGCAGTCGCCTCCGTGCGTTCACCACGCGCGGCCGCCACCGCCGCGCAGATGTGCGCCAAGTACATCGGCTCGTTGCGCCGATGCGAAGGCTTCGGATGCAGATCGCGTGGCAACAAGTACGGCGCGTCGGTCTCGATCATCAGCCGATCGGCCGGAATCAACGTCACGAGCTCGCGCAGATGCTGCCCGCGACGCTCGTCGCAGATCCAGCCCGTGACGCCGACATAAAACCCGCGGTCGACGTACGCGACGAGCTCGTCGCGCTCGCCAGTGAAGCAGTGCACGACCGCGCGCGAAATGCGATCGCGCACGTTGTCGAGACAGGCGATGAAATCCGCGTGCGCATCGCGCTGATGCAGGAACAGCGGTTTGCCGGTTTCCACCGCGATCGCGAGCTGGCGTTCGAACGCCGAGACCTGAGCCGCGTGCGGCGAATAGTTGCGGTAGTAATCAAGTCCGGTCTCGCCGATCGCGCGCACTTCGGCTTCGGCCGCGAGCTCGCGCAATAGGGCCAGCGTGGCATCGTCGACCTCGTGCGCGTGGTGCGGGTGCACGCCCGCCGTCGCATAAAGAAACCCCGGATGCGCGCGCGCCAGCTCGAGTGCGGCCCGGCTGCCGCCGGCGCTGGCGCCGGTGACCACGATCCGGCCGACGCCATGCTCGCGCGCCCGCGCCAGAACCGCATCGAAGTCCGCGCGGAACGATTCGTGAGTCAGGTTTGCGCCGATGTCGATCAGTTCCACGTTTTTGACTTTGTCGGCAAGCGGAAGGCGACGATTATGCAGACCGGCTCGGTGCAGCGCACAATCCCGGTTCACCGTGATTTAATTCTCGACTGTCTATCCTGTGCCGCCTTCAACGAGGGGAAACAACCAATGAAAGCCCTGATTCGTGTGACGCTCGCACTCGTCGCCACCATGGCCGTTTGTACGGCCTTTGCCACCGATCCCGTGAAACCGCCGCCCGAAGCTGCGGCCGCCCACGCTTCCGCCGGAGCGGCAATCCAGGCGCGCATGGCCAAGTTTATGAAAGACCGCCCGGCAACACTTGAGCAGGCCAAGAACGGCTATGTCATCGACTCGACGGTGTCCGGCCCGCGCCTACCGAATGCGGTCCGCGCGTATCCGCCGAGCTGTCTTGCCGATCCGCTGCCGACCACACCAACGAACCTGGTGGTTAACCCGTTCCAGATGAGCCTCTACACGCGAGACGATCTCGGCAACCCGCTGACGCCGGAGATCGTGACGATCACGCTGTGGCGACTCCCGTGCAGCAGCAGCGGCGCGCTGCAGCCCTACAACACAGACGGCGGTCCCAACGCGGCGTTGCTGATGCGCATCGACCGCGATGCGAGCGTCGACGGTAGCACCACGCAGTTTCCGACGTTTCCGTACCTGACATCGACTCAAGGCAGCAACACCAACCTCGTGCGCGCCGCGATGGAACCCAACACCGTCGTCTCCGACGGCCCGTTCGACGCGCCAGTCTATGTGAGCACGACTTATGTCCTGGAAAACTATCCGTATACGGGGACGGGTTACACGTTTTTCGACTTGGCGCACAATCTGATCATCGATCCGGTTATCGGCGGCTTCGGCACCAACGCCGTAACGGCCCCGATCGGCGATTACACGACGACCTCAACCCAGAACCTGCCGATCGACGGCTACATGAGCAGTGCTTATTACCTGCCGGGGCACGGCGGCGAAGGCCTGGTCATCGATATCTACGACAACGGCGACAACGCGACGCGCACGATTTTCGCGGCGTGGTACACCTACGACACCGTCGGCCTGCCGTTCTGGCTCGTCGCGCAAGGCTCGATGCCACTCAACACGAACAACCTCACCAACGTTCCGGTGTACTACTACACGGGCGGCGGATTCGCCGGCAATTTCTCGGGTGTCAACAGCAACAACTGGGGCACGATGAGTTTCAGCTGGCCGGACTGCAACACGCTGAACTTCACGTTCAACGGTTCGACCGATGCATCCATCGGCGGCCCATCCGGATCGGGTTCCCGCCAATGGAAGCGGTTGTCCGAAATCAATGGGCTCAACTGCGAATAAGACCTGAGCCAAGCAACACGGACCGATCCCGCCCGCGTGGCGGGATCGGTTTTTCTGGGAGTCGGTCGAGCGCGTTGACCTCGCCACGACCACGCGATTGCCGCAGACTCCGCGCATGGTTTTCAAAACAACAGCGAGCGTCTCGCGTGCGGCGTTTCCGATCACTCCGCTGCTCGACGAGATCAAACGCTCGCTCGAACGCCATCCTCGACTCGTTCTCGAGGCACCGCCCGGCGCCGGCAAGACGACGCAGGTTCCGCCGGCGCTCCTCGATGCGTCGTGGCTCGGCGCACGAAAGATCCTGATGCTGGAACCGCGCCGCATCGCCGCGCGCGCGGCGGCGGAATTCATGGCCGCGCAGCGCGGCGAGAGCGTCGGTCAGACCATCGGTTATCGCATCCGCTTCGAGAACCGCGTGTCGGCAGCGACGCGCATCGAGGTCGTGACCGAAGGAATTCTGACGCGCATGATTCAGGACGATCCGGAGCTTCCCGGCGTCAGCGCGATCCTGTTCGACGAATTCCACGAGCGCCACCTCAACGGCGATCTCGGCGCCGCGCTCGCGCTCGACGTGCAGGCGAATCTCCGGCCCGATCTTCGTCTCGTGATCATGTCCGCGACGTTGCAGGGCGCGCGCATCGAGCGCTGGTTCGACGCGCCTCGGCTCTCGAGCGAAGGCCGCAGTTTTCCGGTGCGCATCGTGCATCCGCCCGCCAGACCGAACGAGAGCGAACTCGTCGTGCTGCGCCGCGCCGTCGCGCAAGCGCTGGCGGAAAACGACGGCGACGTGCTGGTCTTCCTGCCCGGCAAGCGTGAGATCGAACAAGCGCGCCGAGCACTCGAACCGCGTTTTCAGGACGAGCGCGGTGAGCGCGCGGACGAGGCGATCGCGTCGACAAGATCCGGATCTTCGGCCACACCATCCTCATCGTCCAGCGCGCACACGACGAAAACCGAAATCATCGCGCTGCACGGCGAACTCTCGCTCGCCGAGCAACACGCGGCTCTGGCGCCTGCGACGCCAGGAACGCGACGCGTAGTGCTTGCCACGAACGTCGCCGAGTCGAGTCTGACGCTGCCCGGCGTGCGCGCGGTCGTCGATACGGGACTCGCGCGCGAACCGCGTTTCGATCCGAATTCCGGTTTCACGCGCCTGGAAACGATCACGATCGCGCAGGCATCGGCCGATCAGCGCGCTGGCCGCGCCGGTCGACTCGGTCCCGGCAACGGGTATCGCCTCTGGCCGCAGAGCAAGCGGCTCGACGCCGATCGCACGCCCGAAATCGCACAAGTGGAACTTGCGCAACTGGCGCTTGAACTCGCGGCGTGGGGATCGAGCGCATTGCGCTGGCTCGATCCGCCGCCGTCCGGTGCGCTGGCGCAGGCACGCGATCTGCTCGACGCGCTCGGCGCGCTCGATCGCGAAGGCCGCATCACCGCACTCGGCCGGCGCATACTCGATGCGGGTATGCATCCGCGTCTCGCCGCGATGGTGATGCGCGCGGAATCCGGCGACGTGGCACTCGCGTGCGATCTCGTCGCGCTGGTCGAGGCACGCAATCCGCTGCGCGGCAATGTCTCAGGCGTCGATGACTTTCGCCGGCGCGTCGGCGCGCTCGCGGCATGGCGCGCGCGCGATCGTGCGGCCGCGCGCGACTTCGGCGCCGACACCGGCGCGCTGGCGGCGATCGCGCAAGCAGCGGACGCGTGGCGCCGGCGGCTTGGTGTGGAAAGACGGGATTCGGGATTCGGGACTCGGGATGAAACCAGCGTCGCTCTTGCCAAGCCCGAATCCCGATTCCCGAATCCCGGATCTGGCGGCACAGCCGAATCACCTCTCACAGGCAATCTGCTCTTGCACGCCTATCCGGATCGCATCGCTCGTCAGGACCTGGCGAACCCACGCCGATATCAGCTCGCCAACGGCCGCGGCGCGCGTTTGCGCGACGACAGCGCGTTGTACGGCGAGAAGTGGCTCGTCATCGTCGATCTTCGCTACGACGAACGCGACAGCCTGATCCAATCCGCCGCGCCATTCGATGCGGACTTGCTCGAACGCGATTTTGCGCATCGTTTCGCCGACCAGCGCGTCGTGCGCTGGAACCGCGACGCGCGCGCGGTCGATGCGTTCGAGGAACGCCGCTTCGACGCCATCGTCCTCGAACGCCGCAGCGTGCCGCCGCGACGCGAAGACGCGGTTCCCGCGATGCTCGCCGCCGTGCGCGAGCTCGGACTCGATGCGTTGCCATGGAGCGATCACGCGCGCGAGCTGCGCCTGCGCGTGCAGTCGCTGCGCGAATGGGATCCCGCGCTCGGTCTCCCGGATTTTTCCGACGAAGCGCTGCTCGGCGCGCTCGACCACTGGCTCGCGCCCTATCTCGACGGCAAGCGTCGATTGGATGCACTGACCGCGGCGGAACTCTCCGAAGCGTTGGCGTCGCGTCTCGACTATTCGATGCGCACCGCGCTCGATGCGAACGCACCGGCGACGATCCGCGTGCCGAGCGGAATGGAGCGCCGCATCGTTTATGCGCCGGCCGCGCCGCCGGTGCTCGCGGTCAAACTGCAGGAACTCTTCGGTCTCGCCGACACGCCGCGCATCGCCGGCGGCCGCGTGCCGTTGACGCTTCATCTGTTGTCGCCCGCCGGGCGCCCCATCCAGGTCACGCAGGATCTTCGAAGTTTCTGGGAGCGCACGTATCCGGAAGTGAAAAGGGAATTGAAAGGCCGCTACCCGAAACATCCGTGGCCGGACGATCCGTGGAGCGCGCCGGCGACACATCGCGCAAAGCCGCGTCGATGATCAACTAGGATTCCGCCTCATCCGTTCGCAAATTTCCCCTCTCCCGCTTGCGGGAGAGGGTAGGGTGAGGGCAAGCAGGTTCGCGCTCCATGCTGTTCTTTCAGAAGCGCCCTGATCTCCCCTCACCCGCCCTTCGGGCGACCTCTCCCGCGAAGCGGGAGAGGTGATCTAAGAGCGCTGCCCACCACGCTGACTCAAAATCACACTGCCAAGAATCAACGCCGCCGACGCAATCATCGTGATCGTGGGCTGCTCGCCAAGCAGCAGCCAGCCCCATGCGACGCCGAAAATCGGCACCAGATACGTCGTCGTCGAAGCGCGCGATGCACCGACGCGCTGGATCAAGCGGAAGAACAGCCAATAGGCGAACCCGGTACACAGCACGCCGAGCAGCGCAGCGGCAACCCACGATGTCGTCGGAATCGGCGTCGCAGGCCAGGTCGCGATCGCGAGCGGCAGCGCCATCAACGTCGCACAGGTCAGCGTTCCGGCGACGCCGACGACCGGCGGCAGATCGGAAAGCCAGTGCCGCGTGAAGTTCAGCGCGAAGCCGTAGCAGAGCGATGCGACCGTGCCGGCGATCGCCGCGCCAGTGACGTTCGCGCCGGCGGTGCGACCGCTCGCCAGGATCACGACACCGACGAAGCCGACGACGAGCGCGATCGCGCGCCGCAAGCCGATGCGTTCGCCGAACACGAGGAACGCGACGAGTGTGGCAAAGAGTGCGGTCATGCTGTTCGCGATCGCTCCGATGCCCGCTGGCGCGCGTTCGGCGCCCCAGGCGAACAGCGAAAACGGAATCGCCGAATTCAGCGAACCGATCACCGCGAAGCGCAACCAGTGTTTGCGCGTGATCCGTGAGCGCGCGCGCCACAGGAACGGCAGCAGGATCGCGACGCCCGCCACGAGTCGCACTTCGACCAGCGGCAGCGGACCGAAATCCGCCGCCGCAATGCGCATGAACAGGAACGAACTTCCCCATATCGCGCCGAGCAGGGTCAGTTCGATCGGTGTCCACAAGTCACGCGCGACGTGCGCATCGCCCGGAGACGTGGCGTCTGTCGCTTCAGCGGATTCCAGAGCGGTCATTGCGTCTCGATGGATTCGTTTCGAGGATGGATTATCGCCGAGTCACGCGGCTGGAGTAACGAGCCACTCGGGCCGTGTCGGGGTGAACCACTTTTTTTGGCCTTGCTCATCGTCATGATGGGCGAACGATGAATGCAGCAAGTCAAGGGTCAGATTCCGCTTTGGAACCGTTACGCGCGCATCGTTGCGCCAACTGCTCCAACGATGCGGAATTGTCCTCGCGCGCTCGCACGCATGTTTCGACGTGCGACGAAGCGTCGACGCGCCGAGCGCGCTAGGCTGTGCGTCATGAACGATGCCCTCACCCGTTACCAGCTCGCGGAATTCGGCGCGCTTCTGGCCGAGCCTGCGCGTGCGGCCATGCTGCTGGCGTTGCTCGACAGCCGCGCGCGGCCCGCGGGCGAGCTCGCGACATTGGCCGGCGTCGGCGCGGCGACGGCCAGCGCGCATCTGAAGCGACTGGCCGAAGCGGGTCTTCTCAGCGTGAAGGAACAGGGTCGCCATCGCTACTATCGGCTCGCCGACGAAAACGTCGCGCACTGGCTCGAGACGTTCGCACTCGCCAGCCCGCGCATCGGGCAGCGGAAATTGCCCATCCCCGCGGATGTCGAATTCGCGCGCGCGCGAACGTGCTATCAACATCTCGCCGGCAAGCTCGGCGTCGGATTGTTCGAACGGCTGCGCAAGGTTTCCGGACTCGATCTCGACAGCGATGCCGTGCGCCTGAATCGCAAGGGCGAACGTTTGCTGCTCGACGGCGGCGTGATCGCCGACACGATCGACAAGACGCATCGCAACGGGCGCACCTGCGTAGACTGGACCGAACGCCGCTTTCATCTGTCGGGACCGCTCGGCACGTTGCTCGCGCGTCGGCTCATCGAGAATGGATGGCTGCGCCGACAATCCGATACGCGTGCACTGGTCATCAGCGCGGCGGGAGGTCGCGGACTCTCCGCGCTTGGCATCGAGATCTGAGCTCGCGACTACGCCTTGAGCCGTCCGCAGCGCACGTGGAAATCCCAGCGCACTTCGCGGCGCTCTTCAGGATCGCCCCAGGCCGCGACGAGGTCGCGTTCCACCATCGCGACCGGATCCGCGCCGTTCGCCTTGATGTAGCGCTGCGTCGCCGACCATGAGCGCAGATACGCGAGAAATTGCGCGACATCCCACGTCACGCTCATGACGAAAGCCGGCGCGTCGATGTCCGCGAACGGCGCATCCGCTGCGAACGGAAACGGAATCGTGCGATAGCCGGCGTCGACGAATACGCGCTCGGGCGGCCAGTACGGACCGGTCAGGTCGACGAAGACACGATCCTTGAGCACATCGACAGCGGGTGTGACGCGGCAATCGGAATAGGCCCACGCGGCGAGCACACCGCGCGGTTTGAGCACGCGCTCGGCTTCGGCGAAAAAGCGCGCGAAGTCGAACCAGTGCAACGCCTGTGCGACGGTGACGAGATCGGCGCTCGCGGATGGCAGTGAGCACTGTTCGCCCGGCTCGACGCGATAATCGATGTTCGCGCGCGTTTCGGCGCTTTTGATCTGGCTCGCGCTCGGATCGGTGGCAAACACGCGCCGAAAGCGCGACGCGAGCGCAACACTGGCCTGGCCATTGCCGCAGCCGGCGTCCCAGACGAGATCCCGTTCGGGTGTTTGCGCCGCGAGCCAATCGAACAGCGCGTCGGGATAGAGCGGTCGCGCTTCGCGGTACGTCGGCGCGTGGCCGGAAAAATGGTCCTGGAACGCCATGCCGGAGGATGATAGTGCAGGCTGCGACTGCCCTCATCCTACCCTCTCCCGCAAGCGGGAGAGGGTAGCGATCTGAGCGCGCTGGAGAGGTCGCCCGCAGGGCGGGTGAGGGAAGCGCGTCCAGCAATGTCACGCGGCGTTCGCTTCCTTCGGCGCGTCGGTCGAACTGTTGCCGCGCAGCGGATCGGCGGGCTCCAGCTTGAGCGCACGCGCGACGCCGGCACCGTAGGCCGGATCGCATTTGGCAAACAGCACGATCTGGCGACGCTGAATCGCTTCCGGCACGCCCTGCATCGCCGCGGCGATGTTGTCGAACAGGCGCTGCTTTTGCGCCGCGTCGAACAAGCGGAACAAATTGCCGGGCTGCGTGAAGTCGTCGTTGCCAAGACGATGATCGTAGCGATCGGCGTCGCCCGACAGCGGCAGCGGCGGCTCGGCGTATGTCTTGTCCTGCTTCGGGCCCGGCAGCGAATTCGGTTCGTAGTACGCATCCGGATTGCCGCTGCCGTTCTCGAAGAATCGCATCGAGCCGTCCTTGTGATAGTGATGCATCGGACAGCGCGGACGATTCACCGGCAGCGCCTCGTAGTGCGTGCCGATGCGGTAGCGGTGCGCGTCGGCATAACTGAAGATGCGCGCCTGCAGCATCTTGTCCGGCGAAAAGCCAATCCCCGGCACGATATTCGACGGCGAAAACGCAGCCTGCTCGATTTCGGCGAAGTAGTTGTCTGGATTACGGTTGAGCTCGAGCACGCCGACATCGGTCGGCGGGAAATCAGCGTGCGGCCAGACTTTGGTCAGGTCGAACGGATTCCAACCGGTGCGCTTGGACCATGCGTCGGCCTCGGCTTCGCTCATGACCTGGATCTGCATTTTCCACTTCGGGAAATCGCCTTTCTCGATCGACTCGAACAAATCTTCCTGGGTCGATTCGCGCGTCTTGCCGACGATGCCGGCGGCTTCGGCGTTGGTCCAGTGGCGGTGGCCCTGCAGCGTCTTGAAATGGAACTTGACCCAGACGCGCTCGCCGGCTGCGTTGATCAGACTGTACGTGTGCGAGCCGTAACCGTTGACGTGACGCACGTCGGTCGGCAGTCCGCGGTCGGACATCAGAATCGTCACCTGATGCAGACTTTCCGGCGACAACGACCAGAAATCCCACATCGCGGTCGGCGAGCGCAGATTGGTTTTCGGATGGCGCTTCTGCGTGTGGATGAAATCGGGAAACTTGAGCGGATCGCGCACGAAGAACACCGGCGTGTTGTTGCCGACGAGATCCCAGTTGCCTTCTTCGGTGTAGAACTTGATCGCGAAACCGCGCACGTCGCGTTCAGCGTCGGCGGCGCCGAGCTCGCCGGCAACGGTTGAGAAGCGCAGAAGAAGATCGGTGCTGGCGCCCTTCTGCAACGCCTTCGCCTTGGTGATCTTCGAAAGATCGGCGGTGATCGTCAGTGTTCCGTACGCGCCCCAGCCTTTCGCGTGGACGACACGCTCGGGAATGCGCTCGCGATTCTGATGCGCGAGTTTCTCGATCAGCTGATAGTCCTGCAGCAACAGCGGACCGCGCGGACCGGCGCTGAGGGAATTCTGGTTGTCGGCGATTGGATTGCCGGCGGTCGTGGTGAGTAACGTGGTTTGCGGATCGGTGTCGGTGGGTTTCATGACCGTTCGCTCGTGGGCTGGACGCTTAAGCTACGAAGCCTGGCCTCGCTTGTGAAATCGATTGATGTTACTGAATCCATAGATTTTGCCTATGTCAGATGCGTAGGCAAGCCCGGTGGGCTTCCGCAGCCTCGTCATCCCGGCGAAGGCCGGGATCCAGCGTCCTTGGTTCTTTCCGCGCCGAAACGCCGAGAACGGCAAGCCATGCGACGCACCCGCGAGAACGACGAGAAACTAGCCCGCCACGCGACTCTCGCCAGGCAAAAGCCGGCCCAATTCGTAAGGCCCCATCGCGATCCTGATCAATCGCAACGTCGGCAAGCCGACGGCCGCCGTCATGCGGCGCACCTGTCGGTTGCGGCCTTCGCGGATCGTCAGGCGCAGCCACGCGTCGGGCACGCTCTTGCGGAAACGGATCGGCGGATCCCGTGGCCACAACCCAGCGGGCGGTCCGGCGAGCGCTTCCGCTTCGGCGGGCAATGTCGGGCCATCGTTGAGCTCGACACCGCGGCGCAGACGTTCGAGCGCGTCTTCATGCGGCGTTCCTTCAACTTGCACGACATAGGTCTTGGCAAGCTTGTGCCGCGGATCGGTAAGGCGATTCGCCAGCGCGCCGTCGTCGGTCAGTACGAGCAAGCCTTCGGAATCGAAGTCGAGGCGGCCGGCCGGATACACATCGGGCGCACGAATGAATTCGGCCAGCGTGCGCTTGGGCGGATCACCACGATCGGTGAACTGACACAGCACGCCATAAGGCTTGTTGAACAAGATCAGCATGTGCGCCGAATGCGAAGACGGCCGCGCGATGCGGCCGTCTGGTCGATCTCGAACGTTCGCGGCGACGATTCGATCAGCCGCCGGAATCCTGGCCCTGGTGAAAGATCTCATCGCCGCTGGCCTTGACGAACTTCAGCGTCATCCGATCCGATTCGCCGATCGCGGAATACTTTTCGCGATCCTTGTCGCCGAGCTGGTAGGTCGGCGGCAAGGTCCAGACGCCTTTCTCGTAGTCCTTGGTGTCCTTCGGATTCGCGTTGATCTCGCTCTTGGCCTTGAGCTTGAAACCCGCGTCGGTGGCAAGCTTGATCACGTAGTCGGTCGGCAGATAACCCGTTCCCTTGACCTTTTCGACGTCGGCACCGTCAGCGGCGCGATGATCGACGAGACCGAGCACACCGCCCGGCTTGAGCACGTCGTAGAACGCCTTGAACATCTGCGGCGCGTTGCCGCCGGCGACCCAGTTGTGCGCATTGCGGAACGTCAGCACGACATCGGCCGAACCCGATGCGCCGAAGTTGGGCGCCGAGCCGTCGAATTCGACGATCTTGGCTTCGTCGAAGTCGGATTCGTCGTCGGCGAATTTCTTCTTGAGTCCTGTGTTGTCGCGCGCGGCTTCGCCTTCCGGGGTCTTCGGCTTGGCGACGGCGGCGATGTAGGTGCCGTTGCCCTTCATCAGCGGCGCCAGGATTTCGCTGTACCAGCCGGCGCCGGGCGTGATCTCGATGAGCGTCTGGCCGGCCTTGACGCCGAAGAACGTCAGCGTTTCCTTCGGATGACGGTATTGATCGCGCGCCTTGTTCGCCGCGGAGCGCCAGCCGCCGGTGAGAATCCTGTCGAGCCTGTCGCCGGTCAGGTCCGCCGCGCTTGCCGGCGGAGTCGGCGCTGCCGGTTGATCGAGCGGTGCCGCCGCTTTCGGCGGCGCGGTGGCAGCGGTCTGATCCGCGCCTTGCTTGCCGCACGCGGTCAGCAAAATGGCCAGTGCCAATGCGATCGGTAGATTCTTCATGGCTTCCTCAGGAATACCGGCCACGGTCGTGGCGCCGAGGGCGCGAAGCCTAGCACAGGCATTGCCGCGGCCGGTCACATGGACGTTTTCGTTCCTGGAACGCCATCAACTGCGCGTCGCAACGGTCGCGTTCGCTGAATACGCACGTCTGGCGCGATGGCGCGAGCGCCGCAGCGCGTTCAACTGCGGTATGGCGTCGGCTCACGCGCGATTCATCGCGAAAAGTGCCTGCTAGAAGCGCTCAAAAAACGAAGAAACGCGATCATCGCGCGTCTTCGGAGCGTTCCATAACTCAAGGAGACCGCCATGCTCCATTACGCTATCGTGTTTCTCGTCATCGCACTGATTGCCGCCGTGCTCGGATTTGGTGGCATCGCAGGCGCGGCGGCCGGTATCGCGAAAATCCTGTTCCTGGTTTTCCTGGTGCTGTTTGTCGTTTCCCTGTTCCTCGGCCGACGCTCGCCACCGGCCTGACGATCGGCTACTCGATTCACTCGCATCGCGATGCACTCGCATCGAGGGTCCGCTCTGGCGGACCCTTTTCTATACAGGCTCCGGAACGCGCACGCACGTCGATGCCGGATACGGCGGAATATCCGCGAAATCGCCGGCTGCGATTCGCGCTTGCAAGGCCTGCCACCAGGCAGCGTCGAAAATCTCCGGATGCGCTTGCAGCAATGCGTCGCGCAGTCCCGCCGAAACGCCGAGAAAACGCGCGAACATTTCGGGAAACACATCGTCGTGGCGCACCGAAAGCCATTTTTCGAGCGGCCGCGTTTCGTCCTCTTCGCGCGCTTGCGGCAGACGCCGGAAGCGGCACTGCTCGACCAGACAGAGCTCGTCGTAATCGTAGAAGATCGCGCGACCGCGGTTCGTGACGCCGAAGTTCTTCAGCAGCAGATCGCCCGGAAAGATGTTGCTGAGTGCCAGTTCCTTGACGGCCTGGCCGTAGTCGATCACCGCGTCGCGCGCCGCTTCGAATGAACTTTCACGCGCGTACAAATTCAGCGGCCGCAGCCGCCGCTCGACGTAGCAATGCTTGACTAGAAGATCGTCGCCGTCGATCGCGACCGTTTCCGCGCATTGTCCGAGCAGCTCTTCGAGGAGCTGCGCATCGAACTGCCGCAGCGGAAAACGCAGATAGCGGAATTCCTGCGCATCGACCAGACGTCCGATGCGGTCGTAGCGGAACACGAGCCGGTATTTTTCCTCGACGGTGCGCCGCGCGCTGTCCTTCGGATACGCGAACTGATCGCGGATGATCTTGAACACGATCGGATACGCGATCGGCGTGAACACCGCCATCACCATGCCGCGCGCGCCGTCGGCACGCACCAGACGCTCGTCGGGATGCGTCGAGAGATGGTGGAACAGCGCGCGATAGCGTTCGGTCTTGCCCTGTTTGGCGCGCCCGAGCACCGTGTAGAGCTCGCCGATGGGTTTGTGCGGCATCAACGCATGCAGGAACACGACCGCATCGCCGATGCCCGGCAAATCGGCCAGGAAATAGCTGCGCGAGAAACCGAACAGCGGCGAGACGTGGCCGATCTCGGTGAGCACCGCGTCAGCGCGCACGCCTTTCGCGTCGTTGACGAGCGCGACGACCAGCGGCACCCATTCGGCGCCAGCGGCGGCGCGACCGGCCAGCGCGCGGCCCACGATGTAGGCGCGGCGCTCGCGGAAGAACAGCGTCCGCAGCATCTCGACGCGGAACACCGCGTGTCCGCCCGGAATACCGAAGCGCTCGCCGAGCGCATCGGCGATGGCGGCGGCGCTCGATCCTGCGTCGGCATAGCCATTCGCGAACGGATAATCGTCGAGCACGCGCGCGCAGACGTCGCGAAGATCGCCGTCGACGACGTACGTATTGCGGGCGATCGGCTCGGAGATGTTTGCGGTCGGCTCCGCATCGAGCGCGACGAATTCGATGTCCGCGGCGACGCCGCTGGTATGAAAGAAACGCCGCGAGACGGAATTGAAAAAGGTCTTGGTGAGTTCGCGATCGAGCAGCGGCGCGACCAGCGCTTCGTACGCGTCGCGCGTCGCCGCCCACAGCGGGCGCGAACGGATGCGGTCGTCGAGCAGGAGCTCGAGTCGTGCCAGCGTCTCGGCGAGACATTCGTCGTACAGATCCATACGCCAGACGACATCGATCTGCGCCTGCTTCCAGTTGCGTCGTTCGAACCAGCGCTTGGCGCGTCGCGTGATATCGGAGAAACGCGCGTTGTAGTCGAGGAATGCGTCGAGGATCAGCGATGCCGCGCGCGCCGGCATCGTCGAAGACGAAGAAGCGGTCGGAGCGGGCGCGTTCATGGCCCGAGTCTACTCACATGAAGGAGCGCGTTTCCCTCTCCCGCTTGCGGGAGAGGCGCCCGGAGGGCGGTGAGGGATTTTGGAGTGATCACCGTGGCGCATCACTTCGGACCTCCCCTCACCCTACCCTCTCCCGCAAACGGGAGAGGGGACAGAAGTGGCGGATCGCGGGAGGCTACAGCGCGGCGATCAGGCGATCGCCGAATTCCGAGGTCTTCACTTCGGTCGCGCCTTCCATCAGCCGCGCGAAGTCGTAGGTGACGTGTTTGCCCGCGATCGCCTTGTCCATCGCGTGGATGATCGCATCGGCGGCTTCGGTCCAGCCCATGTAGCGCAGCATCATTTCGCCGGAAAGGATCTCCGAGCCCGGATTGACCTTGTCCTGGTTCGCGTATTTCGGCGCGGTGCCGTGCGTCGCTTCGAAGACGGCGTGGCCGGTCACGTAGTTGATGTTGCCGCCGGGCGCGATGCCGATGCCGCCGACCTGCGCGGCGAGCGCGTCGGAAAGATAGTCGCCATTGAGATTGAGCGTCGCGACGACGTCGTACTCGGCCGGCCGCAGCAGGATCTGTTGCAGGAACGCATCGGCGATCACGTCCTTGAGGATGATGTCCTTGCCGCCATGCGGATTTTTGAACGAGCACCACGGGCCGCCGTCGATTTCCTTGGCGCCGAATTCCTTCTGCGCGAGCGCATAACCCCAGTCGCGGAACGCGCCTTCGGTGAACTTCATGATGTTGCCCTTGTGCACGAGCGTCACCGACTTGCTGTCGTTGTCGACCGCGTATTTCAGTGCCGCGCGCACGAGCCGTTCGGTGCCGTCCCGCGAGACCGGCTTGATGCCGAAGCCCGATGTCGCCGGAAAGCGGACCTTCTTGTAACGCTCCGGAAAATGTTCTTTCAGCAGCGCGGCGAATTTCTTCGCATCATCGGTGCCTTCCTGGAATTCGATGCCGGCGTAGATGTCCTCGGTGTTCTCGCGGAAGATCGTCATGTCGACTTTCGACGGATCCTTGACCGGCGACGGCACGCCCTTGAACCAGCGCACCGGTCGCAGGCAGCAGTAGAGATCGAGCATCTGGCGCAGCGCGACGTTGAGCGAGCGGATGCCGCCGCCGACCGGCGTCGTCAGCGGTCCCTTGATCGACACGAGATACGTGCGGCACGCCTCGACGGTTTCGTCGGGCAGCCAGTTGCCGGTCTCGTTGAACGCCTTTTCGCCGGCGAGCACTTCCATCCAGTGGATCTTGCGCTTGCCGCCGTACGCCTTCGCGACCGCCGCGTCGAGCACGCGCACCGACGCGCGCCAGATGTCCGGCCCGGTGCCGTCGCCTTCGATGAAAGGAATGATCGGTTGATCCGGCACATCGAGCTTGCCGTTCGCGATCGTGATCTTGGCGCCGCCGGAAGGCGGTTTGGCGGATTGCGTCATCGAATTCTCCGGGACTCTTGTCGGCGCGGCCGCGTTCGGGCCGGGCGGGGCCGCGTATTGTCGCGTTTTCCGGCCACGCGTTGAAGCCTCACCGCATCACGCTCAGGATGGCTGACGCGATGCGTGTTGCACGCGCGCGACGGTCGCCGAAAAAAAGGGCGCGGATCGCTCCGCGCCCTCATTTTGCGGGTACGCCGCAGGAATTACTGCACGGTGAAATCCTTGCTCGACGCGGCGGCGCCATTAAGCGAAATTTCGACCTTGTAATTGCCCGGCGGCCAGCCGTCCGGCTTGCTGATATGGAACGTGGTCACGGCCGGACCGGTCGGTGCGATCGTCTGGCTGGAATCGTTGACGGTCTGACCGTCCTGATAGGTCCACTTCGCTTCGAGCGTCGCGCTCGGGGCCGCGCCGGTGGTCGACACCGCTGCGTAGATCGTGTCCTTTGCGCCGAAGGTCGTGGTCGGCGACGTCACTTTCTGATCCGGACCGACGGCGGTGCCGAGATCGATGGAAGCGACGCCGACGGCTTGCGCGGCCGGGGCTGCCGGCGCGGGTGCCGTCGCAGGCGTTGTGGTCGCCGCGGGAGGAGGCGGTGCGCTTTCCTGGTTCTTGCCGCAGGCGGCGACGACGATGGCCCCGGCGAGGCCGAGTGCGATCAACGGAAACAAATGGCGTACGGGCTTCATGGATTCTCCTCCGCGGTTATGAGCTGGATTTCGTGCCGGCCGGAATTTTCAGAACCTGGCCGGGCCGGATCAGATCGGGATTCGAAATCTGGTCGCGATTCGCGTCGAAGATGTCGTGCCAGCGATTCGCGTTGCCGTAAAACTGTTTGGCGATCTTGGAGAGCGTGTCGCCCTGGATGACCGTGTAGGTCTGCGCCGCGGCGGGCGCGGTCGAAGTCACGCCGGATTGGACGTTGCTGAAGTCCGCTTTCGGCGCGGTCGGAGCGGTCGATGAAACGCCGCTCTGGACGTTGGAAAAATCGGGTTTTTTCGCGTCGCCCATATCCGCTCTCCTCACGGTTGCAGGACCTTGGACATTACACCCGTCGGCGCTTAATGGGGTCTGAGTGCAGTCCGGTGAAGCAAAGCGTTACAAAGAATGCCGACCGCGCATCGGCGAGCCGCAAACGACGATGGTGCGAGCGGCCCTTTATTGCCGCGCTGCGCGCGTATTGACCGGGCGGCCCGGCGCGCTGCTGCGCCAAGGATTGATGTCGATTCCGCCGCGACGCGTGTAGCGCGCGTAGACGCTGAGCCGGCGCGGCGCGCAGCGTCGCATCAGATCGACGTAGATGCGCTCGACGCAATGTTCGTGGAAATCCGCGTGCTGGCGGAACGAAACGAGATAACGCAGCAAACCTTCGTGGTCGATAGCGGCGTCCGCTGTAACGAATCTGCACGCTGGCCCAGTCGGGTTGACCGGTGACCGGGCAATTCGATTTGAAGAGATGCGAAACCAGCGACTCATCCGCATCGCCGTCGGCGGCGGCGAGGAAATTGGCATCGGGCGGACCGTAGTGGTGCGTCTCGATCGGCAGACGGTCGATCGATTCGCCTTCGAGCTCCTCGATCGCGACAGTGCCGAAACGTTGCGGTTTCGTCAGCGCGACTTGGACATGCGCCGCCAGTCGCCGCCGAGAGATCGCGCGCGAGGCGCGCCGTCATTTCTCCGATGTCGGCGATGCGCTCCTGATGATACCCGCCGAGATAGAGCTTGAAGGATTTCGATTCGACGATGTTCGGTGTCGTCGCCGGAACGCGGAATTCGCCGAGTGCGACGTGCGGCTTGCCGCGCGCATCGAGCCACGAAAGCTCGTAGGCATTCCAGATGTCAACACCGTGAAAAGGCAGCGCCGCATCGGTGTCGATGCCGATCGCCGCGCGCTGCGTCGCGCGCGGGATCGGAAACAGGAGGCCAGGATCGTAGCGATCCGGATAGACCGCGGACTTGCCGAGCAGCGAATCGTGCGGCGCGTTCATGGTCGCGATGCAGCGCGCCGCCGGCTCGGCGGCGCGGTGCGATCAATGTTGCGGCACGGGGTCGCCGAGCCCGGGTTCGACTTTGCGTGCGTTCTCGGCATGATGGTCGGCGGCGAGCAGCATGTAGAACGCGGGAACCACGAACAGCGTGAACAGCGTGCCGATCGAGAGACCCGCCGCGATCACCAGCCCCATGTTGAAACGTCCCGCCGCGCCGGCGCCGGAAGCAATCACCAGCGGCACGACACCGAGCACCATTGCCGCCGTCGTCATCAGGATCGGGCGAAGACGCACGCCTGCCGCGTGCTCGATCGCCTCGCGCTTGGACATGCCGGCGCGCTGCGATTCGTTGGCGAACTGCACGATCAGGATGCCGTGCTTGGAGATGAGTCCCATCAGCGTGACCAGTCCGACCTTCGTGTAGATGTTCAGGCTCGCCATCAAGTTGACGAAGATCAGCGCGCCGAACAGCGCCATCGGCACCGACACCAGGATCACGACCGGGTCGCGCAGGCTGTTGAACTGCGCTGCGAGCGCGAGGAACACGATGATGAGCGCGAACAGGAACGTCAGCGCGAAGCCGCCCGATTCCTGCACGAACTGGCGCGACTGCCCGGCGTAGTCGAGCGTGTAGCCGGTCGGCGCGACTTCTGCGAGCGCGTCCTTGAAGAACTGCAGCGCTTCGCCCTGCGACATGCCGCTCGCGCCCGAGATCGTCGCCGAGTTGAGCTGCTGGAAGCGGTTGATCGAACGCGGCACGACTTCGTTCTTCAGTGAGGCCACCGTCGATGCCGGAATCACCGTGCCGTCCGGTGCACGCACGTAATAGTCGAGCACCTGATCGGGATTCAGGCGGTCGGCCTGCAGCACCTGCGGGATGACCTTGTACGAACGGCCCGCGATCGAGAAATAGTTGACGTAGCCGCCGCCGAGCGCCGCGCCGAGCGCGCCGCCGACATCCTGCTGCGTGAGCCCGAGCGTCGAGATCATGTCGCGATCGACCTGCACGGTCGACTGCGGCTTGTCGAGCTTGAGGTCGGTGTCGACGAACCAGAACTTGCCGCTGTCCTTGGCCTTCTGCAGCACGGCCTGTGTCACCTCGTTGAGGTTCTGCGGCGGCTCGGTGGTGTTGATGACGATCTGGATCGGCGCGCCCTGTGCCCCCGGCAGCGGCGGCAGCTGGAACGCGAAGACCTGGCCGCCGGCGATCGCGCCCCACTTGGCCTGCAGTTCCTGCTGCAGCACGTGCGCGTTCTTGCTGCGATCTTCCCACGGCGTGAACAGCATGCCGCCGAAACCGGTGCCCGGCGCGATGATCTGGAACATCATCTCGTATTCGGGCAGCGCCTTGCCGATCGCGAACATCTGCTGCGAGTAGCCCAGCATCTGCTGCGCGGTCGCATTCGGCGGACCGTTGAGCTGGTAGAAGATGAAGCCCTGGTCCTCTTCAGGCGCAAGCTCGGACTGCGCGGTGCCGCCGGCGAGCAGCGTCGCGCCGAAGATCAGGACGCCCATGACGACGATGACGCTGTAGGTCGCGAGCGTGCCCGCGAGGACGCGCTGGTACCCGTGCCGCACGCGCTCGAACTGGCGGTCGATGTACTGGACGAACTTGCCGCTCTCCTGCTCGGCGGAAAAAAAGCGCGAACACATCATCGGCGACAGCGTCAGCGCGATGATCGCCGACACCGTGACCGCGCCGGCGAGCGTAAATGCGAATTCGGTGAAGAGCGCACCCGTGAGACCGCCTTGCAGCGCGACCGGCACATACACCGCAACGAGCACGACCGTCATCGCGATGATCGGACCGCCGAGCTCGCGCGCGGCGATCAGCGCCGCTTCCCACGGCGACTTGCCTTCCTCCTTCATGTGCCGGTCGACGTTCTCGACGACGATGATCGCATCGTCGACGACGAGACCGATCGCGAGCACCAGCGCGAGCAGCGTCAGGAGGTTCAGCGAATAGCCGAACGCAAGCATCACGAAGAATGTGCCGATCAGCGAAAGCGGCATCGCGACCACCGGAATGATCACAGCGCGCAGGCTTCCCAGGAACAGGAAGATCACGACGGTCACGATCAGCAGCGCCTCGATCAGGGTCTTGACCACCTCATGGATCGACGCCGTGATGAATTTGGTGCCGTCGTAGACGATCTCGCCGGAAAGGCCGCTCGGCAGCTGCGACTGGATGTCGGGCATCGCGTCGCGCACGCGCTGCGCGACGTCGAGGATGTTCGCATCGGGCGCGACCTTGATGCCGATGAACACGGCGAGCTTGCCCGAGAACGACACGTTGGCGTCGTAATCCTCGGCACCGAGCACGACGTTGGCGACGTCCTCGAGGCGCACGATGGCGCCGTCCTTCTGCTTGATGGCGAGCTGCTTGAACTCCTCGACCGAATGCAGGTCGGTCGCCGCGGTGAGGTCGACGCTGACCATCTGCCCCTTCGTCGTGCCGACGGCCGCGAGATAGTTGTTCTGCGCGAGCGCCGTGTAGACGTCGCTCGCGGTCACGCCGTGCGCGGCAAGCCGCGCGGGATCGAGCCACGCGCGCAGCGCGAACTGGCGGCCGCCGAGGATTTCAGCCGTCTTGACGCCCTGCAGCGCATCGAGCTTCGGCTTGACGATGCGCGCGAGATAGTCGGTGATGCTGTTGGCCGGCAGCACGTCGCTGCGGAAACCCATGTACATCGCGTCGATGGTCTCGCCCATCTGCACGTTGAGCACGGGCTGCTGTGCCTGCGGCGGCAGCTGGTTGCGCACGGCGCTGACCTGCGTCTGGATCTGCGTCAGCGCTTCGTTTGCCGGATAGTTGAGTCGCAGTGTTGCGGTGATCGTCGACACGCCGCTGACGCTCGTCGACGACAGGTAATCGATACCCTGCGCCTGCGCAATCGACTGCTCGAGCGGCTGCGTGATGAAGCCGGCGATCGTCTGCGCGTCCGCGCCGTAATACGCGGTCGTCACCGTGACCACCGCGTTCTCGGTCTTCGGATACTGGCGCACGCTGAGATCAAGCAGCGCACGCAGGCCGAGCACGAGTATCAAGAGGTTGATGACGATCGCGAGGACCGGTTTTTTGATGAAGATGTCGGTGAAGTTCATGGGTTACCTCACGAGCGTCCGTGCTCGATCAAGAAAAAACATCGCATCCCAATCCCCTCTCCCGCTTGCGGGAGAGGGTTAGGGTGAGGGCAAGCTCGCGAAAGCTTCCCTCATCCGCCTTCGGCACGTTCACTCGCGCCATCCCTGGCGCTCGCCCTTCGGGCGGCTGCGCCGTGCAAAACGGCAATCCGGCCGTTTTGTCTCCCGCAAGGGAGAAGGAAATCTTCAGTGTTCCTGCGGCGTCGGATTCGGGCTGTTCGCAGGCTGCACGCTGTTGTCGATCGTGATCGGCGAGCCGCTCTTCAACTTGACCTGTCCGCTCGTGACCACTTCGGCACCCTCGTCGAGGCCCTTGACGATCGCCACCTGATCGCCGCGTGTCGGTCCGGTCGTCACGAAGGTCTGCTGGGCGACGAGTTGATCGGGCGGCGTCGCGTTCTTGGCGTCCTTCTTGTCGTCCTTCTTCGCGTCGGTCTTCTTCGGCTCCGCCTTGGCGTCGGCCTTCTTCGGATCGCTGTTCGCGGCGCTGTTCTGCGCCTGCGCCTTGTCGAACTCGGCCTTCGTCTTGACGAGGTAGACCGTCTCGCCGTACGGGTTGTAGACGACGGCGGTCTGCGGCAGCGTCAGGTGACGCTCCTCGCTGCCGACATCGACGTTGACGTCGGCGAACATGCCCGGCGTCAGCAGCTTGTCCGGGTTCGGAACGGTCGCCTCGACCTCTACGTTGCGCGTGTCGTTGTCGACCTTCGGGCTGATCGCCGAGAGCGTTCCTTCGAACGTCTTGCCTTTGAACGCGTCGAGTTTCAGCATGATCTTCTGGCCGACCTTGAGCTCGGCCAGATTGCGCTGCGGCAGATGGAAATCCACGTAGATCGGATCGAGCTGCTGCAAGGTCACGATCATCGTGCCCGAGTTGAGATACGCGCCCGGATTGACCGTGATGATGCCGGCGCGACCGGCGAACGGTGCGCGCAGCTGTTTCTTGTCGACATTCACGCGCTGCTGCTGCACGGCCGCCTGCTTGCCCTTGAGATCGGCAGCCGCGGCGTCGTAGTCGGCCTTGCTGATCGCCTGCACCGCGAGCTGCTGCTTGGCGCGATCGAACGTCACGCCGGCGAGCGCGGCCGAGGCTTCCAGCTGATGCAGCTGAGCAACGTCTTCGCTGTCGCGCAGTTGCAGGAGGACCTGCCCGGCCTTCACCTCGTCGCCCGATTTCAGATTGACCTGCGTGACGAGACCGGCGATGTCGAGCGCAAGATCCGCACCGCGCACCGCGCGCAGCGTGCCCACCGCGTTGAGCGAAGGCTGCCATTCCTCAAAAGCGGCTTTCGCCGTGCTCACCACCGAAGGCGGCGGCGGCTTCATGCCGCCCATCATCTTCATGATCGACAACACTTTGATGCCGACCAGTCCCGCGACCAGCAGCAGCAACCAGCACGATCATCACGATCATGCGTTTGGTCGTGCTCGGCTTCTTCTTCTCGACGCGCGTCTGCATGCGCGATCCTCCTCAGTGCGATCGGATAAGTCAGTACGATGGGTCAGTGCGATTCGTGCGATTCTGCCGCGGACTTCTCGATGGGGGACTTCGCGTCGGCGAGTGCGTGCGCGCTGTCCTCTTTCCAGCCGCCGCCGAGTGCGGCATACAACGCGGCCGTGTCCGCCAGTCGCGACGCGCGCGCCTGGATCAGGCCGATGCGCGCCTGCTGATACTGACGCGTCGCGTCGAGCACCTGCAGGTAGCTCGCCGCGCCGTCCTTGTACTGCGTGCGCACGATAACAAGACTCTTCTGCGCCGACTGCTCGGCATCGGACTGCGCGCGCAGGTTTTCCGCGTCGAGCTCGAGCGCGTGCAGGCTGTCGGCGACGTTCTGGAACGCGCCGAGCACGGTGGTCTGGTAGTCCGCGGCCGCCTTGTCGAGTCCCGCTTCGGCCGCGCGCTTCTCCGCGCGCAGCGTGCCGCCGTGGAACAGCGGCTGCAGCAGATTGGCGCCGATGCCCCACACCTTCGTGCCGCCAGAGAAAAGATCGCCGGTGTGCAGCGCTTCCGAGCCGTAGCTGCCGCTCAGCGAAATCTGCGGATACAGATTCGCGGTGGCGATACCGACCTGCGCCGTCGCCTGATGCAGCTCGGCTTCCGCCGCGCGGATATCCGGACGCTGGCGCGCGAGCTCCGAAGGCACCGTCACCGGCACTTCGTGCGGCAGCTTCACCGCGTCGAGATCGACCGCGGCGAGCTCGCCTTGCGCCGGGAACTTGCCGAGATACACCGCGAGTTGCGTCTGCGTCGCGGCCAGCTGTTGGCGCAGCGCGGGCAATTGCGCGCGCACGGTCGCTACCTGCGTGCGGATGACGAGCACGTCGGCCAGCGATTTCGCGCCGATCTCGTGCTGCTTCTCAACGAGGTCGAGCTGCTGCTGATACACGCCGATGATTTCTTCAGTCGCCTGGATCTGTCCGCGCAACGAGGCTTCGCGAAATGTGGTCGTGACCACGTTCGCGGCGAGGCTCAGGTACGTGCCTTCGAGCTGAAATTGCTGGAAATCGGTCAGCGCCGATTGCGCTTCGACGCCGCGACGAACGCCGCCGAAAAGATCGAGCGTGTAGTTGACGTTGACGCCGGCGTTGTAGACGTTGAACACGGATTGCCCCGGCGCGAGCTGGCCGAAGGAATTCGTGTTGCCGCGCTGTGCGCTGGCGTTGGCATCGACACTCGGGAAAAACGATCCGCGTGCGGCGTTGGTCTTTTCCTGTGCCTGACGCAATGCCGCCTGAGCCGACGCGATCGTAGGACTATGCGCGAGCGCCTGATCGACGCGCCGATCGACTTCGTCGCTGGCGAACGTGGTCCACCAGCGCTCCGGAACGGCGGCGCCTTCGAGAAACTGCTGCGCATCGCCGGTCGGCGCATCGGTCGCAATGGTGGATGGCGGCACGGCGTCGGCCGTGTAGGCCGGAACATCCGGCGCGGCCGGTGTGCGGAAATTCGGTCCGACGGCACAGCCCGTCAGCGCAATCGCAGCGGCCAGAGCCGCACTCAATGGGCGCAGGGGCAAGCGAGAAGCCGGCCGGGCATAGGCGGCGCGTGGGCGCCGGACGCCTCGAATCCTGATCATGCAACGCTTCCTAAAACTGAACTGGATAGTACAATAATAGACGGGCGGGGCGTCCCGTACAAGGGCGCAGAAATCGGCTTGGCGGGCGGGGAGCACACCTTATCGTCGGCCCAGGGCGCGGACAATGGACATTTGTCATGGCGTGACTTCCGCCCTAGCGCCTGAATTCAACGCCCGGACAAGGCCATCATGGCCGCCGGATAGCGCTCTCCGCGGATCGCGCTCGGCGGAAACGCAGAGTCGATCGCGGCAAGGTCGGCTGCGCTCAGTGATATCGCGAGCGCGCCGAGGTTCTCGTCCAGATATTTGCGGCGTTTGGTTCCTGGAATCGGCACGATGTCGGCGCGCTGCGCCAGCACCCACGCCAGCGCAAGCTGCGCGGGCGTGCAGCCTTTTTCGCCGGCGATCGCGGTAACCGTGTCGACGAGCGCGAGGTTGCGCGCGAAGTTCTCGCCCTGGAACCGCGGACTCGTTGCGCCGGTAATCGTCTGCTTCGAAATCTTCGGGCGAACGGATCGCGCCGGTCAGGAATCCGCGACCGAGCGGACTGTAGGCGACGAAACCGACGCCGAGCCGCGCGCAAGCATCCAGCATTTCTTCCTCCGGATCGCGCGTCCACAACGAGTATTCGCTTTGCAGCGCGGCGATCGGATGTATCTTGCACGCGCGCTCGAGCGTCTTTGCACTGACTTCCGAAAGTCCGAGCCAGCGCACCTTGCCGGCGCGAACGAGATCGGCCATCGCGCCGACCGTGTCTTCGATCGGCACACGCGCATCGACGCGATGCAGATAGTAGAGATCGATGGTGTCGACGCCGAGTCGACGCAGGCTCGCATCGCACGCTTCGCGCACGCGCTCGGCGCGTCCGTCGATCTGACGCTTGCCGGGATCGGCCGGATCGCGCACGAAACCGAACTTCGTCGCCAGCACGACATCATCGCGCCGGCCGCGGATCGCGCGGCCAACCAGTTCTTCGTTGATGTATGGGCCGTACACGTCCGCCGTGTCGAGCAGATCGATGCCGAGGTCGAGCGCGTGATGGATGGTGGCGATCGATTCCGCGTCGTCGCGCGCGCCATAGAACTCGCTCATGCCCATGCAGCCGAGACCGAGTGCGGACACTTCGGGACCGTTCTGGCCAAGACGGCGTCTGTGCATGAGGCTGCTCCGCGCGGCAGGGGGGTTTCAAGAATTGGGCACGTGCCCCGCGTTTCACAAGGGGCGTTCAGAGACCCGCATATGCAGCGCAATCCGGACTCAGCTGCGCGATGGCGGCATAGCTGCGGACATCGGGCAAACGTTTGTACGGCACCGAATCCTGGGCCAGAAAAGCCTCCAGGCGCGGCAGATTCGATCGATTGACCAGCATCACGCGGCAACCTTCTTCTTCGCGCATCTCGCTCTCGATGTCTTGTGCCTGCGGCTTCGGCGCGTCGCCGGGGAGCTCCAGCCGCTCGATCTCGCTGTCGAGATAGAAGCGCAATCCATAGCGCGGTTCGGTTTCGACGAATGCGACCTCATCCGGCGCCGCAGGCAGCGCCGCACGCAGCGCGCGCGCGATGGCGCGATCATCTTCCGGCGCATCGACGAATGCGGGAATCGCACGCGCGAGCACGAGCGCTGCGCACCACGCGGCGAGCAGCACCTGACGCGTGCGCCGGCTCATGTCGAGCGGCGCCAGCGCACGCGCCGCGATCAACGCAAGCGGCACGAACAGCGGCAGCAGGTACAGCGGCAGCCGCGATCGCGCGAGCGTGAACACGACGAGCGGGAGCAACAGCCAGCACGCCAGCAGCCGCGCTTCGTCGTTTGCACGCAAGCGTTCGATGAATCCGGATTTACGCTGCCACCATGTGCGCAGCAACAGCGGCAACCACGGCAGCATGCCGAGCAGCACCGTCGGCAGATAAATCTTAAGCGCGCCGTACCATTCGGCGTTGCGATGCATCTTGTCGGTCGCGACGCGATTGACGACTTCCTCGACGAGGAAATAGTGCATCACGCCGGGTTCGCGGATCATGACCACCGCGTACCAGGTGCCGCCGACGACGAGGAATACCAGGAGCCCTTCCCAACTCACGAGTCGCCGCACGCCGGCGCCTCTGTTCGTGATCACGGCGAACAGCGCGGACGCCGCGAGGATGAGAAGTCCGGGCGGTCCTTTGGTCATGAACGCGAGCCCGGCGGCGAACCAGAACAAAAGCCGTGCGCGACGCGCCGTTGCCGGCGTCGTCGCCCACCAGAGTTCGGCGAACGCAAGGGCTTGCAACGCTTCCCACAGCGTCAGCAGCGTATCGGTCGTGACCAGATTCGCGGCGAGCGGCGGAAATACGAATGTCGCGTACGTCAGCGCGGGCAACCAAGCCTGCTCAGGTACGAAGCGCCGACCGAGCCGCACCATCAGGAGCACCGTAGCCGCGAACGCGAGCGCTCCAGGCAAACGCGCCGCGAACTCGGTGCGGCCAAACACGGCGATGCTGGCGGCCACGCTCCAATACGTGAGCGGCGGTTTCGCCCAGTGTTCGACTTCCGGATGCAGCATCGGCCGCAGCCAGTCGCCGCTCTCGAGCATGTTGAGCGCGACGTTCGTGTAGCGGCCTTCGTCGGGCGAATAAAGCGGCCGCACGCCTTGCAATGCGCAGGCATACAGGATCACGACGAGCACGAAAATCCAGCGCCGTGCGTTGGCCGTCACGGCCGGTGCTCCCGCGCCAGATAGTCTTCGCTCTGCATCTCGATGAGTCGCGATTCGGTGCGCGCGAACTGCGCGCGCAAGCGCTCGCCATCATACAGAGCGATCGCTGGCCTCGCCGCCGAAAGAACCAGCTTCACGCCGCGATCGTAGAACTCGTCGACGAGCTCGATGAAACGCCGCGCGGCGTCCTCCGTCAGCGGCGTGAATTCCGGAACATTGGAAATCAGGATCGTGTGATACGCGCGCGCAAGCTCGATGTAGTCGGCGACGCCGCGTGGTCCTTCGCACAGCACGCTGAACTCGAACCACGCCGCGCCATCGGCTTCGAGGCGCGCGATGATCGGACGATCATTGATGTCGAGCGCCACGTCGCCTCGCGGCGTGCCGTGCGCGACGCGATTGAAGATCGCACGCATTGCCCGCTCGGCGTCGGCGCCCGGCGGCGTGTAGTAGACCGGCGCCTGCTTCAGCGCACGCAGACGCCAGTCGTGCGGCGAGTCGAGCATCGACGGTCGCGCAATGCCGTTCGATCAGTTCGATCGCCGGCAGGAAACGCTCGCGCTGCAGTCCGTCCTTGTAAAGGTCCGTGGGCGCGGTGTTCGACGTCGTGACCAGCACCGCATCGCGCTCGAACAAGGCGCGCAGCAGATTGCCGAGGATCATCGCATCGCCGATGTCGCCGACGAAGAACTCGTCGAGCACGAGCACGTGCGTATCGGCAGCGATGCGCGCCGCGACCTCGTCCAGCGGATTCGCGCGACCGGCAAGACCGCGCAACGCCACGTGCACGTCCTGCATGAAACGATGGAAATGCACGCGCCGCTTCGATGTCGTCGGCAACGCGTCGTAGAAAAGATCGCAGAGAAACGTCTTGCCGCGCCCGACCGGGCCCCAAAGATAGATGCCGCGAATCGCGTCGTCGCGTCGGCGCAGGCGCCGCCACAGCGACGATCTTGGCCTTGCGATGAGTTCGTTCCGCAGCCGGTCCAAATCGGCGAGCGCGGCGCGCTGCGCCGGATCATCCTGCCATTCGCCCGCGGCGACGCCGGCGCAATAGCGCGCGCAAAGCCAGCGCGCCCGGTCGGCATGGTCGCGCTCGTCGGGCGAACGCGCGGGATCCGACACGCGTTCGCTCACGAGACGGCGCGCAGCGGCGGAAGATTGTCGCGCACCGCATTGCGCACCGCGCCGCGCAAATCGAGCAGGCGGCGATGGAAGAAATGACCGGTTTCCGCCATGCGCAGCAAGGTCGGCGGCGGCGCTTGCGCTTTGGCCCATGCGGCGACCGCGTCCGCATCGACCACATCATCATCGTCGCCTTGCACGATCAGCACGGGACACGTCGGCCATTCAATGTCGCTGAAATCCCAGCGTCCGACCGGCGGCGCGATGAGGATCACCTGTGCCGGCGCAAGACGCGACGCCGCGCGCAACGTCACGTACGCGCCGAACGAGAAACCAGCGAGCCACAGCATTGCGTTCGGCCGTTCGCGGCGCACCCACTCGGCGACTGCAACGAGATCTTCGGCCTCGCCGCGACCTTCATCGTAGGCGCCTTCCGTTTTCCCGACGCCGCGGAAATTGAAGCGCACCGTGGCAAGGCCGAGCTCGGCAAGACCGCGATCCAGCGTCGTGACGACTTTGTTGAACATCGTTCCGCCCTGCAACGGATGCGGATGGCAGATGATCGCGACGCCGTCGCGCGCGCCGCCTTCGGGAACGTTGCAAGCGATCTCGATCGCGCCCGCCGGACCGGGCAACACAAGGTTCGCCGACGCCGTTGGAAATGCCGGCGCGCTGGTCGGATGACGTGCTTTCATCGCGACAATGATAGCGTGGACGTCCTGTCGATCGCGGGTATCGCAGCCCGATGAACATCCTTGCGCATGCTCTGCTCGCCGCGCCGGACGCCGATCGGATGTTCGGCAGCCTGATCGGCGATTTCGTGCGCGGCGCGATCGACCCGACGCTGCCGCCGGGCGTGCGCGCCGGCATCGCCTTGCATCGCGCGATCGATACGTACACCGATGCGCACGCGGACGTTGCCGAAACGCGCGCGTTGTTTGCGCCGCCGTTTCGCCGTTATGCCGGTATCCTGCTCGACGTGTGGTTCGATCATCTGCTCGCGCGGCAGTGGACGCGCTACGGCGAAGGCGCGCTCGACGAATTCTCGGACAACGTGCGCGCGCTGCTCGCACTCAACGGCACGCGCGTGCCGGAACGCATGCGCGCGTTTATCGCGTATCTCGACGCGCGCCGTCTGCCGGCGGCGTACCGCGACACGGCGATGGTCGGCGAGGCGCTGCGCGGCATGTCGCGACGCCTGACCCGCGCGAATCCACTCGAGGATGCGCTGCCCGTCCTGGTCGCGCTGCACGCGCCGCTGCAGCGATGCTTCGATGCGTTTTTTCCGGCGCTGCAAAATTTCGCCGCGATGGAGTGCATTCGTCTTGCCAGGACCGTCCCGTAGAAACGAAAACGCCGCACGGGGGCGGCGTTGGTTCGAATGCGGCCGAAATCTTCCGGCGCAGATTACTTCGGCGAATCATTTCACCTGATCGACCATCCAGGTCACGGTCGCCTTGATCTGATCGTCCGTGAGCGCGGGATTGCCGCCCTTGGGCGGCATCACGCCGCTCTTGCCGGTATAGCCTTCGATCGCATGCTTGACGAGCGTATCGAGACCTTGGGTCACGCGCGGCGCCCATGCGCCCTTGTCGGTGATCCTCGGCGCGCCGCCGGCACCGGTTTCATGGCAGCTGTGGCAGAGGTTGCCGAAGATCGTCTTGCCGTCGGTCGTGCCGCCGTAAGCAACCTGCGAAGCAGCGGCCGCCTTGGCGGCTTCTTGGGCCGCCGCCATCGCAGCGCGGCCGGTATCGCCGGCGTACACGGCGCCGACCGGCGCGATGCGACCGTCCGTCGCCTCGACCGCCTTCGGATTCTGCTCGGGCGGATGGCCTGCATAGATATGAGCGCCAAGCGCCATCAGCATCAGCGCGACCACGATCAGGAACCCGATCAGCATCGCGAAGTGCTTGAGGAAGATTCGGTCGGTACTGGTCACTGGATTGCTCACAAAAACACCCCTGCGATCCACCGGCGCGGCGGGCCGGTCGCTCAAAGACATCGATTATACGGAGATGGCGCGCTCGGCGGGATTCGAACCCACGACCCCAGCCTTCGGAGGGCTGTACTCTATCCAGCTGAGCTACGAGCGCGTGATGCGGATTTTCGCACGGATTGCGCCCACTCGGACCAGTCCGCTGCCCGCGGCGGCGTCCGCGCCGCTTATCGGTCTACGCGCGATTGTCGCCCGCCAGCTTGCTGTGCCGGATGCCGTAGCCGAAATAAATCACCAGCCCGATGCTGACCCAGATCACGAACACCATCCAGGTCACCAGCGCGAGCTCGGACAAGAGCCACAGCGAAAATCCGATGCCGACCAGCGGCACCAGCGGCACCCACGGCGTGCGAAACGCGCGCGGCAGGTCGGGCTTGCGGATGCGCAACAGGATCACCGACGCGCAGATCACGATGAACGCCGAAAGCACGCCGATATTCACCAGCCGCGCGACCTCGCCGATCGGCAACAAACCCGCCACCAGCGCGGTGAACACGCCGAGCGCGATGGTCGGCCGATGCGGCGTGCCGTAGCGCGGGTGCACTTTCGCGAACCAGCCGGGCAGAAGTCCATCGCGTGACAGCGCAAACCAGATGCGCGCCGCGCCGAGCATGAACGCGAACAGGACGCTCGCGATGCCGACCACCGCCGACACCGAGATCGCTACGGAAATCCAGTGCAGCCCCACGCTCTTGAACGCATCGGCGACCGGCGCATCGGTATTCAAGTTGACATACGGCACCATGCCGGTCAGCACCATCGAAACGGCGAGATAGAACACCATCGACACGCCGAGCGACAGCAGCACCGCGCGCGGCAGATCGCGCTGCGGATTCTTCGATTCCTCCGCCGCGGTCGTCAGCGTGTCGTAGCCGAACACCGCGAAGAACACCACCGCCGCCGCCGTGACCACGCCCTTGAAGCCGAAATGGCCGACGCCGTCCGGCCCGACGACGCGTTCCGGAATGAACGGATGCCAGTTCGCCGGATTGATGTAGAACACGCCGACGCCGATCACCAGCACGATCGCGAACACCTTGATCGCGACGATCACCGTGTTGAAGCGCGCGCCCCACTCGGTGCGCATGACCAGGAGCGCGGCAACGGCGAGCGTGACCAGCGCGGCGATCACGTTGAACACGCGTCCATCCCCGGTACCGATCGCGCCGCGCGCCCAGACCGGAAGATGGAGTCCGGCCGCGTCGAGCAGTGATTGGACATAACCGGACCAGCCGATCGCGACGACCGCGACGATCAGCGCGTATTCGAGCAGCAGATCCCAGCCGATCAGCCACGCCACGAATTCGCCGAGCACCGCGTAGCCATACGTGTAGGCGCTGCCGGTGACCGGAATCAATCCGGCGAATTCCGCGTAGCACAGCGCCGCCGCTGCGCTGGCGATGCCGGCGATGAGGAACGAAATCACGACCGCAGGCCCGGCGTTCATCGCAGCCTGCTGACCCGCCAGCACGAACACGCCGACGCCGATGATGCCGCCGATGCCGATCGCGGTGAGCTGCCAGACGCCGAGCACGCGGCGGAAATCGCGGCGCTCGCCGGCTTCGCGCTGGAGTTGCTCGATCGGCTTGTGGCGGGTCAGTCGGGTCGAGAGGGTCATGCGGCATTCCCCGGATGGACGCGCGATCATAGCCGGTCGTGCGAATCCCGCTCAGCGGCAGTGCAGCACGGGCTCGGTCGGTAGGACCGATTCGGCGGATTGATCGCCCGCTCGCGACATTCCGGTCGTGCGTCGCTCAGAGCACGAAGCACTCGCGCGCCATGACTTCAACGGGTCGTTCGGCCGTCGCGCGTACGGTGTTTTGCACCGTTCGAATTTGAACCGCAGCGATCGGAGGTGAACGCCATGACCCATTCCGTCGGTTGGTTCGAAATTTACGTCGATGACATGGCCCGCGCGAAAGCGTTTTACGAACAGGTATTCGATGTTCCGCTGAGCAAGCTGGACAACCCGGAAATCGAGATGCTCGCGTTTCCATCGGATCAGAACAGCTACGGCGCTCCGGGCGCTCTGGTGAGGATGCCCGGCTTCGACGCCGGTGCGAACAGCGTGCTGGTGTACTTCACATGCGCCGACTGCGCGGTCGAGGCGGCGAAAGCCGCGAAATTCGGTGGCCGGATCAGGAAGCCGAAAAAGTCGATCGGCCAGTACGGGCACATCGCGCTCGTGATCGACACCGAAGGCAACATGATCGGTCTGCATTCGATGCAATAGTCGGTTCCCTGGCGCGCACTGTTTCGCAAACGCGAACGCGGCCGAGCACCGACGGCAGGTCACCTCAACTTCGTCGTCCGCCGCGCGCTGAGCTCGGCCGAGGGCGCGAACGAATCCGGCCGCGCATCCTTCCAGAACCGCTGGAACACCGCGTGTTCGGAAACGCCGTCGATCAATTCGCCGGGCTCGACGAACTTGTACAGCGTCGCCAGCGAGCGCACCTCGGTCGACGACACGCGCCGGATCACGTGCTCCGGCCCGAGCTCGCCCGGATGCGAAAGCCCGCTCGCCTGCACGAGCTCCTTCAGCGCGATCAGCGTGTTCTCGTGAAAGTTGCGCACGCGCGCGGCCTTGTCCGGCACATCGAGATGCTTCCAGCGGCGCGGATCCTGCGTCGTGATGCCGGTCGGACAACGATCGGTATGGCACGTTTGCGACTGGATACAGCCGAGCGCGAACATGAAACCGCGCGCCGCGTTGCACCAGTCGGCGCCGAGCGCGAGCAGGCGCGCGATGTCGATCGCGGTGATGACCTTGCCGCTCGCCGCCGATGCAAATGCGATCGCGCAAGTTGAGCCCGACCAGCGTGTTGTGCACGATCATCAGCCCTTCGCGCAGCGGCACGCCGACATGATCGGTGAATTCGAGCGGCGCCGCGCCGGTGCCGCCTTCCTTGCCGTCGACGACGATGAAATCCGGCAGGATGCCGGTCGTCGTCATCGCCTTGGCGATGCCGAACCATTCCCACGGATGGCCGAGCGCGAGCTTGAAGCCGGTCGGCTTGCCGCCGGACAACTCGCGCAAGCGCGCGATGAAACGCAGCAAACCTTCGGGCGTGTCGAACGTCGAATGCCGCGCCGGCGAAATGCAGTCCTCGCCCATCGCAACGCCGCGCGTCGCCGCGATTTCGGCGGTGACCTTCGGCTGCCGGCAGCACGCCGCCGTGTCCCGGCTTCGCGCCCTGCGAGAGCTTGAGCTCGATCATCTTCACCTGCGCCAGGGTCGCCTTGTCGGCAAAACGCGCTTCGCTGAAAACGCCCGCGCGCTCGCACGCGCCGAAGTAACCGGAGCCGATTTCCCAGACGATGTCGCCGCCGTTTTCGCGGTGATACGGCGATAGCGAACCTTCGCCGGTGTCGTGATAGAAACCGCCGCGCCGCGCGCCTTCGTTCAGCGCGCGGATCGCATTCGGCGAGATCGCGCCGAAACTCATCGCCGAAATGTTGAACACGCTGGCCGAATACGGCTGCGTGCACTCCGGGCCGCCGACGACGATGCGGAAATCGTGGCTGTCGATGCGGCTCGGCACGATGGAATGGTTGATCCATTCGTAGCGCTCCGCGTACACGTCGAGCTCGGTACCGAACGGCCGCACGTCGAGCGCGTTCTTCGCGCGCTGCTTCACGATCGCGCGCTGCACGTGCGAGAACGGCACTTCCTCGTTGTCCGATTCGACGACGTACTGGCGCAACATCGGCCGCACGCTTTCGAAAAAGAAGCGAATGTGCGCGAGCAGCGGATAGTTGCGACGCAGCGTCGAGCGTCTTTGCACGAGATCGACAAAACCAATTGCGGTCAGAACGCCGAAGATCGCCGCGAACACCCGCCACTGCGCACCGTCCGGCCAGCGCAGCAGCGCAAGCACGAGCGCCGCGGCGACGATCGCGAGGGCGAGATAGCGGGTCGGCAACCACTTTTCCATGAACGGGCTCCGCGTGCGGCGCTTCGCGAGCGGCGGATTCGCGCGCCGCCAGATCCGAGCAAGGTATCGCTCATCAGCATAGCCGAGCGCACGGTTCGCCATGTTCGCTTGCCGCTAAACTTCGGCGCATGGACGAGGCCGACCGCCCGAAAGCACCGCGCAGACGCAAACCGAGCGTCGCTCCGACCGGCGGGAGCGCATCTGACACGGCGCCGCCGACGCCCGCGCCGGTTCGGCGACGCGCGTCTTCGGCGAAGACCATCGCGAGTCCTTCGCCGGATGCGCAATCCGAGAATTCACTTTTGGCGAAACCCGCGCTGGCACGACGTGCGCGTGTGAGCACAAGCGCGACGAGCCGGGTCGCCGCGGAAAGCCCGGCGACGCCAGCGAGCTCGGCACCGAAAACCTCGGCGGATACAGCGAGCTCGATGCCGAAGGCTGCGGCCACGGCGAACTCGGCGCCGACCGCAGCGGACTCAGCGACGCGCGAGGCGACGCCCGTTACTGCGCGCGCGCCTGCGGCTCCGCAGCCCGCGCCTCCGCCCGCAGGCACGATCCGCGATCCGGCACCGACCGCAACGCAGACGCCGACGCCAAGGCCGCAAAGTCCAGCGCCTCCACCAGGCAGCGCGCCGCCTGCTCCCGTGCGCGCTGACGCGCGATCCGGCGCCCACCGCGGCGCAAACAGCGCCGCCACCGCGACCGCGAAACCCGACGCCTCCACCGCGCGGCGCGCCAGCCAATGCCGCCGCGCCGACGAACGCCGCTGCAGGCGAAGTGCTGCCATCGTTTCTGCGCACGAAACCGGCGCCGGCACCCGCCGCGCGCGCGGATCCGCGCCCGGCCGACACGTCCGCCCGCTCATTGCGCGCCATTCACTGGCTGATTGATCGCCTGCCACTGCGGCATCGGGCGCGTGCGCTCAACTATCTCGTGCTGATGCGCCTGGACCGGCCGGTCGGCGCGTTGCTCCTGTTGTGGCCGACGTGGTGGGCGCTCTGGTTCGCGGCCAACGATTTTCCGCCGATCGGCGCGCTGATCATCTTCACGCTTGGCGTCTTCGTGATGCGCAGCGCCGGTTGCGTGATCAACGATTACGCCGATCATGCCTGGCTCGATGCGCACGTCGAGCGCACGCGCGGCCGGCCGATGGCCGCCGGCCGCGTGACCCGGCGCGAAGCGCTGCTGTTGTTCGCGGGCTTGCTCGCGCTCGCTTTCGTGCTCGTGCTGTTCACCAACGCATTGACGATCAAGCTGTCGTTCGTCGGCGCTGCGCTCGCGGCGGTTTATCCATTCAGCAAACGCGTCACGCACTTGGCGCAAGTCGTTCTCGGCGCCGCGTTCGGCTGGTCGATTCCGATGGCGTTCGCGGCCGTGACGAACACGTTGCCGCCGCTGTGCTGGCTCCTGTTTCTCGCGAACGTACTGTTTTCGACGATTTACGATACCGAATACGCGATGGTCGACCGCGAGGACGACATCCGCGTCGGCGCGCGATCGACGGCGATCCTGTTCGGCGAATCCGACCGCACGATCATCGGCGTGCTGATGCTGACGTTCCTGTTCGCGATGACGTTGGCCGGCACGCGCGCCGAGCTGCACTGGCCGTATTTCCTCGGCGTCTGCGCGGCGACCGCCCTCTTCGGCTGGCAGCACTGGACGATCCGCGATCGATCGCGCGCGCATTGCTTCGCCGCGTTCCGCAACAACAATTGGGTCGGGCTCGTGCTGTGGGTCGGGCTCGTGCTCGCGTTGGCGATTCGCTAGCGAGAGCATCGGCTGCGACGGCGCGACGGTCGAAGCGTCTATTCATAGGTTCTGGTATGCTGTATGGTATGGCTACCATGCACATCCGCAGCACCTTCGCGCTCGACGAGCCCACTACGCGCGGCCTCGCCCGGCTCGCCAAGAAATGGGGCGTCAGCAAGTCCGAAGCGCTGCGCCGCGCCGTCGCGCGCGCGCAGGAACAGCCCGGCCCCGGCGGCGAGATGACGCCGCAGGAAGCGCTGCTCGCACTGAAGCGCAAGCCGCTGCTCTCGCCGGAGCGGCGCGCAGGTGGCGGGCCGCCAACGCGCGCGCGACGACGCGACAGCGAGATGAACGCTGCTCGCGGAACGGGGCGACGACTCGCCGCGCAATCGCGTACGATGATTCATCTCGACACTAATGTCCTGATCGGTCTCGCGAAGGCCGAGACACCCGTGATCCGCGCAGTCGAGCGATGGCTTGACGATCGCGAGACAGCTCGCGGTCTCGGCCATCGCCTGGTTCGAGTTCCGCTGCGGTCCGCTCGACGAAGACGCGATCGCTCTCATCGAGCACGTCATCTCGGCGCATCGTCGGCTTCAACGCCGCGCAGGCCGAACGCGCCGACTGCCGCTGATGACGTCGCCGCCGCCACAGGTCATCGCCTACGCGCAGGACCTCGGCGCCTGGGGCGACGTCGTGCTCGTGCGCTTGACCGGCGCGAATACCGGAAGCTACGTGACGGCATACGGCGGCGGCACGGCCAGCTGGCAAACCGCGAACGGCCTGACCACGGCGCGCCGACGAGCGGCCCTCGGACATCGGTCCTTTCGCGTCCGGCTGATCGGAATCGATGGCGATATATCGTTCGGCGTTTCGCTGCGTTCGAACGGACGGCTCGGCACGCAGCTCTGGAACGGCGAGCAAGCGCCGCCGCTGTTCGCATCTTCGAACCCATCGGGTTTTGAAGAAGCTTCGCTTTCGGTCGTGAGCCGGTATGCGGTGAATGGCACGGTGCATCAGGTGCCGATCTGTTTTCTGCCGGCGGGCGCGGATGCGCCGTTCTCATACACGCTCGGGTTCCACCAGGACACGACCGGGACCATCCTCGGGTCCGCGGCTCCGTTCGACTGGCTGCAATCGAGTGTGCTTTCGGTCCGCTACGCAGACGGTTCGCTCGCGACCTACATCACCGTCGCGCGGTTCGTCGACAACAGCCTGCGTGTGATCGCCGATGAGACATTTCCATCGGGTGACGAAGTCCTCTGCGCGGGGCGCGACGTGCAGCAGTTCTGCCTTATCTGAGCTGACCGCACCTTTCACGCCCGCGGCGGCGGCGCGCGCGCCAGTGCCCAAATGTCCACGCGCGCGACGCCTGCACGGCGCAACACGCGCGCGCATTCGCGGAGCGTCGTTCCTGTCGTCATCACATCGTCGACGAGCGCGACGTGTTGTGGCACTTCACGCACATTCGAGACGGCGAACGCGCCGCGAAGGTTGCGGCGGCGCGCGGCCGCATCGAGCCCGGTCTGCGCCGCGGTTGCACGCACGCGCACGAGCAGATCGCCAGCGAGCGGAACGTGCAACTGCGCGGAAAGCGCTTTCGCGAGTTCGAGCGCCTGGTTGTAACCGCGTTCGCGAAGACGCGCGCGGTGCAGCGGCACGGCGACGAGCGCGGCCGGTCGATCCGGGACGTCGAAACGCACGCGCTCGATCATCAGATCAGCCAGCACGCGACCCGCGGCAAGATCGCTGCGGAACTTGAAACGCGCTTCGAGCAGATCGAGCGGATGGGCGTAGCGGAATGGAACCCAGGCTGCGGCGAACGGCGGCTCGCGCTCGAGGCACTCGCCGCAGAGCGGCGCCGGCGTCGCCAGCGGCAACGCGCAGCGCGGGCAACTCGGCGAATTGATCGCGCAATCGCGCGCGCAGCCGACACACAGATCGCGGCCGGCCGCCCCATCCGCGCCGCAGAGCAGGCAGCGCAGCGGCAACAAGGCACGCACAAGCCGTCCGCGAAACCCGTCAACCTTGCTGGTCGTCGTCAAGTTGACAGCCTCCCGGCGCCAAATCCAGACTCCGGGCCTTGCCGTTCCCGCTTTTCCCCGCCGGAAGTTTCGCATGCCTGCCGATGCCCGCCGTCACCGCTGGACCCGCGCCGAGGTCGGCGCACTCATGGATCTGCCGTTTGCCGACCTGCTCGCGCGCGCGCACGCCGTGCATCGCGCGCATCACGACGCAAACGCGGTCCAGGTATCGACGCTGCTTTCGGTGAAAACCGGCGGGTGCCCCGAGGATTGCGCGTACTGTCCGCAGGCCGCGCGCTACGCGACCGGCGTCAACGCCGAAAAACTGATGAGCGTCGACGCCGTGCTGGCCAAAGCCCACGAAGCCAAGGCCGCCGGCGCGACGCGCTTCTGCATGGGCGCAGCCTGGCGTTCGCCGAAGGATCGCGACATTCCGAAGATCGCGGCGATGGTCGGCGCGGTGAAAGCGCTCGGCATGGAAACCTGCGCGACCCTCGGCATGCTGACCGCGACACAGGCCGATGCCCTGAAGCACGCCGGCCTCGACTACTACAACCACAATCTCGATTCGGCGCCGGAGTTCTACGGCGAGATCATCCACACGCGCGAATACCAGGATCGCCTCGACACGCTCGAACACGTGCGCGACGCCGGCCTCAAGACGTGCTGCGGCGGCATCGTCGGCATGGGCGAAACGCGCGAGCAGCGCGCGGGTCTGCTGCAAGCCCTGGCCAATCTTCCCGAGCATCCGCAATCGGTGCCGATCAACCGGCTCGTGCAAGTCGCGGGTACGCCGCTCGCCGGCACCGCGCCCCTCGATCCGTTCGAATTCGTGCGCACGATCGCCACCGCGCGCATCCTGATGCCCGCATCGATGGTGCGCCTTTCGGCCGGACGCGCCGAGATGAGCGACGAGCTGCAGGCGTTGTGCTTTTTCGCCGGCGCCAATTCGATTTTCTACGGCGAGAAACTGCTGACGACCGGCAATCCGGATGTCGAGCACGATCAGCGGCTGTTCGCGCGCCTGGGTGTTCGTCCAATGGCTATCGCCGTGGATACGAACACGGTTCATGCCGACATACTCGAAACGGCGACGGCCGAATCGATCTAGGCGCGGCGCGATGGCGACTCACTCGTTCGCCGCTGCGCATTCCTGCTCTGAATAGATTCCTGGCCGCAAATGTCGCGTCCTTCGCTGCTCGATCGCCTTGCTCCACTGCACGCCGAACGCGCACGGCATTCGCTGTTGCGCCGGCTGCGCACGGTCGAAGCCGTCGATGGCGCGCATGTTTGGATCGAAGGAAAACGCCTCCTCAACTTCGCCAGCAACGACTACCTCGGCCTGGCACAGCATCCCGCATTGCGCGAAGCGCTCGTTACTGCTGCTGCGCGCTGGGGTGTCGGCGCGACAGCGGCGCACCTTCTCGGCGGACATCGCGAAGAGCACGCGGCGCTCGAAGCAGCGCTGGCGCGCTGGACGGGACGCGAGCGCGCGCTTTTGTTCTGCGATGGCTGGATGGCCAATCTCGGCGTCGTTGCCGCGCTGCTCGACGCCGATGACATTTGCGTGCAGGACAAACTCAACCATGCCTCGCTGCTCGACGCCGCGCGACTCGCCGGCTGCGAGCTCAAACGCTATCCGCACGCCGACGCCGACGGTGCGCGGCGGCAACTCGAATCGCGTCCCGACACTGCCGCGCTGCTCGCCAGCGACGGCGTGTTCAGCATGGACGGCGATGTCGCACCGCTTCGCGAGCTCGCGTCGGTCTGCGCATCGCAGCGGGCAACGCTGATGATCGACGACGCGCACGGCATCGGCGTGCTCGGCGCGCAAGGCGCGGGCAGCGTCGCCGAAGCGAACCTGACGCAACACGACGTACCGATCCTGATGGCGACGCTCGGCAAGGCGCTCGGCGTCGCCGGCGCGTTCGTTGCGGGTCGCACAGATCTGATCGATGCGCTCGTGCAAAACGCGCGCACATACGTCTATACGACCGCGATGCCGCCGGCACTCGCGGCGGCCGCGCGCGCCGCGATCGATGTCGCGCGGTTCGAGGACTGGCGGCGCGATCGTCTGGCGCGCCTGATCGCGCACTTTCGCGCGGGCGCCGCCGAGCGAGGCCTCGCATCGATGGATTCGCGCACGCCGATCCAGCCGATCGTCATCGGTTCGAGCGCGGCGGTCCTCGAAGTGTCGGCGCGGCTCGAGGCGGACGGCTTCCATGTTCCCGCGATTCGTCCGCCGACGGTGCCGGAAGGCAAGGCGCGTCTTCGCATCACGTTGACCGCGCTGCAGGCCGAGAGCGATGTCGAACAGTTACTGGCGGCGCTCGGCAACGCGTGCGCGACGAAACATCTTCAACGCGTCGGCGCGGCGGAGCGCTGATGCATATCGACAATGAGGGCGAAGGACCCGATCTCGTCATGCTGCACGGCTGGGCGATGCACTCGGGCACCTTTGCGCCGCTCGCGCGCGCGCTGGCGGCGCGTTTTCGTTTGCATCTCGTCGACCTGCCGGGTCACGGCGCGAGCCGCAGCGATGCCGTTCGACTGGATCTCGTCGAGACGGCGCGTCGCATCGCCGCGGCGACGCCGCGCGCGATCTGGCTCGGCTGGTCGCTCGGCGGTCTTTTCGCATTGCAGGCGGCACTCGCCGAGAACGCGAACGCGAACGTGCGCGGCCTCGTGCTGATCGCGTCGAGTCCTCGCTTCGTTGCCGGCGGCGACTGGCCGTTCGGCGTCGCCGCGAATGTCCTTGCCGAATTCAGCGCGGGACTCGCGTGCGACTATCGCGGCACGATCGAGCGTTTTCTCGCGCTTGAAGCGATGGGCTCGGATCATGCGCGCAGCGAGTTGCGCGGGTTGAAGGCGCACGTCTTCGAACGCGGCGAGCCGGCGCCGAACGCGCTCGAGCGCGGCCTCGACATCCTCCAGACGGCAGACTTGCGTGCGGCGCTGCCGCGCATCGCCGTGCCGAGCTTGTGGATCGCGGGCCGTCGCGATCGCTTGATCCATCCGGCCGCGATGACGTGGGCTGCGACGCAAACGCACGGGCGCTACGTCGAGTGCGACAGCGGTCACGCGCCGTTCCTGGCTCACGCCAAAGCGCTGGCGCAAGCGATCAGCGCGTTCGCCGCGGAGTTGCCGGCATGAGCGCGGGTCTCGATGCGCGTCATGTGCGCCGCGCGTTCGGGCGCGCGGCATCGACGTACGAAGCGCATGCGGTGCTGCAGGCCGAAGTCGGCAAACGCCTGTTCGAACGACTCGACGGCGTCGCGCTGGCACCGGCGCGCGTGCTCGACGCCGGCAGCGGCCCCGGCGTCGGCGCAAGCGTGTTGCACGATCGTTTTCCCGAGGCCGAAATAATCGCGCTCGACCTCGCGCTGCCGATGCTGCGCGCCGCCGCGCCTCGCGCCGGGCGTCCGCCGGCATTCGAGCGCATCGCCGCCGACGTGCAGGCACTGCCGTTTGCCGATGCGACTTTCGATCTCGTGTATTCGAATCTGTGTCTGCAATGGTGCGACGATCCGGGACTCGCGCTGGCCGAATTCGCGCGCGTGCTGCGAGCCGACGGCGTATTGCTGTTCACGACATTCGGACCGGCGACACTGCACGAACTGCGCAGCGCATTCGCGGCAGCCGACGCGGCGCCGCATGTGGGCCGCTTCGTCGACATGCACGATATCGGCGATGCGCTGCTGACGACGGGCTTTCGCGATCCGGTGCTCGAGCGCGACGATTTCACGCTGACGTATCCGGACGCGCTGACGCTGATGCGCGAGCTGCGCGCGATCGGCGCGACCAACGCGGATGCGAAGCGGGCGCGGACGTTGACCGGCAAGGCGCATCTGCAACGCGTCGTCGCCGCGTACGAATCGTTCCGTCGCGAAGGACGGCTGCCGGCGAGCTACGAAGTCGTCTACGCGCAGGCGTTTGCGCCCGCGCCCGGTCAGCCGCGCCGCGCGCGCGGCGGCGGCGAAATCGCGAGTTTTCCGATCGAACGTTTGCGCGGGCAGAGACGATGAAACGCCGCGAGGCCGTCGTGGCAGTGCTGATCGCGCTCGCGTCCGCGCTGTTTTTCACGGCGACGTATGTGTTGAATCGCGCGATGGCCAATGCCGGCGGGCATTGGGCATGGTCGGCGTCGCTGCGTTATCTCTTGACGTTGCCGATGCTCGCCTGCGTGTTGCCGTGGCGCGGCGGTTTCGCGCCGGTCTGGCATGCGCTGAGCGCACATGCACGCGTGTGGCTCCTATGGAGCGGCGTCGGCTTCGCGTTGTTCTGCGTGTGCCTGACCTGGGCCGCGGCGTACGCGCCGGCATGGCTCGTCGCGGGCACGTTCCAGCTCACCGTGATCGCCGGCATGCTGCTGGCGCCGCTGATCTACGACGATGCGCGTGCGCGACTGCCGCGTGGCGCGCTGGGGCTTGGCGTCGTTATCGTGGTCGGCGTCGCGTTGATGCAGTTCAGCCATTTCGGCGGACATCTCGATCGCAATGCGTGGCTCGCACTCGCCAGCGTGACCGTCGCCGCGTTCCTCTACCCGCTCGGCAACCGCCGCATCCTGCTGCACCTCGAACGTACGGGCGAGAACTTGAATGCGACCCAGCGCGTGTTCGGCATGACGCTGGCGAGCCAGCCGTTCTGGCTGATCGTCGCCGCGTATGCCGCGAACGCAGCCGGAATGCCGTCGCTGCAACAGATCGGACTCGCCGCCGGCGTTGCGCTGTTCGCCGGCACGATCGCGACGATCCTGTTTTTCCACGCGACCGCGATGGTGCAGGACGATGCGGCGGCGCTCGGTGCCGTGGAAGCGATGCAGGCGGCCGAGATTCTATTTTCGACGGTGCTCGGCATGATGCTGCTCGGCGAGCCGGCACCGCGTGGAACGGGTGCGGGCGGCGCGATCCTGGTTGCGGTCGGCATCTTCGCGCTCGGCGTGCTGGTCGGACGACGCTCGGCCGGCGACGAGCGCGCCGCGCAGACCCTGCGCACCGATCGCGGCGCTTGATCGGCATCGTCGCGTGGATTTCGCGCGCGACTGATAAGCTCGATACGGACTGACGGAGCGAGCACTGTGCGCGATCTGCGCGACGTCGAATTCGGAGCCAACGATCAGGGGTTGCGCGAGGATGTCGGCCGTCTCGGACGCCTCGTCGGCGACCTTCTGATCGAGCAGAACGGCGAGGCGTTCTTCGCGCGCGTCGAATCCGCGCGCACGGCCGCGATCCGTCGCCGCGAGCGCGGCGAGCCCGTTACTGCGCTCGCGGCCGGGCTCGCCGATCTCGACGCCGGGACTGCGGATCTACTCAGCCGCGCATTCGCGACCTATTTCCAGATGGTCAATATCGCCGAGCGCGTGCATCGCATTCGTCGCCGTCGCGACTATCAGATTGCCGGCGCGTCGCCGCAGCCCGATGGACTGCACGACGTGATCGAGCGGCTCAAATCCGCCGGCGTCCAGATCGACGAGCTGCTGCGGCTGCTGCCGCGGCTCGATATCGAACCGGTGCTGACCGCGCATCCGACCGAAGCCTCGCGGCGCTCGCTGCTCGAAAAAGAACAGGAAATCGTGCGCGCGCTGGTCGCGGACTTGACCGGCCCGCGCACACCGGGCGAGCTTGCCGTCGATTGGGCCCGCGTGCGCATCGCGCTGACCAGCGGCTGGCAGACGGCCGATCTTTCGCACCTGCGGCCGTCGGTCCTCGACGAGATCGACCACGTCGATTTCTATCTTGCCGATCCGCTGTATCGCGTGCTGCCGGTGTTCTACGAGGCGCTCGAGGACGCGATCGTGCGCGTTTACGGCACCTGTCCCGCGCTGCCGCGCATCGTGCGTTTCGCATCGTGGGTCGGCGGCGACATGGACGGCCATCCGCATGTCGGCGCGGAAACGATCGCGGCGACGCTGCGCACACAACGCCGCATCGTGCTGGCGCGGTATCGTTCCGAGTGCCGCGATCTCGCGCGCGTGCTGACGCAGACACTCGATCGCGCTGGCGTCGAACGATCGCTGCTGTCGCGTCTCGCCGATTACCGGTTGCTGCTGCCCGAAGTCGCCGCGCGCATCCGGCCGCGCCACGCGAACATGCCGTATCGGAGCCTGCTGCAACTGATCGGCGCGCGTCTTGCTGCAACCGCCGACGATGCGGCGGGAGGCTATCGCGAAGCCGCGGAGTTCGCCGCGGATGTCGAGCTGATCGCGTCGAGCCTGCGCGCGCACGGCGGCGCGCATGCCGGATGGTTCGCGGTGCGACGGCTGCAGCGACGCATCATCACGTTCGGATTTCATCTGGCGCGGCTCGACGTGCGTCAGCATTCGCGTGTGCATGCGGAAGTCCTGGCGCAAGCGCTTGGAGCGTTGCCGGACGACGCGCTGCAATGCGCGGCGTTCCTCGCGAGCTACGCAAGCGGCGCGAAGAACGTAGTTCCGTCCTTGGCGCGCGACGGTGATTCCGCGTCGTCTTCGCAGCCCGCGCAAGCGGATTCGACGCTCGGTCGAAGCGTCGCCGTCTTCCGCGCGCTGGCCGAGGCACGAGGGCGCTACGGCGAAGCGGCGCTCGGGGTTTACGTGATCAGCATGGCGAGACAGGTCCCGGATGTTCTCGCAGTGCTCGCGCTGGCGCGCGCGGGTGGTCTCGTCGCAGGCGGCGGTCATGTGCCGCTCGATATCGCGCCACTGTTCGAGACGATCGAGGATTTGCGCGCCGCGCCGCGCACGTTCGCGGCGCTGCTCGCCGACCCGGTTTACCGCGCGCACCTCGCTGCGCGTGGCGATCGGCAGACGATCATGCTCGGCTATTCGGACAGCGCGAAGGACGGCGGCATCCTAGCCGCGCGCTGGTCGCTGCAGCGCGCGCAGGTCGAATTGCTCGACGTCGCGCGCGCATCGAACATCGATCTCGTGTTCTTCCACGGCCGCGGCGGCTCGATCAGCCGCGGCGGCGGCAAGACATCGCGCGCGGTGATGGCGGCGCCGCGCGGCGCGGTCGCGGGCAGACTGCGCGTGACCGAGCAAGGCGAGGTGATCCACCAGAAATACGGCATCCGCGCGCTTGCGCTGCGCACGCTCGAACAGACCGTCGGCGCGGTCATGTTGGCGACGCTGCGTCCGCGCCCGGCGGAGCCTCGCGAAGACGGCTGGCGCGAAGCGATGTCGCGGCTCGTCGCCGATGGCGCACGTTCGTATCGTGCGCTCGTCGACGAAGCGCCGGACTTCCTCGACTATTTCCGTGCGGCGACGCCGATCGACGTCATCGAACGCATGACGATCGGCTCGCGTCCGCCGCGTCGCGGCGGCAGCAGCAGCAGCGTCGCCAGTCTGCGCGCGATTCCATGGGTTTTCGCCTGGACGCAATGCCGATCGAATCTGCCCGGCTGGTACGGCGTCGGCAGCGCTTTCGATGCCGCCGCGGTGCGCGGCGAGGAAGAGACGCTGCGCGAGATGGCGCGCGACTGGGCTTTTTTCCGCACGCTGATCGAAGATCTCGAGATGGTGCTGGCGAAGAGCGATCTGGCGATCGCGGAATGTTTTTCCAGACTCGCCGGACCGCTGCACGAGGAATTCTTTCCGCGTCTCGCCGCCGAGCATGCGCGCACGATCGAGTGGGTATTGCGTCTGCGCGGCGTCGATCGCCTGCTTGCCGATGACGCGCGTCTTGCGCAATCGCTGCGGTTGCGCAATCCGTATGCCGATCCGATGAATCTGATCCAAGTCGATCTTCTTGCGCGCTGGCGCGCGAACGGCAGCGCAAGCGACGATCCGCTGCTCGGCGCGCTGGTGTCGGCCGTGCACGGCGTCGCGCAGGCGCTGCAGAATACCGGCTGAGGTTTTCCTATGAAGCATCGGGTGTTCCTCGCCGGCGCGTCCGGCGCGATCGGTCGCCGGCTGGCCGTGTTGTTGCTCGATGCAGGTCACCATGTGACCGGCACGACCCGTTCGAAGGACAAAGCCGATGCCTTGCGCAGCATCGGCATCGAGCCGGTCGTCGTCGATGTGTTCGACGCCGACGCGTTGATGCGCGCGGCCGAATCATCGCGGCCCGACATCGTGATCCACCAGCTGACCGATCTGCCGCGCGCGCTCGACCCGACTCGAATGGCTGAGGCTGTCGCCCGAAATGCGCGGCTGCGTCGGGACGGAACCGCACATCTGGTACGCGCGGCTCTCGCGGCCGGCGCTCGCCGCCTGATCGCGCAGAGCATCGCCTGGGCCTATGCGCCCGGCCCCGAGCCGCATGTCGAGAGCGATCCGCTCGACATCGACGCGCAAGGTGTCCGGGCGATCAGCGTCGGCGGCATCGTCGCGCTCGAGGCCCAAGTGCTGAACGCGCCGATCGAAGGCGTCGTGCTGCGGTATGGACAGCTTTACGGCCCCGGCACGGGCAACGACGCGCCGTCGGGCGCCTCGCCGCTGCATGTCGACGCGGCCGCCGACGCGGCCGTGCGCGCGCTCGATCTGGGCGCGGGCGTCTTCAATATTGCCGAGCCGAATGCCTACGCGGCGACCGCGAAGGCCGGCGTCGTTCTCGGCTGGCAGGCCGGTTTTCGCCGTTCCGGCTGAGCCCGGACCCGCGGCCGGCCGCCGCAGGCGGATTTGCTAACCGGAACCGCTCCAGGCGCATCCTAGGCTCATGGCAAACGACGAAGCGCGCTGGGTTGCCCGGGCCGGCGCAGGGGATGCGGCTGCGTTTCGATGTTTGGTCGAGGCGCACTCGAGCGCGCTGTTTCGCGTTTGCGCACGGATCACCGGCGACAAGGCGCTGGCCGAGGACGCCGTGCAGGAGGCGTTCTTCAATGCGTATCGGCATCTTCGCGAATTCGACGGGCGCTCGGCGTTTTCCACCTGGCTGCACCGGATCGGCGTCAACGCGGCGCTGGAACAGATGCGCAAGCGCCAGCGCGTCGAAAGCGCGCTGCCTGAGGACGAGGACGCGCGCGAGATTCTTGCCGGTGGGCTCGAGGCTCCGCCCGGACCCGAACGGCACGCGGCGAGCGGCGAGATCCGTCGCGATATCGAACGCGAGCTCGCGCATATGAGCGCGATCGAACGCGCGGCGTTCGTGCTGCGCCATCACGAAGGCCAATCGCTCGAAGACATTTCGGCGACGCTCTCGCTCAGCATCAGCGCGAGCAAGCAGGCGATATTTCGCGCCGTGCGCAAATTGCGCGCGACGCTCGAACCGGTGGAATGATCATGAACACGATCAGCGACGACGATCTGATTCTTTATCACTATCGCGATGGACTCGATGCGAGGCGCATCGCCCAGATCGATCGCGCGTTGAGCGAATCGACGGAACTGCGCGCGCGTTACGCAACGATCGAGCACGCACTGGCCCGCGTCGACGCGATGCCGGCGCCGGAGCCCGATGCGGATTTCAATGCGCGGCTGTGGCGGAATCTCGAACCGCGGCTGCAGGCGCGCGTTCAGCCCAGACGCGAATCCTGGTTCGATCGCTTGCGCGCGTGGAATGCATCGATGAACGCGCCGCGCTTTGCGCTCGCCGGCGCGTGCGCGCTCGCACTGGCCGTCGGCATCGGTTTTTACGTGGGACGTACCAGCGCGCCGCCGCCGGCACTCGCCGAATCGCAGCCCGATGCCGCGGCCGCGCGCGTGCTCGATGCGTACGTCGCCGCGCACCTTCGCGCGACCGAAGGCGTGCTGATGACCGCGAGCAACAGCAACAGCGACGCATTGCTCGACAGCAATCGCGAGCTCGCGGCCTCGCTCGTCCAGGCGAACCGTCTGTATGCGCTCGCCGCCACGCGCGCCGGCAATGCGCGGCTGGCCGATTTTCTGCGTCAGCTCGAGCCCGTGTTGATCGCGCTCGCTAACCCGTCGCCGTCTTCGCCCGTCGAACCTGCACAAGGATTGCGCGATTACCTCAACACCACCGATTTGATGTTCCAGGTGCGCGCGACGGAAGCGCGGCTCGATCGCTCCGGCACGCATGGCACATGATCACAAAGGAAACCCGTCGATGACACGAATCAGCACAGGCCTCATCGCCGTCGCGATTGCGCTGGCGCTCGGTACCGGCTCGGCGTTGGCCGCCAGCGAAGGCGACATGGCGCCAACCGACAAGGCCGCAAATCAACTCTATTGGGATGGGCAGGCGTCGCTCAAGAAGAGCGACTGGAACGGCGCGCTCAAGCATTTCCAGGACCTCGAGAAACTCTTGCGCGAGAAGGAACCCAAGAGCGCCGACGCCGCGCTGTACTGGGAGGCCTATACCTTCGTGCAGGCCAAGCGCACGACCGAGGCGAAGAACGCGATCGAGCGGCTGCACCGCGAATTTCCGGGCAGTCACTGGAGCAAGGACGCCGATGCGTTGCTGCAGCAGACGCGGCCGGCTTCGAAGGTTGAACCCTCGGGCACGGACGACGAGGATCTCGCCGACATCGCCGTCGAGGGCCTGATGAACGCGCCGCCCGAACGCGCGCTGCCGCTTCTGAAGAAAGTACTGGCCAGCCAGCATTCGCTGCAGACCAAGAAGCGCGCGCTGTTCGTCTTGAGCCAGCTCGGCAGCGACGCCGCGCTCGACGTCGTCCTCGATACGGCCAAGAATTCTTCCGATATGGAGCTCCGCGCCGAAGCAATCCGCATGCTCGGCGTCAGCGGCGAGAACCGCGCGATCGAGCGCCTGCGCGAAATCTACGCCACCAGCAAGGACACGCACGAGAAAAGCCAGATCATCGAGGCCTGGCTGGTCGCCGATCGCAAGGATCTGGTGCTGGCGAGCGCGCGCACCGAGGCGGATCCGAGCGTGCGCGCGAAAGCGATCGAGACGCTCGGCGCGCTCGATGCGTCCGACGAGCTCAAGCAGCTGTTCGACTCGACGCAGGACGCCGAAAACCGGCGGGCGATCATCCATGCGCTCGGCGTCGCCGGGAACGCGGACGGTCTGGCAGCGATCGCGGGTAACGCGAAGCTGCCCGACGACCTGCGCGTCGAGGCGCTGCATTCGCTCGGCGTCGCCGGCGCCAACGACAAGCTGGTCGCACTCTACGCGCAGGCGAACACGCCCGCGTTGCGCGAAGCGACGCTGCAAGGCCTGCTGATTGCCGGCGATGCGGATTCGGTGTTGCAGCTCTATCGACAGGCGAAGACCAACGACGAGAAGAAAGCATTGCTGCGCATGCTCTCGATGATGAACGACGACGATGCGATCAACGCGATCGAGGAAGAGCTCGACAAGAAGGAGAAGCCGCGATGAGACATCTACTCGCAACGGCGGCGTTCGCCATGGTGTTGCCCGCGACCGCATTCGGCGTCGAATCAACGCTGGAAGCACGCATCAAACAGGCCGACGGCTGGACCGCCTGGAACGTTCCGATGGTGGCCGATGCGGGCGTGCCATGCTGTTTCTCCGGCAACGATCACGGCCATGGCCGCGGCGGGTGCGACCTCGACGATCACCATCACGGTTTCAGCACCAGCGATGATCCGCGTCCGCCGACGGCCGGCACGTTGACGGTTTACGCGCACGTTGCGCACGCGCGAATCGATGACGTGCGTGCGTACGATGCCAATTGTCCCGTGCGCAGCACGAACGATATCCGCCACATCGAAGGCGTCGTTCCGGCGGACAGCGTCGCGATGCTTTCGCGCTGGATGGACAGTCCCGACGGCGCGCACGACGACCTCGCGCTTGCCGCGATCGCGTTTCACGCCGATGCGGGCGCGACGCACCTGCTCGCCGAACGCGCTGAGCCCACGCATCCGCTTAAACAGCGCGAAGACGCCCTGTTCTGGCTCGGCCAGGCGCGCGGCGCGGATGGCGCGGCGATTGTCGAGCGTTTTGCAACGACCGACGACGATCCGAAACTGCGCGAGCACGCGATCTTTGCGCTTTCACAATCGCATGCGGATGACCCGTACGCGCACATCCATGCGATCGCAGAGAGCGATCCGGCCGTCAACGTGCGCAGCCAGGCTTTGTTCTGGATGGCGCAGATGAAGGACGAGCGCGCCGCCGCCGACATCACGTCGGCGTTGACGAGCGACTCATCGACGCAGGTGCGCGAACAAGCGGTGTTCGCATTGTCGCAACTCGGCGCCGACAAAGCCGACGACGCGCTGATCGCACTGCTCCGCGGCCACTACCCACGCGACGTGAAGAAGCAGGCGTTGTTCTGGCTCGGACAATCCGGATCGACGCGCGCGATGCAATTCTTCGACGAGGCGCTGACGCGCTCGCGGTGAGCAAGATTCCGCGTCGAATCCTCCCATCCTCTCCCGCTTCCTGGTGAGGGCAACTCGAGAAGCAGCCTCAAGAGCACCCTCATCCGCCTCCGGCACCTTCTCCCGCCAGCGGGAGAAGGAAGGACCGCCAGCTAAGCAATCGCCGCCTCGATAAGCGCGACTTCCGCATCACCCAATTTCGCCGCTACCTCAAGCGCGCCTAGATTCTGCTCGAGCTGCTGCGCCTTCGTCGCGCCAAGCATCACCGTCGAAACATGCGGATTCCTGAGACACCACGCAATCGCAAGCTGCGCGAGCGGCGCGCCGAGCTCGCGCGCGATCGTCGCGAGTCGTTTGACCTTGGCGATCTGCGCCGGACCATCACCTTCGAGGATGCTGCGTTGCAGCCATTCGTAGCCCGGCGTATCCAGACGCGAGCCGGCCGGAATGCCGTCGTTGTACTTGCCGGTCAACAGGCCCGAGGCGAGCGGCGACCACGTCGTCGTGCCGAGGCCGAGCTCCTTGTACAACGGCGCGTATTCCACCTCGACGCGCTCGCGATGGAACAGGTTGTACTGCGGCTGTTCCATCTGCGGCGGCGCCATGTGGTTCGCGCGCGCGATGCGATGCGCGGTGCGGATCGCATCCGCCGGCCATTCGCTGGTGCCCCAATACAGCACCTTGCCCTGACGCACGAGAAGGTCCATCGCCGCGACGGTTTCTTCGATCGGCGTGTCCGGATCGGGACGATGGCAGAAGTACAGATCGAGATAATCGACATGCAGTCGCGTCAACGCCTGATGACATGCCTCGATCACGTGCTTGCGCGACAAGCCGCGCTGCGTCGGTCGCGGATCGCGCACGGCGCCGAAATAAACCTTGCTCGAAACGCACCACGCGTCGCGCGGCAGGCGCAGATCGGCGAGCACATCGCCCATCACGCGCTCGGCCTCGCCGGCCGCGTAGGTTTCGGCGTTGTCGAAGAAATTGATGCCGCGGTCGTAGGCGAGCGCGATCAGATTGCGCGCTTCGGCGCGACCGACGCGATTGCCGAACGTGACCCACGCGCCGAATGAAAGCGCGGAAAGCTTGAGGCCGGATGAGCCCAGGCGGCGGTATTCCATCGGAAATTCGGCTCCTGATTCGAATGCCGCGAACTTTGCGCTGCGCGCTCGGGCTCGGCAAGTCCGAACGGTTGAGACGGCTCAGACAACACGAGCGCGAGCGCCATGAAACGTCGCCTGCGAAAACTGTGAGCGACGCGCTTGCCGCCGCAACGCGAGCCGCCTAAACTCCGCGCCGCTCCATTGGGGAGTAGCCGACCGCAGCGAAATGCCGCGGTATGCGCGTCAACATACTTGGCGATCGCGCCATGGCGCGCGCGACGGGAATCCTGTAGCGGGAAACCGGTCCGGCGAGACCTTTGGTTCCTGCATGCCGTGCCCGGGCTGGGTCGGCAGGCGGCGAACCATTGCGTCCATCGAGCCCCAGCCCGCCGGAGCCGTCATGCAAACCTTCCTGATTTCGACGAGTACCGTCGCGCTCGCCGAGATCGGCGACAAGACGCAATTGCTGTCGTTGATCCTCGCGGCCAAATACCGCAAGCCGTGGCCGATTTGCACTGGAATTCTCGCCGCGACGCTGGTCAATCACGCGCTGGCGGGTTCGGCCGGCGTGCTGATCGCGAGTTACCTCACCCCCGAGATCCTCAAATGGATCGTCGCGCTGAGTTTTTTCTCGGTCGCGTTGTGGACGCTCAAGCCCGACCACGCCGATGACGCGGAAGCCGCGCGCGGCGCACGCTATGGTGTGCTGATCGCCGCGCTGATTGCATTTTTCGTCGCCGAGATGGGCGACAAGACGCAGGTCGCGACGATCGTGCTCGCTGCGCAATATCACCCGTTGTGGCAAGTCGTCGCCGGAACGACGCTCGGCATGATGCTGGCCAACGTGCCGGTGGTCTGGCTCGGATCGCGATTCGCGGAGAAGTTGCCGTTGAAGGCCGCGCGGATTGCGGCGGCGGTGTTGTTCGCCGCGCTCGGCGTGTGGATTCTGGTGCGGTAAGAGCCGGGATTCGGGATGACGGGATTGGGGATGATGGTCTTTCCAAATCCCGATTCCCGAATCTAGGCTCTTAGCTCACAACGCATCCGCGTCGAGCTCGCCGGTGCGGATGCGCACGACCTGATCGAGTTGCCAGACGAAGATCTTGCCGTCGCCGATCTTGCCGGAATTCGCGCTGCGCTGGATCGCATCGACGACGCGCTCGAGCAACGCGTCGGTAACCGCCACTTCGAGCTTGATCTTCGGCAGGAAATCGACGACGTATTCGGCGCCGCGATAGAGCTCGGTGTGACCGCGCTGGCGACCGAAACCCTTGACCTCGGTCACCGTGATGCCCTGCACGCCGACCTCGGCGAGCGCTTCGCGCACATCGTCGAGCTTGAACGGCTTGATGATCGCCATGACCATCTTCATCGAACGCTCCTTGGTCGGTTGCAACCACGCGTACGCACCCGCGCATGGCGCGCAAACACTGTAAACGGGATTTCCGGCGGTAGGAAGTTTCCTACATGCACTTCCGAATCGAGCCGATGGCACGTGGCCGGCCGCGGCGTAGAGTCGGCGACGTGGGGAGGACAGGCGTCAACGGATCTGACGCCGCAGGGACGCACTGGCCGGCGGCCTGCGCAATGCGCGCGCCGCCGGCCGACTTGGGGGAGAATCCGCGAGCCCCAACACGGAGACGCATCGGTGAAGGGCAACAGACAGGGCTGCGGAACCGGCCCGGATGGTCAGGAAACGGAAGATGCCGGATGCATCGATCCGTCCCAGCAACGGGGTGAGACTCGCATGGTCAACGTGCAGACGATCGACGAACTCGCGCAACGCCTCGCGGCGCTGGTGCCGCCGGGCCTCAAGGAAGCGCGCGATGATCTGACCGCAAATTTCCGCAGCGCGTTGCAATCGGGCCTGCGCGAGCTCGATCTCGTCACGCGCGAAGAGTTCGATGTGCAGCGCTGCGTGCTGTTGCGCACGCGCGAAAAGATCGAGGAGCTCGAGCAGCAGGTCGCGAATCTCGAGCGCGCGATCGGCGCATCCGCACCGCGGCCATCGCACTGAAGCCGGATTCGGCGAGGCGGTTTCGCGCCGCGGGCCGAAAGTAAGGCGAAGTACGCATTGCGTGAGGTACGCCGCCGGGCGATCGATCGGATCGACTCAGGCGCAGCCTTCGCGATGCCAGTTTCCCGGGACGCCTGCTGCTCGCGCTGCTCACCCCTGGCGGAGCAGCGGGCGACTTTTCGTACCACGTCTCTGATGGGCGTCGTCTGATGAGTCTCGCCGTCGTGTACAGCCGCGCGCAGGACGGCGTGGCTGCGCCGCTGGTCACCTGTGAGGTTCATCTGTCCGGCGGGCTGCCGGGCACGTCGATCGTGGGTCTGCCCGAAACCGCGGTCAAGGAAGCGCGCGATCGCGTGCGCGCGGCGATCCTCAACGCGCAGCTCGACTATCCGCAACGCAAGATCACGGTCAATCTCGCGCCGGCCGACCTGCCCAAGGACGGCGGCCGCTTCGATCTGCCGATCGCGCTCGGCATCCTCGCCGCGAACGGCAGCATTCCGCGCGATGCGCTCGCGCAGCACGAATTCATCGGCGAGCTCGCGCTTTCGGGCGAGCTGCGCGCCGTGCATGGCGTGCTGCCGGCGGTGCTGCACGCTGCGCACGCCGGACGTCGCATGGTCGTGCCGCGCGGCAACGGCAGCGAAGCCGCATTGGCACGCGATGCCGACGTGCGCATCGCCGATTCTCTGCTCGCGGTGTGTGCGCATCTCGCGGGTCGCTCTGAACTGGCACGCGCGCAGCCGATCGATACGCTGGAACAGGCTGCGATCGGGTACGCGCCGGATCTCGCCGACGTGCGCGGCCAGGCGCAGGCGCGGCGCGCGCTCGAGATCGCGGCGGCCGGTGCGCATCACCTCCTGCTGGTCGGTCCGCCCGGCACCGGCAAGACCATGCTGGCGAGCCGACTCGCCGGAATCCTGCCGCCGCTCGAAGAAGACGAAGCGCTCGAGCTTGCCGCCGTGCGCTCGGTGGCCGGTCACGCGACCGACGCGGCGAGCTGGAAATTGCGCGCGTTTCGCGCGCCGCACCACACCGCGTCCGCGGTCGCGCTGGTCGGCGGCGGCTCGCAGCCGCGACCCGGCGAGATTTCGCTCGCGCATCACGGCGTCTTGTTCCTCGACGAATTGCCGGAGTTCGATCGGCACGTGCTCGAAGTGCTGCGCGAGCCGCTCGAATCTGGTCGCATCGCGATTTCGCGCGCGGCGCGCCAGGCCGAATTCCCCGCGCGGTTCCAATTGATCGCGGCGATGAATCCGTGTCCCTGCGGCCACGCCGGCGACGCGTCCGGTCGATGCCGCTGCACGCCTGATGCGATCGTGCGCTATCGCGCGCGCGTGTCGGGTCCGCTGCTCGATCGCATCGATTTGAAGCTCGAGATGCCGCGCGTTGCGCAAGCGGAGCTGCGCGGCATCGAGCCCGGCGAAATCAGCGCGGTCGTGCGCGCGCGCGTCGCAGTCGCGCGCGGACGGCAGCTGGCGCGCGCGGGCAAGGTGAATTCCGCGTTGAGCAATCGCGAAGCCGAGCGCGATTGTGCGCTCGATGCGCGCTCGCAGGCGTTGCTCGATCGCGCGATCGAACGTCTCGGCCTCTCCGCGCGCGCGTATCACCGGATTCTGCGCGTCGCGCGCACGATCGCCGATCTCGCCGGCCATGCGCGCATCGATGCCGCCGATCTTTCCGAATCGATCCAGTATCGGCGGCTCGATGTCGGTTGAGCCTCAAGGCCGCTGATCGAACGCCCGTGGAAGAAATCATCTGCCGGAACCTGCACGACCATCGGGCCGTCCACGATCGGCGAGTCCGCTTTCCGAAAGCCAATCGCGATTGGCCCGGCCGCTGAGGAACGAACGCGGCCGCCGCCGCTATGATGCGGTGACGATGGACGCGATCTACTACACCTACTGGCTGCTCGGCGGCGCCGCGGCGCTGGTGCTGGCGGGCATCGGATCGAGCCTGGTCGCGCGCCGCTTCGGCGCGCCGTTGCTGCTGGTCTTCCTCGGGATCGGCATGCTGGCCGGCGTCGATGGTCCGGGCGGCATCCATTTCGACGATTACGAGCTGACCTATCGTCTGGGCTCGCTCGCGCTCGCGGTGATCCTGTTCGACGGCGGACTTCGCACGCGCCGCGAAACGTTTCGCGGCGTGCTCGCGCCGACGCTTCTGCTGGCGACGCTCGGCGTCGTGATCACCGCGGCGCTGACCGGTGTCGCCGCGCACTGGCTGCTGGGGCTCGGCACGGTCGCATCGTTGTTGCTCGGAGCCGTCGTCGCATCGACCGATGCGGCCGCGGTATTTTTCCTGTTGCGCGCGGGTGGCCTGCAACTGCGCTCGCGGATCGGCGCGACGCTCGAAATCGAATCGAGCGCGAACGATCCGGTCGCAGTGCTGCTGACGACATTGCTGGCGACGTATCTCGCTGCGCCGCAGGATCTCGGCGGCTTCGGACTCGCGCGCGAATTGGCGTTGCAATTCGGCGTCGGCGGTGTTGCCGGCGCGGTCGGCGGAATCGCCATCGCGGCGGCGATGCGCAAGCTGCCGCTTTCGGGCGGGCTTGCGGCCTTGTTCCTGATCGCGGGCGCGATCTTCGTATTCGGAGTCGTCGGCGCACTTCACGGCAGCGCGTTTTTGGCGGTCTATATCGCCGGCGTCGTGGTCGGCAATCGCAACGTTCCGGGATTCGTGCAGCTGCTTTCGGTGCTGGATGCCGGCACGTGGCTGTGCCAGATCGCGATGTTCCTGGTGCTCGGACTGCTGGCGACGCCGCACGCGCTCAGCCATACGCTCTGGCCGGCGCTCGGTCTCGCCGCATTCCTCATGCTGATCGGGCGACCGCTCGCCGTCGCGATCTGTCTTGCGCCATTCCGTTACGGCAAACGCGAGATCGCGTTCGTGGCTTGGGTCGGGTTGCGCGGTGCGGTCGGCATTTTCCTCGCTTCCATTCCGATGCTGATGCGTCTGCCGCAGGCGGCGCTGATTTTCAATGTCGCGTTCGTCGTCGTGATCGCTTCGCTGCTGGTGCAGGGATGGACGCTCGGGCTCGCCGCGCGCGTGTTCGATGTCGCGTTGCCGCATCGCGATCGCGCGGTACGCCGCGTCGAAGTGGATTTGCCGGGATCGCTCGAGCGCGAGCTGGTCGGCTATCCGGTCGCGCCGCAGGCCGCGATCCTGGGCCATGGGCCGCTGCCGGGTTGGGCCAAGCTCGCGATGGTCGTGCGCGGCGGCGAAATCCTGATGGCGGATGCCGCCGGCGCGTTCGAGCCCGGCGACTACGTCTATCTGCTCGCGCCGCCGGGACGCGTCTATCGGCTCGACTGGCTGTTCGCACCGCCTGACGAGGCCCGCGAAGCCGAGCGCGAGCTGTTCGGCGAATTCAGTTTTTCGGCGAAAGTCCGGCTCGGCGATATCGCCTCGTTCTATGCGCTGCCGATTCGCGCGCGCGACGCGAACCTCACGCTGGGCGAGCACTTTGCGCGCCAATACGAACATACGGCCGAGGTCGGGGATCGGGTCCGCCTCGGGCCTGTGACGCTGATCGCGCGTGAGCTCGACGAAGACCGCGTCGCCAAGGTCGGTCTCAAGATCGAGGGTGTGCGCGGCGCACTGGCCCGCCGCGCGGGCGTGCCGAAATCGCGCTTTGCGGCCTTTCTTGCGCGCAAACTATTCCGCGATTGATCGTTTCCGCTCTCGCCCGGCGAGACGCCGCGCACGGTTTCCGGACGCTGGCTCGGTTTCCATGCGCGCTTCACCCTGCCTCATTTACTATGCCCAATCCAAGGCTGGTTCGATGGGCGACTTACCGATCAATCTCGCCGTACGTTCCAACGCCACCGCTTACGTGGCCGGCGGCGTGCGCGCGGTCGGCGAGACCGCAGCGCAACTCGCGGCCGCCGGCGTGCCGTGCGTGGTCGGAGTCGTCGTCGACACCCACGGATCGACCTATCGCAAACGCGGCGCGCTGATCCTGCTCGACGCGACGGGCATGCGCGCGGGCGCTCTCTCCGGCGGCTGCCTCGAAAGCGACGTCGAAGCGCACGCGCGCAACGTGCTCGCGAGCGGCACCGCACTTATGGCGCGCTTCGACACGAACGGCGAGGACGATCGCCTGTTCGGCTCGGGCGTCGGCTGCAGCGGCGAAATGAATGTTCTCTTGATGCCGCTTCCCGCCGACGACGCGCCGTTGCGCAGCGCACTCGTCGATGCGTGCGCACGGAGTGCCTGGCTCAAGCTCGTGCTCGCGACGGCGAGCGAACGTGTCGGTTGCGGTGAAGCGCGCGTCGGTTCGCACGTGCACCGCTTCGGCCCCAACGGTCGATCGGCCGTGGGTACGCAAAGTTTTGTCGAACGCATCGCCATCGCATTGCCGCCGCCGCCGCGCGTGCTGCTGCTCGGCGCCGGTCCGGAAACGCGGCCGCTGGCCGCGCTGGCGCGCATGATGGGTTGGTACGTCGAAGTCCTCGAGCGCCGCGAGCGCTGGAGCGCGCATGCCGATTGTGTCGGCGTGGACCTGCGCCATTCGGGCGGCGCGGAAACGATCGGCGAACTGCTCGGCTCGCGTCATTTCGATGCGGTGCTGGTCATGAATCACAACTTCGACCTCGACGCGCGCTGCCTGCATCGCCTAGCCGAAAGCAGCGCGGGTTATGTCGGCCTGCTCGGACCACCGGCTCGGCGTGATGCATTGCTGACCGAAATCGGCGACATCGCCGCGACACAATTGGAACCGCGCCTCTATGCGCCGGTCGGCCTGCGCCTCGGCGGCGAAGGTCCCGAAGCGATCGCGCTCGCGATCGTCGCGCAGCTTCAGCATTACCTCACGCACGATGCGCATTACGATTGAGCGCGGCGGTTCACCGCAACCGGCCATGAGTGCCGCGTTTTCACTTCTCCCGCTTGCGGGAGAAGTCGGGCCGAAGGGCCGGATGAGGGGAGTCTGGATTCGCCGTTTCAAAACTCGCTGCGCAAAACATCGCACCCGGCCGTTCCCTCACCCTGCCCTCTCCCGCAAGCGGGTGAGGGGAAGAATCCGACGAATCGCGGGTCACGCATGACACCGCAACGATGCCTGCCCCCCGCGCACGGCGCGATCGTGCTGGCGGCGGGTGCTTCGGCGCGGCTCGGACGGCCCAAGCAACTCATCGACGTCGATGGCGAGCCGCTATTGCGGCGTGTGACGCGATGGGCGATCGCGACGCAACCGCGCGATGCGGTTGTCGTGCTCGGCCACGATGCGGATCTCATCGGTGCGGCGCTCGACGGCATCGTCGTGCGCACGCTGCGCATCGCCGATGCGGCGACGGGTATGGCGGCATCGTTACGTGCCGGCATCGAAGCGCTCGATGCACGCTGCGCCGGAGCGTTGATCGTGTTGACTGACCAACCGGCATTGACCGGCGCGCATCTCGATGCAATCTGCGCGACCTGGCGCACCAATCCCATGCGCGCGGTCGCGAGCGCCTACGCGGGCGTTGTCGGCGTTCCGGCGTTGCTGCCGCGCGCTTGGTTCGAGGACATCATCGCGTTGCGCGGCGATGTCGGTGCGCGCGCGTTGCTGCGCGCGCGGCACAGCGATGTCATTGGCGTGGCGGCTCCCGAGCTCGCATGGGATCTCGACACCGCCGGCGATCTTCCATCGTAATCTTGAACGCGGATCGTCTGGCGCGAATGCACTGCACCTGTCTTCGGTCATTTGAACGCGTCGATTCGACTACTCGTTCCAGACCGCATGCAACGGATCGAACTCGACCTCGCGGCGTTCGGCGGCACGGATGCCGAAACCGGTGACCGCAAGCGGGCCTTCCTCGAGCGGATCAAGGCCAAATGCTTCTTCGATGTCGATCTCGTTAACGGCGGCGGTGATGAAAGCGGCGAGCCCGAGCTCGGTCGCCGCGAGGTACATCGTTTGCGAAAGGTGACCGACGTCGAGGATCAGCGTCCGATATGCCTTCGCGTGATTCCTGTATTTCCAGAAATTGCGACCGAACCGGCTGACGGGGATCACGATCGCGTGCGCGTCGACGAAATAACCCTGCGATGCGACGAATCGACGGGCGGCTGCGGCCGTTTCTGACGTCGTCATCGGACGGATCGATTCCAGCGCATGGTCTACTGCATGGTAGTGATACAGACCCGGCTGGACGCCTTCGACGCGCTGGACGAGCAGGTAGGCTTCGGTCGGATGCAGCCCGCCGGCGGACGGCACCCCTTTCTTGAGGAGTTGTACGCCCGGCGCAAAGTCGTCGACTGCTCGCGCGCCGTACACGCGATAGAGCACACTTGCGAATTGCGCCTGCGTAAGAGTGCGCCCGGCATCGAAATTGCGGCAGGTAACACGCCGGCCGAGCAGCTCGTCCAGTGGGGTGGAAGTGGCCGCCGGCAGGTGCAATCGTCGGTCTGCTGGCGCGCGCTCGCGTACAAGCGGCGGGGGCGGACCGAGGCGGTCAAGCAGGCTCTCATCGCCGGTCTCCGCAAACTGCCGCTCCATCTCTTCGGTATCGACACCACGCCAGCGCGAGGCGTAATGCATCACGGCGGACGCACTGCGCCAATGCGTGTCGCGAAGCAGCTGGTCCCGCGTGGCGACATTCGAGTTTTCCGCGATTAGGAGCTTCTTCGCGAGCAACGAGTCAAGTAAACCCTGAGGACAAGCAGCGGTTAGTGCTTCGAGATCGGTCCACTGCGAGGGCGAGACCTTGCCAAGCACCGTTACTTCATCGGCGGTTACTGCGATCTCTTCTTCTAAATGCGGCGCCAACGCGACCCACTCGATGACCGCCTGCAAACCACTGCCACCGGTAGCCAATAACCCCAGGTTGAACTCCAGCCGCTCGCGCGGATCGAATGTGACAATTGCGCAGCGGCGCACACGCATATACTCTCCTTCAGCTCCAATGTGCGCACGGGTCAGAATGGACGTTTTTACTCGATCGAGGGGAGAGCATCATGGCGACTGACTTGGTATTGCTCAAGGATTACGCGCTTGTGCTATTGCGCAAGCTCGCGGACGACGACGCATACAGGGCATCGTTCGAGGCCGATCCTGCTGCAGCGTTGCGCGCCATCGGCGTACCCGAGGACGAGATCGGCAACTTGCCGCCCGATTACAAGAACATACGTCTCGCCTCGAAGCTGATCTTCCAGACGGCGTTGTATCAGGTGATCGACAACACGGCAGTCGTCTGCCTCTGCCACACGCCGCCGACCTTGAAACTCGCTGTCGGCTCGTCGACAACGCCGAGCGCAGGCGTCAAAACGCCTTTTCAAGCTTCGTGACACGCGAGCCCAGCGCGGCCGGCTGAGCTTTCGCCGGCCACGCCTTGAGGAACGCGTCCAGCGACTGACGCGATCCGTTCTTGTCGCCAGCCGCCTGCGCGGCTTCGGCGGCACGCAGCAGCGCAAGGTCGGTTTGCGCGACATTGAATGCAGTCAATTGCTGATTGAATTCGGCGTACGCGCGTCCTCGATGGTTCGAAACCCATTTCGCTTCGCGGATCGCGTCGTCGTAATGACGAGCACTCATGTAGGCGTCCGCCAATGCGACGTGCGTGATGAATAGCTCGCTGCCGTCGACCAGCGGTTTCAACGCCGCAACCGCATCGTCGGCTTTGCCCGACGCGCGAGTCCGTTCTGCTTCCGCGACCGCCGCCATCTTGTCGAGCATTGGATAATCGCCTGCGCGCGAGCCCGCCTTCGCAACAGAGAGCGCGTCACTTGCTTGCTTGACGTCGCCGCGCTGCGCCGCGACATACGCCGCCATCGCGAGCTCCAAACGGATGTCCGAAGCGTCCTCGGCTTTGCCGCTCAACACCTTCTGGGATGCGGCGATGTACGCACCGAGCATCGCGGCCTGGGCCGGCTCGGGATCGGAAATCGATCGCAGACTTACGTCGATCGCGCGAAAGCGCCGCGCCAGCGACGCGTCGACTCCGGCCGCCGCCTTGTTCGCCGCGTCGAGCGTCGAAACAACGTGGGGCCAGTCGCCGCGATCGACAGCGATTGCGATTTGCGTCACGTAGGCGTTGAGATCGCGGCTCGCTATGCCGGATTGCTCGCTGCGTCCGAGCGATTCGTCGGCTTTGTCGAATTGCTTCTGCGCCGCGTAGGCAACCGCATAGTCCGAGGTCCACACCAGCCCGGCGGCCTGTGCGCTCGCAAAATGCTGCAGCGCTTTCTGATAATCCTCCATGCCGAGATAGAGCGATCCGAGCAGCACTTCGTTGTTGATCGAATTGGTGTTCTTCGGAGAGCTGGCCTTTTCTGCGGCATCGATCGCGGTCTGGAACTGGTTCGCGAGTGCCCACGTGTAGTACGCGTAGAGACTCTGCCCAGAAAAGAAATCGGGATAGAGCTGTGCCAGCAATGCCCACTTGCCGAGTGCTTCGCGCGGCGTGCCGACGAGGGTGGCCTGCCACGCATCGAGGTATAGCGCGTCGCGTGGCGAAATGCGATCACGAAGGTTATGGGCCGCATCGATCGCCTTGATCGCATTTGCGCTCTGATTCGTGGCGACATAGACCTTCCCAAGCGCTATCTGCGCGAGAGCGAAGTTCGGATCGAGCTTCACAGCCTGCTCGTAGAGGGCCAGGCTCTCCTTCATCCGGTTTCTGTCATAGGCGCGCTGACCGAGCGAATACGCTCTGAGCGCATCGAGGTTCTTCGTGGCAACTTTCTCCAGCGGCTGCGACTCGCTCGACACCGTCGCCAGCGCCTCGCCGAGCCGCACGCGGAGCTTCTGGTTGACCTTGTCCAGCGATGGCAGCACGGATTCTTCGCCGGTGCCGTCGGCCGACTCGGACCACACCGTCGTCTGCGTCTGCGGATCGATCACTTCCGCCGTCACGCGCACGCGACCGCCGATTTCGGCGACGGTCGGCAGGATCAGCGCGCGTGCGCCGTCGCGGATCGCGACTTCCGAGCCGATCGTGCGATCGACCTTGGTGTTCTCCGGATCGCGTTGCATCAGTTTGACGGTTTCGCGGGTCTTGAGATCGGAGAGGACGTTGACGTAACGCGACTGCTCCAGGCCGATGCGGAAAGCGGTTTCGACCGATTCGTCGAAGGTGGTCTCGCCAGTGAGATTGGTGAGATTGCCGACCACGACCCAGTCGCGCTTTGCGAAGGCGATTGCGGGCTCGGGGCGCAGCAAATACCAGAGCGGCAACGCAACGAGCGCGAACAGCAGCGCGATCTCGATCGCCATCGTCGCAGGACGCCGCCAAAACGGCACTTCGCGATGCGCCTTGCCCGACCACGGCGGCGCTTTCAGCGGCGCGATATCGGCCTCGCCCACTTCGAACACCGCGATCGGGTCCGGCAAACCCTTGAAGCGGTAGCGACCGTGCGTGCGCCATAGCGTCGTCGCGGCCTGATCGCCGAGCTCTTCCTGCGCGCGATGCGCGAGCTGATAGGCGACGCCGGACAAAAGAATCTGGCCCGGCAGCGCGAGTTGCATCAGGCGCGACGTGACCGGCTTGATCAGGCCTTCGACCTCGAAGGGCTTGGCGCCCTTCGCGATGTCTTCGGGCGTGTTGTCCCAGGCGATGACGTCGCCGACGTGCACACCCACGCGCGCGCGGAGCGGCGCCTTGACGCCGGCATCCTCGAGCTGACGCAGGCCGCGCTGATACGCAAGCGCGAATGCGACGGCCTCGATCGGCCGGTTGAACATCATCAGAAAGCCGTCGGTCTTGTCGATCTCGCGGCCGCCGTATTGATGCACCAGCGTTCGCGCCAGACGATCGTGCTTGCGGAAGAGCTCAGCCGCGCGCAGATCGCCGAGGCGTTCGGTGAGCGCGGTTGAATCGGCGAGATCGCACAGGACCAGCGTGCGCAGCAACGAAACCGGCGTGTCCTGCCGCAGCGGCGCTTCGGTGTTGTGCGCGTGCAGGATCGCGTTCACGCGCGCGGGCTCCCGCCAGCGCGATGGCTGCGGCCGGCTCCAGTCGCGATGCGCCAGCCTGGCGATGACAACGTCCGTGCGCGAGTGTGCATGGCGTCAAGCCGGAGCGACGGGCGCTCCCGCTCCCTCGATGACGCGGTAACCGTCGCCACCGATGCCTTTGGCTTCGTACAGCGCGCAATCGGCGTCGCTGTACCACACCGCCCAGTCCGCGCCCGGCGCGCACAGGCTGCCACCGACGCTGACGGCGACCAGCAGCATCTCTTCGCCGCACGGCGGAAAACGCAACGCACGCACCGCGCCGATGATCTGGGTGGCGCGGGCGCGCAACTCTTCGATGCCGGTCACCTGCATCAGCAGCGCGAACTCGTCGCCGCCGAGTCGACACGGCAGATCGCAAGGCGAGGCCGCGTTCTGCACTTCCTCGCCGATCGCGCGCAACACCTGATCCCCGATCAGATGGCCGCAGTGATCGTTGATCTGTTTGAAGCGATCGAGATCGACCAGCAACAGGGCGAGCACCGTACCGGGCAAGCGCTGCTCGTGAAGGCGTTCGAGAAACATGTAAAGCCCGCGCCGGTTGCACAAACCGGTCAGCTCGTCGGTCTGCACCAGGCGCTGTGCGGTGGACAGTTGCGTCTGCGTCTGGCGCAGCGAATCCAGCGTCACCATCAGATCTTCGTTGCGTCGTTTCAGACTCTGGATCAGTTGCTGCTCGCTGGCGACGAGATACGAAAACGAGCGGCGCATGAACTGCGCCAGCAGGCGCGGCTCGCCGACGATCAACTCGTCGAAGGCCTGGTGCTCGACGACGATCAAGGCGCTCGGCGCGACCGCAACCGCATTGGCGACGCGCGCATGATTGCCGATGAAGAGCGCCAGCTCGCCGAAGAACTCGCGCGCGCCGATCAGCTTGTCCGGCATGCCGTCGCCGAATTCGAGCTGGATCTGCCCGGCCTCGACGATGAACATGCTGCGGCCGAGCTCACCGCGACTGAAAATGACCTCGCCCGACTTCAGCTCGCGACGCCGCCCGACGCGCGAAAACAGCGCGTATTCCTCGTCGGAAAGCTCCCGCGGCAAGAGGGCCACGCGCGGCCGCCCGCCGGCCGAAGTCCCGCCGCCGGGGCCAACCCTTTCTGCGTCGATCGCTGACACTTACGAACCTCCGGCGGGCCCGTCGAGAGAGGCATGGTAGCGTATGTGCCTCTCGTCCTCATCCGCCGAAGCCGCCGCGGGATGTAGGAAAAGTCTTACATTTCAGTGGCAAACCGCGCGTTGGCGGCTTCCGTTGTCACTATCGCAGCAACAGCCGACGGCCCCTCCTCGAATGTGGAAGCAAGGAATCCACAAGTCGTGCGACCTCTGCGACGAAACGAATCGCTTCGCGGGGCGAAGCGAAGCCGCTCTCGACTAATCTACGAACGTCTACGTGGATCGCGCGACGGAAACTCCCCCACCGCCGTCCTACGAGTCAGGACGCCGTTTCATTCCGGCGTTCCGCGCAGCGCCGGCATCGAAACGCAACGGCCCGGAAGCCCCCCAACACCCCAGTCCGGGCTCACTCCTCCCCAACCCCGTTTCGGTGCCGGCGGACTGCGCATCTGGTGCGCACCTCTCCCGCTTCTTGCCTCCCCCGCTTGCGGGAGAGGTCGCGCCAACGGCGCGAGAGGGAAACCTCGCGATACCCTTCCCTCATCCAGCGCGAAATCATATTCGGCGCCGCCATTTGTCGCACTGATGCATCACGCCGCGTGCGGCGTCTTCCTCGCGTGGAACTGCTCTTCCTCGGTCGAACCCTTGAGCGCCGTCGTCGACGACTGTCCCTGCTGAATCGCCTGGGTCACCGCATCGAAATAACCCGTGCCGACTTCGCGCTGATGCTTGACCGCAGTGAAGCCGCGATCAGCGGCAGCGAATTCTTTTTCCTGCAGCTCGACGAACGCGCTCATCTGATTGCGCGCGTAATGCCAGGCGAGATCGAACATCGAATAGTTGAGCGCATGGAAGCCCGCCAGCGTGATGAACTGGAACTTGTAACCGTAACTCGCGATTTCCTTCTGGAATTTCGCGATCGTCGCGTCGTCGAGATTCTTCTTCCAGTTGAACGACGGCGAGCAGTTGTAGGCGAGCAGCTTGCCCGGAAACTTCGCGTGGATCGCTTCGGCGAATTTGCGCGCGAATTCGAGATCGGGCTTGCCGGTTTCGCACCAGACCAGATCCGCATACGGCGCATAAGCGAGACCGCGGCTGACGGCCTGCTCGAGTCCGTTCTTCGTCTTGAAGAAACCTTCGACGGTGCGCTCGCCGGTGCAGAATCGGTTTGTCGTTGTCGTCGATGTCGTTGGTCAGAAGATCGGCGGCTTCGGCATCGGTACGCGCGACGAGGATCGTCGGCACACCCGAGACATCCGCGGCGAGTCGCGCCGCGTTGAGCTTTTCGACCGCCTCGCGCGTCGGCACCAGCACCTTGCCGCCCATGTGGCCGCATTTCTTCACTGACGCGAGCTGATCTTCGAAATGCACGCCCGCGGCGCCGGCTTCGATCATCGATTTCATCAGCTCGAACGCGTTCAGCACGCCGCCGAAGCCGGCTTCGGCGTCGGCGAGAATCGGCTGCAGATAGTCGATGCCGTCGTTGCCTTCGGCGTGATTCAGCTGATCGGCGCGCAGCAGCGCGTTGTTGATGCGCTTGACGACGAGCGGCACCGAATTCGCGGGATATAGCGATTGATCCGGATACATTTCGCCGGCGACGTTGGCGTCCGCGGCGACCTGCCAGCCCGAGAGATAAATCGCCTTCAGCCCGGCTTTCACCTGCTGCATCGCCTGGTTGCCGGTCAGTGCGCCGAGCGCGTTGACGAACGGCTCCTTGTGCAGATAACCCCACAATTTCTCGGCGCCGATGCGCGCCAGCGAATGCTCGATGTGCACGGTGCCGCGCAGGCGCACGACGTCTTCGGCGGTGTAGTTGCGCCGCACGCCGCTCCAGCGCGGATTGTTGGTCCAGTCCAGCTTGATCGCATCGACGGTCGGCAACGGGTTCTTCATGGCAGTTCTCGTCGTATGAAAGGCGGTGTGCGATTTCAGGGCAGTTCGGGATACGCGGCGAGCGTGAGGAAATCGGCGAGCGAGCGTGCGTGCGTCAACTCGCCGAGGAGTTCGGCTGCGCGTGCGAGGCGGCTTTCGCCCGGCATCGGCGCGGCCGCGAGACGCTGGCGCACGGTCGCGAGCGTCGCGTCGAACAGCGGAAAATCGATCGGCGTGTCGCCGTCGGCGAAGACCAGACCGCCGACATGCAGCCATTGCCACAGCTGCGTGCGCGAGATCTCGGCGGTCGCCGCATCTTCCATCAGATGATGGATCGGCACGCAGCCAAGACCATCGAGCCACGCGGCGAGATAGCGCAGGCAGACTTCGACGTTGCCTTCGAATCCGGCGCGCGTGATCGTGCCGATACTCGGCGCGAGCAATTCGTCGCGCGTCGCCTGCACATCCGCGCGCAGCACGTGCAATTGATTCGGCGTCGGCATATGCGCATCGAAAATCTCGCGCGCCACCGGCACGAGCGCCGGGTGCGCGACCCAGGTGCCGTCGTGGCCCGCGGCCACTTCGCGCAGCTTGTCCGCGCGCACTTTCGCGAGCGCTGCTTCGTTCGCTGCGGGATCGTTGTTGATCGGAATCTGCGCCGCCATGCCGCCCATCGCAAATGCGCCGCGGCGATGGCAGGTCTTGATCAGCTGCTCCGAGTAGGCCTTCAAGAACGGCACGGTCATTGCGACCTGCCCTCGCTCGGGCAGCACGCGATCGCGATGTGCGCGCAGCGTTTTGATGTACGAAAAAATGTAATCCCAGCGCCCGCAATTGAGCCCGGTGATGCGCGTGCGCAGCGCCCACAGGATCTCGTCCATCTCGAACACGGCGGGCAGCGTTTCGATCAGCACGGTGACCTTGATCGTGCCAGGCGGCAGCGCGAGCGTTGCTTCGATGTGCGCCGAGCACGTCGTTCCACAGCGCCGCTTCGCGATGACTCTGCATTTTCGGCAGATAGAAATACGGCCCGCGGTCGCGCGCATGCAATGCGCGCGCGTTGTGAAAAGCAAAGAGTCCGAGATCGAACAAGGCGCCGGACATCGGCTCGCCGTCGATGACGAAGTGTTTTTCCGGCAGATGCCAGCCGCGCGGACGCACCATCAGCACCGCCGGATCGGACTTGACGACGTAGTGCTTGCCTTCCGGCGAGGTGTAGTCGATTGCGCCGGCGACCGCGTCGCGCAGGTTGAGCTGGCCGTCGATGAGCGCCTCGAAGGTCGGCGACGTCGAATCCTCGAAATCGGCCATGAACACTTTCGCGCCGGAGTTCAGCGCGTTAATGATCATCTTGCGATCGACCGGGCCGGTGATTTCGACGCGTCGATCCTGCAGCGCGGCCGGGAATCGCCGCGACGCGCCAGTCGGCATCGCGGATCGTCGCGGTTTCGCTGGCGAAATCGGGTAGCTCGCCGGCGTCGTAGCGGGCCTGGCTTTCATCGCGCGCGCGCAGCAGCGCCAGGCGACGGCCATCGAAACGATGGTGCAGATCGGTGAGGAACGCGCGCGCCGCCTCGCCCAAGACATCGCGCTGCGCCGCGGTCAACGGCGCGCTGGTGTCGGCTGCGCGCGATTGCAGATTGGAAATGGAGGCCGCCATGAAAACGTTCCCTGTCGGGGATCGGAAGACTAGGCGTGCTGCTGATATTTGACAAAGCATATGTTTCAATGCAACAAATTGACAACGTCAAATATACGGTAACATACTGATGCCAAGGGAGTTACCGGCGCCTGAACGAGACTTTTCCGATCGCAACGATGCGTAACCGCACTCGCCTAACCCGCCCGTCGCGCGAAAATCCCGCCTCTCCGGGGCGTTTCTATTACAAGGGCAGCCGGCTGAAACAGCTCCGCGCGTTCTGCACGATCGCCAAGCTCGGCACGTTGTCGCGCGCGGCCGAAGCGCTGTTTCTGTCGCAGCCATCGGTGAGCCTGCAGTTGTCCGCACTCGAGAAAGAGCTCGGCGCACGTCTGATCGAACGCCGGCGCCGGCGGGTCGCTTTGACGCGCGAAGGGCAGGCGCTGTACGACCTTGCACTGCCGCTGGTCGAAGGACTCGACGCGCTCGACCAGCAGTTCCGCACGTTGAGCTCTGGCTTCGTCGGCAGCGCGTTGAACATCGCGGCCGGCGCGTCGACGATCCAGTATTTGCTGCCGTCGCTGGTGCGTTCGTTCCGCGAGCGCAATGCCGAAGTGAAGCTCGAGCTGCACAACGTCACCGGCAAGGACGGCCTTGCGCTGCTGCGCTCGGACCAGGTCGATTTCGCCATCGGCTCGATGCTCGACGTGCCCAACGATCTGAGCTACGAGGCGGTTTATTCGTACGATCCGATGCTGATCCTGCCGCTCGACCATCCGCTCGCGTCGAAACACGACATCCGTCTCGAGGATCTTTCGCCGTTCGGTCTGATTCTGCCGCCGCAGCGGTTGACGACGTATCGACTCGTCGACCTGATCTTCCAGCAGCGCAAGGTGCCGTATCGCGTCGCCATCGAAGTCGGCGGATGGGAAGTGATCAAGCAGTACGTCGCGATGGGACTCGGCATTTCGATCGTCACCGGCATCTGCATCGGCGAAGCAGATCGCGCGCGACTCGCCGTACGCAACATGAGCGCCTACTTTCCGCAGCGCACGTACGGTGTCGTCGTACGCAAAGGCAAATATCTCAGCGCCGATGCTCGCGCGTTTATCGATCTGATCCGGCCCGGCCTTTTCACGCGCCGCGATTACTGGGAAGCGGGCCACTCGGAACGTTGACGCAGACGTGTGCGAAGCGGCGTAGCATCGGCCGCCGATCGCTCGGAGAGTGCCATGATGGAAATGCCCAAACCCGGCGCCGAACACGCGCGGCTCGGCCGTTTCGCAGGAAACTGGAGCGGCGAGGAAAAACTCGCGGATTCACCGTGGGGACCTGGCGGAGCCGCATCCGGACGCTGCCAGATGCGCGCAGCCGTCGACGGCATGGCGCTGGTGCAGGACTACGTCGAAGAAAAGGGCGGTCAAAGCGTTTTCCGCGGCCATGGCGTCTTCACGATCGATCCGGCGAACGGCGACGTGCTCTGGTGGTGGTTCGACAGCATGGGCTTGCCGCCGGATCCGCCGGCGCGCGGACGCTGGAGTGGCGAGCGCCTGTTGTTCGAGAAGAAGACGCCGCGCGGCGAGGCACGCTACGAATTCCACTTCGGCGGCGATCAGTACGACTTCCAAATCGAGAATCGCTTTCCGGGTCAGCCGGAGTTCGTCGTCTTCATGCAGGGCCATTACCGCCGCGAGCGCTGAGCGCCGCGCGGAGTGACGCACGCATCAGCTTCGCGACGCTGGCAGCGTTTTGCCTTCGACAGCCGCAGGCCTGCGGAACAAACCCGCGAGAAAGCGCAGCACCTTCGGCAGCAGCCAGGCGACGAGCGCGAGGAACAACACCAGCAGCACCAGAAAAACCAGCGGATGCGTGATCGCCAGAAACAAACCGCCGAGCACGAGGCCGTCCTCGCCGAAGCTTGCAGTCCAGTTGCTGAGCGGCTCGGGCGAGGTGTTGATCGCGGCGCGGCCGCCGCTTTTCGCAAGATGCGTGCCGCCGGTGATCAGGCCGCCGAGAACCGCCGCCGCGGCCTGCGCGGCCGGCGTCGATTCGCCCATCGCACCCCAAGCGAGGAAGGCGCCGGCGGGAATGCGGATGAACGTGTGGATCGCGTCCCAGATCGAATCGAGGCCGGGCACTTTGTCGGCCAGAAACTCGCCGAGCACCATGATGCCGGACGCGGTCAGCACCCATGTGTGTTCCAACACCAGCAACTGTTCGGGCAGATGCAGATAGCCGAAACGACCGAGCATGCCGATCACGAACAGCGTGACGTAGACGCGTATGCCGCTTGCCCAGGCCAAACCGCCGGCGAGCGCGAGCTGCGATACGGATTCCATGCGCGTTCTCCTGACACGGGCGATGCTACGGCGCCCCCGCTGAATGACGGAGCGGCGCGCGGCACCGTCGCGTCGAACCTCTCGTCGGCATCGCCGCGACCGGCCGTCGGCTAAGCGAGGCACGCATCTTTTTTGGCAGGTCGCGTTTCTGGTAGCTTTGCGCGGCGCGCACGCACACAGCACGGTGACCCGCCATGCGCTGGCTCATGCTCGGCCTGACACTGTTCGGTTTCGCACTTTCGTTCGTCACGAAAAGCCCGGCGGTGCTGGGCTTCGGACTGGTTCTGGGATTCGTCGGCCTGTTCGGACTCGTTTTCAGCATGGCCGCCGATCGAGTGTCCGCCAGCGCGCGGCCGGAATCGGCGATGCTGGGTTCCGAAGATCTCGCTGCGATGCGCGCCCGACGCGCGGCGGCTCCTGCGCCTACCGCGGCGCGGCCCTCGGTGCCGAGCGACTCCCAGAAAGCGGGCTAGTCCTTCGGGACCGGCACCGTCTTTCCGCGAGGTCGCCGGCAGCGATCCAGCCGGCGGGATCCGAT